>CAVUFW010000001.1:0-91823 GCA_963740965.1 uncultured Alphaproteobacteria bacterium
GGAGCCGATCTGGAAGGCCAAGCCTGAGACGACCAGCCGCATAAGGGGCCGGATCGAAACCATTCTCAATTTTAGCGAAAGCGCGCGGCTATCGCGAAGGGGAAAACCCTGCCCGCTGGCGTGGCCACTTGGCGCAAATCCTGCCTGCCCGCTCTCGCCTCTCGCATGGTCACCACAAAGCGATGCCTTATGACGCGCTGCCAGCGTTCCTGAGTGAATTGCGCGAGCGTGACGCCATGGCGGGCAAATGCGCTTGAGTTCGCTATCCTCACTGCCACGCGCACCGGCGAGGTATTGGGGGCGACTTGGAGCGAGATTGATCTGGATCGCGCTACTTGGACGATACCAGCCGAGCGAATGAAGGCGGGCAAGGAGCATCGCGTTCCGCTTTCGCCGCGTGCCGTCGAGATATTGAAAGCCGTCCAGCCGTTGGACAAAGTCAGCCTCTTCCCATCGGACAAGGGCGGCAAACTTTCCTCGATGGCAATGTCGATGCTGCTCCGGAGGATGAAACAGGATTGCACCGTTCACGGCTTTCGATCGACGTTTCGGGACTGGGCAGCGGAGAGCACCGCCTACGCTCACGAGGTCTGTGAGATGGCGCTGGCCCATGTTATCGGAAACAAGTCAGAGGCTGCCTATCGGCGCGGCGACATGTTCGAAAAGCGGCGGCGGCGGCTAATGGACGAATGGGCAGCTTTTTGTGCGAGCGAGAACGCGGCTGGCGCAACGGTGACGCCGATCCGGATCGCGAACAATGCAGATGCGGCCTAATGTCCGCTATGGGTGGAAAGTGGACAGAGGCTAGCTATTTGTTAGTAGGGCATGGGTGATCGGGTTCTGCTTCGACGGCAGAAGGGCGGCAGAGCGAAGAACTAGAGGTTGCTGGGCTCAAGTTAGCTAGCGGAATTGCTTTTTTGTGACCTACCAACAAGCTGGAGGTCGAAGCTTCGACTTTCGCAAAGGACGCCGCGTTCGGCGTCGCTGATAGGGTTAGCCACTGGGCCAGTGTACGGACCCATCAGTAGAATATTGGGCACTGTGAACATCTTTAGGATCAGTTTTGCACCAACATTAAATTATGGATATGTATGGAGGTGCTAATAGGTCATTATCCATCGGCACACCTGCGCGATCGCATTGATTTTGTGTCGAAGCTCGGGACGTAAATCGTCATGGACGAGATAAGGTGATTTGAACCACACCTACGCCAACGTTCGCCGTCGCCGATCGACCCATTGCAGTGGAGGCTCGGATACCTAAGCGACATGCCCTGCACAATACATTTCAAGAAACCCACACACTGGCTATAACGAGTAAGCCACATGCCGGCCATGCTCGCATTCTGGTGGAATGTCCGCAATGGGGTCGAAAGCCGACCAGCCGTTAAACGGCAATCAAGGGTGGAAAGCGGACTGCGGGTAAACCTTAGTCCTAACCAGCCTTCGCTGGACAGTTCATCTATCTGAGCGTCCGCAGTGCTAAAGTTCACGATTTTAATCATTTGGACCTTCAGTTTCGATAATTGATCGAACGACTCCGTCCGTCATCTCGAAAAGAACGTTTGTCCCGGTCATGAACCGTCGCGAATCGGTGCCCCACCCTCAATACTTTTTCCGTAGTATAGCTTTCCACATGGCCAGAGGGCCTGGACTTTCGCGAGAGAAGTGCCGATCCTAACACCTCGCTGGTCCAAGGCTTTCGGCGATTTTGTCCGGATACAGGATTTTGCCCCGCCGATCGAATACCACTACGATTTCCACACCTCGCCCCTTAAAGACTTCGGTTCGAGAAGTAATCCCTTCTCCCGTGTAAACACTGCTAGGGCGGTGCTTCAGTTTCAGATTATCGACTGTTCTCAAAGTCGATCGAAACTGGGGAACGCCAAAGTAGCGTTCAACTGTGCCCGTCACCGGCTAAAACAACTATTTTAGAGGAGCGAATACGCGGGTGACGCGGAGGGCAAGGGCGAAGGCGACCAACATGGGTGCATGCAACAAGGGCGGGAACTTTCGTTATCCGTGAAACGTCTGCTACGATAAGTCGCGCACGCAACGAATGTCCGCAATGGGTCGAAAAGCAGACATTCGTCCGGTATTGTGTTTTCCTGTTTTGTTCTCATAGTTATTTCCGGGGATAGGCTGGCCGGCCGATAAGCGCCAGCGTCCCACGCGTTTCCCCGAAAAATGGGAACCGCGTGGGAGTGGTAATGGCAAATCAATCAGACAAGAAATCGCATGGACAGGCGCAGCTTGGAGCGCTTGCGGCCCATGGTCAGCCTCATTTGGATCTAGTTGGGCCAAGTGCTGGCGATGACATTCGGCGGGCAATTTCGCGCTATGGCCCGGAGGCCGTGAAAATTGCGGTGAAGGAAGCAACCAAAGCTAAGCGCGGTCGTAAAAGAGAGCCGGACTGGCCCGAATTGAGAGAAATTATAGAATCTGATGCGCGGGATTGGCTCGACGGGAAAGACCCTCTTCAAGAACGCTCAAACTACGCGATCGCCAAACTCTTCGCTGAGCGCAACCCTGGCCATAGCGTAGTTTCGACGCACAAGCGGATCGAGCGAAAGCTTTCGAAACGACCCTACGGCCGACAGTGGTTGACACTGGTGGCAGCTAAAATTGCAAGCCTCGAAAATTACCCATTTGCGGCACACATCAGGGCCCTCGAAGCGCTTGCAAGCCTGCCGGATGCACAGTCTCGCGAAACTTGGGGACTAGCCCTCGCTCAGGCCCGAGCCACCGTAGCGGACTATGAAGCGAGAGAAGGAGTTCCCCCGCCTTCTGCAATGAGCTTTGCACAAGTCGAAGACGTCGTTCGCAACGGGGGCCTTGCGGCATTTATAACCCCCCGAAGTTCTCCAAAATTAGCAAGCAGTGGATTGGGGGCAATCTTGTCCGCCACGATAAAGGGTGCCGATTAGGGACGAAATCGGCCTATATATTTGCGGGGGCGCAATTCTAAGAAATTTCAAAGGTTCAAAACCGCCCCTGAAATTCATTAGTGCGTAAGCCGAACTGCAGTCATCTAAGTGATTTCCCGCAACGTTCCAGCAATCGTGTTTGGACCTTGTGGGATACCGTCCAATGCAATTCCCCATTTCACTAACAATACCAAACGCCGTCGAGGCGTCAGGTATGTCCCGAACCGCGATTTATGAAGCGCTAAAGCGAGGCGATCTCACCGCACGAAAAGCCGGTCGGCGGACACTAATTTCTTTCGCCGATCTGCAAAATTACATGGCTTCGCTCCCCACCTATCGGCCGGGAGCGTGACGATGGCCAAGCGAGTTCATCACCTCTGGCCCGTGGCTCACTTAGAGCCGCTAGCCGAGCCGTTCGATAGCCACCGCGACGCGGCAATCGCCTTGCTGAGCGGACCCTACAGACTAACGCGGAAAGCGGGCCAATTCTTGGGCCATATCGCTGTTGATCCCTTCTCCGCTTACGGACTCTCAAGCGGAGTGGCTCGCCAATTTACTGAGGCACGCCAAGCTCCCTCAATTGAACATTGGGAGCGCCTCATGAACCTCGCCGTTACGAACCGTCTCGACGCCACGTTTGAAACTTCACGCTTCGGCGAAATCGGTGAAGTTTCACAGCTTGGGCACAAACGGGATTTGCCCGGAAATACGCCAATCTCAAAAAATGGCCCACGGCTTGCAATAAGTAACTTACTCTTAGGTGGTGCAGTCCTTTTGTCTCGCACTGGGGAACGCGGCGGTGCGCGTAACCGTGCCGATCGCGAAAGCGAGGCGCTGACATTGGCTCAGGTCAGAAACCTGATTGCCGCGATGGCGCATGCACGAGCAATCGGACTGCCATTTACTCGAATGATTACGATCCACTGGCAGTCTGGCTGGCATCCCTTTGGCCAAAATGGTTTGGGCGACCGGCAGATTTGTCGATTTGCTTAGCAAAGCGATCGTCCGATTTGGCAGTCGTACAACATGCGCTTTTCGGGTACACGAAAGCGGGCGGCGAAAAGACGGCCACTGCCATTTGCTTGCCCACGTGCCAGCCGGATTTTAGATAACGGCTAAAGCGCCTTCAGTTGCGATGGCTTCGGTCGATTACCGGCAGGCCGTACAAAGAGAACGTCATTTGCAGCAAGCCGATCGGCAGGCGGCTGGGTATCGAGCTAAGCAATCCGGAGTTTCACGCGGCCAACCTAGTGGCGGCGTTCAACTATGTTTTGAAGGGCCTGTGCCCGACACAGGCGATCGGCATGGCCCTGCCCAAGGTTCAGGCGGGCGGGCGCGTGATCGGCTGACGCTGCAGCACCTCGCAGAACATTGGTCGCAAAGCGCGATCACAATCCAACGGGAGCGCATCGCATGGCAAATAAGAAACCGGCTGGCCCGCCCAAACTCATAATTGAAGGGTTCGAGAGCGAGTCCAAAAGCTCAACGACGTCCCGCCTCTGGGTCAGCCCGTACCTGCGACATGGCGTCCTGGCCCAAAGCGTATCCGCCAAGATGATGGGCAAGATGCTAGGCGACCCACAATTCGACGTTTTTGCCAAAGAGCTTCAGAGCCAAACTGCCAAAGCCACTGGCGGCAAACTCGACTTGGCCAGCGAGCTTTTGATGGCTCAGGCGCTGTCACTGGATGCGATGTTTACGGAACTCGCCCGTCGCGCCGCGATGAATATGGGTGACTATCCGCAAGCGACCGAACGCTATGCGCGGCTGGCGTTCAAAGCCCAATCCAACTGCCGCGCATCGCTAGAGGCAATCGCCAAGCTTCACCAGCCACGAGAGCAGACCGTGCGGCATGTTCACGTAAACGAGGGCGGGCAAGCCGTAGTGACGGAAGCCATTTCCACAATCATACCGGGGGGATAGAAAATGAAAAAACGGACGGACAATCCGATGCAACCGGTGCGGCTGGCCCAAGCGCCGCGCTGTCTGGCCCGGACCCGCTCAGGGATGGAGTGCCAATCCCCAGCCGTGAAAGGCAAGCGGCGATGTCGGATGCACGGCGGGATGAACCCCGGCCCGCCGCTAGGAAACCGTAACGCGTGGAAGCATGGCGGGCGATCGGCAGAAGCGATGGCGGCCAGCCGGTATGTGAGAATGATCGCGAAGGTGTTGGACGAAGAACTAAGCTAATGTCCGCTTTCGACCTTTCTGCTGTCAAAAGCGGACAGTCCGCTTTCGACCCATTGCGGACATTCGAGACGGCGAGCATAGTTTGGCGATGGTATGGGGTCGGCGAGTATTTTTAGGCGTCATTACGCTCGGCTGTTTGGCTGCGCTGCTCGTGGTCATGGCGATACTGCAAGCGGGACTGTGGCCTAACCGATGGCCGAAATCGTCACCTTTTTTGAGGCAACGGTCGTCGGGGTTTGGAACACTTCCCAATCCAAGATGGACTTCGGATAGGCTCATCGTCTTAGCCAAGGCCCATGATGGCCGGACAGGGCAAGGAGTGATTGCGACAGCCCGACTAAATGCGCCTCTCGGATGTCAGGGCGGGCTGTCCCCCCTGCTCAGCGCGCATATGGAGGGCGGTGTTATGGTTGTGGACGCCCAAAGCTGCAGAACCGCCAATACGCTAAGGTCCGTTTTCCACCCGTTGCGCTGCTGTTTAACAGCCAGTCAGCCGTTGACCCATTGCGGACACTAGGAGGTTTGCTGTTATGTCGCTTGGATGCAATCATTGGCTTTCATGGTGGCGCTCGCCGCCGCTCCCTCGCAATCCGCATCTTCGAACTACGATGAAAAGCAATACATCAACGGACGTTGCCGACATTCCGGGCCTCTACGTTCCTCCTGATTAGTCACGTGCACTCAAACGGCCCAATGTGCGGCCGTCCGCTTGTATTGCTACCGTGCTCAGGGTTTTCACTCGTGGGAAGTGAGTATGGCGAGTGGTCGTTCTCTGGTTACCGAGAGCCAATGCCACCTGACACGGATGCAGAAATTCACGTAGGCCACATGCCTCAAAATGTGCGCTGTCCCGACATTAGTTTTGAGTTCGATAAGAAGGGAAATGTGAATCGAAGTTATTTTGTCGCGGGAATGACGGCTAGTGTCCGCTGTCCACCCATAGTTGCCGTTTGGCTATCTGTCGGCCTTCATCCGTACCTGCCGTTAGACATCGGGCTGTCCACCCGTTGAATGCGATCCAGCCGCTCGGTCGGGTCCAAAGATGGGATAGGCCCCCAATCGGCTGGAAACGGCCTCAGCAAGCGTCTTTGCCGCTGCATCGGCCTTGGCGGCATCACGCCCTGATAAATCGATTCTAATGTTTTTGCGTGCCAATCGGATGGCGAGATAAGCGAGGCTTGCAACCTCGTCGCCATTTGGCCGCCTCCAGCCTCTTCCTCCATTGTCGGAGGGATCATCGATTTTCATTCCGCCTAATTGGAACAAAATGAGAACGGTTGGCTATCCGCTTTTTGGTCAATTGAAAGGCGGACCGAACGACAGGCATGCAGTTGGCTCAAGCGAGCCTTCTATCAGGGAGCCAATATGGGAATGAACCCATATGAGGCAAGAAAACTTAATAAAAACAATACTGTGTGGCGGAGAGACAGGGATTCGAACCCTGGGTACCCTCACGGGCACGCCGCATTTCGAGTGCGGTGCTTTCGACCACTCAGCCATCTCTCCGCAAGACAGATACGCTGGTCGGCATTGGCGCCGACGTCAGGTCGCGGCGGCCTCTAGCAGCGCTGTTCCGACTTGCAAAGAGGTTCCCGCCGCTTCACCCCGCTCCAGATGAAAGCGATCGTGATCGGGGTCAGCGGAGGGATCGGCAGGGCATTGGCCGATGCCCTCGAATCGAGCGGCGCGACGGTCGTTCGCCTGTCTCGGCAAAGCGCGCCGCCACTCGATCTTGGCTCCGATCGATCGATTGCCGAAGCCGCCGCCGCGCTCGCCGACGGTGCGCCCTTCGACCTGATCGTCATCGCCAGCGGGATCCTCCATGGCCCCGGGCTCGCCCCCGAAAAGACCTTCCGCCAGCTCGACGGGGAAGCGCTCGAACGCATATTCCGGGTCAACACCATCGGTCCCGCCATGGTCGCGCGCCATTTCCTGCCCCTCCTGCGTCCCTCGGGCCGCGCGACCTTCGCCGCGCTTTCCGCGCGTGTCGGGTCGATCAGCGACAATCGGCTCGGCGGCTGGTTCGGCTATCGCGCGTCGAAAGCGGCGCTCAACCAGATCGTCCGTACGCTGGCGATCGAGCTTTCGCGGACACGACCCGACACGATCGCCGTCGCGTTGCACCCGGGCACGGTCGACACAGCGCTCAGTGCGCCGTTCCAGCGTGGAATGGCCGAGGGTCAATTGCTCAGCCCCGGGCAAAGCGCCGCCGCGCTGCTTGACGTGTTGGATCGCCTCACGCCCGCCGACAGCGGTCACTGCTTCGATTGGCGGGGCGAAAGGATCGCGCCCTGACAGCCATGTCACGCAAGAGCCGCTTGCCTCTGACGAACGGACCCCTATTTTAGGGCTATGGCCAATCTCTTCAGTTCTTCCATGCCCTCGGCCCGCTTCGGCATCGGCGAAGTCGTGCGTCATCGGCTGCTGGATTTCCGCGGCGTGATCTTCGATGTCGATCCGGAGTTCGCCAACAGCGACGAATGGTATGAGTCGATCCCGGAAGACCTCCGTCCGCCCAAGGATCAGCCGTTCTATCACCTGCTCGCCGAAAATGCCGATTCGAGCTATATTGCCTATGTCAGCCAGCAGAATCTGGTGCCCGACGATGACGGCGGCGAGGTCGACCATCCGGCGATCGACGGCCTGTTCGATCGTTTCGACGGCGCCCGCTATCGGTTGCGGAGCAAGCTGCGCCATTAGCGCCCGGCCGGGCCGTTCGTATCGGGACGCCGCCATTGACACTGCCGACCGCCCCGCTTAGTCGGCACGCTTTCCGCGCGGAGCCTGGCTTTCGCGGCCATTTTCGGCGCGGTCACGCATTTTTTTGGAAAGAAGCCAATGTTCGCAATCGTGCGCACGGGCGGCAAGCAATATCGCGTCGCCCCCGGAGATAAGATCGTCGTCGAGAAATTGGCCGGTGAGGCGGGCGACACGTTCGACATCACCGACGTCCTGCTTGCCGGTGAAGGCGGCGACCTGAAGTCGACCGCCGGGCTTACGGTGGTGGCCAAGGTGATCGCGCAGGCGAAGGCCGACAAGGTCACGGTGTTCAAGAAGCGCCGCCGTCATAATTATCGCCGGAAGGCCGGCCATCGCCAGCAGCACACGATCATCGAGATCGTGTCGATCGGCGGCAAGCAGGCCGACAAGAAGGCGGAAACCAAGCCGGCCAAGGCCGAAGTGTCCGCCAAGGTCGAGACCAAGGCTGACACTCCCGCCGACCAGTCTGTGGCCGAAAAGCCAGCCGCGAAGGCCGAAAAGCCGGCCGCCAAGGCCGCTCCGTCGACAAATGATGCTGCACCTGCTAAGGACGCGGCGAAGAAGGTTGCTCCCAAGGCGCCTGCGAAACCCAAGAAGTAAGAGACAGTACGATGGCACATAAGAAAGCAGGCGGTTCCTCGCGCAACGGTCGCGACTCGGAATCGAAGCGTCTTGGCGTGAAGAAGTTCGGCAGCGAAGCGGTTCGCGCCGGCAACATCATCGTGCGTCAACGCGGCACCAAGTGGTATCCGGGCGACAATGTCGGCCTGGGCCGCGATCACACCATTTTTGCGCTTACCGACGGCCGTGTCGCGTTTCGCGATGGCAAGCTGGGTCGCAAATACGTCCACGTGGAAGCGATTATGCCGACGACGGCGACCAAATAGGCGGGATCGGTCGAGAAAGGACTGCTCCCGGGAGGGGGCAGCCCAAGACAGGTCTCACAAGGATCTGAAAAGGGAGAAGAGGGAAGCCCCCTCTCCTCCCTTTTTGTTTGCGTCAAAATCTTCTCCCGAAACTGTCACCGACCGCCGGTAGCGGGCGGTGCGAAGGAGAAGGAAGTTGACCATGTTCGCGCGCACCGAGCATTTACTGCTGAGACCCGGCTGGGCCGAAGACGCCCCCGCTCTGGCGCAGGCGATTGCCGACGAATCGATCGTCCGCAACCTGGCCACCGCGCCCTGGCCCTATGCCCTGCGCGATGCCGAAGCGTTCCTGGCGTCCCCGCGCGATCCGGTGCTGCCCAGCTTCCTGATCTACGAGCGCACCACTGCCGATCCGCGGCTGGTCGGTGCCTGCGGGCTTGGTCGCCGGCCCTCCGGCGCGGTCGAAATGGGCTATTGGATCGCGCGCGACCATTGGAACCGCGGCTTCGCGACCGAGGCTGGCATGGCCTTGCTGGACATTGCGGCTGCGCTTGGCCTGTCGCGGCTGGAGGCGAGCTACTTCATCGACAATCCGGCGTCGGGCCGGGTGCTCGAAAAGCTCGGTTTCCATCCGACCGGAATCGCCGCCCCCCGCTACAGCTGCGCGCGCGGTGCCGAAGCAATGACCCGCCTGTGCTGGAAATCGCTCGCGGTGGCACAGGAAAAGATCGCGGCGTAACAAAGCCCCTCCCCCAGCACTTCCTGAGGGAGGTGGCGCGAAGCGCCGGAGGGGGCACTGCTTCGTCTGACGGGCCCCCTCCGTCGGCTTTGCCGACACCTCCCCCAGGAGTGGGGGAGGAGCTAAAGCCTACGCCGCCCGCCGCACCTTCTTGACGCTGTCGAACGCCGCTCCGCTCGTCGCCTCATAGTCAGCGATCAGGGCCCGATCGTCGATCGACCAAGGATGAAATCCCGGCAGGAAATAGGCCATCCAGGCGGCAAAAATCTTGCGCATCATGCCGGGCGAAAGCAGCGCATACCTTGCCAACAGGCCCCATGCGCGCGGTCCCGTGACCCCGTCCTGCCGCATCAGCTCCAGCGCGCCCAAGGTGCGGTCGACGATGAAATTGCGCGTGACGTACAGCATGACCAGCGACTTCACCTTCCAGCGCTTGGCGCTAGTCCAGTCCTTGGTGGCGTGCAGCCAGGTATCGAAGGCGACGCCCTTGTGCTCGATTTCCTCCGAGGCGTGCCATTTCCACAGATTCGCGGTCGCCTCATCAGCGCCTTCGAGGTGCCGCGGATCGGCAAGCAATTCATGCGCGAGGATGGCGGTAAAATGCTCCAGCGCCATGGTTGCGGCCAGACTGACGATCTTGGGCTTTCCGCGCGTCACCGCCAGCCGCTTCTCGACCTGCGCCTCCAGCGCGGTCAGGTCGTAGCCGGAGTCCGCCGCCCGGCGATTGAACGCCAGATGCTCGCGGCTGTGGACCACTTCCTGCGTGGTGAAATTCCGGATGTCCTCCGCCAGTTTCGGATTGGCGCCATCGCGAAAGGCGCGGACGCTTTCGACGAAGAACGCCTCGCCGACCGGGAAGGTTGCCGATAGCGCATTGTAGAGGGCGGTCGCCTCGACCCGCCCGCCATGCCACAACCGCGGAGTCGCGGCCTCGCGGCCGAAGCGCCGGTCGCGGGGGGTAATGGTCAGATCGATTGGCGTCACACTGCGCGTATCACTTGCCGCAATCATCGAAGCACTCCAAGGTTTGAACGTGAAATGTGGTCCTAACTGACATAAATGTCAATAACCTTGCAAAACCGTAAACGCCTGACGCAGGAGGAGAGCCGCGCCGCCGCGGTCGCCGCTGCGCGCGCGCTGCTGCTCGATCAGGGCGCCGCCGCGATCACCCTCAAGGCCGTCGCCGCCAAGGTCGGCCGCACCCACGCCAATCTGCTCCACCATTTCGGATCGGTCGCCGGCCTTCATCGCGCGCTGGCCGAGGATATCGCCGCCACCGTCTCCGCATCGATCAACGGCGCGATTGCCCGCCGCCGCCAGGGCCTGGCCACCGAACGCGATGTGGTCGATGCCATGTTCGATGCTTTCGCCGACCAGGGCGCGGGGGAGCTGATCGGCTGGATCGCCCTCACCCGTCAACGCGATGCATTGAAGCCGGTGATCGACACCATCGCCGCGATCGTCGCCGACTTCCGAACTGCCGGCGACACCCGCCCGATGGACAAGGTAACGCTGGGACTGGTGCTTCTGGCGATCGGCGACTCGCTGGTAGGCAAGGAAGTTGCCGAAGGGGTTGGTCAGCCCCGATCCGAAATCCGCGACATGGCGGTGCGCCAGATCGCGGCGGTCGTCGGCCCCGGATCAGGCGGCTGACATCACCGGCATTCCATTGCCAAGATGTGCCGCCGCGAGCGACCGCACATCGACCCGTGCCCCAAGCCTGGCGGCCAGCAGCGCCGTCCCGCTGATCTTGCGCTGAACGAACAGGATGTCGGTCGGCGGAATGTGCCAGGCGGCCTTGTCCGCGGCGACCTGCAGTCCGTCGTCCTTCAGCGTCCCGACGAATCGCCGGTCGCCGAAGTCGAACGGACCCGGGCGATGCAATTCGCCGATGATGGTATCGATCATCGCATCGATCCTGGTTCGGTGACGCTCGCCCGCCGTCTCGTTCAGGAAACCGGCCACGATCGCCGCTTCGCGCACGCCGTCGCGATCCCGGTCGAGTCCCGCGCGAAGCAGCGCGCCATAGGCGGCCGCCGTCGATGTCCCCACCGGCCGGGTCGCACCGAAGTCGAGCAGCACGATCCGCCCGGTGTCTGGCTGGATTCGATAATTAGCGAAATTGGGGTCGGTCTGCATCACCCCGAAATCGAACAATTCGCGAAGGACGAGGTCGATCAACGTCCGCATCGCCGCGTCGCGCTTTTCCTGTGACGCCGATTGAAGCGACTCGATCGGTTGCCCCTCGACGAAGCTCATCGCCAGCACGCGATCGGTAGTGAAGTCCGTGTCCAGCGTCGGCACCACCACCCCGGGATGATCGGCCAGCAGCGCCGCGAAGCGCTGCATCTGCTGCCCTTCACGGCGGTAATCGGCTTCGTCGGCCAGCTGCCGTTTCGCTTCCGCCAGCAACGGCGCAACGTCCAGCTCCACGGGAAGCAGACCCGATACGCGCAGCAGGGTGGCGACATTGTCGACATCCGATTCGACGCTTTCGCGCACGCCGGGATATTGGATCTTGATCGCCAGTTCCCGCCCGTCATGGGTGGTGGCGCGATGCACCTGCCCGATCGAGGCCGCGGCGATCGGGCGCGGTTCGAAGCGACGGAAGCGCAGCCGCCAATCCTGTCCCCATTGCGCGGCCAGCACCTGCTGCAGCTGCTGCGGCGGCATATGATGGGCATTGTCGCGCAGCCGTTCGAGGATCTGCGTCAACTCAACCGGCAGGAAATCGCCCGCGTCCATCGATATCATCTGCCCAAGCTTCATCGCCGCGCCGCGCAAATGGGACAATCGGTCGGCCACCCGTCCGACATTGGCCGGTGTGAGCATCATGTCGCTCAGTCGCGGGCGCTCGCCGCTCGCCAGGCGCCGCGCGCCCTCGGCCGCCATCCCGCCGGCAAGCCCCGCCGCCAACCGGCCAAAATGGCCGAAGCGCGACAATCGCCCGCTCGGCACCGCGCGCTGCCGCGCCTTGTCGCCGTGTTCGGTCATGCCGTCACCATCCCATGCTGCCCGGGATGCCCTTGAACGGCCCCGCCAGGTCGGGGGTGATCCAGCCGCCATAGAAACCGCCCGACTGCGGGACCACGACCTGCGCGTCGACCGTGCAGCGGTCGAACGGTCCGGCATAGAAAGCGATATGATCGCGCAGGGCGGCGAAGGCGCGGCTGGGGTCGGGATAGCTCCACCCGACCTTGGGCAATACAACATCGTCGAGCACTACGTCCCAATAGACCGCGTGCCCCTTCCATTCGCAGAAGGATCCGCCCGCCGCCGGCCGCAGCACGCCGGGGGCGATGTCGCCGGGCGGAATGTAATAGGATGGCGGATGGCTCGTTTCGAGCGTGCGGATGCTCGCCCTCGTATCCGCAATGACATGCCCGACATGCTCGATCGTCACGCGCGCGGGGCAGGCTTCGGCGATCGCCGGCCGCGGGAAGCTCCACACGCTGACCTGCCCGGCGAGCGGCTCATCGGGGCGCGGCCTCATGCCGCCTGCCGATCGGCAAACAGCCGCTGCAACCGCGGTCGAACGCGTAGGAACGTTACGTAAAGCCGCTCAAGCAGCGCCAGCACGACAGGCACCCGCGCCGCCAGTCCCAGCGGACGGAGCACGGGTATCGCCCGCCACATCGCCGCGAATGCCGCCGCGCCCGACAGCAGGTGGCCATCCTCGCTGGCATGGAACCGCGCCAGCAGATCGGCCGGCCTGATCGGACACGCGGCCGCCGCCTCGGGGCGGCTGACGTCGACGAATTCGATGGAACGCCGCCGGTCAAGCCGCCGCATCAGCGCAATCTCGCGCAAACACAGCGGGCAGGCCCCATCATAATAGACGATCAGCGTGTTCATCCAGCCGATATAGGAAGCCCGAGCCGGTTCGCATCATGTCCGGGCAAACATTGCCGTGTTCTGGGCTAGTCGTCCGCCGTGGTTGTCCGAGATCGAGTCCGCTTGTCCTGCACTTGCGGCGGCGCCGGCGCGACCGATCGAATGTAGGTAATATCGCCTGCCACCTGGTTGGGCGGGGTGGCCGAGGTCGCGCTGAAGGTGATCGCGGTGACGATCGTCGCGCCGCCCAGCCCGAGCATCTGCCACCAGCTTGGTCGACCCAGCCGCGGCCGGCGCCAACCGCCGACGTCGGCCACCGTCCAGTTCATGTCCATCGGCGGCGGCGGGGGCGGACTAGCCGATGAGGCGCGACGCGGAGGGGGCGTCATGCCCACCGCGCAGTCGCGATCGTATGATGCGCGCTTGGACGGATCGCGCAGGCAGGCGTAGGCTTCATTGATGGCCTTGGCGCGCGCCACCGCGCCACGGGAGCGGTTAACGTCGGGATGGTAGCGCCGCATCAGCGCCCGATACGCCGACCGGATCGCCTCGATCTCGGCATCGCGTGAGACGCTCAGGGTCGCATAATGGTCGTCCATGCCCATGAAATCGGACGATAACCATTATCGTTGCATCATCAACACGCATCCGCCGCCCCGCGCGCTGATCGGTCGAACCTGCCGATGTGCGGCCCATCGACACAGCGCTGCTTTCCGAAAGCCGCCGACCTTCCGCCAGTCTGCGGACAATCTGGTCCAAAATGGTGGGCAGCTTAGCGTCGGCTTCAGCATGAATCTTTAATCGCTCGCGGGAGCGACCGACGTTGTCGGCCGTCATGGAGATCCTCGTGACCGTGATCATTCGTAAAATCGCCGATGCCATCAGGCGAACGACCCTTCGCCATTCGATGTCGCGGACGATCACGATCGCCATCGGCATCGGCGTGATCGCGATCCTGTTCATTGCGCTTGCCCGCAACATCTCCGCCGAACGAGCGGCGCTCGAACAAGGAAGCGAGAAACGCGCCGGGGCGGCACTCGACATGCTCAGCGCGGTTCATACCCAGGCGATGCGGAACCGGCGTGGGGTCGACGACCGCGATGGCGCGATCGGTACGCTCAACGGCACCATGGATCAATTCTCCCACTCCGGATCGGACGTCAGCCTGTGGGTCGTGATGGGGCCCAAAGTGATCGCCTTCCAGCGATCGCTCAACGCCGCCGGACATCGTTACGACCTGGAGCTGGCGCACGATCAGATCGATCGCGCCGCAATCACGAGCGGCACCATCCAGCGCCGCCTGACCGACGGCATTTTTCGTGAAACACGGCCTGTAGTATTCGACGAAGGGGTTGCCCGCGCCGAAAATTGCGGCCGCTGCCACGCTGCGAAGATGGGCATCCGGCCGGGTGAAGTGATCGGCGCGTACAGCGCATCGGTCGATCTCACCTCGGAACGTGCGGAATTGGCGGCGAACATACGGCGCGATATCGCGACCAGCGTCGTCCTTGCCGCCGCCTTGATCGCGCTAATGATCATTCTGCTTCGCGTGATCGCGCTTCGCCCGCTGGAGTTGCTGACACAGTCGACCAATCATCTTGCGCGCGGATCGCTCGACATCGCCATCGACGGCGACGAACGGCCCGACGAGATCGGCGACCTGGCCCGCGCACTGCAGGTCTTCCAGGGCAAGTTGGTCGAGAAGCGCCAGCTGGAAAAGCGGAATGCTTACCTGGCGCGGCACGATGAGATGACCGGGCTTCCCAACCGCGTCACCTTCGTCGAGCAGATCCACGAAGAGATTCTTGCCGCGGACGGTGCGGACGAGAAGATCGCCATCGTCGGCATCGACCTCAACGGCTTCAAAGACATCAACGACCGCCACGGGCACGCGACGGGCGATGCCCTGCTGATCCAGCTTGCCAAGCGTGCGCGTCGACAATTGGACGAGGACGAAGTGATCGCGCGGTTCGGCGGCGACGAATTCGTGGCCGCCAAGCGTTTTACCGATCCAAGCGAACTCAGCGACTTCCTCGACCGGATCGAAAAGATCATGACCCAGCCGATCAAGATCGACACCATGATCATCGTGCCGGGCGCCAGCCTTGGGGTCGCGCTCTACCCCGCGGACGGGACGTCGTCGGAGCAGCTGATCGCCAACGCCGACCTTGCGATGTATCGCGCCAAGGCCGATTCCAACACCAACATCTGCCATTACGAGGCGGCGATGGACGAACGCGCACGCGAACGGCGTGCCTTGTCGTCCGACCTCCGGACGGCGCTCCACGACAAGCAATTCGCCGTCCACTATCAGGTGCAAACCTGCATCCGGACCGGCGCAGTGATCGGATACGAGGCGTTGCTGCGCTGGCAGCATCCCGAATATGGCGCCATCGCCCCGTCCGAATTCGTCGCCATCGCCGAACAGAATGGCGAAATCGTCAAGATCGGCGACTGGGTGTTGAAGACCGCCTGCGCCGAAGCCGCGTCGTGGGACAATGAGCTGACCATCGCCGTCAATCTGTCGGCGGTTCAGCTCAACCAGGGGGACCTCGCCCGCTCGATCCACGAGGTCCTGCTTGCGACCGGCCTGCCCGCACGCCGCCTGGAACTGGAGATCACCGAGACGGCGATCGTCGCCAACCGCGACCGCGCGATCGGTATCCTGCGGATGATCAAGGCGCTTGGCGTGTCGATCGCGATCGACGATTTCGGTTCGGGCTATTCGTCGCTCGGGACGCTGAACGCCTTCCCGTTCGACAAGATCAAGATGGACAGCTCGTTCCTGCTCGATGCCGAACGGCGACCGGAATCGCGGGCGATCATCCGTGCGATCGTGGCCATCGGCAACGCGCTTGATGTGCCGGTGCTAGCGGAGGGGGTCGAGAACGAATTCCAGCGAACGATCCTGCTCGACGAGGGCTGCCACGAAGCACAGGGTTTCTTCTACGGTCGACCGCAACTGGTGCCTGAATCCGATCCCGAGGCGCAGGTCCTGTCGCTCACAGGGGACAGGACGGAAGCGAAGTATCGCGCTGCCTGATGGGCGTGTGCCGGGCGTGTCGGCCAGCCTGAACCGCGCTCCCCTCGCCTTCCGGACCCCTCTCGGCTAAGGGCTCGACCATGCATTTTCTCGATCAGGCGAAGATTTTCATCAGCAGCGGCGCGGGCGGGCCGGGGGCGGTCAGCTTCCGGCGCGAAAAGTTCATGGAGTACGGGGGCCCCAACGGCGGCGAAGGCGGCAAGGGCGGCGACATCATCTTCGAAGCCGTGGCCGGGCTCAATACGCTGATCGATTTTCGTTACACCCAGCATTTTCGCGCGCCGCGCGGCAAGGGCGGTGCGGGCAGCAACATGACCGGCGCTGGCGGCAAGGACCTGATCGTCAAGGTGCCGATCGGGACGCAGGTGCTGGCCGACGACGAAGAACGCACCCTGCTGGCCGATTTCACCAAGGAAGGGCAGACGATCACCTTCCTCAAGGGCGGCGACGGCGGTCGGGGCAATGCCAGCTACAAGAGCTCGACCAATCGCGCTCCGCGTCAGCACGGCACCGGCTGGCCGGGCGAGGAAATGTACGTCTGGCTGCGGCTGAAGCTGCTTGCCGATGTCGGGCTGGTGGGCCTGCCCAACGCCGGCAAGTCGACCTTCATCAACGCCGTCACCAATGCCGGGGCGAAGGTCGGGGCCTACGCCTTTACCACTATTCGTCCGCAGCTCGGCGTGGTCAGCCACCACGGGCGCGAGTTCGTCGTCGCCGACATTCCGGGGCTGATCGAGGGCGCGGCCGAGGGCGCGGGGATCGGCGACCGCTTCCTCGGCCATATCGAGCGCTGTCGCGTGCTGCTGCACCTGGTCGATGCCAACGACGTCGATGTCGCCACGAGCTACCGAATCGTCCGCGACGAGCTCGACGCTTATGGCGAGGGCCTGCTCGACAAGCCCGTCGTAATCGCGCTCAACAAGATCGACACGCTCGACGACGAACTGATCGCGGCTTTGTCCGCCGAGCTTGCGGAGGCCAGCGGGGCAGAGGTCTTCGCCATCAGCGCGGCGGGCGAAATCGGACTCGACGCGGTGCTCGACCGGCTGACCGAAGCCATGGGCCCTGCCAAGCATGGCCGCGATGTCGAAAGCGATCTCGACCATCTCGCCGACTGGTCGCCGATCTAGTCCGTGCGACTGGCGGTTACAGGGGCAACCGGGTTCGTCGGCGGGCATCTGCTCGATGCGGCGATCGGTGCAGGTCATTCGGTCGCCGCCCTCACCCGCCGTTCGCAGGATGCCCGTCAGGGAGTGGAATGGATCGCCGGATCGCTCGACGACCGCGCCGCTCTAGCGTCGCTGGTCAGCGGTGCGGACGCGGTGATCCACGTCGCCGGGGTGGTCAACGCCCCCAACGCGGCGGGGTTCGAAGCGGGTAACGTGACCGGCACGGCGAATGTCCTGGAGGCTGCGCAAGTCGCCAAGGTCCGGCGCTTCGTTCACACCAGTTCGCTCGCCGCCCGCGAGCCCGGACTGTCGCACTATGGCGCATCGAAAGCCCGCTCCGAAGCACTGGTCTCCACCGCCCTGCTCTCCACCGTCATCGTCCGCCCGCCAGCCATTTACGGCCCGGGGGACCATGAATTGCTGGAGATGTTCCGCATGGCCAAGCGCGGGTTCGTGCTGCTTCCGCCGCCGGGCCGTTTGTCGCTGCTCCACGCCGCCGATCTCGCCCGATTGCTCGTTACGCTTTCTGGACCGGATGGACCGACCGGCATCTTCGAACCCGACGACGGCCATCCGAACGGATTCTCGCATGTCGAATTCGGCAAAGGCCTGGGCGACGCGGTTGGCCGCAAGGTCCGCACCGTGTCGATGCCCGGGGCGCTGCTCGCACTGGGCGCGCGGGCCGACCGGCTGTTCCGGGGCACGAAAGCCAAGCTCACGCCCGACCGTGCCGCTTACTTTGCGCATCCCGACTGGGTCGTCGATCGCGGCAAGGCACCCGACCCCGCTTTCTGGTCGGCCCAGATCCACGCGAAGCAAGGCCTTGCAGAAACGGCCGCCTGGTATCGCCGCCAAGGGCTGCTCTAGCGCACCATATTATAGACGAGCTGTCCGACCACGGTCGCCGCGGTCACCGCCATGCCCCAGAAGAAAAAGGTGTAGCTCCAGTACAGCCACTTGAACTTGGTATCACGAAGCACGTGGCCGTGGTCCCATAGGTCGCGGGTCAGGCGGCGGTAAGTTTCCTCTTCGCTCGATAACACCCGCATCATCTCGTCGACGAACTCCTCGCGCGGGCAATCGATGTAACTGCCGAAAAACAGGATGTTCACTTTGTTGCCGGGGATCGGCACGCGGGACTTGATCATCTTGTTCGGCCTGACAGTGAGCACGCCGAAAATCGTCGCGATGAACGAGAACAGGGTAAGCACCAGCAACGGCGTGCTTGCTTTACCCTCGGAGATGTCGCCGATCGACAACGAGAAGACGACGAAGCTCGCGCCAAGCAAAATCGAGGCCTTGCTGTCGGCCATTCCGGACAGGGTGATATTGGTCGAATTGGCGGCCATCAGGAGGTTGTGAACCTCCTTCGGGAATTCGTAATCGGGATCGCCAAGCCTAGGCCGCGCGGCAATTTCCTGCGTCGGTTCGACCTCGCTCATTGTCCTCACCTGATCCCGGCTGCCAAAAACGCGGCCATGCTTGCCGCCAGGCCGATGATGAAAATCGAATATGCATATTTCAGCAAGCGGTATTTCTTGTGCGCCAGCACCTGGCCGTTCTGATAGACGTCGCGTGCGACCATCGACAGCATCTGCTCCTGATCCGCCAGCCGGTTCATCATCTCCGCAACATATTCGTCCTCTTTCATCTCCGCGAAACCACCGAAGAACATCAGGTTGCGCTCGCCCTGTACGTCCTTGGCCGCATGGATCGTCGGCATCACCGCGATCGCCGAAATCAGCGCCGCGAGAAATGCCGAAACGGCCAACACCAGCAGCGCAAGCGGCAGGTGGCCGCGGCTCGTTGCCTGGGCGACGCAGATCGTGAACACGACGAAGGAAGCGCCCATCATCATGCTCGCCTTGCGGTCGGCCATTGCCGACAGATGATATTGCGCCAGGCTTGCGGTTCGGATGGCCTGGACCGCGTCTCCGCCGAATTTACGAACTTCCGTCATGGCCCCCGCCCTCTTTGCGCCCCATTCGATTGCGAAAGGCTACGCCCCACCGTAGGACCGCGCAATGACCGACCGCAACGATACCGCAGCGAGGATTATGACCCTCATCGAGCCGTTCAACAAGAAGGGCATCGAGGTCGTCGAAACCACGCGTTTCGCCCAGGATCTGGAGTGGGACAGTCTGACCGTGCTCGACTTCGTCGCCAATATCGAAGACGAATTCGACATCCTCATCACCATGAACCAGCAGGCCGAGATCGAGACCGTGGGGCAACTCGTCGATGCGGTGACGGCGTTGAAGGCCGCCTGACATGGGCGACCTGTTCGACAAGTTCCAGCCGCTCATCGACCAGCGCGAGGCGCTGCTTTCGACCGGCCTGACCGATCCGTTCAACCTCGTGATGGAACGCGTCGTTTCCCCCACCGTGGCCATCTGCAACGGGCGCGAGACAATTTTGCTCGGCACCTACAATTATATGGGAATGACGTTCGATCCCGACGTCATTGCGGCGGGCAAGAAGGCGCTCGACGACTTCGGGTCGGGCACCACCGGCAGCCGCGTGCTCAACGGCACCTACTCGCCGCACAAGGATTGCGAGGCTGCGCTGAAGGAATTCTACGGGATGGACCATGCGATGGTCTTTTCCACCGGTTACCAGGCCAACCTCGGGATCATCAGCACCATCGCCGGAAAGGACGACTATATCGTTCTCGACATCGATAGCCATGCCTCGATCTATGACGGGTGCGCGCTTGGGAACGCCAATATCGTCCCCTTTCGTCACAACGATGTCGACGCCTTGGAGAAGCGCCTGAAGCGCATTCCCGAGGGCGCCGGCGTGCTGGTCATCCTCGAAGGCGTCTACTCAATGCTCGGCGACATCGCGCCGTTGAAGGAGATGGTCGCGATCGCCAAGGCGGCGGGCGCCATGGTGCTGGTCGACGAGGCCCATTCGATGGGCTTCATCGGCGAACATGGCCGCGGCGTCGCCGAAGCGCAGGGGGTACTCAACGACGTCGATTTCGTCATCGGCACGTTCAGCAAGTCGGTCGGCACCGTCGGCGGCTTTTGCGTGTCCAACCATCCGAAGTTCGAGATCATGCGGCTTGTGTGCCGGCCCTATGTGTTCACCGCGTCGCTACCGCCCTCGGTCGTCGCAACCGCTGCGACATCGATCCGGAAGTTGATGCACGGGGCCGACAAGCGCGCGCATCTGTGGGAGAATAGCAAGAAGCTCCATGCCGGGCTGAAGGCGCTCGGATTCACCCTCGGTACCGAGACGTCGCAGTCGGCAATCATCGCCGTGATCATGCCCGACCTCGAGAAGGGGGCGATGATGTGGGAGGCGCTGCTCGACGAAGGGCTGTACGTCAATCTGGCGCGGCCACCCGCCACGCCGGGCAACATGACCCTGCTGCGCTGCTCCCTATGCGCCGAACATTCGAGTGCCCAGGTCGACCAGATTCTCGGCATGTTCGAAGCGGCCGGACGGTCCACGGGCTGCATCGCCTGACGCAGCGGACTCTTTCGCTGGACGTGCGGAAGGACTAGAACGGCGCGATGAGGGAAGACGGGGACGAGCCCACATTCGACTGGCGAGGCGGCGGCGCTGCCGCGATCGCCTTCGTCGCCACGATCGTCCTGCTCGGCATGGTCGTCCTCGTCTCGCTATCCAACGATGCCCGCGAAACCGCGCTTGCGGCCGAACGCCAGGCCTACGACGTCGCGCTGGTCACCCGCAACGTCAGTTCCAGCGCGTCACGCGCCGAAGCCGCGCTGGGCCGCTTCGTGCTCGACGAGCAGGAGGAGACCACCGGAAACATCTATTACAGTCAGTGGCGCCTTGCCGGGGCGCAGATTGCCCGCCTCAAGGACCTGGTGCGCGACAATCCGTCGCAACGCGAGCGCGTCGACGAGGTCCAGCGCATCTTTCGCAAGCGCGGCGAGGAATTGTCGCTTCCCGCGCGCGCCGCGGTACTTGGCAAGGGCGCGGGCGGGACGGCCTATTTCTACGAAGCGGGCAAGACCGAAACCCAGGGAGCGCTGGACAAGAAGCTCGACGAAATCGCCCAGGCTGAACGAGAGTCGCTCCGGGCGCGGATCGCGCAGAGCCAGATCATCACCGCCGAAGCCGACAAGCTGACCGACTATCTCAGTTGGCTCGGACTAATTGTCGGCGGGGGCGCGATCTTCTCCGGGCTGGTCGCGGTCCAGGCGCTCCGCCAGAACGCCGCCGCGCGCCGCCAGGCCGACAGCGAGGCCGTCCGCGCCGCGCAACTGGAAGAGGCGGTGCGCGACCGGACGCAGGAGCTGTGGGAAGCCAACCAGGCGCTGAAGACCGAGGCAATCGAGCGGCAGGCGGCCGAGGCCCAACTTCGGCAGGTCCAGAAGATGGAGGCGGTCGGCCAGCTGACTGGCGGCATCGCGCACGACTTCAACAACATGCTGGCGGTCGTCGTTGGCGGGATCGACCTTGCCCGCCGGCGCCTCAGCGGCCCGCGCAAGGAAGTGATGCATCACCTCACCAATGCGATGGAAGGCGCGACCCGTGCCGCCGCGCTGACCCGTCGCTTATTGTCCTTCGCCCGATCGGAACCGCTGCTGCCCGAACGGGTCGAAAGCGGTGAACTGGTCGGCAACATGTCCGACCTGCTCGACCGCACGCTTGGCGAGCGGATCCGCATCGAAACCCGGCTTGCGCCCGACGCATGGCCCGTGTTCGTCGATCCGCATCAGCTGGAGAACGCCATTCTCAACCTCGCCGTCAACGCGCGCGACGCGATGGATGGCAAGGGTCGGGTGACCATCGCGTCGGAAAACGTCACCATGACCGCCAATGCGGTCGGCGACATCCAGCCGGGGGACTATCTCAATATTTCGATCACCGACGAAGGCTGCGGAATGACCGACGAGGTCCGTGAGCGCGCCTTCGAGCCGTTTTTCACGACCAAGGCGGTCGGCAAGGGCACCGGTCTCGGCCTCAGCCAGATTTTCGGCTTCGCGCACCAGTCGCTGGGCGAGGTCGGGATCGATACCGAGGTCGGAAAGGGCACCAGCGTGTCGCTCTACCTGCCGCGGACCAGGGCGAGCGCGCCAGTACGGTTGCAGACCTCTACAAGTGGCCGCGAGATGGAGCCGACAGTCCCGGGCGCGCGCATTCTATTGGTCGAGGACGATCCGCGTGTTCGCGCCGCCACCGTCGGCGCGCTCGAGGATCTCGATTATCAGCCGACCGCCTGCGCCAGCGGTGCCGAAGCCATCCTGGCCTTCGACCGCGAGACCTTCGACCTCGTGATCAGCGATGTCATCATGCCAGAGATGGCGGGTCCCGAACTGATCAAGATCATCAAGGAAAAGCGGGCCGACGTCGCCGTGCTGTTCGTGACCGGTTATGTCGGTGATGGCGAGGGCGACGACCTGGTCGGATACGAGCTCCTCCGCAAGCCGTTCACCGTTTCCGCTTTGGCCACCGCAGTCGCCGCCGCACTCGGTCGACAATCCGATCAGGCAGCTAGCGAATCGCACCCGATTTCAGGAGCCGCGGCAGCAGGCTGACTGCCGCCAGCAGCGGATGGCGCCGCTGCCACTCCGACAATTGGAAATTCGTCCCGGCGTGGCGGTTGATCTTCCAGGCGATATATTCCGCCCCGCCGGCATAGGTCGCGCTGGCTTTGGCAAGGCGCGCCACCGACAATAATTTGCCCTCGATCCGCCGCCGTCCCCACGCGCCGTCGTTCGATCCGACCAACGGCGCTGCGGCCTCACCGAACCGGCGGTAACGATCTGGGTCGCTGTCCACCACCGACTGGCTACGACCTTTGCGTTCGGCACGAAGTTCGGCCGAATAGGTCAGCGAAAATGCGCGGCGCCACCAATCGAGCAAGTCCTCCCCGGCAACGCGCCCGGCGGCGCCCAGCAATGTCGGCGCCGCACGCGACACCGCTGCGACCGCCGTGTCGCGCGCCTGGTCGTCGGCCGCCCACACCAGCCGTGACGGCTGCGCAAAGCGCGCCCAGACCGAGACGTTGCGGGTGTTCGACCCATTCAACCGCAGGAAATCGGCTTCGCTCAGCACCGCATATTTCGCCGCCAGGCCTTCATGGGCGAAGGGAAAGACGTTGGGCGGGATCAGGCGGTTCGCGGCAGCCATCCATTTTTTTGCGTAGGCGGTCCGATAATCGGACACGATAAGATAGAAATCGAGCATCAGCCCGTCGAGTTTCTTCTCACGCAGGCACGACCCGTAAAACAGTATCGCGCGACTTGCCTCTCCATGCTGCCCTGCAATCGCCTTGGCCATCGCCGCAACCTTGGCATCGACCGGCTCGGCCAGTTCGGCGGCGACCAGCGCGGTCAGGCGGTCCATTAGCGGCTCAGGCGGCGAGGCGGACGAACGACAATGGCGCGGCGCGCCGCAGGAAGATCGGCATCCCGATCTCAGCGCTGAAGGTCTCACCGTCGAGGATCACCTGGCTCGAATCGCCCTCGATGCTGATTTCGTCGGCCTCCTCGACATGGATGCCGGTCATCTTCTTTTGCCCGAGCCGACCGCGAAGCGTCGCCACGAAGGCGTTGAGCAATGACCCGGCGCGCTGCTCGACCGCGACGAACTTGAGCGTGCCGTTGCCCTGCTGACCGAGTTCACCGGACAGCAGCAATTTCTCCAGCGTCGTCACCGCGAGCAGCGCGAACCGGCCGGTGATTTCCGCGCCTTTGCGAACCGAAATGCTCAGCGGGCGCGGATCGGGCGGCAGGAACTTCCCGCGCAGCCTGAACACCTGCCGAAGCACGACCGCAAAGGCAGTCAGCGCGTGGCTCACGCCGTTGGGCAAGCCGAGCGGATAGATGCGGTTGCGACAGTAAAGCATGATGTCGGCCAGGCCGGCCCCACCAAGGAACATGCCGATCACCGGCTTCCCGCCGGCGGCACCGTGCGACAGCGCGATCATCTCGCGCGCCACCAGATGCGGCGCAAGATCCCCCTGCGCCAAGGCGATCAGGCGTTCCAGACCGGCAATCGGGTCGCCGTGGACACCAAGGTCCATGGCGATCAGATTGGTCTTACCACTCGGCAGCACCGCCACCGGGGGCCGTTCGCCGACCGCGAAATTATCGCCATTGTACAATTCGGTCAGTGCGGCCTGGACCGTTCCATCGCCGCCGTTGATCACCAGCAGCTTGGGCTTGACCAGGGCGATCGTCTTCATTGCATCGCCGATCTGCTCGGCGCGCTCGACCTCGTAATGGAAGACGTCGGGATGCTCGGCGCAAAAGGCGCGGATCCGCGGCAGTTGGGCGACATTGCCGGTCGATCGCGGATTGGAAAGCAAGGCGATGCGCGGACGCCCCATCAGACGCGCGCCCTGTTTGAGCCGGAAGTGCCGCAATCGTCGATCAATCGATTAAGCATGATTTTGCCGGTCGGTCCGCTATAGCCCATTCAATCTTCTGCTCTTCGGCGCGCTTTGCGGCCAAAAGATGGTGTTGGGACGACGTAAAGGTGCGCAGCGCACGACTGATTGATCGATATCTGGCAAGGACGATCGCCGTGCCGCTGATCGGGTCGCTGATCCTCGCCGCGATGCTGCTGGTGCTCGACAAGATGCTGCGATTGTTCGATTTCGTGGTCAACGCCGGCGGACCGGTCAGCGTGGTGTGGCGGATGCTCGCCAATCTGTTGCCCGAATATTTCTCGCTAGGAATCCCGATCGGCCTGATGCTCGGCATCCTGTTGGCCTTTCGCAAACTTGCCCTTTCCTCCGAACTGGACGCGCTTCGTGGTACCGGGGTCGGGTTCGGTCGCCTGTTGAAGGTGCCCTACATCTTCGCGGTCGTGTTGATGCTGCTCAACCTGGCGATCGTCGGCTGGCTCGAGCCCTATTCGCGCTATCGCTACGAAGGGTTGCGGTTCGATCTGCGTTCGGGTGCGCTCGGCGCGGCGATCAAGGTCGGTGAATTCAACAATCTCGGAAAGCGCCTGACGTTGCGCATCGATCGCAGCAGCAACGAAGGGATGCAGTTGAGCGGAATTTTCATTTCGATGGACGACAAATCGGGGACCGCCTTGTCGGCGACTGCGGAAAAAGGCCAGTTTCTCGCCACCGACGATCCCGAGACGATCATCTTCCGGCTCAAGAAGGGCCGGTTGATCCAGCAGTCCCCCAAATTCCCCGCGCCGCGAACGCTGGCGTTCGAAAGTTACGACCTGCCGATCAACCTGCCGGCGGGCGATCGCTTCCGCCAGCGCGGCAACGAGCAGGAGGAATTAACTCTGCCCGAAGTCGCTCGGGAAGCGTTCGGCGCTGGTGACGAGAAGACTCGCCGGTCGGCCTGGGCGAACATGAATTTCCGGCTGGTCGAGGTAGTGATGATGCTGATGCTGCCGCTGCTCGCGGTGGCGCTCGCGGTGCCGCCCAAGCGAAGCAATTCGTCGCTCGGCATCTTCCTGGCGATCGTGATGGTGGTGACCTACCATAAGGTCAACCAATATGCCGCGCAGATGGGCGCGCAGGGTCAACTCGACCCGATCCTCGCGCTGTGGCTGCCGTTCCTCGCCTTCGTCGTGCTGATCGGTTGGATGTACCATGTTCTGGCCCATCGACCCGGCGGGCAGCCGATCGGCGCGCTGGAGCGCGCGGCGGCGCGGGTCGGCAAGTCGATCCGCAGACTGTTTCCCCGCCGCAACCGGCTCGCGGCATGATCAACTTCGGGTTCATCCCCTCGCGGCAACTTGCCTGGTACCTGGTCAAGCTGTTCTTGACCCGCAGCGCGGCCGTTCTCGTCCTGCTCGTCCTAGTATTGATGGCGTTGGACCTGCTTGGCGAATCGGCCAAGATCTTGCGGGTCGAGGGGAATGGCGAGGCGGAACTGTGGCGCTACGTCAGTCTGCGCGTACCATTGCTGATCCAACGCTTTCTGCCGTTCTCGGTGCTGCTCGGCACGCTCATCGTGTTTACCGGCCTCAGCCAGCATAGCGAGGTCGTGTCGATGAAAGCGTCCGGCTTGTCGGCTCATCAGATCCTCGCGCCACTGATCCTAGCCAGTGTCGCAATCGCCGGCGCCGCGTTCGTTTTCAACGAGGCGGTAGCCGTGAAAGCCGCTCGGACGGTCAACGCTTGGAGCGATAACGACTATGAGCCGCTGAGCGCCCAAAGCGACGTTTCGTCCAATGTCTGGCTGACGGTCGACGGTGATTTCGTGCGCGCGCGACTGGTCACGGGGCGCGGCAAAAATCTTGTACTGAACAATGTTCGCCTGTTCGAGCGGGACGGGCCGACGTTGCAACGCGTGGTCGACATCGAGCGCGCGATCCAGGACGGCGCGCGCTGGAGGCTCGAGAATGTACGGACCTACGATGCCAACATGAATGTACTCCGGCGTCAGCCGGTCGCCTACGGGCTGGATGGGGTCACGCCCGACCGCTTCACGCTCGCGAAGGTCGATCCCGACGAGCATAGTTTCGTCGATCTCCGCCAGTCGATCGCCGAGCTCAATGCCGCGGGCCGTGCCACTGACGAAGCACAATCCGGCCTTTGGCACAAAATAAGCAGCCCATTGTCGGTGATGCTCATGCCGTTGCTCGCCGCCTTGGCCGCGTTCGGGCTGGCTCGATCGGGCCAGGTACTGCTTCGCGCGGCAGCGGGGATGGCCCTCGGATTTGCCTATTTCGTGGTCGACAATCTCAGTCTCGCGCTGGGCAACGTCGGCGCCTATCCCGCGTTTCTAGCCGCCTTCGCGCCGTTCTTCCTGTTCTTGCTGATCGGCGAAAGTCTGCTCATCCGAAGCGAGGAATGAGGTCAGGCTGGCTTCCCGCCGCGCCACGAACTGACCCACAGCCGCCCGACCAGCGGCCAGAGTCCGCCGTAGTTGGCGCCATGATAGGCCGATTCGGCGCCCATTTCCGTCGCCAGGCGGCGATGCGCCAACGGCAGCGCATGATAGGGAATGCCGGGCAGCAGGTGATGGAGTGCATGGTATCGGAGCCCGACCGGAGCCCACAATTCGGCCCAGATCCCGGGAGGGGGCACATTGACCGTATCGAGATACTGATCGGTGACGCTCATCGTTTCGCCGTCATTTTCCCAAAGATGCGCGACCAATGTACGAACCTGGTTGAGCAGCATCGTACCCGAAGCCACGCCAAGGAAAATCAGGAACGCGCGGAGCGGGACGATGCCGGTCGCAACCATGGTCAGTAGCGCGATCGCCCACAGGCTGGCAGCGCCCTCCATCCACGCCCATTGGCGGGCAAATTCGCCTTCGGGTCGCTTGCGACGGAACAACGGGTTGATCTGCAACCCGGAAAACCGACCGACGACCAGTGTGCGCAATGGCGGGACGAGGAGCGACAAAGGGGTCAGCACCGCATAACGAAAGATCAGCGCAACCGGCGCCAGCAATGAAGCGAGAACGAAGACCGGCAAGGTCCACGGCTTCATCAAGGCAAGCGGCAGATATTCGGGGTCCTCGATCGTGCCGTAACGGATCTTGGCATGGTGCATGTTGTGAATGCCTTCGTACATGAACGACGGCACAAACAAGGGAACGCCGACCAGTGCATTCCATACCAGTTTGAAGCCGGGCAGGCTGCCCGCCTTCAAATGCGTGATCTCATGAATGAACAAACCAGCCCGATACAGCGCCAGGATCGAGACCAGACCTGCGACGAAGGAGAGCGGCGCTGGTGCCGCCATCATCGCGATGAAAAGCGCACCGTATCCGACCAGCGCCGAACCGATCATATCCATCCAGTAAATGGCCGCACTCGGACTGTTGAGTTCGCGCGTGAGGTTGGCGGCGGCGCGCAACATCGCCTTGTCGTCCCTGCGGGGACGAACAGCGGGATCAGCCTGACCCGTGGGGGCGGCGTCCTTAGCGAGTGTCATGCTGGTCATGTGGCGCTAATGATTGAAGATAGTGGCATTAGCGTGGCGTTTAAAGCTTGGGGGGTGAACCCGAGGTGACAACCCTCGACGGGTTCGCTAGCCCATCGCCATCATGACCGATCTTCAAATCCGCCCCGTCCTCACCAGTCGCGACCGAACTGCGTTCGTGGACTTTGCCTGGGAAGTCTATCGGGACGATCCAGCGTGGGTCCCTCCGCTCAAAAGCGAAGTTCATGCCTTGCTCGACCCGAAAAAGAATCCGTGGTTCGGCCACGGTCGGGCGGCCCTGTTCCTGGCCGAACGCGGCGGTCGAGTGGTCGGACGGATCAGTGCGCAGGTGGACGATCTGGTGCAGGTCCATATGGAGCCCAATCTCGGGCAGTGGGGGATGTTCGAGGCGCTCGACGGCGACGCCGCCGCGGCGTTGATTGCCCGCGCCGAGCAATGGCTTCGTGACGAAGGGATGATAAAGACGCTGGGGCCGATCTCGATTTCGATCTGGGATGAGCCCGGGCTTCTAATCGATGGTTTCGACCAGCCGCCGATGGTCATGATGGGCCACCACCGTCCAGCGTATCGCGCGTGGATCGAGGCGGCTGGCTACGCCAAGGCCAAGGATCTCTATACCTACGAACTCGATATTCGGATCGACATGGTTCCGCTGATCGACCGGCTGATCAAGGCGGGCGAGAAGAACCCGCGTATCCGCATCCGCGAAGTGGACAAGTCGAAGTTCGATGACGAAGCCGCGATCATCCTGAACCTGCTCAACGACGCCTGGTCGGACAATTGGGGTTTTGTCCCCCTGACCGAGGCCGAGATCGCTTACGCTGGCAAGAAGTTAAAGCCGATCATCTATGAAGATCTCGTGCGGATTGCCGAGGTCGACGGCGAACCGGCGGCCTTCATGATCACGATCCCCGATATCAACGAATTGATCGCCGACCTCGACGGTCGACTATTTCCGTTCGGTTGGGCGAAATTGCTTTGGCGCCTCCGAAAGCCGCGCACGCGACGGGTCCGGGTTCCACTAATGGGGGTGGCGAGCAAATTTCAGGGGACCCGTTTGGCGGGACAGCTCGCCTTCATGCTGATCGAATTCACGCGCCGCGTGTGCGTCGAAAAGTATGGGGTCCACACCGGAGAGTTTGGTTGGGTACTGGAAGATAATCAGGGAATGATGTCGATCGCCCAGCTTCCGGGCGCGAACATCAATCACACCTATCGCATCTACGAGCGGACGCTCTAGACGAGGTCGATCGCCACCGGTGCGTGGTCGGACGCTTTTTCCTCGGCCCTCGCCCACTTGTGGACGTCCGCACCTTGCAACCGGTCGGCGGCCTGGGGCGAGCAAAGCAGATGGTCGATGCGGAAGCCCGCGTCGCGCTGCCAGGCACCGGCCTGATAGTCCCAGAAGGTGAAAAGCTTTGGCTCGCTTGGATGAAGCACGCGCAGGGCATCGGTGTAGCCGAGATTGACGATTCGGCGAAACGCCGCCTGGCTCTCGGGCTGAAAGAGGGCATCATTGGCCATTGCCCGCCGGGAGAAGGTGTCGCGGTCTTCGGGAATGACGTTGTAATCGCCCGCCAGGACGACTGGTCGCTCAAGCGCCAGAAGCTCGACCGCGCGGGCATGAAGCCGGTCCATCCATTTCAACTTGTAGTCGAACTTCTCGGTCCCGACCGGATTGCCGTTGGGGAGGTATATCGACGCAACAATGAGTCCTTCGACCTCGGCCTCGATGTAGCGGCTGTGGCTGTCGTCGGGATCGCCCGGAAGGCCGACCTGGCGAAGGTCCGGAACACCGCTGCGGCTGAGGATGGCAACGCCGTTGAACCCCTTCTGCCCATGCCAAACGGCATGATAGCCGGCGGCTTGGATATCGCCGATCGGAAGTGCGTCGTCGGCACATTTCAGTTCCTGCAGGCAGACGACGTCGGGCACTTCGCGGGCAAGATATTCGATCAGGCGAGGAAGGCGCGCGCGGATACCGTTGAGGTTGTAGGTGACGATCCGCACTAGACCGAGAAGCTCGATCCGCAACCGCAGCCCGAGGCCGCATTGGGGTTGGTCACCTTGAACGAGGCGCCGCCGAGATCCTCGACATAGTCGACCGCCGACCCGGCGAGCAGGTCGAGGCTGACGGGATCGACGACCAACGTGACGCCGTCGGTCACACTGCGAGTATCATGCGGTTCATGCGAGCCGAGCGCGAACTTGTAGGAAAAGCCCGCGCACCCCCCGCCATCGACAGACAACCGCAGAATTGGCGGTTTTCCTTGCTTTTCAGCAATAGTCGCGACGCGATGCGCGGCGGACGGGGTAAGGGAAACGGGGTGGGTCACAGCAGGCAGATAGGGCGCGGGGGCCCGGGCAGCAAGCCTAGCGACGGCCGGCCGGTGCCTGCGGTCCGCCGAGCGCGACGGCGTGGGCGTCCATCGAAATGCCGCCACCGGTCTTCTGCATGGCAAGCAGGTAATCGGTCGACTTCATGAACGGGATCGGATTGACCGCGCGGCCCTCGATCCGCACTTCGTAGTGCAGGTGGCTGCCGGTCGAACGACCGGTCGACCCCATGCGGCCGATCAGCTGGCCGCGGGTCACGCGCTGGCCGGCTGAGACCAGGAGCGCCGACAAATGGCCGTAGCGTGTTTCGACGCCGCGACCGTGATCGAGCTTGATGAGGTTGCCGTAGCCGCCGTTGTTGAAGCCAGCGGCACTGACCACGCCATCGGCAGTGGCATATATCGGCGTACCCATCGGGCCGGCGAGATCGATCCCCATGTGACGAGCGGCGCCGCCACCGAACGGATCGTTGCGCACCCCGTAGCCCGACGTGAAGGCGGCCATGCGGACCGGCTTTTCGGACGGTACGGCAATCGCGCCGACCGACAGATTGTCGAGTTTCTTCCAGCTCGAGAAGAGCTGCTTGAAGGTCGAATCGCTGGTCGCCTGAACCGGTTCGTACGGGCCGCCCTGACCGAGCTGTGCCGATGCCGGGGTGGTCGCGATCTGGCGAAGGATGGCAGGATCGACGTCTTGGCCGGCGAGCATCGAGGCAAGGAGTTGCTGGCGCTCTTCGATGATCCGGACCTTCTGTTCGGTCAGCGAGGCCAGGCGGGCCATGTCCTTGTCAATGGTGACGATGACGGGAGCGGCGTGGGGGGTCAGGAAGCGGACAAGCGAGAAAACGGTAAAGGCGATAAAGAGGCCGACAGCCAGCGCGAACAGCAGTTGCAGGTTGCTCGACAGTCGAACCCTGCGAAGCTGGCGACCATCATGGACGAACAGGTCGCGGCTGCGAAACAGCGCGCTCGATGCTGTCGACAGGCTTGTCATTCGATCGTCGCTCCCAAAATTCTCTCAGTCGTCGCACCGGCTTTGCCGATACGGCGCTGTTCAAGCTTCAAAACCCGGAGCTTCCCCGCCCCAAATCCAGCCGCCCGTTTGCCCTCGTTTGGCTGGAGATTAGACTTGTCCCCGAATGGTTAAGCAATTCAACACGGGGTTCCGAGGTTAAGGGTGAGTCGGTGAGGTCGCGGGACGAAATGAGATTTTTTCTTGCTTTGGGTTAGGAATTTCGACCGCAGGATGTGTGAAATTCCGGCAGTCAGACGATCGCTTACTCTCTAGAGGTCGTCGGAATCAGATAAACGGCGCCTCCGGCTGCACGTGCCATGCGGTGGGCACGCTTTGCGCGGCGGCGGCATCGTTGGGGGTGAAGCTGCCGTTGGGATTGGCGAGCCAGTCGGTGACCGTGCCATCGGCGTTGCGCCACAATATGTCGTCGCGCCCGTCGCCATTGTAGTCGCCGACCGCGGCCACGGTCCATGCCAGCGGCACGAACACGCCCGAGATCGCGCCATTGTTGACGAACCCGCCGTTGGCCTGGCTCGACCAGGTGCTGATCGTGCCGTTGGTGTTGCGCCACAAGATGTCGTCGCGCCCGTCGCCGTTGAAGTCGCCGGTGCCGACCACGCTCCACGCGGTATCGACCTGGGTCAGCGCGATGGCATCGTTGAGCACGAACCCGCCATTGGCCTGGCCGAGCCAGTCGCTGAGCTGACCATTGCTATTGCGCCACAGGATATCGTCACGCCCGTCGCCGTTGAAGTCGCCGGTGCCGACCACGCTCCACGAGGTGGGAACGAAGCGCGCCGCATTGACGTCGTTGGCGACAAAGCCGCCGTTGGACTGGCCAAGCCAGTCGCTGACCGTGCCGTTGGTGTTGCGCCACAGGATGTCGTCGCGCCCGTCGCCGTTGAAGTCGCCGGTGCCGGCCACCGACCACGCGGTCGGGACCACCGCCGCGGCATTGGCATTGTTCTGCACAAAGCCGCCGCTGGCGGTCGCCAGCCAGTTGCTCAGTTGCCCGTCGACGTTGCGCCACAGGATATCGTCGCGCCCGTCGCCGTTGAAGTCGCCGGTGCCGGCGATCTGCCACGAGGTCGGGACGACCGCGGCGGCATTGGCATTGTTCTGCACGAACCCGCCATTGGCCGTGCCCAGCCAGTCGGACAGCTGCCCATCAATGTTGCGCCACAGGATGTCCGAGCGACCGTCGCCGTTGAAGTCGTTGCGGACGTCGGCGGGACCGATCGAACCAATTGTGAGTTGGACGCCTTCTTCATGTGTCGCGGACGCCGCGAGATAGGATGCGACCAACGTTCCGGTAAAGCCCGTCAGCATCAGTGTTCCACCGGTGAACGAAAGGGTCGAGCCGGACAGGCTGAAACTGAAATCGGCGAGGCGGGTGTAACTGAACAAGATGCGATCGCCGACCGAAAAGTCGGTGATGGTATCGCCGTTCAATCCGGCCGGCTCCATGGAAAAAATGTCGTCCCCCGGCCCACCGGTCAAAATGTCGCCGGCATAGCTGGCACGCAAAATATCATTGCCGCCGCCACCGATCAGGACATTCGAATCCGCGACGCCCATACCGACGAGGATGTCGTCGAAATTCGAGCCGATCTGGCGTTCGATTCCGTTGAGCCAATCGATCCCGTCGGCCCCGCCCATTCCCGATTGGCTATTCACCCCCGCGGTCATATTGCTGTAATCGACCGTGTCGAAGCCCGGGCCGCCATTGATGGTATCGCTGCCCGCACCGTTGAAGAACGTGTCGTCGCCGACATCGCCGAATAGAAAGTTGCCGGAGGCACCTGCGATCAGGATGTCATTACCTGCGCCCGATCGCACCTCTCCGAAGGCCGGTCCACCGGTGAGCCTGTCATCGAAGGGCGAACCCCAAATGTCTTCAAACCCGCTCAGGGTGTCGATGCCCGCACCGATCGTATTCTGCGGTCCGGTGATGCCCAAGCTTACCGTGACGCCGGCAGACGCCGTGGCATAGGACACCGTATCCCCCGACAGATCGTTGCCACCGGACAGCACATTGTTTGCACCGTTGCCGATGATCACGTCATCGCCCACCCCGCCGATCGCGTTTTCGATGATCGTTCCGTAGCCGATGACGACGTTCCCGACGCCGCCGCTAATGTTGGAAAAGCTTTCGCTATTCAGATCGATGATTTGCTGGCCGCCATAACTGGAATAATTGAGCGTATCGATACCGCCACTATCGACGATCGTTTGCGGCTGGGGCCGTGGCCCGTTGGGGGTGACGGTGAAGACGTCGCGGCCCGAATTATTGCCAATGCCATAAACGGTATCGCCGACCCGCGTGGTGGTGGACAGCCCATAGAGCATCGCCATGGCGCGGATGTCGGCCAGCATTGGCGTCAGGACATTGGCCGACATGAAATCTAGATTGGCGAAGTAACTATTCTCGTCCTGGTCGAAGTAGGACATCACCGTCGTCGGCCAGCCATCGTTCGCGAAGATCGCGTCGCCGGCGTAGCTGCCGTCGCCGTTGTAGAAGCCGCCATGACCCAGCCCCAGCGCATGACCGATCTCATGAATGTAGGTCTGGAAAGCATAGGTTCCGACGGTATTGCCGTAATCAATGAGCCATTGGCTCGACACGTTCACATGTGACGAAACGGTACTTCCTCCCGAACCTGTTCGTTCGGAAAACGCCCCCTCTTCATTATCGTCGAACGTGATCTGACCGCCGGTCGCAACCTCGGTGAAGGCAACGCCGATGATGTCCGACCACAATTGCAGTGCCTGTCGCGCGAGGGCCTGGGCATCGCCCGGAAGCGCCGTCAGATTGACCGAAATCGAACCGCCTTGGGTCACCGCGAAATGATGATCGTCGCCGTCCCAATAGCCGTGAGCCAGATGCGTTGCGATGGTTGCAAGATCCGCGACAGGCGGCGCAACATAGCTCGTCACGCCGAGCTGGTAAGAACCGGCGAAAGAATCGCGATACGAACTGACGTCGATATAATAGGTCCCCGTAGCGGAGGCCGTGAAGACGAGCCTGGCATCGAGTCCCGGCCCGCTGTCGTCGTTGACCGACAGCGCATTGCCGGTCGCATCACGGACCGTGACATAGCTATCCGGTAAAGTGATGCCCTCCACCGCAATCAGGATCTGCTGACCTGCGGTGAGCTCAATTCTCACCCAATCGTGGTCGTTGCTCGTCTCGAGCGTGTCGAAGATCGTCGGTCCGTCGACCAGGATGCTTTTGTCAGTAGTGGAATTAGCTGGCGTATCGGGCATCATTACGTTCCGGAAAAAAGAATCATTATGCCTGTTTACAGTTATTTAACGTCACCGATAGGGAATAAATCGTCTTTCAGGACTCTCCCGAACTTGCCATTTCTCTTCCGGTTCGAAAGCTTCACCTCGCCACGGAAAATCCTCCGGAGGATCATGATGACGCGTTTCCCGATCCGTTGCGCACTTCTGCTACTTGCGCTTCCGACCGCCGCGTCGAGCGATGTCATCGTCGAACCCCGTGCCGCATTTCCGTCAGGTTTCGAGCCTGCCATTGCGGTCACGGGCCTGGCGCCGGGTCAGCAGGTACGAGTCCATTCATTCGCAAGCTTCGGGCGATGGGTGGACGCCGGTGGCGGTCGCTGGAAAGAGGTTGTCGACACTTACCACGGCTGGGCCGATGTCGCTGCCGATCGATCCGGGCAGGTCGACATGCGCCGGGCAAGGATCGTTAGCGGCACATACGGCGGGATCGACGGATACGGCCTGCTATGGTCAATGCGAAAGCCGACCGATCCGCTGGTGACAGGCGCGATGCCGAGCGGGATCGCCAAGCCGATCCCAGTCGCGGGAACCACTGCACTGATCGTGACTGACGGGGCGCGGATCATCGCCACCGGCGCGCTCGCCTTCGCCGACCCGCCCGGGCTCACGATCCGCCCCGTGGCCGAGGGCCGAGTCAATGGCGTGTTCGCGGCACCGGCGGGCAAGGGGCGCAGACCCACGGTGATCCTGTTGCACGGCAGCGAGGGCGGCGGTGCGGACGAAGCGCGGGCGCTGGCGGTGCGCTATGCCGGCCAGGGTTATGCAGCCTTTGCGCTCAACTATTTCGCGTGGGATCTGAAGAAGCTGGTGGGTCCGCCCAATTATCACGTCAATCAGCCGATCGAACTGATCGCCGATGTCCGCAACTGGTTGTCCCGGCAACCGGAAGCCGACGTCGCCCGCCTGGCCCTCTACGGCCATAGCAAGGGCGCCGAATATGCGCTGGTGGCGGCAACCCGTTATCCATGGGTCAAGGCCGTCGTGGGTTGCGTGCCGACCGATGTCGTGTGGGAGGGCTATGGGATCGGCGACGGCCGCAATCGCCCCGACCCGTCGCTTACCTGGCCGGCCCAGCGATCGTCATGGAGTTGGGGCGGGGTTCCATTGCCCTACATTCCGCTCCGGCCGTGGCAGGACCCGGGCCATGGGCCGTGGTTCGACAATAGCGAACGCTACGACGTGTCGCGTGCCGATCATCCCGCCGAAGCCAACGCCGCAGCAATCCCGATCGAGCGGTCGAACGCGCAATTCCTGCTGATCGGCGGCGGGCGCGATGAGGTCTGGTCGTCGGCCCGAATGGCGACGACATTGCGGGACCGGATGCGGCGGTCGGGCAAGGGCGGCAAGGTCGAGCTGGTCACCTATCCGCGGGCCGGCCACCAGATTTGCGGTGACGGCATCTACCCGACCCACATCTGGGCCGACGCCTCGACCGATCCGCGGGTCAAGGATCCGGTCGCCGAAGGGGCAGCCGCCACCGATGCATGGCATCGGATCAAGATCTTTCTCGCCAAGCGGCTCTAGCCTGAAGCTACCGACGACCCAGCGGCGCGCGAGAATCTCACGACCTGCTTGCCAGTGCCCGCAAAGTCGCTACCCACGGCGGCGGGCCACGCCGTCCCAACGCGGCGCGCGCTCTCTGTGAGGAGAGACTGAGTGACTGAACGACCGACGACGCGTCCTGCGCGTCCGCATTTCTCGTCCGGACCCTGCGCCAAGCCGCCGGGCTGGAGCCCCGACAAGCTCAACATCGACGTGCTCGGCCGGTCGCATCGCAGCGGCCTGGGCAAGGCCCGGCTGCAACTGGCGATCGACCTGATGCGCGAGACGCTGAAGCTGCCCGACACACACCGCATCGGGATCGTCCCCGGATCCGACACCGGCGCCTTCGAGATGGCGATGTGGACCATGCTCGGCAGCCGGCCGGTGACGGCCTGCGCGTGGGAAAGTTTCGGCGAAGGCTGGGTGACGGACGCGGTCAAGCAATTGGCGCTCGATCCGACGGTGATCCGCGCCGATTACGGCCAGCTTCCCGACCTGGCGCAGGTCGACTGGTCGACCGACGTACTGTTCACCTGGAATGGGACCACCAGCGGCGTGCGCGTGCCCGATGCCGAGTGGATCCCGGCGACCCGCGAGGGATTGAGCTTCGCCGACGCGACCAGCGCGGTGTTCGCTTACGACATCGACTGGGACAGGATCGATATCGCGACCTTCAGCTGGCAAAAGGCGCTCGGCGGCGAAGGCGGGCACGGGGTGCTGATCCTGGGCCCGCGCGCGGTCGAGCGGCTGGAAACTTTCACTCCGGACCGGCCTTTGCCGAAGGTTTTCCGGCTGGTGTCGAAGGGCAAGCTGAGCGAGGGCATCTTTCGCGGGGAGACGATCAACACGCCGTCGATGCTGGCGGTCGAGGATGCGATCTTCGCGCTCGAATGGGCGAAATCGCTTGGCGGGCTGGATGCGATGATCGCGCGTACCAATGCCAATGCCGCGGCGCTCGACGCGATCGTCGACGAACGCGCGTGGCTCGGCCACCTGGCGTTCGATCCGGTCAGCCGCTCGCGAACCAGCGTCTGCCTGACGGTGGACGCCTCGCCCGAACGGATCAAGGCGATCGTCAAAGCGCTGGAGGCGGAGGGCGTGGCATTCGACATCGCGTCCTACCGCGATGCGCCGCCGGGGCTGCGCATCTGGTGCGGGGCGACGGTCGACGCCGCCGATATCGAAGCATTGGGCCCGTGGCTCGATTACGCCTGGGAGGAGAGCCGATGACCAAAGTCCTCATTTCCGACAGCATGGACCCGCGCGCCGCTGCCATCTTTCGCGAGCGCGGGATCACCGTCGACGAAATCACCGGCCAGACGCCGGACGAGCTGGCGGCGATCATCGGCGAATACGACGGGCTTGCGATCCGCAGTTCGACCAAAGTCACCCCCGCGATCCTTGCAGCAGCAACCAGATTGAAAGTCGTCGGGCGCGCCGGGATCGGGGTCGACAATGTCGACATCCCCGCCGCAACCGCGCGCGGGGTGGTGGTAATGAATACCCCGTTCGGCAATTCGATCACCACCGCCGAGCATGCCATCGCGCTGATCTTCGCGCTCGCCCGCCAATTGCCCGAGGCCGACGCGTCGACCCAGGCCGGCAAGTGGGAGAAGAACCGCTTCATGGGGGTCGAGGTCACCGGCAAGACGCTGGGGCTGATCGGGGCCGGGAACATCGGATCAATCGTCGCCGCGCGGGCCTTGGGACTGAAGATGAAGGTCGTGGCCTATGACCCGTTCCTGACCCCCGAGCGCGCGATCGACCTCGGCATCGAAAAGGCCGAGCTGGACGAATTGCTCAAGCGCGCCGACTTCATTTCACTTCATACGCCGCTGACCGATCAGACACGCAACATTTTGTCGGCTGAAAACATTGCCAAGTGCAAGCGCGGTGTGCGGATCGTCAATTGTGCGCGCGGCGGGCTGATCGACGAAGCGGCGTTAAAGGCGGCTTTGGACAGTGGCCAGGTCGGCGGCGCGGCGCTCGACGTGTTCGCCAGCGAGCCGGCCAAGGAGTCGCCGTTGTTCGGGACGCCGAACTTCATCTCGACCCCGCATCTCGGCGCATCGACCAGCGAGGCGCAGGTCAATGTCGCGATCCAGGTGGCCGAACAGATGAGCGACTTCCTGTTGCTCGGCGGGGTGACCAACGCGATCAACATGCCGAGCCTGACCGCCGAGGAAGCGCCGCGGCTGAAGCCGTACATGGCGCTTGCGGAAAATCTGGGGAAGCTGGTCGGTCAGATCCTGGGCGAAGACATCAAGTCGGTCTCGATCGAGGTCGAGGGAGCGGCGGCGCAGCTCAACCAGAAGCCGATTACCGGGGCGGTGCTGGCCGGGTTGATGGGGACCTATTCGCAGACCGTGAACATGGTCAATGCGCCGGTTCTGGCCAAGGAACGCGGGCTCGACGTGCGCGAGGTGCGCCACGATCGCGAAGGCAATTATCAGACGCTGGTGGCGGTCGAGGTCGAGACGTCGAAGGGGGTGCGCCGCGTTGCCGGGACTCTGTTCGGCAACAGCGGCGCGCGGCTGACCGACATGTTCGGGGTCGAGGTAGAGGCCGAGTTGGAGGGGACGATGATCTACATCGTCAACACCGACGCGCCGGGTTTCATCGGCAAGCTCGGCACTACGCTTGGCGAAGCGGCGATCAACATCGCCACCTTCCATTTGGGCCGACGCGCCGCGGGGGGGAGGCGGTCGCGCTGGTCGCGGTCGACGGTGAAGTCCCGACCGACGTGGTGCAGAAGTTGTGCGCGCTCGACGGCGTCCGCGAAGTGGTGCCGCTGCGCTTCTAGATCTGGTCCGAATTCGGGTCGGGCTTCCGCTCGGCCGACTGCGGTCGGACGAACACGCGGAACAGTTGCGGGTGACGTTCGCGCACTTCGGTCTCGATCCGCTGGATGAGTTGCGTCACCTCGGCGACGTGGAGGGATTCTTCGATCACCACCCCCAAGGTTGCGATCACCTGATCGGGTGCAAGCTGCGACGTGGTGATGTCGACCACCTGTAGGACGCATTGCTCCTCCGACACGGTCTGGCGGATGGCGGCGCTGAGTTCGGGCGAGGCGCGTTCCCCGATCAGCAATTCTTTGCTTTCGCGGCCGAGTACGATCGCGACGGCGGCAAGCACCAGGCCGATCAGGATCGACGCGATCCCGTCGATCCGCGGATCGCCGAGTTCGACCGAGAGAAAGGTGCCGATCGCTGCGATCACGATACCGATCAGCGCGGCCGAATCCTCGAACAGCACCATGAAGTTGGTCGGATCCTTGCTGCCGCGGATCGACGCCCAAAACCCGCCTTGGCCCCGGCTGGCGGAAAAGCTTTTCCACCCGAAAAACCAGGACCCGCCTTCGAACACGAAAGCGAGGCCGAGCACGATGTAGTTGACGAGCGGGCGCGTGATCGGCTCGGGATTGCGGAGGTGATCGTAGCCTTCGTACAACGATATGCAGGCGCCCAATGCGAACACCAGCAGCGCCACCACGAAACACCAGAAATACAACTCCCGGCCATAGCCGAAGGGATGACGCTCGTCGGGCGGCTTGGCGGCGCGTTTCAGTCCGTAGAGGAGCAGTAAAGCGTTGCCCGTGTCGACGGCCGAATGGACCGACTCGCTGAGCATTGCCGAGCTTCCGGTGATCGACGCGGCAATGCCCTTGGTCACTGCGATCAGCACATTGCCGATCAGCGCGGCATAAATTGCGGTTTTCGGGGTATGTTCGGCCACGACGAGATAACCGCGGGGCGCGCGGATCGTTGCAAAGGGCACTTGCCCGGGTCGTCCAGTCGGCAGCTATCCGGATCCACCAAAGGGATCAAAAACAATTCTCCCTTGCGTGAAAGATTCTGAGCACACGTATCTCATCGTTGGTGAGCTCGTATCGGATGACGTACAGCCCCACGCGCAACTCCCTGACTTCGCGAGCGCCAAACTCGCTCAACCTGGGACCACGTCGCGGGAAATCGGGCAAGTTGGACGGTGCCGCAGCCAGTCGGACGAAAATCTCATCGGCCCGATCCAGATTATAGCGAGCGGCGAAAGCATGAAGCCGGTCGGCGTCGTCCCAGGCGGAATTCGTCCATACAATTTTCATGCAGCCGAGCGCTCTGCAGCCTTACGCCGTTCCTTTTTGCGTAAATCCATCATGGCAAGAACCTCGTCATGGGGGATTGTCCGGCCTTCATCGACATCCTTCAGCGCCTCAAGCGTCATCTCATAGCGCCTTTGCTCTTCAGCCAGCCAGTCGGCCACAGCTTCGCGGACGATCCAGCTTTTGCTTCGGTCGAGCCTCGTCGCAATCTCGTCCATTCGCGCCGCCAAGTCGTCTGGCAGATTGGTGGTGACCACCCGGCCGTCCTTCGCCATTGCATTTCCCCAACAGATATTGAACCTCAATAACTTTCAATATGGATCAATAGATGACAATTACCAGATCTATTTGCCCATTATACACGTTTCAGGTCATGCGTGCCCTGCCGACGACCAATAGCGAATTTGGAACAAACTAAGAACCTCAATAATGTTCATTTCGGTGTAGCTTTGTCGATGCGCCCTGATCGGCTGCCAAACTGGACGCGCAACGTCATCCTGATTAGGAGCGTCTTTCCGCAAAAATTAAGGGATTCCCGAGTGGGCAACGTCACCGTAATCGGCGCGCAGTGGGGCGACGAGGGCAAGGGTAAGATCGTCGACTGGCTGGCGTCGCGCGCCGACATGGTGGTGCGATTTCAAGGCGGACATAATGCCGGCCACACTCTCGTGGTCGGCGAGAACGTGTACAAGCTTAGCCTGCTGCCGTCGGGGATCGTTACCGGAACGCCGTCCTTCATCGGCAATGGCGTGGTGCTCGACCCGTGGGCGCTGCGCGACGAAGTGGCCAAGCTGCGCGGCCAAGGGGTGGAGATCAATCCCGCGCTGCTGCGGATTGCCGAGACCTGCCCGCTGATCCTTCCGATCCATCGCGACCTCGACGCGCTGCGCGAAGATGCCAGCGGCGCGGGCAAGATCGGCACCACGCGGCGCGGCATCGGCCCGGCGTATGAGGACAAGGTCGGCCGCCGCGCGATTCGCGTGTGCGATCTCGCCCATCTCGACAAACTCGATCCCCTCCTCGACCGGCTGTGCGCGCATCACGATGCGCTGCGCGCCGGCTTCCACGAACCGCCCGTCGACCGCCAGCGGCTGAAAAACGATCTGGCCGAGATCGCCGACTTCGTCCTGTCCTTCGCGCGGCCGGTTTGGCGCGATCTCGACGAGGCCGGGCGGCGCGGCCGGCGGATCCTGTTCGAAGGCGCACAGGGCGTGTTGCTCGATGTCGACCACGGGACATATCCGTTCGTGACCTCTTCGAATACCGTCGCGGGCGCGACCGGGGCGGGGAGCGGGACCGGGCCTGGCACGGCCGGCTTCGTGCTGGGGATCGTCAAGGCCTATACCACGCGGGTCGGTAGCGGTCCCTTTCCCACCGAACTCGACGACGAGACCGGCCAGCGGCTTGGGACACGCGGCCGCGAATTCGGCACGGTGACCGGTCGCAAGCGACGCTGCGGCTGGTTCGATGCGGTGCTCGTCCGCCAGTCGGCGGCGGTCAGCGGTATCACCGGCATCGCGCTCACCAAGATCGACGTGCTCGACGGCTTCGACCGGGTAAAGATCTGCACCGGATATCGCATCGGCGACACGACCTACGACTACCTTCCGCCGCACGCCGCCGACCAGGCCCGCGCGACCCCGGTCTACGAGGAAATGGACGGTTGGGAAGGGACGACGGCGGGCGCGCGCAGCTGGGCCGACCTGCCCGCGCAGGCGATCAAATATGTCCGCCGGATCGAGGAACTGATCCGCTGCCCGGTGGCGCTGGTCAGCACTTCGCCCGACCGCGACGATACGATTCTCGTCAAGGACCCCTTCTCGGGCTGATCCCCCTTCCCATCGCCGCCAATCCGGTTAGGCTCTCGACCAAACCGATCGGGGAGTCCTCATGACCAAGCGCGGCCTTTTTCTTACCACCGTCATCGCCTTGACCGCGCCGGTCGCGGCGCAGGTGACCATCGTCCAGCCGGGCGCACCCGGAAGCGTGCCGCGCGTGATCACCCCGGCCGAAGCGTCGCGCATCGCCAATACGAGTTTCGCACCGGCCGATGTCATGTTCATGCAGATGATGATCGTCCATCACGAGCAGGCGGTCACGATGGCGTCGATGGCACCGAGCCGCACCAACCACCCGCAATTGCTCGCTGTCGCTGGGCGCATCACCGCATCGCAAAAGGACGAAGCCAAGTTCATGCGCGACTGGCTGACCCAGCGCCGCCAGCCGACCGCGATGCCGCCCGGCGACCATGCGATGATGGATCACGCCGCCATGGGGCACACCATGGTCGACACCTTGTCGATGAAGGGCATGGCGAGCCCGGCCCAGCTCGCCCAGCTCGCGGCGTCCAAGGGCGACGCTTTCAACCGCCTGTTCCTCGACCTGATGATCGCGCACCACAAGGGTGCCGTCGACATGGTGGAATCGCTGACCGATCGCGGCGGCACCGCGGCCGATCCCATCCTGTATCAATTCATCAGCGACGTCAGCAACGAGCAGACCGCCGAGATCGACAAGATGGACACGCTCCGTGCAAGCTTCGTCGGCGATCCCCGGGTTGATCTGAAGGCCGGCTATACCGATGCCGGACAGGCGATCCTGAACATGGAGAAGATCGCCTCCCTGCCGCGTCCCGCAGGCTTCTTCGATCCCGCCAACCCGTCGGGACTGCCGCCCGCCAAAGCGCAAAAGGCCACCAAGAAAGGCGGCGCGCCCCTGCCCGGCAACCCGGCGGCCAAGGACGTCGAATGGTTCGACCGGAGCCCGCTACTGAGCTTCGCCCAGACCGACATGGCGTTTGAGGGCGATCGCCTGTTCGTCGGCAATTATCACGGTTTCAATATCTATCGCCTGGGCGACAACGGCGTTCCGGTACAGGTCAGTTCGGTGGTCTGCCCTGGCGGCCAGGGCGACGTGTCGGTGGTCGGAAACTTGCTGCTGATGTCGGTCGAGCAAGGCCGTGGGCGGCGCGATTGCGGACTTCAGGGCAACGTCGCCGATATCAGCCCCGATCGCTTCCGCGGGCTTCGCATTTTCGACATCTCCGACATCGGCCGCCCGCGCCAGGTCGGTCAGGTGCAGACGTGCCGCGGATCGCACACGCACAGCGTAGTCAAGGGACCCGAGGGCGACGGTCGCATCCTGGTCTACAATTCGGGCACCGCCGGCGTGCGCAAAGGGGAGGAACTTGCCGGCTGCATCGGCGACGTGCCGGGCGACGTGCGCACCGCTTTGTTCCGCATCGACATCATCGAGATTCCGGTCGCCAATCCGGCGGCATCGCGGATCATTGCCAGCCCGGCGGTGTTCGCCGACGAGCGGACAGGCAGCCTGGCGGGACTCGGCAAGGGCGGCAAGCTGGTCGACGACGGGCAGGAAACCAGCGTCACCAACCAGTGCCACGACATCACCGTTTTCCCGACCCGCAAGCTCGCCGCGGGCGCTTGTTCGGGGAACGGCATCATCTTCGACATTGCCGATCCGCGCCGTCCCAAGCGGATCGACGTGGTCAGCGATCCGGGCTTCGCCTACTGGCATTCGGCGACCTTCAACAACGACGGCACCAAGGTGCTGTTCACCGACGAATGGGGTGGCGGCGGACGGCCGCGCTGCCGCAGCTTCGACCGCCGCGACTGGGGTGCCGACGCCATCTACGACATCAACGACGGGCGGCTGGTGCGCAAGGGCACCTACAAGCTTTCCGCGCCGCAAACCGAACAGGAAAATTGCGTCGCGCACAACGGATCGATCATCCCCGTCCCGGGTCGCGATATCATGGTGCAGGCCTGGTATCAGGGCGGACTGTCGATCTTCGATTACAGCAACAGCGCGGCACCGGCCGAGATCGCCTATTTCGATCGCGGTCCGGTCGACGCCAAGCGGCCAAGCCTCGCCGGTTACTGGTCGGCCTATTATTATCGCGGGCGCATCTACGGCACCGAGATCGCGCGCGGGCTGGACGTGTTCGCGCTGAAGCCGAGCGCGATGCTGTCGGCCAACGAAATCGCCGCCGCCGCGCTCGCCTCGACCGGCCAGGCGTTCAATCCGCAGCAGCAATATCCGGTCCGCTGGCCCGCCGAACCGGTCGTCGCCCGGGCCTACATGGATCAGTTGCGCCGTGCGGGGCAGCTCGACCCGGCGGTTGATGCGCGATTGAACGCAGCGTTGATTCAGGCCCAGGCGCCGCTCAACGCGCGGACCAAATTGCGTCCACTGGCAGGCGAATTGCGCGGGCTTGCAACCGCGGTGAAGGGCTCGCCAAATGAGGCGGCCCGTCGCGGTGCGCTGAGCGACGTGCTTAAGGAGATTGCGGCGCGGCTGGATTGATCCGGCCGGATCCCGCTTAAACGGTGGCGATATCCGGCGCGTCTTCGGCCTTCATGCCGACGACGTTGTAACCGGCGTCGACATGATGGATCTCGCCGGTGACGCCGCTTGCCAGGTCGCTGCATAGATACAGACCCGCGCCGCCGACATCCTCGATCGTAACGTTGCGGCGGAGCGGTGAATTATATTCGTTCCACTTCATGATGTAGCGGAAGTCGCCGATGCCGCTCGCGGCCAGGGTCTTGATCGGGCCGGCGCTGATGGCGTTGACGCGAATACCCTCGGGGCCGAGGTCGGCGGCGAGATATTTGACCGACGTCTCGAGCGCGGCCTTGGCGACGCCCATAACGTTATAATGAGGGATCACCTTCTCGGCGCCGTAGTAACTAAGGGTAAGCAGCGATCCACCCGGCTTCATCATCCGCCGCGCGCGCTGGGCGACCGCGCAGAAGCTGTAGACCGAGATGTTCATCGTCAGCAGAAAATTGTCGAGACTGGTGTCGACATAACCGCCGCGAAGCTCGTTCTTGTCAGAAAAGCCGATCGCGTGGACGACGAAGTCGAGCCCGTCCCAGCGCTTGCCGATCACGTCGAACGTGTCGTCCAACTTGCCCATGTCGCCGACATCGCATTCGAAAACGAAATCGCTGCCGACCTGCTCGGCCAGCGGACGGACGCGCTTGCCCAGCGCTTCGCCCTGATAGCTGAAGGCCAGTTCGGCTCCCGCTTCGGCGAGCTGTTTGCTGATTCCCCACGCGAGCGACTTGTCATTGGCCAGGCCCATGATCAGCCCGCGTTTTCCCGCCATTATTCCGGTCATGAATCCACCTTTTGACTCTCGGTCACAATGCTTTCATCGGGCGCGGGCTCGTCGACCGCCAGTGCGGTGACGAACGGCCCGGTATAGACTTCGCCCTTTAGCGCGTAGGCGCCCGGGTCCGCCAGCGCGGCATTGAGTTCTGCCCCGGTGACGACACCCAGGCCGATGATGAAGAAGAAGATCAGCACGATCGCCACCCCGGCAAGGCTGCCATAGGTAATCTCGTACCCGCCGAGCAGGCCGAGCACGATCGGCAGCAATTCCGCGGTCGCCAGCCACCACACGGTGATCAGCAACGCGCCGGGCCACTTGCGGCAGGTCAGCTTGCGATAGCGCGACGGGGTGAGCGCAAGGATGGTGAAGTAAAAGGTGACGAACAGCGCGATCCCCGGCGCGATGCGGTAAAAGCCCAGCGTCGTCGCCAGCCCGCTCGAGCCCGGCACCCGTTCGACCACCACATGCTGGGCGGAGCTGAGCAGGACCGTCGCGCCGAAGGCCGCCATCAGGAGCAGCACCCCGACCAGGATCAATGCGATCGAGCTGAGACGGTAGGTCCAGAAAGGCGCGCTATGCCGAACCCCGTAGGCGCGGCGAAGGATGTCGCGGATCGTTTCGATATAGCTGGCCGCGGTCCACAGCCCGACCACCGCGCCGAGCCACAGCAAATTGCCCGTCCGCACCGTCAGCACTTCCTTGACCGGGTCGGCCAGGACGCCAGCGACTTGCGGCGGAAGCTTGGCCAGTACGGTGGCGACGGTCTTCGCCCCGTCGGCCGATTGGCCGAGCAATTGCGCGACCGCGGTCGCCAGGATGAAGAACGGAAACAGGGCTAGGATCGACAGGAACGCAAGGTTGCCGGCGTGGATGAAGCCGTCGTTGTAGACGCCGATCGCGATTCGCTTGGCGATGTCCCATCCGCTCGGCGGGCATTCGAGTTTTTCCGCCACCCTGGGGCCGAAGGCCGCGGTTTCGGCCGCGAGCTTCTTGCGCCGGTCCTCCGGCGATAGCGGATGGAGATCCTGCATCGGTGGCTAGACGCCCAGGCCGGCGCGCGGGTTGCCGCCGCCGTCCCAACTTTCGACGAACGATTGCAGCGCCTTGTCGTCGGCAGGCACGTCGATCGCCAGCGTCACCAGCAAATCGCCGCGCTTGCCGGCCTTGTCGGTGAAGCCTCGACCTTTGATCCGCAGCACCTTGCCCGAGCTTGCACCTTTGGGAACGGTCAGCATCACCGGTCCTTCGGGCGTCGGCGCCTTGACCTTACCGCCAAGCACCGCCTCTTTCAGCATGATCGGTAGCGACAGGCGGATATCCTTGCCATCGCGGACGAAGTGCGGGTGGCCGCCGACCTCGATCGTGATGATCGCGTCGCCCTTGCCCGCCGGCCCGGCCTCGCCCTGACCGGCGAGACGAATCTTGCTGCCCTGGTCGACCCCGTTGGGAAGCTTGACGTCGATTGTCTTGCCGCCTGCCAGAGTCACCCGCTGCGGGCTGAGCGTCGCGGCATCGAGAAACGGCACTTTCAGCCGATACTGGATGTCGGCACCTTTCTGCGGCGGCACGCGGCCACGATTGCCGAAACCGCCAGGACTTGCCCGCCGACCACCGCGCGAACCCGCGAACAAGCCTTCGAACAGGTCGCTGAGATCGGCGGTAGCCGCCTGGTCGAACCCTTCGAAGCCGCTGCCCGCGCCTGGACGCGGTCCTCCTCCGCCGCCGAACGGCGACCCGCCACCGCCGCCGCCAAACCCGGCGAATTTGGGGTTGCCCTCCTCGTCGATCTCGCCGCGATCGTAACGCGCGCGTTTGTCCTTGTCGGACAGGATGTCGTAGGCCTGGGTTACCTGGTTGAAGCGCTCGGCGGCCTTGGGGTTGTCCTGATTGCGATCGGGGTGCAGCTGCTTGGCAAGGCTGCGATAGGCCTTCTTGACCTCGGCCTCGCTGGCGTCGCGCTTGATCCCCAGGCGTTGATAAAGATCCATGCCCATGCTCCTGCAACAGGGTGCCTTGCAGGGCAAGCACCGGCAGGCCTAGAGCGAGGCCGAAATGACCGATCCGATCCAATTGTTTGAGGCCTGGTTCGCCGAGGCGCGCGTTTCCGAGCCCAACGATCCCGAAGCGATGGCGCTTGCGACCGCCGATGCCGGGGGGCGTCCGTCGGTACGGATGGTACTGCTCAAGGGTCACGACGACCGAGGCTTCGTGTTCTATACCAATCTCGACAGCCGAAAGGGCGGAGAGCTGGCCGCAAACCCGCAGGCGTCGCTGCTGTTTCATTGGAAATCGCTTCGCCGCCAAGTCCGCGTGTCCGGCCCGGTCGAACCGGTCGGCGATGCGGAAGCCGACGCTTATTTCGCCAGCCGCGGCCGCGATTCGCGGCTCGGTGCCTGGGCCAGCGACCAGTCGCGGCCACTTGCCGACCGCGCCACATTCGAGGACCGGTTCGAGCAGATGCGGGCTCGGTTCGAGGGGGGCGACGTCCCTCGGCCACCGCGCTGGTCGGGTTTTCGCGTCATCCCGCGCCAGATCGAATTCTGGCAGGATCGCGCCCACCGCCTCCACGAACGCCGGCTGTTTACCCGCAATGGCGGTGGCTGGACCGAAGGCCTGCTCTACCCATGACTGACGCTACGAGCCCGATCCTGACCCGCGAACAGCAGCGCGCCCAGCTGACCACGCGGGCGGCGATCGCCAGCATCACCATGGCGCTGTTCCTGGTCGTGTTGAAATCCTATGCCGCGATCCAGACCGGCTCGGTCGCGATGCTCGGCAGCCTGGCCGACACCGCGCTCGATTTGCTTGCAAGCATCGTCACCCTGGTCGGCGTCCGCTTCGCCGCCATGCCCGCCGATGACGATCACCGTTTCGGCCACGGCAAGGCGGAAGCTCTGGCGGCGCTGGCGCAAGTCGTCCTGATCTCAATCTCGGCACTGGGGATCGCCTGGCGCGCGATCGACCGGCTGACGAGCAGCGCCAAGACCGAGGGGCTGGAGCTTGGCATGGGGGTATCGATGGTCGCGATCGGCGCGACCTTCGCCTTGCTCGCTTACCAGCGCTACGTAATTAAGCGCACCGGATCGGTCGCGATCGAGACCGACCACGTCCACTACCAGTCGGACTTGCTGCTGAATCTGTCGGTGATCATTGCCCTGGTGCTCGATCAATTGCTGGGTTTCCGGATGGCCGACCCGCTGCTGGGGATCGGGATCGCGCTGTGGCTGATCTACGGTGCATGGCGCGCGGCGAGCCGATCGATCGATCAATTGATGGACAAGGAATGGCCTGAAGCGAAGCGGCGCGATTTCCTGGCCGCCGCCGCGGATTATCCCGAACTAGCTGGGCTTCACGATCTTCGCACGCGCACCAGCGGCGCTCACGATTTCGTCCAGTTCCATGTTTGGGTTCCTGGCAGTTGGACCGTCGAGCAGGCCCACGATCGCATGGATCGGGTAGAGGAGGCGCTGCAGGACCGCTTCCCCGGCACCGAAATCCTGATCCACCTCGATCCGGAAGGTCACACCGATCGCGAGACGATGCTTCCTTCAGCCATCACCGAGAGCCGGACATGACCGCCTTGCCCTTTTTTCAGGTCGACGCCTTCGCCCGTCGGCCGTTCGAGGGAAATCCGGCGGCGGTCATGCCCTTGACCGAATGGCTCGACGACGAGACGCTGCAGGCGATCGCTGCGGAGAATAATCTCAGCGAAACCGCCTTCACCGTGCCGAGCGAACGCGAAGCTGCCGATTACGATCTGCGCTGGTTCACGCCGACCGTCGAGGTCGACCTTTGCGGCCACGCCACCATCGCGTCGGGCCACATTCTGATCCGGGGAGACAGGGTCCGTTTTAGCACGCGGTCGGGAATCCTGACCGTTAGCCGGTACGGCGACTTGCTGCGTCTGAATCTTCCGGCGCATCGTGTCGAGAAAGGATCGGAAGACGGTTTATTGGACGCGCTGGGGATCCCCGACGACACCCCGACTTTCCTTGGTCGATCGGGCAATGGATCGGCCATCGCGCTGTTGACCGACGAGGCCGCGGTGCGGGCCGTCGCCCCCGATTTCGCGGCACTAAGGACGATCGACCGACTGGTTATCGTGACCGCGCCGGGCGATCAGACCGCCGTGACCAGCCGGGTGTTTGCAGCCTATCACGGGATCGATGAGGACCCGGTGACGGGCGCCGCCCACGCCGCGCTCGTCCCCTTCTGGGCCGAACGCCTCGGTCGCAATCGCTTCGAGGCAGTCCAGGCGAGCAAACGCGGCGGCCAGATCGATTGTGAATTTAGCGGAGACCGGGTGATCCTTGGCGGGCACTGCGTGACGGTGATCGAGGGGCATTTTCAACTCTAACCAATGAGTGGTCCTTTGTTCTTGCAACCCGAGACAAGGCAGCCCACTTATGTTGCAGTGCAGCATTTTCGCTGTGAAGCGAAGGAACTGCGATGCGCCGCCTTGGACCGACCGTTGCCCAGCTGACCGCCCTGCGACGAATGGGATCGGTCCGAAACCATTCCGTCCAGGATCGGCTGACAAATCTGACTGGCTTTGGGTCCAATCCCGGCGCGCTCGATGCGCGCATCCATGTTCCCGGGGGCCTGCAGAAGGGCGCGCCGCTGGTGGTGGTCCTTCATGGCTGTACCCAGAATGCAGCGGGCTACGATCATGGCGCAGGCTGGTCGACGCTTGCCGATCGCCATGGGTTCGCATTGCTGTTTCCCCAGCAGCGGCGCGCCAACAATCACAATCTGTGTTTCAATTGGTACGATCCGGCCGACGCGCGCCGCGGCAGGGGCGAGGCCAAGTCCATCGCCCAGATGATCGGCCACATGGTCGCAAACTATCGGCTGGATCCCGCACGGATTTTCATCAACGGACTGTCAGCCGGCGGGGCGATGACCGCGGCGATGCTCGCATCCTATCCGGAACTGTTCGCCGGTGGAGCGATCATCGCCGGCCTGCCCTTCGCCACCGCCGACACCTTGCCCGACGCACTGGAGCGGATGCGCGGGACGGGCGGACCGTCGCGCGCTGCGTTGGCCGGGGTCGCTCGTTCCGCCGCGCCCGGCGCGGCCTTACCGACCCTGTCGGTCTGGCACGGAACGCGCGATCATATCGTCGCGCCGGTCAATGCCCGGACCATCGTCGATCAGTGGCGCGACCTTCACGGCGTCGGCGACCGGATCGGCACGATCGACCGGATCGATGGCCATCGCCGCGAGACCTGGCACGACCCGAGCGGGCGCGCGGTGGTCACCCGCGTCGATGTCGAAGGCATGGGGCACGGTACCCCGCTCGACCCGCACGGGGATCGAGCTTGCGGCACCGTCGGCCCGCATATGCTCGATGCCGGCATCTGCTCGACCAGCCGGATTGCCGAAAGCTGGGGACTGACCGGCACGGTGGCCCTCGATCGCCACACCACTCCGCGTCGCGAGGAAAGGACGGCGCACTCTGGCCAATCAACCCAATCCAGCGGGGTCGGCGCAGTAATCGAGGACGCTTTGCGCGCCGCCGGGCTGATGCGTTAGCCGATCTTTCGCAGGATCAGCCGGAAGCGCAGCACGCTGTTTGGCGGAATGGTCCCCGCGGCGCGATCGCCATAGCCCAGCGCCGGCGGGATCCACACGATCCATTCGTCCCCGGGTTTCATCAACTTCAGCGCCTCGCTGAAGCCGGGCACGAAGCCGTCGATGTCACCGCTGATCGGTTCGCCGCGCGCGAAGCTGCTGTCGAACGTCTCGCCGGTGGTGAGCTTGCCTTCATAGTCGAACGTCACCTGATCCCCGGTGACGGGCGACCGACCGCCCTTCGGCCCGGACGCTACGACGAAATATTGCAGGCCGCTGGCGGTGGTCACGACGCGCTTGGAGGCACCGTTGCGCACCAGGAAGTCGGCACCCGGCGCGGTCGATGGCGGGGTCCGCGTGGAGGCGCAGGCGGTGAGGGAGAGCGACAGGCCGATCGCGGCGATAGCGAATTTGTTCATCGGGATGGCATGTAACGGATCTAGGTGGATTGGGAAGACGCTTTTGAGGCCGTCGCCTTACGCTCCAATTCGGCATTCAGCTCCGCACCGAACAGCAGGAGATAGGCCGACAGATATACCCAGGTCAGCAGCACCACGACCGTCGCCAGGCTTCCATAGGCCTTGCCGTAATTGCCGAAATTCGCGGCGTAGACGCTGAACCCAAGCGACAGCAGGATCCAGCCGGCTGATGCCAGCAATGTCCCCGGGGAGATCCAGCGCCAGCGCGCCGAATGGTCGGGCGCGAAGCGGTAGAGCGTGGCCGCTCCTGCCGCACCGCCGGCAAGCAGCGCCGCGTAAGACAGAATCCGGCCCAGCCAAAGCACGAGGCCCGGCAGTCCCGGGAGCAAGTCGTCGAGGCTGCCGAGCGCCGCGAACGATGCCATTGCGACAATCGCCGTGACGATACCGCCTGCCGTCATCGCCAGGGCCAGAAGGTTGAAGGCGAAGAAGCTCCGCGTCTCCTTTTCTTCATAAGCGATGTTGAGCGCGGTGATCACCGATCCGGCGGCATTGCGGGCGCCGAACAGCGCGACTGCGAGCGCAATGGCCAGTCCAAGCCCTTTCTTGCCTGTCGACGTCGCGATCACGCCGAGCAATTGCTCTCCGACCAGTTTGGCGGCCTCCGCCGGCATGACAGCGGTAAGCGACTGGACGTTGCGCAGCACGGCTCCTGGTGTGGCGAACAGGCCGTAGGTCAGCACGGTCGCGCCGAGCAACGGAACCAGCGCGAGAAAGGTGTAGAATGCGACTCCGGCCGAGATCAGCCCCAGATTGTCGGCCGATGCACGTGTCCAGGTCGCGATCGCCAGACGCTTCCAGTCGCTCCGACCGATGCGTCCTGCCGACCGTGCCTCGCGCGCGGTCGCCTCGGCCTCGGCGCGCCGGATCTTCGAATCATTCCGGTGCGCGATCATTCAGTTCCAACAGCAAGGGTATCGACCTGTTCCGTCTCGACATCCATCGCCGCAAAATAGCGACCATATCAACGAAAAGGCCCGCTCCTCGCAGGAGGAGCGGGCCTTGTTCTGGCGGTTGGCCTTGGCTCAGGCGGCCTGAAGAAGCGCCTGACCCCGACGGCGACGGCGAAGCGAAACGCCCATCGCACCGAAGCCGAACAGCATCATCGCCCACGTCGAAGGTTCCGGAACCGAAGGAACGGCCCGCAGGGTGGCGCCGACATTGCCGGTCAAGCCTTGGGCCTGAACGAGATCGCTGGTGAAGTAGATCGAGTTGGTGCCAACCTGGTTAAACCCGAGCGAAGCGAGCGTTAGCGCGCTAGTCGAGCTGACGGTGAAGCCGAGCTGGCCAGTATAGCCGCCGCCATAGCCGGCTCCGCAAGCCGTCGTGCAGTCGATGACGGTGAAGAAGTCGCCGAAGGGCGGTTCCGCCTGATTCGAGCCGGCAGTCAGATTAAGTGCCTGAAAACCGGGCGTAAGGTTCGTGATCGTGATGGCCGGATCGCCGATGATGCGAAACGCAAACGCGCTATGGTTCGTATTGCCATCATGGATACGGTACGGCGCGCTCAGGGTCTGAAGGAAGACCAGCGATCCGCCGCTCTGGGTGACCGTGACGCTAGCATACGGTCCCGAACCCAGCCCACTGGATGATCCATCGACAGAAAAATCAAATGTCGCGCTCTGCGCCAACGCAGGCTGACTGAACGTCATCGCGCACAGAACGGCTGCCGCCGCGAGACCGCGGAGCGACCGAGCCGCATTACGCATCGAAAGCTTAAACATCGAAACCCCCATAAAAAAATGGGCCGGTCGACGTTCCCCGCGACTCGGCAGAACTGTTTATTAACGCATTTTTAATATTTGTCACGTCGAGCCGAGTCCTGAAATGGGACTACAGCAAGGACGCCGAGCCGATCTCATCCGTAGATTGTTGTAAAGTCTGGCTTTTCTTGGACGGTCGATTGTGTTGGTATTTCGGGCAAAGGCCTAGGCAGCCTGGTTAATTGCAATTTTACGCCGCCACCCATGCTCATATGGTCGGGTCGAAGTGATCGTGCCGCCGCCCAGCAATCGCTCCCCGTCATAGAAAACCGCCGACTGGCCGGGTGCGACGCCATATTCGGCGTTGGCGAAGTTCAAGTGCGCGCCGTCCCACCGCGCCGGAACCGCCGGAGCCATCGAGCGAACCTTGACCGCGACGTCGTATTGATCCTCCGCCAGCCAGTTGACGCCGTCGATGGTTGCCGAGGCGACCGCGAGTGCCGCGCGCGGGCCGACCACAAGCCGGTGGGTCTCTGGTTCGATCCGCACGACATAGAGCGGCTGCTTCTGTCCGCCGATCTCGATCCCGCGGCGCTGCCCGATGGTGAAATGGACCACGCCCTGATGTTCCCCCAGCACCGTCCCGTCGAGGGCGACGATCGCGCCTGGTGTCGCAGTTTCGGGCCGCAGCTTTTTGACCAGCGACGCATAATCGCCGTCGGGCACGAAACAGATGTCCTGACTATCGGGCTTGTTGGCCACGATCAGTCCTTCCTCTTCGGCCAGGCGCCGAACCTCGCTCTTGGGCAGGTCTCCGAGCGGGAAGCGCAAGTAATCAAGCTGGTCGGCGGTGGTCCCGTAGAGGAAGTAGCTCTGGTCGCGCGCCGGATCGCGGCCCTTCCAAAGCTGCGGCTTGCCGTCGACGACCTTGCGCCGAACATAATGTCCGGTCGCGAGGCAATCGGCGCCAAGTTCGCGCGCGAAGGCGACGAGATCGACGAATTTCACGCCCTGATTGCAGAGGGAACAAGGCACCGGAGTCCGCCCCGCGGCATATTCGTCGGCGAACTTGTCGATCACCCCGGTCCGGAACCGGCTTTCGTAATCGAGCACGTAATGGGCGATCCCGAGCCGGTCGCACACCGTCTTGGCGTCGTAAATGTCCTGACCCGCGCAGCACGATCCCGAGCGCTTCACCGCTTCGCCATGATCGTAAAGCTGAAGAGTAACGCCGATGACCTCGGCGCCACTTCGCGCCGCCATCGCCGCGACGACCGACGAGTCGACGCCGCCGCTCATGGCGACAACGATTCTCGCCTCGCCGCTAGGGCGCTCAAGGTCGAATAGATTGGGCATGGCGGCGTCTTTACCCGAAATTCACCCTGTCCGCATAGAGAAGGTCAACCAAAGGCGGAAAATAGTGGGGCATGGGTTTGGCGCGGCATGAAAGCGACTTCGAAGCAGCAGGCGAGGTGCCGGTCGACTTGGCCGAACTGCTTGGCGCGCTTCGGCGGCCGACCGAAGGCAAGACGATGGGTCGGCGCGAAGCGATCGCCCATTGCCTCTCGGGAAGCGACGGCTGGCGCGACGCCGCGGCGCATGCCGGCGGTGCCTTCGCCAAACTCGATCCGGCGACAGGGTTAACGAGCGGTAAGGAATGATGACGGATCGGTTTACCAGCAGATTTCAGAATATCTTCAATGGCCGCGGTTAACTTGAGGTCATCGGCAAACAGTTTGAGTTGAGGAACGCATGCTCGAGAATCAGAAATTCCGGCCAGCCCAGGTCATCGGTCCGCTCGGCGAGCCGCTGACGCTGGATTCGCTGCCCGCCGCGGGAACCACGCGCTGGGTCGTTCGTCGCAAGGCGGAAGTCGTTGCGGCGGTCGCCGGCGGATTGCTCAGCGTCGACGAAGCCTGCGCCCGCTACACGCTAAGCCTGGAAGAGTTCACCAGCTGGCAGCGCGCGGTCGACCGGTCGGGCATGCCCGGCCTGAGGGTCACCCGCATCAAACATTATCGCGAGCAATACGAGCGCCAGCAGCGCTATTGATCGCCAATCAAATTGTCAGATTGTTCAAGGCCGCGGGGCTTGCTCCGCGGCCTTTTCGTTACGCTGCCGGATAGACAGACCGGTATTTTCAGGGAACAACTGCCCCGCATCGCTCGTATTGATGCCGTAACGTCGCTTTGAAGCGGCAACGAAACAGGAGGATATCACATGGGTTTCATTCTTTGGCTCGTCATTGGTGGCGTCGTCGGCTGGCTTGCTAGCCTTATCATGCGCACCGATGGCCAGCAGGGCATCCTGCTCAACATCGTCGTCGGTATCGTCGGCGCGTTCATCGCCGGCCTGATCTTCAGCCGCGGCAACATCAACCAGGGCAACCCGCTCGACATCACCAACATCCTGGTGTCGCTGGTCGGTGCCGTTATCCTCCTCGGGATCGTGAACCTGGTCCGTCGCGGGTCGGTTCGCTAACTCGATACTGCTAAGAGAAGGGGCCGCGCGGATACGTCCGCGCGGCCCTTTTTTTTGCCTATTGAAGCTCGAAGCTCATCTGCAGGGTAACCTGAAGGTCCTGCGTCCCTGGACTGATCTCGGTCTTGGAAGCCGCCATCGCCACGTCGCGCGCATAAGCCATCGGCATCGGCCCGCCCGACACGACGCTTCCCTCACTAACTGACAACAGCCGCACTACTCTTTTGCCGAGCGCGCGGGCATAGATTTCCGCGCGGCGCTGACCGGCCGCGATCGCCTTGACGCGCGCTTCATCATAGGCGGCTTCGGGCTTGTCGATCGTCAGGCTTGGACCGTTCAGTTGGTTGGCTCCTTCCTTGACCAGCGCGTCGAGGATCGCTCCGCTTCGCTTGAGATCGCGGAATTTGACGTTGACGTTGTTCGACGCTCGATAGCCGGTCAGCACCGGCGGCTGATTTTCGGCATAACGATATTCGGGATTGAGGTTGATCGAACTCGTCTGGATGTCGCGGTCGGCGATACCGGCACGCTTCAGCGCCGCCCGCACCCGCTCCATCCGCGCCGCATTCTCCTCGATCGCCGCGGTCGCGGTCGGTTGCAACGTCTGCACGCCCGCCGAAATGATCGCGAGGTCGGGCACCCGGCTCACCTCCCCCGTCGCGGAGACGTCCAGGCGCGTCCCGGACAGCGGCTGCACGATTGCGGTCGTTTGCGCCTGCCCGGCGGCGGGAAGTGCCGCAGCGGCCAGCGCTATCGAGGAAAGAATGATGGTCTTCATGTCAATGTCAGCTCCCATAGAAAAATCGCCGGGCAACTGTGGCTGCCCGGCGATTTCGTTTCGCTGAATGATGTAACCTCCCCTTACCGGCGGCGCATGATCAGTCGATAGATGAACAGGATGATGAACGCGCCGATGACCGCGCCGATGAATCCAGCGCCATTGGCCGTGCTTGCAAGGCCCAGCGACTGACCGATGAACCCGGCCAGCAATGCGCCCGCGATACCCAGCAGGATGGTAACGATGCAGCCGCCCGGATCCTTACCCGGCATCAGCAGCTTGGCGATCGCGCCCGCGATGCCGCCGATGATGATCCAGACGATCCAGCCGTTCGATTCAAGCAGACCCATCATTACCTCCCTTTTGGGCGCCCGCGAATCGGCGGGCCCCTTCGCGCTATGAACACCAACGACACTCCGAAGGGCAAGTGCCACCGTTAGTCGAAAAACTGTTGGATTCGCGACCCTCCAACCTACCAGTTGCAGCTAGTGAGTTATTCGCGTAATACAGTCCGGCAGCTGTCGGCTGTATGGGCGTGAACAAGGCGAAAGAATGACAGGTATGAACCGGGAAACCCGCTTCGAAGGCTCGGAAACGCTGGTCGTGGTCGATCGGCCGAACCGCAAGCGCCAGATCATCATCGCCGTTGTGGCGGTGATGGCCGCCCTGCTGATCGCTTTTTTCATGTTCGGCCGGGGCAAGGAAGAGCCCGCCAAGCCGGCCAATGCCGCAGGCGCCGCCGGCGGCGGCGGGCGTGGCGGACAAATTCCGTCGGTGACGGTCATCGTCCCCGGGCAGAGCAACGTCGCGCGGACGATCACCGCTTCGGGCGCGCTTGCCGCACGCCGGGATCAGCCGGTCGGCGTTGCCGGTGAAGGCGGACTGGTTCGCGCGGTTTTGGTCGATGCTGGAAGCTGGGTCCGCCAGGGACAGGTGCTCGCCACCATCGATCGATCGGTCCAGTCGCAGACTGCGTCGCAACTCGCCGCTGCCATCCAGGTGGCGCGCGCCGATGCAGCGCTGGCGCAGAACGAATATGATCGCAGCGCGGCCCTGGTCGGTCGCGGCTTCGTGTCCAAGGCCGATCTCGATCGCAAGAAGGGGGCCCGCGATGCCGCCAATGCCCGTGTTCGCGTCGCGCAGGCGCAACTCGGCGCGACCCGGGCGCAGATCGGGCGTCTCGATATCCGAGCGCCGACCTCGGGCCTGATCCTGTCGCGCAGCATCGAAGTCGGGCAGATCGTCAGCAGCGGTGCCGGCGGCCTGTTCCGGCTCGCCAAGGGCGGCGAAATGGAAATGCGCGCGCAAATGTCCCAGCAGGACCTTGCCGGCATGCGCGTCGGCCTGCCCGCCAGCGTCACGCCGCTCGGGTCGACGACCAGCATTTCAGGAAGCATTTGGCAGGTGTCGCCGATCATCGATCCGCAGTCGCGGCTTGGCGAAGTGCGCATCGCCGTTCCCTACACCAGCTTGATCCGCCCCGGCGGGTTTGCCGAGGCACGGATCTCCGCCGGATCGACGACTGCCCCCTTGCTCCCGCAAAGCGCGGTGCTGAGCGACGAGAAGGGCAATTACGTCTACATCGTCAATGCGAAGAAGCAGGTCGAGCGTCGCAATATCAAGGTCGGCAACGTCGATAGTGCCGGGGTGACGATCATCGAAGGCCTTTCGGGCCAGGAATCGGTCGTGCTGTCGGCCGGACCGTTCCTCAATGTCGGCCAGAAGGTCGAACCTCGCCGTCAGGCAGCGCCCAAGTCGTAAGATCGGACCGATCGAATGAACTTCCGTAACATCTCGTCCTGGTCGATCCGCAACCCGATCCCGCCGATCGTGCTGTTCGTGGCCTTGCTTGTCGCAGGCATCGTTTCGTTCATCCGGATGGACGTCAACGATCAGCCCGACGTCGAATTTCCGTTCGTCAACGTCAGCATTTCTCAGCCGGGAGCAGCGCCGACCGAGCTCGAGACCCAGGTCACCCAGCGGGTCGAGGCGGCGGTGCGCGGCGTCAATGGCGTCGAGGAGATCAATTCCTCGGTGCGCGAGGGCAACAGTAACACCTTCGTCCAGTTCGCCATCGGCACGCCGGTCGACCGGGCCACCAACGACGTGCGCGACGCGATCACCCAGATCCGCGGCGATTTGCCCGAAGGGATTTTAGAACCGCAAGTGGCGCGGGTCGACGCCGGCAGTCAGCTGGCGCTGTTCGCGGTCGAAACCAGCGATATGACGCTCGAGCAATTGAGCTGGTACGTCGACAATGACGTGTCCAAGAAACTGCTCGCTATTCCCGGGATGGCGGCAGTCGACCGCTACGGCGGGGTCAATCGCGAAATCCGCGTGATCCTCGATCCGGCAGCAATGCAGGCGCAGGGCATCACTACCGCACAGGTCAATCAGCAGCTTCGCCAGATCAACCAGGATTCGGCCGGCGGGCGGGCCGAAATCGCCGGGGCCGAACAATCGGTCCGCGTGCTCGGCAATGCCAAGGGCGCAGCCGAACTTGGCGCGACCCAGATTGCGCTCGCCGGTGGCCGCACCGTCCGACTGAGCGATATCGCTCAGGTAATCGACGGCAACAGCGAGCAGCGTTCGATCAGCAAGTTGAACGGCCGCCAGATCCTGAGCTTCGGCATCACGCGCGCCAAAGGCGCGTCGGACGTCACCACGTATAACGAAGCCGAGAAAACGCTTCGTCAGATCGAAAAGGACAGCGACGGCCGGGTCAAGTTCAAGCGCATTTACACCGAGGTCGACGCCACCGTTCTGCAGTATGAATCGTCGATCGAGATGTTGTGGGAAGGCGCACTGCTCGCGGTCATCGTCGTCTTCCTCTTCCTGCGCGACTGGCGCGCGACGCTGATTTCGGCGGTTGCCATCCCGCTATCGGCGATCCCCACCTTCTGGTTCCTCGACCTGATGGGGTTCACGCTCAACTTCCTTAGCCTGCTCGCGCTCAGCTTGGTGGCGGGCGTGCTGGTCGACGATGCGATCGTCGAGATCGAGAATATCGTCCGGCACATGCGGATGGGCAAGACCGCATACCAGGCGTCGATCGACGCCGCGGACGAGATCGGGCTGGCGGTGCTTGCCACCACCATGGCGATCGTCGCGGTGTTCCTCCCCGTCGGGCTGATGCCCGGCATCTCCGGCCAGTTCTTCAAGAACTTCGGCTTCACCGTCGTCGTCGCGGTGTTGATCAGCCTGTTCGTCGCCCGCCTCATCACGCCGCTCATGGCTGCCTATCTCCTCAAGGGCCACGGCCCCGCCGCGCACGCCGATAATGCCGTCATGCGCTGGTACATGCGGGCGCTGAACTGGACGCTGAAGCACCGATGGTCGTCGGTGGTTGGCGGTGTCGTGTCGCTGTTGCTGACCGTCCTGCTGTTCAGCCAATTGTCCTTCACCTTTTTCCCGCCGCAGGATCGGGAGTTCAGCCAAGTGCGGATGTTCCTGCCGCCGGGCTCGACCCGTGCACAGGCCGAAGCCGTGTCGACCCGCGCCCGCGAGATCGTCGAGACGGCGCCCGAAGTCCTTCAGGTGGTCGAGCGCGTCAACGTCGGCAGCGCCAATCTCAACATTACGCTTAGCAACGACCGCAAGCGAACCTCGGTCGAAATCGAGCGTAGCCTGTCGCCAAAGCTTGCGGCAATCCCCGACGCGCGAGTCAATTTCCAGTCGCAGTCGGGCGGTGGGCCTGAAGGTGGCGGCGGCGGCGGTCGCGACATCACCCTGCACCTTGGCGGCGACGATCCCGAGGTGCTACTGGCCACTGCAAACAAGATCGCGGCAGAGATGCAGACGATCCCCGAGCTTCGCGCACCGCGCACGCAGGGCGATCTGGTGCGGCCCGAAATCATCATCCGTCCGCGGCTCGATCTCGCTGCAGACCTTGGTGTGACGACCAGCGCACTCGGTTCGACCATTCGCCTCGCGACCCTCGGCGATATCGACCAGAACAGCGCCAAATTCTCGCTGTCGGACCGCCAGGTGCCGATCCGGGTGGCGCTGTCCGAATCGTCACGCCGCGACCTTGCGACACTCGAAAATCTTCCGGTGCCAACCCAGAGCGGCGGCTCGGTTCCGCTCAAGTCGGTCGCCGACATCAGCTTCGGCGCCGGGCCCACCACCGTCCAGCGCACCAATCAGGTGCGTCGGATCGCGATCGGTGCCGATCTGGCCGAGAATGTCGTGTCGGGCGATGCATGGAAGAAAATCCGCGCGCTTCCGACGATGAAGAACCTGCCCCGGGGCGTCTCCGAGCTCGAGCTTGGCGATACCAAGTGGCAGGCTGAATTGATGGTCAACTTCGTGATCGCGGTGATTGCGGGCATCCTGATGGTGTTCGCGGTGCTGGTGCTTCTGTACAAGAAGGTGCTGGTCCCGTTCGTCAACATGGGGTCGCTGTTGCTCGCTCCGCTCGGCGCCGCCTTCGCGCTCTTCGTCACCGGCACTGCCGTCTCGCTACCGGTGTTTATCGGTCTGCTGATGCTGCTCGGGATCGTCGCCAAGAATTCGATCCTGCTGGTCGACTTCGCGGTCGAGGAGATGGAGCGCGGGATCGACAAGGATACCGCCATCCTCGAGGCCGGGCACAAGCGCGCCCAGCCGATCGTCATGACGACGGTGGCCATGGTCGCGGGCATGGTGCCGGTGGCCCTTTCGTTGACGGGGGACAGCTCGTTCCGCGGTCCAATGGGCATTACCGTGATCGGCGGACTGATCTTCTCCACCGTGCTGACGCTGCTGATCGTTCCGGCAAGTTTCAGCCTGGCGGTCGACGTCGAGGGCTGGGTCGGGCGCAAGTTCGGCAAGCTGATCGACAATGGTGAGCCTCACAAGCCCATGGCAGAGCCGCTGCCCGCGGAGTAAGTGACATCGGGCGGCGAGCGGCTAAGGTGCAGCCGATGAGCCGCGTCACGGACCTATCCCGATTCAATCCGGTCCAGCCCGGCACTGCAGGTATGAAGCTCGCGGCGACGGGCCTGTTGGTCGCGATGGCCGCGACCTTCGTCCTCGCCCGAACTTTCGAGCCTGCCTACCCCTGGCTTTCGTGGATCAAAGCCTTCGCCGAAGCCGGGATGGTCGGCGGCCTGGCGGACTGGTTCGCGGTGACCGCCCTGTTTCGCCATCCGCTTGGCCTGCCCATTCCGCACACCGCGATCATCCCCCGCAACAAGGACCGCATCGGCGAGGCGCTGGCCAATTTCCTCAAGTCCAATTTCCTCATCGCCCCGGTCGTGGCGCGGCGCATGCGGCACATCGACCTCGCCGGCGCGGCGGGACGCTTCCTGCAGGCGCCGCAAGGCGAGGAGACGCGGATTCGATCGGGCGCCAGCCGGCTGATCGCCGACCTGTTCGAAAGCCTCGACGACGAGCGATTGGGCGGGCTGGTCAAGGGCGCCATTTCCAGCCGCCTCCGCCAGGCCGAGGTGGCCCCATTGCTCGGCCATGCACTGGCATCGGCGATCAACGAGGATCGTCATGTCCCAATGCTGGAAGCCGCGATCCGCTGGACCGCGCGTGCGCTCGACGCCAATGAGAGCCTGATCCGCGACATGGTCAAGAAGCGCACCAATTGGGTGCTCAAGCTTGCGGGCGTGGATTCGCGCCTGTCGGATTCGATCATCGACGGGCTCAAGAAGCTGACCGTCGACATGCAGACCGATCCCGCGCACCCGGTGCGCATCCGGGTCGAACAGGCACTGGCCGACCTGGCCAACGACCTCCAGACCAAGCCCGAAACGCAGGCCAAGGTCGAGGAATTGAAACTCCAGCTACTCGACAACCGCTCGGTCGGCTTGTGGCTCGACACCCTGTGGCAGAAGGGCCGCGAAGCGATCATTCGCGCCGCGCGCAATCCCGATGCAGCGATGGCCGGCAAAATGGGCGAAGTGCTCAAATCGATGGGCCAGAGCCTGGAGAAGGACGACCGCATCCGCACCGCGATCAACCAGTTCGCGCGCCGTGCGGTGGCCGGCATGGCGGCAAGCTATGGCGGCTCGATCGTCAAGTTGGTCAGCGAGACGATCCGCGGGTGGGATGCGCGCACGATTACCGACCGCCTCGAAAGCGCGGTCGGGCGCGACCTCCAATACATCCGCATCAACGGCACTTTGGTCGGCGGTCTCGTCGGCCTTGCACTCCACGCACTCGACTCGATTTGAACAGGGGGTTCTTCATGAAAAGACTGGTTCTCGCGCTTGCACTCGCCACTGCCGCACCTTCCTTCGCGCAGGCTCCTGCCGCGGCCGCTCCACTGTCGGAACAGGTGACAGTCATTCACGCCGGCATGTTGATTACGGAGGCCGGCAAAGCGCCGCGCCGCAACGCCACAATCGTCGTCCGCGGCCGCACCATCGCCGAAGTGCGCGACGGGTTCGTCGACATTCCCGGTGCGCGTGTGGTCGACCTTCGCAATGCGACCGTCCTGCCCGGTCTGATCGACAGTCACGTCCATCTGTCCGGACTCGACGATCGTCTCCAGGCGCGGTTGCTGGCGTCGGGACGCGACAATGAGGACGAAGCGTTCACCGCCTTGCTGAATGCGCGCAAGACCTTGCTTGCCGGTTTCACCACCGTCCGCGACTTGGGCGGCGATCCTCACCTCGTCATCTCGCTTCGCGACGCCATCAATGCCGGGCAATTCTCCGGCCCGACGATCCTGTCGGCGGCGCGGATGGTGTCGGTGTCCGGCGGCCATGGCGACGGCCGCAACGGTGCCAATCGCGGGCTCGCCAGCCTGGTCGAGCAGCCCGGCAACACCTGCAACGGTGCCGACGATTGCCGCCGCGCGGTGCGCGAGCAGATCAGCGCCGGCGCCGACGTCATCAAGTTCGCGGCGACCGGCGGGGTGCTCAGCAACGTCCCCGGCGGGCTGAACCAGCAGATGATGGACGATGAAATGCGCGCGGTGGTAATGACGGCCCGCACCTTCGGCCGGAAGGTCGCGGCCCATGCCCATGGGGTTGAAGGCGTCAACGCCGCGCTGCGCGCCGGAGTCGAACTCGATCGAGCATGGCACCTTCACCAACGAGGAAAGTTTCCGCCTCTACAAGCAGACCGGGGCCTATTACGTGCCCACCCTGCTCGCCCCGGCAGCAGCCCTTGCCGACGGGCAACGCGGTGCGCTGACGCCCGCGCAATATGACAAGGCGCGGCTCGCCGCCGGTAATGCCGAAAAGAGCTTCGGCGAAGCGATACGGCGCGGAGTCAAGATTGCATTCGGCACCGACACCGGGGTCAGCCCGCACGGCCGCAATGCCGAGGAATTCGCGCTGATGGTCAAAAACGGCATGAGCCCGACGATGGCGATCCGCGCCGCCACGGTCGATGCCGCCGAATTGCTCGGCGTGACATCCCGGATCGGCACCATCGTCCCCGGCAAGGAAGCCGACATCATCGCCGTCGACGGCGACCCGACGCAGAATGTCCGGCTGCTCGAACAGGTCGGGTTCGTGATGAAGTCGGGCCGCGTCCACAAGCTCGGCGGCCAGCGGCAGTTGACCAGCGCGGACTAGCCCGTGTCGGCGGCGGACCGTCCCCCGGACGGTCCTTAACCCGCAGACACCCGCTCGATCGTCGCACCGACGGCCTGCAATTTTTCCTCGAGCCGCTCGTAACCGCGATCGAGGTGGTAGACGCGCAGCACTTCGGTCTCGCCTTCCGCGGCAAGCCCGGCGAGCACCAGGCTCATCGATGCGCGAAGGTCGGTCGCCATGACCTGCGCGCCGGTCAGGCTCGCGCCGCCCTTGACGATCGCCGATCGCCCGTGGACCTCGATCTCGGCCCCCATCCGCCTCAGTTCGGGCACGTGCATGTAGCGGTTCTCGAAGATCGTCTCCTCGAGGAAACTCTGCCCGCTGGCGACGGTCAGCATCGCCATGAACTGCGCCTGCATGTCGGTCGGAAAGCCCGGATAAGGCGCGGTCGACACCGCGAGCGGCTTGAGCGGCTGGTGGGCGCTGACCTTCATCCCGCCATTGGTGAATTCGATCTGCAGCCCGGCTGCGGCAAGCCCGTTGGTGATCGCCAGCATGTCCGCGGGCCGCGCCCCGACCAGTTCGATCGATCCCCCGGTAATCCCTGCCGCACAAGCGTAACTGCCCGCTTCGATCCGGTCGGGCATCACGTCGTAGGTGCAACCGTCGAGCCCCTCGACCCCGTCGATGGTGAGATGCGACGACCCGATGCCCTCGATCTTGCCGCCCATCGCCACCAGCAGATTGCACAGGTCGACAATCTCCGGCTCGCGCGCGGCATTGAACAGCTGGCTGCGCCCCCCGGCGAGCACCGCCGCCATAAGCGCATTTTCGGTCGCGCCGACCGACACGACCGGGAAGCTGAAATCGCCGCCCGTCAGCCGCCCCTTCGGCGCCGTCGCCTTCACATATCCGGCCGCGATCTCGATCTCGGCGCCCAACGCCTCGAGCGCTTTCAGGTGCAGGTCGATCGGCCGGTCGCCGATCGCGCAGCCGCCCGGAAGCGACACGGTCGATTCGCCCGCCCGCGCCAGCATCGGCCCAAGCACCAGGATCGAGGCGCGCATCTTGCGGACCATGTCGTAGGGGGCGGTGGTCGACGCAATCTCCGCCGCTTCGAGCGTCATCTTGCGCCCGTATTCGCCCTTCTTAACCCCGGCCACCTTAGTCGACACGCCAAGCCCGTTGAGCAGATGCGAGAAATTGTCGACGTCGGCGAGCCGCGGCAAATTGCCGAGCGTCAGCTTGCCCGCGGTCAGCAAGGCGCAGGGCAGCAAGGTCAGCGCGCTGTTCTTCGCGCCCGAAATCGGGATTTTCCCTTCGAGGCGCTTGCCGCCGGTGATTTTGATCGAGTCCATCGACGCGCTTTAGCGCGCGCGCCGGGACTCACAAGTCAGGCCTTTTCGAGCGTCGCCTGCAACGGATGTTGATTCTCGCGCGCGAAGTCGATCACCTGCGATACCTTGGTCTCGGCGACTTCATAGGTGAAGATGCCGCACACGCCGACGCCCTGCTGATGCACTTGCAGCATCACCCGCGTCGCGTCCTCGATCCCCATCGAGAAATAGGTCTGCAGGACGAGCACGACGAATTCCATCGGTGTGTAGTCGTCGTTGAGCAGCAGCACCTTGTAGTTGGACGGCTTTTTGGTTTTGGGGCGCGTGCGCGTGACCACGCCGGTTTCGAAACCGTCGTCATTGCCGTCGTCGCGGCGGGGCGGGTCGGCCATGGTGATGTCGAGGCGAGTCATGCGGTTGTCAGGATATGGCATGCCGGAACGGCGCTGCAACCCTTCACGCCCATCTATCGCACCGAAAAAAATGCGGCCGCCCCGGGGAGGGACGGCCGCATATACTGCCCAACAGGAGGAGGGACGTTAGGCAGCAAGCTCGTTGATGCGCTCGGCATTGATGGTCGCGCGGTTCGACAGCGGCTGCACCGCTTCGCCGGCCAGCTTGACCATCAATTCGGCGAACTTCGAACCTTCCGAGACCATGCGGTCGAACGAGGCACGCGCCAGTTCCGACTGGATCTGGAGGAATTCGGTCGGCGACTTGGCGTCGGCCAGGGTCTTGAGCGACGCCGAAGCCTGTTCGAAACCTTCGCGGCCGCTGTTCAGCGCGTCCTGGCCGATCGAGCGAACGCCCGTGGCGGCGATACGGCCGGCCTCGGTCAGCGCTTCGATGTTGGCCTTGGCCAGCTCAGTCATCTCTCCGGCCGTAGCCTGGCCCTTCTTGACGATTTCCTGGCCGCGCTCGCCGGCATCGGCAAACAGGGTCTGGAAGCGGTCGGCGGCCGGAAGCTCGAAGCCGGCAAACATCTTGGTGAAATCATAGGCCATCGGGGTGTTCCTTTCGATCTGGGTCGTGGCCGCGGCGACGCTCGCCTTGGCGACGCGCTTGGCCGAGGTGGCGGCGCCCTGGTTGTTGGCGGTGACGGCGGCGACGACCTTGCGGCCGCGACGCTTGGCGGTGGTGGCGCGGGCCTTGCGGGCCGGCTTCGAAGCCGACTTCGCGGCGACCTTGGCGGCCGGCTTGGTCGCCGTCGCGGCGGGCGTCTTGACCGGAGTCGTGACGGCCTCGACGGTTTTTTCGATGTTGGCTTCGATATTCTTGGTGGCGGTGTCGGTGACCATGCTGAAATTCCTTTTGCTGCAATGCACAATAATGCACCGCAACACAGATTTCAAGCATTTTGTTGCACTGCACCATTTTGGCCATGTGCCTTGACCTTGGCGCTTCGTCCAAGGCAAGTGCGCCCATGGATCGAACGCCAAATCCCCAGCCTTCCGACCGTCGCCGACGCGGCCTCCTGATCGTTCTCTCGTCCCCCTCGGGCGCGGGCAAGTCGACGCTCAGTCGGAAGTTGATGCAGGTCGATCCGTCGATCACCATTTCGGTCAGCGCGACGACCCGCCCGATGCGCACGGGCGAGGTCGACGGGGTCGACTATCATTTCGTCGACGATGCCGAATTCGACCGCCTGATTGCCGAGGATGAATTTGCCGAATGGGCCTATGTCTTCGATCATCGCTACGGCAGCCCGAAGGAGCCGATCAAGGAAGCGCTGAAGGACGGCCGCGACATCTTGTTCGATATCGACTGGCAGGGCACGCAACAGCTCGAATATGCCTTCCGCACCGATCTCGTGCGGATCTTCATCCTTCCTCCTTCGATGCCCGAGCTCCAACAGCGGCTTCACGATCGCGGCACCGACGCGCAAGATGTCATCGATTTCCGGATGAAGCGCGCGGCGCAGGAAATCGGTCACTGGGCGGAATATGATTATGTGCTGATCAACGACGATGTCGATCGCTGCTCGACCGACGTCCAGGCGATCGTCACTGCCGAGCGGCTTCATCGCGAACGCCAGCCCTACCTCATGCAATTCGTCCGCGAGCTGGTTGCCCGGCCGAATTAGTCGATCAGGTCGAGGAAGCGCGCGGCGGCCAGGAAGTCGCGGCGTTTGGCATCGAGCGCGGCCTCGGCCTCGTCGTCGCTACCCCATTTCTCCAGCTGCCACCGTTCGTCCAGGCTGACCGCCTCCCACGCCGCTTCGGCCGGAATTGCGCGTTCCAGCACCGCCAATCCGGCGACCAGCGATCCGCCGATCGTCACCAGCGGCGACAGCGCCGCCAGCCGGAAGCGGTCGAGGACCGCGACCGCATGGCCGAGTTTGCGGATCGTCTCGGCGGGCTGCGGCACGTGCATGATCCCGCTGCAGGTCGCGAAATCGACGTCGTAACGCCGCCGCGCCCAGGCCAGCAGCACGTCCCACGCCTCGGCTTGCCGCTCGACCAGCGGCGTCGGCCCTTCCGCGCGATAGCAGAATTGATCGCTTTCGGCGTAGCGGACGATCCCGTCGACCGTTTCTTCGCCGCCGCGATCGATCGCGGCGTTGGCCAGTCCCGTCATCGGCATCGCGCGCGGATCGACCGTGTCGCCGGCCTCCATCCATTCGGTGGCGATCGCTTCGGCCAGCGCCCGGCCGGGAACCGCCAATGTAACGCGAGCCGGCGTCTTCAACGGCCGTCCGTCGAGCGTCACGCCGAAGCCGCCCTCGACCGCGACGACCGCCGCTTCCTTCCAGAACCGCTTCACGTCCGGTCCCACGACCGTTTCAGGATCCGTGGGGCGACCACCGCGTCGACGATCCCGACGACGACCAGCAGCCCCCCGACCAACGGCCAGCCACCCGGGCGAAGCAGGTCGGTCAGTGCGACCGCGATTCCGAGGAACAGGATCGCAAGGCCGCTCAGCCGAAGCAATGCAAACAGGTGAAACCGACGCTTCCACAGCGCCTCGTCGTCGATCATTGGTTCTCTCCGATCCAGCGTTGCGCCATGGCCAGCAATTCGGCCGGATCCTGCGCCACCGCATGCGCCCCGGCATCGCGCAGCTCGGGCTCGTCGTGATATCCCCAGCCCGCGCCGATCGCGCCGCAGGAGGCGCTTCGGGCCGCGCCCATGTCCCACGCCGTATCGCCGATCAGCACCGTCCCCGCAGGCGCGCTTCCGGTCTCGGCCATCGCGGTGAGAACCATCGATGGGTGCGGCTTGGACGGATGATTGTCCGCCGTCTGCAGGGTCACGAAACGGTCGGCGATGCCATGCGCCGCCAGGCAATGATCGAGCCCGCGTCGGCTCTTTCCGGTGGCGACCCCCAACGCCCAGCCCGCCGCCCGAAAGGCATCGAGCGCCTCCACGATCCCGTCGAACAACGGCTCCTCGACCACCCCTTGGCTGCGCATCGCGAAGAAGGTGTCCTTGTAGGTGCGCGACAACGCCGGATGGTCGCTGTCGGGGACCAGCGCCGCGAACGCCTCGTCCAGGCTCAGCCCGATGACCTTTTTCGTCACCGTACGCGGCGGGCAGTCGATCCCGTGCGCGTCGAAAGTGGAACGGAGTGCGCGGTGGATGGTCCCGCCGCTATCGACCAAGGTGCCGTCGCAGTCGAAAATCGCCAGCTTGTTCATCGCTTGGCGGGCGGCTTTCCGGTCGGTCCCCGTGTCGGCCGCCCGGCCGTCCGGCCGTCGGGCTTGCCGGTGCCGCGTCCATCGGGACGTGCCGCGCCCCGGCCCGCGGGCTTCGCGGCGGAACGGGTCGCCGGTTTGCCGCCGCTCTTGCTCGCGGCCTTGCCGACAGTCTTGCCCGGCGTCTCGGCCCGCGTGTTTCGACTGCGTCGCTCGCCCTTGCGCTCGCGCCGCCGGGTCTTGGCCGCCGCCGCGACGCGCCGCGCCTTGACCTCGGGATCGGTCTTGTAATCGAAAGTGTCCATCGGCAGCGCATCGCCTGCCAGCGGATCGAAACCGAGCATCCTGAGCGTCTCGGCGAAATGGTCGGGAAGTTCGGCGCTGCCGTCGATCGTCATGCCGTCCGGCCCGTCGATCCTCAGCCGCCGCGCGTGCAAATGCATCTTGCGGCTGACCCCGCCGGTCAGGAATGCCTCCGCCCCGCCATATTTTGCATCGCCGACGATCGGGTGCCCGATCGCGGCCATGTGCGCGCGCAGCTGATGCGTGCGTCCGGTCAGCGGCTGAAGCTCGACCCAGGCAGCGCGATTGCCGACCCGGTCGATCATCCGATAGCGGGTCCGCGCCGCCTGCCCGTTTTCCTCGTCGACCTGCATCTTCTCGCCGCCACTGCCCGGCTGCTTGCCGAGCGGTGCATCGACCATGCCTTCTTCCAGACTCGGCACACCGGTAATGATCGCCCAGTAGATCTTGCGTGCGGTCCGGCCCGAAAAAGCCTTCGAAAAATGCCCCGCGGCGCGCGCCGAACGCGCTACCAGAATGACTCCGCTCGTATCCTTGTCGAGCCGGTGGACCAGCTTGGGCCGTTGCTCGTTTTCGCCCGCCAGCCCACCCAGCAGCCGGTCGAGATGCTGGCTGGTCTTGGTCCCGCCCTGCGTTGCCAGCCCGGGCGGCTTGTTGAGCAGGAAATAATCGCGTCCGCGCTCGATCTCCATCGACCGCACATATTCGGCCTCGTCGTCATTGAGGTCGATCGCTGGACGTCTGGGGCGCAGCTCGTCCTCGTCCTTTGCCTCCGCCGGGGGAACCCGGATCGACTGACCCGACACCAGCCGGTCGCCCGGCGTCGCGCGTCCTCCGTCGATGCGAATCTGCCCGGTGCGCGCCCAGCGCGAGACCTGGTTGAAACTGACGTCGGCTAGATTGCGCTTGAACCAGCGGTCGAGGCGGATGCCGTCATCCTCGTCGGAGACGATGAACGTGCGCGATTCCTGGGGGGAGGTCATCGCCGCCCCTTAGCCTAGTCATCTCCATCCGACCAATAAGCAAACGCCGCGGCCTGAAGCCGGTCCACCAGCATCCGCGCCTTCGGCCCTTCCCAGTCGCCAACGTGGCCATGCTTTTCGGCGCCGCCGGCGACCCACCAGCCTTGCCCCGGCAGCCCGTCCGACGCCCTCACCACCAGCACTGCAAGCTCCGGCTCGCCGCGCGCCTCGGCTTCGTCGTCGACCGTGCCCAGCACCGCGCACAGCGCGCGCATCTTGGGTCTCGAAAACGCGTAACCCAGTTGCCCGAGCAAGTCGGAATAGCTGATCGCAGTCCCGGCGCTCGCTGCAGCGATCAGGTGCGCGCGAACCTCCGACGGGTCAGCCAGTGCCTCGCCCCGCGCCCGGTTCACCGCGGTTGTTCGGCGACCGGCGTCAGTTCGTAGGCGTGCAGCTTGGACCCGTCCTGCGGCCACGGAATGACCAACCGCCAGCGGAACGGGCCGGTGCGTTCGAAAATCCCCGCCATGTCGCGCTTGGGACTGTCGCCATAGGCCAGCGGCGTCTCCTCGTCCCCCAGTGCCAGGCTCCCCAGGAACACCAGTCGGGTGGGGTCGTCGTCTTCCCACAATCGCCCGGCGGGTCGCTGGCTGCCGGTCTGCTTGACGATCGTCAGCAGTTTCCCGTCGACTTCGACGTAGCAGAAGAACGGCTTGAACTTCTCGAATGCCGGCTTGCCGCCCAGCTTGACCAGCCGGCAACTGTAACTCCCCGGGGTGGGCGCCGGCCGCGCCAGCGCCGCGTTCGCCTTCAACAGTTCGGCATCGTCCCGCAGAGCGGAGGCGAAATTGCCTTTGCGGGCATCGGCCAGTCCCGCTGCCCAGGCGCCGCTGACGTTCGCCAGTCGCTGCTGGTCGGCGCTGCTCGCAATGCCCTTCCACACGTCGGCCTTGTTGGGCGGCGCGACGATCACGACCGGTTGCGCCACCGGCTTGACCGGCGCGCAACCGCTCGCGGCGAGCGCCGCGGCGATCATCAGCAGGGCGGAACGGATCGACGACAAGGGGACCTCTTGTGATGCCAGAAGCGCCAGAGTGGCACCGCTCGTGACGGCTTTCAACTAACATTGCCTTCACCATGCGCGTTGACTTGGCGCACCGCTCGACTAGGCGAAAGCAGAATGAATCCGCCTCCCCAAAGTCCCGCCGAGCAGGCTGCGCAATGGCGCGCGGGGCTGATCTACGGGATGACCGCCTACGCGCTGTGGGGGGTGATGCCGATCTACTTCCGGCAGATCGCGCAGATTCCCTCGCTGGACATCGTCGCGCACCGGATTGTCTGGTCATTACTGATACTTAGCTTGCTGTTGACGGTCGCCCGCGCCTGGCCCCAGGTGACCGCCGCACTGCGCCAGCGCCGCATGATACTCACACTGTGGCTTACCGCCTTCCTGATCGGCACCAACTGGCTGCTCTATGTCTACGCCATCAACAACGGGCACATGCTGGCCGGCAGCCTCGGCTACTACCTCAACCCGCTCGCCAACATCCTTCTCGGACGCTTCCTCCTCGGCGAAGCGTTGTCGCGCCGACAGTGGGCCGCGGTCGGGATCGCCGGTGCCGGAGTTGCGGTCTTGGCTGTCGGCGCCGGCGGTACATTGTGGATCAGCCTTATCCTCTGCTTCAGCTTCGCCACCTACGGCCTGCTGCGAAAGGTGATTGCGGTCAATTCGCTCGCCGGCCTGTCGATCGAGACCGCTTTGCTTTTCCCCATCGCGCTCGGCTGGCTCCTGCTCGGCGGCACGACCGGGCAGCCGATGTTCGATCACGATTCGAAGACCAATGCTTTCCTGGTCGCCGCCGGGATCGTCTCGACGGTGCCGCTGCTCTGCTTCACCGCCGCCGCCCGTCGCCTTACCTACTCGACCGTCGGCATGCTGCAGTTCCTCGCCCCGACTCTCCAGTTTCTGCTCGCAGTCGGCCTGTACGGAGAGCACTTTTCCCGCGCCCACGCCGTCGCCTTCGGTGCGATCTGGGTCGCGCTTGCGCTCTACGCCTCCTCGCTTGTGCGCGATCGCCGGGCCGCCAGGACACCGGCACCCCCCGAACTGGGCGAAGCCTGATAGGCGTGATAAGGGATTCCTATGCTCAACATTGTCTCGATCATCATTGGCGTCGTTGCGCTGATTTTCGCTATCCCGGCATTCCTGCCGGTCCTCGCGCTCGCCTATTATCTGATCATTCCGCTGGCGGTCGTCGGCGCGGTGGTCGGCGCCGCCTCGTCGAGCAACACCGGCCGTAATCTAAACCTCGCAGTGATAGTCATCGGCGTCCTCCGCCTGATGCTGACCGGCGGCCTGTTTTAGCCGGCGCTTCGCAAGCATAGAAAGCGTTAGGAATTTGGCGATATATCCGGTTCGGATCGGACTCGCTTAGCCACCGGCACCGAATCCCGTACAGCAATGCATTCCTGGGTGGGGAAGGATTGCAACCGATGAACAAGCCGCGCCGCGCAATCCGCGTGCCGCTCAATTGCGAAATCGAGTTCCGTCGTCGCGGCGATGCGCGCTACCCCGTCGATCTGATCGATTTCTCGCCCGAAGGCTGCTGCATCTCCCCGCCCGTAAAAGTGTCTCCGGGCGAAAGCGTGTGGCTGCGCATCCCGGGCATCGACGCTATCCATGCCGAGGTCGCGTGGACCGAGCAATGGAAGGTGGGACTCGAATTCGATCGGCCTTTCCACCCGGCGGTGTTCGAGAATGTCGTGAAGCGGCTTCGGGCCGATCCAGCCGCCTAGCGCGATTTGACGTAGCGGCCGGGCGCGTCCTCCATCGCCTTGAGCTTCCCCTCCCCCGGCTTCCGCGCGCCGGTCGCCGGCACCATCCGATCGTCGAGTGTCTTCAGCCATTCGAGCCAGTCGGGCCACCAGCTGCCTTTGGTTTCGCGAGCGCCGGCGATGAAATCGTCCAGGCTGGTCGGGGCAGGATCTTCATCATTGACCCAATATTGATATTTGCCCGCGGCCGGCGGGTTCACCACGCCCGCGATATGCCCCGAACCGGCCAGCACGAACCGCTTGGGCCCGGCAAGGAAACGCATGATCTTCCAGACACTCTCCGGCGGCGCGATATGATCTTCGCGCCCCGCCTGGATATAGGCGGGTGTTTCGATGGTGCTCAAATCAATCTCGGTCCCCGCGACGCTGACCCCGCCTTTCTCGACCAGCTTGTTCTGCTTGTAGAGCGTCTCCAGATAATCGCGGTGCCAGCCGGCGGGCAGGTTGGTGACATCGCTGTTCCAGTGCAGCAGGTCGAACGGCGTCGGCTCCTCCCCCATCAGATAATTGTTGATGACGTAATTCCAGATCAGGTCGCGCCCGCGCAGAAGGTTGAAGGTCGCCGCCATATAGCGCCCGTCCAGCACGCCCTTGTCTTTCGTAATCTGGTCGAGCAGGCCCATGGTCTCATCGCCGAGGAACAGCTTGAGGTCTCCGGCCTGAGCGAAGTCCACCTGCGCCGTGAAGAAGGTCGCGCTCTTGATCTTGGCGGCATCGCCCTTGGCCGCAAGATAGGCCAAGGTTGCCGCCAGGGTCGTCCCGGCCACGCAATAGCCGATGGTATGGACGCCATCGACGCCAAGCAGGTCGCGCACCTGGTCGATCGCGGTCAATTGGCCGTTCAGCACATAATCGTCGAGTGTCACGTGGGCGATGCTCTCGTCGGCCGATTTCCAGCTGACCATGAACAACGATATTCCGTTCTCGACGCACCAGCGGACGAAGCTTTTCTCGGGCGTCAGATCGAGGATGTAGAAGCGGTTGATCCACGGCGGGAAGACAATCACCGGCGTTGCCATGACCTGACCGGTCACCGGCGCATAATGGATCAGCTGGAACAGCTCGTTCTCGAACACGACCTTGCCGGGTGTCGTGGCCAGGTTCCGCCCGACCTCGAAGGCACCTTTGCGCGTCTGCGTCAGTTGCCCGCCGCGAATGTCGTCGAGCATGTTGCGTAGCCCGCCGAGTAAATTCTCGCCGCGCGTTTCCATCGTCTTCTTCATCACGTCGGGATTGGTCAGCGCGAAATTGCTCGGTGCCATGGCATCGACCAGACTCTTGGTTGCAAAGCGAAGCTTCTGTCGGGTCTCGTCGTCGACCCCGTCGATTTTCTCGACCGATCCGAGCAGTTGGTCGGAGATGGCGAGATAGCTTTGCTTGATCGTGTCGAACACCGGATTCTGCGACCATTCGGGCGACGAGAAGCGCTTGTCGCGAGCATGTCCCGCGCCGCCCCCGGCGTCGGCAGTCGCGCCCAGCATCGTGCTCCACGCCTCCAGCCCCTTGGACCAGGCCTCGGCACCGGCGGTCATCCAGGCCATCGGGTCGGTCGGCGCCGGCGTCGCGAGCCCGGTTACCGGCTCATCCGCTTTCAGACTTTCGGCCCAGGTCTCCATCAGCATCTGCTGCGCCCGGCCTGTTACCCAGGTCCAATGCTGCCAGTCTTCAAGAGTCGGGAATGGCGGGGTCTTGATGCTGCTATCGTCGGTCATGACAATCGTCATAGCCGTTCGCCCCGAGCCTGTCGAAGGACTGCCTTTTTCTTCGTGATGGCATTAGGGCGCGAGGATGAACGCCATGAAATCCCCCGCCCTCCTCCCCGACGCCCTGCTCCTGCTCGATTATGTCGGGATCGCGGTGTTCGCCATTTCCGGCGCGCTGCTCGCGGCGGAGAAAAGGCAGACGCTCGTCACCTTCATCTTTTTCGCGGTGGTGACGGGGGTGGGCGGTGGAACCGTTCGGGACCTGTTGATCGGGGCGCCCGTCTTCTGGGTTCATACCAACGCGACCCTCCTGATCTGTATCGCCGCCGCTTTGCTCGTCTGGACGCTCAGCCGAAAGTGGATCGCCGACAAGGCCCTGTTGTGGTTCGATGCGGTAGGTCTCGCCGCTTACGCGACTTACGGCGCGGCCAAGGCGCTCAACTACGGGGTCGCCCCGGTGCCGGCATTCGCCATGGGCGTCATGACCGCGTGCGTCGGCGGAATCATCCGCGATGTGCTGGCGGGGGAGCCGTCGATCCTCATGCGCCCCGAACTTTACGTCACCGCCGCGGCGCTTGCTTCGGGCCTGTTCGTCGCACTCGCACTGTTTGGCGCGCCTGCGACGCTTGCCGCCCTGGTCGCAGGTCTCGCGGGTTTCAGCCTGCGCGGCGCCGCCATCGCCCGCGGCTTGTCGCTGCCGGCCTACGACCGGTAAGACCGACGAATGACCGACGATTTCTATCGCATCCAGCGCCTTCCGCCTTATGTCTTCGCCGAGGTCAATGCGATGAAGGCCGCGGCACGCGCGCGCGGCGAGGACATCGTCGATCTGGGCATGGGCAATCCCGACGGCGCGCCCCCGCCGCACGTCATTGCCAAGCTGGGTGAGGTCGCCGCCAAGCCTTCCGCGCATCGCTATTCCGCATCGAAGGGGATTTCCGGCCTTCGAAAGGCGCAGGCGGCTTATTATCAGCGCCGCTTCGATGTCGCGCTCAATCCCCACAGCGAGGTGATCGTCACCCTCGGCAGCAAGGAAGGGCTCGCCAATCTTGCTCAGGCGATCACCGCGCCTGGCGACGTCGTGCTGACCCCCAACCCGAGCTACCCGATCCACCATTTCGGCTTCATCATCGCCGGGGCAGCGATCCGCTCAATTCCTGCCGTCCCCGGCCCTGACTTCTTCGATCGGCTGGAAAAGGCAATGCGTTACACCGTGCCGCGGCCCAAGGTGCTGGTGATCGGCTATCCCAGCAACCCCACCGCGCAGACCGTCGATCTCGCCTTCTACGAAAAGCTCGTCGCCTTCGCGCGGGAGGCCGGGCTCATCGTCATCTCCGACCTCGCTTATGCCGAAATCTTCTTCGGCGACGTTCCAACCCCGTCGATCCTCCAGGTCGACGGCGCCAAGGATGTCGCGGTAGAGTTCACGTCCATGTCCAAGACCTACTCGATGGCGGGCTGGCGGATCGGATTCGCGGTCGGCAATGCACGGCTGATCGGCGCACTGACGCGGGTCAAATCCTATCTCGATTACGGTGCTTTCACCCCGATCCAGGCGGCGGCAACCGCAGCACTCAACGGCCCGCAGGACATCATCGATTTCAACCGCAAGCTCTACAAGGGGCGCCGCGACGTGATGATCGACAGCTTCGCCCGCGCCGGCTGGGACATTCCGGTGCCGCAAGCGTCGATGTTCGCCTGGAGTCCGATCCCCGAACCCTTCCGTCATTTGGGAAGTGTGGAGTTCGCCAAGCGATTGATGACCGATGCCGGCGTGGCCGTCGCTCCCGGTGTCGGCTTCGGCGAAGAAGGCGAAGGCTTCGTCCGCCTGGCCCTGGTCGAGAACGAGCAGCGGCTTCGGCAGGCGGCACGGGGCATCAAGAAGATGATGGCCCAAGGGGCGAAAAAGCCATGAGCGTCGCCTTTCGCCGCGACAGTGACGAGGAGCATCTCGAGCCCAAGTTTGAGCTTCCGGTCCCGCCCGGTCCCAATCTGGTTACGCCGCGCGGCCTGGAAATGATCGAGGACCGCAATGCGGAATTGCAAGCGGCCATCGCCGCGGCCACCACCGAGCAACTGCCCACCCTCCAACGCGACCAACGCTACTGGCGTGAACGGCTGGCGACCGCACAGCTCGCCTCCCCCGCCGCCGGCAACATTGTCGCGTTCGGCACCTCGGTGACGATCGAGCAGGACGGCAAGGCGCGCACCCTCGCCATCGTTGGTCACGACGAAAGCGATCCCGCCGCCGGTCGGATCGCCTTTACCGCGCCGCTGGCGAAGGCGCTGATCGGCAGCGAAGTTGGAGAGGAAGTCGACGCCCCGGGCCTCGGGGGGAGCATCACGGTAGTCGCCATCGCGCAACTGGGCTAATCTGCGGCGATGGACCCACTGCCCACCACGGCTTCGGCCCGACCCGAACGCGCTAACTTCATCGCCGCCACCGGCTGGTTCATCTTGCTGCTCAGCGCCGGTTCGGCACTCTTGCCGCTGTACGGTAAGACCCACAGTTCGGCGATCATCGGAACGTTGCTGGTTGTCGCTGGCTTGACCGAAGTCATCTCGGGCCGATTGCGGCATCGGGCGCGCCGCCTCTCGATGCTCGCCGGCGCGGTTACCGTACTTGCCGGAATCCTGTTCGCCACCAACTCGTCGACGCGGTTCCTCTCGACCCTGACGATCGTCGCAGGCTGGCTCTTCACGCGCAGCCTCGTGCTGTTGCTGGCCGCGCGGGTCGAGCGCGGGTCGGTTCGCCGCTGGACCGCAATCGCCGCACTGACCGACCTGGTGCTCGGGCTGATCCTGGTGGTCGGCGTGTCGATCGCGACGCTGGTGGTCAGCCTGTTCGGCGCAACGCCCTATCTGATCGCAAGCTTCGCCTGGGTGCTTGCCGCAAGCTTCATCGCTACCGCCATGTTCCTGCTAGAAATCGCCGCCTGCGCGCGCAAATCGGACGACGTTTAGTAGTCGCATGGCAGGCCTTCCCGCCCCGTCGCACGAGCTCACCCAGCTTGCACAGATCATCCAGTTGGCGGTCGCGCCGGTGTTCCTGCTCGCCGGGCTCGGGGCGTTTCTCAACGTCTGCGCCGGTCGCCTTGCCCGGATCGTCGATCGCGCGCGTGGCCTCGAACCGCGGATCCTGGGCAGCCGCGGGGAGGAACACGACCGGCTGATCCGCGAAGTGCGCCTGCTCGATCGGCGCATTCGCATCGTCAATCGCGCCATTTTCTCCACCGTGCTCGCCGCCTTGCTCATCTCGGCGGTGGTGATCCTGTTGTTCTGGGCGTTCCTGTCAGGATATCGTTTTGGAACCGCTATAGCCTGGCTTTTCATCGCAGCGATGCTCTCGACCGGCGCCGGTTTCGCCATCTTCCTCCAGGAAACCCGTCTCGGTACGAAGTCTGTGCGGGTGCGCACCTCGATCCTCGATCATGAGGCAGATCCGGACGAGGATTAGGCATTGCCGATTCCGCTCGGTCGCGGCAAAACCGGGGCACTAACCAGGGGGAATCACATGTTTATATATGCGTTGGCCGCGCTTGCGGCCGGGACCACGCAGGCTGCCGCCGCGCCGGCCGCCGTGCCGCCACCCATCGTCCGGGCCGAAACTCCGGCGCCGGCCACGACCGACAAGAAATCCGACCCGTCGCCCGCGAGCAAGGCCGCCGATCAGGCCGCGTCGATGTCGATGTTCGCGGATATGGCAGTCAAGGCGCTCGACCGGTTGATCCCACCCCAGCCGGAGCCCGACCCTGCGCGTCTTGCGCTGGCCCGGACGACGATGGACGGGTTCATGCCGATCGGCAGCTACAGCCGCATGTTCCAGGTGCTGACCGATAATATGATGCGCGACGTCTATGGCCGCATGATGGGAATGACCGGAACAGAATTGTCGACCGCCGTCGGCTTGCCGGTTGCGTCGGGCAAGGATGCCGGACTGACCCTGATGCAGCAGGCAAGCAAGGGCGACCCGATGTTCGACGCGCGGGTGAAAGCTTATGTCGCCGCTTTCAAGGCAGAGACCGACATCAGCATGCGCATCATGGAACCCAGGCTGCGCGAAGGCATGGCCCGTGCCATGGCCCGCCGCTTCGACGCGGCCCAACTGACTGAATTGAACCGCTTCTTTGCGACCGAAACCGGCCGCGCCTTCGGCCGCGACATGATGTTGATGTGGATCGACGGCGACGTGTTCCGCGGTATGTTCGCCAGCATGCCCGATCTGATGCGCGCCATGCCGGCGTCGGCCAAGCGGTTCGAAGCGATCGAACGGCAATATCCTTGGCCCAAGAAGCCCGAAGCCAAGAAAGCGCCGCCGGCACGCAAGAAAAAATAGCGCAGCGGGACCGACCGGTCCTATCGCCAGTGACGCTGCCTCGACAAGACAGGGCCCCGCCAGTAACGCTGGCGGGGCCTTCCTTTTTCTTTCCATCCCTGCCCGGAGCCGCGAACCACATCATGGTCATTGCCTCATCGATCCTCGACCGCGTCCTCGTCCTCGAAATGGTCCGCGTGACCGAAGCTGCGGCCATCGCCGCGGCCAAACTGGTCGGTCGCGGCGACGAGAAGGCGGCCGACGCCGCCGCGGTCGAAGCGATGCGGACCGCGCTCAACCAGCTGCCGATGGACGGCACCGTGGTCATCGGCGAAGGCGAACGCGACGAAGCGCCGATGCTGTTCATTGGTGAAAAGGTGGGATCGGCGCAGGGCACCGGCCCCGGCATCGACATCGCGCTCGATCCGCTGGAAGGCACGACCATTACCGCCAAGGCCGGTCCCAACGCGCTGGCCGTGCTGGCGATCGCCGAAAAGGGCGGGCTGCTCAACGCCCCCGACGTCTACATGGAAAAGCTCGCCATCGGGCCGGGCTTCGCGCCGGGCACGATCGACCTCGACAAGAGCGTCGCCGACAATGTCCGAAGCCTTGCCCACGCCAAGGGCGTCGATGCGGCCGATATTACCGCCTGCGTGCTCGACCGCGATCGCCATGCCGGGATCATCGCCGAACTTCGCGCGCTGGGATGCGGGATCCAGTTGATCCCCGACGGCGACGTCGCCGGCGTGATCTCGACCACCGATCCCGACACCGGCATCGACATCTATTTCGGCACCGGCGGTGCTCCCGAAGGAGTCCTTGCCGCCGCCGCGCTGGCCTGCGTCGGCGGGCAGATCCAGGGGCGGCTGGTGTTCCGCAACGATGACGAGCGCGCCCGCGCCAAGCGGTGGGGGATCGACGATTTGGACCGGATCTATTCGCTCGAAGACATGGCCAAGGGCGATTGCATTTTCGCTGCGACCGGGGTCACCGACGGATCGTTGCTTGATGGGGTCAAGCGCCGTTCGGGCGGTTGCGTGACCACCGAATCGATCGTCATGCGCGCCAGTTCGGGCACCGTCCGCCGGGTCGTGACCGAGCATCGTCGCGGGGTCGCCTGATCCGCTTGCGACGCGGCGATCTTACTGTACTATTCACGCATGACACCTGACGACCTGCCGTCCAGTGCGGCCATCCGCCCGGTCGATCCCGGCTATCGCCACGTCCTCCGGCTTGGCGCGACGATCTTCTGGGTGCCGGTTTTCATCGGCGCATTGGTGGTCAATTACGTCGCGCTGCGAGACACGCCCGTGTCCGGCCTGGTGCCAATCGTCGCCGGCCTGATCGCCTTCGCCGCGATCGTTCCCGCCCCCGACCGCGTCTATCGCCGGCTCGGCTTTTCGATCGATTCCGGGCTGCTCCGGGTGGTGCGCGGCTGGCTGTTCCACACCGACACGGTCGTCCCGTTCGTGCGAGTCCAGCATATCGACGTGAAACGCGGCCCGCTCGACAAGATGTTCGGCACCGCGACGCTGGTCGTCCACACGGCGGGCACGCACAACAGCATCGTCTCGCTGCCCGGTCTTGCGCCCGGCACCGCGGCTTCGATCCGCGACGATATTCGTGTCCTCATCCGCAGCGACCTGTGACCGCGCCGGCCGTCGCCGCGGTGGAGCGGCTTCATCCGCTCTATCTCGTAACCGGTCTCGGCAAGGCGCTGCGCGGCGCATGGGGCCTGATCGCCGGCATGGCGGTGCTTGGATCGCAAGGCCGCTGGTGGCTGGTGGCGCTGGTAGCGGCGGGCTTCGTCATCCTCTCGGTCGGCAATTTGCTGATGCATTGGCTGAAGTTCGAATATCGCGTTGGCGCCGACGAATTGCGGATCGACAGCGGTTTCCTGTCCCGCAACAGCCGTGCGATCCCGTTCGATCGCGTCACCGATGTCGATCTCGAGCAAGGGCCGCTCCACCGCCTGTTCGGGCTTGCACGAGTCCGGCTGGAGACGGGGGCATCGGCCGGCGCGAAGGATGAGGACGGGGTGCTCGACACCATCGCGCTCGATCGTGCCGAGAGGCTGCGCGATCACATCCGCGCACGCCGCGGTCGCGCGGCGGGCAAGTCGATCGACGAGGAGGACGGCGCGACCCCGCCACTTTTTGCCATGAATGCCCGCCGCGTGGCGATCGCCGGCCTGTTCAATTTCTCGCTCGCGGTGGTCGCCGGCCTGTTCGGAATCACCCAGACGTTCGGCGACGTGCTCGGTTTCGATCCCTTCAAGCGGTCCTTCTGGATCGGCCTCGCCGACCGTTCCGCGCCGCTGCGCGACGTCGTCGTGGCCCACCAATATCTGGCCGTCGTCGGCGGCGTGCTCGTCATCAGCCTGCTCGGCATCGTTACCGGCATGGTGCGCACCGTTCTTCGCGAGCATGGCTTCCGTCTCGACCGTACCGATGCCGGGCTTCGGCGGCGGCGCGGCCTGCTGACCTTGACCGACGTCACCGTGCCCGACCGCCGGGTTCAGGCCGCCATCGTCGCCAGCGGACCGGTCCGCCGTTCCTTCGGATGGTGCGAACTCAAGTTGCAAAGCCTCGCCATGGATGGCGCCAAGGGCGATCATGTCGTTGCTCCGCTTGCCCATCCCGACGAGGCGGCAGGGATCCTTCGCTCGCTCGATTGGCCCGCCCTACCTTCAGCAGAACCATGGTCGACGGTGTCGCGGGGCTATGTCACGTCACTCGCGGCCCTGCTCATTCTTCCCTCGCTCGCCGCGCTAGTTGTCGGAGTGCTGGTCGAACCGATCGTCTTCCTTTGGGCGGCGGGCGCGGTAGTCGCGGTCGTCGCCCGTTGGCTGTCCTGGCGCCACACGCATTATGCGCTGTCGGAGCGGACCTTGTTCATCGAACATGGCTGGTGGCGGCGGCAACGGTCGATCGTCCCGACCGCCAATATCCAGAGTGTCGACATCACTGAAAACGCCTTTGGTCGCGCCTTCGATATCTGCGCGTTGCGCCTTGGGATCGCGGGCGGCGGCGGGTTCTCCACGCATCACATTCCCGCGCTTGCACGCAGCGACGGTCGCCGACTGCGCGACCGCCTCCTGTGCGACATCGTGTCGCCAAATGAGGTTCGGCCCACTACATCCACCATATGAGTTCAGCATTCTCGTCCTTCCAGTCGATCAGCGGCCAGCCGTGGCGCGCGCGTCGGGAGGGCGGCGACGATCTCGGCATCGACCTGGTCGACCAGTTGCTGCTCGCCCGCGGAGTCGATCGCGCCGACCTTGCCCGGCACCGCGCCCCGACGTTGCGCGAATTCCTTCCCGATCCCTCGCTGTTTGCGGACATGGACAAAGGCGCGTCGCGCCTTGCCGATGCCGTCGAGGCCGGCGAGACGATCGCCATCTTCGGCGATTATGATGTCGACGGCGCGACCTCCGCTGCACTCCTAGTGCTGCTGCTCCGCCGTCTCGGCAGCGATCCGATGATCTACATCCCCGACCGGCTGATGGAAGGCTACGGCCCGAGCGGAAAGGCACTGGTCGAACTAAAGGACAAAGGCGCAAGCCTGGCCATCACCGTCGATTGCGGGGCGCAGGCGTTCGATGCGCTGGCCCAGGCCGCCGCCGCCGGGCTCGACGTCATTGTTTGCGACCATCACCAATGCTCGACCGCGCTTCCGCAAGCCGTGGCGATGATCAACCCCAACCGCCTCGACGAGAGCGTCGACGGCGCCGCCCACGGCCACCTTGCCGCGGTTGGGATGGCGTTCCTGCTCGGGGTCGCCCTGCTTCGCGAGCTCCGCAAGCGCGGCCGCTTCGTCAATGGCCTTGCCGAACCCAAGATTCTCGACCTGATCGACATCGTCGCGCTCGGCACCGTTGCCGACGTCGCGAAGTTGAAGACCCTCAATCGCGCTTTCGTTACCCAGGGCCTAAAGGTGATGGCCGAACGCCGCAACATCGGCCTCGCCGCGCTCGCCGATGCCGCGCGGCTGGTGAAGAGCCCGACCAGCCGCGATCTCGGCTTTGCGCTGGGCCCCCGGATCAACGCCGGCGGACGGGTCGGCAAGTCCGACCTCGGCGTGCGCCTGCTCACCGCCACTGATCCCGAGGAGGCCCGAGCGATCGCCGCCGAACTCGATCGGCTGAACGAGGAACGCCGCGCGATCGAGCAGGCCGTGACTGATCAGGCGACCGAACAGGCCGCCGCCCAGTCGGATTCGCCGCTCGTCATCGTGTCCGGCATGGGCTGGCATCCTGGCGTCGTCGGTATCGTCGCCAGCCGCCTCAAGGAAAAGCACGGCCGCCCGGCGATCGTCATCGCGCTCGACGAGGATGGTCTCGGCAAGGGCTCGGGCCGCTCCATTTCGGGCGTCGATCTGGGCGCCGCGATCCTCGCCGCGAAGGACAGCGGTTTGCTGGTCGCGGGCGGCGGTCACGCCATGGCTGCGGGCGTTACCGTCGCCCCGGGCGGGGTCGACCCCCTGCGCGATTTTCTCAACGATCGGTTGGCCGCCATCATCGACGATGCCAGAGGCGGTCGCGCCTTGACACTCGATGCCCTGCTATCCCCCGGCGGCGTTGCGGGCGGCCTGTGCGATCAGCTCGATGCCGGCGGCCCCTACGGTGCCGGCTGGCCCGCGCCGCGTTGCGCCGCCGGGCCCGCGCGGCTGATCCGCACGGCCATCGTCGGCAATGGCCATGTTCGCGGAATTGCGAACGGCGACGACGGCAAGAGTTTTAAATGGATCGCCTTCCGCGCCGCCGACACTGCCCTCGGTCAAGCCCTGCTCGCCTCTGGCCCCGACACCCGGTGGTGGCTTGCGGGTACCATCAAGCGCGACGAGTGGACCGGCGGCAATGCCGCGGAAATGCACGTCGAGGACGCCGCCCCCGCTTGACCACAAAGCCGCGCTTCCCCTAGTCGCGCCCCGTCACCCATGGCCCCTTCGTCTAGCGGTTAGGACGCGGCCCTTTCACGGCTGAAACACGGGTTCGATTCCCGTAGGGGTCACCAGCGGTCTAAGTGACTTAAGACGATCGGGCGTTTTGCGATCTGGCATCGTCGGCAAATTGCCGCTTTTCCGGCCATTCTTTGGCCGTCAAATGTCAGAAGCGGTTCGCAGAGAACCTCAGCCGCGCACCAGCCCGCTGCAGATTCGCAGCGTTTTCTCTTGCGCCGAAAAAGCATGTCTTGCAGTTGAGGGCGAAGGCCCGACACTTAGCGCAGAAGCAGCGATTCCTGCTCAGCCCACGACATTGGCAGGCCATCGAGACGCTGGAAGTGAGCTGCCAGTGAGACGCAGGGTTGCTTGCCCTTGACGATGGCGTCCAGGATGGTGGGCGACAGATAACTCAGCCGAAGCAGTCGCTTAAAGCGCTCGGTCGATCGTCCGAACATTGTGGCCAGCCGTTCAGCGTGAAGTGGGGCTTCGCGATTGCCAATGCCTGCGCTCGATATGCATCCTTCAAGAGCAGACGATAGCTGCGGGTTCGGCTTCGGGTTCTCGTCAGGCACAAGCACTTCGCCAACAATCAGCTTGGCATCATTGCCATGGCGAATGCGCTCCAGCGACCGCTCGTGATCGGTGCCATCGTTGAGCAGGAGGCTAAGTCTGCCATCACCGATCGTGACCTTGCGCACCCGCTCGATTATCAATTCGCGACGCTGGCGATGATCGTTGCCTGCCAGGATGCTCTCAAGCCGCTTCGCTTCGCCAGCATCATCGAGGACTACTGACCTGCGACGCGATGTGCTCGGCAAGCAGCTGGCAGCAGATTGCTTCGATGGCCTTGGCCGCGAAGGCGATAGGCCTTGGGTTCGCCATCCCTGATGGTCTTGGGATGGGTGACGTAATAGCGGAACCGCTGGCCGCTTCGGATGGTGTGGACCGGTCCCATCGTCCGGTCCATGGCGATCGATGATCAGTCCCTGAAGCAAGCTACCCGACACCAGTTTGGGACCGCGGACCGCGCTTGTGCTGAGGGAGGCAAGTATGGCCTGCGCTTCGTCGAAGATGGATCGATCAACGATTGCCTCGTGCTGGCCTTGGTGGATGGTGCCCTTGTGCTCGATCTCGCCGACGTAGAGGCGGTTGGACAGCAGGCAGCGCAGCGAGCCGTACGCGAACTCCCTGCCGCCGTGGGTCGTACCAAGGCGCTCGCGCTGCTTGGTCTTCAGCCCCTCACGCCGTGCCCACCGCAGCGCGCCTTGGACTGACTTGATCCGTCACGAACGCCGCAAAGATGGCTTGCAGCGTGTCCGCCTCGGTCTCGTTGACGACCAGCTTCTTGTCGACGACGTCGTAGCCAAGCGGGACGGTGCCGCCCATCCACATCCCCTTTGCCTTCGACGCCGCGATCTTGTCGCGCACGCGCTCGGCACCGACCTCGCGCTCGAACTGCGCGAACGACAGCAGGACGTGAAGCATCAGCCGGCCCATGCTGGTCTTGGTGTTGAACGACTGGGTGACGCTGACGAAGCTGGCACCGTTCTTCTCCAAGCAGCTCGACGATCCGGGCGAAGTCGGCGAGGCTGCGGGTCAGACGGTCGATCTTGTAGATGACGATCACGTCGACCTTGCGCGAGGCTACGTCGGCGAGCAGTGCTTCCAGACCCGGACGAGCCATGGTTCCGCCCGAGATGCCGCCGTCGTCGTAGCGATCGCGGTTCAGGCTCCAGCCCTCGTGCTTCTGACTTGCGATGTAGGCCTTGCACGCCTCATATTGGGCATCGAGGCTGTTGAACTCCTGGTCGAGCCCCTCCTCGCTCGACTTGCGTGTGTAGATGGCGCAGCGGACCCGGCTCATCCGACCAACCCGAAGAACTTGGGGCCGGACCAGCGGGTTCCGGTAATCGTGGTAGCGATGACGCTCAGCGAGGCGTAGCTGACGCCCTCGTACACCAACCCGCCCTCAGTGACCTCGACCACGTAGGTCCGCCCTCTCCAGCGGCGGACCAGGCGGTTGCCGGGACGCAAGGCGGCGCGCGCCGGTGAGCGGCGCCGTAGCGGCGCCCCCTGCCCGCCCGATACCAGCAGCCGCCGCACTTCCGCCTAAAGCCCGCCGAGCGCCTTCTCCTGCAATCGCCAGGCGATGCCGCGAGCGAGGAGGTCGGGCGTGAACGACGCCGGTGGCGCGGCCTTGTACAGGTCGCGCCACCGGTCCTTGAGCTGCTGCCGGCTTAGCCGACGCAGTGCCGATACCTCTTCCTCAAGCTCGTCGCTCACTTGGGCGCCACCGCCCGATACGTGCGGACGCCGTCGATCTTGTCGCTGTCGATGGCATAGCCATGCTTCTTCAACCCGGTCAGCGCGGCTCGCGTGGTGTGCGGCAGCCAGCCGGTCGCGGCGATCATCTGGTCGAGCGTCGCGCCTTCATCGCGGACCAGCAGCGCAGCGAGTTGGTCGCGCTTGGTAACCTTGGCGACATTGATGGTCGGCTGGTTTGCCGGGGCTGTGACGACGGCCGAGTTGCCGGCTTTGCTAGAGTTCCGACCCGACGCTTTTGGCTCGCGGCCTGGTGGCCTTGGCGGAAGATTTCACAGTCGGCTTTGCTCGGTCGTTCGTTTTGATGTTATCGCGGTGTTAGTCATGAGTGGTCTCCTTGCGAAGCGGCACCTCGCCGCTCCCACCACCCAAGGCCCGGCTAGTCACGCTAACCGGGCGGCGCCGCGACCAGCGCGCGACTCACGACATGACCAATGCTCGGTTCGAATACGAAGTCGAATGGAATGTGCCTGAACGTCTGCTTTGCGCCCATCGCGGTCGTTAAGTCGGAATGGATGCGCGATCCCGAAAGCGGACATTCGTTCAGCCAAGGAGCAATGTCCGCTTTCGACCCATTGCGGACATTGGCTAGACCGTTCAGACAGCGCGAATGCTAAGGCGCTTTACCGCGATCGTCATTTTCGCATGCGGCTTGATCTTTATGATTATGTCATATGCCTCGTCCAGGTTGGTGACCCAGACCATAGCAAACGGACGAATTTTGGAATCGCAGTTTCATGCTGCGGCTTCGAAAGCTGAGACGTTCACGCAGCAGACTGGCAAGCCTCCTAGCCAGGACGAACTAGATTTGCTTCTGGCACCGGGCGATAAAATGTCTGTCCTAATTGTCGGATCAGATTTCGACCACTGCAACGCGACTGAGGGTCAACGAGCGGCACTGCATCGGGCTAGATATATTCTGGCCATTTGGAGAGGCGAGTGGATGGAGTGCTACGCTCCCTCCACCGGCGTAAGCACGATTGACCTAACTCCGGAGGCTTTCACTCTTTCGGGCAGCGTGACGGGAGACAAGGTTGCCGCCATCCTGATACTAATCTGCACATTCTTCGTTGCCATCGCTCTCTGGCGACCGAAGAAAAAAGTGTCGCGCTCACCCTCGGATGAGTTTGCTTTCCACCCTTGATTGCCAATTAGCAGCCGGTCGGCCTCTGACCCATTGCGGACACTTAGTAGGCCGCTATTGGCAGCCTGATCCAAGTCCATTTGGGGTCGGCAGCGTCTGACGCCCACATCTCGATCTGTGTCTCTACTCCCTGCACAGGCACGTTCAGGTAGGCGAACCGATTGCTGTCACTGAATGACAGCACCTTGCCGGGAGATTGAATGGTGCCGTTGAAATAGGGCACACCGTTCTCACAGGGCTGATCGCTGATGGTGACCTGTGCCTCCCCATCAACGTAAGATTGCACCCAGAAGCAAACGCAGTCCTCAGTCGCGGTCACAACCGCCGCACCTGTGTCTGAAGGGATGGTCTCCTCCACTGTCGGGTCAGACAGGAACAGCACAGCGTGCTCGACCGCGAGTTCTAATTAAAACTTGCTCATTCACCATCCCATCCAGCGGGTCGCAATCGTATCTCGGCCAATGTCCGCTTTCCACCCAAGAACGCCATTTAGACGTCTTTCGCGTTCCGATCCATTGTGGACGTCGGTTAGCCCGCTAGCTTAGCCGAATGGACGCTTTCATCCTTGGCTGCATCGAGTGGTTCTCGGAAATGATCGAAAACCGATATGGCCGAAAGGCCGGTTGTCTCGCGGTGCTTATCGGAAGCGTATTGATCCTGGGTCTGATCTGGTTGGCTTTCCGCTGGCTAAGCTAATGTCCGCTTCCCACCTAAAGCGGACGTTCACCGCAGATTAGCGAGTTTGCACCATCAATGTCTGCTTTGGGTGGAAAGCGGACGTTAGCCTTAGTTGCCGAGACCGCGAAGAACATCCTCAGCCCACAGCCGCTCACGCTTACCTTCTTCAAGCTGAGGCAAGATTTCCTTGAGCGCCGTCTCGACGGGAGCAGGTATGCGCCGCGCAGGAAGTTCGGAGAACACATAGAGGACCGAAGTAAACGTCTCTGGATCAAACAGCAGTGGCAAGAGCAGTGCGGCGTCCGCTTCGTGCAGCCAGTCTATTATGGGTCTAATCTCGCCGTCGCCTGAACGAAGGATTTGCTCGGCGTCTTCAAAGGTCATGCCGGAGAGTGGCTGCTAATTAGAATGTCCGCAATGGGTCGAAAGCAGACGTAAGCGGGTCAGATGAACGAAGGTCCGCTTATGGCCCTCGCTCGCCCGAAAGGAGACCGTCCGCTAACGGCCAGGATCGGACCTTCCTCGCGCGTTACTTCATCGGCCACTTATGGCCGCGGACAACGATGATGGGACATTCAGATTTTGATCCGGTGGAAGCAGGTCCGCATGGAACTCGGGCCGCAAACTCAGTGCGAAGCTGCCGCTTAAGCCCAGGGACATTTGGGCAATTCGCTTCATGCTCGATCAAGATCGAAAGGTTCGCGATCGTGCGCTCTTCGACCTTGCGGTCGACAGCAAGCTACGCGGGTGCGACCTGGTAAAGATAAAAATTGGCGATCTGGTTTCTGGCGGATGTGTCCGCCATCGGGCCATGATCATCCAACAAAAAACCAGGCGGCCGGTGCAATTCGAGATCCTTGAGCCGGCAAGGTCCTCGATCCTCGCCTGGCTCAATCGGCGTGGCGGCGGCCTGGAAGAGTTTGCTTTTCCAAGCCGAGTGGATCGCATGGATGATCTCAGTACGAGGCAATATGTTCGACTGGTGGATGAGTGGGCTACTGGCATCGGCTTGCGCCGAGAGGATTACGGCTCGCATTCTTTGCGGCGCACTAAGGCCGCGCTCATTTACAAGCGGACGGAAACCTCCGAGCAATTCAAATCTTGCTAGGCCACACTAAGATCGAGAGCACTGTCCGGTATCTCGCTGTGGACATCGAAGATGCCCTTGCCTTGTCGGAGGGAACAGAGGTCTGACTTACGGCCGGCGTCGCCGCAATCGGCGCCGGCAACGTCAGCAATGCGGCGCAATCTAACCGCACCTAAATGCCGACATGGGTGGAAAGCGGACATTGCGGACGCTAGCCAGCGTTTATGACCGATGAAGACTATTTCGCTCTTCGAGCGCGAGTGGAGGCTGGCGAAGACGTCACCGCATCGTTTTCGGAGCTTCGTGCTTCGGTGCGTGACAACTTGCCCGAAGGCGACGAGGTGTTTCCGTGGTCTGAGTGCTTTGCGCTGGACTTTCGTCACAAAGGCTCTTTTCCACCTCTGGAGGCAGCAAAGGCGCTGGTGGACGTGGCGCTCGCTGCGGATGAAACTATGCCCATTGTTTGGCCCTACGATGCGGAGATGAAAAAGGCATTGTCGCCAACGGAGCAGGCGGAAGTTTTCGCATACGTCGCAGATCGCATCGGAGATATTCGGTCGCCGCAGTCGTATTCCGCTGCCGCCGATCTCGCTGATTATCTAATCGATATCGGGGACGCCCTAATCCATTGATGTCCGCTTCAGGTTAAAAGCGGATTGGTATCAAAATGACCATCATGGGTGGATAGCGGACGCTGACCTAGCTGCTCTTCCCGATGGTGATCGCCAGCCCAAAAAAGCAACTTTCGACACCAGCAAATTTCACTTAAACTTGAGCGCGATCGCGCTAACGTATTGAGTTTCGTAAAGAATCCGTAAAGTTCCAATTCGGGACGGTAAGATAACCGGAAATTTGATCAATATACCTAATTTGTGTTAACTCTCCATTAAATGTGAGCGACTCGGCTCGTTTCTTAGGGGGTTTCGAATGAAAGCGTATCTATCATTTGCAATTTTCGCTTCCGCTGCGGCGTTGGCAATGCCTGCAAATGCATCAACGGTCGTAGACGGCCGGTGCGTTTCCGTCGCGGCCAGTTCTGGGTGTCTTTTCGACGGGAATATCAATTCGAGTGGAAGTGGCAATAACAGCTACCTGAGCGCACAAAATGCCTACAACCTTTATAATAATACGCACCCGACAGCGAACCCAGACATATTCCTAAGTGTTCTCGCTTCAACCAACGATGCGAATTTTAGCAATTTCGGCTCGATTACCGGTAGCGGCACGTCGTCTGGAACGTGGTCGTTGAGTGGCTACTTAGTCAATTTTGTTGCGGTCAAAGCTTCAGATGGGTTTGTCCTTTATGAGCTGACCAATCCGGCCAGCTCTGGCAGCTGGGACACGCTTAACATTCCCTATGGAAATAATCCCCATGCGTTGTCGCATCTAGTTTTCTTCGGGTCCCGCGCAACCACTGCTGTGCCTGAGCCGGCTACTTGGGCGATGATGCTTTTCGGCTTCGGAGCAATCGGCGCGTCGCTGCGACGCAAGCGTCGGTTCGCCTTGCCTCAGTCTGCATAACACTCACTTAGACATTAGTGATCAAAAGCCCGGCCAGCAATGGCCGGGTTTTCTACGTGAAGAGAATCATTGTTCAAATCTCGTCATTCGGAAGACAGAAAAAGGCGTGTTACGGATCACAAAGGCGAGTTATCACTCGCCGTTAGTGTGGAGTGAACACTGATGAACCGACGCGCGAGCATTCTAGACGACCTTGATATCTTTGCGGCGGTGGCCAAACACTTAAGCTTCAAGGACGCTGCGGAGGACCTGGGCTATACTCCCGCAGGCATCACTATGGCCATCAAGCGCTTGGAAAGGCGTCTCGAAATTAAGCTATTCGATAGGACGAGCAGGTCGGTCGAGCTCACTCCTGGCGGGAGCATATTAAATAGCCATCTCCTCAGGGCTATCGATGCGATCAAACCCGGTATCGAACTTGCGCGTGCGCTTAGGCAATAAGATAGTCATGGAGGCTAACCAGAGCTTGCGAGCCTCACTTGTAAACTTGCCTTGAATGTCCGCAATGGGTCGAAATTAGACCAGCCGCGAAACGGCAATTATGGGTGGAATGCGGACCTTAGATAAGCATGCGTCCGCCCCACACACACGCGACAGCAAAGGAGGCAAGGGCGACGAGGCCTGATGCAATTCCTAACAACAGTTTCGACCGCTGCCTCATCCTTCCGGCTTTCAACGCCAAGATCGCACCTACGGCCAGTGTCAACCATCCGGCCAAC
>CAVUFW010000002.1:0-380712 GCA_963740965.1 uncultured Alphaproteobacteria bacterium
AGTGGATTTTAAACATCGGTCGCCGTGACGCACTGACTCGCATCGCGCACCTTTTATGCGAGTTTGCGCTTCGGCTGGAAATCGTTGAGCTAGGCCGGCAAATTGAGTTCGAACTCCCAATCACGCAAGAGCAACTCGCAGACGCGGTCGCGCTGACCTCTGTGTATGTCAACACCTCGTTGATGAAATTGGAATCCAGCGGTCTTATCAAACGATCGAAGAGAATGATTATCGTCAACGATTGGCATGAACTAGCAAAAGTCGGAGACTTTCACCCACGTTACTTGCACGTTAATCCGGCGGGTCGCTGACCTCGCTCAAGCACTGTTTGCTCATCCGCCGAGCGTCCGCAATGATGCGAATTATCGAATGGGCGTGCACGAAGCCGCCGACTTAGGCTGTATGGCGACTTCTCCACCACGCTCATGGCCGCAATGAGTCTACGAATGTCGGCCCGACAGACGTCGGCCGAGGGCCTTCGAACCTTCGGGTTGGCAATTCAAGCTCTCTGGAAGGATCAGTCGTAAGCGCCTTCCACAAGTCGCTGGGAGATCCACCAGAGATTGCCGTGCGCGTCCCGAACACCGCCTTGGCGATCGCCATAAGACTGATCCTGCACGGGTGAAATCTCAGTAGCGCCGGCAGCGATGGCGCGCTCCTGAGCAGCATCCGCATCGTCGACGTAGAGATAGTAGCTAGCGGGCATTGCATGGAAACCGCGCCCAGCTTCGCTGACCATGATCACGCAGTTACCAAGCCGGAACTGCGCGTTTGATATGCGGTCACCATCCAAGTGTCGGTGGACTTCCTCACCGCCGAGGCCCTCGATCACAAACTGGCAGAACGAAGGTGCGTCATTCGCAAAAACATAGGGCGTCACGGTTGCGAACCCAGATGGTGTCGTCATTACCATTCCTCTCGTGGCCGCGCTTCGTGAAACCACGATGAGCGCACTGAGTAAGGTTCGCAATGGGTCTAAAGCCGAATGACCGCTAGACGGCGTTATGGCCGGAAAGCAGACATAGGCGTAGCTAAGTCAATCTGCCGCCCTGTCAGCTGATTGATGTGGCTCAAGCTGCTTCCCGAGGTGCCTAGCCGCGCAATGTAATCGTTTATTTTACAAAGGTTCCCAGCTCGAACGACCGATACAGTCCTCTTCAAAGTCCCGCTTAGGGACTGGTCCAAAAAACTATTTACCTCGCATTAAGCATCTTTGTCCGCCGGCGGTTCGTAGCCACCCTAATGGTCGCGATGTGGCGTCACACAGGGAGAGTAGAATGCGAATGAATTTGACAAAACGTTTGGGACTCATCGGCGCAGCGGCCATCGCAGTAATGGCAAGCACACCAGCATCCGCTGCGGTGTTCGATTTCAATTTTTCCGGCACCGGATCTTTTTTCGGTGAAGCTTTAGTTGGAAGCGGGACGATCACCACGAACGACGTATCGCAGGTCAGTTCCCTGAATGGCTACACCTTCCAAACGATCACCGGCATTACCGGCACGTACAATGGTTCGCAGATCACCGGCTTAGCTCCCGGTACATTTGGTGCCAATAATCTATTCTATCTTACCGGACCGTTTTTCGTAGATGGCAACGGCCTCGGCTTCAGGACGGCGACCGGTCAGGCCGTCAATCTTTTTGTGACACAGGGTACGGCTTATCAAGTTAATGCTGGCGGCCTCAGCTCGGGGCGGGTGACTGCTAGTGCGTCAGCGGTAACGGCGGCTGTGCCTGAGCCTGCTACTTGGGCCATGATGCTGATGGGCTTCGGCGCGATGGGCTTCGCTCTTCGCCGCAGTAAGCGCACGAACAATATCCTGCAGGCCGCTTAAACACTCTCTAGGCGACGCGAGGGGCCACGGGGGGGAAACCCTCGTGGCCTTTTCTGTTCGACCCCCTTTTCGTTTAACTTCTGTCTTCAATCCAATGTCCGCAATGGGTCGAAGGCTGACAGGCAGCTAAACGGCAACCATGGGTGGAAAGCGGACCTTTCGCGCTCAGATGAAGTTCGCCCCGCATTTAGTGCATCTGTCTCGAAGCGGTAAATGCACGCCGCCGTATTCCTTGCCCCAGAAGCGGGTCCAGAACCGCTCATCTCGTGAAAGCTTTTCGTCCGCTTGAAAATTGGCAAACGCAGGATAGTGGCATTTGTAGCATCGGGTATTGAAAAGCCAGACACTCGGAAGAAAGCCAAAGAAAGCTGCAAGCGAGGGCCACACGAAGCCGAGCGGCCAGCCGACGAAACAGGCCAGAAAAAAGATGACGCCTGCGGCTGCTGCGCACCATTGCCAACTCCGCGCGATGCGGAGACGATTGGGTATCCGGTCCACTTGGTTGCTCATGGGCCGGTCGATGCCCCAGCAAACTAATGTCCGCAATGAGTTAAAAGCTGCAAGCCGCTGAACGACGTTCAGGGGTGGGAAGCAGCCATTGGTCGCAACCTTTTCGCCAATCGCCTAGTGCGATCGGATGAGCAAGCCTGACCGTGTCTATGTCCGCTTTGTTTGCTTTCAAATGGTCGATGGCCAACGACAGCGCCTCGGGCTGTTTCAGGCTTTGCACGACGCCAAGCAGTGCGACTTCGCGCCAGCATGGGCCTTGAGCCGGATCGGCGAACTTTATGGCTGGTTCAAATCAAACCTGAAAGTCCCTGGCCAGTTTTCTAAAGGCGGTTGGAAAGGAAGCGGACAGCCTGGACTATCTTGGTTCAAGCCCGTCGCCACCGAGCACATTAGTCAAATGCATCAGCTCAAGGTGGCGCTGGAAGCGTGCGGTGTTCACGTTGACATCCTGACCACGAAAGACCCCGGACACATCGTGTGGCAGGACGAGAACCAACTTGTCGCCGAGCCTGGTTCTAGGAAGTTCTAACGTCCGCAATGGGTCGAAAGCAGACCGTCCGCTTTAGAATTACTGATGGCCCAAAGCAAACTCTAGCCGTCAGCGCTAAGGTCCGATCATAAGCGGAGATAATTTTTGGCGAGACTGGCTGGCGCACCACACTTCCAAACATCATCAGGATCGCGTCCCGCCTGTCGGCTGAAATTTGCCGTCTGCAGAAATGCGGTGGTGCTCGAGCCGGAGGCTTCGCATTTGCCCGGTCGTTCTCGCTTGCCTCAGCGTGATTAGCGGGACAGGTTATCACCAGGCCCTGCCCGCACAGCCTGCGCGACGCGCATCCCGAGGATTTTCATGCTGAAAAGATTTTCACTCGCCTGCACCCTGCTCGCCAGCGCCTCGATGTCGAGCGCGCAGGAGCAGCCAAAGCCCGAAGTCGATGCAAGCGATGCAGCCACCAGGCACCTGCCGCCAACACCGACTGCCACCGCCGAACGCGCCAAAGGGGAAAGTGCAAAGTGGGACGTCGAGCATCCGCGCGGGCTGACCTTGCGAAAAGTCCCGATCAAGACCGATGAAGGCACCTGGCTCAATGTCGATGTGTCGCCCGACGGGCGTCGCATCGCCTTCGACATGCTGGGCGACATCTATGTCATGCCGATTGCCGGCGGCACGCCAACCCGCATCGCCGAGGGCCTGTCCTACGAGCATCAACCCCGCTGGTCGCCGGACGGAACGCGACTGGCGTTCGTTTCGGATCGCGGCGGAGGCGACAACATCTGGATCATGGCTGCCGATGGCTCGAACAAAAGGCAGCTGACCAAAGAGGACTTTCGACTGCTCAACCAGCCGAGTTGGAGTCCGGACGGTCAATATATCGTGGCCAAGAAGCACTTCACGACCGCGCGGTCGCTCGGCACGGGGGAGGTGTGGCTGTACCATGTCGACGGCGGCGGCGGCGTTCAGCTTGTCAAACGTGCCGACGAAAAGCTTCAAAAGGAATTGGGCGAGCCGACGTTCGCCGCCGATGGCAAGAGCGTCTATTTCACGCGCAACATCACCCCCGGAAATACCTTTCAATATGCACAGGATTCCAACGGTGCCCTGTTCGCAATCGATCGCTACGAACTTGAGAGCGGGGAAACGCATCGCCTGACCGGTGGCATCGGCGGGGCCGTTCGCCCGACACCGTCACCGGACGGCAATTTCCTTGCCTTCGTCCGGCGTGAGCGCGCGAGTTCCAAGCTCTACGTCCGCGATCTCAGAACCGGCAATGAACGGAAAATCTATGATCTCCCCGACCAGGACATGCAGGAAACCTGGGCGGTAACGGGTGTCTATCCGAACATGGATTGGACCTCTGACAGCCGCGAAATCGTCTTCTGGTCGGGTGGCAAGATCCGGCGACTGGCACGGGAAGGTGGCGAAGCGCGGGAGATTCCTTTCCGAATCGACGACGAGCGGGTCGTCGCGGAATCCCTCCATCCCGCGGTCGATGTTGCGCCGGCCCGCTTCGAAACGAAGATGGTGCGCTGGGCGCAAGTTTCGCCCGACGGAAACCAGGTCCTGTTCGAATCCCTCGGCAAATTATGGCTGCGACCGGCGGCCGGCGGCGGCGCACGTCGTCTCACGTCGGGAAATGACGGATTCGAAGCATGGCCGACCTGGTCGCGCGACGGGCGATCGATCGCTTATGTGCACTGGACCGATCGTGATCTCGGCAGCATCCAGATCGTCGGCTCGCGCGGCGGGCGGTCACGGACGGTCACGACCGAACCAGGCCATTACTCGAGCCTGCGCTTTTCGCCCGACGGCCGGTCACTGTCGTTCGAAGCCGGCTCCGGTGGCGGACTGACTTCGGACAAATGGGGTCGCGAGTCCGGGGTGTACATCATGCCCGCAAGCGGGGGAAAGCCGCGGCTGGTCGAGCGGGGCGCTGCAAATCCGCAATACGGTATCGCGAATGACCGGATCTTCATGACCGCCCAGGAGGGTGATCGACTGCAACTGGTCAGCACCGACCTGAACGGCAGGGAAAAGCGCGTTCATGCCTCGGGCGACCTAACCAGCGATTTCCAGGTTTCGCCGGATGGGCGGTCGGTCGCCTTCCGGCAAAATTACGAGGCGTTTTTGATGCCCCTGCTTCCGGGCGCCCAGAATGTCGAAGCGGCAACGGAGAAGGGCGCGCTGCCATCCGTCCGACTAAGCGTCGGGGGAGGCGACTTCATCCATTTCAGCAATGGCGGTTCGCGCGTGCACTGGAGCATCGGACCGACGCTGTTCGTCGCGGACACACGAGCAGCCTATTATCCGGCCTATGTCCCGCCCCGGACCGGCATCGACCTGTCGCGTTCCGTCAGTGCGGACAAGCCCACCGCGATCGTCGCGCTCACCGGCGCCAGGATCGTCACCATGCGCGGCGTCGACGGGGGAATCATCGAAAATGGTACGATCCTGATCCAAGGCGATCGGGTCACGGCGGTGGGACCGACCGGCACGATCCCGATCCCGAGCGGCGCCCGCACCGTCGACCTGGCAGGCAAGACGATCGTTCCCGGCTTCATCGACGCCCATGCGCACGGTCCGCAGGGTGAAAACGGCTTCGTGCCGCAGCAGAACTGGTCGGCACACGCCAATCTGGCGCTTGGAACGACGACGATCCACGATCCATCGAACCGTGCGTCGGAAGTATTCGCTGCCTCCGAGATGCAGCGGGCCGGTCTCATCCTCGCGCCTCGGATCTTCTCAACTGGAGAAATCATCTATGGCGCAAAGGCGGCGGGCGCCTTCGCCGAGATCGGCAAGCTCGACGACGCGATCGCGCACGTTCGTCGACTGAAGGCGCAGGGCGCGTGGAGCGTCAAGAATTACAATCAGCCGCGACGCGAGCAGCGCCAGATGGTGGTCGCCGCAGCCCAGGCCGAAAACATGCTGGTGGTGCCCGAGGGCGGGTCGTTGTTCACGATGGACATGACCCTGATCCAGGATGGCAATGCGACGGTCGAACATAATGTCCCGGGCAGTACTTTCTATCAGGACGTGCTGCAGATGTGGTCGCAAACGAAAACCAACTACACGCCGACGCTGGTCGTTACCTATGGCGGCCCGGGCGGCGATCCGTATTGGCGCTCGCACACCAACGTGTGGGAACATCCCTTGCTCAAGGCGCATATTCCGCCCGGGACGCTGGCGGCCGGAAATGCCCGCCGTGAGATTGCGCCCGAGGAAGATTATGCGGATACCTGGTCGGCGCGTGAGGCACGCAAGCTGGCCGACCGCGGCATCCAGGTCAGCATCGGTGCGCATGGACAACAGGACGGCATTGGCGCCCATTGGGAAATGTGGAGCTTCGTCAAAGGCGGATGGACACCGTTGCAGGCGCTTCAGGCGGCGACGATCATGCCGGCCCGAACACTCGGCCTGGCTAAGGATCTGGGGTCGCTCGAGCCGGGAAAACTCGCCGACCTCGTCGTGCTCGACGCCAATCCCGTCGACAACATTCGTAATAGCGACAAGGTCAACATGGTGATGCTTGGCGGCCGATTGTACGATGCGGCGACGCTCAACGAGCGCTTCACCGGAAATCGGACGCGTACAGCCTATTGGTGGGAGGGCAACGGTAACGCCGCCGCCGGGAACGCGCGAACCCAAACCCACAGTCATGGCGGCGATTGAGTTTGCTCAGCCTCCAAACGCTCTCCCGCCGAAACGCGACAAGATCATAAGGAATTCGCCGTGCGCCTAGCTGCTCTCACCGCACTTGCATTCGTTTCTACCGCATCCGCCGCCGCACCGATCGTCGATCCGTATCTCTGGTTGGAAGAGATCGACGGCGCACGCCCCCTGCAGCAGGTCAAAGCCTGGAACGCCGACACGGAAACGACACTGACCAGTCTTCCTGGTTATTCGGACCACCAAGCCCGCGCGCTCAAGCTGCTCAACGATCCTGCGCAGATCGCGATGCCCAGCGAAGTGATCGGGGACAGGGTGCTCAATCATTGGGTCGATGCCAACAACAAGCGTGGCTTGTGGCGCATCGCCGATCTCGACGACTATCTTGCCGGCAAACCCGTTTGGAAGGTTCTGCTCGACGTCGATGCACTCGGCAAAGCCGAGGGCAAGAGTTGGGTCTGGCACGGCGCCAATTGTCTCGCGCCCGCATACAAGCGCTGCATTGTCACACTTTCTCCCGGCGGCACCGATGCCGACGTCGCGCGCGAATTCGATCTGGACACGGGCAAGTTCGTTCAGGGCGGCTTTGTCGTTCCCGAAGGCAAATCCGACGTCAGCTGGGTTGATCAGGATACGCTTCTCGTTGGAAGGGTAGAAGGCGCGGGGACTGCCACCCGTTCCGGCTATCCGCGAATCCTGAAGCTTTGGAAGCGCGCTTCAGCCTGGTCGACGGCGACCACGGTCCTTGAAGGCGAGGAGGCGGACATCTCCGTCGGCGGCTGGTCGGTCATGGACGGGGATCGGCGGCATGTCTTCCTTCGCCGAGGAAACGGGTTTTTCACGTCTCAATTGTCGATCCTCAGTACGGACGGGAAAGCGGTTCGGTTACCTATCCCCGAAAGCGCGACTGTCAGGGATGTGATCAAAGGAAACATCGTCGCCAGTCTGGTCGATCCGCTTGGCGCGCTGCTTCCGGGCGATCTTGTGGCCTTCGACCTCGATCGTCCTTCTTCGACCCCGACGTTGATTATGCGGCCCACTGCCAAGCAATCGATCGAGCAGGTAGGGGCAAGCGACAACGTACTGTGGGTCAAGCTGCTGGACGACGTGTCGGGCAAATTGCTGGCCCTGCGACCTGGTCCGAACGATAGCTGGTCGCAAAAAGTCATCGACCTTCCGGGCAACAGCACGATCGGTCTCGGGACGGTTTCCGGCAAGCGCGATCTTGCGTTTGCCAGTGTGGAAAGCTTGCTGGCGCCAACGGCGCTGATGGCAGTCAAGTCGGACGGATCGACTTCGAAGGTCGCGTCGCTACCGGCCCAATTCGATTCTTCCCAATTCGTCGCCCAGCAGAATTTCGCGACCTCGATGGATGGCACGCGCGTCCCCTACTATCTGGTGCGCAGAAAAAGCGAACTGGCCAAACCGGTATCGGTCCTGATCCACGCTTATGGTGGCTTTAGAGCTGCGCAAACCCCTACGTATCTGACTGGCCAGCCATATCGCGCTGGCCCTCTCGGCCTGTTCTGGGTCGAAAGCGGCGGCGCTTACGTGCTCGCCAACATTCGCGGCGGTGGCGAATACGGACCCGCGTGGCACAAGGCGGCCCTGCGCGAAAAAAGGCAGAACAGCTTCGATGATCTGGAGGCCGTGGCGCGCGATCTCATCTCGCGTGGCATCGCCCGGAAGGATGGGATCGCCATCTCTGGACGCTCGAACGGCGGTGTGCTCACCGGTGCGGCAATTACCCAGCATCCGGACCTCTATCGCGCGGCGATCATCGGATCGCCGTTGTTCGACATGCAGCGCTATTCGAAACTGTCCGCGGGTGCCTCCTGGATCGATGAATATGGCGATCCCGACAAGCCGGCCGATTGGGACTTCATGCGCCTCTACTCGCCTTACCAGAACATCAAGGCGAACGTCCGCTACCCGGCGACCTTCTTCTACCTTTCCACCAAGGATGACCGGGTCCACCCCGGCCACGCCCGAAAGGCCGCGGCCAAGTTGAAGGCGACGGGAAGCTCGGTTTACTATCACGAGTATCTGGAAGGCGGGCACGCGGTCGGTGCCGACCGCGCCGAAGACGCCAAGCGTGCGGCGCTTCTGTGGGCTTTCTTGCGACGGGAACTTCCCGCAACGAAATGATCGGCTGCGGGCACGATCGGCGCAGTCGATGACCGTGCCGGCCTTGCCTCAATCCTCGCGGAGAAGCGCGCCGATCGATTCGTCGAAGTGCAACCCCATCCAGCGCCGCGCTTCGGCGGAATCTCCATCGGCGATGGCCTGCGCCAGCTTGCGATGGCGGTCGAGGATATCGGCGCGCTCCTCGACCGTTCGCCGCGTGTGCCACGCTTTGGGAACCGCGACCCGCATCAGCGGCACGAAGGACTGGACGATCTGATGGAAGAGCGCGTTGCCGCTGGCCTCGGCGATCGCCAGATGAAATTCGATATCCTCGTCGGTGGTCGAGGCGTGCGGTTCGTTGTCGCTGAACATTGCTTCGGCAAGCGCCACGATCCGCGCCGCCTGACGCGGCGTGGCATTCTGCGCGGCGAGGCCCGCAGTGCGCATTTCGATCGTTCGTCGGACATCCCAGACGTCTGAAACGCGGATCTGCGCGGTCGAGATGGCGTGGTCCAGTGACGCGGCGATGACCGATCCGTCGAGCGCCCCGACCCGGGCCCGCCGGCCATTGGCGACATCGATCAACCGCAATGCCGCAAGCGCGCCGAAGGCTTCGCGCATCACCGCCCTGCTGACGCCAAGTTGCTCGGCAAACACCGCCTCGCCGGGAAGGACGTCGCCGACCCGCATCTCCGCTTCACGAATGTGGGACTTGACCGCTTCTATGGCGGTCTTGACGAGGGACTGGCCGCCAATGGCAGCGGACTGGTTCATCAGGCTGCGACTCCGGTAGCGCGATAATCGGATGGGGAGATGCCAAACCTGCGGCCGAAAGCGCGGGTGAAGCTGGCATTGTTGGAATAGCCACTGCGGTACCCGATGATCCCAACCGGAAGATCGGTCGCAAGCAACTGCCGGCGCGCTTCGCCAAGCCGCTTTTCGGCAAGCGCCTCGGCGATCGAGCAGCGGTACAATTCGCGAAATCCGCGCGTCAGTTTCGTGCGGTTGAGACCGCAGGTGCGCGCGATTTGCCCGAGCGTCAGCTTTTCCGACCAATGTTCGTCGATCAACCGCCGCGCTTCGACCAGTCGCTCACCATCGCATTGTTTTAGCGACCGCTCGGCGCTGGCCGGGACCAGTCCGCCACCCTTTATCGCATCGACCGTCTCGCACAGCAGCTCGATGCTTTTTGCAAGGCGTAACGTAGCGGTCGCGCTGGGCATGCAGCCCGGCTCGATCAGGCTGGTGACGATGCTCGCCATTGCGTCGGTGAGGAAATAGGACTGTCCGTCCTGTGATAGCGGCGACCAGTCAAACAACCGGCCAAGCGCCGCATATTGCACGACCAATCCGACCCGGGGCGTGGCGCGCGAAAGGTCGGTCCAGTCGACGGCAGTCGCGTCGCCGACGATCGTCAGCCGCGGCATACGGCCTGCATCGATGATAAGCGCGGCGGACTCAGTCGGCAACTCGACGCCGGTCATGTCCCCGGCGCCGACCAGGGTCACCATCTCCGGCGAAACAGCAATCCATTCGATCGGTACAGTCAAGCCAACGCCCTCCCTTACGCGCATCGATAAAAGCTATCTGATAGGTTGGCAAGCACTATCGGATAGGCTTTGTGCCGCCATCAGCAGCGCCCCAGTTGGTCCGGCGTCCGCACCCAGGCCGGCCACGACGATCGGTGCGGGGTCCGGAATGTTCGGAGGAAAGCCGCCAAGCTTGACGCTCGTCGCGGCGGCGATGGCATCGACGATCGCGGGACGCGATGTCACCACGCCGCCACCGAGCACGATCCGCTCCAACGACAGTGTCATGAGCAGATTGGCGCAGGCCTCGGCTAAGGCATCGATCACGAACGGCCAGACGGGATGGTCGTCGGCGAGATCCTGCCCAGCCATTCCCGTGCGCGCCGCAAGTGCGGGTCCCGACACCAGTCCGGCCAGGCAATCGCCGTGAAACTCACAAATGCCCGCGAAGTCATCGCCCGCCGTCCGCCGCACGCGCATGTGTCCTGCCTCGGGATGCATGCGCCCGATGATCGGCCGTCCGTCGGAAACCAAGCCGATGCCGACCCCGGTGCCGACCGTGATGTAGGCGAAGTCGCGGCAGCCGACCGCCGCGCCCAATGCGCCCTCGCCAAGCGCCGCGGCATTGACGTCGAGGTCGATCGTTGCCGGCGCGTCGATCGCTCCCGACAAGGCGCCATGCACGTCGGCACCGGTCCACCCCGGCTTGGGCGTCAGCAGCATCCGCCCATGATCGGGACGCCCGGGCACGATCCCAAGCGGCCCGAAGCAAGCGATGCCCAGCGCGTCAAACGGCGCCTGTGCATTCCAGGTCTCAAGCTGGCCGCGAACCAGTGCCAACGTTTCGTCGGCGTCGGTCACAGCGAAACGCTTCCTCTCCAAGATTGTCTCGCCGTCGCCGATCACGACGATTGCGTTCGTGCCGCCGAGTTCGACCCCGGCAAGGCGAGGGCTTCCCATTTATCGCTCGGTCGTGACCGGGGCCACCGGGGCGCCGCGCATCGCCAGCCAGAAGGCGACGACCGATACGAGGCTGACCGAGACCCCGACGATCGCCAGCGAAACGGCGAGATGCTGTTCTCCGCCAAGCCCGCTGCTGACCAAGGTCACCAGCGCCGGCGCCAGGCCGAATCCGATCAGGCCGGCAACGGCGATGAAGGCCCCGATCCCCAGTCCGCGCAACTCGTTGGGCAGCCACACAGTAAGCACCACCGTCGCGACCATGCCAGTGATATTGCCGGCAAAGCTGAGCGCGAAAAAGGCCGTGGCGAAGCTGACAACGCCGGGCATGATCGGAAATAGGGCCGCTGGCACGCCGACCGCGGCCGCGACGATCGCGCCGATCAGCAGTCCACCGCGGATCTTTGACGATTGCCCCGCATCGGCGACGATCCCACCGACGATCGATCCCGCAATCCCCGTCACCAGCACGATTGCGCCGACCCATCCGGCGAATTGCGCGGGGGACAGCCCGTAATCCCGCTCGAGCACCGGCGATACCCAGATCGCCGCCGCCGCGTCGGCCATGACGACGCTGGTCTGGCCGACGAACAGCGGTATTATCCACTTACGGCGCGATTTCAGCTCGCCGAGCAACACGCGCAACGGCGCCCCCGTGGCGGCTTCGACCTCCCGCCGCTGCGGCTCGCGCAGCAACAGCAGCGGCAGGATCAGCACCGCGCTCGCGACGCCCAACGTCATTTGGGCGTTGCGCCAGTCGCTGACCGCAAACAGCGTCGGAAAGCTCTTTCCCGCAATCGCGCCGAGCAGCAGCCCCGCGACGGTAAACCCCGCCGCCACCCCGGCGGTCTTGGCGATGTTCGGGACGACCATTGCCCGGCCGCGCTGCTGAGGGGGGCAATAGTCCGACGCCAGCGACAGCACCGCGGTCAGCCCGCCAGTCGTCCCGATCGCCACCAGCATGCGACCGAAGAACAGGATTTCGGTCGACGAGGCCGCGGCGGTCACAAAGGTGCCGACAGTCCAGCCGATCGCCAGGATGATCAGGATCGCGACGCGATTCCAGCGATCGACCCAGATGCCGATCGGGATCGAAAACAGGACCAGCGGAATGGCGGCGGACACACCCTGCACGATCGCCAGGTCGGTATCGGTCAGCCCCATCTCGGCCTTGGCCGATTGCGCCATGATCCCGAAGCTCTGGAGCATGGTGAAGCCGACCAGCATCGACAGGCTGACAAGCAGCAACGGGCCGAGAGAATTGCCAAGCGTTGGCGACGCTGACGATTTCGGCTCGCCCGTCTCCAGGGGGATCGCACGTTCCATTAGCCGACTTTCAGTTGGAGGGCTCGACGCAAGGCTGCGCGACTCGCAGCGCGCGCGACGTCGGCAATCGCCGGCCCGGGCATCAGGTCGAAGCCATGGAAAGCGCCCGGCCAGACATGCAATTCGGTCGGCACGCCGGCGCGGATCAGGCGCGTCGCGAAGTCGATATTCTCGTCGACGAACAGATCGAGCGCGGCCGTGCCGATGAAGGTCGGCGGCAGGCCGGACAGATCCTCGGCGCGCGCCGCGGCGGCATAGGGCGAAACGTCGGCCCGGCCCGGCTCATGGCCAAGCAACGCCGACCATCCGAATCGATTGTTGTGCCGCGTCCAGATGAACTCGCCGGCATTGGGATTGGCGTCCGCGACGCAGGTGCGGTCGTCGATCATTGGGTAGATGAGATGCTGGAACGCGAGCGGATAATCACCGCGATCGCGCGCCATCAATGCGAGCGAGGCAGCAAATCCCCCGCCGGCACTTTCGCCCATCACGCCGATGCGCTGTGGATCGATCCCAAGCCGTTCCGCGTTCGCATTCGTCCACGCCAGCGCCGCATAGCAATCCTCGATCGCGCCCGGAAACCGCGTCTCGGGCGCCAGCCGGTAGTCGACGGACACGATCGCGCAGCCAAGCTCCGCCACCAACGGCCGGTGGAGGAACTCGACTTCGCGCGCCGACCCTCCGACGTAGCCGCCGCCGTGAATGTGAAGGATGCAGCCGACCGTCCCGTTCGCAGTTGAAGATCGATACCAGCGGATCGGCACGTCGGGCGCGCCCGCCGGTCCCGGCACCCGAAGATCCTCGACCAGAACGTCGTCGTCGGCAGGCGGCGCGAAGGGCAAGTCGCGTGCGCGCATCTCGGCAAGATTCTCGTCGTTCAGTGCGATCGTCGGAAAGGCGTCGAGCAGCGGCCGCAATTCGGGATCGACCAGATGCCGCGACGACGCCGTCAAAAGATCTTCCCGGGGTTGAGAATATTGTCGGGATCGAGCGCCTGCTTGATCGACCGCATCAGGTCGACTGCCTCGCCCAGTTCCTCCACCAGATGCTCCTGCTTGCCCAGCCCGATGCCGTGCTCGCCGGTGCAGGTGCCGTCCATCGCGAGCGCGCGGGCCACCAGCTTGCTGTTGATCGCCTTGACCTCGGCCAGTTCTGCCGACGAATCGGGATCGATCGAAAAGACGACATGAAAATTGCCGTCGCCGACGTGTCCCAGGATGGTCGCCGGGACCGAGCAGGCGGCAAGGTCCTGCTTGGTCTCGATGATGCATTCGGCAAGCCGGCTGATCGGCACGCAGACGTCGGTCGCCCAGCCGATCGCGCCGCTGCGCAAATTGACCGCAGCATAGTAAGCCTCATGGCGCGCCTTCCACAGCGCCGACCGTTCCTCGGTCGTGCTCGCCCACCGGAACTCGCCGCCGCCGTTGCCCGTCGCCAGTTCGCGCACCGTCTCGACCTGTTCGGCGACGTAGCGCTCGGACCCGTGGAATTCGAAGAACAGGGTCGTAAGCTCGGGCAGGTCCATTTTCGACCAGCGATTGACCGCGCGAATCTGCATGTCGTCGAGGATTTCCACCCGGGCAAGCGGAATGCCCAGCTGGATCGACTGGACGACGGTATCGACCGCGCCCCCGATCGTGGTGAAGCTGCAAGTTGCGGCCATGATCGCTTCGGGAATGGCATGCAGCCGAAGCGTGATCTCGGTGATGATTCCAAGCGTTCCTTCGGACCCGACGAACAGGCGCGTCAGATCATAGCCAGCGGCCGATTTTCGCGCGCGGCGGCTGGTCCGGATCACCCGGCCATCGGCGGTGACCACGGTCAGGCTCAACACCGCATCGCGCATCGTCCCATAGCGGACGGCGTTGGTTCCCGACGCGCGCGTCGACGCCATCCCGCCGATGGTCGCGTTGGCTCCCGGATCGATCGGGAAGAACAGTCCCTGGTCGCGAAGATATTCATTGAGCTGTTCGCGCCGTACCCCGGCCTCGACCACGCAATCGAAGTCGTCGCTGTTGACCGCGATGATCCGGGTCATCCGGCTAAGGTCGATCGACACACCGCCGCGGACCGCCAGCGTATTGCCCTCGACCGAAGTTCCGGCGCCGAACGGGATGACCGGAACGCCGGCGGCATGACACTCGCGAACCAGGTCGACCACATCCTGGGTCGTCGCCGCGAAGACCACGGCGTCCGGGGGCATGGGCGCGAAATGCGTTTCGCTGCGCCCATGCTCCATGCGGATCGCCTCACCGGTCTGGAAGCAATCCCCGAAGCGCTGGCGGAGGCGATCCACAAGATCGTCCGACAGCCCCGCGCCGATGGCTGCTAAGGCGGTCATCGCTCAGAACTTGAACCGGGTCCGGAGGCCGACGCGACGTTTATCGCCGATGATTCCGACGTCGCTGTTGGGAAGACCGGCCAGGACCAGCGTCGTCCGCTCGATGTACGATTCGAAATATTTCTTGTTGAACAGGTTGTTGACGAAGGCCGAGACCTCGATGCCGCCGACCCGGTAGCCGATTGATCCGTTGACCAGGACATACGGCTTGAGTTCGCTGAGCGGCGGCTGGCCTGGAAATTCGGGAGTCTTCTGCTGGATGCTTGCCGGGATCCGGCTACCCTTGCCGACCAGACTGGCGTCCAGCACCAAATCGCCCGGGCCCGTCGGCACCACATAGTTGCTGTTGAGATAGAAGTTCCAATCGGGCTGGAACGGCAGCCGCTTGGAAGCCAGCGTGCGGCCGGTGATGTCGGTGTAGATATCGGTGTTGGTCAACCGCGCCCGCATCAGCGATCCGCCGCCGCTCAAGGTCCATCGCGGCGTCACCCGATAGGTGCCCTCAAGCTCCACGCCATAGCTCTTCACGTCGCCGGTATTGAGGTCGATCGTGGTGAAACCGACATCGAGCCCGAGGATCGAGTTCAAGCCGAGGTAATTCTTGTAGTCGTTGTAGAACAGCGCCCCGGCGAGCGACAACTTGCGATCGGCGGAAGTGAATTTGCTGCCGAGTTCGTACGTCCAGGCCGAGTCGCCTTTGTAGACCCGCAGATTGGTCGGCACCGCCGGCGGGTTGAAGCCGCCACCACGAGCGCCGCGGGCGACCGAGGCGTACGTCATGAAATCGCGGTTCCAGTGGTAGGTCACGGCGACACGCGGCGAGAGGTTGGTTTCGGACAGCTTGTTTTCGCTGGCCGTGATGACCGGCGGGAGGCCGCCGAGCGCGGCCGGGAAGGCGTTGACCGTCAGGCCATCGAGCGTCTGCTTCTGCTTGTCCCAGCGCAGGCCCGCCGACACTTCCCATGCATCGCTCGGGCGCCAGAACACGTTGCCGAACACCGCGTAGCTCTTGCTTTCGCGGCTTGCAAACGAGGTGTTGAGAAGGTCGAAGACGCCCGGCAACACGGTCAGGACACTGTCGGTGACGCGCGTTTCGCGGCTGTAGAAGAGGCCGACGATCGAGCTGATGGTCGGCGACCATTCGGTGTCGAACCGGAGCTCGGCGGTCCGAGTCTTCAGGTCGTCGTTCGAGCTCTGGCGAAGGGTGTCGGCGGCGGTGAAATCAGGATCGGCGCCGTCGGTGGTGACCCCGCGCCGGTCGTAGGCACCGATCAGCGTGACCTTGGTCGACAGCGCATCGATCGGCGCCTCCAGCTTGGCATTCACGCCGCGATACTTGAACTTCTGGTAATTGTTCGAATTGTAGAAAACGTCGCTCTTGTAGTCGGTGGGGTCGTTGACGAACGCATAGGGTACCGCCCCGCCGGTCAGCCACGTGTAGTAACCATTGACCGTCAATTGGACGTCGTTGAACGGCTCGGCGCGTACGGTGCCGCTGATCGTGTCGGTGTTGAGCGGGTTCTGGTCTCCGCCGATCAGCTTGTTGCGGATGAATCCATCCTGCTGCTGATGCGTGTAGGCGACACGGGCCTGCAGCCGGTCGACGATGATCGGACCGCTGATCGACCCACCCAGCGTGAACGCATCGTCGGGACCGGCGAAACTGGCGATGCCCTTCGCCTCGAACGTATTGCCCGGCTGACGGGTGATCACATTGATCGCGCCGCCCAGCGTATTCTTGCCGTACAACGTTCCCTGCGGACCACGCAGCACTTCGACCCGCGCAACGTCGGTCAGCGGATTGTTGAGGTAGGACGTATTGGGCTGATAGATGCCGTCGACGAAGATGCCGACGCCCGGCTGCACGGTGTCGATCAACGTCGTGCCGACGCCGCGAATGGCGACGAAGGCACGTCCGGCACCGTCGCTGTTGATGTTCAGGCTCGGCGTGATCGTGGCCACGTCCTTGACCGAGGTAAAGCCGCGCTTTTCGATCGTCTCACCGGTGATCGCAGTGGCCGCAACCGGGACATCCTTCAGCGACTCCTCGCGCTTGCGGGCGGTGACGACGACTTCCTGGTCGTTGGTGGCGGCGGTTTCTTCCGCCGGGGCGTCGGGCGCCGATCCCTGGGTCTGGGCCGCCGTATCCACCGCGGGAGCGGGCTGGACGTCCTGCGCCTGGGCCGCGGAAGTCCACGCGAACGCGGTCGAAGCAAGCAAAATGATGGCGCGGTGGCCCATGGTCATCCCCTCTCAAAGGACGGTGCCGGCGTACCAAGCGTCAGCATCTCGTCAGGCCATCTGGTAGGTCATCGAAAACCTATCTGAAAGGTTGGAGAGTTTGCCGATCCGCTCGGTTCGTTTGCCGATCGGCACAAGTCGGTATCCGACATTGCTCGCGGTTCGCGCGTGATCGAACTTCACGTCGAATTGGAGAAACTTGGTGACGCGACGTCGGATACCACGAGGCTGCGCCTGGATCGCGATAGCGCTGGTGCTCCTTGCACTATGCGCGACCGTGTTCGTCTGGGTTCAGGCCCGGCGTGTTCCGCCCGGCCGTCCCGATTATGTCTCACTCGGCAGTTCGTTCGCCGCCGGCGCCGGCCTCGGACGGCTTCAGCAGGCCTCACCCGTTCTCTGCGCGCGCAGCATCAATGGTTACCCTTCGCAACTGGCGCGACTGCGTCGGCTGTCGATCGTCGACATGAGTTGCGGCGGCGCGGTCACCGACCACCTGCTTCACGGCGGGCAATTTCTGCAGGGACCGCAAATCCGCGCGATCACTCCTCAAACCCGGCTCGTAACGATCACCGTGGGCGGCAACGACGTCGGCTACATCGGCGACCTCTCGATGCTCGCGGCCCGCAATTCCGGCAGTTTGTTCGGCAGACTCGTCCGGCAATTCTGGGGCGGACCCAAGTCGCCGCAGGATCGGCGCTTCCCGGCGCTCTACCGCAATCTCGTCTCCCTGATCGCCGCCATCCGTACCGCCGCCCCAAATGCGCGGATCGTCGTTGCGACCTATCCGACGCTCTTGCCCGCGACCGGCACCTGCCCCGTCCTCGGCCTGACCGCCGCCGAAGCCACAATGATGCGCACCGTCGGCGACCGGCTTGCCGATACGACCCGCGCGGCGGCGGCGAAGAGCGGTGCGATATTGGTCGACATGCATCGCCTGGGGGTCGGGCACGATGCCTGCTCGGCCGATCCGTGGACTAGGGGGTGGACCAATGGCGGCATCGCGCCCTTCCACCCCACCCAACGCGGTGCCGTCGCTACCGCCCGTGCGATCGACCGGGCACTGAACGGCTCACCAGCAGCTGTAACCGCCGTCGGCCAAGACCACGCTGCCGGTCATCAGGCTCGCCGCGTCGGACGCCAGGAATAAGGCGACCGACGCCACTTCCTCGGGCTCGCCCAGCCGCCCCATCGGCGTGCCGTCGATCCACCGCCGGTACATCTCGCTCGTCCGGTCGGCGAAGGCGTTGAGCGGGGTGGCGATATAGGTCGGCGCGACCGCATTGACCCGGACGCCGCGCGACGCCCATTCGGCGGCCAGCGACTTGGTCAGCTGGTGCACCGCCGCCTTCGACGCGTTGTAATAGCTTTGCGGCTGGGGCCGGTTGACGATGAAGCCGCTCATCGACCCGATGTTGACGATCGACCCGCGTCCGGCAGCGAGCATGTGCTTGCCGAAGGCGCGCGCGCACCAGAAGGTCCCGTTGAGGTTGACGTCCAGCACGTTGAGCCAGTGCTCGTCCGCGACCGCCTCCGCCGGGGTTTCGCTGCGGGCGATCCCGGCGTTGTTGACCAGGATGTCGACCCGCCCCGCCTGCTCGACCAGCCGGTCGGCGGCCGCGGTGACGTCGTCGGCGCGGGTCACGTCGAGCACCACCGCCTCGGCCCGATACCCTTTGTCGCGCAAGACCTGCAGCCCGCGCTCGAGAATGTCCGGATCGCGGTCGGCGATGGTGACCGTCGCGCCCGCTTCGGCCAGCGCGTCGGCGATCGCCAGCCCGATCCCCTGCCCGCCACCGGTGACGAACGCGATTCGCTCATCAAGTCGGAATCGTTCGAGGTACATCTATCCTCCGATCAGGGCTGCAGCGCTTCGGCGGGCATCGCCGGTTCGTCGATCGTGGTCCCCGCCGCAAGCTGGTGGACTTGCCGGCGAACCCCGTCATACTCGGGCCACGGCAGGCTTCCGTCGGTCGCGAAGTCGACCCAGATCTTGTGGACCCGGTCGGCCAGTTCCTGCGGCGGATTGCTCCCCGCAAAGCCGCGCGGGCCGGTGGCGGTGGCCAGCGTGTCGAACACGAACGGCATTTCCATCGCGTGGCACGCGCCAAGCTCGCCGTTGCAGGCCGGCGAATGCCACTCGAACTCATAGACATGCGTCCGGCCGCGATGTGCGGCGGCATATTGCCGCGCCGGCCAGCGGAACACGAGGTCGCTGAGCGCCTCGGTCATCGCGTGGCCCGCGCGCTTGCCCCGCCCGCCATATGCGGCAAGCACCCCGCGCGGATCGGGGTGCGATTTGCCGATCATCCACTTGGCCAGGACATGCGGGATCCATCGGCGGACCTTGGTCGGCACGAAATAGAGGTTCATCTCCGCCGCATTGGTACCGATCAGCAGATCGACGTCCTTGCCCGCCCCCGCGGCAAGCGCCGCCACCGGCGCCGTCGGCAGCACGTCGTCCCCGACCACTGGAATGAAGCGGCTGATGCCGTACACCGGCTCGTGCCCCGCCGAATCGCGCAGGTCGGTTCCCGGCAGCGGCTTCGATACCTTTTCCATCGCCTTCCACGCCGCGTCGAAGTCGACCCCGGCAAAACCGTCCTTGGTCGGCGCGATCTTGAGCAGTTTCGCCAACCGGTCGACGAGCTTCCGGGCGATCGGCAATTCGCGCACCATCCGGCCATGTCCGCTCTGCACGATCGCGCGCCGGAACAGCCCGGTCGAAAGGGGGGAGGCGATCAGATTGGCGATCGCCATCGCGCCGGCCGATTCGCCGAATGCGGTGACATTGCCGGGGTCGCCGCCGAACACGTCGATATTGTCGCGCACCCAGCCGAGCGCCGCGATCATGTCGCGCAGCCCGAGATTGGTCGGCACCCCGGGGATCGGCAGGAAGCCGTCGATCCCGAGCCGGTAGTTGATCGCCACGCACACGATGCCGTCACGGGCGAACGCGCTACCGTCGTGGACCGGGGCATCCTTGCTTCCGACAACGAAACCGCCGCCGTGGATGAACACCATCACCGGTCGCCCTTCCGCCTTCTCCGGCGCCCAGACGTTGAGCGTCAGATAATCGTCGCCCGGCTCGCCGCCTTCGCCGATCAGCCCGACGATATCGATCTGCGGAAACTTGCCGATCTTGTGCGGCGCCGACGGACCGGGGCGGGTCGCGTCGCGGGTGTCGGTCCAGGGCGTCACCGGCTGCGGCGCCTCGAAGCGTAGCGCGCCGACCGGCGGCGCGGCGTAGGGGACGCCGAGGAAACGGCAAATCCTGTCGCTGCACTCGCCCCGGATATTGCCCGACTTCACCTGCTTGATCATGCGCTGCTGCCTTCAGAGTTCAGCGCCGCGATTAGCATTCGCCAGCGCGCGGCGTGAATCGAATCGCTTAGCAATTCGGCGGCATTGCTTTGCTTCGCGCAACCGACGCCGCTCCGTCGGCCATCGGCAATTCGACGCCGACAGGCCATGGATTCCCGCTCCGATCCCCTCTAAGCCTTGGTCCATGACATTACGTTCCAGCCGGGCGGATTGCCGCTGACATGATTGCCGAGGCTGGACTGGCGGCATTGTGGTTCGCCGCCGCGCTTGCGGCGCTTCAACTGGTGATCGCGATCGTCGCGATCCGGCGCGATCGTCCCGACCTGATGGCTGCGATCCGGCCCGTCGCGATGGTGCAGGGCGCGCTTGCCGCCGTGTCGATGCTGCTGCTGATCCTGCTCTTCCTGCGCTCGGACATGAGCGTCCTGCTGGTCGCGACCAACAGTCATTCGGCCAAGCCGTGGCTCTATAAATTCGCCGGCGCATGGGGCAATCACGAAGGGTCGATGCTGCTGTGGGTGACCGTGCTCGGGCTCGCCGGCGCGGCCGTGGCCCTGTTCGAACGGCGGCTGAAGACCCCGACCCTGGTCGCGACGCTCGGCGCGCAGGCGGCGATCGCGCTGGGCTTTTACGCCTTCCTCCTGTTCTCCTCCAATCCCTTCGCCCGGCTCAATCCGGCCGCGCCCGACGGTCAGGGGCTCAACCCGCTGCTCCAGGATCCCGGCCTCGCCTTCCATCCGCCGACGCTTTATTTCGGCTATGTCGGCATCTCGATCGCTTTCTCGTTCGCGGTCGGTGCAATGGTGATGCGCGACGTCGGTCCGGCCTTCGCTCGCGCGATGCGACCGTGGATTCTCGCCGCGTGGATCTTCCTCACGCTCGGCATCACCGCCGGCAGCTACTGGGCCTATTACGAGCTTGGCTGGGGCGGCTGGTGGTTCTGGGATCCGGTCGAAAATGCCAGCCTGATGCCCTGGCTAGCCGCGACCGCTCTGCTCCATTCGGTGACCGTGCTTGCCACTCGCGATGGCTTGCGCGCCTGGACGATCATGCTCGCAGTGGTCGCTTTTTCGATGTCGATGATCGGCACTTTTCTGGTCCGTTCGGGCATCCTCACCTCGGTCCATGCCTTCGCCGTCGACCCGACGCGTGGCACCTTCATCCTTGCCTTGCTGGCAATTTACATCGGCGGGGCGCTTGCTTTGTTCGCCCTCCGCGCCGGCACCATTCGCGAAGGAACGACGTTCGATCCGGTCAGCCGCGAAGGCGCGCTGGTGGTCAACAATCTGCTGCTGACGGTCATCCTCGGCATTGTCCTGATCGGAACGCTCTATCCCATCGTCGCGTCGTCGTTCGGGGTGCAATTGTCGGTCGGGCCGCCCTTCTTCGACAAGACGACGGGCCCGATCGCCTTGCTACTGGCCTTGTTCATGGGCATCGGCCCGCTGCTTCGCTGGCGGCGCGACCGGCTGGCCGCCGCGCTCCGGCGGGCCGCGATACCGGCGATCGTCCTCATCCTCGCGCTGGCCCTCGTCCTGCTGCTCGCGCCCGGCATCGGGATCCTGCCGCTGCTCGGCCTGGTGGTGGCGGCCGGCGTCGCGATTGCCAGCATCGCACCCTTGTGGGGCCGCGATCTTCGCCGCATGCCATTATTCACCTGGGGCATGGTGGTCGCCCATCTCGGGATCGCGGTGAGCCTGGCCGGCATGGCCGCAGACAGCGCCTTCACCAAGGAAACGCTGATTGCCGCGCGAGTCGGCGAAACCGAGCGGGTCGGGCCATTCGCTGTTCGGCTCGATTCGGTCGCGCCCGCCGTCGGGTCCAACTGGTCGGCGATGGAGGCCACGCTCAGCGTTCGCCGCGGCAACGGTTCGCCCTTCACTCTCCACCCGCAATCGCGCTTTTTCGCGACCCCGCCGATGGTCACCAGCGAATCCGCCATCGCCACCCGCCTCGACGGTCAGCTCTACACCGTCCTCGGTCACCAGGACGATGTCGGGCGCTGGCAGTTGCGCTTGTGGTGGAAGCCCTTCGTGACCCTGATCTGGCTTGGCGGCGTGCTGGTCGCGCTGGGTGGCGCCCTGTCGCTCATCGGCCGCACCCGACGCCGGGATCGTGCGATCCGGACCGATCCGGTGACGGCATGAGGCGCGTCCTGCTGTTCCTGCCGGTCGTGGCATTTGTCATCCTCGCGGCGGTGCTGGCCAGCGGGCTTTACCAACCGGCGGACCGGACCGTTCGATCGGCGCTGATCGGCCAGCCCGTGCCCGCCTTTTCACTACCGCCGATCGTGCCCGGGCAACCGGGCCTGGCGAGCACCGATTTCGGCAAGGGCGAACCGCGGCTGCTCAACGTCTTCGCCAGTTGGTGCGCGCCGTGCATCGCCGAAGCGCCGGTATTGACCCAGTTGAAGCAGGCCGGCGTCAAGATTGATGCAGTCGCGATCCGCGACACGACCCCCGCGCTCCAGGCCTTCCTCGCCCGCAACGGCAATCCGTTCGAGCGGATCGGCAACGACCCTGAATCGAAGATCCAGTTCGCCCTGGGGTCGTCGGGCGTCCCTGAAAGTTTCATTATCGATTCGAAGGGCCGGATCGCGCACCAGCATGTCGGCGACATCAAGCCGTCCGACGTTCCGGCAATCCTCGCGGCGATCGAGAAGGCGCGATGATCCGCGCGCTGCTCCTCGCGCTGGCGCTGTTCGCCGTTACGCCCGCGCTGGCGGATTCCAGTCTTCCCCCCGCTCCCGATTCCAATCGCCAATTGGCCGATCCGGCGAAAGAGGCCGAGGCGCGCAAGCTGATGGAGACGCTCCGCTGCCTCGTCTGCCAGGGGCAGTCGATCGCCGACAGCGACGCTGAAATCGCCGGCGACATGCGCGCGCTGGTGCGGCAACGGATCGCGGCGGGCGAAAGCGCGGGTCAGGTGCGCAAATGGCTGATCGCGCGCTACGGCGAATATGTTACCTACGATCCGCCGCTCAACCAGGTCACCGCGCCATTGTGGCTTGCACCGCTGGCGCTGCTGGCGATCGGCGCCTGGATCGCGTCGCGCAGCTTCAAGCGAAGGAAGCGCTGATGGGGTGGTTGTGGCTTACGGTCATCGGGCTCGTTGCGTTCGGGCTGTTATGGTGGGGCGGCGTCAAGCGGTCACTGGCGACGCTCGGCGGCGCCGCATTGCTGGTCGGCGCCGCGGGCTACGCGGTGCAGCAGAATGCCTCGCTCGCGGGCAGTCCGGTCAGTCCCGACATCGGGCGGATGGAGGTCGATCCCGGCATGGTCGCCTTCCGCTCGACGATCATGCCGGCCGATCCCGCAGCCACCGCGACGCTCGCCGCGGCGGACGATCGAATGCGCGCCGGCGACACGGCGGGGGCCGCGCAACTGCTGCTCGATGCGGTCGCGCGGCAGCCGGGAAATTCCGCACTGTGGACCGGGCTCGGCAGCGCCCTAGTGGCGCACGATGCCGGGCAGATGTCGCCGGCGGCGCGCAATGCGTTTCAGCGCGCCTTCCAGCTCGGTCCCGATCAACCGGGTCCGCCGTTTTTCCTCGGCATGGCGTTTCTTCAGGGGGGCGATCTGCCGGCCGCGAAGCGTGCCTGGCTGCAGGCGCTCGCACTGTCTCCGCGCGATGCACCGTACCGGGTGTTGATTGCCGAACGGCTCGTGATGATCGACGAATTCCTGGCGATGCAGCAGGGCGCCCCCGCCCAACGTTAGGCGAACGGCCGGTTGAGCCGGACGATCGCCCAGTTGAGCCAGCTGGCGAAGCTGACCCACAGCAAATAGGGCAGGATCAACAGGCTCGCCTTGGGGGAGATCGGCCACAGCCCGATCACCAGCGCGACCAGCGACGCCCACAGGAAGACCACCTCGATCAGCGCCCAGTCGGGCCGCCGCAGCTTGAAGAACAAAGGGCTCCACAACAGGTGGCAAACCGCGTTGGTGACAAACAGGATGATAACCTTCGTTCGCTCGGGGTCGCTGTCGGCCGCATTCCACGCGACCACGGCCGACCAGGCGGCTAGACCCAGGATGATCGTCCACGCCGGGCCGAACAGCCAGTCGGGCGGTTGCAGCGACGGCTTTTTCAGATTGCGATACCACGGCCCGATGGGGGTCAGCAGCCCGCCCGCAGCGCCAAGGAAGAGCGCAGTTCCGGCGGCGATGAGTATCGGTGTCCACATTGCCGCGTCTATCCATCTTGTGGAGTGTCCAACCCGTGTTACACATCGCGCGTGCGCTTGTCCTTCCCCTTCTCCGCGATCGTCGGCCAGGACGAGATGAAGCGCGCGTTGCTGATCGCCGCCGTCGACGCGCGGATCGGCGGCGTGATGGTGTTCGGCGATCGCGGCACGGGCAAGTCGACCGCGGTCCGCGCCCTGGCCGCGCTGCTTCCGCCGATCGAAGCGTCGGCGGCCGGCTATCAGGACGGAAGCGCGCGAAAGGGGTCGGTCCCGGTGCCGTTCGTCGACCTGCCGCTCGGCGCGACCGAAGATCGCGTCGTCGGCGCGCTCGACCTGGAACGTGCGCTCGGCGCCGGGGTCAAGGCGTTCGAGCCTGGGCTACTGGCGCGGGCCAATGGCGGCTTCCTCTACATCGATGAGGTCAATCTGCTCGAGGATCACATCGTCGATCTGCTGCTCGACGTCGCCGCCTCGGGCGAGAACGTCGTCGAGCGTGAAGGCCTGTCGGTCCGCCACCCCGCGAAGTTCGTGCTCGTCGGCAGTGGCAATCCGGAAGAAGGCGAACTCCGCCCGCAGCTGCTCGACCGTTTCGGCCTCTCGGTCGAGGTCCGCACCCCGCAGGACCTGAAGCAGCGGGTCGAGATTCTGAAACGCTGCGATGCCTTCGACCGGACGCCGACCGAATTCATGGCCAAGTGGCGACGCGCGGACCGTAAGCTATTGAAGCAATTGGCAAATGCCCGCGCCCTGCTGGCCGAAATCGAGGTGCCCGAAGACACGTTGAGCTTCGCCTCCCGCCTTTGCATCGCGGTCGGCGCCGACGGCCTTCGCGGCGAACTCACCCTCGTCCGCGCCGCCCGCGCACTGGCCGCGCTGCATGATACGCGCAGTGTGACGCCCGACCATGTCGCGACCGTCGCGCCGATGGCGCTCCGCCATCGCCTCCGCCGCAACGTCCTCGACGAAACCGGCTCCACCGCCCGCATCGACCGGGCACTGGAAGAACTTTCGGCGTGACGAATTTCGATCCGTTCGAAGATGCCCTCCTCGCCGCCCGACTATGCGCCATCGACGCCGGCCTCGGTGGCATGGTCCTCCGCGGCGGCGGCGAACTGCGCGATACCGTCATCGCCGCCCTCGGCCGCCCCACCCGCCGCATCCCGATCCACATCGACGACGACCGGCTGCTTGGTGGGCTCGACCTGGCGGCAACGCTGGCCAGCGGATCCCCGGTCTTGCGCGAAGGCATCCTCGCCGAGGCCGAGGTCATCGTCCTTCCGATGGCCGAACGCCTGCCCGAAGCCACCGCCGCCAAAATCGCCGCCGCAGTCGATGGCGGCGCATCGTTTCTGATGATCGTGCAGGACGACGGCATCGAACCCGAGGAACGCGCACCTGACGCACTGGCCGAACGCTGCGCCTTCTGGATCGACCTGACGAATGCGCGCGGCGGTTCGATGGGACCTGAGACAAAAACTCAATCCGTCGACACGGCCGTGATGACGGAAGGCTACTTCCAAGCGATTGCCGCGACCGCCCTTGCTCTCGGTATCGACTCTGCACGAGCGCAACATTTTGCGTTGCGAACCGCTCGCGCAGCGGCGTGCAGTGCAGGTCGGGATCATGTGACCGACGAAGACGTCGCAACCGCCGCTCGGCTGGTGCTCGCCCCGCGCGCGACCCGTTTGCCGAGCGCCATGCCCGACGCTCCGTCCGAACAGCCGGAGGCTCGCGATGATCAGCGCCAGAACCAGGAGTCGAAACCGCTCGAGGATGTCGTGCTGGAAGCCGCACTCGCATCGTTGCCGAAGGACGTACTCGCGCGGCTTGCTGCAGGCGGGTCGCGACAGCGCAAGTCTGTCCTTGCCAATGGAGCGGGCGAACGACGCAAGTCAGCGGTACGTGGACGGCCGTTGGCAGCGCGGGCGGGGATGCCGGGCGGTGGACGTCGGCTCGCCTTGATCGACACTCTTCGCGCTGCAGCCCCATGGCAGAAAATGCGTAATCGCGGTGGCAGGATCGAAATTCGTCGCGACGACCTGCGGGTTCGCCGGTTCGAAACGCGCGCCGAGGCAGTGACGATCTTCGCGGTCGATGCGTCAGGATCAGCGGCGCTCGCGCGCTTGGCTGAAGCGAAGGGCGCAGTCGAGCTGCTGCTTGCCGAGGCATACGTCAAACGTACGCAGGTTGCGCTCGTGAGCTTCCGAGGGACCGAAGCCGAATTACTGCTGCCACCGACGCGATCGCTGACGCGGGCGCGGCGTTCATTGGCGGATTTACCCGGCGGCGGAGGAACGCCACTTGCTGCCGGCCTTGTCGCCGCGCGCGAACTCGCCGAAACGGCGAAAGCACGTGGACGAACGCCGTTCCTGGTCGTCCTGACCGACGGGCGACCCAATATCGCACGCGATGGATCCGCGGTCCGCAGTCGCGCCGAAGCCGATGCGACGTCGGCGGCCAAAGCCATCAATATCGCCGGCATCGCCGCCGCGTTCGTCGATATCAGTGCTCGTCCGCGCCCCGAAGGTGCGGCCTTGGCGGCAGCGATGGGGGCGCATTACCTCCCTCTGCCCCGGGCGGACGCAGCGACGATGCATGCAGCGGTTCGTGCGTCCCGGCGATGACCGGCCGACTGCGCTGGGAGATCGACGGTCGGGACTGGCCCAACCGGCAGCACAGCAAGTTCGTCGCCTCGGGTCGGATGGACTGGCATGTCCAGTCGTGGGGTCAGGGTCCGCCGATGCTGTTGCTCCACGGGACAGGCGCGGCGACGCACAGTTGGCGCGAGCTCGGACCGCTTCTCGCCGAGCAGTTCACGATCATCGCGCCCGATCTGCCGGGGCATGGTTTCACCAGAGGCAGGCCGACGGGCGGGATGACGATGGGGGCGGTGGCGCGGGCGGTCGCCGAGCTGCTGGTCACACTGCGAGTATCACCCACATTCATCGTCGGGCACAGTGCGGGAGCGGCGATCGGGGTGCGGATGGCGACTGATGGACTCGCTAGCCCGCGCGGGATCGTGGGGCTGGATGCGGCCCTGCTGCCGTTTCCGGGACTGGCCGCAAAACTGTTTCCTGCAATGGCAAAACTGTTGTTTATCAATCCGTTAGTGCCGCGCATGTTTGCGGGACTGGCGCGGACCAGGGGGGAGACCGGGCGCTTCCTGAAACGCAGTACCGGATCCGACATCGGACCCACGGGTGTCGCGTTGTACGAGCGGTTGCTGTCGAATAGCGGGCATGTCGCCGGTGCGCTGACGATGATGGCCGATTGGGACCTGGCGGCGCTGGAACGCGATTTGCCCCGCCTCCAGACGCCACTGTTGCTCGTACATGGGGAGATGGATGCGGCCATTCCCCTGTCGAGCGCGCAGCGAGCGGCGACGCTGGTCCAGCATGGACGGGTCGTCCCATTGGCGGGCCTGGGGCATCTGGCGCACGAAGAAAAACCGGCCGAGGCGGCGGCGATCATCCGCCGCTTTGCGGAGGAGCAATGATGCACTCGAAATGGTTCAGCTTCCTCGACATGGCAATCGTCGCCATTCCCGCGCTCGGCATCGGATTGTGGCAGCTGGTTTCGATCAATCGCGAAATCGCCAGAGACAAGGCGAAACAGAATTCGTCACCAGAAGGACCGGGGCATGCGGTAGGGGAGCATCGACTGGACGACCGGTGACCGGAAGCGCCCGAGCGACAGGCTTTCATGAATGGCGATCACGTCCTCACCGAACAAGCGCGTCGCGAGCGCCGAGCGTGCGTAGAAGGGCGCATCGATCCAGGTCTTCATCACCCGGGGGACCGACCCGGCATCGGCGCGCGTGGCGCGATCGATCAGCCACCCGGTGCGCGGCAATCTGGCGGGCGCGGGCTGGACGACATCGTGCCATCGACCCTGCCGGTCGAACCTGAGCGCCAGATCGAACGGGGTCCCGTCGCGGCGTCGCCCTTCATAAAGGACGGCGACATCCTTGCTGAGGTGGGCGCGCGACCAGTGCCAGTCATTGAATGCCTCCTCCAGCGGCTCGTCGCCGAAGTTGGAATCGAAATAGCCGCGGCCGGTCCAGCTTGTCCCGGGGTGAACCATGTCGACGGCGACGTGCGCCCGAGGGGCGACCGGATGCCAGCGATGCCTGCCCGCCGGATCGAGCGAAAAGGCAGTAGTGCCGATCATGTCCGGCGTAACCCGCACCGTTCCCTTCACGCGATACGGAAGCGGTGCGCTGATTTCGTCCAGCTCGATGACCAACGTGTCACCGTCCCACGACAGGCTGCTCGGCCCGACCTGGAAATTGTCGGCATCGCGCGCGACGCGGCGCGACCCGCGCTCGGTCATCGCCCAGGCCTTGGACCCGCGGCCGGTCAGCGACACGTTGATCGCGCAGTGATTCTCCGGCCGGCCGCGACCGCTGAGCTTGTAATAAGGCGAAAAGACGCTGCCGATGAAGGCGATGATGGTCAGCCCGTAACGGCCGTCCTCGCTGGTCGCGTCGATATACCACCAGGCATAACCGCCCGGCGCGACCGCGATGTCGAAGCGCGGTCCCTGAGCAGGCATTCGACGGCTAATCGGCCGGACAGGGCGGCCATCGGGACGCCCGCGCCAGGGTGCGTGCTCCCGCCCGCGCAATAGAGCCCAGGGATCCGAGTCCGGCTGCTCTGCCGGCGGAAGGAGGCCGCCCACCCGTGCGAGGCCCGTCCATAAAGGGCTCCACCCGTCGAGGGACACAACGTCTCGAATTCGCGCGGGGTCGTCAGCACGGTCGAGGGGTCCAGCCGGAGCGAAAGCCCCGCCCGCGAAACGCAGGCCTGCATTGCCTTGGTGCATGTGTCGATCTCCGCTGGAGTAAAACCGTAGGCGTCGCCATTCGGCGGGGCGTTGACGATGATCTGGACCCGCTCGGTGACGGTTGGCGCAGCCCCACGATCGTCGCGATCCTGCGCGCAGACATAGACCGACGGTTCGGCGGCGAGCCGGCCGCTGGCGAGCGCGTCGAATTCGGCACGATAGTCGTTCGAGAAGAAGACATTGTGTCGCGCGAGGGGGAACCCGCCGGTCCGGGCCTGGCCGGTCCACACCATGGCGCTGAGCGATCGGGCGCGCCGTGGCACCGACCGAACCGACCACGCCGCATCGTCGCCGAACCGGCCGGTGCCAAGCGCGGCAGGATCGGCGTTACAGACGACCGAGTTCGCGGCGATCCGATCGCCAGAGGCCAGCAGCACGCCGCCGGCGCGCCCGTTTTCGATCAGGATTTGCCGGACCGGCGTTCCGTAGAGGAAGCGAACGCCTTGCCGCCGGGCAAGCGCTTCAAGCGCGAAAGCGAGCCGATGCATTCCGCCGTCGATGGTCCATACGCCGCTGGCTTCGACATGGGCGATCAGCATCAACGTCGCCGGGCACCGGAAGGGCGACGACCCGCAATAGGTGGCATAGCGCCCGAACAATTGCTGCAGCCGTGGATCGGGAAAATAGCGACCGAGCGCGCGCCACAGCGAACTGTAGGGTCGAAGATTGCACCAATCGGGAAAGCCGCGCGCGCCCATCCGCCAGCCGAGCGTGATCGGGTTGGCGTTGGACGATCGCAGGAACGGCCTATCGAGTGCATCGAACAGGCGCTTCGCTTCGCCGCGAAATTGCCGATAGCCACGCGCCGCGGCGGCCCCTGCGAAATCGCCGATCGCGGTTTCGCTATGCGAAGGATCGGCGTGAAGGTCGAGCCGCGCATCGCCCCATGCGTGACGCGCGAGAATCGTCGCCGGGCGGGCCTCGATATGATCATCGAGCAAGTCGCCACACAATTCGAAAATGTCGTCGAACAAGGATTTCATCGTGAAGACGGTCGGCCCACCGTCGATTGCGGCTCCGTCGACGTGGATGGCGCGCAGCTTACCCCCCGGCAAGTCGGCGGCTTCGACGACGGTGACGTCGCCACCGCGCGCGGCGAGCAGGGCCGCACTAACGAGTCCGCCGACGCCTGCACCGATCACAACCGTTCGTTCGTCCGGCATTCGCCGCATCCCCTGTCGATTGACCTCATGCTATCACCTGTCCACACAAGTGGACACATGCATTTGTCAAAAAGTCTTGCCGTCGAGTGGCGCGGGCGCTGGCTCAAGTGGCGCAATGCCGTGCTTGCGTCGCCGAAGTTCCAATCGTTCGCGCTGCGGTTTCCGCCGACCCGGCCAATCGCGCGGCGCCGCGCGGGGAAGCTATTCGACCTGGTCGCCGGCTTTACCTACTCGCAGATTCTGGCTGCATGCATCGCGACGCGATTGCTCGACCATCTGGCCGACGGTCCGAAAGACATTGCAGCGCTCGGCCGTGAGATCGACCTTCCGGGAGAAAGCATCGAGCGGCTGCTGCGGGGCGCCGCGGCCCTGGACCTGGTCGAGCCGGTGGGCGACGGGTGGGCGCTGGGGCAGCAGGGCGCGGCGCTGATCGGCAATCGCGGAATCGCCGAAATGGTGGCCCATCATCACCTTCTCTATGCCGACCTTGCCGATCCGGTCGCGCTGCTGCGACGCGGCGGCGGCGGCGGAAAATTGTCCGGTCATTGGCATTATGCCGAGTCGGCGGGCACCGGCGGCGATGACAAGGTAGCGGACTATTCCGCCTTGATGGCCGCATCGCAGCCGCTAGTGGCCGAGCAGATCCTGGCCGCCTATCCGTTTTCGAAGCACTGGCGCCTGCTCGACGTGGGCGGTGGCGAGGGTGCGTTCATCGGGGCTGTTGCGAAGGCCGTGCCGAGCCTCGGCCTGGGATTGTTCGACCTGCCGGCGGTGGTCGAACGGGCACGCGCAAGGCTTGGACAGCGAGCCGACTATTTCGAAGGAAGCTTCCTTGACGATGTGCTTCCCGAGGGGTTCGACCTGATCACCCTGGTGCGCGTGCTTCACGATCACGACGACGGGCCGGCGCTTGGACTGCTGCGCCGAATCCATTCCGCCTTGCCCCCGAAGGGCCGACTGCTGGTCGCCGAGCCGATGGCGCAGACGCCGGGCGCGGAAGCTTCGGGCGATGCCTATTTCGGTTTCTACCTGCTGGCGATGGGATCGGGCAGACCGCGTAGCGTCGAGGAAATTTCCAGACTTCTGAAAGCAGCGGGCTTCCGCAAAGTGCGGGCTGTTCCGACGCGTCTCCCGCTGACGGTCAGGGTCATGATCGCTACGCCATAGGGCATATTGTCCAATTCGATTGACATTGAAAAGTGTCTAGTTAGACTTACACCTGCGATCCGGCTCGTTAGAAGCCGGCGCGGGGAGAAGCGGTGAACGCTCATGCGGTTATTTTGGAGGCGCCAGAACGGCTATCCCTGCGCCCGCTTGCGCTGAACCCCGCCACCGCCAGCGACGTGATCGTCGACATTCATTACAGCGGGATCAGTTCGGGCACCGAGAAATTGCTGTGGACCGGGCGGATGCCGACGTTCCCCGGCATGGGCTATCCGCTCGTCCCGGGATATGAATCGGTTGGTCGGATCGTCGATGCCGGCGTCGATGCGCGCGGACGGATCGGCGAATGGGTCTTCGTGCCCGGCGCCAATTGTTACGAAGACGCCCGAGGCCTGTTCGGCGGGACCGCCCGCACCGTGGTGCTGCCGTCGGCCCGCGCTATGGCGATCGATCACCGGCTTGGTCGGGACGGAATCCTGACCGCTCTGGCGGCGACCGCGCGGCATGCCATAGCCGACGCCACCCCGGATCTGATCGTCGGTCATGGCATCCTGGGGCGGCTGCTTGCACGCCTGACCATCGCCAGCGGCGGACCCGCGCCGACGGTGTGGGAAGTCAATCCGTCGCGGCGCGATGGGGCCGGTTATGCGGTGGTCGACCCGCAGGACGACGACCGGCGCAACTATCGCACGATCGTCGACGCCAGCGGCGCGGCGGACATGCTCGACCAGTTGATCCCGCGGCTTGCCAAGGGTGGCGAAATCATCCTGGCGGGATTTTACGATCGCGTGACCTTCGCTTTCCCGCCGGCCTTCATGCGCGAGGCGCGGCTGCGCATTGCCGCGGAATTCACGCCGGCCGACATCGCCGCAACCACCGCCTTGATCGCCGAGGGCAAGCTGAAGCTCGGCGGACTGATCAGCCACGAGCGCCCCGCAGCGGAAGCCGAAGAGGCCTACCCGCAAGCGTTCACCGACCCCGATTGCCTGAAGATGGTCCTCGATTGGAGAAGCCTGTGAGCATGCTCGACCCCGGACCGTTGCGCGACGAAGCCTCGCACGAGCCCGACCCCGTGCCGACCGGCCCGGTGACCAAGGAGACGCAGATCATCGCGATCTACGGCAAGGGCGGGAGCGGCAAGAGCTTCGCGCTCGCCAACCTCAGCTACATGATGGCGCAGCAGGGCAAGCGCGTGCTGCTGATCGGCTGTGATCCCAAGAGCGACACCACCAGCCTGCTGTTCGGCGGCAAGTCGACCCCGACGATCATCGAGACATCGTCGGCCAAGAAACTGGCCGGCGAGGAAATCGGGATCGAGGACGTCTGCTTCCAGCGCGACGGGGTGTTCGCGATGGAGCTGGGCGGACCCGAAGTCGGGCGCGGCTGCGGCGGGCGCGGCATCATCCACGGCTTCGAAACGCTCGAGAAGCTGGGCTTCCATGAATGGGGCTTCGACTACGTCCTGCTCGACTTCCTCGGCGACGTGGTGTGCGGCGGCTTCGGCCTGCCGATCGCGCGCGACATGTGCCAGAAAGTGATCGTCGTCGCGTCGAACGACCTGCAGTCGCTCTATGTCGCCAACAACGTCTGCAAGGCGGTCGAATATTTCCGAAAGATGGGCGGCAACGTCGGCGTCGCGGGGATGATCCTCAACAAGGATGACGGCACCGGCGAGGCCAATGCCTTTGCCGAAGCGGTCGGAATCCCGGTGCTGACCGCGATCCCCGCCAACGAGGACATCCGCAAGAAAAGCGCCAATTACCAGATCATCGGCAAGCCCGGCGGGCAATGGGCATCGTTGTTCGAGGAGCTTGCGGTCAACGTCGCCGAGGCGCCGCCGCTGCGCCCGACGCCGCTCGACCAGGACGGGCTGCTCGGCCTGTTCAGCGCCGATGTGACGGGGGCCGATTATTCGCTCAAGCCCGCCACCCAGGCCGACATGCGCGGCGCGGAATATGTCGCCAAACCTTCCCTCGAAGTCGTGTACGACGCGGCCTGATCGGTGGACGCCTTTCCCTCCACCCGCGACCGCGACCGGATCGACCTGGCCTCGCCGGCGACCGAGGGCGGATGCGGATCGACGGAGACGATGCGCGACGCGGCGGTAAAGGCCGGCAAGTCGGAAGTGCTGGAGCGGTATGCGGCGGACTATCCGGTCGATCGCACGCTGGGCCCGCACGACCAGCCGCAATCGATGTGCCCGGCGTTTGGAAGCCTGCGCGTCGGCTTGCGAATGCGGCGCACGGCGACCGTCCTGTCGGGATCGGCCTGCTGCGTCTACGGACTGACCTTCACCAGCCATTTCTACGGGGCCAAGCGCAGCGTCGGCTACGTGCCGTTCAGCAGCGAGACCCTGGTCACCGGTAAGTTGTTCGAAGACATCAAGGAGGCGGTCGAGGGCCTCGCCGACCCCGCGCTCTATGACACGATCATCGTCACCAATCTGTGCGTGCCGACCGCGAGCGGGGTGCCGCTGCAACTGCTGCCCGACGCGATCAACGGCGTCCGCGTGATCGGCATCGACGTCCCCGGTTTCGGCATTCCGACCCACGCCGAGGCCAAGGACGTGCTGGCTGGGGCGATGCTCAGCTATGCGCGCAAGGAGGCCGAGGCGGGACCGGTCGCCGCGCCCAAACAGCGCACCGATCGCCCGACCGTCACCTTGCTGGGCGAGATGTTTCCCGCCGACCCGCCGGGCATTGGCGTCATGCTCGAGCCGCTCGGCCTTGCCGCAGGGCCGGTCGTCCCGACGCGCGAGTGGCGCGAACTGTATCAGGCGCTCGACTGCGCGGCGGTCGGCGCAATCCATCCTTTCTACACCGCCAGCATCCGCGAGTTCGAAGGTGCCGGGCGGCCCATCATTGGTTCGGCACCGGTCGGTGCCGACGGGACGGCGGCGTGGCTCGACGCGATCGGGGCAGCATGCGGTATCGCTCAGGACAAGGTTGATGTGGCCAAGAACCGCTTCATCCCCGCGATCCGCGCCGCCATCGCCGCCAAACCTATTTCCGGCCGGATCACGGTTTCGGGATACGAGGGATCCGAACTGCTGGTCGCGCGACTGCTGATAGAAAGCGGTGCGGACGTGCCCTACGTCGGCACCGCCTGCCCGCGGACCAAGTGGTCCGATGCCGATCGCGAATGGCTGGAGGCGCATGGCGCCCGCGTCCAGTATCGCGCCAGCCTGGAGCAGGACATTGCGGCGATCGCGGAATTCGGGCCGGACCTGGCGATCGGCACCACTCCGGTGGTCCAGCACGCCAAGACCAGGGCGATCCCCGCGCTCTATTTCACCAATCTGATTTCGGCACGGCCGCTGATGGGTCCGGCGGGCGCCGGCAGTCTGGCGATGGTGATCAACGGCGCGCTCGCAAACCGCCATCGCTTCGACAAGATGACCGCCTTTTTCGAAGGAGTCGGTAAGGAAGCGACCGCCGGCGTGTGGGAGAGCCAGCCGGTCGACCGCCCGGAATATAAGGCCAAGTTCGCCGCCAAGCGCATCGCCGCCGCCAAGGCCGAAGAAAGCATCGGCTCATGACGCTGATCCTCGATCACGATCGGGCCGGCGGCTATTGGGGCGCGGTCTACGCGTTCACGGCGATCAAGGGATTGCAGGTGATCATCGACGGCCCGGTGGGCTGCGAAAATCTGCCGGTCACGTCGGTGCTTCATTACACCGATGCGCTTCCGCCGCACGAGCTACCGATCGTCGTGACCGGTCTGGGCGAACAGGAGCTCGGCCGCGACGGCACCGAAGGCGCGATGAAGCGGGCGTGGAAAACGCTCGATCCCGATCTTCCCGCGGTCGTGGTCACCGGATCGATCGCCGAAATGATCGGCGGCGGGGTGACGCCCGAGGGCACCAACATCGTCCGCTTCCTGCCGCGCACCATCGACGAGGATCAATGGCAGGCGGCCGACCGCGCGCTCACCTGGCTGTGGACCCAGTTCGGGCCCAAGCGCGTGCCGCCAGTCAAGCCGCCACTGCCGGGCAAGAAGCCGGTCGTGAACATCATCGGCCCGATGTACGGCACCTTCAATTGCCCGTCGGACCTGGCCGAGATCCGCCGCCTGATCGAAGGCATCGGGGCCGAGGTCGGCATGGCCTTCCCGCTTGGCAGCCACCTTGCCGACGTCAAGAAACTGGCCTTCGCGCAGGTGAATGTCTGCCTGTATCGCGAATTCGGTCGCGGCCTGTGCGAGACGCTCGAGCGACCCTATCTCCAGGCGCCGATCGGGCTGGAATCCACCACTTTGTTCCTGCGCAAGCTGGGCGAGCTGACGGGCCTTGACCCCGAGCCTTTCATCGAGCGCGAGAAGCACACCACGATCAAGCCGCTGTGGGACTTGTGGCGATCGGTGACGCAGGACTTCTTCGGTACCGCGAGCTTCGGGATCGTCGCCACCGACACCTATTCACGCGGCATCCGCCACTTCCTTGAAGACGACATGGGTCTGCCCTGTCACTTCGCCATTTCGCGCTGCGCGGGAACCAAGTCCGACAACCAGAACGTCCGCGAACAGATTGCGACCAATCCGCCGTTGATCGTCTTCGGAAGCTTTAACGAGCGGATGTACATGGCGGAGACGAACTGCCGCAGCGTCTACATTCCGGCAAGCTTCCCGGGCGCCGTGATCCGACGCCATACCGGCACGCCTTTCATGGGTTATGCCGGCGCCACCTACCTGGTGCAGGAGGTGTGCAATGCGCTGTTCGACGCGCTGTTCCACATCCTGCCGATGGCGCGCGATCTCGACCAGGTCGAGGCGACTCCGGCGCGGATCGAACGCGAACTCAATTGGGACGAAGCCGCCAAGGCCGGGTTGGACGAGCTGGTCGAACGCGAGCCGGTACTGGTCCGGATCTCGGTAGCCAAGGCGATCCGCGACGCGGCCGAAAGGGCTGCGCGGCGGGCCGGCGAAACCTCCGTCACGGCCCAGCGGCTGACCGACGCGATCAGCGAAAGTCTCGGCGCATGACCGCGACACTTTTCATTCCGCTTCGTGCGGATTCACCAATCCCTGCGGGCATTCCCGCGCGGATGCCGCCTGGGAGCGCGAGCCATGCTCCCGTCCTCGTCGGAAACAACGGAGACGTACAATGAACGAAGTAAACAATAGAGACGAAAGGATGGGACCGGGAACGTACCTGACCCAAGATGAAGCCAAGGAATTTCACAAGCTGTTCATCACCAGCTTCCTGATCTTCACGGTCGTGGCGATCGTCGCGCACGTGCTGGTCTGGAACTGGCGCCCCTGGCTTTGATCCGAAGCGACTGAGACTTTCGGTAACTTGAAGAGAAGGACCACGTCATGTGGAGAATCTGGCTAATTTTTGATCCGCGGCGCGCACTGGTCGCGCTGTTCGTCTTCCTGTTCGTGCTTGCACTGCTGATCCACTTTATCCTGCTCAGCACCGACAAGTTCAACTGGCTCGACGGTCCGCGCACCCCAGCCGCGGCCGCTGCTCCGGCAGTGGCTCCAGCACCGGCGCCCGCACCGGCGATGTAATCGTCTGACCGCGGAAGGGACGAGACCGGGCATCCGGTCCGGTCTCGCCATCCGCGACCGAATTATTTGCAACGATCCCTGGCCTGCACCGGGGGGCGGAGAGATGTCATGGCGCTGCTGAGCTTTGAACGAAAATATCGGGTGAGAGGTGGCACGCTGATCGGCGGCGACCTGTTCGACTTTTGGGTCGGCCCCTTTTACGTCGGCTTCTTCGGCGTCACGACCGCGATCTTTGCCTCACTCGGCACCGCCCTCATCCTGTATGCCGCATCGCTTGGGCCGACATGGAACCCGTGGCTGATCAGCATCGCGCCGCCGGACCTCAGTTACGGCCTCGGCCTTGCCCCCCTTCGCGAAGGGGGCTTCTGGCAGATCATCACCGTCTGCGCGATCGGGGCGTTCGTGTCCTGGGCGCTGCGACAGGTCGAAATTTGCCGCAAGCTGGGCATGGGTTATCATGTCCCGTTCGCCTACGGTTTCGCCATCTTTGCCTATGTCAGCCTAGTGGTGATCCGCCCGTGGCTGCTCGGTGCCTGGGGGCACGGCTTCCCGTACGGCATCTTCAGCCATCTCGATTGGGTGTCGAACACCGGCTACCAATATCTCCATTTCCACTACAATCCGGCGCACATGCTGGCGGTGAGCTTCTTCTTCGTCACCGGCGGCGCGCTCGCCTTCCACGGCGCGCTGGTGCTGTCGTCGGTCAATCCGCCGCGCGGCGAAGCCGTCAAGTCTCCCGAATATGAAGATGCATTTTTCCGCGATTCGATCGGCTACTCGATCGGCACGCTCGGGATCCATCGCCTCGGCCTGTTCCTGGCGCTGTCGGCGGGCTTCTGGAGCGCGATCTGCATCATCATCTCGGGGCCGTTCTGGACCAAGGGCTGGCCGGAATGGTGGACGTGGTGGCTCAACCTGCCGATCTGGTCCTGAGGGGGTAAGCGCACATGGCACGCTATCAGAACATGTTTACCCAGGTGCAGCTCAGCTGTCCGGTCGAAGTCGGCCCGCCGATGCAGGGGATCAACTGGCCCCGTAGCGGCAAGGGCACCAGCCATTACTGGCTCGGCAAGCTCGGTGCGGCGCAGGTGGGCCCTGTCTACCTCGGCAATCTCGGCGTCGCGTCTTTGGTCTGCGCCTTCCTGGCGTTCGAGATCATCGGCCTCAACATGCTGGCAAGCGTCAATTGGGACCCGATCCAGTTCGTCCGGCAATTGCCGTGGTTGGCGCTCGAACCACCCGGACCCGAATGGGGCTTCACCCTTGCCGTGCCGCTGGCGCAAGGCGGCTGGTGGCAGATGGCGGGCTTCTTCATGTCTTCCGCACTGATCCTGTGGACGCTTCGCACTTTCCGCCGCGCCAAGGCGCTGGGTTTGGGCAATCACGTCGGATGGGCGTTCGTCGCCGGGATTTCGTTGATCCTCACTCTGGGCTTCATCCGCCCGCTGCTGATGGGTAGCTGGGCCGAAGCGGTGCCCTTCGGGATCTTCCCGCACCTCGACTGGACCGCGGCTTTCTCGATCCGGTACGGCAATCTCTTCTATAACCCGTTCCACTGCCTTTCGATCGCGTTCCTCTACGGATCGACGCTGCTGTTCGCGATGCACGGTGCAACCGTTCTCGCCACCGGTCGCTACGGCAGCGAGCGCGAGATCGAGCAAATCACCGACCGCGGCACCGCCTTCGAACGCGGCGCACTGTTCTGGCGCTGGACGATGGGGTTCAATGCCACCGCGGAATCGATCCATCGCTGGGCGTGGTGGTTCGCTGTCCTGACCCCGTTGACGGGCGCGATCGGCATCCTGCTGACCGGGACGGTGGTCGACAATTGGTACCTCTGGGCGGTGCAGCACGGCTATGCGCCAAGCTATCCCGACACGGGTGTGCTCGATCCTGCCCTCCAGCCGGGAGCGCCGCAATGAGCCGAGTTTCGATTAAGGCGGCGACCGCCGGCGTGGCCATGCTGGCACTGGCCGCTTGCGAGCCGGGCGCGAAGGATACCACCCAGACCGGCTATCGCGGCGCCGGGCTCGAACAGATCACCGATCGAAGCTCGGTGGTCAAAGCCTCAGCAATCCCGCCTGCGCCGTATCCGCTACCCGCCGACGGTGGTGGATCGGCCGGTGCATCCTACCAGAACCTCAAGGTACTCGGCGGGATGAGCAAGGACCGCTTCGACCATCTGATGGCGGAGATCACGCAGTGGGTCGCGCCGCCGGCCGAAGGCTGCAACTATTGCCACAACCCCGCCAATCTGGCGTCGGACGAAAAATATACCAAAGTCGCCGCGCGACGAATGCTGCAGATGACGCAGACGATCAATTCGCGCTGGTCGAGCCATGTCCAGCAGACCGGCGTGACCTGTTACACCTGTCATCGAGGCAATGCAGTTCCCGAATATAAATGGGCTATCGCCGACGACCCGACGACGCTGCGAACGATTCGCGGCAACAAGCGCGGCCAAAATTCACCCGACCCCAATGTCGGTTACGCTTCGCTGCCGTCCGACCCGTTCGCGGCGTATTTCAACGGCGCGGGCCAGATCCGGGTTGCGTCGAGCCAGGCGTTACCGTCGGACGCACACAAGGCGTCGATCAAGGACGCCGAAAAGACCTACGGCCTGATGATGCACATCAGTTCGGCGCTGGGGGTCAATTGCACGTACTGCCACAACAGCCAGTCCTTCCGTGCCTGGAACTTGAGCCGGGCGCAGCGCGGGACGGCTTATTATGGCATCCGGATGGTGCGCGACATCAACGAGCAATTCATCGGATCACTGACCGGCATCTTCCCCGCCAATCGCAAGGGGCCGCACGGCGATCCGTACAAGGTCAACTGCGCCACCTGTCACCAGGGTCAGTCGAAGCCGCTCGGCGGGGTCAGCATGCTCGACCAGGCACCCTGGCTGGGCCAACCGGTGGCTCCGGCGGCCGTGCCGGAAGGTGGACCGGCAGCCCCCGCCGCGATCACCAAGGCCTTTCGCGATCCGGCGGAAATGACCGACAATCGCTGATGTCCACCAGCGCCGCCCTGCCCGGCGGCGCTGACCCGGACATGAGTGCGGAAGGGGAAAGACGGCAATGACGATCCGGACCCATCCGCTGCGCTCCACCCTGGCGGAGGAAATGCACCTCCGCCGGCTGCCTCGGTTCAATGCACCCTACCGCCTGATGCAGTTCGTGGCGGTGCTCGGCGAAGGCGACGTGGGCGACGCGCGCGCGCATATCGAGACGCTCGCCGACGGTGCCCGTACCATCGTTCCGATTTCCGCCAAATATGGAGTGATCGGGTTCGACGAGGTGACGATGGTGTGGGAACGACACACCGAATTCGCGACCTACACGTTGATGCGCCCCGGCGACAACGATCCGTCATTCGATCCGCAGTTGTTCCAGCCGGTGCTGAGCGCCGTGGAACAGGGAATGCCGGGCGAGGTCATCCGCGCGACGCAGGTTGCTTTGGTCGCGGCGGCACATGCGCCCGACCCGGCGTCAGGCGCGCTCGACCACTGGTTTGTGCCGGAAGCGATGATCGTATGCGACGTCGCCGACGGCCTGGCGCGGATCGTGTCCGACTTCCGGCTCAACGCCGACGGCTATGGGCGGCTCTTGGTCGTCGACAACGGCCTCGACCGCGATGAGCCGGCGCAGCTGGTCATGCGGCTGCAGGAACTTGGCAATTACCGCAACATGGCATTGCTGGGGCTGCCCCTGGCCCAGAAACTGACCCCTTCGGTCAGCGATCTCGAGACTCGGCTTGCCGAATTGACGCACGACGTGTCGGAACGCGCGTCGGAAGACGATCAACTGCTCGACGAGCTGACCTTCCTTTCGGCCGAGCTTGCGCGACTTGCGGCCGAGACCCGCTACCGCATGAGCGCGACGCGCGCCTATGCGCAGCTCAGCACCGATCGCCTCGCCAGCCTGCATATCGGCGCGGTGCGCGGCTTCCAGACGCTGGCGGACTTTACCGAGCGGCGACTGATGCCGGCGGTGCGAACCTGCGACAGCTTCTCCGCCCGGATCGAGGACTTACTGCAGCGTGCCGCGTGGACCAGCGAACTTCTGCGCACCCGGATCGACATCGCATTAGCCAAGCAGAACCGCGACCTGCTGACATCGATGGATCGACGGACCAAGCTGCAGTTGCGGCTTCAGCAGACGGTCGAAGGGCTGTCGATCGTGGCGATCAGCTATTACCTCGTCGCGCTCGTCGCCTACGTGATGCATGCCATTCCCGGCATCGAACAGGACGTTGGCGTGGCCGTTGCGGTGCCGATCGTCATGGCGCTGGTCGCGCTGTCGGTCTGGCGCCTGCGGCGGAGCATGGGGCCGGTCAGCTAGGCTGCCATTTCCCGCCGGGCAAGTTCGCACTGCGACCAGATTTCGGACAGCGCGGTCACCAGTTTGTCGACATCGCCGTCGCTGTGCACCGGCGACGGGGTCAGCCGCAGTCGTTCGGTGCCGACCGGAACGGTCGGGTAGTTGATCGGCTGAACGTAGATGCCGTGATGCTCCATCAGCCAATCGCTGATCCGTTTACACTTGTGTGCGTCGCCGACCATGATCGGAATGATGTGGCTGGGGTTGTCGAGCGTCGGGATGCCGATCGCATCAAGCCGTCGGCGGACGTGCGCGACCCGGTCGCGATGGGCATCGCGCTCGACCTGGCTATCCTTGAGGTGGCGAATGCTGGCGGCGGCGCCGGCGGCGAGGGCGGGCGGAAGCGCGGTGGTGAAGATGAAGCCGCTGGCGAAGCTGCGAACGAAGTCGACCAGCGCTGAGGAGGCCGCGATATATCCGCCCATCACGCCATAAGCCTTGCCGAGGGTGCCCTCGATCACGTCGATGCGGTCCATCAGGCCTTCCTGTTCGGCAACTCCGCCGCCGCGCGGGCCGTAGAGTCCGACGCCGTGGACTTCGTCGATATAGCTTAGCGCGCCGTGCTTTTCGCAGACGTCGAGGATTTCGGCGATGGGAGCGATGTCGCCGTCCATCGAATAGACGCTTTCGAACGCCACCAGCTTGGGCCTGGACGGATCGATGGTCGACAGGCGTCGGTCGAGATCTTCGGGACTGTTATGCTCGAACTTCTGAATCTCGGCGCGGCTGTGGCGGATGCCTTCGATCATCGATGCATGATTGAGCGCGTCCGACAGGATGACGCAGTTGGGAAGCCGGGCACCGAGCGTGCCGAGCGCTGCCCAGTTCGAGACGTAACCCGAAGTGAACAGCAGCGCCGCTTCCTTGTGGTGAAGGTCGGCGAGCTCGGCCTCCAGCACGACGTGGCTGTGGGTTGTCCCGGAGATGTTGCGCGTGCCGCCGGCGCCGGCGCCACAGCGGTCGAGCGTGTCGTGCATCGCGGCGAGGACCTTGGGGTGCTGGCCCATGCCGAGATAGTCGTTGGAGCACCAGACGGTGACCGGCTGGCTGTCATCGCCATTGAAGTGATCGGCTTTCGGAAAGGATCCGGCCTTGCGTTCAAGCTCGGCGAAGATGCGGTAGCGACCGTCGTCGCGCAGGGCATCGAGCTCGCCCTGAAAAAATGCCTGATAGTCCATGACGGCCCCTTCCCTCTCACTCACTGACTGCGGCTTTTGCCGCTGGCTTGTTCGATATTGCCCAGCGCCACATCTTCGCGTCGCGAAGCGGCAGCACCAGGAAAAGATGTTCGACGACGCCGAGCGCGGCGAGGCCGGCGACGAGCGTTCCGGTCACGGTGCGCGTATCATATGCGATGACCACGATCGCGGCACCGAGGATGATCGAAAAGGGGAACAGCGGGTTGAGGCTGGCTTTCCGGAAATAGGATTTGAGATAGGCGAGATGCGCCGGGAAGACCTCGTCGCTGAGGTTGGGCACGCCGAGGTAGAGATTGAACTTGGCCGACAGCCGAAGCACGAACAGCAGCAGGAAAGTCAGCGGCGCCGACTGGTTCGGCTGGCCCCAGGTCACGGCGACCAGCAGGATCGCGGTCGCGGCGATCGCCAGCTCGTGATGGATGACGGTCGCGGTGGCGAGCTTGAAACGGTGCCAGCCGGTCGCGGTGGGAGGGCATTCGGCCTTGTTGGGGCCGGCGACGAATCCCATCAGGAAACTCATTTCGTGCCACCCCCAGATCAAAATGGCGGCGGCGAAGCCGGTGTAGGCGGCGCTGGGTGAGGAATCGCCGGCCTGCGACCAGACCAGCACCACGGCGCCGATCGCCGCCAGCCCGACCAGTGCCAGGCTGGTGGCGAACGTCGAGCGCGGCCGGCTGTCGAGCCAGACGATCGTCGCCGTGCCGATGAACCACATCAGCAACGCGAACAGGAGCGGCGGGATGGCTACCACGCCGGGACCAGCCGCACGTTGACCGGGGCACGGTTGCGCTTGACCGGGGTCAGGTAGAGGCCCGCGAAATTGACCGCCGCGGCGCCGATCAGGCCGAGGCGCTTGAGCCCGCCGACGATCCCGCCCTGTTCCTTCGCCGCGTCGATTCCAACCGCGATCTTGCGCATCCGTTCGAGCCCGGCGGCAAAGCGCGGGCTGTCGGTATCGAGCACCACGGGAAACACCTGGCGGGTGATTTGCGAGCAGATGGTGAAGACCCGGCGATCATATTCGGTCGGGTCGATCCCCAGCGCCTGGTGAAAGGCGGGACGATTGTGATCGCGGACGTACATCGTCGTGTAGACCGCGACGAGGAAGAAGCGGATCCACAGTTTGTTGAAGCCGCTGAGCAACTTCGGATCGGTCCGCATCAGCAGTGCGAAGGCGTCGCCATGGCGGAACTCGTCGTTGCACCACAATTCGAACCAGTTGAAGATCGGATGGAAGCGAAGTTCGGGATGCTGCGCCAGATGGCGGAAGATGGTGATGTAGCGAGCGTAGCCGATCTTTTCGCTAAGATAGGTGGCGTAAAAGATGAACTTGGGCCGGAAATAGGTGTACTTCTTGACCCGGGTAAGGAAGCCGAGATCGACCCCGACGTTGGCGTCCTTCAGCGTATCGTTGATGAAGCCGGCGTGGCGGCTTTCGTCGCGGCTCATCAGCTTGAACAGCTGCTTGATGTCGGGATTGGAGACTCGCTTCGCGATCTCCGCATAAAGAATGCAGCCCGAGAATTCGGCAGTCAGCGAGCTTACGAGAAAGTCGGTGAATTCCTGCCGAAGTCCTTCGGGCAGGCTTTCGATCACGCCATCGAACGCTTCGGTGCGCTTGAAATGAAGACGGTTCGGATCGCTTGCCATCTCGGCGATCAGCGCATCCCATTCCGCACGCACCGGCGACACGTCGATGCGGTCCATCGCCTTGAAATCGGTGGTATAGAAACGCGGCGAGAGGACCGTGTCCTCGCGCGCGATGTCCATCGCCTGGGCCGAGGTGGCGGGCTTGATGGCGGTGATGGCGTTCATAGCTTCGTCCGATCGATGAAACTGACTTCGTACAATTCGGTCATTTCGAAATGACCGGCGAACTTGGTCCACAGCCGCTCGATGCTGCTCGCCCGTTCGACGGTCGCGATACGTTGTTCGACACGGCGTTCGCCGAAACCGACCACGATCGGATCGCCGTGGACGCAGACTCGGTCGCCGGGGCCGACTTCGACCCCGTCGGCGAGTTCGACATGGGCGTGAAAGTGCTCATCGCTATGTTCGATTTCCACGCGGCACGGCGTGTCGAAGCTGGAGCGGCGAAGCGCGATCATGCCGGTTTCCGCTGCGGCAGGAGCGCGGCGAAGGCGGCGCGATTGGCGGTGCCGAAGGCGGTCATTTCGATCGAGCGGCCGGTGGCGGTATCGGTTAGTGACAATTCGCCGTCTTTCCACAAGGTCAGGGTGAAAGGCGGGCCATCGCCGATCTTGTGCATCCGCCGTTCGCGCGCGAGCCCACGCATAACACCGCGGATGAAGCCGGTCTTTTCGCCCGGCTTGATGATCGCCGCGGTCGACCCCTGGGTCACATCCTGGATAACCACCGCGCCATCGGCGCGATCGACGAACCGCAGGGTGCGCGACTGGAGCGGGGCGACGCCAGCCTGCGCGCGCATCAGCACAGGCGACGCCGCGGGCGGAATGCCGGCAACCCGAACGATGGTGGTCGCGGCGAGCGCGAACAGCACCAGAGCGCTGGCAAGGAACACCGTCCCGCGAGGAATGAGGCTCTTATGGTCGTGCGTGGCGCTCATGCGACGGCGGCCTCGGCAAAGCTGGGGACATCATCCTTGGCTGCATGTTCTGGCTGGGCGATCTGACCCGCGGGATTGGCGGCAAGGCAGGTGCGGGCGACCAGCGCCGCAACGGTCGCGGCATCGGGAATGGCGCGCATCGTGGGTTGCGGATGACCGATCTTCCACGCGCGGGCATGCGGCCACAGCGCGATATAACCGAGCCGCTGATGGCCGGTGACCGCCATCGCGACGTCGCCGGTGCCGTCGACACCCGACGCAAGATCGACCGACCCGACCAGGCCGAGAGGAAGATTGATGCACTTGGGCAGCGCCATGCCGATGCGCAGCACGATCCGGCGATTGGTCAGCGTGTAGATGGTCGTCCGCGCTGACCCCCAGGCAAGCAAGTGAAGCAACCCGACCCCGAGGATGCCGGCGATCAGCGTCATGGCCACGCCTTTCAGATCGCCGATGCCCGCGATTCCCTTGGACAGTGCGGTAACAAGTGCCCAACCGGCCAGCAGCGCGAAATAGCCCGCCACCAGCCGGGTGTGGAATGCTGTGCGGGCGAGCGCCTTCCAGTCGGGCGAGCCCTGCCACAGGATCGACTCCCCGGGCGGTGGGATGCCCGGCAGGCCGGGGATCGGCTCATTGTCGTATTCGGTCACAGCCATGGCTCCTGCCGGCCGGCATTGGCGTAGAGGTAGCCGCCGCCGAAATAGGCCTGGACCCGGTCTTCTTCATAGAGAGTGATCTGCCCCGGGGTCCCCGGGCGCGGCGCGGCGGCGAACTGGGCGGCGTTGAGCGCATCGACCACCACGCGACGGCGGCGGCGATCGACCTTGGCCATCATCATCGGCGCGAGCAGCGGCCCGGCACCCGGCGCGCCCGACAATTCGATGTAGCGCACCAGCCGGTCGGCCTTGTCGACCCACAGGTCGCTGACCGTGCCGGCGACTTCGCCGTCGGCACCGACCACCGGCCAACCCTTCAGGTCCGGATCCTTGGCCGCCACGGCATAGCCGGTCGCGCTGCTCATCGGGACGATCCGCGGATGACCTTCCATATCGAGATCGGGGCGCTTGGCGCGGTCCGCCCAGGCGGCCGGCCCGATCCCGTCGACCAGCGGATCGCCGGTCGGGGCATAGGGCGCGCCGGGGAAGCGATCAGTGCGCCGCGCGGCGATGCCGACCGGCTCACGCCCCTTGGTCGGCGCGGTCACGGTGCCGTGACCGAACGGGAGCAGAAAGGACTTCTCCGACGCGGTATGGAGCGGCCCGCCGGGACTGAGATGACGCCCGCTCACCGCGTCTTCGAGCGGATAGCCTTCGCGCCGGTCTTCGCGCCGGAGGTAGAAAATCAGCCCGATGAAGAACAGGACGAACGCGTAGAACACCAGGAGGGCGACATCGATGCCAGCGGTGAGTTCGAGGTTCATGGGCTTTCCCTTTCAGGCTGGAAATTCGCTGAGGCCGAAGCGGCCGGAGGACGGGGTGAAATCGGTACGCGGGCGGACCAGCGGGCCGAGTGCGATCAAGGTGCCGACCAGCAACACGATCTCTAGCCCGTAGACGAGCGCGTAGCCGGTGGCGGGATCGGCCAGCGTCGGGCCGAAGGCGCGGGCGACCGCGGCCCCCGACACGAAGTCGCGGACGAGCGCGCCGATTGCGATGGCAAGGCCGGCGGAGGTCGCCTGGACCGCGCCCCAGGCGCCGAGCGCGAGGCCGGCGCGGCCTTCGGAATCCGAAATCGCCATGGCGGCGATGAGCGTGCCGACCGAGAACAGGCCGCAGCCGAAGCCGATCAGCACCGCGCCGGTGGCAAGCAAAGGCACCGACTGGAAGGGCGCGGCAAAGATGACGAACAGGAAGGCGGCGATCCCGACCACGCCGCCGAGTCCCGCAAGGCGGTGCGGTTCGCTGCCCGTGCCGAGGCGTTTGGCGGCAAGGGCGAACCCGCTCAGCATGCCGAACGCCCAGAGCGCGGTAAGCATGGTGGTGGAGCCGACCGACAAGCCGAGGATCTGGCCGCCATAGGGCTCGAGCAGCACATCCTGCATGCTGAAGGCCGCGGCGCCGAGCCCGACCGCGACCAGCAAGCGCAGCGTCTGCGGACGGGCGACGAAGGTCGACCAGGCGGCGCGGAACTGCGGACGCGGGGACGACACCTGCGCGGAACGCGGCTGGCGGGCTTCCTGCTTCCACAAGGCGACCAGATTGAGCGTCATGGTGAGCACCGCGGCGCCCTGGATCAGTTGCACCAGCTTGGTCGGACTGAAGTCGGCGAGCAGACGGCCGATGACGATCGCGCTGACCATCATTCCGGCGAGCAGCATGACGTACAGCAGGGCGACGACGCGCGGACGGACGTGATCGGGCGCGAGATCGGTGGCGAGGGCGAGGCCTGCGGTCTGGGTGGTGTGCATCCCCGCCCCGACCAGCAGGAAGCCGAGCGCGGCGCACACCTGGCCGACGATCGCCGGACCGGTGCCGCCGCCGGTCATCACCAGCAGCGCGAACGGCAGGATGGCGAGTCCGCCGAACTGCAGCAGCGTGCCGAACCAGATGTAGGGCACGCGCTTCCACCCGAGCAGCGAACGATGATGATCCGAGCGATGCCCGACGAGCGCGCGGAGCGGCGCGAAGAACAAGGGCAGCGAGACCATCGCGGCGACGATGCTAGCGGTCATCCCGAGCTCGACGATCATCACCCGGTTGAGCGTTCCGGTCAGCAGCACCGCGGCCATGCCGACCGACAGCTGGAACAACGACAGGCGAATGAGGCGGCCGAGCGGAAGCTCGTCGGTCGCGGCATCGGCGAACGGCAGGAAGCGCGTACCGACACGGTTCCAGAAACTGCCGTTGGCCAAGGACGCGAGGCGGCTCATCCCAGTGTCGCCTCGCCGGGAACGACCTCGATCGCCTGCGACTTGTAGAAGCCGCTGGAGATGCGCTCGCAGCGACCGATGCGAGCGGTCGGGAGCGCGGCGTCGATCAGCAGGCGCAGGGTCGATTCGCGGATCGGCTCGATCGCCGGGGCGCGATCGCCGCGCGGAAAGAGCTTGCCGACCTTGTGCATGATCTCGAGCGATCCGCTCGATGGGGCGAAGGTCACCAGCAGCGATCCGTCGGTGCGCCGGGCGAGGCCGGCGATCGCATCGCTGATATCCATCGCGCGATAGTGAATCAGCGAATCCATCGCCACGACATGATCGAAGCGGCCGAGCGCGGGATCGAGCATGTCGCCGACCCGCCAGTCGATCGCGAGGCCCTCGGGCGATCGGTCGCGGGCGACGTTAACCAGGCTGGCGGCGACGTCGATCGCCACCACCTCGGCCCCGCGCCGCACCGCCTCGACGCTGAGCGCGCCGGTGCCGCAGCCGGCGTCGAGCAGGCGCAGGCCAGTCATGTCGGTCGGCAGCCACGACAGCAGCAGGTTGCGCATGGCGTCGCGCCCGGCGCGGACGGTGGCGCGAATGCCGCTGACCGGCGCGTCGGAGGTCAGCCGCTCCCAAGTTTTCGACGCGGTTCGGTCGAAATAGGTTTCGAGCGCCAGGCGGCGGTCGTCGTAGGTCGAGGAAGGCGCGGCGCTGGCCATCATTCGAAGCCCAGGAATTCGAAGATGTCGCGATCCTTCATCGGCTCGGCGGCGAGCGGTTCGCAGCCGGCCCACATCAGGGCGGCGAGCCGCTTATATTCGTCGCAGGCGGCGGCGACCTCGGGGGTCTGCTCCATCTCGAACAAGGTGCATTTCTTGAGCCGGCTGCGGCGGATGGCGTCGAGATCGGGGAAATGCGCGAGGCGCTTGAGGCCGGTCGCGGCGTTGAAGCGGTCGATCTCGTCGGTAGCGGCGGAGCGGTTGGCGATGACCCCGGCCATGCGGACGTCGTAATTCTTCGACTTGGCCTTGATCGCCGCGACAATGCGATTCATCGCGAAGATCGAATCGAAGTCGTTGGACGCGACGACCACCGCGCGCTCGGCATGCTGCAGCGGCGCGGCGAACCCGCCGCACACGACGTCGCCGAGCACGTCGAACAGGACCACGTCGGCGTCTTCGAGCAGGTGATGCTGCTTGAGCAATTTGACCGTCTGGCCGACAACATAGCCGCCGCAACCGGTGCCCGCCGGGGGTCCGCCGGCCTCGACGCACATCACGCCATTATAGCCTTCGAACATATAGTCTTCGGGGCGCAGCTCCTCGCTGTGGAAATTTACCGTTTCGAGCACGTCGATGACGGTTGGCATGAGCTTCTTGGTGAGTGTGAAGGTGCTGTCGTGCTTCGGATCGCAGCCGATCTGCAGCACGCGCTTGCCGAGCATCGAGAAGGCCGCCGACAGGTTGGACGAGGTGGTCGATTTGCCGATCCCGCCCTTGCCATAGACCGCGAACACCTTGGCGTTGCCGATCTTGTCGCCGGGATCGAGCTGGACCTGAAGGCTGCCTTCGCCGTCGAGGCCTTTGGTGGGTGGGTCGAGCAATGCCATGTCTGTTTCCTTATGCCGCCACCGCGGTGACGCCTTCGAGGCGGTCTTCGAGTTCGTCACTTGCGGCATGGAGCGCCGCCAGCGTTGCATCGTCCGGCGCCCAGAACTGGCGGTCGCTGGCTTCGATCAGGCGATTGGCGACCCGCGCCGACGCCTTGGGATTGAGCGCCGCCAGCCGCTCGCGCATTGCGGCGTCGAGGACGTAGGTTTCGCTGATCTGCTGGTAGATCCACGGGGACACCTCACCGGTGGTGGCGGACCAGCCGACGGTGTTGGTGACATGACTTTCGATCGCGCGGACGCCTTCGAAGCCGTGCTTGAGCATGCCCTCGTACCAAAGCGGGTTGAGCATCCGGGTGCGGGTTTCGAGATCGACCTGTTCACCAAGCGTGCGGACCTTGGTCGCGCCCTGGGTCGAATCGACGATGTAGATCGGTGCGGCTTCGCCCTTGGCGCGGGCGATCGAACGGCTGATCCCGCCGAGCGCGTCGACATAGTGGTCGATGTCGGTCACCCCGAGCTCGACCGAGTCGAGATTCTGGTAGGCGAGATCGACGCCCTCCAACGCGGACTTGAACAGATCGGCGTGGCGCGCGGGTGCGCCGCTGCGGCCGTAGGCATAGCCCTTCTGCCGCTCGAACACTTCGGCGATCTCGTCGGGGTCGGACCAGGCGCCGTCGTCGATCAGCATGTTGACGTTGGCGCCGTACGACCCTTCGGCATTGGAGAAGACACGGAGGGCCGCAGTTTCCAGGTCGCAATCGTGGCGCGCGGCGTGGGCCAGGCTGTGCTTGCGGACGAAATTCCGGTCGAGCGGTTCGTCGGCGGAAGCGGCGAGCCAGGCGGCTTCGGCCAGCATCCGGGTCTGCAGTGGAAGCAGGTCGCGGAAGATGCCCGACAAGGTGACGATGACATCGACGCGCGGACGGCCAAGTTCGGCCAGCGAAATCAGTTCGGCCCCCGACAGCCGGCCGTAGCCATCGAACCGCGGCCGGGCCCCGATCAGCGCCAGCGCCTGCGCAATCTGGGTGCCCTCCGACTTGAGATTGTCGGTGCCCCACAGGACCATCGCTAGCGTTTCGGGGAACGCGGCGCCGGTGGCTAGGTGGCGGGCGATGAGTTCGTCGGCCTGCCGTGCACCTTCGGCCATCGAATAGGTGCCAGGGATCCGGAACGGGTCGAAACCGTGAATGTTGCGGCCGGTCGGAAGCACCTTGGGATTGCGCAGCAGGTCGCCCCCCGGAGCGGGGCGGACGAAGCCGCCGTCGAGCGCGTGGACCAGGGCATCGAGTTCGCCATTGCCAGTCGGCAAATCGGCGTAGTCAGCCCCGGCCGCGACCAGTTGCGCGCGGGTATCGGCGTCGAGCGGGGTGCCAAGGACATGCAGGCCGTGCGGGATCAGCTCGCGCTCGACTTCGTAGAGTTTCGCCGCGAGTTCGGCGACATCGCCGGTCGCGAGGTCGAGCGCGGCGGCGGCCTCGACGATCATCGGTTCGAGCGCGGTCCGCTCCTCATCCGACGGCGAGGAGCGCCAGCGTTCGAGCAGCGCCTTGAGGTCGGCGAGTCCCTTGGTCAGTCCGGCCTCGGCCAGCGGCGGGGTCATGTAGCTGATCAATGTCGCGCCCGAACGGCGCTTGGCGATCAGGCCTTCGGACGGATTGTTGCCGGCGTAGAGATAGATGTTGGGCAGATCGCCGATCAGCCGTTCGGGCCAGCAATCGCCGCTGAGTCCGGCCTGCTTGCCGGGCATGAACTCGAGCGCGCCGTGCGTGCCGAAGTGAAGCACGGCATCGGCCGCAAAATCCTCTCGCAGCCAGCGATAGAAAGCGCTGAAGGCATGGGTCGGGGTGAAACGGCCTTCGAACAGCAGGCGCATCGGATCGCCTTCGTAACCGAAGGCCGGCTGGATCCCGACGAAGATATTGCCGAAGCGCGCGCCGAGCACCTGGATAGAGCCGCCGTCGCTCTGTTGCTTGCCCGGAGCGGGACCCCATTGCGCCTCGATCTGCGCCAGATGCGGTTCGCGCCGGACGTGATCGTCGGCGGTGATCCGGGCGTGGACATTGGCGTCGGCGCCATATTGGGCGGCATTGCCATGTAGCACGGCCTCGCGGAGTGCATCGACATCGGCGGGGACCGCGACATCGTAGCCCTCGCCCGCGAGACGCCCGAGCGTCGCATGGAGCGATTCCCACACCGCGAGGTGCGCTGCAGTGCCGGTCGCGCCGGCATTGGGCGGGAAGTTGAACAAGACGACCGCAAGCTTGCGCGCCGCACGCTCGGAGCGACGCAACGCGACCAGCTTCGCGACCTTGCCCGCAAGTGCCTCGGCGCGTTCTGGGCAGCTCTGCATTTCGCGCACCAGGCCCGATGCCGGGAAGGTGCAGCGCCGCGCGCAGCCGGTGCACGGGTCGCCGGATCCATCGGCACGACCGCCGAACACGGACGGCAGGATCGCGCCGTCGAGTTCGGGAATGGCGACCATCATCGTCGCTTCGAGCGGAAGCAGGCCCTGGCGGCTGGCGCCCCATTGCTGGAGCGACTGGAACTCGATTGGATGCGCCGCGATGTACGGCACATCCATCCTCGCGAGCATGTCCTCGGCAGCGGCGGCATCGTTATAGGCAGGCCCGCCAACCAGGCTGAAGCCTGTCAGCGAGACGATCGCATCGACCGTGGCCTGCCCATCGGCCATGAAGAATTTCTCGATCGCCGGCCGGCTGTCGAGGCCGCTGGCGAAGGCCGGGACGACATCGAGCCCCTTGGCTTCGAGCGCCGCGATCACGCCGTCATAGTGGCCCGTGTCGCGGCCGAGCAGGTAAGAACGAAGCATCAGCAAGCCGACGGTGCCCTTAGCGGCCTTCGTTTTGGGAAGCGCGTCGGCTGCTTCGGCCATCCGGCCGGCAAGCCGCGGATGATATACGCCGACATCGGGATAGTCGTGCGGCGCGTCGGCCTTTACCGCATGGCCCGCATAACGATTGGCAAGGGCGCGGATCATGCTGACGACATTGTCGTCGCTACCCGCCAGCCAATATTGCAGCGTCAGGAAATAAGCGCGAACGTCCTGCGCGGTCCCGGGGATGAAGCGCAGCATGCGCGGCAGGCGGCGCAGCATCTTCATCTGTCCCGCGCCCGACGACCCACCCGCCTTGTGCGATCCGCGAAGGCGCTTGAGCAGCGCCAGCGGACCCTTCGCCGGCTTGTCCATGCGATAGTCGCCCATGCGGGTCAGCTTGACGACGTCGCTGCCCGACATCAGCCCGAGCATGGCGGCGCATGCCTCACGCCGCGCAGTCAACGCCGGCATCACCGCCTTGATATGATCGTCGAGGAACAGCATCGTCGCGATGACGATGTCGCCTCGGCCAATGTCGGCGATGCAGCGGTCGAGCGCCGAGGGATTGCCCTCCCAATCCGACGCGGCGTGAAAACCGATGGTGATCGCCGATCCGTCGCGCGCGAAGATGGCCGCCGCGCGCTCGACCGCTCCCGACAGATGATTGTCGAGCGTGACGATCACGACGTGCAGGGGCGCGCTACCGAGCATAATGTGCCTTGGCGTCGTAGAGCGTGTCGAGAGTGATCGCCGCCAGCCCTTGCTCGGCGGCGTATTTTTCGGTGTTGCGGCGCGCCTTACCGCGCACGAAGAACGGAATCTTGAGCAGTTCCTTTTCGGCGTCGGCGGTCCAGCCCTGCGGTCCTGCCAGCACTTCTTCGACCGGGTGCAATTCGGTGGCAGGCTGCGGCGCCGAGTGACCGTGGCCGAGATGGCTTGCCCCGGCCCCGTCGGAGAATTCGAAATCGTCGCGGAACATAGTGAGGAGATGTTCCTCCAGCCCCATCACCAGTGGATGCACCCAGCTGTCGAACAGCACGTTGGCGCCCTCGAACCCCATTTGCGGCGAGTAGCGGGCGGGGAAATCCTGGACGTGGACCGGGGCCGAAATCACCGCGCACGGGATCCGCAGCCGCTTGGCGATGTGACGCTCCATCTGCGTGCCCAGCACCAGTTCGGGCTGCAGCGCGGCAATCGCGTCCTCGACCTCGAGATAGTCGTCGGTGATCAATGGCTCGACGCCGTACAGCGCCGCCGCTTCGCGCAGGTCGCGGGCGAATTCGCGATTGTAGCATCCCAGTCCAACGACGTCGAAGCCAAGCTCGTCGCGGGCGACTCGCGCGGTAGCGATGGCGTGAGTCGCATCGCCGAAGATGAAGACGCGCTTGCCAGTCAAATAGGTCGAATCGACCGAGCGGCTCCACCACGGCATGTTCGACGTATCGAGCGCCGTCGACGGATCGACCCCGGCCAGCGCGGCGACCTCGGCAATGAAATCGCCGGTCGCACCATGGCCGATCGGCACCGTACGGACAATCTTCTGACCAAACTGCCGTTCGAGCCAGCGACAGGCGGTGTCGGCAATTTCAGGATAGAGGCAGATGTTGAAATCGGCGGCACCCAGCCGCGCGACATCGGCCGGCGAGGCGCCGAGCGGGGCGGTGACGTTGACGTCGATGCCGAGCGATCCAAGCAGTCGGGTGATCTCGATCACATCGTCGCGGTGGCGGAAGCCGAGCGCGGTCGGGCCGAGGATGTTAGCGCTCGGGCGACGGTCTTCGCGCGCGGCGGGAGTGACGTCCTTGTCGGCCAGTTTGCGGACCAGCTGGTAGAACGTCTCCGCGGCCCCCCAATTTTCCTTCCGCTGGTAGCTCGGCAGTTCGAGCGCGATCACCGGGCATGGCAGGCGCATCGCCTCGGCGAGGCCCGACGGATCGTCCTGGATGAGTTCAGCAGTGCACGACGCGCCGACGAGCATCGCCTGCGGCTGAAAGCGGGCATAGGCATCGCGCGCCGCCGACTGGAACAGCTCGGCGGTGTCCTTGCCGAGATCGCGCGCCTGGAAGGTGGTGTAGGTCACCGGCGGGCGCTTGCCGCGCCGCTCGATCATCGTGAACAGCAGGTCGGCGTAGGTGTCGCCCTGCGGCGCATGGAGGACGTAATGGACGCCCTCCATCGCGGTCGCGATTCGCATCGCGCCGACGTGGGGCGGGCCCTCGTAGGTCCAGACGGTCAGTTGCATGCCGCCACCTCCGCCGCCGGCAAGGTTTCCCCCACCCGAAGCACGTCGCGACGGCGCAGCGGGCGGGCGAACAGCTCGGCCAGGTCGCCAGCCTGGTCGAAACCATGGATCGGCGAGAATACCAGTTCGATCGCCCACTTGGTGGTGAGGCCTTCCGACTCGAGCGGGTTGGCGAGGCCGAGGCCGCAGACGGTGAGGTCGGGTCTGGCGGCGCGGACCCGGTCGAGCTGCTTGTCGACGTCCTGTCCTTCGCTGATCAGCGTGTCGATAGGGAGCAGCGCCATTTCCTGCGCCAGATGGCGGCGATGCAGGTAGGGAGTCCCGACCTCGACCGGCACCATGCCAAGTTCGGTTGCGAGGAACCGCGCGAGCGGAATTTCGAGCTGCGAGTCGGGCAGGAAGGTGATGCGCTTGCCGGACAGCCGATCGCGCGAATGTTCGATCGCCCGCTTGGCGCGCTCGCGGCCCGGCGCGATGACCGAGCGGAAATGCATTTCGTCGATTCCGAACGCCTGCGCCGCGGCGTGCAGCCAGTTGGTCGTGCCTTCGGCCCCGAACGGAAACAAGGCATCGAGCCGCTGCGCGCCACGTCCCTGGAGCGCGAGTGCGGTCTCCCCCAGGAATGGCTGGGCGAGCAGGAAGCGGGTATTCGGGCCGACCGGCGGCATGGCATTGGCGCGGCGAGCGGGAAGACAATGCACCGGCCCGATGCCGAGCTCGGCGAAGAGGCGGAGGAACTGGTCCTCGACCACGTCGGGCAAGGCGCCGACGATCATCAGCGCGGGTGCGTCGCTAGTGTCGGTTGGCAGGTCGGGAACGAGCGCCGCGAGGCACGCGTCCTCGCCTTCGGTAAAGGTCGTTTCGATCCCGCTGCCCGAATAATTGAGGATCCTGGTCGCGCCGGCGTGCTTGACCGACAAGCGGGCGGCGGCGCGCGACAGGTCGAGCTTGATCACTTCCGACGGGCAGGACCCGACGAGGAACAGCAGTTTGATATCGGGGCGGCGGGTCAGCAGCCGGTCGACGACGCGATCGAGTTCCTCGTTGCAATCGGCCATGCCGGCGAGATCGCGTTCTTCGATGATGGCGGTGCCGAAGCGCGGTTCGGCGAACACCATCACGCCGGCCGCAGATTGCAGCAGATGGGCGCAGGTGCGCGACCCGACCACGAGGAAGAAGGCGTCCTGGATCTTGCGATGGAGCCAGATGATTCCGGTCAGACCGCAGAACACTTCGCGCTGGCCCCGTTCGCGCAACACCGGCGCTGTCGAACAGCCCAGGCTGGCGGCGGGGACCGGCGCGTTCACCCCGCCACCGCCATGGCCGACGTATCGGATTGAAGCCGGGCGGCACGCAATTTGAGCAGGAACTGCGTGGCATTGATCGCGTAGGCGGCATAACCGGCGAGCGCGATGACCATCTGCTGCTGCGGCGTGCCGTAGCCGCCGATCAGGGCCACGACATAAGCCGCGTGGAGCGCCAGCACGAGCATGCTGAACACATCTTCCCAGAAGAATGCGGGCGCGAACAGATATTGGCCGAACACGACCTTTTCCCAGATCGCGCCGGTGATCATGATGAGATACAGCGCGGCCGTCTTGGCAATGACAGAAGCGATGGCCGCATTCTCTCCTTCGCCCGTGGCAAGGAAGCGCAGCACCAACACGAGGCTGACCAGGAAGATCAGGAATTGTATCGGGGCGAGGATGCCCTGCACCAGAGTCCAGGTCGATTGATCGCGGCGGCGGCGCTGTTCGGGCGTGTAAAGGGGCGGGTTCCCACCCCCTTCCTGTCTAGCGAATCTTGGGTCGTTCGACCGCATCCCGTCCCGCCTGTCGTTGCCAATGAAGACTAGGCCCCGGCCTCCAATAGTGTCAACTAAAACTGACGTCTAATTATTTTGACACATGGTGCGTTGCAGCACGTGAAGTTGTTGCCAGTGCCTTTTGTTGACCATAGGGTGCGAGTCGCGGCTGCACGCCAAATATGGCGGCCGGTGCGCGTAAGCGTTGAACCAGGCGTAAGTGTTCGGCCCTCCGGCCGGACCGCCGAACTGGGGAGGGCCGGTCATGGCATCGATGTTGCGAATGGGATTTGAGGCTCCGGCACCCGGAAGCTCGATCTCGGCGCGATCCATCGATCACGACCGCCCCGGACTGAATGCTTTTCGAACGCGCGCCGAGACCGATTACGCACGGTCGTTGACGACCCTGATCGAAAGCGAAATCATTCCCCGGCTGGTGGTGGCGCATTCCAGCGACGCACCGGTCGCGACGGCTGCGACGGGACGCGACACGATCGATCCGGCGGAGGTTCAGGCGCTTGCGCCGCTGGCGCTGCAGGTCGAGGCCGATTTGTTGCTCGGGCATATCGAAGCGATCCTTGCGCGCGGCGTATCGGTCGACACGGTGATGGTCGATCTGCTGGCGCCGACCGCCCGATTGCTCGGCGAATTCTGGGAAAATGACGAATGCGATTTCGTCGAGGTGACGATGGGGCTGTGGCGGCTGCAGGAGGTGGTTCACGAAATCGCCAACCGCATGCCGGTCGACAAGGATCAGACGATCGGTGGTCACCGGGTCCTGTTCGCCTCCATGCCCGGTGACCAGCACAGCTTCGGCACGGTGGTGATCGACGAATTGTTTCGCCGCGACGGTTGGGTGACTGACCGGATCAGCGAGGCCGAGACCCCCGACCTGCTCCGCCGCGTGGCCGACGACTGGTTCGACATGATCGGATTGACCATCAGTTGCGACTGCCATATCGCGCCGCTCGCATCGCTGATCGTTGCGCTGCGGAACGTTTCCCGAAATTCGCGGGTTTGCGTGATGGTCGGTGGCCGGGTGTTCAGTTCGAACCCCGGTCTTGCCGGTGAAGTCGGTGCGGATGGAACCGCGCCGGACGCGAAGCTCGCGCTGCACGTGGCCGATACGCTGGTCCGTGAACGCGCGGTCGAGCGCGGACGGGAGATTGCGACCGGCCGTTAACAGTTGGACAAGGGTGGAGCGCAGCGCGCGTCGATGAACAAACCGATCGCCACGACCCGGAAGACGACCTTCGCGAAGCCCGATGCCTTGCCCGGAACGCTGTCTGCCGAAGCCGCCGCGTCGCTGCTGGCCGCCGTCGGCGACGTAACTTTCATTCTATCGGCCGATGGCACCGTCTTCGACCTCGCGGTATCGCAGGGCGACCTTGCCAACCATGGTTTCGGCGACTGGGTCGGGTCCGCATGGATCGACACGGTCACAGTCGAAAGCCGCCCCAAGATCGAGGAGATGCTGGCCGGCGCGACGGGCAAGCAGGCCGCGCCGCGTTGGCGGCAAGTCAATCACCCGGCGCCGGGCGGCGAGGTCCCCATTCGCTACCTGATCATGGCATTGGGCGCCGGCGATCGGCTGATCGCGATCGGTCGCGACATGCGCGGCGCCGCCGCGATGCAGCAGCGCCTGCTCCAGACCCAGCAAGCGCTGGAGCGTGACTATATCCGCCTTCGCCAGGCCGAAACACGGTACCGGATGCTGTTCGACATGGCGTCGGAGCCGGTGCTGATCGTCGACGCCGAAACGCGCCGAATCCGCGAGGCGAACCCCGCCGCGCACCGGCTACTCGACATGGCCGACGGGACTTTGGTCGGCAACAATGTCGGGATCATCGTCGACGACCCCGCGCGCGACGATTTCGTCGCTTATCTAGGGGCCGCCGAAGCGGTCGACGACAGCGCGGCGGTGACGCTCGCTTTGGCCAACGACCGCGGCGACGCGGCGATCTATGCCCGGCTTTTCCGCCAGGCGAGGACCCCATTGCTGATCGTGCGCGTGACCCCCGCCGATGCGTCGGCCGGCGGCCATCGCCACGATGCGGAAGTCGGCGAAGTCGTCGAGCGCATGCCCGACGCCTTCGTGCTGATCGATCGCGATCTCAACGTCCTGACCGCCAATGCGGCGTTCGTCGAGCTTGCCGAAATTGCCTCGGTCGACCGCGTGATCGGTGCCAAGCTGGGCACTTGGCTGGGGCGTCCGGGGATCGATCTCGAGCTTATCGTCGGTCAGCTCCGCGAGCACGGATCGGTCCGCAACGTCGCCACCATCCTGCGCGGATCGTCGGGCGAACAGGAGGAAATCGAAGTGTCGGGCGTGGTCGCGCCGATGGGCAATGGCGAATGCTACGGCTTCACCATTCGCGACGTCGGACGGCGGCTGCGCGATACGCCCGCCGTCGTCCGCGACGTGCCGCGATCGGTCGAACAACTGACCGAACTGGTCGGCCGGATGTCGCTCAAGGACATCGTGCGCGAGTCGACCGACCTGGTCGAACGCCTGTGCATCGAGGCCGCGCTCGCCTTTACCTCGGACAATCGCGCATCGGCAGCGGAAATCCTCGGCGTCAGCCGCCAGAGCTTGTACTCCAAACTTCATCGCCACGGTCTCGGCAATCTCGTTTCCGGCGATCAATAAGAACTCGGTGTCAAATCGGTTTGACGGTCCGGAGCGTCCAGCCTAGCCTTGGGTGATGGATCGATCGTTCGCCTTCGGCTCGGCCCCCTTTCCCGCGCTGCGCGATGTCGTCACCCTGCTCAAGCCGATCACCTGGTTTCCGCCGATGTGGGCATTTCTGTGCGGCGTGGTGTCGTCGGGCGTTCCGATCGCCGAGCGATGGCCGTTCCTGATCGCCGGCATCCTCCTCACCGGTCCGCTCGTCTGCGGCACAAGCCAGGCGATCAACGACTGGTTCGATCGCCATGTCGATGCGATCAACGAACCCGATCGTCCAATCCCATCGGGCCGTGTCGGCGGGACTTGGGGCCTCCGGATCGCGATCTTTGGGACGGCGCTATCGCTGCTGCTGGCCTGGATCACCGGTCCGTGGGTGCTGGCCGCAACCTGCCTGGGGCTGCTGTTCGCCTGGGGCTACAGCGCGCCGCCGTTTCGCTTCAAGGTCAGCGGCATCTGGGGCCCGGCGGCGGTGGCGCTGACTTATGAGGGGCTGACCTGGTTCACCGGCGCCGCAGTCATGGCCGGCGCGCTCCCTGCAACACCGGTGCTCGCGATCCTGGCGCTCTACAGTGCTGGTGCGTTCGGAATCATGACGCTGAACGATTTCAAGGCGGTGGAGGGTGACCGGGCGACCGGATTACGATCGCTCCCCGTCGTCCTGGGGGTCGATCGCGCGGCGCAACTTGCCTGCATCGTCATGGCCGCGCCGCAAGTCGCGGTGATCGCCCTGCTGACCAATTGGGGTCACTCGCTGATCGCCGGCATCGTCGCCGCGCTACTGGCCGGCCAGCTGATCCTGATGCGCCGGTTGCTGAGCGATCCGCTGGCGCACACGCCATGGTATAATGCCACTGGCACGACGCTTTACGTGCTTGGAATGCTGGCATCGGCGATCGGTCTCGGCGGGGTCGGCGGCCTGTGACACCGGCACCGCTCGGCTGGGTCGGGATCGTCCGGCTGGGACTGGTGCAGAGCGCGATCGGCGCGACCGTGATGCTTGCGACATCGTTGCTCAACCGCGTGATGGTGGTGGAATACAGCCTGCTCGCGGCGCTGCCGGCGGGACTGGTTGCGTGGCATTATGCCGTCCAACTGTCGCGCCCGGCGTGGGGCCATGGATCGGACAAAGGGCGACGGCGGACGCCGTGGATCCTGCTCGGCATGGCGATCCTGGCGCTCGGTGCTTTGCTGGCAGTCAATTCGCTCGGGCTCCTCGCCGCCCGTGCACCGACCGGATATGCCCTCGCCATTCTGGCCTATGCGATGATCGGTGCCGGCGTCGGCGCGGCCGGCACCTCCTTGCTGGCCCTGCTTGCCACGCGCGTCGCGCCCGAGCGGCGGGCCGCGGCGGCGTCGATCACCTGGATCATGATGGTCGCCGGAATCGTCGTGGCCGCGGGCGTGGTGGGCAAGTTGATCGAGCCCTTCTCGCTGGCGCGACTGGCGGTGGTCGCGGGCGGAATCGCGCTGGTGGCGCTGCTGATGTCGGTGCTCGCTATCTGGGGGATCGAAGGGAGGCGGCCCGCAGTCCCGGATCGAGCACCCCCCGCCGACCTTCGTACCGAACTTCGCACCATGCTGGCCGATCCCGACGCGCGCAGCTTTACTCTGTTCGTCTTCCTGTCGATGCTTGCCTACTCGATGCAGGATCTGATCCTGGAGCCGTTCGCGGGCCTGCTGTTCGGCTTCACCCCCGGCCAATCGACCAGTCTCTCGGGTACCCAGCATGGCGGCGTGCTGGCCGGGATGATCCTGGTCGGGGTCGGCGCCAATGCCTTTGGCGGACGATCGCCGGCAGGCCTCCGCCGCTGGATCGTCGGCGGCTGCATCGGATCGGCGCTGGCGCTGGCCGGTCTCGCAATGGCGGCCCGCGCCGGCTCGGGCTGGCCGCTCAGCGCTAATGTCGCCTTGCTCGGCTTTGCCAATGGCGTGTTCGCGGTTTCCGCGATCGGGACGATGATGGCGCTTGCCGGCGCCGGCGGGCCGGGACGCGAGGGTATTCGCATGGGAGTGTGGGGCGCGGCGCAGGCGATTGCCTTCGGAATCGGCGGATTGATTGGCGCGGTCGGGGTCGATGTCGGCCGCGCACTGACGGGCTCGATCCCCGCGACGTTTACGATCGTCTTCGCGGCGGAGGCAAGTTTGTTCGTCGTCGCCGCGATGCTCGCGATGCGCCGGCCGCAGCACGCGCCCGGTCCGCTGACACTAAGCGCGGCGCCGGCATGAACGAGCCTTACGATTGCGTCGTGATCGGCGGAGGCCCGTCGGGGGCGACCGCAGCGGCGGATCTCGCGCGCGATGGCCGGTCGGTGCTGCTGATCGATCGCGGCGGTCGGATCAAGCCGTGCGGCGGCGCGATACCGCCCAAGCTGATCGCCGATTTCGCCATCCCCGACCATCTCATCGTCGGTCGCGCCGCACTGGCGCGCATGGTGGCGCCGTCCGAGCGGACGGTCGATATGCCCGTCGGCGACGGCTTCGTCGGAATGGTCGACCGCGAGACGTTCGACGAATATCTGCGCGAGCGCGCCGAACGCGAAGGTGCCGAACGGCGGACCGCGACCTTCCTGCGCATCGATCGATCTGCCGCCGGAGAAGCGCAGGTGGTCTTCACCGATCAGCGCGGCGGCCCCGAGCAAATGGTCCGCGCCAAGACGGTCATCGGGGCCGACGGCGCCAGGTCGCGGGTCGCGAAAAGCATCTTCCCCGACGCCGCGCCGATGCCTTGCGTATTCGCTTATCACGAGGTTATCCGGTCGCCCGCACTGACCGACTCATCGTTCGATCGAAGCCGCTGCGACGTCTTCTATCAGGGAGAATATTCGCCCGATTTCTATGCCTGGATCTTCCCCCACGGCAGCACCGCGAGCGTCGGCGTGGGAAGCGCCAACAAGGGCTACGGCCTGCGCGATTCGGTCGACCGATTGCGGCGCCATGTCGGATTGACGGGCTGCGAGACGATCCGCCGCGAAGGCGCGCCGATCCCACTCAAACCGCGCACCCGGTGGGACAACGGCCGCGACGTGCTGGTCACCGGCGACGCCGCCGGAGTGGTCGCGCCGGCATCGGGCGAGGGCATCTATTATGCCATGGTGTCGGGCCGCAACGCGGCCGAAGCGGTCGCGCTATTCCTGGCGACGGGCAAGGCCAGTGCGCTGAAAGTGGCGCGCAAAAAATTCATGCGCGCGCACGGCCGCGTGTTCTGGATTCTTGGGGTAATGCAGTATTTCTGGTATCGTAACGACCGCCGACGGGAGCGCTTTGTAACGATGTGCGATGACCGCGACGTCCAGCAATTGATCTGGCCCGCCTACATGAACAAGAAGTTGGTTTACGCCAAACCGATGGCCTATGCGCGCATCTTCGCCAAGGACGTCCGTCACCTGTTGCAGACCGCCGCATGAGCGACATGGGCAGGGCATGGCTGTTCCCCGTCATCATCGCCGGCGTGATCGCGACGATGGTCGCACTGGTCGGCATGACCATCACCGATATCGGGCCATGGTATCACGGACTGGTTCAGCCGCGCTGGGCGCCGCCCGAGGCCGCCTACGGCGTGGCATGGACCGCAATCTACGCGCTGACCGCGATCGCCGCGGTAACCGCCTGGCTGGCGACCCCGACGTGGCGCGAGAAGGAATGGCTGATCGGGCTTTTCGCGCTCAACGGCTTCCTCAATGTCCTGTGGAGCCTGCTGTTCTTCCGCATGCATCGGCCCGATTTGGCGCTGATCGAGGTGATCTTCCTGTGGTTGTCGGTGGCTGCGCTGATCGTGGTGATCTGGCGCCGCTCGATGACCGGCGCGCTGTTTCTGGTGCCCTATCTGATGTGGGTGACATTTGCCGGCTATCTCAACATGAACATCGTTCAGCTCAACGGACTGTCGTCCTGAACCGCACGCGATGAACGCGCTGTTCGCCAGCGGTCACGCGGTCGACATCGTCCTGGCGGTGATCGTCGCCGAATTCTTTTGGCTCACGTTCGCAATGAAGTGGCGCGCGCTTGATGCGGCGTTGCGCCTCGCCCCCGGGGCGATGATGTTGCTTGCATTGCGCGCCGCGTTGACGGGGGCCGAATGGCCGCTCGTCGCCCTGCCGCTGCTGCTGTCATTCCCGTTGCACCTAGCAGACATAAAACGGTCGGCCCGGCATCACCGGACCGACCGTCTTTAAAATCGAAAAAGCCAGCGCTTATTTGTTGGCGTTGGCCTGCAGATACGCGATCACGTCGGCGCGCTTTTGCGGATCCGAGAAACCGGCGAACGCCATCTTGGTGCCGGGGACCACGCGCTGCGGATTTTCCAGATACTGGAACAATTTTTCGGGGGTCCAGGTGATGCCGCTGTTGTGGTTGGCGGTCGAATAGGAATAGCCGGCGACCGAGCTCGCCTTGCGGCCGATGATGCCGTGGAGCGAAGGGCCGATCTTGTTGACCCCCGCTTCGATCGCATGACAGGTTTTGCAGGTGATGAAGTCGGTTTCGCCCTTGGCGGCGTCGCCGGTGTAGGACGCCAGCTTTACGCCGCTGATCGTGTCGGTGTTGTCAGCGGCAGGTGCGGCAGCCGCCGCGGGGGCGGCGGGCGTTGCGGGCGCAGCGGCTACATCGGTCGTCGCGGGCGTTTCGGTATTGGCCGTCGTTGCTGCCGGTTTCTCCGACGAACAGGCGGCAAGCGCGAGTGAGGAAGCCGCGACGCACAGCGCCATCGCTCCAGTCCGGACAGTCGATCGTTGATGTACCATCATGAACCCCTTTTGATTTCCGCGGGACGTGCGGCCTGTTCCGGCCAACTGTCCACGCTGCCTTACGTTCCAAACATTCCACTGAATTTGGCGGCACGCAATAGGCCGAATTCAAAGGCCGGCGATTGCTGCAACTGCGCAGTCCCAATGTTGCAATCGCTCGGACCTTTCCTCGTGGCGGATTGCGGGCGCGAATTGTTTTGCGGGTCCGCGCATCGCGCGCGCTGCGATGTCGATCGTCGGGTGAATCCCCGCGCCCACGGCAGCGAGGATCGCTGCGCCCGTGGCACTGCTTTCGACATTGTCCGGACGTTCGACGTCGATCGCCAAGACGTTGGCAAGATCCTGAGCGAGGAAACCGTTCGCGGCCATCCCGCCGTCGATTTGCAAGCATGACCAGCGGATCCCGTCTGCGGCGAACGCGCGCTGCAATTCGGCCGATTGATTGGCCACCGCTTCGAGCGCGGCGCGGATGATATGCGCACGGCCTGTCCCCAACGACAGGCCGACGATCGCGCCGCGCGCATGCGGCATCCAGTGCGGCGCACCGAGACCGGTGAAAGCTGGGACGATCTGCACGCCGCCGCTGTCGCTAACCGACCGCGCCAGCGTTTCGCACTCGGACGACTCGGCAATCAACCCAAGCTCGTCGCGCAACCAGTGGATCATCTGTCCGGCGACGAACAAGGACCCTTCCAAAGCGTAGCGCCGTTCGCCGTTCAATTGCCATGCAACGGTCGATAGCAGCCGATGGGCCGAAACCGGCGGTTCGGCCCCGGCGTGGGTCAGGACGAATGCGCCGGTACCGTAGGTTGCCTTGGTATCGCCATGCGCCAAACAATGCTGACCGATGGCCGCGGCCTGTTGGTCGCCGGCCATGCCGGTGATCGCGATCGGCCGGCCGAACGAGTCGGGCGCCGTGACGCCGATGGATCCGGCGCAATCGACGATCTCGGGCAATGCGAAGCGCGGGACGCCGAACAGGTCGCACAGGCCGTCGTCCCAACCGCCCCGCAGCCCCATCAACTGGGTGCGCGACGCATTAGTCGCATCGCTGACGTGCAATCCGCCGGTCAGTTTGAATACCAGCCAGCTTTCGATGGTGCCGACGCACAAACGGTCGCCGGCATCACGCAGGTCGGGCCAGTGGTCGAGCGCCCAGCGGATCTTGGTCGCGCTGAAATAGGGGTCGAGCAACAGGCCGGTCGCGGCCTGCACCGCGGGTTCGTGGCCCGCCGCGCGCAAAGTTTCGCAAGCGTCGGCGGTGCGCCGGTCCTGCCAGACGATCGCCGGGCCAAGCGCGGCACCCGTCGCACGATCCCAGAAGACGATCGTCTCGCGCTGGTTGGTGATGCCGATTGCCGCGACGTGGTCGCCGTCCGCGCCGATCGCCTCGCGCGCGGCGTCCAGCGTCAGTCGCCAGATTTCGTCGGCATCCTGCTCGACCCAACCGGGCTTGTGATAGGATGTCGAAAGGTCGCGATGAGCCATTCGACCGACGCGCCCGTCTGCGCCGACCGTCATTGCGCGCGTGCTCGACGTACCTTCGTCGATGACCAGAATGGTATCGCCCATCGGCCCCTTAAACAGCCAAGTCGATCGCCGCGCCAGTCCGGATTGGGTCGACCGCGTCGCGCGGCTTCGCTACGCCCGACGAATGGCCGCCAATCCCCTTCACCAGGCAAATCAGGATCGGCTTGCCGGACTGCTGCTGATCGCGGGGGCCGCGGCGGCATTGCTGCTCGCCAACTCCCCGTACGCCGGCACCTACCACCTCGCACTTGAGGCAATCCTCGGCCCGTTGACGGTCCATCAATGGATTGCCGATGCGGCGATGGCGCTGTTCTTCCTGCTGGTCGGACTGGAAGTGAAGCGCGAATGGTTCGAAGGGCGACTGTCGACCGCCGCCGAACGAAAACTGCCGATCGTCGCCGCCGTCGCCGGGATGATCGTCCCGGCGCTTGTCTTCCTGATGGTGATCGGATTCAACCGCGACGTCGCGTCCGGCTGGGCGATCCCCGCGGCTACCGACATCGCCTTTGCGCTCGGCATACTCGCCTTGCTTGGCGCGCGTGCGCCGCCGCAACTCAAGCTGCTACTAGTGGCGATTGCGATCATCGACGATGTCGGCGCGGTGGCGATCATCGCCTTCGCCTATACTGCCGACCTACAATGGCCGGCGCTTGCCGCGGCAGCTGCGATTCTAGCGATGATGTTCGTGCTCAACCGCCTGGGCGTGAAGCGCCTGTGGCCCTACCTCGCCGGTTTCGTCCTGCTGTGGATCGCGGTCCACGCATCGGGCATCCATGCGACTATCGCCGGAGTGCTGGCCGCGCTTGTCGTTCCGATCCGCACTGCCGACGGCCGGTCGCCGGTCAAGCGGCTCGAGCATCGGCTGCACGCGATCGTCATGCTCGGCATCGTTCCCGTGTTCGGCCTTGCCAGCGCGGGGGTCGCGCTGACCGGTGATGCCCGCCTGTTCGCCGCGCTTCCGCTAGGCGTCGCGCTCGGCCTCCTGATCGGCAAACCGGTCGGGGTGTTCGGCGCGATCTGGCTGGCCGATCGCACCGGCTTTGCAAGACGCCCCGAAGGGCTCAGCTGGCCCCAGATCGGCGGGGCGGCGGTTCTGTGCGGGGTCGGTTTTACCATGAGCCTGTTCATCGGTGCACTTGCCTTTCCGGGCAATGCCGACGCGATCGATCAGGCCAAGCTCGGCACGCTTGCCGGGTCCCTGGTAGCCGGTATTGCGGGGTTCGTCATTCTGCGGTGGACCACCCCGGTTGAATGCAGCGACGACGACCGCGAGGAGCTCGACGAAGTTTTCGGCGATGACGACCAGGAAGAATTGGAACCGACCGCATGAGATTGCTTGCCCCCCTCGCCGCTCTGGCGCTCGTCGCCTGCCAGTCGGTCCCCGCGCCGCGCGACTCGCTCGACTCGATTGCCCGCGACTACGTCCGCCTCAGCCTGACCATCGGCGAGAAGGAGGATGGCTATATCGACGCTTATTACGGCCCGCCCGAATTGCAGGCCGCGGCGAAGGCCGACGCGCCCGGACTGACGCTTCCCCAATTGATGGAGCGCACCGATGCGCTGTCCGCGCGGGTCGCGGCGCTGGACACCGCCGGTCTCGACGTTCGCCGCGCCGCTTTCCTCGCTGCCCAGCTGACCGCCGCCAGGACCCGGCTCCGGATGATGGCGGGTGAAAAGCTCGGCTTTGCGGAGGAGGCCAAAGGCCTGTTTGGAGTCGCGCCCGACCTCAAGCCGCTCGCCAGCTACGATCCGATACTTGCCGATATCGAAGCGCTGGTCCCCGGACCCGGCCCATTGTCGTCGCGGGTCGATGCGTTTGCGAACCGCTTCACCATTCCGACCGATCGGCTGAAACCGGTGTTCGATGCCGCGATCGCCGAGTGCAAGGCGCGCACGGTCAAGCATATCGCGCTTCCCGCCGGCGAGAAGTTCGCGATGGCGTTCGTGACCGGCAAGAGCTGGTCGGGCTATAACTATTATCTCGGGGGCGCGACGAGCCGGATCGAGGTCAACACCGACCTGCCGATCCGCATTCCCCGCGCAGTCGATCTGGGTTGTCACGAGGGCTATCCCGGCCACCACGTGCTCAACGCCCTGCTCGAGCAGCGGTTGGTCAAGGACAGAGGATGGGTCGAATTTTCGGTCTACCCGCTCTATTCGCCGCAATCGCTGATCGCCGAGGGGTCGGCCAATTATGGCATCGACCTGGCGTTTCCGGGTGCCGAGCGCCTGGCCTTCGAAACTCGCGCGCTCTATCCGCTGGCCGGCCTGCCGACCGCCGATGCGGCGCGTTATGCCGAGCTTCAGCAGGCGATGATCGCGTTGTCCGGTGCCCGCTTCACCATCGCGCGCGACTTTCTGGAGGACCGGATCGACGAGGCCGAAGCGGTCCGCCTGACGCAAAAATATCAGTTGGTCAGTGAGCCGCGCGCCAGGCAGAGCATCGCCTTCACCAAACAATATCGCACCTACGTCATCAATTACGGGCTCGGCATGGACATGATCCGCGCCGACGTCGAGCGCGCCGGGGCCAGTCCACAGGCACGGTGGAAGCGGATGGAGCAATTGCTCAGCGAGCCCACGCTGCCGAGCGACCTGCGTCGCTGACGATGCGTTGTTATTGGGACGAGGCGCAGCGGGCGCACGCGCCGATCGAGGAATTCTTCAACGGCGGCCTGCATCCCGCCGCCGACCGTCCCGACCGCGCCGATGCGATCCTGGCGGTGGTCGGCCCGACCGAGGCGGCAACCGCGCATGGCGACGAAGCGATCGCCCGTGTGCACGGCACCGATTATTGCGCGTTCCTGCAGACCGCGCATGCCGACTGGCTGGCGGCGGGGCGGAGCGGTGACGCCTTTCCCTATGCCTTCCCGATCGTCGGACGACGACCGCTCGATTTGCAACGGATCGACGCGCGGCTGGGTCAGTACAGCTTCGACACTGCGACCCCGATCGGCCCCGGCACCTGGACCGCGACCCGCGCCGCGGCGGATACCGCGCTGTCGGCGCTCGATGCCGTGCTGGCCGGGGAACGCGCCGCCTTCGCCCTGACCCGCCCGCCGGGCCATCACGCCGGCGTCGATTATTGCGGCGGCTATTCGTACCTCAACCATGCCGCGATCGCCGCCGAAGCCGCGCTTGCAGCGGGCGCGAAGCGGATCGCGATCCTCGATGTCGACTATCATCACGGTAACGGCACGCAGGACGTCTTCCATGACCGCGCCGACGTCGCCTACGCCTCGGTCCACGCCGATCCGGTTATGGATTATCCTTATTATTGGGGCCACGCCGACGAGACCGGAAGCGGCGACGGCGCGGGCGCGAACCTCAACCTGCCGCTGCCGCGCGGCACCGACTGGACTGGTTATCGAGCCGCACTCGATCAAGCGCTAGCGTGGATCGCGCGGTTCAATGCCGACTTGTTGATCGTCAGCTACGGCGCCGACACCTACGTCGACGACCCGATCAGCCACTTTAAGCTCGAAACCCGCGACTATTGCCCAATGGGCCACGCCATCGCCGCGCTCGGCCTGCCTACGCTGATCGTGATGGAGGGCGGCTACGCAGTCGACGCGCTCGGCGCGAACGTCGCGGAATTCCTGAGCGGATTCTGATCAGTCGGCGAGCCGGAAGTAGAAGGACTGGACGTAATAGCTTGGCACCGCTGCGCCGGTCGCGGTCTTGGCGGGGACGAATGTCTGGCGCTGCTGGAGCAGCTTGCACATGCGATCGTTGATCTCGGGGGAGGCAAAGGTGCTGATCACCCGACAGCTTGCCACCCGTCCACTAGCGTCGAGGTTGAGCCAGACGTCGAGCTTGCTTTCCTTGCCCGCGTTGAGCGCTTCCTTGGGATAGTCGGCGGTGGTAATCAGCTTGGTTGTGTCCTGAACCGGGCGCGGACGTTCGACGATCATGTCTTCGACCGCCACGTCAATGCCCCAATCCTTGAGACTGTCGCGCGCGCATTTTTCCAGTGCCTGCAATGGCCCGCTAAGCGAGCCGGTGAGCATCATGACGGATCCGCGTTTGCCGGGATTAAGCACGACCGCAGTGACCCGGGCGGCTCGATCATCAAATGCCTTTTCCTCCCGCTTTCGGGTCGCGGGATCGTCGACGCTCCAGTCGCGGTCCTCCCATTTGATCGGCGGCGGATCCCAGTTGGGAACGTTCCGCCCCGCATATCGGCCTGGCGGCATGGCGCGGGCCATGCGAAGCGCCTCGGTGTCCGGGATCAGCCCCCATTTGCCGCGCGACAACGCGCTGCCCCAGTAAACCGCTTCCTTCTTGCCCTCGGTGGTCACCAGACTGAGCCCGCCGTCGACGAACGAGCCGCCGAGTGACTGGAATTCGAGCCGGTTGTCGCGGCGGCCATAGCCCGACCGGAGCGCATCACCAGACATGAGAATCGAGATGCTGCCGAGCGGCGCAGTTTGCTCGAAGCGCAGGATGGCGCTCGACCTTCCTTCGCCGAACTTGCGGTACAAGGTGCAGCGCTGCGCCCCGTAGTCGATGCCCCACTTGCTCGACGGCGCAAGGGGTGCTGGGCCCGCTGCAACAAGCAGTGGAACGACGGTGAACAAGGAAACGATCTGAGTTACGCGCACCGGGCAGACTCCCTGACAGGCCCCAAGCGCCGTCAGACTAACTCGCCCGGCGAGCGGTGCAACCGCTAAAGCTTTTCGGTCAGCTCCGGCACGATCTTGAACAGGTCGCCGACCAGTCCGACGTCGGCGACCTGGAAGATCGGGGCGTCTTCGTCCTTGTTGATGGCGATGATCGTCTTGGAATCCTTCATCCCCGCAAGGTGCTGGATCGCACCCGAAATGCCGATTGCCAGATACACTTCGGGGGCGACGATCTTGCCCGTCTGACCGACCTGGTAATCGTTGGGAGCGTATCCGGCATCGACCGCCGCGCGGCTGGCTCCGACACCTGCGTTGAGCTTGTCGGCCAGCGGATCGATCAGCGCGTGGAACTGCTCCGACGACCCCAGCGCGCGGCCGCCCGAGACGATGATCTTGGCACTGGTAAGTTCGGGGCGTTCGGACTTGCTGAGCTCGGCATTGACGAACGACGACTTGCCCGACGCCGCGCCGGAACCGACGGTTTCGACGGTTCCGCTTCCGCCCTCGGCAGCGACCTTTTCGAACGCGGTGCCGCGCACGGTGATGACCTTCTTGGCATCCTTCGACCGCACCGTGGCAATGGCATTGCCGGCGTAGATCGGGCGGGTGAACGTGTCCTCGCTGTCGACCGACATGATGTCCGAAATCTGCATCACGTCGAGCAAGGCGGCGACGCGCGGCGCGACGTTCTTGCCCGTGGTGGTCGAGCTTGCGAGGAACGCGTCGTGATCGGCCATCAGCGCGACGGCAACCGGCGCGACATCCTCGGCCAGCTGGTGCTCCAGATGCGCGCCGTCGGCGACATGGACCTTGCCCATGCCGGCGATCGCGGCGGCGGCGGTGGCGACCGCGCCGACGTTCGATCCGGCGACGAGCGCGTGAACCTCGCCCAGCTGGGCGGCGGCGGCGACGGTGGCAAAGGTGGCGTCCTTGATCGCGCCGCCTTCATGTTCGATCAGGACAAGCGTCTTCACTTCACCACTCCCAATACCTTGAGTTTTTCGACCAGTTCATCGACCGACGCGACCTTGACCCCGGCGGTCCGCTTCGATGGCTCGACCACCTTGAGCGTTTCCAGCCGCGGGGCGACGTCGACCCCGTAATCGCCGGGCGACTTGGTCGCCAGCGGCTTGGACTTGGCTTTCATGATGTTTGGCAGCGAGGCGTAGCGCGGCTCGTTGAGGCGAAGATCGGTAGTGACGATCGCGGGGGTGGCAAGCTTCAGCGTCTCTAGCCCGCCGTCGACCTCACGCGTCACGTTGACGTCCGACCCGGCAACTTCGACCTTCGACGCGAAGGTGCCTTGCGGCCAGCCCAGCAGCGCCGCGAGCATCTGCCCGACCTGGTTGGAATCGTCGTCGATCGCCTGCTTGCCCAGGATTACCAGCCCCGGCTGCTCTTCCTCGACCACGCCCTTCAGGATCTTGGCGACGGCCAGCGGCTCCGCTTCGTCGTCGGTCTGGATCAGGATCGCCCGGTCGGCACCCATCGCCAGCGCGGTGCGCAGTGTTTCCTGCGCCTTGGCCGGCCCGACTGATACCGCGACGATCTCGGTCGCGGCGCCCTTTTCGCGCAGGCGAATGGCTTCCTCGACCGCAATTTCATCGAACGGGTTCATCGACATCTTGACGTTGGCAAGGTCGATCCCGCTGCCATCCATTTTGACCCGCGGCTTGACGTTATAATCGATCACCCGTTTGACCGCGACGAGGAGTTTCATGTCTGCTTCTCCGAACGATTAAGCTGCTACTTTGACTTCCGCGACAATCTTGCGCGCCGCATCGCCAAGGTCGTCGGCGCTGACGATCGGCAGGCCCGAATTAGCCAGGATCGCCTTGCCCTCGGCAACGTTGGTTCCCTCCAGCCGGACCACCAGCGGGACCGAAATATTCACTTCGCGCGCGGCCGCGACGATCCCGTCGGCGATGACGTCGCACTTCATGATCCCGCCGAAAATATTGACCAAAATGCCCTTCACCGCGGGATCGCTGAGGATGATCTTGAACGCCGCGGTGACCTTTTCCTTGCTCGCGCCGCCGCCGACGTCGAGAAAGTTGGCCGGGAAGGCACCGTTCAGCTTGATGATGTCCATCGTCGCCATGGCGAGGCCGGCACCGTTGACCATGCAGCCGATGTCGCCGTCCAACTTGATGTAGGCCAGGTCGTACTTCGACGCCTCGATCTCCATCGGATCTTCTTCGGTTAGGTCGCGCAGCTCGGCCAGATCCTTGTGGCGGAACATGGCGTTCGCGTCGAAACCGACCTTGGCGTCGAGCACCAGCAGCTTGCCGTCCTCGGCCACCGCAAGCGGGTTGATCTCGATCTGCGCGGCGTCGGTGCCGATGAAGGTGTCGTACAATTTGGCCAGCACGTGCTGCGCCTGCTTGGCCAGGTCGCCGGTCAGGCCGAGCGCCGCCGCGACCGCGCGCCCGTGGTGCGGCATCAGGCCCGTGGCGGGATCGATCGTCATCGTCTCGATCCGGTCGGGGGTGTCGTGCGCCACCGCCTCGATATCCATTCCGCCTTCGGTCGAGGCGACGATCGCGATCCGCCCGGTTTCGCGGTCGACCAGCAGGGCGAGATAGAATTCCTTGGCGATGTCCACGCCGTCGGTGATGTACAGGCGCTGGACCTGCTTGCCTTCGGGGCCGGTCTGGATCGTGACCAGCGTCTTGCCCAGCATTTCATCGGCATGGGCGCGGACTTCGTCGATCGAATGCGCCAGCCGCACGCCGCCCTTTGCATCGGGGCCAAGCTCGGTGAACTTGCCCTTGCCGCGGCCACCGGCGTGAATCTGCGATTTCACGACCCACAACGGACCGGGAAGCTGCTTCGCCGCTTCGACCGCTTCGTCGGCGCTCATCGCGGCATGGCCCGCCGGGACAGGGACGCCGAATTTGGCAAGCAGTTCCTTGGCCTGATATTCGTGGATGTTCATCGTGATTCCTGAAGGAAAGATCGACCGGCCCTAAAGCATGACTCGGGGGCGAAGCCAAGCTATCGAACGCAACGTGAACGAAGCACCGCCGCGAAAGATCATTCATGTCGACATGGACGCCTTTTACGCGTCGGTCGAACAGCGCGACGATCCCGCGCTGAAGGGGCGGCCGGTGGCGGTCGGGGGAGGGCATCGCGGGGTGGTCGCGGCGGCCAGTTACGAAGCGCGGGTGTTCGGGGTGCGGTCGGCCATGCCGTCGGTGACCGCGAAGCGCCGCTGCCCCGATCTGGTGTTCGTCAAGCCGCGCTTCGACGTCTACAAGGCGGTGTCCAATCAGATCCGCGAAATCTTTGCCGATTATACCGACCTGATCGAGCCGCTGTCGCTCGACGAAGCCTATCTCGACGTCAGCGAGGATCGGCACGGCCTGGGAAGCGCGCGCGCCATCGCCGAACAGATTCGCGCACGCATTCGCGCCGAGACCGGTCTCACCGCCTCGGCCGGCGTGTCGTACTGCAAGTTCATCGCGAAGCTCGCGTCCGACCACAACAAGCCCGACGGCATTTGCGTCATCACCCCAGAGCGCGGGGCGGCGTTCGTCGCGACTCTCCCGGTCAAGCGTTTCCACGGCGTAGGCCCGGTCACTGCGGCGAAGATGGAGCGGCTCGGGATCCACACCGGGGCCGATCTTGCCGCCTGGTCGTTGCCCGAACTGGAAGGGCATTTCGGAAGCAGCGGGGGTTGGTACTGGCGGATCGCGCGCGGGATCGACGATCGGCAGGTCAAGTCCGATCGTCCCAACAAATCGGTCAGCGCGGAGCGGACCTTCGACACCGACCTCAGGGACCCGATCGAGCTTGCCCAGCAGCTCGAACGAGTGGCGGGGTTCGCCTGGACCCGCATCGAGCGGGCCGGCGCCCGCGGACGGACGGTGACGCTGAAGGTCAAGTTTGCCGACTTCACCCTCATCACCCGCTCGCGAAGCCTGCCGGTGCCGGTCGAAACGCGGGCCGACTTTACCGCCGTCGGGCAAGACCTGCTGGCCCGGTTGATGCCGGTGCCCAAGGGGATACGCCTGCTCGGGCTGGGGCTGCATATGCTGCAAAATGATGACTCCGCGATGCCGATCCAGCTTGGACTGGAGATTTGAGCATTTTCATGCTATATAATCGGTACTGAGGGCGGTCGCATCCTGCGGCGGCCTCCTAAATTGCAGGAACACCGGACAAAGGGCACCTCGACCGCGAGTCGTTTTGGGGGACGATTCGGCACCTTCGAGGACCGCCAGAACCGGCAACGGAAAGGTCAAATTGATGGCAGCGAAAGCTCTAAGCTTCGATGTAGGTGATTTTGTCGTTTACCCCAAGCATGGCGTCGGCCGCGTGGTCGAGCTTCAGAATACCGAAATCGCCGGGACCAGCCTCGACCTGTACGTTCTGCGTTTCGAAAAAGAGCGCATGACCCTGCGCGTGCCCGTCGGCAAGGCGGACGCGGTCGGGATGCGCAAGCTGTCGAGCGACAAGACCATGAAGGACGCGCTCGAAACCCTCACCGGCAAGCCCAAGGTCAAGCGCACCATGTGGTCGCGCCGCGCGCAGGAATATGAAGCGAAGATCAATTCGGGCGATCTCACCTCGATCGCCGAAGTGACCCGCGACCTGTTCCGCGCCGACGATCAGCCGGAGCAGAGCTATTCGGAGCGTCAGATCTTCGAAGCCGCCTCGTCGCGCCTGGCGCGCGAGCTTGGCGCGATGGAGGAAACCGACGAAAAGGCCGCTCTGGTCAAGATCCTCGAGATCCTCAACAAGGCCGCCGCGATCCACAACAAGGCCAAGGAAGTCGCGGCCTGATCCGCCCGGCAACCGACCGACAGAAAGGGCGTCCCTCACGGGGCGCCCTTTTCGCATCCGGACCGCGCGCTAATGCTGCCAGTCGTCGATCGCATTGCCGAGCGCGGCTTCGAGCGGCCCGAGCCACGGCGCGTAATGGCGCCAATGTTCGACCCCGTCGCGATTGATCGGCCGGCGCACCTGGCTTGCGCTCGGCGTCTGCACGGCGCGCGCATTCTCGTGAAACGCAAGACACGCCGCGTCGTACGGCACCCCGACGAACGCCAGCAACCCGCGCACCGATCCCTCGGGATCGTCAACCAGCGCCTCGTTGGTCAGCGTAAACATGGCGCCCGGCTGCACCGCATGAAAATGCCGCATCTGCCGCAGATATTCGCGGTACGTCCGCCCGATCCGTTCCAGGTCATAGCTGAACTCCACCCCGGTGGCGTAAAGCTGGTTGAAGTTGGACAGGCCGCACGCCATCGGGTGCCGCCGCGCATCGACGATCCGGGCGTTCGGCAGGATCAGCCGGATCAGCCCCAGATTGAGCCAGTTGGCGGGCAATTTATCGACGAACCGCGGCTTGCCGAGATGGCGAAAGCTTCGGGTCCGCGCCAGATAGGCCTCCCCCAGCCGGCGCAGTTCGGCGGGGTCGAGCGCGGCGAGATAATCGAACGGGTCGCGCCCGTCGCGGCCCGCGCGGTGCATCGTCTCCTCCCACAATTGCTGCATGGTTGGCAGCTCTGCAGTGCCCTCGATGGCGGGATGGCTGGCAAGGATCTGTTCGATCAGGGTCGATCCCGACCGCTGCAGCCCGACCACGAAAATCGGCGCATCGGACGGGTCGCCCGCGCCCTCGCGGTGGGCAAAGAGGTCGGCAGTGAACGTCTCGATCGACCGGTCGACTTGCGCGGTAAGTTCCCCGCCGGTGCTTTTCGCCCCCGCCTTCTGCAGCCGGTTGCCGGCGGCATAATGATCGAACGATCGCGCATAGTCCTTGCGGCCCTCAAACGCGCGGCCGAGCGCGAACGACAGGTGGATCCGGTCGTCGTCCGCGATCGGTGCGCGCAGTCCCTCTTCCATCGCCGCGACGTCGTCGTCGCCGAAGCGAAAGCTCTTCTGGTTCGCCAGCTCCCAATAGGCCTGGCCAAAATGGGGCCGAAGCGCGATCGCCCGGCGAAGCGCGGCGACCGCCTCCCGATCGCGCCCGGCAAAATGGAGCGCGCTCCCCAGGCTGCGCCACAACACCGGTTCGTCGGGCCGCTCGGTGAGCAGCCGCTGATAGATGACGATCTCCTGCGCGCGCTGGCCGATCTGGCCGCGTAGCGCGCCTTCCATCGCCGCCACGTCGAAGTCGGCGCGGATCGGCGGCGGAAGCTGCCCGATCAGCGCCAGCGCCGCGGGATAATACGCCTGTTGCTGGTGGAGCGCGGCCAAGTGCGCGCGCACGTCATGCGCATCGGGCGCTAGGTCTAGCGCCCGACGAAGCAGCGCCGCCGCCCGGCCAATGGCGCCCTTGCCGACCGCCAGCCCGGCCAATTCGACGATCGCCCCGACATCGTCCGGTGCCTGGCGGAGCCGATCCAGCAACACGCGCTCGGCGGGCTGGTCGCCGCTTTCGGTCGCTTGTCCAACTTCAGTCTTCACTACGCTCATCCGTTCCTGCTGCCAGCCTCGACCCCACGGCTTTAGCGCCTGTCGAAGGATTTGTCGGCACGCGCGGGCGACGGCTCTGCAATTGGCTTGCCAAACCCAGCGATTGGGTGTATTGCACCACTAATACACAAGGAGGCCAACCCATGTTTCGCATTGTCGCCACCGCCGCGAGTTTCGTCGCACTGACCGCCTGCCACATCGGTGCCAACGCCGAGGAACGCGATCCCGGTCCCACCGTCAGTCGCACCTATCAAGTCGGCGCGTTCGACCGGATCGAGGTGTCGGGACCGTATGACGTGATCGTCTCCACCGGCGGGTCACCATCGGCCAAGGCGACCGGCGGCGGCAAATTGCTCGACGAAACCGAGGTCGTGGTCGAGGGCAATGTCCTGAAGATCCGGCCCGTCAGAAAAAACGGCTTCGGCTGGAACTGGGGCAAGAGCGGATCGGCCAAGTTTGCCGTCAGCACCGCCTCGCTGAGCGGGGCGGCGATTTCCGGTTCGGGGGGCATTTCGGTCGACAAGGTGAGCGGCGACTTCAAGGGTGCGATCGGCGGCTCGGGCGACCTCAATCTGCGCTCGGTCGCCGGAAGCGCGGTCGATCTGTCGGTCGGCGGTTCGGGCAGCATCACTGCCGCGGGCACCGCCCAATCGACCGCGATCAAGATTGGCGGTTCGGGCGACGTCGATGCGTCGGGGCTCGCCGCCAGGACCGCCAGTGTGGCGATCGGCGGGTCGGGCAGCGCCAAGGCCAGTGCCAGCGACACCGCCAAGATCAGCATCGCCGGATCGGGCGACGTCGTGATCACCGGCGGCGCCAAGTGCGACGTCAGCAAGGTCGGATCAGGCGACGTCACCTGCGGCTAGGCTGCTAGCAACTTGTTAACCATGTGCGGCGACAAGGAGCCATGACCAAGCTCCTTCTCGCCGCGCTCCTCCTGACCGTCGGCGTCCCCGCATCCGCCGCCGATTCGACCCGCAATTTCGGCGTGTCGGGGTTCGACCGGGTACGGATCGATGGCGACTATCGCGTCGTCCTGACGGTTGGCGCCCCGCCTTTCGCGCGTGCCACGGGGTCGATGCGCGCGCTCGATCCGGTCGACATCGTCGTCGAGGGGCGGACGCTCGTGGTGCGCGCCAAGAGCTCGGCGTCGTGGGGCGGCTACCCCGGCGAATCCGCCGGACCGGTGACCGTCGCCATCGGCACTCACGACCTCACCGCGGCGTTCGTCAACGGCGCCGGAAGCCTGGCGATCAACCGCGTGCGCGGCCTGAAATTCGAAGCGTCGGCGCAGGGTGCCGGGGCGCTGACCATCGACCGGGTCGAGGTCGACCAGCTCCAGCTATCGCTGGCCGGGGCCGCGAGTGCCAGGCTGGCGGGCACTGCCGGCAAGGTCACTGCCACGGTGCGTGGAAGCTCGTCGCTCGATGCCGAAGGGCTAACGGCCAAGGATGCGGTGATCGGTGCGCAAGGCCCGGCGATCGTCAAGCTGACCGCGACCGGCACCGCCAAGGTCGATGCGCTCGGGGTGTCCGCGGTGACGCTGGGCGGCAAGCCGTCCTGCATCGTCACCACCAAGGGATCAGCCAGCGTCAGCGGCTGTCGCTAAGCGGCAATTCGCTTATCGCTGTGGCGTGGATTCCTCGCGGGATTCTGCCTGTTCGGCTATCTGGCGCGCGCGTTCGATGGTTGCCTCGGCCTCGCGGATTTGCCGCTCGTAGTCGCGCTGGGCTGCCCGATCGGCCTCGGCGGCGGCCTGCATCAGATTGACGACTGCATCGTCCAGATTGTCCGGCTCCACGCCGCGCCGCGCCTTGGACTTGGCGGTGGCACGCCGTTCGCTCGCCGACGCCTTGGGCGCGACATAGTGCGGGTCGGGGTCGGCCATCTTGGTCCATACCACCGGTTCGGGCGCGCCGGCGCCAAGCGCCACGCCAAGCAGGATCGAAATCGTCATCCCAAGAATGATCGCGCGGACCGGTAAAGAAACTGCAAACGGCCTACAGCAGCCCCAGCCCCGCCAGCTTGGCGTACATGCGGGGCGGCAATTCGCTCATACCGCTGTCGTCGGCGTCGGTGCCAGGGGCGGCGTCATCCTCCAGATACCGCCAGCCCTGGTGGGCACGCTTCGGAGCCGGGGCGACCGCGACCAGTTTCTCCGACAGCACGATGTCGATCCGTCCGTCCTTGCGATCCTCGATCCGCAGGATTTCCTGCCGTGCGACGATCCGGTGCTTGACGATCCAGTGCAGCGCCCCGCCGATCAATTCGTCGGCGCGCTTGGGGCGCATACGCGTCGGCACGCGCATTTCCCCGCCGCTGGAGCGCGCGATCACCCGGCGCTCGAGCGTCTCGACGCTGGCGCAGGAGAAAGCGACTTTGGAGAGGTGGAGCGCCACGGGGGTGATGTAGCGGGTTGAAGCAGGTGTTCAACCGCCCCTCCAACTGAGAATGGGAAACGAGCTGACCCCAGCCCCTCCCCCTTCCAGTGGGAGGTGTCAGCGAAGCTGACGGAGGGGGGCTTTTCTGAACGAGCAAGTGCCCCCTCCGCCCCTTCGGGGCACCTCCCCCTAAAAAGGGGGAGGGGCTGGTTGAGTGCCCCCCGGCGCTTCGCACCACCTCTCCCAAGGGTGATAGGCAAAAGATTACGGGACCAGTCCAACCCAGGTCGCAAGCCCCAGGAAGGCCAGAAAGCCCATCGAATCGGTAATCATGGTCACGAAGACGCTGCTCGCCACCGCGGGGTCGGCACCGTAGCGTTCCATGGTGAGGGGAACGAGCACCCCGGCAAAACCGGCGATGACGATATTGGTCAGCATCGCCGCCGCGATCACCGCGCCGAGCTGCGCCGATCCAAGCACGAGTGTCACCGCGACCCCGATCAGTAATGCGATGGTGATGCCGTTCATCAGCGCGACCCGAAGTTCGCGCCCGACCGCGCGCCAGCGGTTGGACCCGGTTAGCTGGTTGGTGGCGATGGCGCGGACCGTCACCGCCAGCGTCTGCGTTCCGGCATTACCGCCGACCCCGGCGACGATCGGCATCAGTACCGCAAGCACCGCCAGCCGCTCGATCGAATGCTCGAAGATGCGGATGATCGACGAGGCGACGAGCGCGGTCATCAGGTTCGCGGCCAGCCAGCGGACGCGCGATCGATACGTCTCTATGACCGGCTCGTTGATGTCGCCGTCGCCCGCGCCGGACAGCAGCAGCGCGTCCTCGCCGGCTTCTTCCTGGATGATGTGGACGATGTCGTCGACCGTGATCATGCCGACCAGCCGTCCCGACGGATCGACCACCGCGGCCGAAATTAACGCATATTTCTGAAACCGCAGCGACACTTCTTCCTGGTCCATGTCGACCGGGATCAGCGTCTGCTCCTCCAGCATGATGTCGCTGACCTTGATCGATCGCGGACTGCGCAGGATGGTCGACAGCTTGCAGGTCCCAACCGGGTGGTGGATCGGGGACACGACGAACACTTCCCAGAAGTCGTCGGCCAAGTCCTCGCCCTTGCGCAAATAGTCGATGACCTGACCGACGGTCCAATGCTGGGGCACCGCAATCAGGTCGCGCTGCATCAGGCGACCGGCGGTTTCCTCGGGATATGTCAGCGCTTCTTCGACCGCGGCCCGGTCGTCGGGTTCCATCGCCGACAGCACCGCCTGCTGCTCGGCGCGGTCCATGTCCTCGATGATCGCGACGGCGTCGTCGGTATCCAGCTGCCCGGCGAGGTCGGCGACCTGCGCCGCGTCCATCTCGTCGATCAATGTTTCGCGGACATGCTCGTTGAGTTCGGCATAGACGTCGGCGTCGACGATTTCGGCCAGCGCCGCGACCAGCCCTTCGCGCTCGTCGGCGGCGGCAAGCTCGATCAGGTCGGCGACGTCGGCCGGGTGGAGTGGCTCGACCAGGGCGCGGGCGGTCTCGTTATCGCCCGCTTCGACCGCGTCGAGCACCTTGGCGACGAAATCGGGGCGCAGCCGGTCGTCCTCGTCAAGCACGGCGCGGCGTTCGGCTTCGGGCGGGGGGACGTCAGACGCTGCCGGGGCGAGCGTGATGGCGGCGATGTCGTCGCTTTCGCTCATTGCCACTCCCCTGCCGACGTCATTGCCCTATGGCGCGCCCTCCTATGGCCGCGCTGCCTCTGGCGCAACCCGCGCGGGGCGCTTAAAGGCCGCCGCATACCCATTATCCGGAGACGTTTCATGGCCGACGCCAACACCCTGACCCTGACCCTTTCGACCGGCGGCGACGTCGTGATCAAGCTTCGCCCCGACCTCGCGCCGGGCCATGTCGAACGGATTACCGAGCTTGCCCGCGACGGTTTCTACGACGGCGTCGTCTTCCACCGTGTCATCCCCGGTTTCATGGCACAGGGCGGCGATCCCACCGGCACCGGCATGGGTGGAAGCCCGAAGCCCGACCTGAAGGCCGAATTCTCCAGCGAGCCGCATGTCCGTGGCACCTGCTCGATGGCCCGCTCGTCGAGCCCCAACAGCGCCAACAGCCAGTTCTTCATCTGCTTCACCGACGCCGGCTTCCTTGACAACCAGTATACCGTCTGGGGAGAGGTCGAGAGCGGCATGGAGCATGTCGACGCGCTTCCGACCGGTGAACCGGTCCGCAATCCGGGCAGCATCGTCAAGGCGACCGTCGCCTGACCGCTGCAGTCACGCTGATCACCGGCGCGTCGGCCGGGCTCGGTGCGGATTTCGCCCGGGCCTGCGCCGCGCGCGGTGAGCAATTGGTTCTGGTCGCCCGTCGCAAGCCGCAGCTCGACGCGCTGGTCAAGGAAGTCGGCAACGCCCGCGCGGTGGCGATGGACCTCGCCTTGCCGGGTGCCGCGACCGCACTGGCGGCGAACCTTTCGGCGCATGGCGAACATTGCCAAGTGCTTGTAAACAATGCCGGTTTTGGCTTGTGGGGTAAATTCGCGGCGCTCGACGGGCCCCGCCAGCGAAACATGATCGACCTCAACTGCGGCACCCTGGTCGACCTTTGCCATATGATGCTCGGACCGATGCTCGAACGCAGGTCGGGCGCGATTCTCAACGTCGCCTCGACCGCCGCCTTCCAGCCCGGCCCCGGCATGGCCACCTACTTCGCGACCAAGGCCTTCGTCCTCTCCTTCACCGAAGCGCTGCACGAAGAAGTGTCCGGCCGGGGCATCAAGGTCACCGCCCTCTGCCCCGGCCCGACCAAAACCGAGTTTGGCGACGTCGCCGGTTTCAAGGGCAATGGTGCATTCGACAAGATGAGCGCCCGCTCAGAAGACGTCGTCGCCCTCGGTCTGGAGGCCCTCGACCAAAACCGCGCCGTCGCGATCCCCGGCCTTGTCAACAAGGCCGGCGCGCAAGGCCATCGCCTGCTGCCCCGCTGGTTGCTGCGCAAGGTCACGGCGGCGATCAAATACTGATCCGCGACCAAGCAGACAAATGTTCGCTGCACTGCGATTTTGCACTTGCGAAGTTGATTGTGCAGTGCAATATTGATCATGCCTTTCGAGGCATCCTCTCCAAAAACTTCAGGCCGGGCGGCAACGCTCGGCCCTTTTTTTGGCCGTCGCCGGTTCCATATTGAACCTCGCGCGGGCGGCTCCGTTCGTGCGATGCACGCTGCAGAAACGTGCGCGTGACCATATTCAAGATACAAGAGGATGATCGATGGCCGACGCCGAAACCCCAAGCCAGCGCCTGCAGGTAGCGATCCTGACCCCTGCCGAGGGCGGTCGCGGCATCGCGCGCGTGCCCCAGGCGACGATGCAGGCTCTCGGGCTGACCGAAGGCGATGTAATCGAGATCATCGGTAAACGATCGACCGCCGCGCGGGCCATCCGTCCGTACGACGATGACCAGGGCCTCGACATCATCCGGCTCGACGGCCTGCAGCGTGCCAACGCTGGAGTTGGGAGTTCGGACTTCGTCACCATCCGCAAGGCGGTGTCCAAGCCCGCCACCCGGGTGGTCTTCGCCCCCGCGGTGAGCAACATCCGTCTTCAGGGGTCGGCGGACGCGTTAAAGCGCAGCTTTCTCGACCGGCCGCTGACGGCTGGCGATACGGTCGCGACCCTCGGTCACCAGCGCTCGACCGCCGACATGCCCGAAAACATCCGCCAGATGCTCAATGCGCCGGCCTTTTCGCTTCAGGAAGTGCGGATGACGATCGTGTCCGCCACCCCGCGTGGGATCGTCCACATCGGCCCCGATACGGTCGTCGAACTTCTCCCCGAATATACTGAAAAGGAGGGCGAGCGCCGCGCCGACGTCACCTATGACGATCTGGGCGGAATGCGCGAGACGGTCGATGCCTTGCGCGAAATGGTCGAGCTTCCCCTTCGCCATCCCGAGCTGTTCCAGCAACTCGGCGTCGATCCGCCCAAGGGTGTTCTGCTCCACGGCCCGCCCGGCACCGGCAAGACCCGGCTGGCCAAGGCGGTGGCCAATGAAAGCGACGCCCACTTCTTCCACATCGCCGGCCCCGAAATCATGGGCTCGGCCTATGGCGAGAGCGAAAAGCGGCTGCGCGATATCTTCGAGGAAGCCGGCAAGGCCGCACCGTCGATCATCTTCATCGACGAGATCGATTCGATCGCCCCAAAGCGTGGACAAGTCAGCGGCGAGGCCGAAAAACGGCTGGTCGCGCAACTGCTCACGCTGATGGACGGGATCGAGGCGCGGCAAAATCTGGTCGTTATCGCCGCGACCAATCGCCCCGAAGCGATCGACGAGGCGCTTCGTCGGCCCGGCCGGTTCGATCGCGAGATCGTGGTCGGCGTCCCCGACGAGACCGGACGGCGCGAGATCATCGGCATTCATACCCGCGGCATGCCGCTGGCCGACGAAGTCGACCTCGATGCGCTCGCCCGGCGGACCTACGGCTTCGTCGGTGCCGATCTGGCCGCGCTAGTGAGGGAGGCGGCGCTGGAAGCGGTGCGGCGCATCCTGCCCAAGATCAACCTTGATGATGCCATCATCCCGACCGAAGTGCTTGACCAATTGTCGGTCGACAATGCCGATTTCGATAATGCGCTAAAACGCGTCCAGCCGTCGGCGATGCGTGAAGTGATGGTGCAGGTGCCCAACATCAGTTGGGACGACGTGGGCGGCCTGGACGAAGCGCGCGATAAATTGCGCGAAGGCGTCGAGCTTCCGCTCAAGCACCCCGACGCCTTTCGGCGGCTTGGCATCCGGCCCGCCAAGGGTTTCCTGCTCTACGGCCCACCGGGAACCGGCAAGACTCTACTGGCCAAGGCCACAGCGCGCGAGTCCGAGGCCAATTTCATCGCCACCAAATCGAGCGACCTGTTGAGCAAATGGTATGGGGAAAGCGAACAGCAGATCGCGCGACTGTTCGCCCGGGCGCGACAGGTAGCCCCGACGGTGATTTTCATCGACGAACTCGACAGTCTGGTCCCGGCGCGTGGCGGCGGCATGGGCGAACCCCAGGTGACCGAACGCGTGGTCAACACCATCCTTGCCGAGATGGACGGGTTGGAGGAACTCAACAACGTCGTCCTGATCGGCGCCACCAATCGCCCCAATCTGATCGACCCGGCGTTGCTCCGGCCCGGCCGGTTCGACGAATTGATCTATGTCGGCACCCCGGATACCGGCGGGAGACGGCGGATCCTTGCAATCCACACCAAGGGCATGCCGCTCGCCGCCGACGTCGATCTGGAAGCACTGGCGCGCCGGACGGAAAACTTCACCGGCGCCGATCTGGAGGATCTCACGCGCCGGGCCGGCCTCTCCGCGCTGCGCCGCGGGCTCGATTCAGCCGAGGTGACGATGGCGGATTTCGAGGACGCGCTGAAGGACACGCGTGCCTCGGTCACCGAAGAAATGGTCGCCGATTACGCCAAGATCCGGGAAACGCTGAAGAGCGATGCGGTGCGGCCGACCGGAGGCATCGGTTTCGTAACGCCGGGCATGCTGCAACCGCGCGGGCCGAAGCCTTCGGACGGTTAAAGCCGTGCGCGGACCCAGGAAGCGAGGATCAGCAGGAGAATAGCTGACAGCGCAAACGGCAGTCTCGGATCGGCGCCGTAAAGCAGCATTCCGACTGCTGGGGCGGCGACGAAGGAGATGCCGTTGGCGGCCGTGATCACGCCGGCGACGCTGCCTTGCTCGGCGAGGGAAACGGCGAGCGAAGAGCCGGCGGTAAATCCTGGGCGGGTGAATCCGAAGCCAAGCGAGGAAACGGCGAAGCCCAGCACCACGCCGTAGAGGTCGTCGGCAATGACCATCGACCCAAGTCCCACCGCAGCGATCAGCGTGCCCCAAAGCAGGAGCGCACGAGGACCGAGGCCGAGCCTCGGTATCAATGCCCATTGCGCGGCGAGCCCGGCACCCGCCCCCGCGATCATTACGATCGAGATCGGGCCTTCGGAACCTGACGGCGCGATTCCTAGCCGGTCGATGACGTAGAAGCCGACGCACGTCAGCGATGCGGCCTGGGCATGACCGGATACGACCCCCGAGGCGATCCAGCGGCGGATCCGTGGATCGCTCCATCTGACCGGGGCTGTGGAGTGCGGCGAGGTGGCGGCGACGACGCTGGCGCCCGTCACGGGCGAGGCGATCGACGGGTAGGACATCGCCGCCCCGCGTCCCGCACGCCGACCGTGGCGCGGTTTGCTGTCGTCGGGGAGCCAGGTAAGAATTGCGGCGAAGGTCGCAATCCCGATCAGGGCGAAGGCGAACAACGGACCCGGAAGACCGATGCCGGGGACGACGAACAAGGGCGCCAGACCAGGACCGAGGATCGTGCCCACGCCGAACGCGGACGTCAGTGCCGACAGAGCGGTGACACGGGCTGAGCGGCGTGTGCGTGAGGCAAGATAGGCCTGGGTGGCGGAAGGAGTGGCACATCCAAGCGAACCGTAGATCGCACGAAAAAGCGCGAAGAGAACGAAGGTCGCCGCGCCCCCGATCATTCCTTTGAGACCGGCAACCAGCGCGAATCCACATAAGGTCATCGACACGATAAATCCGCCAAGCCCAAGCAGGATCAGTCTTTTTCTTCCGTGCCGATCGCTTCGGGCGGCCCAAAATGGGGCAAACGCGACCCACAGCACCGCCGACCAGGTGTAGGCCACGGCCACCCACAAATCGGCAATGCCGATTTCGCGACCGATGGCCGGCATCACCGACTGAAGCGCCGTATTCCCAGCGGCCGCGACCAGCATCGCGGCGAACAGAAGGACGAAGTTGGGGGTGCTCATCGCCGTCCCGGCAACGCCCGATCTTGACGCTATGTTCGTGGAGTGGCGGAACATCATCGCCCCTTAGACTTCACTCGGCATACCGCAAAGCCGTGGAACAAACTTGCCAAGAAGGCGCTCTTTTGCCAACGCGAGGGCCGCTCTTTCCTCCCCGTCGGAGACTTCATGACCATTTCGTCCGCGCGAACGCTCAAAGGCCCGCGCCGTTTCGTCTCCAACGTCGCGCGCCGTGCGATCAGCCCGAAATGGCGCTTTCTCCGCGGATTTATAAAGAATCCAGTGATGGTCGGCTCCGTCATCCCTTCGAGTAAGGTGTTGATCGACCGGATGCTCGAGCCGGTGGAGTGGGACAAGGTCAAGCTGTTCGTCGAATATGGCCCGGGCGTCGGCACCTTCACTCGCCCCATTCTGGATCGACTTGCACCCGACGCCAAGTTGATCGCGATCGACACCAATGAGGATTTCATCAAATTCCTGGCCAAGGAAATAGACGATCCGCGGCTGGTTGCGGTACTCGGTTCGGCCGCCGATGTAGAAAAGATCGTCGCCGATGCCGGTTTTCAGCATGCCGATTATGTACTTTCGGGTCTCCCCTTTTCGACTTTGCCGCCGGGCGTTGGCCAGGCGATCGGCGCGGCGACCTCGCGCGTGATCCGCGCCGGCGGAGCGTTCCTGGTCTACCAGTTCAGCCCCAAGGTGCGCGAATTCATCGCTCCTTATTTCGAGCGCATCGACCGCGGTTTCGAGTGGATCAACGTGCCGCCCGCGACCCTGTTCTGGGCCTATCGCGAACCGGCGACCAGCTGATTGATCACTCGCCGCCGAAATTGAGGCGGCGGGTCACGGTATAATCGGCAATGCTCACGACGAAGAACGACATTGCCCACTTCAGCTTGTTCAGCACGTTCGATCTTGCAGCATGGACTGCGGGGGTAATTTCCAGGCAGGCCTCCAGCTCCCCTTCGAAGTAGAGTCGCATCAGCGATGCGAATTCCGCGTCCTCGACCCGAAGCATCATCTCCAGGTTGAGGTAGATGCTTCGATAGTCGAAATTGGACGAACCGACGTGCGCGACATCGTCGAGCACGAGCAGCTTCGAATGAAGCTTTGACCGCTGATACTCGAACACGCGCACGCCCCGCTTGAGCAGCCGGCCGTACGTGAAGCGCGCGGCTGCGATGGTGGCGGTATTGTCCGACTTGGCGGCAGTGACGACCCGCGCGGTGCCGTTCCATCCGACCCGGGCAATCCGCCGCAGCATGCCCGCAGGTGGCGCGAAATAGGCCGCGATCATCTCGACATCGCTGCCGCGTGCAAGGTCGCGGCACGTCGAATTGGCCCATGGGCTGAGCCGCATCGGTCCGCCGAACTGCCACTGCAGCTTGCCGCCGGTCTCGCTATATCGATGAATAATCGCGCGCAGATCGCGAATCTTGCTGCGCTTGGTCATCGCCCAGTCCATGAGCGCGTCGAAATATGGTGCCAGTCGCGCCGCTGCCGGCCCTTCGACCAGCAAACCGGTGTCGCGCCACCCACCTTCGTCCGCGGTCGCGAAATAATCGTCCTCGATGTTGAAACCGCCGATCAACACGCGATGGTCGTCGGCGAGTGCCAGCTTCTGGTGATTGCGGATCAGATAGCGACGACCGAGGCGGGGCAGGAAGCGGCAAAAGCGGGCACCGGATTCGCTCAACTCGGTGAAATAGGTTTGCGGAGTGGCGGAGCTGCCAAAGCCGTCGATCAGCAGCGCGACCTCCACGCCGCGATTGACGGCGTCGATCAGGGCTTCGCGGACCTGCCGTCCCGAAGCATCGTCGGCATAGATATAGTAGAGCAGGCGCAGGCTTTTGCGCGCCGACCCGATCAGTTCCAGCAAGGCCGTCAACCGGTCCGGACCGTCGGGCAGGAAGGTCAGCCGATTGCCGTCGACGGTGACGATGCGGCTGGAAGCCGGGGCCGGTGGTCGGTTCATGGCCCTGCTGTGCAGCGGCGGGGCAGGCGGTGCAAGCGGGCCTTTTTGTTGACTATCGGGCGGCGATCTCCTATCTCGCCGCTTCCCCCAAATGGGCAAGCAATATGCGGAGCGACCAATGGCGCGCGTGACGGTTGAAGATTGTGTCGACAAGATCCCGAACCGGTTCGACCTGGTGCTGTCGGCGGCGCAGCGCGCGCGGCAGATCAGCGGCGGTGCCGATCTGACGATTGATCGCGACCGCGACAAGAACCCTGTCGTCGCGCTGCGCGAGATTGCGGAAGAGACGGTCAAGCCGAAGCATCTTCAGGAAGCGATCGTCGGCAATTTGCAAAAGGTTCGCGTCGACGAAGAGGACGAAACCGATGAACTGGCGAGCCTGAGCGAATCGGCCGAGGCGCTTCGCCTGACCGCCGCCGCCCCGCCGCGCCCGACCCCGTCGGGCGGCGACTACGAGTAAGCGTCGCTAGATTGAATACAAAGGGGCGGTCCTGTTGGGCCGCCCTTTTTTGTGTTCACAGCTTAGCGATCAGGCGGTCTGGGACCGTTTCAACGAAGCGCCATTGCCGCGATCGACCCACATCAATTCATGGAGGTTCAGTTCGCGTCCGTCTTGGGCGTGGATCGCGATGCGCTTGATCGGCTGACCGTCGCGCTGGTCGGCGAGCATGATGTCCTGCTTGCCGTGCCCCCAATCCTCGCCCCACTGCCGAAGCGCCAGCACAACGGGGAGCAAAGCTTCGCCCTTGGGACTTAGCGAATAGACCACCTTGCGACGATCGTCGGGATCGGCGCGACGCTCCAGGATCTCGCCCTCGACCAGTTTCGCAAGACGGTTGGAAAGAATGTTTCGCGCAATTCCGAGCCCGGCCTGGAACTGCTCGAAATGTTGGAGCCCGTTGAGCGCACCACGAAGAATGAGGAAGGCCCATTTTTCGCCAATCAATTCCACTGCGGGCGGCAAGGGGCAGCGCAGAGCCGCGGCGCGGAAAGCCTCGATATCGGAATTGTCGGTCAGCACCGGTCGATTCAACGCATTACCCTCCGCTGATGGCATGATTGCATAGCTGGATAGAAAATAACAGTTGCGATGTGCAACCAACTCTGCATAATTAGTTTCATCTCGAAACTAACTTACAGGAGCAATGCATGTCCCGGATCGCCACTCTGTTCGCCGCGGCTGCCGCACTTGTCGGGGCGCCTGCCGTCGCCGCAACCTATGCTGCCAAGCCCGCCGTCCAGCCCACGACCGCGCGGATCATCGCTCGCGACATCAGCTGGAATTGCGGAACCGGTGCTTGTCTCGGAAGCACACAGGAAAGCCGGCCGGCGATCCTGTGCGAAGGGCTGGCCAAACGTGCAGGTCGACTGGAAAGCTTCGCCATCAACGGTCGTCCGCTGGGTGTCGCGGAACTCGCCAAATGCAATGCATCCGCCAAGGCGGTGACCAGCGGTGCCAACGCGACCGCGAACGCCAACTGATCTCCCGACCGCGCCTCCCCGCGCGGCTAAAGACTGGGCCGGACCGCACCTCCTCCCGCGGCCCGGCCCTTTTTCGCACTTGCGAAGCGGTGCTCTCTCCCCCCACATGGGCTTATGCTTCGCCAATATGAGTTGATCGAGAAGGTCCGGGCCTACGATCCCGACGCCGACGAGGCTCTGCTTAACCGTGCGTATGTGTTCTCGATGAAGGCTCACGGCGCCCAAGTTCGCGCTTCCGGCGACCCCTACTTCAGCCATCCGATCGAAGTGGCGGGCATTCTCACCGACCTAAAGCTGGACGACGAGACGATCGTCACCGCGATCCTGCACGACACGATCGAGGACACGGTCGCCACGCACGAGCAGATCGAGAAGCTGTTCGGTGCCAACGTCGCGCGGTTGGTCGACGGCGTGACCAAGCTTAGCAAGATTGAGGCGCAATCGGAGAATGAGCGGGCTGCGGAGAATCTCCGTAAATTCCTGCTCGCCTTGTCCGACGATATCCGAGTGCTGCTGGTCAAACTGGCCGACCGTCTGCACAACATGCGCACGCTCCACCACATCAAATCGGAAGAAAAGCGTCGTCGGATCGCCAAGGAGACGATGGATATCTACGCCCCGTTGGCGGAGCGGATCGGCATGTACGAAATGATGACCGAAATGCAGACGCTGGCATTTCGGGAGATCGAGCCCGACGCCTACGCCTCGATCCAGCGGCGGTTGGCGCAACTTCATGCCAGCGGTGGCGATCTCGTCAGCCGGATCGGTTTGGGGCTTCAGCTTCATCTGGCCGATCATGGGCTCCAGGCCGACGTGATGGGACGCGAAAAGCATCCTTTCTCGATCTGGAAAAAGATGGCCGAACGGCACATCAGCTTCGAACAACTGTCCGACGTGATGGCGTTTCGAGTGATCGTCGCGAAGCCTGAGGACTGTTATCACGCGCTGGGATTAATTCACGAGCGCTGGCCGATGGTTCCAGGGCGTTTCAAGGATTTCATCTCGACGCCCAAACGCAATGGCTATCGATCGCTCCACACGTCAGTCATCCACGATTCCAAAATGCGGATCGAAATCCAGATCCGGGATCGAAGCATGCACGCCCAGGCCGAGCGCGGACTGGCGGCGCATTGGGCATACAAAGAAGGCAAGCCGGTCGATGACGTCAAGGTACCATGGATCGAAGATCTCGTGGAAATTCTTGATCACGCCGACAGCCCCGAAGAGTTGCTCGAGCACACCCGGATGGCGATGTACCAGGACCGGATCTTCGCTTTCACCCCCAAGGGTGAATTGATCCAGCTGCCGAAAGGCGCAACTCCGGTCGATTTTGCGTACGCCGTTCACACCGCCTTGGGCGACAAGACGGTCGGCGCGAAGGTCAATGGCAGGGTAGTGCCGCTCCGCACCTTGCTGGACAATGGCGATCAGGTCGAAATCCTGATTTCCGACGCGCAGCATCCCCAGCCGAGCTGGCTGCGATTTGTCGTCACTGGCAAGGCACGTTCGTCGGTGCGACGCTTCGTTCGGCATAAGGAACGTGACGAAACGATCGAACTCGGGACCAAGATTTACGACGAAATCGTCGAGCGACTTCCCGCGCCGCTCGCCAAGGAGGCGCTTGGCCGGGCGATCAAGAAATTGAAGCTTGAGGACGCTGATGCCTTAATGATGGCCATCGCGCGCAAACGATTGCCTGACGAAGCGGTGATGGAGGCGCTGATGCCCGGATCCGCCGGTACCGACATCGCACCGCGCCCGTCTGCTCAACGTCAGGCGATCTCCATTAAGGGACTGACACCGGGGGTCGCCTTCAGCCTAGCAGGGTGCTGCCACCCGATCCCGGGCGACCGGATTGTGGGGCTTCGTCGCAAGGACGAAAGTATTGAGGTGCATGTAATCGGCTGCGATCAGTTGGCGAGCGGGATCGACGCCGACTGGCTCGATCTCGCCTGGGGCGACGAAAGCGATGGCGGCACGGCGCGGCTGTGCGTGATCCTTCGCGACGTGGCGGGGGCGTTGGGGGAAATGGCCGGCATCCTGGGCGCGCAGGGAGCGAACATCGTCAATCTCCATCTCGCCCATCGCGACGGCAGCTTCCACACCTTCCACCTCGACGTGGAAGTACATGACCTCGGTCACCTTCATGCGCTGCTCGCTGCATTGCGATCCGTCGATGCGGTATCGAGCGCCGAACGTCTTTAACTAGCCGGAAGCCGGGGGCGACGGATGGCGTCGGCGCCACCCGCGGCAAGCACCGCCAGCGTTACCAGATCCGACGAGCTGGCAGTCATCGGCGCGATCTGCACTGGTAACGCCATCCCCATGAGGTATGGCCCGAGAACGCTTTCACCCCCAAGCGCGCGGAGCAGTTTAGCCGAAATGTTGGCCGATTGAAGTCCTGGCATGATCAGGATGTTCGCCGGTCCGGAGAGCCTGCTGAAGGGATAATATTTCCCCTGCATCTCATGGTTGAGCGCAACGTCGGGTCCCATTTCCCCTTCATATTCAAAGTCGGTCACGATCGTGTCGAGCAATTTTACCGCATCGCGAAGTTCGGCAATATGTCGACCGGGCGGGTTGCCGAACGTCGTGTAGCTGATGAACGCCACGCGCGGCTCCTGACCCATGCGGCGTGAGAAAGCCGCGGTACGAATGGCAAAGGCGGCATATTGTTCGGCGGTCGGACGCTCGGTCACCGCGGTGTCGGCGATCAATACGGTCTGATGGCGGCCGACGATGATATTGACCCCGAACGGGGTCGCCCCTTCATCGTCGTCGATGACCAGCCGGACCTGACTCAGCGACTGGCTGAACGGGCGCGTGGTACCGGTAATCATCGCGTCGCCTTCCCCCATCGCTAGCATCGCGGCAGTAAAGGTGTTGCGGTCCTGGTTGACGAGCCGCTCGACTTCCCGCCGAAGCATGCCGTGACGCTGGCGCTTGGCGTAGATGAAGTCGACGGCGCGGCCGACGAGCGGGGAATTGCGGCTGTTGAGCACTTCGTAGCCCGACGGGTCGTCGACCCCAAGATCGCGCAGCTGATCGTAGACATCGTCGCGACCGACCAGCACCGGCGTTCCGTAGCCGCCTTCCTTGAACGCGATCGCCGCGCGGAGCACGTTGGGTTCCTCGCCCTCGGCGAACAGGACGCGCTTGGGATTCTGCCGCGCCGCTTCGTACGACAGGCTCATTACCGAAACGGTCGGGTTGAGCCGCGCCTTGAGAGACTGACGATACGCCGTCATGTCGGTGATCGGCTTCTGCGCGACGCCGCTGTCCATCGCCGCCTGGGCTACCGCGGCCGGGATGACTTCGATCAGCCGGGGATCGAACGGTGCCGGAATGATGTAGTCGGCACCGAAACTGTGCACCTGCCCGCCATAGGCGGCCGCCACTTCCTCCGGCACCGCCTCGCGCGCCAGTTCGGCCAACGCATTGGCAGCGGCGATCTTCATTTCCTCGTTGATACCGGTAGCGCGCACGTCGAGCGCACCCCGAAAGATGAACGGAAAGCCGAGGACGTTGTTGACCTGGTTCGGATAATCCGACCGACCGGTGGCGACGATCGCATCGGGGCGCGCGGCCTTGGCTTCGGGCGGCGTGATTTCCGGGTCGGGATTGGCCATCGCGAAGATGATCGGGGACGGTGCCATGCCCAGCACCATCTCGGGCTTCAGCGCGCCCGCAGCGCTGAGGCCGAGAAATACGTCGGCTCCGTTCAGCGCATCGGCCAGTGTACGCGCGTCGGTCGGCACGGCGTGCGCGGACTTGAACTGGTCCATCCCCTCGCGGCCCGGATAAAGCGGCCCGGTTCGATCGCACATGATGACGTTGGCATGCGGCACGCCCATCGCCTTGATCAATTCGGTGCAGGCGATGGCTGCCGCGCCGGCACCGTTGACTACCACCTTGATGTCCTTGAGCGCACGATCGGTCAGGTGGCAGGCGTTGATCAGTCCGGCGGCGGTGATGATAGCCGTGCCATGCTGGTCGTCATGAAACACCGGGATGTTCATCCGCTCTTTCAGCGCAGCTTCGATGATGAAGCAGTCGGGCGCAGCGATGTCTTCCAGGTTGATCCCGCCGAAGCTCGGGCCGAGCAGTTCTACGCACTCGATAAAACGCTGGGCGTCCTCGGTGTCTACCTCCAGATCGATCGAATCGACATCGGCGAAGCGTTTGAACAGAACCGCCTTGCCCTCCATCACCGGCTTCGACGCGAGCGCGCCGAGATTGCCGAGCCCGAGGATTGCGGTGCCATTCGAGATGACCGCCACAAGGTTGCCCTTGGCGGTATAGTCGTAGGCCTTGCCCGGATCGGCAGCGATCTCCTCCACCGGAATCGCCACACCGGGCGAGTAGGCCAGGCTGAGATCGCGCTGGGTTGCCATCGGCTTGGAGGCGATGATCTCGATCTTGCCCGGACGGCCTCGGCTATGGAAATCGAGCGCCTCGGCGCGCGTGAATTTGACGTTGCTCTCACTCATCGGGCGGCTTTAGCGGGAATGACGAGGGAGGGGAAACCCGTTACCACGTCGGTCATGGCCCGCAGCGACAATCCCTCGCCCACCCCGATGATGGCGCAATATCACGCGCTCAAGGCCGAAGCGGCGGACGCCCTGTTATTCTATCGCATGGGCGATTTCTTCGAATTGTTCTTCGACGATGCCAAGGCCGCGGCGGCGACGCTCGATATTGCGCTGACCAAGCGCGGGGCAGATGGCGGCGAGCCGATCCCGATGTGCGGCGTGCCGGTGCATTCGGCCGAGAGCTATCTCGCGCGGTTGATTCGTGCCGGGCACCGAGTGGCCATCGCCGAGCAGATCGAAAGCCCGGCCGAGGCCCGCAAGGCCCGCGGGTCGAAAGCGCTGGTGGCACGGGCGATCGTTCGGCTGGTCACCCCCGGGACACTGACCGAAGACGCTTTGCTTGCCCCGGCGGCAGCCAACTGGCTTGCGGCCGTCGCGAAGGTCGGTGACGAGTGGGGCATCGCCGCGGCGGATATTTCCATGGGGCGGTTCGAGCTGGTGCTGTGCGGGCCGGGCGAACTGAAGTCCGAACTCGCTCGACTTTCACCGGCGGAGACGATTGCCGACGGAAAGGTGCCGGGGATCGCCACTGGGCCGGGCAAGGGCGGGTTCGACAGCATCGCCGGCGCACGCGCGCTGAAAGCCCGGTTTGGGGTCGCGAGCCTGGACGGGTTCGGCGATCCGGGACGGGCGGAGCTGGCGGCGGCTGGCGGTTTGCTGGCGTACCTGGATGCAACCCAGAAGGAAGCCGGTCAATTCCTGTCGGCGCCACGGAGGATTTCGCGCGGCGGGCATGTCGCGATCGATCCGGCGACGCGCGAAAGCCTGGAGATCTGCCGGTCGGCGAGTGGGACGGTGGCGGGTAGCCTGCTGGGCGACGTCGACCGCTGTGTCACCGCGGCGGGGCGGCGGCTGCTGGCGAGCGACCTTTCGGCGCCGCTGACCGACCGGTCCGGAATCGAAGCACGGCTGCAACTGGTGGGGCACTTCTTCGACGACCAGGTGCATCGCGAGGTGGTTCGGGTCGCACTGCGAGCATCATATGATCTCGCCCGCGCGCTAGGGCGGCTGGTGGCCGGTCGGGGCGGGCCGCGGGACCTGGCGCAATTGCGTGACGGGCTGATCGGCGCGGCGGCGTTGCGAAGCGAGCTTGAACGAAAAGAGCAGCGTCCTCAATATCTTAGCAGCCTCCTGCCGGACCTCGGCGGTCACGCCGCGCTGACCGACCGATTGGGCCAGGCGCTGATCCCGGAGCCGCCAATCGATGCGGCCAAGGGCGGCTTCATCGCCGAAGGGTACGACCCCGCGCTCGATGCCTTGCGCGCCGCGAGCAGCGACGGCCGGCGGGCGATCGCGGCGCTGGAGGCGAAGTATCGCGAGGCGACCGGTGTCACGACATTGAAGATCCGCCACAATGCGGTGCTAGGCTATCACGTCGAAGTCAGCGCGCGGCACGCCGACCGGCTGATGGGCGAAGGCAGCGGATTCACCCATCGGCAGACGCTCTCCGGGGTGGTACGCTTCAACTCGCCTGACCTTCACGCCGAAGCAAGCCGGGTGGTCGAGGCAGGCGGCCATGCGCTGAGCGCGGAGGCGGCGCATCTGGAAGAGCTGACCGCACTGGCGACCGCCGAGGCGACCCGGATCGGCGCAACCGCCGACGCCATGGCGCGGATCGACGTCGCGGCGGGCAACGCCCATCGCGCCGCCGAGGGCCAGTGGACGGCCCCGATGCTGACCGATCAGCCCTGCCTGGAAATCGATGGCGGACGCCATCCAGTGGTCGAGGCCGCACTGGCAGCCAATGGCGAGCGCTTCATCGCCAACGACCTGGCGCTCGGGCCGAAGGACCGGTTGTGGCTGATCACCGGGCCCAACATGGGCGGCAAATCGACCTTCCTTCGCCAGGCGGCGCTGATTGTCGTGCTTGCTCAGGCGGGCTGCTTCGTCCCGGCGACGCGCGCCAAGATCGGACTGGTCGACCGGTTGTTCAGCCGCGTTGGGGCGTCGGACAATCTGGCGCGCGGCCGATCGACCTTCATGGTCGAGATGGTCGAGACCGCGGCGATCCTGGCGCAGGCGACACCGCGCAGCCTGGTCATCCTGGACGAGATCGGGCGGGGCACGTCGACGTACGACGGGCTGGCGATCGCCTGGGCAGTAGTCGAGGCGATGCACGACGAGGTCAGGGCACGGACCCTGTTCGCCACGCATTATCACGAACTGACCCGGCTGGCAGACCGCTGCGATGCGCTATCGCTGCACCATGTCCGGGCGCGCGAGTGGAAGGGCGACCTAGTATTGCTTCATGAATTGGCCGCCGGACCCGCCGACCGAAGCTATGGCATTGCCGTGGCGCGACTGGCGGGCTTGCCGCCGGCCGTCGTGGCGCGCGCGAAATCGGTGCTGGCGAAGCTGGAGGCCGGACGCGACGCGACCGGGGGAATCGCCGCCGGACTGGACGATCTGCCATTGTTCGCGGCGGCCGCCGAACCCGAAATCGTCGCCGATCCGCTGGCCGATGCGATCGATGCGGTCCAGCCCGATCAGCTCAGCCCGCGCGAGGCACTCGATGCCCTTTACGAGTTGAAGCGTATTGCCGAGGTCCGCCACTGATGCCCGCCCCGCGTTTTGACCTGATCGACGATCGGCGGGCGATCGTCGACCGGCGGGCGCTTGCCGACCGGATCGCGGCGTCCCCCGACAAGGTCGGAGAGATTCTGCGGACCGCTTTGGCCGAGGGTCGGGCGGTAATCGAACGGCGACTGGCCGAAGCACCTTCCCGCGGACGGATGGCGGCGGCCTGCACCGCCTTCCTGGCCGACCAACTGGTGCGCCTGTCGTATGACGCCGCCGCGTCGCGGATCGGTGGCTCGACCGAAAGCGGCATTGCGCAGCGGATCGCCTTGGTTGGCCTAGGCGGGACCGGGCGCGGGGAAATGGCGCCGTTCAGCGACGTCGATCTGATGTTTTTGGTGCGGCCCGAGGATGTCGCCGCGGCGGCGCCGCTGATCGAAGCGACGCTCTATACCTTGTGGGACCTGAAGCTGAAGATCGGTCATGCCGTGCGCACCCCCGACGAAGTGATCGCACTTGCCCGGGACGACATGAGCATCCGGACGGCGATGCTGGAGGCGCGGGCGATGTGGGGCGACACGGCGCTGTTCGATGCGACGAGCGCCCGGTTCCGCCGCGAAGTCGTGGGCGGGAGCGGCAAGGCGTTCGTTGCCGCCAAGCTGGCCGAGCGCGACACGCGCCACGTGCGTAGTGGCGACAGTCGGTATCTGGTCGAACCCAACGTCAAGGATGGCAAAGGCGGGCTTCGCGACCTGCACACATTGTACTGGATCGCCAACCATCTGTTCGGGATCGATCAGCCATCGCAGATGGTCGAAGAGGGGTTGTTGAGCGCGGCCGAATATCGTCGTTTCGAACGCGCCGAACGCTTCCTGTGGTCGGTGCGCTTTCAGTTGCACCTGGCCAATGGGCGTGCCGAGGAACGACTGAGTTTCGACAGCCAGACCGGGATAGCCCGCGCGCTTCGCTATACCGATCGACCGGGGAAATCGGCGGTCGAGCGCTTCATGCAATTCTATTTCCTGCAGGCCAAAGCGGTGGGCGACCTGACCGGGATCTTCCTTGCCCAACTGGACGAGCAGGTCGCGGTCAAGGGACGGCGGTTCGCGCTTCCGACCTTTCGCCGGCGCCCCGCCAAATTGCACGGATTCTGCATCGACCGCGGGCGGCTATCGATCCCCGACGATAGATTTCTTGCGGCCGATCCGGTGCGACTGGTCGAACTGTTTTCACTGGCGGCGCGCGAGGGGCTGGAAATCCATCCCAAGGCGATGCGCGCCGCCCAACGCGACGCCCGCACCGTCGACGGGGTGCGCGACGACCGTGCCGCCAATGCCTTTTTCCTGGAAGTGCTGACCTGCAAGGCCAATCCCGACCTGGTGTTGCGATGGATGAACGAGGCAGGGGTTTTCGGCCGCTTCGTACCCGATTTCGGCCGGGTCGTGGCGCAGATGCAATTCGACATGTATCACCATTATACGGTCGACGAGCATTCGATCCGCGCCATCGGATTGCTGGCGAAGATCGAGCGGGGCGAACTGGCCGAGGACCATCCGCTATCGACCGCTTTGTTCCGCCAGATCGGATCGCGTCGCGTCCTTTATGTCGCGGTGCTGCTGCACGATATCGCCAAGGGCCGGCGCGGCGACCATAGCGTGCTCGGCGAGACAATTGCCCAGGAGCTGGGGCCGCGCTTCGGTCTGGATCCGGCGGAAACCGAGACCGTCGCCTGGCTGGTGCGCAATCATTTGCTGATGTCCGCCACGGCCTTCAAACGCGACCTGACCGATCCCAAGACGATCGACGATTTCGTGGCCCAGGTGCAAAGCCCCGAGCGATTGCGATTGCTGCTGATGCTGACGGTGGTGGATATTCGCGCGGTCGGTCCGGGTACGTGGAACGACTGGAAGCGGCAATTGCTTCGCAGCCTGTACGATGCCGCCGAAGAGCGCTTGCGCCTTGGGCACAAGCAGCGCGGGCGGAGCGAGCAGGTCGCCGCCAAGCAGGCCGATCTTGCTGGAGAGCTGAACTGGTCGGCAGCGGCGACCCGGGCGCATGCGCGACGATTGCCCGACAGTTACTGGCTGGCGGAGCCCAAGGGTTGGCAGATCGCCAATGCACGTCAAATCGCGGAGGCCGAGGCCCGCATCGGGGAGCTGGTGCCAAGTGTGGTGGCGGCCGAGGAGCCGGGATCGGGCGCGACCCGGATCAGCCTATTCGCCCCCGACCGACCGGGACTATTCTATCGCGTGGCGGCGGCGCTCGCGGGGGCCGGCGCATCGATCATCGATGCCCGGATCCACACCAGCAAGGATGGCATGGCGATCGACAACCTGCTGGTCCAGGACAGCCAGCGACGCCCCTATGGCGAACGACGATTGCGGCAGCGGCTGGTGAAAGCGATCGAACGCGCGCTATCCGCCGACGACCTGCCGCAGCTTCCCGCGACCCAGCCCTTGCCCCGGCGGCGCGCGGTATTCGCCGTCGCCCCGTCGGTGGTCATCGCCGAGCGGGCATCGACCCGCACCACGGTGGTCGAAGTCAACGCCCGCGACCGCGAGGGATTGCTGGCACGGCTGGCGCTGGCAATCCATCTGCTCGGCCATCAGATCCATTCGGCGCACATCGCGACCTATGGCGAGCGGGCGGTGGATACCTTCTATCTGACCAATTCGGCGGGGCGGAAACTCGGTGCGGAGGAGATCGCCGCGCTTCGCGGGGCACTGCTGATGGCGGCGAGTCCGGCGGAAGGTGTCAGGCGCGCGGCGTGAGTATCGGGTCCCTCCCCCTTTCAAAGGGGGGGCGGGCGGGGTTGCAGGAAGTGCCCCCTCCGTCAGCTGTGCTGACGTCTCCCCCAGGAAGGTCTGGGGGAGGGGCTTATGGTGTCCAGCTTGAAGGGGAGGCCAAGAAAAAGGCCCCGCTTCCGCGAGGCCTTTCCCTGTTTCCATCTCGGTGCGCTTAGCCCTTTTCCGGCTCCGGCGGCGGCGGGGGCGGCGGCGGCGGCGGCGGGCACGCGTCGCTGGCCAGGATGACCGTTCCGTCCGAGCAGGTCTGGGTCGGAGCCGGCGGCGGCGGCGGCGGCGGAGCCTCGACCACTGCTGGTGCTTCCTCGACCGGGCGAGCGGCGCGGAACTTGGCCTTTAGCGTCATGCCGAAGGTGCGCGGCTCACCGAGGAACGCGCTGAACAACTGGGTCGAGCGGTTCGGGAAGCCAGTGCCCGGCAGGAGCGCCGTGCAATAGCCGTTCTGCGCGCCGCGCTCGGTGCAGCTGCCCTGCAGCGGCGAGTCGAAGGCGACCTGCTTATAGTTGGTGTTGAAGACGTTCTGTGCCCAGAACTCGATCCCCCACATGCCGTCGTTGCCGTTGAGGCCGATGCGGGCGTTGAAGACCGAGAAGCCCTTCTGCGTCTTCTCGATGTCCAGATCCGAACCGGTGTTGAAGCTGCTGACGTGACGGCCGTCGATGTAGAGCAGGCCGCGCAGCCCGCCGTTCCCGATCCGCGGCGTGTAGCTGAACGAGCCGGTGACCGACAGCTCAGGAGCGTTGGAGAGGTTGCGGCCCGGCAGCTGGAACAGCTGGTTGGACAGCGGCGCGCCGTCCGCCCCGACCAGATCGTTCTTATACTTGGTCTGGACGTAGGTCAGGCCGGCGTTGAAACGCGCATCGCGGAACGGACGGGTGAAGATTTCGAGCTCGGCACCTTGCGATTGGACGCCCGACTTGAGCTTGCCGAAGCAACGGCCGGTGAGCGAGCTGGCATCGGTATCGGTGCCGGCGAGGTCTTCGTTACAGCTGTTGACCGTGGCGACTTCGAAGTTGAGGCCGTTGAAGGTGTTGAGCTGGAAGTCGTCGAAGTCCTGACGGAAGATGGCGAAGTTGGCGTCGATCTTGCCGCCGTTATACTTCAGGCCAAGCTCGTACGCGGTGTTGATTTCCGGCGCGAACTGCAGGCTGCGGATCGATGCGGTGGGAAGGATGGCGCCGTTGCCGCCGCTGCGCGGGAGCGCCGCACGATCGAGGTTGAAGCCACCTGCCTTATAGCCGCGCGACACGCTGCCGTAGAGCAGGATCGAATCGATCGGCTTCCAGCTGAGCGCGATGGTGCCGGTCCACTTGCTTTCCTTCTTGCTATCGCTGTCCGAATAGAGACCGCCCGGGGCCGACGGGATGACGCACGGCAGAGTCTGCAACGAAGCCAGGGTCGGCGTTCCGGAGAAGAAAGCGCACAAGGTGTTGTTGTCGGCGAGGTCGACGTCGAGCTTCTTCTTGTCATGCGTGTAGCGCACGCCCGCCGACAGCTTCAGCCGGTCGGTGATCGAGAAGATGTTGTGGGTGAAGATCGACCAGTTGGTATCCTGCTGCTCGAATCGGTCGTCGGTGGCGACACCGTCGAAGGTCCGAAGACCGCCGCCGAAGGCCAGGCTGACGTTGGTGAAGCCGCTGTTAGTGAACGGCGCTGCGCCGAAATTGACGATGCCGGTCGGCGGGCCGAGGTTGATCGGCACCCGGGCGAAGGCGGCGAGCACCGGTGCGTTGGCACCGACGAACGGCAGCAGGCCGGTTGCGACCGCCGAGTTGAAGCAGGTCGGGCTGCTGGTCTGGACCAGCGCGGCCTGACCGGTGGCGTTGGCGAGATTGTTGGCCACCAGGCAGTTGGCGTAGCGGGCGTAATCGGTGCCGTAAGCCAGATTGTCCTTCACGCGGAGATTTTCCGACATGAAGAACCCGCCGACCAGCCAATCGAGCCGGTCATTGAAGGCCTTGCCCTGAAGGCGAAGCTCCTGGGTAAAGGTCTTGAAGCGGTTGGCCGAACCGCCGCTGCCGTCGCGGAACAGAATGTCGAGATTGTTGAAGTCGGCGTCCTGACCGCGTTCGAAATCATTGACCCGGTAGGCGGTGATCGACGTCAGCTCGGCGCCGCCGAAATCGTAGTTGATCTCGGCCGACAGACCGTAATCGACGACGTCGCTGTTGTAGCTACGGCCGGGCGAGATCGAGACATCGCGATCGTAGGGATCGTCGTTGATGATCGCGCCGAGGCCGCGCTCGATCCGCGCAATCGTCGAAGGCTGGTTGAGGCCGGTGTTCGGACCCGTCGCCGTAAAGTCGCGGGTCGGCAGGTAAACCGCCGAGCAGCACTCTTCGTTGCGCTTGGTGTAGTCGCCGATGATCCGGACCGAGAAGCTGTCGGTCGGTTGATAGAGGATCTGGCCGCGCAGCAGCCAGCGATTGCGGTCATTGACCCGATCGCCGGAAATGACGTCCTTCAGGAAGCCGTCGCGGGTCATGTAGACACCGTCGATCCGGACCGCGATCGAATCGGTGATCGCGCCGGTGACCCCGCCATCGATACGGCGCAGGTTGAAGTTCCCGATCGTGGCTTCGCCATAGGCCTCGGTGCTAAACTTCGGCTTGGCGGTGATAACGTGGATCAGGCCCGACGAGGCGTTACGACCGAACAGCGTGCCCTGCGGACCGCGCAGGACTTCGATCCGGTCGACCGGTCCAAGCTCGGTGAGGCCGGTGCCGATACGGCTGCGATAGACGCCGTCGATGAACACCGCGACCGAGCTTTCGAGACCGGCGTTGTCGCCGACCGTGCCGATACCGCGGATACGCGCGCCACCGGCTCCGGCTTCGGACGAGGTGGACGAGACGAGCAACGAGGGGCTGACCTGGTTGAGGCCGCGAAGGTCGACCGCACCCGAATTCTTGATCGTGTCAGCGGTTACGGCAGAGACCGCCAACGGGATGTCGCTGAGCGCTTCGCTGCGGCGGGTCGCGGTGACGACGATCGCGCCTTCATCGACCGCCTCGGCATCCTGCGCCGCAGTGTCGACGGACGCTGCCTCGACCGGGGCTTCAGCCGGGGTCGAGGGTTGGCCAGCGGTATCCTGAGCGATCGCCGGCATCGAAAAAGCGGCCAGCCCAGCCGAAAGCAGCCAAACGGATTTGCGCATAAATTCCTCCCCATTGCCGATCGCGACCTCTACCAGGCGCGTTTCGGATCGGGGCAGAAGCTAGTCCAAGGCGCCACCGCAGGGAAGCGAGGCAAGAGCGTCCCTTGCGCAAAAGCTGAGCTTTGCGACAAAAATGCATCACGTCGGTGGAAAGACGGCCTTTCCGTAACGGCAGTCTATTTGGGAGAAAGCACCATCAGCATCTGTCGGCCTTCCATTCGCGGATGAGCCTCGATTTTTGAGATGGTAGACGTCTCTTCCGCGGCTCGCTGCAACACGGCCATACCGAGTTGGCCATGCGCCATTTCACGACCGCGAAAGCGCATGGTGAGCTTAACCTTGTCGCCTTCTTCCAAAAACTCGACGACCTTCTTCATCTTGGTCTGATAATCGTGGTCGTCGATGTTCGGACGCATCTTGATCTCCTTGATCTCCTGCGTCTTCTGCTTCTTGCGCTGCTCGTTGGCCTTTTTCTGGGCTTCATATTTGAAGCGGCCGATGTCGAGAAATTTGGCGACGGGCGGATCCGCGCCGGGGCTGATTTCGACCAGGTCCAGGCCTACGCCAGCCGCCTGCTCGATCGCTTCCTTGGTGTACATAACACCCAGATTCTCGCCATTTTCATCAATCACCCGGACTTTGGGGACGGTGATATAGTCGTTGAATCGGGGACCGGACATGGCCGGTGGCGTCTGCGGACGCCGCATCGGGGGTCGTATGAGCTAATCTCCTAATGGTCTCGTTCTTCGCCGCGACGTAAGCCTTATGCGCGGCGATGAAAAGGGCGGTTGGGAAACGCGCCCGATTTTGAACCGTTCCTGTGGCGGTATGACGTCAGTCGGGCGTAAGCGGGTCGGAGGCCGAGCCGGCGAAGGTGATCGTCGCGTCGAGGCCGTCCTGTACCCAATTGCGGCTGACCGACAATTGATCGCTCAGCAAATCTTCAAGCAACACCGACCCGAAGCCCGCCGCGCCCTGGCGCAAGCCGCCGCCCCCAGTCTCCCGCCAGTCGACCTGCACCTGCCCGGCCGAGTCGACATGCCATGAGACCGACAGTCGTCCCGAACCCCGGGACAAGGCACCGTATTTCACAGCGTTGGAGGTAAGCTCGTGAATGGCGAGGCTGAGCGCCGATGCGATCTGCTCCCCGACCAACAGGGAAGGTCGATCGAGCGTGACCCGATCGCGGGCGAAATATGGTTCCAACTCGGCGCGTAGCAGAACGCCAATCTCGACCGCCTTCTGGCGGTCCCTGGTAAGCAAGGTATGATTCCGCGCAAGGGCATCGATCCGCGCTTCGAAAGCGGCGATGAATTGCGTCGGGTCATGCGCCCCATCGGCCGAGATCCGGACGATCGCCTGCACCATCGACAGCATGTTGCAATAACGATGCTGCAATTCCCGCGCCCGCAGCTTCGCTCCATCGATGGCAATGCGACTGCTAGTCACATCGCGCACGACCGCGACCACGAATGTCCCGCGATTGTCCTTCCAGGCACGCGGGCCAGGCGTGAAGCAGACTTCGAGCCACCGTCCCCGACCGCGATCGTCCTCGCAGTGCACGTCGCACCGCGCTTGCCGCCCCGAACTGGCGACGTCGATTGCCTCACCGAGCGCCGCCGCGCCCGCAACGGGCCAGCGATCGAGCCACGATTGACCACTGACGATGAGGGGCGACGCCGTGGTCGGCTGCCCGGTGCCATGCTGAGTGACCGAACAGACCTTGCCGTCCTGGCCGATGACCGAGACCGATTCGACCGAACTGTCGAGGAGCGAGTCTAACAGCCATGTGTCAATGGACGGGTGATCATCGCCTTCGGGCACGATGGGTCGGCGGTCGATCCGATCGACGCGAATAGCGGAGGCCATTAGCGTAACAGATCCGGAGGTAACGATCCCCTGCGAGTGATCTGCACTCCCCCCGCCCATTTCCGCATGTCGGAAGCCCCCTTGGCGGCACACGGTGGATCGGCTTCCACCCGAACTGGCGGACTTCCTAATATGAGTTAATAGACCGGGCAAAAAGAAACCGGTCCGATCCGGATACGATCAGCGCAGATCCGGCGGTACCGCTTCGGCCGCGAACAGTGCGACAGCTTCATCGAGCGACACCAGCTTCTGATGCTCGTCGGACCCCAGACGGCGGATAGCAACGGTGCCCTCCTCCGCCTCGCGCTTGCCGACGACCAGCAAGAGCGGGACCTTCGCGAGACTATGCTCGCGCACCTTGTAGTTAATCTTCTCATTGCGGACGTCGAGTTCGACCCGAAGTCCGGCAGCCTTGAGCCGATCGGCCACTTCACCCGCATAGGCGTCCGCATCGCTGACGATCGTCGCGACGACGATCTGGACCGGCGACAACCACAAGGGAAAGCGTCCGGCGTGATGTTCGATCAGTATGCCGATGAATCGCTCGAACGTGCCAAGGATGGCACGATGGAGCATGACCGGCCGGTGTCGCTCGCCATCCTCGCCGACATAGCTGGCATCCAGCCGGTCGGGCAGCACGGTGTCGGTCTGGATCGTTCCGACCTGCCAGGTGCGACCGATCGCGTCGGTCAGGTGGAATTCCAGCTTGGGGGCGTAGAAGGCACCCTCGCCTGGAAGCTCTTCCCACTGATATTGCTCGGTATCGCGGCCCGCAGCCTTGACCGCATCGCGCAACGACTGTTCCGACCAGTCCCACATCTCGTCGCTGCCGAACCTCTTGTCGGGCCGAAGCGCGAGCTTGATGGCGTAATCGTCGAACCCGAGATCCTTGTAGACGCTGTCGAGCAGGTCGCAGAACTGCTTCACCTCGTCGATCAGCTGGTCCTGGCGACAGAAGATGTGCGCATCGTCCTGGGTAAACTGTCGTACCCGCATGATGCCGTGAAGCGCGCCATGCGGCTCGTTGCGATGGCAGCAGCCGAACTCGGCCATCCGGATCGGCAGGTCACGATAGCTGGTGATGCCCTGCTTGAAGATCAGCACATGTGCCGGGCAGTTCATCGGTTTCAACGCCATCAGGTCGCTGGTTCCGGACAGAACCGGGCCGTCGTCCACGCCATCTTCGTCCGCGACCTGGGGGATCTCGTCAGGGACGACGAACATGTTCTCGCGATACTTGCCCCAGTGGCCCGACTTTTCCCACTGGCGTGCGTCCATCAGCTGCGGAGTCTTGACCTCCGCATAGCCGGCCGCATCGAGGCGGCGGCGCATGTAGGCCTCCAGCTGGCGCCACAGGATAAATCCCTTGGGATGCCAGAATACGCTGCCATGCGCTTCGGCCTGCAGATGGAACAGGTCCATATCCTGACCGATGCGGCGATGATCGCGCTTCGCGGCCTCTTCCAACCGAACAAGGTGCTCGTTTAGCTGCTTCTTGTTGAGCCAGGCGGTGCCGTAGATCCGACTGAGCATCGGATTTGCCTGGTCGCCGCGCCAGTAGGCGCCCGACACGCGGGTAAGCTTGAATGCCTGCGGATCGAGCTTGCCGGTCGAGGCGAGGTGCGGGCCGCGGCACAAATCCATCCATGCATTTTCCGCGCCGCCCGAGCGATACATGGTGATCGCCTCACCCTCGGGCAGCTCCATCACCCATTCGGCCTTGAAGGTTTCACCGGTACGCTCGAAAAAGGCGCGGACGTCCTCGCGGCTCCATTCTTCGCGGATCAGGGGCTCGTCGGCGGCGATAATGCGCCGCATTTCCTCCTCGATCGCGGGCAGATCTTCTTCGGTGAACATGCCGCGGCCCTCGGCCGGGGCGAAGTCGTAGTAGAAACCGTCGTCGGTCGCCGGACCGAAGGTGATCTGCGTGCCGGGAAAGAGATTCTGCACCGCTTCGGCCAGAATATGGGCGAAGTCATGCCGCACCAGTTCGAGCGCGTCCTTTTCATCGCGCGACGTAATAAGCTCCAGCCGCGCGTCGCCGTCGAACGGCCGCATGATGTCGCGCACTTCGCCGTCGATCCGCGCCGCGAGCGCGGCCTTGGCTAGGCCGGGACCGATCGCCGCGGCGACATCGGCCGGGGTCGAGCCTTCGGGCATTTCCCGAACCGAGCCGTCTGGCAGGCTGATCTTGAACATTTCGGACATGGCGGCGCTTTAGCCATGCAGGACGCAGGCGGGCAAGCGCTGTCGCGCAATGCGAGAAGGCGAGGTCCGGGCCACCCCAACAAATTCGCTTGAGGCAGAGCGCCTGCAATCGCGCCTCGGATTAGCTAGGCGTGACGCGGGAGGATCAGCGCCAAGCGATGCAGTCCGTCATCTGAATTTGCTCAGGTCGGTGGTGGGTTTGGTCGCGTCGCGCGGATCGGGCGGCTGCGCATCGATGCTGGGTTCGGCGGAGCTCGGCGAGTCGGACCAATCGTGTCTGGCCATGGCTTCATCCATCCCCCGGCTCGCTTCCTGGAACATCGTGCCCACCATCGCGGCGGTGATGCCGGCATCGACCTGGTCGCGAAGCGCGAGGTCGAACGGGCGACGATCGAGCGCCGAATCGACCGCTTCGACGATCAATTGCCGGACCCCGCTTTCGATCTGGCCGCGATATCTATCGACGATCGGATCCGAGGACGGGGTCGCCGCGTCAACATACTCCACCGTGACCCTGCTCGACGTCGCGCCGTCAGACGCGGCGGTGGCGACGATCCTGCCCAGGTCCTCGCCCTTGTAGGTGAAGGTCCACTGGACGCCGTTTCCGGCGGGCAGCGGTTCGAACCCGGCCGTCACATCGGACAGCGCGGCGGGCATGGGTGCCACCGCGGGAGACTGGCCAAGCCCCGCCAGCACGGAATTCGCCTCGGCTGCCGGAACCGGATATTTTTCTCCGCCGCACGCGGCCAGCAGGAGCGCCGCCGAGACGATCGCCAGATTTCGGAAAATCATCGCACGTGCCAATTAATTGAACCGGCTGAGGTCGGTGGTCGGCTTGGTCACGTCCGCGAGATCCGGGCGGCGGGGCGAGTTCGATCGGCACTCTCCTGCCGGATTCGAATATCCCAGGCGACCTGCCCGGTTTTGTCAGATCGAAGCATGGTCGTTGACCGGCTTGAATGGTTTTGCAGCGCGCCGCCGAATGCTTCAGCTGTTCCGGGTGGGCCTGCAGATGGCGGGCGGCCGCCCAGTGGATTTCACGCAGGTCGGGCGGGCGATTTTCCATTCGAGCGTCGACCTGTTCGACCATCGCCAGCCGCGCGAAATCCGTCATCAGGTCGGAGGCGAGAATCGGGTTTTGGTTTTGTACATGGCGGCGTGGGAACAAATTCGACAACACCCGGGTGTGATCGGTCCCCACGGGGGTCAATTGCGCTGTAAAACGTCCGACCTCGACTGGCCCCATGAGAGATCCGCCAGCCAATCTAGTCCGCCTTGCGTTCCACCACGATCGCATCCGATGGCCAGTCGAGTTCGACTGGCCCAGCGGAAAGTAGTCGGCATGTCGGCGAGATCGGCATAGGCCTTGGCATAGGGCTTGTCGTAGACCGTGCCGGCGGTCAGCGCGTCGCTGGCGTAGAGCCCGCCGCCGAGCAGTCCCAAGGCGCCGATGCCGGCCAGCAACTTCATCTTTGCGTCCCCCGAGCGATTGTGCCCGAGAATATGGATAGTTCCGAATGGTTGATGCCGGGTAAAATGCGAACCGAAAACGGCTGATCAAGCACGCCAATCTTTTTGGAAAGGTCGCTTGACAATATCGTTGGTCTATGTAAAACGACCTTTACATGGTGAAAAGGAAGGTTGACCAATGCGGACGTATATTCTTTCGGTAGGCTGGGCTTTGGCGATCGTACTGGTGGCGATCGGCTCGCGCGCCGGGTGGGTCGACAAGCGGTCGGCGGAATTCCTGTTAATGGTCTTGCCGATGATCGCCTTCGTCACCCTGCTCGGTCGCCGCAATTGCCGGTCGGCCATCCGGGGCGCGTGACGTGAGCCGTTACAAGAGCCCCGCCACGCGCCGCTACCTGATCCGCATGGCGACGCTGATGACCCTGTACGTTTTGTTCCTGTTTTCGGCGGCCTATGCGTTTCGTCATCACTTAGTGTCCGGCCCGCTGGCCTGGCCGCTCGCCGTCCTGCCCGCGCTGCCGGTGATCGGCGTCTTCTGGGCGGTGATGCGGCTGCTGGTCGAGGAGCCGGACGAATTCATCCGGATGCTGATGGTGCGGCAGGCCCTGATCGCAACGGGATTTTGCCTGACCGTGACGACCATCTGGGAATTTCTGCAGAACTTCGATCTTGTTCCCCCAGGAAATGGCGGTTTCGGCGCAGCGTTCTTTTGGTTCCTCGGACTTGGCGTCGGGGCGGTCTACAATCGCCTTACCCTGGGAACGACCGGGAGCTGCCCGTGAACAACCGGCTGAAGGTACTCCGCGCCGAGCGGAACTGGAGCCAGCAGGAACTTGCCGAGCGACTGACGGTATCGCGGCAGAGCGTCAACGCGATCGAAACTGGGAAGTACGACCCATCGCTACCGCTGGCATTCCGCATTTCCGAACTGTTCGAGCTTCCGATCGAGGCGATCTTCGCCTCCCCAAGCAAGGGATAAAATAATGATCCGTTTCCTGTTCGCCGCCGCCGTCGCTTTGGCCATCGCCTCCCCGGCCAATGCCGCCGAACCGACCCGCTTCAGCGTCGTGACGGTCGGCAAGGGGCCCGACGTGATCCTGATCCCCGGCCTATCCAGCCCGCGGGCCGTTTGGGCGGTGACCGCCGAGCGATTGAAGACGACCCATCGGGTGCACATCATCCAGCTCAAGGGCTTCGGCGAACCCGCCGGTCCGAATGCCAGTGGACCTGTGCTTCAGCCTTTCGTCGACGAGCTCGGCGCGTATATCGCCGAGCGGAAGCTGAAGCGCCCGGCAATCGTCGGTCATTCGATGGGCGGGCTTGCCGCGATGATGCTGGCTGCCGACAGACCGACACTTGCCGACAAGGTGATGGTAGTCGACGCGCTGCCGTTCATCGGCCCGCTGTTCGGCGCGGCCAGCGTCGAGGCGATCCGCCCGCAGGCCGAGCGGATGCGGACGATGCTCGTCGGCCAGGCGAGCCAGGTAACGCCGGACTTTTCGGCGCCCGATTGTCCTGCGACGCTTCCCGCCCCTAGCGTGCCGCAAGGCGTGATGACCAACAGCGGCGTCGGCACATGCCTGTTGCGCTATGGGGCCAAGGCATCCGATCTTCGGGTCGTCGGCCAGGCGATGTACGACGACATGATTACCGACCTCACGCCGCGCCTGGGCGCGATCAAGGTCCCGGTGACCCTGCTCTATCCGCAGGACGAGCGACTGCTCACCGCGGCGGCGGCATCCAAGGTCTACGGCGATGCCTATCGCAACTTGCCATCGGCGAAGCTGATCCCGGTCACCGGCAGCTATCATTTCATCATGCAGGATCAGCCCACCAAGTTTGCCGCCGAACTGGATGCATTCCTGCGGCGATGACCAGTGTCGTCCCTGCACTTTTCATAAAGAAATCATCCGCTAAGGTGCACCTGGGCAAGTAAGCGTATCGGGGGACAGCATGGACGTGATGAGGCAGGCGCCGGCGGCGCAGGAGCGGGCAGTCCGCTTTACGGGCAGCTGGCGGGAATATCTGCCGATCGCCGCGACCAACGTGCTGCTGATCATCGTCACGCTGGGCATCTATCGTTTCTGGGCCGCGGCCCGGCAGCGGCGCTATCTGTGGAGCCGGACCGAGGTGATCGGCGACCGGCTGGAATGGAGCGGCACCGGGCAGGAGATGTTCATCGGCTTCCTGGTGGTGATGGTCATCCTGCTGCCGTTCTTCCTGTTCTTCCAGTTCCTGCTCCCGGCGCTCGTCGCGCGGGGCGAGGTCATGGCAGCAGGAATCGTCGTCGCCCTGTTCTACATGGCGATCTTCTATCTCAGCGGCGTCGCGGTGTTTCGTGCGCTTCGCTATCGCCTGTCGCGCACCTGGTGGCGGGGCATCCGCGGCGGAAGCGACGAACCCGGCTGGACCTATGGCCTGGAATATTTCTGGCGGATGGCTGTGGCCGTCTTCACCGGCTTCATCGCCTGGCCATGGATGACGACGGCCTTGTTCCGCCGCCGCTGGAACCAGATGAGCTTCGGCTCGCTCAATTTCCGATCCGAACTGACGGCCGACGGGCTCGGCCGGCGCTGGGCGGCGGTCTATCTCGTCCCGATCGCGGTCTTGATCGTCGCAAGCATCGTGGGTGGGATCATCGGCGCGAGCATGATGGAAGACAGTCCGAAAAGTGCGATGGGAATTTTCGTGGCCGTCGGTCTGCTCTTCTATCTGATCGTTCCGCTGATGACGCTTCACTGGTACGCAAAATATTATCGCAAGGCGGCGGATACGTTGTCGCTCGGCAATCTCGAGTTCGGGTTCGATGCCACGACCTGGGATTGGCTCAAGCTGTTTCTCGGCAATATCGCGCTGGCGGTGGTGACGCTGGGTTTCGGGCTCGCGTATTGGGGATATCGCAACTGGGCGTTCATGGTCCGCCACATGCACCTGTACGGCGAGATCAACGTCAGCGACCTCGCCCAGTCGACCACGCGCGCGCCGACCGAGGCGGAAGGGTTTGCCGACGCCTTCGACATGGGCGCGATCTGAGGCGAGCATGGCGCGGGCGACCTATTACGACGGCATCAATGCCGAGCGCTATTCGGCCGACGTAGTCCCTCGCGGGCGAGCGGTCGATCCACGTTGCGCCGTCGAATGGCGAACCGTACGATATCAGATCGGACGAACTCGCAGTCGTCGACGAGGATCGCACCAAGCTGATCCTGTTGCGCCGCGCGGCGCCCGGATGGCGGCTGATCCTGGACCAGCCGGTGGATCCGGACCTTCGCGCGGCGCTTCCGGGAGCCAACCGGTACGGCGGCTGGATCGACCGGGTCGGGCTGGGCAAGGCGAGCGTGGTACTTGCGGCAGTCGCGGGTGCCGTGCTGCTGATCGGCCATACCGCGCCGCTGTGGATTGCCCCCATCATTCCGCCATCGTGGGAGCGGAATGTCGGCAATGCGATCGTCGGCGACTTCGGCACCTTGCGCTGTCGATCGCCAAAGGGACAGGCCGCGCTGGAATCGCTGGTCGAACGGCTCGACCCGGGCGCGACCGGGGCCGGGCCGAACCAGATCAGGATCGCCGCGCTGGACGTCGACATGTTCAACGCCGCGGCGGTCCCCGGATCGAACATCATCGTCTTCAAGGGCGCGCTCGACGAGACCAAGGACGTCGACGCGCTGGCCGGTATCGTCGCCCACGAGATCGCCCATGTTCGCCGCCGCCACGTGACCGAGGCCTTGGTCCGCGAACTTGGGATAGGGGCGTTGATCCGCACCTTTGCGGGCAGCGTAGGCGCCAATGCCGAGCAGGTCATCGGTCTGAGCTTCACCCGCGCCAACGAAGCCGAGGCCGACGCCGACGCCATCGCAACGCTCCGCCGGACGGGAATCGACCCGCGCCCGACCGCGGCGCTGTTCGCAAAGCTGTCGAAGGAAGCCGGTGGGGACGGCAATCCCGCGTTCGATTTCCTGCAGAGTCATCCGGGAAGCAAGGGCCGCGCTGCCAATTTCGCCCGATCGTTCGACCCCAAGTTGAGTTATCGTCCGGCGCTCGATCCGACGGCCACGAAAGCCATGATGGAAGCGTGCGTGGCGACGCCGGCCAAGAGCAAGCGGTCGTAAATACCCTGTTCGACCGGCGCGCTTTGCGCCAATAGCGCGCCGATGAACCAGCCTTCCAGCGCCGGCCCGCTGCCGCCCCCCGCCCCCCTGGCCTATTTCGACCCCGGCGACGGTCGCAAGATCGCGTACCGGCTTCGCGCCGCCGATCCGCGGGTGACCGGCCCGACCCTGGTCTTCCTGCCCGGTTACGGGTCGGACATGGAAGGCACCAAGGCGGTCGAGATCGACGGCTATGCGGCGGCCGCGGGCCTTGCCTATCTGCGCTTCGACTATTCGGGCACCGGGTCGTCGGGCGGCGATTTTGCCGATGGCACGCTGGTCCGCTGGCTCGACGAAGCGATCGCGCTGGTGGACCTGCTGATCGACGGACCGGTCATCCTGATCGGGTCGTCGATGGGCGGATGGATCGCGTTGCATGTCGCATTGCAGCGTCCCGCGCGTGTTGCAGCAGTGGTCGGAATCGCGGCGGCACCCGATTTCACCGACTGGGGTTTCACCCCCCAGGAGCGCCAATCGCTGCTTTCCAATTCGCGCTTCGAGCGGCCCAACGCCGATGGCGGTCCGCCGATGGTGACCCATGCCCGGTTTGTCGAATTGGGCGCGACCCTGCGCATGCTGCACCATCCGATCCTGATCGAGTGCCCGGTTCGATTGATTCATGGCGACAAAGACGAAGACGTGCCGGTGGGAGTGGCGTTCAAGCTGCTCGATTCGATCCATTCAGGCGACGTCCAGTTACATCTGATCAAATATGGCGGACACCGACTGTCGAAGCCCCATGAGATCGAGGCGATCCTGCGTGCGATCGCCGTATTGTGCGAGAAGCTGTCATGACCCCCTTGTTCTTTGCCGTCGCGCTCGCCGCCTCATCTTGCCCAAGCGACGCAAGTTCGTCCGCTCAGGTCTGCCGGGCAGTGGCAGCGCAAGGCGAAGGCAAGTTTGCCGAATCCGCGACAAGATTCGAAGCTGCCGCCGGGCTGGCAAAGCCGGGCGACCCTGCCGCCGACCGAATGCTGGCCGCGGCGGGCAATATGTGGATTGCCGCGGGGCAGCCGGGCAAGGCGGCGCTGGCGATCGATCGCGCGCTGGCCGGGACGGGATTGCTGGCCGACCAGCGCGGACTGGCCCTGCTCGATCGTGCCCGCGCCGCCGAAGCGCAGAACGATCTGAAAACCGCGCGCGCGAAGGTGACCGAGGCGGCCAAGACGATCGGCGAAGATCCTTTCCTGTGGTACTTTTCGGCCGCGTTGGCGATCCGCGAAAGCGACATTCCCGCCGCGAAGGTCGCAATCAATCGCGCGCTGACGATGATCCCGAACGACCCGAGCGCACTGTTCGAGGCAGGGCATGTCTATCAGGCGGCGGGTGAGGAGAGCCGGGCTCGGGAGTATTGGGCGCGCGCAATCGCTGCCGATCCCAGCGGCCCGAGCGGTCAAGCCGCCAAGCGCGCGCTGGCCATGCTTACCGTGCCGCTCACCGTCACCAACCAGGTCGCAAAGCAGCCGAGCGGCGACGGCGAGGGGCCAGGGCACCAATAAGCCTATCCGCCGAGATCGTAATCGATCTTGGTGACCACGCGGACTTTCTGGAACGGCGAGCTTCCGCCCGAAGACCCGCAATCGTCGCAATCTTCCCCATCGCGAGCGCCGACCGAGAAATAGCCTTGGCTGGCGGTTTTCATCTTGCCCACCGTCACGCCGCTATCTTCGGCAAATTGCTGAGCACTGAGCCGTGCGTTGCGGTTGGCCTCGGCAATCATCTGCGGTTTGAGCGCATTCAGCCCCGTAAAGGTGAAGCTGACATTGCTGCCGCTGCCGACCAGTTCGACTCCGTCGCGCAGCAACTCGGCCTGCCGCGCATAGGCCAGCCGCACCTTGGCGATATCGTTGGTCCGGAGCTGGATCGAGCGGGTCACGGTCAACTTTTGCGGTCCGACCGGTTCGCCCTCGCGATCGGTCGGTTGTTCGCGGCTCATCGACACATCCTGATCGGTGATTTCGCCGGGCTTGAAGCCGGCGCGAAGGAAGAAGGCGCGAACCGCGTCTGCCTGCCTGTCGACAGAGGCCTGGACCGGAGCAAGCTCCGTACCCTGATGGGAGAAGCTGACCGGCCAGGTCGCCAGGTCGGCCGTGACATTGCGTTCCGAAACGCCCCGGACCGTCACCGTTCGATGCTCCGCCATTTTGTAGCGGCGAAGGCCGTCGCCGAGCGCGTAACCGCTCGTGGTCAGGCCGAGCGCGAAAATACCTACCGCGCCAAGCAATATGGCGCGGTCACCTTGAAGTTTGCCGATCATGGAACGACACTCTCGGTTCGTCGTCTCTTCCAGACGGCCACCGGGCACGATTGCCGGTCACGAACCGTCGACGAACCGTGCATATATAGCGACGAATGGAGCTGACTGAAAATGAAATTCCTTCACTCTATGCTCCGTGTGTCGGATCCCGACGCCACTGTGGCATTTTTTCAACTGTTGGGACTGGAGGAGCGGAGACGGCGCGACGTTCCGGCGGGCAAATTCACGCTGATCTTTCTGGGCTTTCCGGGCGACGAAGCGGAAGTCGAGCTTACCCATAACTGGGGTGAGACGGGGTATGATGGCGGCCGCAACTTTGGCCACTTGGCATTCCTGGTGAACGATATCTACGCGACCTGCGCGCGGCTTGCCGAAGCCGGGGTGACAATCAATCGCCCTCCGCGCGATGGCCACATGGCGTTCGTGCGCTCGCCCGACCTGATCTCGGTCGAGTTGCTGCAGAAGGGCGATTCGCTCGCCCCCGCCGAGCCGTGGGCGTCGATGGCCAATACGGGCGAATGGTGATGGCCATCGACGTGATCCCCATTCCCGCTTTGACGGATAACTACATCTGGATGCTGCGCGACGCCGCGAGCGGGACGGTGGCCGTCGTCGATCCGGGACAGGCCCAGCCGGCGCTCGATGCGGCGGAGCAGCGCGGGTGGCCAATCAACGAGGTGCTGATCACGCACTGGCATCCCGATCACACCGGCGGCGCTGCGGCGATCCGCGCCGCAACCGGCGCCAAGATCACCGGCCCGGCAGAAGCCGAGAAGGTAGTACGGCTGGACCGCATCGTGGGCGAAGGCGACCGATTGAGCCTTGGCGAAAGTGAAGCCGAGGTGTGGCACATTCCGGCCCACACCGCAGGTCACGTCGCGCTATATTTCGCGCACGAGAGGATGATCTTCACAGGCGACACGTTGTTCGCCATGGGCTGCGGAAGACTGTTCGAAGGCGACGCGGCGCAGATGTTTGCCAATATGGCGCGCCTTGCCGCTTTGCCCGACGATGTGCGGATTTACTGCGGTCACGAATATACCCTCGCCAACGCGCGCTTCGCAGCGCATGTCGACCCCGGTAACCAGGCAATTGCCGACCGGCTAGACCGCGTCACGGCCATGCGTGCGCGGGGCGACGTAACCTTGCCATCGACGATCGGAGATGAGCGGGCGACCAACCCGTTCATGCGTGCCGGCGACGTTTCCGACCTGGCCCGGCTGCGCGAGGCAAAAGACAGCTTCGGTTAATCCGCCGGAGAGCGTATTAGGAGTGGGGATAAATGCGACGCGAAGGGATGTTCGATATGCGTTTGATGATATTCGCCACCGCCACGATCGGCCTTGCCGCGTGCGCCACCGCCGTCAGCCAGCCGATCGAGCGCAGTGCCGCCAATCAGGCGACCTACGACAAGTTGCTGGCCGGCAAGTCGCCCGGTCGCGCCGAGAAATGCCTGCCGCTTCAACGATCGAACGACATGGTCGTGATCGACGACGATACGATCCTGTATCGCGACGGCCGCACGACCTATGTCAACAAGCCGCTCGGCAGCTGCAACAACCTGAGCCGTGGAAGCTATGCGCTGGTCACCCGCAGCAGCGGATCGCAACTGTGCCGCGGCGATATCGGCACCGTCACCGACATGACCAGCGGGACGACCGTCGGAAGCTGTGCGATCGGCGACTTCGTTCCCTATCGGCCCGCCCGCTAGGAATCATTTCTTGTACAGGGCGTCGAGCCGCTCGCCGTAGGCGGCGCGGATCACGTGACGGCGTATCTTGAGCGACGGCGTCATCTGCTCGTTGTCGACCGAGAACGGTTCATCGGCGAGAATGAACCGGCGCACCTTTTCGATGACGCTGACGTCCTTGTTGACCCGATCGACCGCCGCCGACAGCCGCTGTTGGAGATCGGGTTTGCCGGCGATCTCCGGGTCGGGAACCAGTAGCCCGACGAGGTAGGGATGACGGTCGCCATGGACCATCGCCTGGGCGATTTCGGGCTGGAGCGTCAGCATCCCTTCGACCCGCTGGGGCGAAACATTGTCGCCCTTGTCGTTGATGATCAGATCCTTCTTCCGATCGGTGATGACGATCCGGCCCTTTTCGTCGAGATGGCCGACATCGCCGGTCGCGAGCCACCCGTCGTGGAGCACGCGGGCGCTTTCTTCCGGATTGCGCCAATAGCCCTGCATGACCTGCTCGCCGCGGACCATGATCTCCCCATCGTCGGCGATCCGGACTTCGGTATTGAGCATCGGCGGGCCGACCGTATCCATGCGAATTCCGCCACGCAGGCGGTTGCAGCTGATGACGGGTCCGGCCTCGGTCTGGCCGTACCCCTGTAGCATGGTGATCCCCATCGCTTGGAAGAACAGCCCGACCTCGGGATTGAGCGGTGCACCGCCCGAGACCATGGCCTTGATCCGACCGCCGAACTTGCGGCCGACTTTACGCTTCAGGGTCAGCGCCAGAATGCCTTTCATCGGCAAGTCCCACGGCACGCTCTTGCCCGCCGCATCCTTGCTTTCGATCGAGAGCGCGCGGCCCATTAGATAGGCCGGCAGCCCGCCATCCTTTTCCACCTGCTTCATGATCTTGGCGCGCAGCATTTCGAATAATCGCGGCACGACCACCATCAGGGTGGGGCGCACCTCTTCGATATTGGCGGCCAGCTTTTCGAGGCTTTCGGCGTAATAGATCTGGCCGCCGAGCCCGACCGGGAAATGCTGCCCGCCGCTATGTTCGTAAGCGTGGCTTGCGGGAAGGAAGGACAGGAACACCTCGTCGTCCCATCCGAAATCGTTGGCGATGATGTCGATGCAGCCCTCGACATTGTGAAGGATCATGCCGTGGTGCTGGCACACCCCGCGCGGCGCACCGCCGGTACCGCTGGTGTAGATCAGGCAAGCGAGATCGCTCCGGGCAACAGCGGCCATTTCCTGTTCCAGCGCGCCGATGTCGGCGGGGCCGGACACAAGTTCGGCCCAATAATGGAATTGCGCGACGTCGGCCGTCTGGCCAGTCAGGATATCGTCGATCGAAATGACATGGTTGCAGGAGGAGGCGAACAGCACTGCTGGAAGCAGCGGCTTGGCCAGCTTCTGGGTCGAAACGATCACTCCGCGCGCTTCACTATTGTTGAGGATATGCTGATGATCGCGGGTAGTGTTGGTGGTGTAGGTCGGCACGGTCACGCAACCTGCGGCCATGATCCCCAGATCGGCAAGCAGCCATTCTGGCCGATTTTCGCTGACCAGCATGATCCGGTCGCCGGGCTTGAAGCCTAGTTTGCGGAGGCCGGCCGCAAGCGCCGCGACCTGCCGGGAAGCCTCGGTCCAGCTGATCGATTGCCATTGACCGCTCTTCTTCGACCAAAGGAACGGCGCGTCGCCTCGTTCGCGCGCGCGGGTGAGGAACATCATCACCAGATTCGGAAAATGCTCGAGTTTCTTGTCCATTCCTCTCCCCGCCGGCTTTGGCCGATCACTCATCCCCCTTTAGCGTATCAGGCAAGGATCGCCACCAGCGACAGGCGTGGACCCGCGCGCCAAGCTGCGATAGGCCGAAGCGATGTCGATCCTGTTCCGCTTCCTGCTTCTTGCAAGTCTTGCGCTTGCGTCCTGCGCCACCCCCACCACGACCGGCGTCGGGCCGCCACTGAAGGTCGCCAGCGCGTCACAACCGTTCGTGATTGCCGCCAACCCGCTTGCCGCCAAGGCGGGCATGGAAGTGATCGAGCGTGGCGGAAGCGCGGTCGATGCGGCACTTGCCGTCCAGGCCATGCTAAGCCTGGTCGAGCCGCAATCGAGCGGCGTTGGCGGCGGCGGGTTCGTCAATTATCTCGATGCGCGGACCGGCGAAACGACAATCTATGACGGGCGCGAAGTCGCGCCGGCGCAGGCGACGCCCGGAATGTTTCTCGATCCCGCCGGCAAGCCGTTGCCGTTCGCGCAGGCCGTCGTCAGCGGTCGCGCCACCGGTGTGCCCGGCGCGCTGGCAGCGCTCCGCCTGGCTTATGGCGAGCACGGCCGATTGCCGTGGAACAGCCTGTTCGCCAGCGCGGAGCGAACGGCCGCTGAAGGGTTCATCGTATCGCCCCGGCTGGCGCGGATGGTGGCCGGGAAATTTCCGCAAAACGAGATGCCCGATGTCAAAGCCTATTTTGGCCAAGGGCCTGGCGGTTTGCCGGTAAAAGCTGGCGACCGCCTCAAGAACCCGGCTTTTGCCGACTTCCTTCGCCGACTTGCAGATCGGGACATCGCCGCGCTTTACTCTGGCAGTACCGCCGGGAAGATCGTGGAGCGCACCCGCCAGGGACCGCTGGGCGGCAGCATGACGATGCTCGATCTGGCCGGATATAAGGCGATCAAGCGATCCGCCATTTGCGCGCCGTGGCGGGTTTATCGCGTATGCGCCCCACCCCCACCGTCGAGCGGGGTCGGAATGTTGCAGTTGCTCCAGTTGCTCGAGCGCACCGACATCGCCAAGCGAGGCCCGCACGATCCGCAGGCATGGTATCTGTTCGCCGAAGCCAGCCGACTGATGTTCGCCGACCGCGACCAGTACATCGGCGACCCGGCGTTCGTGTCGGTGCCTGTCGACGGACTGATCAATGCCAATTACGTCGCACAGCGCGCGAGCATGATCGGCACCGTCGCCGGGCCGCCTCCAGTCCCCGGACATCCGCCAGGCGCGCTGCCCGTAGCCAGTGACGCTACGGTCGAAGTGTCCGGCACATCGCAGTTCATCGTCCGCGATGCCGCCGGGAATGTGGTCAGCATGACCACGACGGTGGAAAGCATCTTCGGCAGTGGACGGATGGTCGATGGCTTCTTTCTAAACAACCAGATGACCGATTTCTCCTTTTCGCCGACCGATGAGAAAGGCGTGGCGATCGCCAATGCGGTCGCGCCCGGCAAGCGCCCGCGATCGTCGATGACGCCGCTGATCCTGATCGACCGGGAAGGTCATTTTGCAGGAGCAATTGGGTCCGCTGGGGGTACGGCCATTTTGCCGTTCGTTGCCAAGTCACTGATCGCCGCGGTCGACTGGGGGCTGCCGATGCAAGCCGCGATCGCGCTTCCCAATCTGGTCGCTCGCGGCAACAGCTATGGTGGCGAGGTCGATAAATTCCCGCCCGATGTCCTTGCCGGATTGCGCCAGCGCGGAATCGACCTGAAGCCGGGGCAAGGCGAGGATTCCGGGGTGCACGGCGTCCTGATCCGCAACGGACGGATCGACGGCGGGTACGACCCACGCCGTGAAGGCGTAGTGCTGCCTCTACCGTAAAGTCTCGAGTCCGACCGCATCGGCAATGCTGGCAATCTCTTCCCGCTCGAGGATCGCGGCCAACCCGTCGGAGATCCGTCGCGCCAACCCGGGGCCGTGAAAGACCAGGGCCGAGTAAAGCTGGACAAGGCTCGCCCCGGCGATGATCCGGGTCCACGCGTCTTCGGCCGAAGCAATTCCTCCCGCGGCGATCAGTGGAAGCGTTTCCCCCGCCACCGCGCGAAACCGGCGAAGCTGATCCAGGCCGAGCGTTCGGAGCGGAGCGCCCGACAGCCCCCCCGCTTCGCCAGCGAAACGAGACTTCAGGGGCGGGCGCGTCAATGTGGTATTGGCGACGATCAGTGCGTCGATGCCGTGATCGATGGCCGCGCGGACAATCCGGTCGTGGTCTCCGTCCGCAAGATCGGGTGCTACCTTCAGGAATACGGGCGTCCCTGGAATCCGGACTTCGCGTATTGCTGCAAGCAGCTCGACCAGTTCGCCCCCGGCCTGCAAATCGCGCAGGCCTGGCGTATTGGGCGAGCTGATGTTGACCGTCAGATAATCGGCCAGTGGTCCCATTGCGCGCACGCCATCCGCGTAATCGGCAACCCGGTCGGCGGAATCCTTGTTTGCACCAATATTTATCCCGACCACGCCGTCAGCCGGGTCGCGCCGAGCCAGTCGCCGGACCGCCGCTTCCTGCCCGCGATTATTGAATCCCATGCGGTTGATCACCGCATCGTCTTCGACCAGCCGGAACAATCGCGGCGTCGGGTTGCCGGATTGGGGCCGTGGAGTGACGGTCCCCACTTCGACGAAACCGAAGCCAAAGCCCAGCATCGCGGCGGGCACTTCACCGTCTTTGTCGAAGCCGGCCGCAAGCCCGACCGGCGATGGAAAGTCCAGGCCCGCAACGCTGGTGGTCAGCGACCCGGCGAAGGTGGGTGCGCGTCGTTTGGGCATCAATTTCAGCCCCGCGATCGTCGCCCGGTGCGCACGCTCGGCGTCGAGACGAAAAATCAACGGGCGGAGCAGGCGATACATCATCCTCCTCTGTCATCGTAGTTGCAAAATGGGAAGCGCAGGCCTAAATCGGACTGGAAAGCTCCCATTCGATATGCGCCTGACCCACCTCGCCGATTATGCGGTCGTAATGATGACCGCCGCCGCTCGCCGGCCTGCATCGGCTCGCCTGTCGGCGACCGAGTTGGCGGACGAGACGGGCGTACCCTTGCCGACCGCGCAGAAATTGATGCAGCGTCTCGCCGCGCATGGCCTTCTGATCGGGCAACGTGGCGCCGGTGGCGGCTATGCACTGGCGCGCGATGTCACGGCGATCAGCCTGGCCGACATCGTCGAGGCGGTCGAAGGTCCGATTGCCATGACTCAGTGCGGCGGCAGCGACGAACCGTCCGACTGCGCACTCGATTCGCACTGCCGCATCAAGCCGCACATGGGAATCGTCGGCGCGAAAGTTCGCGGTGCCCTGGGCGCCGTGTCGTTGCAGGAGCTTGCGTCATGACCGACCGCGTCGACGACGTTCCAGCCTCCAACGCCGAATTCCGCGAGGCGATCGCCAAGGATTATGAGTGGGGCTTCAGCTCGGATATCGAGCAGGAGTTCGCGCCCAAGGGCCTGAGCGAAGACACGGTCCGCTTCATCTCGGCCAAGAAGAACGAGCCCCAATGGATGCTCGACTGGCGGTTAAAGGCTTATCGCGCCTGGCTGGAGATGGAGGAAGTCGACTGGGCCAAGCTCGACATCCCGGCGATCGATTATCAGGACGCCTATTACTATGCGGCGCCCAAGGCCAAGCCCAAGCTCGGATCGCTCGACGAGGTCGATCCCGAAATCCTGCGCGTCTACGAGAAACTCGGTATTCCGATCGAGGAGCAGAAGGTGCTCGCCGGGGTCGAGGGCGCGCGCAAAGTAGCGGTCGATGCGGTGTTCGACAGTGTGTCGGTCGCGACCACCTTTCGCGAGGAGTTGAAATCGGCCGGCGTGATCTTCCTCAGCATCAGCGAGGCGATCAAGGAATATCCCGACCTCATTCAAAAGTATCTCGGATCGGTCGTGCCGCAGCGCGACAATGTCTTTGCCTGCCTGAATGCGGCGGTATTCAGCGACGGCACGTTCGTGCTGGTCCCCGAAGGCGTTCGCTGCCCGATGGAATTGAGCACTTATTTCCGGATCAATGCAGAAAATACCGGCCAGTTCGAGCGCACCCTGATCGTCGCCGAAAAGGGCGCTTACGTGAGCTATCTCGAAGGCTGCACCGCACCGATGCGCGATGAAAACCAGCTCCACGCCGCAGTGGTCGAGATCTTCGCCCACGAGGATGCCGAGGTGAAGTATTCCACCGTCCAGAATTGGTATCCGGGCGACGCGGAAGGCAAGGGCGGCATCTTCAACTTCGTCACCAAACGCGCTTTGTGCGCAGGCGCGCGGTCGAAGGTGAGCTGGACTCAGGTCGAGACCGGCTCCGCGATCACCTGGAAGTATCCGTCGTGCATCCTAAAGGGCGACGGCAGCGTCGGCGAGTTCTACTCGATCGCGCTGACCAACAACCGTCAGCAGGCCGACACCGGCACCAAGATGATTCACATCGGCAAGGATACGCGCAGCACGATCGTGTCGAAGGGGATTTCTGCGGGCCGCAGCAACAACACCTATCGAGGCTTAGTCCGCGTGCTGCCGAATGCAGAGAACGTCCGCAATTTCACCCAGTGCGATTCGCTTTTGCTGGGCGGCGACTGCGGCGCCCACACCATCCCCTATATCGAGGTCAAAAATCCGACCGCCACGATCGAGCACGAAGCGACGACGAGCAAGATCAGTGACGATCAATTGTTCTACGCCCAGCAACGCGGGCTCGACGCGGAAAGTGCAGTCGCACTGATCGTCAACGGATTCGCACGGGAAGTTTTGAAGCAATTGCCGATGGAATTTGCGGTCGAGGCACAGAAGTTGCTGGGAATCAGCTTAGAAGGAAGCGTGGGTTAAGTGCTGCAGATCGAGAACCTCCACGCGACCGTTGCCGGCAAGGCAATTCTCAACGGGCTGACACTCATGGTTCCGACCGGAGAGGTCCATGCGATCATGGGGCCGAACGGGGCAGGAAAGTCGACGCTCGCCTATGTCCTCGGGGGACGTCCGGGATACGAGGTGACCGCTGGCAGCGTGACCGTCGATGGCCGGGATGTGCTTGCGCTCGAGCCCCACGAACGCGCAGCCTCCGGGCTGTTTCTCGGCTTCCAGTATCCGGTCGAGATTCCCGGTGTGAGTTACCTCCAGTTCCTGCGCGAAAGCCTGAACTCGCAGCGGCGGTCGCGCGGCGAGCCCGATCTTTCCGGTGCCGATTTCATCCGCCTCGCGAAAGCCCAGGCGGCAACGCTTGGCATGGATGCGGAGATGCTCAAGCGGCCCGTCAATGTCGGCTTTTCGGGCGGCGAAAAGAAACGTGCCGAGATGGTCCAGATGGGCATCATGGCGCCCCGCCTTGCGATCCTCGACGAGACAGATAGTGGACTCGACATCGATGCACTCAAGGCCGTCGGCGCGGGGATCAATTCAATCATGCGCGCTCCCGACAAGTCGGTCCTGTTGATCACCCATTACCAACGCTTGCTGGACTATGTCCGCCCCGATCGCGTGCACGTGCTGAGCAAGGGCCGCATCACCCGCTCGGGCGGCCCAGAACTCGCGCATGAGCTCGAGCGCGAAGGCTATGTCGAGGTGGCCGCGTGAGCGCGCTTCCGTCTCGCAAAGTTGAGACATTTCGCTATGCCGACATCGATGCGCTCGGGTCGATATGGAGCGATCTTTCGAAGCCCGAAATAATTGAAATTGCTGCGCAGCAAAAGCTGCAGCAAATCTGGTTGCCAAGTGACGCCGACGTGCAAGTTCGACGCGTCGAAATGACTCTTCGTGAGGGCGCGCTTGCAAGCATCTACGCGCTCAACACGGCCTCGCGTTACGGGCGCTTCGAGATTGAGGTTACCCTCCACAACGGCGCCAACTTCGAGCTGGACGCTGCCAATATTGGCGGCGACGAAGCGAACCTCGAAATCGTCACTATCCTGCGTCACGTCGAACCCAACGCCAGTTCGCGCCAGACTATCCGTAGCGTGCTCGGTGGCAAGGCGGCCGGATCGTATCTCGGCAAGGTCGCGGTGTCGCGCGGGGCCGATGGCACCAACTCCGTGCAATCGGTCAAGGCGATGCTTCTCAATCGCGGCGCGATAGCCAATGCCAAGCCCGAGCTGGAAATCTACGCCGACGACGTCAAATGCGCGCACGGCGCAACAGTCGGCGAACTCGACCGCGAGCAATTGTTCTATGCCGCTGCGCGTGGGCTCGACCCTGCAAGTGCGCGCGCGCTGCTGCTGGACGGATTCGTCGGCGGCCTGTGGGATGGGATCGACGGCGACGACCAAGGCATCCGCGAACTGGCCCGTACCACACTGAGGGCGATCGCATGAACGCCCCCGTACGCCTCAATACCGCGCTCAGCGTCCGCGACCAGTTCCCCGCAATTCGCAACTGGCACTATCTCGATAGCGCCGCGACCGCCCAGAAGCCGCAGGCGGTGATCGACGCCATCACCAACGCCTATGGCCGCGACTATGCGACCGTCCACCGCGGCGTCTACGAACGCTCGGCGGCGATGACCCAGAGCTTCGAGGCGGCGCGCGCCGCCGCAGCCGACCTGATCGGCGGGGAGGAGAGCGAACTCGTCTTTACCCGCGGCGCGACGGAGGCGATCAATCTGGTCGCCGCGCGTTTCTCCAACGGCGACCGCAAACGCGTGCTTTTGTCGGCCCTAGAACATCACAGCAATATCGTACCCTGGCAGCTCGCGGGTTACGAAATCGACGTCGTCACGCTCACCGATGACGGCCGCATCGACCTCGACGCTGCCGAGGCGATGGCGAATGAGAGCCACGCCATCGTCTCCTTCGCGCACGTCTCCAACGTCCTCGGTTCGATCCTCGACGCCCCCCGCGCCGCCGCGATCGCTCACAAGGTCGGCGCCAAACTGCTGCTCGACGGCTGCCAGGCAGTCCCGCGCCTCCCCGTCGACGTCGCCGCACTTGACTGCGATTTCTATGCTTATTCCGGACACAAGCTCTACGGCCCGACCGGAATCGGCTGCTTGTGGGGCCGCGGCGCATTGCTCGACTCGACGCCGCCGTACCAGGGCGGTGGCGCGATGATCGATCAGGTCACCTTCGCCAAGACTACCTTCCTCGATCCACCTTCTCGATTCGAGGCCGGAACGCCGCACATCGTCGGTGCGGTCGGGCTTCACGCCGCGATCGACTGGACCATTGATATCGGCCTCGACGCGCTTCACGTGCACGAAACCGCCTTGGTCGCGGAATGCCGCGCCGCGCTTCACAGTATGCCGGGCGTCACCCTCTTCGGGCCCGAGGACAGCGCCGGAATCGTCAGTTTCGCCGTGGAAGGGGTCCATCCGCACGACATCGGCACCATTTTAGATGACGAGCGGGTTGCGGTTCGCGCTGGTCACCATTGCGCCCAGCCGCTGATGGAATTGCTCGGCGTCCCCGCCACCGCGCGTGCCAGCTTCGCCGCGCATAGCGACGCGTCGGATATCGAGGCCCTGGTGCGGGGACTCCATACAGTGAAACGGATATTCGGATGAACGAGGAAAAGGACATCAGGGTCGAAATCGTCGATTCGGTCGAGACCCCGCCACGCGCGCGACTGACGCCGGAGGTCGAGCGCAAGCGGGACTATCTTACCGGCTTCCTCGCCGAGCAAAAGCCCGAGCTCGACCCGTCCGGTCCCGGTGGGGAGCTGCAGGAAGCGGTGATCGAAGCGCTGAAATCGATCTACGACCCCGAGATTCCCGTCAACATCTACGATCTTGGGCTGATCTACGACGTCCGCGTCGATGCCGACGGGGACGCGGTGATCGACATGACGTTGACGACCCCCAATTGCCCGGTTGCCGAATCCATGCCGGCAGAAGTCGAAATGCGGGTGCTTTCGGTTCCCGGCATTCGCGACGCTGAAGTGAAGTTGGTGTGGGAGCCGTCGTGGGATCCATCGAAGATGAGTGACGAAGCCCGGCTCGAATTGGGGATGCTGTAATGAATGCGCCGACAAAACCACGCGCCCGACCTGCCGCGATCGTCCTCACCCCGACGGCCGAAGCCCGCATCGCCGACCTGATGGCCCGTGCGCCGGCCGATGCCATCGGCGTGAAATTATCCACGCCGCGACGAGGTTGCTCGGGTCTCGCCTACTCGGTGGATTACGTCACCGAAGAGCAGAAGTTCGACGAAAAGATCGAGACACCCGGCGGTACATTTTACGTCGATGGCGGGTCGATCCTGTACCTGATCGGAAGCACGATGGACTGGGTCGAGGACGATTTCGCCGCCGGCTTCCAGTTCGCCAATCCCAACGCCAAAGGTGCCTGTGGCTGCGGCGAAAGCTTCACGGTCTGACCCGAAACTGATACACTGCCCCCACCTGACATTTGGGGGAGCGACATGCAGCGCATCCTGGCCGTGGGTTATGCCCTTGTCGCGTATCTCGTCTTTTTCGCCACCTTCCTGTGGCTGATCGCCTTTCTGGCCGACGTCGCGATCTTTCCCACGACGGTGAACAATGCGGTTAACGGCGCACCAGTGGCGCGGGCGCTGGTTGTCGATCTTGCATTGATCGCCCTGTTCGGGATTCAGCATAGCGTGATGGCGCGAACGTCGTTCAAGGAACGCTGGACAAAATTAGTGCCTACATCGATCGAACGGGCGACGTACGTTCTCGCCGCAGCGGTCGTGCTATATCTTCTCCTGCAATATTGGCACACGTTGCCGGATGTCCTGTGGGACATACGGTCTAGTGTTGCTGCACCGATCCTGTGGGCGGTGTTCGGGATCGGTTGGGCGGTGCTGTTGCTGAGCACCTTTCTGATCAACCATTTCGAATTGTTCGGTCTGACCCAGGCGTGGCGCCACGGTCGCGCCGCCAACATGGGGCAGCCGGTGCTTCGCGAACCGCTGTTGTACCGTTGGGTCCGCCATCCGCTCTATCTCGGGTTCGTCATTGCCTTCTGGGCGACGCCGTACATGACCGCTGGCCACGCCTTGTTCGCCATCGGCATGACGCTCTACATTTTGATCGGCATCGCCCACGAGGAACGCGATCTGGTCTCCCATTTCGGAAAACCGTATGAAGATTATCGGCGGCGGGTCGGAATGCTTGTCCCCGGCATTGGCCGCCGCGCCTGACGCCTTTGCGGACCGCTTGTTTTGCGCCAAGGGACAGCGATGGACCCTCGCTTCGCCCATATCGACGACTGGATCTTCGATCTCGACAATACGCTGTATCCGGCTTCGACCCGCCTGTTCGACCTGATCGACGAGCGGATGACCGCCTATGTCGGGCGCGTCACCGGACACGATCCCGTCGAAGCGCGGCGAGTGCAAAAGGACTATTTTCGCGATCATGGGACCACGCTTGCCGGACTGATGAAGCATCACGGCGTGGAGCCGAAGCATTTTCTCGACGACGTCCATGCGATCGAACTCGACCGGGTTGCGCCCGACGCACGTCTCAATGACGCGCTCGAACGACTGCCCGGTCGCCGCTTCATCTTCACAAATGGCGATGCCGACTATGCGGGCCGGGTGCTCGCGGCGATCGGGATTGGCGATCACTTCCACGGCCTGATCGACATTCACGCCTGCGATTACCTCCCCAAGCCCGACGCGCATGGTTATCGCCTGTTGATCGATCGATTCGGGATCGATCCGGCCCGTGCCGTGCTGATCGAGGACATGGCCAAGAATCTGCGCCCCGCAAAGGCATTGGGAATGACGACGGTATGGGTCGACAATGGCTCCGACCACGGCGATCATGACGCCGATTTTGCCGCCATCGACCACGTTATCAGCGACGTCGGCGAGTGGCTGGATTCTTTATTCGAAGGACAGGATGCATGACCGACCAGTTGCAGGCCACGATCGACACCGCTTGGGACAAGCGCGAGTCGATCAACACGGCCACCACGGACGCGATCCGCGATGCGGTCGAGGCGGCACTTGAACTGCTCGATTCCGGCCAAGCCCGGGTCGCAGAACCGACGTCGGGTGGGTGGCAAGTCAACCAGTGGTTGAAGAAAGCAGTGCTGCTGTCCTTTCGATTGAACGCCATGGCCGAAATTCCCGGCGGTCCGGGCGGAGCCGCCTGGTGGGACAAGGTCGACAGCAAGTTCAAAGGCTGGAATGCTGAGCGTTTTTCAGCAGCGGGCTTCCGCGCGGTGCCTGGCGCGATCGTCCGCAAGGGGGCTTTCATCGCTCCCAATGCGGTCCTCATGCCAAGCTTCGTCAACCTAGGCGCCTATGTCGGCGAAGGGACGATGATCGATACCTGGGCGACGGTCGGAAGCTGCGCCCAGATCGGCAGGAACGTCCATATCTCGGGTGGCACCGGAATCGGCGGCGTGCTCGAACCCCTTCAAGCGGGCCCCGTGATCATCGAGGACGACTGTTTCATCGGCGCCCGTTCCGAAGTCGCAGAGGGAGTTGTGGTCGAGCGCGGGGCAGTGATTTCGATGGGGGTGTTCATCGGCGCCTCGACCAAGATCGTCGATCGGCTGACCGGTGCGATCCAATACGGCCGCGTGCCCGCCTATTCCGTGGTCGTGCCCGGCACCCTCCCTGCGCGCGATGGCGGTCCGAGCCTGGCTTGCGCGGTGATCGTCAAGCGGGTCGACGAGAAGACTCGGTCGAAGACGAGCATCAACGAACTGTTGCGCGACTGATGGCGCACCTACTCCGATTGTTGGCACTGATTTCCTGCGTCGCGACCTCCGCGAATGCAGCCTTGCCGGTCGAAAAGGCGACAGTGCTTCGTACTTTCCCCCATTCGCGGACCGCCTTTACCGAAGGTCTGCTGATCCGTGACGGCTTTCTTTATGAAAGCACTGGCCGAGAGGGTCAGTCCGACATCCGCAAGATCGATCTGAATTCCGGGCGGACGCTAAGCCGGGTCGCGCTTCCGCCGAGCGTGTTCGGCGAGGGCATCGTCGACTGGAAGGACCAGCTCTACAGCGTGATCTGGCGTGGCGGGGTTGGCACCCGGCGATCGCTCAGAACCTTCCGCCCGCTCGGCACGTTCCGCTACAGTGGCGAAGGCTGGGCCATGACCCACGATGGGCGGCACATCATTCTGTCCGATGGCACGCCGGTGCTACGCTTTCTCGATCCTGTCACGCTCAAGGTCGTGAGGACGCTGACCGTCACGGCCGAAGGACGTCCCGTACGACAGCTGAACGAACTGGAATTCGTGCGCGGCGAGATTTACGCCAACGTCTGGATGACCAACCTGATCGTCCGGATCGACCCGGCGACGGGCCGGGTGAAGGGATTGATCGACCTGAGCGCATTGGCGGCGCGCATCGGCGCGACCGATCGCGACTCGATTCCCAACGGCATTGCATTCGACAAAGCTAACGGTCGGCTGTTCGTCACAGGCAAGAACTGGCCGCTTCTGTTTCAGATCAAGCTTCCGGCCCGTTGATTTTAGCGGGCCTCGGCCAGCAGCTTGGCGGCTTCGGGACCTGTCCAGTCGAGATCGCCGGTGAAGCGCCAGACTTCCTTGCCCTGTGCATCGTAGAGGATCGTGGTCGGCATGATCTGCACTGCCAGTGCGGATGAAAGCGCCATGTCGGGGTCATGATAGGCAGCGAAGCGGCCGATACCCTTGTTCTTCAGAAAGGCATCGACCGATGCCTTGGGCGCCATGTCCTGGCTGACGGCAATCACCCCGAGCTCACCATCCGTGGCCTGCGCTTCCTCGAGTTTCTGGATCGTCGGTAATTCCTTGATGCACGGCGCGCACCAGCTGGCCCACAAATTGACCAGCACCGGGCTGCCCTTGAACTTGCCCAGGTCGAATGCGCCACCGTCCGGGGTGTTGAACTTCGCGAGCGGCGCCGCTTCGCCCTTGTGGCTTCGGTCGACCCCCTTGCCGGTCGCCTCCGCTTCGCCGGGCGCGGCAGGCGCCGCTTGAGGCGTCTCGGCCTTTTGCCTATCGCAACCTGCAAGCGACAATCCGACGAGGAGCAAGACGATCAATCGCACGGGTGACTCCAATCAGATGTGGGGCGGGCGCTTCGCTGGCGGCCCGGCCACGGTGATGCGCGAGATCAATGCCTCGATCGCGGTCGACAAAAGGCTATGGCGACAGGATATCGCCGCGTCAAAGGCGCATGCCGCCATGCTCGGCCGGCAGGGCATCCTGACTGCCAAAGAAGCCAAGCGGATTCTCGACGGGCTCGATGCGATCGCCGCTGAATATGAAACGGGCAAGCTGGTCGAGGATCCGGCGCTTGAAGATATTCACATGCATGTCGAGCACCGGCTGACCGAGTTGATCGGACCAGTCGCGGGCAAACTCCACACCGCGCGGTCGCGCAACGATCAGGTGGCGACCGACTTCCGCCTGTTCGTGCGCGATGCGATCGACGAGGCGCTGGCCGGGATTGACGCCCTCGAGGATGCGCTATTGTCCCGGGCTGACGAGCATGTCGGAACGGTGATGCCCGGCTTCACCCACCTCCAATCCGGCCAGCCGGTAACGCTGGGTCATCATCTGATGGCCTATGTCGCGATGCTGGCGCGCGACCGCAGCCGCTTTGTCGATGCCCGCGCGCGGATGAATGAGTTGCCGTTGGGCAGTGCGGCGCTGGCGGGGACCGGCTTCGACCTCGACCGGGACAGCGTCGCGACCGACCTGGGCTTCGACCGGCCGACGGCCAACAGTCTGGACGCGGTTTCGGATCGCGACTTCGTGGTCGACTATCTCCACGCCGCGGCCATGGCCTCGGTCCATCTATCGCGATTGGCGGAGGAGATCATCCTGTGGGCGAGCCAGCCGTTCGGGTTCGTCAAACTGCCCGACGCCTGGTCGACGGGAAGTTCGATCATGCCCAACAAGCGCAACCCCGATGCGGCCGAACTGGTGCGCGGTCACAGTGCGAGTATCATATGCAGTCTTACTTCGCTGCTGGTGCTCATCAAGGGGTTGCCGCTGGCCTATTCCAAGGATTTACAAGAGGATAAGCCCCCCTTGTTCGCCGCCCACGACCGGCTTTCGCTAAGCCTTGCGGCGATGGCAGGGATGGTTGCGGATCTTCATTTCGTCCCCGAAAGGATGCGTGCCGCCGCGGCCGCCGGTCATGCCACCGCAACCGACCTGGCCGACTGGCTGGCGGGCGAGGCGGGCGTCCCGTTTCGCGAGGCGCACCATATTGCCGGGCGCGCGGTGGTGGCGGCCGAAGCGGCGGGCAAGGCGCTCGACGAGCTCAGCCTGGAACAATTGCAGGCGGTCGACCCGCGGATCGGCGAGGCGGCGTTGCCCCGCCTGTCGGTCGAAGCATCGGTTGCGTCGCGAACCTCGGCTGGCGGGACCGCGCCGATCAGGGTAGCAGAAGCGATCGCCGCCGCTCGTGCGGTCCGCCGGAGCCGGTCATGAAACATGTTCTTCCCGTCGTCCTTGGTCTGACGCTGACCGCCTGCGGAAGCGCCGGATCGCTGAAGCCGCCCGAAGGCCAGTCGCTGCCGGTCAAGCCGGCGATGGCGCAAGTCACGCCGACGCCCGAGGATCTGCTGAGCAAACCCGCGTTCGCCGCGCCCGAGCGGATCGACGAGTTGATGAAGAAATCGATGCCGCGAAGCTCCGACCGTTTCGACCTGCCCCCACCCGACGGCGGTGCCGCGCCGCTGCCCGAGAACCCGACGCCGGCCGACGAGGCCGTGCGCGTACAGGAGCCCCGATGACAATTCGTAAAGTGCGTAAGGCCGTCTTTCCGGTCGCCGGGCTCGGCACGCGGCTGCTGCCCGCAACCAAATCCAGCCCCAAGGAAATGCTGACCATCGTCGACAAGCCCTTGATCCAATATGCGGTCGAGGAAGCGCGCGCGGCGGGGATCGAGCAGATGATATTCGTCACCGGACGCGGCAAGGGCGCGCTGGAAGACCATTTCGACATCGGCTTCGAGCTTGAGGCAACGATGCGCGGGCGCGGCAAAAGCCTGCATGCGCTCGACGCGGCCCGTACCGGTTTCGGCGAGATCGTCAGCGTCCGCCAGCAGCAACCCTTGGGGCTGGGGCATGCGGTGTGGTGTGCGCGCCATATCGTCGGCGACGAGCCGTTCGCGGTGCTGCTGCCCGACGATCTGATGGCCGCGCGGCGCGGCGGTCGGGGCGCACTGAGCGAAATGGTCGAGGCTTATGATGCAGTCGGCGGCAATATCGTCTGTGCCGAAGAGGTCGATCCGGCACGGACGGGAAGCTACGGAATCATCACGCCTGGCGAGCGATCGGGCAATCGCACAGAAGTGCGCGGGCTGGTCGAAAAGCCCGCCCCCGCCGATGCTCCGTCGAACCTAGGCGTGGTCGGCCGGTATATCCTGCAGCCCGAAGTGATGGCGCTGCTCGACGCGCAGGAACCGGGTGCGGGGGGCGAAATCCAGCTGACCGACAGCATGGCCAAGCTGGTCGGCACCCAGCCGTTCCACGCGGTCACCGTCGACGCCGTGCGCCACGACTGCGGCGACAAGTTCGGTTTCGTGCTGGCCAACCTAGCCTTGGCTCTCGACGATCCCGACATCGGTGCGAAGGTCGCCGAGGCTGCGCGCGGACATCTGTCGCGAGCCCAGTAGGAAGCCGTCGCGACGATCGTCCGGGGTGGCATCTCGCGGCCGAGTCAGCGATAGGCCCCACATGCGTGTTTCGATTAGAACCATGACCGTCGGGCTGCCGATCGTCGCCTGGCTGGTTTTGATCCTTTCCTGGTCGGGAATCGGGTCGATTGCGCTTACCGGACTGGTACTCGTCGGGGTGATCATTGCCGCAGTCCACCATGCGGAAACAGTGGCGCATCGGGTCGGAGAGCCCTTCGGCAGTCTGATCCTGGCGGTCGCGGTGACCGTGATCGAAGTCGGCCTGATCGTTTCGCTGATGCTGGCCAACAGGGAAGCCGCAGCCACGCTGGCCCGCGACACGGTCTTCGCGGCGTGCATGATCATCCTGAACCTGTTGCTGGGATTGAGCTTGATCGCGGCGGCGCGTCACCAGCGCGAAGGTCGCTTCACGCGGACCGGAGCGACGGCAGCGCTGAGCACGCTTGCTACCCTGGTGGTGCTGACGCTGATCCTGCCCAATTATACCATCAGCGTCAGGGGGCCGGCCTATTCCGCCACCCAGATCGCGTTCGTCGCCACCTTTTCCCTGCTGCTCTATCTGACCTTCGTTTTCATTCAGACGGTCCAGAACCGCGATTATTTCCTGCCGAAAGGGCGGCAGGTCGAGCCGGACGCGCATGCCGACCCGCCGTCGCTACCCGACACGTGGATCGCCTTTGCTGCGTTGGTCGTCAGCCTGGGCGCGATCGTCCTGATGGCAAAGTCGCTGTCGGGACCACTCGAATCCGCGGTGGCGGCGGCGGGGGCGCCAAGGGCACTGGTCGGCGTGGCGATCGCCGCGATCGTCCTGCTTCCCGAGAGCGTCGCGGCGGTACGAGCGGCCAATGCCAACCGGCTTCAGACCAGTCTGAACCTCGGGCTTGGCTCCGCATTGGCGACGATCGGGCTGACGATCCCCGCCGTGACGGTGACCTCGTTCGTCCTCGGCCTTCCTTTGTCGCTGGGCCTGGACGGCAAGGGCACGGTATTGCTGGCGCTGACCTTGTTCATCAGTGCGCTGTCGCTTGCCCGCGGCCGCACGACCGTGCTTCACGGAGCGGTGCATATCGCGATCTTCGGCGCCTATCTGTTGACGATGATCCTGCCGTAGATCGCCGCGTCAGACCGAGGCGGAAGCCGGCGGGGCATTCAGCGGAGTGCATTGCGAAAGTTGCAGCGCATGCCCACCGATCTTGTAGCGCCCGTCGATCGAGCGAATATATTTTCCATCCGGCCAGTCGTCACCGTTTCCGCGACGCAGCATCGTCCGACCGGAGGCGACGGTGGCCGTCCCCGCCCGCCGCAAGTGAAATTCGATCACGTCGAGATCGGCATGCCTGGTGAAGGCCGAAAAACCGGTGGGTTTGGCGAACCGATAGGTCCGTTCCCATCCCGACAGATCGCCGACGCAAGGGTGGGAGGCCAAGTCGCGCTCGACCAGGTCGATCAGCCTGTCGCTTGGGACATCGCGAGGAATGGTGTCGCTACAGGCCGTCAAAAGGAGGGCACCGGCGACGATGGAAGCGAGTTTCACCGAAGCGGTATGTCATATTTTGCCCGATCGGCCAAAAAGACGACGCGCTGCCGAAATGGTGTCCCGGAACCGAAGGGAACTGCGGATGGCCGCCGGATCAGGCCGCTTGGCCTGACCGGGAACGAATGCACGGAACGACCGCGCGCTGCGCGGCGTTGCGCTAGCTCATTGGTTCAACAGGAGAATGAGTATGCGTGACAACCTTGTATCGGCCGTGTTCGACGATCGTACCGACGCCGAACGGGCGGTGACCGAGCTTCGCAACGCTGGCATCAACGACAGCAATATCTCGATCGTCGCCCAGGACGATTCCAACAACGCCGTGACCACCGACGGGTCGGGCGAGGAAGTCGCCAAGGACGTGATCGGCACCGCCGCGCTCGGTGCCGGAGTCGGCACCTTGCTCGGCATCGCCGCGCTCGCCATTCCGGGCGTCGGACCGCTGGTCGCCGCGGGTGCGATCGCCAGCGCCGCCATTCCGGGCGCTGCACTGACCGGAGCCGCGATCGGCGCGGCCGCGGGTGGGATTACCGGCCTGCTCAAGGATCATGGCGTCAGCGACGACGACGCGGCCTACTACGAGCGTTCGATCAACGATGGCGGCACGTTCGTCTCGGTCGAAGCCGATGGCGCGACGATCGACCGTCAGACGGCGCAGGACATCCTGTTCAATGCGGGCGGCCACAACAGCACCCGCGCCCGGAGCGAAGCCACCACCTACTAAGGCTGGACTTCGAACGGAAAAATCGGCCCGCTTCCCGACTGTCGGGGGGCGGGCCTTTTTTGTCGGTCAGGCTTCCAGCTCAATGTCCCAGTAGAGGTAATCGCGCCAGCTTTGGTGGAGATAGTTGGGCGGGAAACTCTTGCCGTGGTCCTGCAACTGCCAGCTGGTCGGGCGGATCGGTTCGCGGTGGATCGGCATGCCCGCCTGGCGCGGCGTGCGACCGCCCTTCTTCAGGTTGCACGGGGCGCAGGCGGTGGCGACATTCTCCCACGTCGTCTTGCCGCCCTGGGCGCGGGGGATGACGTGATCGAAGGTCAATTCGCGGTGGCTGCCGCAATAGACGCACAGGAATCGATCGCGGAGGAACAGGTTGAACCGCGTGAATGCCGGATATTCGTTGGGCCGGACGAACTGGCGAAGCGCGATGACCGAGGGCAGCTTCAGCGTATGGTTGGGCGAATGGACTTCCCGATCGTAATGGGCGACGACGTCGACCCGTTCGAGGAACATCGCCTTGACCGCGGTCTGCCAGGGCCACAGGCTGAGCGGATAGTAGCTCAGCGGCGTGTAATCGGCGTTGAGCACCAGCGCGGGGCAGCCATCGGGGTGTCGGATGAGATCGGATTGGTACACTGAGGCACGAGCCTTTCAATCGGTTGCCCGAACAGACTCCCCCGGCCCCGTCGCACGCAAGGTGGAGAGGCCCGCCAGGCCGCTTCCCTTGTGACCAGCTGGATGCCAAGCCAGCGTGACAATCGAATAAATCGCCGATTACGGATTCGCGGTCAAGCATCTTGGTGGCCGAGGTGAGGACTTCGCGCTTTGCCCCTTCGCCGACGGGTCGCCTGCACCTGGGCCATGCCTTTTCGGCGATCGTCGGGCGGTCGGCCGGGACGCGGTTCCTGTTGCGGATCGAGGATCTGGACGGCGGGCGATGTCGTCCCGAGTTCGTCGACGGGATCGTCGAAGATCTGGAGTGGCTGGGGATCGCCTGGGATGGCGAGCCGCTGATCCAGTCGCAGCGGGTCGCGGCGTACCAGGCGGCGCTGGACGAATTGCGCGGGCAGAGGCTGGTCTATCCCTGTTTCTGCACCCGTGCCGACATCGCCGCGTCGATGACCGCGCCGCACGGCGATGCGGCGAGCGGCTATCCCGGGACCTGCCGCGACTTGCCCGACGACCCGGGACGGCGGGCGACCACGGCGCACAGCTGGCGGCTCGACAGCGGCAAGGCGCTGGCGCTGGTGGGAATGCCGGGCTGGACCGAGCAGGACGGGCGCCGGTTCGCCGCGACGGCCGGGGACATCGGCGACGCGATCCTGGCGCGCAAGGATGCGCCGGCGGCCTATCATCTGGCGTGCGTGGTCGACGATGCCGCGAGCGGGGTCGACCTGGTGGTGCGCGGCGCGGACCTGCGGCCGTCGACCCCGGTGCAGCGACTGCTGCAATCGCTGCTGGGATTGCCCGCGCCGATCTATCTCCATCACCCGTTGGTGGCGCATGCCGACGGCCGCCGCCTGGCCAAGCGCGACCAGGCGCCGACCCTGGTCGCGATGCATGACTCGGGGGTCGATGGGCAAGCATTGGCAAAAGAGTTGGCGACCGGCCGCCTGCCCCTAGGATTCACCTTCATTGAAGCCTAGATAAGGGCCATGAACATTCTCCTGATCATTGCCCTCGTGATCGCCATGGGCGCGACCGCCTACGTCCTCGTGCGCGGGGTCATCGCCATGGCATCGGGCAACGATCTGTCGGGCGAGCGGCAGCAGAATTACATGCAGAAACGCGTGTTGTTCCAAGGCATCGCGATCCTGATCGTGGTGATCATCCTGGCCTCGGCCGGCGCCCGGGGCTAGGTCCTGGTCAAGCTCAATAAAATCTATACGCGCACCGGCGACGATGGATCGACCGGCCTGGTCGACGGCAGCCGCAACTCCAAGGCCGGTCCGCGGCTGACTGCGATCGGCGAGGTGGACGAGGCCAATAGTGCGATCGGCGTCGCCATCGCCGCGCTTGGCGAGCATCGGCTGCGGTCCGACCTGCTGATGGTGCAGAACGAGATGTTCGATCTCGGCGCCGACCTGGCGACACCCGACGGGATCGACGGCGCGCTGCGCATCGTGCCCGACCAGGTGGCGCGGATCGAGGCACGGATCGACGCGATGAATGCCGACCTGCCCGCGCTGACCAGCTTCATCCTGCCCGGCGGATCGGCGGCGGTGGCGGCATTGCATGTCGCCCGCGCGGTGGTTCGGCGGGCGGAGCGGGCGGCGGTGGCGCTGATGGCGGCGGAACCGGTCAACGGCCATGCTGTCGCTTACCTCAACCGGCTGTCGGACCATTTGTTCGTCGCCGCGCGTTGGGTGGGGGCATCTCAGGGAGGCGACGTTCTATGGCAACCCGGCGCCACCAGGGGCAGCTAAGCGACCCGTATCTAAACTCGCTTGGCGAGCGATTGGCGGCGACCCGCGCCCTGACGCTCGGCCTGGCCGAGCCGCTCAGCGATGCCGACGCGACGATCCAGCCGCACTCCGATGCGTCGCCCGCCAAATGGCATCTGGCGCACACCACCTGGTTTCTCGAGACTTTCGTGCTGCGCGACCATGTCCCGGGCTATGCGCTGCACGACGAGCGCTGGCCGTTCCTGTTCAACAGCTATTACAATGGCGAAGGCGAGCGCCACGCGCGGGCGCGGCGCGGGATGATCAGCCGGCCGTCGCTGGACGAGGTCCGCGACTGGCGCGCGGCGGTTGACGAGGCGGTGCATGATGCGCTGCCCAGCCTGCCCGCCGCCGCGCTGGCGCTGGTCGAAATAGGGATTCAGCACGAGCAGCAGCACCAGGAGCTGTTCCTGACCGATATCCTGGCCACCTTTGCCGAGAACCCGATCGAGCCGGCCTATGGGGCGATTGCCCCGACCACGCGTGAAGCGACCGGGCCGTTGGTCTGGCAGACCGGGCGCGAGGGGATCGTGGAGATCGGTGCGCCGGGCGACGGATTTGCGTTCGACTGCGAGCGGCCGCGCCATCGCGCCCTCCTCAGTCCCCATGCAATCGCCGATCGTTGCGTGACCAATGGCGAGTGGCGGCAATTCATCGACGACGGCGGATACCGCGACCCCAATCTGTGGCTCAGCGAAGGCTGGGACTGGGTCGAGGCCAACGCCGTCGAGCGACCGCTCTACTGGCACGGCGACGGCAGCCATTTCACGCTGGCCGGTCGCCGCGAGATCGACGGTTCGGCACCGGTCAGCATGGTCAGTTACTACGAGGCCGACGCTTTTGCCCGATGGGCGGGCGCGCGGCTGCCGACCGAAAGCGAGTGGGAAGCGATGTTCGGCAACGCCGATCCTGCCGACGGACATCAGCTCGACACCGCCGGACCGGTCCTGCCCCGCGCCGGCGGCGGGCCGTTCGGCGACGTTTGGCAGTGGACGGCCAGCGCGTACCTGCCCTATCCGGGGTTCACCCCCGAGGAAGGGACGGTCGGCGAATATAATGGCAAGTTCATGTGTGGCCAGTTCGTCCTGAAGGGGGCGTCGTGCGCAACTCCGCGGGGTCACACGCGTGCGTCGTATCGCAATTTCTTCCCGCCGGCCGCGCGCTGGCAGTTTAGCGGAGTTCGCCTTGCTCGAAATGCCTGACGCCGACATCGAGGTCGATCCCGCCTTTCGAGCGGACGTATTGCGCGGCCTCAACGAACCCGTCCCCGCCATCCCCGCACGCTGGTTGTACGACCGCCGCGGATCCGAGCTGTTCGACGAGATTACCCGGCTTCCGGCCTATTACCCGACCCGGACCGAGACCGCGCTGCTGGAACAGGCGATGGTCGACATGCCGCAATATGTCACGCCCGGTGGAGCGGTGATCGAATTCGGCGCCGGCGCGGCGACCAAGACCCCCCTCCTATTGGAGGCGGTGCGCCCCAAGGCCTATGTCCCGATCGACATTTCGGGCGATTATCTGGAGGCGAGTGCGCAGATCGTCGACGACGATCACGCGCGGATCGACGTCTATCCGGTGGTCGGCGATTTCTCGCAGCCGGTAACCCTGCCCCCCGAGATCGACGGACTGGAGCGGCTCGGCTTCTTCCCCGGATCGACGATCGGCAACTTCGTGCCCAAGACCGCGGCCGCGCTGCTGGGCCATTTCCGCGACATATTGGGGACCGGGTCGAAGCTGCTGATCGGCATGGACCGGATCAAGCCCGTCGATCGGCTGATCGCGGCCTATAACGACCCAGAGGGGGTCACCGCGCGGTTCGACCTCAACCTGCTCGACCGCATCAACCGCGAGCTTGGGGCGGATATCCCGGTCGACGCCTTCAAGCATGAAGCCCGCTGGGCCGACATGCTGGGGCGGATCGAAATGCACCTGGTAGCGCAGCGGGACGTCGATTTCACGATCGACGGCCAGTCGTTCCACTTCGATGCCGGCCAGTCGATCCACACCGAGAACAGCCACAAGTACGGCCAGCGCGGGGCGCGGCTGCTGCTGCTTGCCGGGGGCTGGACCCCGATCACCGAATGGCTGGCGCCGCACGAGGCATTCGTAATCATCCTGTGCGAGGCCTTGCCCGACCGCTTCGCGCCCTGATTGCCCGCCGCCTTCGCGGTCGCTAGATGAGCCCCATGAACATCACCCTTGCCATCATCGATATCCTGATCATCCTGCTCAACGTGGTGTGGTGGATCATCATCGTTCAGTTCATCCTGAGCCTGCTGTTCATGTTCAACGTAGTCAATATGAGCAGCCCGTTCGTCCGGAGCCTGGCGAGCGCGCTGGAGCGGATGACCGCGCCGCTCTATCGCCCGATCCGCCGCGTGCTGCCCGATTTCGGCGGACTCGACTTTTCGCCGATGGTGGTGCTGCTGCTGATCATGGTCCTGCAGAAATTGCTGCTCGGCGCGGGCGCGGACATCGCTGCCAGCGCGGTATGACCGCGCGGATCATCGACGGCAAAGCCGCCGCCGCCACCCTGCGCGGAAGGATCCGCGACGAAGTTTCCAGATTTCGCGAGGCCACCGGCCGGGCTCCGGGTCTTGCCGTGGTGCTGGTCGGCGAGCATCCGGCGAGCGCGGTCTACGTCCGGTCCAAGGGCAAGGCGACCCGCGAGGCGGGGATGGAAAGCTTCGAGCACAAGCTGCCCGCCACCGCGACGCAGGACGAGTTGCTCACGCTGGTCGATCGGCTCAATGTTGATCCGGCGGTCGACGGGATCCTGGTACAACTGCCGCTGCCGCCGCAGATCGACGAACGGCATGTCATTACCCGCATCGATCCGGACAAGGATGTCGACGGCTTTCACCCGGTCAATGCGGGTCGGCTGGCGATCGGCCTTCACGGCTTCGTGCCATGCACGCCACTGGGCTGCCTGAAGTTGCTTCAGGCCGAGCTTGGCGACCTCAGTGGCAAGACCGCGGTGGTGATCGGTCGGTCGAACATCGTCGGCAAGCCGATGGCGCTGCTGCTGATCGGCGCAAGCTGCACCGTCACCGTCGCGCATAGCCGGACCAGCGATTTGCCCGCGGTCGTTCGCCAAGCCGATATCGTCGTGGCCGCAGTCGGCCGTCCGCAGATGGTCAAAGGCGATTGGCTGAAACCCGGCGCTTGCGTCATCGACGTCGGAATCAATCGCATCGAGGCCGAAGACGGCAAGACCGCATTGGTCGGCGACGTCGACTTCGCGTCCGCGCGCGAGATTGCCGGATCGATCACCCCGGTGCCGGGGGGTGTCGGGCCGATGACCATCGCCTGTCTGATCCGCAACACCCTGGTATCCGCCGCTCGCCGAGAGCGGTTCGCAATGGAGAAAAGCCTGTGATCGTCGCCTTGCTACTGGCCGCCGTTACCGCCGCTCCAGCCCCCGCCCGGCTACCGATGTCGGCGATCGACGCCGAGCGGGCCTTCGCCGCCGACGCGCAAAAGTCCGGCCAGTGGAGCGCGTTTCGCAAATGGGCGGCGCCCGATGCGCTGATGTTCACGCCCCAGCCGACACGGGCGCAAGACTTCCTTCGCGGCCGCAAGAATCCGGCCGTTTCGGTCTTCTGGTGGCCGGGGCGCAGCTATGTCAGTTGCGACGGGACGGTGGCGATCAACACCGGGCCATGGGTCCGCGATTTCGGCAAGACGGTGGGGTATTTCACCACGGTCTGGATGCGCCAGCGCGACGGCGGCTGGAAGTGGGTCTATGACGCCGGCGACGAAGAGAAGTTCATGCGCGGCGAGGGCGGCGACGTCGCCCCGGTGGTCGCGGCCTGCAGCAAGCCCAAGATGCCATCGGTCGCGGCCGCGCCGCCCGCCGGGTTCAAGGTCGGGTCGGGCCACAGCCTCGACGGATCGCTGGAATGGGCCTGGGCCGTCGGGCCCGACGGCAGCCGCACCTTCCTGGTCAATCTGTGGGACGGGACCAAGCGGCAGGTGGTGATCGAGGACAAGGTCGCCGCCGCCAAATGATCGAACTGTTCACCACGGCCTTCGTCACCCTGCTGGTGATCATCGATCCGCCGGGCTGCGCGCCGATCTTTGCCTCGCTGACCAGCGGCACCGACGCCGCGCATCGCCGGGCGATGGCGGTGCGATCGGTGGTCGTGGCGTGGTGCATCCTGTTGTTCTTCGCACTGCTCGGCGAACCCTTGCTCCGCACGCTGGGGATCAGCCTGTCGGCCTTTCGGCTGGCGGGCGGGATCATGCTGTTCATGATTGCGCTCGACATGGTATTCGAGCGTCGGACCGAACGCCGCGAAGAACGCGCCGAAGGGCTGAAGGGCACGCCCGAGGCCGAGGACATCAGCGTCTTCCCGATGGCGATTCCGATGATCGCCGGTCCGGGATCGATCGCCACCATCATGCTGATGAGTGCCCGCGCGCAGGGCACGGTCGAGGGCCTGATCGTCCTGTCCGCGCTGACCGCGGTGATCGTGTTGACCTTGCTGGCGCTACTAGCCGCGGGCCCGCTGATGAAGATGATCGGCGCCAAGCTGGAAGCGATGATCACGCGGATCCTGGGCGTGATCCTGGCCGCGCTGGCAGCGCAGTTCGTGCTCGACGGGCTGGAGCGGAGCCTGCCCGGCCTGGCCGGCTAAGCCGTCACTTTCGGATCCGCCACAGGCGTAAAGGACTGTTCTTGCCCAGGTCGACCGGTTCCAGCCAGCTTGGGACTTGGCCCCTTGCCAATTGCGCGTAAAATCCCTTCGGCGCGGCGGACATGAAGACCGTCGCCTGGCTCATCATCGGACAGGTCATCACGTAGTCGGCGCGATATTTGGCGGCCAGGGCACGCGCATTGTCGGGGGTGCCGCGGAAGAACAGCATGGTATCGACGATCTGCTGCTGGTTGCGGTGATACGGCCCCATGATCGCGCGATGATGCGTGACCGTGATCAGGCGCGGCGACAGGTCGGCGAAGGTGAAGATGATCGCCGGCGGCAACTTCGCCACCGGGCGCATCGCGCGGAGCGAGGGGCACTGGCTGTTGGCCTTGTTGACCGCCTTGTCGCGCGCGGTCTGGGCTTTTTCGGGCGCGACATAATCGACCACCAGCGGCACCAGCGCGCCAAGACCGGCAAGCACGGCGAGCGAGGTCCCGAGCACGCGCACGACGCTGTAGCGCGACGAAAAGGCCAGCGGCGCGAGCACCGCGACCAGCGCCACCGCACCGGGAATGGCGAGCATCTGCGCCGCCGGTCCGGTGCGCACCTGCCAGGCGAGCAGGCCGACCGCCGCGATACCGGGCAGGGCCGCGCCCCATGTCCGGCGGAAGAGGTCGGCGTCGGCGCGATGACGCCAGGCGAGCGTTCCCCAGCCGATCAGACCCGCGACCGGAAGCGCAAGCAGGTTGATCGCGGTTCGCCAGCCATGTTCGTAGAGAGGCTTCGCCTCGCGCACGTTCTTGAGCCACAAGTCGTAGGTCTGCTGGTTGGTGCCTTCCAGTCGCGACAGGCAGTGCGGGAAGGCCAAAGCATGAAACGCGACCACGAGGGCGCCGGCAACGGCCGCCGCGGCGAGACGCACCTTCCAGCCGGGCGGTGACCACCAGGCCAGGCCGAGCATGAGCGCCCCGCCGAGCAGGGCATCGCTGAGCCAAACCGGAGACAGTGCATCGCAGACCGCGAGCCGATTGTCGTAGGACGCGAAGACCGCGAAGCCGAACGCGGTGCCGCCGGCGAGCGCAGCGGCGTAGGTGGCGAGGCGGCGGCGCTCTTCAGCATCGATCACCCAGAACAGCACCATCGTCCCACCGGCGAGCGCGATGTAGATCAGCAATTCCAGCCCGATGCTCATCGACAGCGCGCTGGCGACACCGAGTACCGCCCCGCCGCGCGCGCGCTTGGGATCGGCGATACCGGCCACGCCGAGCGCGAGGAACGCGAGTTGCCAGCCATGATGATCGATCCGCGTCGGCACGAATTGCGCGAGCGTCGACCCGGCGAAGAACATGCAAATCAGCGCCAGCGGCCATGCCGAGGGATTGACCAGGCGACGAATGGTAAGCGACATCGCGACGACCAGCAGGAGCGACGGTAGAAGCGGCGCGATGGCGATGGCGAATTGCTCGGCGTGCGGGCCGGTCATGAAGGTTCGCCCGAGCAGGATCAGCCCGGCGATCGGCAAGTCGACCAGACGCGACCAGTGCATGTTCGCCCCCGCCGGCCAGTTGAGCTTGTATTGGCGAAGGTCGTACCAGCCCTGCCCACCGTTGAGCCACGCGCGCACCTAACTCATTCGCATGTTGTCGTCGGTGTCGCTGAGCACGAAGCCCATGACGCTATTCCAGCGCGAATAGAGCACCCACGCCGCCAGCAAAAGCCAGGCGCAAAGGACCAGCCAGCGCCAGTTTCGGTCTATAAAAGCCAACGGTCGATCGAACACAGCCGGTCCTTGCACTGAGCAGTGTTTCGCGCTCTAGCGTCCCTGCACTTAACGGCAAGCCACCAAGGCGGTAATGATTCACTCCACGCTAAGTTCGCTCGATCCGGAGCGGCGCGCCGTCGCGCTGCAGGCGGCGCGGTACGCGATTGCCGGGGGGGTGATCACGGTGCTGGTGGCCGCAAGCTATTGGGCGGTGACCGACCTGCTGAAGGTCGATCCGATGCTTTCGCTGACTTTGGTTTTCCTGTTTTTCACCGGCGTCAGCTACGTCGTCCATGGGCGCTTCAGCTTTGCCGGACACGGGTCGCGCGATCGCCAGCATGTGCGTGCCACGCGTTTCCTGGTGACCAATCTGATCGGATATTTCAGCAACCAGTTCTTCGTCTGGTTTCTGGTCAAATATCTTGGCGGGCCGACCTGGTGGCCGGTCATTCCGATCATCTTCGTGACCCCCTTGCTGACCTTTACCATCCACCGCAAATGGGTCTTCGCGTGAGATCGTGCGCGCTGTCGATCGTCGTCCCGGTCAAGGATGAGGAAAAGTCGATCCGCCCCTTCGTCGATCGCGTGACGGGCGTCATCAAGGGGCTCGACGATCCCGCGGCGACCAGCTTCGAGATCCTGTTCATCGACGACGGCAGCAGCAATTCGACGATGACCGAGATCCGCCGCGCCTTCGCCGACAATGCCAATGTCCGAGCCATTTCCCTGTCGCGCAACTTCGGCAAGGAAGCGGCGCTTTCGGCAGGACTGGACCATGCGCGCGGCGATGCCGTGGTTCCACTCGACGTCGACCTGCAGGACCCGCCCGAAGCGCTGGTCGAGATGATCGCCAAATGGCGCGAGGGATTCGAAATCGTCTATGGAGTACGGTCGAACCGCCAGAGCGACAGCCTGCCCAAGCGCTTGACCGCCGACCTCTACTATCGCGCTCACAACGTCCTTTCTCAGGACAAGATTCCCGAACATGCGGGCGACTTCCGCCTGCTCGACCGGGTGGTGGTCGACGTGATCCGGGCCATGCCCGAGCGGTCGCGGTTCATGAAAGGCCTATTCGCCTGGGCCGGCTTTCGTCAGGCATCGGTGTCCTACACCCGTAGCGAACGAACCAGCGGCGACAGCAAATTCCGGTACTGGAAGCTGTGGACGCTGGCGATCGACGGGATCACCTCGGCCTCCACCGTGCCGCTGCGCGTGTGGAGTTATCTCGGCGGCCTCGTCGCCTTATTTGCCTTGGCCTATGCCATCTTCATCATCGTCCGGACGATCGTGTCGGGCAGTGCGGTGCCGGGTTATGCGTCGCTGATGGTGGCGATCCTGTTCCTCGGCGGACTGCAATTGCTGTCGCTGGGCGTGCTTGGTGAATATGTCGGGCGGATCCTGGTAGAGACCAAGCGTCGCCCGCTCTACGTCATTCGCGAAACGGTCGGCGGGGAAACCGAATGAACGACCATAACGCCATCCGTCCGAGCCAAGGCGATGTCGAATTTCAGCGGCGGCTGTACGAGGATCCGAACCCGACCCGGCGCGGACTGCACAGCACGCGGCGCGACTGGGTGCTTGGCGAGGCGATGGCCAACAGCAAGGTCAAGGACCGGGTGCTCGAGGTCGGGGTCGGGTGCGGCGTGTTCACCGAGGCGCTGGCTTCGGCCGACCGGCGGATCAGCGCGGTCGACATCAATCCGGCATTTCTCGACAATGTCGCGGGCCTGCGGTCGGTCGACGTTTTCCTCAAGGATGCGACCCGCCCGCTGGAGCTGGGCGATCACGCTCTCGCCATCTGTTCGGAAGTTCTCGAGCATGTGCCGCCTGAGCGGTCGCAGGCGATGATCGAACTCGCTGCACGATGCCCTGCGTCCGGGGGGAACGTTGATCCTGACCACGCCGCAGCGCTTTGCGAGCGTCGAGCTGATGGCGCGGCTGTTCCGGTTCAGGCCGGTGCTGGCGCTTGCCCGACGGATCTACGGCAGCGCCGACGAACTGGGGCATATCAATCTGCTGACCGCGGGCCAGCTGGAGCGTCAGCTTCGCAACGCGGGTTTCGAGATCACCACACAGCGGCGGTTCGGATTCTATTTGCCGGTCGTCGCCGAATTCGCAGGCAAGCCCGGCGCGGCGGCGTTGCGCGGAATCGAACGCGCAATTCGCCCGCTACCGTTCGTTCGTGGACTGCTTTGGACCCAAGCCTACGTCCTGCGACGTGCCGCCTAGGCGATAAAGGCGCGATCCCGGGCCGCTCCGGATCAATGTTGCCCCGTCGAGCAATCGCGGATCGGTCGGCAGTCCGTCGATCAGCCACAGATAGTCGAACGCGCGTCGGGGTAGTGCCTGGAGCGACTGGTCGAGCGTCAGTTCCTTGGGATTGGCACATCGCGGGGGAACCACAATCTGCGACGAATCGGTGCTGAAACGGCCGACCCCGGCGACGTGGACACTGAGCAGGTTTGCGCCCGCGCCCACCCATTGGTCGTTGGAAAAAGCATCGCGTCGGACGATCGCCATCGCCCCCAGATGCGCGTGACGTGGCAACGGCCAATAGCCGTTGCACTGTTGCTGCACGAAATTGGCGACCCGCGCGCCGCGGGGAATGTGATCCAGCACGGCGAGCCGATCCGCCTGATCGTTGGCGGCAATGGCGAGGCTGTCCGTCGTGGCGGCGAGACGCACCCCGAAGAAGGCCAGGCCGATCAGCGCGATATTGCGCGCGGCGACATAGTCGGTGCTGTTCGTGAAGCGGATCCCGAGCAGCGCCGTGGCGAACATGAACGGCACCAGCCGCATGTCGGCATAGGCCGATCCGAACACGATCCGGGGCAGGATCAGGAACACGACCATCAGCACCAGGCTGGAGAAAGCGAGGTTGCGCGACAGGCTCATGTCCGGCCGTCGCCAAGCGAAGATCAGCATCGCCAGCGCCACGAACACTGAGGCCAGATCGAACCACCGCCAACGATCGCGCAGGGCCATCATCAACCACAGAAGTTTGGCGGGGAAATTGAACCAGTCCCGAGCAATCGAACCGCCACTGCTTTGCCATGCCAACATCAGCAGCACCGGCCCGGCCATGACCGAGGCATGCATCGCCGCTTGCACCGCCGATCGCCACCAGCCTATTCCGCGATCATGCTGTCGAACCGCTTCAGCCGAGAACGCTAGCAGGCCCAAGGTCCCCCAGCCGAAAGTGTGGGTGACGAAGATGACGAACGAGATTGGGACGAACAGCAGCGCGCGAAGGCCGGTGCGTCCCTGACGCCCGAGCCGCAGCCACAGACCGAACGCAAGGAAAGCCATCGCCATCGCCAGCGAATAATTGACGAAGCCGAACAGGAACGGGTGACCGAAGGCGAACGGAAGCGCGAACAGCACCGTCGGCGGAAGCCGGTTGTGCACCTCCCGCGCGACCCACAGAAACCCGGCCACCGTCAGCGGCGGGATCGACATCACGATCATTTTGACGGCCAGTTCCAGCCCGAAGATCTTGGACAATGGCACAACCAGCAGATCCACCCCGAGATTACCGATCAGCTGCCACTTGAAGCCGAAGAATTGCTGAAGCTCGGGCGAATTGGCCAGATCAAGCTCAACGCGGTAGCGGCCCATGTGCCCCAGCAGATCGACCAGCGGCGGCACCGGCGGATAAAGCAGCGGGACGAACGCCAGCAGGATCATTGCCGCGACGAACGGTCGGCCCTCCCACCACGGACGCGGATCGCCCTTGGGGACCGGTGCGGCGGCCGCTTCACTGGCAAGCAGGTGCGGCCGTTCGTCCATCAGCGGTCGCGTCGACCCAACAATCGCAGGCGGAGCGCATTCAGTTTGATGAAGCCTTCGGCATCGCGCTGATCGTAAGCACCGGCATCATCTTCGAACGTGACGACCTTTTCGCTATACAGGCTGTTGGGCGATCGGCGGCCGGTAATGTGCACTCCGCCCTTGTACAGCTTCATCCGGACCTCGCCGTCGACCTTCGACTGGCTGAGGTCGATCGCCGCCTGCAGCATTTCGCGCTCAGGGGAAAACCAAAAGCCGTTGTACACCAGTTCGGCATAGCGCGGCATCAGTTCGTCCTTGAGGTGCGCTGCCCCACGATCGAGCGTCAATTGCTCGATCGCGCGATGCGCGGCGTGATAGATGGTACCGCCCGGGGTTTCGTACATTCCGCGGCTTTTCATCCCGACGAAGCAATTCTCGACCAGGTCGAGCCGACCGATCCCGTGTCGCTTGCCGAGGTCGTTGAGCCTGGCGAGCAGGTTGGCTGGGGACAGCGTCTCCCCATTGACCGCGACCGCGTCGCCGGCCCTGAAGGTGACGGTAATCTCTTCCGGCGTGTCGGGAGCGGCAACCAGATCGTCGGTGCGCGAGTAGACATAGTCGGGCACCTCATCCCACGGATCTTCGAGCACCTTCCCCTCGGATGAGGTGTGAAGCAAATTGGCATCGGTCGAAAATGGACTTTCTCCCCTTTTGTCCTTCGGCACGGGGATCTGATTTTTTTCGGCGAAGTCGATCAGCGCCGAGCGGCTGGTCAGGTCCCACTCGCGCCACGGAGCGATCACCTTGATGTCGGGGGCGAGCGCGTAATAGCCGAGCTCGAACCGCACCTGATCATTGCCTTTGCCCGTGGCGCCGTGACTGACCGCGTCGGCATTTACCGCCCGCGCAATTTCCACCTGACGCTTGGCGATCAGCGGTCGCGCGATCGAGGTGCCGAGCAGGTATAATCCCTCGTACAGCGCATTGGCGCGCATCATCGGGAAGACGTAATCGCCGACGAATTCTTCGCGCAGGTCGTCGATGAAAATGTGCTCGGGCTTGACCCCCATCATCTGCGCCTTGGCGCGCGCCGGCTCGATCTCTTCGCCTTGGCCGAGATCGGCAGTGAAGGTGACCACTTCACAGCTATAGCTTTGCTGCAGCCATTTCAGGATCACACTGGTGTCGAGGCCGCCCGAATAAGCGAGCACGACGCGGCGGACGCTTCCGTCCGGGGAGATTTCGATCTGAGTCATGGCTGCGGCGCTTGCCACCGCGCCTGTCGCCATTCAAGCGCGATACAGATTCGCGCGCTTAACCTCGGTCAATCATTGGTTGGAGGGATAAAGAATATGAACCGGATTCTTCTCAGCGCGACGGCGCTTGCCTTGGCTGTTCCCGCAATCGCGCAACCTCCGGCACCGCCGCCCGCACGGCCAATGACCCCGCGCATGGAAATGCCCCAGACCCGCGACCAAGCAATAGCCCGGGTACGCGAGCATTTCGCGATGATGGACACCAATCGTGACGGCTTCGTCGCCGGCGACGAGATGCAGTCGATGCGCGGCCACCACAATGGTCAGCGCCAGATGGGCGAACGGCGTGGCCGCGGCGGCGAACGGATGGCGCGTAACGAGGGTCCGATGCGCGATCCGGCCGCGGCGTTCGATCGGCTCGATGCCAATCGCGACGGCATGATCAGTCGCGAGGAATTCGGCCGCGCTCGCGAGGTCCGCGAGGAACGTCGGGTCGTGGTCAACGGGGTTCCCGGCGTGCCGGGAATGGCGGGCGCTCGTCACGGCCCGGGCGGCAAGGGCGAGCGAGCCCACATGGGCGGTATGGGCGGTGGCATGATGCGCATGGCCGATCTCGACCGCGACGGACGGGTTTCGTTGCAGGAAGCCACCACCAGCGCGCTCCAGCGGTTCGACCGGATCGATCTCAATCGGGACGGTCGGATTACGCCCGAAGAGCGCCAGCAACAACGCGAACAGCGCAAGGCAATGCGCGGCAATCGCGCGGGCTAAGTCCCACCATTCGCAGAAAAACCAGGGCTCGGCGTTGCGCCGGGCCCTTTTTTTCGGGCAGTCAGTGCGGCGACCCCTTTCGGAGACCCCATGCCCATGTCGACTTTCGCGCGTTTCGCCGCCACCGCCGCCATCATCGCCCTTCCTCTCGGTGCCGCCCGCGCCGACGAAGGCATGTGGACGATCGACGCGTTTCCGACCGCCAAGATGAAGGCCGATTATGGGTGGGCACCCGACCAGGCCTGGCTCGACAAGGTGCGGCAGGCGTCGGTGCGACTGACCGGCGGATGTTCGGCCAGCTTCGTGTCCCCCGACGGGCTGATCCTGACGAACCACCATTGCGTCGCGACCTGCACCGAACAGAACAGCACTGACGCGAACAATCTGCTGGTCACCGGCTTTACCGCCGGCACGCGCGAGCGCGAGCTGAAGTGCGCCGGCCAGCAGGCGGAGGTCGTGACTGCCATCACAGACGTCACGACCCGGGTCAAGGCCGCGATCGGCGCGTCGAAGGGCGCTTCCGCGGTCAAGGCGCGATCGGCGATCATTGCCGAGATCGAAAAGGCCGGTTGCACCGATCTCGCCACGACACGCTGTCAGGTCGTCAGCCTCTACGGTGGCGGGCAGTACAAGCTTTACATCTACCGCAAATATTCGGACGTCCGTCTGGCCTGGACTCCCGAGGCGCAGGCCGCGCAATTCGGCGGCGACCCCGACAATTTCAATTTCCCGCGCTATTCGCTCGATGCCAGTTTCCTGCGCGCCTATGAGAACGGCCGCCCAGTCTCGACCCCGCAACATCTCAAGTGGGCGCCGCGCGCGCCGGTCGATGGCGAAGTCACCTTCGTGGTCGGCAATCCGGGATCGACCGCGCAACTCCAGACCCAGGCGCAACTCGCGTTCCAGCGCGAGGTCGCGCTTCCGATCACGATCGCGACGCTGTCCGAATATCGCGGACGTCTGATCGCCGCGATGGCGCAAAGCCCGCAACATCGGCGCGAGGCGGCGGAGACGCTGGGCGGGGTCGAAAACAGTCTCAAGGTCCAGATCGGGCGGGTCAAGGCGCTCGGCGATCCGGCCTTCACCGGTAAGCTTGCCGCCGCCGAGGCCGACCTTCAGCGCCGGGCCAACGCACCGGCCACCGCGAATCCCTGGACCGACGTCGCCAGCGCCATGCGCGCCTATCGCGATTTCTACGTCGCCGATCGCTTCTCGACCCCGTCGGGCGATCTGTTCGGCTATGCCATGGGACTGGTCCGCGCCGCCGACGAGCGCACCAAGCCCAATGCCGACCGCTTCCCCGGCTATTCGGATTCGGCACTTCCATTGCTCGAAAAGCGGTTGCTCGACGAACGCCCGATCTATCCATGGCTCGACCAGCTGACGATGGACTGGTCGCTGTCGAAGGCGCGTGAATATCTCGGTGCCGATGACCCCCAGACCAAATTGCTGCTGGGCAAGGAATCGCCCGAGGGACTTGCAGCCCGCCTGGTCAACGGGACGAAGCTGGCCGACCCGGCGGTGCGCAAGGCGCTGTGGGACGGTGGGCAAAAGGCGATCCTGGCGTCCAAGGATCCGATGATCGTCTATGCCCGGCGGATCGACGCCAACGATCGCGCGCTGCAGAAGCGCTACGATGCCGAGGTTGATGGCCCGCTGACCGCGGCGCAGGCGAAGCTGGCCGACGCCCGTTTCGCTGCCTATGGCGCGACCCAATATCCCGATGCGACGTTCACGCTTCGGGTGAGCTACGGCAAGGTCGCCGGATGGCGCGAACGAGGCAAGATGGTCCCGACGCGCACCCTGATGACCGGCACTTTCGACCGCGCCACTGGGGCCGAGCCGTTCGACCTGCCCCCGGCGTTCGTCAAGAATGCCAAGCGCATCAACGGCGCCGCCACTTACGATTTCGTGACGACCAATGACATCATCGGCGGCAATTCGGGATCGCCCGTGATCGACCGGTCCGGCGCGGTAATCGGCGCGGCCTTCGACGGCAACATCAACAGCCTCGGCGGCAACTATGGCTACGACGGGACGATCAACCGCACCGTCGCCGTGTCTACCGACGCAATCCAGGAAGCGCTCGAAAAGATCTATCCCGCGCCGGCGCTGGTCGCCGAATTGAAGGGCCGATGATGCGTCGCCTGCCGCTGTTCCTCGCCGCCGCCGCGTTCCCGCTGGGTGCGGCGCGGGCCGACGAGGGGATGTGGACGTTCGACGCTTTTCCGACCGCCAAGTTCAAAGCCGCTTATGGCTGGGCACCCGACCAGGCATGGCTCGACCGGGCGCGCCTGTCGAACGTGCGGCTGACCGGCGGCTGCTCGTCGAGCTTCGTCTCGTCCGATGGATTGATCTTCACCAACCAGCACTGCGTTGCCTCCTGCCTGGAAGACCTGTCGACATCGAGCGACAACATCCTGGCCAAAGGCTTCACCGCCAGAACGCGAGCCGAGGAACGGAAATGCCCCGGTCAGCAAGCCGAAATCGTCACCACCATCGCCGATGTCACGCCGCGCGTGAAAGCGGCGATCGGCACGTCGACGGGGGAGGCAGCGGTCAAAGCGCGCACTGCGATCATCGCAACGATTGAGAGATCCGGCTGCCCCGACACCGCGACCACCCGCTGCCAGGTCGTGGCGCTCTATGGTGGCGGCCAGTACAAGCTCTACACCTATCGCAAATATAGCGACGTCCGCATCGTCTGGGCGCCCGAGGCCGCGGCCTCGACCTTCGGCGGCGATCCCGACAATTACAACTTCCCACGCTTCGCGCTCGATGGATCCTTCCTTCGCGCCTATGAAAACGGAAAGCCGGTCGCGACGCCGCAGCACCTCAAATGGACAGCGCGCGAACCGAAGGATGGCGAGACCATCTTCGTCGTCGGCAATCCAGGATCGACCCAGCGGCTGCTGACGCAAGGTCAGTTTGCCTACCAGCGCGAAGTGAACCTGCCGATCACGCTCGCGACCCTGTCCGAGCTACGCGGACGGCTGATCTCGGAAATGCGCCAGAATGCCGACAAGGCGCGCGAGGGCGAGCAGACGCTGAACGGGGTCGAGAATAATCTGAAGCGCGCCATCGGCCGGACGCGCGCGCTCGGAGACCCCAAATTCAACGCCATGCTCGCCGCGAACGAGGCCGCGCTCCGTTCGAAGAGCGCCGGGAACGCCGCGATCGGCGATCCGTGGGGCGAGATCGACCGTGCGGTCCAGGCGCAGCGCGCGCTCGATCTGGAGATCCGCTACGCCGAACCCGACGGCGACCTGTTCGACTACGCACTGACGCTGGTCCGCGCCGCTGCCGAGCGTGGGAAGCCCAATGGCGACCGCCTGCCAGGCTATTCGGACAGTACGCTTCCGCTTCGGGAGAAGCAGTTGCTCGACGAGCGCCCGATCTCGCCGTGGCTCGATGCCTTGCTGATGGAAGTCTCGCTATCCAAGGCACGGGAATATCTTGGCACCGACCATCCCCAGGCACGGCTGCTGCTGGGCAAGGAATCGCCCGAGGGGCTCGCCGCGCGGCTGGTGGCGGGGACAAAACTGGCCGATCCGACCGTTCGCAAGACGCTGTGGGCGGGCGGCCAGAAGGCGATCGATGCCTCGACCGACCCGATGATTGCTTATGCCAAGACGGTCGATGCCAATCAGCGACGCCTGCAGAAACTGTACGACGAACGCGTCGACGCGCCAATCACCGCCGCGCGCGCCAAGCTCGCCGACGCACGCTTCGCGGCTTATGGCGACACCGTCTATCCCGACGCGACGTTCAGCCTGCGCATCACCTATGGCAAGGTCGGCGGCTGGGTAGAGAATGGCCGCAAGACCGATTATCGCACGCGCTTCAGCGGCGCATTTGCGCGCGCCACGGGGGCCGATCCATTCGCCCTTGCGCCTGCCATCCTGGCCAAGCGAAAGGCAATCGACGAAGGCGGCGCGCTCGATTTCATCTATGCCGCCGACACCATCGGCGGCAATTCGGGATCGCCGGTCATCGACAAGGACCTGAACCTGCTCGGCGCCAATTTCGATCGTAACCTGCCGGGTCTGCGCAACGACTACGCCTACGATTTGGCCATGGCCCGATCGATCGCGGTTTCGACCGCGGCGATCGAGCAGGCGCTAAAGGTGATCTACCCCGCGCCGTCCCTCCTGGCCGAGCTGCACGCCCGTTAGGCGGCGGCGAGTTTTTTCGTGCGCGGCCGTTTCGGCTTGGGCGCGGGGCGGCTGGCAGCGTCCAATGCGCGATATTTCGCTTCCGCCTCCATCATGTAGTCGCGGGTGATCGGCACCGCGTTGCGATCGCGGATATATTGCACCTGGAAATTACACATCGATCCATTCTCGAACGCAACCACGCCGCCGGCGAGGTAGAATTCCCACATCCGGTAGAAGCGCTCGTCGTACAGGGCGACGATCTTGGCCTTCGCCTGCTGCGTCCGCCGCAGCCAGTGGGTCAGCGTGTAGGCATAATGCACCCGCAGCACTTCGAAGTCGCTGATGATGAATTTCTTGCTCTCGGTCGCCGCGGCTAGCTGGCTGATCGACGGCAGGTGGTAACCGGGGAAAATGTACTTGTCGGTGAACGGATCGGGCGCGGCGACCTTGCCATATTTGCCGATCGTGTGGAGCAGCATCACGCCATCCTCGGTCAGCAACTGGCGGCACGTGGCGAAGAATTCGTCGAAGTGCGCCGCGCCGACATGCTCGAACATGCCGATCGACACGATCCGGTCGAAGCTGCCGGTGAGCGAGCGGTAATCGATCAGCTCGAACTTGACCCGGTCGGAAACACCGGCGTCCGCTGCGCGCTGGCGGGCGACCTTGAGCTGCTCCTCGCTGAGCGTGATGCCGAGCACGTCGACGTCGGCGACGCGGTTGAGATATAGCGCGGTCCCGCCCCACCCGCAGCCGATGTCGAGCACACGCTGCCCCGGCTTCAAATTCAGCTTGGCCGCAATGTGCGCCTTCTTGTCGGCTTGCGCCTGTTCCAGGCTGTTGCCCGGATCGGTGAAGTAGGCGCAGCTATATTGCATGTCCTCGTCGAGGAAGAGCCGATAGAGGTCGTTGCCGACGTCATAATGATGCGCGACGTTTTTGCGCGATTTCGACGCCTCATTGCGGCGGAACAGAGCCCGCCACTTCTTCTTGCCCTTGTTGAGGGCCTTTCGGCCGCCGCCCTTGTCTTCCCAGCGATTGGCGCCGACAACCAGCCGCATCAGATCGAGGATATCGCCTCCCTCCAGTCGGATGCGGCCGTCCATATAGGCTTCGCCGAAGCCGAGCCGGGGATTGCGCGCGATGGCAAAGGCGGTGCGGCGGTCGGCCAGGTGGACCGTCAGTTCCTCGCCACCTCCGGGACCGAAATTGCGTGATCGGCCGTCGGGCATGACGACCGTCAGCGTGCCCTTGCGGATCAATTTGCCAAGCAATGTGTCGATCAATGCCATTATCGTCTCCGGGCCTTAATTTGGTGGACGCTAGCGAGCAGCAGTGGCGATTGGCAATCGCCTAAACGTCGTCGATGCGCCTGACTGCTCATCCCGCCAGCGCCCAGCGCAGAGCCCGCGACATGCCGATCGCGCCCAGGTTGAGCGCGGGCCGGGTCAGCCGCGACGGGGACAGTCCGTGAAGCACGCGGGCGTGCGCCGGCAGCAGGTCGATCGCCGCCTGGATGATCATCGCCTGGGCCGATGGCGGTGCCCGGCCCTTTGACGGCGTGACGATCAAGCGGCGAATATGCGCGGTCCGCTCGTCGTTCCGGAACAGCGGCCGAAAAGATTCAAGCAGATCGAGCGCCCCGGCGTAGGTGGTCGGGACCGGATCGGCACCAAGCGCCAGGGCCGTGCCCGCGACGTCGGTGAAATATCGATTGCGGTCGGCCATGCTCATCCGCGGCTCGACGAACCGAATATAGGCGTCGAGGAAACAGACGGCCCCAGCGACATGGACGAACGCGAGCGTGGCCGGGTCGTCCGCCGCGTAGCGTGTGCCGTCGGGCAAGGTGCCGTCGACCTGATGGTGGATGGCGACGACGCGGGCGATCATCTTTTCGCCGGCCTCACGGTCCGCATAAGTGGTGACCGCAATGAACCGCGCGGTTCTTCGCAGACGACCGAGCATGTCGGATTCGAAGTCGCTATGATCCCATACTCCGGCAAGGGCCGCCGGATGAAGCATCTGCAACATCAAAGCGGCAATCCCGCCGATCATCATCGTGGTCACGTCGCCGTGAACGCGCCACGCGACCGAGGTCGGCGGGATCAATGCATCGGGCGAACGCAATACTCGCGGCTCGTCGGGCGACGAATGAAAGATCGAATGAACTTCCCGCGCCAGACGGCGGCGAACCGCATCCGCTGGATTAGGAAACAGCCGGCTCACCGGTCATCGCCGCTTCGCGGTCGGTTTGTGCCCGGGTCTTTCGCTCGGCGGCGGTCTTGAGCTGCCCGCAGGCCGCATCGATGTCGCGGCCACGCGGCGTCCGAACCGGGGCCGAAATCCCGGCGGCGAAGACGATGTTGGAAAAACTGCGGATCCGCTCGGGAGTCGAGCATTGGTAGATCGACCCCTCCCACGGATTGAAGGGGATCAGATTGACCTTGGCTGGAAGGTCGTACGCCTTGATCAGCCGCACCAGCTCACGCGCATCGGCGTCGCTGTCGTTCTTGTCCTTGAGCATCACATATTCGAACGTGATCCGTCGGGCATTGTTTGCGCCGGGGTAATCGGCGCAGGCGGTGAGCAATTGCTCGATCCCGTACTTACGATTGATCGGAACGATCTCATCGCGGATTTCCTTGGTCACCGCGTGCAGCGACACCGCCAGATTGACCCCGATTTCCTCGCCCGCGCGAGCCATCATCGGCACTACCCCCGACGTCGAAAGCGTGATCCGGCGCTTCGACAGGCCAAGCCCGTCGCCATCCATCACGATCTTCAGCGCGTCGCGCACATTGTCGAAATTGTAGAGCGGCTCGCCCATCCCCATCATCACGATGTTGGTCAGCATGCGCCCTTCATGGCTGTATCCGCCCTCTCCCGGCTCAGGCCATTCGCCGAGCGAATCGCGCGCCAGCATCACCTGGCCGACGATTTCCGCGGGCTCGAGGTTGCGAACCAGCTTCATCGTGCCGGTATGGCAGAAGCTGCAATTGAGCGTGCAACCCACCTGACTCGACACGCATAAGGTGCCGCGATCGGCGTCGGGAATGAACACCATTTCGAAGTCATGGCCATCGTGCGTGCGGAGCAGCCATTTGCGAGTGCCGTCGGTCGACACCTGCGCTTCGACCACTTCGGGCCGGGTAATGGCGAAACGCTCGGCCAGCCAGCCGTGCTGGGCCTTGGCGATATCGCTCATCGCGGCAAAGTCGGCTTCCCCGCGATTGTAGATCCAGTGCCAGATCTGCTTCGCCCGTAGCTTGGCCTGGCGCGGATCGAGCCCCGCCGATTCCAGCGCGTTGCGGATTTCCTCACGCGGCAGTCCGACCAGTTCGACCTTGCCGTCGGCGCGCGGCACCGCTTTGCGCGGCACAGTCACGGGGTCGGCCGGTCCGGGGATCGGCATCAAGGCGGTATCGGCGCTCATGGAGTGCCGCCCATGTAGTGGGAATGTGGCGAAATTTCTACTTGTTCGATAAACAGGCAGCGGCCGCGGCATCGATCGCGGTCGGGGCACCGCTAAGCGTATAGCGATCAACCATTCGTCCTCCGGCCGAATCGCGCGCTTCGATCCGCATTCCTCCGGCACCTCGGATCGCGGCGATGATCGCCTGCTCCTGCGCGGGACCGCGGCTCCACGCCGCACTTCCGCGGACCGACAACAAGAATGGCTGCTCGCCGATCGACAGCAAGGCGGTCGATCCCGGGCGGGTCGGGCGACGGAATGCGACGCTCAGCTCGCCCCGCCGTCCCCGCGCACGATCGAAGGTCAGGACGACGTGTGGCTGCTGCTCGCCGTTGCGCGGCACCAATGTCGACCGCGACACCGCCTCGCAACTCGGGCCGCGGTCGAACGCCACCCAATCGCCGCTGGCGGCAATCGTTGGGGCAAACATAAGGAAGGCGGCGATCATCGACTCACCGTCCGGCGAAAACACGTCGATTTCAAGCGGAAGCTTCGCTCAGCAGTCGGTATTGACCGATGCGGTGGCGGCGGCACATTCGGTTGGATCGTCGATCGTATCGGTGATGGCCGTGCCCAACGCAAGCGCTCCAAAGGTTATCGCGGCACCGGCAATGGCCAGCACCAGCGCATATTCGGCAGCCGCGGCACCGCGACGATCCTTGCCCAACCCTCGACGTCTGCTCATCGCCCAATTCCCTGGCAACGCGTTGCGACCGAACCGGCCCTTGCAACCTTCAACAATGACGGAGTCGCCCGACTAGCGGGCCACGGCGCCAACTGACCAATGGATAATGAAAAGTCAAGACATCTTGTTAACCGGGATTAAACATCGTGCGGTTTTGGGGCATTGAGCGAGCCCCTCGCTATCCGGCTCAGCGCGGCGGATATACGATCCATTTCGGATGATCTTGTCGCCCCGATAATGTTGTGACATGATGATCGCGCTCGGTGTCCTGAAGTGTGAAGTATTGGGGGCGTCCATGCGAGCGTACTTTTTAACCATATTCCGTATTCTGTCGGCCTGAACGGGCCGACCTTCCATGACATTTGGGTTTGTGCTGACCGAGGTCGCCTCGGAGCTGGCGTTGTTCGCTGCCGCCGGCTTTCTGTTGTTCGCAATTGACGATCTTGCGGTCGACCTGATCTATTTCGGACGCCGCGTCTGGCGCGCGATCGCGGTCTACACGCGCTACCCGCGTGCCTTCGCCGACACGCTTCCTGCGCCCGCTCGTTCGGGACGAATCGCGGTGTTCGTCCCCGCGTGGGACGAATCGGCGGTGATCGCCGACATGTTGCGCGCGACCCTGCGGCGTTGGGGCGACGGCGATTACCGGATCTTCGTTGGATATTACGCCAACGACCCGCTGACCGAAGCAGCGATTCACCTCGTCCAGGATCCGAGGATCGAGGCGGTCCTGGTCGAAGAGGAAGGCCCGACCACAAAGGCCGATTGCCTCAATCGGCTGTACGACGCGCTGCAGGCGACCGAATGTCGTGAACATTGGATCGCCAAGGCGATCGTGCTGCACGACGCCGAGGATCTCGTCCACCCGCTCGAAATCCGGTTGTTTGACGTGATGATCGAGCGCGCATCGCTTGTGCAACTGCCGGTCATTCCCCTGGTCGATGCTCAGTCACGCTGGATCGGCGGACATTATTGCGACGAATTCGCTGAAAGCCATGGCAAGGAACTGGTGGTGCGGGAAGCGGTCGGCGCATCCATTCCGCTCGCCGGGGTCGGCTGCGCCATCGCCCGCGACGCAATCGCCCGGCTGGCGGCGGAAAATCACGGTCGCCCGTTCGCAGCCGCCTGCATGACAGAAGATTACGAACTCGGCCTGCGCATCGGGGCGTTTGCCGACAAGACCATGTTCGTTCGGATCCCGGCGGTGCCGGGCAGTCGCTCGCTGGTGTCGAGCCGCGGCCATTTCCCCGCCACGCTCGATGCCGCGGTTCGTCAGAAGGCGCGCTGGATCGGTGGCATCGCCCTGTCGGGCTGGGAGCGGCTTGGCTGGAGCGGCGGCATCGGCGAGCGCTGGATGCGGATGCGTGACCGGCGCGGGCCGCTTGCCGCGATCCTGTTGCTGGCGGGCTACGGCGCGATTCTGTTGTGGCTGCAACTCTGGATCGCCTCGCAACTGGGTGCGCCGGTTTCGCTGGCCGTATCGCCGGCGCTGGGCTTCCTGCTGACGATCAACACTGCGCTGCTGGCGTGGCGCGTGCTGGTTCGCGCCGGCTTCGTGACCGCGACCTACGGCCTCGGCCAGGGGCTGCTATCGATCCCACGACTCCTGGTCGGAAACCTGATCGCCATGCTGGCGGTCAAGCGGGCGATCTCGATCCATTCTTCCAAGGCCCCGCGGCGCTGGGACAAGACCCATCACATCTTTCCCGCAGCGGAGGAAAAGGCATGAGCAATTCGCTTCGCTTCATCGGCTTCGCGATACTCGCCTGGGCCGGCGTCCGCGCCGGAAGCCTGGCTTTCGCACCGGGTTTGACGGCCCCGCTTGCGCCGGGCGCGAAGGCCGCCAGTCTTCCGCCAGTTGCAACGACCAGCTTCGACCCGCCCCCACCGCCCGACCCTCTACCGCCGCCTTCCCCACCGTCGGGCTATCCGGCCATGCCGGTCGGTTACGGCGCCGCTTATCCGACGGGCTACGCCCCACCCGGCTACGGCTATCCGCCGCCGACCTATTACCCACGCGGTGACCGCACCATCGTCATCCCCGCGAGCTGGCCCAACGGCCCGGCCCCGCATCGCTCGACTGGTGGGTGGGACGGGGTCATGCCGACACCGCAGCCGCTTTATTATGTACCGATGGGGAATCAGCCGTGGCCGACCGGGCCCGGCCAATCGACCCCGCCGATGCGGTCGACAGGTGAACAAAATGTCGCCTTGCCGATGACCCGGGCCGCTCCGCCGCGCTTCGATCGTCTTCAACTGACCGCATGGGCCTTGCTTCGAGGCACGGGCAAAGGAGTCATCCCGACCACGTCGCTCGCCAGCGGCGGAACGCTTGGAGCCAGCCAGGCCGGCGCTCGCCTCACCTGGCGTTTCAACGAAGCATGGGCGGCGAGCGTGCGGACGAGCAGTTCGGTCGGTGGCGTGCGCGGCGCGGAAGTCGCCGGCGGAATTCGCTGGCAGCCGTTCCGATCGATCCCGGTCGCCTTCACCGCCGAACGCCGCGAAGGTTTGGGCCGGTTCGGCGGACGATCTGCCTTTGCCCTGTTCGCCGAGGGCGGGCTGTATCATCGTGCGCTGTTCAACAAGATCTACCTGGACGGCTACATTCAGGGCGGCGTCGTCGGCCTCCGTAACCGCGACCTATTCGTCGATGGTGGGGCGACGCTGAGCCGTCCGATCTGGCGCAACATCTCGGCGGGAGTCGGCGTGTGGGGCGCGGCCCAGCCCGGACTTTACCGGCTCGACGTCGGTCCGCGCGTTACCATGCAGGTACGCCGCGGGATCAAGATCCACGCCGATTATCGTCAACGCTTGCTGGGCAATGCCGCTCCCCCGTCAGGCCCGGCGGTGACGCTCGCCGCCGACTTCTGAGCGCCTGACTCTGGAAAGCGCCGGGGATGATGCTAGCGTAGCGTCAGCTCATGGATATCTACCTCCCCATCGCCGGCATGTCGGTCAACGCGCTGCTGATCGTCGCACTCGGTGCGTTGGTCGGGCTGCTGTCGGGCATGTTCGGGGTCGGTGGCGGTTTTCTGACCACGCCGCTGCTGATTTTCTACGGGATCCCGCCGACCGTCGCCGTCGCCTCCGCGACCACCCAGATCACCGGCGCAAGCGTAAGTGGCGCCTATGCCCACTGGAAGCGTGGCGGCGTGGATTTCCGGATGGGCGGCGTCATGATCGCTGGCGGCCTGCTTGGAACGCTTGCCGGGGCGGGCATCTTTCGCCTGCTCCAGGATAGCGGCCAGATCGATCTGCTGATCGGATTTCTTTACGTCATCCTGCTGGGTTCGATCGGCGGACTGATGCTCAAGGACGCGGTGATCGCACTCGGTTGGGTGACCAGGCCGGCGTCGGTCGCTGTATCGCGCCGGCACAATCGCTGGGTCGCGGGACTTCCGCTGCGCTGGCGTTTCTACGCATCGGGCCTCTACATTTCTCCGCTTGCTCCCGCAGCGCTCGGATTCAGCGCCGGGATCCTCACTGTGTTGCTCGGGGTGGGCGGCGGTTTCATCCTGGTGCCGGCAATGATCTACATCCTCGGCATGGCGGCGCGCGTGGTCATCGGGACCAGCCTGATCATGATCGTCGCTGTCAGCGCGGTCGCCACCTTCATCCTGGCGTTGACCACCCAGTCGGTCGACATCGTCCTGGCCGGATTGCTGCTGGTCGGCGGCGTCGTCGGCGCGCAATATGGCGCGCGCCTTGCCACCCAGCTCAAACCCGACCTGTTGCGGCTCGCGCTGTCGCTCATCATCCTGCTCGTCGCATTGCGCATGGCGATCGGCCTCGCCTGGCGGCCCGACGAAATCTACACGGTGACCGGGCTTTGAAACGGTTCCTGCTGCTGATCGCCGCCGTTCCTTTCCTGCTCGGCCAGGCCAAGCCCGTGCTCGTGCCGGACGTTTCGGCGCGATCGATCGAGATTCGCTACAGCTTCACCGGCGCTCAATTGTTGCTGTTCGGTGCGATCCTCTATCCTGGGGGCCGCGTCCCCGATCGCCCGCTCGACATCGCCGTCGTGCTCAAGGGTCCGGTCGAACCGATCTTGGTGCGAGAGAAGCAGCAGATTGCCGGCATCTGGATGAATGCGGACTCGCATCGCTTCCGCTCCGCCCCTTCATTCTATGCGATTGCGTCGTCGCGACCGGTGCGCGACCTGGTCGATGAGCGCACCGCGGCAATCTACGAGCTTGGCCTGAACGATCTGCAATTGTCGCCCGGCGGCGGCGCCTTGCCTGACAAAGAGCGGCGGTTCGAGGCCGGACTGCTCGACTTGCGCAAGCGCAACGGGCTGTACGCCGAGGATCCGAAGGGCGTGGAGATCAGCGAGCGGGTGCTCTACCGCGCGCGCATCAACATCCCCAGTCAGGTGCCGGTCGGGACCTACACCGCGGAGACATTCCTGATCGACAATGGCCGGGTGGTTGCCGTCGCTACCAAGGAGATCGCGATCGGCAAGTCGGGCTTCGAGCGGTTTATCGCGGTCGCGGCGCGGCGGCACGCCTTTTTCTATGGTGTGGCGGCCGTCATCCTGTCGCTTGGGCTGGGATGGTTCGCTGCCTGGATGTTCGCGCGCCGCGCCTGATCGGCAGCCGGAAAACAATCAATGTCAGCAAAATCTTAACCGCCGATGCCGTAGTTGGGTTGCCTCGATATTTCGCAAGGCGTCGGCGACATGAATGAAGAACCCAATCTCCAACAATTCGTCGACAAATTGTCGAGCTACAGCGACGACACCGTACTGGCCGGAACTGCCGTACCCGTCACCGATGAAAAGACGCCGACGATCGGCATCGTTCAGGAAATCGCGGGTTCGGGATCGAGCGTCACGATGGACGCCGGCCTGCTACACCAGCTCGCCGCCAGCCGCGACAAATCGGTCGCCATGGCCGGTCAGGTGGGAAGCCAGATCAAGGTCGCGGTCGCCGGCAGCTGGCTGATCGCAAACGTCCGCACGATGCGCGCCGGAGGCCCTAACGAAGTCGTCGCCAACGTCGATTTCCTCGGTGAGGGTCAGCTTGCCGCCAATGGACGGATGACCAATTTTCGCCGCGGCGTCACCCGCTATCCGATCCCCGGAAGCCCGATCTTTCCGGTCAGCACCGAAGACATGCGTTCGATTTTCGCCGCGTCGGACGAGGCGCATATCGAGATCGGGACGGTTTACCCGACCGATGACATCCGCGGCGCGCTCTACGTCGATCCGATGCTGGGCAAGCACTTCGCGGTGCTGGGGTCGACCGGCACCGGCAAATCGACCAGCGTCAGCCTGATCCTCCACCGCATCTCGGAATTGTCGCCCGAAGGGCACATCGTGATGATCGATCCGCACGGCGAATATTCGGCGGCGTTCAAGAATTGCGGCGAGCTATTCAACGTCGACAATCTCCAGTTGCCGTACTGGCTGATGAATTTCGAGGAACATTGCGAGGTGTTCCTGACCAGTGACGGGGCCGAGCGCCAGCGCGATGCCGACATCCTCGGCAAGTGCCTGCTCGCCGCCCGCACGCGCGGCAAGAATGTCGAAACGTTCGGCAAGGTCACCGTCGACTCGCCAATCCCCTATTTGCTGACCGACCTGTCGGCGGTGCTGGTGGCGGAAATGGGCAAGCTCGACCGCGCGGGCGATACGACGCCGTATCAGCGCCTCAAAAACAAGCTCGACGAGCTTCGCGCCGATCCGCGCTTCACCTTTATGTTCTCAGGGATGCTGGTCAGCGACACGATGGCCGGATTCTGTGCCAAGCTGTTCCGTCTGCCAGCACAAGGCAAGCCGATCTCGATCGTCGACGTTTCGGGTGTGCCGAGCGAGATTACCAGCGTCGTCGTCTCGATTCTCGCGCGCATGGTGTTCGATTACGCCATCTGGTCGCGGACCGAGGCGCAGCGACCGCTGTTGCTGGTCTGCGAAGAAGCGCATCGCTACGTGCCGAAGGACGAAAACGCCGGGGGCCAGGCGGTGCGCAAGATCCTCGAGCGGATCGCCAAGGAAGGCCGTAAATATGGCGTGTCGCTTGGCCTGATCACGCAGCGCCCGTCCGACCTTGCCGAAGGCGTGCTGTCGCAGTGCGGCACGATCATTTCCATGCGGCTCAACAACGATCGAGATCAGGCCTGCGTGCGTGCGGCGATGCCGGAAGGCGCACGTGGCTTCCTCGACGCCATTCCCGCGCTTCGCAACCGCGAATGCATCGTCTGCGGCGAAGGCGTTGCGATCCCGATTCGCGTGCGCTTCGACGATCTCGAGCCCGAAAAGCGGCCCGCTTCGTCCGACCCGAGCTTTGCCGAACTGTGGCGGGAGACCGGGGGCGAGCAGGGCATCATCGACCGCACGATCAAGCGGTGGCGCGGCCACGGACGGTAAGTCCGTCATGCGCGTTCGTTCCTGACACCGGTTGATCGGGATCGGGCTCGCATCCCCCGCCCGAACTGGGCACAGCAGTGGGTTCAAAATGGACTCTTAAGGGCGCGCTGCCCCACGCAGTTTCCGATACGCGTGATCCATGCGCCGGAAGATGCTTTTGCATATCGTGGATCATGACGTGAAGCGGCGAGCAGCCGTGTCGCATCTTGCCTTCACGGCCGGCTATCACGCCGAAATCTACTCGTCGGTCGACGACCTTGCCTTCCGGCCCCTTGGTGACTCGATGATCCTGGTGAACGACAGCGGCGCGCCCGATGCGGGGGATGCCGGTCAGGACCGAGTTCGACGATGCAGCGGGTTGCGGCCGTCGATCGCCTTCTCGCCGGCGCCCGATGCGGCGCAGATCGTCGGGGCGGTGCTGGCGGGCGCGCTCGATTATCTGGAGCTCCCGTTCGATGTCGATCGGCTCCGGCAGTCGATCGATCGTGTGCGATCGCGGATCGTGAGCAATCCACCCCATGTAATGCGCGAGCGGATTGCGCGAACGCTGATCGCCCCGCTTTCCAGCCGTGAAAAGGAAGTGCTCGACGGGCTCGTCGACGGTCAGTCCAACAAGCATATCGCCCGCCAGCTTTGCATCAGCCCACGAACGGTGGAAATCCACCGCGCGAACGTCATCGCGAAGATCGGCGCCCGGAACACGGCGGAGGCGATCCGCATCGGCAATTATGCAATGCCGAGCGGCGCTTTTCCGGCCGCCCCGCTGTTCGCCGCCCGAGCCGATTGATCGACCGGTATCGCGTCAGGCAGGATCCTCGCCCGCCATCGTCGCACGCAAGGCCTCGATCGCCTGCGCCTTCAATTGGTGTACGCGCGGGGTGCTGACTTCGAGCACCGCGGCAATCTCGGTAAGATTCATTTCGTCGACGAAATACAGCTGGATCACGAGTTGCAGCCGTTTCGGCAGATTGGTCACTGCGTCGGCCAGTCGCTGCCGGAGCGCCTGACTGCTGAGCGCTTCGAATCCATCTTGCGCAGTGCAAGCGAACTGCAGGCTTCGATCCGAATAGGTCTCGTCGATCGAATCGAATACCAATGGCGTGGTCTCGCGCCGTAACGCTGCCAGTTCTGCAACGGTGATCGCCAGCTCCAGCGCAACCTCGGTTTCCGTTGGCGGGCGCTGATGAACAATCGCCAGTCTGCTTTCGGCATCGGCCAGCCGCCGTCGCCGTTCGGCCGCACCGCGCGTCTGATGCATGTTGCGCCGGACCAGATCGAACATTGCTCCCCGAACGCGCAGCTTGGCATAAGCGGCGAAGCCATCCTCTCCCGGTCCTTCGTGACGCTGTGCGCATTCGGTCAGTGCCACGAGGCCCGATTGGACGAGATCGTCGATCTCGATCCCCGGTCGCCCCGATCCATTAACATGCCAGGCCAGGCGATGGACCATCGGCAGGAAGCGCCGAACGCGGTCGCTGACTTCGTCGTGGACGAGCGTACAGCGCGCGAAACTGTGGTGGTTATGCTTCATGCGGCAAGACTTTCAGGCGGAGTGGAAGGGACGGAAGAATCGTCGAGCAGTCGTTGGCCCTTGTCCGCGGGAGCAGCGCCGATCACGTCGAGCACTTCGATCGGCTGCATCGCGGGAAGTTCGTTGATCGCAAGCACGAGGCATTGGCTCGATCGACGCGAGAGCAAGGCGGCAAGCGCGCGTCGGGCGCGGGGCTGGACGATCAGGGCGATCGGTGCGGCGGACGCGCCGCGCCGGTCGAGGATCGTGGCCACGCGCTGGTCGATCGCCCGGCCCAGATCGGGCTCGACCAATGGCTGTCCGTTGACCGGGTCGGCCATGCCCTGGAGGATCATCGCTTCGAGCGCCGCGTCGAGCGTGAGTACGGGAAGCTTGTCATTCGGACCGCACACCGACCCGACGATCAATCCGCCAAGGTCGGAGCGAAGATGGTCGATCAATCGGTCGTGATCGAGGGTTTGCTGGACCGCCCGGGACAGGCTCGCGAAGATCGGCAACGGATGAGCGATCGTTATGCCCTCTTCCAGCATCGCGCTCAGCAACCGAGTGAGGGCGGCGAGCGAAAGCGGCTGCGGCGTGACGGTTTCGACCAACCCGGCTGCCCGACCCTTGAGCGTGTCGGTCAGCTGGCGAACCTCGTCCGGCCCGATCAGCAAGTGCGGGCGATCGCCGATCAACTGGCTGACATGCGTGGCGATGACGGTGCTTGCGTCGACCGTCAGGAAGCCACTGGCGACCGCCTGGTCGCGTGCTGCTGGATCGATCCACAAGGCGGCGCACCCGAAACTGGGATCGGTCGTCGCTTCGCCCTGCAATCCATGTTGGCGGATGGCGTCACCCGAATCGATCGCCAGCAGGCGGTCGGGACGCAGTGTCGCGCCGCCCAGCATGACCCCACCCAAACGGATGCAATAGTCGTAGGGCGGAAGCTCGATCGCGTCGCGCATCCGGAATTGCGGAACCACGAACCCGAACGCCTGCGACAATTGCCGCCTGACGCCGGTGATGCGCACCACCAGCGGCAATCCGCGGCGATCGTCGACAAGGTGGACCAGGCCATAGCCGAGTTCAATCGTGACCAGCGTCTGGTCGCTCACCTCGTCGAGGCTGATCCGGCTGGGATCCGAGACCGCAACCGGCTCGACCACAGTCGATGCCTTGGCGGCGCGTTTGCGCAACAGCCACCACAGCCCCCCCGCGATTGCCGCCGCCGGCAGAAAAGCCAGTTGCGGCATCGCCGGGATCATTCCGATCGCGCCAAGGATCATCGCCACCGGCAACCACGTGCCGGGCGCCGAGAATTGAGCCCCGATCTGGTCGGACAGGCCGCGCGTGTCGCTTACCCGCGTGACGATCACCGCCGCCGCAATCGACAACAGTAATGACGGAACCTGGGCCACCAGCGCATCGCCGACCGCCAGTGTGACATATCGTTCTGCTGCCACGCCGGCGCTCAGCCCGTGGCTGATCATGCCGAGGCAGAAGCCGGCGACGATATTGACGACCAGCACCAGCAACGCCGCGATCGCGTCGCCTTTTACGAACTTGGACGATCCATCCATCGACCCGTAAAAATCGGCCTCGGTCGCGATCTCACGGCGTCGCGCCTTGGCTTCGTCGGCAGTGAGCAATCCTGCGGCAAGATCGGAATCGATCGCCATCTGCTTGCCCGGAAGGGCATCGAGCGTGAACCGAGCGGAAACTTCGGACACCCGGCCCGCTCCCTTGGTGACGACGATCAAATTGATGATCATCAGGATGGCGAAGACGAACAGTCCGACCGCGAAATTGCCACCGACCAGAAACGCGCCGAAGGACTCGATGACATGACCTGCCGCCGCACCGCCCTGGTGACCGTTGACCAGCACGACCCGAGTCGACGCAACGTTGAGCGACAGGCGCAACAGCGTCGCGAACAGCAGGACCGACGGAAATGAGGAGAAATCGAGCGGCTTCTGCGCATTGATCGCGGTCATCAGGATCGCGACCGACAGGCCGATGTTGAAGATGAAGAAGACGTCGAGTGCAATTGCCGGCATCGGCACGATCATCAAGGCGATGATCGTCAGGATGCCGATCGGAAGCGCCATCTCGCGCGGCGGCATGAAACGGTCGAAGAAGGTCACAGGCCGAAGCTCCGCAGTCGGGCGTAGGCGGCGCGGACCTGGCCCGAGGCCGGTGCGTCGCGCGTGTCGAGAGCGAAAGTCGAGCGCAACGTCTCGGCCATCGACTGTTGGGTGCTCGCGGTGCATGAGGCGGAGCTCATCGACGCGACCGCGTGAAAGCTTGCGGCGATCGGACCATCTGTGGCCAATGGTGCGGCGGTTGCGAACGCTGTTGGCATTTGCGCCGTGGGCGGCGGCACCTCCCCGGTCATTGCCCGACCGATGCGCGCCGCGATGACGTCGCGCATTGCCCCGATCGAGCGGGGGGCGCCATGGTCATAGAAGATCGATCGGTTCGCGGCGGCAGCTTCGGGGAACAGCGCAGCCGCGGACTGCGCGGGGTCGGCGGCTGCAGCTTCGATGAATTTTATTGCGCCGCCCGGGCCGAGGAAGTGGGCAAGGTAAAGCTCGGTCGGGCCGGGCTCCTGCCCGGTCGCCGCGCGAAGCATTGCTTGGTTGTCGCTGGCAAATTCACCGGCCATCGTCGCGGCAATTTCGGGATCGAGACGAAGGGCGAGGATCTGCGCGCGGATCGCGGGGTCCGCGACACTGCTGCCCTTCGCGCCATGGTCGATCGCCTCGGCGGCCCAGCCCAATCCATGCTCAGCGCCATGGCGGGCCATGGTACCAAGCCACGTTCGATCGATGAACTGATAGAGACCCGACGCGCTCGAGCTGCCCGCTTTGGCGTTCGGGTTCAGCCCCGACTCCAGCCGCGCCTGCGCAAGCAGGTAATTGAAGTCCATCCCGCTCCGCACGGCAGCGCGTCCGATGGCAGCGCGTACCTCGTTGGATCCGACGGAATTGATCACGATGTACCTTTCGATCGGCCGACACCCACTGGCGGCTCGATGGAAAAGTCAGCAAACTCCGTGCCAATCGGTTCGGCGGCTAGTGCGATCCGGGAACGGCGGCGAGTCGGACGGGAGGTCGTCCAAAGCGACCGCCGAAGCTGATTGCGCCACCGCGATCGACCAGCGAGTCGAGCCGCGCCGCGACGTTGGCCGCCACCAGGTTGCGCACCTGCATGTTGGTTTCGTTGAGCCGGCGCGCGATGGCGACCAGCCGAAGACACTCCTCGTCCAGGCTGCCGGTGTCGAACTGTTCGATCGTCCCGCAAAGCGACTGCTTGTCCGCCGCCGTGCCGATGATCGCATCGATGTCCAGTCCGGCAAGTGCGTGCCGCTCGCGTTCCAGCGCGGCAAGCATCTGCCGCAAGGTTTCGCTAAGCCTGGTCATCGGGAAGCGCCAAGGCTAGGCTGGCAGCGATCAGCGCGTCGCACACTTTTACAGGCAGGATAGGATAATCGCCGTGCGCAATGGCGTTGCGGACCTGGGCGACGCGATCCTGGTCGACGGGGGGGACCCGCATTGCCTCGATTGCATCGATCCTCACCAACGGAGTTTCTATGGCCGGCGATGCGCGGGACGACATTCTCGACCCCTCGCCGACGGGCTTGCGGACGCCGACTGAAGTGGCACTGATTTTGCCAAGCGGGTTGAATTCTATGGTCATCGCAACAGTCCAGCCTTTCAGCGAACAGGACGACGATGTTGGTATTTCATTAAGCCTTGGGCGAGAGAAACGCTTTCAGCGTATCGATATCGTCACCTCGCCGGGGCCGATTACCCGCGCGCGGAGCGGATCGTCGCCGTTTCCGCGAACCTTGATCCATTGGCCCTCGGCCCCGCCTTCGAGCGCTTCGGCCGAGCGGCTGACGGTGAACCCGTCGCCGACGATCGTAACCCGCACTTCGTCGCCACGCTGGACGATCAACGCTCCCGCTTGCGATGCAAAGAGTGTCGCGGGGGATTGCACGCCGCTGACGGGAACGTAAATTTGCCAGGCTTTTGATGGCGCGGAGCATCTGACAAGGACGGACCGTCGCTCAGTGCCAAACCAGTTCAGCTCGAGGGGCTGGGGACAGGATGCGAGGCGCAGCCGACGATCAACCGGCGCGGCGGACGCGCTCGATCCGCTCTCGGCGATGAACGCCGCAATTCGCCGGTCGGTGTCGTTTGGGTCGGCAAATCCCGAAACGAGGGACAGGCCGATCATGGTCAAGATGGCGATCATTGCAGAACTTTCGCAGTTGGGTCGTGGACGTCCCTACACAAAGCAAGTCCCGTGCCAGCTTGGATCTGCGCTGTCCGATCAACCGTCGACCGGGCGGTCGTAGCCGAGCGTGGCGACGATCCGATCCGCCTGACCGGGCTCGACGACGACCCGCGTTTCCTTGCCCGCGGTCGCGGCCTGGTTGGCCATAGCGGCGCCCGCGGCAATTGCCGCCGCCTGGCCGCCTGGCCGATAGCGCACGGTGATCGTCAAGATGGTTCGACGGTCGCGCGACTGGGCCCTGAGCCAATCGGCGATCGGCGGCGCGCCCGGGTCCGCGCGATAGATGGCAACGGGCGACCCGGTCGGCGAGGGCGGCGACGGCAAGAGGGTGTACGGTTTGGGTGCCTGCAGGACCGAAGCGGTCAACATGAACAGGATGAGCGACAGATCGGCAAGGATCGCCTGCCATCCGTTGCCGATCGGCGTGCTCACGCGGCGACCTTGGACGTGTGGCGGGCCGGCCGGCACGCCGGAGCGACTTGGCCGGCCAGCCAGTCGATCACCGCCTGCCGATCGACCTCCTCGGCGCGGGCGTGGCGTTCCAATCGGCGTGCAAGCGGTGACAGAAGCAAGTTGGCGAGCAGAAGGCCGTAAAGCGTCGTCAACACCGCAAGCGCGATTGCGCCGGCGAGCGCGTTCTGACCGATGGCGCTCCCCGACAATTGACTGAGCGACACGAGCGTACCGGCAAGCCCGAAGACCGGCGCAAGCTCGCTGGCCTGGATCAGCGTCGCAACCGCCATGTTGCTGACTTCGAGCCGCCGCGCTTTATGCATCTCGTGCCGCTCGAGCAGCGCTTCGATCGATCTCTTCTCGAGCAGGGCGTCGGTCGCATCGTCGAACTCGCAATCGCCGACATGCGCCGAATGGGCGCGAAGCAGCCCTTCCTGCTGGATCTCCCGCACTTGTTTCGAAAGCCGCGCGCGGGCCCGGGCGGGGTCAAAGGTCTGCCCGCCAAACATCGCCCCGACCCGTCGCCCCGTATGGACGATATCGTGTGTGCCACAGCGCAACACCGTTGCAAGCGCCGTCCCGCCAACCACGATCAGCGCAGCCGTGCCGTCGAAAAGGGCCAGTATATCCATCCATCATCTCCGGGGTCGTTGCGATCGAGGACGGCAGGCAGCCCCGGCAATGAAGCGTCGGCAAGGATTTGCCGTCAGGCGGCAAGCCTACGCAGCCCAGCTTTCCGAAAGAACCTGCAACAGTGCCGATCGTCAGGTCCGGGATCGGGTTTGGCACGGTCGTTGCAATCAGGGGTGACGACCTTTTTCTACACGATCGGAACACGACCATGTCGGAAAGCCTGTTCGGAATTCATGGTACCGCGCTCGAGCTGCGATCGCAGCGGCTCGGCATGCTGACATCGAACATCGCCAATGCGGCGACCCCTGGATACAAGGCGCGCGATCTCGACTTCCGCGCCGCGCTCGACGCCCGTCTGTCCGGCGCGGATAGTGACCAGGCGGTTGCCGGCGCGACCCGTTTCCGTGTTCCCGTCATGCCATCGCTCGACGGCAACACCGTTGAGATGGGGGTCGAGCAAGCGACGTTCGGCGAAAATGCCGTGGCCTACACGGCCACCCTCTCCTTCCTTCGAGCGCGGGTCGAGAACGTCACGCGTGCGATCCGGGGCGAATGACGATGGCTGGCCCGATGACCATTTTCGACGTCGGCGCGCGCGCAATGTCTGCGCAGCTGGTGCGGATGAATGCCGCGGCTTCGAACCTCGCCAACGCGGGAACGGTCGCGGGCAGCGAGGAATCAGCCTATCGCCCGATGCGCGCGGTATTCAGCGAGCAGCTCGATGCCGGCGGCGCGCTTTCCACGGTGAAGGTCGACCGCATCTCGCGCTCGACCGCTAACCCGGTTCGCGAGCACGATCCCGACAATCCGCTCGCCGACGCCAACGGCGACGTGTGGACCGCGTCGGTCGATCGCAATGCCGAGATGGTCGAGATGATGGATGGTGCCCGGCAGTACCAGAACATGGTCGAGGCCATGCAGACCGCCAAGCAACTGATGCTCGAAACGATGAGGATGAAATGACCATTTCCACGATTGCCGGCGCGTCCGGCGCGTCCGGCGGAGCCGCCACGGCCACCGCGCGCAACCAGCTCGGCGAGCGGGACTTTCTGCTGATGCTGACCACCCAGCTCAAGCAGCAGGATCCGACCTCGCCCGTCGATAACAAGGATATGCTCGCCCAAATGGCGCAATTCTCGTCCTTGTCGGGAATTACCGAGATGGGCGCCACGCTGAAGCGCATTGCCGACCAGATCGACAAGGTGATGGCTGCGTTCGGTGCCACCGCGCCGAGTGCGGACGAAGTCCCCGCCAGCACCGCGACCCCTGCCCCCTGACCATCATCACGGAGTGACCACGATGTCCTTTTACATCTCCCTCAACGGCCTCAAGAACGCGCAGACCGACCTAGGTGTCATCGCGCACAATATCGCCAATGCCGAAACCAATGGCTTCAAGAAAGGCAGCGCTCAGTTCGCCGACATCGTCGCCGGATCGGCCTTCGCCAACCCAAAGCTGATACAGGGGATTGGCGCGACGGTCGAATCGATCACGCAGAATTTTGCGCTCGGACCGATCGAGCAGACTGGCTCCTCGCTCGATCTGGTCATCAATGGCGACGGATTCTTTGCGACCAAATCCGCCTTGTCGGGGCAGGTGATGTACACCCGCAACGGCGGCTTCTCGGTCGATCAGTCCGGATTTATCCAGGACGGATCGGACAATCGGCTGCAGCTGTTTCCAGTCGACGCTTCGGGCGTCCCGACCTCGACCACGCCGATCGACGCGTCGATCGCACTTATCAACGGCGCTGGCGCGACCTTCGCCGGGGTCACGGTCAATGGCGACGGCAGTGTCGTCGCAACCTATTCCGATGGCGGCAACGCGTTCGTCGGCAGGGTTGCGATTGCCAGTTTCGTCGCGCCGCAGGGGCTCAAGCAGCTGGGATCGTCCAACTGGTCGGCAACCGGCCTGTCCGGTGCGGCGGCCTACGGTTCCCCGGGCACCGGCAGCAACGGCTTCCTCATGTCCGGTGCGATCGAACGGTCCAACGTCGACATCGCCGAGGAACTGGTCGGGCTGATTACGGCCCAGCGCGATTTCCAGGCCAATGCCAAGGCCCTCGATACCGCGACGCAGATCTCGCAAACCGTCATCAATCTGCGGACCTGATAGATGGACCGGCTGATCTACACGGCGCTGTCCGGGATGCGCGGATCGATGGCCAGCGAGCGAGTTATCGCCAGCAACATGGCCAATTCCGCAACCGTCGGATATCGTGCCGACCAGCTCCAGTTCAGCGCGGCCAACCTTGTCGGGCCGCAGCTCGAAGCACGGGCGTTGACCGACGGCGAGGTCCGCCGTGCCGACATGTCGGCGGGGGTGTTTACCACCACCGGCCGGCCGCTCGACATCGCGATGAACGGCGATGCGATGCTCACCCTCCAGGCCGAAGACGGGGGCGAAGCGTACAGCCGGCGCGGCGACTTGTCATTCAGTGCCAGTGGCGTGCTTCAGAACGGTGACGGACGACCGGTCCTGGGGATCGATGGGCCGATCAGCGCGCCGCCCGGGTCCACCCTGTCGGTCCTGTCCGATGGCAGCGTGGTCGCCGGGGATCCAACCGCTCCCGGAGCCCCGGGCCAGCCAATCGGCCGGATCAAGTTCGCAAGCATCGGAGGAAGTCCCCTGTTCAAGGAATTGTCGGGCCTGTTCCGCGTTCCCGACGGGGGCATCCTGCCGCACGACGAAGCGGCCACCGCCACCCCCAAGACGCTCGAACAATCGAACGTGTCGGCGACTCGGGTGCTGGCCGAAATGATCGACAGCCAGCGGCTGTTCGAAATGCGCACCAAGCTCGTCGCGACCGCCAAGGAAATCGATGAGGGCGGTGCCAGCCTGATGCGCCTCAACTGATCGCTAGAATAAAGGAATTCATTATGCCGACCGCTGCACTCAACGTCGCGCGCACCGGGCTTGAAGCCCAGGATACGCGAATGCGCGTCATCGCCAATAATCTGGCCAACGTCGGGACCACCGGCTTCAAGCGCGACCGCGCCAGCTTCGCGACCCTGTCCTATCAGGATGCGCGCGTCGCCGGCCAGCAGTCGAGTGGTTCGTCGAACTATGCCATCGGCATGAATCTCGGCACCGGCGTCAGCATCCAGGGCACTGCCCGGATCGATACGCAGGGCACACTGAACACCACTGGTAACGCGCTCGATCTTGCGCTCGATGGCGACGGATATTTCGCGGTGCAGATGCCGAGCGGGACCACCGCCTACACCCGGGCGGGCAATTTCTCGCGATCGGCCGAAGGGGTATTGGTCACTGCCCAGGGATATCCGCTCGATCCCGCCATCACCGTGCCCGAAGGTGCGACCAGCATCACCGTCGGTCCCGACGGAACGGTGTCGGCGGTGACCGCCGGGACCAGCGCGCCAAGCGAACTCGGCAAGATCACCGTCGCCAGCTTTGCCAATTCGGCCGGACTGCAGGCGGCCGGCGACAACTTCCTGCTCGAAACCGCAGCCAGCGGCGCGGCACAGGTTGGCGCCGCCGGAGAGGGCGGGCGAGGAAACGTTCGCCAGGGCATGCTCGAATCCTCGAACGTAAATATCGTCGAGGAACTGGTCGACATGATCGAATGCCAGCGCGCCTACGAAATCAATTCGAAGATGATTTCCGCGGTCGATGAAATGCTGAAAAATGCCAATCAGACGCTCTAGTCTCGTCGCCGTCGCGATCCTGGCCGCCCTTGGCTCGGCGCATGCCGCCGCACGCAAGCCACCGGACGGATTCGCGCCGCCGCCACTGCCGCCACTGGCGCCGCCGCCGCCCGAGGATGGAAGCATTTTCCACGCGTCGGGTGGCTATGCCGCGCTTCACGAGGGCCGCCGCGCGCGGTTCGTCGGCGATACGCTGACGATCTACATCAGCGAGCGTACGAGCACCGGCAAGGACGCCAGTAGCCAGAGCGGGCGCAATGGCGGCTTCTCGATCCTGCCGCCCAGCGCGGGGCTGTTCAGCTTCCTCAATCCCAACGCCCTTAAAGCATCGGCCGGATCGACGTTCAAAGGGCAGGGAAACGCCGCCCAGTCGAGCAATCTCGTCGGCCAGGTCGGCGTCACCATCGTCGAGGCGCGTGCCAACGGCACCGCGCTGATCAAGGGAGAGAAACGGATGTTGCTCAGCCAGGGCCGGGAATGGATCCAGTTCTCGGGCATCGTCCGGCTGGCGGACATCGACGCCGATAACGGCATTCCGTCGTCGCGCGTGGCCGACGCGCATATCGAATATTCGGGCAACGGATCGGTCCAGCGCGCGGGTCGCGAGGGTTGGCTCAGCCGCTTTTTCAACACCGTCAGCCCGTTCTGAAAGGCCGCGCGATGCTTCGTTTGTCCTACCTTGTCGTGCTGCTCGCCGCCGTCTTGCCGGGCTCCGCGTCGGCCGAACGGGTGCGCGACCTTGGCGCGTTCCAGACGATGCGCGACAACCAGCTGACCGGCTATGGCGTGGTAGTCGGGCTCGACGGCACCGGCGACGACGATCTCGCCTATCTGACCCAGGCCATGCGCGGCGTATCGGGGCGGCTCGGCATGTCGCTTCCGCCAGGTGTCTCGCCCGGACTCAAGAACGCCGCCGCGGTTCTCATCACCGCCGACCTGCCTGCATTCGCCAAGCCCGGCCAGCGAATCGACGTCACCGTATCGACCATCGGCAAGGCCAAGTCGCTGCGCGGCGGCATGTTGATCATGACCCCGCTGATGGGGGCCGATGGAGCAATCTACGCGATGGCCCAGGGCAGCCTCGCCGTCGGCGGACTTGGCGTCTCGGCGAAGGACGGATCGAAATTGACGGTCAATGTCCCGACCGCCGGGCGCATTCCCGACGGCGCGACCGTCGAGCGCGCCGTGGCGACGGGGTTCGCTTCAGCCGACACCATTCGCCTCAACCTCTTTCGGGCCGACTTCCTCACGGCAGGCCGGGTCCGCGACGCCATTAACGCCAGGTTCGGCCCCGTCGCGCGAATCGAGGATGGCGTGACCGTCGCCTTGACCCTCCCCAAGGGCGCCAACGAACGGGCACAGGCCCTTGCCGAAATCGAAATGCTCAACATCACGCCCGCCGAAAGCGCCGCGAAAGTGATCGTCAACAGCCGCACAGGAACGGTCGTGATCAGTAGCGCAGTACGCCTGTCCCCGGCGGCGATCAGCCAGGGAAAACTCGTCGTCCGGATCGACGAAAATCCGCGCGTGGTTCAGCCCGAACCCTTCTCCAAGGGCAAAACGACGATCGAGCAGGCAAGCGACATCAGCGCCGCCGAACAAGGCGGAACGATCGCCATGCTCAGGCCCGGCGCGTCGCTCGCCTCGCTGGTCGATGCACTCAACAAGTTGAACGTCGGACCGGGCGATTTGGTCGCCATCCTGGAGGCACTCAAGCAAGCCGGCTCGCTTAAAGCCGAAATGGTGATCCTGTGACTGGCCCGATCGTCGTTGGCCCTCCTTCGCCGGCACCGGCACCGGGTAACGAGCGGGCCAAACTGGCTGCTGTCGCGCGCCAGTTCGAGGCGATCTTCGTCCGCCAGATGCTCGCTGCGGCTCGCGCGACTTCGTTCGGCGGTGACATTACGGGAAGCAGCGCGACGAACCATTTCCGCCAGATGCAAGACGACAATTTTGCCGCCATCGCCAGCGAGGAGGGCACCTTCGGGCTCGGCGCGATGATCGAACATCAGTTCGGCAGCCGACTTGGCGCGGAGAATCCCAAGTGAGTTCGGATCTCCTCTCGATTGGCCACAGCGGTGCGACCGTCGCGCGGATCGCGCTCGACGTCACCGCACAGAATATCGCCAACGCTTCGAACAACAGCTACGTCCGGCGAAGCGCGACGATCGAAGAAGTCGCGGCGGCCGGGTCGCTGCAGCGGCCGGGCGACATCTCCTTCAGTGGCGCCAGACTCGCCGGAATTGTTCGCAACGTCGATCCCTTCCGCCAGGATCAGGTTCGCCGCTCCGACGGCGACCTTGCCCGCGCCGATGCCGAGCTTTCCGGATTGCGGACGATCGAAACCGCAGTCGAGCAATCGGCCGTCTATCCGGCGATGCTGTCGTTCCAGTCGTCGCTCGACCGGCTCGCCGCCAATCCCACCGACCCTTCGTTGCGCAGCGCGGTGATCGAACAGGCGCGGACGATGGCGAGCGCCTTCAACATTGCGTCGATCCAGCTCGATGCCGCCCGGGATGGATTGACGGCCGAAGCCGACGCCACCGTCGATCGGGTCAATGGCCTTGCCCGCGATCTCGCTGATGTGAACCTGTCGCTTGTCCGGATGGGGCCGGGCACGAGTGACAAGGCGTCCCTGCTCGATCGGCGCGATGCGATCCTTGGCTCGCTCGCCCAGTCGCTCGATATTCGCACCACGTTCGCAGGCGACGGCTCGGTCACGGTTCAGGTGGGGGGCAATGCCGGGCCCACCCTGGTGGCGCTCGGCACGTCGCAACCGCTGACGATGCTTAGCGCGCCCGACGGCACGATCGCCTTTGCGACTGGCAGCACGGCAATCGCGCCATCGGGCGGGGCGCTGGCAGGCATCGCGCAGGCGTTGAGCCAGCTCGCGACCTCGCGAGCCGGGCTCGACTTGGTGGCATCCTCCTTCATCTCGACGGTCAACGGCGCACAGGCCGCGGGCGTTGCGATCGACGGGACGGCGGGACAGCCGGTCTTCGCCGGCAACGGTGCCGCTGACATCGCCGTCGCGCTGGCCAGCGGGGACGGGCTCGCCACCGCACCGGCTGGGTCGCCGGCCGGAAGTCGCGATGCAGGCAATCTGACGGCGATGCGCGCGGCGCTAGCCGGAACCGATCCCGCTGCGGTGTTCAGCGATCAGTTGTTCGACCTGTCCAGCCACATCGCCGGCCGCGGGATCACGCGCGACGCGCTCGCCGCCATCAACGGGTCGGCTCGGGACGCATTGTCCGCGGCCAGCGGAGTCAACCTCGATCAGGAAACGGTCGATCTGCTTCGCTTCCAGCAAGCATTTCAGGCGTCGGGCAAGGTGCTCCAGGTCGCATCGACCCTGTTCGACACTTTATTGTCCATCCGGTGAGGCGCGCATGACCCCGATCAGCACCGGCGGCTTTTTCGACCGGGCCCAGGCCACGTTTTCCGACCTTCGCGCGCGCGCCGAACAAATTCAGGCGCAGGTTTCGACCGGCAATCGCCTGACCCGGTCATCGGACGATCCCGTTGCCGCGGCACGCCTGCGCACGCTGATGCGTGCCGAGGCCGCGCAATCGGTCGATGTCGCCACCGCGGAGCAAGTCAGGAACGACCTTTCGCAATGCGATTCGACCTTGAGCTCGATGGCTGATCTCGTCGCCCGCGCGCACGAACTCGCGGTCCAGGCCGCGAATGGCACCCTGCCCGACAGCCAACGTCAGTCGATCGGGTTCGAACTCGCGCAAATCCACGAGTCGCTGTTTTCGCTCGCCAACGCCCGCGACAGCAACGGCCACGCGCTGTTCGGTGGCACCGCGACCGGTAACGCCTACGCCAAGGACCCCAGCGGCAATGCTCTCTACATCGGGACTGGCGCCGCGCCGGCACTCGACATCGGCGACGGAACCAGCGTCGCGCGCGGGCTTACCGGTCCAGAGACGCTCACCGTCACGACCGGATCGGTCGGCACGTCGATCCTCTCGATCGTCAAGCAACTGGCCGATGCGCTACAGACCGGATCAGATCCGCAGGGGGCCGCCAAAGGCGCGCTTGACCTGCTCGATGCCGGCACCAATTCGATCGCCCGCGCCCAGACAGTTGTCGGTACCCGCCTTGTGTGGCTCGATCAGACGATCGACCGTCAGCAACAGATGACCGAACAGCGCGAAGCCGAGAAAGGCAGCGTCGCGGGCGCCGATCTTGCGACATCGGTCGCTCAACTGCAGCAAACGATGCTCGTCCTCCAGGCCAGCCAGGCGAGCTTTGCCCGCCTGAGTGCGCTGTCCCTGTTCGACGTCCTGCGCTGATCCGTGGCCCTGCGTTTTTCCTTCAGGGCGCCCACGCGCCCGCCGTCCGTGGCTTAGGAGACCGTCATGTTTGCAATCATCGGGATGATCGTCCTGATCGTGATGGTGTTCGGCGGTTTCGTCATTACCGGCGGCGCCATCGGTCCGGTGGCCGAAGCCATACCGCACGAAATGCTGATCATCGGCGGCGCCGCGATCGGCGCTCTGATCACCGGCAATTCGATGCACGAACTGAAGGCCCTCGGCGGCGGCCTGAAGCGCGCCTTCAAGGGGCCACGCCATAACAAGCAGGACCATATGGATGCGATTGCCATCGCCACCAAACTGATGCGCATCCTGCGCAGCGACGGCCCTGTCGCGCTCGAGGCGCATGTCCAGGACCCGGCCTCATCCCCGATGTTCGCCGAATATCCGCGGCTGATGGCCAACAAGCCATTGATCGCGCTGATCAGCGATACGCTTACGCTAATCGTCGTTTCGTCGGGCACGCTGGAGGTTCACGCGGTCGAGGACGTGATGGATAATGCGCTTAAGACTCACTTCCACGATATGAACGAACCGGTGCACGCGTTGCAGGGCCTGTCCGACGCGCTCCCCGCGCTCGGCATCGTCGCCGCGGTGCTCGGGGTCGTGAAGACCATGGGGTCGATCGACAAGCCGCCGGCGATCCTGGGCGGCATGATCGGGTCGGCGCTGGTCGGGACATTTCTGGGGGTCCTGCTGGCCTATGGCATCGTCGGCCCGCTCGCGAGCCGGCTGAAGCAGGTCACCGATCAGGACGAGCAGATCTTCCACGCCATCAAGCAGGTGATCATCGCGTCGCTGCATGGCTGGCCGCAGCCGATGGTCGTCGAATCCGCCCGCAGCGGACTCGGCCACGCCTTTCGCCCCGGTCTCGCCGAACTGCTCGACAGCCTGCGCAACCGCTGATGGCCAGCGCTGCCGACCTCCCGCGGCCGATCATCGTCAAGAAGGTGACCGTCATCGCTGCCGGCCATCATGGCGGCGCGTGGAAGGTCGCCTACGCCGACTTCGTGACCGCGATGATGGCCTTCTTCCTGCTGCTGTGGTTGCTCGGTGCAACGACCGAGAAGCAACGCAAGGGACTGGCCGATTACTTCACGCCGACTTTGGTAAAAATGCGCGAAAAGAGCGCGGGATCGAACGGTCTGCTTGGTGGCAATTCGATCGTCTCGGCCGACAATTATCCCAATAGAGCCGGGCAGACCGGCACCCGCTCGATAACGATACCGCGCGATTCAAGCGGCGGGATTCGGGAAGGTGCGGCGGCGCTCAAGGTGCACGGCAAGGGCGGTCCGCCGCGCAGTCGGCAGGCAATCGCCAGTGCATTGCAGGCAAGGATCGATGCGCGGCTCGGCCGCAACGAACGCATGCGCCGCCTTGCGCGGCAGGTGCGCGTGATGCAGACCCTCGAGGGCATCCGCATCGATCTCGTCGACGACTCCGACTTCTCGATGTTCCGCCTCGGCACCACTATCCTGGTCCCCGAAGCGGTCGAGCTGTTACGCACGATCGGTGAGGCCGTGGCGCCCGAGCAAGGCCATTTGACGGTTCGCGGCCACACCGATGCGCTCCCTTGGCGCCCGGGCGACAGTGGCAATAACTGGGCGCTGTCCGCCGGTCGGGCCGAAGCCACGCGTGAGGCGCTGATGCGCTTCGGGATCACGGGCGATCGCTTCTACCGGATCGAAGGTGTCGCCGACCGCGAACCTTTGGTTGCCAGCAATCCGCACGACCCGCGCAACCGCCGGATTTCGATCCTGTTACTCGATTGAAACGAAGCTTCGCGGCCTAGGAAGCTGAGAGCTCGGTCTAAATTGGGTTCAACGATCCACGAACAATAATTTTTCGCTGGCATCTGCGTCCGGGGTTGTTCGAAGCCCGTATCTCCTTTGGTGCCGCGCCCATCCGCGTCGCGCGTAACAAGGGGTAATTCGATGAAAATGAAGATTCTTCTCACTGGCTCGGCAATCGCGCTGGGCGTTGTTCTTTCGGCCACGCCAGCCGCGGCACAAGAGGTTTGCGACGTTGCGAACGCGCCATCGGGCTCGGCCACCGGAACAGACTCACTTGCCTGCGCCACTGGGTCGAATGCCAGCGGGTTCGGCTCGACCGCGCTCGGCAATTCCGCGGCGGCAAGCAACAGTTCCTCGATCGCCGTTGGCGAAAACAGCGTTTCTAGTGGCAATGCGGCGGTAGCCGTCGGCGGCGGCATCGCTCCCGGCACCGCTGCCGAGGCAACAGGCGATTTCTCCGTTGCCATCGGGTTCGAACTCAGCGTCCAATTCCACCGGCTCGATCGCCGTAGGCGATACATCGACCGCCACCGGGGTCGATACGATCGCTATCGGTGTCGGTACGCTCGCGCAGAACACCACCGGTGGCGGCGCGACCGACGATAATATTGCGATCGGAAGCCTTGCGCAGGCGACCGGGGTACACGCCACGTCGATCGGTGGCGACAGCAGCGCCACCGGGATCGGATCGACCGCGATCGGCTGGGAAGCCGATGCCACCGCCGCCAACACCACCGCGCTCGGCAACAGCGCCGAAGCGACCGGTGCGCAGGCGACCGCGATCGGCCGCCAGACCAACGCCATCGGGGTCGATTCGACCGCGCTCGGCCAGGGTTCGACCGCCAACCAGCTGAACTCGACCGCGCTTGGTCAGGGGTCACAGGCAATCAACGCCAATTCGGTGGCACTCGGTGCCGATACGGTCACCACTGCCGACAATCAGGTCAATGTCGGCGGTCGGACCATCGGCGGCGTGACGGCGGGCAATATCGCCGTCGGTTCGACCGATGCGGTCAACGGTGCGCAGGTCAACACCATCCTGGTCAACCAGGATGCGCGCGACGATGCGCAGGACGCGGCGCTCGCCCTGGCGGCGGCTGACAGCGTCTACATCGCCATCAACAGCACCGGCACCGCCGCCAGCGCGACGGGCGACGATGCCATCGCGATCGGCGAATCCTCGGTTGCCAACGGCATCGACACGATCGCCATCGGCAACGGCGCGGTCGCCCAGAACCAGACCGGCGCCGGCGCGACCGACGACAATCTGGCGATCGGCAGCCAGGCCCTGGCGATCGGCGTCCACGCGACCTCGATCGGTGGCGACAGCAGCGCGACCGGAATCGGATCGACCGCAATCGGCTGGGAAGCCGATGCGACCGCCGCCAACACCACCGCACTCGGCAACAGCGCCGAAGCGATCGGTGCGCAGGCGACGGCGATCGGCCGGCTGACCAATGCGTCGGGAATCGATTCGACCGCGCTCGGCCAGGGATCGTCGGCGACGATGACCAACGCCACCGCGCTCGGCCAGGGTGCCCAGGCGATCCACACCAATTCGGTGGCGCTTGGCGCGGACACCACGACGACCGCGGCCAACCAGGTCAACGTCGGCGGGCGCACGATCGGCGGAGTCGCCAACGGCGTTGCTGCGACCGATGCGGTGAACCTCGGTCAACTCAATGCCGCGACGGCATCGATCAATGCTTCGCTGATCGGCCTGCAGTCGGACGTCGACGTGCTTTACTCTCAGAACCGTCGCCAGGACCGGATGATCGACAAGGCCAATGAAGGCGTCGCCATGGCGTTGGCAATGGAATCGCCCAACATCCCGGCGGGCTCGCGCTTCGCCGTGTCGGGCGGTATCGGCGGCTATCAGGGCCGTCACAGCCTGGCGACCGCGATTTCGGCGGCAATCGGTGAAAAGGCCACCGTCTCTGCCGGTCTCGGCTACGGCCTGAGCAGCGGGGAGATCGGCTATCGCGCCGGTTTCCAGGTTGCGTTCTGATCAACTGAACCAACAAACTCGATCGCGTCGGTCAGGCGCGGTTCAGGAAAATCGGAAGAAAACGCGGGCGGCTCCGGATTGGGGTCGCCCGTTTTTCTGGCTCGGCAGGCACCACGAACGGGACTGTTAAAGGGGACATGCCTTGGCCAGATTTCTTTCTCATGCCGCCATCTTGCTGGTCGGCCTTACCGTCGCCGTGACTCCGCTTGGCGCACAGGTGACCTTCCGCTCCGCCACCCAGAAGGAGGCCAGTCCCGATTCTTCCGCCAATCAGGAGGTCGTCGTCCAGGGACAGCGCCGGTCGGTGATGCGGCAGTTGCGCGACGTCATCGCGCGCAACCGCGGCGACCAGCTTGCTCGGTTCGAGGATAAGGTCTGCCCAATGGTCATTGGCATGCCGCGCGACTGGACCGCCGCAATGACGCGCATGATCCGCGCCAACATCGAATCGTTTGGGGCCAGGCTGGAAGCGCCCGGATGCCGGCCCAACTCGCTGGTCATCTTCATCGACCAGCCTGCGGCCCTGGTCGACGCGATCCGTAAGGAGGAGCCGTGGCTGCTGGGCATGGAGCCGCGCACGGCGCGCAATTTCGTCGCCGACGTCGGGCCGATCACCAGTTGGCATGTCACCGACACGATGGGGGCAGATGGGGAAACGCTTCAGGCGGCATCCATCGGCGGCAACAACGACGTCAAGATCAGCCGCAGTATAACGTCGTCGCGCTTGTACACGCCGGTCCGGCAGGAAATGATGCTGGGCATGGTGGTGGTCGAAAAGGGCCGCACGGTCGGTCACACGTTGCGCCAGTTGGCCGATATCACCACCATGCACCTGTTGCTCGAGGTCAAGGCCTCGGCCGGGAGCAAGGATCCGACGTCGATCCTGTCGCTGTTCGAACCGCGACCGGCGGATCAGGCGAAGCCGCAGCGCCTGTCACGGCTCGATCGCGGGGCGATGGCGGGCTTCTATGCGCAGCGGGACAACAATTTCACCGCCGCGCAACAGCGCTCGGCGATTGCCAAGGCGATCGTCGAGGGGGCGGGCGAGCAACGCTGAGCGCGTCGCTCGCCCGCCGGTCGGTTGGTCGAAATGGCCGCGACGACCGATCGGGCGCGGCGTATGGCGATCGGGCCGAAGGGGAGTCCATCATGAGCCGTCACATTCCGATCTGCGCCGCCGTCACGGCCGCGCTGGTTTTCGCCACGCCTGTCGCGGCCCAGATCGGGGTCCGTGCATCGACCGCCGCGCCAGCGTCGAACAGTGAAGAAATCGTCGTTCAAGGACAGAAGAAGCAGATCGCCAAGGCGCTGCGCGATCTCATCCGTCCGTCGGGCGGGGCCGAACAACTGGCCCGCTTCGAAGATGAGATCTGCCCGCTGGTCGCCGGCATGCCGCGCGACTGGACGGCGGTCCTGACCCGCATGATCCGTGAAAATGTGGTCGCGGTCGGCGGCAAGGTCGCGAACCCTAAACCGGGCAAGAAGTGCAACGTCAACGCGGTCGTAATCTTCATCGATCAACCGCAGGAACTGGTCGCGGCGTTGGCAGAGGCCGAACCCGACTTCTTTTCGATGACCCCGCGCGAGATGCAATATTTCACCGAGGCCAAGCGGCCGGTGACAAGCTGGCATGTCACCGACACGCGCAGCCGGGACGGCGTCGAATTGGGCAGCGTCGGGGCCATCGGCGGGGTGCCGGGCGATGCCAAGATCGTGCGCAACGCCGCGGCGAGCCGGCTCTATTCCAATATCCGTGAAGACATGCTGACCGGCTTCGTCGTGATCGATCGCCAGGCGACGGTCGGCAAGTCGCTGCGACAACTGGCCGACCTGGCGACGATGCACCTGCTGCTCGACGTCAAGCAGGACGCCGGGGCGAAGGATAATGCGTCGATCCTGTCGCTATTCGAACCGCGGCCCGAAAATGTCGCCGGACCGCGCGCCATGTCGCGCTTCGACCGCGGCGCGCTGTCGGGTTTCTACACCCAGCGGGAAAACAATCGCACCGCGTCCCAGCAGCGTGAAAACATTGCGGCGGCGATCAAGCGCGGCGCGGGCGAGGAGAAGGAGGACTGAGGTCCGACCCTCCATCGGTGCCAATCAAAAAGGCCGGGGGCATGCGCTCCCGGCCTTTTCGTTTAGGACAATCGAACGAGACTACTGACGTCGCTGTGACGCCGCGCGTTGCTCCGCCACGCTCAACGTACCGTCCTTGTTGGTGTCGGCACGGTCGAAGCGTGCGGCATTGGGGGCGCGGTTCTCGGCCAGGCTGACCTTGCCGTCCTTGTTGGCATCGAGCGCGTTGAGGAACTTGGTTGCGTCGGGCTTGGGAAGTTGCTGCGCCGCGGCGACGGCGTTGAATTCGGCCAAGGTCAGTGATCCGTTCTTGTCGGCGTCGAGCCGGCGGAATGCCGCTTCGCGCTCCCGCAGTCCGCGTGCCTTGGCGGCGGCAAAGGCCTTGGCCTCGGCGGCCTCGATCTCGGCCCGGTCGGTCGATCCGTCCTTGTTGGCATCGACCGCGACGAACGCCGTGTCAGCCTGCGCCAGGAAGGCCGCGCGCGCGATCGGCTGCGGCGTTCGCGCGGCGGGCTGCTGGGCCATGGCCGGGACAGCCGTGGTCGCAAGCAAGGCGAGAAGCATGAATTGAGTGGTCACATTGGGTCTCCGAACAAAAGGAATTGGGATTATTTTATGACTCCGGCGGCCTTCATTTCGGCTACGCTGACGACGCCATCCTTGTCGGTGTCGATCTGGTCGAAATAAGCCAGCTTCCCGGCCCGGTGTTCAACCAGGCTCAGCACGCCGTCCTTATTGGTGTCGAGCTTGCCGAGCAGCGGCCGGCCATCCACAGGTGGGACACCGGTAATGAGCTTAGCGAATTCGGCCGGGCTGATCTGGCCGTTGCGATCGGTGTCGAGCTCGGCGAACTTCGCCTGGGCACGCATCCGGGCCTGGGCGAGCGCGGTGCCGCGATCGAAGGTCTCGATCTCGGCGCGAGTCACCTTTCCGTTCTTGTCGCCGTCCATCTTGGCGAATTCCTGATCCATTTGAACCAGGAAGCTGGCTCGCGGCACGTTTTCATTGCCGCGCGCGGTCTGGGCAACCGCAGGGCCCGCCGCAACCGCGCCGAACATCATTAGCATCAATAACCGGGTTTCACTCACGCTTTGCTCCGTATCAACCTTCCGCATTTTCGCAAGTTACTCGCCGGCGCGGGCCGCCCGGAAGTCCAAGGCTCCAATGCCGCGCACGACGTTGCGCGGGCATGAATAAGCGGAATCAGCCGAACCGAGCGGCACGGCGTGCGACTGTCCGTCGCAACCGGCGCAAGCAGCCGTCATTCAGAAGGTATAGGCCAGCCCGAGCACGCCCTGCCACTGCGACTTCGACCCGCGGTCGTCGACGAATGGCGATCGGCCGATGCTTCCGACCAGGCGGCCGTAAGTGCCGGCGCCGAAGATCGATAAGCCATGGGTCAAGTCGCCGGTGATCGACTGGTTCACAAGCGCGGTCAGCTTCCAGCTCTTCATGCCGCCCTTGGCGTTGTACGAGAACGGCGGCGGTGCGAATTGCGGTCCGCCCGGCGCGGCCTGAGAACTCGTCTCGGTGAACAGCAGATAGGAATAATAATAGTCGGCATACTTGTTGCTGACGAAATCGGCCGAGGCACCGATCGACACGTAGGTGCGCTTCGACAGAGGCGTTGCGAAATCGATATTCGGCGTGAAAACCGTCGACTTCATGCGCATTGCCGACGTCGGTCACCACGTCGAGCCGCGCGCTGAGCGAATCGTAAGGATTGGTCAGGCCGTGGGCAGTGAGGCCGACGAAACCGCCCAGCTCGATCGCCGTCTTGCGCTTGCCGAACAGGCGGACGAAGTCGTCCTCGATCTTGCTTACCCGCTCACGGCGGATGCCGACGATCGGCCCGGCATCGATGTCGAGCCCGCTCGACGGCCGGCGGATTAGATCGACGTAAAGATAGGTGCCGCGGGTTGAAAAGTTGATTCCATTGACGCGCCCGCGGATCGCTCCGAACGGACTGAACTTGTAATCATCCGATCCTTCGTAATCGGGGATGTATGCCCCGCCCGCGGCAATAGTGAAGGTATCCGACTGGTCGTTGGGGTCGGGAAGATTGGGGTCGGCCACGCTCTGGCTGATAGCGGGCGAAGCGGCGGCCAAAAGCGCGGCGGCGAAAGCGGTGCGAAGCATGATATTCCCCCTTGGATTACAGCTGGGCATTAACCTGAATCAGCCTTCACGCAAAGCGAAAGCAGTGTAGGGACAACGCCGTTCGACGTGATCAGTCGCCTTCGCCGGGCTCCGGGCTGAAATATTTGTCATACTTGCCTTCCTCGCCCTTATGCTCGTCGGCATCGGCGGGACTGTCCTTCTTGCGCGTGATGTTGGGCCAGCTGGCCGACATCGAATTGTTGAGCTCGAGCCATTTTTCCTGCCCGTTCTCGGTATCGGGAAGGATCGCCTCCGCCGGACATTCGGGCTCGCACACGCCGCAATCGATGCATTCGTTGGGGTTGATGACGAGCATATTCTCGCCTTCGTAGAAGCAATCGACCGGACACACTTCGACGCAGTCCATATATTTGCATTTGATGCAGGCGTCGGTGACGACATAGGTCATGGTGGTGGCGAAGCTCCCTCGTTGTGCCGTCGTGGCTAAGCGGCAGGCCCCGCTTCGTCAATCTCCCGATAGGCGCATCGCGCCTCGGCGGGCGGACCGCGGCGATCGGGCAGGGCGAGGACCTCGATAATGCGGACCTGACCGCGTAGGGGCAGCGCGACGATGCTGCCGACCCGCACCGGCTCGCTCGGTTTGATCACGCGGCGCCCGTCGATCCGTACCCGCGTGGTCTCGATCAGCTCCTGCGCGAGCGTGCGGCTCTTCACCAGCCGGATGCAGTGGAGGTAGCGGTCGATCCGCAAAGCTTACCTTTTCAAACTCGCCAGCGCGGCGAAGGCGTTGCCGGGGCGCGGGGCGGCAGCGCTGACGGCCTGCCGCCGAGGTCGGGTGCCGCGCCATTTCCACGCGTCGCCGGCCGGGATGAAGCCGATCTCGGCCATCAGTTTGACGACCGTCGGCGGATCAAGACCGAGACTGGTCACGAGTGCCGGATCAAGCAAGGTCGCCACGCCGGCCTGGCGGGCCGCATGCGCGTGGGCGGCAATCCGGTCGGCCAGATCGACGCGCAGCCACGTCGTCCCGAACCGGCGATAGGCAAGCGCGGCACCGCGCGGATCGGCGGTCGCGTCGAGGCTCGCGGCACCGGGATTGGGCAGGCGGGGCATCGGTTGGCCGGCGCGGATCGCGAGGAGCGCCGCCCGCCAGCGCTGCGCGCCGGGCTTGAGCAAGGCGGGGACGAACAGGTCGAGCGCGCCAAGCCGCAGCCGGTGGCGGTGGAGCGAATGGCGGTCGGCCTTGTCCAGTGCGGCGATCTGCTGGGCGATCGAGCGGCGGGGCAGCAATCCCCCGGCATCGGCCAGCATCGCGGCGAGCGCACGGACGCCGGGCGTAACCTTGGCGTCCGATGCGGCGCGCGACAGGGCTTTTAGCGTGCCAAGGTGGCGGTCGAGTTCCGCGTCGATCCAACGTTCCAGTCGCGCCCGGAGTTCGGCGCGGCGCGGCGCCGACAGGCGGTCGAGCGCGCGGACCGTGCGAACCGCGGGCTCGAGCAGGGTCCGGCCGGGCGCGAGCCGCGCAAGAATGTGCGTCGCCCAGCCGATCGCGAGTCCTCCACCCTCCTCCACCACCAGCGAGAAGTCGCTATCCGGTGCTTCGAGCAATGACTTCGCGCGACGGTCGAGTTCGTCCCCCAGCCGGCGTTCGGCGGTGGCGAGCAGCATGCGCTTGTCGGCATGTCGCGCGGTCGGATCGACGGTGAAGTCGAAGCCAGACAAATGACCGATCGGCTCGGGTCCAACGCTGACCTCGCCATCGGCGGCGACCGTGATCGGCAGCGCATCGGCCCCGCGCGCGCCAATGTCGCGGATCAGGACGGCGGTGCGGCGGTCGACGAAGCGCTGGGTCAGCCGCTCGTGGAGCGCGTCGGACAGGCGGCCCTCGACCTGTTGCGTCCGCTCGGCCCATTTCGGCGGGTCCTTCAGCCAGTCGGAGCGCTGCGCGATATAAGCCCAAGACCGCACCCCGGCGAGCCGGTCGGCCAGCGCTTCGATATCGCCGTTGACGTTGTCGAGCCGCGCGACTTCGGCAGCAAACCATTCGTGCGGGATATGCCCGCCTTCGCCAATATAGCTGAACAGTCGGCGGACCATGCGCGCATGGTGCATCGGACCGACCTTGCGGAAATCGGGCAGGCCGCAGGTCGCCCACAGCCGCCGCGCACGGCCGCCGCGCGCGGTCGCGATCGCCGGATCTTCGGCCAGCATCTTGAGCACGGCGAGGTCGATCGCCAGTGGGGCAGAGCGCAATAGCGGATCGTCGCTCTTTTGCTCCAGACTGGCGATCAGCGTTCCTGTGTTCGAAAAGTCGAGTTCGCTCGACCGCCAGTAGAGATGGTCCAGTGGCCGGAAGCGATGCTCCTCGATCGCCGCGATTTCCGCCTCGGTGAAGGCCGGACCGTTGTCGCCGCCGAGCCCCAACGTCCCGAAGCTTCCGTCCTTCTGGTGACGCCCGGCGCGGCCCGCGATCTGCGCCATTTCGGGGATCGACAAGCGGCGGTCGCGGTGACCGTCGAACTTGTCGAGCCCGGCAAAGGCGACATGGGTGACATCCATGTTGAGCCCCATGCCGATGGCGTCGGTCGCGACCAGATAATCGACTTCGCCGCGCTGAAACATCGCCACCTGGGCGTTACGCGTGGCGGGCGAAAGCGCGCCCATCACCACGGCTGCCCCGCCCTTGAAGCGGCGCAACATCTCGGCGATCGCATAGACCTGCTCGGCGCTGAAGGCGACAATCGCCGAGCGCGGGGGCAGCCGCGACAGCTTGGTCGTCGGAGCATGGCGTAAGGTGGAGAATCGCGGCCGACTGACAATCTCCGCTTCGGGCAGGAGCTGGCGGATCAGCGGGCGGAGCGTATCCGAGCCAAGGATCAACGTTTCCTCGCGGCCCCGCGCGCGGAGCATGCGGTCGGTGAACACATGGCCACGCTCGGGGTCGCTGCCTAACTGTGCCTCGTCGATCGCAGCGAAGGCGAATTCGCTCGGAAAGATGCCTTCGTGGGCGCGGTCCTCGCGGCCGCCGGTGACGGGCATGCTCTCGGCGGTGCACAGCACGTAACGCGCGCCCTTGGGAACTATCCGTTCCTCGCCGGTGATCAAGGCGACGAGGTTCGCGCCCTTGATCGCCACCACCCGCTCGTAAACCTCGCGCGCCAGCAGGCGCAGCGGAAAGCCGATCACGCCCGACGAATGGGCGCACATTCGCTCGATGGCGAGATAGGTCTTGCCGGTATTGGTGGGGCCCAGGATCGCCCGGACCAGGCTGTCGCCGCGCGGCATTTCGCCAATGTGGCACGGGCGCCGCGAAGTGCAAGCGGCGATCGATCTTAAAACGGTTTTAACCTTGTTTCGCCACATCGGACGCAGGGAGTGTCGCGGTCGATGCGGGCGGAATTTATCGGACGGCAGTTTGGGCGCGCGGTGGTGGCGGCACCGGTTTGCTTTGCGCCATTCGTGCCGCAGCGTCCGGAACGTTTCAACCTCGTCGTCGACCTGGCCGAAGACATCTTTTCGAAGGATTGGTGGCGTGGACTGGCGACCCTTGGCCTGCTGTGCACCGCCGCCGCCTTTACCGCCCCCGATTTCGGGCCGCTTGCCGCTGCCAATCCAGCGCGGCTCAGCGGCGCGGCGGAGGATCAATGGGCCGCAGTCGGGGTCGAACTCGATCGCGCGCGGATCGGACAGCGGGATGCGCATGGTCGCGACCGATCGCGTCATCCCGATCGATACCGCGCCCGAGCGGCCCGCCATCTACCTGTTCGTTACCCTCGGCAGCGACGGGATGGCGCGCAGCTTGGCGCGGGTCGGGGCATCGACTGCCGATGCGGTGCAGGCAGCGGCATTGGTGCGCTCGGCCGCGCCGCAGCTTGCGCCGGGGACGACCATATCGCTCACGCTCGGCAAGCGCGATTCGGTCGGCCGTCGCCCGGTCGAGCGGCTCGCCCTGCGCGCGTCGATGGATCTCAAGCTGCTAATCGAACGTGGCGAACTTGACCTGGCGATGACCCAAATCGCAGTCCCCGTCGTCACCACCCCGATCCGCGTCCGCGGCCGGGCCGGGAACGGGCTTTACTGGGCCCTGCGCACCGCCGGCGCCTCGACCGCGGTCGCCACTTCCTATCTCAAGGCGCTGGCGCAGGAGATCGACGTCGGCGAGATCGGCCCCGATGCCAGTTTCGACCTGGTGATCGCGCGTCGTCGGAGCATCGATGGTCAGACGGCGGAAGGCGATTTGCTATACGCCGGGCTCGATCGCCTTGCGGACCGAGACCTGAGGCTGGTCCGCTGGACCGCGGGCGGCAGGCCGGTATGGGTCGACGCCATCACCATCGGCCAGGCGCCGCGCGCCGCCGAAGGGCTGGCGTGGCCAGTCTCGGCCCGGATCACCTCGGGCTTCGGCCTGCGCGTCCATCCGATCCTGCGTTTCGCCCGGATGCACAAGGGGATCGATTTCGGGGCCAGCTGGGGCACCCCGATCCACGCTGCCGCCGACGGCCAGGTAACCCGTGCGGGCTGGGCCGGCGGCTATGGCCGGCAAGTCCGGATCGGCCATTCGGGCGGCCTCGCCACCAGTTACAGCCATATGAGTTCACTGGCGGTCGCGCCGGGGACGCTGGTGCGACAAGGGCAGGTCATCGGCTATGTGGGATCAAGCGGCCTGTCGACCGGGCCGCACCTCCACTATGAGGTCTATCGCGGCGGTGTCCCGGTCAACCCGATGGGGGTCAAGTTCACGCCCGCGCAACGCGGCGCCGATCCGGGAGCGGTCGCGGCGGTGCGCGCGCGGCTGAAGGAATTGCTCGGCGTGGGAGTCAAGCGGGGCGGCTGATGCTCGCGCCCTGCATGGCGTTCCTGATGTCGTTGAAATCGCCACGCATCGTGGCCAGCGCCGGGGCGTCGAAATCGACCGCGCAATCGATCAGCTTGGCGCGGGCGCTCTGGTAGAGTTGCGACAGCGCGCCGCTTAGCGGACTGGTCCGGTCGATCCCCAGCATCAGGCTGGTCAGCGCGGCAAGCGCGCGCGTCATGCTCTCACTCTTCAAGCGATTGTCGCCGGTGCGATGCGCATACAACGTGCGGTCGATGGCCCCGGTGAACTGTTCCAGGCATAGATCGACCAATTGGCCGGGATTGGCGCCGACCACCCGGGCATCGAAATCGACCCGGCGGTAACGTTCGATAGGGTCGCGGCCGGCGAGCATCACGAGCTCTTGGCGTTCCAGGCCGCGATCTGGTTCTGCAGGAAGGAAAGCGTCGAATGCGACGCGCTGACGCGCAAGTCCGCGGTCACGAACTGCTTGGTGAGGCGGGCCTTGAGCGCCTCCATCTGATCGCCCAGTTTACTGCGATCGACCAGCAACTTCGACTTGAGCGCCGAATAGCGCGCGACCGAGCCGCCGAGCGTGCCGGGATCGCCGACCTTGGCGGCGTTGCGCGCAATCCGGTCGATGGTCGCGAACACGCCCTGCACGCCGGGGGTGAACAATGCCGCGACGTCGGCGCTGCCCTTGGCAAGCGCGGCGTCGAGCGTGGCGCGGTCGAAGCGGAAGATGCCGTCGCGGCCCGATGCAAGACCAAGTTCTGCGAGCGAGCGAGGGACATTGCCGCTTACCGAGGGCAGAAGATCGCTTCCGCCGAGTTGCGACAGCGCGGTCCGCAAGGCGCGTGCGCCCGGATCGCGCGACAGCTCGCCGCTCTTGGGATCGAGCACCTGCCGCAGATCGGCGGCGATGTCGTTCAGCGCCAAGGTCAGGTCCTGCATCGCGCTGGCAATGGCGGTCGAAGGGTCGCTGAAGCGAACCATGGTCGGGGATCCGCTATTGGTAGCGGTAAGCGTCAGCGATATTCCCGGCGCGGCATCCGCGATGATGTTGCTAGCTGAAATGCGTTCGAGCCCATCGAGCCTGAAGCGCGCATTGGCGGCGGAGGCCAGCAATCGCCCATCGCCCGTGTCGCCGCTCCACGCCAGCGCCGACAGCCCCGGCGCCAACGGATCCTCGCTCGCGTCGATGGCGAAGGCGTTGGACGCGCCCTCTGCTCCCTTAACGACCAGCCGCGCGCCGTCGATCCCGGTCGCGACGTAAGCAGTCACCCCGCGACCCGCCGCGTTGATGCTTGCGGCGACGTCGGCGAGCGTGGCGCCGGGCGTTACGGTGACCCCAAGCGGCGTTTGGGCGGTGTCGGCAAAGCGGATGGTCAGGGTGCCCGCCCCGACCGAGGCGGTCGTCCCGGCAAGCGGGCGCGAGGCGACGATCTGGCGGCTGGCGAGGCCCAGCACCTCGAGCGAATAGGTGCCCGATGCAGTGGTCGTCCCGAGCGGTCGCGAGGCGAGCGCGACGGCCGGATTGAGGACGCTCGGGGTGGCGGCAAGGTCGCCCGCCCGAACCCGGTCGCCAAGCGCGCTGGCCAGCGTCAACAGCTTGTTCTTCAGCGCGCTGGCCAGCGAGACGCGCTGTTCGGCGGCGCTCGACTGGCTGTCGATCTGTGCGATGCGCCCATCGAACTGCGCGCTGGCAAGCTTGGCCGCGAGTCCGACCATGTCGATGCCGCTTCCGCCGCCGAGCGCCGAGACGAGAGAGGAAGTGGCGGTCGTGTCCATGAGCGCTAGGACGTCCGCCGAAGCACACGTTTAAGCATCGGCCAGCGGGCTTGGCCGTCCTTCGGAATCGAAGCGCATCGCCGCCGGAACGTCGATCATCGGCCGCGGCAGCGGTTCCGCCCGCTTTAGCGACAATACGAAGGCCAGAACGGTGGCGATGGCGGCATAAAGCTCCTCGCGAATGACCTGTTGTTCGCGCGTGGTGTGATAAACTGAGCGCGCGAGCAGCGGATATTCGAGCACCGGAACGCCGAATTCAGCCGCCAGCTCGCGCATCGCCAGGGCCTTCTCCCCTGTCCCTTGGCGAGCACCACCGGTGCACCGGCGAGCGCCGGATCGTAGGTCATCGCGACCGCGAAATGGGTCGGGTTGGTGATCACGAACTGCGCGTCGCGAACCGCGTGCTGCACGCCGCTTGCCTCAATCTGCCGCTGGCGCTGGCGGATCGCGGCCTTGTTCTCGGGCGATCCTTCGCTTTCCTTATGCTCGTCGCGCATCTCCTGCTGGCTCATCTTGAGGCGCAGGAAGCGACGCACGAGCTGGATCGGCAGGTCGACGAAGGCGATGATCGCAAGCCCGACCGAAAGCGACAGCAGCAGCGACAGGAGCAGGCGCCAGGCTTCGCCGAGCTGACTTTCGAGCGGCGCACGACCGAGCGCGATGGCCCCGCCAACCGCGTCGCGCGCCCACCACCAGGCGATCGCGCCGAGCAGGCCGACCTTCAGGACGCTCTTGCCCAGCTCCACCACACCCTGCGCACCGACGATCCGTTTGAAGCCGGTGAGGGGGTTCAGTCGCGACGGCTTGGGGGCAAGGTTACCGGGCAGGAACCGGCCCTCGCCGAGCAGCAACTGCGTACCGCCGGCCATGACCATCACGCCAAGGCCGAGCAGCAGGATTGGCGGGAGGAGAGCGACTACGATCGACTGCAGGAGCGTCCCGGGCGCGAACCCATCGATCGCCTGGCGGTCGAAGACGAAGGCCGTGTGGAGCCCGTGCCTGAGCTCGCCCAGCAGCCACGGCCCGGCCAGGCTCAGCCAGACGAAACCGCACAGGATCGCCGCCGCCGTGCCGAGCTCCCGCGACCGGACGACGTCGCCGCGCCGGGCGGCATCGCGGCGGCGCTTGGCACTTGGCGCGAAACTCTTTTCACCGCCGTCCTCGCTCATCGCGCGACCACGGCGGCAACCTGCTCGATCGCCGAGCAGCTCAGCGTCACGAGCTGGTCGGTAATCAGCGGCATCGCCACGATCAGCGCAGCAAGCCCGGCCAGCACTCCGGCGGGAAGGCCGAGCGCGAACAGGTTGAGCGACGGCGCCGAGCGGCTCAGCACGCCGGTCAACACCTGCACCAGCAGAAGCAACAGCGTGACGGGCAAGGCGATTGCGACCCCGGTCGCAAACATCGCGCCGGCAAAACCGGCGACCTCATGCATTCGCGCGGGGGTGAACCATACGGATCCCGGCGGGAAGCTGTCGTAGCTGCGCACGATCAGCGCGATCCACTGGAGATGCGCGCCGAGGCCGAGGAAGATCAGCGTCAGGACGATGGCGAAATATTGCCCCAGCGCGGGAGAACTCGCGCCGCTGCTGGGGTCGACCGTGGTGGCGATGCTCATCCCCATCGATCCGCCGATCAGTTCGGCTGCAAGCGTCGGTGCGGCAAAACTCAGCTGGAGCACGAAGCCGATCGACAGGCCGACGGCGACTTCTCCTAAAAGGATGACCAGCCCGGATAGCGACAGGATCGCCGGCGGCACGGCAACGCTGGTCCAGGCGCAGACGAGAACGGCGATCACGCCGCTGATCGCCACCCGAAGCTGGACCGGAACGCTGCCCGATCCGAACAGAGGGGCGGCGAGCATCGCCGCGCCGATGCGGGTCATGACGAACAGCAGCCGCCACAATTCGCCCTCCAGCGGGCCGAATCCGAAATTGAGCGCGTTCATCGACCGACGGTCGCGATGGCGGCAAAGATATCGGCCGTGAAATCGCCGATCAGGGTCATCATCGTGCCGCCGAGGATGACGAGTACAAGCGCCGTCACGGCCAGCTTGGGGACGAAGGTCAGCGTCTGTTCGTTGATCGAGGTCGCCGATTGGATGATGCCGACGAACAGGCCGACGGCCAGCGACGCGAGCAGCACCGGACCGGCGACGAGCGCTACAATCCACAGCATGTGGTCGGCCAGCGCGAGCATGGCGCCGCTGTCGGCCATGTCCTAGCCCGCCCCGAAGCTTGCGGCGAGCGAGCCCATCAGCATCGCCCAGCCGTCGACCAGCACGAACAGGAGCAACTTGAACGGCAGCGACACCACCGTCGGCGACATCATCATCATGCCCAGAGACATCAACACGCTGGAAACCACCAGGTCGATCGCGAGAAACGGCAGGAACAGCATGAAGCCGATCTGGAACGCGGTCTTGAGCTCGCTCGTGACGAACGCCGGCAACAGGATCGAGAACGGCACCTTGGCGGTGTCGGCGAAGGGCGGCTGCTTGGCCATGGCGGCGAACATCGCAAGATCCGACTTGCGCGTCTGGCCGATCATGAAGTCGTGGAACGGGCTTGCGGCGGCGGCGATCGCCTGTTCGGCATTGATCGTCCCTGCCGCATAGGGCGCGATTGCCGCGGCGTTCACCTTGTCGAGGGTAGGCGCCATGATGAACAGCGACAGAAACAGTGACAGGCCGATCAGTACCTGGTTTGGCGGCGACTGCTGGAGGCCGAGTGCCTGGCGCAGGATCGATAGCACGACGAGAATCCGGGTGAAGCTGGTCATCATCAGGATAAGCCCCGGAAGAATGGTGAGCAGTCCCATCACCAGTAGCAACTGGAGCGAGAGCGAGAGGCTGCCCGATCCGCCCGACCCTCCGCCACCGACCTGGGCGAACGCGCGATCCAGCGCTCCGGGGACCGCGGCGGGCGCGGCGGCCGGGGGTGCGTTCATCGGTGCAGCGACGACCGGTCCGGCGGCGTGAGCGACAGGGTCGACCATGCAGAAACTTGCGGCAATTACGAGCATCGCGATCAGCAGGATGCGGATCATTCCGCGGCTCCTTTGTTGGCAGGGCCGACGGCCGGTGAGGCACATTCGGCAAGCCGGGTGAAACCAGTGCGCGAAGCCGCGACGAGAATGTGCGCGCCGTGAAAATCGATCACCACCAGCCGGGTCGAGGGCGACAGCATCGTCGTTTCGACAATCGACGCCAGCCGCGGCCCGTTGCTGGTTTCGATCCGCGTCTTGACGCGCTTGGCTAGCGCCAGGCTGCCCCACGCCAGCGCGCCGATCAGCGGGATCAGCAGCAGCAGCTTCAGTATATAGACCAGCATCGCTCAGCCCTTCCCGGCCGGCGTGGCGCCGGGAGTGGGCGACATGGCAGAATCGGACGCAAGCTCGACGATCCGAAGCGCGAAGCGTTCGCCTTGCGCGACGACTTCACCGCGCGCGATCAACGTGCCGTTGACGAACACTTCGAGCAATTCGTCGGTCAGCCGGTCGAGCGTGACGACGCTTTCCTCGCCGAGCGCGAGTACGTCCTTCAACTTCATGTCGGCCCGGCCGAGCTCGACCGATAGCCGGACGTCGACGTCTTTCAACAGATCGAAACCGCGTTGGTGGATGGTCATTGGAAAATCCTGTTCAAGCAAGCGATGAAAGTTGCAGCGCAAGCTGCCCGTCGGCCGCGCCGACGGTGCCACGCGCGATGCAGCGGCGACCGATGCGGAGCGGCAGGTTGCGCCGGACGGTGACGGGGATGATCTGCCCCGGCTCCAGCTGCGATATTGCGCTGAGCGGCACGTCCATCTCGACCAGCACGGCTGTCAGCGGCAGGGAGATGTCGCCCCAGGGCCCATTGGCCGGATCCCCCGAGCGCACCGCCAAGGCCGCACCAGGCGCCCCGTGATCGCCATGCCCGAACAGTCGGTCGAGCGCGGCGCAGGACAAGGTGACGTCGATCGCCCACGGACGATGGCCAGGTTCGACGATGCTCAATGCCAGCGTCGCGACCCGATGATCGGGTGCGAACGGCGACGTCGCTGGCGCGGTCGACTCCCGGCGGACCGACTGGATCGCGCCCGACCGGGACACGTTGAGCGCACGCTGCAGGGCGTCGAGCACCACCGCCTCCAGCCTTAAGATCATGTGTCGCGCCGACGGAGGAAATTCCCTGGGGCAGTCGATCACGCTGCCAGCCGCGCCGCCGAAACTGCGGTCGACCAACGACATGACGGTTGCGCCATCGATGCTGACGAGGATCGGACTTTCTCCCGGAGCGGTCGCAAAATGAAGGCAGGCGTGCGGCCCGTCCGACGCGCCGCGATCGGCTTCGCGTCCGGTTACGGGGTCGGCGCAGGAGATGACCGGTCGCGTTTCGCCCAACAAGCCGGTCAGCGCCGCGCGAAGTCCGTCGGCAAGCCGCTGCCCGAACCCCGGAAGCAGGGTTTCGGCGCTCGGTCCGGTGCGAATCAACGCGGCACAATGTGTCGCGTGCACGCGTTCGGCGGTGAATTGGTGGGCGTGTTTCACTGGACGAGGAGCGTCTTGAAATAGACGTCGTCGACGCCGCCGAACCCCTCGTTTTTGGTTAGCACCTGGTTGATCGTGGCGGTCAGCCGGCGCTGGAACTGCGCCTTGCCCGCTACCGTCGTCACCTGCTCCTCATCGGTATCGGCAAGCACGGTGAGCACCGCCGAACGGATGGCGAGCTCGTGCTTCTTGAGCCGCTGGAGGACGCGGCCGTCGCGCCGGGTCGATGCCGCGAGACTGAGTTGGATCAGCGAACTGCTGTCCTTGAGGTTCGAGGTGAAATCCTCGGAAAAGCTGTAATAGGCGACCCGGTACGGACTACCGCCGGTATCCTCGGCGCCCTCCGGAGCCTCGGCCTGTTCTTCACCTTCCCCTTCGGCGAGCTTCGGGGCGAACGGATCGACTTCGCCCTTGCGGAGGAATTGCGGATTGGGATCGACCTTCTTGGCCTCGTGATTGCCCAGATGACCCGTGAGCGTCAGGCCATAGGCGCCGCCGCCACCGATCACGCCAAGGGCGACGACCAGCATCAGCAGCTTCTTGAGTTTCCCGCCCTTCCTTTTCGTGATCGGTTCGGGATCGTTGTTGTCGGCCATCGTTAAAATTCCTTGGGAGGGGTCAGGCGTAGATGCCGCCGGCGCGGTGCGACGGAGGCGCGGCGGCTTCGTCGCCGGTGGCAGGAAGCAGGCTCAGGGTCGGGTGAAGGCGGCGGGTCGATCCGTTGCGGCCCGACGGCTGTTCGGGATCGGTGCGACCGTGGTCGGGCGGGGCATTCCGCTGGCTTGCTTGCTGGCCGGCCGACGGGTTGTCCCCCGGTTGGCGATCGGTCGGGCGATGACCTGCCGTCTCTGGCGCGGACGTCCGGGTCGTCGCGGCAACGTCCGCGGCGGCGACTATCGACACGCGGAAATCGGGATCGTCATTGCCGAGCTTCGCATTGAGCACGGCGCCCGCCATTTCGAGCCGCACCGAGATCGCGCCGAAATCGGGGTTGCGCATCTGGAGCAGCCCGGCGACCCCGTCGTCGTTGCCTGTACGCGTCAACGCCTCAATGGCGGCGTGGCGGTCGGGCCGGGCAATCGCGGTGGAGGTCGGGATAGCGATCGATGCCGGCGGCGTGTTCGGAAGGTTCAAGACCGCGATCGGCGAACTGTCCGCAGATACCGGGGCGGGCCGAACGGTTGGCATCGCGGGAGCGGTCGTGTCCGGGGCCGGAATAGCGCGAGCGGTCGGCTTATCCCGATCGATCTTCCTAGCGGCGACGTTTGGCGATGGCGATGGCGAGCGAGTAATGCCGCTCGATTTCCGCGACGTCGGATCCACTGCCGCAATTAACGCGGGGTCCGACGGCGTCATCGCGCTAGCTGGCATCTCTTCGACGATCTTGGCGGGAGTCGTCGAATGAATGGAATTTTCTGCGGCGCGCAGTGCGGTCCGCGGATCGGTCGTGGCGATCGACGGCATGATCCGCGGCGGGTTGGTCTCGATGACACGGGACGGCGGGACGGGTTCGCTCACCAGCGTTGCAGGAGCGGGCCTTTTTGAGGTCGGGGTAGAAGCCTGCGCATTGCCGTCGACGGGATCCGGGTCGGATGAAACGACCGCGATTGGCAGCGGCGATGCGGCAGCTGGAACGATCGCAAGTACTGACAGCGGAAGAAGATCAGGCGCGGGTTCCGAAGCGGTCGCAGGGTCGGGGTCTTCGGCAATCTCCGAGTCGTATCCGACAGCAACCGCACCGTTGGCATCGCTCCCCGGCAAGGCCTTGCCGGTCGCCGGGGCCGGCGGCAGCGCCTTGCCGGTTGACGGGGACGCCTCGCGATCCTTCTTTGCGGGCATGGATATCGTATCCAGCAGATCGGGAAATGCCACGCCGCTGACCGAGGGTTGCCCCACAGGCGCCACCGTAGCGCACGGGCGCACGGGCGAGACGGGGGCGATGGCGGTCTGCATTGGTCTCGGCTCCGGCGAAATCAGCTACGGAAGGGTCTATTCAAGTTCCGTGCCAGATCCGCCTGCTCGCGCCTGGCGATTCGGCGATCGATCATCGACGCCTCCTGGCCGACGCGCTCGTCGATGGCGTTATGGCGGCGCTCGGCCAGCGCCAGGTCGATTGCCAGCCGGTCTGCATGCGCCTCGGCGCCCCGCGCACTGGCGCGGGTGTCGGCGCTGACCGCCTGAAGCCCGATTGCGAAACCGCGCACCTGGCGAAGGGCGGCGCCATCATGGGCATCGCAGCGCAAGGCATAGTCGCCGGCCAGACCGCTGGTTCGGACGGCGAGAGCGCTCATCTGGGCAAGCGTCCGTTCGGCATCGGCGGCATGGCCGATCAGCGTCTGCTTTTCGATCGCGCGCACCCGCTCGACGCGGCGAAGGCGCGCGATCCGTGCCCGATCATCGCTCATCGCCAACGACCTCGCCGAGCGCGACGAGGCTCCGTTGAATGTCGATGCGCTCACCGACTTCCTGCGACAGGAACGCACTCATCGATCCATTGCGCTCAATCGCCTCGTCGAGCAGCGCGTCCGCCCCTTCGCGATAGGCACCCATCAGGACAAGATCGCGGTTGGCTTCGTAGCTTGCGCTCAGCGCACGGAAGCGACGCGCGAGGAGCACGTGTTCGGGCGCGACGACGTCGCTCATTACGCGGCTGAGCGATGCGGCGATGTCGATCGCTGGATATTGTCCGCGCTGCGCCAGCGACCGCGACAGCACCAGGTGACCGTCGAGGATCGCGCGCGCCGAATCGACCACCGGGTCGTCCTGGTCGTCGCCGTCGGCGAGCACGGTGTAGATGCCGGTGATCGAGCCGGAGCTGACCGCGCAATTGCCCGCGCGCTCGACCAGCCTGGTCAACGCGGTCAGCGCGGATGGCGGGTAACCGCGCGCGGCGGCAGGCTCGCCGAGCAACAGCCCGACTTCGCGCGCGGCATGCGCAACGCGCGTTAGGCTGTCCATGATGAGCAACACGTTGGCGCCCGCGGCGCGGAAATATTCGGCCATCGCGGTGGTCAGCATCGCCCCGCGGAGCCGCAGATTAGGGGCATGATCGGCGGGCACCGCAATAACCACGGTGCGGTCGCGTTTCTCCCCGACCATATGACGCTCGACGAAATCGGACACTTCGCGCGCACGCTCGCCGATCAGGCCGACGATCACGATGTCGGCGTCGGCATGGCGTGCGATCATGTCGAGCAGGACCGACTTGCCGACCCCCGACCCGGCGACGATACCCATTCGCTGACCGACACCCATCGTCGCCAGCGCATTGATGGCGCGGACGCCGCAATCGAACGGCCGGCGGACCGGGCTTCGGTCGAGGGCGCTGCGTCGCTCGCCCCCCACCGCCCAGTGGTGTCGCGGCGTAATCGGCGGTCCGCCATCGATCGGCAGTCCAGCGCCGTCGACGGCACGACCGAGATAGTCTTCGCCGACCCCGACCATGCCCGGACGATCCTCGGTTCGAACGATCGATCCCGGGCGAAGTAGCACCGGATCGTCGAGCAACATCATCAGGCTATGCCCATCGCGGAAACCGACGACCTCGGCCTTCAGCGTCTGGCCTTGGTGATGATCGATCCGGCACAGTGTGCCGATCGGGACTGTCAATCCGACCACGTCGAGCAGTCCGCCGTCGCACGATACCAGACGGCCGAAACGGCGCGGCGCATGGTCGATCTCGATTCTGCCCAGCTCGTCGAACAGGGACGTGGCAGCGGTCAGCATCCGCGCACTGCACTGGCAATCGCCTCACGCCACTGGCGCGGCCCGGTTTCGACCCCGCCAACCGACATTTCGACCCGTATCGTGCCGCGTTCGATCGCGGGATCGGGCACAATGGTTAGGTCGTCCGGAACCCACTTTGCGATAAGTCCCGCATCGTCGGGATGGATGCGCAGGATGCGGTCGTCCTCGGCCCGGCGGAGCATGGCGAGCGCGAGTGCGATCCGCCGGGTCAGCGCCGCTTCGTCTATCGCCGCTTCTTCGATGATCGTGTCGCACAGGGCGACCACTGTATCGCGAAGGCGATCGGCAAGGTGGGCGGCCTGCTGCTCGTCGAGCCGCGTCAAGCTACGGGCGAGGAGGTCGGTCGCGGCGGCGGTTACATCCCGTTCCATCGCAGCGGCCTCGCGCGCGTCGGCAAGTCCCTGGTCGTAACCGGCCTGCCAGCGGTCGTCGCTCGCGCGACTGGCAGAAGGGAGGGCATCCGGCTCGGTCGCGTGGATGAAGCGGCGGTCGGGGACGAATTGCACCGGCCGATAGGCGGACAGTGCCGCCAGCAGCCCGCTTCCGGAAACCGGATCGAACGGCGGGGTCGCGTCAAACATAATCGTCGTCGCCGCGGCCAAATACGATTTCGCCCGCATCGGCGAGTTTGCGGGCGGTGGCGATCACTGCTTTCTGCGCCGCCGTTACGTCGCCTTTGCGCATCCGCCCGCGCAATTCGATCTCGTCGCGAACGCCGTCGGCGGCGCGGCTCGACATCGCACCGAGGAAGAATTCGCGTTGCTCGTTATCGAGCCCTTTCAGCGCCGAAATCAGTGTGTCGCTGTCGACTTCGCGAAGTAGTGCGCCGAGTGACTTTTCGTCCAGCTTGAACAGATGTTCGAACTTGAACATCTCGTTCTCAATTAGGCGCGCCAGTACCTTGTTGATCTTGGCGAGCGCCGGGACCACCCGCCGCTCGACCTCGCGCGGGGCATTGTTGATGATCTCGGCTGCCTCATGCGGCCCGCCCATGACCAGCAGCATCGGCCCGTGCCTATGTTCGATCCGTTCGTTGAGCATGGCATCGAGCATGGCGAGTGCGTCGGACGACACCGGCCCGAGTGACGCGACGCGGTGGACGACCTGCGACTGGACCGCCTCGGGCAGGCCATGCAGGATATTCGCTGCGATCGCTGGATCGAGCTGAACCAGCAGCACCGCGATCACCTGCGGATGCTCGTCGACGATCATCGGCAGCAGTACGTCGGCGTTAAGCCAGCGAGCGAGTTCGAGCGCCGGCGACGCGGCGGTCGCGGCCGGGATCCGGCTCATGATGCCATTCGCCTTCACATCGCCCAGCGCCTTGCTCATGACCGTCCGCACCTGGCCGACGCGGTTCTGCGCGGGAAGCTCGACCTGCTCGGTCCGGGTGACGAACGATGCGGTGGCGGTGGCGATGGCTTCGGGACCGATATCGCCGAGCGCGCACATCCGCTCCCCAAGGCTGCGAAGTTCCGCCGGACCGAGGCGGCCGAGCACTTGTGCGGCCTGATGTTCCTCCATCAGCATGACCATGATCGCGGCACGGTCGCCATCGTCGAGCGCGGTGCCGAGAGTCATCGACTGCCCTCGCTCGCGCCGATCATCTGCCGCAGCGCCTGCGCCGCAGCCTCGGGCTTCTCGACCGCGAGACGCTGCGCGTTGCCGACATGATGGCTAAGCAAGGCGCTGTCGATCGCGCCGCATGGTGTCGCGCCAAGCCGCGCCAGCATGGGCGCATCGGAAGCTGCGGCGGCAGCCCCCGTCTCACCCGCGCCGCTTTCACGCCGGCGGGTTAGGCTGGCAATGATCGGCCGGACGACCAGAAACAGGACCAGCACCAGGCCAACCAGCATGACGAGGTTGCGGATCACCATCGCGAACCACGGCGCTTCGTAGAAGGCGGGCGGATCGGATGCCGGGGTGGTGAAGTTGCGCACCGCGACCGCCAATTGGTCGCCGCGTGCGGGGTTGATGCCGACCGCCGCGCCGACCAACGACTTTACCTGTTCGATGTCGGCGGTCTTGCCCTGCTTGATCGCGTCCGAGCTGATCGCAACCGCGACCGACAGCCGCTTGATCTTGCCAGGATCGCTGCTCGACACGGCGACCTCGCGCCCCAGCTCGTAGGTGCGCGTAGCGCTTGTCTCGCCATTCTGCGGTACGGGCGCCGCGGCACCCGCAGCCGGCGCAGCGGGCACGGGCGGTGCGGTCTGGACGATGGTCGGCGGCGGTGGCGTGTTGGCGAGCACACCCGGAATCCCGCCGGCCGCCCCCGCCCCTGTGCTCGTGGACGATTGGGCCTGGGTCTCGCTTCGGATCACCCCCTGCTTGTCATAGCTTTCGCGGGCGGACGTGACCGCATCCATGTCGAGATCGACCTGGATCTCGCTGGAGAAGTTCCCTTCGCCAAGGATCGGGGTGAGCAACTGCGTCATTTGCGTTCGCAATTTCTGCTCGAGGCGGGTCTGCACGTCGAGCCGCGGGTCGTCGCCCGCCGCCCCGGCCCCGGTCAGCAGTCGGCCGTGCTGGTCGATCACGCGAACGGCGTCGGGCGACAGGCCAGGGACCGAAGCGGCGATCAGGTTGACGATCGCCGCCACCTGTCCCTGCCCGAGCTGCCGCCCGCTCGCGAGCTTGACCATGATTGACGCGGTGGTTGGCGTGGAATCGCGCACGAAGACCGATTTTTCGGCCTCGGCCAGATGGACGCGCACGCTCTCGACCCCGTCGATCTCCTTGATCGTCAATTCGAGTTCGCGCTCGCGCGCACTGCGCAACCGCTCGCCCTCGAGCGACCGGCTTGCCCCCATCGGTAGCGCATCGAGCATTTCCGGACCGGTCTTGGGCGCGGCGACCGACCCGTCCGCCGCGACCAGCATCCGCGCCTTGTAAAGCTGGTCCTCGTCGACCGTGACGGCGCCGGTCGCGGGATCGATGCGATAGTTGATCGCGCCTTTCTCGAGCGCGGCGGTGACTTGCGATCGTTCGCCGTCGGACAGTTCGTCGTACAGCGTCCGCTGGCTGGCGGGGACCACCGTCTGGTACAGCAATGCAGCCGCACCGAGCGCGGCCAGGCCGCCGATCCAGGGCAAAGTCCTGGCCACCGCCGGCTGGGCGGCAATGGCACGAATCGGTGCGAGCAGCCCGCGCGCGGTAGAGCCCGGCGCGGCGGTGGAGACGAGATCGTTCATCGATTACACTCCGGTCCGCATGATGTCCTGATAGGCGGACAGTAATTTGTTGCGGACCTGCAGCGTCGCTTCGAACGCGACCCCGGCCTCCTGGCGGGCGAGCATCACCTTCGCTATGTCGACTTCGTCACCGCGCTCGTAGGCGGCGGACAGGCTCTCGGCCTTTTGCTGGCTGGCATTGACCGAATTGAGTGCTCCATCGAGCGCGGAGGCGAAGCCGCCCGCGGGCACCCCCGCGGAGGGCGCCGCGGGATCGGGTGCACGCAGCGACTGTAGAAGCGACGAGCGGTCGACGATCTGCTGGCGCAGGGCCAGGATCTGCTGGAGTCCGGCGGCGCCGGTCGGGCCGATCGTGCTCATCGACGGCCTCCGGCGACGATCGGCAAGCCGGCATCGCGAAAGCTGGCCAGTCGATAGCGCAAGGTGCGTTCGGAAATGCCGAGGCGACGCGCGGCCTCGATGCGGTTGCCGAGGCAGTCGTTGAGCGTGTCCATGATGGCCCGCGATTCCGACAGCTGCACCACGTTGGCCAGCTTGCCACCGGCATCGCCGGTCTGTTCGGCGCCCGCATCGGCAATCAGCCGGGCCGGTCGATCAAAGACGATATGGCGCGCGCCGATGCTGCGATCGTCGTTCGCCAGCAACAAAGCGCGGCGGATGACGTTTTCGAGCTCACGGACATTTCCCGGCCAATTGTGGGCGGCGAGCATCGCGAGCGCGTCCTCGCCGATCCACTGCACCGGCGAATTCGCCTCGCGGTGACGCAGCAGCAAGGCAAAGGCGAGCGGGGCGATATCGGCACGTCGCTCGCACAGCGGTGCCAGCGCCAGCGGGAAGACGTTCAGGCGGTAGTAGAGATCGGCGCGAAAACGCCCCTCGGCAACTTCGCTCGGAAGATCGCGGTTGGCGCAGGCGATGATCCGCACGTCGACCTTCACCGGGTGCGTTGCGCCGAGCGGCGTGACCTCGCCTTCCTGGAGTGCGCGCAATAGCTTGGCCTGGAGACCGAGCGGCATTTCGGCAATTTCGTCAAGGAGCAGCGTGCCTCCGACCCCGCCCGGAAAAATCCCTCGGCGGCATTGGCGGCACCGGTGAATGCACCTTTTTGATGCCCGAAAAGCAGCGCCTCGAGCATTGCCTCGGGCACCGCCGCGCAATTGATGGCGATGAAGGGCTTGCCGGCGCGGGCGCTATGATCGTGGATGAACCGCGACAACACTTCCTTGCCGGTGCCGGTCGGCCCGTTGATCAGGACCGGGATGTTGCTTGCGGCAAGTCGCTCGGCAAGCGCGATGACGCTGAGGCTGGCGGCGTCGTGGGCGATAGGTGCGCCGATCCGGGTTACCGCGGCGACAAAGGCGGCGATCGTCGCTTCGCTCCAGGGGTCGGCGTAATGAAGTGCGGCTTTCGCTCCATCGCCATTGCCGATCAGCGCCGGCATCCGGCCCCGCGCCATGGTCAGGCACCCGCGTGGATGCTGCACCGCTTTGGGGTCGAACGATTCGGCCTCGTCGAAGATGTTGACCGTTGGCCGGTTTGCCCGCGACGACCGGTTCGACCAGATGACCTGGACCTGGTCGAAAATCTCCGAGTGCCGTTTTTCCGCACCTTCGCTGAAGTCCACGACGGGCATGCGTTAATCCCCCATTTAGCGTCTTTGCTGAGGGGAAGATGGCCCGCCGAACGTCAAATCGATCTGAAGATTAAGTTAGGTAGAATTACCTAGTCGGCACTGCGTCGCGGTGGGTTCGGCCCGGTTCCGATGCCACTTAAAAGCTGTGCCGTTCGGTCGGTCTTGGCTGCGGAAGCGCTTCGGGTTCGGACCGGATCGCACCACCCGAACGGAACCTTTGGAGATAAGATCATGTCAGTTATCAACACCAACATCAGCGCCCTGAAGGCGGGCAATGCGTCCAATACGGCAAGCAAAATGTTGTCGAACGCAATGGAGCGCCTCTCGACCGGCAAGCGCATCAACAGCGCCAAGGACGATGCCGCCGGCCTCGCCATCGCCACCAACATGACCGGCCAGGTGCGCGGCATGAACCAGGCGATCCGCAATTCCAACGATGGCATCGCGCTGGCGCAGACCGCCGAAGGCGCGTTGAACGAAGTCAGCAACATGCTGCAGCGCGTCCGCGAGCTGGCGGTCCAGTCGAAGTCGGGCACGTATGACGACACCAACCGCGGCTACATGCAGTCGGAAGTCACCGAGCTGACCACGCAGATCAACGACATCCTCACCAATTCGCAGTTCAATGGGGTGACGTTGTTCAGCACTACCGCGGGCACCGATGTCACGGTCGATATCCAGTCGGGCGCCAATGCTTCCGATACTGTCACGCTGACCAGCACGGGGATCGACGGAACGCTGGTCGACGCGACCGCGCTCGATGTCAGTGACGCGACCGCCGCGGCCGCGACGCTCGACAATGTCGACGATGCGCTCGACAGCATCAACGCCACCCGCGCCTCGCTCGGCGCGGGTCAAAGCCGCCTCGAATCGGCGGTCAACAACCTGAACAGCAACATCACCAACCTGTCGGACGCACGGTCGCGAATCGAGGACACCGATTATTCGTCCGAGACGACAGCCCTCGCCAAGGCGCAGATCCTGAGCCAGGCATCGACCGCGATGATCGCTCAGGCCAATCAGAGCCAGCAGAACGTGCTCTCGCTGCTTCGCTAAGCCACCCATCCCAGTCTCTTTGGGAAAACGAACCCGGCGGCCGCCACGGTCGCCGGGTTTTTAGTGCGGGACATGACGGCCACCGCGATCGAACGCCGCCGCTTCCCCCGCCCCGCCCGATCCCCTACAAGCCCGTCATCCCCGGGGAGCCGATTGCGGCTGAGAGGCAGTTCGAGGCTGCGACCCGTCGAACCTGATCCCGGTCACACGGGCGTAGGAAGGGAGGCCGACGCGCCATCCTTCCCGAATTTGGAGAAGTACAGCATGGCCGACGTCGATCCCCGCATCACCCCCTCCGCCGCCAGCGGAACGCCGGCCGTCACCACCGGCCCGATCCGCGGCAGCCGCAAGATTTTCGTCGGGTCGCCCAATTTCCCCGACATGCGCGTCGCAATGCGCGCGGTGGACCTTGAGCCGGGCGCCGGCGAGCCCCCGCTCAACGTCTACGATCCCAGCGGCCCCTACACCGACCCCGCCGTCACGATCGACATCAACGCCGGCCTCGCCGAACTGCGCCGCGACTGGATCCGCGGCCGCGGCGATGTCGAGGAAGTCGCCCAGCGCGACGTCCGGCCCGAGGATAATGGCCAGCTCGGCCCCGATCGCTCGGGCGGCGTCGCCCCCTTCCCCAACGTCCGCCGCCGCGTACTCCGCGCCAAGCCCGGCATGAACGTCAGCCAGATGCACTATGCCCGCCGCGGCATCGTTACGCCCGAGATGGAATATGTCGCCATCCGCGAAAATATCGGCCGCGAGGCGCTGGCCAATCACGTTCGCGACGGCGAAAGCTTCGGCGCCGCTATCCCCGACCACGTCACCCCCGAATTCGTCCGCGACGAGATCGCGCGCGGCCGCGCCATCATCCCCAACAACATCAACCACCCCGAATCCGAGCCGATGGCGATCGGTCGCAATTTCCTGGTCAAGATCAACGCCAATATCGGCAACAGCGCGGTCGCCAGCGACGTCGCGACCGAGGTCGACAAGATGGTCTGGTCGATCCGCTGGGGCGCGGACACGGTGATGGACCTCAGCACCGGCCGCAACATCCACGACACGCGCGAATGGATCATCCGCAACTCGCCCGTGCCGATCGGCACCGTCCCCATCTACCAGGCGCTGGAAAAGGTCGGCGGCATCGCCGAGGACCTGACCTGGGAAGTCTATCGCGACACCCTCATCGAGCAAGCCGAGCAGGGCGTCGACTATTTCACCATCCACGCCGGCGTCCGCCTGCCCTACGTGCCGCTGACCGCCAGGCGCGTTACCGGCATCGTCAGCCGCGGCGGCTCGATCATGGCCAAATGGTGCCTTGCCCATCACCAGGAAAGCTTCCTCTACGAACGCTTCGACGAGATTACCGAGATCATGAAGGCCTATGACATTGCCTACAGCCTCGGCGACGGCCTGCGCCCCGGAAGCATCGCCGACGCCAATGACGAGGCGCAATTCGCCGAGCTCTACACGCTGGGAGAGCTGACCAAGCGCGCCTGGGCGCAGGACGTCCAGGTGATGATCGAGGGCCCCGGCCACGTGCCGATGCACAAGATCAAGGAGAATATGGAAAAGCAGCTCGAGGTGTGCGGCGAGGCGCCCTTCTACACCTTGGGGCCGCTGACCACCGACATCGCGCCCGGATACGATCATATCACCAGCGGCATCGGCGCGGCGATGATCGGCTGGTACGGCACGGCGATGCTTTGCTACGTCACCCCCAAGGAGCATCTAGGTCTCCCCGACCGCGACGACGTGAAGGTCGGCGTTGTCACATATAAGCTCGCCGCCCACGCCGCCGATCTCGCCAAGGGCCACCCCGCCGCCAAGCTGCGCGACGACGCGCTTAGCCGCGCCCGCTTTGACTTCCGCTGGCGCGACCAGTTCAACCTCAGCCTCGACCCCGACACTGCCGAGCAATATCACGACCAGACTCTCCCCGCCGAAGGTGCCAAGAGCGCGCACTTCTGCTCGATGTGCGGCCCCAAATTCTGCAGCATGAAGATTAGTCAGGAAGTCCGCGATTTCGCCGCCAAGCAGAACGCCCCGATCGAGCAGAGCATCGCGGTCGAGGAAGCCGAAGCCGGAATGGCCGCCATGTCCGACCTCTATAACGAGACCGGGCGCGAGCTGTACATCGGTGCCGGCGGGCGCGAGCATGACTAGCGCCCCCGATTAACCGATTCTCAAACCGTATTCCGTAACCCCAGGGCGAACCGGGGGGTAAAGCCATGTCATTCGGAAAACGTCAGGTGCCGGGCGCGGACTTTCGCGCCTCCCAGTTCGCGGAACCGTCCCGTGCGGCTCCCGCCCCCGCATTCTCCGCGCCGGCGCTCGACCGCGCCGAGCGCGATCGCTGGCTGATCATCCTGCTGATGATCGTCCCAGGCTTCTTCGCGGTCGAAAGCCTGCTGTCCTCCTCCTCGTTGATCACCCCGATCAGCACCACCTTCCTGTGGTGCCTGCGCGCGGTCGGGCTGGCGGTCGGGATCGCGCTGATGGTCGTGCTATGCAGGACCGACGATTTCCAGGCCAACAGCCTCGGCCGCAAGTGGCTGACCATCATCGTCTGCCCATTGCTCATGGCCTTCGCGTTCGGGGAGATGGGTTGGCGCATGGCCGACTGGTGGGAATTCGCCGGATCGGATGCCCGCTGGGAGACCGCGGCCTACCCCATCGCCAGCCTTCACCATGGCCGCCGCTCGGCCTACGATTCGATCGAGATCGACCCGTTCAACGTCGGCGAGACGACCGACATCCCGGTGTCGCGCGATCAGTACAAGGCGCTGCTAGAAACATCATCGGGCCAGTGCGTCCAGGTCAGCCATCGCCGCGCCGCCGATGGCGCGATCGAGATCCGCACTGACGGCCGCCACAATCTCAGCCCGCCGCCGGAAGCGATTGTCGGACCCTGCTGATCGGTCCATGACGGCCGATATCGTTTCGATTGCGTCCCGATGCCCCCGGCGGGCGTAGCTGGCGCCATCGAGCGAAGGAGGCCCCGATGCTCACGATCCTTGCCGCTGTTTTAGCCGCCCAGTCCCCTATTCCCCTCACCGTCGCGACCGCCCGCCAGTCGCTGGTCGGCCAGTGGCAGGGCAAGCTGGAATATCGCGATTATCAGGCGGACAGATGGTTCGGCCTGCCGGTCAAGGTGAGGGTCGACGAAGGCGGCGACGGCGTCACCCTGATCCGCGTGTCCGATTTCGACGACGGGCCCAAGGTCGGCAACGTCCGCATCACCAGCGTCTCGCTGCTCGATGGCGCCAGCGAGACCACCGCCACCTTTCGCAAGGGCCGCAAGGTTGAGCTAGGCACGACCGCGCTCACGCTCGGCACGGGCAGCCGCAATTCCACTCACTGGACGCTGGTCGAGACCGAGACCGCCACCGACGACGACCGCCCCGCCACCATCCGCCTCACCACCACGCGCGATGGCGCGAAGCTGGTGACGCTGAAAGAAGTCGACTTCACCGACGATGCGAAGGCGGAGTGGCTGGTGAGGAATAGAACGACGCTGGAGTGGGTGGGGAATTAGACATCGCGTCGATCTACGGCATATCCCTGTATCCTAATTTAAGTTAGCAATTCCGAGTACGCACGAAGAGTGCGAGTCGGAATGCGGCTTTTTTTACCGGCGTTTCATGATTGGGAGGGGCTCGTGCGGTTTTTTAGCTGGGTTGTCGCATCGTTCATCGTCGCAAGTTGGGCAGGCATGCCCGCCCATGGCAAGATTACGCCATATCCGCCCGCCTTCGCCACACAGGATATCGTCACCAACGGCGCGACGATCCATGTCCGTGTGGGCGGCAAGGGGCCGGCCGTTGTCTTGATCCACGGCTATGGAGAGACGGGCGACATGTGGGGGCCGCTCGCCGCCGAACTGCTTCGCAATCACCGTGTAATCGTTCCCGACCTGCGCGGGCTCGGGCTTTCGTCGAAGCCCAAATCGGGCTTCGACAAGAAAACGCAGGCGGAAGACATCGCAGGCGTCCTCGATCGACTGCAGGTCCGGGCCGTCGATCTCGTCACTCACGACATCGGCAACATGGTCGGCTTTGCCTTTGCCATGCAGCACCCCGATCGCGTCCGGCGCTTTGTGCTGATCGACGCCCCGGTGCCCGGCGTCGGTCCATGGGAAGAGGTATTGAAGAACCCTTTGTTGTGGCATTTCCGGTTCGGCGGACCCGACATGGAACGGCTCGTCGCGGGACGCGAACGGATTTACCTCGACCGCTTCTGGAACGAATTTTCGGCCGATCCCGCCAAGTTCGACGAAGCGTCGCGACGGCATTATGCGAAACTGTACGCGCTTCCGGATGCGATGCACTCCGGTTTCGAGCAATTCCATGCCTTTGACCAGGATGCGATCGACAATCGAGCATGGCTCTCGGCCAGAGGGAAATTGACGATGCCGATCCTCGCGCTGGGCGGCGAAAAGAGTTTCGGCATGCAGATGGCCGAGGTGATGCGCGGCGGCGCGACCCGCGTCACCGGCGGGATCATTCCGGCTTCCGGTCATTGGATCATGGAGGAAAATCCGGCGGCGACGGTCAAAATCGTGCGGGACTTCATCGACGCACCCTGATCGCGCCACCTTGCGTACCGCGTATCGCACCATTGAGGGAGACAAACCAATGACCACGGTCGGAAAACCTGAAGAACAATGGCTCGACGGCGAAGGCGGTCGGCTTTTCACCCGACATTGGCGGCCGGTCGGTCAAGCAGCCCCACGGGCGGCGATTGTCCTGTGCCACGGGGTCAATTCGCACAGTGGACAATATTTCTGGGCAGCCGAGCAGTTCGCCTCGGCGGGGTATGCCGTTACGGCGCTCGATTTGCGGGGACGAGGACAGTCGGAAGGCGAACGTTTTTATATCGAGAGCATCGATGAATATGTGTCCGATCTCGGACAGGCGATCAACCTCGCCAAGCGGCACGATAAGGGCGTGCCGGTGTTTCTACTCGGGCATAGCGCGGGCGGCGTGACGTCGGTGACCTACGCGCTCGATCGGCAGCGAGAGATCGCCGGACTGATCTGTGAAAGCTTTGCATTCCACGTTTATGCGCCGGACTTTGCGCTGAAACTGCTGGAAGGCGCTAGCCACATTGCGCCGCATCTCCACGTGCTCACGCTAAAGAACGCCGACTTTTCCCGCGATCCCGATTGGGTCGCCCGCCTCGACGCCGACCCGTTCACCAAGGGCGAGTCACAACCGGTCGCAACGGTCGCCGCCTTCGCGCGCGCAGGCGAGCGGTTCGACCGGGAATTCGACAGGATCACCCTGCCGGTGCTGATCCTGCACGGGACCGACGACAAGGCCACGCGTCCCGACGGCAGCCAGATGTTCTTCGACGATGCCGGATCGAGCGACAAGACCCTGAAGTTCTACGAGGGCCATTACCACGACCTGCTCAACGATGTCGGTCGGGAACAGGTCATGGCCGACATCCTCGATTGGATCCGATTGCACCTGAAGGATCAGGCGACGCTCGCCATGCCGGACATTCCCGCGTAATGAGGATGGTCTCCGACCCCACCGCCGGAGACCCCCTCCCCAAGCCTACCGCAACCCGCCACTCGCGTTGATCTTTTCGCCGGTCAGCCATCCCGCGTCGTCCGACGCCAGGAAGACCGCCAGGCTGGCGATGTCGTTGGGCCGGCCGGTGCGGCCGAGCGGGGTCTGCGCGACGATCTGCGTCGCCAGGTCGGATCCGTCGAAGCCCGCCGTTGCCGTGCCCTCGGTCTCGGTCATTCCCGGCAGGATCGCGTTGACCCTGATGCCGCGCGGGCCGAGCTCCTTGGCCAGCACCCCCGTGATCGCGTCGACCGCGCCCTTGGTGCCGGCATAGATTGCCGATTGTGGCACCAGCACGCTGGTGATGTTCGACGAAATGTTGATCACGCTCGATCCCTCGCCAAGGTGCGGGATCGCCGCACTGGTGGTCAGCAATACGCCGAGCACGTTGACGTCGAACTGGCGGCGATATTCGCTTTCGGTCACCTCCTCGATCGCCGAAAAGGCATACACCCCGCTATTGTTGACCAATATGTCTAGCCGACCGAAGGCGCGCACCGCGGCATCGACCAGCGCCTGCGCATCGGCCTCTTTCGACACGTCGCCATGCACCGCGATCGCCTTGCCGCCGCCCTGCTCGGCGATCGCCGCCGCCAAGGCATCGGCACCATCCTTGCCCGACGCATAATTGACCACCACCGACGCGCCCTGAGCCGCCAGCGCCTTGGCGATCGCCGCACCGATGCCCTTCGATGCGCCGGTGACCAGCGCGACCTTGCCCTGAAGTTTGCTCATTCGTTCGTTCCTTTTGCTCGGGGTCGGCACGCCCTCGTGGCCGCCATCCTTCCGTAGTTCGGAAATTGGGAACTGTTGAACCGGGCGTCAAGGCCGCCTATCTGAAAATCGTCATGCGTCCTCTTCTCCACCCGTCGGCAGACGACTTCCGGCCCGAGGCGATCCTCCATGCCCTCGCCGATCCCGAGCGGGCGCGGATCTTTGCCGAGATCGCCGGGGTCGATTGCGTCCAGCGTTGCTCGGCCGTCGCCGACACGGGGACGCGGATCATCCCCAAATCGTCGCTGTCGCAGCACTTCAAGATCCTTCGTGAGGCCGGGCTGATCCGGTCCGAACGACAGGGGATCGAGATGCGCAATTACTCGCGCTGCGCTGAGATCGACACCCGCTTTCCCGGGCTGATCGCCGCGGTGCTGGGCGCCTACCGGCAAGGCTGAGCCTGATCATCGGCGTCGCCGCCACCGGCACCCATTCCGGCTCCGTGCGTTATTCGCTTATGCTTCAACATGTCCCCCACTGGCTCGGCCAGTCGCTCGCCTCGGTCCGTGCCGGATCGGACAAACTGGTCATCGCCAAACTCGGCCTTGCCGAGGCCGCCCCGCTCCACCTGACCAGCCCGGCCTTCGGCGACGGGGCCCGCCTGCCCGACCGCTTTACCGCCGACGGCGACGGCGTCTCGCCTCCCCTGGCTTGGACCGGCGAGCCCGAGGGAACGCGCAGCCTGGTCCTGGTGGTCGAGGATCCCGACGCACCGGCGGTTGAACCGTTGGTCCATGCCCTACTGTTCGACATCGCCCCCGACACCGGCGCGCTGGCCGAGAACGCGATCCGCGCCGACGACACCGACGCCGCGACCGGAGAGGCCGGTCGCAATTCCTATCTTTCCGCCGGCTGGCTCCCGCCCGATCCCCCGACCGGCCACGGCGCCCATCATTATGCGTTTCAATTGTTCGCGCTTGATACCCCGGTCGATCTCACCGGCCATCCCGGTCGCGGCAAGCTGGTCGAAGCGATCGAGGGGCACGTCCTCGCCGCAGGCATGCTCACCGGGACCTACTCGCGCGGTGAAGAAGCGCCGGCCGACGGGGATGGTGCCGCGATCCCTCAAATCGCCTGATCCGCCCCGACGGAGCGAAAACTTGACTAGTAGGATTTGATTTCGTCCACCCCGGCGATGGTCACGTCGCCCAATTCGCGCTCGGCGGAAGGGCCTTTACGACGTCGATTTGCAGGCAAAGTTGATTCTGAAGTTTACAACCCCCCTTTCGACCCCCTTGGTGTAAACTTCGTCAACGTCGCGACAGACGCACCAGCGCCTCGTCGAGCGCCTGCAGGAAGCGCGATCGGTCGGTTTTGGCGAACGGCGCGGGGCCGCCGGTGATGCCCTCGGCACCGACCCGCAGGTCGGCCATGATCGCGCGGGTCGCGATCGCCGCGCCGATCCCGGCATTGGTAAACGGCTTGCCGTTATGCGCCAGCACGGTCGCCCCGGCCTTCAGCGCCCGGTCGGCCAGCAAGATGTCGCCGGTGATCACCACGTCCCGGGCGGTCGCGGCATCGGCAATCCAGTCGTCGGCCGCGTCGAAAGCGTCGCTCACCACCACCCGCTCGACCGCCGGATGATCGGGGATCCGGATGCGCGCATTGCTCACCACCCGCACCATTGCTTCGTGCCGGAATGCTACCCGGTACACTTCCTCCTTCACCGGGCATGCGTCGGCATCGACCAGGATGCGAATGTCGTTGCCGTGGGTCGCCATACCCCGTCATAGACCAAATCTTGCGCCACCCTAAACCGCCCGTTTTCTTGCGTTCACAAGCGACGAAGCGAGGTTGTTCGTCCGGCGAATGCGGCAACCTTCGACCGGTCGGCGCATTGACGAATTGCGCGATCTTTAAGGAGTACGAACCATGAAAAATCCTCTTATCCTCGGCGCCGTTGCCGCCGCCGCCACCCTTACCGCCATGGCTCCCGCCTCGGCCCAGCAATGGCGTTGGGATCAGGGCAATTGGCGCACCATCGGCTACACCCGGGTCGACGGCCGCGACAGCGACACGATCCGCACGCCGGGCCTCACGCGCCAGCGCGAAATCCGCTTGTGCGCGCTGAATGCCCCGCTGCGACTGCGTGATTTCGACATCCGCTTCGCCAATGGCGGGCGGCAGGATGTCAACACCCGCGCCGTCCTGACCGCGGGGACGTGCACCCGGGCGGTCGATCTCAAGGGCAATCGCCGCGATATCGAGAGTGTCCGGCTGCGCTACGAGCCCGCCAGCCGCTGGACCGTGGGCTATCGCCCGATCGTCCGCATCCAGGTGCGCTGACGATAGGGGAAACGACAAAGGGCCGGCGTCGCGAAACGCCGGCCCTTTGTCGTGGGTTCGAAGGAATGATCTAGTCGAATAGTTCTTCGAGAAAGCTCTTGCGGCGCTTGTGTGGTTTGTATCCGTATCCCGGCTGACCGCCATAGGGTTGTTGCGGCGGCTGGCCCCACGGCTGCTGCTGCGGCGGGGGCGGTGCCTGGTGCGCTGGCGCGGCGGCTTGCGGCGGGGGCGCGGCGTCGGCGGCGTTGCGCTCGATGATCTTGTCGAGCTCGCCGCGATCGAGCCACACTCTGCGGCAGGTCGGGCAATAGTCGATCTCGATCCCCGACCGCTCGCTCATGACCAGCGTGGCGCCGTCATTGGGGCAGGCCATCGGCCCGGCGGAATTCGACATTGAATGATCTCCTAAGAAGCGGGTCATCGCGATGTGGGGAGATCGTCTCGCCGTGCAAGTCGCGAGCGCCGCGACGACGCTATTGATCGACCGGCGGTGGGGAAAGGGCCGGTCAGCGCTTGATGTTATCCAGCCCGCGAACGACACCTTCCTTGGTCGAGGGGTTCGACGCATTCTGCTTCTTGGGCTTCTCCGCCTTGGGCTTGCGGGTTTCCTTGTTCGACTTCATCTGACCCTTGGCCATCACCATCTCCTCGTTCGGGGCATGCCGCCCGCCACTGGCCTACCGCCTTCCCAGGCCGATGGCGAGCTACCACAACGAAAGACCGCCGCCCCCGGGGGAAGGGACGGCGGCCTAACTGTTTCCAAGCTCGTCGATTACGCCGGCTGGAAGGTCTTGCCGAAACTCATGGACATCGGACGTTCCGGTCGACGCGACACGGGTTCCTTTACCGTGGCCGGGGTCATCGCATCGGGAAGACCGGCACTGTCGGACACCGGCGTTCCAACTCCCGCAGCTACCTGGCGATCACGCTGGTCGAAGAAAGCGGCGCGCTTCAAACGCTTCTTCAGCGACAGCGACGGATTGTCCGGGGTCGGGCCGCGCTTGGCCGCTTCGATCCGGCTGATCCGCGTCGCCGACGTGTCTTCCGACTTCGGTGCGTTGCCCCAGCTGAAGGCCGACGCTGCGACCGGCGCTGCCGCGACGGGCTTCTGAGCCATGGTCGGCTCCGTTTCGACGACCGGTGCCAGACGGCTCATCGCCGGCTCATGCCACGTTTCCTCGATGACGTCCGTGTCTTCCGTCCGACGACGGCGACTGAATGCATATCCGGCACCGGCGATGGCCAGGAGGCCAAGACCGGCAGCACCGGCGATGGGCAGCAAGTCGTCACTGACGGCACTGATTGGGGCGGCCGGCGCAGGATTGGCCGCGACCGGTTCGGGCAGCGGGGCCACCATTGCCGGATCGACCGAAGTCGGTGCCTGCGCGACAGGAGTTGTCGGCGCTTCGGGTGCAACCGCCGCTGCCGCCGGAGCAATCTCACGTCGTTGCACCGCTGCAGGAGCCCGGGCGGCAGGAGCATTCGTGGCCCGCGTCGGGCGCGCGGTCCTCGTGACTGGCGCGGCGGGTGTGGCGTCCGGCGCAAGCGTATCGCTGACGACTGGCGCAGGTTCCGCAGGCAACGGTTCGTCCGCCACGATTGGCGCAGGCTCGGCAACTACAGGTGCCGCCTCCTGGGCGAAACCGGGGGTGGAGATAAGGGCGGTGGCTACGGCAATCGCTGCCAGGCCCGAACGGTTATTGAGGTGCATGTTCATCATGACCAACCAACCTTCATCTCGGTCGATTCGGTCCGTTATTTCCGATGAAGGGACTGAAACCCTGCGATAAAGCGCCGCGAAGATTAATGGTTAACGATGAGAGGCTTCGTCTGAAGGACTAGCTTTCCGACTGTTCGGCGGAAACAAATGGCCCGCGTTGGCGGCCGTTGCGCTCATCAATGCGGGATAGGTCGCCGTGATGTCATAGGCGCGCCCGTCGAGCGTGGAGTCCATCGCCTCGGTAATGCTGGCAAGGTAGAGAGCGCGTACTTCCTTCAGCTTGTTTAGACGCGCGTCGATGTTGCCCAAATTCCCTTCCTTGCTTCCCTCAAGATCGAGGATCACGCGGGTTTGAGCCGCTCCTTCCGGGATCAAGGTTGCGGTAAACTTCATCAGGTTGGAGTCGTCGGCCTTGATCTTCCATACTACCTTGGCGGGGTCCGACCCGTCGATGATCGCTTCAGTGTCGGCGGTCGTCCCGAACATATAGAGCGGAACTTCGACGGTGCGGAGAAGGTCGTGCACTTCGCCCTGAGGCCGCTGGTAAAGTTCGCCCGGTTCATTGCACCCGGCGACAGCGACAGCCAGGGTGAAGATGATCGAGCCGTAGCGGAACCGCATTCAATTGCCCCCAAAACGGGCCAATGAATATGCGATTGGAGTTAAGAACTGGCTAGCGCTTCAAGGCCTGAACCGCCGCGAGCGACTTGGCGACGTGGTCTTTCCAGTCCAGATCGCTGTGGACCATGACGATCCGTCCGTCCTGGGCGATGACATAGCTCGTCCGATTTGTCATGCCGACCACCGGCAAGGCAACGTCGTAAGCCTTGATCACCTTCGCGTCCGCGCGAGCCACCGGGAAAGCGTTGCGGCACGCTTCGACTGAAAATTTCTTGAGCGTGTCGACGTTGTCGGCACTCATGCCGATCACCCGGGCGCCAGCGGCCTTGAATGCGGGCGTCGCAACGCTGAACGCATTGGCTTCGAGCGTGCATCCCTTGGTGAACGCCTTCGGATAGAAATAGAGCACGACAGGTCCATGCCGAAGCTGCTCCTTTAGATCGAGCTGGAACGTCTTTCCGGCAAGCGCGCCTTGGGTCACGAAGGTCGGTGCTTTCGCTCCGGTTGGGAGCGCCGCAAGTGCCGGTGCCGCAAACATGACGGCGAACAATGAAATGAGGGTGAAGCGCATGTCGACCTCCGCAGGAAAGCCGGCACCCTAGCGCGGCAGCCCCGGAGTGACCATGATTCTTAAATCAGCGCGTGGTCGATCCGATGATCCACACCGCCGACATGAGAACGACCACCAGCAGCAGAGAGACGCCGAGCACATAGCGGACGATATCGGGTTTCGAACCGCCGCTGGCTTCGGTTTCGGTCACATGCACTTCGTCACCGTCGCGTTCCATGCCGTATCCTTTTCATACCCTGTACTCGAAGCCAGCATAACGCGCTTGCTTCGCCGACGGTAGAGGGCGTGGTGACGATCTAGCGATCGGCGGCGAGCCACCCGGTCAGGATGTAGAGAAGGATCAGTACGGGGCCGGTGATGAGCGTGGCGACGATCAGCGCAAGGCGGATGATCAGGACGTCGATCCCGGTATAGTCCGCAAGACCGGCAGCGATGCCCATGATCTTGCCCTGCTGACGATTAAGGAGAAAACGACCGTTCATGACGATGACTTTCGATTGGCTAATTGAGATCAGGCGATCGGCAGCGGGCCGACGGCAGCACTGACGAACAACATTGCGGTGAGGAACGCGCCAGCAAAGGCTACGGCGGTATCGCGGGTCGAATTGAACGAGAACGACATTGTGGAAACTCCCTTTTTGCCACCCCGACTGGGTGATGCAGCCATCAATGCAGGGAGCGTGCCAATCTGAAATTATCGCGTAAAAACAGTGACTGCCGTGATCACGGCGTCTCATCGCCCAGGAAAAGTCTCCCGACAGTTGGTAAAATTTCCGAAAACGTCATTCGGAATCGTCGGGAAATGCAGATCGCTCCGGAAACCGCGGCTTCAGCGACCTGAAAAATGCAAACGCCGGCGCCATATCGGCATCGTAATCACCGCTGGCGTGAATGACCGGTCCGAATATGCCCTGCTTCGCACTATAGTCGGGCCCGGCGCAGACGATTGGAATGCCGGCACGGTGGGCGATCTGGTAAAAGCCCGTCTTCCATTTTGTCGTCCGATCCCTCGTCCCCTCCGCAGCGACGATCATCAGAAAGTCTTCGTGCGCGGCAATTTGCGCGACGATCTGCCCGACAAGATCCTGGCGCGCGTCTCGGTCGACCGGAACGCCACCGAGAGAGCGCATCAACCTGCCAAAGGGCCAACAGAACAAGGACTTCTTGCCGATGAACCGCACTCGTCGCCCGCGGGCATGAACCGTTCCGAGAAAAACTGGGAAATCCCAGTTGCTGGTATGTGGTGCACCGACGATGATGAATTTTGAAGCGTTCGGCATCTTTCCGACCACTGTCCAACCGCTCCGACGGTACCAGGTAAGGACCAACCATAGCAGAAAGCGGGACGCCGGTCCCATGGGAGGAAAATCACCGACAGTGGATTTCGGCCGCCCCATTGCTGGAGTTGGTGCAACCCCAGTGCCGCAAAGTCCAGCCTGACTAGGCGGTCTTCGAAGCGACCGGAGTGCGGACCGGGTCGCGAGCCGCCGTCGGACGGGCGGTCGATTTCTGGCATTGCGCGATGAGCGTCGGGAAATCGAGATCGCTGTTGCGGTCGAGCGCTTCGTTGCGGGCGGCAGCGCACTGCGCGGCGGTTTCATAGCGCGGGGCAAGCGTGGCGACCGTCTGGCATGACGCGCCGCTATCGGCACATCCGAGGATCGCAATGAAATAACCGACCGGGCCCATGTTACTCTCCACTCAACTGTCGGCTTAACTCACAGAATTAACAGCGGGTTCCATTCGTTTCGCAACGCGCGTTGCTTAGGCCACGGTGCCACCCTACCTGTGGCAGATGGACACCAGCATCGAGCCGTTGCCGAAAGACAAAGGCAGCTTCGCCATCCTGTGGCGTTTCCTGCCGATGCTGTGGCCGAAAGACGACCGCACACTTCGCCTTCGAGTAGTGATCGCGGTCGTGCTCGTCCTTGCAGGCAAGGCGATCACCTTGGTGATGCCGTTTGCCTATAAAGCGGTGGTCGACGCGATGTCGGGCGACAGAGCCATGTTCGGTGCGGTGGCGATGCTGGTGATCGCCTATGCATCGGCCCGCTTCGGCGGCGTGCTGGCCGACAATCTGCGCAACGCGGTGTTCGAAAAGGTTGGCCAGGATGCGGCGCGTCGGCTGGCGGCACGGGTCTTCCGCCACGTTCATTCGCTCTCGCTTCGCTTCCACCTCGAACGGCGCACCGGATCGCTCAGCAAGATCGTCGAGCGCGGAACCAAGAGCATCGACATGATGCTGTATTTCCTGCTGTTCAATATCGCGCCGACGATCATCGAACTGATCGCGATCTGCGTCATCTTCTACATCAAGTTCGGTATTGGACTGGTGGTGGCGACGCTGGCGATGGTGGCAGTCTACATCGCCTTCACCCGCGCGATAACCGACTGGCGCAATCATTTGCGTCGCGAGATGAACGAGGTCGACAATCAGGCGATCGGGCGCGCGGTCGACAGTCTGCTAAATTACGAAACGGTCAAATATTTCGGCGCCGAAGAGCGAGAGGCCAGACGCTACGATAGCGCCACGGCCGCTTTCGCTCGCGCGGCGGTCAAGAATGAGACGTCGCTTGCATGGCTCAACATCGGCCAGAGCCTGATCACCAACCTGATGATGGCCGGCGCGATGGCTTACACCGTGTGGGGTTGGAGCCGCGGACAATTCACCCCTGGCGACGTGGTGTTGGTCAACAGCCTGCTGATGCAGTTGTTTCGGCCGCTCGACATGCTCGGCTGGGTCTACCGGTCGATCAAGCAGGGGCTGATCGACATGGAGCAGATGTTCACGCTGCTCGACACCCCGGCCGAGATCGTTGACGCGCCCAATGCCGCCGCGCTGGTGGTCGGCGAAGGCGCGGTGCGGTTTGAAGACGTCGCGTTCGGCTACGAACCCGAACGGATCATTCTGAAAGGCGTGAGCATCGACGTGCCGGCGGGGACGAGTTGCGCGGTGGTCGGGCCATCGGGGGCGGGCAAGTCGACCCTCGCGCGGTTGCTGTACCGGTTTTACGATCCCACGGGCGGGCGGATCACGATCGACGGGCAGGATATCGCGGGCGTCACCCAGGACAGTCTGCGCGCCGCGATCGGGATCGTGCCGCAGGATACGGTGCTGTTCAACGACACCATCGGCTACAACATCGCCTACGGTCGCGACGGGGCCGACCAGGAGGCGGTCGGCCAAGCGGCGGCGGGCGCATCGATCGACGGCTTCATCGCCGCCTTGCCCAATGGCTATGACGCGATGGTCGGGGAGCGCGGATTAAAGCTTTCCGGCGGCGAGAAGCAGCGCGTGGCGATTGCGCGAACTCTACTGAAAAATCCACCTATTCTGATCCTGGACGAAGCAACCAGTGCGCTGGATTCGCGGACCGAGGAAGCGATCCAGGCCACTCTCGACCGTGTCGCCACGAGCCGCACCTCGATCATCATCGCGCATCGCCTGTCGACCATCGTCGGTGCCGACCAGATCGTGGTCCTCGACGACGGCAAGGTCGCCGAACGCGGGACACATGGGGAATTGCTCGCCAAGGGCGGGTTATACGCCGAGCTATGGATGCGGCAGGCGGCGGAGCGCGAGTTGGAAAACGTCGATCAGTCTTAAGCGGCGGCCGTCGCCCACCCCAATTGCGGAATTGCGATGCTTCGCTTCCCCGACAGATCGGTGCGGCTGACGATCAGCTCTCGGCTTTCGATATACTGGAGCAGGCGGCGGGCGCGGCCAAGGCTGGCGGTGCCGTAGCTGGCGGCAATGGCCTCGTCACTGGGACAGGGTGCACCATCGCGGGCGGCGCGAGCGACGAGCAGGAACGGACCGAGCATGTCGTCGGGGAGCGAGGCCGCGGCTTCGAGCGCGGGGGACCAGCCTTCGTCGCCGTCATCGTAAATTCCGGCGCGCGCGATCGACAGGCGGCGGGTGAACTGGGCGAGATCGAGCGGAGGGCGCGATACCCCGGCCATGCGGCAACGGACCGCGAAATCTTGGAACAATATGGTTGCGGGGCGCGCCATGCTGTCGGGATCGGCGACGATCGCGCGCAGCACATCGGCGGTGACGGCGGTGATTTCGGCGGCGGACTTCTGCGGGGTGGGGTCGGGGCCAACGCTTTTTGCAAGCGACTGGAGCATGGCTTCGGACGGAAGAGGAGATGGAGGACCCCGGTTCAAGTCCGGGGCGACGATCGCGGCGGGTTCGCTCGGTGCGAACAAGAGACCCTGCAGATCGTCGTAGGCAGCAGGAAGCGGGACGAGCTTGGGACTCGTCGATCGCGCCTGGGTTTCGACCGCGCCGATCGCCACTGCCACTGGCCGCCGCGCGATGGCCGGGCCGAGCGCGAGGAAGGTGCCGCGCGGCAGGTCGCGAATCGCTTCGGCCTGGCGCCGCTCCATGCCGAGCAGATCGGCGGCGCGCGCCATGTCGATGTCGAGGAACGTGCGCCCCATGAGGAAATTGCTTGCCTCCGCCGCGACATTCTTGGCCAGCTTGGCCAATCGCTGCGTAGCTATCACGCCAGCCAGCCCGCGCTTTCGGCCGCGACACATCAAATTGGTCATCGCCGACAGCGATGCGCGGCGGACGTCCTCGGCCACTTCGCCTCCCCCCGAAGGCGCGAACAACTGCGCTTCATCGACCACCACGAGCGTCGGATACCAATGATCTCGCGGCGCGTCGAACAGGCCGCCCAGGAACGCGGCGGCACACCGCATTTGCGCCTCAGCCTCGAGCCCTTCGAGGCTGAGCACTACCGACGCGCGATGCTCGCGGATGCGCCCCGCCAAGCGCGCAATGTCTTTTTCATCATGCTCCGCAGCCTCCACCGCAATGTGGCCGTAACGATCGGCAAGCGTGACGAAGTCGCCTTCGGGATCGATCACCACCTGCTGAACTTCGCCCGCGCTCCGTTCCAGCAGGCGGCGCAGCAGATGTGACTTGCCGCTCCCCGAATTGCCCTGGACGAGCAATCGCGTGGCTAGCAGTTCCTCCAGATCGATGGTGATCGGCTGGCCGGTGGGGCCGGTGCCGATATCTACGCTGACGGTCATCGGATCGGTCATGGCAGGGCGAGGAACTCGTCGCCAAGCTTGCATCGGGGGCGGCGGGCAGGGATAGGGTCGGCTGTGACCAGCGTGCATCAGATCCTCAGCGACCGCTTCGGCTTTTCCCACTTTCGCGGCGTGCAGCAACAGGTGGTGGATCGCGTGGTGGCAGGCCATCACACACTCGCGATCATGCCGACCGGGGCGGGAAAATCGCTGTGTTACCAGCTGCCTGCGCTGGTCCGGGCGGGCACGGCACTGGTCATCTCGCCGCTGATCGCACTAATGCATGACCAGATCCGGTCGGCCGACGCGTATGGCATCAGGGCAGCGTCGTTGACGTCGGCCGATGCCAACCGGCAGGAGACGATCGAGCAGTTCCGGAATGGCGACCTCGACCTGCTGTACGTCGCGCCGGAACGGGCAACGACCGAAACGTTCCGGCACCTGGTGGACCAGGAGCAACTGGCGCTGATCGCGATCGACGAGGCCCATTGCGTTTCCGAGTGGGGGCACGACTTCCGCCCCGATTATCGCATGTTGCTACCCCTGCTCGACCAGCGTCGCGATGTGCCGCGCTTGGCGCTGACCGCGACCGCCGACCAGCGAACGCGGGCCGATATCCTGAAACAGCTTGGCATTCCCGAAGACGGAATGATCGTTGCCGGCTTCGACCGGCCCAACATCCGCTACCACGTCCGGCCGCGAGACGGGATCGGGAGCCAGCTCAAGACGCTGATGCGCGAGCAGCCGGGTCCCGGGATCGTTTATGCCACCAGCCGCAACGCGACCGAAAAACTGGCCGAGCAGCTGGCATCGGGCGGCCGCCGGGCGCTGGCCTATCATGCCGGGCTGGACGCGCCGATCCGCCAGCGCAATCAGGCGGCGTTCGTCGCGTCGGAAGACATGGTGATGGCGGCGACGGTGGCGTTCGGCATGGGCATCGACAAGCCCGACGTGCGCTTCGTCGCCCATGCCGGAATCCCCAAGTCGATCGAATCTTACTATCAGGAAACCGGCCGCGCCGGGCGCGACGGCGATCCGGCCGAGGCGTGGCTCTATTGGGGCGCGGAGGATTTCGCCCGGGCGCGGCGGCGGATCGAGACCGAGATCGAGGAAGTACGCCGCCCGGCCGAGCGCGACCGGCTCAACACGCTGGCAGCGTTCGTCGAGGCCGCGACCTGTCGGCGCGCGATCCTGCTTAGGCACTTCGGCGAAACCCCGCCCGATGCCTGCGGCAATTGCGACAATTGCCTCGACCCGCCGGCGACGATCGACGTCACCGAGGTCGCGCGCAAGTTGTTGAGCGCGGCGTTCCGGACCGAGATGCGGTTCGGGATTGCGCATCTGGCGGCGGTGCTGGGCGGCGACGACAATGAGAAAGTGCGGCAGTTCGGGCATCACAAGCTGAGCGTGTTCGGGATCATGAATTCCGACGAACTGGCGCTGGTGCGGCCCGTCGCGCGGTCGCTGCAGGCGCGCGATGCGTTGCGCGCCGACGATTATGGCGGACTCAGTTTTGGTCCTTCGGCAAAGGGGTTTCTCAAGGGCGACGAACTGCTGGTGATTGCGGTGCCGCCCAAGAAGGCGCGACGCACCCGCGGATCTGCGCCCGACCTGCCGCATGATCCGCTATTCGAGGCCTTGCGCGTCTGGCGGCGAGACCGGGCCAAGGAGTTGGGGGTGCCGCCTTATGTCATCTTCCATGACTCGACCCTACGCGACGTGGCAGCGCGCCGGCCATCTTCGCTGAACGCGCTTTCCGCCATCGACGGTATCGGCGATACGAAGCTTGAACGACATGGCGAGTCGCTGCTTTCGGCGCTCGAAACGGCAATGGAGACGGGCGATGCAACGGCAGCTTGATGACAAGACGATGGTCTGCGGCCAGATTACGCCCGACGAAATTCCCGCGATCCGAGATCTTGGCGTGACAATGATCGTCAACAACCGGCCCGACGACGAAGATCTCGGTCAACCCACGAGCGCCGAGATCGAGGAGGCGACGAAGGCAGCGGGGATGGAATATCGCCATGTACCGATCGTGCGCGGCATGGGCCCGGCAGATGTCGAGGCGATGCGCGAGGCGATCGGCGCAGTCGGCGACGGGAAGATGGTCGCCTTCTGCCGGTCGGGCAATCGGTCTGCCCTTGCCTGGGCAGTAGCCCGGAGTGAAGATGGGGTACCTCGCGAAGAACTCGATCGATGCGCCGACGGCGCCGGCTTCAGTCTGGCTCCGGTCGCGCACCTGCTTCGCGACTAGACCTCGTCGAGCGCGGCTAGCGCTTCGTCACGATCTTCATCGAGCACCATCAAGCGCACATCGGCCGACATGCCGTCGATGTAACCTTGGGTGTCGGCATCAAACAGCACGGTATGAATGGCGCGGCTTTCCAGAAAGGTCCGCGCGATTTCACCATCCATTCGGCTTCGGAACCGTCGCAACTCCACCAAGCTCATGCGGTAGCGGTTCCACCGACGGTCAGGCCATCAACCAGTAACGTCGGCTGTCCCACCCCGGCCGGAACCGACTGTCCACCTTTTCCGCAAATGCCGATGCCCTCATCGAGCGCAAGATCGTTGCCGATTGCGGTGACGCGGGTCAGCACGCTCGGTCCGTCGCCGATCAGGGTCGCGCCCTTGACGGGCTCGGCAATCATTCCGCCGCGTATGCGATAGGCCTCCGTGCAGGAGAAAACGAACTTGCCGCTGGTGATGTCGACTTGCCCGCCGCCGAAGCTCTTGGCGTAAATGCCATCCTTGACGCGGGTGACGATTTCCTCGGGGTCGTCGCGGCCGCCGAGCATGAACGTGTTGGTCATGCGCGGCATCGGCGCATGCGCAAAGCTCTCGCGGCGTCCATTGCCCGTCGGCTGCATGCCCATCAATCGGGCATTGAGCCGATCCTGCAGATAGCCCTTGAGGATCCCGTCTTCGATCAGCACGGTACGACCGGTCGGCGTCCCTTCGTCATCGATGGTCAGGCTTCCGCGTCGGCCCTCAATCGCACCTTCGTCGACCACGGTGACACCCGGCGCGGCAACGCGTTCGCCGATGCGGCCTGAGAATGCCGAAGTGCCCTTGCGATTGAAATCGCCTTCGAGCCCGTGGCCAATCGCCTCGTGGAGCAGCACACCGGGCCAGCCGGGACCGCATACCACCTGCATTTCCCCCGCTGGAGCGGAGACCGATTCCAGGTTCACCAGCGCTTGTGCCAGGGCCATGTCGATCCCGCGGTTCCATGTCGCGGGATCGAACAGCCGGTCGTAGAGATAGCGCCCACCGATCCCGAAACTGCCCGTTTCGCGCCGGTCGCCGTTTTTGGCGACGATCGAGATGTTGAGCCGGACCAACGGGCGAACGTCGCTTGCGACGAAGCCATCGGCGCGAACGATGTCGATCACGCTCCAGCTTGCGGCAAGGCTGACACTGACCTGGTCGACACGCGGATCACGAGCCCGCGCCGCGGCGTCGATTTCGGCGCACAGACGGACCTTTTCGGCGAACGAGATTGCCGACAGCGGATCGTCGGCGCCGTACATGGCTTGATTGGTGCGCGGCGGCGGAGCTGCGACGCTGCCGCTGGCTGGATCGAGCAATCGAAGCGTGGCCGCCGCGCGATCGATCGCCGCGGCGCTAATTTCATTGGCGTGGGCGAAGGCTGTCGTCTCCCCGGTCACGCCGCGAAGTCCGAAACCAGACGCATTGTTGTAATCGGCGGTCTTCAGCCGGCCGTCGTCGAAACCGAAGGCCTCGCTAAGACTGTATTGCAGGTAGAGTTCACCGTCGTCGTGTGGCGACAGGTGACGCGCGGCGAGGCGCTTCGCTTCGGTCGGGTCGAGCGTCCGGTAGAGCAGGCTGTGCGGGTCGAATGCGGTCATGTCACGCTATATAGACTCGCTGCTTCCTCCTTACTACGCCCCGGCAATGCGCAATTGGCTGCTCCAGTCAGCATTCGGATTGCGGCGTCGGCTGATCGGGCTGCTCCGCCTGCGCACTCGCGGGGTCAAGGTCATGCTGTTCAACGCCGACGGCGAGATCCTGCTGATCCGCAACAGCTACGGCGCGACCGGCCACTTCGTCCTGCCGGGCGGCGGAATCCATCGCGGTGAAACGCCGGAAAGTGCAGCTGCTCGCGAAGTCATGGAGGAAGTCGCGATCGATTGTCGCGACCTGGCCCTGCTTGGACAATATGAATCGCGTAGTGAGGGAAAGCGCGACCTCATCCACCTGTTCCGCGCAACCGGCGACGGGCCGGCCTCATCCAAATCGATCGAGATTGGCGAGGCGGTGTTTTGCTTGATCGACCGGCTGCCTGAGGGGGTATCGCCGGCAACCCTGCGCCGGATCGACGAGTATCTTAAAAAGCGAGCAGTCAGCGAAACCTGGTAGACCTAGGGTCGATCCGCAGGGCCGCCTTCGAGCACGAAGCGGCGATCGCAGTAGCCACAGTCGACATAACCCAGATCGGCATCGACGTGCAGGTAGACGCGCGGATGACCTAGCGCGGCCGGAACGGCGCCGGATCCGTCGCAGGCGACCCGCAACGACTTTGTTCGAATGGTTTCAGGAGATGGCTGCATGGCGGGGACGTAGCAACCACCCCCCAAAGCTTCAACCTCTCCCAAATCGTCAAAGATAATCGGCGGTCACGTCGTAATCGGCGGAATAGACGCCCTCGGGCTGGTCGGCGCCCACCAAGATGATCCCCCCGACCCCGAAAAAGAAGGTGCGATCGACTGGATGGATCGTGCGGACCGGCGGGCCGTCGAGCGTCAGCGCGAGCACGGTAAGCGAATCGCCAGCGACGCTGGTCAACTGGGTCGGCGCGGTGACGGTTACGATCACTTGCTGATTGCCCGATCCGGCACCCCCGAAATATGCCCGGCGCCCGACGTCGCTCGGGACGGCGGTAACCCCACCCGCAACTGTTCGCACCCCGGTCAGCGCATTGATGATCACCGTTCCCGACACCGACGACGGGATAACCGAGCCGAAGTCGAGATCGTCGATCTTGGTCAGTCGCAGCGGGATCAGCAGCAAGGCGCGCCCATCCGGGGGCGTCGGAGACGAGGCAGGGGCAGCGGCGACGCTGCTTGCCCCCAGCGCGGCGGCAAAAAGCCCCAAAATGAATTTCGATCGGATTGCCACTTTTGCCTTACCCCTGAAGTCCGCCAAGCGAATTGGTTGACGACCTTTTGAGGGCGGCAGGTGACCGATCATTGAACGGGTTTGGGCAACGCTTCCTTTACCGTGAACGGCAAGACATCAATTGGCGTCAGGGATATTGGATCGTGACATCGAAAGTGCCGACATAGACGCCTTCCACCTGGTTGGCGACCGGGCGCAACGTTGCCCCGACGGCGAATTCAAATATGCCGGCGCGGGCCAGCGTGCGCTTCGACTGGCCGTCGAGCGTGAAGTTGTTGAGCTGGATCGTCTCGGTGCCGCCGACGCGGGTCAGGAGGACGGTGCTGTTCGGCACCTTGATGTTGACCACAGCCGAACTGAAGGTCGCGCCGGCAAAACGCGCGGCGACGGGTGTTCCGCCCAGGCGGATGACGCCGCCGGTCACCGTCATGGTGTTGGTCACGGGATCGATCACCGCCGTCCCCGCCGTCGTGACCCCAAGGGTGCCGAAATCCATGTCGACGAGTTTGGTCAGGGTAAGCGGGCGCATCAGCGCAGCCTGTGCATCGGGGGGCGCCGGCGACGCGACCGGCGCGGCGACACTTGGCGCGGCAAGCAGCCCAGCGACGATTAGCGACGGAATGGTAAGACGAGACGCACCGATCATGGTGGCGGACCTAGACGGTTAACATCAAGATAGGCTTGGCGATTAAGGTTACCGGCAAGTTTACCAAGCCGGGTTTCGCCAACGCTCGAGCACGGCTATCGCTTTGCCATGCCCGAGACCAATCCCGATCACGCCCCCGCCATCCGCATCGAATCACTGTCGAAGACCTACGCCGGCGGCAAGCAGGCGCTGAACGACGTGACATTCGACGTGCCCCGCGGGCAGATCTTCGGCCTGTTGGGCCCGAACGGTGCCGGCAAATCGACGCTGATCAACATCCTGGCGGGGATGGTCACCAAGACCGGCGGCAAAGCCAATGTATGGGGATTCGATATCGATGCCCATCCACGCAATGCCAAGCGGTCGATCGGGATCGTGCCCCAGGAAATCCTGTTCGACCCGTTCTTCACCCCGCGTGAAGCGCTGGAGCTTCAGGCCGGGCTGTACAACGTTCCGAAAGCGAAGCGGATCACCGACCAGTTGCTGGCCGCGGTCCGGCTGACCGACAAGGCCGATGCCTACGCCCGCACCCTGTCTGGCGGAATGAAGCGGCGGCTGCTGGTGGCCAAGGCAATGGTCCACAGCCCCCCGATCCTGGTGCTCGACGAACCTACGGCGGGGGTCGATATCGAGCTTCGTCAGCAATTGTGGGACTATGTCCGACAGCTCAACCGCGACGGGGTAACGGTGGTTCTGACGACCCATTACCTCGAGGAAGCCGAGGAGCTTTGCGACCGCATCGCGATCATCAATCACGGGCGGCTAATCGCCAACGAGCCGACGCGGGAACTGATCGCCAAGGCGCAGGACAAAGCCGTGGTGGTCGAGGTCGATCGCGATATCGATACTGTGCCGGTCGCGACCTGCTTCGACCGGATCGAACTCACCGGTCCAAGGACGATCGAAATCACGTACCGCAAGGATCAGGTCAATGCAGGCGACGTGCTTGCCGCGCTTGCCGCCGACGGTCTGGGGATCGTCGACGTGTCGACCCGCGACCCCGATCTTGAGGATGTTTTCCTGAGCCTGACCCGGGAACCGGCGGCGTGAACGACTTCGACGTCATCGTCATCGGGTCGGGCGCGGCCGGACTGACTGCGGCACTGACGCTTGCCCCGACCCGGAAGGTAGCCGTGCTGGCCAAGGGCAAGCTGGGCGGCGGGGCGACCGAGTGGGCGCAGGGCGGGATCGCTGCAGTGCTCGAAAAGGGCGACAGTTTCGTCGCCCATGTCGAGGATACCATGGTTGCCGGGGCCGGCCTCAACAATCGCGCGGTGGTCGAACATGTCGTCGGCGAAGCCCCGGCTGCGATTGCCCGGCTGGCCGAGCTTGGCGTTCCCTTCAACTTGGACGACGATGGCGAAGGCTGGCACTTGACCCGCGAGGGCGGGCACTCGTTCCGCCGGATCGTGCATGTCGCCGACGCCACGGGCTGGGCGATCCAGCAGGCGCTGGAAAGTGCAGCGATCGCCAACCCCAACATCACGATCCTGCCCGATCACGTGGCGATTGATTTCGCCACCGGACGGCATGCCGACGATTTCAGCACTTCCGGCGCGGTACATGGGCTCTACGCCTTCAATCGCATCACCGGGCAGGTCGAGACATTGACCGCGCGCGCGACTGTGCTGGCAACCGGCGGGGCGGGGCGTACCTACCTTTATTCGACCGCGCCGCGCGGGGCGACCGGGGACGGGATTGCAATGGCGTGGCGGGCGGGGTGCCGGATCAGCAACATGGAATTCATGCAATTTCACCCGACTTGTCTCTACAATCTGGAGGTCAAGAATTTCCTTATTACCGAGGCGGTGCGCGGCGAGGGCGGGATCCTGAAGCATCCCGAGACCGGCCACCGCTTCATGCCCGACTATGACGAACGCGCCGAGCTTGCGCCGCGCGATATCGTGGCGCGGGCGATCGATCATGAAATCAAGCGCGACGGGCTGGATTTCGTCTATCTCGACATCAGCCACAAGCCGGCCGACTTCGTGAAAGAACATTTCCCCAACATCTACGAGAAACTGCTGGGACTGGGGATCGACATCACGACCCAGCCGATCCCCGTCGTCCCGGCGCAGCATTACACCTGCGGCGGGGTGCTGGTCGATCTCGACGGCCGGACCGATGCGCCGGGGCTCTATGCCGCGGGCGAAGTCACCCAGTCGGGGCTGCACGGGGCCAACCGGCTGGCGTCGAACAGCCTGCTGGAATGCCTGGTATTCGGTGAGGCGGCCGCCAAGCACATCATCGCCCACTGGGATGAACTGCCCGCTCCGCCGACGATCCGGGCGTGGGACGAAAGCCGGGTGACCGACAGCGACGAGGAAGTCGTGATCCAGCAGTGCTGGGGAGAAATCCGCCGCTTCATGTGGAACTTCGTCGGGATCGTTCGGACCACCAAGCGGCTGGAACGCGCCAAGCACCGGATCGATCTGCTGCGTCAGGAAGTGGCGGATTATTACAAGCACTTCACCGTCACGCCCGACCTGATCGAGCTTCGTAACCTGGTCGAGGTCGCCGACCTGATCATTCGGTCGGCCCTGTCTCGGCACGAGAGCCGGGGACTGCACTTCACCCTGGATTATCCGAACCTGGCGACCGAGGCGGTGGACACGGTGCTGGTCCCTTAGGTTGAGAAAGTTTCCCAAGTGCGCCGCCTTTTTGCGGCCTATTCGTCAACTTAAGGCGAACCCGAGTTAGCAACGCGCCCGGGACCTGCTCAACGCAGCTTACTGACCTTCAACCCGTCGGCCTTGGCGCGAGCCTGGATGCTTTCCTCGCTCCGGGTCATGGCCTTGCTGATAGCCTTTAAACTCATGCCCTTGCCGGCGAGCAGGTGAAGCTTCTGGATTTCATCGCTGGTCCACGGCTGGCGGTGACGCTGGAATTTTTCGGCCAAGATGTGACTCCTCAAGTGCTGGCATCGCGCGGCTGTCCTGCTAGAGCTTCTGCCACATGTCCGAGCCCCAACCCCACCTCTATCTCGTCGACGGGTCGAGCTATATTTTCCGCGCTTACCACCGGCTGCCGCCGCTGACCAATCGCCACGGCCAGCCGGCGGGCGCGGTCTACGGCTACACGGCGATGCTGTGGAAGCTGGCCGACGGCCTGAACAAGGCCGACGGGCCGACGCATATGGCGGTGATCCTGGACGCTTCGTCCAAGACGTTCCGCAACGACATGTACGATCAGTACAAGGCGCATCGTCCGCCGCCGCCCGAAGACCTGGTCCCGCAATTTCCACTGATCCGCACCGCGACCCGCGCCTTTTCGATCCCCTGCATCGAAACCGAGGGGCTGGAAGCGGACGACATCATCGCCTGCTATACGAAGGCCGCCCTTGCCGCCGGCTGGGCGACCACCATCGTCAGCAGCGACAAGGATCTGATGCAGCTGATCGAGCCGGGGGTCGACATGCTCGACACCATGAACGACCGACGGATCGACGCCGATTATGTGATCGGCAAGTTCGGCGTGCCGCCCGAGAAGCTGGGCGACGTGCTGGCGCTGATGGGCGATAGCGTCGATAACATCCCGGGCGTGCCGGGCATCGGACCGAAGACCGCCAGCCAGTTGATCATCGATTACGGCGACCTGGAAACCGTGCTGGCATCGACCGAGGCGATCAAGAAGCCCAAGCTGAAACAGTCGTTGATCGACCATGCCGACAATGCGCGCCTGTCGCGCGAGCTGGTGCGGCTGGAATGCAACGCGCCATTGCCCGAGCCGCTGGAGGATCTGGCGCTCAAGGGCATTCCGCCCGAGCCACTGCGCGCCTTCCTGGAAGACATGGGCTTCAAGTCGCTGCTCAACCGGGTAGGCGGGACCGGCGGCGGGGCGAGTGCCGGCAATATCGCCGCCGTCATGACGTCATCGCCGGCAGCCCCCGCGGAACCCGAGACGATCACGGTCGACCGCACGAAATATGAGACGGTGACGACCCGCGAAGCGCTCGACGCGTGGATCGCCGAGGCGCGGCATATCGGCTATGTCGCGATCGATACCGAAACCGATTGTATCGACTGCACGGTGGCGAAGCTGGTCGGGATCAGCCTGGCCACCGCGCCAAACAAAGCCTGCTACATTCCGGTCGGTCATGGCCTGGGAGGCGGCGACATGTTTGCCGATGCCCCGGCTCAACTGCCCGCTGCCGAGGTGCTGGCGGCGTTGAAGCCATTGCTCGAAGACCCCAGCGTCCTGAAGATCGCGCACAATTTCAAATATGACTGGGTGATCTTCGCCAAGGCGGGGATCGACGTCGCGCCCTATGACGACACGCTGGTGATGAGCTTCGACCTCGACGCCGGACGATCGGGACACGGGCTGGACGAACTGGCCAAGACCCATTTCGAGCACGAATGCATCGCCTTCAAATCGGTGTGCGGGACGGGCCAGAAGCAGATCACCTTCGACAAGGTGCCGCTGGATGCGGCGACCGAATATGCCGCCGAGGACGCCGACATCTGCCTTCGCCTGTGGCAGCGGCTGAAACCGCGTGTCGCGGCCGAAGGGGTGACGGGGGTCTATCAGATGGTCGACCGTCCACTCGCGGCGACAGTCGGGCGGATGGAACTTCGCGGGATCAAGGTCGATCGCGACTATCTTGCGAAGCTGAGCGGCACCTTCGCGACCGAGATCGCGCGGCTGGAGGAGCAGGTCTACGAAGCCGCCGAAGGGCCATTCACCATCGGCAGTCCCCAGCAACTCGGCGCGGTGCTGTTCGAGCGGCTGGGACTTAAGGGTGGTCGCAAAGGCAAGAGCGGCACCTATTCGACCGATGTGACCGAACTCGAGCGTCTGGCGGGCGAAGGCGTGCCGGTGGCGCGGCTGGTGCTGGAATGGCGCCAACTGACCAAATTGAAGAACACCTACACCGACGCGTTGCAGGCGCAGATCAATCCGGAGACGGGAAGGGTCCACACCAGTTACAGCCTGTCGGGCGCTCAGACCGGGCGGCTGTCGTCGACGGAGCCCAACCTGCAGAATATCCCGATCCGCACCGAAATCGGCCGCCAGATCCGCGATGCCTTCGTCGCGGAGGAGGGTCATGTCCTGATGAGCGCCGATTACAGCCAGATCGAACTTCGGCTGGCGGCGCACATGGCCGATGTGCCGCAACTGAAGGCGGCATTCGCGGCGGGCGACGACATTCACAACATGACCGCGCTGGAATTGTTCGGTTCGGTCGATCGCGACACGCGCGGTCGGGCGAAGACGGTCAATTTCGCCATTCTCTACGGCATTTCGGCATGGGGGCTGGCCGGGCGGCTGGGGGTCGAGCGCGACGAGGGCAAGGCGATCATTACCCGGTATTTCGAGCGTTTCCCGGGCATCCAATCCTACATCAACGACACGCTGCATTTCGCGCGCACCAACGGATTCACCCGAACGCTGTTCGGGCGGCGAACGCACTTCCCCAATATCCGTTCGTCCAATCAGAGCTTTCGAGGCGGGGCCGAGCGAGCGGCAGTCAACGCCCCGATCCAGGGCACCAGCGCCGACCTGATCAAGCGGGCGATGAATCGCATGGACGCAGCCCTGGCAGAGGCGGGCCTGTCGGACGTCAGGATGCTGCTGCAGGTGCATGACGAATTGCTGTTCGAAGTGCCGCTGGGCCAGGAGGAGGCCGCCGCGGCGGTCGTCCGCCAAGTGATGGGCAGCGCCGCCGAGCCGGCATTGAAGCTGGACGTGCCGCTGGATGTCGAGGTGGGCTGGGGAGCGCATTGGGGCGCGGCGCATTGACCGACGCGGGGGGCAAGACAGACACCGGAGCGAACGGCGCGGAGACCGCGTCGAAGGCCGATCTTGCGACGCTCGCGCGGGGTGGACGGATAAACTTCATGGGCTTCGTCATCCGCCTGATCGCGCGGTTGCCCTTCCTGTTCATCGGCGGACAGATCTACGGTGCGGCGGCGCTCGGGCGTTTTGCATACGCAGTGCTGATCGTCGAACTGGCCGCGCAACTGGCGTCATTGGGGCTGAAGCGAGGACTTGCCCAGCAACTGGCGGCGGATAGCCGACCGCATTCGCACATCGTCGCCGACGCAATGCTGACGGCATTGTTCGGATCGCTGGTCGGCATGATCATCCTGGGAAGCTTTCCCCAAGCGATGTTCCCCAACAGCGCGATCCACGGCTGGGAATGGGCGCTGCCTGTGACGGTCTTGACGATTGCCTGGACCGACATCGCCTTGTCGGCGCTGGCATACCATAACAATGTCGGGGCGACGGTGCGGGCTCGATCGATCGTCGAGCCGTGGACGATCAGCGCAGTCGCCTATCTATGGTCATACTGGTCGCTGCGCGATGGACTGATCATTGCCTATGTCGCCTCAATGGTGGCGGCGCTGGTGGCTGCCCTGATCCCGCTGGCGCGCGAATTCGGGGTTCCACGGGGTTGGCGACCGAATCTTGGCCTCAGCTGGCGGACAGCCCGGCGCAACATGCCGCTGGCCGCGGCGGACGCGGTCGAATGGGGCTCCCGACGGATCGACATTGCCGTGCTCGGCCTGTTCCTGAGCCCGCAATTCGTCGGCGTTTATTACGTTGCGCAGCAGGTGGCGTCCCTGCCCGCCAAGCTGAAAACCAGTTTCGAGCCGGTGCTTGGGCCGGTGATCGCGCGCAATCTGGCGGTCGGCGATATGGCGGCAGTCGCCGCGCAGGTGCGCCAGGTGGGGTTCTGGATCCTCGCCGCGCAGGCCGGCATCGCGCTGGCGCTGGCGCTGCCCGGTCATGCGGTCATGGCGCTGGTCGGGGCCGACTTCACCGTCGGAACGGCGACGCTCGGCTTCCTGCTATCGGCCGAAGTGGTCGCCGCCACCGCGGTGGTTAGCGAAGCGGCCTTGATCTACGTCGCGCGGCACAAGAATATGGCGATCAGCCTGACCATGCTTGCGTTGCAGGCGGCATTGAGCGCGGCCTTCATCCTGGCGATGCGAATGCTCGAATGGCCCGAGGCATGGCAGGCGACAGGACCGGCAGCCGCGTTGTGCGTGGCCCTGGCTTTCGCGTCGATCGCCAAATCCAGGCTGCTCAGCCGAACGATCGGATTCGGCGTATCGGGCTGGCGCTGGGCGTTGGTCGTGGCGATCCTGGCGGGCTTTGCGGTCGGCATACCCGTCCGGCTGTACCTGTCGCACACCGCACAACTGCTCTTCGGCATTCCGCTGATCTTTGCGACCTTCGGGTATGTCATCTGGACTCGCGGTTTCGGTCGCGAGGACCGGATGCTGTTCCGGATGCGGAAGGCGGATATCGAGGGGCTGGCGGCGTCGGCCGAAGCGGACAAGTTTATCGTTTAGTGCCGGAAGTGGCGCATGCCGGTGAAGACCATCGCCAGCCCTGCCTCGTCCGCCGCCGCAATCACGTCGGCGTCGCGCATCGATCCGCCCGGCTGGATGACTGCAGTCGCACCGGCTTCGGCGGCGGCAAGCAGGCCGTCGGCAAAAGGAAAAAAGGCGTCCGACGCGACGGCCGAGCCGACCGTGCGCGGCTGCGACCAGCCATAGAGTTCGGCGGCCTCGCGCGCCTTGATCGCGGCGATCCGCGCCGAATCGCGGCGATTCATCTGGCCGGCGCCGATGCCGGCGGTGACGCCGTCTTTCGCATAGACGATGGCGTTGGACTTGACGTGCTTGGCGACCGTCCAAGCGAACAGGCAATCGGCCATTTCCCGATCGGTCGGGGCGCGCCGGGTGACCAGTTTCAACTGATCGCGGGTGACGTGGCCATTGTCCCGGTCCTGCATCAGAAGCCCGCCGGCGATCACGGCGACGGTCTGCCCGCCACGCATCGGATCGGGCAGCGATCCGGTCAGCAGCAGGCGCAGGTTCTTCTTGGCCGCGAATGCCGCCTTGGCGTCATCATCGGCGTCGGGCGCGACCACGACCTCGGTGAAGATTTCGCAGATCGCCTTGGCGGTCGCGCCGTCGAGCGGGCGGTTGACGGCGACGATCCCGCCGAATGCCGAGACGCTGTCGCATTGAAGGGCATTGGTCCAGGCCTCCGCCAGCGTCGCGCCCGTGGCGACGCCACAAGGATTGGCGTGCTTGACGATCACCACCGTCGGCGGCCCATCGCGGAACTCGGCGACCAGTTCGATCGCGGCATTGGCGTCGTTGAGATTGTTGTAGCTAAGCTCCTTGCCCTGCACCTGGGTGGCCTGCGCGACGCCCGGGGTCGCAGGCCCTAGCGGGAAATAGAGCGCGGCCTTCTGGTGCGGGTTTTCGCCGTAGCGCAGATCCATCGCTTTTTGCCCGACGATGAAGCGTGACGGGGGATAGGCCTGGCCCTGGTCGGCAAAGGCGAACCAGCTGGCGATCATCGAATCGTAGGCGGCGGTGCGCGCGTAGGCCTTGGCGGCGAGCATTTTGCGGAAGGCCAGGGTGGTGCCGTCGCCAGCCACCTGATCGAGCAGCTCGGGATAGTCGGCGGGATCGGTGACGATTGCGACGAAGGCATGGTTCTTGGCCGCCGACCGGACCATCGCCGGGCCGCCGATGTCGATATTCTCGATGATTTCGTCACGGCTGGCGCCCTTGGCCACCGTCGCTTCGAAGGGGTAAAGATTGATGATCGCGAGGTCGATCGTGCCAATACCGTGCGCGTCCATCGCGGCGACGTGGTCGGCATTGTCGCGCACGGCGAGCAGGCCGCCGTGGACCGTGGGGTGGAGGGTCTTGACCCGTCCATCCATCATTTCCGGAAAGCCGGTGAGATCGGCGACGTCGCGCACGTCATGGCCGAGATCGCGCAAGGCTTTTGCCGTACCGCCGGTCGAGACCAGCTCGACCCCCGCCGCGGCAAGGCCGGCGGCCAGTGCCTCTATCCCGGACTTGTCGGACAGCGACAGCAAGGCGCGGCGGACGGGAATGCGGTCGGTCATGATGGTCCTTCAGCTCGAGCGACGAAATTGCCAGGCGATGGTCCCGCCCAACGCGGAGACTTCGCCGACCACCACCATCTGCTGGGTGGCGATGGGCTGGCCGCGAAAATCGATATATAGGCTTTCCTCGATCCCCAGCATCGCGCCGCGACAACGGAAGTTCCACGGCGGGGCGCCGGGCGAGCGAAGGATGGCACCCATTCCATCGGCGGTCGGTGTCGCCTCGACCCCCGGAGCGAGGTGGAAGCGGATCGCGTAAGGCACGTCGGCCTTGATCTTCTTGCGCCCGCGCGGGGTGAGCTTGTCCTGGCCGCGAACTTCCTTGCCGTCATTACCAAGGATCATCGAGCGTTCGTGAGCGAGGCCGAAGCCCCGCACGTAGCCATCGTGCGACGCGTCGATACGGCTGGAATCATTATCCTCGGCGCGATCGATGACGACGTCGCCAACCCCCTTGCCGAGCGTGCCGTCGTCCATGATCGCGGTCGAGTTGGTGTCGTTGAGCGACAGCGTCGAATGGGCACCGGTGGTGCGCAGCGCGACCACCAGCTCGAGCGGCAATTCGGTCGGCACCGGGCCGGGACCGCCGCAATTGACCACCAGCCGCTGCGCCCCGTCGCTCATTTCGAACGCCAGCGTGGAGGCGGTGCCGAGCGGAGCCATGCGGGCCGGCGGCGGCGGGCCGGCATCCATGACCACGATCGTGCCGAGCGCGGACAGGCGCTGATAGCCCCAGCCGCGGGCGGCGCGAAGCGGTCGGGCACGAAGGCCGCAACCATCGACCAGCGCCGCGATGCGCGCCGGATCGCCCGCATTGCCCCCCTGCCAGCTGGACAGTGCCCCATCGCCCATGGCGACGCCATGGAGCGCGGCAAGGGCGGCGGCGGCAGCCGATTCGAGGCCGTCGGGGAGCGTCTGCTTGGCGGCGAAATAGCCAGCGCGGAGCAGGCCCAGTCGATCGACCAGCAAGATCTGCTCGTATGGCGAGCGGCTCATCAGCCCGCCATCCTCGAACTGGGCGGCGGCCAGCGCCCGCATCAATCCGGCCTCCGCCCGAGCGACACGCGGCGCGCCGCCCTGAATCAGCAAGGCCGCCGCGAGCGATCCCGCCCAGGCGGTGATGCGGTCGATGCCGGGCGCGGCGCGATCGGCCTGGACTTCGAGGTGCCGGGCACCCCGCGCCAGTGTGTTGAGCAAGGCCGAGCGATATCCCGCGTCCCGGCTGGACAGGATGTACGGGGCGTAGGCGGTCCAGAACAGGATCCGTTCCCCCCACAATGCCGGAGCCCAGGCATCGTCGATGCGGGTGCCGTGGGCGACCAGCCAGCGACCCGCCATCGCCTCCGCCACCTTTGCGCCGCGATCGCGACCGGTCGCGGCGGCGAGATCGCGGAGCCACGAAAAGCCCTGGAACGACGTCGCCAGCGGGCCGGTCGACCCGAGCGCGGCGAAATCGAGATCCGCCAGCGACACCATTTCGCTGCCCACGATGTATTTGCCGGCGAGTAGAGCATCGCCCCGCGCCCGGTCGCCGAGCACGTGATCGCGTGGCACGGCGATCAGCCGCAGCGGCTTCTTTCCCGACCCGGTCAGCCGCGACCACAGCGATCCGCGCGCAAGCTTACTGACGATCTTCTGCGGACTGGTCGGGCTCATCACTCCCCTCGGAGCGCGGCAATGTTGGCGGCGTAGCGGTCAGGACCGTCGCGAAACACCGCCGTGCCGGCGACCAGCGCGGTGGCGCCGGCCGAGACGGCGAGCGGTGCGGTTTCGGAATCGACGCCGCCATCGACTTCGATCTGGACGTCGAGCCCGCGCTTGGCGACCATCTGCGCGACCAATTCGATCTTTTTGAGCTGGCTGTGGATGAACTTCTGCCCGCCAAAACCGGGATTGACGCTCATGATCAGCACCAGATCGATATCCTCGATCAGATAATCGAGCATCTTTGCCGGGGTGCCGGGATTGAGCGAAACCCCGGCCTTCTTGCCGAGCGACCGGATATGCTGGACCGAACGGTGAATATGCGGTCCGGCCTCGGGATGGACGGTGATGATATCGGCCCCCGCCTCGGCAAAGGCATCGAGGAAATTGTCGACCGGCGAAATCATCAGATGAACATCGAGCGGCTTGGCGGTGTGGGGGCGGAGCGCCTTCACCACTGCCGGGCCGATCGTGAGATTGGGCACATAGTGGCCGTCCATCACGTCGACATGGATCCAGTCCGCGCCGGCCGCGTCGATGGCGCGGACTTCCTCGCCCAGCCTGGCGAAATCGGCGCTGAGGATCGAGGTGGAGATGAAGGTCATGGCGGCTGATTTGCCTCTATTTATCCGGCGCGACAAGGCGCGCGACGAAGAAGCCGTCGAGACCGCCGGCATCGGCCAGCATGCCCGGCAAAATGCGAACCCAGCCTTCGGGTGACGCCGTCACGCCGTCGGGCAATTCGCCTTCGCGCGGAGGAGCGATGGCGAAGCCGGGATTGGCGGCGAGGAACGCGCCGACGATGTCCTCCCCCTCGGCACGTTCGAGGCTGCATACGGCATAGACCAACGTGCCACCGGCGCGGACCATGGTCGCGGCACGGGCGAGGAGCTTGGTCTGGAGCTCGGCCAATTCGGCGATGACCGACGGGCGAGCGCGGTAGAGGACTTCGGGGTGGCGGCGGAAGGTGCCGGTGGAGGAACAAGGCGCGTCGAGCAGGACGGCGTCCTCGAGGTCGGCGGGCCGGTAGTCGAGCGCGTCGGCGACGACGGTGGTGGCGGACAGGCCGGTGCGGGCGAGGTTGTCGGCCAGTCGTGCGAGACGACTTTTTGACTTGTCGAGCGCGGTGACGAGGTGGCCGGCTGCGGCGAGCTGCATTGTCTTGCCGCCGGGAGCTGCGCAGAGGTCGGTCACGGTCCGAGCATCATTCGGGATCAGTCGCGCGGGTATCGAGGCGGCGAGATCCTGGACCCACCACTGTCCATCCGAAAAGCCAGGAATCGACGTGATTTCAGTAGGTTGGATGCGGCGATGGAGCGGGGCAAGGGAGACGCCGAGCGGAAAATCCTGATCGCGCGCGAAACTGAGGTCGAGCGGCGGGCGCTGCGCGATCGCGGCGCGGGCGGCGAACACCATGTCGTCGCCCCAGGCCGCGGCCCAACGCTGCTCGACATCAGCGGGAAGCCGCGGATCCTCGATCTCGCCGAGCCCACGGCGAAGCAGGGTGCCGAGGACACCATGAACGAGCCGACGCGGGCCGCCGTCGACCAGTGGCAGCGCGGTGGCGACAACGGCATGGTCGGGAGTGTCGAGCCCGATTTTCTGCGCGAGCGCGAGGCGGAGCACCATCCGCGCCTTCGAATCATCGGGCAGGCGCTGGCGCGTCGCGCTGTCTATCAACTCGTCGAGATCGGGCAGGCGGCGCAGCGTCTCGCCGGCAATGGCCGAGGCATGGGCGGCATCGGCCGGCGGCAGCCCACGCGCGGCGGAGGCGGCGCTGTCGAGCGTCTGGCCCTTGCGCAGGACGGCATCGAGCATGACCAGCGCGGCGCGGCGCGCGCCCATGCCGTCGGCAGGGCTGCCGTCGGCGGGTGAATATGGTGCGGGGCTTGGCATTGCGCCCCTTACGCATCATCTGTGACTTTGTGAAACGCCCGAAGAAACTCGACCCGCCAGCTTATCTGTCGAAATCGCCACCGGTGCCCACACCGGCCCCGGGCAAGGACGATCGCGGTCCGCTCGACCCCACGCGCTATGGCGATTGGGAGAAGAAGGGCGTGGCGATCGATTTTTGAGGATTAAGCCCCTCCCCCGGCTTTCCGGGGGAGGTGTCAGCGAAGCTGACGGAGGGGGCTCTTTGGCAAATAAATAGTGTGCCCCCTCCGCCCCTTCGCTGACACCTCCCCCTGAAGAAGGGGAGGGGCGGCTAGTGGGATTCTGCTCTGGGGGGGCGGGCCATTAGGGCTTCGAGGACTTTTTCGACGCTTTCCTGGCCGCACAGCAGGGCATCGACCGCGGTCACGATCGGCATGTCGACGCCTTTCGCATCGGCGACGCGTTTCAACACCGGCGCGGTGGAGGCCCCTTCGGCTACGGTGCGGCGGTCGGCCATCAGCGCAGCGGGATCGCGACCTTCCCCGATGGCCTTGCCGAGCGAGAAATTGCGGCTTGCGGTAGAAGAACAGGTCAGCACCAGATCGCCCAAGCCCGATAGGCCGGCGAGCGTTTCGCGGCGCGCGCCCATGGCGAGGCCGAAGCGGGTCATTTCGGCGAACCCGCGGGCGATCAAGGCGGCGCGGGCATTCTGGCCGAGATTCCGGCCTTCGACGACACCGCAGGCGATGGCGAGCACGTTCTTGACCGCGCCGCCGACTTCCGCGCCGGCAACGTCGTCGGTCAGATAGGTGCGGAAGGTGGGCAGCGCGATCCGGTCGCGAAGGCGCTCGGCAAGCGCCTGATCGTCGCAGGCGAGGGTCACCGCGGTGGGCATGCCCGCAGCGACTTCATGCGCGAAAGTCGGACCCGACAATACCGCCACCGGCGAAGTGGCGCAGACATCGCGCGCGACGTCGTGAAGCATCTTGCCCGATGAATCCTCGATCCCCTTCGAGCACAGGATCAGCGGCATCTTCGGGCAAGGCGAGCGTGACAGGACGGCGCGCATATGCTGGGCGGGGGTCACCACCAGCCACGCGTCGACCGACTTCAGTTCGGAGAAGTTGCTGGTCGCGCGGATCGCGGGATCGAGCTTGATTCCCTTCAGATAGACGGGATTTTCGTGGATCTTGTTGATCGCCGCCACGACGTCATCCTCGATCGCCCACAGCAGGGTTTCGCGCCCGCCCGCCGCCGCGACCTGGGCCAGCGCGGTGCCCCATGCGCCGCCGCCGATCACCGCCAGTTTCTCGATTCCGCTCATGCCTTTGCCCCCGCGCCGCGCACCTTGTCGGCAGTCTGATCCAATGGCCAGCGCGCCCGCGCCGGTGCGTCGAGCGGGTCGGTCAGGCCGAGCGCCAGTCGCTCCGCACCGGCCCAGGCGATCATCGCCGCATTGTCGGTGCACAGCCAGGCCGGCGGCACGCTGAACGCGCGACCCTCAGCAGCCGCCAAGTCGGCGAGCGCGGTGCGCAGCGGCCCGTTGGCGGCAACCCCGCCGGCGACGACGAGCGTCGGCGCATCGCTGGCGGCAAGCGCGAGGCGGGTGCGGTCGACCATGCAGTCGATCACCGCCTGCTGGAAACTGGCAGCCATGTCCTCGGCGCGATATTTGCCGGTGGCGACTTCACGCTGCACCGCGCCCTTGAGCCCGGCGAAGGAGAAATGCGGCTCGCCGCTGCCGACCAAGGGACGCGGCAATTTGACCGCCGTGGGATCGCCGTCGTGGGCCAGCAATTCGATCGCCGGACCGCCGGGATAACCGAGCCCGAGCAATTTGGCCGCCTTGTCGAAGGCTTCGCCGGCGGCGTCATCAATGGTCGTCGCCAACCGCCGGTAATCGCCGACCCCGCGCACTTCGAGCAACTGGCAATGGCCACCGCTAGCGAGGAGGAGGAGGTAGGGAAAATCGAGACTGCGATCGACCAGCCGGGGCGACAGTGCATGACCTTCGAGGTGATTGACCGCGATCAACGGCTTGCGGGTGGCGATGGCCAGCCCCTTGCCCGCCAGCAGCGCGACCATCACCCCGCCGATCAAGCCCGGCCCAGCAGTGGCGGCAATGGCGTCGATCTGCCCGATCGAGACGTCGGCTTCGGCCAGCACCTGGCGGATCAGCCCGGGCAGGATGTCGACATGGGCGCGGGCAGCGATTTCCGGGACGACCCCGCCGAACGGGCGATGCGCCTCGTTCTGCCCGACCACCGCCTGCGCAAGGATCTGACGGTCGCCATCGACCAGCGCTACCGCGCTGTCGTCGCAGGACGATTCGAGACCGAGGATGAGCGCCATGTGCGGACCCCTTTGCCTCAAGGGGCAACCCTCGGCTAGTGCAGCGCCCATGGAACGTATCATCACATTGGGAACGCGCGGATCTCCGCTGGCGGTGGCGCAGGCGAACAAGGTCGCGGCGGCGCTGGAAGCGGCGCATGGCTGGGCCAGCGGGACGGTGGTGATCCGCACCATTCGCACCAGCGGCGACAAGATCCAGGACCGGCCGCTGGCCGAGGTCGGCGGCAAGGCGCTGTGGACAAAAGAATTGGACCGCGCGCTGCTGGACCGCGAAACCGACCTGTCGGTTCATTCGATGAAGGATGTCGAGAGCGAACGGCCCGAGACTCTGGTGATCGCCGCGATGCTGGAACGCGCCGACGGCCGCGACCGGCTGATCGGGGTGCGATCGATCGACGGGCTGAAGCAGGGAGCCGTGGTGGCGACGTCATCGCCGCGCCGCGCAGCGCAATTGCTGGCACTTCGGCCCGACCTGACGATCGAGCCGATCCGCGGCAACGTACAGACCCGGCTGGACAAGATCGCGCGGGGCGAGGCCGATGCTACGATGCTTGCCGCCGCGGGGCTCGACCGGTTGGGGATCGAGGCGGGATCGCCGGTGCCGGTCGAAACGATGCTGCCCGCGCCGGGCCAGGCGGCGATCGGGGTCGAATGCCGAAGCGACGACGACGAGATGCGCGCGCTGCTGGGGGCGATCAATCACGAGGATACGTGCCGCGCGGTGCGGATCGAGCGGGCGTTCACCCGCGCGCTCGGCGGATCGTGCCACTCTCCGGTTGCGGCGCTGGCCGAAGTGTCGGGCAACGGACTGCGGCTGCGCGCCGAAATCCTGAGCGGCGACGGGGTCGAGCGGATCGCCGAGGATCGCACGGTGGCCGACGAGGCCGAAGCCGAGGCGCTTGCGGCGGCCATGCTGCAACGCGCCTGCCCCGCCACGCGGGCGCTGTTCGAAGGACCCGGAGACGGGGCATGAGCAAGGTCGTCATCCTGCGCCCCGAGCCCGGGGCGAGCGCGACCCTGGCGCGGGCCGAAGCGGCCGGCCTGGACGCGGTCGCGGTTCCCCTGTTCGAAGTCACGGGAATCGACTGGGCCGCACCCGATTCCGCCCAGTATGATGCCTTGTTGCTGACCAGCGCCAATGCCGTCCGGCATGGCGGGATGCAGCTGGCGTCGGTCAGCAGCCTGCCGGCCTATTGCGTCGGTGCAGCAACCGCCGCCGCCGCCCAGCAGGCGGGACTGGTGATCGCCGAAACGGGCAGCGGCGATGCCGCCCAGCTGGCCGGGCGCCTGCCGCAGGACTTGCGCTACCTCCACCTGACCGGCCGCAATCACCGATCGGTTACCGGAGTCACCGAAATCGCGGTCTACGACAGCGTCGCGATCGACCCGCCGCCGGCGCTCGACGCGCTGACCGGCGGGGTGGCGCTGGTGCATAGCCCGCGTGCGGGGGCGCGGCTTGCCGAACTGGTGACGGCGCGCGAAACGATCGCGATCGCGGCGATCAGCCCGGCCGCAGCTGCGGCGTGCGGCACCGGATGGCGCGCGGTGCAATCGGTGTCCGCCCCGACCGACGCGGCCGTGCTGGAACTGGCCGCGACGCTGTGGCAGAAACTCAACGCATGAACGTCCAGCCCCGACCGTCCACCCGTTGGGCTGCGATCCTGGCCTGGGTCATCCTGCTGATCCTGGTCGGTGCGGGGCTTGCGGTCTGGGGTTTGTCGCACTGGGACGCGGGGGCGCGCTTCCTTGGGGTCGCCCCGCAGGCGGCACCGGCCATGGTGCTTCAACCGGCCCAGCCCGCGATCCAGCCGCCAGTCGCGAGCCTCGCAGCGACCGACCCCGCCGCCGCCGACCGCCTGGCGGTGCTCGAGGCGCGGTTGCGCAACGTCGAGAACATGACCCAGCGCAATGCCGGTTCGGTCGGCCGCGCCGATGCGTTGCTGGTCGCCTTCGCCAGCCGCCGGGCGATCGACCGGGGTGTGCCGCTGGGCTTCCTGGAGACCTTGCTCGCCGAGCGTTTCGGCGGGCAGAACCCGGTCGCGGTGGCGACGATCATCACCTCGTCGCGGACGCCGGTCACGCTGGACGCGCTGATCAGCGATTACGGCCGGTTGCAGAACGAGCTTCGCCGCGGCGCACCCGACGAGGGGCTGTGGCAGGGGATCCAGCGCGAGCTGGGATCGATCGTCGCGATCCGCCGGGCGACCGCGCCGTCGCCCAAGCCCGAGGCGCGCTACGAGCGGGCGCTCGCCCGGCTGGAGCAGGGGCAGGTCGACGTCGCGCTGGCCGAGACGATGCGGCTGCCGGGCGCGAGCCGCGCGGGCCCGTGGATCGCGAAGGCGCGGCGCTATGTCGCGGCGCATCGCGCGCTGGACGAGATCGAAAGCTCGGCGTTGCTGGCCGACCGCCGCTAACAAGCGCTTGATTCGATTACGCAGTTTTGCGATTCTGCGGATCGCGTGAAGGCTGGGTTCAGGCAGGCCGTCGCATCGTCGCGGGCATGAGAATATCGGGGTGAAGTCATGACGTCAGTGGTCCGTCGGATCGGTATTGCGGTAGGGCTGGTGGCGGTCAGCAGCGCTACCACGGCGCAGCGCGATCCGCTGGCGCCGCTGCCCGCCGGCCCGCAGCAGCAGACGAATGCCATGACGCGGCCGGCGGTGTCGCCGTTCGCGCGTCCCGGCCAGGCACCGATCGGACTGCGCGACGAGATCAACCGGTTGGGCCGAAGTTTCGACGGCAAGGCGGGAATCGCGGTGGTCAGCCTGAGAGACGGCTGGACGATCGATTACAACAGCGCCAGCCTGTTCCCGCAGCAGAGCTGTTCCAAACTGTGGGTCGCGATCACCGCGCTCGATGCGGTTGATCGCGGAACGGTGAGCCTGAACGACCGGGTGACGATCAGCCGCAGCGACCTTACCTTGTTCCACCAGCCGATTGCCGCCAAGATCCTGGGCGGAGGCCACACCACGACCGTCGGCGCGCTGCTGTTCACCGCTATCACCGAAAGTGACAATACCGCCAATGACAGCCTGATGCGATCGATCGGCGGGCCCGACGCGGTGCGATCGATGATCCAGCGCAAGGGGATCGGCGCGGTACGCTTCTTCGACGGCGAACGGTCGCTCCAGTCGAAGATCGCCGGGCTGACGTGGAGCCAGAGCTATTCAATCGGCGACGCCTTCTACAAGGCGCGGTCGGCGCTGCCGATGGCGGTGCGGCGACTGTCCTTCGAGCGCTATATAAACGACCCCTACGACGGGGCCAGCCCGCACGCGGTGGCGATGGCGCTGGCACGGCTGAAGCGGGGCGAACTGCTGTCGCCGGCATCGACCCAGCGTCTGCTCAACACCATGGGCCAGACCCGGACCGGGAAAGCGCGGGTGCGCGCCGCGCTCAGCCCCGGCTGGCGGTGGAGCCACAAGACCGGGACCGGGCAGGAGCTTGGCGGGCGGATCGGCGGGATCAACGACATCGGGCTGCTCACCGCACCCGACGGCACGGTCTATGCGATGGCGATCATGACCGTGCCCAACAAGGCCGGCGGACAGGCACAGGGCATGATGCAGGCGGCGACCAAGGCGGTGATTGCGGCGCACGTGGTGCGCCGGGTCGGCTGACCCTTTACCCGGATCGCAACCGGGCGCATCGTCAGGCGTTGCTGAACCATCACGATAAGAGGGAGTTGACGATGCGCATCCTTCTGCCACTGACCGCCGCGGCGATGCTTGCCGGATGCAATGCCTACGCCCAGGCGCCGGCCGGGCCGGTGCCGGCCCAGGCCAATGCCGGCGGCCGCAACCAATGCTTCTATGCCGCCAACGTCACCGGCTTTCGCCAGGGGCCGGGCGACATCATCTACGTCAACACCAATGCCCGAGATTATTACGAGCTTCGGACCCTGGGCTATTGCGCTACGCGGCTCGACTTCGAAAACCGGATCGCGCTCCGCTCGCGCGGCGGAGGATTCATCTGCGCGGGCAACGATGCCGAAATCTACGTCCCCGATTCGCTGGGATCGACCTATTGCCCGGTGCGGTCGAACAGAAAGCTGACCCCGGCCGAAGTGGCGACGCTAAAGGCGCAGAAGAGGTAAGATTTTTGGTGAGATTGCCCGTCGCTGCGCTCCGGCGCTTCAGAAAAACAGTCACCAGACTGCTTTGTCTGGAGCGGGCGAAGGGATTCGAACCCTCGACCCCAACCTTGGCAAGGTTGTGCTCTACCCCTGAGCTACGCCCGCTCTGACGCTTGATCCGGCACGTGTGCCGGTCGGGTGAGGCGGGCGCTTAGCATCGCCCTTTGGGGTCGGCAACCCGCTTTCGAGCCTTTCGCCTACCCTCGACACCCGGCGGGCCAGTCCCCATATCGGCCCCCAACGCGCGCAAGGAGAAGGACGACCGTGGCCACACTTGGAATGAGCGAGGCCGAACGCGAAGCGATCGCGGCTTTCGAGCGCGACATCATCACCCCGTCGATGACCGGCCTGGTGATCCTGCAATTCACAGCCACCTGGTGCGGACCGTGCAAGCAATTGAACCCGATCCTGGACAAGGTGGCGACCGATTATGCCGCCAAGGGCGTGGTCCTGAAGCGGATCGACGTCGACGCCGACAAGATCATCGCCGCGCAATTCCGGATCCAGTCCGTACCGACGGTCTATGCCATGTTCCAGGGCCAGCCGGTCGCCGACCTGACCCAATTCCGGACCGAGGCGGCGCTTGGCAAGGCGCTCGACCAACTGCTCGGCCAGCTGCCCGTCAAGGGCGAAGCGCAGGAGTTGCAGGCCGAGATCGCGCCGTTGATCGCGATGGGCGAAAGTGTGCTTGCCGAGGGCGACGCGGCGCGGGCGGTCAACATTTTCATGCAGGTGCAGGCGATGGACCCGGGCAATGCCGAGGTGATCGGCGGTCTGGTCCGGGCGCTGGTCGCCGACGGACAGGCCGACGAGGCGCGCCTGCTGCTCGACGCGATCGACCCGTCGGCGAGCGTGCATCCGGCGATCGCGCGGGCGCGCGCGGCGCTCGACCTGGTCAGTGCGCCAGCCGTCGACGTCAGTGCCGAGCAGGCCCGGTTGGCGGCCAATCCCGACGATCACGAGGCACGGTTCGCGATCGCCAATGCCAAGGTCGCCGGGGGCGATCGTGATTCGGCGGCGGAGGAACTGCTGACGATCATCGGTAACGATCCGACCTGGAACGACGGCGCGGCCAAGGCTCGCTTGCTACAGATGCTGGAGGCGGCGGGCTTCGAAGACCAATGGGGCCGTGGCATCCGGCGGCGGCTGTCGGCGTTACTCTTCACATGAGCAAACCGAACCGAGTCCCGTTGTTTCCGCTGAGTGGCGCGATCCTGTTTCCACGGTCGCACCTGCCGTTGCATATCTTCGAGGACCGCTATCGCGCGATGGTGCAGGACGCGATGGCCGGACCGGGGCGGATCGCGATGATCCAGCCGACCGAAAATCAGGAACCGCCGGGCCTCTATCAGGTCGGCTGCGTCGGCGAGCTGGTCGGCGTCGAGGAACTGGACGATGGCCGTTTCAACATCATGCTGCTGGGGTCGAGCCGCTTCCGGTTGATCGCCGAGGCCGAGGCCACCACGCCCTATCGCCAGGCCGACATCGATATCGCTGCGTTCGACGATGACGATCCCGAACCGCTGTCGAGCATCCAGCGGGCCGACGTCGAGCGCGAGGCACGGCGGTTCGGCGATTCGCTGAGCCTGGCGGTCGACTGGGATGCAGTCGGACGGCTGGACGACGAAATGCTGGTCAACGCCATCGCCCAAGTCGCGCCCTTCGACGCGGGTGCGAAGCAGGCGTTGTTGGAGGAAGTGACGCTGGCCGGGCGCGCGGACCTGGTCGTCCAACTGATGCAATTCCAGCGCCTGGCCCCCGGCGGGGCGGACATGACCCAGACGGTGCAGTGACGGACCTGACCGGTCGATGGACGGGTAGCTATGCTTATAGCGGAAGCCTGGACCCGGTGCCGTTCAGCATCGACCTGCGCGACGACGGCGGCCTGGTCAGTGGCGTGATCGAGGAAGACGGGACCAACTTCGACCTTGCCGGCCCGATCCATTCGACCTGCGCCGGGCAGCATGACGGCGAACGGCTGAGTATCACCAAAATCTATGACACCCATAATATGTTGCTGGCGCCGATCGACTATGAAGGACGGATCCTGGACGAGGGCCACGAGATTAGCGGCACCTGGACGATTGCGATCGACCTGATGTCGGGTCCGTTTGTGATGACCCGACCGAGGCAGGCGACGCAGGAGGAACAAGCGGTCGCCAGCGTGACCGTCTAGATCGGCAGCCCCCGAAGCAGCAGCGGCAAATCCCCCGTGGTGCCGCGCGCTTCGGCCGCCAGCCGATCGCGGAGCGGCGCGATCCGGTCGGTCACCGCCATGCTGAAGCGCCGAACCGCCGAGGGCAAGCGGCCCGGTATGCCGAACAACCGCGTCAGGCCGTCGGTCGCCATCGCCACCATCAAAGTATCGAGACCGCGCCAACGTTCGTAACGGTCGAGCAACTGCCGGTCGCCGAGGTCGAGACCCAGCCGCGCGCCCTCGACCAGCACCTGCGCCAGCGCGGCGGCGTCGCGGAAGCCGAGATTGAGCCCCTGGCCGGCAATCGGATGAACCGCATGCGCGCTGTCGCCGACCAGCGCGAGCCGGCGGTCGGTGATGCGCGCGGCGTGGTGGAAACCCAATGGATAGGACGAGCGCGGGGTGAGCAGTTTCACCGATCCGAGGAAATTACCCATCGCGGCCTGCGCCTCGGCGGCGAAATCGTCGTCGTCGAGCGACAGGAAACCGGCAGCATCGTCCTTGGCCACCGACCAGACGATCGCCGAGCGCGGGCTGCCGTCGAGGTCGGTCATCGGCAGCAGCGCAAACGGGCCGCCGGGATAAAAGATCTCCCATGCCACGCCGTCGTGCGGGCGTTCGTGGCTCAAGGTCGAGACGATCGCCGCATGCTCATATTGCCAGCGGGCGACGCGAATTCCGGCGGCCTCCCGCGTGGCGCTGTTGCGACCTTCCGCCGATACGAGAAGAGCCGCGGTCAGCGTCTCGCCAGTGTCGAGGGTAACGGTAACGCCATGCTCGGCACGGTCGACGCTGGTCGCCCTGGACTTCCAGTGAAGCGCGATATTCTTTCCAGCCTCGGCACGGGCACGAAGCGCCTGCCGCAGATGGCGGTTCTCGTGCATCCAGCCGAGCGGCTCGTCATCCCCCTGCGGCGGTTCGAACGCCAGCGCGCCGGGGGCGAGACCGTCGGCGACGCGGATGGTCCGAATCGGGCTTCCCGGGTGACCAAGATGCGGCACCAGTCCGATCGCTTCGAACATGCGCCGCGAACTCGACGAGACCGCGCTGGTGCGGCCGTCGAAGCTGGCGTCCTTCCAGCTGTCGGGATCGATCGGATCGACCACTGCCACGGTCAGGCCGCTGCTGTCGAGCGCGGCGGCGAGGGCAAGGCCGATCAGGCCTCCGCCGAGAATGATGACGTCGGTTCGGCTCATGCCGTCGTTCTAGCGCTTCGCCGCAGCGAAGGCGAGATGCCGGCTGTTGCCGGATTGCGTCGCCTGGCTGGCAATAACGATCATCAACTTGACCGCGGACTCGCCCGAAGCGCATTGTAGCGGGAAGATTTTGCCCGGGGGAATTTTGATGGCGACCGCCGCCGAACGGGCCCGCAAGCGCGATTTGGGGCCGGACTGGAGAGAGAAGCTTCGCGATTCGGTGCGCCTGCTTGTCATGCGCACGGTCGGCGCGGTGCTGATCAGCGCAAGCATTGCCCAGGCAATCGCGCTGCTGACCCACAGCAGCGTCGACCCGAGCTTTTCGACCGCCGCTGGCGGCCCGCCGGTCAATTGGCTGGGCAGCGTCGGCGCCTATTCGAGCGATTTGCTGCTGACGTTGTTCGGTCCGGCAGCGGCGCTGCTGCTGCCGGTGATCGCCGTCGCCGGGCTGCGCCTGATGCGCGGCGAACCGTCGGGGCGGCTGGGACGATCTTTGTTCGTGGCGGTGATCGGCGTCCTGTTGCTCGGTGTTGCGCTGGGCATGCTGCGCGGGGCGGCGGTTTCGGGCCTGCCCGCGGGCTGGGGCGGGGCGATCGGGCTGGCCGGTGCGCACGGGGCGGATACGGCGATCAGCCTGATCGGCAATCCGGCGATCGAAGGGCCGCTGCACCTGACCGTTCTGGCGTTGCTGGCCTTGAGCGGCGTGACTTTGGGCTGGATCGCCTTCGGACTGAACGAGGCAGAGCGCGGCTGGATCGGCGGACTGATGCCGACGCGGATGTTCAGGCGCGGCGCCGAACGCCCGGTCAAGCCGCCGCGCAAGACGGTCGAGGAGCGCGACATCCGCGAGGCCGCCGCGCTTCCGCCGCGCTCGCGGCCGAGCGTGGCGGTGACCGAACCGACGCGGGCGATCGCCGCCGCCGCCAAGCAGCCGGCACGCAAGGGCAAGGCTGCAAATCAGGCGAGCCTGGCGCTGGGCGACAATTATGCGCTTCCGTCGGTCGATCTGCTGAGCCCCGCCCCCGCGTCGGGCAAGAACGTCATCGACCGCGCCGGGCTGGAGCGCAACGCCCGGTTGCTGGAAAGCGTGCTGGAGGATTTCCACGTCCGCGGCGACATCGTCGAGGTCCGTCCGGGGCCGGTGGTGACGATGTACGAATTGGAGCCGGCATCGGGAATCAAGGCCAGCCGCGTGATCCAGCTGGCGGACGATATCGCACGCAACATGTCGGCGCTGTCGGCGCGGGTCGCGACCATCCCCGGGCGCAGCGTGATCGGCATCGAACTGCCCAACCCCAAGCGCGAATCGGTTGCCTTGTCCGAGCTTATCGGCAGCCAGGCCTATGACGATCAGGCAATGAGCCTGCCGCTGGTGCTGGGCAAGAATATCGCCGGCGATCCGGTCATCGCCGACCTGGCACCGATGCCGCACCTGCTGGTCGCGGGAACCACCGGATCGGGCAAGTCGGTGGGCCTCAACTGCATGATCCTGTCGCTGCTGTACCGCATGGGGCCGGACGAGTGCCGGATGATCCTGATCGATCCCAAGATGCTCGAGCTGTCGGTATACGAGGATATCCCGCACCTGCTGGCCCCGGTGGTCACCGAGCCGGGCAAGGCGATCCGCGCGCTCAAATGGACCGTCGAGCAGATGGAGGAACGCTATCGCATGATGGCGAGCCTCGGCGTCCGCCAATTGTCGAGCTTCAATGCCAAGGTGCGCGACGCAAAGGCCAAGGGCGCGCAGCTCGGGCGACGGGTGCAGACGGGATATAACGCCGACACCGGCCAGCCGGTCTACGAAACCGAAGAGCTCGAATATGAAGTGCTGCCGCAGATCGTGGTGGTGGTCGACGAACTGGCCGACCTGATGATGACCGCCGGCAAGGAGGTCGAGTTCCTGATCCAGCGGCTGGCGCAAAAGGCGCGCGCGGCGGGGATCCACCTGATCATGGCGACGCAGCGGCCGTCGGTCGACGTCATCACTGGCGTCATCAAGGCCAATCTGCCGACCCGCATCAGCTTCCAGGTGACGAGCAAGATCGACAGCCGCACGATCCTTGGCGAGCAGGGCGCTGAGCAGCTGCTGGGCAAGGGCGACATGTTGTACATGCCCGGCGGCAAGCAGATCATGCGCATCCACGGGCCGTTCGTCAGCGACGACGAGGTGCGGCTGGTAGCCGAACATTGGCGCAAGCAGGGCGTCCCCGATTACATCCAGGCGGTGACCGAGGAACCCGAGGATGGCGGCTATCTGTTCGACGGCCAGCCGGTCGGCGAGGACGATGCCGAGACCCAATTGTACCGCAAGGCCATCCAGACCGTCGCCGAAAGCCAGAAGGCATCGACCAGTTACATCCAGCGTCAATTGCGCATCGGATACAACAGCGCGGCGCGGTTGATCGAGCGGATGGAGAAAGACGGACTGGTCGGGCAGCCCGACCATGTCGGCCGCCGAGAAGTGCTGATCGATACCGACGGGCATGCGATCTGATCGATCGCAGCGGACCTGAATGCAGGGAACTCTTGGGGTTCAGGGGGCATTCAACGCGGGAATGCCAGTCGAACGGCAACCTCCAGGAGAAGAAAAGATGACTTTCCCGAGCCATTTCGCGCGTATCTTGGCGCCGATCGCTGCGGTCACGATGGTCGTTGCGCCGGCGCAGGCACAACAGAATGGCGACCTTGCGCGGGTTGAGGCGCACCTTGCCGCCGCCCAGTCGATGACCGCCAACTTCGTCCAGACCGACAGCAGGAACCGATCGCTTCGCGGCACCCTGCAGATGAAGCGGCCGGGCAAGATTCGCTTCGAATATGGTCGCGGGGCGAACATGCTGCTGGTCGGCAATGGCAAGACGCTGACCTTCATCGATTACGATGTCGGGCAGAAGTCGAGTTGGCCGGTCGCGAAATCGCCGCTGTCGATCCTGTTGTCGAGCAATCCCGACCTGCAGCGCATCGCACGCGTGGTGGCGAGCAAAGACCCGCGCGTCCTGCTGGTCCGGGCGCGCGATGCCCGACGCCCCGAATTCGGCACCATCCTGCTCGGTTTCGTCCGCAATCCGGCGTCGCCCGGCGGGCTGCTGCTGGAAGGCTGGACCGCGACCGATGCGCAGAACAAGAGGACGACCGTCAAACTCGACAGTCAGCGCTACAATGTGGCGGTGGCTGAGAATGCTTTCGTCTATGCCGAACCGAAGAAACGCGGTCGTTGATCCGGCGAAACGAGTAGCAATCCGAAACTGTTCATGTCGCGGTCAGGGAAGGTGACGTAAAGGTCAGCTTGATCGTCGTATCAAGACTTGGGGTTTCCCCCTGTTACCCAAGGTCGCGGCGGTCGCCTTGCGTGACGAACGCCAGGTTGGCCCTCGCTCCAATGCCCCCGGAGCGGGGGCCTTTTATTTTGGTCCATCACCGCCAAACTTGGGCTAAGCGACGCTCGTGACCCGTATCAAGATCGCCAGCTGGAACATCAATTCGGTCCGTGCGCGCCTGCCGCTGGTGGAGCGTTTCCTGTCCGAGGAGGCGCCCGACATCCTCTGCCTGCAGGAGACCAAGGCGCTCGACAGCGTCTTCCCGGCCGAGCTTTTTCACCAACGGGGCTACGTCCATCACAAGCTTAACGGCCAGAAGATGCATCATGGGGTGGCGATCCTGTCGCGGCTGCCGCTGCACGACGAAGGGCGGCACGACTGGCAGGACAATGGCGAGGCACGGCATGTCGGGGCGCGGCTCGATTGCGGGATTCGGCTGGAGAACGTCTACATCCCCGCCGGCGGCGATATCCCCGATCGCGACCTCAACCCCAAATTCGGGCAGAAACTCGATTTCCTCGAGCGGATGACGCGCTGGTCGGAGGGCTTGGCCGAGCCAACCCTGATCGTCGGCGATTTCAACGTCGCGCCGCTCGATTGCGACGTGTGGAGTCACAAGGCCCTGGTCGACGTGGTGAGCCATACGCCGATCGAGATTGCAGCGCTCAAGCGACTGCAGCAGGCGCACGACTGGGTCGATTTGGGTCGCAAGTTCATCCCTGCGCCCGAGCGTTGCTTCACCTGGTGGAGCTATCGATCGCCCGATCATACCGCCAACGACCGCGGGCGGCGGCTGGATCATATGTGGGCCAGCCCGGGCCTTGCCGAGCAGGCGGTGAGCCATCGCGTTCATGAGCCGTGCCGGTCGTGGGAGCGGCCTTCGGATCACGTCCCGTTGGTCGTGGAGCTTGAGGTTTGACCATCGCGCCGCTCGAGGCCGCCATCGCCGCGCTTCGTGGCGGGCGCCCGGTGCGGGTCGGCGCGTTGGTCGTCCTGTCGGTCGAGACGGGAAGTCCGGCGATGCTGGCGCTTGCCGACCCCGGGTCCACGGCCAATGTCCTGATCAGCGGCAATCGCGCGGCCGCGCTGGGGCTCGGCAACCAACTGGCCGCAGCGGGACGCGCGCCGGTGGAGCTTCGCCGCAGCGACTGGCTGGACCCCGCAACGGTCCGAGCGCTGGCCGATCCGGGGCAAGACTTCGATCGATTCCTGCCCGGCCCACTGGTGGCGGTGCCGATCGACCATGCCGACGAAGCGACCGCGGCGCTCAAGCTGGCGCGACTGGCGGGGTTGCTGCCGGCTTTGTGGCTGGTCAATGGTGACGGGATTTCGCCTGCCGAAGTCATGCCAGACGACATCGTTCGACCCGCGACTGCGACCATCGCCGCGCGGGCTCGCCTGCCGGTCGAGGACATAGGCGAGGCGCAGGTGGTGGCGTTTCGCGAACCATCGACGGGGGCCGAACATGTTGCCCTGGTGATCGGCGCGCCAGGCGGCGAGCCGCCATTGGTCCGCCTGCACAGCGAATGCCTGACGGGCGATGTGTTCGGCAGCCTGAAATGCGATTGCGGGCCGCAATTGAAGGAAGCGCTTCGGCTGATCGCGGATTCCGGCGGGGGAATCCTGCTCTATCTCCGCCAAGAGGGGCGCGGAATCGGGCTGGCGAACAAGATCCGTGCCTATGCACTGCAGGATCGCGGGCTCGACACGGTCGATGCCAATCGCCGGCTGGGCTTCGCCGATGACGAGCGCGACTATGCCACCGCGGCAGCCATGCTTCGGGCGCTTGGAGCGGAGCAGGTGCGGTTGCTGACCAACAATCCGGCCAAGGTGGAAGGTCTGGAAGCGGAAGGAATCGCGGTCGTGGAGCGAGTGGCCCACCACTTGCCGGTCAATCCGCACAACGCCGATTATATCGAGACCAAGCGCCGCCGCAGCGGGCATCTAGACTAGGCGAACAGCGCGCTCCCGACGCGGACGTGGGTCGCGCCGAGCATGACCGCCGTTTCGAAATCGGCGCTCATTCCCATCGACAGTCCGCTGACGTCATGACGCCGCGCCAACTCGCCGAGGAAAGCGAAAAACGGTGCGGGTTCGAGCGTCGCGGGGGGAATGCACATCAGACCCGCGAGCGGGAGCGGCGACGCACGGACCCGGGACAGGAACTCGCCCAGACCGGCGGGAAGGACCCCGCCCTTCTGCTCCTCGTTGCCGACATTCACCTGCACGAAGCATTCGGGAAACTTCCCGGCCTTGGTCCCGGCCTGAACGAGCGCATCGAGCAGCGACGGGCGGTCGAGCGAGTGGATAACATCGAACAGTTCGACGGCCTCGGCGGCCTTGTTCGACTGCAACCGGCCGATCATGTGAAGTCTGAGACCTGGATTCCCGGCGCGCAGCGCTGGCCACTTCGACGCCGCTTCCTGCACCCGACTTTCGCCGAAATCCTTCACGCCTGCTTCGATCAGCGGCACAATCTCCTCGGCCGAATGCGTCTTGGTGACAGCGATCAGCGTGATGGCCGACGGCGCACGCGCCGCCTTGGTCGCGGCAGCGCGCAGCGCGGCGCGAACCGTGTCGAGCCGATCAGCAGTCGCTGGGGTTAGAATTTAAACGCCGTCCCGACGTACACGGCCTGGCTGTCACGGCGATCGTCCTTGAGCGCCGACTGACGCTCACGATCGACCTTGTAACGTACGCCGCCGGTCAGGGCGATGCTGCGGGTCAGCGCGACCGCGCCGCCGACGTCGAGGGCGTAGGCCTTTTCAGAGCCGATCGCCGGTGCCTGGGTGCCGTCGCTGCGTTCGGCAACGGCGGCGACGCGCCCGGTGAGACGCTTGTTGAGCGAGTAGTTGACGCCCACCACCGCAGTCTCTCGCCCGCCGAGCGCGAGGCTGCCCGAACGATTGCGCGCGACGTCGCCGGTCAGTGCGAAACGCCGCCATCCGACCGAAACGCCCAGATTGTAGCTGGCCGGAGTCAATGCACCCACCGCCGGCGAGGCGGCAGCGACATCGCTCACGCGCGCCGCAGTGTCGGCCCGGGCACGGATCGCGACGCGGACTTGCGAGGGACGGCTCTTGGGCGCGGCCGGTGTGAACTTGAAATCGGTCAGGGTGTTGCCGCGATTGGCGAAGGCTGCGGCCAGCCGTGGATCGGCGGTCGCCGGAGTGAAGGTGCCGACCCGGTCGAACGACAGCGAAATTGCCGACGGACGCTTCGATTCGGGCTTGGCAGTGGCCACCGCGGGCAGGACGAGCAGCGCCGCGGCGCCCATCGCACCGGCCCACATCCCGAACATTGCTCCCCTGTGACGCACTTGAAAACAACTCCTTGCCAAGGACATATAGCGCTTCGGCAGTGATAGTTCCAACGGGCGGATCACTTCATCCCCGGCCTGTTGCGCTAAGTCCACAATCCTGTCGCGATGATGAACACAGTGTGACAATCCGGTGAATGGTTCCATTGCCCGCGCACGATGCGCTTGCCGCTTGCGGCGGTGCGGCGAGCATCTATAACGCTGGGCGAAACCCTCCAGCCTAGGAAGCGCCATGTCCCGCTTGCCCGTTACCGCCCTTGTCCTCGCGTCACTCGCGCTGTCCAGCGCGGCCTGCACCCGCAATCGCGAAGCGCCCAGCCGTCTGGCACCGTCGCGGATGACGAGCATCGGGGTCAACGGCTATCTGTGGCGGGCGGCGATCGACACCGTGTCGTTCGCGCCGCTGCTCCAGGCCGACCCGACCGGTGGCGTGATCGTCACCGACTGGTACGCCAGCCCGCAAAACCCGGGCGAGCGGATCAAGCTGACCGTCTCGATCCTCGACCAGGACCTACGCGCCGATGCGCTTCGCGTCGCCGCAAGCCGCCAGGTCAACCAGGGCGGTACCTGGGTCGACGCGCCGGTCGCCGCGGCGACGGTGCAGAAGCTGGAAGACATCATCCTGACCCGCGCCCGCGACCTTCGCCGAACCAGCATCGGCTAACTCCCCCTGTGCACCGGGGGGCAGTTTGTGCTTAAGCGCCGGTGATGAACGACATATCACCCCCGTCCACCGGCGAACGCTTCGACCCCGGCGCGGCCGACGCCCGCTGGCAGGCGCGCTGGGACGAGGCGCAAAGCTTCGTCGCCGACAGCGCCAGCCCCAAGCCCAAGAGCTACGTGCTCGAGATGTTTCCCTATCCGTCGGGGCGGATCCACATGGGTCACGTCCGCAATTACACGATGGGCGACGTGCTGGCGCGCTTCCGGCGGATGCAGGGCTTCGAGGTGCTTCACCCGATGGGCTGGGACGCGTTCGGCATGCCGGCCGAAAATGCGGCGATGGAAAAGAAAGTCCACCCCGGCACGTGGACCCGCGCCAACATCGCGGCGATGCGCGGCCAGCTCAAGCGGATCGGCTTCGCGCTCGACTGGAGCCGCGAACTCGCTACCTGCGAGCCCGATTATTATGGCCATGAGCAAGCGCTGTTTCTTGATTTGATGGAAGCCGGCCTCGTGTTCCGCAAGGAGAGCGAGGTTAATTGGGACCCGGTCGACATGACCGTCCTGGCCAACGAACAGGTGATCGACGGCAAGGGTTGGCGATCGGGCGCAGCGGTCGAGCGGCGCAAGCTCAACCAGTGGTTCCTGAAGATCACCGATTTCGCCGAGGAGCTGCTCGCCGGCCTCGGGTCGCTCGACGACTGGCCCGACAAGGTGCGGCTGATGCAGGAAAACTGGATCGGCAAGAGCCAGGGGCTGCAATTCTGTTTCCGGATGGTCGGCCAAGCGCCGGGATCGCCCAATTGCGATGTCGAGGTGTTCACGACGCGGCCCGACACCATTTTCGGTGCGAGCTTCGTCGCCATTTCGCCCGGCCATCCCATCGCCGAAGGACTGGCGGCGAGCGATCCGAAGGTACGTGCCTTCATCGACCAATGCCGCAAAGGCGGCACCACCGCGGCGGAGATCGAGACCGCCGAAAAGCTCGGGATCGATACCGGGCTGCAGGTCATCCATCCCTTGGATCCGAAGCGCAAACTGCCCGTCTGGATCGCCAACTTCGTGCTGATGGACTACGGCACCGGCGCGCTGTTCGGCGTGCCGGCACACGACGTGCGCGATTATGAATTCGCAACCAAGTACCGGCTTCCGTTCCGCCGGGTGGTGGCCGACAGTCCATCGGGCGCGAACGATCCGCTGGTCGAGGCGGAAACTGAGCGCGGCGTCGCGGTCAATTCGGACTTTCTCGACGGGCTGACCAGCGAAGCCGCCGCCGCCGAAGTCATCCGCCGCGCCGAAACCGCCGGCTGGGGCAAGGGCGTCACCCAATATCGCCTGCGCGACTGGGGCGTGAGCCGACAGCGCTACTGGGGGACCCCGATCCCGATCATCCATTGCGACGGTTGCGGCCCGGTCGGTGTCCCGCGCGACCAATTGCCGGTGGTGTTACCCGAAGACGTCAGCTTCGACCTGCCGGGCAACCCGCTCGATCGCCACGACGGCTGGCGGCTGGTCGATTGCCCCAAGTGCGGCGGCAAGGCGCGGCGCGAAACCGATACTTTGGATACGTTCGTGGATTCGAGCTGGTACTTCATCCGCTTCGCCAGCCAGCCCAAGGACAAGCCGTTCGACCGCGCCGAAGCGGAGGCCTGGCTTCCTGTCGGGCAATATATCGGCGGGGTCGAGCATGCGATCCTGCACCTGCTCTACGCCCGTTTCTGGACCCGCGCGCTGGAACGGATCGGCAAGATCGGCATGACTGAGCCCTTCGCCGGACTGTTCACGCAGGGCATGGTGACCCACGAGACCTATCGCGCCGGCGACGGAAGCTGGCTCAGCCCCGACGAGGTCAAGCGCGAGGGCGACGACTGGATTCACGTCGAATCGGGCGCGGCCGTGACCAGCGGACGGGTCGAAAAGATGTCCAAATCGAAGAAGAATACGGTCGATCCCGAGCCGATCCTCGATCGCTACGGGGCCGATGCCGTGCGCTGGTTCATGCTCAGCGATTCCCCGCCCGAACGCGACCTGGAGTGGTCGATCGGCGGGATCGAAGGCGCGGCGCGATTTGTCCAGCGCGTCTGGCGCCTGGCCACCGCGCCAATGGGCAATGTCGGCGACGACGAGGCGCTCAACCGCAAGCTGCATCGCGCGATCCACGGCGTCGGCGAAGCGATCGACGGATTGCAGTTCAACAAATCGGTCGCCGCACTGTACGAGCTGACCAACGCGATCGAGAAGGCCAAGCCATCGGCGACCCGCGACGAGTCGATCCGCACCTTGCTGCTGCTCGTTGCACCGGGTGCGCCGCATCTGGCCGAGGAAGCCTGGGCAGCGCGGGGCGAAGCGGGGATGATCGCCGACGCTGCATGGCCGAAGCACGATCCCGCCCTGTTGGTCGATGAAGCGGTCACGCTGGCGATCCAAGTCAACGGAAAATTGCGTGATACGATTGCGGTGGCGCGCGGCCTGCCGAAGGACGAGGCGGAAGCGCTGGCGCTCGCATCGCCCAAGGTTCAGGCGCAATTGTCCGGGGCGGCGCCGCGCAAGGTGATTGTAGTTCCCGACCGGCTGGTCAATATCGTCGCATGATGCGCGCCCTTGCCTTCCCCGTCGCTGCCCTTGCACTGGCGCTTGGGGCATGCGGGCTGCGGCCGATGTATGCGGGTGGCGAGAGCGGCGCGGTGGCGACGTCGCTGCGATCGATCCAGGTGCGCGATATTCCCGGCAAGGGCGGCTGGCTGGTGCGCAATGCGCTGGTCACCAAACTGGGTGATGCCGGGGGCAATCCGACTTACCGGCTCGAGGTCGAGCTGGACGACGATATAACGGGCTTCGGGATACGCGGCGATCGCGCCACCACCCGCGAACGGCGCACGCTGCGCGCGCGGTATCGCCTGGTCGAACTGGCGACCGGCGCGGTCGTGCTCGATGCCACGGCCGGATCGGATGCGGGGATCGACGTGGTGTCGTCGCAATATGCCACCATCGCTGCCGAGCAGACCGCGCTCGAACGACTATCCGAGGTCATTGCCGACCAGATGGTTGGGCGCTTGGCTTTGTTCGTTTCGCGCGCTCCCGCAACACCGTGAAGCTGACCAAGGGCGCGATCGGGCGGGCGATCGACCGACCCGACCCGGCGGTACGCTTCTACCTTTTCTACGGCCCCGACGAGGCAGGATCGCGTCACCTTGCCGCTCGGTTGCTGGCAAGCCTTAGCGCGGAAAAGTTCGCGGTCATGGCTGGGAGCGTTAAGTCCGATCCAGCAATACTGGCTGACGAGGCCGGCGCAATGGCCCTGTTCGGCGGCCCGCGGGCGATCTGGATCGAGCCCGCCGGCGACGAGATTGCCGAGGGAGTCGCGGGCCTGCTCGACGCTGCGGGGGTCGAAAGCCCGGTGATCGCGATCGGCGGGGCGCTGCGCAAGACGTCCGCGCTGGTGAAGTTGGCCGAAGCGCACGCGCACGCCGCCACCGCGCAATCTTATATCCCCGAAGGCGCGGACGCCGACCAGATGGTGATCAGTGCCGGTCGCGCGGAGGGGCTCCGGATCGATGGCGACGTGGCAGCGCGACTGGCGATGGCGTGCGGCAGCAATCAGGCGATCGTTGCGCAGGAAGTGGCTAAATTCGCGCTATTCCTCGACGCCGCGCCAGACCGGGTACGTGATTTGACCCACGACACGATCGACCTGCTTGGCGCCGACGCGTCCGAAGGAAACCTGATGCGTCTTGGCGATCTCGCGCTGGCCGGTGACGGTCGCGCGTTGCTGGAGGAATTCGATCGATCAGCTCTCACGGCCGGAGAAACGATCCCTGCGGTTCGCGCGCTCCAGCGTCGACTCGTCCAGATCGCTCCACTACGCGCCAGAATCGAACGCGGCGAGCGGGTCGACGGCGTCTTGACGTCGATGGGCAAGTCCTTGTTCTGGAAAGACAAAGCCTTGATGCACAGGCTTCTGACCAATTGGAATGCCGAGCGAATTACACAAGCGATGGAACGAGTCGCGGCGCTGGAGCGGGCAGCAATGCTGTCCGACGAGCCGCCCGTGGCGGCCTTGGGCGAGGAATTCATCACGATCGCCCGGGTCGCCGGACGCCGACGTTAGTAGGAACTAGATCGGCTCTCCGCTCAAGCGCTGGCAGATCATGTCGAGCTGGTCGAGGCTCGAATAGAACAGGCTGACCGTTCCGCCGGGGCCGCTGTGGCCGACTTTCACCTTCAGCCCCAAGAGGTCGCCCAATTGGCGCTCGAGCACCGCCAGATCGGCGTCGACCTTCGGGGGCGAATTGCGTTCGGATGCCCGGCCGAAATCCCGCCCGGCGCCAGGACGGATCTTCTTTGCGAGTTGCTCGGCCTGACGAACGCTCAGGCCGCCTGCGACGATTTCCTGCGCGAGGCGTTCGGGATCGTCATGGCTCGCGATAGCGCGCGCATGACCCATAGTGAGATCGCCTCGCACTAGCATCTTTCGTACTGCGTCGGGCAAATCGAGCAATCTCAACAGGTTGGCGACGTGACTACGCGATTTGCCTACCAGCTTAGCGACCGCATCCTGCCCATGACCGTGCGTCGCGATCAGCGTCTTATAGCCTTCTGCCTCTTCGATCGCATTGAGGTCTTGGCGCTGGATGTTCTCGATCAGCGCGATTTCGGCGACGGCTGAATCGCTGTCTCCGCGAATGACTGCGGGAATCGAGTGCACCTGAGCCCGCTGGGCAGCACGCCATCGCCGTTCGCCGGCAATGATTTCGTAGCCGTCGCCAGAGCGGCGGACGAGGATTGGCTGGATTACACCGTGCTGAGCGATCAACTCGGCAAGTTCGCCTAAGCTCTCGTCGTCGAAATGCTTGCGCGGCTGATCGGGATTGGCGTGGATGCGCGCCGTAGCGATTGACTGCACCCCGCCTGTTCGTCCTTCATCGCTGACCGAACCCGGCCGAGGCGCTTCTCCAAGCAAGGCGCTGAGCCCGCGGCCAAGGCCGTGCTTCTTCGGGTCGCTCATGCCGCTTCGGCCTCTGCCCGGACTCGCGACAGGCGCGCCATGACCTCGCGCGCGAGCCGGATATAGGCTTCGGATCCCGGACATTTGAGATCGTAGATCAAGGCAGGCAATCCGTGGCTTGGGGCTTCGGAAAGGCGGACGTTGCGGGGGATTACGGTGTCGAACACCGCGACGCCTAGGCAGGCGCGAACGTCTTCGGCGACTTGCTGCGACAAATTGTTGCGGCGGTCGAACATCGTTAAGGCCACCCCGAGGATCGCAAGCGACGGGTTGAACGACTGGCGGACCCGCTCGACGGTCTGGAGAAGCTGCGAGAGCCCTTCCAGTGCGAAAAACTCGCACTGAAGTGGGACCAGCAGCTGCTGCGCGGCAACCATGGCATTGAGGGTAAGCAGACCGAGCGAAGGCGGACAGTCGATGAGCACCACATCCCATCGCCCCGCCGGAACGTCGTCGAGAGCATTGGACAGCCGATGGGTACGGTGCTCCATGTCGACCAGTTCGATTTCGGCCCCCGATAGATCGACCGTGGCAGGAACGAGATCGAGACGCGGGACACGGGTAGCAATCGCCGCTTCGAGCACGGTCGATCCGCCGATTAGCAGATCGTAACTTGACGTGGTTCGCGCGTCCTGGCCGACGCCGAGGCCGGTCGACGCGTTTCCCTGGGGATCGAGATCGACCAGCAGCACTTTCCACCCGATCGCGGCGAGCGCTGTAGCAAGATTGATCGCGGTGGTGGTTTTCCCCACTCCACCCTTCTGATTGGCGACGACGATACGGATCATGCCATTCCCCTGGCTCGCGATTTGCGCCGGACGTTCGACGCGATCAGGATGTGCGCGTCGGGATCGGTGCGGCTGGGTTCGAGCCTGAACTCACCCTGCCATGTCTTTCGCGCTTCCTCCAGTTCCAAATGCGCGCTTCTTCCCTTGGGGAGAACCCAGATCGTCCCCTTGTGCGACAAATGGCTGGCCATGCCGAACAAACGGTCGAGCGAGGCGACCGCGCGGGCGGTGATGACGTCAACCGGCGAGCGCCGAATGGCTTCGACCTTCGATTGTGACACGGTGGCGGAAAGTTCTAGATCGGAAACGGTACGTTGGAGAAATTCCGCACGGAGGCGGCGGGGTTCGACGAGGATAACGGGGTCATTGGTGATGATCGAGATCACGATCCCGGGGAGTCCTGCGCCCGACCCGATATCGAGCCAAGTCGCACTGCGAGCACCATATGCAATGAGTTGGGCGGCGTCCTCGATATGGCGCGTACAGAGGTCGTCGAGCGTTGATTTAGCGATCAAATTTTGACGCTGATTTTCATCGACGACCAGTTCGGCAAAGCGGGCAAGCTTTTCAGATGTTTCACGTGAAACATCAATCATGCGGCACGACGACTGGACGCAACATGGAGGGCGGCAAGGGCGGCTGGTGTAATGCCAGGGATGCGCGAGGCTTGATCGATCGTCTCCGGCCTTGCGGATTGAAGCCGCTCGATCGCTTCGTTCGAGAGTCCGGGAACCGACGAGAAATCTAGCCGGGCTGGAATGGCGATTTGGGAATCGCGCTGGACAGCTCCCCATTCCCGATCCTGCCGAGCAATATAAGGCGCGTACATGGCGTCTGCAGTGCCCTCCTCCGTCTCCGCAAAGGACGGGAGCGAACGAAACTCGAAATGTCTCTGGATGAAATCTCGGCGATCTTGAGAGATTGCGTTGGTTTCGAGCGCTTCGGGGCCAAGCCGCGTCGTGGCGTTATCGGCACGGAGGTACAAACGATGCTCGGCCCGAGCGGTCATCATGCGGTATGGCTCCGTCACCCCTTGCAGCGTCAAGTCATCGATCATGACACCGACGTACGATGATCGACGATCGAACGTGACTATTCCTAGACCCCTGGCATGTGCTGCTGCATTCAGGCCCGCGACCAGGCCTTGCGCCGCCGCCTCCTCGTAACCCGTCGTGCCATTAATTTGTCCCGCGAGAAACAGCCCGGGCATTTCGCCATGCTCAAGGGTCGAGCGCAATTTGCGGGCATCGGCATATTCATATTCGACGGCATAGCCGGGCCGGACGATCTCGCAGCGTTCAAGACCAGCAATGCTATTTACAAACTGCTGCTGGACGTCGGCCGGCAGCGACGTGCTGATACCGTTGGGGTAGACCATGTCGGTCGTAAGCCCCTCGGGCTCCAGGAAGATCTGGTGCCCGTCGCGTTCACCGAAACGCTTGATCTTGTCCTCGATCGATGGACAGTATCGCGGCCCCCTCCCCTCGATCGCACCCGCGAACAACGGCGATCGATCCAGATTATTCCCAATGATGGCGTGGGTGCGCTCATTGGTTCGGGTAATCGCGCAAGCCACTTCAGGAGGTCGAGCCTCTGGCGATAGTGCGGACAGCGACCAATGCTCCCGGTCGCTCGGTTGCGGAGCAAGCCTCGCCCAGTCGATCGTTCGACCGTTCAGTCGCGGGGGTGTCCCCGTCTTCAAGCGTCCCTGTGCCAGGCCGAGATCGCGCAACTGGCTTGCAAGCGGGATCGACGAACGCTCGTCGCGCCGACCGCCCGGAATGCGGTCTAGACCGCAGAAAAGCTCTGCATCCAGGAAGGTACCCGTCGCAAGAACTACGGCGCGGCAATTAATTGTCTCGCCGCCCGCAAGTGCTACGCCGACAATCCCGCCGTTGACGACTAACAATGCGCCGACTTCGCCATAGATGTTCGCAACATCCGCCGCTGCAACGGCCTTTGCAACCGCTTGACGATACAGGGCGCGATCGGCCTGAACTCGGGGTCCCTGAACCGCACTTCCCTTGCTCCGGTTGAGCATTCGGCGATGGATGGCTGCGCGATCCGCCGCCTTCGCCATCACCCCGTCGAACACGTCGAGTTCGCGGACGAGATGTCCTTTGCCAACGCCGCCGATCGACGGGTTGCAGCTCATTTGACCGATGTCGTGCGGCCGGAAACTGATTAAGGCCACGCGTGCGCCTCGTCGCGCAGCTGTGGTCGCCGCTTCGACCCCCGCATGGCCGCCACCGATAACCAAAACATCAAACATCAAACGCCATTAGCGCGTAATCGTTGTTTTGGGCAGATGTTTCACGTGAAACACTACTTTCCGAGGCAAAATCGGCCAAACAGCGCATCAAGCGTATCTTCAATGCCTGATCGGCCCGTAATTCGGTCCAACGCATCGCGCGCCACCCGAAGAAGCTCGGCTAGTACGACAATATCGCTATTCCTCTGCTGCAGCGCAGCAAATGCTCGACTAATTTCAATTGCTTGGCGCTCATTCAGCGCGATGCCGTCTTCCGACGGCATAAGGCGATTTGCTCTAGCTCCAAGCTCGGTAATCAGGTCGGAAAGCCCTGCACGGGTGACAGATGAAACCGCCAATGACTCCGGGATCTGCGACTCGGGACCGTGAATATCGAACTTAGCATGGATACGAATAAGCTGCGGATGCTCGGGCGCGACATCGGGATCGCCGAGCCACAGTAGGATATCGGCGCGCTGAATTTCTGACTGTGCACGATCAATTCCCATTCGCTCGACCATATCTTCACCATCGCGAAGACCCGCCGTGTCGACGAGGACGAATGGAATGCCATCGATTGCCACCGGGACTTCAATGACGTCACGGGTTGTACCCGGAATATCGGTGACAATGGCCCGGTCGCTTTCGCTCAAAGCATTGATCAGGCTGGATTTTCCGGCATTGGGCGGTCCTGCTACGACGATCCGAATGCCGGCCTTGAGCGGTTCGATGCGCGGTCGGTCAAGCCATTGACGGAGTTCTGCGGCGATGGCCACGGCTTCGTCGGCCAGGCGCCCGGTGTCGGTTGCGGTTTCATCCTCTTCATCGACATAGTCGATTGCGGCTTCGGCCTGCGCCGACAGCAACACGATGCGGTTTCGCCAGGCTTCAACCAGCCGCCGAACTCCCCCGCCGGCCATCTGCAAGGCGGCGCGACGCTGACCTTCGGTTTCTGCCTCGAGCAGGTCGGCCAGACCCTCGGCTTCGGTCAGATCGATGCGCCCGTTGTGAAAGGCACGGCGGGTAAACTCGCCGGGCTCGGCCAGCCGTAATCCTGGTTGGGTGGCAAGCGTCGACACAATCGCGTCGGCCACCGCGCGTCCACCATGACATTGATATTCAACGATATATTCACCCGTCGCCGAGGCGGGAGCATCGAACCGCAAAACCAGGGCACGATCGAGCACCTCACCGCTTCGTGGGTCGCGCAGTGTGCGGAGCGCCGCCTGCCTGGCTTCGGGGAGTTGGCCGATCACGGCCTCGGCCGCCGCGAGGGCATGCGGGCCGCTGGTGCGGATGACGGCGACCGCCGCGGGCGGACGTCCGCTCGACAGCGCGACGATCGTGTCGGTGGAGATTGAGTTCGTCAGACGCCCAGCACCGGGGCGACGCTGTGCCACCCTTCCCAGATCATTTTCGCCGCGACCCAGACGATGACCGCCAGCCCGACATAGGCGATCCAGCGATGACGCTCGATGTAGCGAGCGATGAAATTGGCGGCGACGCCCATCAGGATGACCGACAAGATCAGCCCGAAGATGAGGATTTGCGGATGATCCTTGGCCGCGCCGGCAACCGCGAGGACGTTGTCCAGGCTCATGCTGACATCGGCTACGGCGACGCCCCAGGCGGCGCTGGCGAAGGACTTGGGCGATTTCAGTCCGCTATGCTCGTCGCCCACGATCTCGGGCGATCCCGCAGATTCGGAAGAATGCTTAAGCTCGCGCCACATCTTCCACGCTACCCACAGCAACAACAGCCCGCCGGCGAGGATCAGTCCGACGACCTGCAGCAGCTGGCTGACGACGAGTGCGAAGGCGATCCGAAGGACAAGCGCGGCAAGCACGCCGATGAGGATGACCTTCTTGCGCTGATCGGCGGGAAGTCCGGCGGCAAGCGCGCCGACAACGATCGCATTGTCGCCGGCAAGCACGATGTCGATCGCCAGAATCTCGAAGAAAACGGCGATCGCGTCGGGCGCGAGGAGGGAGGAGGGATCCATCCGCGACCCCTAGCCGAGGCCGACGAGATTCCTCAACCCCATGACATGTTCACCGCCAACCCAGCCTTCGTAGATCATCTTGGTGGCGACGTAGAGAATTACGGCCAGGCCGATGTAGTTGATCCAGTGGAAGCGCTGGATCAGGCGGGCGACGTAATTGGCGGCAAAGCCCATGAACAGCACCGAAAAGGTCAGCCCGACGAACAGCAGGGCTGGGTTTTCGCGCGCGATCGACGCCACCAGCAGCACGTTGTCGAGGCTCATGCTGAGATCGGCGATGGTGATCTGGATTGCCGCCTGGAGCAGCGTCTTAGTCGCGGGCGGGCCCTCGACCGCGACCGTATCGGGATCGTCAGCCACGACCGACTTCGCCGGGTGAAGCTCCCGCAGCATGTTGTAGGCGACCCAGAGCAGCAAGAGCCCGCCGGCAAACACCAGGCCGGTAATCTTGAGCAACTGGGTCGCCAACAGCGCGAAGCCGATCAGGAACACCAGCGCCATGCCGACGCCGAACAGCAGGACCTTCTTGCGGTCCTTTTCGGGCAGGCCCGAGGCGAGCGACCCCATGATGACAACATTGTCGCCGGCCATCGTCAGATCGCCGATGATGATCTGACCGAGTTGCGCCAGGCCCGACGCGGTGAAGATGGAGGAGAAATTGAACATCGGCGACGCTCCGCGCGGTCGGCAAATCCGACACGCATGAAGCGTGCCGGACTTGCCGGCTCGGCTATTGGTTCATCGAGGCGAAGAAGTCCTCGTTCGACTTGGCGTCTTTCATCTTGTCGAGCAGGAACTGCATCGCGTCGACGGTACCCATCTGCATCAGGATTCGGCGCAGCACCCACATCTTGCTGAGGGTGGCGGGATCGACCAGCAGTTCTTCCTTGCGGGTGCCGGACTTGCCGACGTCGAGGCTCGGGAAGATGCGCTTGTCGCTGACCTTGCGGTCGAGCACGATTTCCGAGTTGCCGGTGCCCTTGAACTCTTCGAAAATGACCTCGTCCATCTTGGATCCGGTATCGATCAGCGCGGTGGCGATGATCGACAGCGATCCGCCCTCCTCGATATTGCGCGCGGCACCGAAGAAGCGCTTCGGCCGCTGCAACGCATTGGCATCGACGCCGCCGGTCAGCACCTTGCCCGACGAGGGGACGACGGTGTTGTAGGCGCGGCCGAGGCGGGTGATCGAGTCGAGCAGGATGACGACATCCTTCTTGTGCTCGACCAGGCGCTTGGCTTTCTCGATCACCATTTCGGCAACCTGGACGTGGCGCTGCGCGGGTTCGTCGAAGGTGGACGAGATGACCTCACCCTTCACGCTGCGCTGCATGTCGGTGACTTCCTCGGGCCGCTCGTCGATCAGCAGAACGATCAGGAACACTTCGGGATGATTGTCGGTGATGGCACGCGCGATATTCTGCAGCAGCACGGTCTTGCCGGTGCGCGGCGGAGCGACGATCAGCGCACGCTGGCCCTTGCCCTGCGGACTGACGATGTCGATCACGCGGGCCGACTTGTCCTTCTGGGTCGGATCGGCGCTGTCGAGGGTCAGCTTGCTATCGGGATAGAGCGGGGTGAGATTGTCGAAATTGACCCGGTGGCGGACCGCGTCGGGATCGTCGAAGTTGATCTGGGTGACGCGGGTCAGAGCGAAATACCGCTCACCGTCCTTGGGACCGCGGATCTCGCCCTCGACCGTGTCGCCGGTACGGAGCCCGAACTTGCGGACCAGGTTGGGCGCGACATAGATGTCGTCGGGGCCGGCGAGATAGTTTGCCTCGGGGCTGCGCAGGAAGCCGAAGCCGTCGTTTAGCACCTCGATCGTGCCCATCCCCATGATCTCGGCACCGCTTTCGGCGCGCACCTTGAGGATGCCGAACATCAGATCCTGCTTGCGCAGGGTCGACGCGCCCTCGATGCCCATCTCCTCGGCCATGGCGACCAATTCGGCGGGGGTGTTTTTCTTGAGATCCTTGAGATGCATTGGGCTGACGCTTTTCGTGTTCGGGTCGCGGGGAAGCGAGTACGCAGGACGGCAGGACGCCGCAATGGAACAGGCCGCACCGACGATAAGGGAATTGGGGTCGGCGCGCCGTATGAAGCGGCACTAAGTGGCGACCCCGGGATAGTCAATATGGGGGACGGGGCGGTTCGTCTTCAAGGGGCACCGGCTGGGAGGAATCCCTTCAGAACGGGCGGACGATGACCAGGACGACGATCAGCGCCGCGGCGACCCCGGGGATCTCGTTCATGATCCGCAGCGTGCGGTTCTCGAGCGGGCGCATGCCCTTGGCAAGCTTCTTGCCGTAGGACGAAATCCAGCCTTGGTAGCCGGTCAGCGCGACGACCAGCGCGAACTTGGCGATGAACCAGGGTTCGCGGAACACATTGAGGTGGACCGCCAGCAGCAGCCCAAGCGTCCAAACGATCAGCATCGCCGGGCCGAGAATGATCGTGCGCGTGCGGTCCTCGCGCTCGATCCAGGCGCGATCCTCGGCCGATCCGGGGGTGGTGGCATGGTGATAGACGTAGAAGCGGGGGAGCAGGAACAGACCAGCCATCCAAAAGATGACGAAGGTGATGTGCGCGGCCTTGACCCACAGATAGGCGGCGCCAAGGAAACCGGCATAGTCGCTCAACACCGTATCATCCCCTGCCCTTAACCAGATCGACCAATTGTTCGACATGGGCGATCGGCGTGTGCTGGCCGATGCCGTGGCCGAGATTGAAGATGTGCGGGCGAGCGCCGAGCGCGTCAAGCACGCGGTTGGTGGCGTCGCGCAAAGGCTCGCCGCCGGCCATCAACGCGAGTGGGTCGAGATTGCCCTGGACGGGGAGGCCGTCGGGAAGTTCGCGATGGGCCCATGCCGGATCGACCGTCTCGTCGAGCCCGATCGCATCGCAACCGGTTTCGCGGGCATAGGCGCCAAGCTTGCCGCCGGCACCCTTGGGAAAGCCGATGACTGGCGTATCGGGATGGCGCTTTTTCAGTTCGGCGACGATCCAAGCGTTACGGGCAATGACGAACCGCTCGAACTGCGCCGGTGCAAGGCTGCCCGACCAGCTGTCGAACAACTGCACTGCCTCGACCCCGGCGTCGATCTGGCCCGACAGATAGTCGACCGTGACCGCGGCGATGGCATCGAGGATCGAGTCCATCTTGGCGGGGTCGTCATAGGCCAGCTGACGGGCTTCGGCCTGCTCGCGGCTGCCCTGGCCGGCGATCATGTAGGTGGCGACGGTCCAAGGGCTGCCTGCGAAGCCCAGGAAGGTCGTTTCCGGGGCCAGGGCCGCCTTGACCCGCCGAACGGTCTCGTAGACCGGCTGCAGCCGCTCCAGCGCGGGCTGGAGGTCGGTCAGCGTGGCATCGACCATCTTCGGGGCGAGCCGCGGACCCTCGCCCGTCTCGAACCACAGGTTCTGGCCCAGCGCATAGGGCACGATGAGGATATCGGAAAACAGGATGGCGCCGTCGAAGGCAAAGCGGCGCAGCGGCTGGAGCGTGACCTCGGCGGCGGCGGCGGGGTCGTAGACCAGGTCGAGGAAGCCGCCCTTTTCCGCCCGAAGCGCACGATATTCGGGAAGATAGCGCCCGGCCTGGCGCATCAGCCACATCGGCGGCGGATCGCGGCGCTCCCCGCGGAGCACGGCGAGCAGGGGCTTGTTCATCGATTGGGAGGTCGGTTCGAGCGAGGGCGCCACCCTCTTTCTCCTTTATATATAATAATAGATTCTAGATTGGAGTTGTTAGTAGGTCGCTTGGCAGCGGGGCTTAAGGCCCCCTCCCGCATTTGCCAACAGCGACGGCGATCGGACAACTCGCCCGATTCCCGCGAGTCGTGCTGCATGACTCCCATGATTCACAGATTGGGGACGCCCGCGAGCCGCTTGTGGATCGATTGTGGATGATCGCGGGGCGATTGTGGACGGCACCCGCGGGTTGGACGATCCCCATATCCGCCGCTAGTCGAGTAACACGCTTATCCACAGGGTTACACCAACGACATGAACCTGACCCTCGCCTCGGCAAGCACTATCCGGGCAGCGATGCTCGATGCAGCCGGGGTTCGGTTTGCGGTCGATCCGGCGCAGGTCGACGAAGCGGACCTCAAGCGGCGACATGACGGCAACGACGCCGCCCTGGCGCGGGCGCTGGCCGAAGCGAAAGCGATCGAAACCAGCACGCGCCACTCCGGAAGTTGGACGATCGGCGGCGATTCGCTGGTCAGTGTCGACGGCCGGCAATTCGATAAGCCGACCGACCGCAACGAGGCGGCGGAGCATTTGCGGCTGTTTTCCGGCCGCACAATGCGGCTGAGCAGTGCCGTTGCCCTGGCCCTAGACGGACGGGTCGACTGGGCGCATGGGGAACAGGCGCTGCTCCACGTGCGTCCATTATCGAGCGAATTCATCCACACCTATCTCGAGCAGGAATGGCCGGCGGTCGGCAGCTGCGTCGGGGTGTTCCGGATGGAGGGGCGCGGGGTGACTTTGTTTCACTCCGTTGAGGGAGACCATTTCACCATTCTGGGGATGCCGCTCATTCCGTTGCTGGGTGCGCTTCGGGCACGGGCCTTGATGCCGTCATGACGTCAACACCCGCCTATGCCGAGGTAATCGGCGATCCGATCGTCCAGTCCAAATCGCCGGCAATCCACCGCTTCTGGCTCGATGCGCTGTCGCTCGACGGCGACTATCGTGCAACCAAGGTCAGCCGGGGCGACCTTGCGGATTATCTCGAACGTCGGCGTGCCGACCCCGCCTGGCGTGGATGCAACGTTACCATGCCGGTCAAGCTGGATGCGCTGCTGATGGCGGATTCGGCGTCGGACCTCGCCACTGCGACGGGGGCGACGAACTTGTTGGTTCATCGCGACGGCCAACTGCGGGCAGGCAACACCGACGTCACCGCGATCCGCGACCTGATCGCGCCACTGGTGAAGAACCGGACCGAGACGAGGATCGTCGTTCTCGGCAATGGCGGCGCGGCGCGAGCGGCGCTGCTGGCGCTGCGGCTGCTCGAGACCGGGCCGGCGATACTTCAGGCGCGCGACATGGCGGAAGCGACCAGCCTGGCGGTCGAGTTCCGGACCAGGGAGCGGCCCCGTCCGTTCGACACGCCGATCGACGCGGTGGGACTGATCAATGCCACCCCGATCGGCATGAGCGGGGTGGCGCCGACTCCAATCGATATCGGCCCGATGGTGAAGGACGGGTGGGTGCTCGACCTGGTGAGTGCGCCCTTGCCGACGCCGCTGACGACCGCCGCGCGGCCCCGCGGACTGACGGTGATCGACGGCCTGTCGGTCCTGGTCGAGCAGGCGGCCGACAGTTTCGAAGCGTTGTTCGGCGTCGCTCCGCCGCGCGACCGCGACGCCGAGCTGCTCGCGATGCTGCGCCGATGATCAAACTAGCCATCACCGGGTCGATCGGCATGGGCAAATCGACCGTCGCCGCAATGTTTGCCAAAGCGGGCATCCCCGTGTTCGACGCCGATGCCGAAGTGCGGTCGATGCAAGGCCCCGGCGGGACGCTGGTCGGGGCGATCGAGCAGCGCTTTCCCAAGACGACAAGTGCGGGCGGGGTTGATCGCGACGCCCTTGCGGCAAAAGTGCTCGGCGATCGGGATGAACTCGCCGCGCTGGAGGCCATCGTTCATCCCGCGGTGATGGCGCGGCGCGAGCGGTTCATCGCCGATCATCACGACGCGCCGGCGCTGCTGTTCGACATTCCATTGCTGTTCGAGACGGGCGGTCAAGCGGCGTTCGACACGGTCATCGTCGTTTCCGCAGCGCCCGACGCCCAGCGCGCGCGCGTCCTCCAACGTCCCGGGATGACCGCCGTCAAACTCGATCGAATCCTGGCCCGGCAGATGCCCGACGCAACCAAGCGCGCCAAGGCCGATTTCGTCATCGACACCGGCGGTAGCCTGACCGAAACCCGCGCCCAGGTTGACGCGATCCTCGCTTGCCTCGGGCTCCAAGCAGCGCGATAATGCCGTCATGCGGGAAATAATCTTCGATACAGAGACCACCGGCCTGAGTCCGGCGGGCGGCGACCGCATGGTCGAAATCGGCTGTGTCGAGATGGTCAACCGGGTCGAGACGGGCCGTCATTACCATGCCTATTTCAACCCGCAGCGCCTGATGCCGAGCGAGGCCGAGGCGGTTCACGGGCTGAGCGACACCTTCCTGTCGGACAAACCGGATTTCGCCGAAACGGTGCATGAATTGCTCGATTTCATCGGCGACGCACCGCTGATCGCGCACAATGCGACGTTCGATTTCGGCTTCCTCAATCACGAATTGCAGCGTTGTAATCGCGATCCGATCTGTCTCAGCAGGATGATCTGCACACTCGTGCTGGCCCGATCGCGCCATCCGGGCGCCAAACACAGCCTCGATGCCCTATGCACCCGCTTCGGGGTCGATCGATCGCACCGGGTCAAGCACGGCGCCTTGCTCGACGCGCAATTGCTGGCGCAGGTCTATGTCGAACTGACCGGCGGGCGACAGATCGGGCTGACCCTGATCGACGATCGTTCGGCGGGAGAGGCGGCCCCGACCTCGTTGGCGGTCCAACGCCCGTTTCGGGCACCGCGACCGCATTTCGCGTCCGATGCGGAACGCGACCGTCACCGGCGCTTTATTGCCGCACTGGCCAATCCTTTGTGGGAGCGCTTTCTTGCTCCGACTTCAGGCGATGTGTCCGCCAGCATATGAATCGAAAGGAATGTCCGTGAACGTTCGGGTCGCCGGCCACCAGGTCGAAACCGGGGAGGCGCTACAAGCGCATGTCAGCGAGCGGGTGGAGGCGATTACCAGCCGCTATTTCGATCGCGCCGCTGCCGCCAGCGTGACCTTCGGTCGTGGACCGCATGACGATTTCACCTGCGACATCGTCGCTCCGGTAACCCAGGGCGTGGTCCTCAAGGCATCGGGCCGGGCGCATGACGCGCACGTCGCGTTCGAAGGCGCCGCAGACAAGATCGAGCGTCAGTTGAGCCGCTACGTCAGCCGCTTGCGCAATCACAAAGGTAACGGTGCCGAAGCGCCGATCGGCGGTGACGATCTGGTCGAAAATGCCGGCTACACCATCTTCGCCGCCGCGCCGGCAAGCGAAGAACCGCCGATGAGCCCGCCGGTGATCGCCGAGACCAGGGTCGACATCCCCGCCGCCACCGTGTCCGACGCGGTGATGATGCTCGACCTGCGCAATACCAATGCGCTGATGTTTAAGAACATGGCGAGCGGTGCGTTCAACATGGTCTATCGCCGGGACGATGGCACGATCGGCTGGGTCGAACCGCAGGTGCAATGACAAAACGCTGACGGCGTTGTAACCGGGCGATCGCGGCGTTCTTTCGCACGTCCAATGTTGAAAGCAGTCCGATGCGGCTCACTGAACTTCTCGATTTCGATTCGATCCGCGTCGGCCTGGCCGGCGGCAACAAGCGCCAGTTGCTTCAGCAACTTGGCCAGATCGCCGGCGCACGGCTGGGGTTCGACGCGTCGGTGATCGTCGATTCGATCGTCGAGCGCGAAAAGCTTGGATCGACCGGTTTCGGCAATGGCGTGGCTATCCCGCACGGCAAGGTCGAGGGTCTGACCGGGATCACGGCCATGCTGGTGCGGCTGGCCGAGCCGGTCGATTACAAGGCGATCGACGGACTGCCGGTCGATATCGTTTTTCTGCTCTTGTCGCCACCCGACGCCGGTGCGGCGCATTTGAAGGCCCTTGCCGCGGTCAGCCGTACGGTGCGCAACGGGGCGACTCTGGAAAAGATGCGCGGTGCGCGAAGCCGCGACGCATTGGCGGCGGTATTGATGTCCGCCGACGAACGCGATGCCGCCTGAAATTCCTGCCGGCGGCGCGGCGGCGCACCTGCGCGGGCTTGAGAGATTGTACGATTCGGCGCCGATCAACCGCCTGTTCGAATCCCGGCTCAGGCTGGCTGCTGCCGGCCGCTCGGCGATCGAATTCAACGTGACCCCAACGGCCTTTCATGCCGCCGGTGCGGCGCACGGGACGTTGTATTTCAAGATGCTCGACGATGCCGCTTTTTACGCTGCGAATGGGCTGGTTACCGATCGCTTTCTGCTGACCACCGCATTCAACCTGCACTTCACTCGCGCGATGCGCGAAGGGCCGATGGTGGCCGAGGGCAAGTGGATCAGCGGCAAGCGGCGCGTGTTCGTTGCCGAGGCGCGGATCGTCGACCGCGACGGCGAAGAATATGCCCGCGGGACGGGTACATTCCTGCGGTCGCACATCGTCCTGTCGGGGCTTGACGGCTACGTCGCCCGGTGACCGCTCACTCTCGTGACTGAAAGACTACCCGCAAAGCTGGAAGCGACCGCGCTGATGCGTCAGGTCGAAAGCGGCGGCGGTTTCGCGACCGTCGCCCGGCGCGGCGATCCCGATCGCGGCGCGCTGATCCTGCTGGTATCCGAGAAGGGGGCGCCAGTGGCACTGATCGAACGCCGAATGAGCGCGAATTTCGATTATCGCTGGACGATTGCCGCGCGTCCGGACGACGCCGCTCCGGAAAAGTTCCGCAACTCGCTGAAAAATTCGATGCGCGTCGACCCCGATTGTTGGGTAATCGAACTGGACATCGCGGATGCGGAACGATTCATCGCTGAAACGATCGCTTCGCCTTGATCGCTTAATCTTTAGCGTCGAAGGCCTGCCTAACAGAAGAGCGAAGGGCGTTCTCGTTCGGCAAACCGGCCGGCAGGCGCCACGCAGACGGGGCACTAACCAAGACGCAAGCGAGGCTCGATCAGGGCCCGAGCATCACGGACGGTTCGCCGCATAAAATAAAGATCTGATGACGTTTACCCTCCGTTCTACCGCCTTGGTCCTCGCTGGCTTGACCGCCGTATCGGTCGCCCCGGCCCAAGCGTTCCAGGTTCCGGAACCGCTGATTTATGGCGATAGCCATCAGCTTCCGACCCAGACCGTGCAGCAACCGATCACCGCCAGCCTGCAGCTTCCCAATCTTTCCGTTTCCGATCCCTTGGCCCCCGCAACCGACTCCGATCCGGCCGACAAGGCTGACGACGACCAGTCCGTTGCTGCAACGCCGCGCATGGGGGACGATCTTGCGTCCAAGGTTGCCGCGCTTCGCGGCAGCGACCCGGGCAGCCGCGAACTCGAGTGCCTGGCGGTCGGCATCTATTACGAGGCGAAGAGCGAGTCGCTCGCGGGACAGCTGGCCGTCGGCCATGTCATCGCCAACCGCGCCAAATCGGGCCGATTCGCACCGACGTACTGCGGCGTACTGTTCCAGCGCAGCCAGTTCAGCTTCGTCCGCGGACACAGCTATGCGCAGCCTGCGCGTGCCAGCCGCCAGTGGCAGAATGCAGTCGCGATGGCCAAGATCGTCGACCAGAAACTGCACAATTCATCGGTTCCCGGTGCGTTGTTTTTCCACGCGAAGCGCGTGTCGCCACAATGGCACCTCAGCCGTGTCGGCACCGTCGGAAATCACGTCTTCTATCGCTAGGAAGACTTTTCTTCGTTCTTGAATCGTTCTAATCGTCCGCGATGAGCAGAGCGGCGCCGATTCCCGATTGTTTCGCCGATCAGGCGCCGGTTGCGGCCGAGGTTGCGCGCGGGGTGACGCGCCTGTTCTGCCGCCGCGATTGGTTCGCGATGTGCGAAGTGCCTTTGCCCAATGGTCGCCGTGCCGATTTGGTGGCGATCGATCCCAAAGGGCAATTGACGATCGTCGAGATCAAGGTCAGCCGCGCCGATCTGCTCGGTGACACCAAGTGGCGCGACTATCTCGATTACTGCGACCGCTTCTTCTGGGCGGTGCCCCAGGCATTGTGCGGGCTGCTCGACGAGGCGCATTTTCTGCCCGACGAAGCCGGCTTGATGGTCGCCGACCGCTATGACGCGGCGGTGCTCCGCGAGGCTGCGCTGCGACCGTTGAGCCCGGCGCGGCGCAAGGCCGAATGGCTCAATTTCGCGCGGCGAGCGGCGCGGCGACTGTCGGCCCAGATCGACCCGACATTGGGCTTCGGTAGCTAGTTTTTCGCCGGGGCGATTTGCCCGACACGCGATTTCACCGTTTCGATCAGTCGCAGCATGTCGCGCGACCGTGTGTCGCGCTGGGCATGCTCGCGCGCGGAATAGCCGGTGTGATCGCGCCGGTCGGGGTCGGCACCGAGCTTGAGCAAGGTGCTGACGATTGGCGCCTGACGTGCCTGCACGGCCACGATCAGCGCGGTTTCGCCAAGACGGTTGGAGCGATTGATGTCGGCGCGTGCGCGGAGCAATTGCGCGACCCCTTCGAGGTAGCCGGTTCTGGACGCCATGATCAGCGGCGTGTCGCCATCTCGATTCGCGGCGTTCTTGTCGGCCCCCTTTTCGAGCAGGAAGCTGAGCCAATAGTCGTTACGGGTCTGCACGACGATATGCAGCGGCGTCGATCCGTCCACACCGCGATGATTGACGATGCTCGCTCCGTTGGACTGGATAAGGTTGAGCGCCTTGCCGCCCGCATTCTCGCGGAGTGCCTTGAGGAACACCTCGCCATCTGGGGCAATCCGACCTTGCGCCAAGAGAGGGGCGGTTGCCGTCATCGAGACGGCCAGCAAAATCGCAGCCAGGCGGACGGGCAGCAGTTTCGATACGTTCATCCGGTCAGTTCCTCGAAAATCCCGATGAAGGCCGATGCCGTCGGGGCCGGCGGCCTTGATCCGCCGCTCATGCCCGCCCATGGCTACACCGCCGATGAACAACGATAAACCTTTTTGGGAAAAGCCCCTGGCGAGCCTCGATCGCGGGCAGTGGGAAGCGCTGTGCGACGGCTGTGGCCGCTGTTGCCTGCACAAGCTCGAGGACGAGGAGACGGGCGAGCTTCATGCCACCAATGTCGCTTGCAAGCTGCTCGACCGGCGCAGCGGTCAGTGCGGCAATTACACGATGCGCAAGTCGCTGGTCGACGATTGCGTTCAGCTCACGACGGGCAAGCTGGACGGGCTCGAATGGTTGCCGTCGACTTGCGCATATCGCCTGCGCGCGGCGGGCGAGCCGTTGCAGGACTGGCATTATCTGATTTCGGGAAGCCGGGAGACGGTCCATCTCGCGGGCCAGTCGACGCGAGGCTGGACGGTCAGCGAAGTCGACGCCGGCGAACTGGAATGGCACCTTGTCGACCGCCCGCTTTAAGTCAGCCGGCCCGGGCGACATGGTGGATCATCCCGGACTGCCGTGGCCGATCGCCCTCCGCCAGCACCCCCAGGCACGGCGTCTGCGATTGCGTCTGGACCCCGACAATCGCCGACTGCTGCTGACCTGCCCACCGCGATCCAGCCAGAAGGCGGCGATCGATTGGGCCGTCGGGCAACGTCCGTGGGTCGATGCAGAACTGGCGAAGCTGCCGCCGAACAATCCATTCGCGCCCGGCGAGACGATTCCCGTCGAGGGAATCGAAACCCTTCTGGAATGGGAGCAAGCCCAATCGCGTCTGGTGAAACGTGACGGCGATCGCCTCGTATGCGGCGGTCCGCGTGAGGGGTTCGAGCGTCGCATCCTGGCCTGGCTCAAGCGGACTGCGCGGGATGAGCTGTCCAAAGACACCGCCGAAATCGCGCGCAAGGCCGCGGTGACGATCAAATCGGTGGGGATCGGCGATGCCACGTCCCGGTGGGGTAGCTGCTCGTCATCAGGGGCGATCCGCTACAACTGGCGGCTGATCCTGGCGCCGCCGGACGTTCGTCGCTGGGTGGTGGCGCACGAAGTGGCGCACCGCATCCACATGAACCACGGACCGGCGTTCAAGGCGTTGGAGGCGGAACTGTTCGACGGCGATGTCGACGCCGCACGGTCAACCCTGCGGCTGGTCGGGCCTAGGCTCAAGCGGGTCGGACGGGGGCTCTGAGCGCGGCACGGGCGCAGGCTGCGGTTGCTGCTGCTGCCGTGGCGGCGGCGGGCTATTGAAGATCCGGTCGAGTTCGGACTGATCAGGCGTTCCGGGTGCCGTCGGTCCGGTCGACGGACCGACCGACTCGCCGGGTTGCGGATTGATCGGGTTGCCGTTTTCGTCGACCAACGGGGTAGTCGCCCCTTCTTCATAGGGCACTCCCCACACTTCCTCGTCAGGCTCCAGCTGCCAATCGGGCAACGGCACGTCGGTCTCGAACTTCTGGATCGGACGATTGGCAACCGCCACCCGCATGTAATCGGCAAAGGCACGCGCAGGCGCGGTACCACCCTGCAAGCCCGCGACGGCCTTTGCATCGTCGCGGCCCATCCACACACCGGTGGTCAGGCCACTCGAAAAACCGATGAACCACCCGTCCTTGTTGCTCGTGGTGGTTCCGGTCTTACCCGCCACCGGCCGACCGATGTTGGCCGCTCGGCCGGTGCCGCTGAGCACTGCCGATTGCAGCAGGTCGGTCATCCCCGCGGCGACCCACGGTGCGACCAGCACCCGTTCTTCGCTACGTTCATGACTGTATAGCAGGCGCCCGTCGGCTGCGACGACCTTGGTAATCGCATAGGGCATCACCGACACGCCGCGATTGCTGACCGATGCGAACGCGCGGGTCATGTCGATCAAGCGGACATCGCTCGTGCCGAGCACCATCGAGGGGTAGGTCGAGATGTTGGTGCCGACCCCGAACCGGCGGGCCATGTCAGCGATCGTTCCGAAGCCCAGTTCGGCGCCGATCTTGGCACTGATGGTATTGATCGACCGCGAAAAGGCTTCTCGCAGGGTCACCGTCCCGGCGTAGGTCCGGGTCGAATTGCGCGGGGTCCACCCATCGACCGTGAACGGCGCGTCGACCACCGTGTCGGTCGGTTTTCGACCCGCTTCCAACGCCGCGAGATAGACGAACAGCTTGAAGGACGATCCCGGCTGTCGCTGCGCCTGGGTCGCGCGATTGTAGAGCGACGAGACATAGTCGCGGCCGCCGATCATCGCCCGCACCGCTCCGTCGCGATCGATCGACACCAAGGCGCCCTGAGCGCCGCGCGGCGCATTTGCGTTGATCGCGCGGTCGGCGGCGACCTGCATCCGCGGATCGAGCGTGGTCCAGACGTCGATCGGCTCCTTGGTCTCGTCGATCAACGTGTCGAGCTGCGGCAGTGCCCAATCGGTGAAATAGCGCGCACTATTCTGCTTGGCGGCGGGCTGGACACGGATCTGCGCGGCGTCGACCTCGACCCCGGGTGACAGGAAGCCATTGTCGATCATCGACTTGACGACCACTCCGGCGCGGCCGCGCGCGGCATCGACATCGGCGGTGGGCGAATAATTGGAAGGCGCCTTCACCAGCCCGGCGATGATCGCCGCCTCGCCCAGGCTCAACGTATCGGCACCATGACCATAAAAGGTGCGGCTGGCGGCATCGATGCCGTAGGCGCCGCCACCGAAATAGACGCGGTTGAGATAAAGCTCGAGGATCTGATCCTTGCTGAACTTGCGCTCCAGCGCGAGGGCTAGGACACCTTCACGAATCTTGCGGCCGAACGTACGGCTATTGGTCAAAAAGATATTGCGCGCGAGCTGCTGGGTGATGGTCGATCCGCCCTGGCGCCAACGCCCCGATTCCAGCCTGACCTTGAACGATCGCGCCATGCCGATCGGGTCGACGCCGATGTGCCAGCGGAAACGCTTGTCCTCGACCGAGATCATCGCCGCGCGCATCGTTGCCGGAATCTTGTCGTACGGGAGCCACTGCCCGAAGCTTGGGCCCATCGTCACCAGCACGCTGCCATCGGCCGCCCGGACGCGGATCATCTGGCCGAGGTCGTCGCGCTTCGCCAGCTCATCATAATCGGGCAGCGACGCCATCGCGACGCCGACCGCCACGATCAGCGCGATCAGCCCGACAGCGGCGGCGGCAAGACCATATTTGAAGATGGTCTTCAGCCAGGAGCCGATCGATTTGGGGGACGCGCTAGCCATGCTTGGTCCTGCGATAGGAAGAAGCCGGGGTCGCGGCAAGAGTCGTCGCGCGGGACCGTGCGGATCGAGCGGAGCAAGCGCAAATGGTGAAGCCCGTCTTAACCATCCTTTCATTCCGGATCGATAAGGGTTTGCTCATGTCGGGCCCGCGTTTCGCCCTGTTGTCGCCATTCGCCCTGCTTGCCGGGGCGATCGTCGTGCCTGCCCCGGCCCCGGCACAATGCCGGCTGTGCGCTACGCCGACGACCGCGCCAGACCAGAACGTCGAAGGCGCGCCGATCAGGCTGGAAGTCCAGGCGCGGCTCGATTTCGACCAGATCATCCTGACCGATTCCGCAGGCACCGGCACTGCGCGCATCTCCCCCGACGGATCGAGCTCGATCAGCGGATCGATCGGAGCGATGGGCGGCCGGGCGATGGTGGGCAGCGTGGTCGTTCGCGGCGAACCCGGGCGGCTGGTGCGAATCGTCTTTCCCGATTCGATCGAGCTTCATGGCATGACCGGCAAAACGATCAGGGTGCGCGCGCTGACCAGCGACTTGCCGGGGGCGCCGCGGCTCGATTCGCAGGGTTCGCTCCAATTCCGATTCGGTGGCGCGCTGGAAATTTCCGGTGACGTCGAAGGGGAATATCGCGGCGATATCCCGATCACGGTCGACTATCTGTAGCGACTGCTCCGAAGCGGACCGATCCTAAACAACGCTTTAACCATGCTGTTGAGCAAAGCCGTAAGCGGTCGCGGTTAATGACGGCATCACGGTTGGCCGGTCGTCCGGGCACCGCTCGGATTAGGAACCAGTGGGGATTTGAAAATGAACAAGTTCGTGAAATTGGCGGCATTTGCCGCGACCGTTCTCGCCACGACGCCGGCGCTGGCCGCCCCGGTTGGCGTGACCGGCGCACCGCCGTCGGCGACCGCCAAGATCGTCAAGCCGCTGTCGTTGACGTCGAGCGGTTCGCTCAACTTCGGTACGATCGTGCTGAACGGCGTTACCGCCAACCGCACCGTCTCGCTGAGCTCGAGCAACGTCCTGACCTGCGGCGGCACGACCGAACTGCAGTGCTCGGGCGCAACCAGCGTCCCGACCTACAACGTTCGCGGCACCAACAATCAGGTCGTGACGATCATCAAGACCGCCAGCAACCTGACCAATGCCAACGACGGCACGACGCTGTCGATGACCCCGCTGGGCGCCGCCACGGTCACCCTGACCAGCTCCGGCGCGCCGGGCATCGATTTCAATATCGGTGGATCGATCGTGATCGGTACGGGAACGACCGACGGCACCTACACGGGCACCGTCAACGTCCAGGTCGACTATCAATAAGCTGGAATTTCCAGCTTATCTGTCCCGGCGATCCGGGGCGCAAAAGACCAGAGGGGTCGCCGGTTCATACCGGCGGCCCTTTTTGCTGGCTAGCGCAGGTCTTCACCACCGCGCATGGTTAGCGGTAAAGTAACCATTCTCGATCATTCTCCTCCGAAACGGACCTTGTGGAGTTTTGATCGATGCATGTTTCCCGCCGTCTACTGACTGCGCTCGTCTTTCCCTTTGCCCTGTTTGCCAGTCCGGCCGCGCAAGCCGGAGTCGGCGACTTGCTCGTCGCTCCGACGCGCATCGTGCTCAATGGATCGCGCGGGACCGAGATCGTGCTCAGCAATATCGGCGACGACGTCGCGACCTATCGCGTGTCGGTCGAGCTTCGGCGGATGAAGACCGACGGCACGCTGGAAGACGTCACCGCCGCCAACGATCGCGAAAAAACCGCGCAGAACATGATCCTCTACGCACCGCGGCGCGTGACCATCGCGCCCAACCAGCCGCAGACCATCCGAATTGCCGCACGCGCGCCGGCCGGGCTGCCCGACGGGGAATATCGTGCACATCTGTTGTTCCGCGCCGTTCCGCCGCCGCGCCCGGTCGCGCCGCCGCAGCAGGTCAAGGGCGTGTCGTTCGAACTGATACCGATTTACGGCGTCACCATCCCAGTAGTGGTGCGGATGGGCAATCTGTCGGCCAAGGTCGGGATCGCCAATGTTGCGATGACCCAGTCCAATGGAAAGCCGGCGGTCGCGCTGGACCTTACCCGTGCCGGCGATCGGTCGGTGTTCGGCGACGTTCGCGTCTTCAAGGCGGGGATCAAGGATCCGATCGCGATCCAGCGTGGGGTCGCCATCTATACCGAGGTCGGGACGCGCCACATGGTGATCCCGGTCAATCCCGACCTTGCGGCTTCCGCCGCCGGCCCGGTGACGGTCGATTTCATCGAAACGACCGACAGCGGCCCCGTCGCGCTGGCCGAAACGCGCGTCGTTCTTCGCTAGGGCGAAACGGGGGGCCGGACACAGCGCATCATGCGCACGATTGGCAAATGGGGGCGCGGCGCGCTCGCAGCGTTGGCGCTGGCTTCGGCCGGCGCCTTTGGCGCGCCGATCCTCAGCAACCTTGCGACCGCCGCGACCGGTGACGGCTGGACCGCCGATCCCGACGACCAGTTCCTGCTCGACGTCCACATCCGCCAGCAGCGGCTCGGCGACGGCGTCCGGGCGTATGCCACGCCAGGCGGGACCTGCATCGTCTTCGGCGATTTCCTCAGCGCGCTCGACGTGCCGATGAAGATCGATCTCGAATCGGACAGTGCCAGCGGCTGGGCCTTTAAGGAAACGCATCGGATTGCGATCGACCGGCGATCGGCGACCGTCCGTTACGGAACGCAGGCCGTGGCGCTTGCAAAAGGCATCGTCCGCGACGTTCCCGAAGGCTGGTGCGTCAATTCAGGCGCTCTCGGCCGCTGGTTCGGGATCAAGGTCCTCCCCAAGACCAACGGTTCGGCGCTGGTCCTCGAATCGGATGCGAAATTGCCGGTCGAGCTGGCCGCCGAGCGCCGCCGCCGCGCCGCCCAGCTGAAAAAGAATGCATCGCTCGACCTGAAGGCCCTGCCGCAGGTGCGGCTGCCGTATCGGATGTGGCGCGCGCCGGCGCTCGACTTCGTGGTCAGCGGCGGAATGACCTACCGCGCCTCGACCGGAACGCGGGTCGATCGCCGTGCCGCCGTCTATGCCGCGGGTGAGGTGGCGCAGCTGTCCTACAACGCACAGGCGACCACCGACGACAAGGGCAAGCCCCAGTCGGTCCGGATGCGCGCGTTTCGGTCGGATCCCGACGGCGGACTGCTCGGTCCGCTCGATGCGACCCACTTCGAATTCGGCGACGTGTCCGGTTACAACAGTCGTCTGCTTGGATCTGGCAGCAACGGTCGCGGGGTCGCGGTCACCAATCAACCCCTGTTCACCCCCTCGAGCTTCGACCGCACCCGCTTCGAAGGCGAATTGCCCGTGGGGTGGGAAGCGGAAATTTATCGCAACGGCCAATTGCTCGGATTTTCCGAAAATGGCGGCGATCAGCGCTACCGGTTCGAGGACGTGCAGCTGCTTTACGGTGAAAACCGCATCGACATCGTGATGTACGGCCCGCAAGGGCAGGTGCGGACGCGCAACGAAACCGTCAATGTCGGTCAGGAAAACGTGCCGCCGGGCAAGACCTGGTATTGGGCCGGGGTCAACCAGCCCGGCCGCGACCTGGTCAACTTTCACGGCCGGGTGGATGATCCCGACACGCCCAAGGCACAGGCTACCGTCTCGGTGGCGCATGGCATCGACCAGAAGACCTCGGTCGGGGTCACGATCCAGGCACTGCAGTTGGCGGACGAGCGGCTGACATACGTCGAAGGCACCGTCCGTCGATCGGTCGGCGCGGCCCTCGTCGAAGTCGCGGTCGCCCGCGACGACAAGGGCGGACTTGCCGCCCGAGCGCAGATGCTGGGCCGGTTGGGGGCGGTCAATTTCAGCGCCGAAGCCATATGGGCCAAGGATTTCCGGCTCGGCGGGCTTGAACGCAAGTCGGTCAAAGAGGGAAGAGTATCGCTTGACGCACCGCTCAAGATCGGTCGTTCGCTGGTCCCGATTCATGGCGACGTGCGCTATTCGGAACGCGACGATGGAACCAAGCAGCTCGAGGCAGCGGCGCGATTATCCAGTCATATCAATCGCTTCAACCTCGCCGGAGACCTTCGATACAGACGGCAGTGGACCGAAGGCGGCCCCGCACCGCCGGCCGAAATAGAAGGATCGATGATCGCATCGGGCCGGGTCGGCGCGGTGCGACTTCGCGGTTTAGGGGTCTGGCAGATCTCGCCCGACGCTCGCTTCAAGACTGCCGAACTGTCCGCCTATTGGTCGGCGTCGGAGAAGGCCGATTTCGAAGCCGCGGTGGCGTACGACGCGCAGACCCGGCTCAGCCGCGCGCGGGTGACCCACATCCGGCGCTTCGACACGATGGCGGTGGCCTTGACCGGGGAAGCGGCCAGCGACGGATCACTCGCGGTCGGGTTCAACCTGAACTTCTCGCTCGATTCCAGCCGCCGCGGCCTGTCGCTCTCCCGTCAGCAACTCGCGACCGCTGGCGCGGTGCGCGCGACCGTATTCCGCGATTCCAACGACAATGGCCGTCGCGATCCGGGAGAACCGGCGGAAAAGGGCGCGCTCGTAACCACCGGTACCCGATTGTCGGAACGCGCGACCGATGCGCAGGGCAACGTGCTGGTCGCCGGTCTCGCCAATTATGTCCCGGTGACGGTCGGAATCGATACCTCAAGTCTCGGCGATCCGACGCTGACCCCGCGCCAGGCGTTGCAAGTGGTGACTCCGCGCCCGGGCATTGCCGCGGATGTCGAGATTGCACTCGTCGGCGCAGGCGATATCGAAGGGGCGGTGGTCAAGGATGGCGGCGAAGGCTTCGAAGGGCTCGATCTTGAATTGGTCGATGCCGCCGGGAAGGTCGTCGCGACTACAAGAACCGATTATGACGGCTTTTTCCTGTTCGAGCGCGTCGCCTACGGCAAATATTCGGTTCGCATTGCGGCCGCCAGCGCGCGTATCGCCAAGATTGCGACGGGACTTGGACTCGACGCGGTCGTGAACGCCGAAGCGCCGACCGCTCGACTGGGCGCCGTGCGGATCACGAAAATCCCTGAAGTCGCAGGAGTTTCCGGATCGGTGGAGTCGTCTGGAACGACATTGCGGTGAGTGATCGTCACCCTGGCGCTATTGCGAAACATTATCGCTAGATAGTCGCCAGGGGAGAATGGTGCGGTCGAGAAAACTCGAACTTCCACGGCCTTTCGGCCACAACGACCTCAACGTTGCGCGTCTACCAGTTCCGCCACGACCGCATCCGTGAAAAACCGCGGGAAATTCTCCCGCCGTCCCTGGCAAGGCGCGGCCTCTAGCAAGTCGGTCCGGCCCGCGCAACGGCTTTAGGTGTGTCCCTGCGCGGGACAATGGTAAACGCGCTGTTTACCATGCGCATGGCGCGCACTACGCCATCGCGATGACGTTGCTCTTCCTGACCGTGGTTGCGGCCACCCAGTCGATTGGAACGCCGGCCACGCATCGCCCGGTCGGAACGCTGATGCCCGCACAGGCAACGGTCCGGATTGTCTCCGGCGCCCGCGTCCACCTCGGTCCATCGGCGAAAGCGCGCTTGGTCAAGGCGTCGATCCGCGTCGAGGACGGCCAGCGCCGCCCTGCATTCCTCATCGAATTCGAATGAAGCGGCTTAAGCCGGACCGCCAATCCGGATGCGGATATATTTCCCGCCTTCGGGAACGTCGATCTCGGCATTGTTGAACGGGGCGCTTCGATTGAGGTCGAGGCTCGCAACGGGCGGCGGGATGATCCAGCTGTAAATGATCTGCTGCTTGGTCGCATCGAGCAGTTCGGCGCGGATCGGAGGCACGGGCTGGCGGCTGTCGGTCGAATTGACGATCCGTCCGCTGATGGTGAACAGGTTGTTGCCGCTTGCGAGCCGTTGGTAGTCGCCGGTGTTGACGACTGCATAGAGTTCGGACTGACGCGCCGACGCCAGGCCCGCGCGGGCGCGGAGTTCGGCGGGGGCGAAGAACCAGAAGGCAACGGCCGCCAAGGCAACTAGCAGAACCAGCAGTAGAACCAGCGGCCATTTCCGCTTCGGCTGTTCGATCGGATCGTGATCGTAGAACGGCTCGAACTCTTCCGAGACAACTTGCGGTTCCGGAGCGGCGGCGGGCGGCGCGGCCGGCTCGGCGGGTGCAGGCTCGTCCCAGGCGCTCGCCGGCTCTACCCGTTGCCACTGGCGGTCTTCGCCAAAGGGCGGAGGCGGCGCAGGCACCGGAGGAACGTCGGCGACGATCTGATCGAGCGGGTTCGGAATGTCGGTCGTCCGGAACGCCGGGCGCTCGGATGCGACCGGCTTTTCCTCCGCCACGGCCTGCGGTGGCTCCGGTTCGGGTGCCGATTCGGGATGCGCTTGCGTCGGTTCGGGATATGCGGCTTCGGGCGCGCCGGCTTCGTCGGGATCCTGATGCCAGCTATGCTTGCACGATGCGCAGCGCACCTGGCGACCGGTCGGCGGGATCGCGCCATCCTTGACCACATATTTGGTGCTGCATGCGGGACAGGTCAGGATCATGGCGGCTCGACAATCCTTGTGCGCAAAACGTCATTGTTCGGTAACAGCATGTCGCCGCCATTGGCAAGGCGGGCGTCCCTGTGTCAGTTACGGTGCCGGGACCGTCTCAGGGGTGCATCACGCTGTCGACCATTGTCGAATTCGATTCTGTCGGCCTGCGCTACGGCACGGGAGCCGAAGTGCTGCGCGACCTGAATTTCCAGCTTTCGCGAGGCGGCTTCTATTTCCTCACCGGTCCATCGGGTGCCGGCAAGACTTCATTACTGAAATTGCTCTACCTCGCCCAACGCCCGACCCGCGGCCGCGTTCGCCTGTTCGAAGAGGAGCTGGCCGATGCGGAGCGATCGGCGATGCCCGCGTTTCGCCGCCGCATCGGGGTGATCTATCAGGATTTCCGGCTGATCCGTCACTTGTCGGCGTTCGACAATGTCGCACTGCCGCTGCGCATCGCCGGCAATGACGGGATCGACGCCGAAGGCCCGGTGCGCGAGATGCTGGCCTGGGTTGGGCTTGCCGATCGCGCGAGCGCGCGGCCGCCGACGCTGTCGGGCGGGGAGCAGCAGCGGCTGGCGATTGCCCGCGCGGTCATCGCCCGGCCCGAATTGCTGGTCGCCGACGAGCCCACCGGCAACGTCGACGCCGAGATGGCGAAGCGCATCCTTCACCTGCTGACCGCGCTCAACCGGCTCGGCACGACGATCATCGTCGCCACGCACGATCTGTCGCTGATCGCCGCCACGCCCGAAGCGCAGATGCTGCGGCTGGACAATGGAGCGATGGTCGATCCGACCGGACTGCTGAAAAATCCGCCGCGCGCGGCGCTGGGCCAGGTCGGATGATCGGGTTTCTTGCCGCCACCCCCGCCGAGCGCCGGCTGATCCCCGGCGGCCGGCTGGAAGGACCGACACCCTATGTGATCGCGATCATGATGTTCGTCATGGTGGTGATCGGCGCGGCGGGCCTGGCACTGGCAAGCTCCGCCCGGCTTGTCGCGGCGGGCGTGGACAATCGCTATTCCGTGGAAATCGCCGATGGCGCGGCCAAGGCCGGGCGCGCGCAGGCGTTGCTAGCCGCTGCACCGGGGGTGGCCGCGGTGCGGCCCGTCAGCGAGCAGGAGATGCGGCGCATATTGCAGCGCTGGCTTGGACCGGCAGGCGCGGCATCGGACCTGCCGCTGCCGGCGATCATCGATGTCGACCTGGCCGCCGATGCCCCGGTCGCGACCATCGCCGCCATGATCGAACGCCAGGTGCCGGGCGCCCGGTTCGTGGCACACAAGGACAGCCTTGGCCCCGTCCTCGAAGCGGTCCGCGCGCTCGGCTGGCTGGCGCTGACCCTGGTGGTGCTGATCGCGCTGGCCACTGCCGCCGCGGTGGTTCTCGCGGCGCGCGGTACGCTCGATACCCATCGTTCGACGATCGAAGTGCTGCACGGAATCGGCGCGACCGACGATCAGGTCGCGCGGCTGTTCCAACGCAAGATCGCGCTGGATGCGCTGACCGGCGGGGCGACGGGAGCGGCGGCGGCGGGCGTGGTCCTGCTGCTTATTGCCGGTGGCGGATCGACCTGGCTCGCCGACCTGACCGGCGGTCCGCTGCTTGGCTGGCGCGACATCGTGTTGCTGGCGTTCCTGCCGATCGTCGGCACGGTCCTTGCCACCGCGGTCGCGCGCATGGCGGTGCTGAAGGCCTTGAGGGCGAGCCTGTGATCGTCCGCGTCGGTTCCCTGCTGGTCATCCTCTACGCGCTCGGCTTCCTGATCTTCGGGGTCACTCTTGCCAAGCCGGCGGCCGAAACCGTCGCGCCGACCGACGCGATCGTCGTGATTACCGGGGGCAAGGGGCGGATCGAGCATGCGGTCGACATGCTTGCCAAACGGAAGGGCAAGCGACTGCTGATCGCCGGCGCCGATCCGGCGGTGACCAAGGACGATCTCGTCCGCCGGTTGAAAGGCCGTCGCCAGCTGATGCGATGCTGCGTCGATCTCGGGTCGGAATCGGTCGATACCCGCTCGAACGCCGAAGAAGCTCGACGCTGGCTGGAGAAGAAACATTATCGCTCGGCGCGGCTGATCACCAGCGACTGGCACATGCGTCGTGCGGCCTACGAGTTCGACCGTCAACTCGACGGCAAGGTGCGGATTGTCGAGGATGCGGTCACGAGCGAGCCCAATTTCATGACTCTGTTTGCCGAGTATAACAAATATCTCCTGCGCCGGCTGGCGGTTTGGCTCGACATCTGATGGACATGCTTCGCTCGGCGCTGTTCGCGCTGCTCTTCTATCCGGGGACGCTGCTCTATGTGCTCGGCGTGATCGTGGTCTCGCCGATCGGGTCGCGACCGGTCCAGGCGGTGGTCCATGCGTGGTCGGCCTATCACCATTGGCTGGTGCGATACGTGCTGAACATTCGCGCCGAGTGGGACGGATCGATCCCCGACGGCGCCTATCTCATCGCGGTCAAGCATAGCTCGATGATGGAGGCGGTCGACACGTTGCATTTCGCCAAGGCGCCGGTGGTGGTGATGAAGCGCGAACTGACGGTCATCCCACTCTTCGGCTGGGTGACGCTTCGATACGGGGTGATCGGGGTCGACCGGGAGGCCGGGTCGGCAGCGCTCCGGGTGATGATGGCGCAGGCCAAGGCGGCGGTCGCGGGGGGACGGCCGGTAATCATCTTCCCCGAAGGCACGCGCGTGCCGTTCGGCGAAGAGCCCGACCTGAAGCCTGGGTTTGCCGGGCTGTACCGCGCGCTTGGCTTGCCCGTCGTTCCAGTGGCCCACGACGTCGGTCGCCTGTGGCACAAGGGATTCATCAAACGTTCGGGCACGGTCCACTTCAAGGTCGGCGAGATCATCCCGCCGGGGTTGAAGCGACCGGAAATCGAAGCGCGAGTCCACGCCGCGATCAATGCGCTCACCCCCGAAGGCTCGCCCCCAGTTTAGCCGCCGCGGCGACGATCTTCGCCGATACGTCGCCGATCTCGATCTCGGTCAGGGTCTTGTCAATCGGTTGCAGCGTGACCTCGACGGCCAAGCTAAGGCCGCTTGCGCCCTCGTAGCGATCGAAGATCCGCGCGGCGGTGATCAGCGCCTTGTCGGCGCCACGAATGGCGCGGATCAGGGCGTCGGCGGGCAGATCGGCCGGCACGATGAAGGCAAAGTCGCGGCTTAGTGGCTGCAAGGTCGGCGGCGCGAAGGCGGCGCGCGCCCGCTCCTTGCCGCGTGGAGTCGGGATAGCATCGAGATACAGTTCGGCCGCGATGGTGCCGCTCGGCGCGTCCAGCGCTTTGGCGATGCGCGGATGCAATTCGCCGAATGCCGCCAGCACCGCTTTACCCAGCCCCAGCGTCGCCGAGCGTCCGGGATGCCAAGTAGACCCGGCGTTCATCGTCAACTGCAGGTTAGCAACCGGTGCTCCCGCCGCGTCGAGCAATGCCAGCACCTCGGCCTTGGCATCGAACGCGTCGTACCCTGTCGCTTTGCCATCCTGCCAGCCGCGCGGCCGCGCATCGCCGGCAAGCAGCAGTCCGACCGTCGGCTTCTCGCCATCGGCCAGGTAGCGGCGACCGACTTCGAACAATCGGACACTTGCCGCGCCGCGATCGGCGTTACGCCGCGCGGCCGCTACCAGGCCAGGGATTAAGGACGGGCGCATGACCTTCATCTCTTCGCTGATCGGGTTGGCGAGGACGTGGCCCGCGCCGCCGAACTTCGCGGCCTCGGGCTCGGCGATGAAGCTCCAGTTGATCGCCTCGTCGAGACCGCGCGCTGCTGCCGCGCGGCGGATCTTGCGCTCGATCGCCTGACCGCGCGTGGCGGTCGCCCTGGCCACACCTTCGCTACGCGGGAGTGGAGTGGACGGGACGTTGTCGTATCCGACGATCCGTACCACTTCTTCGACCAGGTCGGCGCTGCCGTCGATATCGCGGCGCCAGCTCGGGACCAGCGCGGCATCGCCGTCGATGGTGAACCCCAATCGCTCGAGGATCGCGACCTGCTCGGCCTCCGCAACATCGATACCGCCAAGTCCGGCTGCCCGTTCGGGTTTGAACGACACCCGCCTCGCCTCGACCGGCGGCGTGCCCGCACGGGTCACCCGGCTCGCTTCGCCGCCGCAGATATCGAGGATGAGCTGGGTCAGGATGGCCAGCCCGTCGTCGAGGAAGGCGGGATCGACCCCACGTTCGAAGCGGCTGCGCGCGTCGCTGGTCAGCATCAGCTTCTGCCCGGTGCGCGCGATCCGCTCGGGGTCGAAATAGGCCACTTCCAGCAGCACGTCGTTCGTGTCGGGGGAAACGCCGCTATGCTTGCCGCCCATGATGCCGCCGATGTCGTGGGCACCATCGTCGTCGGCGATTACGGTCATCTCGGACGAGAGCCTGTATTCCTTTTCGTTCAGCGCGACGATGGTTTCGCCCTCGTGCGCGCGCCGTGCAACCACCGGACCCGACAACGTCTTGACGTCATAGGCGTGGCTCGGCCGGCCATGGTCGAGCATCACGTAGTTGGTGATATCGACCAGGGCCGAGATCGGGCGCTGCCCGGCTGCCTTCAGCCGCTGCTGCATCCAGTCGGGGCTCGTGCCATTGGTTACGCCGCGCACCATCCGGCCGTAGAAAGCCGGGCAGCCCTCGGGATCCTCGATCCGGATCTCGATCGGATTGTCGAAGCGGCCGTCGATCGCGGGGACGTCGAGCGGCTTCAGCGTGCCCAGGCCCGCCGCCGCCAGGTCGCGCGCAATTCCACGGACCCCCATGCAGTCCTGACGGTTGGGCGTGATCGCCACATCGAACACGGCATCGTCGAGGCCGGCGTAATCGGCATAGCTCACGCCCACCGGCGCGTCGGCGGGAAGCTCGATGATCCCGTCATGATCCTCGCCCAGCTGCAACTCGCGCGCCGAGCACATCATGCCATTGCTCTCGACCCCGCGAATGGTCGCCTGCTTGAGCGTCATGTCGCTGCCCGGCACATAGGTCCCCGGTCCGCCGAACACGCCGAGCATCCCCGCGCGCGCATTGGGCGCACCGCACACGACCTGCATCGGGCCGTCACCGGCATCGACGCTGAGCACCTGCAATTTGTCGGCCTGTGGATGGCGTTCGGCGGTCAGCACGCGCGCGACTTTGAACGGCGTCAGCGCTTCGGCCGGATTGACGACGTCCTCAACCTCGAGTCCGATTGCGGTCAGCTTGTCCGCAACAGTCGGCGCGTCAGCATCAGTGTCGAGGTGGCTCTTCAGCCAAGAAAGACTGAACTTCATGCCCCGACCCCCCCGCTCAAAGTGGGAACATCGAGGAAGCGGAAGCCGTAATGCTTCATCCAGCGCAGATCGCCGTCGAAGAAGGCGCGGAGGTCGTCCATGCCATATTTCAGCATCGCCAGCCGGTCGACGCCGGTGCCGAAGGCGAAGCCCTGCCACTCGTCGGGGTCGAGCCCGCAGGCAGCGATGACGCGCGGATGGACCATGCCGCTGCCAAGCACTTCCATCCATCCCTGGGAGCCACCAACCACGCGGCGGCCTTTCTCCATCGACCAGCCGACATCGACCTCGGCCGAGGGCTCGGTGAAGGGGAAGTAGGACGGCCGCAGGCGAAGCACGATGTCGTCGCGCTCGAAGAATGCCTTGAGGAACGTCTCGAGCGTCCACTTGAGGTGACCCATGTGAATCCCGCGATCGATCACCAGCCCCTCGATCTGGTGGAACATCGGCGTGTGCGTGGCGTCGCTGTCGCTGCGATAGACCCGCCCCGGCGCGATGATGCGGATCGGTGGGGGGGTCGATTGCATGGTGCGGATCTGCACCGGCGAGGTGTGGGTGCGGAGGACCATCGGCTCACCCGCACCTTCGACGTAGAAAGTATCGTGCATCGCCCGGGCAGGGTGCGTCTCGGGAATGTTGAGCGCGGTGAAATTGTGCCAATCGTCCTCGATCTCCGGCCCCTCCGCGACCGCGAACCCCAGGTCGGCGAAAATTTCGGCAAGCTCGTCCATCACCTGGCTGACCGGATGGACCGAACCCCGCGGGGCCTCGCGCGACGGCAGGGACAAGTCGATCCGTTCGGTCGCCAGTCGCCGCTCCAGCTCGGCCGCGTCGAGCGCGTCCTTCTTTGCCGCGAGCGCGCCGGTGACCGCTTCACGCAGGGCGTGGATCTTCGGCCCGCGCTCCTGGCGCTCTTCGGGGGACAGCGACCCCATGGTCTTGAGCAGCGCCGTCACCTCGCCCGCCTTGCCCAAAGCGGCGACGCGCAGCGTCTCCAGCGCCTGGCCGTCCTCGGCCTCGGCGATGCGGCGGGTCCAGTCGGAACGGAGCGTGTCGGTATCAACGGTCATGGTCAGCGCCTTTGCCAAGTGCCGAGCGCAAAAGCAAAGGGGCGGGGGGCGATCCCCTACCCGCTGACGAATGGATAGGGCGAGATCGTCTTGCGCGACGTGTCGATCGCCAGCATCCGTCCGGCGGGCGGCGTGGCCCGGTCCCAGCAATCGTTGCGCGGGCAGATCGCGCAGGCCGGCCCGACCGGCGTGACCGCCGGATTGCTGAAATCGACCCCATCGGCGCAGTGCAACTTGTGCGCATGCCGAAGATCGCATCCCAGGCCGATGGCCTGCAGACCCGTGGTCAGCGCGGTCTTGATCGGGCGCTCGATGGTGCGCGACACGGTGAAGTATCGCTGGCCGTCGGGGGTTTCGATGACCTGCGTCACTGCTTGTCCCGACACCTGGAATGCGGCGTGGAGATTCCACCGTGGGCAGGTCCCGCCGAAGCGGGAAAAGGGGAAATTCTCACCGGCGTAGCGTTTCGAGATATTTCCCGCCGGGTCCACCCGCAGCATGAAGAACGGGACGCCGCGCGCGCCGGGCCGGCCGAGCGTCGTGAAGCGATGCGCCACCTGTTCGACGTTGGCACCGTAATGGCCGCACAATCGGTCGATCGAATAGCGATAGTCCTCGCAGCTTTTCAGAAAGTCGCCGTAGGGCATCATGATCGCGCCGGCGGCATAATTGGCCAGGCTCATGTGCAGCAACGCGCCGATCCCCTTGTCCGGTGGCGCTGCGTCGACGACCATCTTGTCGATGACGTCGGCAAATTCGGTCAGGGCAAGCTGATAGGCAAGCGCGAACGTGCGGTTTTCGGCCCGCAGTAACGACGAGATCAGGAACTGCCGCCGCTCGCGATCGAATTTCTGGCTGGCATTGCCAAGCTCGGACTGCGGCACGACCCGGGCACTGATGCCCCAGGCTTCCTTGAGCCGCCGTCGCATCGGTTCGGCCATCGACAAAGGATCGCTCAACGCGCCGCCGAGCGTCTCGGCTGCCGCTTCCAGCGCCGGGTAATGATTGCGATGCTGCTGGATGTAGTCGCGGACCCAGTTTTCCGGTGTCACCATCGTGCGTGCGTCGCCGCCCGGATTTTGGCCGGGATTTCGGTCGATCTCCTTGATCGCGGCATAGAGGCGCGCCACGGCATCGGCCACGCCGGGGCTGTTATTGGCCAGTTCCGCAAGTTCGTAGCGCGGGACGCCGAGGTCGTTGAGCAGGGTGTCGCTGAAGATCTCGGCCAGATCGTCGGGCCCCGTGCGCGTTCCTCCACCGGCAGCGAAGCTGCGCACGTCGATCTCGTAGGTTTCGGCCAGCCGGAGCAGCAGTCCCGCCGTCACCGGACGCTGGTTGCGCTCGAGGTGGTTGAGATAGCTGGGGCTGATCGCAAGGCTCGCCGCCATGTCAGTCTGGGACAGATCGCGGTCGCGGCGGAGGCGACGCAGGCGTTGGCCGAGAAACAGTTTGGCATTGCTCATCGAGCGAATTTGTCAAACTTGACAAGAATCACAAGTCAAAACGTGACAACACAACTCTTTTTGCCGGGACGAATCATCGCGACCTGTGTTTGCTGCACTGCGACACACACCTAATCGCCTTGAGGATCGCCTGTGACAAGTTTTGACCAATTGATTCCCGCGCCGACCGGCCGCTTCGACGGCATCACTCGAGGCTATGGTCCGTCGGAGGTCGAGGCGCTGCGCGGGTCGGTCGTCGTCGAGCAGACTCTCGCTCGCCGCGGCGCCAACCGCCTGTGGGAATTGCTCAAGCGCGACGAGCCGGTTCGCGCACTCGGCGCGGTCACCGGCAACCAGGCGATGCAACAGGTTCGCGCCGGTCTCGACGCCATCTATTTGTCGGGCTGGCAGGTCGCGGCCGACGCCAACACCGCGGGGGCGATGTACCCCGACCAGTCGCTTTATCCCGCCAACGCCGGGCCCGAACTGGCGCGGCGGATCAACCGCACCCTGCAGCGCGCCGACCAGATCGAGGTCAGCGAGGGCGGCGCCAAGCGCGACTGGTTCGTCCCGATCGTGGCCGATGCCGAAGCCGGCTTCGGCGGCCCGCTCAACTGCTTCGAAATCATGAAGGCCTATATCGAGGCCGGCGCCGCCGCGGTCCATTTCGAGGACCAGCTGGCCGCCGAGAAGAAGTGCGGCCATCTTGGCGGCAAGGTTCTCATCCCGACCCAGGCGCATATCCGCAACCTCGACGCCGCGCGGCTTGCCGCCGACGTGATGGGCGTGCCGACCCTGGTCGTCGCTCGCACCGACGCGGAAAGCGCCAAGCTGATCACCAGTGACGTCGACGAGCGCGACCGGCCGTTCCTGACCGGCGAACGCACTCCGGAAGGCTTCTTCCGCCTCAAGGACGGCACCGGGCTCGATCATTGCATCGCCCGCGGCCTCGCCTTCGCCGAGCATGCCGATCTGTTGTGGTGGGAAACCTCGCACCCCGATCTCGACGACGCGCGCAAATTCGCCGAAGCCGTCCATGCCAAATGTCCCGGCAAGCTGCTGGCGTACAATTGCTCGCCCAGCTTCAACTGGGAAGCCAAGCTGGACCAGGAAACCATCGCCAAATTCCAGCGTGAGCTTGGCGCGATGGGTTACAAGTTCCAGTTCGTCACGCTGGCCGGGTTCCACAGCCTCAATCATTCGATGTTCGAGCTCGCCGGCGCGTATCGCGAAGAAGGCATGGCCGCTTATTCGCGCCTCCAGCAAGCCGAGTTCGCGTCCGAAAAGGATGGCTACACCGCCACTCGTCATCAGCGCGAAGTCGGCACCGGCTATTTCGACAAGGTCGCAATGACGCTTTCGGCCGGCTCGTCGTCGACCACCGCGCTGACCGAATCGACCGAGGCCGACCAGTTCACCAAGGCGGCCGCCTGACATTTTTCCGACGATCGAAAGGAGTATCACCATGGCAAGCAAATATTGGGTAATCGGCGGCGAATATCGCGACTGCCAGTTCGACGAAGTTGTCCCCGGCACCGAAGAAATTTCGGGTCCGTTTGTCGATCCGACACGCGCCCGCACCGAATGGCAGCGGCTGACCTTCCGCGACCGGCTGAACGCCACGCACCGCTACGTGATCACTCATGAGGCGCGTGCGTGAGTTCAGCGACGCTCGCCGAGCGGACGGTCGAAGCCGCGTCGAGCGATCATCCTCGCGTCGGGGAAATACTGACCCCGGCTGCGCTTGAGTTGCTGGGCGAAATTCATCGCCGTTTCGATTCGCGACGCCGTGACCTGCTCGACGCGCGGATCGCGAAGCAGCAGCGCTACGACCGTGGCGAACTGCCTGACTTCCGCGCCGACACCGCCGCGATCCGGGATTCGGACTGGCATGTCGCGCCCGCGCCCGCGGACCTGGCCGACCGCCGCGTGGAGATCACCGGCCCGACCACCCGCAAGATGGTGATCAATGCGCTCAATTCGGGCGCGAAGACGTTCATGGCCGACTTCGAGGATTCGACCGCGCCGACGTGGTACAATATCATCGACGGCCAGGCCAATCTGATCGACCGCTGGACCGGCAAGCTGGCCTTTACCGATCCTTCGACCGACAAACAGTATGCCCTCGGCCCGACCCCTGCCGTGCTGATCGTTCGCCCGCGCGGCCTGCACCTGGACGAACGCCACCTGACGCTGAACGGTGAGCCGCTGGCGGGGGCATTCGTCGATTTTGCGCTCTACCTGATCCATAATGCCGCCACCGCCCGCGCCGCCGGTTCGGGCGCTTATTATTATCTCCCGAAACTCGAGTCCGCCGAAGAGGCCGCGCTGTGGAGCGACGTCATCACCTTTGCTGAGGAGCGGCTCGGACTTCCGCACGGGTCGACCCGCGTAACCGTGCTGATCGAGACGATCGACGCCGCTTTCCAGATGGACGAAATCCTCCACGCGCTGAAACACCATATCGTCGGTCTCAACTGCGGCCGCTGGGATTACATCTTCTCGACCATCAAGCGCATCGGGCGGAGCCGGGATCGCCTGACGCCCGATCGCTCCGCCATGACCATGGATAAGGCCTTCCTCGCCGCTTATTCGCTGCGCCTGATCGACACCTGTCATCGTCGTGGTGCCCACGCGATGGGCGGGATGGCTGCGCAAATTCCGGTCAAGGACGATCCCGCCGCCAACGATGCGGCGCTGGCCAAGGTTCGCGCCGACAAGGAGCGCGAGGTCCGCAATGGACACGATGGCACCTGGGTCGCGCATCCGGCACTGGTCGGCGTGGCGATGGAGGCGTTTGCGGCGATGCCGGGCCCCAACCAGCTCGGTCGCCGCGTCGCCAACCTTCCGACGCGCGATGCGATGCTCGAAATCCATCCCGGTGGCCGCACCGAGGCCGGCGCGCGCGAAAACATTCGCGTCGGCGTGCAATATATCGCCGCCTGGCTCGGCGGGCGCGGCGCGGTGCCGCTCTACAATCTGATGGAAGACGCCGCGACCGCCGAAATCTGTCGCTCCCAACTGTGGCAGTGGCTCCGGTTCGAGGCGCGCCTCGACGACGATCGCCTGTTCTGCGCCGATCTGTTCGAGGAATTGCTCCAGTCCGAACTCCGCAAGCTCCCCGACACCCCCGACCTGCAAACCGCCGCCCGCTTATTCTACCGGCTGGTGACCGCCCGCGAATTCGAGGAGTTCCTGACGCTCCCAGCCTATCCGTTGCTCGAAGGAGAGACTAAGCTGGCGGCATGAGCGCTGCCTGGCCCGTCTTTGACACCGCCCGCAATTCGCCGACCATCGCGACGCTCCATCTCATCAGCCAGATGCCCGGCAAGCTGCGGGTCGCCAACGCCCCGTGGGTCAATCACGGTTGGCAGGTGACGCTTCATCCGGTGGCGTCCGGCCTCATCACCGCGCCGACCGCCGCGCCCGACGGCCGCAGCTTCACCCTCGGTATCGACCTGTGCGAGCATGCGCTGACCTTGCGCGTCAGCGACGGCGCGCATGACAGGATTGCCCTGACCGATGGCCTGACCATTGCCGGCTTTCATCGCGACTTCGTGGCAATGCTCGACCGCCACCTTTTACCGTCGAAATTCAACGGCAAACCCAACGAAGTCGCCGACGCCCTGCCGTTCGCCGACGATCACACCCCGCGCGACTATTCCCCGGCCAGTGCCGAGCGGCTTCGCGACATGTTGGCGCGGATCGTCCCGATCTTCGAGAAATTCCGCGCGGGTTTCGGCGGCAAGTCCAGTCCGGTGCAATTCTGGTGGGGCAGCTTCGACCTCGCCGTCACCCGCTTCTCGGGCCGCTCCGCGCCGTCCCACCCCGGCGGCGTCCCCGGCCTGCCCGACCGCATCACGCGCGAAGCCTATAGCCACGAAGAATCGAGCGCCGGCTTCTGGCCCGGCAATGCCGGCATGGCGGCCGACCCGATCTTCTACAGCTATGCCTATCCGGAGCCCACCGGATTTCGCGATGCAGCAATCGGACCCGGCACCTTCAACAAGGATCTCGGCGAATTTGTCCTGCCATACGCCGAAGTGGCGACTGCGAGCGACCCGGAGGCCACGCTTCTCGCTTTCCTTCAGTCGACCTACGGCGCGGCCGCCGACCTCGCGCATTGGGATCGCGCCGCGCTAGATTTCCCGGCCAAGGCACCATAGCCAAAGGGCGCCCGGATCGCTCCGGACGCCCTTTCATTGTTCGTGTGCAATTCCCGAAGGTTACGCCGCCTTGGCAGTGTCTTCCTTCGGCATCGCGGCTTTCGCCTGGGCGATGATCGCCGAAAAAGCTTCGGCTTCGTGCATCGCGATGTCGGCCAGGACTTTCCGGTCCAGGTCGATGTTGGCGAGCTTTAGCGCGTGGATGAACTGGCCGTAGGTCAGTCCCTCGGCACGAACGGCCGCATTGATGCGCTGGATCCACAGGGCGCGGAAAGACCGCTTCTTAACCTTGCGATCGCGATAGGCGTATTGCCCGGCCTTTTCGACGGCCTGGCGGGCGATGCGGATGGTGTTCTTGCGACGACCGTAATAGCCCTTCGCATTGTCCAAAATCCGCTTGTGCTTGGCGCGCGTGGTGACGCCGCGTTTGACTCTTGCCATGGTCCGCTAGCTCCTAGTTGAGGCCGTAGGGCGCCCAGAGCTTCACCCGGGGCGTATCGGCCCCGGACAGAACTTCGGTGCCGCGGTTCTGGCGGATATACTTCGAATTGTGGCTGATCAGCCGATGGCGCTTGCCGGCAACGCCGTGCTTCAGCTTGCCGGTGGCCGTGAGCGAGAAGCGCTTCTTCACGCCGCTCTTGGTCTTGAGCTTGGGCATTTTCGTCTCCTTTGTGGCCCCGCGCGAATTTCATCGGGGGGCGACGGTTCAAACCGCCACGGCAGCCCTAACTGGCCGGGCGATTCGTTTTTCCACCAATTGCGGAAGCGCGCGCCTATAACAGAGGTACGCGCCAAGGCAAGCTACCAGGGGAGCGTCGATCCGTCGCGATCGAAGAAGTCGCCCGACTGGTCGGCCGCCAACCCGTTGATCGCCCTGCGAAGGTCGGTGATGCTCGTTTCGGGCGTGATCGACGCCCCGGCGCCGCCCATGTCGGTCTGGACCCAACCCGGATTGAACAGCGCCAGCGTCACGCCGTTGCCGCGCACCTCACTGGCAAGCACATGCCACGCCATGTTGAGCGCCGCTTTCGACGCGCGATAGGGGATCCAGCCGGTTGAGCTGTCGGCGATGCTCCCCATCTGGCTGGTGATAGCAATCGCCTTGCCCTGTGCCTCGACCATCCTTGGCATGAGCGCTTGTGCCAGCAGGACCGGGCCAATAGTATTGACCCGAAAGGTGTCGATCCACGCCGTCCCATCCTCGGCAGTCTTGGCCTCACCCGGGGTAGCGATCCCCGCATTGGCGATTAGCAGGTCGATCGGGCGGTCGATGCGATCGGCGAAACCCGCAACCGCATCGAAGTCGCTCATGTCGAGCGTTTCGATCCGTGCGCCGGTCGCTTCAAGCTCGGGCGAAGCATGGCGCGCGGTCGCGATTACGTCCCACCCGTCGGCGCTATATTGTCGCGCAAATTCCAGTCCGAGGCCGCGCGCGGCGCCGGTGATAAGAACGGTCGGCATGTGATGATCTCCTTTCCCCTCAAATGGGGTCGGGGACCTCAATCGAACAGGCTGCTGACCGAAGTTTCATCGGCGATGCGGCTGATCGCTTCGGCGAACAGGGGGGCAATGCTCAGCCGCCGGATCTTGCCGCCCTTCACGTCGGGCTGGTCGGAAAAGATCGTGTCGGTCACCACCAATTCGGTCAGCACGCTGCCCTGAACGCGTGCCGCGGCCCCGCCCGACAACACCCCGTGGCTGCAGTAAGCGACCACGTCGGTCGCCCCTTGCTGCCGCAGCGCGGCGGCCGCATTGCAAAGGGTGCCGGCCGAATCGACGATGTCGTCGATCAGCACGCAGGTCTTGCCGTCGACATCGCCAATGATGTTCATCACCTCGCTCTCGCCGGCCTTCTCGCGGCGTTTGTCGACGATCGCCAGCGGCGCATTTTCCAGCCTCTTCGCCAAACTCCTCGCACGCACCACGCCGCCCACGTCGGGTGACACGACGACCAGTTCGCGATTGCCCATTCGCGCCTTGATGTCGGCCGCCATCACCGGTGCCGCCCACAGATTGTCGGTCGGAATGTCGAAGAAGCCCTGAATCTGTCCGGCGTGCAGGTCCATCGTCAGCACCCGGTCGGCTCCCGCGGTGGTGATGATGTTCGCCACCAACTTGGCCGAAATCGGAGTGCGCGGGCCGGGTTTCCGGTCCTGCCGCGCATAGCCGAAATAGGGCAGGACGGCGGTAATCCGTTTGGCCGATGCGCGTTTCAGCGCGTCGATGCAGATCAACACTTCCATCAGATTGTCGTTGGTCGGGAAACTGGTCGACTGGATGACGAACACGTCCTCGCCGCGAACGTTCTCGTTGATCTCGACGAATACTTCCTCGTCGGCGAAGCGACGCACGCTGGCCTCGGTCAGCTTCATGTCGAGATAGTCGGCGATCGCCGTGGCGAGCGGCAGGTTGGAGTTGCCGGCCAGCAATTTCATCGCAAATCCCCCTGAGATTTGCCTCCCTTAGCGAGCGCCTGGGGTCGGCGACAAGCTTGTTCACTTCGCGGCCTTCGTTAAAGCGGCATGCGTGACCGAAAAACTGACCATCGCGCTCGCCCAGATCAATCAACGCGTCGGCGATCTCGCCGGCAATGCCCAGGCGATGCTCGATTGGCGCGCCAAGGCCGATGACGCCGACCTGGTGATGTTTCCGGAGCTTCAGCTGACCGGCTATCCGCCTGAAGATCTGGTGCTCAAGCCCGAATTCGTGCGGCGGACGATGGAGGCGGCCGAACGGCTGGTCGACGCGACGGCCGACGGCGGCCCGGCAATCCTGTTCGGATCGCTTCATGCCGAAGAAGGCGCAATCTTCAATGCCGTGATCCTTGCCGAAGGCGGCAAATTGCTCGCCCGGCGACTGAAGCACGAGCTCCCCAATTACGGCACGTTCGACGAAAAACGCGTGTTCGCGGCTGGACCATTGCCCCATCCGGTCGAATGGCGCGGGGTGAAGCTCGGTATCCCGATCTGCGAGGACATCTGGCTCGAATCGGTTTGCGCGCACCTGGCGAAAGCCGGTGCGGAGATCCTTTTGGTTCCCAACGGAAGTCCGTTCGAGCTCGACAAGGACCAGCGCCGGCTTCAGCTCGTGCAGGCGAGGGTCACCGAGACCCGGCTGCCGATGGTTTATCTCAACCGCGTCGGCGGGCAGGACGAGCTGGCGTTCGACGGGTCCAGCTTCGTGGTCAACGACGATGGCCAGATCGTCGTCCAGATGCCCGACTGGGACGAAGCGCTCTGGCTGACCGAATGGAGCAAGGGTCCCAACGGCTGGACTTGCGCGCCGGGCAGGAAGTCGCGCCTGTCGGCCTATCCGGAGGATATCTACCGGGCGATGATGGTGGGCTTGCGCGACTATGTCGGCCGCAACGGCTTTCCCGGCATTCTGCTCGGGCTCAGCGGCGGGATCGACAGCGCGCTGTCGGCCGCGATCGCGGTCGATGCGCTGGGCGCGGACAAACTCTGGTGCGTGATGTTGCCAAGCAAATATACCAGCGACGACAGTTTGGAAGATGCCGCCGAGTGCGCGGCGATGCTGCGTTGCCGCCATGACGTCATCCCGATCGTCCCCGGGGTGCAGGCGCTCGACAAGATGCTGGACGGCGCACAGGGGCTGGCGGCGGAGAACATCCAGTCGCGCCTGCGCATGGTCACGCTGATGGCGCTCAGCAACGCGCACGGCCACATGCTGCTGACCACCGGCAACAAAAGCGAGATGTCGGTCGGTTATGCTACCCTCTACGGCGACATGGCGGGCGGCTATTCGGTGCTCAAGGATGCCTACAAGTCGACCTGCTTCGCGCTGTCGCGCTGGCGCAACGACAACAAGCCGGAAGGCGGGCTCGGTCCACAGGGCCCGGTCATGCCGCAGCGGGTAATCGACAAGCCTCCCACCGCCGAGCTTCGCCCCAACCAGAAGGACGAGGACAGCCTGCCGCCATACGCGCTGCTCGACCGCATTCTCGATGCGCTGGTCGAACAGGAAAAATCGGTCCGCGAAACGGCGGGCCTTACCGGTGCCGACGAAGCGCTCGTCGCCGACATCGAGAAAAAACTTCTCCGCGCCGAATACAAGCGCCGCCAGGCCCCGCCCGGGGTCAAGATCGGTACCCGCAACTTCGGCCGCGATCGCCGCTATCCGATCACCAACGCCTTCCACACCGGCGCCTGATCGTCACGAACGGGGAAGGCATGTTCCACTCGATACGCCACTGGTGGACCGACGGTCGCGGCAAACTGACCGCACGCCTGTTCATGTTCGAATTCGTCGTCGTGCTGCTTGGCGTACTCGTCGCGCAATGGGTCGCCGATTGGGCGAAGGAGCGCGCCGATCTCGCCGTGATGGAGCAGTCCCGCAAGCGCGTGGCGGACCAGAGTTCCAGCGCGATGGCCAATGCACAGGCGTGGCTCGTGGCGATCCCCTGTCTCGACCGGCAGGTCAGCGGCATCATGCGTAGCGCCGGATCCGACCGCCCGCTCGATGCCACGATGCTCGACCGGCCTGGTTTCCGCATACCGGTCGTCGATCCGATCCCGGCGGACAGCGCGCTATTGCTGATCGATCGTTACGGGTCGCGCCAAGCGCAGCTCTACAATTCGATCAAGGTGCGGGTCGACCATGTCACCACCTTGTCCAATCGCGTCGCCGAGCAATGGATGGGCCTGTCGATCCTCGATCCCGCATTCGGGACGGTCCGCGAAGGAGACCGCGTCAATGCACGGGCGCTGGCGAGCCAGATTCGTTCGGCGCTCAGGTCGATCCAGATTTCATCGCAAGGCCTGCTCGACGAGGCGGGGCAGCTTGGGCTGAAACCCAGCGATATCGACGGTCGTCGCCGGCCACGCGACTGTGCCGATATCCGCGCGTCGGGAACGATCATGCCTTATGTCGCGGGCAGCCGTCCCTGAACACCGTCCGATCTAGCGGTGACACTGGGGCGGGTAGGGTTTAGTCGGGCCCGCATGACCGTCATCACCCGTTTCGCGCCCTCGCCGACCGGCCGACTTCACGTCGGCAACATCCGCACAGCGCTGCACAATTTTCTGCTCAGCCTGCGGGCCGGCGGCACCTTCCTGCTGCGGATCGACGACACCGATGGCGAACGATCGAAGGAAGAGCATGTCAGCGCCATTCACGCCGACCTGCAGTGGCTCGGGCTCGTCCCTTCCGCCACCTTCCGCCAGTCCGAACGCTTCGACCTTTACGAGCGCGAGTTCGAGCGGCTGCGCGCCGCTGGCCGCGTCTATGCCTGCTACGAGACCCCCGAAGAGCTCGATATCCAGCGCAAGATCCTCCTCGGGCGCAAGCTGCCGCCAACCTACCAGCGCAAACCCGCCGATGCCCCGGTGCCCGAAGGCGTTGCCCCGCACTGGCGGTTCAGGCTCGACCATGCGGCGCCGATCGAATGGGACGATCTCGTTCGCGGCCACCAGAAATTCGATTCCGCGCTAATCAGCGACCCGGTCATCCGCCGCGCCGACGGCAGCTGGCTTTACCTGCTGCCGAGCGTGATCGACGATATCGACCTTGGCATCACCAACGTCCTGCGCGGCGAGGATCATGTCACCAACAGCGCGGTCCAACTGCAGATGTTCGCTGCCCTTGGGGCCACGCCGCCAGCGCTTGCCCACACCGCGCTGCTGATCGCGGCCGAAGGCAAATTGTCCAAGCGGCTCGGGTCGTCGGGGGTCGATGAGCTGAAGGATGCGGGGATCGAGCCGATGGCGCTCAACTCGCTCCTCGCGCGCCTCGGCACCTCGCAGCCGGTCGAGGCGAAGGCCAATCTTGTCGACCTCGCCGCCGGTTTCGACCTGTCGACCTTCGGCCGCGCACCCGCCCATTTCGACCTGGCCGAGGTCGAGCAGCTCAACATGAAGCTGCTTCACCACCTCGATTTTGCCGATGTCGCCGATCGCCTTCCCGCCGGCCTGAACGAAGGCGACTGGCTGCTGCTGCGCGGCAATGTCGACCATCTGGCCGAGATGGCCGACTGGCTGCCGGTGCTCGGTGGTGAGCTGCCGCCTGCCGCGCTCCCCGACGAAGATCGGGCGTTCATCCGCCAGGCCGCCGACGTCGCCCGCGGCCTCGACTGGTCGGCGGAGCCATGGGCCGAACTGGCGGCCGCGCTGAAAGCGACCGGTCGTAAGGGCAAGGCGCTGTTCCTGCCGCTCCGCCAGGCGCTCACCGGCCGCGACTCCGGACCCGAGATGGCGCCCTTGCTCAAGCGCATCGGCCGCGACCGCAGCCTCGCCCGGCTGACCGCCGCCGCCGACGGCTGACCGCGTGCTGCATTGCAGCGACGATTGTCCATTGCCTCGATAATGTAATGATGTATCATACCTCGACTCAACAGTGGAGGTGACGATGCTCGCTTATGCTCCCCGCCCCGACCCGAAACAGCTTCGCCCGGCGACGCTTGGACTGATCGTCCTCGGCCACATCGGACTGCTCGCGCTGGTGGTGACCGCCAAATCGGGGATCGAAACTACTCCCTTCGATCCGCCGGATATAGTTTTCGTCCCCGAGCCGCCCGTTCCGCCGCCCACGGACCAGCCTCCTCCGAAACCGAAGCAACAATCGCCGCAGTCGAAAATCGATACTTTCGATCCTGTCCTCCGACCTATTCCATCCACCGGGCCGACCGTTGACCAGCCGCCCGGTCCCACCATCCCGACCGGCCCTACAATCGGCACCGGGACCGAACCGATTGCCACGCCGATCCCGCTCGACCCGCCGATCGTGCGCAAGGCACCTCGCTTCATTACCGAAGGCAATGCGGTTCGCCCGCCTTATCCCGTCGCCAAGCGGGAAGCCGGCGACGAGGCCAGCCTTCGCCTCAAGCTGACGATCGATGTGCGTGGCCGGGTGATTGCGGTCGAACCGGTCGGGCGCGCCGATCCCACCTTCCTCGAAGCGGCCAGGCGGCACATCCTTCGGGTCTGGCGCTACCAGCCGGCGATGGAAGGATCGAAGGCAGTGCCCTCGACCGCGACCGTCACGCTGAAGTTCGAGCTAGGAAGCGCCTGACCCCTGGGCAATGCCGGCGGGGCGGGGCTGGCGATGTGCCCCGCCCCGCCCTATCTTGGTCGCATGGCCATCCTTCCCCCGACCTCCGGCCCGCGCGCCGCATTTCGCGATTTCAAGGCGGTATTCAATCATTCCGACAATCGCGATCGGCTCCTAGCGATCACCCTGTCGATCCTGATCACGATCATCATCCTGATCCTGTTCTTCGTCGATTCGAAGATCAACACCGCGCCGCCGCCGCAAGTCGTCTATGTTCAGGCGTACAAGCCGGACCGGACCGACGCCGACATCATCGCCAGCCAGCAGAAGGAAAAGGCCGAGCGGGAGGCGCGCGCCAAAGAACGCCAGCGCCAGTTCCAGCGGCTCGAAAAGCGGCTCGGAATGGAGTGATCCGGCTTTGAGCCAGACGGACTGGATGGCCCAGGCGATCGCGCTCGGTGACGCCGCGCGCGGATCGACCGCGCCCAATCCCAATGTCGGCTGCGTGATCGTCAGCGATGGCGCGATCGTTGGCCGGGGCTCCACTCGGCCAGGCGGGCGCCCCCATGCCGAGGCTGTCGCTTTGGCGGAAGCCGGGGACCGCGCGCGGGGCGCGACCTTGTTCACCAGCCTTGAGCCCTGTGCGCACACCAGTCCGCGCGGCCCGACGTGCGTCTCGCTGATTGCCGATGCGGGCATCGCCGACGTGGTGATCGCGGTCGAAGACCCCGACCCGCGGACCGCGGGTCAGGGGGCGGCAAGGCTCCAGGCCTCCGGGGTGCGTGTCGACGTCGGTGAATGCGCTGCTGCCGCCCGTCGGTCGATGGCCGGATATTTTACCAGGCTTGCGCTCGGTCGCCCGCGGATCACGCTCAAGCTGGCGCTCAGCATCGACGGCAAGATCGCGCTTCCCTCGGGCGAATCGAAGTGGATCACGGGCGAGGATGCGCGCGCCCACGTCCACCTTGAACGTGCGCATAGCGATATAATCCTGGTCGGCCGCGGCACCTATCTGGCCGACCGGCCGGGCCTCGACGTGCGGTTGCCCGGACTTGAGGAACGCAGCCCGCGCCGTGCGCTGCTCACCCGCGGTGACGCGGTCGAAGGCTGGGAAACCCTGTCTTCTCCGCAGGATGTGTATCGACTTCATGACGTCAACGACTTGCTGGTCGAAGGCGGTTCGGGCGCTGCGACCGCCTTTCTCACCGCCGACCTGGTCGACCGGATTCTGATCTATCGCGCCCCGATCCTGGTCGGCGAAGGCAAGAACAGCGTCGGCTATATCGGCCTCGACGCCATCGCCGACGCGCATGGCCGCTGGGTACCGAGCGATGGACGGCATCTGGGTGTGGACCGGCTCGAAGTTTACGAACGGGTGCGCTAGGAAAAGCCATGTTCACCGGAATTATCACCGACATCGGCACCGTCCGCGCCGTCGATCAACGCGGCGACCTGCGTCTCACCATCGGCACGACATACGATCCCGCCACCATCGATCTCGGCGCGTCGATCGCCTGCTCGGGCGTCTGCCTGACCGTGGTCGACAAGGGATCCGACTGGTTCGCGGTCGACGTCAGTGGGGAGAGTGTGTCGCGCACCGCCGCCGACCATTGGGCGGAAGGGGCAAAACTCAACCTCGAGCGCGCGCTGCGGATGGGGGACGAACTCGGCGGCCATCTCGTCACCGGCCACGTCGATGGCATTGCGACCGTACTCGGCCTGTGCCCGGACGGGGATTCCACCCGCATCGGATTGTCCGCTCCACAGGAGCTCGGACGGTTTGTTGCCTCGAAAGGGTCGATCACGATCGATGGCGTCTCATTGACCGTGAACGACGTTGCCGATGCCGATGACGGCACGACGCATTTCGCGATCAACCTTATTCCGCACAGCGCGTCGCACACCACATTGGGATCGCTCGCGACGGGAAGCTCGGCAAATATCGAAATCGATATCCTCGCCCGGTATCTCCGCCGTCTCGAAGAAAGCCGCTCAGCGGTATAAAATGTGATACCGCGCCTTTCAATCTCACATTGCGATGTGATATTGCAAGGACATGGCTAGCGAAATCATGGAGCGGCTTAACGCCGTCATCGCCACCGGTGAGATCAGCCGCGCCGGGCTTGCCCGCGCCGCCGGGCTTCATCCCAACAGTCTTCGAAAGCTCGGCGCGCCCGACTGGAACCCGACCGCAGACACGCTTGGCAAGCTCGAAAAGCTGCTTCTCGCGGGCAATGTCGAGGTGATGGTCGGACCCGAAGCGATCATCGACGAAGCGCGCAACGGACGGATGTTCATCCTCGTCGACGATGACGATCGGGAGAATGAGGGCGATCTGGTCATTCCTGCGCAAATGGCGACGCCCGATGCGATCAATTTCATGGCCCGTCACGGTCGCGGCCTGATCTGCCTTGCACTGACCAAGGACCGCATCGACCAGCTTCGCCTTGCTCCCATGTCGGCGGTCAACGGCACCCAGTTGGCAACGGCCTTCACCGTCTCGATCGAAGCGCGCGAAGGCGTGACCACCGGCATCTCCGCTGCCGATCGCGCGCGCACGATCGCGGTGGCGATCGATGCCAATAACGGGCCTGACCAGCTGGTGTCCCCCGGACATGTCTTCCCGCTCGTCGCTCGCCCGGGCGGCGTCCTCGTTCGCGCCGGCCACACCGAAGCCGCGGTCGACGTCTCGCGCCTCGCCGGGCTCAATCCGTCGGGCGTCATTTGTGAAATCATGGGTGACGACGGGACCATGGCGCGGCTCGACCAGCTAATGGATTTTGCCCGCGTCCACGGCCTCAAGATCGGCACTATCCGCGATCTCATCGCCTATCGTCTGCGCCGCGATCACATGGTCGCGCGGGTCGCTGAATCCGCCTTCACCAGTGCGCGCGGTGCCGCCTGGACCGCGCAGGTGTTTCGTGATTCGGCCAGCGGAGACGAGGAACTGGCCCTGGTTCACGGCAACATTCGTCCCGATGTGCCGACCATGGTGCGCATGCACTCGATCGACCTGTTCGCCGATTTATTGGGGGAGCGCGGTGGCCGTTCGGGCCTGCTCGAAGGGTCGATGGCGATGATCGAGGCGGAGGGGGCCGGCGTGATCGTCGCGCTCCACGCCGCGGCCCCCGGATCGCTGTCGTTAGCGACCGACTTGCGCTCGGGCAAGCCGCCCAAGTCCGGTCCCGAATTGCGCGGTTATGGCGTCGGCGCACAGATCCTGGCTGCTCTGGGCGTGCATGACATGATCCTGCTGACCAACACCCGCCATGCCCCGGTGGGCCTCAGCGCCTACGGCCTGGCGATCGTGGAGGAACGCCCGATCGCTGCCGTCGCGCGCTGATTTCGCTGTCCTACAGGCCCCGTCTCGTGCCATGTTCGGATGCTGGGCGCGGCGCCTTGGCGCGAAATCCGTTAAGTTGTGATTTGGGCCCCGAATTGGCGCCGCACTTGGGAAATTTAGTCAACTTAAAGCCGGTAAGGACGCCCAGCCCGTGGCCAAGATACTCATCGCCGAAGCGCAATTCTACGCGCACCTCAACGACCTTTTGCTCGCCGGTGCCCGCGCCGCGATCGAGGACGCAGGCCATGCGCACGAAACGATCACCGTGCCCGGCGCCCTCGAACTCCCCGGCGCGCTGTCGCTGGCAGCGGAGAGCGGGAAATATGACGGGTTCGTCGCGCTCGGGGTCGTCATCCGCGGCGAGACCTATCATTTCGAAATCGTCGCTGGCGAAAGCGCGCGTGGGCTGATGGCCCTGACGATGGACGGGATCGCGGTCGGCAACGGCATCCTCACCGTCGAAAACGAAGCCCAGGCCTTGGTGCGCGCCGACCCGGCCCAGGCCGACAAGGGCGGCGATGCGGCGAAAGCGGCGCTGGCATTGATCGACTTGCAGTCGCGGTTCAGCTGATCGCCAGCCACACTTCGTTGCGGCGCAGCGGCCCGGGTATCACCGGCGAATTGTAGAACGCATATTCGGGTTCGCCGCCGGCCTTCTCGCCGCTGCGCGCCAGCCAGCCGCGCAGTCGGTCTTCCTGTTCGGCCAGCATCTTGTCGTCGGCCCGTCCGGAGAAGCTCACCACTGCCACCTTGCGCGGTGCAAGATCGACCAGCTCGATCGGGTCCGGTGCGGCCGGCAAATTCTTGCTGGTCCGTCCCGCGGGCATTACGAACCGCGTGCGCCAGGCGCCCTCCAGCTCGTCGTCGAACAAGGGCGGATCGCTGGCCATCGGATCGCCCCCGTCCTGGGTCACCGGCACCGTCATGGCGATCTTCTCGCCCTCGCGCGATTTGGCGAAGATGTAATCGGCGATGACGTTGAAGCCTTCGCTCAGCGCCTGCTTGCGCGATCCCTGCACCACCGTTTCGGCCACCGTCAGCGCGCCATATTCGCGGATCTGGAAGTCGCCGTCGGTCTTGAGTGCACGGAAGTCCGGCTCTTCGGTCTGCTTCTCCTGGAAGACATAGAACGCGCCACCGATCAGCGCCGCGCCCGCCACGACCGCACCCGCCACCAACCCGCGCTGCACCGTCTTTTCCATCGCTCAACTCCTCACATCGTTTGAAGTCGAAACAATGTCAGGGGACCGCCTGTTCCTTCAGCCGCGGATAATCGGTGTAGCCCTCGGCCCCTTGCGTGTAAAAGGTGTTCTTGTCGGCCGCGTTGAGCGGAGCTCCGGCGCGGATCCGTTCGTCTAGGTCCGGATTCGCGATGTAGGTTCGACCGAAACTGATACCGTCGGCAATACCCTCTGCCAGTCGCGCCTCGGCGCTCGGCCCATCATAGTCGCTGTTGAGGATGATCTTACCCGAATAGACCTTACGCATCGCCGGGCTGATCGGCGGTGTCTCGCTCGGCTGGAAAGTCGATTGCGGCCCCGAATTCGCGAAGTTCGATCCACGGCACGCCGAGCCGCTCGAGCTCGGCCGCGACCGCGACGAACAACGGCTCGGGGTGGCGATCCTCGGCGCCCTGCAATTCAAGGTTGGGCGACAGGCGGATACTGGTCCGCTCGACTCCGACGGCTTCGATTACCGCCTCGACCACTTCGCGCATGAAGCGCAGGCGGTTGTCGATCGACCCACCGTAGTCGTCGTCGCGCTGGTTGGCGCTTTCGCGCAGGAATTGATCGACCAGATAACCGTTGGCGCCATGGATCTGCACCCCGTCAAAGCCCGCTGCGATCGCGTTGCGCGCGGCCTTCGCATAATCGCCGATCACCCGCTGGATTTCGTCCGGAGTCATCGCTCGCGGCTCGACATAGGCCTTGCGACCTTCATAGGTCAGCGCGCGATGCGGCGCGGGAATCGCCGACGGGGCCACCGGCTGTCCGCCACCCAGATCGGGGTGCACCAGCCGCCCCATGTGCCATAATTGCGCGACGATCCGCCCGCCCGCCGCATGGACCTGCGCGACGACCGGCTTCCAGCCCTCGACCTGCTCGTCGGTCCACAGTCCGGGGGCATAAGGCCATCCGAGCCCCTCGCGGCTGATCCCCGTCGCCTCGCTGATGATCAGTCCGGCCCCCGCACGCTGGGCGTAATAGTCGCCCATGATCGCGGTCGGCACCGCCGCCATGGTGGCGCGCCCGCGCGTCAGGGGCGCCATCAGGATCCGGTTCGGAAGCGAAAGAGCCGGACTAAGATCGATGGGATCGAACAGGATGGGCATGAAGCGACCTTCTTTTTTTGTGGGAATGGACACGCGAACCGGCAGTCCGACAAATAGTTGCAAACCGCAACGCATCAAGGTGCTGCCGGGGATCGCGTCCTAATTCGCCACCTTCGGTCGTCCGCCAGGTTTCCACTCGACCGGGGTCGGAGCGTCGGCCACGGACTGGGTGAGGGCGAAGAAGAAACGGTTGAAGTCGCCCGCCGCCTGCCAATCGATCGGGGTCGAAAGGTCATCTGCCGGATGGTGATAGCGCCGCTGGTACCAGTCGCGATAGCGCGCACGCGACGTGGCGTCATAGGTCGCGAAGACGAAGCTTGTCCCCGGGATACCGGCCGCCATGAACGGCCAATTGTCCGATCGCCGCAGCAGGTTGCGCTCGGGCTCGGGATCCTCCTGGATCGCGATTCCCTGCCGCGCGGCGACGGCGCGCACATGATCGCCAAGTCCGCTTTCGACCAACCCGTGGACCGTCATCAGGCGCAGCGGATAGAGCGGCCGGATCTGGTCGAGGTTGATATTGGCCATGATCGACGACAGCGGCACCGTCGGATGCGCAACGAACCAGGTCGAACCGTGCAGACCCTTCTCCTCTCCGGTGAACGCGGCAAACAGCACCGGCCGGCGAAACCCCTTGTCTCGTCGCTGCAGTGCAAGCTGCTCGAGCAGCGCGACGTAAGCGGCATTGTCGAGCGCCCCGTTGTAGATCGAATCGCCGCCGACTGCCTCGCCCCGCCCGTATCCGTCGAGATGCGCCGACACGACCAGGATTTGCCGGACGAGTTCCGGATCGGTCCCGGGCAACAGGCCGAGCACGTTGGCCGACCGGATCGATTTTCGACTGATATTCAGCCGGGCGGTGAATCGCCCCAGATCGGCATGCTGCAAGTTTCCGCCACGCGCACCCGTTGCAAGCGCATGATCCGCGCCGCGCATCAGCTTCGACAGCCCGTCGGGATTTAGGATCCCGGATAGAAATGGCGCGGCAGGCAACGGCGCCTTTCCGGCAATCGTCACCGATCGCGAATAAGCGAACGGCCAGCGGATCGGCTCTCCGGGCAATCCGGGGGCGGCGATGGTCAGCATGCCCGCCGCCCCGGCATCGCGAAGTGCCTTGGCGCGATCGAGATCCTTGACCCGGGCGGGGGCGGGCCGTCCGTAGCAGACGACCAGTTTGCCACGAACGTCAGCGATATCCGACTTTGCGCAATAGCCGCGGAACGTCGCCGCGACCGTCAGCCGGTGCGGCATGTCTTGGGTCGGAGCCAGTTGGATGTCGTGATTGAGCCGCAGTGTTCGACCGCTGATCGCGATGGAGGTACCGTCGGTCTGGACCCGCACATCGTCGAACGCGATCGATTGGAACCAGCTGCCGTCCGCCCCTGCGGGCTTCAGTCCGGCCTCGGCAAAGCGGCGGGCGACCAACGCCGCGGCGCGATCATATCCGGGCGATCCGATATCGCGCCCTTCCATTTCATTCCCCGACAATTCGCCGGTCAGTGCCCACCATTGCCGCACATCGCGGTCGGCAGGGCGCGGCACCGGCGCAGCGCTGACACCCGCGATCATGGCCGTGCCCAGAGTCACCGCCCAAACGCTCCGACTCGTTGACGTTCGACCATTTGTAAGGCTGGTCATTGCAATCCCCTGCGGTTGGAGACCGACGCTAGCACCCTCGCACCTCGCTCACCATGCACAGGCCGTCTACCCGGCGTCGGGGTCGACCGGCGACGAACGCCTCGGCATAAGGCCGCCTCGCCTTCCGGTGGAGCCAAACGATCACTGCACGCCAACATCCGTCTCGCACCGACCGCTGGGCATTCCTCGCTTTGCTGGCGGGGAATGTCGCATTGGCCGCCGGTCCGTTTCTCGTCCGCCACGCCGGAGTCGGACCCGTCGCCGCAGGTTTCTGGCGGTTGGCGCTGGCACTTCCCTTCCTCTTGCTGATCGCGGTCCTGGGCCGTCAGCCGGTGCGTTGGCCGCGCACCGCACTCGTCGGCGCCATCCTGCTCGCCGCCTTCTTCTTCGCCTCCGACCTTGCCGCCTGGCATGCTGGGATTCTCTTGACCAAGCTCGGCAACGCCACCTTGTTCGGCAATCTTTCCAGCTTCCTGTTCGCCGCCTGGGGCCTGTGGCTGGTCCGCAAATGGCCCTCTCTGATCCAGGGGTCGGCGCTGGCGCTGGCCGCGGTCGGATGCTCGCTGCTGATGGTCGGGAGCGCCGAATTGTCGGCCGCCCATCTACGCGGTGATCTGCTCGCCGCGCTCGCCGGCCTGCTATACACCGGCTATCTCATCTTCGTCGAACGTGCCCGGACCGAGCTCGCGCCGATACCGCTGTTGGTTTTCGCCAGCCTCTTCGGTGCCATCATGCTGCTTCCCGTCGCCGCGATCGCCGGAGAACGCATCGTTCCGGCCGATTGGACGGCCCTGTTCGCGCTTGCGCTTTGCAGCCAGGTGATCGGGCAGGGGCTCCTCGTCTACGCGCTCGGCCATGTCCCGCCGCTCGTGGTCGGGATCGCGATGCTGACCCAGCCAGCGCTGTCGGCGCTGCTTGGCTATCTCTATTATGACGAGTTCCTGACCCCGCTCGACTGGCTCGGGGCGATGCTGATCGTCGCAGCGCTGATCCTTGTCCGCTTGCGCTCCGCCGGCCAAACCGTCAGTGAAGCGGTATGAGCCCGCTCGAAAAGATCCGCTCCACCATGGCGCTAGCGGTTGGCGAAAACGCCGTGTTCGACGGCTGGACGGCCAAGGCGGTCGAGACCGCTGCCGCGCAACTCAAGTTCGATCCGGCGCAGGCGCGGCTCGCCTTCCCCAAGGCGAAGATCGACATGATCGATGCCTATATCGAGTCGGTCGACGCCGCGATGCTGGCCGAATTTCCTCCCGAAAAGATAGCCGCAATGAAGGTTCGCGACCGGGTCCGCGCCCAATTGTGGTATCGCTTGCAGCTCATGGCCCCGGCCCGCGAAGCGCTTCGCTCGGCACTTGCCATCTTGGCCATGCCGCAAAACGCGCCCCGCGCCTTGAAGATCGGCTGGCGCACTGCCGACCGGATCTGGCGCAACGCCGGCGATACCGCGAGCGATTACAACCATTACACCAAGCGCCTGACGCTGAGCGCGGTCTACGCTTCCACATTGGTCGTCTGGCTGGACGATTCGAGCGACGATTTCGCCGACACCTCGGCGTTTCTCGACCGCCGCCTCGCCAATGTGATGAGCTTCGAAAAGTTCAAGGCGCAATGGACCGGAAGCGACCTGACCCGGCCCAGCCTGTCGCGTTTTCTCGGACGTCTTCGGTACCCGCCCGCCTAGCCACTGGCGTCGAGGCGACGTTAATGATAATCAGTCGCAATATGACGACGTTGGATCAGCTCAAGATTGGTGATCGCGCCCGGATCGCGACGATCGACTGGGCCCGGCTTGGGGACAGCGATGCCTCGCGCCTGCGCCATTTCGGGTTCGACGAAGGCGTGTCGGTCGAACCGCTTCACCGCGGCCCGTTCGGCGCCGATCCGCTTGCGGTTCGCGTCGGTCGGATGACCGTCGCCATTCGCCGTGCCCATGCCCGTGCCGTCCAGGTGATCCCCGAAGCGGCATGACTGAGTCGCCATTGATTGCGGTCGTCGGCAACCCCAATGCCGGCAAGTCGGCGCTATTCAATGCGCTCACCGGCGCACGGCAGAAGGTCGGCAATTATCCCGGCGTGACGGTCGAACGGCACGTTGGCCGGCTGGTCCTTCCCGGCGGTGCGATCGCGGACCTGATCGACCTGCCGGGTGCCTACGGGCTCGATCCGACGAGCCCCGACGAGGCCGTCACCCGCGACGTCCTGCTCGGCAAGCAGCACGGCGAGCGCCTGCCCGACGCACTGCTGGTGGTGGTCGACGCCTCCAACCTCGACAATCATTTGCGCTTCACCTTGCAACTGATCGACCTTGGCCTGCCGATCGTGGTCGCGCTCAACATGATCGATCTGGCTAAACGCGACGGGCTCGAGCTCGACGCCGCCACGCTTTCGTCCGAACTTGGCGTTCCGGTGATCGAAACCGTCGCCGTTCGCAAACGGGGCATCGACGATCTGCTTCGCCAGCTCGATACGATGCTGCTTACCCCGCGCGAGATCCGCGCCGGGACGGGCCCCAGCCATGACGCGCTGACCCTGCAGCGCCGGGCCCGGGATATCGCACTCGGGGCGATCGTCAGCGAAACCCCGACCCGCAAGCTCACCCACCGCCTCGATGGTCTGCTGCTTCATCCCGTCGCCGGCTTCGTTATCCTCGCCGCGATCTTGTTCGTCATGTTCCAGGCCGTGTTCGCGTGGAGCGCGCCGCCGGCCGATTTCCTCGAATCGCTGGTGACCTCGGCCGGATCCGCCATCGGCAATGCGCTTCCTCCTGGCCTGCTTCGATCGCTCATCGTCGACGGAGTATTCGCCGGGGTCGGGGCGGTGATCGTCTTCCTGCCCCAGATCCTGATCCTGTTCCTGTTCATCCTGGTACTCGAATCGACGGGCTACATGGTCCGTGCGGCGTTCATCATGGATCGGTTGATGAGCTCCGTCGGCCTCTCGGGCCGGGCCTTCATCCCCCTGCTGTCCAGCTTCGCCTGCGCCGTCCCCGGGATCATGGCGACGCGCACCATCGACGATCCCAAGGATCGGCTGACCACCATCCTCGTCGCCCCGTTGATGACCTGCTCGGCGCGGCTTCCGGTCTACACCCTGATCATCGGCGCCTTCATTCCCGACCGCAGTGTCGGCCCCGGTGTCGGCCTGCAGGGGCTGGTCATGTTCGGCCTCTACATCTCCGGGATCGTCGGTGCGCTGATCGCCGCGCTTGTCCTGCGCCGCACCGTCGTGAAGGGCGGCGGCGGCGCGTTCATGATGGAATTGCCGAAGTACCAGATGCCCCGGCTGACCGACATCGCGATCGGCCTGTGGCAGCGCGCGGTCATCTTTCTCAAGCGCGCCGGTGGGATCATTCTCGTCACCACCTTGATCCTGTGGGCCTTCGCCAGCTTCCCGCAGGCCGGCCCGGGGCAAAAGCAGTCCGAGGTGTCGATCGCCGGCAAGATCGCCGACGGCATTCACGTCGTCGTCGCCCCGATCGGCTTCAACAAGGACATCAGCCTGGCGCTGCTCCCCGCCATGGCCGCGCGCGAGGTTGCGGTGGCGGCGATCGGCACCGTCTATTCGATCGACGCGGGGGACGAAGCCAACGTCCAGACGCTGCAGCAAAAGATGGCCGGTCGCTGGAGTCTCGCCACCGCTTTGGCCTTCCTCGCTTGGTTCGTGTTCGCTCCCCAATGCATCAGCACCATCGCCGTTACGCGGCGGGAGACCAACGGCTGGAAATGGCCGATATTCATGGTGACTTATCTGTTCGTGCTGGCCTACATCGCTGCTGGAGCAACCTATTGGACGGCCGTGGCCTTCGGACTCGGCTGAGGAGAGAAGACATGGCGGGAAGTGTGAACAAGGTCATCCTGGTCGGCAATCTGGGAAAGGACCCCGAAAGCCGTAGCTTCGCCAATGGCGGCAAGGTCGTCAGCTTCTCGGTCGCGACGTCGGAAAACTGGAAGGACCGCAGCTCGGGCGAGCGCAAGGAAAAGACCGAATGGCATAACGTGTCGATCTTTTCCGAGGGCCTCGCCGGAGTTGCCGAGCGCTACCTAAAGAAAGGCAGCAAGGTCTATCTCGAAGGCCAGCTCGAAACCCGCAAGTGGCAGGATCAGTCGGGCAACGACCGCTATTCGACCGATGTCGTGCTTCGCCAGTTCAACAGTTCGATGGTCCTCCTCGACGGTCGCGGCGAAGGCGGTGGTGGTGGCGGCGGCTACGGCGGTGGCGGATCGAGCTACGGTGGCGGCGGCGACGATTTCGGTGGCGGCGGCGGCAACCAGCGCCAGCAATCGCGCCCGCAGCCGGCGGCGTTCGACACCGACCTCGACGACGACGTCCCCTTCTAGACGGGCACAAGAAAGGGGCGCGACCCTCGCGGATCGCGCCCCTTTTCAACGCATTGCAGTGGTTACGCTGCCTGCAACAATCCGTTGGCACGACGACGGCGACGCAGCGAAACGCCGATCGCGCCGAAGCCGATCAGCATCATCGCCCAGGTCGCCGGCTCGGGAACCGCGGCGACCGCACCGGTGCCGATCTGCGCAAAGAAAGTATTAGTCAGGCCGCCACCCGAAAGATCAATGCGGTAGGTGCTGTTGACCATATTGTCGAAGTTGATGTCCTGCGATGCCAGGATGCCACCGTTCAGGAATCCAAAGCCAAGCTGCTGGCTGCCTTGAAGCGCACCGTTCGACTGAATGGTACCCAGGAGAGCGGCAGCGAACGAGGCATCAGCACCGTCGGCGACGTTCGTGATCGTCACTGACGCATTCGAGATGGAGCCAGACGAGAAGCTGAAGTCGAAGCTGACGTTCTGACCGAGGCTGAACGTGTAAATGCCCGTGCTACCCGTCGACGAGGCTGGCTGGGTCGGGACGTGGGCGCGACCGGAGATTTCTCCGATCGAACGGACGCCGCTGTTCAAAACGGCCGCGTTGGCCGGCAAATAATCATTTCCGTTTCCGTAGACGAACCCGACCTGCGGATCGGCGTCATAAACGACTGTCTGAGCGCCAACTGCTCCCGACGAAGCCAGCGCAACCGCGCCGACCAATCCCAAAACCAATGCTTTCATGGTGTACCATCCCTGATGTCTGCCCGGTGCAGGGATAGAAATGGCAAACCTTGAAACGCGCTACGCCAAGGACACCCGAACAAAGATCGATCGGTCGGCAGGAATATTTTCCCAAGGCACGATCCCAAGTCGCTCGCCCCCACCCACGGGAACTCGACGCGCAAATCCGCGTCGCGACCGACTTATGGTTAAAATTTTCTTAAAGCAATCGACTTTGTTCAAATTGTTGATCCAATTGAATGGTTTAAGTCGCATCCGAAACGAACTTAATCTGAGGATTGGCCGAACGAGAACTCCTGGGCCCGGCAGTGCTGTTTTATGAACTTAGCTGCCGAGATCGCTTTCGAGATCGGGTCCAAATTAGGGTCGAAAGCTTGCAATCGACATATGGGGTCTAACGGCGCATGCCTGCCAAAGGCGAGACAAAAGTTACGAAGTAGGGTGGGCGACTAGCGAGGTACGCTTTTCACCAGAGGCGGAAACCAGAGGCGGAGATACGTGACTGAATCCGACCAACCCCCACTTCCACTGTGGCGCGCAAGGCTGAAACTTCATCCGCTCGCCAAGCTAGGTCCCGGGCTTATCACCGGGGTGGCCGATGACGATCCAAGCGGTATCGCCACCTATTCCCAGGCAGGCGCTCAGTACGGCCTCGACATGTTGTGGACGATGCCCGTGGCTTACCCGCTGATGTCGGCGATCCAGTCGATGTGCGGGCGGCTGGGCCGGGTGACGGGCAAGGGCCTGGCTGCGAACATCAAGGAACATTTCCCCTCGGGCGTGCTGAGGACATTGGTGCTGTTCCTGCTTCTCGCGAATACGCTCAACATTGCGGCCGACGTCGCGGCGATGGGGGAGGTCGGAGAACTCGTTACCGGCATCGAACGCCATGTCATGACACTCGGTTTCGTCGTCGGCACGTTGATGCTCCAGATTTTCGTGCCCTATCACCGCTATGTCGTGTTCCTTAAATGGCTGACGCTCTCGTTACTCGCCTATGCCGCCGTCCTGTTCACGCTCCATGTCCCGTGGGGAGATGTCATCGCGCACACGGTCTGGCCGCGGTTCACCTTCAATGCCGCCGCGGCCACCGTGATCGTCGGCGTATTCGGGACGACCATCAGCCCGTATTTGTTCTTCTGGCAGGCATCCGAAGGTGGAGGACATGCGCGGCGCACCGCCGCTGCTTCAGAACCCTGAGCGTGCCGAGGCGGAATTGAAACGGATCGGCCGCGACACGTGGAGCGGGATGCTGTACTCCAACCTCGCCTCTTATTCTATCATCCTTGCTACCGCCCTGACGTTGCATGCGTCCGGCATCACGCAGATCGACACGGCGGCACAGGCCGCCAGCGCACTCCGACCGCTCGCCGGCGACTTTGCTTTCATGGTGTTCGCGCTGGGTATTCTGGGCGTCGGGTTGATCGGCGTGCCCGTACTCGCTGGATCGGCAGGCTATGCCATGTCGGAGGCAATGGGCTGGAAGTGGGGGCTCGAGCGGACTGCCCGCGATGCGCGCGGCTTCTACGCCGTCATCGCAGTCAGCGTGCTTGCTGCGCTTGCAATCCAATATTCACCGATCAGCCCGATGCGGGCATTGTTCTGGAGCGCGGTGATCAACGGCCTCGTTGCGGTGCCGTTGATGGTCGTCCTCATCCTGCTTGTCTCGAGATCGAATGTGATGGGGGCGTTTACCGCTAGCAAGCCCATCATCGTCCTGGGGTGGGTGACGACTGCACTCATGACCGCGGCTGGAGTCGCCATGTTCTTGCCCGGCAGCTAGAGTTCGGGCGCTACGTATCGCGCAATTGCCTCGCCGCCACCGCTGCGGCGTCGCTATTCCTCTCCCAACTTTCCTTTCAATGCCGCCAGCGCCGCGAACGGGCCGGCGTGCTCTTCGCTGATCACCCCCGCCTCCTTCAACGCCACCTCGGCGTTCGGGCCGCGCGGATAGGGGTCGAGCGACAAGGCGAGCGTGTCGGCGATCGCTTCGCCCAGGTCGATCGCGCTCCCATCGTGGAAGATCACGTCCAGCTCGTCGCCCGACAATTCGATCTCGTCGTCGGGCACGCGGTCGGGTTCGGACTGGAAATGCAGTTCGAACGCTTCATCGACATAGGCCGGCAATGGCTCGCCGCTGGCGACGCAGCTTTGCGTCAGGGCCGCCTTGATCCGCCCGCGCGCACGAATTGCGCCGGGGGCCGCGCCGGCTACCCGGTCCAGCGCGCAATGCGCCTCCATTCGCTCGATCCCCACTAGTCCCAGCCGCGTCGCCAGTGCCTCGCGTTCGGGCTCGGTGGCGTTGAGGTCGATGCGCTCGCCGTCGTGAACCTTGTCGAGGTTCAACCGGCAGGCAAAGGTCTCGCTCATCGCACCGTTCCTTCCTCAAGCTCTGCGTCGCTGGCGGTGCCCAGTCGATCCCACCAGGACCGCAAGCGCGCCGATCCCGCCGCGACCGCCTCGGGCGAGGGCGGATCGTCGCGATAGAGGCTCGGCATCACCGCTTCGTCCCATCGCGCATCGCCCGCATCCTTTGGAGCGCCGATCGCCTCTTGCCAGCGCTCGACCCGGCTGGCGAGCGATCCGACCATCATCCGCACCTGCTTGCCAAGCCCGGGGTCGCCAAAGCCCGCTTCGCGCATTTGCACGTCCATGTCGGTGATGAATCGCTCGGTGACGCGCGCGGACAGCATGCGCGCATCGGCGCCGCTCCGGCCCAGCCGGATGTCGATCAGGGCCAGCAGGGTCGACAAGACGGCGAACCGTCCGTCGATCGTGTCGGGCACGCCCGCCGCGCGATACCAGTCGGCCTGGCGCGTCTCGGTGACGATCGCTGCATACAATTTGGCGCCGTCGGGACCGGCGGGGCGGCGCGAGAATAGCCAGTTCATTCAGTTTCCTTTAAGGCGCTCCCGTCTCCACTTGCCGGGCAGGGTCGCTGTCGCATATTGAGGCGCCCAGGCGGCAGCGCAAGCCGCGTACAACTGAGATCGGGAGTTTCAATCAATGGCGTCCATCTGGCTCAAGCTCACCGCGGCATCCTGCCTTGCGGTCACGACGGCCGGGTGCATGGGGATCCGCGATCACCGCGGTTACATCCTCGACAAGCAGTTGAGCGGCAACGTCCAGGTCGGGGTCGACAACAAGGAATCGGTGATCAAGACCCTCGGCCGGCCCAGCTTCACCGGCCAGTTCGACCAGAACGATTGGTACTATTTCTCGCGCGATACCAAGACCTCGCCGTTCCGCACCGCACGCGTGACCGAACAGGATGTGCTCCACATCCGCTTCGACGCCGCCGGTAACGTCGCCTCGGTCGGCAATACCGGTCCCGAAACGATCGTCGCGATCAATCCGGTCAACGACAAGACCCCGACGCTGGGCCGCAAGCGTGGCTTCTTCGACGAACTGTTCGGCAATATCGGCGTCCTCAACTCGGGCGCGCTGGGTCAGCAGCAACCCACCAACTAGGGTTTTTCTGATCGCGCGATTGGCCTAAGCCCGTCGCATGACCGCAACCCCCGCCGGCATGACCTATGCCGATTATCTGCACCTCGACGAGATTCTCGGCGCGCAGCGACCGCTAAGCGGGCTGCATGACGAAATGCTGTTCATCGTCATTCACCAGACGAAGGAATTGTGGCTCAAGCAGATGCTGCACGAAGTCGCGCTGGCGATATCGCTGGTCGCCGAGGATCGCTTCGCCGAAGCATATAAGGCGCTTTCCCGGGTCAGTCGGATTCAGGCGGTGATGACCATGTCGTGGGACGTGCTGGCGACCATGACCCCGGTCGATTACGCCGCTTTCCGCGACGTGCTCGGCCGCTCGTCGGGCTTCCAGTCGGCCCAGTTCCGGGAGCTTGAGTATCGCCTCGGGCTGAAGGACCCCAAGTTTCTCGCCTATCAGGAGGGTGGCGACGCGGGACAGGCCCGGCTTCGCGCGGCGCTTGCCGAACCGTCGCTGTGGGACGAAGCCAATGCCGCGCTCGCCCGCTCCGGATTTGCGATCGACGGGACCGAGGCGATCCGCGCTTCATGGCTTGCCGTCTATCGCGATCCCGACGGTTTCTTCGATCTCTATCAACTCGCCGAGAAACTTGTCGACATCGACGATGCGCTGGCCGGCTGGCGGCACAAGCATGTGCTGACCGTAACGCGCATCATCGGCGGCAAGATGGGCACCGGCGGATCGGCCGGCGCGGCCTATCTCGAATCGACCCTGACCAAGCGTGCCTTTCCTGAGCTGTGGTCGCTCAGGACCGATCTATGAGCCATAAGCATCTGTTTTCGCGTAGTTTTTCTGCTGCGCCCGATCGCTTGCATCTCGCCGCGCACAGCCATCACCTGTGGCCCGACGCCAGCTTCGACGGCCAGATGGAATGCTGGAACGACGCTGCTCGTCTCGCCGATCGCAAGTGGGACAGGGTGATGTTCGCACTGTGGCCCGAAGCCCAGGCCGAGGTCGCTGCCGAGCTCGGGTCGGAAGTTCCCTCGGCCATCGTCTTCGCCGCCAACACCCATGATTTCATCGTTCGCCTCGCCGCCGCCTGCCCCCGTGCCAATCCCGCCCGACTGAGGGTGCTGACCAGCGACGGCGAATTCCACAGCGCCCGCCGCCAGTTCGCCCGTTGGGCCGAAGACGGCTGGCTCCAGCTCGAGACCGTTCCCGCCGACCGACTGCTTGCCGCAGCAAGGACCGGCGATCACGACCTGATCATGGTCAGCCAGGTCCAGTTCGGCACCGGCCAGATCGTCGCCATCGACGAGCTCGCGGCGCTTGGCCGTCCCGAGGGTCCATGGGTGGTGATCGACGGCTACCACGCCTTCATGGCCCTAGACCGGCCTTTCCCGAGAAGCGCGGCAGCGACCGCCTTCTATCTCGCGGGCGGATACAAATATGCCATGGCCGGTGAGGGAATCGGGATGATGCATTGCCCGTCCGGTTTCGGCCCGCGTCCCCCGATCACTGGCTGGTATGCCGAATTCGGGGAGCTCACCGCCCCGCCCGGCGGCGTCGGTTACACCAGCGACGCGATGCGCTTCATGGGCGCGACGTTCGATCCGTCGTCGCTGTACCGCTTCGTCGCCATCCGCCGGATGCTTGCCTCGCAAGACCTGTCCACCGCGACCATCAGCGCCAAGGTTGCAGCGCTCCATGAACAACTGCTCGAGGCGATCCGCGGCACCGCGATGGCCGACGCCGAATTGCTCAACCCGCTCGACGGCGGACCGCATGCGCGCTTCCTGGCCTTCCGATCGCCAAAGGCCGCCGGATGGCAAGCGCAGCTGATGGCCGACGGATGCGTCACGGACGTTCGCGGCGATGTGTTGCGGATTGGGATCGGTTTGTATCACGACCCGGAGGATGTCGACGCCTTCGCCCGGCTTGCGAAAAATCTCGCCTAGCGTTCCAGCCCGTGCCGTAGCAGACGGTTGACCTCCGACGCGACCGCCGCCGGCGGCTCGTCGCCCCACACCCCGAAGCGCAGGCCTAGGAAGACGTTGATCCCCATGATCGCCCACGCGCGCACTTCGGTGGCGAGCGCGTCCTGGCCGTCGATCTCGCCGCGTGCATTGGCCGCGGCCAGCCGCCCGGCGATACGCGATGCGGTCGTCTCGTAATGGGCCCGGAATCCTGACGGGTCGACGAATTCGGCCTCGTCGATGATCCGATAAACCTCCTTGTGATCCTTGACGAAGCCTAGATAGGCCTCGAGCGCCAGCCGCTCCCCGTCCAGTCCGTCGCGCGCGCCGACAAGGGCGGGCGCGACATGATCGCGAACCCGCCCCGACATATCGCCGACTAAGGCGGCGAACACCGCCTCCTTGCTGTCGAAGTAAGTATAGAAAGTTCCCAGCGCGACCTTCGCCCGGCTGGTGATTCCAACGATCGAGCTTTCGCTGAACCCCTTCTCGCCAAACTCGCCGAGCGCCGCGTCCAGGATCTTGCGCAGGGTTTTCTGACCGCGTGCGGTGCGCGGCTCCTTGCCCTCGCTGGCAAGCTGGCCGCCATTTTCGGTCAGGGTCTTCGTGTTGCCCAATTCCCACTCCCCATTCAAAGCGATCATCTCACAAGTTGAAACATGGTTCAACTTTCATTATGAGGTTTGTAACGACGCGGTTCGTCATCTGCCTGCCGCGCACCAAAGGGGAGGATTTTGCATGACCAGGACATCGATGATGCGCGGAATTTTGCTTGCAGGCGTAGCCTTTGCCGGCACGTCAACGGCATACGCCCAGACCGCGGCAGAGACCACGGCCCAAGCGGCGGTCGAACCAGCCGCGCCCGATGCATCGGCTGCAACCGACGACGAGGGCTCGAACGAGGAAATCGTCGTCACGGCTCGCCGGACCGAAGAAAGTCTTCAGCGCGTGCCATCGTCGATTTCAGCATTCAACGAGCGGACGCTCGACCAAATCCAGGCTTCGGACACCACCGGGCTTCAAGGCGCGGTTCCCAATCTCAACATCGTACAGGGTCGCGGTTCGTCGAACGCCACCAACGTCTTCATTCGCGGCATCGGCCAACCCGACGCGCTGCAGACGTTCGATCCGGCCGTCGGCGTTTACGTCGACGACGTCTATCTATCGCGAATCCGTGGCAACCAACTCGACTTGCTCGACCTTGAGCGGATCGAAGTGCTGCGCGGTCCGCAAGGCACTCTCTACGGGAAGAATACGATCGGCGGAGCGATCAAATTCGTATCCCGCAAGCCCGGTCAGGATTTCCGAGCCACCGGAAGCATCGCCTTAGGCAGCTACGATCAGTTCGACCTCAAAGGTGCTGCGTCGGGGCCGATTACCGATACGCTGGCGGCCGGCTTCGCGGTAATCCGCTCGAAGCGCGACGGGTTCGTCAAGGACAGCTTCCGGTCGGAACGCTACAACGACAAGGACAGCGTCGGCGGCCGCGGCGCGATCGCATTCACTCCGTCCGACAAGATCCGGCTCGACCTCACTGCCGATTACAGTCACGACGATGCGTCGCTCAATGTCGGTCGGCCGGTCAACAATCTTACCACCATCACCGGCGTTCCGATCGTCGTTGCCGACACCGTCAACTCGGGCAGCAAATACAATTGGCGCGGCCGGACGACACCGGGTCTGCCCAATTCGACGAAGCTTACCCATTGGGGCACCTCGGCGACGCTTGCGGTCGATCTCACCGATGCGCTGACCGTGAAGTCGATCACTGCCTATCGCAACCTGAAGACCGACGACTACATCGACATCGACGCCACCCAGTTTGAAATCGGTGATGTCTTCGTCGGCGTTCGCCAGCACCAGACCAGCCAGGAATTTCAGCTCACCTATTCGGGCGATCGGTTGAGCGGCGTAGCCGGACTTTACTATCTCGACGAGCGAGTGAAGTCGCATCAGGAGGCCTATGCCGACGACTTCCTTGGCGCGGCGTTCTTCAACAGCCCATTCCTTCGCACGATCGACGATAGTCTGAAGACCAAGAGCTACGCCGCTTATGCCAACGCCAGCTTCGAGATCATCGACAATGTGCGGCTGTCGGCGGGGCTCCGGTACACCAGGGAAACCAAGGATTATTTCCGTACCACCAGCACGTTTTTCGGCCTGCTGCCCGCCTTCAACTCGACCTACGTCTTCACGCCGCCGCGCGGCAAGTGGACCGACACCTCGCCGATGGCGAGCATCGATTGGCAGGCGCTGCCCGACCTGATGCTCTACGCGCGCGTTTCGAAGGGCTTTAAGTCGGGTGGGTTCAACGGCCGCGCCAACACCCCCGGCGAATCGACCGAGTATGATCCTGAAAAGGCGCTGTCGTACGAGGCCGGTTTCAAAAGCCGGATCGGCAACCAGCTGACGCTCAACGGATCGGTGTTCACCACCAGCTATAAGGACTTCCAGGCGCGTGTGTCGGGGGTCGATGACGACCCCGTTACCGGCGTTCCGTCGCCGAAATTGTCGGTGTTGAATGCCGGCAAGTTGCGCATTAGCGGGGCGGAGCTCGAAGCTTCCTGGACGCCGATTACCGGTCTGCTGCTCGATACGCAGATCGGCTATCTCAACGCCGATTATAAGGAATTCGACGACGTCCGCTTCACGTCGTTCGGTGGCAGCCGCGCGTTCCAAACGCCGGCCTTCGCGCCCAAGTGGACCGCCCGGTTCGGCGCTCAATATGCGTTCGATCTCGGCAATGCCGGCGGGATCACGATCGGTGGCCAGACCCGCTACAAATCACGCACTGCGCTCGCGGTCGACAACACTCTGGTCAACAGCGATGTCGAGATCGACGGCCTGTTCCAGAAAGGATATTGGTTCCACGACGCGCGCATTGTCTACGAAACCGCCAACAAGCATTTCGCGCTCGGCCTCTATGGCAACAATTTGAGCGACAAGGCGTACAAGACCGACGCGCAGGAGTTTTCTTCGGTCGGCAATATCCGCACCGTCTATTACGGTGCACCACGCACCGTGACGCTCCGCTTCACCGCTCGCTACTAGACCCACCGACACGGGGTGCTGGCAATTGCCGGCACCTCGTGCCACGTCTGTGCCCTCGCCAATTATCGAATGAGGCCCACGTGATCAGCGACCGCCAGTCCATTGTTCCCGGTCGCACGCTAATGATGACGATGCTGGTCATCGCCTACACGCTCAACTTCATCGACCGGCAGATCGTCGGCATTCTCGCTGAGCCGATCAAGGCCGATCTTAGACTGACTGATGGCGAGTTGGGCTGGATGGGCGGCACCGCCTTCGCGCTTTTCTACACCCTTCTTGCGATTCCCATCGCGATGTTCGCCGATCGTCGCGATCGAAGCTGGATCATCACCATCGGATTGGCGCTGTGGAGCGCGGCGACTGCATTGTGCGGAATGGCGCAAAATTTTTGGCAGTTATTCCTTGCGCGGATGAGCGTCGGCGTCGGGGAGGCGGCGGGCGTCGCTCCTGCCTACTCGTTGATCGCCGATCTATATCCGCCTCAGCAGCGCTCGCGGGCGCTTGCCATTTTCTCCCTCGGCATCCCGCTGGGCAGCGCGTTCGGCGTCCTGTTCGGCGGCTTGATCGCGGCGTTCGTCGATTGGCGCTACGCCTTCCTCATCATCGGTGTCGTCGGCATCGCCTTCGCGCCGTTGTTCAAATATGTCGTCCGCGATCCCGGTCACGGACGGTCCGATGAAGCGCCGCGCACGGTCGCGCCGGGCGTTGGCCTGGTCTTTCGGACGATTGCCGCCAAGCCGGCCTTCTGGCTGCTCGGCTTCGGTGCCGGCACGGCAAGCCTGGTATCTTACGGTCTCGCCTTCTGGATCCCCAGTTTCCTGGCGCGCAGCTATGGCCTTGAACTGGAAGAGCGCAGCTGGATATTCGCCGCCATCCTGCTCGTTGGCGGCGGTGCCGGAATTTGGTTCGGCGGACTCGCCGGCGACCGCTTGGGGAACGCTCACCCGCGCGGTTACGCCTTGGTGCCCGCAGTCGCCTTTGCAATCACGCTTCCGGCTTATTTTCTCGCTTTTTCGACCCAGTCGCTTTTGCTCTCCTCTCTCCTGTTTCTGATACCGACCGCGCTCGGCCTGACGTGGCTAGGGCCGGTCGTGACAGCGGTGACCCGGCTGGTCCCGCCTGAAATGCGCGCCACCGCTTCGGCAATGTTCCTGTTCATCAACAATCTCATTGGCCTCGGCCTAGGATCGACGGTGATCGGGTTGATCTCCGATTCGCTCACGGAACGGTACGGGGAGGAGGCGCTGCGTTATTCGGCGATGGCCACGACGACACTCTACGCGCTCGCCGCATTGCTCATGTTCCTCGCCGCCCGGCGACTGCAGCGCGACTTTCACGCGGTTTGATCCTTTCACGCCGATGAACGGCCGGGGAACGCGCGGTTGCCCCAGGTGTTCATGGGCTTCGAAAGGAGATTAATCATGAGCAAGTTTGCACTTGCACTGGGCGCCGCAGCGCTTGCGATCACCGCGCCTGCGCTTGCCCAGCACGGCGGCGGCCATGGGGGCGGAAAGGGCGGCGGCCAGCAACATGTCGGGGGGCAGCCCGGCGGCGGCAACAAGGGCAGCGCCAAGCAAGGTGGCGGCAACGGCGGCGGACAGATGCGGGCCGATCGCGGCAACGCAGGACCGTCGATGCGCCAGGTCGACGGTAACCGTGGCGGCAGCAATCGCGGCGGCGATCAGGCGCGCGGCAATGGCGGTGGAAAATTCGAAAAATCTCGCGGCAATGATCGGATCGAGGTTGCTCGGGGCAAGGGCGGAAACGACGACAGTCGTCGCGCCGACATTCGCTACGACGGACGCAACGACATTCGCGAAGGCCGCGATTTTGTCCGCAGCGACAACATGCCCGTCCTCGCGCGCAACTTCGGCGCATTCGGCGGCAATTACGCCAACTGCCCACCAGGGTTGGCGAAGAAGGATAACGGCTGCCTGCCCCCGGGCCAGGCGCAAAAATACCTCGGCGCGCGTATCCAGCAGAATTACGCCAACAGTCTGATCCCGTACCAGTATCGCAGTTGGTACCGTGACGATGGCGACCATTATTATCGCTATGGCGACGACACCATCTATCGCATCAGTCGCAACAACGGGCTGGTCGATGGGCTGATCCCGTTGTTCGGTTCGGCCGGTTACGGCGGCGGCTATTACGCGCTCGGCGACCCGTGGCCAAACAGCTATGATTTCTACAACGTACCCTACCAGTATCGCACCTATTATGACGATGGCTCGGACTACCGTTACCGCTTCGGCGACGGTGCCATCTACCGCATCAATAGCGGGTCGGGACTGGTCGACGGCATCGTTGCGCTACTGGCCGGCGACCTCGGGGTCGGCAGCCGCCTGCCGATCGGCTACGACACGTATAACGTGCCGTTCGCCTTCCGGGATCGCTATGCCGATTCTGCCGACAATTGGTACCGCTATAACGACGGCTACATCTATCAGGTCGATCCCAAGACACGCCTGATATCGGCAGTGATCGACGCGATCGTCTGATCGTAGTCAGGTAAAACGGCAGGGTCCGTACGCGGGTCCCGCCACGCTTTTCATTCATCCAGCGAGGAAAACCCATGCGTATTGCCATGACCTTGTTTGCAGCAGCGTCGATGATGACGCTTGCCGCGTGTGACGCCAAATCAAACGATCCGACGGCCCCCAAGTCCGAGGCGGCGAAGGAAGCTGCCGGTGACAAGACCATCGCTAGCGGCCTTACCGCTGACGACAGCAAGTTCGCCGATGCCGCCAAGGCCACGGGTCTCGACGCGACACTCGCCGGCCCCGGACCCTATACCGTGTTGGTCCCCGTCAATGCGGCGTTCGACAAGCTTCCTGCCGGCCAGCTCGACACGATGATGAAACCCGAATCGCGTGCGATGCTGACCAAGGTCCTGACCGGCCATATCCTACCGGGCGAGATCCTTGTGGCCGACATCGGCAAGGCGATCGACATGGGCAAGGGCAAGACTACGCTTCCGACGTTCGGCGGCGGAACGGTCACTGCCACCAAGGACGGCGACAAGATCGTCCTCACCGATTCGGCGGGCGGAAAGGCCACGATCAGCCCGGGTGATGATCGACGCTCTAACGGCGTAGTCCATCACGTCGACGGAATCCTAATGCCCGGCTAAATTTCCGTCCGCAATGGACCGCGAACTGGCTGCCAAGCGTCAACTGGCGCAGTTCGCGTCCAAAACGGCGACATCTGTCCGGAACCAATCCGACCCGCATGATACGCGGCTCAATTGTGATTGGGGGCGGTATGGCGTTGATATCGGACAAGTCTTTGACCGGGACATTCGGCAGACTGGCCTTCGCCGCGCTGCTGATGTTTTCTCTTGCCACTGCGGGAATTGAACTCACCCGTCTCAATGACCGGACCGCGTCGGTGTGGCTCGCGAATGGCGCGCTGCTGGCGCTCATGCTGCGATGCACTCGGCGGGAATGGGCGTGGATTACTTTTGTCGCACTCGGCGGCAATATGGCGGCCAACCTCACGGCCGGCGACGCATTATTCAACGCGGCGGCACTTTCGGCCTGCAACTTGATCGAAGTGTGGATCATGCTTGCCCTGCTTGGACGTTCGTTCGACGAGCATTCATTCGGCGGTCCGCGATCGATCTATCGCTTTGCCCTATGTGCCGGTGTCGCGCCGATAATCCCTGCCGCCATCGCGGCTCTGTTGCTGGCACACTCGGCAGTCTCGGTCAGCGCCCATCTGTTCGGCCAATGGTATCTGGCCGACGCTCTCGGGCTGATGATGATCACCCCCTTAGCCCTCGCCTGGTCGCAACGCTGGGTTTGGCGTGTCTCGTTGCGTTCGACGATTGAACCCGTGGCGCTGATCCTGGCCACGATCATCCTTTCAGTCGTAATTTTTTCCAGCCCTGCACCGCGCCTCTTCCTCCTGTGCCCGATTCTCCTGCTAGCCGGATTTCGGCTCCGAATTCCTATGGCAGCGCTGGTCGCGGTGATCGCAGCAGCGATGGCGATCGGCTTTTCTGCGCTCGGGATGGGACCGATTGCCGCGGCGGCCCCCGGTCGGCCGGAAGAGCAGATCCTGTTGCTGCAGGCCTATTTTGCCGTTTCGCTTTTCCTCACCATCCCCATCAGCGCGATCAATCGCGAACGCGACCGGCTGGATCGGGCGCTCGCCGCGAGCGAACGACAATTCAGGCTGATGGCCGAATCATCGCCCCTCGGTATCCTTCAGTGCGATCTCGACGGGACGCCACTTTACCTGAATACTCGTTGGACCGCGCTTACCGGCACAACGCTTGACGAACTGGGTTCGCTAGGCTGGATCCACGTGGTTCCCGACGCCGATCGCGGGCGCGCCTCATCCCTGTGGCACGAAGCCCGTGGCAATATCGCCGAGCGGAGCGATGTGTTCGATTGCCCGATCATCGGCAGGACGGCGGGCAAGGCGAAGATCTTTGTTACGCCTGAGCGCGACCCTGCAAATGCGGTGGTCGGCTGGGTGGTGCGGCTGATGGACGTCACCGATCGTGAACTGGCGGCACGGGCGCTTGAGGCTAGCGAATCTCAATATCGCCTGCTGGCCGACAACACGCGCGACATCATCATGCGTATCGATCTCGAAGGCGTGTATCGTTTCGTCTCGGCGGCGGCGCGCGATCTACTCGGCGTTCATCCCGATCGACTGGTCGGAACGCCGATCCGCGATTCGATCCACCGCGACGACTGGCTGGCGGTCGAGCGGGTTCTATCCGCTTTGGCCGACGGTGCCGATCAGCACAGCGGGCGCTTCCGCCAGCGCTGCGCCAACGGCACCGATCTGTGGGTCGAGGCGGTCTATCGTCTGGTGCGCGATCCCGCCGACGGCTCACCGGTTGAAATCGTCGCCTCGGTCAGGGACGTCGATCGCCGCCAGAAGGCCGACCTTGCCGAAGCCGAGGCGGTACGTCAGTTGCGGGAGAATAACCGTTTGTTGACGATGGCCGAAGACATGGCCGGGGTCGGTCATTGGCGCTTCGATCGCGCCAGCAAGACATTGGAAGTCTCGCCCACTGCCGCTGCCATTGGCGGATTGATGAGTGCGACTCAAATCAGCCCGGCTGACGCCCTGTCGTTGATCGTATCACAGGATCGACGGAAGGTGCTGCGCGCCCTTGCCGCCGGACTTGGCGGTCGGCCGAGCACGAATAGCCAGGTTCGGATCGTTCGTTGGGGCGGGTGCGAACGCATTCTCGATATCGCGATCCAGTCGGAACGGCAGGAAATCGACGACAGGGTATCGGGCATCTTCGGCGTCATTCACGATGTCAGCCGCGCGGTCGAGGACGAACGCCAGTTGATGGTCGCACTCGCCGAAGCGCGCGAGGCCGCCTATGCCAAGAGCCGGTTCCTGGCGACGATGAGCCATGAAATTCGTACTCCGATGACCGGGGTCATGGGAATGATCGACCTGCTTCGCGACGATCCGAGTGAAGAGGAACGCGAACATTTCCTCGCGACGCTCAAGGAGTCGGCCTCGCTACTCACCGCGGTGCTCGACGACGTGCTCGACTTCTCGACGATGGAACATGGCTCGATTGAGATCAAACGCTGCGACTTCGATTTCGAAAGCCTCGCCCAGTCGACGCTCGACCTGTTTTTCAACGCCGCTTCGCAAAAGGGTCTGCTGATCAGCTTGGCATTCGACCCCGGCGCCTCATCTTTGGTGCACGGCGACCCAGTGCGCATTCAGCAGGTGATGAGCAATTTGATCAACAATGCGATCAAGTTCACCAACAGCGGCAACATTCTGGTCCGCGTCAATGCGCGTCCTGCGGCCGGCGAACGCCAAATATGGCGCGTCGAAATTCGCGATACCGGCGTCGGCATCGCTCCCGAACAGACCGCGACCCTGTTCGACCCGTTCACTCAGACCGAGGAAGGCGGCGAACGCCATTGCGGCGGGATCGGCCTCGGGCTTGCGATCAGCCGCCAGCTGGTCGAAACCATGGGCGGCGAAATGGGCTTCGACAGTTTCCCCGGCCGCGGATCCAATTTCTGGTTCGAAATTGCGCTCGACCAGGCTCAAACCGTTCCCCGGCGTGCCCGACCCACGCGGACCATCACCTCGGCCCGGTCACTCGATGTGCTGGTGGCGGAAGATAACCCGGTCAACCGCCTGCTGATCACCGCGATTTTGCGACGTCTCGGTCATCAGCCGTTCTGTGTCGAGGATGGATTGAAAGCGGTCGAGGCCGCCAGTGTGCGCCACTACGACTGCATTCTGATGGACATGCAGATGCCCAACATGGACGGTATTACCGCGACCCGAACGATCCGCCAGTCGGATGGACCTTGCGCCGAGATCCCGATCATCGCCTTGACCGCCGATTCCTCGCCTGAGCGGCGGCGATTCTACGACAATGCGGGGCTGACCGACTTCATGACCAAACCCATCGACGCGCCCGCGCTCGGCGAACGGCTGGCCGCTATCGCCTCCCCTTTCGAACCGAGCGGCTCGGCCGAGCCTCCGCTGGACCATGGGCATCTCGACCGGCTTCGCGCTGCGCTAGGGCCCAAAAGGCTCGATGCCCTGCTCGACCTCTTCCTGCGGGAACTTGCGAGCCGACCCGATGAAATCCGCGATCATCTGCTTGCCGGCCGCCTCGAGCAGGCAGCCAGCGAGGCGCACAGCCTCAAGGGTGCGGCGATGAGCGTCGGCGCGGCTCCGCTCGCGGGCGCGGTTCACGCCATCGAACGCCTGGAAACGGCGGCTGACATGAGGGTCAATGCGGCGCTGATCCAAGCGATGGACGAGGCCGTGGCCGCGCTACGCTCCGCCCTGTCGGCACCGGCCCATCCGATGGCGGCAATCGCGACACCGTCCTGAATTGAATGCAGGAAGTCCTTCGTCCGCACCCTCCTCGGTCGGTCGGCAATCGCAAGTGCTCGAATTGCGATGCGGGCGGAATTTTCGCACCCTGCCTCTGGCGGCGCGCAATCCGCCCGCTATAACGTGACCACAAGATCATGGGCCGCCTCGCGGCCTCCGGGGCAAGGAACGGGAAGCGGCATGAAGGCGACGATCGAACGGGCAGTCCTCTTGAAGGCGCTGGGCCATGTCCAGTCGGTGGTCGAACGCCGCAATACCATTCCGATCCTCAGCAATGTGCTGATCGAGGCGAAGGACGATGGCTCGATCCGCCTGATGGCGACCGATCTCGATCTTCAGGTCGATGAAAGCGTTGCCGCCCAGGTTGGCCAGGCAGGTGCCACGACCGTTCCAGCGCACACCTTTTTCGATATCGTGCGCAAGCTTCCCGAGGGCAGCCAGGTCGAGTTGTCGGCCTCCGACGGCAAGATGCAGGTCGTCGCCGGTCGCGCTCGCTTCAATCTGTCGACCCTGCCGCGTGATGACTTTCCGGTGATTGCCGAAGGCGAGCTTCCGACCCGGTTCGAGCTCCCTGCCGCTACCCTTCGCCAGATCATCGACAAGACCCGCTTCGCCATCTCGTCGGAGGAAACCCGTTATTATCTGATGGGCATCTTCCTCCATGTAGCGGACGACAAGCTCAAGGCCGCGGCGACCGATGGTCACCGCCTTGCCCGCATCACGCTCGACCGGCCCGACGGGGCCGAGGGCATGCCCGACATTATCATCCCCAAGAAATGCGTCGGCGAGCTTCGCAAGTTGCTGGACGAGGTCGAAGGCACCGCCGAAGTCTCGCTGTCAGCGACCAAGGTCCGTTTCGGCTTGGGCAGCGCGGTGCTGACCAGCAAGCTGATCGACGGCACCTTCCCCGATTACAACCGCGTCATCCCGACGGGGAACGACAAGTTGCTAAAGCTCGACCCCAAGAGCTTTGCCGCCGGCGTCGACCGCGTCGCGACCATCGCCTCGGAAAAGACCCGCGCGGTCAAGATGAGCGTCGACCGCGACAAGGTCACGCTGTCGGTCACCAGCCCCGAAAGCGGCACCGCGACCGAGGAAATCGCCGCCGACTACGGCTCGGACAATATCGAGATCGGGTTTAACGCCCGCTACCTGATGGATATCCTCGCCCAGATCGAGGGCGACCATGTCGAAGTCCATCTCGCCGACGCCGCTGCCCCAACCCTGCTACGCGAAAACGATAGCAGTCCGGCGCTGTACGTTCTCATGCCGATGCGGGTGTGACCCACTAGCCCTTCTTGCCTAACCGACGCTGGTTGGCGGTCGCCGCCTTGTGGATCGGTGACATCGCCCGGACCGAACTTGCCAGCGCTGCGCTCCCCAACCGCTGACCGCGCGCGATCATTGCATGGGCCGCTCGCGTGCTAGGCATCTCGCCAAGCATCATCGCCGACACCGCGCTCATTTGCGCGCTCCAGTCGCGCTGCATCGTCAGCCAGTCGCGTGACAGCGACAGGCCAGCCGCGCCAAACGCCGCGCTTTTCTCGCTCACCATCCGGCTGAGTTCGACCGTGTCGGCGGCCATCGGATTGCTCATCGCTCGTTCGATCGTCCGGCTGCGATGCTCGACCACCGCGCCACTCGCCGCCATCGTTTCGCCTAGCATCGTCCCCGCACGAACCATCTTCTGCCATTCGGCCCAAGGGTCGATCATCGCGCCATTCCTCTGTTTCGCCGCACCAGCGATCTGGCACCCGCGCTTGTTCCACGCCCGCTTGGCGCTACGACGGGCCAATGATCGCGCGTCTCGCTCTGACCGATTTCCGCAACCACGCCGCGGCGCTGGTCGAGCCTGGCGCGGGGTTCGTGCTGCTTAGCGGTCCCAATGGAGCGGGCAAGACCAATCTCCTCGAAGCCGTGTCGCTGCTTACCCCGGGCCGTGGTCTGCGCCAGGTGCCGATCTCGGAAATGGCGCGAAGCGAGGGCGCCGGCGGCTTCTCGGTCGCGGCGCGGTTGGATGGCGACGTGGAACTCGGCACCGGCACCACTCCGACCGCTCCCGATCGCCGCCAGGTTCGGGTCAATGGCGCCGCCGCGTCGGTCAACAGCTTGTCGGAATGGTTGTCGGTGCTGTGGCTGACCCCGGCGATGGATCGCCTGTTCACCGACAGCGCGGGTGCCCGCCGCCGCTTTCTCGATCGTTTGACGCTCGCGCTCGAGCCCGGTCACGCCACCCACGCTGCGCGTTACGAAGCCGCCATGCGCGCTCGCAACAAGTTGCTTGCCGAGCCGGATGGCGCGGATCCGCAATGGCTAGCCGCGCTTGAAACTGGAATGGCCGATCACGGCGCGGCCGTAGGAGATGCCCGCGCGCGGACCGTTGCGGCGCTTGGGGAAGCGATGGAGGACGATACCGGTGGCGATGATTTCCCTCGCGCCGCGCTCGCGCTTGAGGGTTGGGACGGGACCGATCTTGCCTCCGCGCTCAAGGCGCGGCGTGGTCGCGATGCCGCGGCCGGTCGGGCGCTTGTCGGCCCGCACCGCCAGGATCTCGCGGTCACTCACCGGCTAAAGCGACAACCCGCCGCGCGAGGATCGACTGGCGAGCAGAAGGCATTGTTGCTTGGCCTCGTGCTCGGCCATGCCGATCTGGTCGCCACCCGTCGCGGCCAGCCGCCGGTGCTCCTGCTGGACGAGGTAGCCGCCCATCTCGACCCGGCCCGACGCGAGGCGCTATTCGATCGCTTGTCCGGGCGTGGCCAGGTGTGGATGACCGCGACCGAGCGCGACCTGTTCGATTCAATTCGCGCGCCGTCCAGTCGATTTCACGTCGAGAATGGTACCGTTTTTCCCTGACTGGACTTTTCCGAAAACCGCTCTATATTGCACTGCAACACGAGACGCTTCGACAAGCGGCGTGATCGGAGCCTTCGCCATGATGCGATGTCCGGCCCGCGTCTCGATCCAGCTTAAACGCTCTCCTTTTCACGCGGGGTGCCCAACCAAACCCCTGGTTGGACGTCGCCATGTCGCGCGTCCAATCGACACATATTGGACCATCAATGACCAAATTTACCGACCTTGGCCTTTCGCCGTCGCTGCTCAGCGCGCTGGCCGCCAAGAATTACACCGTCCCGACCCCGATCCAAGCGCAGGCGATCCCGATCGTCCTGCAGGGCCGCGATCTTCTGGGTATCGCCCAGACCGGCACCGGCAAGACTGCAGCCTTCATGCTGCCGTCGCTCGACCGGCTGATGGCGGCCGACCGTCCGCGCCCCGTTAACGGCCGCGCGCGGATGCTCGTGCTTGCCCCGACGCGGGAGTTGGCGTCGCAGATCGCCGACCATGCCCGCCTCTATTCGAAGGGCCAGCACATTAGTGTGGGCGTGATCTTCGGCGGCACCCCGGTGCCCCGCTCGATCCGCGAAGTCAGCCGCGGTCTCGACGTGCTCGTCGCCACCCCGGGCCGCCTGCTCGACCTGGTCGACCAGCGCGTGCTCGACCTCTCGGCGCTTGAAATCCTGGTGCTCGACGAGGCCGACCAGATGCTCGACCTCGGCTTCATCCATGCGCTGAAGCGGATCGTGAAGCTCATTCCGGCCAAGCGCCAGACTTTGTTCTTCTCGGCCACCATGCCCAAGACCATCCGCCAGCTGGCCGATGCGTACCTCACCAGCCCCGCCGAAGTGGCGGTGACCCCGGTCGCCACCACGGTCGAGCGGATCAAGCAGGCAGTGACTCACGTCAACCAGGCGGAAAAGCAGGCGCTGCTTACCCTCGTCCTGCAGAAGCCCGACGTCGAGCGCGCGCTGGTGTTCAGCCGCACCAAGCATGGCGCCGACAAGATCGTCCGCTTTCTCGAGGCCGCCGGCATCAAGTCCAACGCCATCCACGGCAACAAGAGCCAGGGCCAGCGCGAGCGTGCGCTCGGCCTGTTCCGTTCGGGCGACGTGAAGGTACTGATCGCAACCGACATCGCCGCGCGCGGGATCGACATTCCGGGCGTCAGTCATGTCGTCAATTTCGACCTTCCTGACGTTCCCGAGCAATATGTTCACCGAATTGGCCGAACCGCGCGTGCCGGCGCATCCGGTCAGGCGATCGCCTTCTGCAGCCGAGACGAGCGGGTGAATTTGAAGGACATCGAGAAGCTCACGCGTCTCAAGCTGCCCGAGCAGGCGCTTCCGGAAGGCTTCATGGCCGCGGTCGAGGCGATCAAGCGCCTCAAGCCCGCGCCCAAGCAGACCGACAGCCGCGAGCGTCAGCCGCATGGCGGCCGTCGCTTCACCCCGACCGCCGCGCTCAAGCCCGGCCACAGCCGTGGCGGTCCCCGCCGCGACGGTCAGAATACCAGCGGCCCTCGGTCCAATCCACTTCACGACGGCAGCGCCCAGCCGCAGCGTCATCCGCAGCGCACCGAGAGCCACCCCGGCCATCGTCCGGCCAATGGCCCGGGCGCCGGCCAGACCAAGCGGCCGTTCGGCAGCCGTGGCGGTCGCGGTCGCGGCCGGCCTGGTGGAAATACCGGGCAGCGCGCCCACGGCTAAGCGCTCGAGCGACTGATAATCGGAAGCCGCTCCCTTGCCGAAAGGGAGCGGCTTTTTCGTTGGTTTCCGGTGAGAAATGTTAGACCCGACTCACGCGTGCGTGCGCGTACGCGCGCGTGACTTTCCCGCGCCAGGCCCTATATGAGAGTCATGGCAGAAGATCCCAACAAGAACGACTATGGCGCCGATCAGATCAAGGTCCTCAAGGGGCTCGACGCGGTGCGCAAACGCCCCGGCATGTATATCGGCGATACCGACGACGGATCGGGCCTCCACCACATGGTGTTCGAGGTCAGCGACAACGCGATCGACGAGGCGCTGGCTGGCCATTGCGACAAGATCCTGATCCAGCTGAACCCTGACGGATCGGTCACGGTCGAGGACAATGGTCGCGGCATCCCGACCGGGATCCATGCCGAAGAAGGCGTGTCGGCGGCCGAGGTCATCATGACGCAGCTCCACGCCGGCGGTAAGTTCGAGAATAGCTCCGACGACAATGCCTACAAGGTCTCGGGCGGCCTCCACGGGGTCGGCGTCTCGGTCGTCAACGCACTATCGGAATGGCTCGACCTGACCATCTGGCGCGACGGGGAGGAGCACAACATGCGCTTCGCCTTCGGTGACGCCGTCTCGCCGCTCAAGGTCGTCTGCCCCGCGCCGGAGGGCAAGAAGGGCACCAAGGTCACATTCCTGCCTTCGCCCGCCACCTTCAAGATTACCGAATATGACTTCGACAAGCTCGAGCATCGCTATCGCGAGCTGGCGTTTTTGAACTCGGGCGTGCGCGTCGTGCTGGCCGATGCCCGCCATGCCGAGCGCAAGGAGATCGAGCTCTACTACGAAGGAGGCATTGCCGCGTTCGTCAAATATCTCGACCGCGCCAAGACCGCGCTATTCCCGGAGCCGATTGCCATTTCCGCGGTCCGCGACGGCATCGGCATCGACGTGGCGCTCGAATGGAATGACAGCTATTACGAAAACGTCCTGCCATTCACCAACAACATCCCGCAACGCGATGGCGGCACCCATATGGCCGCGTTCCGCGCCGCGCTGACGCGCACGCTCAACAATTATGCCGAAAAATCGGGCATGTTGAAGAAAGAGAAAGTCACCCTCACCGGTGATGACATGCGCGAAGGCCTGACCGCGATCGTCTCGGTAAAATTGCCCGATCCCAAGTTCAGTTCGCAGACCAAGGACAAGCTCGTTTCGTCCGAAGTCCGCCAGCCGCTCGAAAGTCTGATGAGCGACAAGATGGCTGAATGGCTGGAGGAGCATCCCGCCGACGCCCGCTCGATCATCCAGAAAACGATCGACGCCGCCGCCGCGCGTGAGGCCGCCAAGAAGGCGCGCGAACTGACCCGTCGGAAGGGCGTGATGGATATCGCGTCACTGCCGGGCAAGCTCGCCGACTGCCAAGAACGTGATCCGACCAAGTGCGAACTGTTCCTCGTCGAGGGCGACAGCGCCGGCGGCTCGGCCAAGCAGGGTCGCGACCGCAACATCCAGGCGATCCTCCCGCTCAAGGGCAAGATCCTCAATGTCGAGCGCGCGCGCTTCGACCGGATGCTCGGGTCGAAGGAAATTGGCACCATGATCCAGGCGCTCGGCACCTCGATCGGGCGCGAGGAATTCAACCTTGAGAAACTGCGCTATCACAAGATTGTGATCATGACCGACGCCGACGTCGACGGCGCGCACATCCGCACCTTGCTGCTGACCTTTTTCTACCGCCAGATGCCCGAACTGATCGAGGGCGGGCACCTCTACATCGCCCAGCCGCCGCTTTACAAAGTCGCGCGCGGCCGCTCGGAAGTCTATCTGAAGGACGATGCGGCGCTCGATCAATATCTGGTCGACGCCGGGCTCGATGGCCTGCTGCTGGAGGGCGCCGAACAGCGCACCGGCGAGGCGCTGCGTGAGCTGGTCGAACATGCCCGCCGCGTCCGGACGCTGATGCGTTATGCGCCCAAGAATTACGATCCCGCGATGATCGAGGCGCTCGCCTTGGCCGGCGCGCTCGACCCGGACATCAATAAAGCCGGCAAGACCGCCGCCATCGCCACCGTGGCCAAATGGCTCGGGGCGGGTGATCTCGAGGCGGTGTGGACCGGGGAAGTCGCCGAGGAAGGCGGCTACCTCATCCAGCGCCGCTGGCGCGGTGTGACCGACGCTCACATCATCGAGCCTGGCTTCCTCCAGTCCGCCGAAGCCCGTAAGCTGCACGCTCTCGCCGCCGAGCAGCGCGACGCTTATTACAAGCCGTCGGTGCTCAAGACGATGCGCAAGGGCAATGCCCCCGCCGCCGAAGCCGCGCCCGCGGTTGAAGGCGAAGAAGACCAGATCGCCGAAGAGGCCGAGACCAAGGGCAAGGCTACCGCTGTCACCCGCCCGTCGGAACTGCTCGACGCGGTCCTTGCTGCGGGCCGCAAGGGCCTCAGCATCCAGCGTTACAAGGGTCTGGGCGAGATGAATGCCGAGCAACTCTGGGAAACCACGCTCGACCCCGCCAACCGCTCGCTGCTCCGCGTCGAGGTTGCCCAGGCCGACGTCGCGGACGAAATCTTTACGCGATTGATGGGCGATATCGTCGAACCCCGCCGCGAATTCATCCAGGAAAATGCGCTAAGCGTCGCCAATCTCGACGTTTGAGGAACTTGGCGCGAAGGGATCGGTTGGCGGGACGATGAGTCATCTCCCGACCCTCACCGTCGCGTCCTACAATATGCGCAAGGCCATCGGCACCGATCGGCGGCGCAATCCCGATCGCGTCCTTGCGGTGCTGAAGGAAATCGACGCCGATGTCGTCGCCTTGCAGGAGGCAGACAAGCGCATGGGCGGACGCGGGTCGGCGATGCCGCACGAACTGATCGACGGACACGGCATGTATCAGCCGGTCAGCTTCGGCGTTCGCCATAACCGGCTGCTCGAGCGCATCCCTGGCGGGCTCCATGCCGAGCGGCTGATGAAGCTCGATACGCGCAACATCGGGTGGCACGGCAACGCACTGTTGGTGAAACCCCATGTCGGGGTGATCGACGTCGAAGCGATCGAGCTTCCGACGCTCGAGCCGCGAGGCGCGATCCTTGCCGAGCTGCTGATCGGCGATCGCCCGATCCGCATCGTCGGCATGCACCTTGACTTGTCCGGGCTTTGGCGTCGCCGCCAGATGCAGGCGATCCTGCGCTGCATCGAAAAGCGCCGCCAGAAAATGCCCACCGTCCTGATGGGCGATACCAACGAATGGCGCGATGCCGCCGGGTGCCTCAAGGATCTCGACTCCTGCTACCGGATTGCTCCGACCGGCCCGAGCTTCCACGCCCGTCGTCCGATCGCCGCGCTCGACCGGATCATCGTCGATCAGGCGCTCGGGATCGAGGCCGCAGGGGTTCACGCCAGTGTCGCCTCGCGGAAGGCGTCGGACCATCTTCCCATCTGGGCGAGACTGACGCTCTAGCCGCCCGTCATCTTGCGGCTCCGTCGCCGCTGGATCGATGACCCGATCCCGCACGCCTCACGATATTTGACCACCGTCCGGCGGGCGATGTCATAGCCTTTGGCCTGGAGCATCCCGGCCAGCGCGTCGTCACTCAAGATGTCGGTTTCCGCCGCGATCATGCGCTTGATCTCGTCCTTGACCGCGGCCGCCGACGCGCCTTCGCCGCTGTCCGACGCCACCCCGGACCCAAAGAAATATTTCAGCTCGAACAGGCCCAAGTCGCACAGCAATGCCTTGTTGCTTGTCACCCGGCTGACAGTCGATTCGTGCATCTCGATCGCCTCGGCCACGTCGCGCAAAGTCAGCGGGCGAAGCGCCGACACACCCGCGTCGAAGAAGCCCTGCTGCCGCTTGACGATCTCGGACGTGACCTTGACGATCGTCCGCGCGCGCTGGTCCAGCGCTTTGACCAGCCAGTTGGCGCTGTGCAGGCAATCGCTCAGCCAGGCTTTGGACGCCTTGTCGTTCGGCCCATGCTTCAATTCGGCATGGTATCGCCGGTTGACCAGCACTCGCGGCAGCGTTGCGGAATTGAGCTCGACTGCCCAGCCGTCCTTTGTACGTCGAACGAAAATGTCGGGCTCGCCCGTCGACTGGCTGTCGCTCGGCGCAAAGCGACATCCCGGCTTGGGGTCGTAGGCGCGAAGCTCGGAGATCATGTCGGTCAGGTCTTCGGCATCGACTCCGCAGATGCGCATCAGATCCTTGGTTTGCCCGCGCGCCAGCAATTCCAGATTGGCGATCAGTCGCCCCATTGCCGGATCGTACCGGTCGGCGGCTTTGGCCTGCAGCGCGATGCATTCTTCCAGGTTGCGCGCCGCGATCCCCGGCGGATCGAGCGACTGGACCAGCGCCAATGCTGCCTCGACGTCGCGCAAACTCGCGCCCGTCGCTTCCGCAATGACCGGCAACGGCGTTTCCAGATAGCCCGTTTCCTCAAGCTCGTTGACGATCGCCTCGGCCAGCGGCCCGGCGCCGTGGATTTGCGCCAGCAGATGCTCACTGAGCCCGCTGATCGATGCTTCGACCCGATCGAAGTCGAAGCCTTCGTCGCTGCTCCCCCCCGGCCCGACGTCGGCGAAACTGTCGTTGTCCAGCGCAGCGGCGTTCCAGTCCACATCGAGTCCGGACGTGTCGCCGCTGGCCAGCATTTCGTCCGATCCCTTGGGATCGATCGCTTCGTCGCCGGTCTCGCGGTCGGCGGTGATCACCACGCCGCTCTCGGGCCCACCATCGCCGGGGCGAACCTCGAGCAAGGGGTTTTTCGCCACTTCCTCGGCGATCACCGCTTCCAGTTCCATGTTGGACAAGGCCAGCAGCTTGATTGCCGCTTGCAATTGCTGGCTCATCACCAGCGATTGGGTCGGACGGATGGAAAGGCCGGGGCCGAGACCCATGGTCGTTAAAGCGCGAAGCTCTCGCCGAGGTAAAGCCGGCGCACTTCCTGGTCGGCGACGAGCGCCTCCGGGGTGCCCTGGAACAGCACCTGGCCGTCGTAGATGATGCAAGCGCGATCGACGATTTCCAGCGTCTCGCGGACATTGTGGTCGGTGATCAGCACCCCGATATCGCGGCGCTTCAAATCCTTAACCAGCTCGCGGATGTCGGCGATCGAAATCGGGTCGATCCCCGCAAACGGCTCATCGAGCAGCATGATCGAAGGGTCGCTCGCCAGCGACCGCGCGATCTCGCAGCGCCGACGCTCGCCGCCCGACAGGGCCATCGCCGGCGACGACCGCAACCCGGTCAGGCCGAACTCGTCGAGCAATTGCTCAAGCCGCGCCTCCCGCGCATTCCGGTCGGGCTCGGCAATTTCGAGAACCGAGAGGATATTCTGCTCGACCGTCATGCCGCGGAAGATCGACGTTTCCTGGGGCAGATAGCCAAGACCCAGGATCGCCCGACGATACATCGGCAGGCCGGTGATCTCCGCCCCGTCCAGGTAGATTCGCCCGCTGTCGGGCTTCACCAGCCCCATGACCGAATAGAAACTGGTCGTCTTGCCCGCGCCGTTGGGGCCCAGCAGCCCGACGACCTCACCGCGCTCGACGTGCAGCGATACGTCGTTGAGCACTGCGCGCCCGTCATACGCCTTGGCAATCGATCGCACGTCGAGCCCGCGCACCGCCGCCGCGCCCGGCTCCGCGGGGGCCCTGCTCTCGATGGGGTGGAGCTCGTTCACGCGCGGCCCGGCCTATTGTCCGCGTTTGGGGACGGTGAAGTGACCGGTCACCCGGCCTCCGCTCTGTCCAATTCCGCGGCCGCCGCCGTCGACCACGGCGCGCCCCGAATTGAGGTCGATCGTCAGCCGCTGGCCGTTGATCTGCGATCCGCCGCGATCCAGCCGCACTGCGCCGATCAGCGTGATCAGCTTGCGGTCGAGATCGTAAATCCCGAAATTTCCCCGCGCCGTTTCCGACGGGCTTCGCACCACCACGCCGCCGCTGGCGTCGAGCCGGTTGATCTTCACCCCGTCGCCGCCGGTGTAGGACAAGGTCAACCGCTGCGTGTCGAGCGTCAGTTCGGCCTGACGAACCTTGACGTTGCCGCTGAAGATGGCGCGATCGGCGCGGTCCTGCACTTCGATCCGGTCCGACGCGACGTCGATCGGCGCATCGGCGTTGTGCCCCTTCAATGCCGACGTCGCGCCCTGCGCCAGGGCCATCGAACCGATCGACAGCGCGGCCAATCCCGCCAGCCCCAAGGAAATGCGTTTCATGTTACTCATCTGACGGCCCCCTGCACGATTTTCAAGCGCACCCCGCGATCCAGCACCACCGTCCGCGTGCCCAGGTCGGCCCGCATCTGTCCGGCATCGAATTGCCCCAGCTTCATCGATCCCGAAACGCGGCCCTGGCTGGCCAGCTGGCGCTGTTTCATGTCGACCGCGACGTCGCTCGTCGCCAACCGGTAACCGTCGCCCCCCACCACCGACACCGGTCCGTTGACCTGCACCATCTGCAAGTCGAGATCGTAATTGCCGCGTTGGGCCACGATCTGCAGCGGTCCCTGGACCAGCCCGAGCTGCGCCCGCATCCCTTCGATCATCACGACGGGAACATCGGATCGCTGCTGGATCGCGCGATCGGCGGTGATCACGAACTTGTTGCCTTTATTGTCCTCGCCGGCATAGCGCGCGGTCTCGATCCGCATCCGCTCGGTCGCTTTGTCGACGCCTTTCTTGTCGAGGATGAAGCTGACATCGTCGCGCTTGTCGAACGGCGCGATGACCAGCATCGCCACCAGCCCAAGGACAACCACCGGAAGCCCGAACTTGGCCAGCTTGACCACGCGGTCATGCCGCCCGCCGGGCTCGGCCCAGTGGCGCTTGACGTCGCGCGTTCGTGCCGCCGCTTCAGACATGGGCGAAGATGTCCTGTTCGGCCCAGCCGGCCAGGTCGAGCATCGCGCGGCCGGGAAGGAAGTCGAAACAGGCCTGCGCCAGTTCGGTCCTTTTCTCTCTCGCCAGCCTCTTGTCCAGCTCGACCTTCAGCCGGTGGAGATAGCGGACGTCGCTCGCCGCGTAGTCGCGCTGGGCATCGTTGAGCTCGGGGCCGCCCCAGTCGCTCGACTGCTGCTGCTTGCTGATGTCGGTCGCCAGCATCTCCTTGACCAGTTCCTTCAGCCCGTGACGGTCGGTGTACGTCCGCACCAGCCGGCTCGCGGTGCGCGTGCAATAGGCCGGACCGGCCATGACGCCGAGGTAGGCCTGCATGATCGCCAGGTCGAAGCGCGCGAAATGATACAGCTTCAGCCGAGCCGGATCGGCCAGCAGCGCCTTCAGATTGGGCGCCGAATAGTCGCTATCGGGGCCGAAGCGCACCAGATGCTCGTCGCCGCCGCCATCCGATATCTGCACGAGGCACAGGCGATCCCGCCCCGGATAAAGGCCCATCGCCTCGGTATCGATCGCGATCGGTCCGTCGGCGAATGTCACTTCGGCGGGCAGATCTTCTTCATGGAAATGGACCGACATCAAACTGCTTCCCTTGGGCACCGGTCCGCCTATGGCGACCGGCGCATGACCATCTAGTGAACCTCTCTAGTCGCTTGGCGGGGGGTGCGGCCAGCCCTGCGGCATCGAATCACTAGGATGCGCCCTGATTTTCCTGTAAGGACCGATTCAGGCGCGCGTATGTTTCGTGCGTGTGATCTGTTGCGCCTCGGCCCGAGTGCAGCGGTTTTATTGATCTGGCGGGCACGAAGAGAGTTTGACGGGCATGGGTTTCGATAGAGGGCGTAAAGGCGAGCGCGGTGGTCGCGGCCGGGACAAGCGCGACGGTTTTGGTGGTGAAGACAATAGCAGCTTCGGTGGCGGATCGGATCGCGGCGGCTTCGGCGGCGGCGGTGACCGCTTCGGTGGCGGCGGTGGCGGTGGCGGCTACAATGCCCCACGCAGCGGCGGCTTCGGCGGCGGCGATCGCTTCGGCGGCGGCGGCGGCGGTGATCGCTTTGGCGGCGGCGGCGGTGGTGGATTCCGCAGCGGCGGAGCGCCGGGCGGCGGCGGCGGCGGCTTCCGCGGCGGCATGCCCCCCCAGGTGGTTGGCGAAGGCAAGGGAGTCGTCAAATTCTTCAATCCGCAAAAGGGCTTCGGCTTCGTCGTTCGCGATGACGGCGGCGAAGATGTGTTCGTGCATATTTCGGCGGTGGAGCAGGCCGGTCTGACCGACCTGGCCGATGGCCAGCCGATTGCCTTCACGCTCGTCGATCGTGGCGGCCGCGTTTCGGCGACCGACATCAAGATCGAAGGCGAGCCGATGGCCGTTTCCCGCGCACCCCGTGACGATCATGGCGGCGGCGAAGGCGGCGGCGATCGCGGCGGCCCGCAGCGTCAGCTAACCGGCGAAAAGGCGCAGGGAACAGTCAAGTTCTTCAACGCCATGAAGGGCTTCGGCTTCATCAGCCGCGATGACGGACAGGCCGATGCCTTCGTCCACATCTCGGCGGTCGAACGCGCCGGCATGCCGACGATCAACGAAGGCGACCGTCTCGAATTCGAGATCGAGGTCGACCGTCGCGGCAAGTATGCCGCGGTCAACCTGTCGCCGTTGCAGGAATAAACGCTTTCACGAGCGGGGACTAAAGCGCTCGTCCGGAGTGATCCGGGCGGGCGTTTCTTTCAGGTTGCCAGCGCCAGCAGGCTCGCCACCGTGTCCGCCTCGTTCGCGGGCTTGTCGGTGCGGATCCGGCTGATCCTCGGGAAGCGCATCGCCAGGCCCGATTTGTGGCGTTTGCTGGCGTGGATCGAATCGAACGCGACCTCCAGCACAAGTGTCTTCTCGACTTCGCGCACCGGCCCGAAACGATTGAGCGTGTGATTGCGGACGAACTTGTCGAGCATCTTCAACTCGGCGTCGGTGAAACCGAAATAGGCCTTGCCGACCGGCAGCAATTCGCCGGTCTCGCTCCACGCGCCGAAGGTATAGTCGCTGTAGAAGCTCGACCGTTTGCCCGACCCGCGCTGGGCGTACATCATCACGCAATCGGCGGTCAGCGGGTCGCGCTTCCATTTGTACCACAGCCCGACTTTGCGGCCCGCGACATAGGGCGAATCGCGCCTCTTGAGCATCATGCCCTCGACGCCTTCGTCGCGCACCCCGGCGCGCACTTCCTCGAGCACTTCGAAACTCTCGGCCTCGATTACTTTCGACAGGTCGAACCGTTCGGGGTCGAGCCGCGCCACCACGGCTTCCAGCCGCGCCCGACGCCCGCTCCACGGCAGCGCGCGCAGATCCTCCTCGCCGTCGAACAGTACGTCGTATAGCCGCACGAACGCCGGATATTCGCCCTGCACCTTGGCGCTGACATTCTTGCGCCCGAGCCGCTGTTGGAGCGCGTTGAAGCTCGCCGCCGCTCCGCCATGCGCTTCCGCTCCCTGCGTCGCCCCGCGTACCAGCAGTTCGCCGTCGAGCACCGCGCGCGTCGAAAATGCCGCCGCAATATCGGGAAAGCTGCCACTGATGTCGTCGCCAGTGCGCGAATAGAGCCGCGTGTCGCCGCCCGCATGGACCAATTGGATGCGGATCCCGTCCCATTTCCACTCGGCGGCATAGTCCGCAAGGTCGACCCGCGTCTCGTCGAGCGGGTGGGCGAGCATGAACGGCCGGAACACCGGAATGTCCTTGGCGGTCGGCTGCTCGGCGCGCCCTTCGCCCCAGTCGAACAGCTCGGAATACGGCGGTTTCAGCCCGTGCCAAACCTCCTCGATCGCCTCGACGTCGATCGCGAAGGCATCGGCCAGCGCCTGCTTGGCCAGTCGCGCCGAAATGCCTACGCGCAAAGCCCCGGTTGCAAGTTTCAGGATCGCATAGCGACCGGCGACGTCGAGATGGTCGAGCATGGTAGCAAGCACCGCGGGCGCGTCGCTTTTCGACACCGCCTTCAGCCGATCGACCGCCTCCGACAGCCGGATGGTGCCGTCGTCCAGGTCGATCGGCTCGCCCTCCGGCACCGGCCAGAGCAAGGACACGGTCTCGGCCATGTCGCCGACATAGTCACGGCTCATCCGGAGCAGCACCGGATCGATGCGTTCTTCGGCCAGCGCACGGACTACCGCGGGCTTGACCGCCGGAATGTCGAGCGTGCCGGTCAGCGCCGCCAGCGCCAGCCCGCGATCGGGGTCGGGCGTCGTCTTGAGATAATCGCCGATCAACCGCAGCTTGCTAAGCCGCGACCGGGTGTAGACGAGATCGTCGAGAAGTTGCGAAAAGGCGCGCATGGTTTCACAACTTCGGACGACGCAATCCGCTCCACGCCAGCGCAATCGCATCGTGCAACTCCTGCTGATTGCGATCGGGCTTGGCGTATTCGTGCTCGCGTTCGCCTTTGCGGCCGCAATCCGTAACCCGGTTGTGCGCCAGGCGCACATCGGTCTTGCCGACTGGCCGGCTGGCCAGCCGCCGATTCACCTGGTCCTGATCAGCGACATTCACGTCGCCGGCCCGGACATGCCGCCATCGCGCCTTCGAAATTTGGTCGAAAAGGTCAATCGACTTTCCCCTGACCTTGTTCTGCTTGCGGGCGACTTCATCAGCGACAAGCGCACTGCCACGCGTTTCTATCCCGTCGAAGAGGCGATCGCGCCGCTCGCCGGGTTGAAGGCCCGCCTCGGCGCCGTCGCGGTCCTCGGCAATCATGATCATTGGCGGGACGCGGCTGCTACCCGGCGCGCATTGGCGGCAGCGAAGGTTCGGGTGCTCGACAATCAGGCGGTGGCGGTCGGTCCGCTCGCGATCGGCGGGATTGATGACGACTTCACGGGTCGGGCCAATCCGGGCGCGACCGTGGCCGCCATGCGCATGCTGCCCGGCGCGAAATTGCTGCTCAGCCACAGCCCGGACCCATTCGAGACGCTTCCGCGCGACGTCGGATTGATGCTCGCCGGGCACACGCACTGCGGGCAATTCTCCTTCCCGATCATTGGCGCTCCGGTCACCGCCTCGCGTTTCGGCAAACGCTATCTTTGTGGGATTGTTCGGGAAGGGGGACGGACATTGATCGTCAGTGCCGGCGTCGGGACGAGCCTCGTTCCTCTGCGGATCGGCGTTGCGCCTGATATCTGGCTGATCGAAGTCGGACCTTGGAAGATGGACTAATGCAGCCGTACCGCGATTGCCGCCAGGATGGTTTCGCGGTCGCGCTTGCTTTTGCTGCACAGCGCCTCGCCCATATGCTCGATCGCGGTTCGGGTCGCCGTGGCGTGGCCCGGCATCAGCGCGTGATGCGCGGCATAATCGCACAGGCCCTCCAGCGCGGCCATGCCCTGCGTCGCCGCCAGACTGCGGATGGCGTCCATCTTCTTGGCGATGGTGACCGGGGCCAGCCGCGGCATCCGCGCTTCCAGGTCGGCGATTCGCTCGCTGATCATCGTTCGGGCGGTGTTGAGCGAATCGGAAGCGGCCATGGCATTTCTCTTCGGTTGATGGTGTCAGCTTCACCGAAAATGGTTAACAGTGAGTCAAAGCGGTTCCGCCATGTCCTTGACTTTTCGCCCCTCCGCCGTCATTGGGCGCGGGATCGGGCGGCACGCGAGGGCCGCCCTCACCATTTTCAGCTTTCAGGATTCGTCAGATGGCCAAGTCGGCAACCGTAAAGATCAAGCTCGTCAGCACCGCCGACACCGGCTTCTTCTATGTGACGAAAAAGAATCCGCGCAACACCACCGAAAAGATGTCGTTCCGCAAGTACGACCCGGTCGTGCGCAAGCATGTCGACTTCAAGGAAGCCAAGATCAAGTAAGGCAAAAGCGTCGAGCGCAGGGAGAGGATTGCGAAGCAATCGTCTAGCAGCGCGAGAGACGCCACAGTGCCCGGCCGATCTGCGGCGTAGCCGACAGGATCGACGTCACGGATTTAGTCCGTGACGGTCTTCCCATCGAATGTGCTTTTAAGGGCGGTCCCCTCAGGGCCGCCCGCTTCGTTTGTGGCGACCTCCATCGCGCGAATCGGTCCGGCCTCGAGCAGTTCCTCCACCGCATCGGCGAAGCGAAGCACCGAAATCGGCTTCGACACATAGGCCTGCGCCCCCGCCGCCCGGATCCGCTCGTCGTCGCCGACCCCGGCATAGGCCGTAACCGCCATGATCGGCACATTCCGAAGCGCGTCGTCGGCGCGGATCAGTTCCATCAGTTCCAGTCCGCTGACATGCGGCAACTGGATGTCGGTGATCACCAGGTCGGGCTGGAAGGTGCGTGCCGCATCTAGCGCGAACCGGCTGTCAGTCACGCCTTCGGTCTCATGACCATGCGCCGCGAGGAGATCGCAGAACAGCTTGATGTTGAGCGCATTGTCTTCGACAACGAGGATCCTGGCCAACCTATCCCCTCCTTTCCAACCCATAGACTAGGCGATGACGCTCCACACTCCAACCAACTCTGAAACCGTGGCGCTTGCCGCGCTGGCAGCGACGCTGACCGACGAACGACGGGCGGAACGGTTCCTGTCGATCACCGGCCTGTCTCCCGACGGGATTCGCGCCTCGCTCGGCGATCGCCACACGCTTGCCGCCTGTCTCGGTTTCCTGGAAGATCACGAGCCCGATCTGGTCGCGGTGGCCACGGCGATCGGACAGCAGCCCGCCACCCTGATCGCTGCCCGGGCGGAGCTTGAACGGTGAACCGCCCCTTGCTGATCACCGACTGCGACGAGGTGCTGCTGCGCATGGTGGCCCATTTCGACGACTGGCTCGACGAAGCGCACAACATCGATTTCGCGTTCGAAAGCGGCAATTTCGGCGGTGCGATGACCGACCGGAAGAGCGGCGATCTGGTGGCGATCGACCGCGTCTGGCCCCTGCTCGACGAATTCTTCCGCAACGAGATGCACCGCCAGACGATCGTCCCCGGCGCCGTCGAGGCGCTTGGCCGGATCGGCGAGGTGGCCGATATCGTGATCCTCACCAACCTGGGGGACGAGGCGCATCCGTGGCGGGTCGAACAGCTTGCCGCTCACGGCATCGCGCATGAGGTGGTGTGCAACAGCGGCGGGAAGGGTGTCCCCGCCCGCGCCCTGATCGATCGTCACCGCGCGACCGTCACCGCTTTCGTCGACGATCTGCCGGTCCACCACGCATCGGTCGCCAAGCATGCGCCCGAAGTGCACCGGCTCCATATGGTGGCGGAGCCGCGGCTTGCACCAGCGGTCCCGCCCGCACCTGCGGCCCATGCGCGGATCGACGACTGGCCGACCGCGTGCCCCTGGATTCTCGAAAGGCTGACTGCATGAAGACTGCCCTCATCACCGGCGTTACCGCCGGCATCGGCGAAGCCGCCGCGCGAAAATTCGTCGCCGACGGCTGGCGGGTGATCGGCACCGGTCGCCGCGCCGACCGGCTCGAACGGCTGGAACGCGAGCTTGGCGAGAATTTTCGCGGGCTGGAGCTCGACATGCGCGACACAAAGGCATTCGATGCCTTGGCCGCCGACGCCGGACCGATCGACCTGCTCGTCAACAATGCCGGCCTCGCACCGCCGATGAACGGCTTGCAGGATGCCGATCAGGAACCGATTGACACGGTCATCGCCACTAATATCGCCGGACTTGTGGCACTGACCCGCGCCTTGCTTCCCGGACTGGTCGATCGGAAAGGCGCGATCATCAACCTGTCGTCGGTCGCCGCCACCTATCCCTACAAGGGCGGCGCGGTTTATGCCGGGTCGAAGGCCTTCGTTCACCAGTTCAGCCTCGGCCTGCGGTGCGATCTCGCCGGCACCGGCGTCCGCGTCACCTCGATCGAGCCGGGAATGGTCGAAACCGAGTTCACATTGGTCCGCAACGGCGGCGACCAGGCCGCGAGCGACGCGCTCTATGCGGGGATCGACCCCATGACCGCAGAAGATATCGCCGACACCATCCACTACGTCGCCAGCCTGCCCGCCCATCTCAACATCAACACGCTCGAATTGATGCCGGTCAGTCAAAGCTGGGCCGGCTTCGCGGTCGAACGGGGGTAGCCCGTTCAAGTGGATTTCGAGAGTTGACCCGGACACGGATCAAGTCTTTACGCCGAACATGAGCATCGAAGCCCGCCTTGCCGAACTCGGCATCACCCTGCCCGAAGCCGCCGCTCCGGTGGCCAGCTACGTCCCCTTCGTTGAAGCCAATGGACTGCTGCACATCAGCGGCCAGATCAGCTTCGCCGAAGACGGCAGCCTGATCAAAGGCCGCCTTGGCGAAGACCTGGATCTGGAGGCTGGACAGGCCGCCGCGCGGCGCTGCGGGATCATGCTGCTCGCGCAGTTGCGCAACGCCTTGGGGTCGCTCGATCGGGTCGAACGGATCGTCAAGCTCGGGGTGTTCGTCAACAGCCACGGCGATTTCACCGACCAGCCGAAGGTCGCCAATGGCGCGTCGGAATTGATGCAGGAGGTGTTCGGCGAAGCCGGCCGCCATGCCCGAAGCGCGGTCGGCGTTCCGGTCCTTCCGCTCGGGGTCGCTGTCGAGGTCGATGCGATCGTTCAGATCCGGCCCTGATCCGCTCGACCCGGGACCCGGGGGGTTCGCGCATCGCGGGCTTCACCACGCCCCCGCCGTCGTCGAAAATAGTCTGGCATCCTTCACTGCCTCGTTGCGGGTCGGCGCGGGGATCGAGTGCGACCTCCGCCTGACTGCCGACGATCGGATCCTGGTCTTTCACGATCGCGATGCCCGGCGACTGTGCGGCAGTGCCGAGGTGATCGGGCGACATACACTCATCGATCTCGCGCACCTGCGCGTCGGCGGCGAACCGGTTCCCTCGCTGGCCGATCTTCTCGCGCTGGTAGCGGGACGTGCGCCGATGCTGCTCGAAGCCAAGATCGACGGGAACGTGCGGCGCTTCGGTCGCGCCCTGATGGACGCGCTCGACGGATATGTTGGCCCGTTTGGCGTGATGAGTTTCGATCCGCGGCTGATGCGCTGGCTGAAGGTCCACGCGCCTCATGTCCGCTGCGGTCTCGTCGTTCGGGATAGTCTTTCGCGGTCGAAGCGTTGGATCGCAATGACGCTTGCCGATCCCGATTTCCTGGCCGTCGACGTGGCCGCCATCGACCGTTCGTGGGTCGCGGCCGCCCGGGCGGCGATGCCGGTCTACACCTGGACCGTCCGCACGCGCGACCAGCGCCGTATCGCTTTGTCGCGCGCCGACGCGCTGATCTGGGAAGCCGATGGCCGACCGTGATCCTGCGCTGACCGTCCGGATCGCGCGAGCGGTCGGCGATATCAATTCCGCCTTGTGGGACGGCTTTGCGGGGTCCGACGACCCGTTCCTGTCGCACCGCTTCCTGGCGCTGCTCGAATCCTCGGGAAGCGTCGGCGATTCGAGCGGATGGAGCCCGCTGCCTTTGCTGGTCGAACAGGCCGATCATGTCCTGGGAGCCGCGCCCGCTTATTTGAAATCGCACAGTCAGGGGGAATATGTCTTCGATCATGGCTGGGCCGACGCGTGGGAGCGGGCGGGCGGGTCCTATTACCCCAAGCTCCAGGTGACGGTGCCTTTCACGCCCTGTCCCGGTCGCCGCCTGCTCGGCGATCAGCCGGTGGCGGTCCTCGCCGCGCTGGAGTCGGTGGCGGTGCAGAACCAATTGTCATCGGTGCACGTCACCTTTTGCTCGGCGGAGGAGGTGGCCGCCGCCACCCCGCGCGGCTGGATCGAGCGGCACGGCCTTCAATATCACTGGCACAATCGCGGCTATGCCGACTTCGACGGCTTCCTCGACGCGCTCGCCAGTCGTAAGCGCAAGGCGATCCGCAAGGAGCGCGCGGCGGCGATCGACGGCCTCGAGATCCTCAACCTGCGCGGTGCTCAAATCCTGCCCGAACATTGGGCCGCGATGTGGCAATTCTATCAGGATACCGGACAGCGCAAATGGGGCCGGCCCTATCTCACCCGCGCGTTCTTCGATCAGGTTGGCGGGGCGATGGGCGACTCCGGCCTGATGTTCCTTGCCCTGCGCGACGGCAGGCCGATCGCGGGCGCGCTCAATTTCATCGGCGGAGATACCCTTTACGGCCGCTATTGGGGAGCGACCGAGGAAGTACCCTTCCTCCACTTCGAACTGAGCTATTACCGCGCAATTCAATGGGCGATCGAGCAAGGACTGAAGACAGTCCAGGCGGGCGCGCAGGGCGAGCACAAATTGGCGCGAGGCTACGAACCGGTGATCACCCGCTCGGCCCACTTCCTCCCCAACCCCGGTTTCCGCCGCGCGGTCAGTGACTTCGTCGACCGTGAGCGCGAAGCGATCGCGATGGAATTGGAGTGGGCAAGGGACGCTTTGCCCTACAAGGTCCAGGACCAGTAAGAATCTGGCCTACTCGGCGAAGACATGCACCTCGCGCGCACCCGCCCGCGCCACCGCTCGATACATGCCCGGCGTCGTGAAGCCCCACGCCGCTTCCCCCGTTGGCGCCACCGCGATCAGTCCGCCGTTGCCGCCTAGCGCCACCACGTCGGCCAGCACCGCGTCGAGCGCCGCCTGCAGTTCCTCGCCGCCGATCATCATCCGCATCGCCAGCTGGTGCGCCCCGACGCTGCGGATAAAGGCCTCGCCAAGCCCGGTTGCGCTCACCGCGCACGCCCGGTCGTCGGCATAGGTTCCGGCGCCGATCAACGGCAAATCGCCGATCCGGCCCCAGCGCTTGGCGGTCAGTCCGCCGGTCGATGTCGCCGCCGCGACATGGCCATGGGTGTCGACCGCGACCGCGCCGATCGTCCCGTACTTGATGTCGGTATCGAAGGCGCCGCCCGCGGCCCTCACCTTGTCGAGCTGCGCACGCCGCTCGGGCGTCACGAACCAGTCATTGTCGACCTGCTCCAGCCCCTGCTCGCGCGCGAAAGCGTCGGCACCGCCGTAGGTCAGCAGGACATGCGGGCTATGCTCCATCGCCGCGCGGGCCGCGGTCACGGGACTTCGCGTGGTGGTCATTCCCGCGACCGCGCCGGCGGTCCGGTCGCGGCCGTCCATGATCGCCGCGTCGAGTTCGCACTGCCCGTCCGCGCTCAGCACGCTGCCGCGCCCGGCGTTGAACGCCGGATCCTCCTCCAGCACCCGTGCCGCCGCCTCGACCGCGTCGAGGGCGCTTGCCCCCGCAGCGAGTAGCGCTTCTCCGGCGTCGAGTGCCGCTTCCAGTCCGGCGCGGGCCGCGGCTTCGTGGGTGGGGGAAAGCGTGTCGGGCCGCATCGCGCCGCAGCCGCCGTAAATCATCAGGGTCCAGGTCATCGCGCGGCCCTAGCGCGGGCGTTTCGCCAATTCCAGTTGACTCGCGCGGCGCTTGATATAAATATGATATCAATTAAAGGGGAGCTAACCAATGTCCGAACCGATTTTCGCCCTTACCTCCAGCCGCGAACGGCCGGCGGCGACCGCCAGCGGGTATATGATGCTCGCAGTGCTGCTTGCCGCGATCCTCCTGCTGATCTGGTCGGTTGCAATGTTCGCCAGTGACCGGCCGTCGACGCTGGCAGGCGCGGGGATCCTCCTCGGTCCGCTGATCGTCCTGCTGGTCACGCCTGGCTTCTACATGCTCCAGCCCAACCAGGCCGCGGCCATCACCCTGTTCGGATCGTACAAGGGCACCGACCGCTCCACCGGCCTGCGCTGGGTGCTGCCGTGGATGATTCGCAAGAAGCTCTCGGTCCGCGCCAACAATTTCATTTCCGACCGGATCAAGGTCAACGACCTGCGCGGCAACCCGATCGAGATGGCGGCGCAGATCGTATGGCGCGTGGTCGACACCGCGCAGGCGCTGTTCGACGTCGACGATTACGCCCAGTTCGTCCGCGTCCAGGTCGAAGCGGCGGTACGCACCATCGGGTCGCGTTACCCCTATGACGATTTCGAACATATGGAAGTGACCCTTCGCGGCAATCACGACCAGGTCGGGGTCGAGCTTCGCACCGAGCTTCAGGAACGCCTCGCCGTCGCCGGGATCACGGTCGACGAATGCGGCTTCACCCACTTGGCCTATGCGCAGGAAATCGCCGGCGCGATGCTTCGCCGCCAGCAGGCTCAGGCCGTCGTCGCAGCGCGCAAGACCCTGGTCGAAGGCGCGGTCGGGATGGTCGAAATGGCGCTCGCCATGCTCAGCGAAAAGAATGTCGTCGAACTCGACGATGAGCGGCGCGCGGCGATGGTTAGCAACCTGATGGTCGTCCTGTGCGGCGAACGCGACACGCAGCCCGTGGTCAACACCGGCAGCCTGTACACCTAAGGTTATGGCGAACTCGCGCAAAGCCTACCCGCTCCGTGTCGATCCTGCCCTTTGGGCGGCGATCGAGCGCTGCGCGGCGGCCGATCTGCGCTCGGTCAATGCCCAAGTCGAATGCCTGCTGCGCGAAGCGATGAAGCAGCGCGGCGTGAAGCTTAAATCCCCCCGGCCGGTCCGTCGTGGCCGGCCACCGAAGGAGAGCGAGTGATGTTCTGGCTGTTCAATGATGACAAACCCTGGTTCCGGCCCAAGAGCTTCGGCTTCGGCGCAGGCCTGCCGATCGCATGGCAGGGGTGGGCCTTGCTTGCCGCGCATACCGGTGTGCTGGTTGGACTCAGTGCCCTGCTCCGCGATCATCCCGCCGCGCTCGTCGCCGCAATCCTGACGGGAGCGCTGCTGCCGATGCCGCTTTACGCCGCACGGACCGAAGGCGGATGGCACTGGCGCTGGAAGGGCGGCAAGTGAGCGCGCTGCTGCTCGCCGCGGCGTTGGCCGCCGCGGCTCCGTCCCCGCCGGTGGAGCGTCAATTGACCGCTCCGGGTCCGCTCGCACCGCTCGCCGGGACGATGCTCGACGCTGGCAAGCGCGCGCCGGTGGTGATCATCATCCCCGGATCGGGACCGACCGATCGCGATGGCAACAATCCGTTGGGCGTCACCGCCGCCCCTTATCGCCTTCTGGCCCAGGGCCTTGCGGCGCGCGGCGTCACCACCGTTCGCATCGATAAGCGCGGAATGTTCGGCAGCAAGGCGGCAATCGCCAACCCCAATGCGGTGACGATCGCCGATTACGCCGCCGACGCGCATGCCTGGGCCAAGGCCGCGCGTGCCGCCACCGGTGCGCGTTGCGTCTGGCTGCTCGGCCACAGCGAAGGCAGCCTCGTCGCGCTCGCCGCGGCACAGGACCGCAAGGATATATGCGGCGTGATCAGCGTCTCGGGTGCCGGGCGCCGCCTCGGCACGATCATCCGGGAGCAACTGGTCGCCAATCCGGCCAATGCGCCCTACATCGCCCCCGCTTACGCCGCGCTTGCCCGGCTGGAAGCGCGCCAGCGATTTTCCAATGCCGATATCCCGCCCGCGCTGCAGCCGTTATTCGGGGAAGCGATCCAGCCGTACATGATCGACCTGCTGGCCTACGACCCGCCGCGGCTTGCGGCATCGTTAAAGGTGCCGCTGCTGGTCCTCCAAGGCGATCGCGACCTGCAAGTAACGCCCGTGGATGCCCGCGCATTGGTCGGGGTGCAGCCGAAGGCGCAATTGGTGATCCTGCCCGGGGTCAACCACGTCCTGAAAACCGTCGCGACGACCGATCGTGCCGCGAATGTCGCGACCTATGCCAATCCCTCGCTTCCGGTATCGCCGCTCGCAATCGACGCAGTGGCGATTTTCGTCGGCAAGCGGCGCTAGTCGGTTTTCTGGCCCGGGGCCTTGGCCTCGGGCCCGAGGGCGTCGTCGAGCAGCCTGCCGAGCCGCAGTCCGCCAGCCAGGATTTCGCGCCGGACGACGGGGATGAGCCCTTGGACGTCGGCCTCGGTCAACGTCGGCCGCGTGTCGGACTTTGGTGCGCAGGGATCGCCGAGCAGCGACATATAGGCCTGGCTGCGTGATGCTTCCCAGCTTTCGCGGCTCCAGTCGGTCACCGTTCCGGCAGCTAACGCCGCGCGATCCTCAAGCGGAATAGTGCCAAGCAGACCGGACGGGCCACCCGGCGGGGTCGAGATTGCGCGCTCCGCCAGATAGCCGTCCCAGATCGAATGCAGATTGGTCCGCCCGCCGACCAGCCCGTAATTGGCCGCCACCCGGTTGCCGCCCAGGTCGCCGCGGTCGCCGGCGTGCATCGGCTGCGCCAGATCCCCGACGAAATGCACCAGAAAGGCCAGCGCCATCAGCCGTTCCCTGGTCGGCACCTTGGGGTCGGCGAGCAGGCGGGCGTTGCGCTCGACTTGGGCCGACACGCAATTGCCGTCCTTGCACGCCGCCTTCAGGTCGAACGGCTTGCAGATATCGACATTCTGGTAATGCCACGAATAAGCGTATGCGAAGCGGTCGCCGAGCGGCTTGACGCAATCGGCCCACACGCTGGCCTGTTCGATCGTTACGACCGGGCACTCGGGCGTTTGAAGCAAGCCACCTTGTCGGAGGAGAGAGAGGATTTTGCCGCGGGTGTCGGGCCTTACCAAATCGAGCGCGATCCGCCCGATCGTTTCATGGCCATATTCCCAATAGGCGCGGGCTGGGCTGGCTACAGCGCCTAGCGCGGCCAGGAACAGGAAAATGGATCGAATCGGCACGCCCCTGCCTTAGCGCGGCGCGGTTCGATTGCCAGTCATCCCATCGATAATTCCTGTTGCTGATTGACCAGCCGCCATTCGTCCAGGTCGGACAGCATGGCTCGTGCCGCTTGCTCGAACAGGTCGGCCGACCGTGCCAGGTCGCCGTGCGTCGCGGCCATTTGCGATTCGATCGACCGAAGCGTCAGCGCGGTCGACCGCGACCGTTCGGCGCTGCCCCCGAAATCGCCCTGGAAGCGGATCCCGAAAATAGCTGTGCCCACCGCTGGAAACCCTGCGGAAAGCAAGGTCAGCCAATTGCTCATGGCGTTGACCCATTCCGGATTGACCTGAAGCATCACGATGACCAGCGCCGAGGCGCCAAGCGTCAACACGAACAGGAAGGTCGCAAGCCCTTCCAACCGCCGATCGAGGGTCTCGATCTGCTTCGCGGTCGCCTCGTGATAGGCGATCTGCGGTTCAATCTCGTGGCAGGCGATGGCTGCGGTCAGTCGCGCCGCCCGTTCCTTGTCGATCGCGCCATTGGGGCAGCCCATCGCTCGCCACACCCCCGCGGCATACCAGTCGATCCACCGCCGCGGAACGGGATTGGTGCTGCTTCCCGGGGCATCGGGGGCCGCAAGTCCCAATAGCTTCAAGCTGCGCAGTGGGCGCAGGCGCTCGGCCAACTGGCGATAATCCAGCCATCGGCGATGCCATTCGTGGCTGACGCCGAACTTGGTGTTGAAGATCACCGCCAGTGCGAAGGCGAATTCGACGATCGCCAATTCGGTCTTGGACGCGGGAATGGCGAACCCGGACAGGCCCAGCAGCACGGCGCCCGCGGCGAGAAGAAAGTTGAAGATGTGCCCGCTGCGGAAGTTCTGGGCATAATAACCGGCCAGCCGGTCGCTCCAGCCATAGGCACGTTCAAGCAGTTCGAGCGATGCGTTGATGCCATGTTTCCCGCTGCACCCGACCGAAAAGCGCTGCCATTCGGCCTCGATCGCCGCCGCACATTTCAATTCGCGCCAGTGACTACTCTTCAGCCGACTGACCCCGGCGAGCATCAGCAGCAGCGGATATTCCAGCCGGCCGCGCACCCTTCGCGATCGCTCGGCTAGGAAACGATCGTAGAAGGTCCGCTCGCTGGATTGCGGCGGCGGTGTCAGTAGCGCGTCGAGCATCCGCCGCAGCAGGTCCGCCTCGAACGGCTGGCGCACGCCGCGGTCGTCGCCGCCCCGGGTCACAACATTGGGATCGAACCCGCTCCACAGCAGGGCGATCGGGGTCTCGCCATCGGCGGGAATGTGGATCACCGGCGTGCCCTGCGCCACCGCCAGATGGACGATCTCGGCGGTCCCGCCCCGGCCACGCGGCGGCTTTCCGTCCCAGATCGCGATCAGCAGGTCGCAATGCGCTACCGTCGCGCGCCCCGCCGCCATATAGGCATCGGCATCGGCGTCGGGATCGCCCGGCAGTTCCAGCACGCAGTCCGCCCGCTCGATCAGCGATTCGAAACGCGCCAGCGAAGCGTCATCCTTGAAGTCGGCGGTGTAGGTATCGCGCGCGAATGGCAAAATCGCCTGCAGCCGCCACCCGCGCGCAAGCCCCGCCTCGGCCGCCATCTGGTCCGCCCCTTCGGCCATCGGCGATACCAGAGTCAGCACGGCGGGCGCGGGGTCGAACAACCCTGCTTGTCCGCGGTGCAGCGCCGTCGCCTCGCGCTCGACCGTTGCCAGCGCAAGCGCAAGCTCGTCCCCGATCGGCCCCACCCGCACCCCCGCCAATCCCCCCAGGCGGTGCCCGGTAATGCCAACCGTCAGCGCGAAGGGCAGGCGGGGTGGTGCATTCGAAGGGCTGGTCGAGTTCACCGCCATACTTGTCGCCTAACGAGCGACAAACGCTTCGTAGGCGACGTAAGCGACGAGTGCCACGGCGCCGGTTGCGACGAGTGCCAGCCAACCGTTCGCTCCTGGTCCGCCGCCCCCGCCATTGCGGATTTCGGGGTCGAGAAACGTCCCGGGTTCACCGGGGCGGACGTCTGGGACGTTGAAGTTCAGCCGGTATGACATAAGCAATTCCGTCTTGTTCGAATTGAGGTCACGGAATTTGACGAGGGTCGGGCCGCATTCGAAGTCATCGATCAGGCTGTTGTCGATCCCGGGCTGTGTCGGACACTCGCCAACCTGGATCCACAGCGGATCGTCCGAAAAGGTAATTCCATATTGGGTGTCGACCAACGTGATCTCGAACCGTTCGTTGGTGCCTCCGCGCCGTAAATCGACCCTGGGATATTCGCCCCTCCTGTGGCCCGATCGGTTCCCATAGCTAAGGGTCCACTGCACGACTCCGTTGGCATCCTTCGACGGCGTGACGGTAATCGGATGTCTCGACATACGGTTTCTCCCCTGTTCAAAGTTCAGACCAGCTTGCGATATCCGCTTCTCTGCAGGCGGTTGATCAGCGGCAAGGCGTCCGCCGTTCGTCCCAGCGCCTGCAGCAATTCGACGCGGATGGCGGTTTGCCGCGGATCGTCCATGACCACCTTCGGCCAGGAACCGAGCGCATTCAGCCATGCGGCGCGAGCGGCGGGCAGATTGCCCGCGGCGCGCTGGCTTTCACCGAGGAAGAAATTGGCCCGGACCAGATTCTCCTGTCGTACGATGGCCTCGGAGTGCGGCATTCTGGCGGCTTCGGCGACGGCGCGTTCGGCCCATTGGACGGCCTCGGCACTCTGGTGTCGGCCGATTGCCGCCCTGCCCCGCATCGTCAGGCAACTCACTCGATATTCGCGCGCGTTGACCTGGGAGGCATCGCGGGCAATCAATTGATCGACCAGCTTGCAGGCTTCGTTAAGCGATGCTTCGGACGGATCGGTCTTTCCCAGAAGCTGCTGAACTCGTGACAGGTCGAGCAGTGCGCCGGCGGTGAACTCGACCGAGACGCCGTTATCCGGCTCTTCCGCAAGCGACGCGCGGCCCAACGCAACCGCCGACGACAATAGGCCTTGGCCTCCGGCAAGATCTCCGTTCGAAGCAATGTATCGGCCGAGCCAGCGTCGCGCCGGTAGCAGCCGGCTGACAAGAGCCGAATCGTCCGGCTTCTGTCGCGCCATCGCCTCCAGCACCTGCAGCTGCCGTCGACGCGTCGCGATTGCCTGCGCGATCTGGCCCTGGCCAAATTGCGCGTCGGCAAGCCATCCCAGCGTTTCGGGCAGCGACAGTCGATAATCCCGATTGTCGGGAAATGACGCGGTAAGCCCTTCGATTGTCGCAAGGGCGCGTTCGAACTGCCGCGACGATGCCAGGAAGTCCTGACGATGGAACAGCATGACCCCGAGATTGCTGTCGGCGTACTTGGCCTCCATCCGCCATTTGGCATTATCCGGCTCGATCGCGACCATTCGTTCCGCCAGGCGCTGATATTCGCGCATCGCGGCTTCGGCTTCGCGAATCTGGCCGCGCTTGAGCGCGATGTCCCCGACCCAGAACACATTCTGCGCATGGTCGAACAGCCGCTGGGGATCGTTTGGCGATCGGCGCACCAGCTCACCGGTACTGACCATCGACTCGCGATAGCGAGCAAGCGCGCCGTTCAGGTCGACCCGCGTGGTGGCAATTTCGCCGAGCATGGTCAGCGCCCGGCTCCGCTGAGCGAGCGCTTCGTCGCTCAACTCGCTTTTGTCCTGATTCTCGAAGTAAGCGAGGATCTTGGCACCGACCTTGTCGAGCGCGGTCAGCTTGTTGATCGGTTCCAGTTCCGTTCGCAGGTCACCCAGCATGAAGCCGATCAAATCTTCGGCTTCTCGACGCTGGTCGCGAGCCTCGTCGCGCTTTTCGAAGGCAAAGACGGCCAGACCGCTGGTGGTCGCCATCCCGGCAATCGACGCGGCGGCGATCCAGGTCAGGCGGCGCTGTCGACGCTGCTGGTCGCGCTGGACAAGATCGTCGAGGCCGAGGCCGACCATCCCGGCAACAAGTTTGAGCACCCCCGTTTTGCGGCCGTCCGATTCTGCCCTGAGATCCGCGGCGATGGGCTCCGCGGCCCGGCTGGTGATCTTTCCACGGCGATCGACTTGCGACCTCAGAGCGGGCGGAAAGCATTCTTCCGATTCCCGCCCGGGGCTTCGGCTTGCCCAAGGCTCCCCGGCGACGATTGCCGCCAGTACGCGGTCCTCGCCATGCATCTTCTTGAACGCGATGATTTCTTCGTTGACCCAGTTCGAGCTGGCCGCGCTGGGGGAGCAAAGCACGATCAGAAACCGGGAATTGGATAGCGCCTCGCGGATCGTAAGGCCCAGATCGCTCGACGCGGCGAGTTCGTGACGATCCCGGAAAATCGGGGTGAGCCTCTTCGGGATCGCGCCGTTGTCGGTCAATCGTCCGACGATCTTCGCGGGGACTCGAAAGGTTTCGATCGCCTGGTGGAGCCAGTCGGCATCCTTGCTGTCGGCGTGGCTATAGCTGAGAAACGCCCAATAGTGGTTCGATTCGCCGCCGGCCCGCCGGTCGCTCGCGCGTCCGACCTTTTTGTCGAGCGAAATCAGGGCCATCTTATTCACTCGGTGCCCCCGCCTGAAACTCACCTGGCGCAATAACAGATTTTCAACCCACGCGCGATTCCCCGTCCGTGCTTGGCCTTCCCCGCCCGCTCGACTATATCGCCTTCATGTCCATCCGGCCCTGGCGCGACATCGCGCGACGCACTTCCCGTCAGATCATGGTCGGCAACGTCGCCGTCGGCGGCGATGCGCCGGTCACCGTCCAGACGATGACTAATACCCCGACCTCGGATGCGAAGGCGACCATCGACCAGATCCGCCGTTGCGAGGAAGCCGGGGTCGACATCATTCGCGTGTCCTGCCCCGACGTCGAAAGCACCGCCGCGCTGAAGCAGATCGTCCGCGCCGCCCGGGTGCCGATCGTCGCCGACATCCACTTTCACTACAAGCGCGCGCTCGAAGCGGCCGACGCCGGCGCGGCCTGCCTGCGGATCAATCCCGGCAATATCGGCTCGGCCGAGCGGGTGCGCGAGGTCGTCTCGGCGGCAAAGGCCAATGGTTGCGCGATCCGAATCGGCGTCAACGCGGGCAGCCTGGAAAAGGATCTGCTCGAAAAATATGGCGAACCCTGTCCCGAAGCGCTGGTTGAAAGTGCGCTCGACCACATCCGCATCCTCGAGGACCACGATTTCCGCAACTACAAGGTGGCGGTCAAGGCCAGCGACCTGTTCCTCGCCGTCGCCGCCTATCACCAGCTTGCCGACGCCGTCGACTGTCCGCTCCACCTCGGCATTACCGAGGCCGGCGGGCTGATCGGCGGGACAGTCAAGTCATCGATCGGCATGGGGTCGCTGTTGTGGGCCGGGATCGGCGACACCATCCGCGTTTCACTCTCCGCCGAGCCCGAGGAAGAGGTCCGCGTCGGCTACGATATCCTGAAAGCGCTCGGCATCCGCAACCGCGGGGTCCGCGTCGTCTCGTGTCCGTCCTGCGCGCGCCAGGGGTTCGACGTGATCCGCACGGTGCAGGCTCTGGAAGAGCGGCTGCAGCACATCCGCACCCCGATGAGCCTCAGCGTCCTCGGCTGCGTCGTCAACGGTCCTGGCGAAGCACGCGAAACCGACATCGGCCTGACCGGCGGCGGCAACGGAAAGCATATGGTGTTCCTGTCGGGGGTCACCGACCATCATGTCCAGGATGCCGGAATGATCGACCACATCGTCAAGCTGGTCGAGGCGAAGGCGGCCGAGATCGAGGCCGGTATCAGCCAGACCCGCGACGCCGCCTGACCGCGCTCCGCCCCTATTTCATCAATTCCTAACCCGCGTCGCCTAGCAGCGGGCGGATGATGCGTTTGTTTCTGTTCGTCGTCGCGGTGGGCGTGACGATCGGCCTGCTCTTACCAGGCCACAAGCCGGCGCCGGCGCCGACGGCCGCCGCGCTTAGCTCGCCCAAGGAAGTCATCCTCACTCGCGGTTCGACCGGGCATTTCTTCACCCGTGCCAAGGTCAATGGCAAACCGGGGGTGAAATTCATCGTCGACACCGGGGCGTCGATCGTCGCGTTGACGATCGACGATGCGGAAAAGCTTGGCATTCCGGTCGATCCATCCAAATTTTCAGTGATCGGCGAAGGCGCCAGTGGCGCGGTGCGCGGTCAGCGGGTGGTGCTCGATTCGGTCGACGTCGACGGCATCCGCGTTGAAAAGGTCAGCGGCGTCATCCTCGAAGGCTCGTCGCTGTCGCTCCTCGGCCAGTCGTTCCTCGGCAGTGTCGACCAGGTCAGTATCGCCGGCGACTATCTCTCGCTCAAGGACGGCGGCTAGGCTCGGCAACGCTTCGTTTACGCCATTTGGATATGCCATGCGCATGGGACGCGTGGCCATCTTCATCATCATCCTGGGGGAATCATCGCGGCGATGATGCCGTCGGGAAACACGCCGTCGCCCATGTCCAATCAGGTTGGCGGCACCTTTTCCAGCACGTCCGGCCCGTCAGGTTCGATCGAGCCGCGACGGCGGAGCGTCTATGAATCGCGCATCGGCGAATCGCGCTCGCCCGTGTCGGGGCAGGGCATAACGCTAGATCGTGCGCCCGACGGCCATTTCTACGCCGATGCCCAGGTCAATGGCACCACGGTCCATTTCATGGTCGATACCGGCGCAACCGGGGTCGCGCTGTCGGCCGACGACGCGCGCCGCGTTGGCCTGCCATTCCTGTCGAACGAGTTTTCGGCGGTCGGACGCGGCGCCTCGGGCGAGGTTCGCGGGAAGATCGTCACGCTCGACAGGGTAACCCTGGGCGGCAAATCGGTCGAAGGCGTCGGCGGCGCGATCCTCGAAGGAAGCGAAATGTCGCTGCTCGGGCAAAGCTTCCTCAGCCAGATGGGCCGCATCGAGATCAGCGGCGACCAAATGGTGATCAGCTAGCTTTCGTCGCCTCCTCGGCTATGGCCCGCTGATGGCCGCTTCCCGCCCCACCGCCCTGGTCGCCTTTTTCGTCGGCACGCTCGGGATCGCCACTTTTTCGGGCATGGACGCGGTGATGAAGGGGCTGGTCATCGCGCTTGGCATCTATCCCACCATGCTATGGCGCATGATCGCCGGGGTCGGAATGTCGGGCGTCTTGTTTGCTGCCAGGCCCAACTGGCCGTCGCGATCCACGATGCGCATCCACCTGTGGCGCGGCGCCCTTACCTTCGTCATGGCGATGCTGTTCTTTTGGGGACTGGCGCGCGTGCCGTTGGCGCAGGCCATCGCCTTGGCCTTCATCGCCCCGTTGATCGCTTTGTTCCTCGCCGCCTTTTTCCTCGGCGAAACGATTGGTCCGCGCACCATCGCCGCGTCGCTGGTGGCGTTCGCCGGGGTGATCCTGATCTTCATCGGCCAGGCTCGCGCCGATCTCGGGCACGATGCCCTGCTCGGCAGTTTCGCGATCCTTGCGTCGGCAATCTGTTATGCGGTCAACATCATCCTGATGCGCAGCCAGGCGCAGGTTGCCGGACCGATCGAGATTGCCTTTTTCCAGAATCTGATCGTCGCCGTGCTGCTTGTGCTGGCCTGGCCGCTGTTCGGCGGATCCAACCTGCCGTCCGCGGCGCAATGGCCCTTCCTGCTACTTGCCGCCTTCCTGTCAACGGCCTCGCTGCTGCTTTTGTCCTGGGCGTACGCAAGGGCCGAAGCCTCCTATCTCGCGGCGACCGAATATACGTCGTTTCTGTGGGCGATGATGTTCGGCTGGCTGGTGTTCGGGGAGAGCGTGTCGCTGTTCACGCTGGCCGGGGCGGGGCTGATCGTCGCCGGTTGCATCCTCGCCGCACGGCGCCCGCAGGATGCCTCGCCCGCGCTCGAAGCCGCTACCTAGGCGGCCCTCAGGCGCCGCTCAAGATGCCGACGCTCAGCGCCAGAACGCCCAGGTTGAAGAAAAAGGCGGCGATGCAATGCGCCGTCACCGCGCGGCGAAAGCGGCGCGAAGTGATGTTCACGTCGGCGGTCTGCAGGGCGACTCCGATGGTGAAGGCGAAATAGCAGAAGTCGCTGTAGTCGGGGTTGCCGCCGCCGGGGAAATACAGCCCCCCGTGCGTTTCCCTGGCCTCGTTCTCGCCATAAAAAAGGTGGGCATAGTGCAGGGTGTAGACCGCATTGGCGAAGGTCCACACCAGGACCAGCGTCGTCACCACCAGCGTGATCTCGATCGCGGTCAGGGCGTCACGCTGCGCCAACTGGTTCCCGACCGCGACCAGGATCACGACGTTGATGATCAGGCTGAGCACCAACAGCAGCGCGCGATTGGCATCGTTGGTCTTGGCATCGGCGCGCATTTTCGCCGGCGAATCGTCGAACAGGTTGATACACGACAGCAGGAAGACGAGCGCGGCGACATCGAAGCCGATCATCACGCCCTGCTGCCAACCGCGAAGCGCGACCGCCGCCGCGACGCCGATCGCGAGACTCCCGAGGAATAGCAGATAGCGCTTGGGGGCAAAGCGGTTGCCGACGGTCGCGGGGGTTGGCATGGCGCCAGCCTAGCGGTTCGCCCATCGGCGACAAGGGAGGGCGACGCGCATGGCTTGGGTTTTGTTGATCCTCGGCGGGCTGTTCGAGGTCGGTTTCACCACCGCGCTCCGGTTCGTCGACAATTTCCGCAACCTGCCCTGGACCATCGCCTTCCTCGTATCGGTGAGCGCCAGCATGCTGCTGCTCCAGGTCGCGGCGCGGACGATCCCGATGGGTACGGCCTACGCCGTGTGGGGCGGGATCGGGGCGGTCGGTACGGTCATCGTCGGCATGATTTTCTTCGACGAACCCGCGACCTTGATCAGGCTGCTGCTTATCCTTGGCATCGTCGCTGCGATCGCCGGGCTCAAGCTGTTTGCCTAAGTCCGTCGCCCGTTGGTCGAAAAGCTCCGCACCGCCATTTGGCGTTCACCTTGAACACGTTACACCACAGCCATGAAACATAAACTATTGATTTTATTGGCTTCTGTCTCCGCATGGCCAAGCGTTGCGCAGCAAGCGGTGGGTGATACTCCCACTGTGACCTCCCCCGATGAGGCGACTGAGGCCGAGCCCGAGGAAGACGAATCGATCGTCGTCGTCGGACAGCGCGAACGCGGCACCGTCATCGGCAACATCCCGCCCGAAAACCAGCTTACCACCCGCGACATTCGCGCGACCGGCGCGACCAGCATCGACGAGTTGCTGACCGCCATCGCCCCCCAGATCGGAAGCGCGCGCGGTCGCGGCGCCGGCGGTCGGCCGGTCCTGCTGCTCAACGGCCTGCGCATCTCCAGCTTCCGGGAGCTTCGCGACATTCCCCCCGAAGCGATCGAGCGGGTAGATATCCTGCCCGAGGAAGTCGCGCTGAAGTACGGCTATCGCGCCGATCAGCGTGTGGTGAACTTCGTCCTTCGCCGCCGCTTCAATTCGACCGCCGTTCGCGCCGATGCCGGGGCTGCAACCGATGGTGGTTACCTCACCGGCCTCGCTGACGGCACCCGGCTCCAGATCAACCGCGACAAGCGCACCACGATCAACCTTCACGCCGAGGCCAATGGCCGGATCGACGAGGACGAGCGCGACATCGCGATCGCCCCGCTTGCTCCCGGCGAGATCGACGAGCGCGGTTTCCGTAGTCTGGTAGGTGAGCGTCGGCTGGTCCGGGGAAGCGTCACCGCGGCGCGCACCGTCTTCGGGGATGTGGGCGCGACAGTGAACCTGGAGCTTGAGCATAGCGACGGTCAGTCGGGCCTGGGCTTCGACACGATCCCACTGATCCGCGACACGGCCGGCAATTCTGCGCATGTGGGACTGACATTCAATGGCACCAAAGGGCGGTGGCGCTGGTCGGCGATCGGCAATGCCGATCTGGCGCGGACCACCAGTGACAGCGATCGATCCGGTCTTGTAACCGACACCGCGCGGTCGACCACGCTGTCGGGCGGCATCGACACGACCGCCAGCGGGCCGCTGTTCGCGCTGCCGGCAGGCGATGTCAGCGCGACGGTCAAACTTGCGGTCGACAGCGTGTCACTCGATTCGCGCCGCCGCCGCGATGGCGTCCCGTCCAAAAACAGTCTCGGCCGCGACCGCGCCGACGGTTCGCTCAACGTCGATGTGCCGATCCTCCGCAACAGCCCGATCGGTCGATTGACCGCCAATGCCAATCTCGAAGTGGAGCATCTCTCGGACTTCGGCACGCTTACGACCTATGGAGCGGGGGTGAACTGGACGCCGCTCGAGCGGCTCAATCTGATCGCCAGCTGGACTCGCGAGGAAGGGGCACCGACAATCGCGCAGATTGGCGACCCCTATCTCGAAACTGCCGATACCCGTGTGTTCGATTTCACCACTGGCCAGACGGTCAACGTCATCGCCATCACCGGCGGCAATCCCGCACTCGGCGCGGATCGCCGTTCGGTGTTCAAGCTTGGGGCCAATTACAAGCCGTGGGACAAGACCGACTTCAGACTTCGCGCCGACTTCGTCAGCCAGACGATCGATAATCCCATTTCAAACTTTCCCGGACCGAGCGCGGCGCTGGAGAATGCGTTCGAGAACCGCTTCGATCGTGACCTCGATGGCAATCTGATCAGCGTCGATTTCCGGCCGGTGAATTACGACCAGTCGCGTCGCCAGGTGCTCCGATGGGGCTTCGACTTCACCAAGCCGTTGAAGTCGGCCCGGCCGTCGGCAAGTCAGATCCAGCAATTGCGCGAGCGCTTTAGGCCGCAGGCAGCCCAATCCGCGTCGGTGCCGGGTCAGTCACCTGCGGGCCAGTCCCCGCCGGGCACAAGTACCACGCGTCCCGACGGCGGACCCCAGCCGGATGGCGGTGCACGTCCCGAAAGCGCGCGGCCCGAGGGCGGGCGCGGCGGCGGACAGGGGTTTGGCGGTGGCGGTCGCGGCGGTTTCGGCGGCGGTGGCTTCGGTGGTGGTGGCGGGGCCAATCGAGGGCGCCTGCAACTGTCGATGACCCACACGGTAACCTTCGTCGATGAAGCCACAATCCGCGATGGCTTGCCAAAGCTCGACTATCTACGCGGGGATGCGATCGGCCAGTCGGGCGGAACGCCGCGCCACCAGGTCGAAATCCAGACCGGCTGGTCGAACAACGGGCTTGGCGCACGCCTGTCAGGCAACTGGCGCAGCGGAACGCGAGTCGAGGGTGGACCAAGCGGCGATCTGAAGTTCAAGCCGCTCACGACCGTCGACCTCCGACTGTTTGCCAATCTTGGCGAGCGATTCGATCTGGTCGCCAAGCACCCCTGGCTGATCGGCACCTCGGTTCGGCTTGAGGTGGACAATCTTCTCAATGAGCGGTCGAAGGTGCTCGATTCGCTGAACAGCGTTCCATTCAGCTATCAGGCGGGCCTGCTCGATCCGACGGGTCGGACGGTCACGATCAGCTTCCGCAAACTGTTTTTGCCGCGGCGTTTCGCTAGTCGCGGCGGGCAAGGCGGGCAGGAACCCCGCCCGCCAGTGAATTAGGCAGCCTTGTCCTTGGCCAGGGCGAGCGCCCGCTCGACCACGCGATAGGCATCGTCGCGGTCGCCCCACTTGCCGACCCGGACCCATTTTTCGGGTTCCAGGTCCTTATAGTGGGTGAAGAAATGCTCGATTTGCTCAAGAACGATTTTGGGCAGGTCACTGCCTTCGTTGACGTCCGCATAATAAGGCGAGGTCGATGTTTCCGGAACGGCAAGCAGCTTTTCGTCGCCACCGGCCTCGTCTTCCAGGTAAAGCACTGCCACCGGTCGCGCGCGGATCACCGATCCCGGGATCAGCGGCCAGCGCGTCATCACCAGGCAGTCGAGCGGATCGCCATCGTCGCACAGGGTCTGCGGAATGAACCCGTAATTGGTCGGATAGCGCATCGACGTGTGCAGTATGCGATCGACGAAGATCGCCCCCGACACCTTGTCGAATTCATATTTGACCGGCTCGCCGCCGATCGGGACTTCGATGAGGACGTTGATGCTGTGCGGCGGGTTCGAGCCCGCGGGGATCAGTTCGATGTTCATGATGCGGGCTCCTATTCGCTGCGGCCTTCCCTGCAAACGCAAAAATGCTACAGGCCGCCCAATGAGCTCGACGCCGCAGCCCATCCGGGGGACGCAAAGCCTGATCGGAGAAGACGCCGACCGCTTCCACGCGGTGATCTCGGCGTTCGACCGCGTGCGTCGGCTTTTCGGGTTCAAGCGGATTGAAGTCCCGGTGATCGAGCCGACGGCGGTATTTGCGCGCACGATGGGCGAGACCACCGACGTGGTGTCGAAGGAGATGTACTCGTTCGACGATCGATCGGGGGATTCGATCACCCTCCGACCCGAATTTACCGCCGGTATCGCCCGCGCTTATCTGTCCGAGGGGTGGCAGCAATATGCGCCGCTCAAAGTCGCGACGCACGGCCCCGCCTTCCGCTACGAGCGTCCGCAAAAGGGCCGCTTTCGCCAATTTCACCAGCTCGATGCCGAGATCATCGGTTCGGGCGATCCACAGGCGGATGTCGAAGCGATCGCGCTCGGCGCTCAATTGCTTGCCGAGCTAGGCATCGAGGGCGTGATCCTAAGGCTCAACACGCTTGGCGACCCGGCCACCCGCGCCGCATGGCGTGACGCGCTCTACGAGCATTTTGCCGCGCACCGAAACGACCTCAGCGAAGATAGCCGCGACCGTCTCGACCGCAATCCGCTGCGCATTCTCGACAGCAAGGCACATGCCGACTGGCCGATTGCCGATGCGGCACCGGTCATCGACGAGTTCCTAACCGCGGAAGCCGGCGACTTTTTCGCCGCAGTTACCGCTGGTCTCGATGCGGCGGGCGTTGCTTGGGAACGCGCGCCGCGGCTGGTGCGCGGTCTCGATTATTATCGTCATACCGCCTTCGAATTCATCACCGACCAGCTTGGATCACAAGGCACCGTGTTGGCGGGCGGGCGCTATGACGGACTGATTGAGAGTCTGGGCGGCCCGCACACCCCTGCAATCGGGTGGGCAGCGGGGATCGAGCGTTTGTCGATGCTGATCGACACGCCGGCGCCGGAGCAATTAGACGTCGTCATGGTCGCAGAGGCCGAGGCGCTCGAGCGACATGCCATTGTCGCAACCAACGCGCTCAGGCGCGAAGGAATTGTGGCCGAGGCCTTGGTGACGGGGAGCCCGCGCAAGCGGTTCGACAAAGCGCAGAAGCTTAATCCGATGCAAATTTACTCGCTCAGTTTCCGCGACGGTAAGTTGAGCAAGAGTCAGCGCGGTGCAGGCGTGTCACAAGCCGATTTCGACCGCGTGAGTGCAATTGTCGATGCCGCGATTGGCGCACTGCAGTGAAAGGTATCTCACTCGACAAGATCGTATCGATCGAAGCGCGCAAGCACGACATTGCGGCGGCGATGGGCGCGCCCGGTCTCGCTCCCGACGAGTTCGTTCGCCTGTCGAAGGAATATGCCCAGGTCGAGCCGGTTGCCGAGGCCGCGCGCGAAGTCCGCCGCCTGCGCGCCGAGCGCGACTCGCTGCAGGTGATGACCCGGGATGCCGATGAGGAATTGCGCGCCATCGCCTCGGAGGAATTGCTCGATATCGAACAACGCTTGCCCCAGGCGGAGCGGACCCTGGCGCTGAGACTTCTTCCCAAAGACAGCGCCGACGAACGTGCGGCGATGCTGGAGGTCCGTGCCGGTACGGGTGGGGACGAAGCGGCTCTATTCGCTGGTGACCTGATGCGGATGTACCAGCGGTTTGCCGAGGAACAGGGCTGGAAATTCGAATTGATCAGCTCGTCGGGTTCGGACGTGGGCGGGTTCAAGGAAGCGGTCGCTTCGATCAACGGCACCGGTGTGTTCGCGCGACTGAAGTTCGAAAGCGGCGTCCACCGCGTCCAGCGTGTGCCGACCACCGAGAGCGGCGGGCGGATCCACACGTCGGCAGCCACCGTTGCGGTGCTTCCCGAGGCCGAGGAAGTCGACGTCCAAATCAACGACAATGATCTGCGGATCGACGTGTATCGATCGTCCGGGCCCGGTGGCCAGTCGGTCAATACGACTGACAGCGCGGTCCGCATCACCCATCTGCCAAGTGGGCTGGTGGTGATCCAGCAGGACGAGAAATCGCAGCACAAGAACAAGGCCAAGGCACTCAGGGTGCTTCGGACGCGCTTGTACGAGCTGGAGCGTGAGCGGCTGGCCAATGAGCGCGCCGGGGCGAGGCGATCGATGGTCGGGTCGGGCGACCGGTCGGAGCGGATACGTACCTATAACTTCCCGCAAGGGCGAGTCACCGATCATCGAATCAACCTGACACTCCATAAACTGCCGGAAATTCTCGAGGGGCCTGGTTTGCGTGAGCTGACCGAGGCGCTAATCGCCGAGGATGAAGCGGCCCGGCTAGCGAGCCTCGAAGAGGCATGAGCCGCCTCAATCGTGCGCTCGACACCGCGACCGAGAAGTTGCGCGCCACCAGTGACACACCGCGGCTCGATGCCGAGTTGCTGCTCGCTTACGCGCTCGACATCGAGCGCGACGTACTGTTGCTGGCGCCGCCGATCGGACCCGCGCCGGCCAAGTTCACCGACCTAGTCCAGCGGCGCGCGGAAGGTGAACCGATTGCCTACATCACCGGCAAACGCGCGTTCTGGAATATCGAGCTTGCCGTCGGTCCGGGGGCGCTAATCCCGCGTCCCGACAGCGAGACATTGATCGCCGCCGCCATCAGCCATTTCGCCGGTACCGATGGACCAAGGCGTATCCTGGACCTCGGCACGGGGCCGGGCACCCTGCTGCTTGCGGCACTCGATCAATGGCCCAATGCCACCGGGATCGGCATCGACGCATCGCCGCAAGCGCTCGATTATGCGCGTGCCAATGCCAAGCGCCTCGGCCTTTGGCCGCGGGTCGACCTTCGCCTCGGCGATTGGGCGGACGGCATCGTCGAGCGCTTCGATCTCGTCCTGATCAACCCTCCCTATGTCGCCGAACAGGCCGAACTGGGGCCGGGTGTCGCAGAGTATGAGCCGGCCGAAGCCTTGTTCGCTGGACCCGACGGACTTGACGATTACCGCCGTTTGGCTCCCACCATCGGACGGTTGATCGCCAAGGGAGGTCTTGCCGCGGTCGAAATCGGGTATGACCAGGCCGAGAGTGCAAGCGAATTGTTTCGCGCTGCCGGGCACGATGTCCGCCTGTCGCATGACCTCGCCGGACGAGCACGCGCTCTATTGATTTAGGTCATAGGTCGAAAATGCTTGGTTTATCCGTTTTCACCTACTACATCTGTTGGCAGGAACGGGGCCGCCACCGAACAATCGCAGCGCGCTTCCCGCACCTACCCCCGACGAAATCGGCCGTGCGTTTCGCAGCGATCTTGCGCACACGGCCCGACAAGGGGTTCAGCCGCTTGTCTCGAGCGCCGGACCATCGGGGGTGAAGGAGACTACCTTCGAGTGAAAGGTTTTGCGGCGCCATGCGCCAGTGCGACGAGGAAATTCAGATTGATCAATAATCGTCAGAACGGCCGCCGTCGCGGCCGCGGCGGGCAGCAACCCCGCGGCATGTCCGGCAATAATGGCGGCAACGCCCGCGACAATCGCCAGCGTGGCAATGCGGTGCAGCTACACGAAAAGTACAAGAGCATGGCGCGCGATGCCCAGCTTGCCGGCGATCGTGTCCAGACCGAATATTATCTGCAGTTCGCCGACCATTATTTCCGCTTGCTCGGCGATGCCCGGCCACGGTTTGACGAGCAGAAGCGAGGTCGCGACGACGACCAGGACGATGACGGCGACGAGCGCCTGGATTCGGAAATGGAAACCGATGGTGAGGGCGATGACGGCGATCAGGACGATCAGCCGCAACGTCAGCAGCAGCAAGCGCGTCCGCGCACCGACCGTGAACCGCGCAACGACCGCGAGCCGCGCCGCGATCGTCCGGTTGGTGACCGTGCCAGTAGCGACCGCGGCGGGAGCGACCGTTCCGAACCGCGCCGTGACCGACCCAATGGACGTTTTAGAGACGAGACCGGTCGGAGTCCGGCCCCGGTAGAAGATCAGCAAATCGACTTCGCCGTTCTTCCGCCCGCCATCGGCACCGCGAATGACGACGAGGAAGAGCGCGTTGCTACCCCGGTTGAACAGACCACCGATAGCGAAGCGCCCCGGCCGCGCCGCCGTGTTCGTCGTCCGCGCGACGAAGATGAGGCACCCGCCAGCTAAACCTTGCAAATCGCCGTGATGCAGGAAGACGTCGGTCGATCAGACGATCGTCCGCTTCTTTCCGCTGCAGGAAATCCAGTCAAAATTCTGCAACAATGGAGTCACGGCCTGGTCTCCACGCAGGGCTAATCCTCGCGCAGCAGCGGAAGTGTCCGCTTGAGGGGAAAGCCAGATGAATTTTAGATCAGCGATGCTTGGCGTCGCATCGATTGCTCTTATTGCCATGCCGACCGTCGCCGATGCCCGCAGCCAGATGCGCGCCGTCGGTTCGTCGACGGTCTATCCGTTCGCCAAGATGGTCGCCGAGCGCGTCGCTCGGGCAAATCCGCGTCTCGGTACACCGATCATCGAATCGACCGGAACGGGCGGCGGCATGAAGTTGTTCTGCGCCGGAGTCGGTGAGCGCTTTCCCGACGTTGCCAACGCATCGCGGCGGATGAAGGCGTCGGAAGCCAAACAGTGCGCCGCCAACGGCGTGACGAAAATCACCGAAATTCAAGTCGGGCTCGACGGTCTTGCCGTCGCTACTGCCCGATCGAGCGCATTTTCGAACCTTTCCCAGCGCGATATCTACTTGGCGCTGGCCAAGGCCCCTTTCGGCAAGCCAAACCGAGCGCGCACCTGGAAGGACGTCAACGCACGTCTGCCGGCGATCCCCATCCGCGTCTATGGACCGCCCTCGACCAGCGGAACCCGCGATTCGGTCGAGACCCTGCTGATGACGCCGCCGTGCGAGGCCAATGCGACAATCGCCGCGCTCAAGAAGAGCGACGAGAACAAGTTCAAGGCAATTTGCACGTCAATTCGTACCGATGGCGCGTACATCGAAGCGGGTGAGAACGATAATCTGATCGTCCAAAAACTGGCGCAAAACCCCAACACTATCGGTTTGTTCGGCTATAGCTTCCTTGAGGAAAACACGAGCAAAGTGAAGGGCATCGCCATCAACGGTGTCCAGGCATCGTACCAGACGATCAGCAGCTTCCAGTATCCAGGAGCGCGTCCGCTGTTCATTTACGTCAAGAACGCCCACGTCGCCGCGATTCCGGCGATCCGTGCCTTCGTTGCGGAATTTACCAAGGAAAGCGCGATGGGCCCCAACGGATATCTGAAGACCGGGGGCCTGGTGGCAGCGCCCAACAATGTGCGCGCTCGCAGCCAGCAGGCCGCGCGCAATCTCGCGCCGCTCAATCTGGCAGTGTTGAAATAGCGCGATTGAGCGCAGCTTGAATAGGGGCGTTCGCTAGCAGGCGGACGTCCCGGGTTCCGTCATTCGGGACCGGGGGAAAGGGAATAGAATGATCCGCAAATCCATCTTTGCCGCGTTGCTGTGCAGCAGCGCATTCGCCGTTACGGGCACCGCCTTCGCGCAGGACGTGCCGGCCTCCCAGTCCGAGCCGGAACCGACCGAGCCCGATTTGTCGGACACCACTGCCGACGCAGCGATCGCGGCGGCCGCCCCGGTGAATGACGCCGAAGCGAAAATCGAGCTGCTAACCGCGCAGGTCGAAGCTCTTCAGGAGTCGCTCGCCCAGGTTCAGGCGACCATCGTCAAGACCACTCCTTCATGGAAGGGTGGGCCGCAATTCGACGACAAGGATGCCGGCTTCAGCTTCAAACCAAAAGGTTTCATGCAGTTTGACGCCGGTTACGTCGGCTTCCCGAACGGTGATGAGCTGCGCGGGACGCAGGCGGGGATCAACTATGGCAATCTCGGCTTCAATACCCGCGCCCGCCGTCTGGTGTTCGGCGCCGAAGGCAGCCTTCCGGGGGGTTTCAAATACAAGGCAGAGTTCAACTTTGCGCAAGGGACGGTCGATTACGAAGACATCATTCTAAGCTACGACTTCAAGGGTAAGCCGCTGACGATCTCCGTCGGCAATTTCTATCCCTACAGCAGTCTGGAGACGGTAACTTCTTCGCGGCTTGGTTCGATGCTGGAGCGTGCCAGTTTCACCGACGCCTTCAATTACAATCGTCGTCTCGGGATCGGACTGAGCCTCGCCGACCTGAAGACCGACCGATACACCTTGTCGGCCGGCTTGTTTTCGACGCCGATCAATGACGCCAACTTCCAGCGCACGGGCTGGGAAGCGTCGATCCGCGGCACCTATTCGCCGCCCGTCGGGTCGGGCTTCCTCCATCTAGGCGCCAGCTATCATCACCGCGTGAACAACCAGGAAGCGCTTGCGCAGCAGTTCCGCTCGCGGCCGCTGACCCAGATCACCGACCAGCGCTTCGTCGACACCGGCAACATCGCCTCGCGCGGCGACGACAGCGTCGGCGTGGAAGTGGGTGGCGTGTTCAAGTCGTTCCACTTCGCCGCCGAAGCGCAGAAGCTGTGGGTCCGCCACGCCTTCCGCCCGACCGACGTGCTCAACGATCCGGCCAGCAACGACACGATCCCGTCGGGCGCGCTGAAGTTCAACGGCGACCCGTCGTTCGAAGGCGCCTATGGCGAGGTCGGCTATTATTTCACCGGGGAAAGCCGCGGCTACAAGGGCGGCAAGTGGGATCGCACCAAGGTGCTCAAGCCGTTCGACAAGGGCGGATGGGGCGCGATTCAGCTCAACGCCCGGGTTGATTATCTCAACCTCAACGACCGGGTCGGGTCGTCGACCACCAATCTGACCGTCGCCAA
>CAVUFW010000003.1:0-28608 GCA_963740965.1 uncultured Alphaproteobacteria bacterium
CGTGAGCGAACCTCGCCGAGCCTACAACCAGCCCTTGCGGCGTGCGATCCACAAGGGGACGATCGCGCTGACCAGGATCAGGGCCCAGGACATCGGATAGCCGTAGATCCATTTCAATTCGGGCATATGCTCGAAATTCATGCCGTAGATTCCGGCGATTAACGTCGGCGGCATGAACACCACCGCGAAGACCGAAAACAGCTTCATCACGAAATTCTGTTCGAGGCTGATCATGCCGAGCGATGCGTCGAGCAGGAAATTCAGATTCTCGGCGACGAAATCACTATGATCGTTGAGCGCTTTCGCGTCGCCAAGCAGGCTTTTCAGATGCCGCGCGTGGATGCTGTCGGGGGTGATCCGATCGCTCGAGCCCAGAAAGCCCAGCAAACGCGAGACGCTCACCGCCGATTCTCTAATCTTGGCAAGCAGCCGCTGCGTTGCGCCGATCCGAAGCATCAGTCGCTCATAATGCTTTTCGGGTCGACGCCGCGATTTCACCAGCTCCCGATCGAAAATCCGCTCCGAAAGTCCCTCGAGCTCGGCGGTCGCGGATTCGAGCGCGTCGGCCAGCCGGTCGACGACGGCGTCCATCAACCGCACCGTGACCGTCATCGGATCCTGCGCGACCTCGGGTTCCGCGCCGAGGTGGCCGGCGAAATTCACGAATGAGGTTGGGTCGACGTAGCGAATGGTGACCAATTGCTTCTCGGTCAGCATCAGGCTGATCGGATCGATACCCGGCTTCTTCTCCGTCGTTCCGTGAAGGGCCCAGAACGTCATGACGGTAACGCCGTTGCGTTCGTACAGGCGGCTCGACGGTTCGATCTCGAGCATGTCCTCGCGGGTCGGGATATTGAAGCCGATAAGCTGCTCGGCGATCCCTTCCTCTTCCTTGGTCGGGTTGAGCAGGTCGACCCAGATCGCGCGGCTCGGCAGGGTGCCGGGCGACGCCGGATCGATGGGCATTGACGAACAATCGGGACCGAACAGGCGCAGCATGGCGGGCGTGGTGCCGCTTGAGCGGCGGCTTGGCAAGTCGGGCTCGCCCGCTTACCCCTCGGCGGGATGGGGGAACTCGCATCGCGGCACCGGCCGCTGGTCATTCTTGCAGGCGTACTGGCGGTCACGATCGCCATCCTGTTGGCGATGGGCCGACCGCCGATCTGCACCTGTGGCACGATCGATCTGTGGGGTCAGGTCGGGCCCCAGCAGAGTCAGATGCTGGCGGACTGGTATAGCCCTAGCCACTTCATTCACGGGCTAATCTTCTATGTGATCCTGACGAAAGCCGCGCCTAACTGGTCGATCGACCGCCGTTTTCTGGTCGCATCGCTGGTCGAGGCGGCGTGGGAAATCGCCGAGAACAGTCCGATCATCATCGATCGCTACCGGGAAGCGACCATGGCGTTGGGATATAGCGGCGACTCGATCCTCAATTCGGTCAGCGACATCGTAATGATGGCGCTGGGGTTCCTGGCCGCCCGACGATTGCCGGTCTGGGCATGCGTCGGGCTCGTCGTCGGGCTTGAGCTGCTGACCCTGATCGTCATCCGCGACAATCTGACGCTCAACGTGTGGATGCTGTTACGGCCAACCGATTTCATACGGAATTGGCAGGCGGGTGCCGGATAAGTTATTGGCAGCGCGGCGCTATTGCGGCACTCCGCACTTATTAATTTTAAGGAATGACGTCATGAAGTCCTCTATCCTGGCTGTGCTCGCGGTCGCCGCACTCGCCGCTGCAACCCCGGCCCACGCAGGCGAATTGTTCGGCGGCCTGTTCGTCCACAACGTGGATACGCCCTTGTCGCTCGGCGGATCGCCGGAGGGTGGGCTGGACGTGCAGCTAGGCTATCGCGGCGGCCCGGTTACCGGCCTGAAGCTCGAACCCTACGTTTTCGGATCCGCCAACACCAAGGGCGACACGCATTTCGCCGCCATCGGCCTGTCGCGCAAGTTCGGCAACAAGGTCTACATCCGCCCCGGCATCGGGCTCGCGGTTCACACCGGGTCGGCGGCCAATCACGACAATCCGTTCAACGACAAGATCGAATTCGGCAGCCGCATCCTGTTCGAACCCGAGCTTGGCATCGGCTTTCGCGCCAGCGATCGGATGAGCATCGAGGCCAGCTGGGTCCACCTCAGCCATGCCACGCTATTCGGCCGCCAAAACCCCGGCATCGATAACATCGGCGCGCGGCTGAATTACCGCTTCTAGCGGCCGAGCATTGCCTCGGGCTTGACGACGCGGTCAAAAGTCTCCCCGTCGACCAGGCCAAGATCGAGCCCGGCTTCGCGAAGCGTCATGTCCTTTTTGTGCGCATGCTTGGCGATCGCGGCGGCATTGTCGTAGCCGATCTCGGGCGCGAGCGCGGTGACCAGCATCAGCGAGCGGTCGACCAGCGCCTTGATCTGCGCTTCGTTGGCTTCAATCCCATCGACGCAGCGGGTCGCGAAACTCGCCATCCCGATCGACAGCAATTCGATCGAGCGGAGGACGTTGGCCCCGATGAGCGGCATAAACACGTTCAGCTCGAAATGCCCCTGCATCCCGCCGACCGTCACGGCCTGTTGATTGCCGATCACCTGGGCGCAGACCATCGTCAGCGATTCGCACTGGGTAGGGTTGACCTTGCCGGGCATGATCGAGCTGCCCGGCTCGTTGGCCGGCAGGCTGAGTTCACCCAATCCCGACCGCGGGCCCGAGCCGAGGAAACGGATGTCGTTGGCGATCTTGGTCAACGCCACCGCCAGCGTGTTGAGCGCACCATGAAAGAACACGAGCCCGTCCTTGGCCGCCATCTCCGCGAACTTGTTGGGCGCGGGCGTGAATGCGGTCCCGGCGATGTCGCCGATCGCGGCGCACATATCTTCGGCCCAGCCCGCCGGCGCATTCAGGCCGGTGCCGACCGCCGTCCCGCCAATTGCAAGCTTGCGCAGATTGCCTTCCAGCGCGCCCCCGATCCGCGCCTTGCAGCTCACGAGTTGCGCCGCATAACCGGAAAATTCCTGGCCGAGCGTCAGCGGCGTCGCGTCCTGGGTGTGGGTGCGACCGATCTTGACGATATGGTCCCACGCCTTAGCCTTGGCGGCCAGCGACGCGATGAGAATATCGATCGCGGGCGTCAGCTGATCGCGCGTCGCAAGCACCGCCGCGACATGAAGCGCGGTCGGGAAACTGTCGTTGGAGCTTTGCGACTTGTTGACGTGGTCGTTCGGGTGGACCGGCTCTTTCCCGCCGCGGCTGCCCGAAAGCTTTTCGTTGGCGATTCCGGCGATCACCTCGTTGACGTTCATGTTGGTCTGGGTGCCCGATCCCGTCTGCCAGATGGTCAGCGGAAATTGATCGTCAAATTCGCCGTTGACGATCGCCGAGGCCGCACTCTCGATCGCGTCGACGATCCCGCCGTCGAGCCCGTGCTTGCGATTGATCCGCGCCGCCGCCTGCTTGACGATCGCCTGGGCGTGGACGAGGCCCATCGGCATCCGCTCGTTCGGCGGAAAGGGGAAATTCTCCAGGCTGCGCTGGGTCTGCGCGCCCCAATAGGCATCTGCGGGCACCTCGATCGGGCCGATGGAGTCGGTTTCGGTGCGGGTGGTGGTCAATGAAATACTCCGGGCGATGGGCGATTTGGCCGCCGGTCCGCTGGACCGGCTTGGCGCATCACTTCTTTTTGGTGAAATCGACCGACACGACGTTCGACCCGTCGTCGACCTGCTCGATAATCGGTCGGTCGTTTTCCGGCTCGTCATGTTCTTCGTGCTCGGCGGGCGCGCCGTTGGCCTGGAATTTGAGGCTGAAGTCGACCGCCGGGTCGACGAAATCGGTGACCGCCGCGAAGGGCACGACAAGTGTCGAGGGAATACCGCCGAACGACAGGCCGACAGTGAAAAAATCGTCCTCCACCTTCAGGTCCCAGAAGCGATGCTGGATGACGATCGTCATCTCGTCGGGAAAGCGGTCCGACAGATGCTTGGGGATCGTCACGCCCGGCATGCGCGTCTGGAAGGTGATGTAGAAATGGTGTCCGCCGGGCAGTACACCGCCCGACCGTTCGACCTCGTACAATACGCGGCCGACGACGTCGCGCAGTGCTTCCTGCACGATTTCGTCATAGGGAATCAGGCTTTCTGGTGTGTCGTCGCTCATCATTTTTCGTGGTAGCGGACGGTGCCGAACGGTCAAGCGGAGTCACCGATGCCCATCGATCACAAGCAGCCTTATGACGATCAGAACATCCTCGCCCAGGTGATACGCGGCGACCTGCCGAGCAATGTCGTGGTCGACAGCGCGCACAGCATCGCGATCCACGACATCGCTCCATTGGCGGCGATCCACGTGCTGGTGATGCCCAAGGGCCGATATGTCTCGATGGAGGATTTTACCGCCCGTGCCTCCGACGCCGAAATTGCCGATCTGGTGCGGACCATTGGCAAGGCCGCAGCCGAAACCGGTGCCGACGCGCAGGGTTATCGGATCCTCGCCAACACCGGCAAGCGCGCGGGTCAAGAGATCCCTCATCTCCACATTCATCTGTTTGGCGGGCAGCCGCTCGGGCCGATGCTTGGTAAGTAAGGGGATTGCCCTTGGCGTCTGAGGCGCTAGGCTCCCGTCCCGACAGTCAAACGAGCATCCGCGATGCAAGCGGAGCCGCCGACCAAGGGGATCTTTCATGTTACTCGACCGCGTCAAATCGCTCGACGCCATTCTGGCCACGGCCAAGAAGAAGTCGCTTCACCCGACGCTGGGTGCGCTCCAACTGACGCTGTTCGGGATCGGCTGCATCATCGGCACGGGTATTTTCGTGCTTACCGCAGCCGGCGCGCAAAAGGCCGGTCCGGGCTTGATGCTGGCGTTTATCATTGCCGGTGCCGTCTGCATCGTTGCCGCGCTTTGCTATGCCGAGATTGCCGCGATGATCCCCGTCGCCGGCTCCGCCTACACGTACACCTACGCCACGATGGGCGAGTTCCTCGCGTGGACCGTCGGCTGGGCGTTGGTGCTGGAATATGCCATCGCCGCCTCCGCCGTTTCGGTCGGCTGGTCGGGCTTCTTTACAGGCACCATCCTGAAAGAAACATTCGGGATAGCCTTACCAACCTACCTTACCGCCGGGCCGCTGGCTTTCGGCGGTGCGCCAGGCGGGTTCATGAACCTGCCGGCGATGGTCATCGCCCTACTCGTGACCTGGCTGCTGATGATCGGCACCAGCGAAAGTGCCAAGGTCAATGCCGTGCTGGTGACGATCAAGCTGGTCGCTTTGACCGCCTTCATCGCGCTCACCTTGCCCAAGATCAACACCGCCAACTTTAATCCGTTTCTTCCCGCCGGCGTGTTCGGTGGCTTCGGCACCGGGGTCGGCGCGGTCGGCGCAGCGGCGACGATCTTCTTCGCTTATGTGGGCTTCGATGCGGTCTCGACCGCGGCGGAGGAAACCAAGAATCCGCAGCGCAACGTGCCGATCGGCCTGATCGGCAGCTTGTTGTTCTGCACCATCGTCTACATCCTCGTCGCGGCCGGCGCGGTCGGGACGATCGGCGGTCAGCCGATCATGGATGCGCTCGGCCTTCCGCTCGAAACCGGCTCGCCCGAATTGGCGCGTCAGTGCGCCATGCCGCAATATGCCGAGGCTCTGGTCTGCTCCAACGAGGCGCTGGCCCACGTTCTCCGCGTGATCGGCTTCGGCACAATTGGCAACATGCTCGGCTATGGCGCGATCCTCGCGCTTCCGTCGGTCATCCTGATCCTGTTGTTCGGCCAGACCCGCATCTTCTTCGTCATGGCGCGCGACGGCCTGCTTCCCGAGAAGCTGGCGGAAGTTCATCCCAAGTGGAAAACTCCGTACGTCGTGACTGCTCTGACCGGGATCGTGGTCGCGGTAGCGGCTGCCTTCCTGCCGGTCGGCAAGCTTGCCGACATTGCCAATGCGGGTACGCTGTATGCCTTCATGATGGTGGCGGTTGCGGTCATGCTGCTCCGCAAGCGCGACCCGGGCCGCAGCCGGGCGTTCCGGGTCCCGGCGCTGATCATCATTGGCCCGCTGACGATCGCAGGCTGCATCTTCCTGTTCTTCAACCTGCCGGCAATGGCGATGCTGGTGCTGCCGATCTGGTCGGCGATCGGTTGCCTGATCTACTTCGGCTACAGCCGCCGCCACAGCCACCTTGGCCACGGTGTGGTCGTGGTTCCCGAGGCGGACGTGGACGCAATCCCGCCGCACATCCCGGGGATCGACATTCCGAAGAATTGAAACGTTCGGTCGCTCCGCCCATCCCCCAGTTCTTCCTGGGGGAGGTGGCAGCGAAGCTGACGGAGGGGGTCCGTGCTGAAAGAGCAAAGTGCCCCCTCCGCCCCTTCGGGGCACCTCCCCCTGAAGAGGGGAGGTGCTTATGCCAGCAACGAGCCCGCCAATTCGCGCAGATCCTTTTCGGGCCGCGCGCCATAATGCTGGATCACTTCCGCCGCAGCGATCGCGCCCAGCTTCAGGCTCGCTTCCAGTCCCAGCCCGCGCGCTTCGCCGGCCAGGAAGCCCGCGGCGAACAGGTCGCCTGCGCCGGTGGTGTCGACCAGACGATCGATCGGCTCGGCCGGGACCGAGGCACGTTCGTCGCCGCGCACCGCGACCGCGCCATGCTCGCTGCGGGTAACGACTAATGTCGGCACTTGCGCCGCAAGTCGGGCCAGACCGGCATCGAATTCCTTTTCCCCGGTCATCGCCGCAAGCTCGGCCTCGTTGGCGAACAACAGATCAATCTTTCCGGCATCGATCAGCGCCTGGAAGCCCTCTTTATGGCGATCGACGCAGAAGGTGTCGCTTAGCGTGAATGCGACCTTGCGGCCTGCGCCCCGCGACGCGGCGATCGCCGCCTCCATCGCCGCGCGCGGCTCGGCCGGGTCCCACAGATAGCCTTCGAGATAGAGGATGGCGGCGTCGGCGACGCGCGCCGGATCGATATCCTTGGCCTCAAGCCGCTGGGCGGCCCCGAGAAAGGTATTCATCGTCCGCTGCGCATCGGGCGTCACCAGGATCAGCGACCGCGCGGTCGCGCCGACGTCACCGCGCGCATCGACCAGGAAATCGACCCCGAGGCTCTCGACATCGTGACGATAGATGTCGCCCAGTTCGTCGCTCGCCACCTGCCCGATGAAGCCCGCCTCCAAGCCGAGCGAAGCAAGTCCCGCGGCGGTGTTACCGGCCGATCCGCCGCTGATTTCGCGTCCCGGCTTCATCTCGCCGTAGAGCCGCACCGCCTCGGCCTCGTCGATCAACCGCATCGATCCCTTGTCGAGGTTCTGGGCCGTCAGGAAGGCGTCGTCGGCATCGGCGATCACGTCGACGATGGCATTGCCGATGCACAGCACATCGAGGCGGGGAGCAGTCATAATGGGGATCCTGTGGGAGAGGGGAAAGTCGGGCGCGACTAGCCTCGACAGGGCGCGATAACAAGGCCAAGGAATGACGATGCGCCGTCTTCTCGCCCCCGCCCTCGCCCTTACCGTGGCCGCCTGCGCCAGCACACCAAAGCCCCAGCCCGCAGCGGTCATTGTCCAGCCCGGCGTGCGGCAAACGGGCGGTACGCTGCTCGGGCTCGACGTCCACGATCTGGGGCGTAGGTTCGGTCAGCCTGTTTTCCAGGTGCAGGAAGGTTCGGGGACCAAGTTGCAATGGGCCGGCGGCGGGTGCGTACTCGACGTCTACCTCTATCCCCCCGAAAGCGGAATTGGGTCGGCGCGGGTGACCTATGCCGATGCGCGGCGCCCGTCGGGGGCCGATATCGACGTCGCCAGCTGCCTGGCCTTGATGGGCCGCTAAAGCTGCTCGATCGCCCACCGGGCCGCATCCGCCACCACCGGATCGGGGTCGTCGAGATGCGGTCGGACGGCGCCGGCAAGTGCTCGATCGCCGCTGTTGCCCGCCGCGATCAGGCAATTGCGGATCATCCGGTTGCGACCGATCCGCTTGATCGGCGAGCCGGAAAAAAGCTCGCGAAAGCCCGCATCGTCCAATGCCAGCAGGTCTCCCAGCCGGGGCGCGACCAATTCGGCCCGAGGCAGAAAGGCGCGATTGGCCTGGGCGGCTTCGGCAAAGCTGTTCCACGGGCACACGGCCAGACAATCGTCGCAACCGTAGATGCGATTGCCCATTGCCGACCGATAGGTTTCAGGAATTGGCCCGGCATGTTCGATCGTGAGGTAGGAAATGCAGGCCCGCGCATCGATCCGTCCCGGTCCGGTGATTGCCCCGGTCGGGCACGCGTCGATGCACCGGGTGCAGCTACCGCAATGCTCGGTCGCAGGTGTGTCCGCTTCCAGCTCCAGACTGGTCATCACGATCCCCAGGAACAGCCAATTGCCATGTTCACGGCTGAGCAGGTTGGTGTGTTTGCCCTGCCAGCCGAGCCCGGCCGCGGCGGCAAGCGGCTTTTCCATCACCGGCGCGGTGTCGACGAACACCTTGAGCTGCCCGCCATGCGTTTCCGCCAGCCAGCGGCCGAGCGCCTTGAGCGCCTTCTTGACCGTCTTGTGATAGTCGGTGCCCTGCGCATAGACCGAGATGCGCCCAAGCCCGGGTTGGTCGGCAAGCGCCAATGGATCGCGCGCCGGAGCATAGCTCATCGCCATCGCGATCACCGACCTTGCATCGGGCCACAGGCCGTTGGGGCTGGCGCGCTGTTCGGCGCGATCCTCCATCCAGCGCATGTCCCCGTGTCGGCCCTCCGCCAGCCAGGCGCGAAGTTCGTCGCCCGCGTCGGGCGCCGCGTCGGCGCGTGCGAAGCCGCAACTGGCAAAACCCAGCTCGGTCGCCTTGGCGCGGATTTCGTCTTCGATCGTCATTGCCATTTAACCATCAGCCCTTAGCACAGGCATCATGAGCAGCAGCAACGCCGTCGAGGCGCATGATCTCGTCAAGGATTTCGGTGACACGCGCGCGGTCGATGGAGTCAGCCTCGCCGTACCGACCGGGTCGATCTACGGAATTCTCGGCCCCAATGGCGCGGGCAAGACGACTACCATCCGGATGCTGCTCGGTATCATCGATCCAAGTTCGGGCACGCGCACGCTGCTCGGCCACGCGCAGCCGCTCGAAGCCGCCGAACAGGTCGGATATCTACCCGAGGAGCGCGGTCTCTATCCGGCGATGACGGCGATGGACGGCATCGCCTTCATGGGTGCCTTACGCGGGCTTCCGCTTCGCGAAGGCCGACGCCGCGCAATCGAACTGCTCGATGGCCATGGTCTCGGCGACTGGGCGAAGAAGCCGATCCGCACCTTGTCCAAGGGCATGGCGCAGACCGTGCAATTGCTCGGCACGATCGTCCACCGGCCCAAACTTATCGTGCTCGACGAACCCTTTTCTGGCCTTGATGCGATCAATCAGGGCAAGCTTGAAGAGCTTATCCGGCGCGAGGCGGCGGGCGGAGCGACTGTCATCTTTTCGACCCACGTCATCGCTCATGCCGAGCGGCTGTGCGAGCGCGTGGCGATCATCGCGGCGTCACGGGTGGCGTTCGAAGGCGCGGTCGACGAGGCGCGCGACACCCTCCGCCCGATCGTCAGGGTCCGAACCCGTTCTGCCGACGGTCCATGGCGCGCGGCGATGCCCGCCAATGCGCGCCTCGATTCGGGCGACTGGACGTTCGAGCTTCCGCCGACCGGCCCGGAGCCGTTGCTCAAGGCGCTGATCGACGGCGGGGCGGGGATCGAAACGCTCAGCATCGAGCGGCCCGGGCTGCACGACGCCTTCGTCGCCATCGCCGGGGAAGCGGCCGCGCGCGAAATGGTAGCAGTCCCGGGAGAAGTCGCATGAGCCTGCCCAAGACGATCCGCTCCGCATTCGTCATCGCCCGACGCGATTTCACCGCGACGGTGATGAGCAAGACTTTCCTGCTGTTCCTGCTTGGGCCACTGTTCCCGCTAGCGGTGGGGATCGGCTTCGGCGGGCTCGGCGACAGCATCAAGAATAATGTCGAACGGCCGGTGGTCGCCGTGGTGTCGAGCCCCGAAGATTATCGCGCCCTCGACTCCGCACGCGCCTTGATGGCGCCCCTGCTGGCCGAAGACCCCGGGGTCGTGCTCAACCCGGTTGAGCCGTCGGGAGCCATCGCCGACCAGCGCCGCGCCTTGCTCGCGCAGGAAAAACCCCCGGTGCTCGGCGTGCTCGACGGCGGACTGGCAGCGCCGCACTTCACCGGCGCGGTCAATGCCGACGGTCGAACCGTACGGCAGCTTTCCTTCATCATCGACCAGGCCCGACGTCAGGCCGCCGGCGCGCCCGCGCCTTCCGGCCCGGCGATGACCGTAGCACTCACCCAAAGCTCGTCGGGATCGTTGGTGTCGGCACGGTCGGCGACCGCTTTTGCCGGCCAATTGGTGTTGTTCACGCTGACGCTATTGCTGGCCGGCATGTTGCTGTCGCAATTGATCGAGGAAAAATCCAACAAGGCGATCGAGGTGATTGCCGCGGCCATCCCGATCGAATCGATATTCATCGGTAAGTTGTTCGCCATGCTGGCAATGGCATGGGTCGGGATCATCGTCTGGACCGCGGGCGGCGCGGTGGCGATTGCCGCCTACGTCCCCGGTGGGCTGTCGGCATTGCCTGCGCCGGCGGTCGGATGGCCGATGTTCATCGCGCTCGCCATCGTCTATTTTTCGATGAGTTACCTGCTGATCGGTTCGTTGTTCCTCGGCATCGGGTCGCAGGCCTCGACGGTACGCGAGGTGCAGACCATGTCGATGCCGGTGACGATGGCGCAGATGATGATCTTCGCGCTGGCAGCGGTCGGCGTCGGCAATCCCGACAGTGCGAAGGCGCTTGCCGGGGCGGTGTTTCCGCTATCGTCGCCCTTTGCGATGATCGGCCGCGCCGCCGAGTTGCCGATGTTGCTGCCCCACCTTGCTGCGCTCGCCTGGCAGGCCCTCTGGGTGATACTGATCCTCCGCCTCAGCGCCCGGCTATTCCGCCGGAGCGTCCTCAAGAGCGGCCCGGCCTTTCGCTGGCCGTGGCAGAAGAAGGCAGCGGCCTAGAACCCTTGGACGCCCTCGGGTTCAGATGATCAGGTAAAGGTACCGGAGGATCAGCAGCGTGAGGAGCGCGATGTTGAGGCACCTGCCGCCCACCATCACCGTGGCACCGAGCAAAAGCGCAAAGATCGAGACCGACACCAAAGAGTGTGGATTTGTCAGCAATATGGCGAGCGCAGGAACGGTCAGGAAATAGCCGATCTGGACGGCAAAAAGTGCAAACAAAATCCCGAGCACCCATCGCTTGACGCGAAAGTAGTGCGCATCGAGATCGGGTGAGTCGGTATCCGGCGGTGGGAACACCAGGTGGGCCGCGATATAATAGCTTCCGGCAAAGGCGAGACCGGCAACCAGGCTTGCACCCGTCACCTCCAGTCCGTCCCGGATCCGCCATGCGGCCAGCCAGAAGGTCATCAGGTCGAGCATGACGAACAATGCCAGCAGCGGGGTCAGCCAGCCGATCTTTGCGTTCTTGCCAAGGCGCAGCCGCGCTTCGACCGTGCGCGCCAACCCACCCAGGACCTCCACCAGGCTGAAGCCCAGCAGCAGCCCGAAGAGCGAGAAAACGAATTCGAATGCGCTCACCGTGTCCCCCTCCCGATCGCGGGCACGGTCCTAGCCAATCGTCACTTTCGCGGCTTCGGTCAGCTGCGCCATCAGTGCCTTGTGCGGAAAGGGGCCGTGGCTGATGCGCGCAACGCCCGCCGCCGCCCATTCGCTCTTGGGCGGGGCGCCGGGGAAGGCGATCGCGTTCAACGGCAGCGGCACCGCGCGGACCACGCGTTCGATATGCTTCGGATCGGATATGCGGGGGACGAAGAAGCCGCTGGCGCCGGCATCGGCGAAGGCCTTGCCGTGATCGATCACCTGGTCGATCACGCCATCGTCGATCGCCTTTGCTTTGATCAGCAGGTCGGTGCGGGCGTTGAGGAAGAATTCGTCGCCCACCGCGGCGCGGATCGCTGCGATGCGGCGCACGTGCAGTTTGAGCGGGGTAATCCCCTCGCCGCCGACCACCTGGTCCTCGAAATTGCAGCCGACCGCGCCGGTCGCTTTCAGCGCCGCAACATTGGCCGCGCCTTCGTCCGGATCGGTCGAATAAGCACCTTCGAAATCGACCGACAGCGGCAGGTCGACCGCCTTCATGATCCGCGTCGCATTGCCGAATACATAGTCGAGCGGAACCTGGTGCGCATCGCCATAGCCCGATGCGTCACCGACCGGATGGCTGCCCGTCGCCAGCGCCTTCGCTCCCGCTGCCGCCACCGCAAGGGCGCTGCCCGGGTCCCAGATATTGTAGAGCACGACCGGATCGCCCGGGACATGCAACGCGGCGAAGGTCTCGAACGCGCTCATGCCGCTTGCTCGTACAATTCGATCTTCAACCCGTCGGGGTCCAGGATCCACGCAAACTTACCGTAATCGTCATCCTGCCGATCGAGGATTGCGACACCCTTGCCCTCCAAATCGCGCAGCAAGCCCTCAAGGTCGTCGACCCGCAAATTGACCATGAACGGCAAGGCACTCGGCGCGAATTTCTCGCTGTCTCGGGCGAATGGGGTCAGCAGGGCGAAGCCCTCGGGCTCGTCCTTGAATGGAAACATCGCTCCCCATTCGCTGCCAATGCCCAATGTCTCGCGATACCAGTCACGCGTCGCGACGGGGTCCGCCACCTGATAGAAAAGCCCACCAAGGCCGGTGATTTTCGCCATTCCGCGGCTCCCTCCTGAACTTAGTGAACGAAGCGCGCAACGACGTCGCGATAGCTCCGACTGACTTTCACCTGCGCGCCGCTGTCGAGCACCAGGAAGCATTCGCCGTTGGTGTGCGGCTTGACCTGGCGCACCAGGTCGAGGTTGACGATGGTCGAGCGATGGACCCGCTGGAAACGCCGCGGATCGAGTCGCTTTTCCAGGTCCTTCATCGTTTCGCGCAGGATCAGCGTATTGTCGCCGGTCATGATGCACATGTAATCGCCGGCGGCATCGATCCGCTCGATGGTGTCGACGTCGACGCGGAAAATCTGGCCTTGGTCGCGAATGTTGATCATTTTTTCGAACCGGTTGGCCAGCGGCCCTTCGCTGCTGGTCGTCTCGGCCAGTTCCTCGGCCGCCTCGGGGGCATGCTCTTCCAGCGCTTCCTTGAGCCGCTCGGCCTCCTCGGCGCCGCGTTTTTCGGACAATCGCTGGCGGACGCGGTCGAGCGTTGCTGCAAGGCGGTCCTCCTCGACCGGCTTCATCAGATAATCCGCCGCCTGCGCTTCGAACGCGCGGATGGCATGCTCACCGTAGGCGGTGACGAAAACGAACAAAGGCGGCTCGACCTCCATCAGGCCCTGGACAACCGAAAAGCCGTCGAAGCCGGGCATCTGGATGTCCAGGAACACCAGGTCGGGCTTGTGGGTCTTGATCGCGCGGATCGCCTCGCGTCCGTTGGCGGCGGTGGCGACGATCTCGACGTCTTCATGGGCCTGAAGCCGCAACTGCAGACCCTGCGTGGCCAGGGTTTCGTCGTCGACCAGGATGGTGCGGATGGTCATGTTTGAACCTTTTTCCTGATTATTCGGCACGCTCGTCGAGCGGAATGTCGATGATAACGCTGAACCCGCCTTGATCGTTCGGCTTGGTCGTAAAACCGTGGCCCGCGCCATAGGCTTGCGCCAGACGGTCCTTGATATTCGCCAGACCGACGCCGGTGGAGAAATGACTGCTCGGGCCCGATCCATGCGCCGCGCCGCTGTCGGCGACTTCGATCCGCACGCCTTGTCCCTGCCGCTCGGCCTTGATCCAGATGTCGGCCCCGGTTTCGCTCGGGGTCACGGCATATTTGATCGCATTCTCTACCAGGGGCTGGAGCAACAGCGAGGGCAGTCGCGCCCCGATGGTGGAGCTGTCGATCTGGAAATGGGGGCGAAGCCGGTCCTCGAACCGCATCTTTTCGATTTCCAGATAGAGCTTCAACGTCTCGACCTCCTGCGCCAGCGTGACCTGCGCGGTCGGCTCGTTGGCCAGGGTGTAACGCAGAAACGACGACAGCCGGGCCAGCATCGCATTAGCGCGTTCGGTCTGCTTCAGCAGCACTAGAGTGGAGATGGAATTGAGCGTGTTGAACAGGAAATGCGGGTTGAGCTGATAACGGAGCATCGCCAGTTGCGCGCTCGACGCGGCGCTTTCCAGATGCGCGCGCTGGTCGATTTCCTCTTCCAGCAGAAGGTAATAGTTGATCCCGTAATAAAGCGCGGTCCAGGCGATCAGCAGTACGAAATCGAGCAGCAAGGCGCCGAGATATTGCAGCCCGACCGGCTGATAATCGGGCTTGAGGAAAGTGACGTAGCTCCACGTCTCGATCACCGAGAAAGTGCCCGCCGCGATCGACACCGTCGCCAGCGACAGGATCAACGTCCACAATACACGCATCGTGATCAACCGGCGGAACAGGCTCGCCATCAGCAAGGTCAGCGAATAGCCGGTTGCGGTCAGCAGCAACGTATGGACGATGAACATCGCGCCCATCGAATTGGCCAGACCGGACAGCGACCGGAGAATGAAGTAGCCGCCCCAGCCGATCGATTGAAGCACCCAGAAGGCGCGGTTCTTGTCGTCGAAGAACGGGGCATCGAGACCGACCCCCTTCAGGATCGGCTTGGCCGGCCCTTTCGGGCGTCCCGCCAGCTGGCCGACCGAGGCCGGTGGCGGCGGCGGCATCACCCGCGGTTCGCCGGCCTCGAGCAATCGTGCTCCGTCGCTCGCCATCAAACTGTGCCTGCCATTCGCCGCATGACCCCGATATAGGCGATGCCGCGGCGAAGCCCAAACCCGGGCCCAACAGCTTCACAAGCCATGTGAATTGCGCCTAGACTAGGCTCGAGGAGAGCGGCGATGAACGAGCATGCGCAAGCCAAATTCCGCCAGATGGAAGACGGCACCGCCGAGGACTGGGCGATCATCGGCCGGCACTTCGTCCCCTATGCGGGCCAGTTGGCCGATCGCGTCCTCACCCACCTCAGGATCCTCGACGGCGATTATGGTGGTTTTCCGATCGACCGGTTGCAGCACAGCCTGCAGACCGCGACCCGGGCGCATCGCGGCGGGGAGGACGAGGAATATGTCGTTGCGGCCTTGCTGCATGACATCGGCGACACGTTGGGCAGCTACAATCATCCGGACATCGCCGCGGCGATACTGAAGCCATTCGTCAGCGAAAAACTGCACTGGATGGTCGAGCACCATGGCATCTTCCAGGGCTATTATTTCTTTCATTATCTCGGGCTCGACCGCGATATGCGCGACAATTATCGTGGCCATGCGCATTTCGAGGACACCGCGCGCTTTTGCGAGCTCTACGACCAGGCGGCGTTCGACCGTTCCTACGACAATGCGCCGCTCGACTTCTTCGAACCGATGGTTCGCCGCGTGCTCGCGGCACCGAAGCGTTCGATTTACGTTGGTATTGCCGAATCCGGCTGAATCTTGAGGACTAATTCATGAATCGAATGATCGTCGCCGCGACGGCGCTGCTGCTCGCCGCGTGCCAGAATACCATCGTCCCAGCGCCTAGCGCGGACGCGGGTGCGGCGGCGGTCGCGCCGATCCTCGACACGCCCGACGCCGTCGACGTCCATAGCTTTGCAAAGCCGCTCGACGCGCGGGTGACGCATGTCGCGCTGGATCTGGCGGTCGATTTCAATTCCCGGCGCATCGGTGGCACCGCTACCCTCGATATTCAGGCAAAGCCCAACGCGACATCCATTGTCCTTGACGACAAGGGGTTGGAGATCGCCGGGATCAAGAGCGCCGACGGTACGCCGCTGACCTACACGGTCGGTTCCGTCGACCCCAATCTCGGTGCGCCATTGACCGTCGCGATCGGTGCCGCGCGCAAGATCGTCATAACGTACAAGTCGGCGCCGGACGCGGGCGCTTTGCAGTGGCTTACGCCCGAACAGACGGTCGGCAAGAAGCAGCCGTTTCTATTCAGCCAGGGTGAGTCGATCGAAAACCGAAGCTGGATTCCGACCCAGGATTCGCCCGGCATTCGCCAAAGCTGGGAAGCAAAAATACGCGTCGCCAAACCGCTTACCGCAGTGATGTCGGCACCGAAGGCGGCCGACCCGGTGACAGACGGCGATTCCCGGATCTTCTCCTTCAAAATGGACCGCCCGGTCGCTTCCTACATGATCGCGATTGGCGTCGGCGACCTGGTGTTCCGCGACCTCGGTCCGCGCACCGGCGTATGGACTGAACCCGGAATGATCGACAAGGCCGCTGCCGAATTGTCGGACACCGAGAAAATGGTCGCCGCGGCAGAGAAGCTCTACGGCCCTTATGCGTGGGGCCGCTACGACCTGTTGGTTCTGCCGCCGTCCTTCCCGTTCGGGGGCATGGAAAACCCGACGCTGACTTTCCTGACGCCGACCTTCATTGCCGGCGACAAGAGCCTCACGAGCCTGGTCGCGCATGAACTGGCGCATAGCTGGTCGGGCAATCTGGCAACCAACGCCACCTGGTCCGATTTCTGGCTTAATGAGGGAATGACGACCTACGCCGAGCGCCGCATCGTCGAGGAGGTCTACGGTCCCAAGATGGCGACGCAGCAGGTCGCGCTGGGAATCGACGCCCAGGACAAGGCCGTGCTTGAAGCGGGCGGGCCGGCAAGCCCGGATTCGCGGCTTCACCTCGACCTCAAGGGTCGCCATCCCGACGATGGCCTGACCGACATTGCCTATGAGAAAGGTGCCGCCTTCCTGCGCGCGATCGAGGCCAATGTCGGGCGCGAGCGGTTCGATGCCTGGCTCAAGGGCTGGTTCGATCGGCATCGCTTCCAGCCGGTAACCTCCGCCCTGTTTCTGGCCGATCTGCGCGCCAATCTGATCAAGGGCGACAAGCCGCTTGAAGCCAGATTGAAACTCGACGAGTGGGTCTATCAGCCGGGCATCCCGGCTAACGCTGTTAAGGCCGACCCGCAGGCCTTCGCCGCAGTCGATGCCGCCAGCGCCGCCTTCGCAGGCGGTGCCGCACCCGACGTTGCCGCCTGGAACAGCTACAACACCGACGAACGGCTACGCTACCTCAACCGCCTCCCGCGCACTCTCGACAAGGCCCGGCTCGATGCGTTGGCGACGACGTTCGCGCTCGGTTCCACGACCAATAACGAGGTGCTGTTCGCCTGGCTCGATCTTGCGACTCGAAATCGCTACGATTCTGCGGTGCCGGCACTCACCGCTTTTCTGACCTCGGTCGGCCGCGGAAAATTCGTTCGGCCGCTCTACAAGACGCTTTATGCCGACACTGCGTGGGGGCGACCGATCGCGGTCCGGCTCTATGCCCAAGCGCGGCCGATGTATCACCCGCTGGTGACCCGCGATGTCGATAAGATGATGCGCCCGTCGGCAGCCGAAAAATAGCGCGGAAAACGATCGACTTTAACGCGGCATAAACGCTCTTCGTCTAATCGGTTCACTCTTGCCAACGAGTGGATGACGGATGTACGAGGCACCCGACCGGTATAAGCGCATGGTTTCCGCTCGTCTTCCCGGTGGAGAATCGCTCGCGTTGACCAGCCCGGGCGCTCCGGAAGCCGGCTCGCCCCTGCGCGACGCCCAGCTCATCGCCCGTTCGCAACTGGCACCGTTCTTTGCAATCGCCAACATCATCGCCGCCTTGCTGATGGCGGGCACGCTGATGTCCCAAGTGTCGTCACCGACCCTGCTCGGCTGGGTAGGCTCAGTCGCCTTGGTCAATTTCGTCGCCATGCAATTGTCGCGCAATCAGGCGATCACCCATGTCGGCCGCTCGGGCCGCCAGGTGCCGCAGGCTTTTCTGGTCGGGGAAGTCGTCACCCGTGCGATGGTTTGGCTCAGCGTTCCCCTGTTCTACTTCCCGTCGCTCGATCCGGGCAGCCAGCTGCTGGTCGCAAGCCTCATCTCCGGCCTCGGCATCGCCGCCCTCGGACTGGTTGTCGTGCCAGCCTGCGTCACCGCGTGGATGGCCAGCTTCACCCTTGGCCTGTGCTATGTCCTGTTCACCGCCAACGCGACGATGCCGTTCCTCAACAAGCTGCAGACAATGTTCACGCTCGGGGTGGCGGTGGTCGGCGTCTTCTCGGTCGCACGCTGGGCCTTCCGCCAGCTCCAGACCAATGCCGACATGGGCTCGGCCAGCGAAAGCGCCAGTTTGCTGCTCCAGGAATATGAACAGCGTGGGGTCGGTTGGCTGTGGCAGGTCGATGCCGAAAATCGGGTGACCTACATCTCGTCGCGCATGACCGCGCTGCTCGGACGACCCGCCAGTGCGCTCGTCGGCCATTCGCTCCCGTCACTGCTCGGCGGCCATTCCGAACTCGGGAGGATCCTGCTCGAGCGCCAGCCGTTCAACCAGCTTGAAATGGAACTCAAGACCGCACGCGGTCCGCGCTGGATCTCGATCGCCGGCGATCCGATCATCGACACCGCCGGCCGGTTCGAAGGATTCCGCGGGGTCGGCAGCGACATCACCGAAATCCGCCATACGCAGGAACGGCTGACACACCTCGCCAACATGGACGTGCTGTCGGGCCTGCCCAACCGCGGCCGCGTCCGCCAGTTGCTCGGCGACGCCTTGCGTACCGCGGTCAGCAGCAATGTGCCCTGCGCCATCATGTTCCTCGACCTCGACGGGTTTAAGCCGGTCAACGACACCTTCGGTCACCCCAAGGGCGACGCGGTGCTTCAGGCAGTAGCTAAAAGATTGTGCGAACAGGTCGGTAGCGACGGGCATGTAGGTCGCATGGGCGGCGACGAATTCGCCATCGTTATCAACGACGCCCAGAGCCGCAAGCGGATCGAGATGCTGGCCGAGGCAATCATTCGCTCGGTCGCCGAACCCTACATGATCGACCAGACCGAAATCCGCATCGGCGTGTCGATCGGTTGCGCATTCGGACCGATCGACGGCTCGACGGTCGATGACCTCATCCTCAAGGCCGACCTCGCACTGTACCAAGCGAAGGACGCCGGTCGCGGAGTCGCCAAATATTTTTCGGCCGAACTGCAGTTCGAGCAGGACGACCGCATCCGCCTGGAAAACGACCTGCGCCATGCGATCGCCGCCGGCCAGTTCCATTTGATGTTCCAGCCGTTGGTCAGCGCCCGCACCCAGTCGCTGGTCGGGTTCGAGGCACTGATCCGCTGGAATCACCCCAAGCGCGGCATGGTCCCGCCGCCGGTGTTCATCCCGGTTGCGGAAGAAGCCGGCTTGATGGGGGCGATCGGCGAATGGGTCATCGATGAGGCCTGCCGCGCCGTCGCCAGCTGGCCCGAACCGATCACGATGGCGATAAATATCAGCCCGAAGCAGATCATCCTGCCGTCGCTGCCCAATTTCGTCAGCCAGGCTCTTGCCCGCTATAAGCTGCCCGGCAACCGGCTCGAACTCGAAGTCACCGAAGGCGTCTTCCTGGGTGACGAGAATGCTACGCTCGACGTGCTGAAACGCCTGCGCGCGCTTGGCGTGGGCATCGCACTCGACGATTTCGGCACCGGCTATTCGTCGATCGGCTATCTCAACAAAGCCGTGTTCCACAAGTTGAAGATCGACGGCAGCTTTGTCCGCGCAGCGGGCACTCGGCCCGAAAATGTCGCGATCATCCAGTCGATCGTCCAGCTCGCCAAGAGCTTCCGCATGAACGTGACCGCCGAAGGGGTCGAAACCGCCGAGGATTTCGAGCGGATGCGCGATCTGGGCGTGGATACCATCCAGGGCTATTTGTTCGGCAAGCCCCTGTCCTACGACCGCGCGAACCAGATGGTGGTCGGCATCGGCACCAAGAAGAAGGCCGGCTAGACGCCGTTGGGCCCGATCAGCGGTCGAGCATTTCCTTGACCCGGCCCGTGAGGGTGTCGATCGAAAACGGTTTGGTGACCAGGCCCATTCCGCGGTCGAGATGCGCATCGCCCAAGGCAGAATGCTCGGCATAGCCGGTGATGAACAGGATCTTGAGATCGGGAAGGCGCGTGCGCGCTGCGTCGGCCACCTGTCGCCCGTTCAATCCCCCGGGAAGTCCGACGTCGGTCACCAGCAGATCGATCCGGTCGGCCGCCTCGATGGCCGCCAGGCCGCTAGGCCCGTCGCTGGCCTCGATCACCCGATATCCGGCGTCGCGCAGTAATTCGCTGGCCGTCATCCGGATCATTTCCTCGTCGTCGATGATCAGGATGGTTTCGCCATGGCCGTTGTCGATCGCGGCTCGTTCGGGCGCGTCTTCGACGCCGATCGGACCCTGATAACGCGGCAGGTACAGGCTGATGATGGTGCCGGTGCCGACTTTCGAATCGATCGTCACTTGGCCGCCCGACTGGCGGACGAAGCCATGAACCATCGACAGGCCCAGTCCGGTGCCCTTGCCGATCGGCTTGGTGGTAAAGAATGGGTCGAACGCGCGCGCCGCGACATCTGCGGTCATGCCGCTGCCATTGTCCTTGACGCAGATCGCCAGATAATCGCCGGTCTCGAGATCGCGATTCGCCGCAATCTCCTCGTCGCAATGATTGTTGGCGATCTCGATCGCAATCTCGCCGCCGTCGGGCATCGAGTCCCGGGCATTGATGACCAGATTGAGAAGCGCGCTTTCCAGTTGCGCCGGATCGACGCGCACCGGCCAGGTGTCGCCAGCGGCTACGACCTTCAGCGCAATTTCCGGCCCGACGGTGCGGCGGATCAAGTCTTCCAGCCCCTCCACTAGCCGATTGACGTCGGTCGGCTTGGGGTCGAGCGTTTGGCGCCGTGAAAAGGCGAGCAGCCGCTGGGTTAGCGAAGCCGCCCGGCGGACCGAATCCTGCGCACCCTCGATGTAGCGCTCAACGCGGTTCACCTTGTGACCCGCAAGATGACGGTTGATCATTTCCAGGGCGCCGCTGATCCCGCCCAGCAGATTGTTGAAATCGTGCGCGATGCCGCCGGTAAGCTGCCCAACCGCTTCCATTTTCTGCGATTGGCGTAAAGCCTCGGCAGTACGTAGCAATTCGCTGGTCCGCTCCTCTACCCGCCGTTCCAGCGTGGCATTGCCGTCGGCCAAAGCCTCGGCAATTTCTTTCTGGTCCTGGATATCGGTGTTGGTCCCGATCCAGCGCCGTGCCTGACCGGCCTCTCCTTCGATCGGCACGGCGCGGGCGATGTGCCAGCGCCACGCGCCGTCCGCGCGGCGAAGCCGGAATTCAGCCTCGTAAGTATGACCTGTACGCAGCGCCTCTGCCCACCGCGCGCCCGCCGATTGGACGTCGTCGGGATGCACGAGCACGGTCCAGTCCTCCCCGTCCAGGCTCCCCGGCGCTGCCCCGCTGAAGGCGTAGACTTGCTCGTTGAACCAATCGAGCATGCCATCGGCGGGGGATGTCCAGACGTGATTGGGCATGGCGCGCGCCAGGGTGCGGAACTTGTCCTCACTCGCGCGAAGTTCTGCCTCCACACCGACCCGCTCGACATTGGCCCACGCGCGTTCGGTGACTTCGCGGATCACCGCCAGTTCCTCGTCCGACCAGACCCTGGGCTTGTTGTCGTGCACCGCCATCAGCGCCGTCAGTCGTCCGCTCTTGACCAGCGGCAGGCAGATCGTCGCGGCGATCCCGATCGACCCGAACGTTGCTGCTCCGGCGGGATCGATGTCAGCCATGTCGTTGATAATCAGGGGACGACCCGCGCCCAGTTCGCGCACCGCCATCGTTCCGAAATCGGCCAGGCTGTAATGACCGACGATGGACGGCGATCCGGGGGCGTTCCAATCGCCCCGGATAGTGAAACCGTCCTGGTCCTCGTCCATGTCGGCATAAGCGCAATTCGAAGCCTGCAGATATTCGGCGGTCATGCGCGTCGCTTTGGACAAGATATCGTCAGGATCATTGCTCCCGACGGTTTCGCGCGACAGGCGATTGAGGAAGTCGAGCCTTGCGGCCGTGCGAACCTTCTCGGTCGTCTCGTTGACGATCGCAATCACACCGGCGGGCTTTCCATCGTCACCCATAACCGGCGAATAATCTAGATTCATCGACACCAGTTCGGGTCGGCCTGACCGGTGCAAGGTAAGCTGATGATCGCGGTAGGACAGTGTGTTCCCGGCCAGGCCGGTGCGCATTACGTGATCGTTGAAGTCGGCGACTTCGGGCCAGCCTTCGCGCACCTTGCTACCCAGCAATTGCGGATGGCGACCGCCGGCAAATTCCGAATAAGCGTCATTATAGATCATCACCCCGTCCTCGCCCCACAGCAGGACGATCGGCACCGGCGATCCGGTAACGAACGACGTGATGCTTTTCAGACTCTGTGGCCAGGTCTCAATCGGGCCGAGCGCGGTCGACGACCAGTCGAACGTCGCAATTCGCGCCGACATGTCGATACCCGAATCATGTTGTGAACCAAACAAGGTCTCTTCGCTTTCGGTTTCACCTGCGGATGTGCGTTCGTTGTTCGCGGCCTTCGTCCCAATTGTGGTTGATCGATAACGCAAGCAACAGGGTGATCCGACTGTCTCGCAATCGTCAGCCGCGCGCAATCCGCTTCACTTTCGCGCCGCAATAAATTCCAGCGCGCGATCATATTCATAAGTGGTGACTCGACCGTCGCCGTCGCCGTCGGCTAGCTGCTTGAAGGCAACCAAGGCGGGCTGCGCCTCGTAGAGGGTAAGCCAGCCATCGCGATTGGTATCGAAGCTTCGAAGCGCCCATTGCTTGAGGATCGCGTTCCGGTCGAACAAGTCGTTCGCCTGATTGTTGATCGATGCCGGTATCGACGCGGGCATCGGGGGCGCAACCGGCGCAGTCGTAGCCGCTACAGCCTGCGCCAGCATTCCCAGCAGTGATGTCATCATCGCGAAATCCCTCGTCGCCCAATCAAGCGAACACCAAACGCGCAAAATCCGCATCGGCTCCTTGGTCAAGGTTCGAGAGTGAGGGGGCAGTCAGGTCAGCTGCCCATCCCTGCTTTCAGCTTTGTCCAAGCGCGGCACGCACTGCGGCATCTAACGCTTCAGGGCGGAAAGGCTTGGGAAGCATCTGAGCATGCGGGGCGACACGTTTGATCGATTCGCTTTCACTATATCCCGAAACGAATAGGATCGGCTGACCTTCGACAGTCTTCAGCAGTTGTGCAGCGACTTCGCCGCCCGACAAACCGGGCATCGCATAGTCGAGGATCACGAGATCAGGCCGCTCGTCGGCAAACGCCTTCAGCCCGGTCTCGCCGTCCTCCGCTTCGCGCACCTGATAGCCATAGTCGTTAAGGCTCGCGACGATGAAAGCTCGAACGTCCGGATCGTCGTCGATCACCAGGATCGATGCACTGCGTGGACCCGGCTTTTCCGCCGGCGCAACCGGGCTGTCATCCTCGACCTCGCCGTCGGCATGCTTGAAATAGAGACGGATGGTCGTGCCAGAGCCTTCGACGCTATCGATCCGTGCCGTCCCGCCCGACTGTCTCGCAACTCCGTAGACCATCGACAGGCCTAGCCCGGTGCCCTTACCGACGTCCTTGGTAGTGAAAAATGGCTCGAACGCTCGCGCTGCGACCTCGGGCGTCATGCCGCTGCCGGTGTCGTTGACGCACAGTTCTATATAGTCGCCATCGTCAAGCTCCGCGTCGTCGCTCATGTTTACCGCACGCGTCGCAAAGGTCAGCGTTCCTCCGTCGGGCATGGCATCGCGCGCGTTGATCGCCAGGTTCAGGACCGCCAGTTCCAGCTGCGTCGGATCGACCATGACGGGAACCGAGGCAGTGGCAAGATCGAACTGTTTGACGATGCCGGGTCCCAAGACGTTGCGCAGCATCGGGCGCATGCCTTCGATCAGCGGCGCGACATAGGTCGGCTTGACCTCCAGTCGCTGGACCCGGCTGAAGGCCAGCAATTGTGCGGTAAGGCGCGCGCCGCGCTCGGCTGCGGTCAATGCATTCGTCGCATAGCGCTTCAGCCGCTCGTCGGTCACCTGCCGGGCGATAAGGTCCAGTCCGCCGACCACGACAGTCAGCAGGTTGTTGAAGTCGTGTGCAATCCCGCCTGTCAGCTGACCCAGCGCCTCCATCTTCTGGCTCTGGCGAAGTTGTTCCTGCGCACTTTTCAACTCGGTGATGTCGCGCGCCTCGAACAATAGATAGGCGATCGTTCCGTCGGTGCCGCGCACCGGCTGCATCGAAACATCCAGGTACGCGGTCGGCGTACCTTCCCGCTCAAGTTTCACCTCATCATTGAAAAACTGCCCCGCCGCCGCTTCGCGGATTGCGCGCTTCATCAATGGGATATGCTGCGGGTACGCCAGCATCGTGGGCGCGTCCCACAATTTCAGGCCCACCGCTCGTTTTGGATCCGCATCCCGCCACGCCGCCAACTTCCGGTTCGTTTCTAAAATGGTGCCGGTGGGGTTTAGGAGGACCAGCACTTCCAGAACGGTGTCGAAGATCGCGCGGAAGCGCATTTCGCTGGCCTGAAGCTCGGCCGTGCGATCGGCCACCGAGCGCCGCAGTTCGAGCTCGCTTTCCTTGGCCAGGGTGATGTCGGTCGCCGCGCCGATGAAGCCGATCAGGTCCCCGTCGCTGCCGAACCGCGGCTGCGACACGCTGCGCAGCCAGCGCCATTCCCCGTCCGCCCGGCGATAGCGCGCCTCCAAAGTGAACGGCTCCAGCGTGGCTTCCCCGGCGATGCTTTCGGTCACCAGCCGGGCGCGGTCGTCGGGATGGATCCAGCCGTGCCAGTCGTGACTGTTGATCCGGTCGCGGTCGAGCCCGGCGAAATCGAGATAGGCCTGGTTGACGAAATCGCGGCTGCGGTCGAGCCGGGTGACCCACATCATCACCGGCGCCGAATCGGCAATCCGCCGGAACCGCGCCTCGCTTTCCCGAAGCGCACGCTCGGCAACGCGCTGCTCGGTGACGTCGTTGATCAGGATCATCAGCCCGTAGACGGTGCCGTCAGGCCGCAGCTGGGGCAGATATTCGGACTGGATGGCGAGCATGCCGCGATCGGGATGATCGTAATCGGCGGCGAACCACACGCGTTCCCCGGCCAGTGCGGCATCGAGCATCGGCCGCCGGTCGGCCATCACCCGCGGATCGAGGATCTCGGCCATCGTCCGCCCGAGCATCTCGGCCCGCGGGATGCCGATGAAGTCGGCCAGTGCACGGTTGACGAAGCGGTAGCGAAGCGAGGTGTCGACGAAGGCCAGCGCCATCGGCAAGGCATCGGCGATGGCCAGCACCTGCGGGAATTCATAGCCCGGCGGCCCGGACTTGCCCGCGCCCGCCGTGTCGCCCGTGTCCCCGCTGTCCCCGTCGCCCGCCATGACCGCAATCCTGCTCCCTCGGGACCAAGCTGACAATCAGATTCGCCGGTGGCAGTTTCGCGGGCGGTTTCGCTGCAATCGCAAGATCATGGCGCACGGGCGCCGGTGGCATGCTTGTCGCACAGCCCCGGGATAACCATTTCCGATTGCAACCGATCGCAGGAGCCAAGCGCCATGTCCCAGACCGCCGAACCCGCCGCCGCCGAACCCGCCGAGACCGCCGACGCCGCCAACACCACCGACGCGCCGTACACGCCCCCCGAAGTCTGGACCTGGACCAAGCCCAGCGGCGGGCAGTTTGCCAACATCAACCGCCCGATCGCGGGGGCGACGCACCATAGCGAGCTGCCGGTCGGGGCGCATCCGCTGCAGCTCTACAGCCTGGGCACGCCCAACGGGGTCAAGGTGACGATCATGCTCGAGGAGCTGCTGGCGCTGGGCCATGCCGGCGCCGAATATGATGCGTGGGCGATCGACATCGGCAAGGGCGACCAGTTCGGGTCGGGCTTCGTCGCGATCAATCCCAACAGCAAGATCCCCGCTTTGCTCGACCGCAGCGACCCCGCGCATCCGCAGCGGGTGTTCGAGAGCGGGGCGATCCTGCTGTACCTAGCGGAAAAGTTCGGTGCCTTGTTGCCGACCGAGCCTGCGGCGCGCACCGCGGCGCTGAGCTGGTTGATGTGGCAGATGGGATCGGCACCGTTCCTGGGCGGCGGCTTCGGCCATTTCTTTGCTTACGCGCCAACCAAACAGGAATATCCGATCGACCGTTATGCGATGGAGGTGAAGCGCCAGTACGACGTGCTCGACCGCCATTTGGCCAACAGCGAATATATGGCCGGCGCCGATTACGGCATCGCCGATATCGCCATCTGGCCATGGTATGGCGCGGTGGCGCTGGGCCAGGCCTATGGCACTGCCGCGACCTTCCTGGGCCTTGACGAATATGCCCATGTCCGCCGCTGGATCGACCAGGTCGCGCGCCGCCCCGCGGTCGAACGCGGCCGCCGGGTCAATCGCAACCCCGACGACAAGAACCCCGACTTCGTGCGCGAGCGGCACAGCGCGGCAGACCTCGACTGATAAAAAAGCGCTGTCCTATCGCGAACCTTTCTGGTTCAAGATGGTGAATGAGCAATGACATACCCCCGCGACTCGCACGCGACTCCGATCCGTTCCCGACCGACGACCTTCCGCCCGAGGTCGCCGACCTGCTGAAGTTCACGCCGGTGCCGCGCAAAGTGAACCGGCCTGACGGCTGGACCCCGGACCGGCAGCGGCAATTCATCGTCCTGCTGGCCGATAGCGGATCGCCGCAGCGCGCCGCCGCCGAGATGGGCAAGCAGTTGAGCGGGGTGGAAGGCGTCTATCGCGACGACGCCGAGGGCGGCTTTCGCGATGCGTGGGACAAGGCGCTGGCGATCGGCGCGGCGCGGCAGCGGGCGCGCGACATGGGGCACGGCGGCACCGACCGCACCCCGCCGCATCGCCGCGACGGCGGCGGCTGGTCGGGCGCGCACGGTGGCCCGCCGATCGAGGAGCCGGTGGACGAGGAGGAGGGGATCGCCCTGTTCGCCAACATCTATCAGAAATATGTGCTGAAGGTGGAGCAGGAGCGCGAGGCGCGGCTGGCGGGGGAAGTGGTCGATGCCGACTTCACGCTGCGCCAGTTGACCTGCATCGAGGTGATGCTCGACCTGATGGCATCGACCCTTCGCAAGGATGCGTGGGAAATGATCCGCGCCGCGCGGATGGGGGAATATGGGATCATCCAGATCGCCGAGACCGACCTCAGCCGTTGCCTGGGCGAAGCGCGGCGCGAGATGTGGGAATTGATGGCCCGCCCTGCCAACCTTTCAGCATTGGCGGAAAGCATAACGGCAACCACGATGACCGTGCATGTGGCCTCATACTCGCGCTCCGCAAACTTAGTTGGACTGAGATGATCGTATGGGAATGTGAAGTTCGTAATTCTGCGAAACTTCAATCATTGACGGCGGACGTCGCGCGATTGGTGGGACGCCGAAAGACCTGATCGCTATCACTCATCGCCCATCTTCAACGCAGCAATAAACGCCTCCTGAGGAATGCTCACCGAGCCATATTCCCGCATCTTGGCCTTCCCCTTCTTCTGCTTATCGAGCAGCTTCCGCTTCCGGCTCGCATCCCCGCCATAGCATTTGGCGGTGACGTCCTTGCGCATGGCGCTGATCGTCTCGCGCGCGATGACCTTGCCGCCGATCGCGGCCTGGATGGGGATCTTGAACAGGTGGCGGGGGATGAGGTCCTTCAGGCGCTCGACCATGCCGCGGCCGCGTTGCTCGGCGGTGCCGCGGTGGACGATCATGCTAAGCGCGTCGACCGGCTCCTCGTTGACCAGGATGCTCATCTTGACCAGGTCGCCCTCGCGTGTGCCGATCTGGTGATAGTCGAAGCTGGCATAGCCCTTCGACATGCTCTTGAGGCGATCGTAGAAGTCGAACACCACCTCGTTCAGCGGAAGCTCGTAGGTGATCTGCGCGCGGCCGCCGACGTAGGTGAGGTTCTTCTGGATGCCGCGGCGGTCCTGGCACAGTTTCAGGATCGGGCCGAGATATTCGTCGGGGACGTAGATGGTCGCCTCGATCCACGGCTCCTCGATCGTCTCGATCCGGTTGGGATCGGGCATGTCGGCCGGATTGTGGAGCTCGATCGTCTGCGCCGGCTCGTTCTTACTGTGGGTGAGGTGCATGGTGTAGACCACGCTCGGCGCGGTGGTGATGAGGTCGAGATCATATTCGCGGGTCAGCCGTTCCTGGATGATCTCGAGGTGGAGCAGGCCGAGGAAGCCGCAGCGGAAGCCGAAGCCAAGCGCCGCGCTGGACTCGGTTTCGAAGCTGAACGAGGCGTCGTTGAGGCGCAGCTTGTAGAGGCTCTCGCGGAGCTTGTCGAAATCGGCGGCGTCGGTCGGGAAGAGGCCGCAGAACACCACCGGCTGGACGGTCTTGAAGCCGGGTAGCGCGTGGGCGGTGGGGCGCTTGACGTCGGTGATGGTGTCGCCGACCGCGGTCTGGCTGACCTCCTTGATCTGCGCGGTGATGAAGCCGATTTCCCCCGCGGCCAATTGCTCGAGCTGTTCGATCTTGGGGGTGAAGCAGCCGACGCGGTCGACCAGGTGCTGGGTGCCGGTGGCCATGAACTTGACCAGCTGGCCCTTCCTGATGACGCCGTCGATGACGCGCACCAGGATGACGACGCCGAGGTAGGGGTCGTACCAGCTGTCGACCAGCATCGCCTTCAGGGGGCC
>CAVUFW010000004.1:0-41954 GCA_963740965.1 uncultured Alphaproteobacteria bacterium
ACGGCCGCGAAGTCCCGATCAACGCCATTTACATGATGGCCCACTCGGGTGCTCGTGGCAGCCAGGCGCAGATCAAGCAGCTGGCCGGCATGCGCGGTCTCATGGCCAAGCCGTCGGGCGAGATCATCGAGACCCCGATCATCTCCAACTTCAAGGAAGGCCTGACCGTCCTCGAATATTTCAACTCGACCCACGGCGCCCGCAAGGGTCTCGCGGATACCGCGTTGAAGACCGCCAACTCGGGCTACCTCACCCGCCGCCTGGTCGACGTGTCGCAGGACGCGGTGATCGTGGAAGAGGATTGTGGTACCGATCGTGCGCTCGAAATGCGCGCCATCGTCCAGGGCGGTGCGGTCATCGCCTCGCTCGCCGATCGCGTGCTTGGCCGGACCACGGCCGAGGATGTGGTCGAATGGCGACGAATGAGACTGTCATTCCCGAAGGCACGTTGCTCGACGAGCCGATGGTCGCCAAGCTCGAGGAAATGGGGCTTCAGGGCCTCAAGATCCGCTCGCCACCGGTGTGCTCGTCCAAACAGGGCGTGTGCGGCAAGTGCTACGGACGCGATCTGGCGCGCGGCACCCCGGTCAATATCGGGGAAGCGGTAGGCGTCATTGCCGCCCAGTCGATCGGTGAGCCCGGCACCCAGCTGACGATGCGGACCTTCCACATCGGCGGCGCGGCGCAGCTCAACGAGCAGTCGAACCTCGAAGCGCCGGTCGACGGCACGATCGAGTTCCGCGACATGCCGACCATCCAGGATCCGCGCGGTCGCCACGTGTCGCTGTCGCGTTCGGGTGAAATCGCGATCCTCGACATGGACGGGCGGGAGCTCAGCACCCATCGCGTGCCTTACGGCGCGCACATGCTGTGCGAAACCGGCCACATCGTCAGCCGCGGCGATCGCATCGCCGAGTGGGATCCCAGCTTCAGCCCGGTCATCACCGAGCGGGCCGGCAAGATCAAATATCAGGATCTGACCGAAAACCGCACGATGAACGAGCAGACCGACGAATTGACCGGCATCACGCAGCGCGTGGTGATGGACGATCTCGCCAAGTCGAAGAAGGAGGATCTTCGTCCCCGCCTGACCCTGCTTGGTGCGGACGATGCCGAAAGCGCGCTGTATCGCCTGCTTCCGGGCGCGATCGTCGCGGTCGAGGACGGTGCCATGGTCCAGGCCGGCGAAGTGCTTGCCCGTATGCCGCGCGAAGCGTCGAAGACCCGCGACATCACCGGAGGTCTGCCGCGCGTCGCCGAGCTGTTCGAAGCCCGCAAGCCCAAGGATGCGGCGATCATCGCCAAGATCTCGGGCAAGGTCAGCTTCAAGAAGGACTATAAGGCCAAGCGCAAGATCGTGATCATCCCCGACGACGGTTCGGAGGAGGTTGCCTACCTCGTCCAGAAGTCGAAGGTGATCGACGTCCAGGAAGGGGATTACGTCAAGCGCGGCGACAATCTCGTCGGCGGTTCACCCGATCCGCACGACATCCTCGAAGTGCTGGGCGTCGTTGCCCTCGCCGAATATCTCGTGACCGAGATCCAGGAGGTCTATCGACTTCAGGGCGTGAAGATCAACGACAAACACATCGAGGTGATCGTTCGCCAGATGCTCCAGAAGGTCGAGATCACCGACGGCGGGGACACCACCCTGCTCGCCGGCGAACAGATTGACCGCGAGGAGATGGACGAGGTCAATGCCGGCCTGACCAAGAAGCAGAAGAAGGCGGAGGGCAAACCGGTCCTGCTCGGCATCACCAAGGCGTCGTTGCAGACCCGCAGCTTCATCTCGGCGGCATCGTTCCAGGAAACCACCCGCGTGCTCACCGAGGCTTCGGTTCAGGGCAAGGTCGATACGCTCAATGGCTTGAAGGAAAATGTCATTGTCGGCCGCCTGATCCCGGCGGGTACCGGTGCCGGCATGAACCGCCTGCGCGTCGCCGCAAGCAGCCGCGACGCCTCGCTCCGTGCTCAGCAGCGCAAGCTTCAGGAAGCCCTGATCGCCCCGGCGACCGCGGCCGAAGAACATGCCGCCGAGCTGGCCCAGTCCCCGCGCGACGCGAGTGCGTCGGGTCCGGACCCGTTGGCCGCGGTGACCCCGTCGGGCAGCGGTACCGATGCCGACGCCGGGGATTATCTGACCGAATAGTCGGATCTTCTCGAGCTAAAAGAGGCCGTCGCCCGACCGGGCGGCGGCCTTTCTTTTGTACAGATCACAGCGAGGCGCTGACGACGGGTCTGGATCTCGACTGGTGCTTCAACGCGCGCCGCGCTTATGAGGACGGTGCATCGGAGCACATGCGCAGACGAGGGCGGACGACGAGCGTGTTTCGCAGTCTCTATGTCCACTGAAGCGGAAGTCGATCACTTTTGCCTGTCCTATCTGCGCCAGCCTGTGCCAGCGTTTCGAAGCGCGGGGACGGGTTCTTTGACAGCTTGAATGAACACAATCGGGCAGCGATCCCGCGTGCGAGCATCGGCCAAATATTATTGGGGGGGGCAAAGTTGATTTGCTGAAGTTCATACCCCCCCTGTTGGGGGGGTCTGCCGGGAATGACCGTCAGCTTCGCCCGGGGTTCTGCATCGCGGTTTTGGATCAGCACACAAAAAAAGCCCCGCTCGAACCTAGCGGCTCGGCGGGGCTGATTAAGACTTTTCCGATCTTAGCGGATCAGCACTTGCCGCCATTGATGGCGTTTTCGGTGCAGTTCGCGGCCGATTGAACGTCGCTGCCGGCACCGCGGACAGTGTTGCAGGCGGCGAGCAGCAGCGCACCGCTGATGATGGCGACGGTGGTCAGTTTCTGGATCATTTAATATCTCCTGGTTGGCGTCATAGAAACGCAGATGGCCGCCTTCGGTGCCATCACGCTGCCGAAATGTTTATCAAGCGCGACCTGCCGTCAACTAATACCGCTACGGGCGCCGCGATGTGGGGGTACGGATCGTAGCCTTCGAAGGCGAAATCTTCCGGCTCATAATCGAACAAGCCCTGGTCGCGGTCTTTGAGCACGAGCGTTGGCAAATCCCGGTGCTTCCGGCTCAGCTGAAGGCGCGCCTGTTCGAGGTGATTGGAATACAGGTGCACGTCACCGCCAGTCCACACGAACGTCCCTGGCTCCAGCCCGCATTCCCGGGCCAGCATATGGGTCAGCAGCGCGTAGGAGGCGACGTTGAACGGCACGCCGAGGAAAAAGTCGGCGCTGCGCTGGTAGAGCTGGAGATTGAGCTTTCCGGCAGCGACCTGCGTTTGAAACAGGCAATGGCACGGCGCCAGCGCCATCTGCGCCAGTTCTCCTGGGTTCCAGGCGGTAACGATCTGGCGGCGCGACCCGGGGTCGTTGCGGATTTGCTCCACCAGCCCGGCGATCTGGTCGATATGCCGCCCGTCGGCGGATTCCCAGTCGCGCCATTGTTTACCGTACACCGGGCCAAGGTCGCCATTCTCGTCCGCCCACTCGTCCCAGATGCCGACCTTGCGATCCTTCAGCCAGCCGATGTTGGTGTCGCCGCGCAGAAACCACAGCAATTCGACGATGATCGAACGAAGGTGCAATTTCTTGGTGGTCAGCAACGGAAAGCCGTCCGCCAGGTCGAACCGCATCTGCGCCCCGAACAGGCTCAACGTGCCGGTACCCGTACGATCCATCTGCTCGACTTTATGGTCCACAATCTGCTGCATCAGATCGAGATATTGGCGCATCGCGCTACCCTAGCTGCACCGCGACTGGCAGCAAGGGCGCAAAGAACATCCATTCTGGATTTATTGCCCCGCCAGTATGGATCGGTTGGAATTGCTTGCTTTGTGTTCCGCGCCTACGCCGTTGCCATGTTCCATCAGCGTGCCGATTCCCCGCTGCTGCTAACGGTTCGAAGTTCCCGCCGCTTCTTCGCCGACTGCCTTGCCGAAACGGATCCGGCTCGCGCACACCTTTGGGTCGCTCATCTGGACGACCGCGCCCGGTGCATCCATTTGACGCGGCACGACGGGGACGACGGGAGTGCAGGCATTCCGGTGCGTCAGGTCATTGCCGATGCAGCGGTTCACGGCAGTGTGGGGATCATCCTGGCTCATAATCATCCCAGTGGCGATCCGTCGCCCAGCGCAGCCGATCGTCAGGTGACGCGCCGCCTATCGCTCGCCGGTGAGGCGATCGATCTGACGGCGGTTGTTCATCTGGTCATCGCCGGTCAGCAATGCTCTTCGACGCGGAGCATGGGATCGCTTTGAATCTTGCGCTCATCAGCCCTTCAACGCGCAAGGTTTGATCGACGCGGTCTCTGGTCGAGCAGCGGTTGCCCGATAAAGCGCCATGTAACTATCGGCCCCATCCAGTGCCTGTTCCTTTTCCAGCGTCAGTCCCAGGCTTGCCAGCTGGCACCGCAGCAGTGCCGGCGGCATCCCGTGACGTTTCACCGTTGTTTTGCATCGACCACCACCACCAGGCCGCCGGGCTTCAAGCCGTCGCGAAGGTGCCACAGAAAGGGGTAAGGCTCTTCGACCTCGTGATACATGTGCACCAGGAAGATCCGGTCGAAACTGGCCGACGGCAATTTGGGATCGTCCGGCAATCCGAGACGGACGGTGACATTGTCGAGACCCTCTCGCTCCACCCTTACGCCTAGGCGGTCACGAGTTTCGGGCACGATATCCTGCGCTAGCACCCGCCCCTTCGCCCCGACGGCGCGGGCCAGGCGGACCGTATAATATCCTTCGCCTGCACCGATATCCGCCACCGACATGCCGGGCGTCACCCCGGCAAAGTCGATCACCGCTTCCGCCTCACCCAGACGGTCGCGAGCGTCCTCGGTAGAGAAGCTGTCGCTGACGATCGGGGCACTGTCGCGCTGAGCCTTTGGAAAAGCTGACTGGGGCTCGCTTTGCCGGCAGGCGGTTAGCGCCAGTGCGACTAGAGCAATCGCCCTAATCGACATCCTCGACCTCGACCGTTTCGCCGCTCACCCGCTGCGACAGGGCCGCCGCCATGAAGCGGTCCAAATCGCCATCGAGAACGTCGCCCGGCGCAGTCGACGTCATGCCGGTCCGCAGATCCTTGACCAATTGATAGGGCTGCAGAACATAGCTTCGGATCTGGTGGCCCCAACCGATATCGGTCTTGGCGGCGGCAGTCGCATCGGCTTCGGCTTCCCGCTTCTGCAGCTCGGCCTCATAAAGCCGGGCCTTCAATTGCTTGAGCGCCTCCGCCTTGTTCTTGTGCTGGCTCCTCTGGTTCTGACACTGGACGACGATATTGGTCGGGATGTGCGTAATGCGAACCGCACTGTCGGTGGTGTTAATGTGCTGCCCGCCCGCACCCGATGCCCGATAGGTATCGATGCGAAGTTCGCTCTCGTTAATTTCGATATCGATATCGTCGTCGACTTCTGGATAGACCCAGACGCTTGCAAAGCTGGTATGGCGCCGCGCCGAGCTGTCGTAGGGCGATATGCGAACCAGACGGTGCACGCCGCCTTCGACCTTGAGATTGCCATAGGCATTTTCGCCCTTGATCAGCAGTGTCGCGGACTTGATCCCGGCCTGCTCCCCGGCGTGATGGTCGACCAGTTCGACCTTCATTCCATGCCGCTCGCCCCATCGCGAATACATCCGCTGCAGCATGCCCGCCCAGTCGTTGGATTCGGTGCCGCCCGCCCCTGCGTTGATTTCGACATAGCTGTTGTTGGCGTCCGCTTCACCGGCCAACAATGCTGCCACCTTGTCGCGCTCGGCCCGCTCCGCCAGTTCGGCAAGGGCCGTGACGCCATCGTCAACCAAACCGCCGTCACCTTCAGCCTCGGCCATTTCTATCAGTTCGACCGTGTCCTTCAATTCGGTTTCGATCTTGGTAGTCGCGCCGATCGCTTCTTCGAGCCGGCGTCGCTCGCGCATCACTTCCTGCGCCGCCTTGGGATCATCCCAAAGTGTCGGATCCTCGACCACGGTCGTTAAGCTCGGCCAAACGCCGCTGCGCCTTGTCCCAATCGAGGAACCGGCGAAGCAATTTCGTAGCCGCATTGATCTGGTCGATATGAGCTTGCGCTTCAGCGCGCATGGTCCTGGCTTTCAAACAAAAGGTAGCTTGGCCCTAGTAAATCCCGCCCTGCCTTTGCAAGAAATCCTCGGTCGGTGGCGTGTTGGGAGCCGCCGGGCGTGGGCGGGCGGGTCTCGGTTTGCGCGTTGCGGCGGGACGCTGTCCGGCGACCGTGTCGTCGGCGCTTGCCAACCGGTCCTCGCGGCGGAACGACCGGCGCGGCTCGGTTTCAGGCTGGAACGCCTCCCAGATCACCGACGATTTCGGATCCTCGCTGATCGGGAAGGTGCCGAACACACGCTTCCCGCTCACCCGGTCGATCCGCACCATGCGGATTCCCGCGGGGGCGACGAACGGCGTCTTGGGCGCATCCTTGAAGGCAATCTGGGCGAATTGCTTGAATACCGGCGCCGCGATCCGGCCACCCTGGGCGTAGCCACCGAGCGAGCGCGGACGGTCATAGCCCAGGTAGACACCGGCAACGACGTCAGGCGTCCCACCGACAAACCAGACATTGGTCGGCCCGGATGTGGTGCCGGTCTTCCCAAACAGCGGTCGATTGAGATCGCGAAGCACCGTGGCTGTGCCGCGCTCGATCACGCCTTCCAGAATGTGGACCATCTGATACGCCGCCTGCGGTTCGAGCAATTGCCGCGCGCGCAGCGGCGGACGCGGCATCGGCCTTCCCGTCCCACTCGGTCGCATTGCAGCCGTCCATCACGTCACAGCGGTTGTCGGTGCGGTAGATGACCTTGCCGTCACGATCCTGCACGAAGTCGATGATCGTCGGTCGAACTTCGCGCCCGTTGTTCGCCAGCACTGCATAGGCGTTGGTAAGTTTCATCACCGTCGTGTCGCCCGCACCCAGCGCGATCGAAAGGTAATTGGGATAGTTGCCAACCCCCAGCTTGGCGGCGGTCGCAACGATCTTCGGCATGCCGGTTTGCGACGCGGCTCGCACGGTCATGAGGTTGCGCGATTGCTCCACCCCCCAGCGCATCGTCTTGGCGCCGGCATAGCCCGCGTCGAAGTTGCGGAAGCATTTGTTGCCGAGGCCCGCACCCTGCCACACGCAGAACGGTGCATCGACGATGATCGACGCGGGAGTCATGCCGTTCTCGAGCGCGGTCACGTAAACCAGCGGCTTGAACGTCGATCCCGGCTGGCGGAGTGCCTGCGTCGCGCGATTGTAGGACGATCCGATAACATCGAAACCGCCCTGCATCGCCATGCATACGACCCGTACGCACTTCTTCCGCCAGGAAAGCGCCGCCAATCTCGGGGATCGAACGGAGAGCATAGCTATCGCCGCCGATCGACTTCGACAATCACGACCATTCCGGGCTTGAGCGCACTGAATGCCGTGCCCCCGCCACCGCGTCGCGATTGTTGTGCGGCGGAAGCCGACAAGTTTCCCTCGCTCCCGTCGGAAAAGCCGAGCCTGGCGTTGCTGCCCGATTTGCTGCAGCACGACCGCCTTGCGCCAGTCGGGGAAGCCCGTTCCAAGCGCAGCGGCCGACAATTGCCCGCGCCAATCCTTGTCCAGATCGATCGTCAGCTTCGTGTCTTGCCAACCGCGACCGCCGTCGAACTTTGCGAGGCCTTCGCGAAGCGCATCGGCAGCAGCATCCTGCATCAACGGTACCATCGAAGTTCGCACCCACAGTCCTCCGGCATAGACGCTGTTGGGCCCCTGCTCGGCCTTTTCCCCGAAGCGGCGGATCAGGTCTGCGGCGGACCTCCTCCATGAAATAGCCGCCCGTTCTGCCGGAATTTCTCGTTGCTACCGTAGCGGATCGTGCCGAGCGGTAAGGCCGCCGCTTCCGCCCGCTGGCTTTCGGTGATGTAGCCATTGGCGGCCATTTCCCGGAGCACGTAATTGCGACGGATCGATCGCCTTTTCGGTAGCCCGGAGCGGATCGTAGTTGGATGGCGCCTTGGGAAGCACGGCCAGATACGCCGCTTCCGGCAGGGTCAGATCGCCGACGTCCTTGTCGAAATATGCGCGGCTGGCCGCCTGAATACCGTAGGCGTTGCGACCCAAGGAAGATCGAATTGAGATACAATTCCGAGGATCTGCTGCTTCGACAGCGTCGATTCCAGACGGAAGGCGAGGATCATCTCGCGAACCTTGCGGCTGACGGCATATTCGTCGTCCTGCAGCAGATATTTCGCGACTTGCTGGGTGATGGTTGAGGCGCCGCGGCACTCGGCCGCCTTTTCCGACCGCGCTGAGCCCGTAATTCGACCACAGCCTTGGTCAGTCCGGGATAATCGAGCCCGCCGTGCGCTGAAAAAGGTCTTGTCTTCCGCAGAAATGAAGGCCTGTACCACAAGCGGCGGATATTCGTCGAAGGCAAGTTCGACCCGTCGTTCGCGGGCGAAGGTCTGAACCGGATTGCCGTCGTAGCCGCGGACGTTGCTGGGCAGCGGCGGCTGGTAAGCTGAGCAGCTTTTCCGACGTTGGCAGGTCTGTACGCGAACCATACCCACATCAGTGCGAAGGCCATGAAACCGGCCAGCAGCAGCCAGACAAGTCGCCGAACCGCGCGGCGTGCAAACCACGGGTCGATTCGACGATGGATCCGCTGGTTGAGGCGGACGAAATCGGGAAATGGCGCGGTGAACGTCGGCATGGATGGCTTGCGTCTAGCGGCTAAGTAGCCACTGCGAAAAGGATAGTTAGCGCGTCATCCTGAGCGCTGCATCGACTTCGATCGCCCTTGGCCAGCGCGGCAACTATGGGTGCCCGCCCCTCCGGCGTCCGAAGCAACGCCTCATCTTCGACATTGCTGATGTAGCCCGCCTCGAACAGCACACCGGGCAGTCTCGGACCGGCGAAGAATGTGGAATGCGGCGAATTTGTGCGGTTCCGGACGGAGCAGCATTCGCCCGTCGCGTCCGCTCACTACGCGGGCTGCGAGGTCAGCCGATTCTGCCATCTGATCGCGAAGCGCGAGATCGGACAGCAGAAAGCGCAGGCCCCGCCATCGGCCTCGCTGGTTATCCGCTCCCCGGCTCGATTTTCGGACCGCGCGAAGCGCGCAGCTTCGGCGTCGGAGGCGACGTCAGACAGCGAATAGACGGTCGCCCCGCGGGCTAGCGGATTGGGCGCACTGTCCATGTGGACCGAGACCAAAAGGCCAGCACCGATCGACCGGGCGATCGCCGCTCGCTGTTCGAGCGTCAAGCGTGGCGTCGGCGTCGCGGGTCAGCGCGACCCTTACGCGGCCGTTCCTGGCCAGCAGGTCACGAAGTTCGCTTGGCGAAGGCGAGGGTCAGGTCCTTTTCCTTGACCGTCCCCGATACGCCTGGCGCGCCGGGGTCGCGGCCGCCGTGGCCGGGATCGATCAAGACGATCGGACGACCGGGAACGCGTGCCTGCGTGATCGCGGATCGCCGGAATGCCATCGCGAAGGGCAACGGTGAGGCCGCCCTGCCGGGCCTCGCCGAACAACGCGTCGTCGGTGATCGCGCGTTTGCTGGGCAGCAGGGTGAGCGCCGCGGCGGCGACAAGCACCACTGCGAGCATCATATAGATTGCCCAGCGAACCCGCCGATCTACCTGTCTTAGCCACATAGGACGCTTATCGCCGCGCGGAGGCATTGCGGGCAAGGGGCGCCGGTGCTACCTGAGCCATACCTGCAGCATCCCTGCAGACCTGCGCCGCTCGGTCGGCGCGGTATTAAAGGTTGACGCTGCATGACACCACAGGACGCCAGTCGCTTGCTCGTAACCGAGCCGGTTGGCGCGCCTTTCCCGGCGATGGTCGGGATGGGTCATCCAGCAGAGGCAGTTCACGCTCATCACGCCATCGCCGGTCCGGCCGTGGCCACCACTATCGCGCGCTCCCGCCACTCGCGGTCCCAGCGCGCCCGGAGAATATTCAATGTCCATGCGCATGCTCATCGATGCGACCCACCCGGAAGAAACCCGGGTTGCCGTCGCCAAAGGTAATCGGGTCGAAGAATTCGACTTCGAGTCGGAAGCCATAAACAACTCAGAGGCAATATCTATCTAGCCAAGGTCACGCGGGTCGAACCGTCGCTGCAGGCGGCGTTCATCGATTACGGCGGCAATCGCCACGGCTTCCTCGCCTTCAGCGAAATTCATCCCGATTATTACCAGATCCCCAAGTCCGACCGCGACGCCTTGCTTCGCGAAGAGGCCGAGCACGCCGCCGAGGAAGAGCGGCTGCGGGGCGAATATGACGACCAGTCGCTCGATTCGCATCACGACGATGACGGCACCGACGATCGCGCGGTCGAAGACGACGATCATGGCGACGACGAGGACCATGGCGATCACGACGGCGAAGCGACCGAGACCGGTACCGGATCGTCGCGATCGCCGGTCGACGAAAGCGCCGCCGACGAGCTTCGCCGCAAGCGCCAGAATCTGCGCCGCCGCTACAAGATCCAGGACGTCATCCAGCGCCGCCAGGTGCTGTTGGTCCAGGTCGTCAAGGAAGAACGCGGCAACAAGGGCGCCGCACTGACGACGTATTTGTCGCTGGCCGGCCGTTATTGCGTGTTGATGCCCAACACCTCGCACGGTGGCGGGATCAGCCGGAAGATTTCCAACGGCGCTGATCGCAAGCGCCTGAAGTCGATCATGTCCGATCTCAACCTGCCGCAGACGATGGGCCTTATCGTCCGCACCGCCGGGTTGGAGCGGACCAAGGTCGAGATTCGCCGCGACTTCGATTATCTCGCCCGCCTGTGGGGTGAAATCCGCGAAAAAACGCTCAGCAGTTCAGCCCCGGCTCTGATCTACCGCGACAGCGACCTGATCAAGCGCGCCATCCGCGATCTGTACCACAAGGAAATCGACGAGGTGATCGTCGAGGGCGAGGACGGCTTCAAGGCCGCCCGCGGTTTCATGAAGTTGCTGATGCCCAGCCACGTCAAGAAGGTCACGAGCTACGTCGATCCGACCCCGATCTTCCAGCGTTACGGCGTCGAGGACACGTTGTCGGCGATGTACCAGCCGGTGGTCCAGCTGAAATCCGGCGGATATCTGGTGATCAACCCGACCGAGGCGCTGGTGTCGATAGACATTAACTCGAGCCGCGCGACGCACGAGCACAGCATCGACAACACCTTCACGACGAACATCGAGGCGGCGGGCGGGATCGCCCGCCAGTTCCGGCTGCACGACATAGCCAGTTCATCATAATAGATTTCATCGACATGACAGAACAGCCACATTTGGTCAGGTCGAAAGACAATAAAACATCACTCAAGAACAGTCACACCCAAGATCCAGGTGAGTCGCAGATCGACTTCGGCTTGATGAAAATAAGCATCAGCAGCTACAGCCACATACTTTAAGCGTGGCCAGAGCCATGCGCGCGTCCCAAGGGCACCAGGTCTGATGCGGAGCACGTCGTCGTCTGGCCTGAGCGCCGCTCCCACATCATCGGAGAGGCCGACCACAGTCGCGGCGACCGGATAGCGCTTCGCGCTTGTCGTGAAAGGTTTCATCTATTTGCTCGACAGAAGCGCATGGACTCAGCAAGATCGAGATTCGTTACAGCATGACGCTGGAAGTAATGATCAACGAAGGCTTCGAAGGCGCGCGATGAGCAGTCGAAAGCAGATGACGAATCATCCGGTCGCGCCCGCGACGCATCGCCCCGCCGATCGTCGACGGAGAGAATGTGGTCGAGCTCTGTGACCAACGCGAGAGCTGATGCCGAAGATGCCGAGGACGATGCAGAGGCCGATGTTTCCATGGCCGTTTGCAAAGCACGTCGTCGCGAGGAAGGCGATGGCGAAAACGGACCGCGTCGCCGCCGCCGCCGCCGTGAAGGTCGCGGATCGCCGACCCGCCGGATCGCGCCGAAGAACAGCGTCGAAGGCAGCATCACCAGCACAGCCGCGGCAGTTCGTCCAACGACGACGGAGCAAGATGACGAGCAGCACCAGGATGCCCGGTTCGTGCCGAAGAGCAATGTGCCCGACACAGAGAACAACAGCAACAGCGAAAGAAGCAGATCACAACCATCACAGATCACCATCGCATCATGGTCGCGGTCGTTGGCAGCAAAGGCGTCGAGAACCAGAAGCAGGTCCGCGCCAGACGAAGCGCCGAATCGTCGAGCCGAGCATCGTCTCCAACGAGCCGCTGGCCGATGCAGGGCCTTGCGCGCGGGTCGAGATTCCCTCCAGGACCCGCGTCGACCGGGCGCAGAAGGCACCGAGGAACTGGCCGGGGCGCGGTGGAAGACCAACCAGCATCGAGGCCGCGTTCGTCGACGCAGCCGCGGCCGGGAGGCCGAGGCGAGCGAACGCGGAGCCGGGCGAAGAAGGCGGCCGACAGCCCGGGCGATTTGCGTCGGCGCCTGTCCCCAGCCCGGCGGAGATCGATCCCGAGGCGGAAGCCAAGCCTGTCGCCAAGCCGCGCGGTCGGACGAGCAAGGCCAAGGCGGCCAAGACCGATGCGCCCGCTGCCGAAACGGCCACGGACGAAATCCGACGCCACCAAGGTCGCGGCATTATCCGACACTGCGCCGTCAACGGCTGCCGCTTCGCCCGCTGCCCAGGAAGACGATGGCGGCACCGGCATGGCGGATGGTGGCAATGCGCCTTTGGCTAAAAGAGAAGCCGGTGCCTGCGCGCCGCGGACGACGTCCGGCCCGCAGGCGCGGCTTTTCTTTCATGAACGGTTCAGGCGTCCGATGGAGAGCGAGGCATGACCCGCCTCCCCATGCGCCTGATCCGTCTCGTCATGCTCGGCCTTGTATTGGCCTTTGCGACGATCCAGCCCGCCGCTGCCCAGTCTCTGCTTCGCGACAGCGAAACCGAACTGCTGTTTCGCGATCTGTCGCGCCCGTTGATCCAGGCGGCCGGGCTAGACCCCGCCAATGTGAAGATCGTCCTGATCAACGATCCAGAGATCAACGCCTTCGTTGCCGGTGGCCAGATCGTCTATATTCACACCGGACTGCTAATGGTGGCCGACAATGCCAACCAGTTGCAGGGCGTCATCGCCCACGAACTGGGCCATATCGCCGCAGTCACATCATCCGCATCGGCGAAGGCGCAAAGGCGGCGACCGGGATCACGATCCTGTCGCTGCTGCTTGGCGCCGCGGCGATCGCGGCCGGCGCGCCCGATGCCGGCATGGGCATCATGATGGCTGGACAGCGCGCTGCGATGGGCAATTTCTTCGCCTTCACCCGCGCCCAGGAGAGCTCGTCCGACCTTGCCGGTGCATCCTATCTTTCGAAGGCGGGATTCAGCGGCCGGGCAGCCTCGAATTCTTCAAGAAACTGCAGAACCAGGAATATCGCCTCGCCGTCTACGCCAAGGACAGTTACGACCGGACCATCCTCTTTCGAGCGAGCGCATCGATGCGCTGACCCAGGTCTACAAAAAGGATCCAGCGTGGGATGCGCCCACCGACCCGGCGATCGAGGCGCGGTTCCAGCGGGTCAAGGCCAAGCTGATCGGCTATGTCGACGCGAAGAATGCGCCAGTTCGCTATCCCGAAAGCGACCAGAGCATCCCCGGACATTATGCGCGCGCTTATGCCTATCACCTCGGCGCTTACCCCGACAAAGCGGTGTCCGAAGCCGACTGGCTGCTGGCCAAGGCACCCGACGATCCCTTCTTCCTTGAGCTTAAGGGGCAAATCCTGCTCGAATTCGGGGCGCCCGAAGGAGGCCATCCCCGTGCTCCGCCGGGCCGTCGCGAAGGCACCCGACCAGCCGATGATCTCGGTCATGCTGGGGCATGCGCTGATCGCATCCGAGGACCCGAAGAATTTCGCCGAAGCGAAGCAGGTGCTGAAGCTGGCGGTCAATCGCGACAACGACAATCCGTTCGCCTGGATGCAGCTTGGCGTCGTTTACGATCGCGAAGGGGACGAGCCGCGCGCCGCGCTGGCGACGGCAGAGCGCAACAATCTGGAAGGCAATCCCAAGTTGGCGCTGTCCAGCGCGCGGATGGCGATGGCGGGCATTCCCAAAGGCACGCCCGACTATCTTCGCGCGCAAGACATCTCCATGGTGTCGTGCGCCGAATTGAAAAAAGACAAAAAAGAGAAAAGGTTGAACTGCGAGCGATGAGTGAAGGTCGGAGCGTACCAATCGTCGCGGCAATTGGCGGGGGGCTGGTCGGATCGCTGGTTACCACGGGCCTGCTGATCGTCGCCGCACCGCAATTCGGGCGCGGCTGGTGCGCGATGCACTGGTCAAGCAGCCGCAAATCTTGGTCGACGCATCCGAAGCGCTTCGCGACGGTCAATATGCACCCGTACTCGCGGCCAATCGGAGTGCCCTGGAAACGCCCTTCGGGTCGTCATGGAAGGGATCGGCCAAACCCGACGTAGTGATGACCTATTTCTACGATTACGCCTGCGGATATTGCCGCAAATCCAACCCCGACATCGAGCGGCTGGTGGCCGAGGACAAGGGTGTGCGCGTAGTCTATCGCGAATTTCCGATCCTGGGCCCGGATAGCGTTGCCGCAGCGCGGGTCGCGCTAGCGGCATCCAAGGGCGGCAAGTTCGGCGCTTTCCACGACGGCATGTTTGCCGCCGGACGCCCGAGCAGCGAAACAATCGCGCTGGTCGCCGGGCCGCTCGGCATCGCGCCCGACCAGGCGCGCGACCCGGCGATCGAGGCGGAACTGGCCAAGAACATGAACCTGGCCGGGCGATTGGGGGCGACCGGCACGCCGCTGTTCGTGATCGGCGACAAGGTGATGAATTCGGCGGTCGGTTACGACATGCTCAAGCAAGCGGTGGCGGCGGCACGCTCCAAGGGCTGATCGCGACGATTGCGGGGGGAATTTCGAACATGGACGGCCTTTTGGCGCTCAATCCCGGGCTGGACGTGGCCAGCCTGGCCGACGAATTCGCCGCCAAGGGCTGGATCCAGATCCGCGATGTCCTGACCCCGCAATCGGCCGCCGCCATCCGCCAGGTGCTGATCGACGACACGCCGTGGGGACTGTCTTGGCAAGCCGCGCCGGGCGAGCCGCAATATGTCCCGGCCGAGGAACTGGCGCGGATCGACCCGGCCTATCTCAAAGCCGCGAACGAGCACCTGACGCGGGCCAAGCAGAGCGGCGCCTATAGTTATTCCTTTTATAGCGCGCCGTTGACGATGGCACCGGCCGGTGCGATCGAAACTCCCCTTCAATTGTTGTTCGCAGGGTTAAACGGGCGGCCGTTCCTTGACCTGATCCGGACCGTGACGGCGAACGGGACGTGATCCGGGTCGATGGACAGGCGACACTTTACGTCGGCGGGCATCATCTTGCGGCGCATACCGACGACGTTCCCGTCGAAGGGCGACGTTTCGCTTATGTGCTGAGCATGACCAACGGCGAATGGCGGCCCGAGTGGGGCGGATATCTCAACTTTTTGGCCAACGATGGCGATGTCGAAATCGGGCTGCGGCCGCGCTTCAACTGCCTCAACATCTTCACCGTTCCGCGCTGGCACCATGTCGCGCAGGTGCTCGGAGTGGCCCCGGTGGCGCGTTACGCGGTCACCGGCTGGGGCAAGGATCGCTAGACGGCCGCCCCATCGTCGCCGCGGCCCTTGAAGCCTTGAGCGACGACATACCATTCGCTCGACCCCTTGCGGCTGGCCGGCGGCTTGGCGTGCTTGACCGCCTTGAAGTGCCGCTTGAGCTCGGCGACCAGATTATTGTCTGCCCCACCCGCAAGCACCTTGGCGACGAAGGTGCCGCCGGGTTTGAGCACCTCGACCGCGAAGTCGAGCGCCGCTTCGACCAGTCCCATGGTGCGCAGGTGATCGGTCTGGGTGTGGCCAACGGTGTTCGCCGCCATGTCGCTAAGCACCAAGTCGGGCGCGACGTCCCCCAGCGCCTCGCGCAGGGTTTCGGGCGCGGCTTCGTCCATGAAGTCCATTTCGAGGATTTCGACCCCGTCGATCGGTTCGGTCGGAAGCAGGTCGATGCCGGCGATCCGTGCCTTCGGGCTGACGCGGCGGACGACCTGTGCCCAGCCGCCGGGGGCGATGCCGAGATCGACCACCGCGGTGACGCCCTTGAGCAAGCCGAAGCGCTCGTCGAGTTCGATCAACTTGTAGGCGGCGCGGCTGCGGTAGCCGTCGGCCTTGGCGCGCTTGACGTAGGGGTCGTTAAGCTGACGCTCGAGCCAGCGGGTCGAGCTGGCCTTTCGGCCGCGGGCGGTTTTGAGGCGGGTCATATCCGGTAACCGTCGCGCGCCATCAGGCTGCGCAAGATGCCTTCGCGGATGCCGCGATCGGCGACGCCGAGATTTTCGGCCGGCCAGATGTCGAGAATCGCCTCGAGGATGGCGCAGCCGGCCACCACCAGGTCCGCCCGCTCGGCACCGATGCACGGCAGGTTTGAGCGACCCCCGAAGTCCAGTTCCGCAATCATGCGCGAAATCCGCCGCATGTCGCCGATCGGCACGTGCAGGCCGTCGACCGCACGGCGATCATAGCTCGGCAGCGCGAGATGGACCGAGGCGAGTGTGGTGACGGTGCCGCTGGTCCCGAGCAGGCGAATCCCCGGGGCTTTGCTTGGCAGCATCTCCGCGAAGCGCGAGAAACTGTCGGTGGCGCGTTTCTTCATCCGCGCATAGGCGGCCATGCGATCCTTTCCGTCGATCGCCTTGCGGCCTTCGCTTTCGGTCAGCGACACCACGCCCCAGGGTGCGGACCACCAGGCGACGATCCGCGGATTGTCGTCGCCGGGTTCGACCAGCACCAGTTCGGTCGAGCCGCCGCCGATGTCGAAAATCAATGCCGGCCCGTCGCCAGGCTCAAGCAATTTGTGGCAACCGAGCACCGCCAGCCGTGCTTCTTCCTGCGGGGCGATGATCTCCAGTGCGATTTCCGGTCTCCTCACGTACCCGATCGGTGAAATCGCGCCCGTTGACCGCGCGGCGGCAGGCCTCGGTCGCAACCGAGCGAGCGATCGAAACATGCCGACGACGCAGCTTGTCGGCGCAGATGGCGAGCGCCGACACCGAGCGGTCCATCGCGTCCTGCGACAGCTTGCCCGACACGCCGAGCCCCTCGCCCAAACGGACGATTTGCGAAAATGCGTCGATGATCGTGAAGCTATCGTCGGTCGGACGAGCGATCAGCAGCCGGCAATTGTTGGTACCGAGGTCAACCGCGCCATAGGTGTGACGCTGCGTTTTCCGCCACTGGGGCGGTCCTGCCGGGGCCGCGGGATCGCCACCGATGGCTGGCCGCGGCGTGGTGGCGTCGCGATCCGCCATGTCCAAACGCCTATCTATCCTTGGCCGCGAGGAAACCGCCGCGGCTGACTTGGCACCTGTTTAACGGAGATTAGCCCCCGGGCGCAACCGCGGACGGATAAAGCGCGGTCGAGTTGACAGCACAGCCGCCGCTTCCTAACTGGCGCCCTGCTCTGCCCGATCGTCTAATGGTAAGACTACGGACTCTGACTCCGTCAATCGAGGTTCGAATCCTCGTCGGGCATCCAGCAATTCCGGAAATTCCGATTTCAGGCCTGGGTGCCGGCAATCCAATGCTCGATCCGCGTCTTGAACGACCGGCGCGAGGGGATGAACCCGGGTTCGCCCAAGTCGGTATCGCCCGCGGCCTGATGGTGGTCGGGCATTCCGTCGTAGATGAGCAGATTGGCGGGAAGCTTGGGCCGCAGAGTCTCGCGACCGCGCATCACATCTTCGGCCATGGCCAGCGTACGATGGACATCCTCGGCGGTGAACGGCTTGAGCAGGCATCCGAGCGCCAGGTCCGGCATCGGAAAGCCCGGCGATTTGCCGGTCACGAACAGGCAGGGGATATCGTAATCGCCAAGCCGGACAGCGACCGAAAAGCCGCTCGATCCGCGCGCCAGTTGGAGATCGACCAGGGCAAGATCGGGATTGTGCGCCTCGGCCGAGGCAACCGCGCTGTCGAGATCGTCGGCCCGGGCCACCACGCGATATCGCGGGTTGTCCTCCACCAGATATTTGAGCGTTGTCGCCAGTTGTGCGTCGTCTTCGACAATCAGGATTTTCAACATCGCAATGCCCTCGCAGTGAACGGAAAAAACCAATCACTGGAACGGGATGCTTGCCCATGGAGGACGCCATGCGAATCCCTCGCTTACCGGATTAACGGCAGAATGAATCTTATGCGCGACGGGACGAGGGAACCGGGCCGATCACGAACGATAAAAGATGTGCGCGCCGATTTTTTCGACCCGCGTCAGACGCTTGCCCCAACGAGGGGCAACGTAATCGGCATGGTACCAAAGCACGTCGGTCGGCAGGCTGGCGCTGGCATTGGCGACCGCGATACGGGCGATTGCCTGTGCCTTGCGCCATGCCTTACAGGCCGGATCGATGCGCGGGAAGCGGCCCGCGCGAACAAAGCTGAACTGGGCCTTCTGTTTGACCACGCCGCACCAATTGGTGGGGTACAGGCCCGAGGCGGCCCGGTTGATGACCACGCGCGCGACAGCCAACTGACCTTCGAGGGGCTCGCCCATGCTTTCGAAATAGACTGCGGTGGCGAGGCACTGTTGCTGCTCGTCGAGCGCCGCACCGTCGGCATATTTTTCGACCAGGAGATCGAGCCGATCCGGCGAAGTAGTTGCCGCCGTGACGGCGCGAATGGCAGGGTTGAAGCTGCTCAGAATGGCTTGGGGCGATTGACCGCCGATCAGTTTTTGGACCTCGGGAACCGAGGTGCCGAGCGCTTCGCTTGAACCGCCGATAAGTATTAATGTCATAAAGAACGCCGCGGCCATGCCGCGACGGCTAAAAAATCGAAACAAGAGTTTGTCCTAAAGGGCGGTCAGCCGACTTGGAGCAGCCTTTAAATCGAGGCTCGGCTACTCGGTCAGTCTGGCCGTCTTGCACGGGGGCGGCGCCAAGCGCTTCACCCACTCGCTGTTAAAATTGCTGCACCTGCACATAAAGCAGGTTGGGTCATCCGCAAGCTTGAGTCGTTGAGTTGAGCCCATGGTGGGTTAACCCGTCGGAACATTAGGAAATTTCCGCGATTTTGGCCGAAATTTGAGCCGCATCTATCGTTGGAAGCGTGGAGATTTTGCCATGCTTCTAAACAACAGCGATTGCGCGTAGCCTTCGCGCGTCTGGGAGAGCGGGCCGTGGGCGATACGGAATCGATAGACGAGCAGGCAACCGGCGGATCGGAATCGGCATTCATCAGCTACGCCACTGCCGATCGAAAGCAGGCACTTGCAATTTGCAAGGCGGTTGAAGCTCGCGGAGTGGGTTGCTGGATTTCCACCCGCGATGTCGCCCCGGGGGAGAATTACCAAGAGGCCATCGTCGAGGCGATCCGCAAGGCGCGGGCGGTAATCCTTGTGTTTAGCAAGGCGGCGAACCGCAGCGACGAGATCAAGAAAGAACTATCGCTCGCCAGTCGCTATCGCGTGCCGATCATCGCCCTGCGGCTTGAGGACGTCGAGCCGAGCGATGCCTTCGCCTACGAATTGTCGACGAGACAGTGGATCGACGTCTTCTCCGGTTGGGACAAATCGATCGAGGCGCTCGTTCGGCGCATCGGGCAGCTCTCCGGATCGTCGACTATTGCGCCGGACGCGCCGCCCGGCGTTCGCGATCGTTCCATCACCTGGCGAAATCCGAAGACGCTTGGCGTCGTTGGATCGCTGCTGCTGCTGATCGGGGCCGGCGCCTGGTTCTGGCTTCGACCTACGCCCGCGGCGGCGCACAGCATGGCGGTGCGCATGGGCGAATTCCGGATCCTGTCCGCCGACCTGCCAACAACCATGCGCGACGCCGTCGATGCGGAAATCGTCGATGCCTTCAACGCCGACGGCGTGGTCGGTGTTTCGACTGCGGCTGCACCCGCGCCGGGCACCGCGCCCGCCTACGCATTGGGCGGGACGATCCAGCGCGAGGGTGGGAAGATCCGAGTGATTACGCGGCTGACCAACGAGCGTTCCGGCGCCACGCTGTGGTCCAACAAATACGACTATGACGGCAAGGAAGCCGCCCGTGTCCCACGACACATCGCCGTCGATGCTGGAAACGTCGTCCGTTGCGGGTTATTCGGGGCGTCGACCTATCGCAAACCGCTGCCCGATAGCGTGCTCACCGACTATATGCAGTTTTGCCAGGGACACTGGGATCCGCAGCTAACCGAGGGACGCAAGGCGCTGGTCCCCGCTCAACGCGTCGTGGCCGCCGCACCCGACTTTTCCTGGGGCTGGGCCGCGGTTGCCGGCGGATATTGGAAAGTCTCGCGAACAGCTGACACCGAGCAAGTGGCGAAAGAAGCACGCATCGAAGGACAACGTGCGGCCGACCGTGCCGTATCGATCGACAGCAAGAACAGCGAGGCGCTGTACATCAAGTCGATGCTGATCGACCTGCACGACTGGGCCGGGCGCGAGACCCTGCTGAAGCGGGCGATCGCCGCCAAGCGCCTCGATTGCGGGTGCGAACATCATCAGTACGGCGGGATGCTGGCGAACGTCGGTCGGATCGCCGAGGCCGTCAACCAACTGCGCCAGGCCAACGATATGCTGGCACTTTACGTCTACACGCCGCTTTCCCTGGCCTATGCACTTCTGGCTGCGGGCAAGACCGAGGAGGCGAAGCCCTATTTTGATGCGGCGATCGATTTGGCCCAGGAATCCAGATTTGCCGACCGCCTGGCGTTTTACAAGGCGACCGACACGGGGGATATCGCGCTTTTGCTCGATCCGAAGATCATGATCCCCGCCGATGTCCGTGCGGCACTGGTCAAGGGTCATCGCGCGGTGGAATCGCAGGACTCCGGAGCGAAAGATCAGCCATACGAGGTCTCCTCACGCTGCCGGAGAAAGAGCAGTCAAACTCGGTCGCGCTTTTGCTTGGAGCGTTGGAGGCCAATCACGAAGCCTTCCAGATCGCTCGACGGCTGGCCAACAAGGAATATCCGGGGCCGTCCTTATTCTGGTATCCGAGTATGCGCGGGACGCTAAGCGATCCCGAATTTCCCGCGGCGGCGGCTCAGCTTGGGCTGATAAGATACTGGAAGATGTCCCGAACCAGGCCCGATGCCTGCAAGGAAAAGTCGCCGCCGCCGTTCTGCCGAATGATCTGAAAGGCGTCCTGAACAGGTGCGTCCTCAGCGCTGCTTGTCGCAATCCAGCGAGAAGCCGAATTCTGGCGGCGCGGGGTCCGAAGGCGGAAGCAGATATTGCAGCGCCTGCGGGGACACTTGCTGATAAATCGTGGCGTGCGTGAGGTCGGGCCTCGCTTCGGCACAATAGGCCAGTGCCTTTTGCTCGAGAGCAGATCGTAGGCGGACGCTTGCTGCCGGCTCCTCCAATTGCTCCTTGGCGAAGGCCAGAAACAAGGTGCGGCCCTTTTGTTCGCTGTCGAGCTTCCTCCCCGCCAATTTGGACAGGGCCTCCTTGTCCCACCACAGGCTTGGATCGATCGCGCCATAAGCGTCGAACAAGGCCGGTTGGAGCAGATAGGTCTCGACCACGAACAGGCCGGCAAGCGATTCCCCCATGACCGCGCTTTTGCCATTAGTGCGATACGATAGCTCGATCAGCGGCTTCACTTCCAAGCGGATGAAGTCGCGAAATTTGGCCGAGGCGCCCGCGGTCGGATACTTGCGCAGCAGTTCGGGATCGGCAGTCGGCCCGACGAGTTCCCGTCGCCGGTCCTTCGTCTCGATGCCGACGATGATCGCATCGCCCGACCGTCCCCACATCGCGCCGAGCCTGGCCACCCCGGCGATGTGCACAAGGTCCTGATCAACCCCGCCATCAATCAGGTACAGCACGGGATACTGTCGCTTCGGGAACTTGGCGTAGGTGAGTGGCAGCAGCACATTGACGACGCGGTCTTCGGACAGCGCGCGAGATTTGACGACCCGGGAAATGCCGAACTCAATCGGTTTCGGGACGGGCGAAGCGGGAGCCCAGCCCTGCGCGGCGCCGACCAGGAATGCAGCGGCGGCCCATCGTCGAGACGGTCGACTGAAACTCATCGCCAAGGCAAAGCACGCGTCAATTCAACGCGCAACCTCGCTTCGGGATTGAAAGCCCTCGCGTTAGGCCGCTTGCTTCGCCCGGCTTGCGCGCTTGCGCTCGTGCGGATCGAGGTGGCGTTTGCGGAGACGGATCGAGGTCGGGGTGACTTCGACCAGTTCATCATCGTCGATGTAGGCGATCGCCTGTTCCAGAGTCATGCGCTTGGGCGGGGTCAGGCGGATGGCGTCGTCCTTGCCGCCGCTGGCGCGGAAGTTGGTCAACTGCTTGGCCTTCATCGGATTGACTTCAAGATCGTCAGTCTTGGCGTTCTCGCCGACGATCATGCCCTCGTATAGCGCTTCCTGATGCGCGACGAACAGGATGCCGCGCTCTTCCAGCGGGCCGAGTGCGTAATTGTTCGCCTCACCGGCGCCGTTGGAGATGAGGACGCCATTCTTGCGGCCCTCGATGACGCCCTTATGAGGTCCGTATTTCTCGTAAATGCGGTTCATGATCCCGGTGCCGCGCGTGTCGGACAGGAATTCGCCGTGGTAGCCGATCAGGCCGCGCGACGGGGCGCTGAACGTGATCCGAGTTCTTGCCGCCGCCGCTGGGGCGCATGTCGGTCATCTCGGCTTTGCGCAGCGCCATCTTGTCAATTACGGTACCCGAATATTCGTCGTCGACGTCGATCACGACGGTTTCGTACGGTTCGGTCTTCTTGCCATGCTCATCTTCGCGGAACAGCACCCGCGGGCGGCTGATGCCGAGTTCGAAGCCTTCGCGGCGCATCATCTCGATCAGCACGCCAAGCTGCAGTTCGCCGCGACCGGCAACTTCGAAACTGTCCTTGTCGTCGCTCTCGGTTACCTTGATCGCGACGTTGCTCTCCGCTTCGCGCATCAGGCGGTCGCGGATCATGCGGCTGGTCACCTTCTTGCCCTCGCGGCCTGCCATCGGCGAGTTATTCACCGCAAAGCGCATCGACAGCGTCGGCGGATCGATCGGCTGGGCATGCAGCGGCTCGCTGACCGACGGGTCGGCGATGGTGTCGGCGACGGTCGCGGTGGTGAGGCCGGCGATCGAGATGATATCGCCCGCTCCCGCTTCGTCGACCGGCACCCGCTCAAGCCCGCGGAAAGCCATGATCTTCGACGCACGGCCAGTCTCGACGATCTTGCCGTCGGGGCTGAGCGCATGGATCGGCGCGTTGGTCTTGATCGATCCGGAAAACACCAGGCCGGTCAGGATACGACCGAGGAAATTGTCGCGATCGAGCAGGGTGACGAGGAACTTGAACGGACCATCCGGATCGGCCGACGGCGGGGGAACATGATTGACGATGGTTTCGAACAAGGGCGTCAGATTGCCTTCGCGAACGTCATCACTGGTACCGGCATAGCCATTGCGGCCCGACGCGTAGAGCACCGGAAAATCGAGCTGCTCGTCATTGGCTTCGAGCGTCAGGAACAGTTCGAACACCTCATCGAGCACTTCGGCGGCGCGCGCGTCCGGACGATCAATCTTGTTGACCACGACAATCGGCTTGAGACCGAGGCCGAGCGCCTTTCCGGTGACGAACTTGGTCTGCGGCATCGGGCCTTCAGCGGCATCGACCAGCAGGATCACCCCGTCGACCATCGACAGAATTCGCTCCACCTCTCCTCCGAAGTCGGCGTGGCCGGGCGTGTCGACGATGTTGATGTGGGTGGTCTCGCCGCCCGGCGGGGTCCATTCGACCGAGGTGCACTTGGCGAGAATGGTGATGCCGCGCTCTTTTTCGAGATCGTTCGAATCCATCGCCCGCTCTTCGACGCGCTGGTTGTCGCGAAAGGTACCCGACTGGCGGAAAAGCTGATCGACGAGCGTGGTCTTGCCATGATCGACGTGGGCGATGATCGCCACGTTGCGAGAGGTCATTGATATATCCCGGAAATGGAGTTGCCGGGCCCTTAGCCGAAAGTGGCCCGTGCTGCAACGCAGCGAAGTGTTAGCCGGGCAGCCGCTCCAATATCTCCAGGCCGCGTTCCAACGCCCGCAACTCACTGCTTCCCAAACGGCCAAGGCGCCCTTCCAGACCCTTGTCCGCCGCCGGCGGCCGGGCCATCGAATTCGCGACCGTCCTCGGTCAGGCGGAGGGCAAGGCGGCGACGGTTGTCGGGATCGGACTGACGCTCAACGAGCCCGGCCCGCACCAGCGAATCGATTGCCCGGCTGATCGCGGGAGCCCCGCGCTTCACCTGTGCCGCCACCTGGTTGAGGGTGGCCGGCTCGAGGCTGGCCACCGCCTGAAGTAATTCACGCTGTTGACCCGAAGCGCGCGCGGCGACGGTATCGCCGCCTAAACGCTCGACCAGTCTGGCGAAGCGCGCCGCAAGGGCACCGGGGGATCCACTGTTCAACATGAGATGATGCTATCAAACATTTCGCGATTAGCAAAATTGTGGCACCGCAAGTATCTCATGAGCAAACGGCCTCCCCTTCCCCGCACCGTTTGGGTGCTCGGCGTCGTCAGCTTGCTGATGGACTTGTCGAGCGAGATCTACCACGCGCTGCTGCCCGCCTTCCTGACGGTCACTCTTGGACTTCCGGTTGCGGCGATGGGGGCAATCGACGGTATGGCCGAGGCGACGGCCAACATGGCCAAGCTGGTGAGCGGCCGGCTGAGCGATCGCGGCCGCAGCCGCAAACCGTGGATCCTTCTTGGATACGGTCTTGCAGCTCTGTCGAAACCGCTCTTTCCTTTGTCGACGGGCGCCGTTCCGATCCTGGGAGCGCGCTTTGCCGATCGCATTGGCAAGGGCATCCGCGGCGCGCCGCGTGACGCGATGATTGCCGATGAGACGACACCGGACATGCGTGGGCGCGCCTACGGCCTGCGGCAGTCCCTGGATACCGTCGGCGCCTTTCTTGCGCCGATTGCGGCGATCGGGTTGATGGCGTGGTTTGCGGGCGATATCCGGCTGGTGTTCTGGGTCGCGACGATCCCAGCCCTGCTGTCGTTCCTGGTGGCGTGGCTGGCGTTGCGCGAAAGCCGCGAGCATGTCGCGATCGATGCCAAGATGAAGCTGGCCGGCTTTCGCGACATCGATCCGGCAACGCGCCGTCTGATCCTCATCGGCTTTGTGTTTACCCTGGCAAGGTTCAGCGAGGGCTTCCTTATCCTCCGGGCGCTCGACATCGGGATTTCGGCGACGCTCAGTCCGCTGGTGCTGGTCGCATTCAACCTGTCGTTCGGGCTGCTCGCCTATCCGGCAGGGACGCTGGCCGACCGCATCGGTGCGCGCGGACTTCTGCTTGGAGGCATCGCCGTCCTGATTGCTGCGGACGTCCTGCTGGCGCAGAATATCGGGCTGATCGGTCTGGGACTGGGTTGCCTGCTGTGGGGCGGGCATATGGCGCTGACCCAGGGACTGTTTGCGAAGCTGATCGCTGATGCGGCCCCCGCCAACCTGCGTGCGACCAGCTTCGGCGCTTTCTATTTCGCCAGCGGCATCGCGACCTTGCTTGCGAGCCTTGGCGCGGGATTGATCTGGGACCGCGACGGAGCAAGTGCGACTTTCCTGACCGCCGCCGCTTTGGCCGCGGTCGCGGGTGCAATGCTGGTATTGCTTCCTAGCGCTTCGAACGGAACGGCGGCATCCGATCTGCGACCGGGCCGCCGGTAAGGAACTGATTTTTGAGTGCGGCCAAGACGTGCAGGACCAACAAGGCGATCATCGCGAACGCAAGCGGTTCATGAATCTCGCCGAGCGACGGGATCGGAACGACCGGAAACCAGGTGCCGCCCGCGAGTTCGGTAAGTCCACCCTTCGCGCGCTCCGACACGGCGGCCAAGCCGGTAAGGGGCATCGCGATCATGAAAAAATAGAACGCTCGGTGGGTCCAGACGGCTACCCGACGCTCCCACTTGGGGAAGTCGGCGGGGTATGGCGGCGGCGCGTCGATCAGACGGACCGCAAGACGCGTTAGCGCAAGCAGCAGAATGACCACGCCGACCGTCTTGTGCGCGGTAAACAATTCGGCGCGTTCGGCACTTCCTTTCGGAAAATTGCCGAACGCGAAACCGAGATAGATCTGGGTCAGGATCAAGGCCGCGCTGAGCCAGTGGATGGCCACTGCAAGATTGCTGTAGCGGATCGCCCGCGATCCGCTGGTCTCTTCCACCATATAGTCGGCCATGTGCGTTCCTTCGATCAGTCTCTTAACGCGTGAATTTCTCGTCTTTCTCGGCCTTGTCGAGCAGCAGTTGCGAGAAGGAAAAGCCGTCGCCCATCCGACCCTGCTGCGCCTTCAGGCCGTCCACGATCTTCTTCAGGCCCTCGCTGTCCGCCCAGTGCATCGGGCCGCCGCGATAGACCGGCCAGCCATAGCCGTAGATCCATACCACATCGATATCGGAGGCGCGCTGGGCCATGCCTTCTTCAAGGATCTTCGCGCCTTCGTTGACCATCGTGTAAAGCGTGCGCTGAACGATTTCCTCGTCGCTGATCTCGCGTCGTTCGACGCCTTTGTCAGCGGCGAACTTCTCGATGATGCCCTGGACCACCGGCGACGGAGTCGGGCGTCGCTTGTCGTCATAATCGTAGAAGCCGGCGCCCTTCTTCTGCCCCCAGCGGTCGATTGCGCAGAGGGCGTCGCGGAGGTTGTCGATGCGGCTGGTATCGCGGTGCCAGCCGATGTCGACCCCGGCGAGATCGGCCATCTGGAACGGCCCCATCGGCATGCCGAATTCGACGTGGACACGGTCGATCTGCTCCGGGGTCGCACCCTCCATCAGCAGCGCCTCGGCCTGCAGCTGGCGCGGCATCAGCATGCGGTTGCCGATGAAGCCGTAGCAAACGCCCGCGACGACGGCGACTTTCTTGATCTTCTTGGCGATCTGCATCGCGGTGACGAGGACGTCAGGCGCAGTCTTCTTGCCGCGCACGACTTCCAGCAACTTCATCACGTTGGCAGGCGAAAAGAAGTGCAGTCCGACCACATCCTGCGGTCGCGACGTGCTAGCGGCAATCTCATCGATGTTCAGATAGGAAGTATTGGAAGCCAGGATCGCGCCGGGCTTGGCGATCTTGTCGAGCTTGCCGAAGATTTCCTTTTTAACGTCCATATTTTCGTAGACGGCCTCGATGATCAGATCGCAGTCGGCGAGCGCATCGAAGTCGAGCGTGGGATTGAGGATCCCCATCATCTGCTCGACCTGTTCGCCGGTGAAGCGCCCCTTGGCGGCGCTGGCTTCGTAATTCTTGCGCATCACTCCAGTGCCGCGGTCAAGCGCGTCCTGCGCCATTTCGACGATCGTGACGGGGATGCCGGCGGACAGGAAATTCATCGAAATGCCGCCGCCCATCGTACCGGCGCCAAGCACCCCGACGCGTTTGATGTCGCGGGGCTTGGTGTCATCGGGAATGCCATCGATCTTGGCCGCCTTGCGCTCGGCGAAGAAGAAATATTGCTGCGCGCGGGCCTGCTTGCCGCTCATCAACTCCATGAACAATTTGCGCTCGTCGAGGATGCCCTCGGCGTAGGGCTTGGCGACGGCCGCCTCGACCGCCTTGATGTTGGCTTCGGGAGCGTCGAACCCGCGGAACTTGCGCCCGTTGGCCTTGCGGAAGTCGGCAAAGACTTGCGCGTCGGTGCCGTCGATTTTGTCCTGCCGCTCGGAAGATTTCGGCAAGGGGCGGATGTCCTTCACTTCTTCGGCATAAGCCACCGCATGCTGTTGCAGATCGCCTTCGACGATGCGGTCGATCAGACCGATGTCATGGCCTTCCTTGGCGCTCGTCATGCCGCCGCCCGTAACCATTTCGAGTGCTTTCTGGACACCCGCGACACGCGGCAAGCGCTGCGTGCCGCCGGCACCGGGAAGAAGCCCAAGCTTGACTTCGGGAACGCCCAATTTCGCCGACGGGACGGCCACCCGATAATGGCAGGCCAAAGCAACTTCAAGTCCGCCGCCAAGCGCGGTACCGTGGATCGCGGCAACCACCGGCTTCGAACAATTTTCGATGATGTCGACCACATTGGGGAGCATCGGCTCTTGGAAAGCCTTCGGCGTTCCGAATTCCGACACGTCGGCGCCGGCGAAGAAAGTCTGGCCCTCGCAGCGGATGACGACGGCTTTGACCGCATCATTTGCTTCCGCCTCCTCGATCGCCGCAACCAGACCATGCCTGACCGCAGCGCCAAGCGCGTTAACCGGCGGGTTGTTGCTGGTGACGACCAGGATGTCGTGATGGATCTGGGTCGAGATGGGGGAATCGGTCATGACGAGGGTTCCAGTTTAAGATGAAGTTCGGCCGTAGCTTTGATGGGTGAAAGGGTGGGAGGCGGAAAGGCCACCATCGACTGGCAGGGCCTGCCCATTGACGTAGCTGGCGTCGTCCGATGCGAGGAACAAGGCGGCGTTGGCGATCTCGATCGGTTCGCCGCCGCGCTTCAGCGGGTTGAGCTGGCCGATGCGGTCGCCTTGCCCCTTGGCGCGGGCGCGCTCGAAGATCGGACCGGTCATGCCGGTTTCGATCAGCCCTGGGCAGATGGCGTTGACGCGAATGTTGGCGCCGGTGAGCTGGGTTGCGGCGACCTTGACCAGATTGATGACCCCGGCCTTCGACGCCGAATAGGCCGCGCCGCCGGCACCGGCACGAAGCCCGGCGACCGAGGCGGTGCAGATGATCGATCCGCCGCCAGACTCCTTCATGGCGGGCGCGGCATATTTGATGGCGAGGAACGGGCCGATGAGATTGATGCGCAGTATTTCTGCCCAGATCGCGGCGTCCTGATCGAAGAGTCCGTCGAACCCGCCCGACACGCCGGCATTGGCGAAGAAAACGTCCAGCCGACCGTGGTCGCGCACCGCTCGCTTGACGAGGGCTTCGATCGCGCGTTCGTCGCCAGCGTCGCACTCGACGTCGGCGCCCTTGAGATCCGCGCCGACCACCGTGGCGCCCTCGCGTCGGAACAGCTCGACCGTCGCCTTGCCGATGCCCGATCCGGCGCCAGTAACGATTGCGACTTTCCCTTTCAGCCTCAAAGCCCGACCCCGATCGTGCTTCCGCCGTCGACGACGATCGCCTGCCCGGTCATGAAGGTCGACGCCGGGCTGGCGAGAAAGACCGCGGCGCCGGCGATTTCGTGCGGCTCGCCAATGCGGCGCATCGGGGTGTGGCGGGTGACGGCTATCAACGTGTCGGGATTTTCCCACAATGCCTTGGCGAAGTCGGTCTTGATCAGGCCCGGCGCGATGCAGTTGATCCGAACGCCCTTGGGACCGAATTCGCTGGCGAGATTGCGCGCCAGCTGGAAATCGGCAGCCTTGGAGATGTTATAGGCACCGATGGTGGCGGAGCCGGTTAGCCCGCCGACCGACGAGATGATGATGATCGAGCCGTCCTCGCGCGCCAGCATGTCCGGTGCGACCATGTTGATCAGCCAGTGATTGGCGATGACATTGTTATCGAGGATCTTGCGGAACTGGTCGTCCGATATTCCAGCCATCGGCCCGTAATATGGGTTGGAGGCGGCGTTGCAGACCAGGATGTCGACCTGGCCAAAATGGGCGCGGCTCCGATCGACGAGATTCTGGAGCGCTTCCTTCGAGGAAATACTGGCGGCGACGGCGATGGCCTTGTCTGGATGCGATGCATTGATCGCGGCGGCGACTTCTTCGCACGCATCCTGGTTGCGGCTGGAAATGACGACATTGGCGCCCTGGTCGGCCAATGCCTCGGCGATCGCCTTACCGATCCCGCGCGAGGAGCCGGTGACGATCGCGGTCTTACCGGTAAGGTCGAAAAGGCCGCTCAAGCGACGACCTCCGCATGCTTGCCGAATTCTATCAGCGCGATGGCCCGGTTGTGCACTTCGTCGGGGCCGTCCGCCAGGCGCAGCGTGCGAATACCGGCCCAGCTGTGGGCAAGCGGTGTGTCCTGGCTGACCCCTGCACCGCCATGCGCCTGAATCGCGTCGTCGATCACCTTCAGCGCCATGTTGGGCGCCTTGACCTTGATCATGGCGATCTCGGCCTTGGCTGCTTTGTTGCCGGCCTTGTCCATGAGGTCGGCCGCCTTGAGGCACAGCAGGCGAGAACAATCGATCTCGATCCGCGCTTCGGCCACGCGCTGTTCCCAGATGCTATGCTCGCTGAGGCGCTTGCCGAAGGCGGTGCGCGACTGGAGCCGGCGGACCATCAGTTCGAGCGCTTCCTCCGCCGCGCCGATGGTGCGCATGCAGTGATGAATCCGGCCCGGGCCAAGGCGGCCTTGGGCGATTTCGAACCCCCGCCCCTCGCCTAGCAACAAATTGCCGGCCGGAACCCGGACGTCCTTGAGTTCGATTTCCATATGGCCGTGCGGCGCATCGTCAAATCCGTAGACGCTGAGGTGGCGTTCGACGGTGATCCCCGCGGCGTCCATCGGCACCAGGATCATCGACTGTTGCGCGTGGCGCCTAGCTTCGGTGTCGGTCTTGCCCATCACAATTGCGACCTTGCAGCGCGGATCGCCGGCCCCCGACGACCACCACTTGCGGCCGTTGATGACATAGTCGTCGCCATCGCGCACGATCCGGCATTCGATGTTGGTGGCGTCCGAGGAGGCCACACCGGGCTCGGTCATCAGGAACGCCGAGCGGATCTCGCCACGCATCAGCGGGCTCAGCCACCGATCCTTCTGCTGGCGCGTGCCGTAGCGGTGCAGCACTTCCATGTTGCCGGTATCTGGAGCGGAGCAGTTGAAGACTTCGGCCGACCACAGGATGCGTCCCATTTCCTCCGCGCAGATGGCATATTCGAGGTTCGTAAGTTGCTCGCCTTCAAAGGCGAAAGTCTCGTCGACATGTTGCAGCGCGCCGCCCGGCGGCATGAACAAATTCCACAAGCCGGCATCGCGCGCCATCGGCTTGAGGTCTTCGATCAGCTGGATCGGTTGCCAGCGATCGCCGGCGTCGATCTGCTTCTTGTAGTCGGCAACTCGGGGACGAACATGTGAAATCGATGAAGGATCGGACCCGGTCGCGGAAGAAAGACTGGCGTTCCGTAAGGTCAAAATCCACGTCGCATCACTCCCGTTGGATCGAGATCGGTCCTGTTCCACAACCGGCTAGGACGCGCGCGGCTGCAGGGCAAGAGCGTGCGCCTTGGAACGGTCGGCCGAGGTGTCGGTTGGACGGGGCATGACCCGATTTGTGCCGATTGCCGCGCTGTTGACGATATTGACCGCTTGCCAGCAACAGATCCCTTCCGAGAGCCATGAAAACGCGATCGCCGGGAATGCCGGTGACGTCCAGCCGCCTCCAAAGGCAGTGCCGCCGGTTGCCCCGGCACCGTCGTCGCCATCGACCACCACCGCCGATCCGAGCGAGCCGCCGCCAGCTCATCTCGATCCCGACGCGCCACCCATTCCTGCAGAGACGAGCGCCCTTGGTGCCGCACGCCGACTACAGGAATATTGCGATGCGGTTGCCACGAAGCGCTTCGACGCCGCCTATCGATTGTGGAGCGACGGCGGCAAGGCAAGCGGCATGACGTCCGCACAATTCCGTGAAAGTTTTGCCGAATATCGCGACTATGACTGTCACATCGGAACCCCGGGTGACTCCGAAGGCGCGGCTGGGTCGCTCTATGTCGAAATTCCCTTGCGGGTCACCGGCATGCTCACCCGCGGAGGCGGGTTCGTTCTCGAGGGGCCGGTGACACTTCGACGGGTGAACGATGTCGATGGATCGACGGCGGAACAGCGTCGGTGGCACATCGCGTCGAGCGGATTGAAGCCGCGACCCTAGGGAATGGTGATGTTTCCCGACATGCATTGACGTGGCCCCCTCCAACGCCCGAAAGTGACGGCGAGGAGAGCCCTTCATGACCGCCGATCTCGACGAATTCCGTACCACCACCCGTGCCTGGCTGGAGGCCAACTGCCCGGCCGAGATGCGCACCGCGATGCGATCCGAAAAGGACGCATGCTGGGGCGGGCGCAACGTCGTCTTCCAAAGTGCGGCGCAGGAACAATGGCTGCGGGTGATGGGCGAACGCGGGTGGACGGTGCCCGACTGGCCATCGGCCTATGGCGGCGGCGGACTGAGCGCTGCGGAAACAAAAATCCTGAAGGAAGAGATGGTTGCGATCGGCGCACGACCGCCGCTTACCAGCTTCGGGATCTCCATGCTTGGGCCGGCCTTGCTGAAGTTCGGTACCGAGGAGCAGAAAACGCATTATCTCCCGCAGATCGCGCGTGGCGAGATCCGCTGGTGCCAAGGCTATTCCGAGCCAGGCGCCGGCAGCGATCTTGCGGGGCTCCAGACCCGGGCCGAGGACGCCGGCGATCATTACGTCGTGACCGGCCAGAAGGTCTGGACCAGCTATGCCGACGAAGCCGACTGGATTTTCTGCCTCGTGCGCACATCAACCGAGAGCAAACATGGCGGCATCAGCTTCCTGTTGTTCGACATGGAAAGTCCGGGCGTTTCGACCAAGCCGATCCTGCTGATCAGCGGCAATTCGCCATTCTGCGAGACCTTCTTTGACGAGGTCAGGGTTCCCAAGGATCAATTGGTGGGCACCGAGAACAAGGGGTGGGACGTCGCCAAATATCTGCTCGGTCACGAGCGTGAGATGATCAGCGGGATGGGACTGGGCGGGGAGAAGCAGGCACTCGGCGCGAGTGTCGGCGGTGTCGACGATCCTCTGCTACGTGCCGAAATCGCCGAATTCGACGTCGATAGTCTGGCGTTTTCGGCAATGAGCGAGAAATTCATTGATCAGCTGAAGGCGGGCGAAGCTCATCCAGCGATGCCGAGCATGATGAAATACGCCGGGACCGAGCTCAACAAGCGCCGTCACGAACTAGCGATGGCAGCGGGGGGTTCGGACGCCTTGGAGTGGGAAAGCGATCGATCGAGAGGGGGAAAGCTGCCGCGCGATTGGCTGCGTACCAAGGCCAACTCGATCGAAGGCGGGACGAGCGAAGTCCAGCTCGGGATCGTCGCCAAGCACATCCTTCGCTTGCCGGGAGCCTGAGCATATGATGATTCTGACCGACGACCAGCGAATGCTGCAGGATGTCGTCCGCCCGTTCATGGCCGAGGAAGGCGCGATCAAATCCCAACTCCGGCACTGGCGCGACACGGGGTGCAAGGACGGGTTTGGTCACGCACTCTGGAAGCAACTGGCCGAGCTTGGCCTAACCGGCGTGCTGATTCCTGAAGCCCAGGGCGGTGCGGGGTTGGGCCAGGCCGAGGCCAACCTGATACTCGAGGAAATCGGGCGCAACCTCACCCCCTCCCCATTTCTGACGACATCGGTGGCGGCAGTGCGAGCGCTGCAAGGGTCGGCGCAGGCTGAGCGATGGTACCCGGGGATCATCGCGGGTGAAACGGTCGCCGCGCTGGCGGTCGATGAAGGCAAGCGCCACGATCCGGCATCGACCGCGCTCGAGGCGAAACGCCAAGGCAATGGATTCGTGCTCGACGGGCAGAAGCAGTTCGTGGTGCACGGCGCGTCGGCCGACCTGCTGCTGATCGCTGCGCGCACCGGCGGAGCTGCTGGAGAAACCAAGGGCGTGACCCTGTTCGCGGTGCCGCGCGACGCAGCGGGGATCGAAGTCGAGAATGTAGCGATGGCGGATTCATCGAAGGCCGCGCGGCTGACGCTATCCAACGTTGCGGTCGATGCCAATGCGGTCATCGGTGAAGTCGACGAAGGCTGGATGCCCTTGTCGCGCGCGCTTGGAGCGGGCCGGGCGGGCGCGGCCAGCGAACTGGTGGGCATTGCGGCCGAGGCCAGCGAAATGACGTTCGACTACCTCAAACAGCGCAAGCAGTTCGGCCGTCTGATCGGCGAATTCCAGGCGCTCCAGCATCGCGCGGCGCATCTGTTCGGGGAAATCGAGATTGCGCGCGCGGCGACCGCCAAGGCCGCGCAACTGATCGACGGCGGCGACTCGCGCGCCGAATTGATGACCTCGGTGGCCAAGGCAAAGGCCGGCAAGGTCGCGCGCCTGGCGGTGCAGGAGGGCGTCCAGATGCACGGCGGGATCGGCATGACCGACGAGCATGATATCGGACTCTACATGAAGCGCCAGGCGGTGCTGGACGAACTGTTCGGTGGGCCTCGGTTCCACGCTGGAGAGGTCGCGCGGCTGAGCGGCTATTGAGGCCGATCGAGCAGGAAGTTGATCCGCGCCGCAGCGATCGGTTTCGCGCGATCGATCTGCCATGCCATCGCCTCGACATTGGCGATGCGGTTGCCGAGCCGCTCGATGATGGCTTCGGCAAAGGTATCCCCCTGTCCTTCGCTCCCCCCGCGTAGATAGTCGACCGTAACGGTCACGGGTTTCATGATGACGTGGGGATTGCCGAGCGCGTGGGTCAGCGCGTCGAACGCGGTGAATTCGAGCAGCCCGGCGATGGCGCCACCGTGGAGAAACCCGGGACGCCCGACGACATCGGGGCGAAACGGCATCACGAAACGCCTTGTTTCTCCCTCATGACTGGCGCGCAGGCCAAGGAGTTGCGCATATGGCGGAAATCGATCCATCGGCGGCTGTTAGCGGGCATCCTCGCAACGGTCAGCCCCTTCACGCCGGAAACGAGGCTTGCCCTGCGTCCTGGGCGTCGCCATAGGAGCGGCACTCGAACCCCGGCGATGGACCTGCTCATGAAAGCCCGCGTTTTCGTCACCCTGAAACCCGGCGTGCTCGATCCTCAGGGAAAGGCGATCCACCATGCACTCGAAGGCTTGGGATTTGCCGGGGTCAATGATGTTCGAGCGGGTAAGCTGATCGAACTCGATCTGGCCGACGATGTTGCCGACAGCGACATCGAAACGATGTGCAAGCAGTTGCTCGCCAACACCGTGATCGAGAATTTCAGGATCGAGCGGTCCGACGGATGATCAGCGCAGTCATCGTCTTTCCCGGATCCAACTGCGACCGCGACCTCGCGGTGGCGATCGAAGCGGTGACCGGACAAGCGCCGATCATGGTCTGGCATCGCGACACCGAGTTGCCCTTTGGTACCGGTCTGGTCGCCGTTCCGGGCGGCTTTTCGTACGGCGATTATCTACGGTCCGGGGCGATGGCTGCCCGATCGCCGATCATGCGCGCGGTCGGGGAGGCGGCCGGCAAGGGCATCCCGGTGCTCGGCATTTGCAACGGTTTCCAAGTATTGACCGAAGCGGGCTTGCTACCCGGCGCTCTGATGCGCAACGCCGGCCTCCACTTCGTCTGCAAACCGGTCGGGCTCAAAGTCGAATCCAGCCAGTCGATCTTCACCAGTGCCTACGCCGCTGGCGAGGAAATCATAATCCCGGTCGCGCATCACGACGGCAATTATCAGGCCGACCGGAACACGCTCGATCGGCTCGAAGGCGAGGGCCGCGTCGCCTTGCGCTACACTGACGAAGTCAACGGATCGGCGCGCTCGATTGCCGGTATCTTGAACGATTCGGGCAATGTGCTTGGCATGATGCCGCATCCCGAACGGGCGCTCGAGACGGCGCATGGCGGCACCGACGGCCGCCGCTTATTCGAAGGAATGCTCGAAGCGGTCGCCTGAGACGCGCGAACACGCTCCGTTTCGGACGCATTAGTCGCTATCGATTGCCCACCATGCGCGTAGCCTGAGCGATCACCGGCGTTTTGGGCATCCGGCAACATGAACAAGGCTCCGAAATCGGCGTTCAGCGCCGCCCAGTTTGCGGTGGCGATGCAACATTCGCCAATCGGCACCGCGATCGTCGGCCTTGATGGTCAGTGGTTATGGACCAACATCGCAATCTGCGGGATCCTAGGCTTTTCCAGCGATGAACTACAGCGCCTAACGTTCCAGGATATTACCCATCCTGACGATCTTTCGAGCGATCTCGATCGCGCGCAGGGTCTTATGGCGGGCCGTGGCGACGCCTACCAGATAGAAAAAAGATATCGTCGGCGCGATGGCAGTTTCGTCTGGTGCCTCCTGTCCGTGTCGATCGTGAGAAACGGGTCCGGGACGCCCGAATATTTCATCGCCAAGGTCCAAGATATCAGCGAGCGCAAGGCCAATGAACTCCAGCTCGCGGCACTGACCGAGCGGCTGACGCTTGCGACGCGCGCGGGTGGAGTTGGGGTGTGGGAATGGGACCTGATTTCGGGAGTGATGATTTGGGACGCCCGCATGTTCCAGCTTTACGGTCTTGAGCCGGTCGAACGAGCGCCGGACTTCGGTCGCTTTCTGGCGGCCATCCACCCGGACGATCGCATTCGAGTTCGCGACATGGTCGCGGACGTTCCGAATGGCGACGCGCCCGAATATGATCTTGAGTTTTCGATCGTTACGCCAAACGGAGAGATCCGGCATCTCCGATCCATTTCGACCGTGATCCGCGATGATATGGGCAAGCCGAAGCGACTGATCGGCACCAATCTGGACATTACGGAAATGCGCCGGCTGGTCTTGCTTGCCGAGCAGGCAGCGCGGTCCAAGAGCGAATTTCTCGCGACGATCAGCCATGAACTTCGGACGCCGTTGAATTCGATCATTGGCTTCTCGCGGCTGGTACTCGACGTTGCCCCTCCGGCCGGCGAGTCCTCGCTGGCGCCGACCGCCAAACGCCACATCGAGCTGGTGCGCGACGCAAGCACGACGTTACTGATGATCGTCGACGACGTACTAGATTATTCGCGCATCGAGGCTGGAGGATTCGAACTGTCCCCGGCGCCGTTCGAGCTACGCCCGATGGTCGCCAATTCGGTCGAGATTGTACGAGCTACAGCGAACGAGAAGGGGCTGACGATGGATCTGTCCATCGCCGCAGAAGTGCCGATGTTCGTCAATGGCGACCAGAGTCGAATACGCCAGATCCTGCTGAATTTAATGGGTAATGCGATCAAGTTCACGGCTTCGGGACATGTTTCGATCGATGTTGCCATGTCAGATGGGAACATCCGGTGGACCGTACGTGACACCGGGATCGGCATTCCCGACAACAAGCAGCACCTGTTGTTCAAGCGCTTCAGTCAGGTCGACCAAACGATTGCTCGGCGGTTTGGCGGATCGGGCCTGGGACTAGCGATATGCGAGCGATTGGTGACCGCCATGGGTGGATCGATCGGGGTCACGAGTGAGCCGGGCGTCGGTTCGACTTTCTGGTTTTCGGTCGCCCTCCCTGGCGTTCCCGGCGCTTCGGCACTGCCCGCGCCGCCGACCATCGGACCGTGCGCCAACCGTGTGTCGCGGCGCGTGTTGCTGGCCGAAGACGTCGAGGTGAACCAGATGCTGGCAGTCGCCTTGCTTGACCGCGCCGGTCACCGAGTGACGGTGGTCGATAATGGCGCGGAAGCGGTCGCGGCGGTTCAGGCCGATGCCTTCGACATCGTGCTGATGGATGTGCAAATGCCGATCAAGGACGGGATCGAAGCGACGAAAGACATTCGCGCGCTCGGGGGGCGCTACGCCGCGCTGCCGATCGTTGCGGTGACGGCCAACGTCATGCCTGACGACATCGACCGCTTTCGCGCCGCCGGGATGAACGACCATCTTGGCAAGCCATTCCCGATCGACGCCTTCGAGATCCTGCTCGACCGGTGGTGCATCGACGAGCTGCCGGCCAATTCCAGCGTTGCGAGCGGCTGAATCGGCAAGGCACGCGACGATAGACGAACAAGGACCCTTTGAGCCGGCTCCGCAATCGGGCTAGGGCACCTCTCGGGCGCCCGTAGCTCAGCTGGATAGAGCACGAGACTTCTAATCTTGAGGCCGCTGGTTCGAATCCAGCCGGGCGCGCCATTCTCCACATATCCTGATAGGTCGCCCGTCCGCTCGACGTTGCGTGTTCGCTCAAGTCACGCCATCAGCCGGTCATCAGGGAGTGGCAGTCGGATGAATGAGCATATGCTGGACGAACAGGCGGTTGAATCCGCGCGCCGGTTTAGTGCCGGCATCGCTGCGCTGCGCGAGCGGAAAGCCGGCTTCTGGGAAGTCGCCAGCAATAACCCGGTCTCCTACCCGCCCGGCGGCCATTCGAGCTTCGCCGCGGTTGAGGATTCGTCCTACTGGTTCAACCATCGCAACGCGGTCATCGCCTCCGTCATCCGGCGTTTCCCGCCCGAGGGCCTGATCGCCGACGTCGGCGGGGGGAACGGTTATGTGTCGCTTGGGTTGCGCCAGGCGGGATTTCAAAGCGTGGTCATCGAGCCGGGCGCGGAAGGTGCCCACTGCGCTTACGATCGGGGCCTGCCGGTAGTGATGGCACCGTTCGAGAAATTGTCGCTACCGGCGCATTCGATCCCCGCCGCCGGTCTATTCGACGTGATCGAACATATCGAGGACAATTCCGCCACGCTGGCGCAACTGCATACTTACCTCGAGTCGGACGGCCGGATCTATCTTACCGTTCCCGCCTTCACCTGGCTGTGGTCGTCCGAAGACGAGCATGCGGGCCACTTTCGCCGTTACACACTTGGATCGCTGTCGAAGGTGGTCGCCGCGCAGGGTTTTGAGGTGGAATATGCCACCTACTTTTTCGCACCCTTGGTTGCGCCCATCCTGGCGCTTCGGTCGATCCCGTCATTGGTGCGGCGGGGCAAGGCCGACCGGCCGTCGGCGGTCGATGTCGATCATCGACTTCCTTCCGGACTGGCCGGCAAGGCGCTGGCGCGGATGCTTTCGTGGGAAGCACACCGGATCGCGCGCGGCGGGTCGATGCCGTTCGGGTCGAGCTGCCTGCTGGTCGCACGGGCATCGAACGGGACACGAACGTGATCCCCCGCGAATTACTGGCGACGGCGATCGTCCCCGGCGGACGGGAGGAGCTGCGGCTGGTCCGGCGGGGGGCGGACTTCATGATCGTCCTCGACCGCAACGAACTGATGAACAGCCGGATGAGCGGGTCGGAAGAAGCATTGGCGACGATGGCCATTGATCGACTCGGCCGCCGCGACGGGCACGTGCTGATCGGTGGTTATGGCATGGGGTTCACACTGCGAGCATCATGCGGCGCGGTTGGCCCGCAGGCGCGAATCACGGTCGCCGAGCTTGTGCCGGAGATCGTTTCGTGGGCGAAATCGTATATGAAGGAGATGACCGGTGATTGCCTCGACGATCCGCGGGTCGACCTGATGATCGGCGATGTCGCCGACGCAATTCGCTATGGCGGCTACGATGCGATCCTGCTGGATGTCGACAACGGTCCCGACGGCCTGACCCGCAGTGCCAACAATCGCCTCTATTCCCCCGCTGGACTGGCGGCGGCGAGGTCCGCGCTCAACCCGGGTGGGATATTGGCCGTGTGGTCGGCCGCGCCCGACCGCAATTTCACGCGGCGACTGGACGAAGCCGGTTTCGCGGTCGACGAAGTGACCCTGACCGCGCGACCGAACAACAAAGGGCCAAGGCATACGATCTGGTTCGCAAAGAAGTCCTAGTTCGGGTGGGGCCGATTGGCGTCGGCCTGCGTTGCTTTGCAATGATCCATGACATCCGACGCGGCAGCGGCCGCAATCTCCTGCTCGTCCACGGCCTGGGCGCCAGCATTCGATCGTGGGACCCGGTTCTCAAGCCCCTGGCCGAGAAGCGGACGGTCATCGCGATCGACCTGCCCGGCCATGGCCAGTCCCCCGCCGAAGACGACAGCGGGACGTTCGTCGGACTGACCAATTCTGTCGAACGCTACATCGGCGATCAAGGACTTGCCGGGATCGACATTGTCGGGAGTTCGCTCGGCGCAAGGATCGCGCTCGAACTGGCGCGACGGGGAGGGGTCGGTGCGGTGGTCGCGCTCGATCCCGGCGGAATTCTGGGAAGGCTGGGAGCGGCCATTCTTCAAAGCCACGATCGGAGCGTCGGTGGGCCTGCTGAAGGCCCTTCGTCCCGCGCTGCCGACGCTTTGCGCCAGCGCCGTCGGTCGCACCGCCTTGCTGGCTCAATTGTCGAGCCATCCTTGGGCGCTGGATGGCAAGATGGTGGCTGACGAGCTGACGAACTTTGCCACCACGCCGACGGTGCCGGCATTGATCCGCGATCTTGCCGACGGTCCGGGGCAGAAAGGGCCTGCCGCCGCCGACACCGGAAAGGTCGTCATCGGCTGGGGGCGTCACGACCGATTGTGTTTCGCCCACCAGGCCAAGCGCGCCTGCGCCGCCTTTCCGTCGGCCGAAATGCACTGGTTCGAGCATAGTGCCCACTTCCCGATGTGGGATCAGCCGGCCGAGACGGTCGAGTTGATCCTGGGGGCGACGGGCGGCTAGACCAGTTTGCCGGGGTTCATCAGGCCAAGCGGGTCGAGGCCGGCCTTGAGCGCGCGGATGGTGGCCACGCGCGCGGGGGAAAGGCGGGCGAGCTCATCGCGCTTCATCTGACCGATGCCATGCTCGGCGCTGATCGACCCGCCAGCCGCGGTTACGAGATCGTCGACCATGCTGGTGATGGCGGGACCTTCCCGATTTATCCAGTCAGGGCCGCCGCGCGCCATGGCCCTCACGTGGAAATGGATATTGCCATCGCCAAGATGCCCGAAGCCCGAAGCGCGGACGCCAGGAAAGGCCGCTTCGACTGCCATTGACGCCTTACGCAGAAATTGCGGCATGCGGTCGACGGGGACGCTGATGTCATGCTGCGTCGCCGGGCCGAATGCCTTCTTCTCGGCATCCGACAGGCTGTCGCGGATCCGCCAGAAGGCTTCGGCCTGCGTTTCACTCGCGGCGATGGTGGCATCCGCCACCAGGCCGCGAACGATCATGGGAGCGAGCAGGCGTTCCAGCAGTGCATCGGGCGATTCTTCACCCGCGGACGCCGATGTCGCCTCCACCAGCGCATGCCACGGATGATCGCCGGCCAGCGGCGAGCGGGCGCCAGCGACATGGGCGAGCGCGGCCTGGAGGCTTTCGCGCGGCAGGATTTCGAACCCTTCGACCCGGTCGGTAGCGGCCTGAAGCGCGCGGAGCACCGCCAGCGCCGCGTCAGGATCGGCCAGCCCGAGCCACGCCACCGCGCGCTGGTGGACGGCCGGGACAAGCCTGAGCCGGACCGCGGTAATCAAGCCGAGCGTGCCCTCCGCACCGATCAGCATCTGATCGATCGACGGCCCGCGATTGTCCTTCTTCAGCCCTGCCAGGCCGTCGTGGATCGTGCCGTCCGGAAGCACGGCCTCGACCCCCTCGACCAGCCCGCGCATGGTGCCGAAGCGGAGCACCTGGGTACCGCCGGCATTGGTCGACGTCAGCCCGCCGATGGTCGCCGTCCCGCGCGAGCCGAGGGTCAGCGGAAAGCGCTGACCGGTATCGGAGGCGGCATGGTGCAGGGCTTCGAGGATGACCCCGGCCTCGGCCACCGCATGTCCGGGATCAATCGATCGGATGACGTTCATCCGGCGCAGCGAGACGATCAGCGCCGATCCGTCGGCGGGCGGGGTCGCGCCGCCAACCATCGAGCTGTTTCCGCCCTGCGGCACGAGCGGGACGCCGAGCGTGCCCGCCAAGGTTACGAGCGCGGCGACTTCGGCGGTGTTGGACGGCTGGAGAACGGCCGCGCTGGCACCCGTCCAGCGCCCCCGCCAGTCGGTCAGCCAGGGCGCGATGTCGGCCGGGTCGGTCAACGCCGCTTTCGCCCCGAAGCGGCCCGTCATGGTCTCGATCAATTGCGCCTGCGCCGGGGTCATCGCCCTCCCCTACGCTTGCCGCCCGAGGCCCGGCAAGCGTAGGACGCTGCCATGGCACAGCAGGACATCACGATCGTCGTCGCGCGCGCGATCAACGGCACCATCGGCAGGGACGGGACATTGCCGTGGCACCTGCCCGGCGACCTGAAGCACTTCAAGGCGGTGACCATGGGATCGGCCATGATCATGGGCCGCAAGACCTTCGACAGCCTGCCGGGCATCCTTCCGGGGCGTCGGCACATCGTGCTGACCCGCGATGCCGGGTGGTCGACGGACGGGGTGGAGATTGCCCACGATCGCGACGGGGCGCTGGCGATGGCGGGCGACGACCGGGTGACGATCA
>CAVUFW010000005.1:0-88454 GCA_963740965.1 uncultured Alphaproteobacteria bacterium
CCAGTAGATATTCAAGCTCTTGGCGCACCGCATGGGGGCTATGAACGCCGTCGGAAAAGACGAAATTAAAACGCTGGCCGCGCAGCATCGCCCAGGTATCAGCGCTGAACTGGTCACCGCGTAAGTAGGTAACCTTCCCAAACGTCTCGGCCAAAAGTTCGACTTCGACTGCTTTGCCTGAAAAGCGAGTTCGACCGTTTGCTTCCTGCCGAGCCTGCGTCCGATTAAGGGGCCTATGGCGTCGGCGAGGATTGGATTGATCTCCTCGATGTCTAAGCCGACAAAAGCATTGCCTGCCAAGTTCTGGCAGATCTGAAGGAAATTTTTACCGACCGAAACACCGATTTCAAGATAGGAAAGGTCAGGCGTTTTGTGACATAGGAAGGCGATCAGATCGGAATAGGTCGGCTCACGCTCAATTTCGTCTAGCCCGGTCTTTCCGTAGCTTTGCTCGCCCGTGTCCCACTCGATGGGCACCCCGTAACGCAGGATGGCGTCTCTTCCAGATCTTCCGAGCCCGTTTTCGCACACTCGAGAGAGTTGCACGATTTGCGGCGTAGCTGCGGGCGAAAAGCGCAATATCATCGCTAAACCAGTCAGTGAATGCGCTTTTAATACGGTTCGTTCATGTAAGGTAGGACGCGTAATATCATACCCGCGGCTGGCAAGAATGCCTTTAACTAACGGGCCAAGAGGGCCGAGTGCCATTGAGACTTCCTAATACAGGGGATTGGAGTAGTTAGATACTAGTTACGTCCAAACGAAATTAGCATATTTTTAAAAAGCTGGCGCGGAAAGATACATCAGCGCTAGGATGAGTCATACGGATTTCACTCTTAACCCTGCTATCTCGAATTGCTCAGTTGACATTTCCGCCATCTGGTCGCCGAGTATATCAAAAGTTGCTAGCGTTCAAACGCGCGGACACTGCCCCAATGTGGGCCTAAAATGGGGTATCGCGGTCGCGTTTGAAAGTGGAACGGCATGACGACCGGGCCCGCCTCAATTGGCTATGATGCTGCCTCGCGCCTCACCTCATTTCTTCAAAACGCCATATCCCGCACCTGATCCAGAAAGCCGAAATAAATGCGGCCATAGGCGTTCATGTCGCCGGAAATGGCACGAATGGCGTCGACATTTCCGGCAGGGTAAGACGTAAGCTTCTGCCAAGACGCGGCGTCGTCGATAGAGCGGTAAAGTGCCGGCACACGGTCATCGTTGGCAAAGCCCGCGATGTAGAGGGCGGGATAGCTTCTCCCCGGCGCGGACTTGCCGAAGCCAATTGCCCAAACTTCTTCTGTTTTGCGGACGTCCTGCCAAGTGCGTCCGCCGTCGCGCGATCGCTTGAGGGGGACGTCATGCGGATGCTTCTCCCGTATTCCAGTAGAGCCGACCGCGAAGAACAAGTGCCCAGCCCGGCCCGGAACCGTCGCAAGTCGCGCGGATGTTCCCATCGCGCCGACAAATCCAAATCCGGCGATTACCTTTGCCCAAGTCGCGCCGCCGTCGCTCGAGCGATAAAGACCCGCCACCGATGGCGCGGAAGAAGGGCCATAATTGTAACCGTAAAAGGTATTCGGTTGAACCCGATCCGCGGCGAAGATGTGGCGGTTCTGATAGAACGAGAAACTCCATCCCAATTCACCGCTGATCGGAACGTCGGACGGGAAACGAGCGAGTTGCCATGACCTCCGCCATCGACAGTAAAGAACGGCCGTCCGTTGTTGGCGGGTGCCCAAAGCATGTTCGTGCTGGTCGAGACGGCTATCGTGCCGCCTAAATTGCCCGGCGCATTGGCTGGCGCGTTGGAAGGGAAGGGTGTCCAGTTGCGGCCGCCGTCACGTGAAAAGGACGACCGATCGGTGGCACCACCGTTGACGACGGCAGCGATGAAGGACGGATCGCCAGCTGCATAATCGACCGACCAGCTGTGACGGATAGGTACGTCGCGATCCGGCCCATGGGACGTCGGGAAAAGTTCAGGGCTTTCAATCCGGAAAAGGCCGCGATCCTGCACCGCGCGAAGACTGGCTTCCCGCCCTGTGGAACCGTCAGGTCGTTGACGATCAATTCGTCGATACCGCGAGTTTGGGACGACCACTTGGGTTTTGTATCGTCAATGGGCGGCTTGGTGTGCCAAACGCCAATTCCCTGCGCGAAATACAGTCGATTAGGCAGGACCGGGTCGAACATCATATTGCCATTGGACATCCAGGGTTCGGCAGCCCAGGCAAGCCATGGGACATCGGTTGCCACCCTGTCGGGAGAGTTCTTGAAAAAGGCACCCCATGTGATCCCGCCATCGGAAGAAGCAACGATGTTGCCTGCCGCCATACCGAGCACAACGTGTCGAGGATCGCGTGGATCCACCGCGATCGAGTGCCAGCCGTTGCCCCCGCCGTGACCTGCGATGGCAAGTCGGGCCCATCGGCCGCTGGCGAATTTCCAGGCATTTTCGGCCGCTGTTTCATCGCGATCTGTCACATAAAGGGCATCTGGCGCCGCCACGATCCGATCGACGCTACGCGGTCCACCCTGGGTGCGCGTCCAGCTCAGCCCGCCGTCTGTGGATCGGTAAACGCCATTCGCGCCGGTTGCAGCATAGACAACGTTAGTCGACGCCCCGGGGCCGGTTTGAAAAGCAAAGGCGATCGCGGGTCGGCACCCAGCGGGACCTGTGCCTGATCGATGTCGTCCAACTCTGTCCGCCATCTGCGGTTCGATAAATCCGACCCGCCGTATCGCCGAGCAGGACGATATCGGGATTGCGCGGGTCGATCGCCATTTCGGGCCCATCAGTCGGCCAGCGGAGGCGACGCTCATTTCGACCGGCGCGAAGTTCGTTCTGATCCATCGCGCACCACGATCGTCGCTGCGATAGACATATAGACGGGATGCCGGGGTGGGCCGGGGCCGCCATGTAGAGCCGAGACGGGTCGCCCGGAGCGACGCGGATGGCATAGACGCTGATGCTGCTGCCCTTGCCGACATAGCAGATCGCCAGCCGGCATTGAGGTGGCGTTGACGAGCTGCTTCCATTCCTTGGACGGATCATCCCAGATGTAAGCACCGTGCACGTCGGTGCGAACGATGCGAGTTCGGCCATCGGGCGAAAAGTCCAGATCTACGACAAATCCGCCACCACCTAGGCGCAGAGGCCGGAAACCCGGCACAGCCGCCGCGGCTTCCGCTGCCGCGACCTGCTGCGCCGATGGAACGTCGGCCGTTGAGCTCGCGGCGGAACAAGCCATGCAGGACAGAATGAAGAGGGTGGAGCAAAGTCGGATAGCCAATGCTGTCACTCTGACCCCGCAATAGTTCGTCTGTTCAACGGTAAATGCTTTATCTGTTGGCGCAATCTGAGTGTCCGTTTCGGCTAGAATTATGTCGTCACGAAAGCGCATCGATAAGTTTGAAGAATTAACGGTTAGCAGTTAATCGCCTCCGATACCGCAAGCCAAACCGGAAATTTTTGGTTTAGTCCATTCACTGCGTGGAATCGCCGCAATGTGAGTGGTATTTTTCCATGCGAGCGAAGGCCGACACATCGACAGATTGAAGGAAGCGATCCCGGAATGGTCGCACTCGCTATTCGACCTCGGTGACAATGGAGTCGCTATCTTTTTCGTCTTGAGCGGCTTCGTTATTGCACACAGCCTGCGAAATCTGCGCATCACCCCGTCATTTTTGGGTCGGTTCGCGCTTCGTCGATCAATTCGTCTCGATCCACCCCTGTGGCTTTCAATCGCGTTTGTCATCGCATTTGGCGCTCTTTCGGCGATGGTGAAGGGCGAAAATTGGCTGTTTCCGTCAGCCGAGCAGATCATTTCGAATGCCACCTACACACAATTATTTTTCGGATTAGCTTCGATAAATTCTGTTTATTGGACGCTTTGATATGAGGTGCAGTTCTATCTCGCGCTTTGCCTCTGGCTGATGTTGGCGGAACGTTTCAAAGGACTTGCGTTCGCCACAATGTTCTTGACGGCGGTTGCGTTTGGGAACCGGAGCAGTCGGATCACCAATTCGAGGACCTTTGTTGATCTCTGGCACTGCTTTTTCTTGGGTAGCCTTGCGTATTGGGCACATCGAAGTCGAAACGCCGGAAATCAGCTTCGCACTATTATGCCTTATACTGACGCTTTCGGGGCCTTCGACGTTCACCATGTTTTGTATGGTAACCGCAATTGGACCTCTCGTTGCACGAAAGACAGGTTATCTACAGCACGGACTTTCGCGCGAGCCCTTGGTCTTTCTCGGCACGATCTCTTACAGTTTGTATCTAACCCATAATCCGGTCACGGGTGCGGCCTTTTTCCTTTTCTCTGGATTACCACAATTAGTGGCACTGCTGCTCACCATAGCAGTTTGCGTCTCAGTCGCTTTCGGCTCCTGGCTTCTGATTGAGCGGCCCTCTATCGGCCTTACTCATCGCATCAAACTGCGTCGTAAAATCGAGCCGGATCCGGTCCATGACGACAGCCGGACCTGCATTAATCGCATCAGTTAGCGCCATTCGATAAGGCCCGACCTGCTAACCCCACTTTAACAAGGGTTGCGGTGCACGGCCCGCCGCGGTGCCTTTTCTGCTCGTCGTAAACTCATTCATGCCGACATTCGTTTCTCGCCCGCTTACGTCGAAATACCATCGCGACCAGCGTTGGGGCGCGTTGATTCCGACAGTCTCCACAGTCCAGTTTTCAACTAAATCGAATGCGTTGTGGACGTTAATATCCGACAAATAGGCGACCAGTAAATACTGGATAATGCCCTCTTAGGAAAATTTTCACATCCCGGCGCTCATTAGTCTTTGGACAGAAGCGGTTTCGCGCGTCGCTGGCAGCGGGGATGCGCGGATCGATATCGGGGTGGAGTTTCGAATGCCGACCACAATAGCGCTGGATAGTGAGTGGAAACAGGTCAAATTCGGCGCGGGTGGCTACGTCACCGGGATCGACATGCACAGCGACGGAACCATGGTCGCTCGAACCGACGGGGCTGGAGCCTACCGCTGGGACGGCGATTTGGGTCCAGTTGGTCTCGGCTTACACGATGCCTGCCGACTTTATCCTTGCGCAAGGCGTCTATGAGATCCGTATCGCGCCAAGCGACAGCAATATCTTCTACATGGAGATGGCCGGGGGCGTCTATAAAAGCGTGGATCAGGGTGCACACTGGACTAAAACTGATTTTCCCTCTGTGTTCATGGATGCCAATGGAGCGTACCGAATGGACGGCCAGAAGATGGCAATCGATCCGCTCAACTCCAACGTTGTCTATGCGGGAACTCAGCACGACGGTCTTTGGGTGACCCGCGATGGCGGTACAAGCTGGAGCCAGGTTAGCGCTATCCCGACTAATGGTATCGGTAACGATCCTGGGCTGACGGGAATCGTCATCCAGGGTTCCAATATCTTTGTCGGAACGTCCGGGAATGGTGTCTATCGAAGCGGGGACAGCGGCTTGACTTGGCAGCGCGTGCCCGGGGGCCCGGTCGATGTGTCATACGCCGCCATATCCGCGACTGGCGAGCTCTATGTCACCGAAAATACCGGGTCGGCATTGTGGAAATTCGCCAACGGCGTCTGGACCAATGTTGATCGAAAATAGTGTCCACGCAGTCACTATCGATCCGTTCGATCAAATCGCATCGTTATCGCCATCACTGGTGGTGGCACCATTCAGGAAAGCCATAATGGCGGCTCGACGTGGAGCGGGTGGAGCTGGTATTCGAGCCTTGAGTTCAGCGATGATGTTCCCTGGCTCGAAAAGAGCGGAAACTACATGGGTCGTCGGCGGGATCGTGTTCGACCCGCAGGTTGAAGGTCGATCTGATCCAGTCCGCTGGTGTCGGCGTGTGGAGCACGACTATCCCCGATCAGTTGATCTGGAACGAGCATGTCACTTGGAACTCGATGAGCAGGGAATTGAGAATATCGTCCCGAACGACATCATCGCACCCTCGGGCGGAAATCCCGATCTTTGCGTCGTGGGATCGCGCCTTTCTTCGATTTGGACAATCTCGACAGCTATGCGACGAACTATTCGGGCGGCGACTTTTCGATGGGCTGGTCGCTCGACTATGCCTCGACCAATCCGTCTTCATTGTCGGCATTTCCGATTGGTTGGGGCCGCGAGCATAGTGGCTATTCGACTGACGGCGGCCAGACTTGGCACGAATTCGCCGGTCTGCCTTCGTGGGCGCTAACACGATCGGCGGAAGCATCGCGGCGAGCACGCCGACGAATTTCATCTGGGCGGCCGCGGGCAACGTTCCGCCAGCCTACACGCTCGACGGCGGCGTGACTTGGACCAACGTCAGTCGATTCCCGGACTCACCGACTGGAGCGGTTTCCACAGGGCATATTACCTGAAGAAGACGACCATCACCGCCGATCGGGTCGATGCCAAGACCTTCTACCTCTACGATGTGCAGTCCGGCGTTTATGCGACCCACGATGGCGGCGTGAACTGGACGAAGGTCCTTACACGGCCAAGTCAGCCCGTGGTCATACTGGAATTCGAAGATCGAGGCGGTCCCGGGCAGCGAGGGGGAACTGTTCTTCACTTCCGGGCACATCTCGACGGCGATCCGGCCGTTCCCGCGGACATTCCGTTCATGCATTCCACCGATGGAGGCGCGACCTGGCAGGCGGTGGCAGGCGTCAAGGAAGTCACCACTTTCGGCTTCGGCGCGGCCAAGGTCGCAGGGCGGCCCGGCGACGGTCTTCATCGTCGGCTTCGTCGATGATGAATATGGTATTTTTTACTCGACCGACAACGCCCAGAACTTGGACCCAAATTGGGCCGCTACCCGATGGGCAATCTCGACACCATCACGACAATTTCTGGCGACATGGACAATTTCGGAATGGTCTATGTCGGGCTTGGCGGAAACGGCTACGTCTATCTCGATGTCGACAACATCGGGACGACAACGCCGCCGGTCAACCAGCCGCCGCTTCCGGTAGGCCTTCCGCCCGTTGCCCCCGACGCTCACGTCAGCAATGACTTCAACGGCGACGGTCGAAGCGACATTCTGTGGCAGAACGACGGCGGGACGCTGAGCAATTGGCTCGGAACGGCCAATGGCAGTTTCGCGGCCAACGACGTCAACGCCTCCACCGCTGTCGCGGCCAACTGGCGCGTCGCCGATACCGGCGACTTCAACGGCGACGGGCGAAGCGACATCCTGTGGCGCAACCTCAATGGCGAGCTGAGCAACTGGCTGGGCGACGCCGACGGCGGTTTTACCCCCAACAACGCCAATGCCGCGGTACTGGTCAATGTTGGATGGCAGGTGGCCGGCACGGGCGACTTCAATGGCGACGGCCGCGATGACATTCTGTGGCGCAACGTCGACGGGCAGCTGTCCAATTGGCTTGGAACGACGGCTGGCGGCTTCACACCCAATAATGCCAATTCGGCGACCACGGTGCCGCTCGCTTGGCAAGTGGCAAGGCACGGGCGACTTCAACGGTGACGGACATGACGATATCCTTTGGCGCAACACCGATGGCACGGTCAGCGACTGGCTGGGCAATGCCAATGGCGGCTTTACGCCGAATAATGAAAATGCGGCCCGCTGGGTGCCCGCGGCCTGGCATGTCGTCGGCACGGGCGACTTCAATGGCGACGGGCGCGACGACATCCTCTGGCGCAATGACAATGGCCAGATCAGCAACTGGCTGGGTCAGGCCAATGGCGGCTTCGTGATCAATGACGCGGTCGCGCTGCACAAGGTTTCGACCTCATGGCACGTGGTCGGCACCGGCGACTATAATGGCGACGGCCTCGACGACATTTTGTGGCGCCATGCCGACGGCACGCTCAGCAATTGGCTTGGGACCGCAAATGGGGACTTCGTGCCCAATGACGTGGCCGCGGCGACCACCGTCGCCAATGTTTGGCACGTCCAGTCGTCGGACCGTGGATCTGGATCGTGCGATATAAGGATCCGCACTGGGCACCAAACCTGGATTTTTATCCAGGGCGTACTTCCTTCGAGTCCCCGCCACTTTCTGGGGCGCGGCCAGATTGTGAGCAAGCTCGCCGAGTGCCAATGTTAATCCGCCATGGCGGCATTGTCGTGGCGTCAACAGCTTTTTCTATTGCGGTGAGTCCGATATCGATAGTAAGTGATATATTGATTATTGCAGCCGAAATTGCCCGACTACGGCGACGCGTCCGAGATCGATCGCTAGAGAGGCTGCCTATCGGTTGCAGTCGGCCTGTCGAAAAGCCAACGTGGAGTTGACTCGGCGTTTCGAGCGAGTTCGAAGTAGCCAGCAAGATAGCTAAACCGCCGCATTTCGCTGGTAGCAAGAGCCAGATTAGCGCATCGCGGAAATATGTGATCGTCCGGTCAAGGCCTTCGTCAAGTTGGACATGGGATTCCAGCCAAGTTTGGCAGCAGCGAGACCGATATCCGGTTGTCGCTGCTTGGGGTCATCGGACGGCAGATCGGATTCGATCAGCTTGGAGCCCGAATTCACCTTTATCAGCACCTTTTCGGCCAGACTCGCGGATGGTGAATTCGTTCGGATTGCCGATATTGATCGGGCCGGTGACGTCGGCCGGCGATTCCATGAGCGCAATCAGGCCTGCGATAAGGTCATCAACGTAGCAGAAGCTGCGCGTCTGCGACCCGTCGCCGAAGATGGTGATCGGTTCACCGCGCAGCGCCTGCATGATGAAGTTCGAAACCACGCGGCCATCGGCCGGATGCATCCGCGGGCCGTAGGTGTTGAAAATTCGCGCGACCTTGATCTCGAGCTGGTGTTGGCGGTGATAATCGAAGAACAGGGTTTCCGCACAGCGCTTGCCTTCGTCGTAGCAGCTGCGGGTGCCGATCGGGTTGACGTTTCCCCAATAGTCTTCGGTCTGGGGATGGACCGCGGGGTCGCCATAAACCTCGCTCGTCGAGGCCTGGAGGATTCGAGCGTTGAGCCGCTTGGCCAGGCCGAGCATGTTGATCGCGCCATGGACGGAAGTCTTCGTCGTTTGAACCGGGTCGTGCTGATAATGGATCGGCGAGGCAGGACAGGCGAGATTGTAGATCTCGTCGACCTCGACATAGAGCGGCCACGTAACGTCGTGGCGCATGAACTCGAAATGCGGGTGACCGACGAGATGGGCAACGTTGTCCTTGGTGCCGGTAAATAGATTGTCGACGCAAAGCACGTCATGACCGCGGGCAAGAAGAGCATCACACAGGTGCGAGCCGAGAAATCCGGCACCTCCGGTCACGAGAACGCGTTTGCGGGCGGAATATTGTCTGGCCATTTACTCTTCACCCCGTTGTTGGCGTCTCTATCCCATATCAGGCCCGCGATATCGAACGCGGTTGTCAGGGACAGTACGAATGGCCACCATGCGCGAGCAATGACCCTGGCGCACCAGTTTTTTCCAAATCGTCCAGTTTTGCGACGACGCCGACGCATTGCGCGTCGCTGTGGCGGAACCGCTCGATCAACGAATAGTCAAGCAGAAAGCGGGAAGTGTGATTATGGTTGAAATCGGTTCGAGGTCGCCGGCGAAGGTCGCAGCAATTATCCTAGCTAAGGATGAGCAGGCGAACATCGGGCGAATGATCGAGGCGATCGCTATCCAGACTTTATGCGAACGGGACGATGTCATACTTTCCGTCTATGTCGTCGCCAATGGTTGCACTGACCGTACGGCCGAAGTCGCTCGCGCTGCTGCCGACAAGAGCTTAAAACCGGGAGGCATCGAAACCAACGTCTACGACTGGCCTGCGCCGGGCAAAAGCCGGTCGTGGAATCGCGCGGTCCACGAAATTATTCCGAACGACGTCGACTACATCCTCGCGATCGACGCTGACATCGGTTTTGCTACTGCCGGCGTCCTTGCCGCGTTGTTCGATCATTTGCGCGCCTTTCGCGAAGTCGAGGTCGTTTCGGGCTTCCCGGTAAAGGATTCCGAGCAAAAAAAGCGTCCTTCCCTGATCGATCGTTTTTCAATGATGGTATCGCGCCAAACCCGCCATGCTGGGGTGATTAATGGCTCGCTCTACCTCGCAAAAGCAGCATGCCTGCGCAAGATATGGCTGCCTAACGAGACGCCCGGCGAAGATGGCTTCCTTAACGCCATGGTGATGACGCGGGCTTCTCGCATTCCGAACGAGCTAGCTTGGTCTCTCAGTTTCCAACGCCAACCCATTATTTCCAGTCCCACTCGCCCGCCAATTTTTTCGCACATGAGCGAAGAATGATCGTCGGCACAATGATCAATCGCTGGATTTTCGAACATCTCAATTCGCTTCGTTTATCCGATCCGGCTGGTCCCCTGATCGAAAGGCTGAATCGCGAGCAACCTGACTGGGTTGAACGACTAATCGAGAAGCAAAGTTCAAAACATTGGGTGATCCCCGGCGAACTGATGTTCCGCCGCCTCAAGCCAACGCAAGGGCTGACGGCGCGCTACCTGTTGCGACTGCCAATTTTATTTCTGGCCACCGCGCTCACGGTGCCACCAGCCTTTTATGCCAACCGCATACTCAGAAAGCGAGGCGCGGCCGCTACGTGGTGACGCGTGTGCCAGATCGATTGAGCGTTGCCTGTTTCGACGAGCTACGTTTTGCGGTGAACTCGCTTTTCGACCGCCGGCACTGCATTATAAGTCCGGACGACATACCGAGTGATACAGCGAAAACATATTGCGCGTGATGGGTGACGAACACCCATTCAAACAGTGAATGTAACGTGATCGCGATGAATCCGCCGCCAAGCCCGAACAACAAATTGGCCTCCGGCAATCGCCGATAGCGGAACGCCCAGCGAAACGACACCGTGATCGCCGTTCCCAGCAGGAGTACGAACGAAATTAGCCCAAGCAAGCCGGTCTCCGCCCAAATCAGCAAGTAGCTGTTGTGAACATTCGTCGCCCGACTGGTACTGCTCCAGGCGACGCCCGCACGCTGACTGTAACCCTGAGTATTTGCTGCCACGACATAATGGTTGGCACCGACCCCAAAGGGATGATCGGCGATCATCATCTTGGCGGCCCTGCTAAACGCTTCGCGCTCCTCATCCTCTTGGGTGAAGTGACCACCGCTAACCTCAAATCGTTCCGCGAAGGATGCCTGGACGATCGGAATCGCAATGGCGACCGCCGCGATCGAGGCTAAGCCAATGAAGCCTTTGCGCGTCGTCCACTCCGCCGATACTGACATGATGTAGGTGACAGCCAGCCCGATCGCAGCGAAGACAAGGGTGGCGCGCGACGCGGTCAGGGTGATGACGATCGCGCCGCTGATCAGCCCTAAGATCGCCCATCGAGTCCATTTGCCCGAAAGTAGCAATCCGAAGGCCGGAAGAAAAACCATGTGGGTCACGAAGCCGAGCATATTCTGGTGCCCGAAAGACCCGCCTGTCTGAATGGCGCCCCCAAATTTCGCCGAAATTGCGGACATAGCCTGATAGGCCAAGCCGATAGCCAAGCCTTGGAAGACCGCTTTTAGCCTTGCGGCAATGCGCTGACCCGCGCCACCGCCAGAAACAACAGAAATACGCGCGCCAATTGGATCGGATAGGACAGGGCAATATTAAAATTTGGGGCGACCAGGACAGACATCAGCGCCGAAGCGATGTAAGCTAGGAAAACATATTTGAATGGTAGTCGCGACGGTCCTTTGGGAAGGCCGACCAGGCAAGCGACCGCGAAGACGTCGATCAGGCCGAATTCCCAGTCCTTTGACGTATCCCGGCCAAGACGCCATCGAATAAGGCGCGATCAGCAGATGCCATGGGGCCATCACGAACGGCAGAAATCCGAGTAAGAAGGCCACCGCGAGTCCGGCGCGCTTGTCGCGCTGGATCGCAATGGTCGCGCCGATTCCGATCAGGATGAACAGCAGCAGCGCAATCCACTTCATCCTCGTCTCCTATTGCCGCAATGGCCCGATCGTTCGGCATGCCTTACATAATATGAACGAGGGCCAATACTCACGTTATCGCTGTATCGTTGAGAATTCGGAACTTCAGCGCATCATTCGTCATTGATCGGCAGTCTCTCTGCTCGAGAAGCTTGTCCGGAAAAGGGACAGCATTAACAAAAAGATGGACCTAAATCGTTAAAGTGCTGTTAAGGAGATCAATCGGTTCAATGAGTCTCGAGACTCGGGGCCAGTGACGAAAAGAGAGCATCATGTTTGCAACGTCCGTCCAAGGCAGTCGACCGCTATCCGCCACGTCGTGGTTGGCGGCAGCGCGCGATGCAGTGACGGCGTCGCGTTCGAGAATGCTGGTCGCATTACTGTGCGCCGCGTTGTTTGCAGGCCTGGCCGGATTTGCTTTCGTCAAGCGCGATGAGCTGGCCGACATTCTTTCGCGCGGATCGAAGGTGCTTGGCGAAACCGCAAGCGCCGTCGGCAATTCGCCGCTTGCCCAGAGCATGGCAGCCTTGCTGGGGCAGCGCTCGCCTGGGGAAAGAACCCATGGCGCGCTCGTCAACGACAAGAAGGCCTATGCGACCAATCGTCCCCAACAGCGCGCGCTTGGCAAGATTCGCCCCGCGCTTCCCGCGCCATTCGTCGAAGCGTTGACCAATCCGATTCCCGCTATCGTGCCCGAAGTCGCTCCGCTTCTCGCGCAGAACGCACTTGTGCCTGATGCCTTGCCGACCCCGATCGGTTCGCCGCCTGTGTTCGTCGGTGGCGGCGGCGGTGGCGGTGGCGGTGGCGGCGGCGGCGGCGGTCGGCGGTGGAAATCCGCCGGAGATCGAAGTTCCGCCGGTGGTGTCGCCGGTTCCCGAACCCGCCACGTGGCTGACCATGATCCTCGGTTTCTTCCTTGCCGCGAGCGCTCTTCGCAAGCAGCGCCCGGCGACTGCGCGCCGCGCTATCTCGGCGGCTTGAAGCCGCTCCTCGCGACCATCACCGTCCTGGCTATCGTGCTGGGACTGGCTGCGTGGTGGACCTGGACCGCGGTGGCGCCGCCTGAAGACCGCGCCCCGCCAACGGAACGAGCCATCCCATCGAAGATCGTGACTCGCCTTCCGGGGCGGACGTACCTCACGGAAGCGCAACTCGAGCAAGCTTATCGGTCTCGCGAACTCGACCGTCCGATCAAGTCGTTGCTGGCGATCGACCGGCCGCTCGAGCATGGCGAGTATCGATGGGACGACACGGGTGTGCCGCCAGGGCCGACGTGGATCCGGGTCGACCTGACGTCCCAGATATTGTCCGTCTTTCGCGCGGGTCATGAGATTGGCACCGCCGTCATCCTTTATGGTGCGCAAAGCAAGCAGACCCCGCCGGGCATTTATCCGATCAAGGGCAAGGCGCGGCAACACCGATCGAGCCTGTACGACGCCGAAATGCCGTTCACGTTGCGCCTGACCGACGACGGGATCTCGATCCACGGAAGCAACGTGCGATGGGGTGCGGCAACGCACGGCTGCATCGGCGTTCCGCCCGGCTTTGCAGAGAAATTGTTCGATACGGTGTCGGTCAAGGACGATGTCGTCGTGTTGAGCAAGGGTCGTGGGGAAAACGTTTCGAGCAGCTCCTAACGGGCCGTTAACCAAAGGTGCCAATCTTCCGATAACCGATGGCGCCCTAGGTTGGCGGTCATGGCCGCGCGCACCATCCGATCAGCCCTTTTGCCGCTTGCGCTGCTTTGCGTAAGCCCTATGCTGCTAGGGTCGTCGGGTTTCAGGACCAATTTCAACGATCGCTTGCTGGCAGCCCAGAACCAGGCGCGGACCGCGATGGGCGTCCCCGCGCTCGAGTGGAACGAGCAACTGGCGAAGGATGCCAAGGTCTGGGCGGACGAACTGGCGGCAACCGGCAAGTTCGAGCATTCGCCCGATGAGCCGGGAGTCGAGCCGCAGGGCGAGAATTTGTGGGCGGGAACGCCAGGGGCTTTCGCTCCTGAATCGATGGTCGGCCTGTGGGTCGCTGAAAAGCGCGACTACAAGCCCGGCGTCTTCCCGTTCAACAGCCGCAGCGGCGATGTCGCCAACGTCAGCCATTATACCCAGATCGTGTGGCGAGAAACGACCCACGTCGGTTGCTCGATGACCCGCGGATTGCGCGAGGAAGTGCTGGTTTGCCGATATAGCGCACGCCTGGCAACGTCATGGGCCAGCGCCCGATGTGAGCCAACCGATGCGGCCCGCTTGCGGTTTGTAACAGCCAAAACATTAGCAGATAGACTTAACTTTTGTATTCTATAATTGAGGCGTGAGCGCCAAGTCCACGGAATAAATTATACTGGGCCCACCCAAAGGCTTGAGCCGGCTTGGCAAGAATTATCAAACAGGCCCAACCAAGCCCCGCGCCGAAACCCTCTACTCTTGCCTTTTGCCTGTAACCCAACCGAGCAACTTGCAGGCAGTGAGAACAGGCTCCTCAGAAACCAGCGACAAATCCGAACCACGGAAGATGCCATGTAAGTTGGATCAAAGCTGCAACTGAAGTCGCGAGCATCAACATCATCCAGGCAATAGCACTTTGCACCAGCCTGCGCCAGCGGGGTCCGCTCTGCCTGCATGAATATCTCCGAAGTTCAGCAAAAGCGTAGCCAGCACGGCGCGAACGATGCCACCACTGAGAAAACGTGTTCATGGCGACGTTGTGCAAGGTGATTTCGTATCCGTTAGACCAGATTTGCCAGCCGTGCTGGCGCAAACGCAGGCAAAGATCGGGCTCTTCACCTGCGATCAATCGCGGATTGAAGTTGCCTACTTCCTTCAAAGCGTTCAGCCGGAATAGTGCGTCGCCACCGCAAGATGACGTTTTCCCTAAAGGGACATTCCATTCATCATCGCAGGCTCGATGATAGGCATTCGCTTGAGGATTAACCTCCCGTCTTCGGCCGAACACAACTGCACGAGTGGGGTCGGCCTCAATATCTTTCAGCGCATTCTCAAACCAGCGATCATTCACAACACGATCACCGTCAATTGTCTGAATGTAAGCTAACTCAGGATGCTCATCGCATAGCCAATTGATACCTGCATTACGTGCACGAGCAGCGGTAAAGCCGGGCGGAAATTGAGAGGTCTATAACATGAAAGCCGAGTGTAGCCGCGAGCAGGGTGCTACCGTCTGTGGATCCTAAATCGACGTACACTCGACACGGTACGCTTTTCAACGCCGAAAGGCAGCGCCTCAAACGCTCCCCCTCGTTGCGCCCGATAACAACGACTCCAATTTTTGAATTAATCATAGGATGATTAAGGCCCTGATATCCTGTTTGTTTGTTTCACATGCATCTGCGCGCGCAGAGACGCATGACATTTCTTAGAGGACGACGTTACCAATTGGATCGTAGATTTCCGAGCGACGCTGTTTGAATTTGATCAGATTAGATGACACTTTGCGCTCGACGTTTTCGGTCTGGCGGAGCCCCAGCGAACCTGTGATAAGAGGAATGGTGACAAAAAGAGGTGTTCGGCATAGCAGTCAATTTAGCTGCAGTTAGAAAGTCAACTAGGAAGACTGGACATGACACGTCAACCAAGCCAAGGCCCATTCCGGGCTTGCGCATCTGTTTGCATATCTCTAGAATTCCTTGGCCTTGCCTCCTTAGTCGGCTGTAACAAATTATCAATCAGCAGGAAAGAAATCTGACTAGTGCGAATGCTTTTCGCTTTGCCAGGCTTACACAAGTATGACCGGGGCGCAGAAGTAGCCTTCACTTCGCTGGCAACCGAGTTAGCACTTGAAGGTTCGACCGTGACATTGATTGGCGCGGGATAAAGCGCGAGCAGATACTGCCTATCGTTTTCTTCGGGCCAGCGTGATCGAGCGCCAGCGTTTCGAACACTTTCCAGCTTTACCATGTCTGCGAGATGACACCGCTTACGAAGAGGCGACCTTGGTGCCCGGCCTTCTCCGCAAATACCGCCCATCGGACTACGACGTGACATTAACGTGCTCCTACCCATTTGTGCAGTGGGCGTTACGCCGTCCCACCTTTGGGCCTAAGCCCGTGCACGTTTTCGTCACTCAGAACGGCGACTCGGCAGTGAGATCCAATAAAAGTGAATATCGCTTTTTTGGTTGTGATGGTGTCGTTTGTATAAATCCTGACTTATTATAAAAACTGCCAAAATACTTACCCGTCTGCATTGATTCCTAATGGGGTGGCTCTTGAACGCTTTAAGCCGGGTGCAGCCGACGCGGGATCGCCTCAGGATTGCCCAGTACCCCAATCGTTTTGATGGTGAGCACCTTAATTTCTTCGAAGCGCGTTGCTGATGGGGTGCGCGCTGTAGCAGCGATGCCTGGCGTACACCTCGTTTGCGCTGGCGATGGTCCCGAGCGGGCTACGATCGATGAACTCGCGGCAAGGCTAATGCCCGGCCGCTTTATTCGGCTAACGGTTAGCCCATCTGACATGCCCGCGCTTTACCGTTCAGCTGACGCGTTTCTGCATTTGTCTCTGGATGAGCCATTTGGAAATGTCTTCATTGAGGCGCTGGCCTGCGGCCTGCCGATTGTTGGCCACATTCCCCCCGGACACGTTGGATCGTCGGTAGCGGCGAGTTCCTTTGCGAGACACGTGATCAGGGTGCGTTGATATCTTCGCTAAGCAATGGACTGACCGCTAGAAATGTTGGAATCGACAGACGTCTGAGACGTGCAAACGGCTTCGCATGGCCGGTGGTGGCTCGCAAGTATCGGAATTTCTTAGAAAAAGTAATTTCCTCCGAACGCCAGACAATTCCCGCGCCTCAGAATTCGTTATTGTAATCCCAGGGCAATTTAACGCGGTAATGAGAGCCTTAGACATTACAATGTCCAAACCAATACTGGTTAATCTCGGCTTCAGTCGCCGGACAACCAACACTTGGGTGTAAACGTGAAAACAAAAATCGCCTATTTATTAAATCAGTATCCAAAGGTCAGCCACACTTTCATTCGGACCGAGATATTGGCCCTGGAACGTGAAGGTTTGGAGGTTAGTCGTATTGCTATTCGTGGGTGGCAAGAGGAAATTCTCAATTCGGTCGACGCGGATGAAAAGCAAAAGACGCGATACGTTTTCCAAAGCGGCCTACTTCCATTACTAATGGCGATGACGCGGTACTTTGCATTTCATCCAATGCGTTTCTAACAGTGGTCGGGAAGGTTTGGCAGTTGTCGCGTGGAGCGGACGTGCATTTACGTATCATATGGTTTATCTGGCCGAGGCGTGCTTAGTGCTTAGATGGCTAAAGGATGATCATGTAACTCATGTCCATGCGCACTTCGGAACGAATGCGACAACCGTTGCTTTGCTCATCAAAGCGATAGGCGGGCCAAGTTTCAGCTTTACAGTACACGGACCGGAAGAATTGGATAAACCCGCTGAACTCAAATTGCGCCAAAAAATTCGCAAAGTCGGACTTTACAGTTGCTATTAGTAAATTCGGACGGAGCCAACTATATAGACTTTCCAGTCTTGCCGACTGGAATAAGATCAAGGTAGTCCATTGTTCAATTGACGACCGTTTTTGCTCTTCACTCAACGACGTCGCTCTTTCACCAAATAAATTAATCTGTGTCGGTAGGTTGTGTGAACAAAAGGGACAGATAATATTAATTCGTGCGCTTTCCTTGCTGCAAAAGCGGGGACTAGACGTCAGTGTCGTCTTGGCGGGTGATGGAGAAATGCGTCAGTCATTGAAGACTGTATAAATTCGCTGGATTGCAGGATCGTGTTGAAATTACCGGGTGTAAATGGCCAGATGAAGTGATACGCATTTAGAGAGAGGCGCGCGCCCTTGTTTTGCCAAGCTTTGCGGAGGGTCTGCCTGTTGCAATAATGGAGGCAATGGCAGTGCGAAGGACCGTCATCTCAACCAATATCGCCGGAATTCCAGAACTTGTGAGAAACGGCAAAGATGGTTTGCTGGTTACGGCAAGTGATGAAGTCGCTCTTGCTGATGCAATTGAACAAGTGCTTTTAACTGATGACGGTTTGCTCGCTGAGCGTGGCATTTCAGCCACTAAGCGTGTGCGGAGCGTCATTCGAGTGCACGGAGGTGCATAAGCTTGCAATCCTCTTCCAAAACCTTCACGTAAAATCTCTATAAGCCCACTATAAACGGCTCGTGACTTCCGAATTATAATAAAAAGGAGCTACGCCTGGTATACTACTTCGCTCCTGATTTGTGAGTTTAAAGAGACGTGAACCTGGAGCCGCGATTGCATCGGTAAAACGAGCCCCTTGTATTAAGATACCCGATCTAGGAAGTAATATTTTCGATAGGCTAAGCACCAGTGTGATGCTGATACCGTAGTCGCGAGAGCGTTCGTTGCATGCTTTTAAATTACTGGTAAGCGACACTGATCACCCTCTCTCGGTCATATTCCCATGTCAATACGGCGCTCTCGCCTGGACCTACTCCGCCCAAGCGGCAAGTTTCGTCGTAACATTCGCGTCGACGGTTGTCGTCGCGCGTCTCGTAAGCCCGCGCGATTTCGGCATTTTTGCAATGGCCACCGCGGCCACTACCATCATCAATGTCTTTATGCAGTTCGGACTCGCGAAATATCTGCTGCGTGAAGCTGATCTCAGCCTGGACACGCTTCGATCGTTTTTACGGTAAATGTAATCATGAGCCTGATTTATACAGGCGCCGTCTTTTCGGTGGGATAGCGGCGGCCCAAGGATTTAGGTCGGCTGAAGTAGGGCAATTCCTAATTGTTTTCGCCATTTTTCCTTTGTTCGCGATGATGGAATTCATTCCCGCTGCGCTTTGCGCACGCGAAATGAAGTTTGGCGTGATCGCTGCTATTGCAGTAGTCCGCGCAATCGTGATGGCGGCTGTCACCCTTACGCTCGCTTACAAGGGCTTCGCTTACATGAGCTTTGCCTGGGCTCAGGTCGCGGCTTGGTTCACGACATCGATCTGTTTCAACATCATCGTATGGCGACCCGATGTTTGGCGGCTTCGCTTCAGGGGCATTCAATCGATCCTGCAGTTCGGTGCGCAAATGATCGGCATTAGCGGGGTCACGCAGCTGGGCACTCGTGCCGGAGAAATGTTTCTGGGATCGATGCTTGGCCTTGCGCCGCTCGGGTTTTATACCCGCGCTTCGAGCCTGCCCACCACGCTTTTCGCGACAATCTACACCGCGGGCAGCAATGTAATCTTCAGCAGGCTATCGTTAGACCTGCGCGAGACCGGTCAGTTTCATCACACCTATATCCGGTTCATGCGGCTGCTATTGGGTTCCTTGTGGCCGATGCTGTTCGGTTTGGCGTTGCTCGCCGGTCCGATTGTTCAAATCCTGTATGGAGCCAAATGGCAAGCTGCCGCGATCCCCCTGTCATTCCTAAGCATTTCAACTGCGATCGTCGTAGGCATCGGTATGACATCCGAACTATTCATTCTGCGCCATCGGACCGGGCGCCAAGTCAAGATTGAGGGAATCCGTGCTTTCGTTGGATTTGCTCTATTCGCCGGCGGTGTGATGGTTAGCGTGCCCATGGCAGCCGCAGCGAAAGTGGCCGAGGCAGGGTTTACTTTCATTCTGTATCGCCGCGCCATGATGGAAATGCTCAAAGCGCCGGCGGGGGAATGCGCCGGACGTACGTTGAAGCGGGCCTGCTCAGCCTCGCAGCGACTTTACCAACAGCTCTGCTGATGTGGTGGAATGATTGGTCGGTAGAAACGCCATTGCTGGATATTCTGATAGCGGTAGCCATTGGCGGATTATTGTGGGGAGCAGTTCTCCTGCAACGGCGTCACCCCATTGCTACAGAAATTCTTCGACTAGTACATCTCAACACGGACGCCATGACTCAGCCGCTAGTTTCCCCTATCGGTTCTTACCCAATGGCGTGGCACCCCTCGGAAAAGCATTCTTCTGTACATCGGGAGCTTGCGAGCTGCGTAAAGAGGTGTGCTTCCTAGCGCCGCGAGGGTCACGAAACGACGGCCTTCCTTAGCCAGGCCAAAATCACTGCGATTCCGACAATTGCGCTTACGGTCAGCATCGTGAGTAATGGCCTAGTGGTACCACCACCGATGGCGACGGCCCCGAAAATAAGACCGCGAACACATCTAGCATTCCTAGCAGCACCAGCGGCGGAATGCAAAGATCGAGCGCGCCAATGAGGCCGCGACAGTCGAGCCTGACCAGGCTTCGCCATAGGCCGCGTAAGCCCGCGGGCAAGCGCAGTGTTAAGGAACCCGCCTTCCCAGCGCTCGCGTTGCTGCAACGTGTCCCGCCCGACGCCGCCGGCGCTCCACACATTGGCGTCTTCGACCAACATCGCCGGGATGCCCGCTGGCCGCGAGTGACACGCCCAGATTAAGGTCCTCGACGATGCTCGCGCCGCCAAGGTCGGCGCCGGCGAACAAGGCCCAGGGGAAGGCCATTCCGGTCCCCGTCAGATGGACCCGCTTGCCAACCGCTGAAGACCGCGCTGGCGGACAAGGTTGCGAATCATGAAGGCGAAGTTTGACACTTGGACGAACGGCGCCGCGGCCAGATCGGGCCGCAGCAGATTGACCGCCTGGACCGGGCCTCATTCACCGCCGCTGCGATCAGGGCGCGATGCCCGGCGGTCGATGCGGCAGTCGGCATCAACGATCAGCACCACCGACGGCGGCATTCTTCGCCAGCTCGTCCGGGCAGAAGGCGAGAGCGAACCTTCCGCGCTCTGGATCGGTGCGAACGATCGCCTTGGCGCCCGCTGCACGGGCCATCTTCGCGGTGCGGTCGGTGCAATTGTCGGCAACGACCAGAAGTTCGGCGATGCCGTCCGCTTCGGCCAATAGAGCGGCAACAGTCGCGGCGATCGATAATTCTTCATCATGGGCCGGGACGATGATGACCGCTCGCCGCCGCCGACGCGCTCCTGACGATTCGCCAAACGATCGCTCAGGCAGAGGTCGAAGACCGGCAAAGAATTCGATCGCAAAGCAGGTCGAGAGGATTACTGGCACGAGGGCAGCAAGGGCAAGAAAAATTAAAAGCACGTCCCACTCCGGCCAAGGCACTGCATCTCTTCAGTGCGGATGATCGTCGCAGCATCGCGGCGTCAACCTTGCGGCAAGGACATTCGGCTATTAGCGTCGGATCACGCGAAAGGCCCGACATGTTCATCGTATCGAATACTCAATGCACCAATCGCAAATTAGCGCGCCGCGGACAGGTTGGGGATCGGTCAATCTGCCCCTGCTGATTTTCCTGCTTGGTATCGCGGCGATCGCGATCCCGACGATGTACGATGTCGCGCGGCTGACCTGGACGACCGAACAGGGCGGGCACGCGCCGATCATCCTTGCGACCGGCCTGTGGCTGATGTGGCGCGAAGCGAAGGGCGTCGAGGTTAAGACCACCTGCTGGTTGGGCGAGCGTCATTCTGCTGGTTCCCGCTGCTGTCGTTCTTGGGCGTGGCTCGGATCACCGGGATCCTCGAGATCGAAGCGATCGTCATGTATGCCTGCATGATCATCGCGGCCTACGCGATCGTCGGCGGAAAGATGATGCGCGCCTTGTGGTTTCCTATCCTTTATCTGGCGCTGGCCTTGCCGCCGCCCGACACGGTCGTCGCCGCGATCACGCAGCCGATCAAGATCGCCATTTCAAGCGCGGCGGTTTCGGTGCTGCACGCGCTGGATTATCCGATCGCCAGCCTCGGGGTGACGATCCAGATCGCCAATTACGAGTTGCTGGTCGCGGCCGCCTGCGCCGGGTTGAATTCGATCATCACTCTGTCGGCAATCTGCCTGTTCTACGCTTATTTGCGGCACAAGAATCGACTGGACCAGCTTCCTGATCGTCTCGCTGTTCATTCTTCCGGTCGCGATCTTCTCGAATTTCGTGCGGGTCCTGATCCTGATCCTGGTGACCTATCATCTCGGCGAAGCGGCCGGGCAGGGCTTCCTCCACGATTTCGCCGGGCTGACGGTGTTCGCCGTCGCCATCATGACGATCTTCGCGATCGACGCGCTGGCCACGCGAATTCGCGAGCGCCGGAGGACTGCGCAATGAGTGATCTGTCACGAACAAGGACGCGGACCGCCCGCTGCGGACGCGACGCGAGATCGTGCTTGGCTCATTATTTCTGACTGCGGCGGGCGTGACGGCCGCGCGCAAGCCCGACCGGCCGCTCAATTATCTCGGCGACAACAAGCTGGAGAAAGATTATTCCCGAAACGATCGGGCGGTGGAAATTCGTGTCGTCCAGCGGGCTGGTGGTGCCGCCCAGCGATCAGCTCGCGTTGACGTTGTACAGCCAGCAGATCACCCGCGTTTACTGGGACCGGGTCGGCCCGCCGATCATGCTGCTGATCGCCGCGGGCAACAATCAGACCGGCTTCCTGCAGGTCCATCGGCCCGAATTCTGCTACACCGCTGCCGGCTATCAGCTCGGCGATGGCGCGCCGCAGCCGATCGAACTTGCAGGACGGGCGCAAGATCGTCGTCAACAAACTTCGCGCGACCCGCGACGGTCAATCCGAATGGATGCTGTACTGGACGCGGGTTGGAACGCAAATTCCCGCTCAGCTGGACCCAGCAGCGACTGGCGATCGCCGCTCGATAATCTCCAGAAAATCATTCCCGATGCAATCCTGATCCGCGCTTCGTCGATCATGCCCGACGGTGACGAAGCGGCGGACGGCTGCTGGCCGAGTTCGTCGAGGCAATGGTCGCCTCGGTCGCTCCACCGCTGCGGCGCGTTTTCACTGCCTGACGTCAATCAGCGCGGCCAGTCCGGGAATCGGGCGAAGATAGTAGAAGATGTAGATGATGGTCGCGCCGAGGATCAGTACGGCGAGCGGCGCCGAGCCTTCATTGCCGAAATAATTGCCGACCGCGCAGCCGACCCCGCCGACCAGGTAGGGAACAACCGACTCATTGGGGTCGTCATCGGCAGCGGATGTCTGGCGGTGAATGAACAAGACTATCAGTCCGGCGAAGATAAAAACCGAGACCCAGTCATAAACAGTTTCCATGAACGCCCCTTGTTAAGCTTGCGCGAGCGACGGAATATGGCATGGTCATGGGCACGATGTCTAACAGATGTGAGTGGGTCCATTGAATTACCGAATTGTCATGATCGCAGCCAGCCTCGCCGCTCTCTCCGCTTGCGACAAGAAAGCCGAAGGACAAACCGTCGCGGTCGTCGATGGACAGGAGATCACGCTCTCCGAACTCAACTTTGAACTTGGGGCTCGCCAACGTACCGCCCGGGTACCGACAAGGCGGCCGCCCGTTCGCAAATCCTGCAGTCGATGATCGACCGTCGCTTGCTTGCAAACCAGGCCAAGAAGGAAGGTGTCGAGACGACGCCGGAATACATCAGCCGCAAGCGTCGGAACGAGGACGACTTGCTGATTTCGATGCTGTCGGCGCAGCGGTTCAAGACGGTCGCGCCGCCGAGCGCGCGCGATACAGATGCCTTCATCGCGTCGCACCCTGCAATGTTCGCCAACCGCCAGATCTGGGATCTCGACCAGATCCAGTATCAGCCGCCAAGCGATCCGGCGATCCAGGCCGAGATCAACAAGACTCGTGATTTCGCCGGATTGCTTGCCGTTCTGCAGAAGAATGGCGTGACGGTCGCGCGGCAGAAAAACCGTCTCGATACCGCGGTTGTGCCTGCGGAGCTGTTCCAGAAAATTTCGGCGCTGCCGGCCGGTGAGCCGTTCATCGTCAGGGTCGCCGATCGTGCCATTGCCAGCGTGATCACGGGCCGTGAGCCCAAGCCCCTTGTTGGCGATCAAGCTCGACCGGTCGCGGCCGAAGTGATGCGCAAGGAGCAAAGCACGAAGGACATGGCCAACAGGGTCAGTGGCCTTCGCAAGAGTGCGAAGATCGAATATCAGAAGGGCTTCGCCCCGCCGCCAGCGCCAAAGAAGTAATCGGCTGATCGAAACTGACTACAGCACGACCGAAAGACCGGTCACCTCGCGCTCGAGGACGGTCAGTCTTCGCTGTCGTCCGTACCATACCCTTCGGCATAATAGCTGTCGAAGCCATATCCTTCGCTGATCATACCGCCGCGATATTTGTTCAGGATCACGCCGGCCAGTCGCTCTGGCCCCAGTAAGCCGATCGCGTCCGTCAGTTCGCGCTGTCGGGTTTTCCCTTCCTCCGCGACCATGATGTAGGCGTCGAGCTTGGACATGACGGTCAAGGCGTCATCATTGGCGAACACCGGTGGAAGATCGACGACGACCATCGCGCTTTCGCCCATGTCCCGCAGCTCCTGCAGCATTGCCTGCGCTCGGTACCCCGCAACAAGTTCGGCCGAGCGAAGGGCTTTGGCGGTAGTCGGAACGACGGTCAGATTTTCCTTGTCGAGCGCGTACACCGTCGGGGCTTCGGCACCGGCCTCTTCAGCCAGATACGAAGCCAAACTGACCTTTGGCGTAATTCCGAACATCGATGACAATGTCGCGCGACGCAGGTCGAGGTCGATTGCAAAGGTCTGCAGCGACGGCTCTCGGCTCAGCGACGCGGCGATGTTGGCGGCAATGAAGGACTTGCCCACGTTCGGAGTGGCCGAAACGACACCGAACATCCGCCATCCGCGCTGTTGGTTCAACTCCATGAGCCGCGCACGGACCATGTTGAACGAACGCGACCGCGAATCGAGCGCATCGAAGCCGTAAATTCCGCGCGACTTTGCGATCGCAAAATCCCACGGAAAGTTCTGACGGCTTGCCGGCGACAGCATGGCTTTGCGTCATTGGCGAACTATCACCTTCGAACGAGCTCGGTTCGCCATCGGCGAAGGGCACGGAATTATTATCCAACGGCTGGTTTCCTGCTCAAGAATTCGCGCCATGACCGGCGTTGCGCCTTGCTCACGGAAATCGGGAACGATGCCCAGTACTGGGAATCTCATTCCTTCGATCTGGGCCGGACTGCGAATCGGTCGGGCAACCAGTTCAGCAATCAGAGCAAGCAGGAAGCCGAGCGCTAAGCCAAGGAAGGCGCCACCGCCAATGATCAAGGGCCGATTGGGCCATTGCGGCTGATCGGGCAGGTCGGGCGGTTCGACCAACGAAAGCCGCGCCGCGCGCTGCTCGTTGGCCATACGCGAACTGTTCTGGGCCTTGAGCAAATCGTCCGAAACAGTTTTCAGCTGCTCGCGCAGGGCGCTTGCCCGGCTCTCGAGTTGAGACGCTTGTTCCAGGATTGCTGGCGCCCTCGACTGGCCGCTCATCGCGGCATTGGCGCTGGCCATGGCCGCGCTGCGTTGCGCACGAAGCGAGGCGATTGCTGAATTATTGTCGCGGATCTGTGCCTGGATCGCCGCCGCGCCGTTTGAGTCGCTGACCGTCGGGCCGTTTCGACGAAGCGCGGCAAGCCGCTCACGCAGCGCGATAACGTCGGGGTGGCGGTCGCTATACTGGGCTTCCGCCGCAGCCAGCGCCGCTTCGACCGCGGCAGTCGGAGATTCGCGGGTCGAAGGCTTGTTAGCTTCGCGCAACAACTCACGATTTTGCGATTCAAGCGCGGTGATCTGCGCGCTGTAGCTGCCCAAATCGAGAAACGGGGTCGTCTGCGAACCCGCCAGAGCGGCGCCATTGCTGGCTTTCAAGAAGGTGATCTGGCTTTCGATCGTCCGCAATTGACCCTGCAAGCCGCGACGACTGGTCTTGGAGAAAGCGGACCGCCAGCGTCGCCTGATCTTCAAGATCGTCGCTATCGATCTTCAGAAAGCTGGACACATAGCCTTGCATCACATCCCGCGCTTTCGTCGGGTCCGAATAATCGAAGCTCATGTTGAGCGCGATGACGTCGTTGGTCTGGCTTGTGCCGATATCATTGGCAAGCGCGCCGACCGTCGTCGCCTTCCGCATTTTCTCGATGATTTCTGACATGGGCTTGTTGCGCCCGCTCGTCAGGATAAAGATCGTTCTGCTCGATCAAGGCGATCAGATCGCCGCGGCTGAGAACTTTTTCGCGGATTTTTGCAATGCGCTCGCCGATCGCGCCCCCGTCAGGATCCTGCGCCACGGTTCTGCGGCAGGTCCTGCGGTTCGACCAGCAAGGTCGCCGTGGAGCGATAAAGCGTCGGCAAGGCGAACGCCGCGATCGTTGCCGCAATGAAGCACAACAGGAAACGTGATGATGATGTACAGCCGGCGCTGCCACAGGATCGTGGGCAGGTGGTTGATTATCCAGCCGAAACCAGCGCCTTGCGGTGCGTCCTGAGCTTCGATCATTGGATATCACCAAAACGATAGCGGACGTAGGCGTTGGCATTGACGTCAAACTTGGGGTCGGGTCCCGACTGGAACAACTTGCGCGCTCCGGCCTGTGCGCCGACCGCGAGCCGCTGCCGTACCTTTCGGTCATATCCAACGAGCAGCGTCAGGTAGGTCGATCGAAAATCGTCGCCGATCGACTGCTGACTGGTCGAACGCGATCCTGTCAGTGACGCCTGGATCGACTGGTTGGCGTCGATCTGGCGCGAGTAATCAACACTCACCAACGTGCTGATGGTCAAAGCGCCTGCCTGCTCAGCCGTGAAAGCGCTGAGCGAATTTCGAGCATCGCGCGATAGGCGGCCGCAAAACCGCTCGCGTTCCGTGGTCTTGCACAGCCGGAACGAAAAGGATGGGTCGACCGAACTGTCCGAACCGCCCAGGAACTGATCCTGCTTGGTAAATAGCAATCCAACCGAGGCGCTGCCATAAATCTGGTCGGTGAACTGATGACTGATGGTTGCGAGCGGATTGACGACCGTCGCCGACAGGCCGTTGTCGTAATCCTGATATTGGACGTTTGCGCTGAGCCCGCCTGAGGTGCGTTCAGTGAACTGCATCTGCCAGGAAGCGGTGCCGATAATAGCTATTGTAGTCCGTCTGGTTCCCGCTTCCGCTCGAGAAGCTTCGCTGCGCGCCGGCGGAAAGCGATACTGAGCCGCGCGCGCTGGTGCGAAGCGTAGAACCCGGCCTCGGCATTCAATCGGTAGTGACGACCGTCAAGACCAATAAAGCGATTGTTGTCGTCGATGACCACCGGTTCGGGCTGAGCAGGCTGGTCGGGTTGCGCGGGCGCTGGGGTTAGGAAGTCGGGAAAAGCCGTCGTGAAGCGGTTCGACAATTGGCCGTTCTTGTCGCCTTGAAAGCCGACCGATGGCGAAAATCGAAAGGGTCGGGCTGGCGGCGTGAACGACATTTCCGCGCAGATCGAACAGTTGGGTCGATCCATTGCCGCTCAGGTAAGTCGTGTTCTCGGCGTAGGCGGAAAGCGAGGTCGTCGTTCGTTCCGAACGCCACTCATGCATCCCGAGGCCGGACAGGCGGCCGAAAGCCGACGCCTTGCTATCGAAGCCGAGCGATGGATTAGACGAGGCGCCGACCGCGGCGGTGACGTCCAGATAGGATCGCGTTGCGCCGACGGCCGAAGTGGAAATCGCCAATCCGGCCGCGCAGGCGGACAGTTTCAGGCCATATCGAACTGCGGTCATTATGGCACCACCAGCGTGTCGCCGCTGACAATCTGCGGGATTTCCTCAGCGCCCAGGCGCGAGGTATCGCCCTTCAGCACGTTGACAATCCGGACTGGGATGACCCGCAATTGGCCTGCCCTCCTTGCGAATGATCCTGATATTGCTCGTCTGGGCAAATTCGGACGGCCCGCCGGCAATGCTCAACGCCTCGAGAGCGTTGACATAGCGGCCCGGCGTAAATGCCCCGGGGCTCTTCACCTTGCCAATGACGGAAAACTGGAAGCCGCTCGGGTTCTTGATCGAAACCGTAACCGAGGGGACTTCGCCGCGATACTGGGTCTTCAGACCGGCCGAGATGATCTTTTCCAGATCGGCCGGAAGGCGGCCCGCGGCGACCACTTGGCCGACAAGAGGAAAAGCGAACGTGCCATCGGGCAGAACCCGGACGATGCGCTGGAGGCGTTCGTCGCCCCATACTAGCACTTCTACTTCGTCGCCGGGGTTGATCCGGTAGGCGTTCGCCGCGGCCTGGGCCACGGCGGGGGTCGGGGCCATGCTGGCGAAGACCAGCATCAGCAAAATTGCCAGTTGGCGAAACTTAATCACTTGAGGCCCCTTCTTGTACGAACTTGGCACACCGTCATCTATGGCACGGCAATGGGTTACAAAACACTAACTCAATTTCGTATAGGCATAAAATGAAATTCGGACCCCTCTTTTCCTTGATGCGACTGCAATTGCTGTGCGCGGCCGCGCTGCTGCTGTCGGCGTGCGGCAACCGGTTCGAGGTCAAGCGGGCCAATGACGCCTATCAGCAGGCGCTCGCGCTCGGCGACGTTCAGGGGCAGCGCCGGGCCTTGCTGCTGCTGACCCGGGCGGACGACGGAGTGAGCGACTATTGGATCGAACTGGCCAAGATCGATCTTCAACTGGGCCTTTACGGAGATGCCTACGCCCATTTTTCGCGGGCGCACGAGCTCGATCGGACCGCGGTCATGCCGCTGTCGATGATGACCGAGCTCGCGGTGATCAACGGCCGGGTCGACGTGGCCGAAGACCATCTCAAGGATTTGCTGGTGATCGCGCCGAACGACCGTGCGGTCTCGGTCGCGCGAGGCTTTACCGCGCTGCGGCAGGGCAATTTCGCCGAAGCGCAGAAGAATGTCGACGCGCTGCTGGCACAAAGCGAGCGCGATTCGGTCGCCAGCATTCTGCAAACCCGCGTCCTGGTGGCGCAGAAGAAGTTTCCCGAGGCGATCGCCTTCCTCAATCGCAAGATCATGCTCAATCCGAAGGACGGGGCGCTGCTCCGGTCGCTGAGTGCAATCCAGCGCTTCCTGGGCGACTGGAGCAAGGCGAGCGACCCCGATCTGAAACTTTGGCAGCTTAGTGAGGCGTCGAGCATTCCGGCGGCCGAGCGGGTCGTAAGCGATGCACTGCGCGCCAATAACATCGGCCTGGCCAGACAAGTGACCGAGCATGTCATGCTGAATAGCAACAATCGTGACCAGGTCGCCGGACTGCTGTCCGCATGGGCCGACTTCGGACGAGGCGCATCGCCTCCTGCGGTCACCGGAGGGCGGGAATTCCCCGATCATAGCAAGATCGCCTTTGCCCAATATCTCAATGACATCGGGCGACCGGACGAAGCGCTGGCGATCCTGGGCGCCAATCCCCGCCCGCTCGACGATCGCGCGAATGGCGACTTCAATGCCGTCTTCGCGCAGTCGATGATGCTCAAGGGGCAATTGCAGCCGGCGCGGCGGATCCTGGATCGACTGCTGAGCAACGAGCCCGACGATGCGGCGGCGCTATCGGCCCGGGCGATGCTGTTTTCGAAGATCGGCGACCATCGCGCTGCGCTCATCGACGCACAGCGCCTGGTCGCAAGTTACGATACGGTCGCGAAATATCGTGTGTTGCTCGCCCAAACCTACAAGGCTAGCCAAGACAGCCGAGGAGCCGAGCGAACTTTGTGGGATGGTTATCGGGACCTTCCGGGCGATGAAACGCTTTATAACGCAGTGCAGCAAGTTCTTGCGGCGCGCAAAGACGGCGATGGCCTGGCGCGGCTCAAGGAAGAATATGATGCGGAGCGATTCTCGCGCCTGATGAAGGAGTTGGCGTAGTGAATTTGGTCCCCGACAAAGCCGGCCTCAAGCAGGGGTCGACAGCCAAGTCCGGTCAATTCGACAGCAGCCGCAAACCAACGGTTCGCTTTTCGTCGAACATCGCGGGGCCGATCCTCCTGGCCGGCGATTTGCTGTGCCTGGTCATCAGCGCTCCCATCGCATTCGCAATCTATCAATTTGCGATCAATGCGCCGCTTTCCCCGCCCGTTCACCTGTTCGCGTTGTGCGCCACCGCGTCGGCGTTCATCCTTTTGCGGATTTCGCGCCGTTCGTATCGCCAGTCGCTGGTCAGCCTGTCCGATCCCGGTGATCCCCTGATGGATGCGATCGCGAGCGTGTTGATCGCCTCGGCAGTGGTGTGGCAGTTCGGCCTGATCGAGAACTTCTCCCGCGGCGTAACGCTTTTTTACGCCGCCTCGCTGATCCTGACGTTGATCGTCGCGCGTCCAATTCTTCACAAGGTTTTGCGCGGCCTCGCCCAACGCGGGCGGATCGAGCAGCGCGTGGCCTTCTATGGCGGCAATCCAGAATCGCTCGAGCTGATCGGTCAGACGCTCAACAATCTCGATCTGCCGCACGTGCGGTTTCTCGGCGTCGCCGACGACCGCTTGAAAGGCGAGAGCCCCAAGGATTTCGAATTCATCGGGGGGATCGACGCGCTGGTCGAAATGGCGCGCGCCGGCGAACTGGACCAAGTGCTGCTTTGCTCGCCCGGGCTGACTTCCGAGCGGGTGGCCGAGATCGTCGACCAGTTGAGCGACGTGTCGGTCGACGTCGCGGTCATTCCGCCTTTGGCAATCAAACTGGCGCCTGATTACGAGGTGCATCTGCTCGGCAAGATCCCGGTGCTGATGCTGTGGCAGCGGCCGCTTCGCGACATCAACGGCGTGCTGAAGCGGGCGGAAGATCTGGTCATTTCCGGCATTGCGCTGATCCTGCTGTCCCCAATCCTGCTGGTCGCCGCGCTGGCGGTGCGATTGTCGGGGCCGGGGCCGATCCTGTTCGTCCAGCCGCGGATCGGCTTCAACAATGAAGTGATCGACGTCTTCAAGTTTCGGACGATGCATGCCGAACAGGTCGATTTTGGCGGTCATGCAACGACCACCCGCGACGATCCGCGCGTGACGGGCGTCGGCAAGTGGCTGCGTCGGCTCAGCATCGACGAACTGCCGCAGCTGTTCAACGTGCTGTTCGGCCAGATGTCGCTGGTCGGCCCGCGACCGCATGCGATCCACATGAAGGTCGGCGACCGTTATTATCACGACGCAGTGCGCGGCTATGCCAGCCGCCATCGGGTCAAGCCGGGAATCACCGGGCTTGCCCAGGTCAGCGGGCTCCGGGGCGAGATCCGGACCGTCGAGCGCGCCGAGCAACGGGTCATGTATGACAAGCGCTACATCGAAAACTGGTCGCTGGGACATGACCTCAAGATCATGGCGCTGACGGTCCGCGCCATATTGTGGGACAAAGATGCGTACTGATCGGGTCGAATTCCTGGGTGTGAATTTCGACCGATTGTCCGAGCAGGACGTGGTCGATCGATTGCGCCGGGTCACGGCCGAAACTCCGTTCGGCTATATCGCGACGCCCAACGTCGACCATGTCGTTCGTCTTGCCGACGAGGGTACCGAAGCGGACATTCGCGCCGCCTATGCCAAGGCCGCGCTATGCGTTTGCGACAGCCGGATCCTTGCCCGACTGGCGCGTTTCCGGCGGATCGACCTGCCGGTGGTGACCGGCAGCGACCTGACCGCCGACCTGTTGGACAAGGTGGTCAATCCAGGCGACCGTCTGGCGGTGATCGGCGGCAATCCCGACGTCGTGAAACGACTGTCGAAGCGATATCCCCACGCCGTATTCGTCCATCACGAGCCGCCGATGGGGCTTCGGCGAGATATCGCCGCGCAGACCGCGGCAGCCGACTTCATTGCCAAGGCGAAGTGCCGTTTCACCTTTCTGGCGGTGGGATCGCCCCAGCAGGAACTGATCGCGGCCCGAGTGACCGGCGGGACCGGCTTCGGCCTATGTATCGGTGCGGCGCTCGAATTCCTGACCGGCGACCAGGTGCGGGCGCCGGTCGTGCTTCGCAAGAGCGGGATGGAATGGGCGCATCGGCTGGCATCCAACCCAAGGCGTCTGTGGCGCCGTTATCTGATCGAGGGTCCCAAGGTATTTCTGCTGGCCTGGCGATGGAAACCGCCGGTCGCCGCCCAAGGGCACCGACCATGAAAATGGACTTGCCCGCCTTGCGTCGGCGAGAACCGCGACGCCGAATGCCGCGGCCGGCGATGATCATGGCGATCGCAGCCTTGGCGATTTTGCTGGCTACTTTCGGCGGTGATGCTGCTGCGGGCGCAATCCGAACAGGCCCGGCCCAAGCCGGCGCCGGCCGCGACCATGCCACTTCCGGCAGTGCTTGCGCAGCCGAATGCCTTCAAACCGTCTGACGGTCGAGCAGGCCATCGAAGCGAACAGCGAGCTTCCATTTACGAAGCGGCCCGACGTCGCGGCGGGCAAATTCGTCCTGAACGCCGACAGCGACAGTCGCGGGCGCGCGATCGAATGCCTGGCGCAGGCGGTTTATTACGAGGCGGCCAGCGAAGGTGCCGACGGCGGGCGGGCAGTGGCCCAGGTCGTGCTCAACCGGATGCGGCACCCGGGATATCCGTCGACCGTTTGCGGTGTCGTCTATCAGGGATCCGAACGGGTGATGGGGTGCCAGTTCACCTTTACCTGCGACGGGTCGCTGCTTCGGCGACCCAATGCGGCCATGTTCGCCGCCGCCAAGAAGATCGCGATCGAGGCGCTTGCCGGGCGGGTATTCGCACCGGTCGGCCATGCCACCAACTATCACGCCGACTATGTGCTTCCGTACTGGGCTTCCTCGCTCGACAAGCAGGTCCAGATCGGGCGGCACATCTTCTATCGTTTGAAGGGCGGACTGGGCGCGAAATCCGCGTTCGGCCAGCGCTATGCCGGTAGCGAGCCGTCGATCGTTCCGCAAAGCACGATCATCCTGTCGGCCGAGGCCCTGGCCCAGTCGGAGGAGGTCGTCGCGCCCGCATTGCCGGTGGAAAATCCCAACGACGGGTCCAAGAACCCGATCATCGTGGCCGACGCCATCATCCGCGAACCGCTGGCAGCCGACCAGGGGAAGGGGCAGTTGATCGGCGACACGGCAACCGAAGCGCCAAAGAAGAAAAAGACCGTCGCGACCGATTGTCCGGCCAAGGATTCGACCAAGATCATGCCGACCGCGCCGAACGAGATGCGGTCGACGGCCACGAGTAGCTGCTAGATCAGCCGGTCAGGTCGTCACGTGCGCGAGCCGACCATATTCGTCCTCGATCCGGACGATATCGTCCTCGCCGAGATAGGGGCCGCACTGGACCTCGATCAGGTGCAGCGGGACCTTGCCGGGGTTCGCCAGCCGATGGGTGGTGCCGGCGGGAATATAGGTCGACTCGTTTTCCTGCAGCAGGCGCACCTGGTCGCCGATGGTGACTTCCGCCGTGCCCGAGACCACTACCCAATGCTCGGACCGATGATGATGTTTCTGCAAGGACAGGCGGGCGCCGGGTTTGACGACGATGCGCTTGGTCTGGAAGCGGTCGCCGCGATCGGTGGTCTGGTATGACCCCCACGGGCGGAACACTTCCGAGGCGCTGACCGCCGATTCATTGCCCTGATCGCGCAACATGTCGACCGCGATCTTGACGTCCTGCGACCGGTCGAGATCGGTCACCAGGATGGCATCGCGCGTGACGACCACGCCGATGCGATCGAGACCGACGGCCACGACCAGCTGCTCGTGCTCCGTGCGGATCAGGCAGTCCTTGCTGTCCAGCGCCAGAACAGGGCCGCGGGCGACATTGCCTTCCTGGTCCTTGGCCGAGATGTCCCACAAGGACGACCAGGACCCGACGTCGGACCAGCCGATATCGACCGGCAGGACAAAGGCGTTCGAGGTGCGCTCCATGACCGCGAAATCGATCGAGATGCCGGGGGATGCGGCAAAGGCTTCCTTGTCGGGACGGGCGAAGGTGCGATCCTGCGTGAAACCGTTCGCGGCGGAGGCGACCGCCGCGGCAATGTCCGGCGCATGGCGGGCGATCTCGTCGAGGATGACGCTGGCGCGGAACAGGAACATGCCGCTGTTCCAGAGGAAGCGACCGGCCTCGAAATATTCGCGGGCCAGCTCCGCGTTCGGCTTTTCGACGAAGCGCGCGACTTGGCGGACGCCGGGGCTGTCGGCGCGCTCCTCGGCCGCCTCGATATAGCCGTAGCCCGTGTGCGGGCTGTCGGGAACGATGCCGAAGGTGACCAGGCCGCCGGCCAGCGCCGCCGGGATCGCTTGCTGGATCGCCGACCGGAATTGGGTCTCGTCGCGGATCACATGGTCGGAAGGGAGGACGAGCAGGAGATCGTCGTCGCCGTTGGCGAGCACCCATTGCGCCGCGAGCGCGATCGCCGGCGCGGTGTTGCGCGCGACGGGCTCGAGGATGATGGCGGCGGGATCGAGGCCCGAGCGCTGCAACTGCTCCTCGATGAAGAAGCGGTGCTCTTCGTCGGCGACCACGATCGGCGCGGCGAAGCCCGGACCCGAGGCGCGGGAAGCGGTGACCTGGAGCATCGACTGATCGGAGGCGATCGGCAGCAATTGCTTGGGAAAGGCGAGCCGCGATACCGGCCACAGGCGGGTTCCGGCGCCGCCCGACAGGATGATCGGGCGGATGATCCGTTCGTCTGCCTGCTGCAACGCCATCGTAGAAGATCCTTCACGCTGCCCTGCTTATAGGGCGGCGAGTCGTTCGGCCAAGGCCTACATTGACCGATCAGATCAAGTTAATTGCTGCATTGGCCGATCTGTAGCCTAAAGGGTGACATGTCTGAAATACTGATATCTCGTTCTCGACGATCACAGTCCTGGCAGTGTCCCAAAAAAATACATCTTAGCCGATTAAAAACTTGCCCTAGGTCAACATTATTTAGTAAAGGAATTATTAACGATTCGCATTCTGTCCGAAAGTAAGGGGAAGTATGATGAGGAAACTGATGTTGATGGCGCTTGCTTCGAGCGCTATGTTTGCCACTGCCGCGCAGGCGCAGGTCACTGGCAGCATCGGTGGCGGGGGTGGTCCTTTCCTTTCCCTCTCGAACGCCGGCCTGAATGGCGGTGCGGTAGCGTCACTATCCGGCGGAAGTGTCATGAACACGGATCAGCCTTTTGCTGACATTCCGGCAGGCGCTGTGTTCGAAAACAATTTTCTGGCTGCAGGGCCGACCACTAACGCTCCAGCCACGCTGACCTTTAACGTTCCGGTTAGCTATCTTAGCTTTCTCTGGGGCTCGCCCGATTACTACAACGTGCTGACGGTGAATTCGAGCGTCGGAGGGCCGCAGATTTTCACGGCGGCGTTGTTGGGCCTGCCCACGGACGGTAACCAGAATTTCTCGCAAGTACGTGCAGTTCGCGAGCCTTGGAAACTCTCTGATCACCTCGCTGGTTTTCTCGAACCAGCCGTCGATCGACGCGTTTGAAACCGCGAATTACAGCATTCAGCAGGCGGTGCCAGAACCGGCCACCTGGGCGATGATGCTCGTTGGCTTTGCGGGCATCGGTTATTCGATGCGCCGTCGTCGTCGCACCGATTTGATTCGCCAAGCAGCGTAACCTCGCAACGCTAGTCGATTTCAGGGCCCCGTTTCGGCGGGGCCCTTTTTTCGACCGCGCGCGGTTGGCACCAGCTTCCTGGACCGGAAATGCCTCGACCGGTCTTTTCGTTAAATTTCACTCACATCAGAGACTCGGAGTGGAGGACGATGAAATGCAACGGTCGGTAAGCGAAGGTTTGGCATCTTCCTGAACCGCGGTCAGACGAGCGGATCGAACGTGTCGGTTTTTCAGTCTTGGCTATGACGACGCAGATCGACGTCAGCCAGGCACGACCAACCACTCAATGTGACGATCCTGTCATCGTGCGGGCACACTGGCAACCTGCTCCGGCGCTGCCGAAGCACGGCCACCCGCAGGCGTCCCTGAGCGCCGACGGCCTTGCGCGTACTCAGCTCACTCATGCTCGACCGACGGCATCATCGATTTCGGAACCTGCTAAGGGGCATGACCGTGTTCGGTATGCATGCCGGCGGTGCGGCGATGGCGGCCAAGGCACGTTCTTCTTTCGCTTCGATGCAGGCGCGGGCGTCGACATCATCCGGATCACCGACCGTCTCAATTCGAACGCGACTGGTACTTTCCAACGCGGCGTTGTTCCAGACCGGAACCAGCGCGGTGCCCGAGCCGAGCAGCTGGGCAATGATGCTGTTCGGCTTCGGCGCGCTGGGTGTCACCCTTCGTCGTCGCCGTCGTTCAGCGAGCGAGATGTTGTTCCAGGCGGCCTGATCCGAAACCATTCGCAAAAGCGGGGCGCGGTCACTCGATGATCGCGCCCCTTTTTTGTGCCTCCGAAAGGCTCTAGCTTCCTCCGAAGCTGAGTGACTAAGGCGACTGATCATCTTGCGCGATAGTTCCGACCCTAGCGATGTGCGTTCCACGCAGGAGCCGGAATTCTATGACGAGCAATGGCGCGTACGCTGGCACGATTATGTGCCGGCCGCGGCGCTGGTGCTGCTGCTGACTTTCATATGGCTGACGCATACGCCGGGCGAGATGGCGTCTTGGGGGGTATCAGCGGCGGCGTTGGGACAGGGTCGATACGCGACGATCCCGCTGCACATGTTCGCGCACGGGGGCTTTTCGCATATCGTGATGAACTCGCTGGCGCTGCTCGAGATCGGCGGGCTGGTCACCGCGCGGCTGGGAAGTTTCAGCAAGGGCTGGACGCGAACCTTGCTGGCCTATGTGCTCGCGGGCCTGTCGAGCATGATCTTCTACGTCTCGTTCCACCCGCAAGGCGCGGTGCCGATGATCGGCGCGTCGGGTGCCATCTATGGCCTGGTCGGATTGCTGCTCGGCATCCGGCTGATGGAAGACCTCGAGCATGTCGAGCTTCGTAACCTTGGCCCAGGACTGGTGGATTTCGTCAGAAACAACGCACTATTCCTGGCGCTGCTGCTGATCGGCGGCATGCTGGCCGGCATCGGCGGACATGTCGCGTGGGAAGCCCACCTTGGGGGATTTCTGTTCGGCCTGTGCGTGGGCCCCTGGTTGCTGCCGCCGCTACGGAGCGAACGCAGCTAGCCACCGCGGCCTTACGTCACAGCGCCTCGATGATCGTCGCGTTGGCGACTCCGCCACCTTCGCACATCGTCTGCAGGCCGTATCGACCGCCACGAGCGCGGAGCGCGTGGACCATGGTGGCCATCAGCTTCGCACCGCTTGCCCCGAGCGGGTGGCCGAGCGCGATCGCCCCGCCATTGACGTTGAGTCGTGCCGGGTCGGCACCGGTATCGCGAAGCCATGCCAGGGGGACGGGCGCGAAGGCTTCATTGACCTCGGCCAGATCGATGTCGGCAATGGTTCGCCCCGATCGTTCGAGCGCGCGGTGCGTGGCGGGGATCGGCTCCATCAGCATGATGACGGGGTCGCCGGCGGTGACGGTCATGGTGTCGATCCGGGCGAGGGGGGTCAGGCCGTACTGCTTGAGCGCGCGCTCGCTGACGATCATCACGCCGCTGGCGCCGTCGCAGATCTGGCTGGCATTGCCGGCGGTGATGACGCCGTCGGCAGCGATCGTCTTGAGCGCGCCCAGGCCTTCCATCGATGCGTCGGCACGGATGCCTTCGTCGACGGAATGGCGCTGGGCATTGCCATCCTTGTCGGTGACGTCGAGCACGACGATCTCGCGATCGAAGGCGCCAGCCTCGCGCGCCGCGGCGGCCTTACGGTGACTGTCGAGCGCGAACGAGTCGAGATCGTCGCGCGTGAAGGCATAATCGCGGGCGATCATTTCCGCCCCCGTGAACTGGCTGAACTGATCGACCCCGAAGCGATCCTTGATCGACTGCGGCCATGGACCGGTGCCGATACCGGCCTGCATGCGGCAGCAGCACCGGAAGGCCCATCGGCACGCGGGTCATGCTCTCGACCCCGGCGGCGATGACGACATCCTGCACGCCGCTCATTACCGCCTGGGCGGCGAAGTGGACCGATTGCTGGCTGCTGCCGCACTGGCGGTCGATGGTCACGGCGGGGACCGACTGTGGAAGCGAGGATGCGAGCACCATGTTGCGACCTACGTGGAAGCTCTGCTCGCCGATCTGCCCGACGCAGCCGACGATGACGTCGTCGATCGCCGCCGGGTCGATCCCCGAGCGCTGGACGAGCGCGTCGAGTACGGCCGCGCCCAGATCGACCGGGTGCCAGTCGCGTAAGGCGCCGCCGCGTTTGCCGCCGGCGGTGCGAAGGGCTTCGACGATATAGGCTTGGGCCATGTGATTCTCCTCAGACCCACTGAAAGCGCGCGGGGCGAGGAATCAAGCCCCTAGCGCGGGGTCACCTTCTTGGCCTTGAGCCGTTCCTCAAGTTCCGAGATTTCCCAATAATCGTTGCGGCTGAATGGGAGGAGCGGTTTCAGTGCGGCGAAGCTGGCCTTTCCCAGGGCATGGCGCAGCGCCTCGAGCCGGTCGAACGCGGCCCCGGCCTCGACCTCCACCTTCGAGACGTCTTCCAGCTGGTCGTGAAGCGCATCTTCCGCCGTCCACGCGAGGAAGGTCAATTGCTCGCAATATTCGCGGATATTCTCGCCCGTCTGCGGATCCGATCGCGCAACCAGCGCGGCGATCTTCCGACCGCTGCCGTCGGACGGATAGCGGCCGGCGCGCCAGTCTTCGAGTGCGACGCGGTGCACCTCGCGCTCCGTGGCGAGCCATTTCTGCGCCTCGACCGCGCCGAACCGGAACATCGCCATGATCAGGAAGGGAGCGATGGCCAAGGTCGCGATCATGGCCATCATCGGTTGCGTCGGAAACTGGTTGAACGCGGTATGGACCGCGACCGCGCCGAGATAGCCGGGCACGAACCACAGCAGGTTGAAATCATAGTCGGCAACCTTGCCGCGGGTTTCGCGCTCGGCGAATTCGTGGGCGGTGGCGGCGAGGATCGCGACCGCGCAACCATGCATCACCGCCGTGCCAAGCCCGCGCACCATCCAGGTGGTCGGCGCCAGATCGGGGAAACGGGTCAAATAGACGATATTCTCGACCACCGAGAAACCGGCGCCGATGGCAAAGCCCGAGATCACCGCGTCGAGCTTGAAACCGATGCGGTTGAAATAGAACAGGCCGACGATGGCGAGGCCCTTGATGAGTTCCTCGACCCACGGCGCGGCGAAGCGGCTGTAATTCGAATAGCCGAGCGGAAGCTGATCGAGGAAGACGCCGCTGACCGGATAGGCGACCGCCGCGGTGATCCCGCCGAGGAGGAGCAGGCCGAGCGTTTCCCAAGTGGTCATCAGCTTGAACACGTCGAGCCAGATGAACATCATCAGCATGACGAGGACGGGCACGAGCGCGACCGACCAATTGGTAATCTCCAGGATCATCGACGCGAACCTTACATGATCTTGAGCGAGGCGAGCAGCTCAGTCTTGCGATAATGGCCGTCCTCCAGCCCCGCCGCGGCGCCGATCTGAAAAGATCATCGGCAGCCGGAGCGCGACGGTGAAGTTGAGATCGACCTGGCCGCCGAAATTGGCATAATGGTGATTGTCGCCGACCGCGTCGCGGGTAAGCATCGTGCCCGCGAACAGGGCCGGGCGGGCGTAGCTGAGGTAAAAACTCGGCGTGCCGATTTCCGAGAAGCGCACCGGCGGCAAATTGATCTCGCCGGTCAGCTTGGCATAGCGCCGGGCATCGATCTGGTCGATTTCGAAGCCGGGGAAGCTCTCGACCTCGCGGTATCGTTTCTCGGGCCGGTTATCGACATAGTTGTTGCGGAACGAACCGAAATAGAAACTGCCGAGCGGGCTTCGCGCGTCGCCGCCGGCGATTCCGGCATGGGCATAGATCCACGCCGACGCGTTGGGGATCGGCAGCGGGACACCATAATCGAGCCCAACTTGAAGCTTGGGATAGGCTTTGTTCTCGGCAAAATCGGTGGTCGCGATGGCGCGCCAGGCGATGCCCTTTTCGTGATCGACCCCGCCCAGCGACTTGCGCGTGTTGGTATATTTGACCCCGCCTTCGAGGCTGAAGACGTTTTTCGGGCTGGAGATATTCTGCGCCGAGGGAAGCTGCGCGAGCCCGAAATAGGCCGCGGCCGAGCCGAAGAAATCGAGCTGGCGCGGGGGATCGTAAATCTTGGTCTTGTTCCAGCTGAAGATGAACGCATCGCCCTTGCGGCTCCGCTCCACCGGGCCGAACAAATCATAGAAATCGGCACCATTATGTTTGTACTCGAAGCTCCAGTTGAGCGTCTTGTACTTCAGACCGAGATGCAGCCGCTCGCGATTGGGGAGCGAATTGAACGGCGAATAGCTGACCGTCGCATCGAACTGGCTGAATTGCATCGGGTCTTCGAAGTGGAAATAATATCCGGGCGACACGGCGCCCTGATAGCCCTCGACGATCGGATAGGCGGCGGCGAGCTTCATCCGCCTGGTCGGGCGATATTTGCCGCGTTCGGTCACCAAGGCATCGAGGTCGATCTTGGCGGGTGAGCCGACGCCCCATTGCTTCAATTCGGGGTGCGCCTTGACCACTTTGGTGCCGAGAAATTCGACCGTGCCCAGATCGTCGCGTTTCTGCGGCACGATCCGTGACGGGGTCAGGCCGGCACCGGTATATTCGTAGACCAGCATGCTGCCGTCGGGTTGCGGCATCGGTCGGAAGAAGCCGGTCGAGGCATTGCTGACGACCTCATACTTCTGGGTCGCGATGTCGAAGGTGAAGACGTTCGACACGCCGGTGTAATAAGCGGTCCCGACGAGCGACTTTCCGTCGGGCGAGAAGGTGAAGCTTTCGGGCGTCGACGGGGGCAGATCGAGCCGCGCGACCTCCTGCGGACCGGCACCGGACAGCAGGCTCTCGGCGGTCCAGACGCGGACCGACTGCTTGCCGTCGATTTCCCCGAAGCTGGCGGCGACCAATGTCCCGTCGGGCGAGATATCGAGATCGAACGGGGTCTGGCCGTAGTCGAAGGTGTGGACCTGGTTGAAGCCGGCATAGGGCTGCGGAATGCGGACGATGGTGGCGAAGCCGTTCTGGTGGCGGATCCCCCAGATGGTCTTGTCGGCCGGATTGACGACCAGGTCGCCGATCCGGGCGTCGCGCAGCAGCATGCGCTTCCGGCCGGTATCGATGTCGACCTCCATCAGGTCGCGGAAGGCGTAATTGTCCTCGGTGTAATAGGCCTTGCGGACCGCGGGATCGAAGGCGAGGCTGGTCACCTTGTAGAGCATCATGCCCTTGATTTCCTGCAGCTTGCGCAGCTTGCCCGAGGCGAGATCCATCGTGCCGACAAAACCGATCGTGCCGGGGTAGCGGAAGGCCGCGACCAGACTGTTGGTCTTGGGATCGACGAACCCGCGGCTGATCGATCCGAGCCCATTCGGCGAGAGATGCTTCACCTCGGTCAGCGGATAGGCCGACAGCTTGCCGAGCTGTTCCTTCTGAAACTGTTTCTCGAACGCGATCCAGTCGGCCCAGGCATCGTCGAGCCGGCGGTCGAAGACGTGGCGGAACTGGGCGGCGTAGAATGCCTTGCTGCCTTCGTCGCGCTTCAGCCACTCGACCACCTTGGCCGGGCCGTAGGTCAGCCCGAGCCAGGAGAAGAACCGGGTGCCGTAGAGATAGTCGTTGACGCCGACCTGGAAATCGACCGCCGTGCCTTCGGACTCCAGCCCCAGCGGCGAATAGAATTTGTCGCCGTCGCGGACCTTGGCGCGGAACACCATTTCGTCATAGGCGCCCTGCGCGCGGCCAAGCCCACCCGCCATCCAGGTTTCGAAGAACACCGCCGAGCCTTCGAGATACCAGCGCGGCACCGCGTTGCGCGGGGTGGCGAGAAAATTCCACAGGATGCTTTCCGGATGTTCCTGGATCGGCATCGGCTTGCCGTGGAGGAAGCGGCGGAAGGCGCCGTCCTGGCGGTTCCACACGTCCATCGTCGCGACATGGGCGAGCTCGTGATTGGTCAGCGTGAAGAAGCGTTCGCCGGGCGTGAAGGTCTCCATCGACACCGACAGCGGGGCGACGTCGAGCAGGACGGCGTTGTTGGGCGACGAGCGGGCGGCCGCGTTACCGTAATCGCCGAAATCCTTGAGCAGCAGCGTCGTGCGATCCCACGGCGTCCAGTTGAACGTCTTCTTGTGGAAGACGAGCGCATTTTCGAACGCGCGCGCGATATAGGGGGTGAGGTAGGTCTGGACCGGATCGAAATAGAGCAGGCTGAGATTGTCGGTCTCCAGCGTCGACAGGTCGATGCCCGACGCGTTTGGGGGCACATGATCGGGGCCCTTCGGCTCGTCCTTCGTCGCCTCCTGCTTGGTCGTGTCTTCGGGTGGCGGCGCGTCGGGCGCGGCGACGGGTTCCGCCACCGTGGTCGGTTGCGGCGGCAGGGGGAGCGGGTCGGGCGACTGCTGCGCGTACGCGGTTGTGGCCGCGCTGCTGAGCAACGCGGCCACGCACCCCCTGATGACCTGGCGAATACGCCGCCGTGCCCCCGTCATCCGCCCCCTTTCGGCCCCCAGGCCGGTCAAACTAGCGGGCTGCGATCGCTTGGCTGAAGCCCGGGCTTTGCAGTGCGGCGGCGAAGCTTGCATTCATCGCCAGCGCCTGGAAGTTCGGGTTGCGACCCAGCGCCGCGAACGCCTGCGCATTGCGGGCGAAGGCCGACAGGGCCGCCGGATTGCGGGCAAGCGCGGCAAAGGCCTGCGGGTTGGCCGCCATCGCCGCAAACGCCTGCGGGTTCTGGGCCATGGCCGCCATCGCCTGCGGATCCATTCGTCCCTGCGCCGCCATCTGCGCAGCCGCGGCCTGCGAATTGAAGGCCTGAGCGGCGCGGGCCGACGCGGCGAGGCCGTTAGCATCGCGCGCCATCGCCTGGAACGCCTGGGCATTGCGCGCCATGGCATCGAGCGCCTGGGCATTCATCGCCGCCTGGAACGCCTGCGCGTTGGACGCGAGGGCGTTGAAGGCATTGGCGTTGCGGGCCAGCGCCGAGAAGGCCTGCGCGTCGCGAGCCAGCGCCGACATCGCCGCGCTATCCTTGGCAAGCGCCGAGAAGGCTTGCGCATCGCGGGCCATGGCCGCGATGCCCGCCGGGTTGCGGGCCGCCGCCGCAAAGGCATTGGCGTCGCGACCGTAAGCGGCGAAGGCATTGGCGTTGCGCGCCATCGCAGCGAACGCCTGCGGATGGCGGGCGAGGGCAGCAAAGGCCTGCGGATGCTGGGCGAGCGCGGCGAATGCCTGCGGTTGAAGCGCGAGCGCACTGAACGCCTGGCTGTTCATCGCCATCGCCGAGGCGGCATTGGCGTCGAACGCGTTGGCGGCGCGACCCTGCGAAGCGAATGCCTGCGCCGAGCGAGCGGCGGCGGACAGCGCATTGGCATTGCGCGCCATGGCCGCAAACGCGTCGGCATTCTTCGCCATCGCGTCGAACGCCTGCGCATCGCGCGCCAAGGCCGACATCGCCGCACTGTCGCGGGCCAGCGCCTGGAATGCCTGTGCCTGACGCGCCATGGCGGTGACCCCGGCGGGGTTTTGCGCCGCTGCCGCGAAGGCGTTGGCATCCCTGGCATAGACCGCGAAGGCTTGCGGATCGCGGGCCATCGCCTCGAATGCCTGCGGGTGACGGGCGAGCGCGTCGAAGGCATTGGCATGGCGCGCCATCGCCGCGAACGCCTGCGCATCGCGCGCACTGGCGGCGCGGCCGGCAGCGGCGGCGGCCTCGGCATTCTTGGCCATGGCGGCAAATGCCTGAGGATCGCGGGCAAGCGCGGCGAAGGCCTGCGGATTGGCGGCCATTGCCGACATCGCCTGCGGGCTGCGCGCGAGTGCGGCAAAGCCCGGATCCTTGGCCATGGCGCGGAAGTTGGGATCCTTGGTCATCACTTCGAACGCATCGGATTGCATCAACTGCGGGACCGACGTGTCGCCAAGCGTGACATCGCCTTCGCCGACTTGCGACGCGACGTAGCGGTCGGCGGGGGCGATCGTGCCTTCGCTAGGACCGAGCGGCGGATAAACGCGGCCAAGGCCGTAGGCACCGGCGGCGATCAGCACGACCAGCGCGCCCGAGGCCAGAAACTTGCGATTATTCGCTGTGGTAGCGGTCATGAATTCCCCCTGTTGAACCATGACGCATTTTTTACAAATAATTAACCAGAGTCAATGATTCATGCCTAGCTGCCGTGTCAAAGCGGGCCATGTCGTTGCCCGATTGCGCCAGAACGAATGACCCAAATGCCGCGGTTTCGTGCGAGAAAGGCAACCGCGATCTGGCGAGAGGCGTTTTGAATCGGCGATGTATCGACCCGCTCCATCCCCCCGCGAACGCGCCGCCACGGTCGGCCTTGTCGTCCTTGTCCACGTCGCATTGGCGATCGCGCTGCTCAACCTGTCGGGCGCGGTGCGGCTGCCGGTGCCCGATGCCCTGACCCAATTGATCGACGTCGACATCGAGCCGCCGCCGCCGATCGTCACCATCGAGCCCGAGACGGAAAAGCCGAAGAAGAAGGAAGGCGCGGCGTCGGCCAAGAATATCGAGAGCGAAGCGACCCCGGTGGTGGCGCCGAAGCCGATCATTCCCGTGCCGAGCCCCAATCCGGTGACCGCAAGCCCAACGCCGCGACAGGGGGCGGAGACGACGCAGGGCGCGTCGGACGTCGTTGGACCGGGAACCGGGGCTGGCGGAAACGGAACGGGGACGGGCAGCGGCGGCGCGGGCAACGGCAACGGCGGGGGAGGGAATGGTCTGGCCTTGGTCCGCACGCGGCTGGCAACTCGTCCACTGACCCGGCGCGACTTTTCACCCGATATGCTCGATCGCTGGCCGCGCGGGCGACCTGTCCAGATGCGCTTCCGGGTCGATGCCGAGGGGCGGATCATCCAGTGCATCGTCGATTTCGGGACCGGCGACGCACAGCTCGATTCGACCGTTTGCGCCACCGCCCAGGCGCGGCTGCGCTTCTATCCCGGCCTTAACCAGCAGGGGCAGCGGGTTGCGGATTGGGCTGGCTATGGGCAAAGGCCGCTCAACTGATTCACGCGAATGGATGGCCAGATGATCGAAGCCGAATGGTGGGACTATGACAGTGTCGACGAATTGGCCGATGCGGTCGCGGGGGACATCGGGTTCATCATCGAAAGTGCGCTCGACGCGCGCGATGCGGCGCTGATCGCCTTGCCCGGGGGCACGACGCCGGTGCCGATCTACGCCAAGCTGGCGGCGGCCAAATTGCCGTGGAAAAAAGTCACGATCATCCCGACCGACGACCGGTTGGTGCCGCTCGACGATCCGCGCAGCAACATCCGCGGAATTGCGCAGGCGTTCCTGCCCACCGGCGCACGCGTCTTCCCGATCTCGACCGGGATCGAGGATTACAAGCTGGCGGGCGGAGCGGCCGATGCGCGGCTGCAGGATCTGCCGTGGCCGCCCGATCTGGTGTGGCTGGGCATGGGGGAGGACGGGCACACGGCATCGATCTTCGCCGGCCCCGACCTCAACGACGCGCTCGACGCGCCCAAGGCGCGCCGCGCGATCGGCGTCATGCCCGACCCGATGCCGGCCGATGCGCCGGTCGCGCGCGTCACCCTGACCCGCGCGTCGATCCTGGCGGCGAAGACGGTGACGATCGTCATCACCGGCCAGAAGAAGCGCGACCTGCTGGAGCAGGCGATCGCCGATGGCCATTCGAGCAAGCTGCCGATCGGCCGCGTGCTGGCCGAGGCCGAGCAAGCGATCGACATTCATTGGTGTGCTTGAGCGCCCAAGCGAAAGGGAGACTTTGCGCAGCAAAGGCGAGCTTGCGTCGAAGAGAGCGCGAACGCCGGCGGACCGGCGGGCACTAGCCCGACCGGATCGACGTCACGGATTTACTCCGTGACGGCGCTGCTTGGGAAGTAAGCTGCCGACAGGTATTTTTTCGACCGGGCCGTCACGGGAATAAATCCCGTGACGTCAGTCCTGTCCGTCCTTCGGCTTCGCTACGGACGGCAGGCTGGCCGGCCTGCGCCGTCTCTTCGCGCTGCTCCGGCGTCGCGCTTCGCGCGTCGGCGTCACTGCGCTCGGCAGCTCGCCTCAACACTCCTCCAGCGGCTTCCCGCGCGTTTCCTTGAGGAACAGGATCGTCACCACCGCCGAGAGCGCGGTGAAGCCGACGGCGTACCATAGCCCGGCATAGATATCGCCGGTAAGGGCAACGATGGCGAAGCTGGTGACGGGGAGGAAGCCGCCGACCCAGCCGGTGCCGACGTGGTAGGGCAGGCTCATCGCGGTGTAGCGGATTCGGGTCGGGAACATCTCGACCAGCGCCGCGGCCTGCGGGCCGTAGACTGCGCAGGCGGCGATGACGAAACCGAGCAAGACGAGCAGCAGCGTCGGGTAGTCGATTGCCGCGGGATCCGCTGCCGTTGGATAACCTTCCGCTGCGAGTGCCGCATTGATAGTTGCGGCCGTGTCGGTCTTGAACTTCTTGAGATCGGCTTGGCCCTCGCCGCTGGCGATCGCAACCGATTGCGTGCCGACCGAAATGGCGGTCGCGCCGTCGGATGAGGCCTGGGTGGTGTAGGCGACGCCTCGCGCGATCAGGATGCTCTTGGCGATATCGCAGGCGCTGGTGAATTTGGCGGTCCCGGTAGGATCGAATTGCGACGAGCAGGTGCCAAGATCGGTGCGCACCACCACCGGGTTTGCGACCTGCGCCGCGACCAGCGCCGGATTGACGGCCGAAGCGATCCAGTGCGAGCCGGGGAAATAGAGCGCGAGGGCAAGCAGCATGCCGCCAAGCATCACCGGCTTCCTGCCCACGCGGTCCGACAGCCAGCCGAAGAAGACGTAGAGCGGGGCCGACACCAGGGTCATTAGGATCAACATCAGATCCTTGGTCGCGGCGGGCATGCCGAGCGATTTTTCCAGGAACACCTGCATGTAGAAAAAGGTGAAGTACCAGACCGCGCCTTGCGCGCACATGATGGCGAAGAAGGCGATTAGCACCTGTTTCAGGCTGGCGCGGGTGGCGAAGGCCTCACGCAGGGGCGCTTTCGAAGTCGAGCCTTCATCGCGCAATTTGGCGAAGGTCGGGCTCTCGCTGAGCTTGAGGCGCATCCAGAGCGAAATGGCGAGCAGGATAGCCGAGGCAAGGAACGGGATCCGCCAGCCCCACGCGTCGAACGCTTCGGTGCCGAGAACGTTACGGGTGGCGACGATCACGCCCAATGCCGCGAGCAGGCCGATCGAGGCGGAGGACTGGATCCACCCGGTCGCCGCGCCGCGCTGGCCGTTGTCGGCATGTTCGGCGACGTAGATCGCCGCGCCGCCATATTCGCCGCCGAGCGCAGTGCCCTGACAAATGCGCAGGAAGATCAGCAGGATCGGGGCGATGAGCCCGGCCTGGGCGTAAGTCGGGAGCAGGCCGATGGCGAAGGTCGCGCCGCCCATCAGGCTGACGGTGGTGAGGAAGGTCGCCTTGCGGCCGACACGGTCGCCCATGGCGCCGAAGATGATCGCGCCGAGCGGGCGGAACGCAAAGCCGACCGCGAACAGGGCAAGGGCCGCGATGAGGGCGGCGGTGGCTTCCAGTCCGGCGAGGAAGGTCTTGGCGATGACCGGGGTGAGGCTGCCGAAGATGAAGAAATCATACCATTCGAACGCGGTCCCCGCCGAGGATGCGGTGACGACCCGGGCCATCGACCAGGGTTTGGGTTGTTCGGACATGGAGGCTCCCCGGGGTGTTTTTTGCGGAGCGTAGCGTGTGGGGAGGGGAGAGCAAGATGGGTTTGGCTTGCGGGTGTCGGAGCAGGCCCCCTCCGTCGCTTCGCGACACCTCCCCCAGAAGTGGGGGAGGGGCTGGCTATTTTTTGGTGATGCGTTCGTGGAGGGACGCGACGCGGACGCCCCATTTGTGGACCGTCAGGCGGTTGTCGAGGGCTCGTCCGCCGGGCAGGGCGACCAGCCATTGTTCGACCTTGAGCCCGCCCTTCATCGGATAGCGGATGCGGATCGCGCGGCCGACGGCGACGGTTTCGACCGGGCCGCTGGCGTCGGTCAGGGTGCCGCCATAGCGACCGGGGGCGGTCTGCTTGAGCTTCCACAGCCGCGTGCGGGGCGGTTCGCCCGCGGTGACGATGCGCTGAGTAAGGGTCAGCGTGCCGTCGCGTTGGGGCCGACCGACACTGTCGACAGTCACTTTCCGCGTGCCCTTCATGATCTGGTCGAGCTGACCGTCGCCATGAGTCGAGCCGGTGAAGAAGGCGACCGGATCGAACGCCGGGCCGCGCTGGGCGGCCTCGGGCGGCGCGGCGGCGGTGCAGGCGGCGAGCGCCAGTACACCGACCAGCGCGCCGCGCCGGATCACAGCCCGCGCGCCATGTCGATAACGAAGCGATAGCGAACGTCGTTCTTGAGCAGGCGCTCGTAGGCGTCATTGACCTCGGGCATCGAGATCGTCTCGCACTCGGGATAGATGTCGTGCTCGGCGCAGAAATCGAGCATTTCCTGGGTCTCGGGAATGCCGCCGATGGCGGAGCCACCGACGGCGCGGTTCCAGAAGATGAGGTTCATGCCGACGAAGCCCGGCATCGGGGTCAGCGCGCCCACGATCACCATCCGGCCCGAGCGGCCGAGCAGTTGCAGATACTGATCGATCTCGTGGCTGACGGGGATGGTGTTGAGGATGAAGTCGAAGCGGGTCGCGGCCGCCTTCATCGCCTCCTTGTCGGTCGAGACGATGACGTCATGTGCACCGAGCTTGCGCGCGTCCTCGCCCTTTTCCGGCGTGGTGGTGATCATGGTGACATGCGCGCCCATCGCGGCAGCCAGCTTGACCCCCATGTGGCCGAGCCCCCCGAGCCCGATGACGGCGACCTTGCTGCCTTCGCCGACATTGTACTGGCGAAGCGGCGAGTAAGTCGTGATTCCGGCGCACAGCAAGGGCGCGACGCGGCTGACGTCCATGCCTTCGGGCACCTTGCAGACGAAATGGTCGCGGACGACTATATGGTCGGTGTACCCGCCCTTGCTGATCGTCTTGTCGTGGCGGTCGGGGCTGTTGTAGGTCTGGACGCAGCCTTCGCGGCAAAAGATTTCCCAGCCTTCCAGGCACTGGTCGCACTTCATGCAACTGTCGACCATGCAGCCGACCGCGACGATATCGCCGACCTTGTGCGCGGTGACGTCGGCGCCGACGTCGGTCACGGTGCCGACGATTTCATGGCCGGGGATGACGGGATAGCGCGTGCCGCCCCAATCGTTGCGGCAGGTGTGAAGGTCGCTGTGGCAGATACCGGCGTGGCTGATCTGGATCGCGACATCATCGGCACGCAGGTCGCGGCGTTCGAATTCCATCAGCTTGAGCGGCTGGTCGGCGGCGTCGGTGCCCCATCCCTTGGCTTGTGTCGGCATCGTTGCGTTCCTTGTTCTAGCGGGCGCGGGACAGGACCAATTGCGCCTGGAGGAGGTGGGGGCGGTCGACCATGCGACCATCCACCGACAACACGCCAGCAGCCGGATCGGCTGCAAATGCGGCGATGATTTTTTCCGCATGCGCAACGTCGGCGGCGGACGGGGTGAAGGCGGCGTTGATCGGCCCCACCTGCGCGGGATGAATCGCGAGCTTGCCGGTGAAGCCTTCGCGCGCGGCGGCGGTGGCCTCGGCGATCAGGCCGGCTTCGTCGCGGAAGTCGGCGAAGACGCCGTCGACCGGCTGGACCCCGGCGGCGACCGCCCCGGCCAAGGTGAGCGATCGGGCCATCCGGTAGGTGAAGCTGAGGCCGCCATCGGCATCATATTTGGACGAGGCGCCGAGCGCGGCGGACAGATCCTCGGCGCCCCAGCACATGGCGACCAGCGGCGCCTTGGAATTGCGATAGCTCAGCAGGCCGAACAGGCTGGCCGCGGTTTCGGTGACGATCGCGTGGATCGGCAGATTGCCGGTGGTGTGCGACAGCTCGACGACGTCGGCGCCGGTTTCCGCCTTGGGCAGGACGACGCCTTCGAAGTCGGCCGAGGCAAAGACCTCCAGATCGGGCTTGTGATGATCGGTGCGCAGCGGGTTGATGCGCACCCACCAGCGCGGGCCACCATCGCGTTTCAGCGTCTTCAGGTGATCGCGCGCCGCCTGTTTGCGATCGAGCGACACGCTGTCCTCGAGATCGAAGATGATCGCGTCGGCATCGGACGCGATCGCCTTGGCGACCTTCTTCTCGCTGTCGGCGGGGACGAACAGCCAGCTGCGCGGGGGCGCGAGGGTCAGGGCCTTGGATTTCATGCCGGCGATTTGTGGATCAGCGCGCTGCGCTTCATCGCGCAGACGGTCTCGCCGCGTTGATTGATGGCGCGGTGGGCCCAAGTGACGATCCCCGCCGTCGGGCGCGACTTGCTGTCGCGAAGGTCGACGCATTCGGTCTCGAAATGCAGCGTGTCGCCGATGAATACCGGGGCCGGGAAGCGCACCTCGTCGAACCCCAGGTTGGCGACCAGCGAGCAGTGGGTGGTGTCGGCGACCGACACGCCCACCGTCAGGCTGAAGGTGAAACAGCTGTTGACCAGGATCTGGCCGAACTCGCTGTCTGCCGCCGCCTGGGCATCGAGGTGCATCGGCTGCGGATTGTGGGTCAGGGTCGAGATAAGCAGATTGTCGGTTTCGGTGACGGTGCGGGTAAGCGTGTGGGTGACGGTGTCGCCAACCTGCCACTGATCGTAAAAGCGTCCGGCCATGCGGGGTTCCTAGGCGGGGAGCAGAAGCTCGGCAACCGCCTCGGTAATGGCGGCGCCGTCGAGGCGGTAGGCGGCGTAGAGGTCGGCGAGGCTGCCGGTCTGGCCGAACCGCTCGACCCCGAGTGGCGCGACACGGTGACCGAGGACGCCGCCGATCCAGGACAGCGAAGCGGGAGCGGCATCGCACAGGGTGACGAGCCCGGCGGTGGGGGCAAGCGGGGCGAGCAAGTGCTCAATGTGGCTGGGCTGGTGGTTGCCGGACCAGCGGCTGGCCTGGGCTGCGGTCCAGCCGCGGTGGAGCAGGTCGGGGGAGGTGACGGCGAGAAGGCCGAGTCCGGGGATATCGGCGCTGAGTTCTTCATGCGCGGCAATCGCTTCGGGCATCAGCGCGCCCATGGCGACGATCGCGGCTTCGGCATTGGGGCCGGGCTCGCGGAGCCAGTAGGCGCCGGCGAGCGCGCTGGCTTTCCAGCTGTCGTCGCTGCGCTTTTCCTGCGCGATCGATCGGGTCGATAGGCGGAGATAGGTGGATTCGCCGGCGGGGTCGTCGATCAGCCTGAACGCTTCCTCCATCATCGCCGCGAGTTCGTCGGCAAAGGCGGGTTCGTAATGGCGCAGGCCGGGCTGGCCGAGCGCGATCAGCGGCGGGTTGATCGACTGATGCGCGCCGCCTTCAGGCCCGAGCGTGACTCCGCTAGGGGTGGCGACAAGCAGGAAACGCGCGTCCTGGTAACAGGCGTAGTTAAGGCTATCGAGGCCGCGGGCGATGAACGGATCGTAGAGCGTCCCGATCGGGACCAGCCGCTCGCCGAACAGATCGCCCGACAGGCCGAGCGCGGCCAACATCAGGAAAAGATTGGATTCCGCGATGCCGAGCTCGATATGCTGGCCCTGATTTGTCGCCGACCATTTTTGCGCCGACGGAATCTTTGCCTTTGCGAAAACGTCGGCCATGTCGCGGCGTTTGAACAGGCCGCGCTGGTTGACCCAGCCGCCCAGGTTGGTCGAGACGGTGACGTCGGGGGAGGTGGTGACAATGCGGTCGGCAAGGTCGCCGCCGCCTTTCGCGAGGTCGAGCAGGATGCGGCCGAACGCGGGTTGGGTGGCCTGCTCGTCGCCGATCGGGGCGGGGATGGCGGGAATGGCAATGCGGCCGAAATCGCGCGGGCGTTTGTTGCGGCGGATGCGGGTCGCCTCGATCAGCGCCTCGACTCCGGCACGGGCGTTGCCGCCGATCCCGGCGAGCGGGGTCCATTCGTCGCCCTCGGATATCCCGAAGGCATCGCGCATGGCGTGGGCCTGGGTCGGGTTCATCAGGCCCGAATGATTGTCCTTGTGCCCGGCGAACGGCAGGCCGAAGCCCTTGACGGTCCAGGCGACGAACAGGGTCGGGACGTCGTCCCTGGCGGCGTCGAATGCTTCCGTCAGGGTCTCCATGCAATGGCCGCCAAGGTTGCTCATCAGCGCGCCGAGGGCTTCGTCGTCGAGACCTTGTAGGAAAGCAGCGCCGCGTTTGCCGAGGTCGGCATCGATCCGCGCCCGCCATGCCGCACCGCCTTGATAGAGCAGGACCGAGGAGTCGGCATTGGGGAGATTGTCGAGCCAGTCGCGGACGGCGGGGTGCTCGTTCAGCGCAGCGGTCAGTTTCTTGCCGTAGCGAAGCTCGACCGTGCGCCAGCCGCAACTGGCGAAAATCTCGTCGAAACGCTCGAACATGCGGTCGGCCGAAGTCGCGTCGAGGCTCTGGCGGTTATAGTCGACAATCCACCAGCAGTTGCGGATGTCGTGCTTGTAGGCCTCGATCAGGCACTCGTAGATATTGCCTTCGTCGAGTTCGGCATCGCCAATCAGCGCGACGAAGCGGCCGCGATCCTCCTCCGCCAAATTGCCGTGGGCGGTGAGGTAATCCTGCACGAGGCTCGCAAAGGCCGTGATCGCCACGCCCAGCCCGACCGATCCGGTGGAGAAATCGACCGGGATCCGATCCTTGGTGCGGCTGGGGTAGCTCTGCATCCCGCCGAAGCCGCGGAAGTTCTGCAATTGCTCGAGGCTCTGGCTGCCGAGGAGGTAGTGGATCGCGTGCAGCACCGGCCCGGCATGCGGTTTAACCGCGACCCGGTCGTTGGGGCCGAGCGCGTGGAAATAGAGCGCCGCCATGATCGCGGTCATCGACGAGCAACTCGCCTGGTGCCCGCCGACCTTCAGTCCATCGGTCGAACTCTCTCACGTGGTTGGCGTGATGGATCGTCCAGCTCGACAGGAAACGGAGCTTGTCGTCGAGGGTCGTCAGGGCGGCGAGGTCGGGCTTAGGCATGGCCTTGCCCTAGCGCTTGTTGGCGGAAGCGCAAAACGCGGCCGATCAGAAGAATAAACGCGCAAACTTGATGGCCGCGGCGGCCCATAACAATGCGATTGCGGCGGCGCCTTGATCGGCCGATCCCCGATCGGCCTGGATCGCCCGGCGGCGCATTTCGGCACGATGCGCGCTGGGGATTGAGCCGAACGCCAGGATCGTCCCGACCACCAGCAGGATCGGATCGTCGAGTTGACCGATGCCGGCAATCGAATCGGGGGTGAGGTCGACCGGCGAAACCGCCAAGATCGTCGAAGTGACGGCGAGCATTTTCGAATACCAGGGCGTTCGGGAATCGCGCGCGGCGAGCGAAATTGCGCCAAGGCTATGGCGAACTCCCTCGGCCAGCGGATTGGTCCAGGCGCCGAAATACGGTCGAACCCTGCCAGCGCCCGCCCAGTCTGCCGGACGCTGGATCAAGCCTTGAGCCAGCGCCGTGACGCGGGCGAATGAGGCGGTCGAGATAATAAGCGGGGCGGCAAGGGGTCTGGCCAAGGTGCCCGCCAGGTGTCGCGCCCATAATTCCACCCAGAAGCGTCGAAGATCGCGCCGTTTCGTCCGCGCGCCGTCAGTCGCGATGGCTGGCCCCAGCTTGCGAACTCCATCGGCGGATAACTTGAGCGGAATGATGCCGACCGGCTTTCCGGTGTAAATGGCTTCGGCGATCATGGTCATGCTGTCGCCGGTCACGAAAATTTCATCGGCCTGATCGAGCAAAGCGGCCAGTCCACCGTCGCGCGACGTCTCAATATGACCGTGGAGCGCAGCAGGCAGGGCCTGCCGTACCGCATCCATCAGATCGGCAGGAGTTCGTGGGCTGCCGCTCACCGCCAACGAGCCGCCGCGCCGGTTGGCGGACTCGGAAAGGACGGCAATGGCGGCGGTGAGATCGTCGGCCGTCAGCGACCAATATTTCACCGAGCCACCGACCAGTAGGAGGATGCGCGGCCGCGGCAGGCCCGTCGATTGCGATGAGTTCGGCTTGCTCGATTTGCACCCAGGACGGCGGGTCGAGCATCGGCAGCGGGGCGACGACGATGTTGCCGGCGCTTGGCAGGGAATAGTCGCGGGTGGCCACGACGAGGTCGAAATGACGCGGACTGATCCGCGGGTTGCCGAGGAAGATGATCCGCGTACGACCACCACTAAGCCGCTTGATGGCGCGGGTGACGGGAACGCTCCAGCGCCCGATCGCCACCACCGCGTCGGGCCACGGCGGACGGATCAGCGCGCGACTTGGACGATCGAGAGCGAGCAACGAGCGGCCGAGATGGCCACTCAGCGCACGAAGCGGGGTGTACCGCAAAATCTTCGTTTCAATCGGGAAGCCGAGCGAGCGGGCCACCGCCAATGCCTGGGCATTGTCACCCTTGCGCGAATATAACAGGGCCCAGACGCGTGCTGTGTCCACGGTTAATCTCCAGCCCCGCCGCACGGCCTGACGCTGTCGCGCTCGCTTCCACCATGCGACCGCGGGCTCGCTTTGTGAAGCGGCGAATGCAGGAATGGCAATGATCCGGTCCGGTAACGCCAAGCCGACCCCTTCGCGCGCCCGCTCGAACTTCCCTCTTTGACGCGCTGCTTTATCCTGATGGTCTTTACCGGAGACCATGAATGAGCTGGATGATCGGACGGGCCGCGGCCATGTCCAACCCCGAGGCCGCGCGCCACAAGGCGCTGAAGAAATTGCAGGGGCTCACCGAACTGGACGACCCGGAGTCGGTGGTGGTGCCGATCCTGATCGACGCGCTGTTGATGGTCGAAAGCTATCGCGGCGCCCGGCACCAGATCAGCTTCCTGCCCGAGCTTACCGAGAGTGTCGATGCGCTGCTGCGCGACCTGACGATCGTCGAGAAAACCAAGGAATGGGCGGGGAGCTAGATTAGCCCCGATTGTAGGCGACCGCGGCGCGGATCAGCGCTTTGAACGCGCCGTCGTCGAGCTTGTCGTTCTCGCGGAGGTCGATGGCGCGGCGCTTGCCGCCGTCAAGGCTGGCATTGAACAGGCCGGCGGGGTCCGGAAGACTGGCGCCGTGGGCGAAGGTCAGCTTGACCTTGTCCTTGTAGGTTTCGGCGGTGCAGATCAGCTTGCCGTGCGACCATGTCGGGACGCCGTCAGGGTTAGAGGGCTTGCGCCATTTCACTTCCTCGACCGCTTGCGGGTCGGCCGCCTCGATCAGCGAGCGAACCCGGTCGATCATGTCGTGACGCCAGTCAGCCATCGTGCACCTCGTCGAACTTCTGCTGCGCGGCGCGGATGCAGGCGATGTGCTCGATCGCCCAATCGCCGAGCGCCTTGACCGGCTCGCGCAGGGAAATGCCGAGCTCGCTTAGCTCGTAATCGACGCGCGGCGGAATGGTCGGGGTGACGGTCCGGGTGAGAAGGCCGTCGCGTTCCAGACCACGCAGCGACAGGGTCAGCATGCGCTGGGAAATGCCGTCGATCTCCCGCTTGAGTTCGGAGAAGCGGCGGGGGCCGCGCGACAGGATCATCACGATGAGCATGCTCCACTTGTCGCCAACGCGGTTGAGCACCGGGGCGACATTCTTGCACCCCGCCGACTGCAGGCAGGGACCGTCCGGCGTCACACTGCGCGTATCATGCGGGATAGGCACATCGATGTGCGTCGGTATCAAATTTTTGCGTTCTTGAAGCTGTTCCATGCTCGGTTATTTAAAGTGTCCCAGGCACAAATCAATACCAAGGACCAGATGATGACCATCCTCAAGATCGACAGCAGCATCACCGGTGAAAACAGCGTCAGCCGCCAGCTTACCGCCGCCATTGCCAGCCAGCTCGTCGCGGCCGCGCCGGACGCCGAACTGATCGTCCGCGATCTCGCCGCCGAGCCGCTCGACCATCTGACCCTCGGCGCCTTTGCGGATACGAAGGTGGTCGACGAATTCCTGTCCGCCGACACGGTGGTGATCGGCGCGCCGATGTACAATTTCGGAATCCCCAGCCAGCTCAAGGCGTGGATCGACCGGGTCGCGGTGGCGGGCAAGACCTTCCGCTATGGCGAGGACGGCCGGCCGATCGGACTGGCGGGCGACAAGCGCGTCATCGTCGCCATCTCGCGCGGGGGCTATTACGAGAGCGATAGCGCGATGGAGCATGTCGAAACCTATCTTCGCGGGGTGCTCGGCTTCCTCGGCATCGTGCCCGACTTCGTCCACGCCGACGGCATCGCGGTCGGCCCCGAACAGCGCGAGGCAGGTATCGCGAATGGCCTGAGCGAGGTCGAGGCGTTGGCTGCCTGAGGCGAAGCGAGGCGCGGCGCCGTCCGCGCTTCACATGAGATTTATCGGCCGGGCGCGAGGATCGCCCGGCTGCAAAACGCGAGAATATCCATGATCAGTCTGACCCCTCTGGACCCCGACACCCAGCCCGCGAGCGGCGATTACGGTGAGGTGGAATATCTGCTTCGCCGGGCCAATGAGGAAACCGTCGCCGCCCTTCGCGCGACTGACAATCGGGTGACTGCGAGCCACGCCGGAATGGCCAAATGCTATTCGATCCGGTCGGTCGAATTGATGGAGCGGATCGACAGCAAGGCGGCCTAGCCAAGGCCACTTTCGCACGGATCGTGCGTTGTTGGCGGGTCATCCCAAGGAGACCTGTCATGGCCAAATTGTCGACCGAAGACCGCGATGATCTAGAGAAAAGTGCGTTCGCCTTTCCCGAGCGGCGCAAGGAGCCGCTGGAGAACGCCAGCCACGTGCGTAACGCCATTGCGCGATTCAACCAGGTCAAGGACGTCAGCGACGACGATCGCGATGCGGCGTGGAAGCGGATCAAGACCGCGGCCAAGAAGTTCGATGTCGAGGTCAGCGAAAAAAGCTGGCGCGAGATCGGGAAGGATTAGGGGCGCGATGCCTCGATGACGTGGCCGATAAGGTCGGCTCCGTCGCGTTGCTCGTCATGGACGATGCCCGAGAGGCCGAGCGCCATCAGGGTCGCGCCAATGTCCCGCATCTGGCGGCCAGTCCGGGCGGCGGCGAGCAGCGCGGCCTGACGCGCTCGATGGGCGACGATCTCATCGGTCAGGCTTTGCGCGGTAGCGGCAAGGTCGGCGCGGCGATGATCGTAGGCGTCGCCCATCGTCTCATGGACGTTGGCGAGCATCGCGACGTCGGTCGCGGTCGGCGCGCGGTCGGCAATGGCCTTCAGACCGGCATCGAACGTGGCTGGATCCCGCTCGGCAAGGGCGACGAGGTCGAGATCGATCAGGAAGTCGGCATCGGACAGACTCGACGCGGTGGCGCGCGCGATGCTGCCTTCCGCCGCGTGACAGGCGAACCGCAGGCGACCGCCGGGACACAGCACGCGCGCGACTTCGGCGAGCGAGCGCGACAGGTCGGAATATTCGATCCCGTACTGGCTGACCGCGGCGTCGATGCTGGCGTCGGGGAACGGGAGCGCTTCGGCGGGAGTGTTGGGGAGAAAGGCGATCCGGTCGAGCGCGTCGCGGCTACGGGTGACGAATGCGCTCGGCTCCACCGCCGCAAGGTCGGCCCCCGTTACCACGAAGCTGCTGTTGGCTTCGACCGCGAGCACCGCGATGGCGCCGTTGCCGGTCGCGATATCGAGCACGCGCGCACCAACGGGCAAGGCGGCGAAAAAGGTGCGCCAGCCGTCGGCCACCGGCGGCTCGTAATTTGGAGCGCCCGGGGCAGCGTGGAACGAGGACAATCGGTCGTAACGCCAGAAACTGTCCCAGGCGGGATCGGCACGCGGCGCGGCGATCATGCGTTCACCGAGGCGCGATTTTGGCGACGACCGGCCGGATCGTCGCGCAGGCCGGAGTGCCGTCGGCAGCCGTGCCGTCGATCCGATATTCGAGCACCCCGCCGCCGGCCAGCGCGCGGTCGAGCGTCGCGGGATCGGTGTCGTGAATGTCGATCTTCATCCGCCGCGACCAGGGCGAGCCATGCTCCCCCGCCGACTGGCCGATCCGGATGTAGACGAAGCGACGCACCTTGCCTTCGGGGCGCACCTGATCGCCGAAGAACTTCGGACCGGGACCGATACGTAGCGGAAAGTCGAACGCCAGCGGCGTGCCGTCGGCGGAGCGTTTCGGATCGAGCGGCCGATTATCCTTCGATTGCAGGCTGTGGAGGACGCCGGGCACCGGGTTGACGACGACGATCCGCGCCGTGACTTCAACCTGATCCGCCTTCGCCATCGCGCCTTACGACAGCAGCCGCAGCGGGTTTTCGATCAATTTCTTCATCGCTTGGAGAAAATTGGCGGCATCCCAGCCGTCGACCACGCGATGATCGCAGCTGAGGCTGAGGTTCATCAGCTTGCGCGCTTCCAACTCGCCGTCGACGATCACCGGCATTTCGCGCACCTTGTTGACCGCGATGATCGCCACTTCGGGGCGGTTGATGACCGGGGTCGAGGTGACCCCGCCCATCGGGCCGAGCGACGACAAGGTGATGGTCGAGCCCGACAGTTCGTCGCGGCTGGCCTTGCCCGACTTGGCGGCATCGGCGAGGCGCGCGACCTCGCGGGCGAGGCTCCACACCGACTTGCCCTGCGCGTCGCGGATCACCGGCACCATCAGTCCGCCCGGCGTCTGGGTGGCCATGCCGAGGTGCATCGCGCCGTGCCGGGTCAGCGACATATTGTCGTCGTCGAAGGTGGCATTGAGCATCGGCCAGTCGGCCAGCGCCTTGCCCATCGCGGTGATCAGGAAGGGCAGCAGGGTGAGCTTGGGATTGTCGCCGCGATCACGGTTCATCATCGCCCGCGTGTCCTCGAGCTCGGTGACGTCGAACTCCTCGACCAAGGTGAAGTGCGGGATCCGGCGCTTCGCCTCCTGCATATTCTCGGCGATCTTGCGGCGCAGGCCGACGACCTTAACGGTTTCGTCGGCGCGCTTGACCGCGGGGGCGTGGCCGAGGCTGCCGCCGTTGTAGAGAAGGTAGGCGTCGAGGTCGGCGTGGCGAACGCGGTCGGACGCCGTCTTCACCTCGGCAAGATCGATCCCGAGGTCGCGCGCGCGTTGGCGCACGGCGGGGGAGGCGAGGGTTTTTTCCGATCCGTTCACACCAGTGTGCGAGGGGCTGGGGGAGGTATTGTCACCGTGGCTGGGATCAGGCCCTCCCCCGCTCGCCTTCGGCGCGTCGACCACTGCCACTTTGGCGGGAGGTGGGCTTTCGACTTGTGTCGCCGCGACGGGAATTTCTTCCTTCTGCGCCTGGGTCGGCTCGACCAGCCCGTCACCCAGCGGCTGGTCGTCGGTGGTGGTTTCGGTCCGGGCGCTCTCGTCGCCTGCCGTTTCGATCTCGACCAGCACGCTGCCGATCGCGATCTGGTCGCCGACTTCGCCGGCCAGCTTGGTGACCGTGCCCGCGACCGGGCTTTCCATCTCGACCGTCGCCTTGTCGGTCATCATGTCGGCCAGTTGCTGATCCTCGCCGATGACGTCGCCGACCTTGACGTGCCAGGCGACGATTTCGGCCTCGGCGATGCCTTCGCCGATATCGGGAAGCTTGAACTTGTAGGTGCTCATGCGGACAGGACCTTCTGAAGTGCGTTTTTCATCCGGATCGGGCCGGGGAAATAGATCCATTCGTAGGCGTGGGGATAGGGCGTATCCCAACCCGCGACGCGCTCGACCGGCGCTTCCAAGTGATAGAAGCAGCGTTCCTGCACCAGCGCGGCAAGCTCGGCGCCGAAGCCTGATGTTTTCGTCGCTTCCTGGACGACCAGGCAACGGCCGGTCTTTTTCACGCTTTCCTCGATCGTCTCGATGTCGAGCGGGATCAGCGTGCGCAGGTCGATCACTTCGGCGTCGATCTCGTTTTCTTCGACCGCCGCAAGGCTGACGTGGACCATCGTACCGTAAGTCAGGATCGTCAGCGCTTCGCCTTCGCGGACGACCTTCGCCTTGCCGAGGGGCACGGTATAATGGCCGTCGGGGACATCGCTCAGCTCGTGCTTGGCCCAAGGCGTGACGGGCCGGTCGTGATGGCCGTCGAACGGGCCGTTGTAGATCCGCTTGGGCTCGAAGAAGAGCACCGGATCGGGATCCTCGATCGCGGCGATCAGCAAGCCCTTGGCGTCGTAGGGGTTGGACGGAATGACGGTCTTGAGGCCGGTGGCGTGGGTGAACAGTGCCTCGGGGCTCTGGCTATGCGTCTGGCCGCCGAAGATGCCGCCGCCATAGGGGCTGCGGATGACCATCGGCATGGTCCACTCGCCCGCGGTGCGGTAGCGCATCCGCGCGACCTCGCTGACGATCTGGTCGTAGCCGGGGTAGATGTAATCGGCGAACTGGATCTCGACCAAGGGTTTCAGTCCGTAGGCGGCCATGCCGACCGCGGTGCCAATGATCCCGCCTTCGGAGATTGGGGCGTCAAAGCAGCGGGTCTTGCCGAACTGCTCCTGCAAGCCGGCGGTGGCGCGGAACACGCCGCCGAAGAAGCCGACATCCTCCCCGAACACGACGATATTGTCGTCGGCGGCCATCATCACGCGGTGGGCGTCGTTGATCGCCTCGATCATGTTGCGGTTGGTCATGAGGCGTCCCGCCCGAGGAATTCGCGCGCTTCGTCGAGCGCGGCGTCGCGCTGCTCGGCGATGTGCCAGGGGACGTCGGCATAGACGTCGTCGAACATCGAACTGATGTTGTCGAAGCCCTGCTGTGACAGGATGCCCTGCTGCTCGGCCTGTTTCTGCGCGGCGCGGACGGTAGCGTCGATCTCTCCATCGAGCGCCTTGTCGCGATTGTCGTCCCATTCGCCGAGGCCGACGAGGTGCGCCTTCAGCCGGTCGATCGGATCGCCCAATGGCCAAACGTCGGGCTCGCCCTTGGGGCGGTAGCCGGTCGGGTCGTCGGAGGTGGAGTGGCCTTCGGCGCGATAGGTGAAGAATTCGATCAGGGTCGGGCCGCCGTTGGTGCGGGCGCGCTCGCTTGCCCAGCGAACCGCGGCATAGACGGCGAGCGCGTCATTGCCGTCGACCCGCAGTCCCGCAACGCCATAGCCCACCGCACGGCTGGCGAAGGTCGCCTGCTCGGCCCCCGCGAGACCCGAAAAGCTGGAAATCGCCCACTGGTTGTTGACCACCGCGAGAATGACCGGCGCCTGGTAGACCGCGGCGAAGGTCAGCGCGGAATGGAAGTCGCCCTCCGCGGTCGCGCCGTCGCCGATCCAGCCCATCGCAATGCGACTGTCGCCCTTGATCGCGGAAGCCATCGCCCAGCCCACGGCCTGCGGATATTGGGTGCCGAGATTGCCCGAAATGGAAAAGAAGCCGTGCTTCCTGTCCGAATACATGATCGGCAGCTGGCGGCCGTGGAGCGGATCGCCGCCGTTAGAGTAGATCTGGCACATCATCGTCACCAGCGGATAGCCGCGCGCCACGAGCAGCCCCTGCTGGCGATAGGTCGGGAAGTGCATGTCCTCCGGATCCATCGCGGTGGCGGCGGCGACCGCGATCGCCTCCTCCCCGGTGCACTTCATATAGAAGCTGGTCTTGCCCTGACGCTGGGCGCGATACATGCGATCGTCGAATACGCGGACGGTCTTCATGTCCTTGAGCATCTTGCGCAGCGTGTCGGGGTCGAGCCTGGGATCCCACGGGCCGACCGCGCGCCCATCGTCGTCGAGCACGCGGACGAGATGGGTACAGAGCGGGAAGGTTTCCTCGGCCTTCGCCGCGACATCGGGGCGCGGCGCGCTGCCCGCGGCGGGGACGGCGATGGTGGAGAAATCGGGCGTGTCTCCCGGCCGGTACGTCGGCTCGGGCACATGCAGCGCGAGCGCCGGTCGATTGGCGCGGTGTCGGGGGGAGTCGGTCATTGCCGACCGCGCTTAATGAAGCGTGGCCAATCGGGCAATAAGGGCGGGACTTGCCCTCGGCCTAGCGGCGGTCCCGCTGGGGTCCGGGAGGCGCGAAGTTGGTCCGGCCGACTTCGCGGATGAGACCGCGCGGGCCCTGCCGCCCTTCGACCAGCTCATAGCCCATCAGCGCAAAGACGCGGTTGCCAATGAAGATCGGGCGGGCGTTGCCGTACCAGTCGACGCAGCTTGCCTGGCACGAATCATCGACCGCGCCGCGCGGATCGGAATCGAGGCGGCCGGCTTCGGACAGCCGGCGCTGATCGCGACGCAGGTAGAGGATCGAGGCGGCATTGCCGATGAAGCGCGCGAATTGCGATTCCCGCGCGCGGGTGATCGGCAGGCCGAGCAGGCCGTTCGATCCGTCGGCATTGTCGGGGCGGAAGAAGAATGCCTGGCTCCGGGTCTCGCCCTGTTGCGCGCCGGGGAAGACGAAGCCGCTTCCGAGACGCGCCGCCGGTCGGGTGAGGTCGACCGAGGTAAAGGTCAGCGCGCCGTTCGGATCGCTGCCGATGGCGATCCCGTCGGCACCCATTTGGTCGATCCGCTCGACCGCGTGGGGCAGCGCCAGCCGAACGATCGGCCCCCCGCGCAGCCCGACCGCGATCAAATCCGACTTCTGGCCGCCGTCGTAGCCGTGGCCGCCGTAGAGGACATGATTGCCGACGAATCGGTTCTGGAAATTCCAGGCATTCCGACCGGCCCCGGGCAGGAAGCGATAGCGCGACCGCTGGACCATCCTGGTGCCGTCGCCAAACGCGCGCATCGGAACCGATAGCAGCGCCACGTCGGTCGGGTTGTTCTCCGCGCGCCACATGGCATCGCCGCCACCATCGCGCCGGACCAGCACGTCGACCAGGCCGGCCGAGCGATCTTCGCGGAAGCTGAACTGGTCGGTGGGGGCACCCATCGCGCCGATGGCCGAGGGCCGCTCGCGGCGGTCGAAGGGAATCCGGTAGAGCCATGCGCGAGCGGCATTCCGGCGATCGTAGGAGTCTTGCGAAATCCACAGATAGACACCGGTGCCGCTGACGTAAAAGGTCCGGCTCGACGGGCCGATGACGGCGGTCGCGCGGCAATCCATCACCGGTGCGGTTAGATTGCAATCCATGACGCTGTGCAGTGTTGAAAGATCGGCACTTTCGTCATCGCGCTGGTCGGGGACGATGTAGGTGTCGCGTCCGCCGGCGATGCGACGGAACTGCGCCTTGCGTCCGGACTGCCAACGGTCGAGCGCGGGGAAACTGGCGAACGGATCGGACCAGTCCAGATCGAGCGGGGTATAGTAGACCAGACGGTTGCCGATCAACCGCGAGGCGTAGTTGCGCGAACTGTAATAATCGTTGGAACGCAGGTGATAAGCGTCGTCGAAGGACAGGCGGCCATCGGGCGACAATCGGAAGCGGTTTACCTCCGTTCCGCCGCGCGCATAGCTGAAGCCGATGACGATCACGCGGTTGCCGCTGATCAGCATCTCGTCATACCAGTCGCCGCGCCCGCTGACGCCCGGCGGATAGGCATCGATATGGTCGATCGGACGGAGCCCGCCGCCGGCGGTGGAGACGGTAAAGAGTCGGCCGCGTCGGAGGATCACGAGCAGATCGCCAAGTTTCTTGACGATCCCGCCTTCGTCGACGTCGGCTTCCTGCGTGTTGGTGATCTTGTCCGATGCCACGCGGCTGCCCGTGGTGACGATGTCGGCGGAGGGCGCCGCGACCGCTGCCGCACTTGGGGCCTCCATGGCCGGGGGAGGCGGCGGCGGTGGTGGTGGGAGGGCCATTTCCTGCGGCTGCCGCCGCGCCGCCTCCTCGCGCTTCTTCAGCCAGCCGAGGAAATCGGCGTCGGACCTGAACGCTTCTAGCGATCCGGACGGCATGGTGGCGGGTGGCCGAACCGCGGGTTGTGCCGATGCCAATGCCACCAGCCCGCCAACGCCCGCGCTCAGCGTTAAACCCATTGCGACACGCGACATGAAACGCTTTGCCATCGCCACTCTCCAACAATGTGATATTGTTACATCATTGGATCGCGGCGAAGTCAAGCCAAGTCAATCCGGCGCGTAGCCGAGCAGATCGCCGGGCTGGCAATCGAGTTCACGGCACAACGCCTGAAGGGTCGAGAAGCGGACCGCCTTGGCCTTGCCGGTCTTTAGGATCGACAGGTTGGCGAGGGTGAGATCGACTCGTTCGGCGAGTTCGGTCAGCGTCATCCGCTTGTCGTGCAGTCGGTCATCAAGGGTGACGATTATCGGCATCAGATCGTGCCTTCCAGTTCGTCGCGCATTTCGGTGCCACGGCGGAATATGCGGGCGAGGACGAACAGAGCGATCGTGAGCAGGACACTGCCAAAGGCGGCATTGAGCGCATCTTCGATCATCACCGGTGGCCGGGGTCCATCCAGCCCGGCGCCAATCCAGGCGAGGATGAAGAGAATGAGCTGCGAAACGATTGTCAGCCACCCCATCCGTCGAAGCCGGTCGGCGTTTGAGGGTTGAAACGGATCGCCCTGCTCGACCGAGCCGATCATGCGGACAAGTTGGAGCAGGAAGAGAAACGCGCTTGCCATCAGGGCGATGACGAGGGTGATGGCAAGCAGGATCGAGGGATATCCCATCGTGCCTCCACTCGCTGCGGCGGCGCGGTCCATCATCTCACTACGTTGTACAGTGAGGCCGGTCGCCAAGACGACGACCATGATGAGGCTGACGATGACACACAAACCCATCAGGACGCGCGCAATTAAACGTCCCAAGGAAAGAAGCGGATCCGAAGACTTGATTTCGGTGGGCATTTGTCGATCTCCGATATGGTCAATATCGACAATCGATAAACCCAATAGGCTGGCGCGTCAATGGGAATTATCGAAAATCGATATGACTCATCGCTTGCGTGTTTGACGAAGCGCACTTGCGAAGGCAAAGGCGCGACCCATGACCGAAAAAAAATCCACTGTAGACGATAGTGCGCCGGCGCTCCCCGATCATCTCAGCCTCGACCCGCGCAGCGAGCACTTCAATCAGGAAGTGCTCGAGCGTGGGGTGGGGATCAGGTTCAACGGGGTCGAAAAGACCAATGTCGAGGAATATAGCGTGTCCGAAGGCTGGATCCGCGTCGCCGCCGGTCGCAGCCGCGATCGCTTCGGCAATCCGATGACGGTCAAGCTGAAGGGCGTGGTGGAGCCGTATTACGAGGCTCGCGCCGACGAAAGCGACGCTGAATAATCTAAGGATCTCCGCCCCGGCGCCAATTACGGGCCGGGGCGGAGCATTGAACTAGCGCGTGGTGGCGTCGCCCGGATAGGTGGCGCCACGGCCGGCCTGGCGCTTGTCGTAGAACTTCTTGGCGGCCCAGCCCGCGCCGAGCGCGAGGCCGAGCGGTCCGAGACCGCGCCGTGCGATGGCCGCGAGGCCGAGACCGATCAACGCGCCCTTGGCGCCATCATGGCGGCCGGCAACCTTGTTACCGATAAACGCGCCTGCAAGTTTTCCCAACATAATCGATTCCTTCTTCGAGTGGTTCGTTGCCCATCCCAGCGCACGACGCCCGCCTTCGTTCCTTGAGCGGAGCATCGCCAACATGAACAGTTGGTCAGCTTTCCCAAATGCTGGTGGGAAAATCCGCCAACCGCCGTCCATAAACGTGGCCAAAAAGAAAAAAATGGCGGAAATACGGGATTGGCACGGCTCTTGAATATCATCCTGCATGGGTTGCCGGATTGGATGGCGATCCAAAAAGGGAGAATGACAATGTTTGGTTCGAACCTTCAGCGCCACTTGGTAGCTGCCTTCGCGGCGGTCCTCATGAGCACGGTCGCAGTCGGCGCAGCCATCGCCCCTGCAACTTCGGTTGCAAGCACCGGAGTTTCCGTCCGTGCATGAATTTGAACCGATCGTGGCCAAGGTGCCGGCCCGCACCCCCCGGATGCCCGGCACCGACGCCCAAAGCGAGCCGGACTCGTTCCGCTTCGCGCCGTTGGCCAATTTGCTGTCGGGCCCGATCTTCACCCGCACCCGCGACATCATCGCGGCGAACGTCACCGAATTGCTCGACCGGGCTGAAGACCCGGCGCGGATGATCCGGATGATCATCGTCGAAATGGAAGAGACGTTGGTCGAAGTACGGGCGACCGCCGCCCGGTCGATCGCCGACATGAAGGAAATGCGGCGTGCGATCGATCGTCTCGACGGGATTGGCGAAAGCTGGACCGGCAAGGCCCAGTTGGCGCTGGAAAAGGACCGCGAGGACCTGGCCCGCGCCGCACTCGGCGAAAAGCAGAAGGCGGCCGAAATGGCTGACGGACTGCGCGAGGAAGTCGCCCAGATCGAGGCGGTGCTGCGCGGTTACGAAGCCGACATCGCCCGCCTGCAGGCCAAGCTTGCCGAAGCCCGCTCACGCCAAGCCAGCATTGCCAACCGGATCGAAAGCGCGGTCAGCCGCGCCCGGGCCAGCGAAATGCTGCACGGCAGCCGCACCGAGGACGCCTTTTCGCGCTTCGACATTCTGGAACGGCGCGCCGACCTTGCCGAAGGCTATGCCGAAGCCATGGGCATGACCGGGCCCAAAAGCCTGGAAGAAGAAATCGCCGAGCTTCGCGCGACCGACCAGGTCGATGCCGAACTGGAAGAATTGAAGGCCGCTCTCGCGGCCAAGAAGTAAAGGGAAGGACAGCGTGACCATGCCGTCGAAATATTCGCTCAACCGCCACGACAAGAAGATTGCGGGCGTTGCCTCCACCTTTGGCGACATCTTCAATGTCGACCCGACCCTCATCCGTATCGGATTGATCGCGGTTGCCATCCTGATCAGCTGGAAGCTGGCCATCCTGGCCTATGTCGGCGGCGGTATCTATCTGCACATGCAGAAGAAAAAGGCCGAAACCGGACTGGGTGGGCGCGATCGCCGGTCGGATTACGAACGGATGGGCGACCTCGGCACCAAGCGCACCAGCGTCCATGCGATGCGCACCGAGCTCGACGAGACCGACCGCCGGATGATGGCGATCGACCACCACATCGCATCCCAGAAAGACCATGAGCTGGCGCGGGAGATCGAAGCGCTGCGGGAGGAAAAATGATGTTCGACTTGACTGCCACCGCCTTCATTGCGGCCAGCGTGATGGTTGCAATCGGGATCGCCGCCTGGGCCACGCTGAAAGGCTGGCAGGGTTGGCTGGAACTCAAGCGAATGGAACTGGTCAGCGGTAGGGCGGAGGCGACCATGCTTCCCCCCGCCACCGGCCGGATCGAGATCGCCGACCTTCGCGAACGGGTCCGCAAGCTGGAAGCGATCGCCGCCGGCATCGACCTCTAGCCCGTCTCGCGGTTCGGACGCCTCCGGGCATCCTGGCCTGCTCGACCCCAACGGCATGCATTCCCGACAGGGCGCTCCTTTAGCGGCCCCGGACCCCCAAAGGTCCGGGCCGTTTTTGCGTTGGGGTTGCAATTGCTTGACGCTCCACCCGCCGCCGCTATCCCCGCCTGATGGGTGCTGGACACAGCCACGCGGGTCATGATCATGGCCACGGTCACAGCCATGCGGGCGACAATTTCGGCCGTGCCTTCATCATCGGCATCGGGCTCAACCTGGCATTCGTGGTGGTCGAGACCATCTATGGCTTTTCCGCCAACTCGATGGCGTTGCTGGCCGACGCGGGGCACAATCTGTCGGATGTGCTCGGTCTGGTGGTTGCCTATGTCGGTGCACTGCTGGTCAAGCGGCGCCCGAGCCCGCGATTTTCCTACGGCCTCAAGAAAAGTTCGATCCTTGCGGCGCTGATCAATGCCTTGCTGCTCCTGATCGCGGTGGGCGGTATCGGGGCCGAGGCGATCCGCCGACTGATCGAACCCGAGCCTTCCAACGGGTCGGTGGTCATGGCCGTCGCCGCCGTCGGCATTGCGATCAATGGGGTCACCGCCTGGCTGTTCGCGCGCGGCCGGCATGGCGATATCAACATCCGCGGCGCCTACATGCACATGGCGGCAGACGCGGCGGTGTCGGCGGCGGTGGTCGTGGCCGGATTACTGATCCTGTTGACCGGCGAGCGCTGGATCGATCCGATCATCAGCCTGATCGTCGCCGCGGTCATCCTGTGGGGAACATGGGGACTGCTGCTGGAATCGACCTCGATGACGCTGGCCGGAACGCCGAAGAACATCGAGTCCGGACAGGTCGCCCGTGCGCTGGAGAAATTGCCGGGCGTGGTCGGCACGCATCATCTGCATATCTGGTCCCTGTCGACCACCGAGACGGCGATGACGGTCCACCTGCAGGTTGCCGACGATGTCGATCGCGACCTGATCCTTCGCCAGGCCAATGCCTACGTCCATCAATTGTTCGGCATCGACCATTCGACCATCCAGGTCGAGCGCGAGGTCGAACGGGGCGATGATTGCGACGACTGCTGATTTTTCATTGCGAGTGACCTCATGTTCATGACCCACCTCGAATGCTCGCTGACCGGTGAGCGCTACGAGGCCAACCGGCTGCACAATCTGTCACGGGCGGGGAAGCCGCTGCTGGCGCGATACGACCTTGACGCGGTCGGGCGGGTGCTGACCCGAGACGTCCTTGCCGGACGCCCCGCGGGCATGTGGAAATGGCGCGAACTGCTGCCGCTTCCCGACGGCGCGCAGGCGGTCAGCCTGGGCGAACCCGAAACGCCGCTGGTCGCACTGGATGGCATCGGCCGTCGACAGGGGACACACGCGCCGTTGGTCAAGGACGAAGGGCGGCTGCCGACGGGATCGTTCAAGGCACGGGGCCTGGCGATGGCGGTCAGCATGGCCAGGCATTTCGGGGTGAGCCGGATCGCGATGCCGACCAATGGCAATGCCGGCGCGGCGCTCGCCGCTTATGGCGCGCGAGCGGGGATCGAGACGATCGTCATCTGCCCGGCCGAGACGCCCGAAATCAATGTCACCGAGACCGCGGCCTATGGCGCGTCGGTCTATGTCGCCGACGGACAGATCGACGAATGCGGTGCACTGGTCGGGAAAGGCGCGGCAGAAGGACGATGGTTCGATTTCTCGACGCTGAAGGAGCCCTATCGGATCGAGGGAAAGAAGGTGATGGGGCTGGAGCTGGCCGAGCAGTTCGGCTGGGAACTGCCCGACGCGATCTTCTACCCGACCGGCGGGGGCACCGGGCTGATCGGCATGTGGAAGGCATTCGACGAGCTGGAAGCGATCGGCCTGATCGGATCGAAGCGGCCGCGGATGTATGCGATTCAGGCTGAGGGTTGCGCGCCGATCGTCCGCGCTTTCGAGGCGGGCGAGGACTTCGCCGAGCGGTGGGACGGAGCGGCGACGATGGCCACGGGGATCCGCGTGCCCAAGGCCGTCGGCGACTTCCTGATCCTGCGCGCGGTGCGCGACAGCGGCGGGGCGGCGCTGGCAGTGGCCGAGGAGGCGATCATGGAAGCCGTGCGTGACGCCGCCGAGGACGATGGTTTCCTGCTGTGCCCAGAGGGCGGTGCGGTTCTGGCGGGATGGCGGATGGCACTTGAGCGAGGACTGGTCGACGCGGGAGAGAAAGTGCTGCTGTTCAACTGCGCCAACGGCAACAAATATCCGCTGACCGATCGATCGCGGCGGATCAGGTTGGCCGAGGTCGAGCCGGCGGCGCTGTAGGGATGTCAGATACAAGTAAGCCCCGGTTACCGAAGTAACCGGGGCTCCATGGTTCGCCTCCGAAGAGTTGAACCACGTAAGAATAACCGCGCACCGGGCATTCGGTTCCAGGCGGTTCGAAAAAAATTTGAAAATCTTTTGGGTAGGGTTGCGGAAGGCGGGAGGGGCCCCTCCCTCAACTCGGAAATTTCCCTGCATCGCAATGCGGACTAAGCGGACATAAGAAAGCCCCGGATACCGAAGTATCCGGGGCTCCATGGTTTCGACTTAAGGTTCTCTGCGCTTCCGCCCGAGGGCTTCGTCGCTTCGATCCGAAGACCGTAACCACCTGATTGTTAGAGCAGGTTGCGAACCGATTCGCGAGTCCAAAATCACGCATTCGAGGCGAAACATGGGGGCGTCTGGTCGAACAATTTTGTGGATAACTTCGCGAATTGGCGAATTGCCGCGCTTGTGGTGAAAAACGGGGTAAGAGGCCCGATGCTGCTTCGCGCGGATGGTGCCGGATGCAGGAATCGAACCCGCGACCTTCGGTTTACAAAACCGCTGCTCTACCATCTGAGCTAATCCGGCGTCGGCAGCGCCTTTAGCTGTTCAATTCCGCTGTCGTCCAGCGAGAAGCGATTGAGGCGCGGCGTCTATCCTGCTTCAGTAGGGCGGTGACTGGCGGCTGGACCTTTGCGATCGATCGCGGCGGGACCTTTACCGATATCGTCGCGCACGGCCCGGGCAATCGGCAGCGGGTAATGAAATTGCTGTCCGAAAATCCGGCGGACTATGCCGACGCCGCGCTGGAGGGGATCGCGCGGATCCTGCAGCAGGAAGGCGGCAGCCTGGACGCGGTACGGATGGGGACAACGGTCGCCACCAACGCACTGCTCGAACGCAAGGGCGAGCGGGTGGCGCTGGCGGTAAGTCGCGGTTTCGCCGATGCGCTGCGGATCGGGACGCAGGCCAGGCCCGACATCTTTGCCCGGCATATCGTTGTTCCGACCATGCTCTATGACACCGTGGTCGAAATCGACGAGCGGGTGGGGGCGGACGGCGCGGTGGTGCAACCGCTCGACGAAGCGGCGGCGCGATCCGCCTTCGAGCGCCTTCGTGCCGAGGGTTACGATGCGATCGCCATCCTGCTGATGCATGGCTGGCGCCATACCGGTCACGAAGCCGCGCTCGCCGCGCTCGCCAGGGAAATGGGCTTCGGGCAGGTTTCGGTCAGCCATGAGGTGGCACCGCTGATCAAGCTGGTGCCACGCGGCGACACGACCGTGGTCGATGCCTATCTGTCCCCGGTACTGCGCCGCTACGTCGACCGCGTTTCGAGCGGACTGGGTGCGGCGCCGCTGCAATTCATGCAGTCGAATGGCGGGTTGACCGAGGCTGCGTCGTTTCGCGGCAAGGACGCCATATTGTCGGGACCGGCGGGCGGCGTGGTCGGGATGGTCGCCGCAAGCAGTCCCCATTTTCCCGACGGCGATGCGGTGCGGCTGATCGGATTCGACATGGGAGGCACCTCGACCGACGTGTCGCATTACGCCGGGCGGTTCGAACTGGCCGAGGAGAGCATGGTGGCGGGCACGCGGATCCGGGCACCGATGATGCAGTTGCACACGGTCGCCGCAGGAGGCGGGTCGATCTGCCGGTTCGACGGCATGCGGTTTCGAGTCGGGCCCGAATCGGCGGGGGCCCAGCCGGGGCCGGCCTGCTACCGCGCCGGTGGGCCACTGACGGTGACCGATTGCAATCTGGTGCTGGGCCGGATCGACGCCGCGCACTTTCCGGCTGTATTCGGACCAGGCGGCAACCAGCCGCTCGACATCGAGGCATCGCGGGCGCGGTTGCGCGAAATTGCCGGTCAGCTTGGCGACGGGCGCAGCATCGAAGCGATCGCCGAGGGATTTCTGGCCATCGCGGTCGATAATATGGCGGCTGCGATCCGCAAGATCTCGATTGCGCGCGGACATGACGTCACGCAGTACACGTTGGCCTGCTTCGGTGGGGCGGGCGGGCAACATGCCTGCGCGGTGGCCGATGCGCTGGGGATGAGCCGCATCCTGATCCATCCGCTCGCCGGGGTGCTGTCCGCCTACGGCATCGGCCTGGCCCGCGTGAAGGCGATCCGCGAAGCGAGCTGGATCAAGTCACTCGATGTGGATTTCGGTGAAGCGCTGGCGGCGCTGGATGCGGCGGCAGTTAGTGATCTGGTCGCACAGGGGATCGAGCGTGCGTCGATCGCGGTCGAGCATCGCGCGCGGTTGCGATTGCCGGGCAGCGATTCGTCGATCGAACTTCCTGTCGGCACGGATATGCGCGCTTCGTTTCATGCGCTCCACCGGCAGCGCTTCGGTTATACCGAGCCGGATGCGGTACCGGTCGTCGAAGCGCTGGTAGCCGAGGCCGTCGGCAGCGATGCCGACCCGGTCAACCCGACGGTGTGCGATGCCGACCTTGCGGGCGAAGTGCTCGTTGGACCGCGCCTGCTCCACGACCCGTCATCGACCATCGTCATCGACGACGGTTGGTCGGGGCGACGCGCGAGCGACGGGACTTTGATCCTGACGAGGACATCGCCCGTCGTCCGCGATCACGCCGCCGGGACCGAAGCCGATCCCGTCCGCCTCGAGATCTTTAACAATCTGTTCATGGCGATCGCCGAGGAAATGGGGGTCGCGCTGCAGGCGACGGCGACGAGCGTCAACATCAAGGAACGGCTCGATTTCAGCTGTGCGTTGTTCGACGCGGACGGGGCGCTGATCGCCAATGCGCCGCACATTCCGGTGCATCTGGGGTCGATGGGCGAGAGCATCCGGGTCGTCATCGAGGCGCGCGGCGAGGCACGCGACGAGCGGGGCATCCGGCCCGGCGATGCGTATGTGCTCAACGATCCCTATCGCGGGGGTACGCACCTGCCCGACATCACGGTCATCGTGCCGGTGTTCTACGACGACGCGAGCGAACCTTCCGCCTTCGTCGCGGCGCGCGGGCATCACGCGGACATCGGCGGGATCGCGCCGGGATCGATGCCGCCCGACAGCCGCTCGATCGTCGACGAAGGCGTGCTGATCGACAATGTGCTGATGGTCGACGAGGGGCGGTTTCTCGAGGCCGAAATGCGCGCGGTTCTTGGCGGCGGCGAGCACCCGGCGCGCAACGTCGACCGCAACATCTCCGACTTGCGCGCCCAGCTTGCCGCCTGCGTTCGGGGCGCCGAGACGCTGGTCCGCACGGCGCGCGAGCAGGGGGCTAAGGTGGTTGCGGCCTACACGGACCATGTCCTGGCCAATGCCGAGGAAAGCGTGCGGCGGTTGCTCGGCCAGTTGGACGACGGGGACTTCGCCTACGCAATGGACAATGGCGCCGAGGTGCGCGTCGCGATCCGCATCGACAAGGCGGCTCGATCCGCGACGTTTGATTTCACGGGCACCAGCGCGCAGCTTGGCGACAATTTCAACGCCCCGCGCTCTATCGTCCGTGCCGCCGCGCTCTATGTCGTGCGGACGCTGATCGACGACGTCATCCCGATGAACGACGGCTGCCTGCGCCCGATCACGCTGGTCGTGCCCGACGGATCGATGCTTAGCCCGAACTTTCCCGCCGCGGTGGTCGCGGGCAATGTCGAGACCAGCCAGGTGGTGACCGATGCCTTGTTCGCTGCCACCGGTCGCCTTGCGCCGAGCCAGGGGACGATGAACAATTTCACCTTCGGGAACGAGCGCTACCAATATTACGAAACGATCTGCGGCGGGTCGGGCGCGGGTCCCGACCATGACGGGACGAGTGCGGTGCAAACGCACATGACCAACAGCCGGCTGACCGATCCCGAAATCCTCGAAAGCCGGCTGCCGGTGCGTCTCGACCGCTTCGCGATCAGGCGCGGGTCGGGCGGCGCGGGCGACCATCGGGGCGGCGACGGCGTCGTCCGCGCGTTGACCTTCCTGGAACCGATGCGCGCCAATATCCTTGCCAACCGCCGGGCCGTCGCACCGCGCGGCATTTGCGGCGGCGAAGATGCGGTGGCGGGACGCAATTGGGTCGAGCGCAGCGTTGGTACAATAGAAACGCTGGGCGCGACCGCGTCGGCCGAGATGGCGGTTGGCGATCGGTTCGTTATCGAAACGCCCGGCGGCGGCGGCTTTGGGGAAAGAGGCAAATGATCGATTATTGGCCGCTAATCGGGATCCTGCTGGTCGTCGTCGGCTTCGCGCTGAAGTTCAATCCGATGCTGGTGGTGACGGTGGCCGCGATCGCCACCGGACTGATCGCGGGAATGGGGCCGGTCGAAGTCATTTCGACCTTCGGCAAGGCGTTCAACGACAACCGGATCATCGCCATCGTGTGGATCGTCCTGCCGGTGATCGGCAGCCTGGAGCGGTTCGGGCTGCAGCAGCGCGCGGCCGGGATGATCCGGTCAATGAAGGGGGCGACGGTTGGCAAATTGCTGACGCTCTATCTTGGCTATCGCCAGATCATTTCGGCGATCGGGCTCCACTCGACCGCCGGGCATCCTCAGACCGTCCGCCCGCTGCTCGCGCCGATGGCGCTCGCGGCAGCGGAGAAAGCACACGGCGAATTGACCGACAAAGACGCCGACCGGGTCAAGGCGATGGCGGCGGCGACCGACAATGTCGGACTGTTCTTCGGCGAGGACATCTTTTTCGCCATCGGGTCGATCGTGCTGATCCAGGCGACACTGGCAACTTATGGCTATGACCTTGCCCCGCTCCAGCTTGCGCTGTGGGCAATTCCGAGCGCGATCGGCGCGTTTGTGATCCACGGCTTCAGACTGTGGCGCTTCGAGCGCGGCCTGCGGAGGGCGGACAAATGATCGGCCTCCACTGGCTCTACATTTTCGCCGGACTAATGTTCGCCGCCTTCGCGATCCTCAGCGCGACCGATCGGACTAATGCCAAGCGCTTCGGCAATGCGGCGTTCTGGGGATTGATGGCGGTCAGCCTGCTGGCGGGCGATGCGATCGGCGATTTCGGCAACGGCTTGCTGGTCCTCGCGCTGGCCGGGCTGGCCGGTTTCCATTTCCTCGGTCGCGGCCAACCGTCGACCACGGACGAAGCAGATCGAGTGTCGCTTTCGGCGCGCTTCGGCAATCGGCTGTTCCTGCCCGCCCTGATCATCCCCGCGACGGCACTAGTCGGCACTCTGGCGTATAATTACACCTCGCTCGGACAAACCGGGTGGATCGAGGCGAAGCGCGAAACCTATGTCTTCCTGGGCGTCGGGGTGCTGCTCGCGCTCGGCGTGATCTACGTCTGGCTGAAGCCGCCATTGGCCGCGCCGTTGCAGGAAGGCCGCCGGTTGATCGACTCGATCGGCTGGGCGGCGGTCCTGCCGCAAATGCTCGCCGCGCTCGGGGTATTGTTCGCCGCCGCGGGGATCGGCGACGCAATCGGCGCGCTCGCCGGAATGGTCATTCCCGAAGGCAATCTGCTTGTCACCGTGCTGATCTTCACGATTGGAATGGCGGTGTTCACGATGATCATGGGGAATGCCTTTGCCGCATTCCCAGTGATGGCGGCGGCGATCGGCGTCCCATTGCTGATCGTCGGGCATCACGGCAATCCAGCATTGATCGGCGCGGTCGGCATGCTGGCCGGGTTCTGCGGCACACTGATGACCCCGATGGCCGCCAACTTCAATCTGGTGCCCGCGGCGTTGCTCGAGCTGAAGGATCAATATGGGGTGATCCGCGCGCAGGTGATGACTGCGCTACCGTTGCTGCTGCTTAACACGGCCATCATCTATCTGGTGGCATTCCGGTGAGGTTCGATGCGGCGACGGCGGAGCGGTTCGCGAGCAATCGCGCTTGGTCATGTGGGGCAAGAATATCCGCACAAGCTCGACCACGTCTTGCTAGCCGATGGCGACGCCCGCACTCCGCGCGACCTGCACCCCATTTTCTTCGGCAGCTTCGATTGGCATAGCTGCGTGCACGGCTGGTGGACCCTGCTGAAACTCAGGCGGCTGTTTCCCGAAATGGCGGCGGTGAAGGCGATCGATGCGCTTGCGGAATCGACATTCACGCAGGAGAAAATCGCGGCCGAACTTATGTACCTCGACCGGCCGATGTCGGCAGGTTTCGAGCGGCCCTATGGCTGGGCGTGGGTGCTCGCGCTTCACGCCGAGGAGCCGCTGGTCGAGCCCTTGGCACGCGCGTTCGCCGAGCGGTTCAAGAGCTACCTCGACAAGCTGACATATCCGATCACGGTGGGGACGCATTTCAACACCGCATTCGCACTGACGCAGGCCCTCGACTGGGCGGGCGAACGCGATCCGGCGCTCGCCGCGACGATTCGCGACTGGGCGATGGACCGCTTCGTCGGCGAGCGCGATTATCGCGGGTGGGAGCCGGGGGGCGATGAGTTTTTGTCGCCGGCCCTATCGGTCGCTTTGTTGATGAGCCGGGTGATGGAGCGGGACGAATTCGCCGGTTGGTTTGATGCATTCCTGCCCGATCTGCGCCGTTTCGAGCCGGTCACCGTGTCCGACCGAAGCGACGGCAAGATCGCGCATCTCGACGGGCTCAACCTGAGTCGCGCGTGGGCATTGCGATCGATCGCACGGCTGACCGACCGTCCCGACCTGATCGAGCGCGCCGACCGGCATCTCGACGCCGCCCTGCCGCATGTCGCCGGCGACTATATGGGCGAACATTGGCTGGCGACCTTCGCCGTGCTGGCGCTAACCGCCTAGACGATTCCGAACGTCCAGCCTTCGGTGCGGGCGATGTCAGGAGTCAGGTCGGGCGGGTCGAAGGCGCGGGGGTTGGCGAGATGCGTGAGCATCCCGGCGGCAGTGACCAGCGCGTCGGTTTGGTGGTCGGTCGGCGTCTTGCGCAATCTGACCGGCGGGGATCCGAGCGCGGCGAGCGCGATATTGAGTTCCGCCGTGGTGCGGATCTTCTTGCCCGACAGGCCGGCATTGCGAATGTAGATGCGGGTGTAGATTTCGACCACCGCGCTCTGACATTTTGGCAGCGCGTCCATCGGCCAGATTGCGACCTTGGCGTCGATCGCGTGCAGCAGTCGCATTCCCGAGAAGCTGGCCTTGGCAACCTGCGCCGCGCCGATTGCGTCATAGGCGCTGGCGGTCTTGCGTCCACCCATACGATTCAACTGCTGGTCGCACTGGCGAAAGTGGACGAAGTCGGCCTTCACCCCGTCCGCAATCCCAAAATAGAAATGCTTGCGGTGCGCGCTCTCAAGGAAGCTTGCCGCGCCGAGGTCGGGATCGTCGCAGCGCGCATCGACATAAGCCCAGAAGTCGCGCGCATTGGTCGGGACGTTTTCGCCGGGGAGATAGGAGCCGCGGTCGATCAGCGGCGGGGCGAAGCTAAAGTCAAAGCCGAACAGCGTCGGCTCCCTCGCAGCTTCCGCCGCCAGCCAGTCGGCAACTTCCCGACGCGACCAGACGTGCGTGGGGCGGATCAGGCGTGGCGCATGGCCCGGACGCGCCTCGCCGATCGCAATTCCCTTGTGACGCGACCCTTTCGCACCCGACCAGTCGATCGCAACCGCGCGGGTGAAGCTCACGCCATCGGCGGCTGCTTGTCGTCTTCGGCGACGACAGGCTGCTTCAGCCGCGGCGGCGGACGACGCAGCGGCGGGGTGGCGCCGTCCTGCCATTGCTCGAGCGTCCGCGCAGCGAATTCACGCCCGCCGAGGCCAAAGGCGATGGCCGTCGCCACGGCCGCCGAGCCCAGGATCAGTCCGAAGGCCATCATCACGATCTCATTGGCCAGCCCCATGAAGGTCAGGCCGATCGCGGTGAACAAGGCGACGATGGCATATTTGACGATCGTTTGCGCATATCCCGCCTCTCCGGTGGAACTGCCGACGAGGCCGGCAAGGATGCGCGCGAGGAACAGCCCGACGACGATGATGACGGTGCCGAAGATGACCTTGCCGCCAAGCTCGGTGATCTGGAACAGCAAGGCCGCGACGCTGTCGCCGCCCAATTGCCGGGCCGCCTCGATCGCCGCGCCGAGCAGGATCGCGGTCATCGCCACCGCGCCGACAATTCGCGACGGATTGGAGGAGGCGGGCATGACGCCAAGTGCGCGTACGCTGTTGTCGAAGCCCAGGCTCGGGAGAACGGTCTCGATCAGCGTCTTGACAAAGCGCGCGATGAGAAAGGCCACGGCCAGCCACAATACCGCGCCGAACACGCGCGGGATCGCTAGCGCAATCGTGTTGAGCATGTTGGTCGCGGGGCCGGAAATCGCCTCGATCTTGAGGATCTGCAGTGCGGCGATGGCGGCGAAGATGATGATGATCGCGCTGACCGTCATGCCGACAGCGCGCGCAATCGTGCTGCGCGCCGGGGCCGTTCCCTCGGTCGCGGTGCCGGAAGTATCGACCGCGACCGGCGCGGCGCCGAGATTGAGGCCCGCGCGTCCGGCCAGTTTCTCCAGGTTGAGGGCGCCGAGCGCGGCTTCGACCACATGCCCGACGATCCGGCCGAGGATCAGCCCGGCGAAGAAGATCAGGCCCGCGCCAAGCAGATTGGGAATGAACGCCGCCACCTCGTTGGTCATGACCGTCACCGGGGTCAGCACCTGGCTCAACCCGAGCGGGCGAAGCGCGGCGATCAGCCCGACCAGCCAGATTAGCCAGTAAGCCAGACGGCCCAGTTCCTTGCCGATGCTAGCGCCGCCGACGCCCGGATCGCGCTTCAAGATCGGCATCTTGTCGACCATTCGGGCCACCGCCCATTGCACCGCCTTGGCAATGAAATGGGTCGCCACGAGGATGAGCAAGGCGAGCAGGACTCGCGGCCCCCACAGCATCAGTTGATCGCGCCAATAAGCGGCGGGCTGGGCGTTCTCATACATGGTCGTCTCCCCGATCGATCGGACTATTGCGATGTCGATCCCTCTCGCCTTCTTTCATCCCAGAAGGCAAGCCGCTCCTTCACCTTGACCTCGAAGCCGCGGTCGACCGGCTGGTAATATTCCTGCGGGGCCATGTCGTCAGGCCAGTAATTGGCGCCGCTGAAGCCATCTTCCAAGTCATGGTCGTAAGCATAGCCCTTGCCGTAGCCGACGTCCTTCATGAGCTTGGTTGGCGCATTGACGATGTTCATCGGCGGCATCAGCGATCCGGTTTCTTTCGCGCTTCGCCATGCGGCCTTTTGCGCCTTGTAGGCAGCGTTCGATTTGGGTGCGGTGGCGAGGTAGAGACAGGCCTGGACGATCGCCAATTCGCCCTCCGGCGAGCCGAGGAAATCGTAGGCGTCCTTGGCAGCAAGGCATTGGATCAGGGCTTGGGGATCAGCGAGGCCGATATCCTCGCTGGCGAAACGCACCAACCGGCGGAGTACGTACAACGGCTCCTCACCCGCCGTCAGCATTCGCGCCATGTAATAGAGCGCCGCCTGCGGATCCGAACCGCGCAGGCTTTTGTGCAAAGCGGAGATGAGGTTGTAATGCCCCTCGCGATCCTTGTCGTAGACCGCGACCCGGCGCTGAAGGAACGTCGCCAGCGCAGTGGGATCGAGCGGCTCGTCGAGTGCCACATCGAACAGCGTCTCGACCTGGTTGAGCAGGAACCGGCCGTCGCCATCGGCGCTTGCAAGCAAGGCCTCGCGCGCGTCATTGGTGACGGGGAGGGGACGTCCGATTTCGGTTTCGGCGCGAGCCAGTAGCTTTTCGAGCGCGGGCTGGTCGAGCCGGTGGAGGATCAGCACCTGGCATCGCGATAGCAAGGCGGCGTTGAGTTCGAAGCTCGGGTTTTCGGTAGTCGCGCCGACCAGGGTCACGGTACCGTCCTCGACGAAGGGCAGGAACCCGTCCTGTTGAGTGCGATTGAAGCGATGGATTTCATCGACAAACAGCAGGGTGCGTTGCCCGGCGCGCGCCGCCTGCTTCGCCTCCGCGAAAATCTTCTTGAGGTCGGCAACGCCCGAAAAGACCGCCGAAATTGCGACGAAGCGTAGCGCCACCGCATCGGCAAGCAGCCGGGCGATACTGGTCTTGCCGGTGCCGGGCGGCCCCCACAGGATGAGTGAAGAAAGTTTTCCGGCAGCGACCATGCGCCCGAGCGCGCCTTCGGGACCGGTCAAATGTTCCTGCCCGACGACGTCGTCGAGCCCGGCTGGGCGAAGGCGCTCGGCCAGCGGCGCGCCCGGCGGAAGCTCTGCCTCCTGCGGATCGCGCAGATCATCGGGGAAAAGGTCGGCCATGGCGTTTCAATAAGCCCGTACTGGAAAAGTTGCACCAACCTCTTGCGGAAGATGTGATCAAGATATATCTTAGACGCATCTAAGGAGGATCTTATGCGATTTCATTATCAATCCGGTCGCGATGATTGCGGCCGCGGTCGCCGCGATCGCGGCATCCATTTTGGCCCGCGCGGCTTTCATATCGATTTCGGCAGCAGCTTCGGGGACGGTTTTGGCGACTCATTCGGCGCGGGACGCGGCGGCGGCGGCGGTCGTCGCGGGCGGCGACGGATGTTCGAAAGTGGCGAGCTTAGGCTCGTGCTGCTCAAGCTGATCGCCGACGATCCACGCCACGGATATGAACTCATCAAGGCGATCGAGGAACTGACCGAGGGCGACTATGCCCCCAGTCCGGGGGTCGTCTACCCGACCCTCAACATGTTGGAGGACATCGGCTTCATCGTCGAGCGGAAGTCGGAAGACAGCAAGAAAGTCTACGAGGCCACGCCCGAGGGATCGACCCATCTGGCCGAGAACGAGGCCGAGGTTGCGGAGCTGATCGAACGGCTCGAGGGGCATGGCAAGAAAACCCGCCATGGCCAGCGCCCCGAAATCGGCCGCGCGATCGGTAATCTGATGACCGCGCTGCGCAACCGCGTCGCCCATGACGGGTGGAACGAGCAACTGCTAGAGGAAGTCATCGACATCCTCGACGAGGCGGCCCAGCGGATCGAGCGGGCGAAGTCGGGTAAAGCGGACTAGCCTAATAGCCCCTCCCCCTTCTTCAAGGGGAGGTGCCCCGTAGGGGCGGAGGGGGCACTCGCCTTTCTGGCAGGCCCCCTCCGTCAGCTTCGCTGACACCTCCCCCAAAAGTGGGGGAGGAGCTATTCCTAGCTTGGCAACCACCTGTTCCCGTACAGTGCGACCATCCGTTGGCGACGCTCGATGATCCGGGAGTACAGCCGAAGCACCGCTCCATTGATCACATCCCAGTCGCGGGTCTTGGCGAACGCCAGCCCTGCGGCGGAATGCGCCGCTCGAAGCCCCGGGTCGGCAGCATAGGCCGCGATCGCCGCACCATAATCGTCGGGCTCAAGCGGATCGACCAGGATCCCGCTTTCCCCGTCGGTCACGAGGCTAGTGGCGCCGGTCGCCCGCGCCGCGATGACCGGTAATCCGCATGCCATCGCTTCCTGTGTCACATTGCCGAACGCTTCGGTGATCGAGGGATTCAGGAACACGTCGGCCGAGGCCAGCGCAACTGCCAAGTCGGTCCCGGTCTGAGCGCCCACGAACACGGCATTGCCAGGCAGATGATCGGCGAACCATTGCCGCGCCGGTCCGTCGCCGATCACCAGCACGCGCGGTTTCACCTGATGCCGGTTCGCGGCGTCGATGGCATTGGCGAAGACGTCGAGCCCCTTTTCCATCACGATCCGGCCGAGGAAGGCGACGACCATTTCCTCATCGCCGATCCCGCGTTCCCGGCGCCAATCCAGACTCCGCCGGCCGGGGTTAAACTGATCGCGGTCGACTCCGCGGCTCCAAATCGAGATATCGCGGCTCATCCGCTGGGCGTGGAGCACGGCGGCGGTCGATTCGGCCGGCGCAACGATTGCGTCGCAGCGGCGATAGAAGCGGCGAAGAATGGCGCGAAAGGTCGGTTCGGCCCAACTCAGGCCATAATATTGCAGGTAGGTTTCGAACCGCGTGTGCACCGATGCCACTGCCGGAATGCCGCGCGCGCGTGCCCATGTCACGGCGCGATGCGCGACCACGTCGGGGCTGGCGACATGCACGATGGTCGGCGCGAACTTCTCCAGATCGGCGCGCACGTCGGCGCTGAGCGACGAGGGGATCCGATATTCCGGACGGCGCGGGACGGGGACTGACGGCACATTCACCAGGTCGCCGGTGGCGGGAAACGCGGGATTGTCGCGGACCGGCGAATAGACCCGGACATGGGCACCCTGCCGCAGCAGATAGCCGACCAAACGGTTAAGCGCCTGGTTGGCGCCGTCGCGGACATAATTGTAATTGCCCGAGAACAGGGCGATGCGCAGTTCGCTCGGGTCCATCGCCGGGGTCTTAGCGGGATGAAAGGTAAAGGCAAAGCAGTGGCGACCGCGATCAAGCAATGCATGGCCCCGGTCGGCGCAACCGACGCGCAATTGCTAGTGCTCGGCAGCCTGCCCGGCGACGCCTCGCTCGCCGCCGCACGATATTATGCGCATCCGACAAATCAGTTCTGGCGATTGCTGGGCGATGCGATCGGCGAAGAGCTTTGGACATTGGAATTTCCCGACCGCCTTGCACGACTTGCAGTGCGCGGGATCGCCTTGTGGGATGTGGTTGCCGATGCGACGCGGCCGGGAAGTCTCGATGGCGCGATGCGGTCGGCCAGGACCAATCCGCTTGCAGAATTCGTCGCCGGCCACCCCAACCTGCGCGCCATCGGCTTCAATGGTCGGACCGCCGCCAGCATCGGTCGACGCGCGTTGTCGGCGATCGACGGGCCGACCTTGATCGACCTGCCCTCGTCGAGCGCCGCCTTCACCCGGCCGCTGAGCGAAAAAATGATCGTTTGGCGGACGCTGGGCGGGTTTGCAGCCCCGATGGTTTCGGCCAAAGTGGGATCATGAACGATCAAGACACCGACTTAGACGAAGACGAGGGTCCCGATCCGCAATTGTCGATGGTCGACGAGGCGCTGGTCGCGGGCAATATTGCCAACACCAACGGCCTGTTGGTCATCGTCGCCAAGCTGGTGGCGCGGGGGATCTTCGACAAGGAAGACCTGAAGGCATTTTCGGATTCCTATTCCAAACCGCTCGATCACGAGGGCATGCGCGAGAACGAACTGGTCAGCCAGATGCAGGACCAGATGGAATTTACCCTCGCCGAACTGATGCACTACCTCAGCGAGCAGGAATGATACCGGGCCGATGGCGCCGCTGACCGACCTCGACCGGCTTGAAGCTGAAAGCCTGCACATCATGCGGGAGGTGGTGGCCGAGGCAGCGCGGCCGGTGATGCTCTACTCGGTCGGCAAAGACAGCGCGGTGATGCTGCACCTGGCACGCAAGGCGTTCGCGCCCTCGCCGCCGCCGTTCCCGCTGCTGCACGTCGACACGACCTGGAAATTTCGGGCGATGTACGACTTGCGCGATCGGATGGCGGCGGAAAGCGGAATGCGGCTGATCGTGCACAAGAATCCCGAGGCGGAAAGCCGCGGGATCAATCCCTTCGACCACGGCGCGCTGCATACCGACCTGTGGAAGACGGAAGGGCTGAAGCAGGCGCTCGACGCTGGCGGTTATGACGCGGCATTCGGCGGCGCCCGGCGCGATGAGGAGAAGAGCCGCGCCAAGGAGCGCATCTTCTCATTCCGATCCGCCGCCCACGGCTGGGACCCGAAGAACCAGCGGCCCGAACTGTGGAATCTCTACAATGCACGGATCGGAAGAGGCGAAAGCATCCGCGTGTTCCCCATCTCTAACTGGACCGAGCTCGACGTGTGGCGCTACATCGAGCACGAGAACATTCCCGTCGTCCCGCTCTATTTTGCCGCCCCGCGTCCGACGGTGGTTCGCGGCGGGATGATCCTGATGGTCGATGACGATCGCTTTCCGCTTGGCGAAGGCGAAGAGCCGGTCGAGCGCACGGTGCGGTTCCGCACGTTGGGCTGCTATCCGCTGACCGGCGCGGTCGAGAGTGAGGCGACGACGCTGGCCGACATCATCGCCGAGATGCGCGCCTCGAGCAGCAGCGAGCGCGAGGGACGGGCGATCGATCACGACAGTTCGGGATCGATGGAGCGCAAGAAGAAGGAGGGATACTTCTAGTGTCCGATCTCCTCCGCTTCATCACCTGCGGCAGCGTCGATGACGGCAAGTCGACGCTGATCGGAAGGCTCCTCTACGACAGCCGACAGGTGCTCGACGACCAGCTGTCGGCCTTGACGAGGGATAGCCAGGCGGTCGGAACGCGCGGCGCGGACATCGATTTCGCCTTGCTGGTCGACGGCCTGGCCGCCGAGCGCGAGCAGGGCATCACGATCGACGTCGCCTATCGCTATTTTGCCACGCCGAAGCGCAGCTTCATCGTCGCCGATTGTCCGGGACATGAGCAATATACCCGCAACATGGTGACAGGCGCATCGACCGCCGACCTTGCGGTGATCCTGCTCGACGCGCGGCAGGGTGTGCTGACCCAGACGCGTCGGCACAGCCATCTCGTCCACCTGCTCGGCGTGCGGCATATCGTGCTGGCGGTGACCAAGATGGACCTGGTCGATTACGATCAGGCGGTGTTCGACGCCCACGCCGCCGACTATCGCGCGTTCGCGACGTCGATCGGCATTGCGGAGGTCACGGCCATCCCCACCTCGGGCGTCAACGGGGACAATGTCGTGGCCCAGTCGAACGCCATGCCCTGGTATCGCGGCCGCGCCTTGCTCGATCATCTCGAGACCGTCGAGCTCGACAGCACAGCAGCCGCAGCACGGCCGTTCCGGATGCCGGTGCAGCTCGTCCAGCGCCCGAACTCCACCTTCCGCGGTTTTACCGGACTGATCGCCTCCGGTAGGATTACGGTCGGTGACGAGGTGCGCATTCTGCCGTCGGGAAAGATCAGCACCGTTGCCAGCGTCCTGCTTGGCGACGCGGACCATGCGGAAGCACAGGCCGGTCAGTCGGTCACGATCACTTTTTCAAGCGAGGTCGACTGCTCGCGCGGCGACGTCCTTGCGCTCGCCGCCGACCCGCCCGAGGTCGCTGACCAGTTCGAAGCCTCGATCGTCTGGATGAACGAGGAGCCTCTGCTTCCAGGTCGCGGCTATTGGCTCAAGCTTGCCACCCAGACGGTCTCGGCAACGGTCGCGGCACCCAAATATGCCCTTGCCGTCGACACCGGCGAGCATTTGGCCGCCAAGTCGCTTGAGCTTAACGACATCGGCGTCGCCGATATCACGACCGACCGGCCGTTAGTGTTCGAGCCTTACGCGGAAAGCCGCGCGCTCGGCGGGTTCATCCTGGTCGACAAGATCACCAACGCGACCGTGGCCGCGGGCATGCTCAATTTCGCGCTTCGCCGTGCGCACAACATCCATTGGCAGGCGCTCGACGTCGGTCGGGAAGCGCACGCGCGCCTCAAGGGTCAGCGGCCCGCCGTGCTGTGGTTCACCGGCCTAAGCGGCGCGGGCAAGTCTACGATCGCCAACTTGGTCGAGAAAAAGCTTCACGCGATGGGCCGCCACACCTTCCTGCTCGACGGCGACAACGTCCGCTTCCGGCTCAACAAGGATCTCGGATTTACCGATGCCGACCGGATCGAGAACGTCCGCCGCGTTGGCGAGGTGGCGCGGCTGATGGCCGATGCCGGGTTGATCGTCATTACGGCGTTCATTTCTCCGTTTCGCGCCGAACGATCGATGGTGCGGGCGATGCAGAGCGACGGCGAGTTCATCGAAGTCTTCGTTGATACGCCTCTGGCCGACGCCGAAGCCCGCGACGTCAAAGGGCTCTACGCCAAGGCGCGCGCCGGCGAACTCGCCAACTTCACCGGCATCGACAGCCCCTACGAAGCGCCCGATGCGCCGGATATCCGGATTGACACGACCGCGATGACGCCCGAGCAGGCAGCCGACACGATCGTCGAGCATCTGGCTCGTCTCGGCTAGGCGGAAAGCTCGATCCACACCGGCGCGTGGTCGCTGGTTTTCTCCATCGCGCGCACCGATCGGTCAACTCCGGCCGACTTCAGGCGTTTGGCGGCCTTCGCGTTAAGGAGGAGATGATCGATACGCAGGCCGGCGTTGCGATCGAAGGCACGACGGAAATAGTCCCAGAAAGTGTAGATCGTTTCGTCCGGATAAGTCGCGCGCAGTGCGTCCGTCCAACCCATGTCGAGCAAGGATTGATAGGCATCGCGGACCGGTTGGAAAAACAGGGCGTCCTCGGTCCAGCGTTCGGGTTTATAGGCATCGTCGGGCGTCGGAATGATATTATAATCCCCTGCCAGGACCACCGGCGCGTCGGTTGCGATGAGTTCTTTGGCATGATCGTGCAACCGCTGCAGCCAGCGCAATTTGTACTCGAATTTCGGTCCTGGCCTGGGGTTGCCGTTGGGAACGTAGAGACAGGCGATCAGGATGCCACCGACCGCGGCTTCGATGTAGCGGCTGTGGTCGTCCCCGGGTTCCCCCGGAAGGCCGCGCCGGGTCTCGGTTGGGTCGGCGCCCCGCGCCAGGATCGCCACACCATTCCAGCTTTTCTGCCCGTGCCAAACCGCGCCGTAGCCCGCCGTGGCAATCGCCGCTTCGGGGAATTTCTCATCGGGCGCCTTGAGTTCCTGAAGGCAGACGACATCCGGCGACGTCGCTTCCAACCATGCCAGCAGCACCGGCAGCCGCCCGTTGATCCCGTTCACATTGTAGGTCGCGATGCGCATCGGGGAAGCAATCGCCGGACACGCGCGAAGTTCCGGAAGGATGGTGACGCGGCCAGTGCGCCGCTAACCGCTCTCCCCTGTATTTCCCTGTTTATCAGGGAATATACAGGGAAATGAGCTTTTTTCAGGCGCTATCCGACGACCCTGGCCCTGCATAATCGTCAGTTTCCCGCCAATTCTGGCAATAAATTCCCTATCCGCCGAACAGGGAATTTGAGACGCGGTAACAGGGATCGCATCTGTCCGAACAGGGAACGCAGTCCAGCGGATCAGGGATCGGAAAGTGAGAAGGCGACTAACGTACTTCGTCGTCAGGATCGGTGAGTTCGGCATGGAGCAGGACCATGGCGTAGTCATGTGCCTGGCCGAGCACCTGTTCGAGAAGAAGTTCGGTCCGAGCAGCATCGCGGTCAGTCAACCAGATCGTCGGATCGCATTCTTCCAGCTCAGACATCGACGCGGCTGGCCGAGTGTCGCTGGCGATCGATTCCGATGGAGCTTGGTGCCCGATACGCACGTCGATCCAGGGGAACTCCTCGTTGCGGTAGACCCGCGTCACCAGTCCGCGGTGAAGGACCAGAATGGCAACCGGCTCACGCGACGCGTAGACATAAGCGCGCGCCATCGCTTCCTTGCTCACGCCAAATTTCTCGGCAAGAGCGATGATATCCTGCAGATCGGGAGTGCCGCTCATTTCGGCTCGGACGCGAGGTGGCGGCATAAGCAGCGCCGACGCGAACCTGTTGGCCTCGGCTTCGATCCGCCGGCGCCGGTTCTGCTCCTTTTCGTCGACGAGGTGCAAGTCATCGAGCTGGCATTCGAAACCTTGGCCTGCGTCGGGAAGATGGGTCGGGATCAGCCAGTGTCCAAGTTCATGGGCAAGGGAGTAACGACGCCGTTGCAGTGAACGATCACGCGCCAATAGGATCGCGCCAGCTGCCTTGTTGACGTCCATGATGAGCGCGGCCTCGAAAGCCTGGGTGTCGACATCCTCAACCGAACTTATGTCCAGTTCGCTACACAACTTCTCCAGGGGAATGACGAGAGGGAGCTCGCTATCGAGTTCATGTATTCGCCTGGCGATGGCGGCTGGCGCTCCAAGGCCGTCAAAGTCGAGGCGGCTGATCGTCACTCAGCCTTGCCTTGGCGCTTCTTCATCAACTCCATGAGCATCCTGATCATCTCGCGATCGGGTTCCTCGAGTTTTTTGAGGTCGCGAAACATCGCGACCATCTCGGCGGGCTCTTCCGACGCATCGGGGTTCTCGCCGACCAAGTCGGCTACACGCACTCGAAAAAGCTCGGCAAGTTTCACGACCAGGTCCATCGAAGGGTTGGTGGTCGTGCCCTTCTCGAGGTTCCAGACATGCGCCTTGGAAACACCGATCGCGTCGGCGACATCCTGAAGCGACAAGCGCTTGGCGATGCGCTGTTCGCTCAGCTTGCGGGCTAAACTCATCGTTGGAATCCGTTCAATGAAGTGGACGGAAGCATACGCCCATGATTGACAGCGTCAAGCGTTCACTGTATTGAACGATTGCGTAAAATTGATTCGGAGCGGGATTATGTCAGATCGCCAGATTGTTGAGCATCAAATCAGCAAGTTGCGGCCTTACGCCAGCAATGCGCGCACGCACTCCAGGAAGCAGGTCAAACAGATCGCGGCATCGATCGAACGGTTCGGGTTTACCAATCCGGTGCTGATCTCCGACGACTTCGAGATCATCGCCGGCCATGGCCGCGTCGAGGCGGCTAAGTTGTTAGGTCGACAAAGCGTGCCAACGCTCGCGCTTTCGCATCTCTCGGCGACCGAGCGTCGCGCGTACGTGCTTGCTGACAACAAGCTGGCGCTGAACGCCGGATGGGACAAAGAGATTCTGGCGATCGAGTTGCAAGCGTTGATTGATCTTGAGTTTGACGTCGAGCAAACGGGTTTCAGCCTCGCAGAAGTGGATCTTGTCCTCGACGAGGCAGGGGAGGCGGACCCCGAGGGCCGCGATGCACCTGAGGATCAGGTTCCACTGGTATCCGGTCCCGCGGTGACCCGCTTCGGCGACCTATGGGAACTCGGTCGGCATCGATTGCTTTGCGGCGATACCCGCGACGCGGCGAACCTAGCTCGGCTGATGGGCGGCGATCGTGCCGACCTCGTGTTCACTGATCCGCCCTACAATGTCGCGATCGATGGCAATGTGTGTGGTCTTGGTTCGGTCAAGCATCGCGAGTTCGCCTTCGCCAGCGGCGAAATGAGCAACGAGCAATTTACAACCTTCCTGACCGATACCTTGTCGAACCTGGCAAGCGTGATGCGCGATGGCGCAATCGCGTTCGTCTGCATGGACTGGCGCCACATGGGCGAGTTGCTTGCCGCGGGTTCGTCGGCATTTACCGAGCTCAAGAACCTCGTGGTCTGGAACAAGACAAATGGTGGGATGGGCGCCTTCTATCGTTCGAAGCACGAACTGGTTTTCGTTTTCAAACAGGGAACGGCTGCGCATACCAACAGCTTCGGACTGGGAGAGACAGGCCGCTACCGGACCAACGTGTGGGACTACGCCGGCATCAGCTCGATGGGGGCAGGCCGCGCCGAAGAGCTCGCGATGCATCCCACGGTCAAACCGGTCGCGTTGATTGCCGATGCCATTC
>CAVUFW010000006.1:0-1615483 GCA_963740965.1 uncultured Alphaproteobacteria bacterium
GCGTGGCTTCGTCCTCGAACCAGTGCGCACGGGCGGCCATGATGATCTCGTTACCCTGATCCTCGCTGAGGCCATATTCGGCCAACACGCCGCCCTTGTCCTCGGCGCGGTTGGTCGGCTCGCGGCGACGCGGTTCGACGCGCTTCTTCTGGATCAGCTCGTCGGTGGCGAGGTCGGCCAGATCGTCGAGCGTCTTGATCCCGGCCTTACCGAGCGTGACCAGCATCGCCTCGTTGAGGTGCGGCAATTCGGCCAGCGCATCATCGACGCCAAGCGCACGACGTTCCTCACGGCTGGCAGCTTCGCGGCGCTCGAGCGCTTCGGCGGCACGGCTCTGCAACTCGCCGGCGATTTCATCGTCGAGACCTTCGATCGAGGCGACTTCGTCAAGCTCGACATAGGCCACTTCCTCGAGGCTGGTGAAGCCTTCGGCGACCAGCAGCTGGGCGAGCGTCTCGTCGACGTCGAGGTCGGTCTGGAACATTTCCGACCGCTCGACGAATTCCTTCTGGCGTTTCTCGGACGCGTCGGCCTCGGTCAGAATATCGATCTGGCTCGCGGTCAGCTGGCTGGCGAGGCGGACGTTCTGCCCACGGCGACCAATGGCGAGCGACAGCTGATCGTCGGGGACCACCACCTCGATGCGGCTTTCTTCTTCGTCGATCACGACGCGGGCGACCGTTGCCGGCTGAAGCGCATTGACGACGAAGGTGGCCAGATCGTCCGACCAAGGGATGATGTCGATCTTTTCGCCCTGAAGCTCCTGCACCACGGCCTGGACGCGGCTGCCCTTCATGCCGACGCAGGCGCCGACCGGATCGATCGAGCTGTCGTGGCTGATCACACCGATCTTGGCGCGGCTGCCGGGGTCGCGGGCGGCGGCGCGAATTTCGATGATGCCGTCATAAATCTCGGGCACTTCCTGCGCGAACAGCTTCTTCATGAACTCGGGGTGCGCGCGGCTGAGGAAGATCTGCGGCCCGCGCACTTCGCGGCGGACGGCGAAGATCAGGCTGCGGATGCGATCGCCGACGCGAACCATTTCGCGCGGGATCTGCTGGTCGCGGCGGATGACGCCCTCGGCGCGGCCCAGGTCGACCACGACGTGGCCAAATTCGACCCGCTTGACGACGCCGGTGATGACCTCGTTGGCGCGATCCTTGAACTCTTCATACTGGCGCTCGCGCTCGGCATCGCGAACCTTCTGAAAGATGACCTGCTTGGCGGCCTGCGCGGCGATGCGGCCGAATTCGATCGGGGGCAGCGGATCGACGATGTAATCGCCGACCACGGCATCGGCCTGAAGCTTCTGCGCGCCCTTCAGATCGACCTGCTTGAAATAATCCTCGACCTCTTCGACCACCTCGACCACGCGCCACAGGCGAAGGTCGCCGGTTTCCTGGTCGAGCTTGGCACGGATGTCGTTTTCCGCCCCGTAGCGGGCGCGGGCGGCGCGCTGGATGGCGTCTTCCATCGCTTCGATGACGATGCCCTTGTCGATCAGTTTCTCGCGCGCGACCGCGTCGGCGATGGCGAGCAATTCGGCCTTGTTGGCGGTCGGCCCGCCGGTCGGGGCGGCTGGAGCGGTGGTAGCCATCGTTTCGATCAACCTTCTGTCTTGATAGTATCTGCGCCGTCGGTGCTGAGCGGCGCGGTGGCGTTGATGAGCTTGTCGGTCAAGGTCAGCTTGGCCGACTGGATGTTGGCAAAGGCAATTTCGCGGCGGCCCTTGGTGGTTTCGATCGCGATGGTCTCGCCATCGATCCCGACGATTTCGCCGGTGACCTGCTTGGCCGCATCGACCGGGGTCGACGAACTTGATCCTCGCTTCGTGCCCCGCCCAGTCGGCATAGTCGCGGGCGCGGGTCAGCGGACGGTCGATCCCTGGCGAGGAGACTTCGAGGCGATAGGCGCCGTCGATCGGATCATTGCCCGCCTCTTCCATCGGGTCGAGGATTTCTGAGATACCGCGCGACAATTCGGCGCAATCGTCGATCGTCAGCTGGCGTGTATCGGGCCGTTCGGCCATCACCTGCAACGTCGGGTCGGTCTTGCCGCCGATCATCGCCACGCGCACCAGGTCGAAGCCCAGCGCCGTGACGGCGGGCTCGATCAGTTTGGAAATGGCAAGAGTATCGGTCAACGGCGTCCTCGAAAGTTCAGCACCTCTCCCTGCCGGACCGATCCCGGCCCGGCCCCAACGTCTGACGATGTCGAGGAGAAGTGAGGGCGATATAGGCTCGAAGGCGGCGAGTCGCAAGGGGAGTGAGGAGAGGGGGAGGGGGGGGGGGGGGGGGGGGGGGGGGGGGGGGGGGGGCGGGGGGGGGAGAGAGGGGGGGGGGGGGGGGGGGGGGGGGAGGACGGGAGCGGGCGGAGGGGGGGGCGGGGGGGGCGGGGAGGGGGGGGGGGGGGAGGGGGGGGGCGCGGGAATGACGAAGCTCTAGCGACCGAGCGCCTCATCCTCCGCCCGGATACGCACAGTCAGTATCGCGGCGTTGAGCAGGGTGAACAGCAAGGCGATCTGCCACAGGCCGAACACCAGGGCCAGGATCAGCAATTCCGCCGCGACGACGAGGTAATTGGGATGGCTGACGAACTTGTAGGGGCCGCGAGCGACCAGTTGCTCGCCGGGGACGACGATGATGCGCGTGGTCCAGCGCGGGCCGAGGGTCCGGAGCACCCACACGCGGGCAAGCTCGACGAAGCCGAACAGGATCAGCAGGGGCACATTGATCGGCTGGCCGAGCGCGAACAGCCACAGGCTCGCCAGCCAGGCGGCGTGCATCGCGACGATAAAGGGGTAATGGCCCGGCGCGACCTCCCGGCCGCCATTAGCGAGCAGGCGGGCGGTGTTGGCGCGGGCGACCGGGAGTTCGATCAGCCGCTGGGCGGTGACGAAGCCGAGGATCGCGATGTGCGGCCAGAGCGGGGTCATTTCTCGAGGACGAGTCCGGCGCAGGTGAAGCCGGGGCCGAACGCGGTCATCATCACGCGGTCCGGAAGCTGGCGCGCGAGCAATCGCTCGAGCACGAACATTACCGTCGGGGCGCTCATATTGCCCTGATCGTGGAGAACTTGCCGCTCGACATCGAGCGTGCCGACCGGCAGGTCGAGCGCCAGTTCGATCGCGTCGATCACCTTGGTCCCGCCGGGGTGGCAGCAGAAGCGGTCGATGTCGCCGCGGGTGAGGCAGAGGTCGGCCAAGATGCCGTCGATCGCGACTGCGAGCTCGCCCTCCACGAATGGAGGGATGGCGCGGTCGAAAATCACTGCAAGGCCCGGATCCTCGACCCGCCAGCCCATGATGCCGAGCGTGTCGGGCCACAACTTCTCGCCCGCACCGCGGATCGTTGCGAGGCCGTTGCCGGCGGTCGAAATCACCGCCGCCGCCGCGCCATCACCGAACAAGGCGGTGGCGACGATCGCGGCCGGGTCGTCGCTGTCGAGGCGGATCGAGATCGAGCACGTCTCGACGGTAACGAACAGCCAGTGGCTGCCCGGATCGGCACTCGCCAACCGCGCGGCGGTGGCGAGTCCGGTGACGCCGCCCGCGCAGCCAAGGCCGAAGACGGGCACGCGGCGGATGTCGGGACGAAAGCCGAGCCGCGGTGCCACTCGGGCGTCGATGCTGGGGGTGGAAATGCCGGTGGTCGACACGAACACGATCCCGTCGATCGCATCGGGCTTGAGACCGGCGTTCGCGATCGCCTTCAGCGCCGCCTCCTCGAACATCGCCTCGGTCGCGGACACGTACAGCTCGGTCCGTTCCTGCCAGCCGTGGGGCTCGCGGTACCAGTCGATCGGCGCGACGGTCGAACGGCGGTCGATCAGCGCATTGTCGAACACGCCAGACAGCCGGTCGAACAATGCCGCCCGTCCCTGGAACATTGCACGCGCCGCGGATTTGGCATCGGACTGGGTCACCGTATGGGGCGGCACCGCCGTCGCGATCGAAAGGATTTGAGGGAATGTCAGGCGAAAACTTCCGGAAGTGTAATGGCAAGTCATTAACGACCGTGACTGCCCTTCGGACGCATCGCCGTCTTTGGCAAGCGGCGCTGATGCTGGTTCCGGCCACCGCCGCCTGCGGATCGACGGCGTCGAGCAACGCGCAGACGGCGACACCGCCGTTCGCGGTGCGGGAAGTGGCGAAGTTCTCCACGCCGTGGGCGATCGATTTCCTGCCCGGCAGCGGGGTCGCGCTGACCAAGATGGCCCTGGTCACCGAAAAGGACGGCAAATTGTGGCTGGTCGATACTGCCACCGGGCAGAAGCAGGCCGTCGCCGGGGTGCCCTCCGTCTACGTTGCGGGGCAGGGCGGGCTCGGTGACGTGGTTGTCCATCCTGGGTTCGCCGGCAACCAGCGCGTCTATCTCAGCTTCGTCGAGCAGGGCGAGGGCGGCAGCGGCGCCGCGCTCGGATATGGTCGGCTGGTCATGGGGCAGGGCGCGCCAAGGATCGAGGGATTTCAAGATCATCTGGCGGCAGTCGCCGAAGGTGTCGGGCAATGGTCACTTCAGCCATCGCATCGCATTCGGCCCTGACGGCCTGCTTTACCTCAGTTCGGGCGAGCGACAGAAGTTCACTCCCGCGCAGGAAATGACCGGCAATCTCGGCAAGGTTCTGCGCCTGACCGACGAGGGGCAGCCGGCCCCCGGCAATCCCTGGGCCGCGAAGGGCGGCATTGCGGCGCAATTCTGGTCGATCGGCCATCGCAACATTCTCGGCCTCGCCTTCGCTTCCGACGGGAAATTGTGGGAAAGCGAGATGGGTCCGAAAGGTGGTGACGAGGTCAATCTGATCGTCGCGGGCAGGAATTACGGCTGGCCCAAGGCGTCGAACGGCAGCAACTACGACGGCAGCGACATCCCCGACCACAAGGCCGGTGACGGGTTCGAGCCTCCCAAGGTGTTCTGGAACCCGTCGATCTCGCCCGGCGGGATCATGATCTACACCGGCGACAAGTTTGCCGGGTGGAAAGGCGATGCGTTGGTCCCTGCGCTGTCGGGCGAAGCGCTGATCCGCGTCGACATCGATGGCGACAAGGCGACCAAGGCCGAACAATGGCCGATGGACGCCCGCATTCGCGCGGTCGAGCAGGGTCCCGACGGATCGGTCTACCTGCTCGAAGACGAGGGCCGATTGCTCCGTCTGGATCCTTCGAAGTCCTAGTCGGCGGGCTGCTTGATCGTCCGCAGATAGGGCTTCAGCGTCGTCCAGCCGTCGGGATATTTGGCCTTCGCGGCCTCGTCGTTGACCGACGGCGGGATGATGCAATCGTCGCCCGAGTTCCAATTGACCGGGGTGGCGACGCCCCTGTTCTCGGTCAGCTGGACCGAATCGAGCAGGCGCAGCACCTCGTCGAAGTTGCGGCCGGTCGACATCGGGTAAAGCAGCATCGCGCGGATCTTCTTGTCAGGACCGATAATGAAGACCGAGCGGACCGTCGCATTGTTGGCCGCGGTCCGGCCCGCGGCGCTGTCGCCCGCGTCGGCGGGAAGCATGTTGTACAATTTGGCGACGTTGAGATTCTCGTCGCCGATCACCGGATAGTCGACCTTGTTGCCCGACACTTCCTCGATATCGGGCAGCCAGCGACGGTTGTCGTCGCTGCTGTCGACGCTCAGCCCGATGATCTTCGTGTTGCGCTTGGCGAATTCGTCCTCCAGCCCGGCCATGTAGCCGAGTTCGGTCGTGCACACCGGGGTGAAGGCCTTGGGATGCGAGAACAGGATCGCCCAGCCGTCGCCGATCCAGTCGTGAAAGTGGATCGGGCCCTGGGTTGTCTCGGCGGTGAAATCGGGGGCGATGCTGCCGATGGAAATCGTCATTGGAAGCTCCTTAGTCGACGGGAATATAATCCGGCTCGATCCCCGCATGGGGCTTGAGCCAGTCGGGAACGGGAAGGCCCTTGGAGGCCAGGAATTCGGGATTGAACAAACGCGACTGGTAGCGCGTCGCGGGGTCGCACAGGATGGTGACGATGGTCTTGCCCGGGCCGAGCGCGCGCGCCAGGCGGATCGCGCCGGCCACGTTGACCCCCGACGACAGGCCGAGCGCCAACCCTTCTTCCTGAAGCAGGCCGAAGGTGATGCGCACGCTTTCCTCGTCCGGAATCAGGAAAGCGTGATCGACCTTCAATCCTTCGAGATTGGCGGTGATCCTCCCCTGGCCGATGCCCTCGGTGATCGAGGTCCCCTCGGCCTTGAGTTCGCCATTGGTGTAATAGTTGAACAAGGCCGCGCCGGGAATGTCGGCAATCGCGATGGCGACGTCGGGCTTGCGGCTGCGCAGCGCCGCGGCGACCCCCGCCAGCGTGCCGCCAGTTCCGACCGCACAAACGAAACCGTCGATTTCACCGCCGGTCTGATCCCAGATTTCGGGACCGGTAGTGCGGATATGCGCATCGCGATTGGCGACATTGTCGAACTGGTTGGCGAAGATCGCGCCATTGGGGTCGCTTTTCGCCAGACGCTCGGCCAGCCGCCCAGCGACCTTCACATAATTGTTGGGATTTTTGTACGGTACGGCCAGCACCTCGACCAGTTCGGCGCCGAGCATCCGCAACGTGTCCTTCTTTTCCTGCGTCTGCGTCTCTGGGATGACGATGACCGTCTTCATGCCCAGTGCATTGCCGACCATCGCCAGGCCGATGCCGGTATTGCCCGCCGTCCCGTCGACGATCGTCCCGCCGGGCCGCAGCGCACCGCTGGCGATGGCATCTTCGACGATCGCCAGCGCGGCGCGATCCTTGACCGACTGACCGGGGTTCATGAATTCGGCCTTGCCCAGGATGGTGCAGCCGGTTTCGTCGGACGCGCGCGACAATCTGATCAGCGGCGTGTTGCCGATCGCGGCAAGGACATTGTCGGTCATCACCGCCATCTAGGGTTGCGCATCGCCCGGTAAAAGGGGCGTGGGCAGTCGGCGATAGCGAAACTGGTGCGGCATCCGCCCCTCGCGCCGCGCCTTGGCGGCATAGCGCGTCTCGATCCAGCCGCCGGGATAGTCGAGCCAGTCCGACGGCCCTTCGACCAGCCACTGGAAATTGCGGCAATGCCGTTCACGCTGCATCACCATCAGCGCATGCGCCAGATAAACCGGGTGATCGGTCGCCACCCGGAATTCGCCGCCGGGCTTCAGCTTGGCGGCGATCAGGTCGATCGGGCCGTCGTTCATCATCCGTCGCTTCGAATGGCGGTTCTTGGGCCAGGGGTCGGGGTGGAGGAGGTAGACGAAGGTCAGGCTTGCATCCGGCAATCGGCGAAGCACATCGATCGCATCGCCCATCCATAGGCGGACATTGCCCAGATGGCGGTCACGAATGTGCGTCAGCGCGGTCGCAACCCCGTTGAGAAACGGCTCGCAACCGATGAATGCATGATCGGGTAGCAGGTCGGCGCGATACGCCAGATGCTCGCCCGATCCGAAGCCGATCTCCAGGTGCAGCGGGGCCTCATGCCCGAACAGCCGCGACGCGCTGAGTTCGCCCTCGGCCGGCACCGAAATCTGCGGCAACAGGCTCTCGACCAGCGCCGCCTGCTCGACGCGCAGCCGGTGGCCGGTCGATCGACCGTAGAGGCGGTTCATGGTTGTCGGGTCGGGCGCGGTCATGTGCAGCGCCGCCTAATCGCTGATCGACACGGCGGCAACGCGAACCAGGTAAATTTCGGAGGGGCGGAAAGATTCGTGACTCCGGCTCGTTGGCCTCAGGAATACCTTCAACTGGAGCCCATCATGGCCAAGTCCCCGACCCAAACGCCCATCACGACGACCACCGGCAACGGGGGGGAGACGCATCAGCAGGGCGGCGGTCTTACGACCAACCATGGCGTTCCGATCAGCGATAACCAGAACAGCCTGAAGGCCGGCGCGCGCGGCCCCAGCCTGCTCGAAGATTTCCAGCTTCGCGAGAAGATCTTCCACTTTGATCACGAGCGGATCCCCGAGCGGATCGTCCACGCCCGCGGGTCGGGCGCACACGGCGTGTTCGAAGCGACCGCCGATATCAGCGATTTATCCAAGGCGGCGGTTTTCAAGAAGGGCCAGAAGACCGAAACCTTTGTCCGCTTTTCGACCGTCGCCGGATCCAAGGGATCGAAGGACACGCCCCGCGACGTGCGCGGCTTCGCGGTGAAATTCTACACCACCGAAGGCAATTGGGACCTGGTCGGCAACAACATCCCGGTGTTCTTCATCCAGGATGCGATCAAGTTTCCGGACCTCATCCATTCGGTCAAGCCGGAGGCCGACCGCGGCTATCCGCAAGCGGCCTCGGCGCACGATACCTTCTGGGATTTCATCGGCCTGATGCCCGAATCTTCGCACATGATCATGTGGGCGATGAGCGACCGCACCCTGCCGCGCTCGCTGCGGACGATGGAGGGCTTCGGCGTCCACACGTTCCGATTGGTGAACGAGGCCGGCAAATCGACCTTCGTCAAATTTCTCTGGAAACCGGTGCTTGGCCTGCAATCGACCTGCTGGGATGAAGCGGTCAAGATTTCTGGCGCCGATCCCGACTACCATCGCCGCGACCTCTTCGAGGCGATCGACGGCGGCGACTTCCCGCAGTGGGAGCTTGCGATCCAGACCTTCGACGAAGCGTTCGCCGCCGAGCAGCCGTATGACGTGCTCGATGCGACCAAGCTGATCCCGGAGGAGGTGCTTCCGCCCCGGGTGATCGGTCGCCTTACGCTAAATCGCAATGTCGACAATTTCTTTGCCGAGACCGAGCAGTCGGCCTTCCTCCCCAGCAATGTCCCGCCGGGCATCGATTTTTCGAACGATCCGCTTCTGCAGGGTCGCCTGTTCTCGTATCTCGACACGCAGAAATCGCGGCTCGGCACGACCAACTTCTTCCAGATCCCGATCAATGCCCCGCGCTGCCCGTTTGCCAACATGAACCGCGACGGGCTGATGCAGACCATGGTTCCCAAAGGGCGGGCCAATTACGAGCCCAATTCGCTTGGCGACCATGGCGAAGACGGCGGCCCGCGCGAAAGCGAAATGGGCTTCCGCACGGTCGAAGCCAATGACGAGCGCAACGATCCAACGGCCAAGTTCAGGGTCCGGTCGGAGACCTTCGCCGACCATTATTCGCAGGCCCGCATGTTCTTCAATTCGCAGACCGAAATCGAGCAGGCGCATATTGCGTCGGCGCTGGTATTCGAGCTGTCGAAAGTCGAAATTCCGGCGATCCGCATTCGCGTACTGAGCAATCTACGCAACATCGACCAGTCGCTGGCAAAGCGCGTCGCCGCCGGGTTGACGATGGACCTGCCCGCGGCCAGCAAACCCGCTAGCGCGCCGTTCGACATGGAAACCTCCGACGCCTTGTCGATCGTCAAGCAGGGCGATCCGCCGATGAAGGGCCGCAAGGTTGCCATCCTCTACGCCGAAGGCTCCGACAAGGCGACGATCGACGCGATCAGGAAAGGCGTCGAGGCCGAAGGCGGGACTGTCTTCCTTGTCGCACCCAAGGTCGGCGAACTGGCACTCAAGGGCGGCAAGCTCAGCGCCGACGGTCAGCTCGCGGGCTCGCCCTCGGTATTGTTCGACGCCGTGGCCTGCGCGATCATGCCGGATCAGGCGAAGCTGCTCGCCAACGACGGCGCCGCCTTGCAGTGGTTCATGGATGCCTACGGTCACTGCAAGACAATCGGCTACTGCCCCGCGACCAAGGAATATATTCTCGACAAGGTGGGGATCGTGCCCGACGCCGGCGTCGTTCCCAATGCCGACTTCCTTGGCATCGCGCCGAAGCGTCACTGGGACCGGGAACCCAAGGTACGGATGCTGGCATGACGGCCGCAAGGCCCAAAGCCAAATCGCGATCGAGCCGGACTTTTAGCAAGGTCGAGCAGAACGATATCACGCTCGCCCAGGCGGTCGCGCTTGACGAGGATGCTCCGCTCGGACGGCTGGTTGCAGGCTTCGCCGAGCTCGGCGACCAGCCGCCGCTCCGCATCCTGTGCGCGTCGACCATCGCCGCGGGGATTGCGGGGCAAGACCGGGCCCTGTTCCGCACCGGCTTGCGCATGGTGCTGGCACACAGCCTGGCGACGGCAGGAAAGGCATTCGTCAAGGACATCGTCGATCGCACGCGGCCGGCCAAGGCGATCGACGGCGGGGAATATCGACTAAAGCCCGGCAAGAGCCATGCTCACGACCAGCAATCGATGCCCTCGGGTCACAGCGCCGGCGTGGTCGCGGTGGCGGGTGCGGCGATGGTCGACTATCCGTCGGCGGCGCTGCCCGCGGCAACGGCCGGCGCAGCCATTATCGCCGCCCAGTTACCCAGTCGGAATCACTTCCTGACCGATGTCCTGGCAGGCAGCGCGATCGGCCTTGCGTCCTTCGCCATCGCCCGCGTCCTGCTCCCGCCGGTCGCTCAGGACTGACTTGGCCGCCGAACGGGATTGACCAAGGTCAGGCGGCGGTTCCCAAAGCGGCCTTCAGGTCGTCGCCAAGATCGGTCTTTTCCCACGGGAAGAAGTCGCCGTCGGCCTTGCGCCCGAAATGCCCGTACGCCGCGGTCCGCGAATAGATCGGCTTGTTGAGTCCGAGGTGAGTCCGGATCCCGCGCGGAGTCAGCTTGCCTAGCTTGGTGATCGAATGGATCGCATTCTCCAGCGCGTCGTCGCCGACGCTGCCGGTGCGGTGGGTGTCGACGTAGAGCGACAGCGGCTCGCTGACACCGATCGCGTAGGCCAACTGGATGGTGCAACGCGTTGCATAGCCGGCGGCGACGATGTTTTTGGCCAGGTAACGCGCCATGTAGGCGGCCGAACGGTCGACCTTGGTCGGGTCCTTGCCCGAAAAGGCGCCGCCGCCGTGCGGAGCCGCGCCGCCATAGGTGTCGACGATGATCTTGCGTCCGGTCAGCCCGGCGTCACCGTCGGGTCCGCCGATCTCGAAGCTGCCGGTCGGATTGATGTGATAGACGGTCTCGTCCGACAACAGCTCGGCGGGAAGGATGTCGGCCACGACCTGCTTCACATAAGCGTGCAGTTCGGCCTCGGAGTCGCCCGCGTCATAACCCTTCGCGTGCTGCGTCGAAACCACGATCGCGGTCGCGGCAACCGGCCGGCTTTCCTCGTATCGCAACGTCACTTGGCTCTTGGCGTCGGGCTCCAGGAACGGCGCCGCGCCAGAATGGCGATCGGCCGCCATCCGCTCGAGGATCTTGTGGCTGTAGTAGAGCGTAGCGGGGAGGTAGTCGGGGGTCTCGTCGCTGGCGTAACCGAACATGATGCCCTGGTCGCCCGCGCCTTCGTCCTTGTTGCCCGCGGCGTCGACGCCCTGCGCAATATGCGCCGACTGGCCGTGCAGATTGTTTTCGAAACGGAAGCTCTCCCAATGGAAGCCATCCTGCTCGTAACCGATTTTCTTCACCGTCTCGCGAACCGTGGCCTCGACTTCCTCGGGAATCCCGGCCGCCCACTGGCCGTCCTCGTAAATTCCCTTGCCGCGGATTTCGCCGGCCAACACGACCAGCTGCGTCGTGCAAAGCGTCTCGCATGCGATCCGCGCTTCGGGATCCTTGGACAGAAACAAGTCGACGATGGCGTCGCTGATCTGGTCGGACACCTTGTCGGGATGGCCTTCGGACACGGATTCGGACGTGAAGAGATAATTGCTGCGCATGGGCGGCTGATTTCCTGCGATTTAAAGATATAAAGCTTTTGTTATGTCCTGCTGTAGCGACGCGGCGGTGCCAGTGCAATCGCCGATAGGAGCAGCAGGAATGCAAGCGCCAACGGGATGACGTTGCCAAACCGAGAAAACAGGGTCGGGCTACCGGCCTCCGGCAGCGTCGCGTCGATCACCCCCGCCGTGCGCCACGGGATCGATCGCAGCAGGCGGCCATGGCTATCGACCACCGCGCTGATTCCGGTCGGAGTCGATCGAACCACCGGCAGGGCTTCTTCCGCCGCGCGGAGCCGCGCCTGCGCCAGATGCTGTGGCGGGCCCCAGGCGCCGAACCACGCGTCGTTCGAGGGATTGAAGATGAATGCGGGGCGATCGGCATCGTCGACCACATCGCCCGAGAAGATGATTTCGTAGCAGATCTGCAGCCCCATCTTGCCGAACGCGCCAAGGTCGATCGTGCGCGGGCCGGGGCCGTAATTGGTATCGCCTTGCCCGGGCGCGAGCTGCGACAGGCCCATCGCGGTCAGGAGCGGCCGCATCGGCAGATACTCGCCATAAGGCACCAGGTGCGCCTTGTCGTAGCGACCGAGGATCGCGCCGCCGTGATCGATGGCGAACACGCTGTTGGTATTGCCCGCCACCTTTCCGTCCGAACCGGCGATCAGCGCGAAGCCGCCGGTCAGCAAAAGGTCGCCAGGGCGGATCGACTGGACCGCGCGGGGAATGGTGGGAAGCTCCACCGGCAGGGTGCGGCGATCGGCGTCCATGATCGCAAACGGCTCGGGCACCGCGACTTCCGGCCAGAACAGCAATCGCGGGCCTGTCGCGCCGGGTGTCGCGGACAAGGCGCCCAAGCGCTGGAAGGCCTCGTCCGCCAGTCCCTCGCGCCACTTGTCCTCCTGCCCGATATTGGGCTGGATGATGCGGATCGGGGTTGGATTTGCCATTGTCGTGGACTCGATGGCACCTATCGATGGCAGAAGCGCCGCGATCAGCACGCCCGCCGCGATCCACGCAGCCGCCTTGAACGCCCGCTTCCACACCAGCCACAGCGCGCCGGCGCTCAACACGACCAACGCGCTGAGACCGTAAGTGCCGATCCATCGGCTCGCGCCGAGCAGTCCCGAATCTACCAGCGTCACACCGATCGGATTCCACGCGAACCCGGTGAACATCGTTGCGCGCAGCCATTCGGTGATCGCCCACCCGCCCGCCAGCGCCAATACCAGCGCCACCGGGCGGTCGCGTCCGAAACGCCAGGCCAGCCCGACACCGATCATCGGATAGACCGCGAGATAAAGGGACAGCAACACGACCGCGACCCATCCCAGCCACGCCGGCATCGCTGCCTGAAAGGTAAAGGCCGTCGCAATCCAGTTGAGCCCGACGACGAATTGCCCGACCGCGAACAGCCAGCCGATCAGCAGTGCCCGGCGAAGCGTCGGCGCACGGTCGATCAGTTCCGCCAGGCCGATGAACGCCAGCAGCATCAGCGGCCACAGCGCGTAAGGCTGGAAAGCGAAGGCGGAACCCAGCCCGAGGGCCAGGGCGATCAAACCGGTCATTGCGCGTCGCTAGCGGGTAGCGACCTTTTGGGGAAGCGCGGCGCCGCTGACCCGCCACACCTTGCCGCCGACGTCGTCCGCCACCAGTAGGCTGCCGTCCTTGCCGATCTGCACCCCGACCGGGCGGCCATAGGCGACATCGCCGACGCGGAAGCCGGTCAGGACGGGCGTGGGCTTGGCGCCCGGCGTCGGCATCGCGCCGGTGAACGGTACGAACACCACTTCATAGCCGCTGGCGGGCTCCCGGTTCCACGACCCATGTTCGCCGACGAACGCGCCGCTGGTGAATTGCGGACCGAGAGTCGCGCCGGCGCCGAAGGTCAGCCCGAGCGCGGCGACGTGCGGCCCGAGCGCATAATCGGGCGCGATCGCCTTCGCGACCAGCGGCGGAGTTGGCGGGCGGACGGCTGTCGACGTTCTGGCCGTAATAGCTGAACGGCCAGCCGTAAAAGGCACCTTGCTTGACCGACGTGAGATAGTCGGGGACCAGGTCGTTGCCGAGTTCGTCTCGTTCGTTGGCGACAGCCCACAAGGCACCGCTGGCGGGATTGAAGGCGATCCCCACCGGATTGCGGATCCCCCCGGCAAAGATCGCGTAGCGCCCGCTCCTGGGATCGATCTGCCAGATGGCGGCGCGGCCCTTCTCCATCTCCAGGCCGTTTTCGCCGACATTGCTGTTCGACCCGACGCCGACGTACAGGAAACGCCCTTGCGGATCGGCCACCAGCGACTTGGTCCAGTGATGGTTGTACCCCGACGGAAGCTCGGTCACGACCCGCGGCTTGGCGGTGATCGTGGTCTGCCCAGGCGTAAACGGGAAGGCGACCAGCGCATTGGCGTTGGCAACGAACAGTTCGCCGCCGATCACCGCCATCCCGAACGGCGAATAGAGGTCGTGGTCGATCAGTACCGTCTTGGTTTCGGCGGTCCCGTCGCCGTCGGCGTCGCGCAGCAGCATGATTCGGTTGGCGCTCTTGGTCGCGCCCGATCCCGCCTTTTTCATCAGCATGCCCTGGATCGTGCTTTTGATCGTGCCGCCGGTCTTGTCGGTCCCCGGCCCCTGGCTCTCGGCCGCCAGCACGTCGCCGTTGGGCAGGACGTAAAGCCAGCGCGGATGATCGAGTCCACCGGCGAACTCCTTCACCGTCAGCCCCGCGGCGGCGGTCGGCATCATCCCCGCCGGCCAGCCCTTGGCGTCGGCGACGTTGACCGTCGGCAGGAAGCTGCTCGACGGCGCGACCAGCTTCGGGTTCGGCCCGACATAATCGTTGAAATCGGCGGTCGACGGACTGGTGCCGCAGCCGGCCAGCATCCCGGCAAGCAGGACGGTGGAGATCATGGCGCGCATCGGACAAGCTCCTTGGTGGATTGCTCAATGAAACGGATCAGTCGCCGGAAAGTGCCTGCCCCTCAATCGACCCGTTGATCGGGCGCGTGGAGGCGTACCCGGAGGATCCGCCGACTGTCCGAATCGAGCGCTTCCAGCCGCCATCCGCTGGGGTGGGTCACGCATTCGCCCTGCACCGGAATATGCCCGGCGATGAGGAACACCAGTCCGCCCAGCGTATCGACCTCGTCGCCCGCCGATACCAGTCGCGGGTCGACCGCCGCAGCCAGCTCGTCGAGCTCGATCCGCGCGTCGGCTTCCCACACGCCGTCTTCCAGCATCACCAGGCTGCTGGTCTCTTCCTCGTCATGCTCGTCCTCGATGTCGCCGACGATTTCCTCGACCACGTCCTCGATCGTCACCAAACCCTCGGTGCCGCCGAATTCGTCGACGATGATCGCCAGGTGCATCCGCTCGGCGCGCATTCGCGCCATCAGTTCCAGCACGCCCATAGATTCGGGCACGAAGATCGGGGTCCGCAGCAACGCCGTCATCGATCGGTCGATCGACGCATCGCGGCTGGCGACGAACACGTCCTTGATGTGGATCATCCCGACGACGTGGTCGAGCGATCCCTTATAGACCGGCAACCGGCTGTGTCCCGCTTCGGCAAAGGCGGCGGCAAGGTCGTCGAACGCGATCGTGTCGGGCACCGCGACGATATCGCCCCGGGTGACCGCGACTTCACCCGCGGTGCGGTCGCCGAAGTGCAGCAGGTTGCGCAGCATCTGCCGCTCGTGCGGGCTGAGGTCGCCGCTGATCGGCCGCTCGCCTTCGGCCTCGTCGATCGCTTCCTCGATCTGGTCGCGCAGCGTCGTTTCATGGTCGTCGCCGAAGATCAACGCGCGCATCCCGCGCCACAACCGCGACCCGTTGTCGGGGGAGGTCGCCATCAGTCGTGCACCTCGAGCGCATAGGGATCGCCGATCCCGATCCGCGCCAGCGCCCGGACTTCGCGCGCTTCCATGTCGGCCGCCTCGACATCGCTGCCGTGATCGTAGCCGAGCAGGTGCAAGGTGCCATGAACCATCAGATGCGCCGCGTGGCGCTCGATGGGTACGGCCCGGGCGGACGCTTCGCTGGCGCACACGCCGTGCGCCATGATGATGTCGCCAAGCATCAGTTCGGGGCCACGGATCGCCGCGGTCAACTCGGCGCCGTCGGTCATCGGGAAAGACAGGACGTTAGTCGGCTTGTTCTTGCCGCGCCAATGCGCATTGAGCAGGCGGACTTCCTCATCGCTCCCCAGCCGCAACGAGATTTCCACGTCGCGCGCTCCGTCGGCCAGTTGAGGAAAGGCGCTCTCGGCGATCGCGGCGGTGGCGGCGGAACGAGCAAGCTCATCCCACCTGGTGTTACTGTCCCACTCCGGATCGGCGTCGAGGATGATGTCGAGGCTCATCAGTACCCCGGCCCCTCATAAGCTTCGACGATTCGTCCGACCAGCGGATGGCGAACCACGTCCTTGGACGAGAAGCGGATCATCGACAGCTTGGGAATGCCCTCGAGCTTTTCTACCGCATCGTTGAGCCCGGACTCCTGGCCGCGCGGCAGATCGGTCTGGTTGGGATCGCCGCAGATCACCATCCGGCTGCGCATGCCGAAGCGGGTGAGGAACATCTTCATCTGTTGCGGGGTCGTATTTTGCGCTTCGTCGAGGATGATAAAGGCATCGCTTAGCGTCCGTCCGCGCATGAAGGCGATGGGTGCGATTTCGATCTCGCCCGACGCGATCCGCCGCTCGACCTGCTCGGTCGGCAACATGTCGTACAGGGCGTCGTACAGCGGACGGAGGTAGGGATCGACCTTCTCCTTCATGTCGCCGGGGAGGAAGCCGAGCCGTTCGCCCGCCTCGACCGCCGGGCGCGACAGAATCAGCCGGTCGACCTGGCCCGAAATCAGCATGGCCACTGCCTGCGCGACCGCCAGATAGGTCTTGCCGGTTCCTGCCGGACCGAGCGCGAAGATCATGTCGTCGCTGGCCAGCGCTTCCATGTAGCGGGTCTGGACCGTCGATCGCGGGACAATCGTCTTCTTGCGCGTGCGGATCATCACCGATGACGGCTTGGCCACCTCGGCGGCGATTATTCCGTCCAGCGCCGGCTGGTTGGCCATGCCGATCACCGCCTCGACCGCGGCGGCATCGACGTCCTGCCCCTGGTCCAGCCGGTTGTAGAGGCCGACCAGCACGTCCTTGGCACGCGCCGCCGAATCGGGCTCGCCCTCGATCATCACGCGGTTGCCGCGGGCATTAATGTGCACGCCCAAACGGTCCTCGATCATCACCAGGTGGCGGTCATAATCGCCGAACAACGGCCCGAGCAGGTAGGGCTGGTCGAATTCCAGCTCGAGCCGGGCGCGTCCCTCGATGATATGATCGTCGAGCGCGGGGGGAAGATTGAGCTTGGCCATCAGGCTGCAACCTTGAGGTCGCGCAAGACTCCGCCGAGACTGTTGGGCAACGCGTGCGTGACGGTCACGTCGACCATATCGCCGATCGCGGCATCGGTGGTGACGAAGATCGATTGCAGCCAGGGGGACTTGCCGATCATCTGGCCGGGGAGCCGCCCGACACGGTCGATCAGGATTTGGGTGTCGCGGCCGATCGCGGCATGGTTGAAGGCGAGACTATGCTCGGCAAGGCGGGACTGGAGCCGCTGCAATCGTTCGTCCATCACTCCGGGGTCAACCGCTCCTTCCATCGTCGCCGCCGGCGTGCCCGGGCGGGGACTATATTTGAAACTATAGGCCGAAGCGTAACCGACCGCATCGACGATGGCGAGAGTGTCGGTGAAATCTTCATCGGTCTCGCCCGGGAAGCCGACGATGAAGTCGCCCGAGATCGCGATGTCGGGACGGACGGCGCGCATCTTCTCGATCGTTCGAAGATAGCTGTCGACCGAATGGCTGCGGTTCATCGCCTTCAGGATGCGGTCGCTGCCCGACTGCACCGGCAGGTGAAGATAAGGCATCAGCTTGTCGATCTCGCCATGCGCCGCAATCAGTTCGTCGGTCATGTCGGCGGGATGGCTGGTGGTGTAGCGGATGCGCTCCAGCCCATCGATGTCGGCAATCGCACGGATCAACCTGTCCAGGCCACCGGTCCAGGCGTTGACGTTCTGCCCGAGCAAGGTGATCTCGCGCGCGCCGCCGTCGACCAGTGTCTGCGCCTCGGCCACGATATCGCCGAACGGTCGGCTGATTTCCGCCCCGCGGGTGTAGGGCACCACGCAATAGGTACAGAATTTGTCGCACCCTTCCTGCACCGTCAGGAATGCGCTCGGTCCCGAACGGCGCCGCGCGGGCATGCTGTCGAATTTCGAAATCGCCGGCATGTCGGTATCGACCGGCCGCTCACCCCGTGCCACCGCGGCGACCATTTCGGGTAACCGGTGATAGGCTTGCGGACCGACTACCATGTCGATCGCCTTCGACCGCCGTCGGGCCTGATCGCCCTCGGCCTGCGCCACGCAGCCCGCCAGCGCGATCATCGGGCGGCTACCGTCGTCTCGGGTCAGCCGGCCGACGTCGCTATACGCCTTGTCGACCGCTTTCTCGCGGATATGGCAGGTGTTCAGCACCACCAGGTCGGCATCGTCTCCGGCCGCCGCGGTCATGCCCTCGGCGGTCAGCAATTCGGCCATCCGCTCGCCGTCATAGACGTTCATCTGGCAGCCGAAGCTTTTGACGCGAAAGGTTTTTGGCGAAGGGATCGTGTTCATCTCGCGCGCCTTAAACAAAGTGCGGCGATTCCCCAACATCCGTCCGTCGCCGGGGATTGCAGTGGGGTCCTCTATCGGGACGGGGCCACGCCCGAAGGCGCCAGCGCCGCCGCTACCGCATCGTGCGCGACGCGAGCGATCGCCTTCCGGTCGGGCGAAGGGGGAATGGGATTGAGCAGCCGCACCGTCACCGCCATCCGACCCCGGCGGCCGAGGATGCGCAGCGCATTGTCCCGCCCATGCTCGCCCGGCGCCCACCCCAATTCCTGCGCGCGTCCGTGATAATCGACCGCTACGGGCCGAAGCCGCACTCCGGGCGGGGGCGGCGCGACGGCCGACAGCAAGCTTGGCTTGAAGGGCAGCAGGGTGCCGCCGTCGCCGACGGTACCTTCGGGAAACAGCGCCAGTGGCTGGTGGTGGCTCAGCCCGTTGACGATCGCCCGCGCCTGGTCATGGATGGCGCGGCGTTCGGACCGGTCGACGTAGATCGTCCGGTTCTGGTCGGCGACCCAGCGCAGGAACGGATGCTCGCGGATCTCGGCCTTGGAAATGAAGGCGCAGCCGGTGGCGCCGGCCAGCACCATGATGTCCAGCCAGCTGGTGTGATTGGCAATCAGCAAATCGCCCGGTCGTGCCGGATCGCCCTTGGTCGAAACGTCGGCGCCGACGATCCAGGCAATCCCGCGCAGAAACCGTCGTGGCCAGTGGGAAGGGCCGACGAGCCCAGTCAGCAGATGCGGGATCACGCAGATCAGGAACCAGCCGCCCATCGCGGCGATCCGGGCCGCGGCGCGCAGTCTCGACGATGTGGGCTCAGCGACCGCGGTCGCGTGCGACGCCATATAATTCCATGCGATGATCGACCAGCCGGAAGCCGAGCCGGTCGGCGATCCGCCGCTGCAATTCTTCCAGTTCGTCATCGACGAACTCGATCACCTTGCCGGTTTCGACATCGATCAAATGGTCGTGATGCGATTCCGACGCCGCTTCGTAGCGCGATCGCCCGTCGCCGAACTCGTGCCGCTCCAGGATTCCCGCTTCCTCGAACAGGCGCACGGTGCGGTACACGGTGGCGATCGAAATGTTGGGATCGATCGCCGCGGCACGGGTGTGGAGCGTCTCGACGTCGGGGTGATCCTCGCTGTCGCCGAGCACCCGCGCAATCGTCTTGCGCTGCTCGGTAATGCGAAGCCCCTTGTCGGCGCAAAGCTGCTCGATATCGATCGTCCGGTGCATCGCCCAAGGGTAGGGTGTCACCGGCGCAAAGAAAAGGGGAGCCAGGCGGTTCGGCGCGCCGGCTCCCCCTTTTTATCCGACGCTTATTTCTTGGCTGTGCGTTTGCCGCGCTTGGTGCCCAGGCCGATCGCCTTGGCCAGCGTGCGGCGCTGTTCGGCATAGTTGGGGGCGACCATCGGATAGTCGGCGTTGAGGCCCCACTTCTGGCGATACTGGTCGGGGGTCATCTGATAATGCGTCATCAGGTGCCGTTTCAGCATCTTCAGCCGCTTTCCGTCTTCCAGGCACACGATGTAGTCGGGCTTGATCGAGGACCGGACCGCGACCTTCGGCTCCTGCTTTGCCTCGGGCGCGGGCGTACCCGTCAGTTCTGCAAGGGCGCCGTGCACATTGCTGATCAATTGCGGCAAGTCGTTGACCGACACGCTATTGTTGCTGACGTGGGCGGCGACAATATCGGCCGTAAGCGTAATCAGAGTATCGTCATTGGTTTCGTCGGACATTCGTTGATTTCCCCGAGCTGGATTTCGACGCGAACGCGAGCCGTCAGGAATTGACGGTCGAACGCGCCTTAGGACGCACCGAATAATGGCGCAATAGTCGTGGAATAAGATGCTGAATCAAGTATGATTCAAGTCGAGTGTCATCGTCACCGCATCGAATAAACGCCCGTCACTTCCGCGATAATAGTTGGTCCGCCGACCGGCCGGCGTAAATCCGAAGCGTCGATACATGGCGATCGCCGGGTTGCCGTCGCGCACTTCAAGGTGGAGCTTGGAGGCGCCGCTCGACCGGCCGCCAACGACGAAATGATCCAGCAAGCGCAGCCCTATCCCGCCGCGCTGCACCGCGCGATGAACCGCAAGCAGCAACAATTCGCTTTCGCCAGCCACGGTCCGCTGCAGCGAAAAGGCGTGCGTCGCCCCATCGGGATCGCAGGCGACGGTCAGGACCACGCCCGACAGCGGCAGGATTCCGGCGCATTGCGACCGCGACCAGCCTTCGCCGAAGCCGCCGTCGAAGGCATTGTTCATCACCTCCATCACCCCGTCGAGGTCGGCGGCGCTGCCCTCCCGGATCGTTACCGGCGGGATCGGGTGCCGCGCCGTGCTCATGCCGCCACCGGCCGCATCGGCGCCGCTGGCTGCGCGTCGGGCGCGCGGGCGTAGATCGGGCTCGGTGCAAGTTGGCGAAGCGCCTCGGGAAGTTTCAGCAGGTCGACCGCCGCTGGCAAGCGATTGATCGCCTCGCCCGATCCCCGCGCCGCGACCAGCGCCGCTGCACCACTTCCTACGACCAGCGGCGCATCAATCATCGCGGCCGCGGCTTCGGCAGTCAGGTTGGTGACGGCTTTGGTCGCGATCAGACCGGGCCGCTCGTATTGCGCCACAAACAGCTCGCCATGGCCGCCACTCACGGCGACGGCGACCGCACCTTCACCGGGCGCACCGGCCGCGATCAGGGCCAGCGAGTCGAACCCATGAATCGGAATTTCCCACCCAATTCCAAGGCCTTGCGCGCAGGCGATGCCGATCCTCAGCCCGGTGAAGCTCCCTGGCCCGACCCCCACGCATATGATGCTCGGAACGTGACCCGAAAGCATTTCGGCGACCATCGGCGCAAGATATTCGGCATGCCCCCGACCGATCACCTGGTCGGCCTGCCCGACCACCGACCCGTCACCGGCGAACAGCGCCGCGGTGCACGCCGGGGTCGAAGTGTCGAAGGCAAGGATCAAGGCGTCGGGCTCCATCCGTTCAACACGGGAATTGGCCACAGCATTGTCGAAGGAGCAAGCGAATTAGACCGCTTCGACGGTCTCGACCTCGGGGACGTAATGCTTGATCAGCCCTTCGATCCCACGCTTCAGCGTCACCGCCGACGACGGGCAACCGGCACAGGCTCCCTGCATCACGAGGTACAACGTCCCCTCGCGATACCCGCGATAGACGATATCCCCGCCATCCTGCGCCACCGCCGGCCGGACCCGCGTTTCGATTAGGTCCTTGATCTGATCGATGATGTCGGCATCGGCCGGATCGTCCTCGCCGGTAAAGCCGTCGTCCGGCGCAACCTCGATCCCCGCCGCGGTCCCCTGACGGAACAGTGGGGCATCGAGCGTGAAATGGTCGAGCAACAGCGTCAGCACATCACCTTCCAGCGCAAGCCAGTCGGCATCGGGCTCCGCCGAAACGGAGATGAAATTGCGCCCGAAATAGACCCCGTTGACCCCGGCGATCGCGAACAGCGCTTCCGCCAATGGCGACGCCTCGGCGGCTTCCGCATTGGGAAAATCTCGCCCGCCCGTTTCCATCACGGTGCGGCCGGGCAGGAACTTGCGGGTCGCCGGGTTGGGCGTCGGTTCGATCTCAATCAGCATGCGGGCGATGTGGGCGTCGCGGGGTCGCCGATCAACCCTTGTCTTCTGCCACCCAGCTGTCGTCGATCATCTTGATCAAGCCGGAAAAGTCCTTGTGCGCCCCGCCGCGGTCGACGAAGCGCTGGTAGAGCTCCTCCGCTTCGCCACCCATCGGGGTGTAGGCGCCGGCTTCCTTCGCGGCTTCCATCGCCAGCTTAAGATCCTTGAGCATCAGGGCCGCCGCGAACCCGCCGTCGTAATTGCGGTCGGCGGGCGTTTCGGGACCGACGCCGGGGACAGGGCAATAGCTTGTCATGGACCAGCTCTGGCCGCTTGCCTTGGACGAAATGTCGAAAAAGGTTTGCGCGTCGAGCCCGAGCTTTTCCGCCAGCACGAACGCTTCGCAGGTCGCGGCCATGGTCGCGCCGAGCAGCATGTTGTTGCAGATCTTGGCCGCCTGGCCCGCGCCCGCCTCGCCAGCGTGAATCACTGCCTTGCCCATCTTGTCGAGCACCGCCTTGGCCCGCTCGAAACCCTCGTCGGACCCGCCGACCATGAAGGTCAGCGTGCCCCCGTCGGCCGCCGCGATCCCGCCCGACACCGGCGCATCGACCATCGTGTAGCCCGCGGCCGCCGCTTCGGCTTCGACCGACTTGGCGGTGGCGACGTCGATGGTTGAGCAGTCGATCAGCAGCGCGCTGGTCGGCGCGTTGCCCAGGATCGAGTCGCGATAGACCGAAGCGACATGCTTGCCCGCGGGGAGCATGGTCACCACGACATCAGCCCCGGCAACCGCTTCCCTCGCACTGGTCGCGATCGAGCAGCCGTTGCCCTTGGCCCGCTCGAGCGCCGGCGCGGCAAGGTCGAACGCGACCACTTCCTCGCCTTTCGCCGCCAGATTGGCGGCCATCCCGCCGCCCATGTTGCCAAGCCCGATGAATGCTACGCGTGCCATGAGTGTTTCCTTACTTTCCGGTCCACTTGCCCGGTCGCTTGTCGACGAACGCCGCCATTCCTTCTTTCTGGTCCTCGGTGCCGAACAGGCCATGAAACAGGCGGCGCTCGAAATTGATGCCCTGCGACAGGCTCATCTCGTAGGTGGCGTTGACCATTTCCTTGGTCGCGATCGCGGCGAGGGAGGCCATGGCGGCGATCGCCTCCGCCGTCTTGAGCGCTTCGTCGATCAGGTCGGCGGCGGGGACGACCTTTGCCACCAGCCCGGACCTTTCGGCCTCCTCGGCGCCCATCATCCGGCCGGTCAGGCACATCTCCATGGCCTTGGCCTTGCCCACCGCCAGCGTCAGCCGCTGCGATCCGCCCATGCCGGGCGTCACGCCCAGCTTGATTTCGGGCTGACCAAACTTGGCGCTGTCCGCGGCGATGATGAAGTCGGCCATCATCGCCACCTCGCACCCGCCGCCGAGCGCGAAGCCGGCGACCGCCGCAATCCATGGCTTGCGGGTTGCGGTGACGCGCTCCCAGCCGGCGAAGAAATTGCTCGAATACATGTCGGCAAAGCCTTGCGCCTGCATCTCTTTGATGTCGGCCCCTGCCGCAAAGGCCTTTTCCGATCCGGTCAGAACGAGGCAACGTTGGGCGGGATCGGCATCATAGGCCGCGAACGCCGCGATCAATTCCTTGAGCACGATCGAATTGAGCGCGTTGAGCGCCTGCGGCCGGTTGAGCGTGACCAATGTCACCGCGCCCTTTGCCTCGACCAGGATGGTTTCGTAGGTCATTCATGCCCTCCTAGAAATCGAACGGCCGCCACTCTTCCTCGACGGGAAGTGGCTCAAAGAAGGCGTCAACGTCGCGGTCGCCGATCGAGGCGGGGTTGGACGGGTTCCAGCCCGGCTTATTGTCCTTGTCGATCAGCAGGGCGCGCACGCCTTCGCGGAAATCGGGGTGGTGGATCAGGCGCACCATGATTCCATATTCCATCCGCATCTCGTCGACGAAATGCAGTTGATAGGGGCTTTCCTGAAGCAGCTTGAGGCTGACCTTGCACGCCATCGGCGATTTGGCGCGGATCGTGACCGCTTCCTTCGCCGCCCATTCGTCGCCCTCGGCGGCGCCTGCGTCGAGCGCGTCGATGATGTCTTCCAGCCGGTCGGAGGCGAAATAGCGGTCGATCCGCGCCAGATTGCCGCTGATCCGCGCCTCCGGGACATTGTCCTCCGACAATTCGTCGAGGATCGCCTGGACCCGGAATGGCTGGGCCATGATCCGTTCCTTGGCCGCCTCGAGCCGCTCGGATGGAATGTAATGCGTAGCTAGCCTCAACTTGAGGCATTCCGCCCCGTCGAGCCGCGCCCCGGTGAGCGCGAGGAATTGCGCCAGCCGCCCGCGCAACCGGCTGAGGTAGCGCCCGCCGCCGACGTCGGGGAAAATGCCGATCGTCGTCTCGGGCATGGCAAGAACGGTGCGCTCGGTCGCGACCCGATAGCGACACGGACAGGCGATGCCGACCCCGCCACCCATTGTAATCCCGTCCATAAAGGCGACGCCCGGCTTGGCGTAGGTATATTCGAGGTGGTTGAGCCGATATTCGTCGAAGAAAAAGGCGCGCGCGGCAGCGTCGGTGCCTTCGACATTCTGCGATATGTCGACCACGTCGCCACCGGCGCAAAAGCCCCGACCTTCCGCATGATCGATGAGGATGATCCGCACGTCGGGGTCGTCACGCCATTCGATCAGTGCTCGCGCCATGTCCCGCACCATCTGGCGATTGAGGCTGTGCAATGCTTTGGACCGATTGAGACGAAGGCGGCCCGCAAACCCCTCCTTGACCGTGATGACGTCGCGCATGTCGCTGTCCATCAGGGCATCATCACGTAGGAGCCGGGGGCAGGTTCGATCCCGTCGTCGATGGTGCGCGCGGCAACGGTCTTTCGCCCGCCGTGGCCGTCTAGCCAGCCGGTCCATAACGGCCACCAGCTTCCCTCGTGGCGATCCGCGCCGGCCAGCCAATCGTCCGCGCTTTCGGGTCGCGCCAGCGATGTCCAGAAGCCGTGCTTGTTGCGGCTAGGCGGGTTGATCACCCCGGCATTGTGGCCCGATCCCCCAAGGATGAAGTCGGCGCCGATGTCGCGTGCGCCGCGATAAACCGCTTCCCATGCCGAGACGTGGTCGTCCTTCAGCGCGATGATCAGCATTGGCGCTTCGATCGCGGCGAGGTCGATCGGCACCCCGCGCACGGCAAACCCCGCGGGCTCCTTAAGTCGATTGTTGAGTAGCAAATCGCGGTTGTAGCTCTTGAGGAAAGCCGCCGGAATCCGCGCGCCATCCTCGAACCAGGTCAGTAGGTCGGACGGCGGCGCGGGCTTGTCGAGAAGGTAATGCTGCACCACGCTCGACCAGATCAGATCGTTGGCGCGCATCGCCGCGAACAGGCGCTGCAGTTCCAGGCTGTCGATAAAGCCGGCCTTCTCCAGATGATCGTCGAGCGCGTTGAGATGGCCTTCGTGGACGAACGCCGACCAGTCGCGCATGTCGGCGAAATCGACCAGGCTGCCGATCAGGGTCGCCGAATGTGCGTCCTTGCCGCGTCCCTCGGCGGCGAGCCAGGCAAGCGCGATCGCCACCAACGTCCCGCCAAGGCAGAATGCGAACAGGTCGGGGGCCGCCTTTGTCCGGCGGCGGACTTCGTCAATCGCCGCGACGATCCCGTCGACGACATAATCCTCGACGCCCTTGTCCTTATGCTCGGGCCCGGGATTGACCCACGACACGACGAATACCGTCCGCCCCTCGTCGACCAGCCATTTGACCAGGCTCTGGTCGGCGGCGAGGTCGATCATGTAATAACGGTTCACGAGCGGCGGCACGTAGAGCATCGGTGCTTCGGCCACCTTGGCGGTGGTTGGCGTGTACTGGATCAGCTGGAACAATTCGTTCTGGAACACGACGTCGCCTGGCGTCGCGGCGATGGTCTTGCCTTTGACGAATGCGGTCTCGTCGGTGCGGCGGCGGACGATGCCCTTGCCGCTCATCGCGTCCTCGACCAGGTTCTGGAAACCGTGGACCAGATTGGCGCCGTTGGTCTCCTTCACCCGTTTCATCACGTCGGGGTTGGTAGCCACGAAATTGGCGGGGGAGACGGCGTTGAGATATTGGTCGAGCAGGAAGCGGCTCATCGACTTGGCGCTGTCGTCGCCGTCGCCCAGCGCCACCATCTCCCGCAACTGGTCTGAGGCGAGCAGATAAGCATCGCGCACCGAACGATAATAAGGATCGTCCTGCCACTCAGCCGAGTGGAACCGCCGATCGCGCGGCTTCTCGCCGGTCTTGCCGGTCAGCGCCTGGGTCCAGAAATCGCCCCACTGTTGCGCGGCAGCGACCTGCACCTCGAGCAGGTCCTGCGGCCGCATGGCGATACCCATCGCCGCCTCGCCAGTGGCGCGCGCGATGGCGAACGGGTCGAACGGAAGCGTCGGTTTGCCGGTCATTACTGGCGCGTCAGTTCGCGGCCGACGATCATCCGCATGACCTGATTGGTACCTTCGAGGATCGAATGGACGCGAAGGTCGCGCCAGAAACGCTCGATCGGATAATCCTGCAAATAGCCGTAACCGCCGTGGAGTTGCAGCGCGCGGTCGACCACCGAGCTTCCGGTGTCGGTCGCCAGCCGCTTAGCCATCGCCGCGAACTTCGACTTGTCGGGCGCATTGTCGGTCACCTTGGCGGCCGCGACGTACAGCAGATAGCGCGCGGCTTGCAGCTCGGTCTCCATGTCTGCCAGCATGAACTGGGTGTTCTGGAAGTCGGCGATCGCCTTGCCAAACTGCTTGCGTTCCTTGGTATAGTTGATTGCCTCGTCGAGGCACCGCTGACCACCACCGAGCGAGCAAGCACCAATGTTGAGCCTCCCTCCATCCAGTCCCATCATGGCGATGCGGAAACCTTCGCCCTCGCCGCCGACGCGGTTGGCAACCGGTACGCGGACCTCGTCGAAATTGACCTGGGCGGTGGGCTGCGAATGCCAGCCGAGCTTTCGCTCGTTCGCGCCGAAGCTGACGCCCTTCATATCCTTTTCGATCACCAGTGCGCTAATGCCCTTGGGCCCTTCCTCACCGGTACGGACCATCGTGACGTAAATCTCGTTCTCGCCGCCACCCGAAATGAACGCCTTCGAGCCGCTGACCACGTAATGGTCGCCGTCCAGCACCGCCTTGGTCTTGAGCGCCGACGCGTCGGATCCCGAGCTTGGCTCGGTCAGGCAATAGCTTGCGATCCGCTCCATCGGGATCAGCGATGGCAGATATTTCGCCTTGACCTCGTCCGAACCGAACCGGTCGATCATCCAGCTCGCCATGTTATGGATCGAGATGAAGGCGCTGGTCGACGGGCAGCCATAGGCCATCGCCTCCATGATCAGCGCCGCTTCCAGCCGGCCAAGACCGATCCCGCCGCTTTCCTCCGACACATAGATCGACCCGAAGCCGAGCTCGGCCGCCTGGCGGATCGTATCGCGCGGAAAGACATGCTTTTCGTCCCACTCCGCGGCAAACGGCGTGATCGCATCGGCGGTGAATTTCTGCGCCATCTCCTGGATCTGGCGCTGGTCCTCGGTAAGGTCGAACTGGCTCATTCGCGAGCCTCTAGCTGGCGTCGGCCTTCTCTGCCAGCCCTTCCGCCCGCATCACCTTGCCGACCGATTCCCGTTCCAGCATGCGCTGGCGAAGCGCGGCAAGCCGCGGCCACTTGGCAAGGTCGATGCCGTGCATTCCGGTCCAGCCGAGCATCGCGAACAGATAAGGATCGGCGATCGTCATCGCCGGGCCGAGCAGATAATCCTGCCCGTCCAGCTTCGATTCGAGATAGTCGAACTTCTTGCCGACCAGATCGCGCGCGGCCTGCTTGGCCTCGTCGCTGGCCGACGGATTCCACAACGCCCCGAAACTCTTGTGAACGTCGCTGCCCAGATAGGCGAGCATTTCGATGACGCGATAGCGCTCCATCCCCGACCCGGGCAGCAGGGTGTCATTGCCGCCCTTGTCGCCGATATATTGTAGGATCGCGCCATTCTCGGTCAGCACTTCGTCGCCAATCTGGAGTGCGGGAACGGGGCCCTTGGGATTGATCGCAAAATAGTCCGCGCCGCTGGCCGTGCGATGCGCCTTCAGGTCGACGGCCTCGCTCTCGTGCGGCAGGCCGGTTTCGTGGAGCAGGATATGCGCCGCCTGGCTGCACGCGCCCGGGGAATAGTAAAGTTTCATCTCGTTCTCCTTACGCGCTGCAGCGGCTGTAGGTCAGGTTGACCGGCGGTTCCTGGCCCGCTTCGGCATCGGTGCGCCGCTGCAACTTGCCGCCAACCAGCTTGTAGCGTTCGTTGCGCTCCCACGTCTGCCCTTCGCCGCTGAACGAATAGCGCGCGTCGAAACTGTCGTCGGTCGCGCCAAGCACCTTCGAAAGCGTCGCGCGCGCTTCGTAGAAAGTCAGCCGTGTATCGCTGATCGTCAGCAACCCCTTGGCATCGCCGCCGGTCGAGGTGCAATCGGCGGGGACGAGTGCCCAGCGGCCACGGAAGGGGGAAGGGATCGCGGTTGGAAGTCCGGTCGGCGCGGCGGCGTTGGTGTCGACGGGCGCACCGCCTTCCTCGCTCGGCGGCAGAGTCTCGATATCGGCATTCGCGGCTTCGGCCGCATTGACCTCATTGTCGATCGCGATGTCGCTGTCGTTGGCGGGTTGCTGGCAGGCGGCGAGCGCCAGGGCCAACAGGGCGGGCAGGGTGAAGGTACGCTTGGTCATGACCAAACAATGCTCACCCCCCGTTTTCGATCCCAAATCACCCCATCGTCGGGATGACGAAGGCATTGGCCAGTTCGCCGGTCCCGCCGTCGGGCCAGCGCTGGGTGATGGTCTTGACCTTGGTCCAGAACTTCACGCCCTCCATGCCGTGCTGGTTGGTGTCGCCGAAGCCGCTGCGCTTCCACCCGCCGAAGGTGTGATAGGCGACCGGCACCGGAATCGGCACGTTGATCCCAACCATCCCGACATTGACCCGGCTGGCGAATTCGCGCGCGGCGTGGCCGTTGCGAGTGAAGATGGCGACCCCGTTGCCGTAGGGATGCTCGGACGGCAGCCGCACCGCCTCCTCGAAATTTTCGGCCCGGACGATCTGTAGCACCGGCCCGAAAATCTCTTCCTGATAGCTCTGGAAGTCGGGCTTCACATGATCGAACAAAGTCGGCCCGACGAAGAAGCCCTTCTCATGTCCTTGCAGCGTGAAGCCGCGCCCGTCGACCACCAGTTCGCCGCCCTCGTCGGCGCACATCTGGATGTAATTCTCGACGCGTTGCTTGTGGGCCTGATTCACCACCGGCCCGTAATGCGCTTCGGGATCGCTCGATACGCCGACCCGCAGGCCCTCGATGGCCGGGATCAGCTTGGCGCGGAGGTCGTCGGCGGTCTTTTCGCCCACCGGGACAACCACCGGCAACGCCATGCAGCGTTCGCCGGCCGAACCGAACGCGGCGCCGGCCAAATCGTTGACCACCTGGTCGAGGTCGGCATCGGGCATGACGATGCCGTGGTTCTTGGCCCCGCCGAACGCCTGTACCCTTTTCCCGTTCGCCGTCCCACGGCTGTAGATATATTGCGCGATGTCGCTCGATCCGACGAAGCTGACCGCCTTAATGTCGTCATGGTCCAAAATCGCATCGACCATTTCCTTGTCACCGTGGACGACGTTGAGGATTCCGTCGGGAAGCCCCGCTTCGCTCATCAGCTCGGCCAGCCGCACCGGCACCGACGGGTCGCGCTCGCTCGGCTTCAGGATGAAGGCGTTGCCGGTCGCGATCGCCACGCCGAACATCCACATCGGGATCATCGCCGGAAAGTTGAACGGGGTGATGCCGGCGCCGATGCCGAGCGGCTGGCGCATCGAGTAGACGTCGATCCCCGGTCCCGCGCCTTGGGTATATTCGCCCTTCAGCGCATGCGGGATGCCGCAGCAGAATTCGATCACTTCCAGCCCGCGCTGGATGTCGCCCTTGGCGTCGGCGATGACCTTGCCATGCTCGGAGGAAAGGAGAGCCGCCAATTCCTCCATGTTGCGCTCGACCAGGTCCTTGAACGCGAACATCACTCGCGCGCGCCGCTGCGGATTGGTCGCCGCCCAGGCCGGCTGCGCGGCACGCGCTGCATCCATCGCTTTTTCCAGCGTCGCCGCGGTGCCGAGCCCGACGCTCGCCTGCACCTCGCCGTCCGAAGGATTCCACACGTCCCCGCTCTGCGGTGCGTCGGTGTGGCTGGATCCATTGATGAAATGCTCGATGCTACGCATGGAAAATCCTTCGATATCGATTTGGCGCTGCCCTAGCCAAGCCGCCGCACGAATGCCAGCATGGGCCGACGAGGAGATTCAAAGATGCGTTCGATCCTGTTTGCCGCTGCCTTGCTGTCGACTGCCGCGACCGGCGCCCAGACCCCGCAGGATGCGCGGCTTGGCCAGATTGCCTCTGCGGTCGATGCGGTGCGGATGAAGGCGACGGTCGAACGGCTCGTCGGTTTCGGGACCCGCCACACGCTTTCGTCGCAGACCGATCCGAAGCGCGGGATCGGCGCCTCGTTACGGTGGATCGAGGCGGAAATGCGGAAACTGGGGCTGCAAGTCGTCACTCCGAGCGAAACGATGACCAACGCTCGCGCCCCGAACGGCGTAAAGATCACCGACGTCGTCGCCATCCAGCGCGGGACGACGAGGCCCAATGACGTGGTGATCATCACCGGCCACATCGACAGCCGGGTCAGCGACGTGATGAACGCCACTGCCGACGCGCCGGGAGCGAATGACGATGGCAGCGGCACGGCCGCCGTGATCGAGGCGGCACGGGTCCTGTCGAAACACAAGTTCCCCGGCACCATCGTCTACGCCGCGCTGATGGGGGAGGAACAGGGACTGTTCGGCGGCAAGGTGCTTGCCAATTTTGCCAAGGCGCAGGGCTGGAACGTCATCGCCAACCTCAACAACGACATCATCGGGAATAGCTGCGGTTCGGACGGCACTTGCGACGACAAGACGGTGCGCATCTTTTCCGAAGGTCCGCGCTGGCAGGGGAGGGAGGATCTCGCCGCCAGGATGCGCAGTCTCGGCGGGGAGAACGACAGCCCGTCGCGCAACATCTCGCGTTTCCTCGACAGCCTGGCCGAACGCCACCCCGAAATCGGCCTCGACGTGATGCAGGTCTGGCGCAACGACCGCTTCGGCCGCGGCGGCGACCATACCGAATTTCTCAACCTCGGCTTCCCGGCAGTGCGGTTTTCGGTCGCGGTCGAGAATTACAATCAGCAGCATCAGGATCTGCGGATCGAGAACGGGGTCACCTACGGCGACACGGTCGCGGCGATGGATTTTCCCTATCTCGCCAAGATTACCAAACTCAACGTCGCCGCACTGGCCGCCCTGGCCAGCGCCCCGCCGCCGCCCGAGCCAACCGTTGAGGGAGCGGTGAGTTCGGACACGACGATGAATTGGCAGGGAATTCCCTATGCAGCAGTTTACAATCTCTGGTGGCGTCGCACTGACGCAAATAAATGGCAAACCTCGCGCCAGATTGCAGAGACTGGGATCGTCGTTACCGAATGCCGTGTGCCGGGACCGCAGTGTCAGGAGATGATCCGGAAGGTTGGTCAAAGGAAGGCTGTACTCAAAGGCATCCGCGTCGACGATTGGGTGTTCGGCGTTTCGTCGGTTAGCGCCGACGGCTTCGAAAGCCCGGTCGCCAGCGCCGTCCCCGGCGGCGCCTTCAAACCCTATGTCGCGCCGCCGCCCAAGCCCTGACGGAACGGGGAGGCCATTGGCGCTTTTTCTTTTGATAGGAGAGCGAACATGGCCGGTGGATGGACCCGCGACGGCGCGGTGCAGGATCAGATCGACGACAGCGTCACCGACGCTGTGCTCCGTGCCCGCTCGCTGATGCCGCACGGCGAGACCGCCGAGGAATGCGACGATTGCGGCGAACCGATTCCGAAGAAGCGCCGCGACGCGCTCTCCGGGGTCCGCACCTGCGTCGCCTGCCAGTCGGTACGCGACCAATCGGTCCAGCACAGCGCGATCAACCGGCGCGGCTCCAAGGATAGCCAGCTTCGGTGAAAACCGGTTAGGGGAGGAAATGCGCAAACCTATCCCCGGCCTTCCGACATCCAAACAGATCCTCGAATTCATCGAGCAGTCCGGTTCGCCCGCCGGCAAGCGCGAGATCGCGCGCGCGTTCAACCTGTCGGGGCATGACAAGATCATGCTTAAAGCGCTGCTCAAGGACATGGCCGATGAAGGGCTGATCGACAGCGCCCCCGGCCGCGCTTTCCATAAGGCGGGCGGGGTCCCGCGAGTGACGGTGCTTCGCGTGGTCTCGGTCGATGACGGCCAGGTGTGGGCGCAACCCGAAAGCTGGCACGCCGACACGCCCGCGCCGAAACTGCGCGTGATCGAAAAGGGCCGCCGTTCGGCGCTGGCGCTCAACGATCGCATTCTGGCGCGAACCGAAGATGCAGGGCGCGGCCATGTCGCGCACATCATGAAGAAGCTCGAGCGCGGGGCCGAGATGGTGCTCGGCGTGGTCCGCCGCGAAGGCGACCGCTTCTTCCTTACCCCGGTCGACAAACGCGAGCGGCGCGAAATGCTGATTTCCGACATGCTGACCGCGCGCCCCGGCGACCTCGTCCTTGCCGAACCGTCGGGCCGACCGCCGCGCGTCACCGCGCGGATCGACGCCGTGCTCGGCGATCCGTTCGCCGCGCGCAGTTTCTCGATGATCGCCATCGCCAAGCACGGCCTGCGCGACGAGTTCGACGATCGCGCGATCGAGGAAGCGCATCGCGTGGCGAAGCTTCCGCTCGGCGACGACCGTGAGGACCTGACCCATTTGCCGATCGTCGCGATCGATCCCGAGGATGCGCGCGACCATGACGATGCCATCTGGGCGGCCCCACGCGACGATGGAGAGGGGTGGGACGCAATCGTCGCCATCGCCGATGTCAGTTTCTACGTCCGCGAAGGGTCGCAGCTCGACCGCGAGGCGCTGCTGCGCGGCAACAGCGTCTACTTCCCCGACCGAGTGGTGCCGATGCTGCCCCACGAATTGTCGTCCGACATATGCTCGCTGAAGGAAGGTCAGGTCCGCGCCGCGCTCGTCTGCCATATGCACATCGCCAAGGACGGAGCGCTGAAAAGCTGGAAATTCACGCGCGCCAAGATTTGTGTCGCCGCAAACATTGCATACGAAAACGCGCAGGCCGCGATCGACGGAACTGACGGATTGGTCGAAAAAAGCATTGTCGACCAGGCACTTCGTCCGCTGTGGGACTGCTGGCATATGATGCTCGCAGCGCGAACCAAACGCGAGCCGCTCGAACTCGACCTCCCCGAACGGCGCGTCGTCCTCGACGAAAAAGGCCGCATCCTGTCGGTCGCCCCGCGCGAGCGGCTCGATGCGCATCGCCTCGTCGAAGACTATATGATCGCCGCCAACGTCGCCGCCGCCAAGGCGCTCGAAAAGAAAAAGGCGCCGGTCATGTACCGCGTCCACGAAGCACCCAGCCGCGAGAAACTGACCGCGCTCAAGGACTATCTCGCCACCTTCGATCTGCCGTTCGCGATGGGCCAGGTGATCCGGCCCGCGGTGTTCAACCGCATCATCGAACTCATCGGCCCCGACCATCCCTCGCGCCACGAGATCATGGAGCAGGTCCTGCGCACGCAGATGCAGGCCCGCTACGCCCCCGACCCGCTCGGCCATTTCGGTTTGAGCCTGCCGAGCTACGCCCACTTCACCTCGCCGATCCGCCGCTATGCCGATCTCATTGTCCACCGCTCTTTGGTGCGCAGCTACAAGCTCGGCGAGGGCGCGCTCGGGCCGGACAAGGTCGAGCGCTTCACCGAGATCGGCGAGCAGATCTCCATCCTGGAGCGGCGCGCGATGGAAGCCGAGCGCGAGACCGTCGACCGCTACGTTGCCGCCTTCCTCGCCGATCGCGTCGGGCAGATCCTGAAATGCCGGATCACCGGGGTGCAGTCGTTCGGCTTCTTCGCCACCGTGCTCGATCTTGGCGGGGACGGGCTGGTTCCGGCCTCGATCCTCGGCAACGAATACTTCCGCTTCGACGAGGCGGCGCGCGCGCTCATCGGCGAAGAAACCGGCGAGATGTACCGCCAGGGCCAGTTGATCGATCTCAAGCTGGCCGAAGCCAACCCCGCGTCGGGTGCGCTCCGCTTCCAGCTGGCCGAAGGGGCATTTGGCGGCGGCGATCGTGGACAAGGCCCGCGCCGCGACCGCACCTTGCCCCGCGGCCCGCGTCGCGGTCGCCCGGCAAACATTCGACATCAAGGGAAAAAGCGGCGCTAGGGAACTTGGCGGCCCGCCGATGCTTCGACCGACATGGACAAACATAAGATTGCGATCATCGTCGGTTCGCTTCGCAAAGACAGCGTCAACCGCAAAGTCGCGCGCTCGATGTGCGCCGTCCGCGACGACAGCCTAGAATGCACGATCGTCGAGATCGGCGACCTACCGCTCTACGATCCCGATCTCGACGGCGACCCGCCTGCTAGCTGGGTTCGCTTTCGCGACGAAATCCGCGCGGTCGACGGCGTCCTGTTCGTCACGCCCGAATATAATCGTGGAATCCCCGGTGCGCTGAAGAATGCTATCGACGTCGGCTCGCGGCCGTACGGCAAAGGCGTCTTCGCCAAGAAACCGGCTGCGGTCGTCACTGCTTCACCGGGCGGGATTGGCGGCTTCGGCTGCAATCACCAGCTGCGCCAATGCTGCGTATTTCTCGACATGCCGGTGATGCAACAGCCCGAAGCCTACCTCGGCCACGTCAACGACGACAGCTTTGACAGCGCAGGAGAACTGAAGGACGGTCCGCTGAAGGATGTCGTCACCACCCTTGCGCACGCGTTCGCCGCGTGGGTCGATCTCATTATCAAGGGTCGCGCCGCTCTGGTCTGATTGCCGACGGACCTTCTGAAGGGCGCTTAACGGCACATTGATCGGGATCAGATGACCTTCGATCGCTGGGCGTATCTGGGATTGTCCCACAACCTGCGGTCCAGAACCTCACCAAGCACCTGCGCCGCCCGAAACATCTCGACGTGGCTATTGTATAAAGGCGCAAGGCCGAACCTGATCAGATCAGGCGTCCGCACGTCGCCGATCACCCCGCGGTCGATTAATGCCTGCATGATCGCATAGGCCTCGTCATGCCGGAATACGACATGGCTACCGCGATCGACGGCGGCGCGCGGCGATGCCAGCATGAGCGAAGGGCAGCATGCTTCGACGCAACCGATGAAACAATCTGAAAGCGAGGCCGCCTTCGCCTCGATCATTGCCATTTCGACACTGTCGAACGTGGCGAGCCCGGCGCCGAGAGCCGTCATTCCAATGATCGAGGGCGTACCGGCGAGGAATCGAGCAATTCCCGGTGCAGGATCATACTTGCTATCGAAAGCGAAGGGCGCCGCGTGACCCATCCATCCGTTGATCGGTGAGTGCATCCGGCCCTGATGACGATTGGCGACGTACAGAAAAGCCGGTGCTCCCGGCCCGCCGTTGAGATATTTGTAGCCGCAGCCAACCGCGAAATCGGCCCCGCTTTCGTCGAGCCTTATCTCGATCGCACCCGCGCTGTGCGACAGATCCCACAGGCTGAGCACGCCGGCGTGACGCGCCGCCGACGATAAGGCGGCCATGTCATGCCGCGCGCCGCTTCGATAATCGACCTGGGTCAACATCAAGACAGCCACGTCGTCGGACAATGCCGAGCCTAAATCCGCAGCAGGGACGGAGCGGATCTCGACGTCGGGCAGCAGCCCGGCCAGCCCCTGAGCGACATACAGATCGGTTGGAAAGTTGCCCTGTTCGGTAAGGATCACCCGCCGACCCGGCTGGGCACGAAGCGCGGCCGCCAGTAATTTGAACAGGTTCAACGAAGTCGAATCGCACACCAGGACGTCGGCGGCGCTTGCGCCGATCAATCTCGCCAACTTTGCGCCGAGTGTCGCGGGCGAATCGATCCACCCATGCTTGTTCCAGCTGGTGATCAGGTCATCGCCCCACTGCCGTTCCACCACATCGGCGATCGCTACGGGCGCCGCACGGGGCAAAGCGCCAAGCGAGTTGCCGTCGAGGTAAATGACGCCCTCGGGCAGTGCGAACCGTTCCCGCGCAAAGGCCAGCGGATCGGCGGCATCAAGTGCCAGAGCCTCATCCGACGTCACAACTTTGGCAGCGTGACGCCCCTCTGCCCCATGTATTTGCCGGCGCGGTCCTTGTAGCTCGTCTCGCACCGTTCATTCCCTTTCAGGAACAGGAATTGGCACGCGCCCTCATTGGCGTAGATCTTGGCCGGTAGGGGGGTGGTGTTGGAAAATTCCAGCGTCACATGCCCCTCCCAGCCGGGCTCGAGCGGGGTCACGTTGACGATGATCCCGCACCGCGCATAGGTCGATTTGCCAAGGCAGATCACCAGCACGTCCTCGGGCACCCGAAAATATTCGACTGTCCGGGCTAAAGCGAAGCTGTTGGGCGGGATGATGCAGCAGTCGGTCTTACGATCGACGAAGCTATTGGCGGCGAAATCCTTGGGATCGACCACCGCGCTGTCGACATTCGTGAAAATCTTGAATTCGTCCGCCACGCGCGCGTCATAGCCGTAGGACGAAAGTCCATAACTGATGCACCCGTCGCGTCGTTGTGCCTCCACGAACGGCTCGATCATCGCGTGTTCAATTGCCTGTTCGCGAATCCAGCGGTCGGAAAGTATGCTCATGAATCATCGCTAGCGGGTGCGACGGGTGGGGCGCAATGCCGATGCTTATCCACAGCGCCGCCCACCGAAAATTTGCGACGACCGCTCGCTTGGTGAGAATTTGCTGTAGGGTGATCGCATGGCCGAAATCCTCCGACTCAATGAACAATCCGATGCACCCGCCACGCCGGCGCTGCCCCACAATATTCAGGCGGAGGCGGCGCTGCTCGGCGCGCTGATGATCGACAATCGGCTGGTTGAGGACGTCCAGCTCAAGCTTCGATCGGACCATTTCTTCGAGCCGCTGCACGGCCGGATTTACGATTCCATCCTGCGCATGGGCGACAAGAACATGGTCGCCAACCCGGTCACGCTCCGCCCGATGTTCGATGCGGACGAAGCGATGAAGGAGGTCGGCGGCCCGGCCTATCTTGCCCAGCTAACCGGCTCGGGTGCGACGATCATCGGCGCGCGCGACTTCGCGCAGCAGATTTACGATCTCGCGCTGCTGCGGTCGCTGGTGGCGGTCGGGCGCGATATGGTCGAAGGGGCGCTCGACACGTCCGAAGAGGTTGCGCCGCTATCCCAGATCGAGCGGGCCGAAGGCGAATTGTACCGCGTCGCCGAACAAGGTGGCAGCGAAGGCAAGGTCAAAAGCTTCGGCGAAGCGACAAAGCTCGCCATTGAACAGGCCGAGCGCGCGCTCAATTCGGGCGGGCATTTGTCGGGCATCACCACCGGGCTCGACGGCTTCAACAGCAAGATCGGCGGGCTTCACCGCTCCGACTTGCTGATCCTCGCCGGCCGTCCCGGCATGGGCAAATCCTCGCTCGCCACCAACATGGCGTTCGCCGCCGCCCAACGGTACGCCCGCGACCTGGAGGACGGGATCGAGCCGGCCAAGTCGGCCGGCGCGGCAGTTGCGATCTTCAGCCTGGAAATGTCGGCCGACCAGCTCGCCACGCGCATCCTGTCCGAGGAATCGGGGATCAGTTCGGAAAACCTCCGCATGGGCAAGATTAGCCAGCAGGAATTCCGCCAGTTGGCCCGTGCCGCCGCCGATCTCCAGACGCTCCCGCTGTACATCGACGACACCCCCGGCCTGACCATCGCCGCGCTCCGCACCCGCGCCCGGCGGCTGAAGCGGCAGAAGGGGATCGGCATGGTGGTCATCGATTATCTCCAGCTGCTGCAGGGGTCGGGCCGAAGCTCGAGCGACAATCGCGTCCAGGAAATTTCCGAGATCAGCCGGGGGCTCAAGCAGCTCGCGAAGGAACTTGACCTGCCTGTGCTGGCGCTCTCGCAACTTAGCCGCGCCGTCGAACAACGCGAGGACAAGCGACCGCAGCTATCCGATTTGCGCGAATCCGGCTCGATCGAGCAGGACGCCGACATCGTGCTATTCATTTATCGTGAGGATTATTACGTCGCTGCGCGCGAGCCCAAGCGGCCGATTGACGGCGACGATGCCAAGGTGTTCGAAGCCTATGAGCAGTGGCAGCGCGATATGGAGCGCGTCTACGGCACCGCCGAACTGCTGGTGGCCAAGCAGCGCCACGGCGCGACCGGCAAGGTCAAGATGAAGTTCGACAGCCGGATCACCAAGTTCAGTGATCTCGCCGACGACAATTTCCTACCCGAGCTGCGAACCTAGGAAAGCATCAATCGCGCGAAAAGAGACGGCCGGCCATCCCTCAGGATGACCGGCCGAAACTGTTGCTTTCGTTTCGGGACTAGCCCGAAGCGCTAGCGCTACCGTTTAGCCACGCTCGGGCATCGGGGCCGGCGGCGGCGGCGGCGGCGGCGGCGGGCACATGTCCGTCGCCAGAATCACCGAACCGTCCTGGCAGGTCTGAGTCGCGGGCGGCGGCGGTGGCGGGGGAGCCATCGGAGCCGGCGGCGGGGGCGGCGGAAGGGCTTCTTCGCCACCGCCGAAGTTGAAGGTCAGGCTCGCCAGCAGGCTGTGCGAACGGAACTTCTGCTCGAAATCGGGGAACAGCACGGCGTTGGTCGTGGTGACCACCGGTGTGGTGCCGACGATCACGGCGTCGCCATTGCCGTTGAGGGCAATGGGGTCTTCCGAGAAGTTCAGCTTGCCCGTCTGGAAGTAACGATACTTCAGACCGAGATCGATGTTGCGGGTGACCGCATAACGAGCACCGACGATGCCCTGGAAGGCCCAGGCACTGTCGCTGTCGCCGAAGGCTTTGGCCTTGGCGCGACCGGCACCACCGCCGACGTAGAACGACAGGCCGTCTTCGTCACCGAAGTCGACCAGGCCGTTGACCATGGCCGACCAGACCTTGATGTTGCCACTCAAGTCGAAATCGGTCGACGAAATCGCCGGCAGACCCGGGGCGAGGGGGTCGCCAACGCCGGACGGACGGTTGAGGGCGAGATTGATCGCCGCAAGATCGCTGTTGTCGATCTCGAAATCGTCGAACTTGGACTTCTTGTAACCCAGTTCGCCTTCGAGGCGGAACATGCCGAAATCGTAGCCGATGATGGCGTCGATATCGACGCCACGCTTGTAGCTGATCCCGAACGTGTTTTCGAACGTCGTGTCCAGCGGAACGGCCGCAAGTGGCGTCGCCGGGGTCTGAGTGGTGGTGAAGTCGGCGAAGACGTCGGCGTCATTGTCCTTGGGGAACAGGATGCCGCCTTCGATCCCGACGTAGACCGAGCCGTCGCGGGCCATGGCCGGCGTGGCCACGACTGCTGCAGCCGCGGTCGCGGCCAGTAGGTATTTACGCATGATATCTCCTTGATGCACTCCGCTTGCGGGAGGCGAAGGGTCAACCCTCGCAGGTGCAGCAAAGTTTCATCGGTTCCAGTTTCGCATCGTTCGTGTGACATTCATGTCACAGCCCCTAGTCTTCACGCTCGGACTGGCGACCACAACCGGCGTCTGGGCGAGACTGGACGCCTCAAGGGATTGAAGGGACTGGCGGAATCCGGCAAGATCGGGACTTCCAGCACTTCACCCGGCTTAGGGGATTACGATGCATTTTCGGGCACTTTTACTGACGGCGGTTGCCGCGACCCTCATTGCTTCGGCTCCGGCTGAGGCCAAGAAGAAAAGGCCGCCGGTCGCGCCGCAGATGGCGCCCCAGGTCGCGCTTCCCGCGTCGCCCAATGGCATCACCGTGCGCTATTATTATGAGCGCCGCCAATATCCGCCGATCTGGTTTGGCGCCAAAGGCGGCGATGCCGCGATCGCACAATTGACGTCGATACTTCGCCGCGCGCCGATCGACGGCTTCTCGGAAGGCCCATCGCTGGCGGCGACGCTCGAAGCGAATGTCGCCCGCGCCCGCGCGTCCAGTGATCCGATGCAGATGAAGGCTGCGGAGCTCGCGCTGTCGGCGGCTTGGGTGGATTACGTTCAGGCACTGAAGCGGCCGTCGACCAATGTGATTTACGGCGATCCCGGGCTGGCGCTCACTCCTCCGCACGCCGATCGCACGCTGGCGCTGGCCGAGGCGGCTCCGTCGCTTGCCCAGCATCTTGCGTCTGTATCGTCGGCCAATCCCTATTATGCCGCGATCCGCGACGTTGCGATTGCCGAGGCTGCCGCCGATGGCGGCCGCGCTTCCGACAAGGCGTTGCTCAACCTGGAGCGTGCGCGCGTCCTTCCCGGTGGTGGCAAATATGTTTTGGTCAATACGGCCGAGCAGCGATTGCACATGATCGAGAACGGCCAGGAAGTCGGGTCGATGAAGGTCGTCGTCGGCAACAAGGACGAGTATAAGCTGCCGACCCCGATCATCGCCAGCACAATGTATTACGCCATCGCCAATCCCTACTGGCACGTGCCCACGCACCTGATCCGCAAGTTTGCGCCGAACATCGCCAAGGGACCGGAGAACTATTTCAAGACGTTCGGCTACGAACTAATTTCCGACTTCAGCGAACACCCTCAAATCCTGCCGCCGTCGTCGGTCGACTGGAAGGGCGTTGCCGCCGGCACCGTGTTGGTCAACCTCCGGCAGAAGCCCAATGGCACCAATTCGATGGGCAAGATGAAGTTTCCGTTCCCCAACAAGGAAGGGATCTACCTCCATGACACGCCAAAGCGCGAGTATTTCGCGCTCGCCAATCGAGCCAAGTCGAACGGATGCATCCGGGTCGAGGATTATCGGCGGCTTGCCAACTGGCTGTTCGGCCGTGATGTCGCCGCGGTCGGATCTGATCCCGAACAACATATCGCCATGACCCGCGGTGTTCCCGTTTATGTCACGTATCTGACAATGGTCCCCGGTGCGTCAGGCATGGCCTCGTTCGAGGATCGTTACGGCTGGGATCGCCCCGGCGTCTTGGCAGGCGGCATGGATACGTCGGTCGGTACCCCCATGGCGGTTGTTGCGGCCGGCGGCGCGGGAAGCGCGCGCTAGACCCTAGGCATCGGTCGGAACGTACGCGTCGCGAAGCCCTTCGGGCGTTGCGGCGCGGGCGATTTCGCTTTCGCTGCTGGTTACCGGATAAGCACAATAGTCGGCCGCGTAGAAAGCGCTTGGCCGGTGATTGCCGCTTAGCCCGATCCCGCCAAACGGTGCACTCGAAGGGGCTCCGTTGGTCGGCTTGTTCCAGTTGATCACCCCAGCGCGAACGTTCGCCCAGAATTTGTCGTACATCGCCGGAGTGCCACCGATCAGGCTCGCGGCCAGTCCGAACCGGGTGTTGTTCGCTTCGTCGATCGCAGCGTCGAAGTCCTTGACCCGGATCAGCTGCAAAACGGGGCCGAACATCTCCTCGTCTGGTCGGTCCTTCGCGTCCGTCACGTCAATCAGCGCTGGGGTCAGATAGGGGCGTTCCTCGAAGGGGCGATCCAGCCGCCGGATCGGTTTCCCGCCTTTCATCATCAGTGCCATATATTGCGACTGCAGGTAGTCGGCGGCCCCAAGGTCGATCACCGGACCCATGAACGGCTGCGGATCGGCGTGAGGATGGTCGACGATGATCCGGTCGATCAACTTGCAGATCGCCTCGACCAGCGGCGCTTCGGCACCGTCCTCGACGATCAGCCGCCTTGCTGCCGTACAGCGCTGGCCGGCGGACAGATATGCCGACTGGACTGCGATTAGGGCGGCCGCGGCGATATCCGCGGCGCGCCACACGACCAACGGATTATTCCCGCCGAGCTCGAGCGCCAGCATCTTGTGCGGCATGTCGGCATATTGCCTGTGCAGCGCCATGCCGGCCCGAGCGGATCCGGTGAACAGGAGTCCATCGATCCCTGACTGTCCTGCCAGTGCCTTGCCCTGTTCAGGACCGCCAATGAGCACACGGACAACGCCGTCGGGCACTCCGGCGGCGCGGAAGCAATCGACCAGAAACTCGCCCGTCGCGGGGGTTTTTTCGGAGGGCTTGAAGACGATCGCATTGCCGGCGATCAGCGCTGGCACGATGTGCCCATTGGGCAGGTGGGCCGGAAAGTTATAGGGCCCGAGCACCGCCAGCACGCCATGCGGCTTGTGTCGTACGGCGACCTTGTTGCTCAGCGCGGCCTCGATCCGTCGCATCCCGGTGCGCTCGAGGTAGGCGTTGGCCGAAATCTCGACCTTGCCGATCACCGCGCCAACCTCGGTCCGCGCCTCCCAATAGGGCTTGCCTGTTTCCCGACTGATGATGTCGGCAAAATCCTGTTCGCGCGACCGCACTTCGTTGGCGAAACGACGCATCGTCTCGATCCGATACGACACGCTATGCGCTGCCCATTCGGGCCAGGCCGCGCGCGCCACGGCAACTTCGGACGCCGCATCGCCGATATCGCCCGACCACACTTCGTCCCCGGTCGCCGGTTCGGTCGAAATCAGTCTGTCGGTCAACCATCCACTCCGGGCGATACGATGCGCGGCAACCACCATGCCTTCACGTTCGGGTCAAGCGCAAGGCGGCGTCATGGCGTCACCATGGGCAATCCCCATTCGCCTGATGGCGCCGATCTTGGCGTCGAACGGTGCCCAGTCGTCGCGGTCCGAAATTGCCGCCCAGATCGCTTCGACCTCGTCGATGTGCATCGAACATGGGCCGTCGCCGCGCCAATATTCGTGGTCGAGCGCGCCGGGCAGGCCTTCCCGACTGGCGAGCAAACTGGCCAGCACAGTGTCGCCACCGAGGGGAAGCCGTCCGCCCCGCCAGTCGAAAAAGAAGCGGTCGATCGTCACCTCCTTGCGTCGCAGCACGGCCAACATCGCGGAGACGATCGTGCGGTCGCTTTCCGCATTGGAGACCAGTCCCAAGCGTCGCACCAAGGCCGCAACCAGCGCGTCTTCGAAAAGGGCGGGCCAGGCTTCCAGTATCTCGGTAAGCGCCCGACCCTCCGTGATCAGCGCCAGACATCCGCCGAGCTGGGCGAGATCCCAGTGAATCGCTTCGGGCTGCCGACCGAACGCATATAATCCGCCATGATCGAAGTAGGCGGCAACGAACTCCTCATCCCATGTCGGCGCAAACCGCCACGGGCCGTAGTCGAAACTTTCGCCGGTGATGTTGATATTGTCGCTGTTGAGCACCCCGTGAACGAAGCCCGCGGCAAGGTAGGAGGCGGCAAGCGTAGCCGTCCGTTCGGCGACGAGAGAGAATAAGCGCGCTGGATCGTCCCCATCCTCGCCGAAAAGCTGGCGCAGGCTGTAGGACACGAGTTTCGAAATTCCCGCAGCGTCCTCGTGAAAGGCGAGCCGTTGAAATGCGCCGATGCGGATATGGCTGTGGCTGAGCCGGGTGAGCACTGCCGATCGGGTCGGCGACGGCTCATCGTTGCGCTGCAATTCCTCGCCCGTCTCGATCAGCGCGAAGCTTTTCGACGTGACGACTCCCAGGGCCTCGAGCATTTCGGTGGCGAGCACCTCGCGTACGCCGCCCTTCAGGGTCAGGCGACCGTCGCCGAAGCGGCTGTACGGGGTTTGCCCCGACCCCTTCGTTCCAAGATCGAGCAGCCGGCCCGAATCGTCGCGAAGCTGGGCGAATAGGAAACCGCGCCCGTCACCGATATCGGGATTGTAATGACGGAACTGATGGCCGTGATACCGCAATGCCAGCGGCTGCCAAAGATTGTCGGGAAGGGGCTGGAAGTGCCCGAAATGCGCGGCAACGTCGACGTCGCCCAGTCCTACTCGCTCGGCCCAGCGTCGGTTGAAGAAACGCACTGTATGAACGGGAAAGCGGGCTGGCTCGACGGGATCGAAAAATCCTTCGCCGAGTGTCAAAATTGCCGGATCGGGACGATACGCTTGCGACTTTTCCATCGCCTCGCGATAGGGGAGGGTGATGAGTGGGGGAAGCATGATGGCGACGTGGACCGATCGATACTGGAACAGCGCCGATGGCGTGAAGCTCCACTATCGCGATCACGATGGGAATCGTGATCGCCCGCCGATCCTTTGCATCCCCGGCCTGACCCGCAACGCCCGGGATTTCGAGCCGGTGGCGGATCGATACGCCGGTGAGTGGCGGGTCATCTCGATCGACCTCCGCGGGCGTGGGGGCAGCGCGTTCGATCCCGACCCGTCGAATTACAAGCCGATGGTCTACGTTGCCGACATATTGAAGATGCTCGACCAGTTGGGTATTGCGGACGCGGTCTTCGTCGGCACGTCCCTTGGCGGCATCTGCACCATGGCGCTGGCGCTCGGTAACAGCGAGCGGATCGCCGGCGCGCTGCTCAACGACATCGGCCCGGCGCTCGATCTTGCGGGTATCGACCGGATCATGGGCTATGTCGGCAAAGAGGCGCGCTTTGCCGGTTGGGACGACGCGATCGACCAGATTTCATCGCGCATCAGCGACATCTACCCCGATTACACGCGCTCCGAATGGGAGCGCTTCGTTCGTCGGACCGCGCGCGAAGACGGCGACGCCGTCGTCTTCGATTATGACATGGCGATCGCCAGCAATTTCGAAAGCGCGGCCTCCTCGCCGGATATTTGGCCACTCTATCAGGCACTCGACGGTCGCCCGGTCACGATCCTGCGCGGCGAATTGTCGGACTTGTTGTCTGCCGATGTCGCTTTGCAGATGGTCGACAAATTGTCGGACGTCGAATTGGTCACCGTTCCCCGGGTCGGTCACGCGCCAAGCCTCGACGAGCCTGAAAGTCTCGAGGCGATCGACCGGCTGCTTGCCAGGGTGCTGGAGGCACAAAAAAAGGGGCAGCCCTAGGGCCGCCCCTTCCTTCGCTCGTTGCCGAACCGCTTAGAAGCGGAAGCCGGCACCGATCATCGTCTGGTAAAGATCGACACCATACTGGTAGTTGCCGTAGCGCTGCTCGAGCTTGACGTAGGCGTTCTGGCCCAAGCCGAGTTCGCCACCAACGCCGAGACGGAAGCCGTCGATGTTCACGCCGAACGCACGAATGTTCGAATAGCCACCGGTCACGTAGAGCAGGCCGCTGTTGCCGACGCGAGCGCCGGCGCGGGCGGTCAGCGCGAGCTCGCGCTTGATGTCCTTGCTGTCTTCGATTTCGGCGGTGACGCCGAGCACCGCACCACCGACGGCCACGTCGTAACCGACGTCGGCGCCATAGGTGAAGGCTTCAGTGCCGAAGATGTTGTCGTCGGCAAAACCGACGTTGACGCCGATGCGCGGTCCCGTGAAATCATGGGCGGGAGCGGTGGCGGTGGCAGTATCCTGCGCAAGGGCCGGAGCGGCAACGAATGCACTCGCGACGAGCGTCAGGGTCAGGAAACGGTTCACAATTACCTCATTATTTTGGATGGTCGAGCCACTGGATCGCGGGCTCGCTGGCGCCAGTAGGGACAGAGAGACGTTTCGTCTACACCCGGACCGAAAAACCACAGAATGCGGCATTCGCGCCACAAACTTTCAAGGGAAGGGTCAGGAAGTCAGGCGGCGTAGCTTGGCAAGCGCCGCTTCGTCGCCCTCGCTGGGCGAAATGGTCGCCGCAAACTGTCCTTTGGCGTCCATCAGAAAGGTCGTTGCTGTGTGATCGATGGTGTAGTCGCCGCCGGCCTGGGGCACTTTTTGCGCCGAGATGCCGAACAGGGCCTCGATGCCCGCGATCGCCGGCCCCGATCCGGTCAGCGCGATGACCGGCGTTCCGAACAGGCCGGCATAGCGCGCCATTTCGGCCGGGGTGTCGCGCTCGGGATCGACGGTCACCAGGACGATCGCGAACGAACCGTCGCCCTTCTCGATCTCCTTTCGCAATCGGGCCAGGCGCGCCAGCGTGGTCGGGCAGACATCGGGGCAATGGGTAAAGCCGAAGAACAAGGCGTACGGCTTGCCTGCCAGCCGCTCGCTCGAAAAGGGCTTTCCGTTGCTTCCGGTGAGCAGGAACGGCCCGCCGATCTCACGCATCGAATTGCTGCTCGCAATCTCTGCCGCTGGGCGAGGAGGCCTGAGCGCAATGACAAGTCCGACGATCGCCACAAAGCCGACGATCGCCCACAGTATGACCCTGATGCGGCGGAGATTCATCGCGGCCCGCCGACCGGTGCTGAAACGACGACTTCCCCCTGGCGCTCGAAGCGCAATGTCAGGCGGATGCTCGATCCCGCGACAAGCGGCCGGGCGAGATTTTGAATCATGACATGCTTGCCACTGGCGGCGAACCGCACCTGTCCCCTGGCTGGAACCTCGACCCCGCCTTCGATGCTGCGCATCCGCATGATGGCGCCGTCCATCGTCGTTTCATGAAGGCTTGCCTGACCGACGCCGGGCGCATCGACCGACAGCAAACGATCCTTTCCACCACTATTGGCAAGCGTGAAGTAGACTGCAGCGGACGTCGGAAGAGCGGTCACCCTGACATCGTTGACGGTGACCAGCGGTGCTGGCTCGCCCGAGCAACTGGCGAGAACTGCCAACGGGATGAGGAAAAATGCACGTGCCATGGCTGGCCTCTGCCCAAATCGACTGGCCGCGTCGACCCCCATCGAACCGCTCTGGCGGGCTAGCGATGCTGACCGCTATGAGGGTCGACCATCTTCGCGTCACACAGGACAAGCCATGAGCAGGACCATCGCCGTTGCCGACATTGGCGGGACCAACGCCCGCTTCGCCATCGCAACCATCGACGGCGGGCGAGTGACCGGGCTGGACGAGCCCATCACGATGGGGACCGCCGATCACGCCAGTTTTCAATTGGCTTGGCAGTCCTTTGCCGCACAAAATCCGGGCGCCGAGCCAGACGGCATCGGGATCGCCTTCGCCGGGCCGGTCGGCGGCGAGGTGCTGAAACTGACCAACAATCCGTGGGTCATCCGACCCGCGCTGATTCCCGATCGACTCGGCGTACGCGACTTTGTCGTCGTCAACGATTTCGGGGCAGTCGGACATGCGGTGGCGCAACTTGGCGACGACCAGTTCGAACATTTGCGCGGGCCCGAGGGGCCGCTTCCCGCCACCGGCGTGACCAGCATCGTCGGTCCCGGCACCGGGCTGGGCGTGGCGCAAGTTCTTCGGGTGGACGATACCTATCATGTGATCGAGACAGAGGGCGGACACATGGATTTCGCGCCGCTCGATCCGCTCGAAGACCAGATCGTGACCTATCTTCGTCGGTCGCTGCGGCGGATTTCGGTCGAACGGATCGTAAGCGGCGGTGGCTTCGACAACCTCTACGCCGCGCTCGCGGCGAGCGAGGGGCAGCCGGTCGCGGGCATGCTCGACGACAAGGCACTGTGGACGGCGGCGCTCGAGGGCAGGGATCCGATTGCGGTCGCGGCGCTCGATCGCTTTTTCCTGTCGCTCGGCGCGGTGGCCGGCGATCTCGCGCTGGCGCACGGTGCCAACGCAGTGGTGATCGCGGGGGGGCTTGGCTATCGTCTTCGCGACCGGTTCGCCCAGTCGGGCTTTGCCGATCGTTTCGTCGCGAAGGGACGGTTCGAACGACGGATGGAAGCGATCCCGGTCAAGCTGCTGATCCACCCTCAACCAGGGCTTTACGGTGCGGCCGCGGCCTTTGCGAAAGCCCATCCATGATCCACCTCGGTGCCTGCGCGATCCTTGCCGGGCGCGCGCCAGTGGTCGCGGTTTGGAAGTTCGGTTGATCGGAGAACGCGCCATCTGGTTTTGGCTGGCAACGGCGATGATCGTCGTCGGCGTGCTGCTCCACATGCCGATGCTGGTCGAAGCGCATCGCATGGGCAATCATCTGGCCGGGATGGGTGCCGACCCGGCGATGCTGGCGGGAATGGCGCTGATCCTGACCGGCGTCCCGCTCGCGATATTCGGTGCACTCCCGCGACGTAATGCCGTTTACGCTGCGGGTGAGGTGCCGCTTTTCGAGGCACCGGACTCGACCCCGCTGGGGCTGGCTCACGCCTATGTCATTCTGGTGCTGATCCTTGGTCTGGTGATCGACGTCATGAAACCCGCGACACTCGGCTTCGTCCTGCCCGGGCTGAGTCGCGAATATGGCCTTGCTTCAGGAAGCGCCGCCTGGTTGCCGCTGATTGCGCTGACCGGAACTGCCATCGGGTCCTATCTGTGGGGCTGGTTGGCGGATGCCTACGGACGACGCGTGTCGATCATCCTGTCGACCGTGCTCTTCATCTCGACTTCGATCTGCGGCGCCATGCCCGACTTCCGGCTGAACCTCCTGATGTGCCTGATGATGGGAATGAGCGCCGGCGGGATGCTGCCGGTCGTCTACACCCTGCTCGCCGAGATCATGCCGCCGCGCCATCGCAGCTGGGTGCTGGTACTCGTCGGCGGCATCGGCCTGGTTGGCGGCTTTCTCGCTGCAAGTGCGGCCGCCCACCTGTTCGAAGCGCAGTTCGGGTGGCGTTTTCTCTGGTTGCAGGGTTTCCCTACCGGACTGCTGCTTCTCGCCCTCGCGCGGTTCATTCCTGAATCGCCGCGCTTTCTTCACCTGCGCGGGCGCCGCGCCGAATTGGCCTCGATGGAGGTCCGGTTCGGGATCGTCGCTCAACCGTCGCGCTTGGTCGCTCCGACCCTTGGGCTGGGCGTGGATCGGCGGCTGACGCTGGCGCTCGTCATTGCGGCTCTCGGCTGGAGCGTGGTCAATTTCGGCCTCTTGCTGTGGCTGCCCGCGCAGCTGCAGGCTCGCGGCTATTCGTCGTCGCTCGCCAGCGGGATCATTGCCAGTTCGGCGCTGCTCGCGCTCCCGACCATTGCGCTCGTTGCCTGGCTTTACAGTCGCTGGAGCAGCAAGGGCACGCTCGTCGCCACCATCGTCATCTTGCTTGCTGGACTGGCAGGGGCATCGCTTCCCGCCGGCTGGCTTGCCGAGCCACCGGTGCTGGTCGCGGCAATCGCTCTGCTGGTGCTTGGGACCAACGGAATGATCGCGGTGATCCTGCCCTACGCCGCCGAAATCTATCCTGCCGCAACGCGCGGTCAGGGCACCGGCCTGATCGCGGGCGGGAGCAAGATTGGCGGTGTCGGGGTGCAACTGGTTGCGCTGGGCGGCGTGCTCCCGACGCTCGGGCTGGCTGCATTGTCGCTGACCATACCGCTCGCGATTGCCGCTTTGCTTATCCTGGCATTCGGCCTGGAGACTCGCGGCCGGCCGCTTGCCGACGAATTGCGCACTTCGCCCGGTTGATCCAGAAAGGCGAAAGCGACGATCGGTCGGGGGAGCCTGTGTTCGACAGCTACATCGCGTTTCACGCTCGCACTCGCCCTTCGGCACCGGCCGTCGTCGCAACCGATGGGTCGGTGACGTTCGAAAAGTTCAATCGCGACATCGATCGAGCGGCAACCGAACTCGCCCATCTGTCCATCGCTCCGACTGAGTCGGTCGCCGTCACGACTGCCGTTCCCTATCTCGAGTGGGTCTTGGTACTCGCACTCGCGCGGCTCGGGATCGCCAGCGCCCCGGCAAGCGATACGGGGTCGGTGACGATCGTCGGCGACGGTACGCGCCGTCCGGACGACGTCGACCGACTGCTCGATCGCACCGCGATCGAACGGATCTTCTCGGGCCCCGTTTCGGAAGTCGCCGCCGTCCGACCCGATCCCGGTGCCCTGGCGCGCGTGCTGCAATCGTCGGGCACCACGGGGGAGCGTAAACGCGTCGGCATGAGCTGGACGGTTATCGACGCCGCCATCCGCAATGCCTTCATCGCATACGGTTCGCCCAGTGGCCCCTGGCTCGCCGCGACCGGGATCGACACCATTCTCGGCCTGGTGGTGACGCTCGCCTGCTGGGCATCGGGCAATCCGGCGGTGCTCGGAATGACTGGCCGTCTCGATCCGGCAAAACTGGCCAAGCTCCGCCCGCGAATGATCGCTCTCGTTCCCGACCAGCTGAAGCAATTGCTCGACGATCTTCCAGCGGCTCAATCGCTAGAGCCGTTGCGGATCGTCAGTGGCGGCGGACCGGTCCCGCCGTCGCTTGCGCGTCGGGTTCGGGAGCATTGCGCAGCCGACCTTCGCAGCGTCTACGGCGCCTCGGAAACCGGGTCGGTCGCGGTCGCCGGGCTCGACATGCTGGAGCAACAGCCGGGCGCTGCAGGGGTCGTCCTGCCGCTCGTCAAGGTCGAGGTCGTCGACGATCACGGCCAGACCGTGCCCCGTGGAAAGCTCGGCCGGATCCGCGTCAGCAGCGATCGCGTCGCCGACCATTTCGTCGGCGAGGCCGTGGCCGGCGAACGCTGTTTCGATACCGGCGACCTCGGTCGGCTAGGGGCCGATGGCACGCTCTTCGTCGATGGCCGGACCGACGACATCATGAACCTTGCCGGACACAAGGTCTTGCCCGCCTGGGTCGAGGCCGCGGCACTTGGCTGTCCGGGGGTTGCCGATGCCGCCGCCTTTGCGGTGCCCGACAATGACGGCCTCGATCGTTGCTGGCTGGCGGTAGTGGCGACCGATGATTTCGACGAAGCGCGGCTGACACAGGCGCTCGCGACGCGGCTTCACTGGATATCGAACATCCGCCTGATCCGGCTCGATCGCTTGCCTCGCAACGCCATGGGCAAGGTCGAGCGCGATCAATTGCGCGCGCTCGCGAAAGCGTAACGGGCCAGTGGCACGGATCCTGATCGGTTGGGAGCTGGGGGCGGGGAACGGCCACAGCTCACGGCTGCTCGATCTCGCTTCGGTGCTTGCCGAGCTCGGTCACGAGCCGGTGTTCGCACCGCAGCAGATTGGTCCGTTCGCGTCGCATTGGCCGACTTGGCAAGGGCCCGTCTGGCCGCGCCTCCTTGAATCTCTCGCCCGGCGCTATCCGCGCAATCCGCAAACGATGGGTGACGCCCTCGCCTACCTCGGGCTCGACGATAAAGACGCCGTGGCGGCCATGCTTCTGGCCTGGGACCGGCTGATCGCCGACGTCCGGCCCGACGCAATCGTCGCCGAATATGCGCCAATGCTTCAGTTGGCCGCGCGCGGACGGGTGCCGGTCCTTGCCTATGGTACCGGCTTTACCTTGCCGCCTGCCCAGCTGTCGGCCTTCCCGGCATTGTTCGGCAATTCACCAGTCCTCGCGGAGGAACCGCTCCTGGCCAACCTCAATGCGGCGCTCAACAAGACGGGCAGGATGCCGCTCGATGCACTGCCGCAGATCTTCGCCGCCGATCGATCGCTCGTCGCGACCTTTACCGAGCTCGATCCTTACCGGCAGTGGCGGCGCGATCCGGTAAAGGCGCCGGCGATCCTCGGTCCAGTTCCGCGATCGAACGGCGCGGGGACGGAGGTTTTTGTCTATTTCAATGGCCGACTGAAGCGACCCAACGCTTTTTGGCAGGCGCTCGCGGACACGCGTCTCCCGGTTCGCGTGCACGATCCACAACTCACGCCGAACGGTATCGCGGCGCTCCAAGCTGCGGGGATCGAGGTCGCCCGCCAGCCCGTCCCGTTCGCCACCATCGTCACCCGTTCGCGCCTGCTCATCTCGCACGGTGGAGGCGGCTTCGTCTCGTCGGGCCTGCTTGCCGGCCTGCCCCAGCTCATCATTCCGTTCGACGGGGAGAAGAGGCTCAATGCGGCCGGTGTCGCCGGAACCGCCGGCTGCCTCCAGGCCAGCTTCACCGGAATGGAAGCGCGCCAGTTCACCCAACTGCTCCGCGCCACCTTCGACGATCAGGCGCTCGCCGACCAGGCGCAGGCTGCCTCGCCCGAGTTTCGCGCCCGCATGACAAAGCCGGCTGAGGTAGAGGCAGCTGATCTGGTCGAGTCGATGCTCGACTGAACAATTGCAGCAGGCGCGCATCGGGATTGTCAGTCGGACGTTGACCGGTCATGAAAACAATAAGCTTATCCGACGGCACTGCAGTCCCCGCGCTTGGCCAGGGCACGTGGCAGATGGCCGATCGCGCCGACCGCCGCGCGGAGGAGATTGCCGCGCTGCGGGCCGGAATCGATCTTGGGATGACGCTAGTCGATACGGCCGAAATGTACGCCGATGGCGAATCCGAGCGGCTGGTCGGCGAGGCTATCGCGAGCATCCGGGACCGCGTGTTCCTCGTCAGCAAGGCCTATCCGCACAACGCCTCGAGCGACAGCCTGGCCCAGGCTTGCGAAGCAAGTCTCGAGCGTCTCGGCACCGACCGGCTGGAACTGTACCTGCTCCACTGGCGTGGCAACGTGCCGCTCGCCGAAACGGTCGAGGCGATGGAGCGATTGGTGGAGTTGGGCAAGATAGTGCGCTGGGGCGTCAGCAACCTCGACCGCGACGACATGGAAGAACTGGTTGCGGGGGACGGCGGCTCCTGCGCGACCGACCAGATACTCTACAATCTCGTCCGGCGCGGTCCGGAGGTCGACCTGCTTCCTTGGCTCGCCGATCGCCACATTCCCGTTATGGCCTACAGCCCGGTCGAGCAGGGGCGGCTTGTAGAGCATCCGGTCCTCGCCCGGATCGCGTCGGAACTCGATGCAACGCCGGCACAGGTCGCGCTCGCCTGGCTGTTGGGACGCGACGGCGTCATCGCCATTCCCAAGGCGGGCTCCGAAGCACACGTGCGCGAAAATCGCGCCGCCGCCGACCTCATGCTCTCGCCCGACATAATCGGCAGGATCGACGATGCCTTTCCGGCGCCGACGCGTCGAACGTCACTGGAAATGCTTTAGCGTCGGAAAAGGGAGGAAGTTGGAGGCCCGAGCCGGAATCGAACCGGCGTGCGAGGATTTGCAGTCCTCTACGTAACCACTCCGCCATCGGGCCTCACGGAGGCGGCAAATGGGCGGCAGCCCAGCGCTTGTCAACCGCCCAGCGACCCGCCATTCAGGGTTGCTAGGCCGTGCTTTTCGACGGGCGGTGGCGGGTTCAGCTTGGCGCAACCGAACGGGCCGGATAAGAGCGTCCTTGAATGCCGACTGTATTACTGGCATACAACAGTCGTAACGATCGAGGGTTCATGTCCGATACTGCCGCCAATTTCGACATTGCCCGCCGGACCATGGTGGTCAGCCAGTTGCGTCCGCAAGGCGTCACTGACGCCGGAGTTCTCGCCGCGATGGGCTCCGTTCCGCGACAGGATTACGTCTGCGCCGCCGCGCAGGCATCGGCCTACTCCGATCGGCCGCTGCGGCTCGACGACGGATCGCCGATGATGCCGCCGGCCGAGCTCGGACTGCTGCTCAGTCGGCTTGCACCCAAGCCCGGCGAACACGCCTTGGTCTACGGCGGGGGCGGGGACTATGCCGCCGCCCTGCTTCGCCACATCGGGCTCGATGTCGTGACCCAGGATGAGGCGTCCGAGCCCGTCGATCTGATCCTGGTCGAGGGGGCGATTGTTCATTTGCCGGCCGATCTGGTCGATCGTCTGGCACCCGGTGGTCGGGTCGGTGCGGCCATCGTCGAGGACGGCGTCACGCGCCTTGCGCTGGGGCGTGCTTCTGCAGGCACCGCCAAAACCGTCAGTTTCACCAGTTTCGCCGAGGCACAGGTTCCGCTGCTGCCGGGCACTCTCAGCGCCCCGGCGTTCGCTTTCTAACGTATTGGAGATCAAGTGAAGCGTCACCTTCTGACCGGCACGTTGATTGCCGCATTTCTGGCCACCGCGGCCTCGGCTGACACGCTGCGCGAGGCGCTCAACCAGACCTATCGCGCCAATCCCACGCTCGCCGGACAGCGCGAGGCGTTGAGGGTCACCGACAGCAACGTCGCTATTGCTCGCGCCGCCGGCCGGCCGCAAGTTTCGGCCACGGTTGGCGTCAATCGTGATCTCACCTCCAGCGGCTCGCTCGCCCGGCTTGGCAAGGGGCCGTACCTGAGCGGCGGGATCGACGTGAGCTATCCGCTGTTTCAAGGCGGCAGCGTCCGCAATTCGATTACCGCCGCCCGTACCCGGGTAGAGGCTGGGCGCGCGACCTTGCGCGCGGTCGAAGGCGACATTTTTACCGAGGCCGTCGCCGCCTACATGGACGTCATCCGCGATCGGTCGATTGTCGAATTGAATCAGAACCAGGTGCGGGTGCTCGGCACCAATCTGGAGGCTGCGCGCGACCGGTTCGAAATCGGCGATGTGACCCGCACCGATGTTGCCCAGTCCGAAGCGCGCCTCGCCTTGTCGCGCAGCGATCTTGAAACGGCGCGCGGCCGGCTGACCGCAAGTGAGGAAAACTATCGCCGCGTGATCGGCCAGCGTCCGGGCGTCCTTGCGCCGCCGCCGCCGCTTCCGCCGCTGCCCACCATTGCCGACCAGGCGGTGCAGATCGCGCTCGTCAACAATCCAGACTTCATCGCCGTCCAGCGCCAGGCGGAAGCCGCGCGTTACGACATCCGGGTCGCCGAGGCCGCTCGCCTGCCGACCGTTTCCGGGGTCGCGTCGGGCGATTACGTCAACACGCTTGCCGGCACCACCGGCGGTGCGCCGCGCTCGGGTACCGCGACCAGCATCGGCGTCCAGGGCCGAATTCCACTCTATCAGGGTGGGCTTCCGTCCGCCCGCATCGCCCAGAGCGTCGCGCTCGAAGCGCAGACGCTCGAACAGCGGGTCGCGGTCGAACGCGCGGTGATTTCCAACACGCGCTCGGCGTTCGCGACCTATTATGCGGCGCAATTGGCGATCGCGTCCAACCAGATCGCGGTGAAAGCCAATGAACTGGCGCTGGAAGGGGCGCGTGCCGAAAACAGCGTCGGCACCCGGACGATCCTTGAAGTCCTCAACGCCGAACAGGAATTGCTCAACGCCCAGGTGGCGCTGGTGACCGCTCGCCGCGACAGCTATGTCGCCGGCTTCCAGTTGCTCAACGCCATGGGGCAGGCCGAGGCCGATGATCTCGGTCTCGACGGCGGCCCGCTTTACGATCCGGTCGGGGCCTATCGCGCGGTTGCCGGAAACTGGAACGACTGGTCGACTCCCGCCCGCCGTCCCGCAAGCTCGACCAGCACCGCGACTCCGCAGGAATTGCCGCAGCCGGGCGTGACGGGCACCTTATCCAGTGTCGCTCCGGCCGCGCCGCAGCCCACGCCGACCCTGATCGCCGAAATGCCGTCGCGGCGTTCGACTACCGCCGCTGCCGCCGGAGGCTACCGGATCCAGCTGGGCGCCTTTGCCACCCGAAGCGCGGCAGAGGCTTTGTTTGCCCGCTTCCGTCCGGCGCTGGGTAGCGCACAGGCTTATTACGAGACGCAAGGCAATGTGACCCGGCTCCAGGTCGGGCCTTATGCGTCGATGGCCCAGGCGACCCGGGTCTGCGCGAAGCTCAAGCCACAGGCCTGCTTCGCGGTCGATCCCGACTGATCTCTTGGTTTCGGCGCCGCGATAGGCGATAGAGCGGCGATGCAAGGTCCGCGCGAGCCATCGATGGAAGACATTCTGGCGTCGATCAAGCGCGTGATCGCCGAGGAAAAGGAATTGCGCGCCGCGGTCCCGCCGCCGCAGCATTTCCAGCCCGATGAGGATGATCAGGGAGAAGAGCCGGACGTGCTCGAACTCGACCACCCTGTCGAGGCGCAACTTGCCGCCGCTCAGCCGGCGATCGATCCCGGACCGCCATTGCTCGACGAAACGGCCGCCGACAGCAGTCGCGCCAGGCTGGAACAATTGACCAGCGTTGCCGCCGCCGCGCCGCCGCCCCCGGCGGTCAACCCGCTCGAAGAGATGCTGCGGGAGATGCTTCGTCCGGTGCTCAAGCAATGGCTCGACGAGCATCTGCCACGCATCGTCGACGAACATGTCCGCCGCGAGATCAGCCGGATCACCGGCAAACCCCTGTAAAAACTCCTCCCTCGCGTCTTCGCGGGGGAGGTGGCCGCGAAGCGGACGGAGGAGGTTCTTTGCACAGGCCCACCTGCCTGCTAACCCCTTGCCATGAACCGTATCCTGTTCGCCGCCTCCGTCGCGGCTGCCGCCCTCGTCTCCACCCCCGCGCTCTCCCGGCCGATGACCGCGACCGATATGCACATGATGCATCGCATGGGCAGCCCCAGCGTCTCGCCCGATGGCCGAACCGCGATCTTCACGCTGTCCACCACCGACCTCGCCGCAAACAAGCGCAGCAATCCGTTGATGATGCTCGACCTGACCCGACCCGCCCAGCCGCGACCCGTGCCGGGCCTTACCAAGGGGGCGCACGACGCGGTGTTCGGCACAGACGGTGCCATCTGGTATCTCGCCCCGGTGGGTGAGCGCGACCAGCTGCACCGCATGACGCTGGGCGGCCGTCCGGTCGTGATGTCCGACTTCGGCGCCGATGTGTCGGGCTTCAAGGTCAGCGCCGACCGAAGCCGGGTGATCGTCTGGGCCGACACCCGCGATTGCCCCGATATCGCCTGCGCCGCGACTACCTTCGCCCCCAAGCCGCAAGGCTCGGCGCGCATCTACGACCGGATGTTCGTCCGCCATTGGGACACGTGGAGCGAGCCTGGGGTCAAGTCGCGTATCTTCTCCTACCCGGTGATCAACGGCAAGCTGACCGGCATGGGCACGCGGGTCACCGGCCGGCTGGACGGCGACACGCCGTCGAAACCGTTCGGCGGCGGCGAGGAAGTCGATATCTCCGCCGACGGCAAGACCGTCTACTTCGCGCTTCGCGAAGCCGGTCGGATCGAGCCGACCTCAACCAATCTCGACATCTTCATGGCTCCCGCCGACGGAAGCGCCGCGCCGGTCAATCTGACGGCCCCGAACGGCGGGACCGACACGCTGCCGACGCTTTCGCCCGACGGTCGAACGCTCGCCTACGTGTCGATGGCCCGCGCCGGGTTCGAGGCCGATCGCCAGGTGATCATGTTGCGCGACCTGGCGTCGGGCCGCACCCGCGCGCTCACCCAGAAATGGGATCGCTCGGTCGGCTCGCTCGCCTGGAGCAGGGACGGGCGAAGCCTGCTGATCACTGCGGAGGATGTGATGGAAGCCCCGGTCTGGCGGGTCGATGCCGCCAGTGGCGCGGTGACCCGGCTGACCGGCGACGGCCATGCCGGCAACGTCATTCCAATGCCCGGCGGCGGTGCGCTCTTCACGCAGAACAGCGTGATGGCCCCCGACGACCTGTTCCGCGTGACCGACCGCGGCGTGGTCGGGCGGCTGACCGACGTCAATCGTGCGTTGCTCGCGCAGCTCGATCCGGTCACGTTTGAAAAATTTGCCTTCAAGGGCGCCAACAACGACCGCGTCTGGGGGATGAAGCTCAAGCCCGCCGGACCCCGAAACGCCGCCTCCGCCGCCAAGCTCCCGATTGCGTTCGTCGTCCACGGCGGTCCGCAAGGAAGCTTCGGCAATGGCTGGTCCTACCGCTGGAATCCGCGCCTGTTCACCTCGCCCGGCTATGCGGTGGTCAGCGTCGATTTTCACGGCTCGACCGGATACGGCCAGGCCTTTACCGAACTCGATCAGCAACGACTGGGGCGGAAAGCCGCTTGAGGATCTCAAGCGCGGCCTCGCCTTCGCCACCCAGTCCGATCCCCAGCTCGACGCGGACAATGCCTGCGCGCTCGGTGCCAGCTACGGCGGCTACATGATGAACTGGATCGAGGGCCAGTGGCCCGATCGGTTCAAGTGCATCGTCCAGCACGACGGCGTGTTCGACGCCCGCGCCATGGCCTACGAAACCGAGGAATTGTGGTTCGACGAATGGGAACATGGCGGCAAGACCTATTACGAGGATCCCGCGGCGTTCGAGCGCTGGAACCCGGTTAACCATGTCGCCAAGTGGAAGACGCCGATGCTCGTCATCACCGGCGAAAAGGATTTCCGCATTCCCTACACGCAGGGGTTGGCCAGCTTCACCGCCCTCCAGCGCCGCGGGATCCCGTCGAAGCTCTTGGTCTTCCCGGATGAGAACCACTGGGTGCTCAAGCCTAAGAATTCGATCCAGTGGTACGACAATGTGTTCGGCTGGATGAACCAGTGGATGGGCCCCGGGGCGCGCTGAAAAAGCCCCTCCCCATCGCCTTCGATGGGGAGGTGTCCGCGAAGCGGACGGAGGGGTTCTTGCTTCAAGCAAAGAACCCCTCCGTCAGCCTGCGGCTGCCACCTCCCCGCGCAAGGGCGCAGGGAGGAGCTTTGTCGGTTGATGCTGCAGCGCACCGCCGCTAGTCGCTCTCCATGACCGAACTCGCCAAAACCTTCGATCCCGCCGACATCGAATCCCGCTGGTACGCGCATTGGGAGGCCGAGGGCCTGTTCCGCCCGTCGCGCCCGGAGGCCGAGCCGTTCACCATCGTCATGCCGCCCCCCAATGTCACCGGCTCGCTCCACATCGGTCACGCGCTCGACAATACGCTGCAGGATATCCTCACCCGCATCGCCCGCCTGCAGGGCAAGGACGCGCTGTGGGTGGTCGGCACCGACCATGCCGGGATCGCGACCCAGATGGTGGTCGAACGCCAACTCGATCTCGAACAGAAGAAGCGCACCGATTTCACCCGCGACGAGTTCATCGACCGCGTGTGGGAATGGAAGCGCGAGAGCGGCGGTCAGATCACGCAGCAGCTCCGCCGCCTCGGCGCATCATGCGACTGGTCGAACGAACGCTTCACAATGGACGAGGGCTTCTCGAAAGCCGTCACCCACGTGTTCGTCGAGCTCCACAAGCGCGGCCTGCTGTATCGCGACAAGCGCCTGGTCAATTGGGACCCGCACTTCCAGACCGCGATCAGCGATCTTGAGGTCGAAACGCGGGAGACGGCGGGCAAGTTCTGGACGTTGCGCTACCCACTCGCCGACGGGAGCGGTCATATCGAGGTCGCGACGACGCGGCCGGAAACGATGCTCGCCGACATGGCGGTCGCGGTCCATCCGACCGACGATCGCTACACCGCGCTGGTCGGCAAGATGATCCGCCTGCCGATCACCGGCCGGGAGATCCCGATCGTCGCCGACGAGCATGCCGATCCCGAGCTTGGCAGCGGCGCGGTCAAGGTCACCCCGGGCCACGATTTCAACGATTATGAAGTGGGCAAGCGCGCCGGCTTTAAGCCCGCCGACATGCTGAACATGTTCGACGCGGCGGCGAAGGTCGTCCAGTCCGGCGGCATCCCCGACGCATTAATCGGCCTCGACCGGTTCGACGCGCGCGCCCGCGTGGTCGAATTGCTCGATGCCGAGCGTGCCCTGGTCAAGGTCGAGGATCGCCAGATCGCGACGCCTTATGGCGACCGGTCGTTGGTGGTGATCGAACCCTGGCTGACCGATCAATGGTATGTCGACGCCGCGACATTGGTGAAGCCGGTGATCGAGGCGACCCGCGCCGGCAAGATCAAGATTGTCCCCGAAAGCTGGTCGAAGACTTGGTTCAACTGGCTCGAAAACATCCAGCCATGGTGCGTGAGCCGCCAATTGTGGTGGGGCCATCGGATCCCCGCGTGGTTCGACGATGCCGGCAACATTTACGTCGGTGAAACGCTTGCCGATGCACAATCGCAGGCGGGCGAGGGAGCTTCCCTGCGCCAGGATGAAGACGTCCTCGACACCTGGTTCTCCTCTGCCCTTTGGCCCTTTGCCACGCTCGGCTGGCCGGAGAACACGCCCGACCTTCAGCGCCATTACCCCAACGACGTTCTCATCTCGGGCTTCGACATCCTGTTTTTCTGGGATGCGCGGATGGCGATGCAGGGGATGGAGTTCATGGGGGAGGTGCCGTGGAAGACGCTCTACCTTCACGGTCTGGTCCGCGACGACAAGGGCGCGAAGATGTCCAAGTCGAAGGGCAATGTCGTCGACCCGCTCGGCCTGATCGACCGCTACGGCGCCGATGCCTTGCGCTTCACCATGGCGGCGATGGAAAGCCAGGGCCGCGACATCAAACTCGATGAGAAACGCGTCGAAGGCTATCGCAACTTCGCCACCAAATTATGGAACGCCGCGCGCTTCCTTCAGGGCAATGGCGTCGTCGCAAGTCAGTCGATCGCCGCGCCCGACGCGGCACTTCCCGTCAATCGCTGGATCATCGGCGAGGTCGTCGCAACCCTCGACGCGATGAACAAGGCGATTGCCGACCTCCGCTTCGACGACATGGCCGCCGCCATTTACCACTTCACCTGGGGCACCTTCTGCGACTGGTATGTGGAATTGGTGAAGGGCGCGTGGGATGACGAAACCCGCGCCGGTCGCCGCCTGGGCGTTCGACCAGATCCTCGTCATGCTCCACCCGCTGATGCCGTTCATTACCGAGGAATTGTGGTCGAGCATGGGGCAGGGGGATCGCGACCATTACCCGCTCATCACGGCTAAATGGCCTGAGCCGGAAGCAGCGATCGACGCCGGCGCGAAAGCCGATCTCGATTGGCTGACCAGCCTTATCAGCGATATTCGGGCGCGCGCGTACAGAGCTAAATATCCCACCGGGCGAGCGTTTGACTGGCTACGTATCGGAACGACTTGACGACGATTAACGCTCCCAGGCTTGCGAACTTTCACGAGCAGTTGCTCAGAATGGCAAAAGTTTCTTGGCTTGCTGATGAGGGCCGTATTGAAGGCCCGACGCTTCGGGTGGGAATGGCTGGAAATGAGTTGGTCATGCCTCTCGCGGGCGTGATGGACGTCAACGCCGAGCGGGCTCGCCTATCCAAGGCCATCGCCGCCGCCGAAAAAGACCGCGACGGCCTCGCCGCGCGTCTGTCCAACCCCGCCTTCACCGACCGCGCCAAGCCGGAGGCGGTCGAAAAGGCCCGTGCCGACCACGACGCCCGTGCGGCGGAGGCCGAGCGTCTTGGTGCAGCCCTGGCTCGTCTCGGCTAAAGGGTGGACGCCACCACCACCATGAAGGATCCGCGCCCGTCCGATCCCGAGCCGCGCGCGCGGGGGCGGGGGCATGACCTGACTTCAGGTCCGATTACCAAGACGCTGTTGCTGTTCATGCTGCCGACGCTCGGCAGTTCGGTGCTGCAATCGCTCAATGGCTCGATCAATGCCATCTGGATCGGTCAGTTGCTGGGCGAACGCGCGCTGGCCGCGACCAGCAATGCCACCACCGTGATGTTCCTGATGCTCGCTTTCGTGTTCGGCTTCGGCATGGCCTCGACGATCCTCATCGGCCAGGCGATCGGCCGCAAAAACGTGGACGAGGCGCGGCGCATCACCGGCACTGCATTCAGCGCGTTCGGCGCCATCGCCATCCTGATGAGCGTCATCGGCTGGTTCGCCACCCCCGCCATTCTGCACATGCTCGGCACGCCGCCGGAGGTCGTGCCGCTGGCGCTCGCTTATCTGCGCACCATCTTCCTCGGCCTGCCCGCCGCGCTGATGCTCACCATGCTGATGATGGCGATGCGCGGGACCGGCGACAGCCTGACCCCGCTATGGTTCATGGCGCTGTCGGTGGTGCTCGACAGCGGTCTCAATCCCTTCTTCATCCGCGGCATCGGTCCGTTTCCGGAAATGGGGATCGCCGGCTCCGCGGTCGCGACTCTGATCGCCAACTGGACCGCGCTGATCGCGCTGGTGGTGACGGTCTATGTGCGCGACCTGCCGCTCAGGCTGCGCGGGCGGGAACTGGCCTATCTGCGCCCCGCGCGCGACCTCATCCGCACCATCGTCGTCAAGGGCCTGCCGATGGGGATGCAGATGATCGCCGTCTCCGCTTCGGCGATCACCATGTTCGGGCTCGTCAATCGACAGGGGGTCGACACCGCGGCCGCCTTCGGGGTCGCGCTTCAATTGTGGACCTATGTCCAGATGCCGGCGATGGCGGTCGGGGCCGCGGTCTCGACCATGGTCGCCCAGAACATCGGCGCCGGTCATTGGGACCGGGTCGGCAAGGTTACCGGCTCGGGCATTCGAATCGTGCTGACGGTTACCGCGATCATGGTCGTGCTGCTCGCGCTGGCCGACCGTGCCGTGCTGTCCCTGTTCCTGCCCGGCAACAGCCCCGCGTTGCCGATCGCCGCGCACATCCAGTTGCTCGGCACCTGGGGGTATCTGTTGTTCGGGGTGACGATGGTGCTGTTCGGCACCGTGCGTGCCAATGGTGCGGTGGTCGCGCCACTGATCATCCTCGCCATCGGCCTGCTTCCCGTCCGGCTCGGCGTGGCGGCGTTCGGCCAGCAGTGGATCGGGGCCGACGCGCTGTGGCTCAGCCTGCCAATCGCCAGCCTGTGCAACCTCATCCTGGCGATCGTCTATTATCGCCGCGGAAGCTGGAAAAAGGCGCGCATGGACGTTGCCGCGCCACCGCCTCTGGTCGCGGCGGAGGCCTAGCGCGGCGCCGCCACGTCCATCGCGGCTTCGGCGATGCACACCGTCACCGGGGTCTTCGCGGCAATCTCCCCGTCGATCGAGATCTTCTGCTTGCGGGCGGGCTTCTAGCCGCAGTTTTTGCCCGCGCCACTCGGTCACCGTCTGGTCGCGGTGGCGAAGCTTGAACAGGGTCGCGAACCAGCTCCACGCCAGTCCCCACAGGCTCTTGCCGGTCACCGCCTGGATGACGATCTCGCCCGAATCGACCGCCTGGCTCTCGACCAGCTCGACCCCGCCATGATGCGTCCCGTTGGCGATCCGCGCCTCGGTCGCCCACGTCTTTACAGCGTTCCGTCGTCCAGCGTCACGCGCAGGCGAAAGGGGCGGAAATGGAAGCGCGCTTCGGGCCGCCCAGATCAGATAGCCGACCATGCCGAGATAGCGCTTCAGCTTGTGCGGCACCGTGTCGGCGATCAGCGGGCTGAGGCCCAGCGCCGCCGCGTTGACGAAATAATCGCCGTCGATCACCCCCAGGTCGATCCGCCGCCGCTGCCCGTTGGCGATCACGTCGACCGCCGAGTCCAGGTCGGGCGCCATGCCCATCGATCTTGGCGAAGCTGTTGGCGGTACCCAGCGGAAGGATTGCGAACACCGTATCCTTGCCGACGAAATGGTCGATCGTGCTCGACAGGCTGCCGTCGCCGCCGCCGATGATCACCATCGGCGCGCGCTTGACCGCGTCGATCACCGTCTTGTCCATTTGCTCGGGCTTCTCGACCGCAATCGCGTCGATCAATTCGACCCCGGCCATCTCCAGTTTGGCCCGCGCTTCGTCGAAGACGTCGGCCCCGCGACGGCTCATCGCGTTGACTACCAGGATCGCTTGTTTGGGGAGCGTATCGTTCATCCTCATCCAATGCTTGGGGCAACCCTTTCTTTCCACCGTGCGCTCGGGCTACACCAACTAAATGTCATCCTTCCCCGCCTGCCGCCTGCGCCGTGGCCGCACCGCCCCGTGGATCCGCTCGATGCTCGCCGAACATCGCCTGCATCCCAGCGACCTCATCTGGCCCCTGTTCATCGCCGATGGGGCAGGCGTCGAGGAACCAATCGCCTCGCTCCCCGGCGTGTCGCGCTGGAGCGTCGACCGGCTTGCCGCCAAGGCTCGCGAAGCACGCGATCTGGGCATTCCATGCATCGCCCTATTTCCCAATACTCCCAGTGGCTTACGCTCGGACGACGCGCTTGAGGCGCTCAATCCCGACAACCTCATCTGCCGCGCGATTCGAGAGATCAAGAACGCCGTTCCGGAGGTCGGAATCCTGACCGACGTCGCCCTCGATCCCTACACCACCCACGGTCACGACGGCCTGCTCGCGCATGATGCTCGCAGTGTGGCTAATGACCCGACGGTGGCGATGCTGGTCGATCAGGCTCTGGTCCAGGCCGCCGCCGGCGCCGACATCGTTGCCCCCTCCGACATGATGGACGGCCGCGTCGGCGCAATCCGCAACGCGCTCGAAGCCGACGGCCATTGCGATGTCGCGATCATGGCCTACGCCGCCAAATATGCCTCGGCTTTCTACGGCCCGTTCCGCGACGCGGTCGGCAGCCGCGGTCTGCTGAAGGGCGACAAGCGCGGATACCAGATGGACCCCGCCAACAGCGCCGAAGCGCTGCGGGAGGTCGAGCTCGACCTGGCGGAGGGTGCCGACATGGTAATGGTCAAGCCGGGCCTTGCCTACCTCGACATCGTCGCCCGCGTCCGCGACGCCTTCGGCGTTCCCACCTTCGCTTATTCGGTGTCGGGCGAATATGCGATGATCGAGGCCGCAGCGGCGGCCGGGGCAGGGGACCGCGACGCTCTGATCCTCGAGACCCTGCTTGCCTTTAAGCGCGCCGGATGCACCGGCGTCCTGACCTACCACGCACCCGATGCCGCCCGTCTCGTCAATGGCTGAAACGATCGGTGAGACGGAGCGGCTGATCCTGCGCAACTGGCGGCCCGGCGACCGCGCGATCTTCCTGCAACATCTCAACAGTCCCGCGGTGATGCGCTGGCTCGGCGGTGTCCAGAGCATCGAGGCCTATACCGCTGCGTTCGATCGGCTCGATGGCTATGCTCGCGATTTCGGCCACACATTCTGGATCGTCGAGCGCCGCGACGACGGTCAGGTCCTAGGCTTTTGTGGCCTCAAGCGCGTCAATTCCCCAGGGGCCAAGAATCCCGGGGACATGGAAGTCGGCTGGCGCTTTCGCGAAAGCGCTTGGGGAAAGGGCTATGCAAAGGAGGCCGCCATCGCCTCCCTCGACCTTGCGTTCGGGCGCTTCGGCGCACCTCACGTCGTCGCCTTCACCGTCGCTGGGAACAGCGGAAGTTGGGGATTGATGGAGCGGCTCGGCATGACCCGGCGATCCGAACTCGACTATGAAGATCCGCGCTTCGGGGCCGAGCTCAATCCGACCATCACCTATCTGATCGACGCCGCCGACTGGCCGACCGCAAAGGCGCGCGTCGTCGCCTAGCGCGTCAGCCGGGCACCGATCGACGCGATGACGTCGGCCTGACGATCGCTTACCGCGCGAAGTTCGGCCGACGCCGCTTCGATCGCCGCCTGGTCGCCAATCGACAATCCACCGCTTTGAATCCGCCGCGCTGCCAATTCGTCGATGTCGGCAAGCGCTTTGGCGGTCGTCGATCGAGCACCTTCCAGTCTCGACAATGACTGTTGTGCCTGGACCCAACTTTCCGATTGCGCCAGGCCGGCCGCGGCGGCCAGCGACTGAGCGCGACCCGCCTCGGCATCGAAGTCTGCGCTGCCCGATTGGCCCGCGGCGAGCAGCGTGTTCAGTTGCGCCTGAAGCGCGGCATCGAGCGGTCCGGCAATCGGCGTTGAAGGAATGGGCACGCGCGGATCGATTGCCTCGGCTGGACGCCGCGCAAGGGATGGCTCGTTGACTGATGTCGCTGCACAGGCGGTCAGGCCAAGCGCGAGCAGACAGGTGGCGAGCGGGGGGTAAATCGTTCTCATTGCATTGGGTGTAAGGCCGCCCGACGGCCTAGGCAACGCGGGGAGCATTTGCCCGCCGCAAGGGGTTGCGCGCCTGCGACCTTCCCCCTAATGCACCCCCACCGCGCGCCCGTAGCTCAGCTGGATAGAGCATCAGACTACGAATCTGAGGGTCGGACGTTCGAATCGTTCCGGGCGCGCCAACTTCCAAAAATCGCTAATCGATCACTCGATTGTGATCGCGACCGTTTGCTTTCAGGGTCAGGCGGTCATTGCCGTCGGGGCGCTCGCTTCGGCTCGACTGGCGAAATCTTGCGCAAGTTTTGCGTGCCAGTCGCGGGCCTGGGCCGTCACAGCGCGTCGGGCCGCAGTCCGTTCCTCAGCGGCCCGTCGTTGATAATAGCGCAGGTTCGACTCCACGTTCGTCTCTCCCCAGGACGGCATGAAAGTGCGACTCATGCCCTAACATATAGTTAATATCCACAGGGCAAATTCGGTTTGTAGACGAGAGGAGAAATCCACTTTGCGATTCGTTAATCTTGCATTATTTTCAGCCCCGTGATGCGCAACCGTTGCCTTTTCGCGGCACTCATTGCCGGTTTTGCGTCGGCGTCCCCGGCGCAATCAGGCGCATCGAGCTTCGCGGTCGTCAACGGAGTTGGAGTCGACATCTCGTCTCTCGATATTCGCCGAGTTGGCAGCACCGAGTGGAAGCCATTAAACGCCGCCGCAGTGGCAGGTCGATCCGCATCCGTAGCCTTCAACAACCCGGATCACTGTGCCTTCGACTTGAGGGCGACTCTATCAACTGGACAGACGGTCGTATGGATGGGCGTCAATCTGTGCGACGTGAAACTAGTGACGTTGCGGAGGAATGCGGCGGGGCTCGCCTGGGTCGATTACGACTGACGCGCCGCGGGATGCGGGCAACGCGGACGGCCGCCAATTTCGGCGCTTCTGGACGAACGGAGTCCAGCAATTTCGCACCTGCGACGAACACCACGCCGGTCGCCAAGGTGGCGAATACCCAACCAAGATTTCCGGGATAGATTTCCAGATAATGGCGCCCGCGCTCGACCGCGCCCATGGCGATCGCGAAAATCACAAGAAACGCTTCGAAGCGAGTCTTGATCGTGAACAGCCTGGCGATACGCTTACCCATCGTCATGGTTAAGCAAACGCCGTGCCAAGCCCGCAGTTCCGCCGAAAAAACGTTAACGAACGTGAAAAGTGTTAACGATCTCGACAGTCAAGCGAGCGCACCGAGCTCCAGATTTTCGAGCAGGGCGATGCGCGCTTTTTCGACCGCTTGGACAAGTGACGCTTGCTGCAGGTCGCGCGGCTCGACTTCTTCGGGCCAAGCAGCCGCGACCGTGGCCGCGATCCGATCGAGCTTTGCGTCGTCGACGAGGAACCGTGGATCGACCGTTGCCGGGTCGCAGGCTACGCGAAGGCGCAGGCAGGCCGGACCGCCGCCATTGGCCATCGATTGGCGGACGTCGACCACCTCGACGCGTCGTATCGCGCCGTTCGAGGCAAGGTGCCGCTGGATCCACGACCACACCGACTCAGTTTCCCGGGCCTCGGTCGGGACGACCAGAGTCGGTGTACCGTCGGCGCCGGTCACGAATTGCGCGTTGAACAGATAGGATTTGATCGCGTCCGCCAGCGGCACGTCGGAGTCCGAGACCTCGACCAATTCGAAATCGTGGCGTTCGCACAATGCGGCCACGGCCATACGATCTGCAAATGCCTTCTCATGCGCGAACAAGACGCGTTCGTTCGCAACCGCGACGACGTCGTTATGAAAGGCACCGGCGGCAATCGCTTCTTCGGACTGCTCGATGAAATAGGTCTTTACAGGATCCAGCCGATGCATTCTCGCAACCGCCTTTGATGCTTCGATATGCTGGCGGGCGGGGAAGGGGCCACCGGTCCGTCCGTAGACGAACATTTCGATTCCCGGCTCACCATGGCGCCCGGCGAGGCGCATGTGGTTGGCCGCGCCTTCGTCGCCAAACGCGGGCGGTACGGGATCGTGCACGGCGAAGCTTGGGTCGGCAAATGCGACCCGCAACTGCGCCAAAGTCGCCATCCATTCGTGGCTGCGATGCGGCATGGTCCGAAGATTGGCGACCGTAAGATGGCAGCGTCCGTCACTCGTATCGGGCGCCGGGCTGACCGTCGCTGCGTTTGCCGCCCACATCGCCGACGCGCTCATCGCATTCGCGGCAAGCTCGGCCTCCGCCTTTTCGAACGAAGTTCCAAGTCTCCCCAGCCAGTCGCGTGCGGGGCGCGGCTGCGGAACGAAAATGCCCTGAACCAGCCCGAACGACAGATTGGCCCGCATCTTGTCGAGCCCCTGCAGCGCCGCGGCGCGCGGTCGCGATACCCCACCGGCATTGCTCATCGCGGCGAGGTTGCCGAAGCTGAGGCCGGCGTAATTATGACTGGGACCGATGATCCCGTCGAAATTGATCTCGCGGATGGGCATCAGCGCATCGTCGCAAGCACATTGTCGCCGTGATCGAGCCGAAGGTTCTCGGCGATCATATCGTCGAAGTGGATCGTCCCCTCGTCACCGCGAAGCGCCTGTCCGTAGCAAGCGACGAACCGGCTCAGCCGCCCGCTGGCCAGCATCATCGTTTCAAGTCGCGCTCCGGCCGGCGGCGGCCCGGCGTACCGCAGCCACTGGCTTTGCTCGATTGTCCTGATCCGGTCGGTGGCGGCGGTGACCGTCGGCCCGCCGTCGAAGATGTCGATATAGCATTCGTAATTGAAGCCTTCGCTTTCCAGCATGCGCAGCGCTGCGCGGCCGGTCGGGTGCGGCTGGCCCATGACCGATTTGGCGCTTTCGGGCAGCATCGCGACATAGATCGGCGTCTTGGGCATCAGATCGGCGATGAATTGCGTTCCGTGCACCGCGTTAAATTCATCGGCCTCGGGAAAACTCATGCCGAAGAAACGTCCGGCCAGCGCGTCCCAGAATGGCGAATGCCCTGCTTGGTCCATCACCCCACGAAGCTCGGCCAGCACGCGCGGCCCGAAGCGTGGCCGATGCTGTTTGATGAACAGGTATCGCGACCGGGCGAGCAACATGCCGAGCCCTCCGGCACGTTCATGCGGATGCAGGAAGAGCCCCCCAACCTCGCTCGACCCTTCGAGGTCGGTGCACAATGACAGCGTCTGGTTGCGGAAAATCCTGCCCAGTTCTTCGCTCTTCTGCGTCAAGGTCGATAATCGATAACTGTAGAACGGCCGATCGTTGCCGACCTTGCCGAACACCTGACACGTGCCGCGGATTGCCCCCGTCGCGACGTTCTCCAGCACGAACAGGAACAGGTCGTCGTCCTGGTTTTCGCCCTCGCGGTCGAAGCCGGCTTGCGACTTGGCCAGCTTGGCTTCGAGCGTGCCCTTGTCCGCCGGCAGGTTGGTGAACCCGCCGCCGGTTAATTTGCTCAGCTCGTACAAGGCAGACAGGTCGTCGGGCGTCGCGGCGCGGATGCGATGGCTCATCGTGCCGCTTCCGCCGCCAGCCGCACGATCGTCAGCGCCGACAGTGCGGCCCGCTCCCCCAAACTCTCGACGATCAGAAATTCCTCCATCGAATGAATACTTCCCCCGCGCGCGCCCATCGTGTCGATCACCGGCACGCCGCACGCCGCGATATTGTTGCCGTCGCATACTCCGCCAGTCGACTTCCATCCGATCGTCTGGCCCAGGTCGGTACCGGCCCGGGACACGATTGCGAACAATTGCTCTAGCGCCGGGGTCATCGGCTTCGGTGGCCTTGCAAAATGACCATGCACATTGATTGTGACGTCATGACCGTCGGCGACTTCGGCCACGGTCGCGTCGATCAACGCCTGCGCCCGGACCTGGTCTTCGGTCGTCGCGGGGCGAAGGTTGACCCGTAGGATCGCGAGATCGGGCACGACATTGTTTGGGCTCCCGCCGTCGATCCGCGCCGGGTTGACCGACAGTCCGGGCCCGACCGCGGCTTTCAGCCGAAGTGCCAAGTCGGCGGCCGCAATCAGCGCGTTGCGCCCGTCTTCCGGATTGCGACCGGCATGCGCCGAACGGCCGCGCACGGTAAAGCTGAAGTTTCCGCTGCCCGGCCGCGCTCCGGCCATCGTCCCGTCGGGAAGAGCGGACGGTTCATAGGTCAGTGCCGCTCTCTTTCTCTGCGCCGCCTGCGTCAGCAGCGCCGCCGAAGCGAGCGATCCGACCTCCTCGTCGGAATTGATCACGACTTCATAGCCGATCGTCGGTGCCAGTGGGCTCGCCTCCACCGCCCGAAGCGCTGCAATCATCACCGCGATCCCGCTCTTCATGTCGGCGACACCCGGCCCGCCGAGCGTGCCTTGATCGAGCCAGTTGAGGGCTTGAAACGGATGGTCGACCGCGAACACCGTGTCCATGTGCCCGGTCAGCAGGATCTGGAGCGGTGCAGTCGGTCGCACCTTGAGATGAAGGTGCTGCCCATGCGCCAAATCCTGCACGCGCCCTGCGCTATCGACGACATCGACCGGCGCCGGATCGACCAGCCGGACGTCGCCCGGCAGAGCCGACAAGGCGTCGCCGATCATTCCCGCCACCGTGGCCAATCCGGTCAGGTTGCGCGATCCGGAGTTCACTGCCGCCCATGCTTCGACCTGGCCAAGCATCACGCCTTGCGCCATCGCCGCGGCATCCACGCAATCGCGTTCGTCTGAACTGAGCCCCGTCATCGCGCCGCTGCCTAGCGCGGGCAGTGCAATCCGGCCAGCCCTAGCCCGCGATCATGGCCATCGCGGCGCCAATCAGAGTCACCGCTCCAACCACCAGCCCGACCCGCCGCCGCCGCGACCGTGACCACTCATCGTACCGGGGTGCGTCGATCCAATATTTTCCATCGCCAACGGGTCGGATCACGCCGGCGTCGCATAGCCGCTCGAACTGGCGCTGGCGGATTCTCCGACCCGGTTCGTAAGCGACGGCGCTTTCCGCAGACACCGCGTTGGCGCCCATGAAGTGCGAAATTACGTCGCGTCTGGCCTTCGCGATCACCGCCGCCGCTGCTGTCGCCATTACATTCTCTCCACTGTCTGGCCGATGATGAGTTGCGGGGCGATCATCAGGCCAGCCACTGGGCAAACCCCGCAACGATCGCGCGATACATGTTGCGTTTGAAGGGCACGATCAGGTCGGGGAGGTCGGCCGGATCGACCCATTTCCAGGCGTTGAATTCGGGATTTTGAGTGGCGATGTCGACATCCGCATCGGTGCCGAGGAAGCGCATCAGGAACCAGTCCTGGTCCTGCCCCTTCCATTTCCCCTTCCACAGTTTTCCCGCCAGCTCGGGCGGCAGATCGTAGCGCAGCCGCTGCGGATGGCAGGCAACCTGCTGGACCAGATGCGGTGCGATCCCGGTTTCCTCCTCAAGCTCGCGAAATGCGGCGACCTGCGGTTCCTCACCCTTGTCGATCCCGCCTTGCGGCATCTGCCAGGCTTCGTCGGTATTATCGATCCGCTTGCCGACCCACACGCGGCCAGCTGCGTTGATCAGCATCACGCCGACCCCGCGGCGATAGAGATGGTCGTCGGTCATGGACCTACCTCTGGCCCGAACTGCTTTTGATTTCCACCCGTCGCGCGGCATTCTCGAAAGGCACGATGTTGGACATCAAGGCGGCGGTCGCGGCGATGTGCCACTGCAAGTCCTCCAGTAGCTCCGGATGGCCGCGAAGCAGGGCGGCCGTCCTGACCGCTCCGTCCGGTGGCAACTGGATGTCGCAGCGCGGCGGCAGCGTCAGCATGTTGTCGTTTCCTGCAACCCGCCGGTCGCCGCACCGCTGGCGGATCAGGTCCTGAAGTTCGATGGGAATGATGCGGCGAACGTTGCGACGATAAGGCGTATCGATCGCGGCATTGTCGATCTGCGAATAGTCGGCGGACATCAGGTACGTCAGATCGGCCCGCAATTGCGGATCGTCGATGTTTCGCAACTGGTCGGTGCCCAGGATCGCCGACCAAGTCGAACTGTTTGTGCCGAGCGTGAAGATCTGGCTCGCCTGATAGGCCGCGATGACGAACTGCTGATCGCTGACTGACGGATTGCCCCGCCATCCGGAGATCGCAACAGCCGCATAGTTGCGGGTGTTGGCGTAGTAGACGTGGGCGGCACGATAATAATCGCTCATCCCTTTCAGCGTCGGTGCCAGCCTGACGATCATCCGCTGGGTTTCGCGCTTTGCCAGTCGATCGGCATTCCAGTTCGACACCTGCGTTCCTACGAACACACCGGCAACGACGATCGCGAATTCTATCCCGATCGCGCTCCAGTTCCGGGCGCGAAGATTGGCCGCGACGCGCTTGAAGATCATGACGTTCCCCCGGGGGATATCTTGCGCCTGGTCATTCACAAAAGATAGGGCCCCGGCCCGCCTGGGCCAGTTGCAAAAGAGAACTCGTCGCGACTAGGATTTCGCAATGTCGAATTTGCGAACCATCATCGATCAATTCGCCCATGACGAGGACGAATTTTCCCTCGACGCGCCGGCGGCCTGGTCGCAAGGTCGTACGCTTTACGGCGGCATGTCGGCGGCATTGTGCCATGAGGCCGCGCGGCCATTGGTCCCGGCGCAGGCAATTCTTCGCTCCGCTCAATTTGCGTTCGTCGGCCCGGCGAGCGGGATGCTACGGCTGGTGCCGACCTTGCTCCGGCAGGGACGTTCATCGTCCGTCGTCTCCGTGGACTTGCTGGCCGAGGGAAACCTGGCGGCCAGGGCGACCTTCACCTTTGGATCGCCGCGCGACAGCCTGATTGCCTTCGACCGCGCGCGGTTTCCATCCGTGCCGCCGCCAGACGATTGCGAACCCTTATTCCCTCCGGGTGGATCGCCGGCGGCGTTCTTCAACAATTTCGACATGCGTCGTGCGGGTGGCTCCGCGCTGATTTCGGGTGGACAGCCCGATCTCTGCCTGTGGGTGCGTTTTCGCGATTCACAAACGGTCGATCCCGGCACTGCCTTGCTCGCCTTGGCCGACGCGCCGCCGCCCGCCGCGATGACCCTCTTCCCGCAGCCAGCGGCGATCAGCACCGCCACCTGGGCGGTCGATCTGATGTCTGCCCCGACCATGATCGACGATTGGCACCTGCTCCGCTCGACGGGCGAGGGGGCCGCCGACGGTTATGCGATGCAGGATATGACGTTGTGGGACGCCACCGGTCGCCGCCTGGTACAGGGCCGGCAGTGCGTCGCAATCTTCATTTAAATTCTTCCGCCGGCTCATCCTCGGCGACGGTCGATCCAAGCCCCAGTCCGACACCGGCGCCCATGCCGCCGGCGGCCATTCCGCCGCCGCCTCCGCCGCCGCGACTGCCAGCGCCTCCACCGCTGCCCTCCCGCGCTCCCTCGCCTCGCCCGCGATCGCCGCTTGCTGGCGGTCGGGTCGGACCCTGGGTCGGGATCAGCACTCCGTCGCCGATCGGATCGAGCGCCAGCGCCGAGCGGATGAAGTTGCGCAACGAGACCACCAGTTCACCCGTGTGGACCGGTCGTCCGGCGACCAATTCCTGCGCCGCCGTCGCCGCCAGCCGAACCTGGTCCTCGGTCCCGAGCAGGATGATATCGGACAATGCGGCCTCGACCGCGTCACGGACCCGTCGCGACCGGTCGGACCCGTTCGCCGGTTCGATCACCGCGTCGGCGGAACCGCGACGGAGGTCGCGCAGGTGGGTCGGGTCGACCGACAGGTCGCCGGTGAACGACCCGCCAATCACCTTATATGCCGCCATCAGCGTCTTCAGTCGTTCGTTGATCTGCCGGTTTTCGCGCTCGCGCCGTTGCTGGATTGTGGTCATTGCCAACAACCGCACTCCGACCCCGATCAAGGTGATCAAGGCCAGTCCGATGACGGTCGACAGGATCCCCTGCCAGCTCGAAAAGTCCATGCCCCGCATCGCCGTCTCCTCCGTCACCTACCGGCCCCAACAAACGACGACCGCGATCCGACGCGTGCCTTCGAGATTCACTATCCTTTGCGAATGAAGAGGGTCTGACCCGTACACAACCAGGGCCGCCGTCCCTATCGGTGACGGCGGCCCTGGAGGCGGGGACTGTACTACTACACTACGCGGTGAGCAGCGCGCCTTTCGATCGCTTCGCGCGGCGTGTGGCGAAGCCGATGGCGCCGAAGCCGATCAGCATCATCGCCCAGGTCGCGGGCTCGGGGACCGCGGCGACGCCAGCACTGGCGAAGGCTTCACTGTGACCGATCGTCAGGCTGCCGTTGACCAGGCCTGTCCCGGTGACGAAGTTATTGAAGCCGACATAGATGGCGTTGGTCGAAATGCCGGTACTCGTGATCCCGTCACCAAGCGTCGTCTGCTGGTTGAGGATGATCGACAATCCAAGCGCGTTGAACAGCACCGTGTTGGCATCCGGATTCGAAAAGAGGCTCGCATCGATCGCCACGCCGGACAGCAAGGATCCGAACAGGTTGAGTCCTTCGATGGTGGTGTTGCCCGATGCATCCAGCCCGCCGATCGAGTTGGCCTGGGACGTCGATTGAATGGTGGTCGCACCAAGGCTGAAGATGCTGGCATCGATCAGCCCTGTCAGGTCGAATGTCAGGTTATTGACCGTCGACGTCGCCTGCGCTCCGACGGCAGAGCCGGTGGCATTGGACGTCAGCAGTCCGGTCTGCAGCGACTGGTTTACCGGCGCCAGCACCGATCCCGACAGCGAAGCACTTTCGTTCACCGACGCGAGCGAGTTTGAAACGTTGTAGGCGGGCGGAGCCGATCCCGAAGCCTGTGCCAACGGGCCGACGCTGATGTTGGCGGTGGCCGTTCGCGGAATCGCGACATTCTCGTGAAGTTCAAGCGCATTGGCTGAACTCGACGCCGTTTGGGCCAATGCCGGGGTTGTCCACAAAGCGACGCAGACAGCGGCAAGGCGGAAGCTATTTCGAAGCATGTTCCATCCTTTCGACTGGCGGAAGCGTACATTAACCCGATCGGCCGCCGTTCCGACCGGATCGAAGTCACGATATGATTAAACGGAAGATGAGCAATCAAGATTAAATAAACGAAACAGTAAATTTGTATCGATACGGGACAAACCTTTGACTGTACGGTGTCAATCGAAGCGTGCGATTTTATCTCGACTCAAGTTAAACATTCTGCGCTCCAAGTTATACTTCTGTAATCTGCAATACCTACGTTATGTATGCTGGAATACTTAGTCCGAACGCGATTTTCGCGCCTTCGACCCGTTTTGACTCCGAGTCGCCGATCGATCGTTCAACCCCTTCACAACGGTTGTGGCGTTTCGAACGACGAGGCTGGAAACAAGTCCATCACCGTCCTAAGAGCGGATTAACCCCGTTTCAGCGCTTGAAGGACCAGAATGACCCAGTCGGCGACCCATCTCATCACCGATGAGGAAGCGACCGCACATCCCCCGCTTGAGGCGATGGTCGTGCGTTTCGCCGGCGACAGTGGCGACGGCATGCAGCTGACCGGCGGGCAGTTCACGCTCTCGACTGCGCTCGCCGGCAACGACCTTTCGACTTTTCCCGATTTCCCCGCCGAAATCCGCGCGCCTCAGGGGACGACGTTCGGCGTCTCGGCCTTCCAGATCAACTTCGGTTCGACCGCGATCGATACCGCCGGCGACCAGCCCGACGTGCTGGTGGCGATGAACCCCGCGGCTCTCAAGACCAACGTCGGATCGCTTCGTGACGGTGGCCTGATCATCGCCGACGAAGGCGAGTTCGGTGCGCGCAACCTCGCCAAGGCGGGTTACGATGCCAACCCGCTCGAGGACGACAGCCTGGCCCGCTGGCAGCTCGTGAAATTCAACATCTCGCAGCTCACGCTGGATGCGGTGAAGCCCTTCGGTCTCGGCAACAAGGAAGCCTTGCGCTGCAAGAACATGTGGACGCTCGGCCTCGCGCTGTGGATGTTCGACCGCGACCGCGCGCCGATCGTCGAATGGCTGCAGACCAAGTTCGCCAAGGCGCCCGGCCTCGCTGAGGCCAATATCGCCGCGCTCAACGCCGGCCATGCCTATGGCGAGACGATCGAGATCGGCGGCCAGGTGCGGCAGCAGCACATCGCCGCCGCCCCGGTCGAGCCGGGCCTTTATCGCACCGTCACCGGCGCGGAGAGCCTGTCGATCGGGCTCGTTGCCGGGGCGCAGCTGGCGGGCCTCAAGATGTTCTTCGGCGGCTATCCGATCACTCCCGCATCGGCCATTCTCCACCACCTTTCGCGGCTCAAGGAATATGGCATTACCACCTTCCAGGCGGAGGACGAGATCGCCGCCATTTGCGCCGCGCTCGGGGCGAGCTACGCCGGTCAGCTTGGCGTGACCTCTTCCTCGGGCCCGGGCATCGCGCTCAAAGGCGAGGCGATGGGACTTGCGGTGATGACCGAAATGCCGCTCGTTATCGTCAATTCGCAGCGCGGCGGCCCGTCGACGGGGCTGCCCACCAAGACCGAGCAATCCGATCTCTATCAGGCGGTCTACGGCCGCAACGGCGATGCGCCGATCCCGGTGATCGCCGCCGCGTCGCCTGCCGACGCGTTCGATTGCGCGATCGAGGCGGTCCGCATCGCCACCCGCTACATGACTCCCGTCCTGCTGTTGACCGACGGCTACATCGCCAATGCCGCCGAGCCGTGGAAGGTGCCCGACATGAGCGGCTACACGCCGTTCCCGGTGACCTTCGCCCCGACGCAGGAGCCGGGAACGCCGGTCATGCCCTTCGCCCGCAATGACGAGCTTGCCCGGCCGTGGATCGTTCCCGGCACCCCGGGGCTAGAACATCGCATCGGCGGCATCGAGAAGCAGCCGGGTTCGGGCAACATCGACTATTCGGCCGAGGCGCATGCCGAGATGACCCGCATTCGCGTCGCGAAGGTCGCCGGCATCGCCGACTCCATCCCCGATCAGCAGGTCGCGCTCGGCAACAGCGCGGGCAAACTTGCGATCGTCGGCTGGGGGTCGACCTTCGGCCCGATCCACCAGGCGGTGCGCCGCGCCCGGATGCGCGGGCTCGATGTCAGCCACATTCACATTCGCCACATCGCCCCGATGCCGCGCAACATGCGCGATCTGCTGAAGGGTTTCGACCGGATCATCGTGCCCGAAATGAACACGGGCCAGCTCAAGACCATCCTCCGCGATCAGTTCCTGGTCGACGCCCGCCCGCTCAACAAGGTCAGCGGTCAGCCCTTCACCATCGCCGAGATATCCGCCGCGATCGACGGTGCGATGGCCTAGCGATGAAGCCGATCAACGCCTTTCCCTACATCGCGATGCTGGTCATCGTCGTCGCGCTCATCCTCATGTTCGGTGGATATTTTCAATGAACGAAGTGACCTCGATCCCGACCACCACCGCCAAGGACTGGGCGAGCGATCAGGAAGTCCGCTGGTGCCCCGGCTGCGGCGATTATGCCGTGCTGAAGGCGGTGCAGCGGACCATGCCCGACCTCGGTACCGCGCGCGAGAAAACCGTCTTCGTGTCGGGTATCGGCTGCTCCAGCCGTTTTCCCTACTACATGGCAAGCTACGGCTTCCACACGATCCACGGTCGCGCCTGCGCAGTGGCGACGGGGGTCAAGCTGGCCAATCCCGAGCTCGACGTGTGGATCGTCACCGGGGACGGCGACGCGCTCAGCATCGGTGGCAATCACACCATGCACCTGCTGCGCCGTAATCTCGATTGCCAGCTGCTGCTGTTCAACAACGAAATCTACGGCCTGACCAAGGGCCAGTACTCGCCGACCTCGCGCACCGGCACGCGCTCGCCGTCGACTCCGTTCGGGTCGGTCGATCGGCCGGTCAATCCCTGCTCGTTCGCGCTCGGCAGCGGCGCGCGTTTCGTCGCCCGCGGGATCGACGTGCACAAGAGCCTACCCGACGTGTTGAAGGCCGCCCACGCCCATCGCGGTGCCAGCTTCGTCGAGATCTTCCAGAATTGCGTAGTCTACAACGACGACGTCTTCGCCGGCTTCACCGCCCGGGACGTCGCGTCTGATACCCAGCTGTGGCTCAAGGCAGGCGAAAAGATGCTCTTCGCCAATGGCACGAAGGGCCTCGCCCTCGACCATGAGGCGCTGATGCTGAAGGTCGTCGACGGCGACGATCCCAACGTCATCAGTCACGATCCGACCAATCGCGCGGTCGCCTACATGCTCGTCGAGATGCCGCTCAGTCTCGGCTTCCCGGTCGCACTCGGCGTCATCTACAACGCGCCCGCGCCGACCTTCGACAGCGCGGTAATCGAGCAGAATGCCGCCATCGCCAAAGGCAAGACCGCCGACCTTCAAAGCCTCGTCGCCAAGGGCCAGACCTGGCAAGTCGAAAAGGAACCGCGTGCCGAGTAGACAGCTCCTCCCTGCGCGCTTGCGCGGGGAGGTGGCCGTGAAGCGGACGGACGGGTTCTTCGTTCGCGATCAAGAACCTCTTCGCCAACCTGCGGCTGCCACCGTCCCGCCGAAGTCGGCAGGGAGCATTATCGTTGGATAACTTCACCCACAGTCTTGCCGGCTGGGCGCTTGGACAGGCCGGCCTCAAAATCAAAACCCGCAAGGGCCTCGCTGCCCTCATCCTCGGCGCCAACATGCCCGACATCGACGTGCTCCTCGGCTGGGTTCCGTGGGAGCCGCTGGCGATGCATCGCGGCTTCACGCATGGATTGGTCGGCGGCGTACTTGTCTTGCCGCCGATGCTCGCCGGCCTGCTGCTGCTGCTCGACCGATGGCAGGTAAAGCGCGGTGCGGCCTTCAAGAGCGGTCTCACGATGCATTTCGGCTGGCTGCTCGCGCTTTGCTACATCGGCGCGATCACTCACCCCTTGCTCGACTTGCAGACGACCTATTCGGTCCAGCTCTTCTCCCCATTCGACTTCGGCTGGTACCACGCCGACAGCCTGTTCATCATCGACGTCTGGGTATGGACACTGATGGCGGGAAGCATCGCCTGGAGCCGCTGGCGTGAAAAGCGCGGTGGCGAGTGGCGGCGGCCGGTGCAGGGCGCGATCGCGGCGGCGCTGGTTTATATCGCCTTCAATCTCGGCCTGAGCCAGACGGCCACCGAGCGTGTTCAGCGACGCGTTCCCCATGCCACCGCGATCTTCGCCTCGCCGCCACCTGCCTGGTCGTGGAATCGCTCGATGAGCTGGCGCGAAGGGGCGATGATCGGCCATGCCGAGTTCGAACCGTTCGGGCGCGGGCTGCTACCGAGCGAGCCGTTGATTGCCGATGGAATGAACGATCCGATCGTCGGTTCGGCTATCGCCAGCAATCGCGATCTGCGCATGTTCCTTGCGTGGTCGGTTCTGCCGGTCGCAACGGTCGAGCGCGGTCGCTGCCAAGCGAAAGTCACCATTGGCGATGCGCGGTACCTCACGCCCGGATCGCGCACCTCGCGCCTGTCGCGCGAAGTGATGGTGCCACTGAAAGGAGCCGGCTGTTGACCGCCTCGTCAATCCTTTGGTTGCGCCGCGATCTCCGCCTTGCCGATCAGGCGGCCCTGGTCGCCGCGGCGGGGGAAGGGCCGGTGGTGCCGGTCTATATCCTCGACGATGAAACCCCGAAGCATCGCCGGATGGGTGCAGCCTCGCGCTGGTGGCTGTACCACAGCCTGAAGTCGCTGGCCGAGGCGCTCGAAGCCAAGGGATCGCGACTGATCCTACGGCGGGGGAAGTCGGACGACGTGCTTTCGGAGCTCGCCGGAGAGGTTGGCGCCACCCGCGTCCATGCGCTCCACCATTACGAGCCGTGGTGGCTGAACGCCGAGCGAGCGGTCGCGGCCAAGCTCGATCTCGTCCTTCACGACGGCAATTATCTCGCTCCGGCCGGCAGCGTCACCACCGGCACCGGTCAGCCCTACAAGATCTTCACGCCGTTCTGGCGGGCATTGCGCGACCGTCTGCCCCCGGCCGATCCACTGCCGACACCGCGCAAGATCGATGGTCCCGCCAGGTGGCCGACGTCCGACACTCTCGACGACTGGCAATTGCTCCCGACCAAGCCCGACTGGTCGACCGGCTTTGGACAGGAATGGACACCGGGGGAAGGCGGTGCGCACGAGCGTCTTGTCGATTTTGCCGCTCACGCCGCACGCTACGATGCGCAACGCAACCTGCCGTCGATCGAAGGCAGCTCTCGCCTTTCACCGCACCTTCATTTTGGCGAGATTTCGCCGGCCACCGTGTGGCACGCGGTCGCCGGCAAGCGCGGATCGGTCGATATCTATCTGGGGGAACTCGGCTGGCGTGATTATGCGCAGAACGTCATCCTGCAGCTGCCCGATTACGGCAAAGTGGGCGGCCGTCCGCAACTCGGCAGCATCGAATGGCGCACGTCGAAAGCCGACCTGACCGCCTGGCAGAAAGGGCAGACCGGCTATCCGATTGTCGATGCCGGCATGCGCCAATTGTGGACGTCGGGCTGGATGCACAATCGCGTCCGAATGATCGCCGCCAGCTTTCTCGTGAAGCATCTGCTGATCGACTGGCGGATCGGCGAGCAATGGTTCTGGGATTGCCTGGTCGATGCCGATTACGGATCGAACAGCGTCAACTGGCAGTGGATCGCCGGCAGCGGGATCGACGCCAACATGTTCAGCCGGATCATGGCCCCACTCGTCCAGTCGGAGAAGTTCGACGCCGCCGATTACATCCGCCAGTGGGTGCCCGAGTTGGCGGACTTCAGCGATGCCGACATCCATGACCCACCCGGCGACAAGCGCGGCGCCTATCCGGCCAGGATCGTCGATCATCGCGAAGCGCGGGAACGGGCGCTCGCGGCGCTTGCCAAGGCGAAGAGCCGGTAGGATAGAGCCCGAATGGCGTCGCGTGGCTCTCATCTTGTTCGTGCCGATCGCGCCTTCGCCACCGGTGCGGGTGTGCTTGGCCGGATCGCCGCGCCGGCGTTCGCGCGGGTTCTCGACCGGCTCGACGAGCGGCTGGAACTTGGCGGCATCCACGCAACGCTTCCTGACGGATCGCACCGCCGCATCGGTTTTCGCCGCGACGGGCCGGAAGCGATCGTTCGACTCCATAGCTGGATGCCGCTGGTCCGCCTCGCCACCTCCGGATCGGTCGGGTGGTACAAGGCGTGGGCGGCGGGCGAATGGACCTCGCCCGATCCCGTCCCACTATTCGCCCTGTTCATGGCCAATGCGGTTGCGCTCGGCGACGTCGCGCGCGCCAAGGGGCCGATGCGTTGGGTCAACGCGCTCGGCCACCGCATGCGCGACAATGGTCCGGCGCGGGCGCGGCTCAACATCGCCGCGCATTACGATCTCGGCAACGATTTCTACGCCGCTTGGCTCGATCCGAGCATGACTTATTCCGCTGCCCGTTTCGTGCCGGGCGACACACTCGAAGCGGCGCAGCATCGCAAGGTCGCCTTGCTGCTCGACCGGCTCGACCTCAAGACCGGCGGCCGTTTGCTGGAGATTGGATGCGGGTGGGGAACGCTGGCGATCGAAGCCGCCAGGCGCGGCGTGTCGGTGGTCGGGCTGACCCTGTCCGCGGAACAGAAGAGCTGGGCGGACGCCAGGATCGCCGAGGCCGGTCTTGCCGACCGGATCGAAATCCGCCTGCAGGATTATCGCAGCATCGACGAGCGCTTCGACGCCATCGCCTCGGTCGAAATGGTCGAAGCGGTCGGCGAGCGATGGTGGCCCGCCTATCTCGATTGCATTGCCCGAAGTCTCATGCCCGGGGGCAAGGCGGCGCTGCAGTTCATCAGCATCGATCCCCGCCTGTTTGACGCCTACGCGCGCAGTGCCGACTTCATCCAGACCTACATCTTTCCCGGCGGAATGTTGCTGAATGAGCCGCGATTTCAATCACTTGCGGAGGATCGCGGGCTTCGTTGGTCGGATCGCGACAGCTTCGGCCACGATTACGCCACCACGCTCGCCATATGGTACTCGCAGTATGACCTCGCGGTCGCCCAAGGCCGCCTCGCCGACTTCGACGAGGCGTTCCATAATTTGTGGCGATATTATCTGATGTACTGCGAAGGCGGTTTTCGCGGCGGCGGCATTGACGTCGCGCAGGTCACCCTCAGCCGAGCCTGACCCGCTCCCCACTCGGCGAGTCCCCCGTAAGAAGGTCCACGATCCCGGCCGCCACCACTTCCGGTCCCTTGAGCGTCGATGGTTCCTCTCCGGGAAACGCCAGTTGCCGCATCCGCGTCCGTGTAGCGCCGGGGTCGATGATCCGGACCCTGAGCTTTCCGGCATGCGCAGTCTCGTCGGCGTAGGTGGCAAGCAGATTCTCGAACGCCGCCTTCGACGCCCCGTATCCACCCCAAAACGCACGCGGTTCGCTCCCGACCGACGAGGTAATCCCGATGACATCGGCTTTTTCAGCGCGGCGAAGCAGCGGATCGAAGGCGGCGATCAGCGAATGATTAGAATGAACATTGAGCGCGAACACCCGCACCATTTCCTTCGCGTCGAGATGTTCGACCGGACTCAGGCTGCCGAGCATCGCAGCATTGAGGACCAAAACGTCCAGGCTGCCCCACCGCTCCGCCACCGCTTCGGCCAGCCGTTTGACATGGTCGGTCTCGGTCAAATCCATCGGCGCTATCGTCGCGCTTCCGCCGGCGTCGTGAATCCGGTCTTCGACTTCCTCCAGCGCCTGGGCACTACGAGCAGTGAGGATGACGTGCGCTCCAGCGGCGGCGAGTGCCTCGGCGGTGGCAGCGCCGATGCCACGGCTTGCACCGGTGACGAGCGCGAGCTTGCCGTCGAACGGCTTCGGGTCGGTCATCGTCTTCCTCTTATCGGCTGGCGACGAGCGCCAATGGCTTTGGCTTTCCGTCGCTGTCGCAATCGGTCAGCGTCGTCGGATAATCGCCGGTGAAACAGGCATCGCAGCGCTGGGGTGCGGCAGCGTCACGCGTATCGCCCATCGCCCGATAGAGGCCGTCGATCGAGATGAAGGCGAGGCTGTCTGCGTTTATGTATTTGGTCATCTTCGCGACATCCATTTGCGCCGCCAGAAGCTTCGACCGTTCGGGCGTGTCGACCCCATAGAAGCAACTGTGCTTGGTCGGCGGCGAGGCGATCCGCATGTGGACCTCGGTCGCGCCTGCATCGCGCATCATCTGCACGATCTTGAGGCTGGTCGTACCGCGGACGATGCTGTCGTCGACCAGCACGATCTTCTTGCCGCGGATCAGCGCCGAATTCGCATTGTGCTTCAACTTCACCCCAAGGTGACGAACGTCCTGGCTCGGCTGGATGAAGGTGCGGCCGACATAGTGTGATCGAATGATCCCAAGCTCGAACGGGATCCCGCTGGCTTGGCTGAAACCGAGTGCGGCGGGGACACCCAAGTCGGGCACGGGCACGACATAGTCCGCCTCAACCGGAGATTCGCGTGATAGCTCGCCGCCGATATTCTTGCGCACTTCGTAGACCGACTTGCCGTCGGCGATGCTGTCGGGACGTGAGAAATAAACGTGTTCGAAGATGCACGGGCGAGGGCGGGCAGGGGCGAAGGGATGAAAAGAGCGCAGGCCTTTCTCATTGACGATAATGACCTCGCCGGGCTCGACATCGCGAAGGTAGGTGGCGCCGATCACGTCGAGGGCGACTGTCTCCGACGCGAAGATGGTCGCTTCGCCGAGCTTCCCCATGACGAGCGGCCGGATGCCGAGCGGGTCGCGGCAAGCGACCAGGCCTTCCGGCGTCAGGCATAACAGCGAATAGGCACCTTCCACCTGCTTCAACGCGTCGGTGAAGCGGTCGATCGGCGAGGAAAAGGACGAGGTGGCGACGAGGTGGATGATCACTTCAGTGTCGCTGGTGGACTGGAAGATCGATCCGCGGCGGATCAGCGCGGAGCGGAGGGTCATGGCATTCGAGAGGTTGCCGTTATGCGCGACGGCGAAACCTCCCGACGCGAGCTCGGCGAACAGGGGTTGGACGTTGCGGAGCGCGGTTTCGCCGGTGGTCGAGTAGCGGACATGGCCGATGCCGACGGTGCCCGACAATTTGCGGATGATGTCGTCGCGGTCGAAGTTGCCGGCTACCTGGCCCATCGCCCGGTGGGCGTGATAATTCTGACCGTCGAAGCTGACGATGCCGGCGGCTTCCTGCCCGCGATGCTGGAGGGCGTGGAGGCCGAGGGCGACGAAGCCGGAAGCGTTGTCGGCACCCCAGATACCGAACACCCCGCACTCTTCGCGAAGCTTGTCGTCGTCGAAAGGATTGGTGATCATCATGAGGGCCGAGAATCCGTCGAGGTCACAGTGCGCGTATCATATAGGGTGAGGCGCGCGGCTTGTCGCCCCCGTGAATGTTTGACCTTTACGGAAACGTAAGATATTGGAGGGAAATGCAGACGGCGCGAACCCATTATTCGATCGGCGAACTGTGCGACGAATTCGCGGTCACCGCGCGCGCCTTGCGCTTTTACGAGGACGAGGCGCTGATCTCGCCCGAGCGGCGAGGAACCACCCGGCTCTATTCGGAGCGCGACCGGTCGCGGCTGGCGTGGATCCTGCGCGGCAAGCGCGTGGGCCTGAGCCTGGCTGACATCAAGGAACTGCTCGACCTGTACGATCTCGGCGACGGCCGGAAGACCCAGCGCCTCAAAACGATCGAGCGGTGCCAGGCGCAGGCCGACAAGCTGGAACAGCAGCGGGTCGACATCGACGCGACGCTTAACGAACTCAAGAATTTCATCGCGCTGGTAAAGGCGCAGGACCAGGAGAGCTGAATGCCCGTCTACAACGCCCCCGTTCGCGACACGCAATATGTCCTCGAGCATGTCGTCGAGCTTGGCAAATATGACAATCTGCCGTCCTTCGCCAATGCGTCGAGCGACATCGTCGAGGCGATCCTGACCGAGGGCGGACGCTTCGCGGGCGAAGTACTGGCGCCGCTCAACCAGGTCGGCGACCAGGAGGGCTGCACCCGCCACGCCGACGGGTCGGTGACGACCCCGACCGGCTTCAAGGATGCGTACAAGCAGTTTTGCGAAGGCGGCTGGACGACGCTGGCGGCGCCCGAGGAATATGGCGGGCAGGGCCTGCCGCACGTGCTGGCGAGCGCGGTCAGCGAATATGTGCTGTCGGCCAATCAGGCGTTCGAAATGTATCACGGGCTGACCGCCGGCGCGATCGCATCGCTGCTGGTCAAAGGCACCGACGAGCAGAAGGCGATGTACGTGCCGAAGATGGTCGCCGGCACCTGGACCGGGACGATGAACCTGACCGAACCGCATTGCGGCACCGATCTTGGCCTGATCAAGACCAAGGCCGACCCCAATGACGACGGCAGCTATGCGATCACGGGGACCAAGATCTTCATCTCCTCGGGCGAGCACGACCTGTCCGAGAACATCATCCACCTCGTCCTGGCGAAGATCGCCGGCGCGCCCGACAATGTGAAGGGCATCAGCCTGTTCGTGGTGCCCAAGTTCCTGGTCAACGAGGACGGCAGCGTCGGCGAGCGCAACCCCGTCAGCTGCGGATCGATCGAGCACAAGATGGGCATCCACGGCAATTCGACGTGCGTGATGAATTACGACGGGGCCAAGGGCTGGCTGGTGGGCGAACCCGAAAAGGGGCTGGCCGCCATGTTCATCATGATGAACGCGGCACGGCTGGGCGTCGGCATGCAGGGCTTGGCGATGGGCGAAGTCGCCTATCAGAACGCCGTGATGTACGCGAAGGACCGCAAGCAGGGCCGTGCGCTGAAGGCGGAAGATCGCGACCCCGACGCCAAGGCCGATAATCTGTTCGTCCACCCCGACGTCCGCCGCATGCTGATGGAAGGCAAGGCGTTCAACGAGGCGGCGCGCGCGCTGATCCTGTGGGGATCGCTGCAGGTCGATCTGTCGCGCAAAGCGCAGACCGAGGAGGAGCGGATCGCCGCCGACGACCTGATTTCGGTGCTGACCCCGGTGATCAAGGGCTACCTCACCGATCGCGGCTTCGAGACCGCGGTCAACGCCCAGCAGGTGTTTGGCGGGCACGGCTACATCCGCGAATGGGGGATGGAGCAATTCGTCCGCGACGCGCGGATCGCGCAAATCTACGAAGGCACCAACGGGGTGCAGGCGATGGATCTGGTCGGGCGCAAGCTGGCCAAGGACGGCGGCCGCGGCGTGCGCGCGCTGTTCGCGGCGGTCGCGCAGGACATCGACGCCGCCAAGGCGGGGGGCGATCCGGCCGGGATCGTCGCGCCGCTGGAGGAAGCGGTCCAGCATCTGCAAGGTGCGACCATGTGGCTGGCGCAGAACGGCATGGCCGACCCCAACAATGCCGGGGCCGGTGCCTATGCCTACATGCAGCTGATGGGGCTGGTCAGTCTGGGCTGGATGTGGCTCAAGATGGCTAATGTCTCGGCACGGCTGAAGGACCAGGCCGGCGAGGATGCGTCGTTCCACGAAACCAAGATCATCACCGCCCGCTATTACGCGCAGCGCGAACTGGTCGCGGCATCGACCCTGCGCAAGAAGGTCGAAGCCGGGGCCGACAGCGTGATGGCGCTACCGGTCGAGGCTTTTTAGGTCGTCTGTTTCAAACGCTTTCGATGCATCGTTTCACCGGAGGTTCTATCGCTGCGGACAATATCTCCCCGCTCGGCAGCCACTGTCATGTCCGGAACGATGTATGCAGTGAGGGACCGCTCGTCGGCAGCGAACGAACAGGCAAAGAGATAGTCGCCACTGACGAAGCGGACGTTAAGGCATTTTCACTGGTGCGTCTGATTCCTCGTTTAAACAGAGGAAGTGCTGGGGCAGTTCGGACATGAATTTAACCGGCTGCCAGGGACGATCGGGAACGGTTTCTCTCCTTACCGAACCGTCGACGAAATATTGTTCGGTTTCGAGAAGTTTTCGTTTGCCGGTATCGCAGTCGATCAAAGAGGTGACGATGCCGCGATACGGCGGCACCCGACTATGGTCCACGATCTCCGCTCGATATCTGACGATGCGGCCCTGCCAATGCACGGAATCGAGGTCGATCCGATATGTGGATCGCCCATAATTTGGTAGTTCCTTCCAACGTTCCGCACTGGCTGGTGCGGCAACGGCAGCGAGCATCAATGCGATCGCCAGTGTTTGGCCTAGCGCATTTCGAGAAAGCGCAAACATGCAAAGCTCCCTTTAGAAGCGATCCGGCGGCGCCACTTTTCGCATCGCTTGCCAATGTCCGCAACCGGTCGAAAGCAGACCGATTGAGAAGCGACCATCATGGGTGGGAAGCGGACGTTAGGGCAGCTCTATTTTCTGTTCGGTGCCCGCTGGACGCTCGGTAAGACTTAGCGCCCATCCCACGCCGCTTCGCGTCATCTCAATCTCAAAGGTGGGGCCTTTGTCGTCGGCGTTCACATACCAACACTGGATGCGGTCGCCCTCTACAGCCAAGAACTCGATTGAATACATGTCGACATAGGAGCCGATGCGCTCGGAAATGGCACTCGCAATGTCGAGCGCCCCAATACGTCTGGAGCCAATCATACGAATGGCATCCCATGCCCAGCCGATGTCCGCAATGGGTCGAAAGCCAATCAACTATTAGACGGCAATCATGGGTGGAAAGCGGACATTACGTTCGGCGTAGAATGAAAAAGAATCACGATGGATCGCGGTCTGTAGCGAGTCCCATCCGGCTCACGCCAACGGCATGCGCAATCGCGTCTTCCAATGTCGGCGGCCAGAACGGCTTACCCAGTACCACTGCCTGCGGGAAAGCCTCTCGAACCTCATTTCGGTATGACGTGATAAAAACAAACGGAATGCGCCTATCGGAGCAGATCGCGCGTATTGCAGCCACACCAGAGCCGCTCGACAAGCGCTGATCAGCTGTAATCAAGTCAGGGCATCGTTCGGTCGCTGAGGCGATTGCTTCACTTTCTGTGGCGACAATAACGACCGAATTGTAACCGAGGTCACGCAGCTCATCCTCGATCAGCAACGCGAACAGATCCTGATCCTCGATTATCAAAGCGTGTTTGATGCCGACTGTCCCCCGATCGTTTAACTTGGAAGGCAGATGGCGGAATCACGAGCAGCACAATCGATTTCTTGGGAACCTTCACATAAGTTAGGCACATTTCCGGAGCTAGCGGGTTTGTCGCTTGGTTTGAATATGAGCGCCAGCTGAGCAGACGAGGATTTACCGCATGCCGCACTATTTCACGCATCTCTATAATTCTGATGTGCTTTGCGACACCCAGGGTGAGGATTTTGCGGATCTCGGACTTGCAGAAGCGGCCGCCAGACGGACGGCAAGCGAGCTGATTGCGGAACACATCATCGACGGCCAGCTGATTGATCTTAGTAATCGGCTGGAAGTGGTCGACGATTCAGGACGAACAGTGTTCGTACTGAGGTTTAGTGATCTCATTCTTCCAACGGAAGCCTTATCAGTAGGACCACCAGCCTAAAGCCGAAAACCAGCTCGTATTTCTTTTAATGCAGTAGCCGCTCTGATCTATGTTATAGAGATCATATTGCCGAGCGATTACATGGCTTTCGGCACCTGAGAGTTTCTACGCGCTCCCTGCCCCGACGGGAGACAGACGTGGAAACCGCACATCAAGTGTTCCTCGCATTGGTTGCTAGGTACGACGCTCGCGCGCTGCTTGATGATGAGGCTCGGGCCGCTTTACTGGCTCTCCCCTACGAAGTGAAAAGCTATCCCAAACATGGGTATCTCGTTCGTGAGGGCGAGCGCGCCAGATCCGCCAAGCTTGTCGTTGATGGGTTCGTATGTCGACACCGCATCACGGCCGAGGGCGAAAGGCAGATTGTCAGCATTCAACTCGCTGGAGATTTCGTCGATCTCGAAGGAAGTCTTCTCAATGTGGCTGATCATAGCGTTCAGGCTTTGGACGCGTGTCTCATCGCAGAAGTTCCTCAATCCGACATTATTGACCTGATCGACAGTCACGGAGCGTTGGCGCGCGCAATGTGGATCGATACGCTTATAGACGCCTCGGTCTATCGCGAATGGGTCGTCAACGTCGGACGTCGGGACGCTAAACGTGCGATGTGCCATTTGCTGTGCGAGATCGGACGGAGGCTCGAGTTTGCAGGCCTGGCCAGCGGCACCAATTTCGAATTGCCGATGACGCAAGAGCATCTGGCGGACTTTCTCGGCATCACGCCAGTCCACGTCAACCGGATCCTTCGCGAACTCGACCGAGAAGGCCTAATCATCCGCCGGGAACGTTTTGTGGAGGTGCCTGACCGGGCAAAATTGAGCAAGATCGCGGGTTTCAACGACGCCTATCTGCATCTGGACCTGCTAACGGCCGCAGGCCGGAAGGCCTAACTAGGCGTCGACCAAGCTTTTTAATTCTCTCACCGCGCCCAAGGCGACAAGCGTCCGCTTTGGGTCGAAAGCGGACTGTCCGCTTTCGGCGGGTTTAGAATTGAAAGCAGACGTTCTTTCCAAGGCTACGAGAAGCGTCGACTTCGCGGGCGGCAGTAATGGCCTGTGAGCCACGTAAAGCCCCGGACCGACGTCCGGGGCTCCACTTGTGATTGATCGACTCTCAGGCGTCCTGCGCGTCGGCCTCGACCGTCTGGTTCGATGCCGAGGACCGACGACCGCCGGCGATCGCCGACCGCTCGCTCGATCCGCCGATATCGATCTTGCGCGGCTTCATTGCTTCAGGGATTTCGCGGACCAGTTCGATCGACAGCAGGCCGTCGCTGAGGTCGGCATTGCGCACCTGGATGTGGTCCGCCAGTGCGAAGCGGCGCTCGAACGAGCGGGTGGCGATGCCGCGGTGGATGAAGTTGCTGCCATCCTCGTCGCGCTTCTTGCCAGCGACGATCAGCACGTTCTGCTGCGCGGTAATGTCGATCTCGTCATTGCGGAAACCGGCGACGGCGAGGTCGATGCGGTAATCGTTCTCGCCAAGCTGGATGAGATCGAACGGGGGGTAATTATCCTGGCCCGGGCCGGCATTGTTCTCCATCATGTCGAACAACCGGTCGAAGCCGATGGTGGAACGCCGATAGGGCGTGAAATCGAAAGCACTACGCATGTCATGTCCTCCAATTGAGCGACTGGCGGGCGGGCCCACCAAGGGACCATCGTCCCGTCACCGGCCCCGACTGGCGACCGGCAGACGCGGATTTAGGAAGGACGAATTCGCGTTCAAGAGGGGCCGTCGGCGCGGCCTAACTGGCGACCTTCGCGCGATCGCCGATGTACCAGGGGGAGAGCATGGTCACGTCGTTGAGCTTCTCGCGGCGCGGGGCGAGGCGGGCGATTTCGAACTGTTCGGCGAACTGCATGCCGAAGCGACTGGCGTTGGCCCAGCGGACCGTACCGACGACCGGCCCGACGCCGACGATGTCGATCGTCAGCTGGGTGCCGGGGGCGACGGGGTGCGTGCATTCGACGAGCGCGCCCATCGCCGAGATATTGCGCAAACGGATCTCGACGACCTCATCGTTGATCGCGGTCATCGCGCGGCGCATCAGGCTCTGGCGCGGCTCGCGGACGCAGGCAAAGCCATCGGCTTCGACCGTCTGTTGCGAGGCGAGATCGCGCGCCGCCGGACCGTCGGCAGGGCGGCCGAAAATGTAGCCCTGGATCTGGCTGACCCCGAGATCGCGGATGAGCTGCAGATCGTCATGCGTCTCGACGCCTTCGGCGGTGGTATCCATGCCGAGGCTATCGGCGAGCGTGACGATGGCGCGGATGATCGCCGAGTTGCGATTGTCGCGCGATGCCGCGCCGCGGACGAAGCTCTGATCGATCTTGATCTTGTCGAACGGCGCCTTCTTCAGATAGCCGAGCGACGAATAGCCGGTCCCGAAATCGTCGAGCGCAAGGCGGACGCCGAGCGCCTTCAGATTGGCGAAGGTCTCGTCGGTGGCGTCGTTGTCGGCCAGGAACACGCCTTCGGTGATTTCCAGCTCGAGTCGCTCGGCACGAAGCCTGTGGTCGGCAAGCACCGCGGCGACGGTCGCGACGATTCCTGGATTGTTGAACTGGATCGGCGACAGATTGACCGCGATGCGGATCTGGTCGGGCCAGTGGCTGGCTTCCTCGACCGCGGTGCGGAGCACGAAGGTGCCGATCTTTTCGATCATCCCGCATTCCTCGGCCAGCGGAATGAACTTGTCCGGGCCGATCGGTCCGCGCGCCGGGTGGTTCCAGCGAACCAGCGCCTCGAACCCGCAGACCTCCTCGCCGGCGGTGCGCACGATGGGCTGATAGACGACCGACATTTCGCCGCGATCGATCGCCTGGCGAAGGTCGTTTTCGAGCGCCTGGCGGTCGGTGGCCTCGCTGTGCATCGATTGTTCGTAGAAGCAGTGCACGCCGCGGCCCGCGGCCTTGGCGGCATACAGCGCGAGATCGGCGTTGCGCACCAGCGCGTCGGCGCAGGCCCGGCCCGGATCGCCGATGGAGATGCCGACGGACGCGCCGATCGTCACCTTGTGGCCTTCGATCATGTAGGGGCGAGAGACCTGTTCGATCAGGGTCTTGGCGAGCGATTCCAGCAGCCCGGTTTCGGTCGTTCCGGGAAGCACCGCCTTGAATTCGTCGCCGCCCAGCCGTCCGACCTGGCCATGATTGCCCATCACCGACTTCAACCGTTCGGCGACCTGACGAAGCAGCGCGTCCCCGATCGGGTGACCGAGGGTGTCGTTGACGTTCTTGAACCGATCGAGGTCGATCAGGAACAATGCACAACCCTTCTGACGGATGGCGGCGTTGCGGAGCGCTTCGTCGAGCGTCTGGCGCATCATCGCGCGGTTGGGCAGGCTGGTCAGCGAATCGAAGCGGGCGAGGCGGGTGATTTCCTGCTCGGAACGACGTTGCTCGGTAAGGTCGGTGCCGATCCCGCGGAAGCCCATGAAACGACCGTTCTCGTCGAACACCGGATTGCCCGACAGCGACCAGTGAACGTCGTCGTTGGTGGCGGCGCGGACGATCACGTCGGAGAAGGGGAAGCGCGCCGACAGGTGAAAGCCGAGCGTGCGTTCTTCCCGAAGCGACTGATCGGTGCTTGCATCGACCGAAAGCAGGGTCGTGAACTGGCGGCCGAGCAGGGTTTCGGGATCGGTCTCGAAATCGTCGGCCAATTGCTGCGACACGTAGGAAAGGGTGCCCAGGCTGTTGGTTTCCCAGAACCAGCCGCGACCGCTGTTTTCGAATTCGAGCACGAACTGCAGCGCCTTGTGCGCTTCGTGGTCGAGCTGGAGCCGCTGGTGGGCGATGGCGATCATCTTGCGCGAACTGATGACGCTGTAGCCGGTGAGCGCCATCGACATGGTGGCGATGCCCGCGACCACGCCCGGATCGCCGCTGAACATCGCCGCACCCATCGTCGCGGCGAACGAATGCACTACCGCAAGCGGCGGCGAACTGCTTACTGCGACGCAGGTGGCGACGATCACCGTGCCGATCACGATCGGAAGAATTCCGTTGTGCGTGGAGGCCGCCAGCGAGGATGCGGTGTAGCCGAACAGTGCCCAGAGGAAGCACGACAGGAACACCACGAGCGACATGACTAGCGTGATGTTCTTCGGCGCCAGATCCAGCCGCTCGCAGTAGCGCATGAAGCCGAAGGCGGCGAAGTCGATGACGAACGCCACGACCAGCATGGCGAACAAGGTCGGCGTAAAGCTGGCAACGGCACCGACGCCGAATTGCAGGAAAATTGCGGTCGCCGACACGAGGTGGGCGACGGCTAGCAGGATCGGGACGTAGGTTAATTGTGCGATGCGTTGCTCGGCGATGGCCGACTCGTCGCTGCTGGTCGGAGTCCGGATGTCGAATGACAAGGTGTCCAGCCATCCGGCTTGGCCAACCTGCGGATTGACCTTCACCGCGCCTGCAAATCGACTACGCCGCATTACACTGCATCCTCCAATGCGGAGGCTTATTGCGGCAAGATATTAACAGGCCCTCAAATAAACGGGGTTTTCGTTAATTTAAGCATGTTCCTCAGGCAGGAAATCGGGCACCGACAGATATCGTTCGCCCGTGTCGTAGTTGAAGGTGAGTACTTTGGCGTTCTGCCCGAGTTCGGGTAGCTTTTGCGCCACAGCGGCAAGGCTGGCGCCCGAGGATATACCGATCAGCATGCCTTCCTGACGCGCGGCCTGGCGGGCCATTTCCTTGGCATCGTCGGCAGCGACCTGAATCGTGCCGTCAAGAATCGAGGTATCTAGGTTGGCAGGGATGAAACCTGCGCCAATGCCCTGAATTGGATGCGGTGAATGGGTGCCCCCGGAAATGACGGCCGACAGCTCAGGCTCCACCGCGAACACTTTCAGGCTCGGCCAAGCAGCCTTCAGGATCCGCGCGCAACCGGTGATGTGACCGCCCGTGCCGACCCCCGTGATCAAGGCATCGAAGGGCTGATCCTGGAAGTCGGCCAGAATCTCGCGGGCCGTGGTGCGGGCGTGAACGTCGATGTTGGCGGGATTGTCGAACTGCTGCGGCATCCAGCCGCCCGGCGTCTCGTCGAGGATCGCGGTGGCGCGGGCGATGGCACCCTTCATGCCCTCGGCCCGGGGCGTGAGGTCGAAGGTCGCGCCATAAGCCAGCATCAGGCGGCGGCGCTCGATCGACATGCTGTCGGGCATGACAAGGATCAATTTGTAACCCTTGACCGCGGCGACCATGGCGAGGCCGATTCCGGTATTGCCGCTAGTCGGCTCGACGATCGTGCCGCCGGGCTTCAGCTTGCCCGAAGCCTCCGCCTCCTCGATCATTGCCAGCGCGATACGGTCCTTGATCGATCCGCCGGGGTTGGACCTTTCCGATTTCACCCACACTTCCGCCCTGTCGAACAGGCGCGAAAGCCGGACATGCGGGGTGGCGCCGATGGTATCGAGGATCGAATTGGCCTTCATGTCGCTTCTCCTGGAAGTCGGTCGGGCGGCGGCAGCGGCGGGGGGTCGAAGGTCCGCGCGTTCCGAAGCTCTGGAAAGAATATGGCCCAGCCGGCCGCAATCGCAATGGCCGAGGCTCCGCCGACCACGACCGCGGCCACCGGCCCGAGCAATCCGGCGGCAAGACCCGACTGCATCTCGCCGAGCTCGTTGCTGGCCGAGATAGCGAGGCCCGATACCGCCGACACACGGCCGCGCATTGCGTCGGGCGTGTGCAACTGGACCAGGCTGGACCGGACATAGACAGAAAGCATGTCGGCCATGCCGAGGAAGGCGAGGGCAACGAGCGACAGCGTCATGCTGGTCGAAAGGCCGAACACGATGGTCAGCGCGCCGAAAGCCGCGACCGCGAGCAGCATCTTGACTCCGACGTCGTTCTTGAGCGGCACCCAGGCATAATAAAGCGCGAGCGCGGATGCCCCGACCGCGGGGGCTGCGCGAAGCAGACCGAGGCCCTCGGTGCCGACCTGCAATATGTCGCGCGCGAACACCGGCAGCATGGCGGTCGCGCCGCCGAGCAGAACGGCGAACAGATCGAGCGTAATGGCGCCGAGCAGGAAACGGTGGCGACGGACGTAGGTCAGGCCTTCGACCATCTGACGTACCGGGTGGGCATGGCCGGCGATCGGCGGCGGAGTTATCTTGTGAACGGGCGTCAAGGCGAGAATGGCGAACGCCATCAGGCCGGCCGCGACCCAATAGGGCAACGCCGGGTCCGCGGCGTAGAGAAATCCCCCTAGCGCTGGGCCGAGCACCGAACCGACCTGCCACGCGATCGAACTCATGGCGATTGCTTCGGGCAGAATGGTCTTGGGTACGATATTGGGGGCGATCGCCGACATGGCCGGGCCGACGAATACGCGGGCGGTGCCGTGAAGCGCGGCGAACAGGAACAGGATCGGCAGGGTCAGCGCGTCATTGGCGGTGAGCAAACCGAGCGCCAAAGCGACGCTCATGTCGATGGCGTTGGCCAGACGCGCTACCGTCCGGCGCTCGAACCGGTCGGCAACCCAGCCGGCGACGGGGGTTAGCAGCGCCAGTGGCACGAATTGCGCGAGGCCGAGCAGCCCGAGCTGGAACGATGCCTCCCGGATCGACATGCCGTAATTGGTGCGGGCAAGGTCGTAGACCTGGTAGCCGATGATGACGACCATCCCCATCGTCGCCAGGACGGCGCAGAAACGCGCTACCCAGTAAAAGCGGAAGTCGGCGATCTTTAGGGGAGCGGGGAGAGCCGGCATTGATCGACCGGCGTAGCGCCGGGATCGACGTGCGACAAGCGCATGGCTTGCCCTTGGCAAAACATCGGCCAATAACGTCGCAAAACAAAAATCGAGGAGAGAATTCATGCGTGCTGGACTGATCGCATCGGTTTGCGTGGCGGCATTGGCGCTTGGCGCCTGCCAGGTAACCAGCGCGCCTGACAATAGCGCCGCTGTGGCTTCTGCAGCCGAAGATTGGCCAGGTTTCGTCAATGGCTTCATCGAGGCCGGCTTCAAGGCCAATCCGGGTTTCGCGGTCGGGCAGGGACGGCACGAATATGACGGGCAGATCGCCGATTTGTCGCAGACGGGGTTCGGTGCCGAGGTCGCGCGGCTGAAGAAGGCCATCGCCGACGCGCAAGCCTTCGGCGACGACAAACTAAAGCCCGAGCAGCGCTTCGAACGCGATTATCTGGTTGCGGTTGCCAAGGGACAGCTATTCTGGATCGACCCAGAGGGGGCCGACCAGCCTCACAACAACCCGGCGTCGTACTTGGGGTATGTCGATCCGTCGGTGTACGTCACGGTGCCGTACGCGCCTAAAGAGCAACGGTTGAAGTCGTACATCAAGTTCCTCCAGAACGTACCGCGCGCGACCGAGCAGATGCGGGCCAATATCAAGGGCCCGATGGCCATCAGTTTCGTCGATTACGCCAAGAACGCATTCGGCGGTTTCGTGGAATATTATCCCGGCGACGGAATGAAGGCGTGGGCCGGGGTCGGATCACCCGAAGACCAGCAGGCCCTGAAAACCGCGACCGACAATGCGGTCAAGGCGATGACCGATACGGTGGCCTGGGTCGAAGCCCAGCGGGCCAACGCCAAGCCCAATTTCGCCCTCGGCGCGGCCAGGTATCAGCGCATGCTGGCCGATACCGAAATGGTCACAACTCCCATCGCCGAGCTCGAGCGGATCGGTCGTGCCGACCTGGCGTCGAACCAGAAGTTGCTCGGTGAAGCTTGCGCGCGTTACGCGGCGGGCGCGACCATTCCCGACTGCATGGCCAAGATGAATGCCGACAAGCCCGAGGGGGGCGCGGTAGCCGGCGCGCGGGCGCAACTGGCGGGGCTGAAGCAGTTCATCATCGACAAGGACCTGGTCACCATCCCGGGGCCGGAGGAAGCCAAGGTCGAGGAAGCGCCGCCGTACAACCGGCAGAATTTTGCCTACATCAACATCCCCGGGCCGTACGAAAAAGGCCTGCCCTCGGTCTATTACATCGCGCCGCCCGACCCGACGTGGTCGAAGGCCGAACAGGATGGCTTCGTGCCCGGCAAGGCCGACCTCTTGTTCACTTCGGCGCATGAAGTCTGGCCGGGCCATTTCCTCAATTTCCTTCATGCCAACCGGTCGAAGTTCATGTTCGGTCGGGTCTATGTCGGTTACGCCTTCGCCGAGGGTTGGGCGCACTACACCGAAGAGATGATGCGCGTGGCGGGAGTCGGCGGCGGGACCGACGAAACGTTGATCGGCCAGTTGAGCAATGCGCTGCTTCGTGATTGCCGGTATCTGTCGTCGATCGGCATGCACACTGGAAGCATGACTCAGCAGCAGAGCTTCGATCTGTTCAAGAACCAATGCTACCAGGATGACGGCAATGCGCGGCAGCAGGCAGCGCGCGGAACCTACGATCCGGCCTATCTCAATTACACCATGGGCAAGTTGATGATCCGCAAGTTGCGCGACGATTGGGTCGCGACCCGCGGCGGGGAAAAGGCGTGGAAGGCGTTCCACGACCAATTCCTCAGCTATGGCGGTCCGCCGATCCCGCTGGTCCGCAAGCAAATGATGGGCGGCGAGGCGACGGCGGCTTTTTAGGACTGTTCGTTCTGCGTATGTTCCGATAAGCCTTAGCGATGGCGAAGCCCAAGAGCCGATTTATCTGTCAGACCTGCGGGTCGGTGACGTCGCGCTGGCAAGGACAGTGCACCGATTGTTCGGAATGGAACACGCTGGTGCAGGAATCGGCGTCGGTCTCGTCGATCTTCGCGGCCAAGCATGATCTGTCGACCGGTGGGCGGGCGATCACTTTGTCGTCGCTGGACGATGAAGTGGCGCTGCCCGAGCGGCTGGCGTCGGGGATCGCCGAATTCGACCGAGCGATCGGGGGCGGGATCGTTCCCGGATCGGCGATGCTGGTCGGCGGCGACCCGGGGATCGGCAAATCGACCTTGCTGTTGCAGGTCGCAGCGCGGCTGGCGAAGGCGGGAAGCCGCGTCGTATACGTTTCGGGCGAAGAGGCGGCGAACCAGGTTCGCCTGCGCGCGCTTCGGTTGGGACTGGGCGGATCGCCGGTCGAGTTGGCCGCCGCGACGAGCGTTCGCGATATTCTCACCACGCTCAGCGAAGGTCCGCCTCCGGCACTTGTGGTGATCGATTCGATCCAGACCATGCACTCCGACTTGATCGAAGGTGCTCCGGGGACGGTCAGCCAGGTGCGGGCCTCGGCGCAGGAACTGGTGCGTTTCGCCAAACAAAGCGACAGCGCGGTAGTGCTGGTCGGCCATGTCACCAAGGACGGGACCATCGCTGGTCCGCGCGTGCTCGAGCACATGGTCGATACTGTGTTGAGCTTCGAGGGCGAGCGGAGCCACCAGTATCGGATCCTCCGCGCGGTCAAGAATCGCTTCGGCGGCACCGACGAGATCGGGGTGTTCGCGATGGAGGAGGGTGGGTTGGCGGAGGTCGCCAATCCGTCGTCGCTGTTTCTGACCAGCCGCGACGACGCGGTCAGCGGAACGGCGATCTTTCCGGCGCTAGAGGGAACCCGCCCGGTGCTGGTCGAAATCCAGGCGCTGACGGTGCGGCTGGCGAGCGGCGCGACCCCGCGCCGGGCGGCGGTCGGTTGGGACAGCGGCCGGCTGGCGATGATCCTGGCGGTGCTGGAAGCACGGTGCGGCGTGAGCTTTGCCTCGGTCGAGGTCTACCTCAATGTCGCCGGCGGCTATCGGCTGACCGACCCGGCAGCCGACCTTGCAGTGGCGGCGGCGCTGGTATCCGCCATGAGCGAGCGCCCGGTACCGCAGGCGTCGATCGTCATGGGCGAAATCGCGCTATCGGGCGAAGTGCGACCGATCGCGCATGCCGCGCTTCGGTTGAAGGAGGCAGCCAAGCTGGGATTCGAGAACGCTTGGGTGCCCGGCGGCACCGAGGGTCCATCGGGGCTCAAGATCGAGCGGTACGGAAACCTCAGACAGCTCGCAGACCGGCTGCTCGGCCGATAAGGTCGGCGGCGCGGAAGAAGCCGCCCGTTGCCCGGCTCGTCCGCCTCGGCTAGCTGACGGCCATGACCGCACTCGATATCTTCGTCATCCTGTTGCTCGGCGGAAGCGCGATGATCGGCTTCGTGCGCGGCTTTGCACATGAAGTGCTGGCGTTGCTGGCCTGGGTGGTCGCGATCCTGGCGCTCAAATTCCTGCACGCGCCGCTGGCCGAGCGTCTGGTCCAGCCGGTGGGGAGCGAAACCGGCGCTGCGGCCGTGTCCTTCGCTCTGCTGTTCCTGCCGACGTATATCGCGGTCAAATTGTTCGCCCGCGCAGTCGGGGGTCGGGCGCGGCGATCGGTACTGGGACCGCTAGACAGGGTGCTCGGCGGCGGCTTCGGAATGGTCAAGGGACTGATCGGCGCGACATTGTTCTTCCTTCTGGCGCATCTGGCGACGGACATGGTCTATGGGCCGACAGCCGAGCGGCCCGAGTGGATGACCAGCAGCCGGACCTACCCATTGCTCAACGCAACGTCGAAGGCCGTGGTCGACTGGGTCGAGACCCGTCATCCGCCCTCGGCGATCGACGCGACCTGATGATCCGCCTGTACGATACGCTGGCCCGGGAAAAGCGCGACTTCGTCCCTGCCGACCCCAAGCGCATCACGATGTATGTCTGCGGGCCGACGGTCTATGGCCGCGCGCATATCGGCAACGCGCGCCCGGCGGTGGTGTTCGATACGCTGCGCCGGCTGGTGCGGCATGAATATGGTCCGGACAGCCTCACCTATGCCCGCAACGTCACCGACGTTGACGACAAGATCATTACCGCGGCACAAGCCGAGGGCGTCGAGCCGTCGGTGATTACCGAGCGGTACGAGCGCTTTTACCTGGAAGACATGGGCGCGCTGGGCGTCGCGCCGCCGGACATCGCGCCGCATGCCACGCAAGAAATCCCGGCGATGGTAGCGATGATCGAGGCCTTGGTGGAAAGGGGCCATGCCTATGCCGCCGAAGGGCATGTGCTGTTCGCAGTCGCATCGGATCCGGGTTACGGCAGCCTGAGCCGCCGCAACCGCGAGGCGATGATCGCCGGCGCGCGGGTCGAGGTGGCGCCGTACAAGCGCGATCCGGCCGACTTCGTGCTGTGGAAGCCAAGCGACAACGGAGTGATCGGCTGGGACTCGCCGTGGGGTCGCGGGCGGCCGGGGTGGCATATCGAATGCTCGGCGATGATCCGCGCGCATTTGGGCGAGACGATCGACATCCACGGCGGCGGGCTGGATTTGATTTTTCCGCATCACGAAAACGAGATTGCACAGAGCCGCTGTGCGCATGGCGGGGCGCCGCTGGCGCGGTATTGGGTGCATAACGGGTTCGTCGACATGGGCGCCGAGAAGATGTCGAAGAGCCTGGGCAATGTGGTGACGGTCGACCGACTGCTGGCCGCCGGGCACCGCGGCGAGGTGCTTCGGATGGCGTTGCTGTCGGGGCATTACCGATCGCCGCTGCCGTGGACCGAAAGCCTGATCGCGCAATCCAAGGCGACGCTCGACGGACTGTATCGCAAGGCCGGGGATGCCGAGGGCGGGACGATCGATGGCGGCGTGATCGAGGCGTTGAACGACGACCTCAATACGCCGTTGGCGATCGCGCGTCTGGGACAGATCGAGGATCAAGCCACACTGCGAGCATCATGCGCGTTGCTTGGCCTGATGAGCGTTACGGAAGCGCAATGGTTTCGCGGCGGAGACGGCGGCGAAGACATCGAGGACCGCATCGCGTTGCGGACGAAAGCCAAGCAAAACAAGGACTTCGCCGAGTCCGACCGGATCCGCGACGAGCTGAAATCCGAGGGCATCCTGCTTGAGGATGGGCCGGGCGGAACGACGTGGCGGCGGGCGTGAGCGCCCCAATTTACACCCGCGAGGTGTTGCGTCTGGCGGCGTCGATTCCCGGGCAGCGTTCGTTCGACGAGATGGGCGATGCGGTCGTCGTTCGATCGCCGACCTGTGGGAGCCGGGTAGCGATGCGGGTGACGCTGGACCCCGACGGACGGATCACGACGTTGGAGCAGGCGGTCGAGGCCTGCGCGTTCGGGCAGGCGGCAGCGGCGCTGGTCGGCCGCCACGCGATGGGCGCGACCTACAACCACGCGGTGCAGGCGCGCGACGCGATCGATCGTTGGCTGAACGGCGACGACGGGGAGCCATGGCCCGAATTGCTAACCCTTGATCCGGCGCGCGACCGGCGCGGACGCCATGGTGCGATTCTATTACCATTCCGCGCGCTGGTCGCGGCAGTCGAGCGGGCACGGGAGGTGACGATTTGACCGACGCCCAGACTGCCGCGCACGTGACCGGAGCGCTGCTCGAGGCGAGCGCGGTACTGCTCGGCGCGGGACTGGCCTTCGTGCTGCTGTTCCGCAAGCTGCGACTGGGCGCGACGCTGGGATATATCGTCGGCGGTGCGGTCATCGGGCCGTTCGCACTGGGTTGGGTCAAGGATCCCGAGCGGCTGTCGGGCCTGACCGAGATCGGCATCGCGCTGCTGCTGTTCATCGTCGGGCTGGAGCTCGATCCCGGCCGACTGTGGCGGTTGCGCAAAAATATCTTCGGGCTTGGGCTGGCGCAGGTGGTGCTGACCGGGCTGGCGCTGAGCGGGTTCATCTATCTGATCTTCGACCCGTCGTGGCAGACGGCGCTGGCGATCGGCCTGCCGCTGGCGCTGTCGTCGACCGCGCAGGTGTTGCCGATGCTGCGGTCGAGCGGGCTGCTGAATACGCCGCGCGGCGAGCGGGCCTTTTCAATCCTGCTGTTCCAGGATTTGAGCATCGTCCCGCTGATCACGATCGTCGCGGCGCTGTCGACGATCAATCCCGATCCATCGGCGCCGACCGGGGTCGGTCTTGCGCTGGCGACGGTTGCTGCGGTGATCGGACTGGTGATCGCCGGGCGGCTGGTGCTGGGCCCGCTGTTCCGGCTGGTCGGGCGGATTGCCGATCAGGAATTGTTCGTTTTTGCCGGGCTGTTCGTGGTCGTCGGCGTGTCGGCGCTGATGCATTTCTTCGGCCTGTCGGTCGCGCTCGGTGCGTTCGTCGCCGGGGTGATGCTGGCCGAAAGCCCGTATCGCCACGAATTGGAAAGCGACATCGAACCCTTCCGGTCGCTGTTGCTGGGGCTGTTCTTCCTGTCGGTCGGCATGCAGCTGGACCTGAAGGTGATCGCCGATCGGCCGCTGACCGTGATCGGGATCGCGCTTGGCGTCGTGGCGATCAAGGCGGTGGTGCTGACCCTGCTGGGGCGTGCTTTCAGGATCCCGTGGCATCGGTCGGTCCGGCTCGGCCTTCTACTGAGCCAGGCGGGCGAATTCGGCTTCGTCCTGTTTGCGCAGGCTGCGGCGGGGCAATTGCTGTCGACCGAGTTGGCGGCGATGTTCAGTGCGGTGGTCGTGCTGTCGATGGCGACGACGCCGCTGTTGATGCGGCTTACCGATGCGCTCGACCGCTACGAGGAGAAACGCACCGACCTCGACGGTCCCGAAAAGTCGCCGGAAACGCCGGTGATCGTCGTCGGTTACGGCCGCTTCGGGCAGACCGTTGCGCAGATGCTGATGGCCAAGCGGATCGGGGTGACGATCATCGACCTGGACGCGGAGATGATCGACGTCAGCAGCGAGTTCGGGTGGAAGGTCTATTACGGTGACGGTACGCGGATCGACCTGCTGCGCATCGCGGGGGCGGAGACCGCACGGGCGATCCTGTTCTGCAACGATGGGGAAAGCCTGGATCGGGCTGCCTTGCAGCGCGTGCTCGAGGCCTTTCCGCAAGCAAGCGTGATGGCGCGGGTGTTCGACCGGCGGCAGCTGATCGACCTTCGCGGGCTGGATCTGGATTATGCCCAGCGCGAGCTGTTCGAGAGTGCGGTCAAATTCGGTCGCAAGGCGCTCGGGCGACTGGGGATCGAGGCGGCGGAAATCGACCGGGTCGAAGAAGCGTATCGCCTGCGTGATTGCGAACGACTGGAGCGACAGCGGGAGGCCGGCGATTATCGGGCCGGCCGCGAGCAGATCTTCAGCGAAAACCGTGCGCTTGCCGATCCCGAGGACGAAACCGGGCTTTAGCCGGACAGCAGTGCCGTCAGCGCCTCGACGGGTGCCTGGGTGACGGTGGCGCGACCGATGCCGTGCGCGACGACGAGCGTGAACGCGCCCGAGCGGTTCTTCTTGTCGGCGCGCATATGGTCGACGAGGGCCGGCCCGGCGCGGGAAAGTCCGGCCTGATCGAGCGCGGTGGGCAGACCCACCGAGCGCAGATGCCCGGCGATGCGGATCGCGTCGCCTTCCGGCGCCATGCCGAGCCGGGCAGACAGGCGGAAGGCGAGAACGAGGCCGATCGCCACCGCCTCCCCGTGAAGCAGACGGCCGATGCCGGCTTCGGCTTCGATCGCATGGGCGAAGCTGTGGCCGAGGTTGAGCAAGGCGCGGCGGCCGGTACGGTCGAACGGATCGTCGGCTACGATGCGCGCCTTGGCCCGAATGCAGGTCGCGATGGCATGACCACGCGCGTCGCGATCGCCGGCAATCAGTGCCGCGCCATGCGTTTCGCACCAGTCGAAGAAAGCAGGATCGTCGATCAGGCCATATTTGACGACTTCGGCATAGCCCGAGCGAAGCTGTCGCTCATCGAGCGTGTCGAGCAGGGTCGGGTCGGCAACCACCAGCGACGGCATGTGGAAGCAGCCGACGAGATTCTTCTGCCCGGCGGCGTCGATCGCGGTCTTGCCGCCGATAGCGCTGTCGGCCTGGGCGAGAAGCGTAGTGGGCAGATGGATCACCGGGCATCCGCGCTTGAACAGGCTGGCGGCAAGCCCGGTGACGTCGCCGATCGATCCGCCGCCGAATGCAAGGATCGGGGTGCCGCGGCGGACATTGCGTTGGGCAAGACTCTCGGTAATCCGGGCGAGCGTCGCCCAGTCCTTCGCAGCCTCGCCTTCGGGAACGAGGATGGGCGGCTGAAGCGAAATCGGGTCCAGTTTGGCGCCATGCAGCGCCAGAATGCGCGCATCGGTGACCAAAGGCAGGGGGCGGCCATCGCCGATGGCGGCGATCCGGTCGAAGGCGGATGCCAGATCGCCGATCACCACGTCGTAGGCGGAATCGTCGCGTCCGACCGGGACCGCGATCATTTGGACAGATGCTGGTCCAGCGCGACGATGATCGCCTCGACCACCTCGTAATGACCGCCGGTACCGCTGCGGATATGGATATGCGCCTCGGCATAGGACGGGCGGCGCTCGTCGGCGAGACGCTCCAGCGTGCCCTTGGGGTCATCGTTGCGGAGCAGGGGCCGCGTGTCGCGCCGGGCGGTCCGCTCGGTCAGCACATCGACTTCGGCATCGAGCCAGACGGTGATCGCCCGGGCGTTCAGCAATTCGCGGGTGCGCGGGTCGATGAAGGCACCGCCGCCGGTGGCGATGACGCGGACGTGTCCTTCGACCAACCGGGCGACCAGCCGCCGCTCGCCATCGCGGAAATCCTTTTCGCCATAGCGCTCGTAGACTTCGGCGGCGGAAAAACCCGCGGCGTCCTCGATTGCCGAATCGCTGTCGACGAACGGCAAGTCGAGGCGGCGGGCAAGACGCCGACCGACGGTCGACTTGCCGACGCCCATCAGGCCCACAAGGACAATCGGTTTATCAAGGCGTTCGGTCAGCATCGGCATGGGCAAGGGGGCTATACATGGGGATGCATGGTCGGGCAAAAGGCCGTCCGTCCCTTCTTTTCGTATTGGAAGCTCATGCCGCGCGGCGTACTTTTTCTGATCATCCTGGTGCTGCTGCTGATTGGCGGCGCCTATTTTCTGTCGACGAGCGCCAAGGAGGTGCCGCTGACCCAGATCGAGGCCAACGTCAGCAATGCTCCGGCCGCGCAATAGGCTGCTGATCGCCGCCGCCGGCGTGTCGATCGCCGCCGCGGGGCTGGCGATCGCCATTCCGGCGCTGGCGCAGGACCGGCCCGAATCGATCCTGCCGCCGGGCTTCGGCGAGCCGGCGCCCGCGCCGGCGCCGTCGGCGAACAGCCAGGCGCCGCAACCGGCGAGCAACGGCACCGAGGCGGCACCGGCCGGGCCGAGCGAAAGCAGTGGCGTGGTCGAGAGCAATGGACTGACGCTGGAGGAAGCCGCCGACGCGATGGTGGTGGAGATGGCGCCGCCGATCGAAATGCCCGACGCAGCACGCCGCGACCCGTCCGAGGTCGGACCGATTTCGGCCGCGCAAAGCGGGTTGGGCGACCGGCCCTGGGGCGCGTCGAGCGGCAAGTTCTTAAGCATCCTGATGCGTCGCACCGACACGCCGCTGGCATCGCGCTGGGGGCACATCATGCTGCGCAATGCCTTGCTGGCGAAGACGCGGGCGCCGGCGGACGTCAATCCGGCCGACTGGGTCGCCGAGCGGGCGTGGTTGCTGATCCGGATGGGCGAGGCCGACGGCGCGCGGATGCTGGTGTCGGGGGTCGACGTCGACGACTTCACCCCTAAGCTGTTCCAGGTCGGGGTGCAGAGCGCGCTTGCCAATGCCGACCCGTCGGCGCTGTGTCCGATCGAGGATGGCATCGGCAAGGTCGAGAAGACGATCGCACCGCTGGCGCGCGCGATGTGCGCGTCGCTATCGGGCAATAGCGCGGTGGCGGCGGCCGACATCGAGGCGGCGCGTCGGCGCGGACGGTTCGACCCGATCGACCTGGTGCTGGCCGACAAGGTGGTCGGCGCGGGTGCGGAATCGGCGCGCGCAGTGACGGTCGAGTGGGAGCCGGTGAAGCGTCTCAACGCATGGCGCTTCGGACTGGCCACGGCGACCGGGATGGTGCCGCCGGCGGCGCTGATGAATGGCGCCAGTCCGCAGGTGCGGGCGTGGCAGGCACGCGCGCCGGTGCTGAGCGCGGAGCAGCGCCTTGCCTCGGCGCGGATCGCGGCCGGGATCGGGGTCTTCTCGTCGCAGGCGCTGATCGACCTTTATGCTGAAATCTACGACCAGACCGACCCCAGCGACCTTGCCAAGAGCGATGCCTGGCAGGTGCGACTGGCGGTCACCGGCAGGAAGCTGGACGACAAGTTGAGCGCGATCCGCAAGTTGATCGACGGCGCCAAGGGATCGGTCGAGCGCGAGGCGGGGCGGGCGCTGATGGCCCGAGCGGCGATCCGCATCATGCCCGACGCCGAGCTTCAGGAAACCGCGCCCGAATTGATCTCGGCCATGCTTGCCGGCGGGTTCGACCGCGAGGCGGCGCGATGGGCGCGCGTGGTCGACGACATGGACGACGAATTTGCCGATCGCTGCTGGGCGATGCTCGCGCTTGGCGCACCGGATGCGCGGGGGATCGACCTTGGCGGCGGGCGTATCGGCGACTTCATCGACCGCGACGAGAGCAAGGGCAAGCAGCGCAGCGCGTTGCTGGTCGCCGGCCTTGCCGGGCTAGGGAGGATCAGCGCCGAATCCGCGGGTCAGTTCAGCCAGCGCTATGGCCTCGGGCTCGGCGGGCGGTCGGAATGGACGCGGATGATCGACGGCGCGTCGGTGCGTCGGCAGGCGGGGACGGTCGCCTTGCTGGCGGCGGTTGGAATGCAGGCGCCCGGGTTCGATTCGGTACCGGGGTTTCACCAATTTCATCTGGTGACCGCGCTGTCCCGCACCGGGCAGGATTTCGCGGCCCGGATGATCGCCGCCGAGGCACTGTCGAGGACGTGAGGCGCCGGGCATGACCGGGGACGACGCGGCGCTGATCGACCGCTTCCTCGACATGCTGGCGTCCGAAGCGGGGGCATCACGGCACACGTTGTCGGCCTATCGCAGCGACCTGGCCGCGGCGCGTACGATCGTGCCGTCGCTGGGCGAGGCGACGATGGAACAGCTCGAGCGACTGGCGCCGGCTTGGTCCGAGCTTGCCGCATCGACGCTGGCGCGGCGATCGGCGGCGTTGCGACGATTTTACGGATTCCTCCAGGAGGAAGGGTTTCGCGCCGACAATCCGGCGGCGGCGCTGGCCCGGCCGCGGCAGGTGCGCCCGCTGCCGCGGATACTCGATTCGGACGAGGTGACGGCGATGTTCCGCGTTGCCGAGGACAAGGCCGCAAGTGACGAGCCGGGGGCGCTGCGCAACCTTGCGTTGCTTGAACTGCTCTATGGATCGGGGCTTCGAGCGTCCGAACTGGTGACTCTGCCGCGGCGCGCGTTTCGGGTCGGGCAACCGTTCCTGATCCTGCGCGGCAAGGGTGGTAAGGAGCGGCTGGTGCCGGTGTCGTCGCGCGCCGCCGAAGTGGTCGAGCGCTGGTCGGCGACGCTGCTGGAGGGGCAATATCTGTTTCCGAGCCGGACGGGGCATATCAGCCGGGTGCGACTGTTCCAGATCGTGCGCGGACTAGCCGCGCAGGCGGGGATCGCGCCCGAGCGGGTCAGCCCGCACGTGCTTCGCCACGCCTTCGCGACGCATCTGCTGGCGGGCGGGGCGGACCTTCGCGCATTGCAGACGTTGCTTGGCCATGCCGACATCGCGACGACGCAGATCTACACGCATGTCGACAGTGAGCGGCTGGTGCAGCTGGTCAACGAGCGGCACCCGCTGGCGCGACAGCCACGCGTTGACGATGGCCGATCCCCCGCCTAACTCCCCCGCCGACCATGCAGACCTATCTCGATTTTGAAAAACCGATCGCCGAGCTCGAACGACGCCTGAGCGAATTGCGCGAAACCGCCAGCGAGGGCTCGATCGACCTCGACAGCGATGTCGAGCGGCTGGAGGCCAAGTCGGCCAAGCTGCTGAAGGATACCTACGCGCGGCTGACGCCGTGGCAGAAAAGCCAGGTGGCGCGGCATCCCGACCGGCCGCACTTCAAGGACTTCGTCGCCGGCATGGCCGACGACTTCGTGCCGCTGGCGGGCGACCGGGCGTTCGGCGACGATCCCGCGATCATCGGCGGGCTGGCACAGATCGGCGGCACGCGCGTGATGCTGATCGGGCACGAGAAGGGCGACGATACGGCTTCGCGGCTTCGGCACAACTTCGGGATGGCCAAGCCCGAGGGCTATCGCAAGGCGATCCGCCTGATGCAGCTGGCCGACCGCTTCGGGTTGCCGGTGGTGACACTGGTCGACACGCCGGGCGCGTTTCCGGGGGTTGAGGCGGAGGAGCGCGGGCAGGCCGAGGCGATCGCCCGATCGACCGAGCAATGCCTGTCGTTGAAGGTGCCCCTGATCGCGGTCGTGGTCGGCGAAGGCGGTTCAGGCGGAGCGGTCGCACTGGCCGCCGCCAACCGAGTCCTGATGTACGAATTTGCGGTCTATTCGGTCATTTCGCCGGAAGGATGCGCGTCGATCCTGTGGCGCACGTCGGACAAGGCGGCGGATGCGGCCGAGGCGATGAAGATCACCGCGACCGACCTCCAGGCGCTGGGCGTGGCCGATCGGGTGGTGCCCGAGCCGACCGGCGGCGCGCACCGCGATCCGGCGACGGCGATCGCATCGCTCAAGGACGCGGTGGTCGAAGAAATTGCGGCGCTGCAGTCGCTCGGGCCCGATGAATTGCTGGCGCAGCGCCGCGCCAAATTCCTCGCCATCGGCTGAAGCCGCCGGGCCGGAACCAAGACCTATTTTTGCCCGTTCATTGGGGGGAAATCCCCTGATTCGTACGGAAGTGTTCATGCGTCGCCCGATCCTCATGCTCGCCGCCAGCGCCATCGTCCTGACCCCGATCGTGGCGCAGGCGCAGGTCCGCAACCTCAACCCGCGCGAAGTCGCCGAAGCGCAGCGCAACCACCCCGAACTCGTGCGCGAATATGGCGGTGCCGAAGTCGGCGCGCGGGCGGCGTATGTCGAGGGCGTCGGTCGGCGGGTCGCGGCTTTCTCGGGGGTGGCCAATCCGGGGCAGACATATCGCTTCACGACCCTGAACAGTGCGGTCGAGAATGCCTTCGCCGTCCCTGGCGGATATATCTACATCACGCGACAGTTGATGACGCTGATGGACGACGAGTCCGAGCTCGCCTTTGTCCTCGGACACGAAACCGGACATATTGCTGCCAATCATGCCCAGGCACGGCGGTCGGCCGAACAACGCAATTCGATCCTCGGCGTCCTTGGTGCCATTCTTGGAAGCAGCATCGGCGGCAGTGCATTGGGAAATTTGCTTGCCCAAAGCGCCCAACTTCGGACGCTCAGCTTCTCGCGCGATCAGGAATATCAGGCCGACACGCTCGGCACGCGCTATGTCGTCGCGGCAGGGTACGACCCGATGGGCGCGGCGAACATCCTGGCATCGTTGGGCCGCGCCGACGCACTGCAATTGCGGATCCAGGGCAAGGGCAACCGGTCGCTGCCGGAATGGGCAAGCACTCATCCCAACAGCGAAAACCGGGTGCAGCGCGAGCGGCAGCTAGCGATGCAATCGGGTCGCGCGGGGCAAGGCATGCGCAACCGCGACGCTTTCCTTGCGCAGATCGAAGGGCTGACCGTCGACGACGATCCCGCCCAGGGCGTGATCGAAGGGCGGACGTTCAGCCATCCCGACCTACGGCTGCAGTTCGTCGTGCCGACGGGCTATCTGATGCAGAACGGCGCAAGCGCGGTGTCGATCGAAGGATCGGCGGGCAAGGCGCAATTCGGCGGGGGCGGGTACACCGGGTCTCTCGAAAGCTATATTCAGCGATTGCTCTATCAACTGACCGGCGGGCAGGGGCAGATGGCCATGGGCCAGCCGCAGCAGACGACGATCAATGGTTTCCCTGCAGTGTACAGCATCAACCGTGCGAATACGTCGTCGGGCGCGGTCGATGTCAGCGTCATGGCTTATCGCTGGGATCGCGACACGGTCTATCATTTCGTGACGCTAACCCAGGCGGGGGCCGCGATCGGACCGTTCGCATCGATGGTCAATTCGCTGCGCCGCCTCAGCCCGCAGGAAGCGGCCGCAATCCGCCCGCGGGTGATCGACATCGTCACCGTCGCACGTGGAGACACGATCGAATCGTTAAGCCAGCGAATGGCCTATCGCGACTTCAAGACCGAGCGCTTTCGATCGCTCAACGGGCTAGCGCCCAATGCGGCGCTCACGCCCGGCCAGAAGGTCAAGGTCGTCGTTTACGGGTCGCGGCGAAGCTGACGCTTCATGCCGTTACATATAGGTGGAGACGGAGTTTCCGACTTTGCCCCACATGCCGTTGGTGCCGCCACCAAGCGTTTGCAGGCCGCCAATCATGGCGACGACGATCAGGGCGGCAATCAATCCGTACTCGATCGCGGTTGCGCCGCGGTCAGACGCGCACAACGTGCGCAGCATTTTACGGATAGCTGTCACGCCACCCTCCTCTGGTCTTGGTCCACAAAGCATGGATTATGCGACAGTGGTTAAGAGACTATCCCTACAACAGGGTTAATGCCGCCCTTGCTGCAATTACGTAGCGGGTGCCCAAGCAGCGAAATGCAGCAGCTCGAACCGCTCCTCGCCGTGCTTTGCCCCCGCGAGAAATGCATCCCGCGCGGCGATGAGGCCCTCGCGCCGGATCGATCGACGCGACCGCTGCTGGAGAATATTGGTACAGCCCATCGCGCGAAGATCGTCGACCAGCCGGTCGAGGCTGGGATAGCGGACGGTCACCCGATCGATGTCGATCACCGGTTCGGTGAAGCCGACGGAGCCAAGCAACGCGGCGAGCGACGGGCCGTCGATAGTCGGGTGGAGACGCGGCGTTGCGCCGCCTTCGGCCCGGTCGGCGACGAGCATGGCATGGCGCAATCGGGGAAGACTGTTGCCGCCGACAATGGCCCCAAGCAGGAGCCCCCCAGGGCGAAGCAAGTGTCGCAAGGCGAACGCCGCGGCTTGAACGTCGTCGGTCGAAGCGAGATCGCCAATCGACAGGCACAAATCCGCGCCGTGTGGCTCCATGTCGCCTTCGTCGCTGAAGCGAATGTCGGACACGACTGACGCCAGTCGGTCGTGCCACTCAGGGACGGGAGCGCCAATGACGACTGCCGACCTGAAGCGGATCCGGATATCAGCCAGCCGGTCGAGGCAATCGTCGAAAGCGCGATCGTGGAGGAAGCGAGTTCCCCCACGGCGAGCGGCGCGATGCTTGCGAAGCTGTCGGGCATGATCGTCGAACAGGGGCGGTTGCATCGACCACTTGTGCGCAACTGCGGAGGCGGCAACAAGGGGGTATGGGCGGGATCGCGCAGGGGACGAAGTGGCTGGGCCGGACGGTGCTCGACTTCGCGCTGCCCGCGCGATGCGCCGGATGTGGAACGATCACCGACGTGCCACATCAATTCTGTGCCGCCTGCTGGCAGCAGATCGAATGGCTTGGCCATGGCGGATGCGACCAATGCGGGCTGCCGCTGGAAGCAACCGAGATCGATCGATGCGGACGATGCCTGGCACGACCGCCATCGGTTGCGCGCAGTCGGGCGGCGGTCGCCTATGGCGACATCGCACGGTCGCTGGTGCTGCGCTTGAAATATTCGCGCAAAGTCGCGCTGGCCGAGACGATGGCGCGCTTCATGCGACCGCTGGTGCCGGCTGAACCGAGTCTAATCCTGGTACCGGTGCCGCTCCATCGAAGCCGGTTGTGGTGGCGCGGGTTCAACCAGTCGGGACTGATCGCCAGTTCGCTTGCGAAGACATGCGGGCTCGAGCACCGTCCCGCGCAGTTGACCCGGGTGCGGCGAACCAGGGCGCTGAAGAACATGAACGTTCGCCGGCGGGCGATGGAAGTGAAATCGGCGTTCGCAATCGACCCGGCGTCCGACGTCGAAGGGCGCCATTTCTTGCTGGTCGACGATGTGCTGACCACGGGCAGTACGTCGGAGGCTTGTGCCCGGACGCTGCTTCGCGCAGGCGCGGCGCAAGTCGACCTGATTTGTTTCGCGCGCGTGGTGCGACCGTCGCTGCTCGAGCGTTAAGGGACGAGGACAGTGGGAGTGAAATGTTGGCCAAGGTCGAGATCTATACCAAGGACTGGTGCCCTTACTGCGTGCGGGCCAAAAGATTGTTGGCGGAGAGCGGTGCCGACGTGGTGGAATATGCCGTCGATATGAACCGCGACAAAAAGGCCGAGATGATCCAGCGGGCGAGCGGCCGAACGACGGTGCCGCAAATCTTTATCGACGGACGCCATGTCGGCGGGTGCGACGACCTGTTCGCACTCGAATCCTCAGGCAAACTGGCCGGGTTGCTGGCGGCCTGACCGTGGCGAAGATCGCCCTTTATCAGTCGCGCACGGGAATCGATCCGCAAGCGAACGGACGAGCTTTGGTCGAGCGCATTAGGGAGACTGCCGAGGGCGGGGCGGCGATGTTGTTCACGCCCGAGATGTCCGGACTGCTCGACGGCGACCGGGAGCGGTCGGCGAGCGCGGTGAAAAGCCAGGCGGATGACTTAGTGCTGGCTGCGGTCAGGTCCGCCGCCCGGGAGACGGGTATTTGGGTTCATCTGGGTTCGCTGGCCCTGACAGCCGAGGGTGGGCGCCGGGTCAATCGCGCGTTCGTGATCGATCCCGACGGCGCGATCGCAGGCCATTATGACAAGATCCACCTGTTCGATGTCGACCTGCCGACCGGGGAAAGCTGGCGCGAGTCCTCGGTATATCGGGCCGGTGAAGCGCCGACGGTGGTGCGCGGCACACCGGTCGGATCGCTCGGGCTAACGATCTGTTACGATCTGCGTTTTCCGGCGATCTTCGAGCGGTTGAGCGAGGCCGGCGCGGACACGATCGCGGTGCCGGCCGCCTTCACCGTGCCGACCGGCAAGGCCCATTGGCATGTTCTGTTGCGCGCGCGGGCGATCGAGGCAGGGCTGTTCGTCGTCGCCGCGGCGCAATCGGGGGAGCATGAGGATGGTCGGGCGACCTACGGCCACAGCCTAGTCGTCGACCCGTGGGGCGAAGTCCTGATCGACGGAGGGGAGGGCGAAACCCTGCTGTTTGCCGAGGTCGACCTGACAAGGATCGACGATGTGCGATCGCGCATCCCAGTATTGAACCACCGTCGGACAATCGCGCCGGTGAGCAATTGATTCGCGAATGACCGGCCCCTATCGGAGGGGGCACGGCTTCGTAGCTCAGCAGGATAGAGCAGCGGTTTCCTAAACCGAAGGTCGCAGGTTCGAGTCCTGCCGAGGCCACCATCAGTCATCGGGAAGACCGTTTTGCGCGCCAGTGAGCAGGAAACCCAGGTTGCGGTGGTCGGCGGCGGCTTTGCCGGGTCGATGGCTGCGGTGCAGCTGGCGCGCCGCGGAATCGCCGTGGTCCTGATCGGGCGAGGGACGCAGATCGGCAAGGGTGCGGCGTATTCGACCGACGATGCCGCGCATCTGCTCAACATTCCCGCCGCGAAAATGAGCGCATGGCCCGACCGGCCTGACGATTTCGTCGAGGCGATTGCGGACGCCGGCTTCGGCCCGGAAGATTACGTTGCGCGCCTGCTCTATGGACATTATCTGCGCGCGATCCTGGAAGAATCCGAGGTGGCCGTCGTCAACGGCGAGGCGGTTACCGCCGAGGTCTCGGAGGGCGGCTGGACGGTGCGGCTCGACGACGGGCGAGCGGTAACGGCGCGGGCGGTCGTGCTGGCCCCGGGCAACCAGCCGCCAGACGAATTGCCATTCGCACGCGGGCTGCCCGAGACTTTATTCGCCGACAATCCTTGGGATGCTGCGGGGCAGGCGGCGATTGCGCGCGCGGTGGACAGCGGCGGCGATGTGCTGGCGGTGGGCAGCGGCTTGTCGATGTTCGACGTCGCGCTGTCGCTCGACGCGGCCGGTCATCGGGGCAGGATGCTCGCGGTATCGCGCCGGGGGCAGCGGCCACGGTCGAGTTTCGCGGTGCGGAGCGAGGTGCCGTCGTCGGACGAGGCGCCGGGCGGGTCGCTGATCGACTTGTGGCGGTGGGTCCGCAGGCGGTCGGGGGAAATCGACTGGCGCGACGCGGTGGATTCGCTCCGGCCGCGGACGCATGAATTGTGGCAATCGATGAGCGAGGCCGATCAAAAGCGCTTCCTTCGCCATGCACGGCCGTGGTGGGACGTCCATCGCCATCGGGTGGCGCCGCAGGTTGGGACGATCGTCGAGCGGATGATAGGCGATGGTCGTCTCGAGGTTATCGCCGGCCGCGTCCGGTCGATGACGATGGTGGACGCCGGAATCGAGGCGGTGATCCGGAAACGGGGGGCGGACAAGGACGATGCGCCGCGGCAGTTCGCGGTGGGGATCAATTGCACCGGCCCGCTGCATACCATCCGCCACAGCCGCGATCCGCTGCTCCGATCTTTGCTCGATCACGGCCTGGCCGAGCCCGATCATCTCGGCATCGGCATCAAGGTCGACGATGACGTGCGAGTGATTGGCGCGCCGCATCTCTGGGCGATGGGATCGCTCAGCAAGGCGCGCTATTGGGAGATGACGGCCGTGCCCGATCTTCGGGTGCAGGCGGAACAGGTGGCCGACGCCATCGCGAAGGAGCTTGAGCATGGCGCGTGACCCCGAAGACGGCGACCTGGTTGCCCCCGACCCCAAGATCGCGGTGCCCGACGAGGTGGCCGAGGCCGTGCGGACGCTGATCCGCTGGGCGGGCGACGATCCGGCGCGCGAGGGACTGCTCGACACGCCGGCGCGGGTGGCCCGGGCGTGGAAGGAATATGCCCGGGGGTATGAGGAGGATCCGGCGATCCACCTCAGCCGGACCTTCGACGAGGTCGGGGGCTATGACGAGATCGTGCTGCTTCGCGACATCCCCTTCCAGTCGCACTGCGAGCATCATATGGCGCCGATCATCGGCAAGGCCTCGATCGCCTATCTGCCGCGCGACCGGGTGGTCGGAATATCCAAGCTTGCCAGGGTGTTACACGGATTTGCGAGGCGCCTTCAGGTGCAGGAACGGCTGACCGCGCAGGTCGCCGACTGCATCTGCGAGCATCTGCACCCCAAGGGCGTCGCGGTGGTGATCGAGGCGAGCCACGCCTGCATGACCGCACGCGGGGTGGGAACGCCCGGGGTGATGATGACCACCAGCCGGATGATGGGCACCTTCCGCAGCGACGAACGCAGCCGCCGCGAAGTCCTTGCGCTGATGGGATATTGACGGTCGAGGGCGGGCGATTGGACGAACTGGAGCGCCTGCGACTGGCGATGGAAGCGGCGGCGGCGGCCGAGGATTTCGAGCTGGCGCGCGAGTATCGCGACCGGATCGCGCTGATCCGCGGCGGTGCTTCGGCCGAAGACGCGGCGGCGGCCGACACCGCCGGACTGCGGCAACAGCAGCCGGGTGCGATGGGGCTCGGAACCAGCCAGCAACGGGTGACGCCGCCCAAAGGGTGGACGCGCCCCAAGAAGCCCGACCCGATGACCAAAGGCAGAAGAACGTCTCCCAAGAAGTGACGACGCCTTCCAAGGGGACGGCAAGGGAGGATGGAAATTAAGGGCTTTGGGGGCGCGCCAAATCGACTGTTTCAATCCGGTACGGGGACCGATCGGCCGGTAGCGGGGGCGGGACGCGGGCGGATATGCCGTTGTCAGCAACCCGGAGGAAGTGACATGCGTAACCTGGCCCACCTGCTCAAAAACAACCGCGGCGCGACGGCGATCGAATATGCGATGATCGCATCGATGATATCGGTCGCGGCGATCGTCGGCTTCCAGAACCTCGGCACGAAGGTCGACAATCGCTACCAGCAGATCGACAACGCGCTTTAAGCCCGGCTGAGCGCGGGACGGCGTGGCGCCGACCGCGATCCCAGATCGGCCCGCAGCGGAGGACGGGCGAGCCTTAGCAATTGTTAGGTCGATTCCGCTGCATCCCTAACGCTCGACGTGCGTTGTCTGCCCGATTGGGGAGCAAGTCGATGACCGACAACCAGATGATGTTCAACCAGCCCGAAACGCGGTCCAAGCCGCCGCTTGCGTCGAAACTTACCAGCAAGCGCCAGCCGGTCGTGCTCGACATGGGCGAAGGCAGCCGCGAACAAGGCTTTCGGCAGAACGGCTGCCGCTAAGTCTCACCGGGCATTGGCTCGGCTGAACGTGAACTAGAAATTCAGGCCATGCGCTTGTGCGTGTGGCCTTTTTTCTTGCCCGACGTCCGTTAGTCGTACGCCGCTCGCACGAAAGTCATAACCAAAACGGTAAAAAACAGCTTGACATCGTCACGCTATCTGGTTAGTACTTAGGAACAGTCAGAAATTGCGATTCGGCGGTTGGCGGGGCCGGGGGTCGCGGAATTGGGGTCTGTCCACGTGCTCTTGCTCGAACGAGCGGGGCAGAAGGGCGGGCCCTTTGTCATTCCCGCCATCGATAATTGTGTGGGGTGCGGAGCCGACGATCGCCGGAGCGGCGATGGTCGGCGTTCGTGCGCCGGGAGGACATATGGCGGGGAATGCGTTGGTGCCGATCGACGGCGGGAAAAGAATGCAACGGCGCGCGCCGCGGGGGCAAGACGTCAGTCCGGAGAAGATCGAGACGTTCCTGGTCACTCTGGGGATGACCTGCAACGTGTCGATGGCGGCACGCAAGGCGGGTTTCTCGTCAAGCTGGGCCTATCGGTTGCGCAAGCGCGACGCGGGCTTTCGCGCGAGCTGGGAAGAAGCGGTGCGCGAAGGCTATGCGATGCTCGAGCTCGTCCTGCTGGAACGGGTCATCAAGGGTACGCCAAAGCGGATCGTCGAGCGCGACGGATCGACGCGGACGGTCCGCGAATATTCGACCGCCTTGGCGGTCGCGCTGTTGCGCCGGCATGCCGATACAGCGGCGCAGGCGGCATACGAGCATGACCCCGACGAGATGCGCGAGGTGCGCGACCGGATCCTGGAGAAACTGGACCGGATGCGGGCGCAGGACGAGGGCGAGGTCGAAACTAAGGGAGCGGTCGACCGGGTGGAGGCGATCGTGTGGGCGTTGGCCAAGTCCGACGGCAGGACCGTCGGCTCGCTCACCACCGGTGAGACGGCGGCGGTCGCTCGCGGGACAAGGGCCCGGTGAGCCTTGGATTGACGCGGGAGCAGGTGCTGGCGTTTCGGCGACTGCCGCGCGAGGAGCAGCGGCGGCTGATCGAGGCGATGACTCCCGAGCAGCAACTGGCGTTCGACGCGGCATTCGAAATGTGGGCGCAAAAGGGACAGATCGTCCCCGACGGCGAGGGATGGCGGGTGTGGCTGATGCTGGCCGGGCGCGGCTTCGGCAAGACCCGCGCGGGCGCCGAATGGGTGCACGCGCTGGGGACGACGCGGGGCAAGAGGATTGCTCTGGTGGCGGCAAGCATCGACGAGGCACGCAGCATCATGGTCGAGGGGGCGAGCGGGCTGCTGAGCGTGGCCCGGCGGGACCGGGTCAAGGTCAGGTGGGAGCCAAGCGCGCGCCGGCTGAGCTGGCCGAGCGGCAGCATCGCCGAACTCTATTCGGGCGACAGTGCCGAGGGCTTACGCGGGCCCGAGCATCATTTCGCGTGGTTCGCTGGCGAAAATCGACATCGTCCTTGCCGCGGCAGTCGAAACGGTCGGGTCGAATGTGCCACCAGCCAGTCCGCTAGCGGGTCAATGCTTCATCGTCGGAACCGCGCCGACCGGTGCATGGGCGGGGCAAGGCAAGGCGATCGCGGGCTACGGCCCGGGTGGTTGGCGGTTCGTCGCGGCCGTGGCGGGAATGCGTTCGCTCGACAAGGCGAGCGGCCAGACCGCCACTTTCGACGGCACATCGTGGGTGGTAGGGACCCTTAAAGGTGCCAAACTTGAATTGGCGGGATCGCAGGTGGTCGGAGCACGAGGGGCAGCGGTGGCCAATCCTTCGGGCGGCACGATCGTCGATGTCGAAGCGCGTGGGGCGATCGCGGCATTACTCGACCGGTTGCGCGCGCATGGCCTCATCGCCCCCTAGGTTGCGGGAGCGCGGCCGCGTTCGTAGAGCGGTCTTATGAAGATTCGCCTTGCCTTGATGATCGCGCTGACCCCCGTTCCAGTGCTCGCCCAATGGGGAGAGGCCGGCCCGACGATCGTGTTCTTCGACTGGGGCAAGGGCGAGCTCAGCAACGATGCCAAAGCGAGCCTGGACAAGGTGGCAGCCTCGTACGCCGCCAATCCTCGGCCGATGACGGTCGACGGGCATTCCGACAAGTCGGGAGCAAGCGCGGGCAATTCTGCATCGTCGCGCGAGCGAGCACAGGCGGTGCGCGATTACCTGATCGAGAAAGGCGTGCCGTCGGGCGCGATCACCGTCCGGGCCTATGGCGAAACGTGGCCGATCATTTCGACCGAGGACGGCGTGCGCGAGATCCAGAATCGGAGAGTGGAAGTCCGCTGGGTCGCGCCGAACTAGGGTTGTTTGAACCAGGCCAGCGCCTTGGCGCGGACATCCTTCGGCACGGTGTGGCCACCTTTGAAGCTTTCGAACAACAATGGGATTTTCTTGACGCGAATGCGGGAAACGATCCCGCGCGTGTAGCTATACGGTAGCACTTCATCCTGCTCGCCGTGACTGATGAAGATACGCTGCGTTGATCCGGATTTACCGAGGAAGGCAGGGCCGGGCGAGAAGGCGATGACCGTCCCGACCAATTGCGGATTGGCGGTACCGACGCTCAGCGCATAGGTGGCGCCGTCGGAAAAACCCATCACGCCGATGCGTTTGGGGTCGATCGCGACCTTGGCGAACAGGTCGGCCAGCGCTGCGTCGAGCGCTTTAAGGTCCTTGCCATAGCGCGGTGTGACCCTCATTTCGACGCCGAGACGGGACTTCAGGTCCTCGATCATGTCCCACGTCCCGGCCTTGCTGGTCGGTATCAACAGGATAAAGCCGTCGCGATCGGCATCGTCGCGGAACGACGCGAGCACGTCCGACGCCTGCCCGCCGGCCCCGTAGAAGGCAACAAGCAATGGCATCGGAGCCTGGGTCATCCCTTTGGGGAGGTAAGCGAATGCGCCGCCCGCCAAAGTCAAGACGCCATGACGAGTCTCGGGCGCGGCGGGGACCGTCACCGGTGCCGGGGTTGTCAGATCGGGGCCGGCCGCTTGGACCGGAGCGGCGAGGGCCGCCGCGAGCAATCCCAAGAACCCCGTGACTGCCCTCTGACGCATAGCGGCCGACCTCCCAGTCAATTTCCGGTACGAGTTTTTGCCATTGGCTCGTATCTGTCGAGATGTTTTCGACCGAGGCGGCGATGGAGCTTCGGTCCGGCAGCGGCGTTGACGTTCGAAACAGCAGGAGCAATCGCGATGACCCGTCACTCGACACTTACCCTTTTCATCACGGCCGGCGCGGTTGCGCTCTCTGGTTGTTTGAAGAACGAGCCTGCTCCTGACAATGCGGCCGTGAGCAACATCGCGGCCGCCAATGACGTGGCAGTCGGCAATGGCACGGCGGTGGGCGACCCGATGGGAAATAGCGCGATGGCCGGCGTGCCGCAGAGCGCAAACTTCATTGGCGGGGACGGGCGACTGCTTGGATCGGTCACCGTCAGCGAAGACGGCGCCGGATTGGTCATGAACATCAATGCGATCGGCATGCCAGCCGGCGTTCACGGCATCCACCTCCACGAGAAAGGCCTGTGTGACGGACCCAAGTTTGAAAGCGCGGGCGCACACTGGAACCCGGCGGGCAAGAAGCACGGCCGCGACAATCCTGCAGGCGCGCATGCCGGAGATCTGGCGAATTTGACGGTTGCTGCCGACGGCACCGCCACGGTCAGCGTTCCAGTCGCCGGCGTAAAAATGAGCAGCGGTGACATGATGCTGGCCGACGCGGACGGCACCGCGCTGGTGATCCACGCCAAGGCCGACGACTACAAAACCGATCCCAGCGGCGACAGCGGCGACCGGATTGCGTGTGCGGTAGTGGCAAAGGCGCAGTAGCCCGTAACCTGCCTAGAGCCGGTGATCGGCTGTCTGTGACCGGCTAACGGTTGATCTAGCGCCGATCACTCGGCCGAAATCAAGGTCTCCTGATCCACCGAAATCGTCTTGCCACGCTTTTTCGACGCGGTAGGCCGCGCAGGTTTGGCCGTTGATTGTGTTGGCGCGACAGTCGCAGCGCGCTCAAGTAGTGGCTTCAGATAAGCCCCAGTGAAACTGTCCGCTACGTCGACGACCTTCTCCGGCGTGCCTTCGGCCACGATTTCGCCGCCGTTCACACCTCCGCCAGGCCCGAGGTCCAGCACCCAATCAGCGGTCTTGATCACGTCGAGATTGTGTTCGATCACCACCACGGTGTTGCCCTGCTCGACCAATGCGTGGAGCACTTCCAGCAGTTTACGGACGTCCTCGAAGTGCAGCCCGGTGGTCGGTTCGTCGAGGATGTACAACGTCTGGCCCGTGGCGCGTCGCGATAGCTCCTTCGCCAACTTCACCCTCTGCGCCTCGCCGCCGCTTAAGGTCGTCGCCTGCTGGCCGACCTTGATGTAACCCAACCCGACCTCCGCCAGCATTGCCATCTTGTCGCGGATGCCGGGCACGGCTTTGAAGAATTCGACCGAGTCCTCGACGGTCATGTCGAGCACGTCGGCGATGCTCTTTCCCTTGAACTTCACCTCCAGCGTTTCGCGATTGTAGCGGTGGCCGTGGCACACGTCGCATGTGACGTAGACGTCGGGTAGGAAGTGCATCTCGATCTTGAGCAGGCCGTCGCCCTTGCACGCCTCGCACCGGCCGCCCTTGACGTTGAAGCTGAAGCGGCCGGGCTTGTAGCCGCGCGCCTGGCTTTCGGGCAGGCCGGCAAACCAGTCGCGGATCTGAGTAAAGGCGCCGGTGTAGGTCGCCGGATTGCTTCGCGGGGTGCGGCCGATTGGCGACTGGTCGATGTCGATCACCTTGTCGAGATGTTCGAGCCCGGTGATCTTGTCATATTTGCCGGCGAGGATGCGAGCGCCGTTGAGCGTGCGCGCGGCGGCGGCATAGAGCGTGTCGATGGTGAAGCTCGACTTGCCCGAACCCGATACGCCGGTGATGCAGGTAAAGGTGCCGAGCGGAATCGACGCGGTCAGCTTGTTGAGATTGTTGGCCGTGGCGCCGTGGACAGTGAGCTTCTTGCCGCTGCCTTTGCGCCGCTTCGCCGGGACGGGGATCGAGCGCCGGCCGGTAAGGTAATCGGCGGTGAGGCTGTCCTCGCACGCCAACAGCTCGTCGAGCGTTCCCGCGCATACCACTTCGCCACCATGCACGCCCGCGCCCGGGCCCATGTCGATGACATGGTCGGCCATGCGGATGCTGTCCTCGTCGTGCTCGACTACCAGCACGGTATTGCCAAGCGACTTCAGCCGCTTGAGCGTCTCCAGCAGGCGATCGTTATCCTTCTGGTGAAGACCGATCGAAGGCTCGTCGAGCACATATAACACGCCGCTAAGGCCGCTGCCGATCTGGCTGGCGAGGCGGATGCGCTGGCTCTCGCCGCCCGACAGGGTCCCGCTGGTGCGGTCGAGGTTCAGATAATCGAGCCCGACATTGTCCAGAAAGCCCAGGCGCGCGTTGATCTCCTTGAGGATCGGGGCGGCGATTTCCCGCTGCTGCGGCTTGAGCTGATCGGCAAGCGACGAAAACCAGCCGAGCGCGTCGGCGACCGAGCGACGTGCAGAGAGGCTGATGTCCTCGCCCGCGATCTTGACCGACAGCGCTTCGGGCTTGAGGCGGGCGCCATGGCACACTTCGCAGGCATGGCTGGCCTGGTAGCGTTGCAGCTCCTCCCGCATCCACGCGCTTTCCGTCGACAGCATGCGGCGTTCGAGATTGCCGATCACACCTTCGAACGGCTTCTTCACCTCATAGGATTTGCGCCCGTCGACGAAACGCAGGGCGACCGGCTTGCCGCGCGTGCCGCGCAAAATGACCTGATGAATTTCCTCGGGCAATTCGCCCCACGGAGTGGCGAGATCGAAGCCGTAAGCGCGGGCAAGCGAGCCGAGCACCTGCATGTAGTACGGCGATGGCGGCTGGCTCTTGGCCCAGGGCACGACCGCGCCCTTGGTGATCGACAGCGCATGATTGGGGACCACCAGATCTTCGTCGAACAGCATCTTCTCGCCAAGTCCGTCGCACGCAGGACAGGCACCCTGCGGCGCGTTGAAGCTGAACAGGCGCGGTTCGATCTCGGCGATGGTGAACCCTGATACGGGGCAGGCGAATTTTTCGGAAAAGACGATCCGGCCGGGGGCACCGAAGTCAAGTTTCATGCCTGACTGGGCCGCGTCGGGCTCGGACGGTGCGTCCGCCGGATCGAGAAACGCAAGTCCTTCGGCAAGCTTCAGCGCCGTTTCGAAACTGTCCGCCAACCGGCTTTCGGTGCCGGGCTTCACCGCAATCCGGTCGACCACCACTTCAATGTCGTGTTTGTACTTCTTGTCGAGCGCGGGCGCGTCCTCGATCGCCATCATCGTGCCGTCGATGCGAACGCGGGTGAAGCCGGCCTTCTGCCATTCGGCCAGCTCCTTGCGATACTCACCCTTCCGCCCGCGCACTACGGGTGCCAGCAGATAGTGGCGTGATCCCTCGGGCAATTTCATCACCCGATCGACCATCTGGCTGACCTGTTGCGCCTCGATCGGCAGTCCCGTCGCGGGCGAGTAGGGAACGCCGACGCGTGCCCACAACAGTCGCATGTAATCGTAGATCTCGGTCACCGTCGCGACGGTCGAGCGCGGGTTGCGGCTGGTGGTCTTCTGCTCGATCGAGATGGCCGGCGACAGGCCGTCGATATGCTCGACGTCGGGCTTCTGCATCATTTCCAGGAACTGGCGGGCATAGGCCGACAAACTCTCGACGTAACGCCGCTGCCCCTCGGCGTAGATCGTATCGAAGGCCAGGCTGGACTTCCCCGAGCCCGACAGGCCGGTGATGACCGTCAGGCTCTCACGCGGAATTTCGACGTCAACGCCCTTGAGATTGTGCTCGCGCGCGCCCCGAACGGAAATATGAGTCAGCATGGGGTATTTGTTCCATATTTGTTCGGTTTGGGCAAGGCAGCCGCCCGATGGAACGACACCGCCCTCTAGATGGGTCGGTGTCGCCGTCGATCAACCCGCCAGCGGGTACGATGCAACCGCTTCGTAGGTCGAGCCATGGCGGCCGAGGTGACTTTCGTAGAGAATCATCGATCTGACCGTTTCGGCGGTCGAATCGAGGCCTGCCCGCCGCTCCAGCCAGCCCGATGCATCGACGGCCCCCGATCGCCGCCGGGCAAGTGTGATATGCGGCAGGAAAGAGCGTCGCTCCGGCCCGACGCCGGCACGAACGAGCGCGCGGTCGAGCTTGCGGTGAAGCGCGGCGAGTGGATCCGCCGGTCCGCAGCGCGCGAAGAGGGCGCCACGCGGCCCCTGATCGAACCAGCCGACGCCATTGAGCGAGATGTCGACCGCGGTCGAATGGACCGATCCCAAGGCGGCGGCGATATCCTCGGCAACCGGCCGCTCGACCGCGCCGATGTAACGCAGCGTCACATGCAGTTGGTCGTCGTCCTGCCAGGCCCAGCCTGGAGGCCCGTCTTCCATGGCTTGCCGGCAGGCGTGGCGGATCGCCGGCGGGGGTCGAAGGGCGACGAACAATCGGTGCATTTGCGCGCTTTATCGCCAGGGGAAATGCAAGGCGACCGGTTTTCCTTGAATCGAGGGTGTAAAAACCCGATATTGCAGGTCGTTGGGGATGTGTCGTCGAGGCCCCCCGGAAGAGGAGATGTAATGCAGAACCAGTTCGACCCGCGCACGACCGGCGTGGACCCGGCGATCTCCGTCGGTGTGCCGCGTGCCGCGCGCGATGCCGGCCTTCGGTCCTACATGTTGTCAGTCTACAATTATATGGCGTCGGGGGTGCTGCTGACCGGCATCGTCGCGCTGCTGTTTGCCAATAGCTCGATCGGTCAGTCGATCATGACGGGCGGGGGCGCCTTGCGCTTCCTGATCATCTTTGCCCCGCTGGCGTTCGTATTCGCGATCAGCCTCGGCCTGAACAAGTTTTCGACCGGCACTTTGCAGATGCTGTTCTGGGCATTTGCGTTCGTCATGGGCCTGTCGATGTCGTCGATCTTCATGGTCTATACCGGAACGTCGATTGCACAGACCTTCTTCGCGGTCTCGGCCGCGTTCATGGGCCTGAGCCTCTATGGCTATACGACCAAGAAGGACCTGTCCGGCATGGGCACGTTCCTGATCATGGGCGTTGTCGGCCTGCTGGTTGCGATGGTGGTCAATTTGTTCCTGCAGTCGTCGGCGATGCAGATGGCGATCAGCGCCATCGGCGTGCTGCTGTTTGCGGGTCTGACCGCCTACGACACGCAGCGAATCAAGTCGATCTACGCGCACGTCGCCGGTACCGACATGATGGGCAAGATGGTCATCATGGGTGCGCTTCAGCTGTATCTCGACTTCATCAACATGTTCACCTTCCTGCTCAATTTCATGGGCAGCCGCGACTAAGCGTCACGAGGGCATGAAAACAGAAAGGCCCGGTGGAGCGATCCGCCGGGCCTTTCTTCATGCTGCAGCGCGCAGGATCAGAAACCCGGCAGCGTGACCTTGATGTCCAGCCCATCGGCGCGCCAGGCGATGTCGAGCGATCCGCCATGCGCGGCGAGCATGCGTCGGATCAACGTCAGTCCACTGCTTCCGTCACGTTGATCGGCCTCGACTGGCATGTCGCTCGTCTCACGCCAGCCGAGTTGCAGCAGGCCGCCTTCGATAACACCGTCTATCGCGATCTGCCCGCCATGGCCGAGCGCGCCATATTTGTTGCTGTTCGTGCTGAACTCGCCGAGTACGAGGGCGAGTGTACGGACCTTTTGTTCGTCAAGTTCAACTTCCGGCAGCGGCGCAATGACCAGTGCGGCACCGTCGCCGCAGAATGGTTCGGTCAGGCGCCGCACCAGCGCGTCTAATGTCGCCGAACCGATTGCATCGCCATCGAGCAGCAGGGACTGGGCGATCCCCAGTCTCGAAAGACGCTCGACGATTTCGCGCGCAAAGACTTCGCGTTCGGGCACGCCCCGCGCGGTTGCGGTAACGATCGCACTAGTCAGTGCATAAGCGTTCTGGAGCCGATGGCGCATCTCCGCGGCAGTCGATTCGCGAAGTTCGCGCGCCACCATGTCGCCTGAAATATCGCGCGAGATGGAGATCAGGCCTCGCAAGGCCCCTTGCTCGTCGCGCAATGGTGCCACCGAAACGTCCCACCAGCGCGGCTCGCCCTTGGCGGTCGGGCAAAAGGCTTCGAAGCGGCTATGCTGGCCCGCCTGCGCCTTGGCGACGGACTGACGGATGAGCGGCTGCGCCTCTTCCGGCCAGAGGTCCCACCAATCCTTGCCCGCGACCATCGCGAAATCGTCGATGCCCATGGCGCAGCGGCCATTACGGTTCATGAAGTCCAGGCTGCCCGTCGGCCCGATTACCTTTATGCAATCCGCGCTTTGGTCGAGGATCGCCGCCAGCAGGTCGTTCGACGCGCTTCGGAAACTACTGACGATATCGGGAAAATCGAGCGACTTCATTCACTTGCCATCACAAATATGCGTGCGTTCTGTGCGATCTATGAGCGTTCGGCCCGACAATGGCAATCGGGCGAGGCGGCAGGGCCAGCGGGCGCTGGAACCAAGCGGCCCGGCAAGCGCTTCGGTTCGGCAAGCGGAGACACATCATGTGCGAAAATGGCAGCAAACCCTTCATCGTCGACACCTCGATCACGCGTCGAAACATGGTCATCGGCCTGTCGTCGGTGGCCGCGGCGACCGGACTGCCAGGGTCGGCGCTGGCGGCGTCAGTTAAGGAAACCGATGTCCGCGTGCAAACGGCGGATGGGGTCATCGACGCCGTGCTGGTGTATCCCGATGGTCGCAAGACGTGGCCGGGCGTCGTGATGTGGCCCGATATTTTCGGCCTTCGTCCGGTGTTTCGTGAGATGGCGCGACGCCTTGCCGCGTCGGGCTACGTCGTACTTGTCCCCAACCCCTTTTATCGCGCCGGGCCGGCGCCGGTCGTCACCGGCAAGGTCAACACCGCCGACCGCTCGGCGATGGCGCCGCTGATGGAATATCGCAAGGCGCTGACGGATACGGCGGTGGCAATGGATGCCACGGCACTGGTCGGCTTCCTCGATCGCCAGAAACAGGTCGATCGCCGTAAGGGGATCGGCGTTCAGGGCTATTGCATGGGCGGCCCGTTGGCGTTCCGCACCGCATCGACGCGTGCCGACCGGGTCCGCGCGGTGGGCAGCTTCCACGGTGGCGGGCTCGTCACCAAGGACCCCAACAGCCCGCATCTTCTGATTCCGAAGACCAAGTCGGCGTTTCTCGTCGCGATCGCACAGAACGACGACAAGAAGGATCCAACTGCAAAGACCGTGTTGAAGTCGACGTTTGCCGCAGCCAAAAAGCGCGCCACGGTCGAGGTCTATCCTGGCGACCACGGCTGGTGCGTTCCGGGAAGCGATGCCTATAATCAGCCCGCGGCCGAACGGGCGTGGAGCGAATTGCTTCGCCTTTACCGGTCTTCGCTCGTCTGATCAGGCGTTTGCGCGGACTGCATTCCGGCGATTAGCTTTCCGTCGATCGCCCGCCCGCGCTGGTATGCGTCGCGTGCCGACAATCGCTTGCCATAGTCCAAAAATGGCTGGAGCGACGGCAAGGTGCCGAACTGCGTTCCCCACAGCACCTGGCTTCCGACGTAAACGTCTGCCGCGGTAAAGCGATCGCCGCAGACAAAGTCGCGATCTGCCAGATGGTCGGCAAGCGTGTTCACCGCCAGATCGTAACTGCCATAACCGAACATGCGCCCTTTTTCGGCGGTCGGTTCGAAGCCATTGGCCTTGTTGGTCACCGCCTGCTCGATCGGTCCGGCTGCAAAAAACAGCCAGCGATAATAATCCGCTCTCTCGTCGTCGGTCGGCGCCAGACCGGCCTCCGGATAAGCCTCCGCCAGATAGGCGACGATCCCGGCGCATTCCGTCACCGTTCGTCCGCGGTCGACGATCGTCGGCACCTTCATCATCGGGTTTATGGCCCGATAGTCATCGTCGTGCATGACGTCGTAGCCGATGATGTGCTGGTCATAAGGTTGGCCGACTTCCTCCAGCATCCATCGAACGATTTGTCCGCGGGACATCGGATTGGTGTAGAACTGGATGTCCGCCATCGCCTTACCCTCGTTCGCCTGACGTTTTCGGTCCCGGCGCGGGGATTGACGCGGGAGGCTGCGCCGACGCTGGCCCGCCGCGCTCGGCCGCGCTCTTGTCCCGTGCAGCGCGGAATTCGCTATCCGCGCTCCAATTGGGCCAGTCGGCACTATTGGCGAGCCGGAGCCCGACCGCGTGGATCAGTTCGGCATCGGCCGCCATTCCAGTCAGGTCCCAGTCGGCCGACCATTCGTCGTCGGGCTGATGGTACAGGCGTGCGGTGTAATCGGCCTGATAGGCTTGCGCCCGGGCGATCCCGCCGTTCACCAGATCCTGCCCGGGCGAAAAGCTGAGCGCCGGAATTCCCGCCTTCGCGAAGGTGAAATGATCGGACCGAAAGAAGCCACCGGTTTCGGGCTTGGGGTCGGGCGTATAACGACGGCCGCGCTTGGTCGCTTCGTCGACCAAGATGTCGAGCAGCCCGAACTTCTGGTTGCCGCGGATCGAATAGTCGCGCGCCGGTCCCTGCACCCCCATCACATCGGTGTTGATCGCGCCCGCCGTTTTGCCCGCCGAATAGATCGGATTCGCCGCATAATATTCGGATCCCAGCAAACCTTTCTCCTCGGCGGTCACGGCCAGGAATACCACCGATCGCTGCGGGCGCGGCCCGCTGGCAAAGGCGCGCGCCTGCTCGATCAGCTGGGCGATGCCCGTGCCGTTATCGATCGCGCCATTGTAGATGCGGTCGCCGTTGGCATCGGGCTGGCCGATTCCAAGATGGTCCCAGTGCGCGCTGTAGATCACGGTCTCGTCGGGACGGGTCGTGCCGGGCAGCAGGCCGACGACGTTCTGCGACGTGATGACTTCGGTCTTCGCGCTGCCCTTCACGTCAATCCGCGATTTGAGCGCCACGGGCCTGAACTCCTTCTTGCGCGCCGCGGCTTTCATGGCGTCGAAGTTCAGCCCGCTGTCGGCGAACAGCCGCGCCGCGAGATCGCGCTGGATCCAGCCCTCCATGGGCGGATGCTCGGCCTTGGGACTGGCGCGAACGATGTCGAACATCGTGTTGGTGTTGCTGTTCTTAACCGTCGCCCAGCCATACGCCGCCGGCACGGTCTCGTGGATCACCAGCACGCCGGCCGCGCCCTGCCGCGCTCCTTCCTCGAACTTGTAGGTCCAGCGGCCGTAATAGGTCATCGCCTTGCCGCCAAAGTCCCCGTCGCCGCCCTCGAAATCGGGGTCGTTGACCAGCATCACCAGCACTTTGCCGCGCAGGTTCTGTCCCTTGAAATCGTCCCACCCGCGCTCGGGCGCTTTCACGCCATAGCCGACGAACACCAGTTCGGCCTTGCTCAGGTCGATCCCCTTGTCGCCATTGGTCGGTGAGCGGACGGCGATCTCCTCACCCTGGGTCAGCGCGACGGACTTGCCGCCAAGCTTCACTGCCACCTTGGGCGCGGCGCTGAATTCGGACCGGAGCAGCGGCACCGGCTGGGTCCACGTCCGCTTGCCGTTGACGATCACCCCGCCCGGCTGCAGCCCGGCCTTGGCAAACTGGTCGGTCAGATAAGCGACCGTCTTGGTTTCCCCCGCCGTGCTCGGCGCGCGACCTTCGAATTCGTCCGATCCCAGAATGCGGACATGCTCGGACAGTCTTTTCGTGTCGAACTGCGCGGTCGGCGCGATCTGGGCCGCCGCCGCGGTGGCGATGGCGATCGTGGAGGCAAGGGCAAGCAGGGTCGAACGCATCATTCTGGAATCTCCTGTCGGGTTGCGCCCACCCTAACGCGCTGGTCGGCCGTGGCTAGCGATTCCGATAGCGGTCGAACCAGGCGATGATCGCGCTTGCCTTGGCGGCGGACTGGCTCGGCCGTGCCGCGATTCCGCCGTGGCTGGCGTCGGGCACCTTGACCAGCATCGTCGGCACCTTGACCAGCTTCAGCGCCGCATACAGCTGCTCGGCCTCGCTCACCGGGGTCCGATAATCCTCCGCCCCGACCACCACCAGCGTCGGCGTCTTCACATTGGCCATCAGGCTCAATGGCGACCGGCTCCAGTAGCTCTGCTGGTTTTCCCACGGCAACGACCCCAGCCAATACGGCCCGAAGAACGGCACCCCGTCGGCGGTAAGCGCCATGCTGGTCCAGTTGATCACCGGCTTTTGCGACGCCGCCGCCTTGAAGCGATTGGTCTTGCCGATGATCCACGCGGTCAAAATCCCGCCGCCCGATCCCCCGGTGACGAACAGATTGTCCTTGTCCGCATAACCGGCCGCAATCGCCCCATCGACCGCCGCCATGAGATCGGCGTAGTCACTGTCGGGATAGGTCTTCTCGATCCCGTCCGCGAAACGCTGGCCATAGCCGGTCGACCCGCGCGGATTGGTGTAAAGCACCGCATAACCGGCGGCAGCGTAAAGCTGGTAATCGGTCGAGAAATGCGGGCCGTAGGATGCATAGGGCCCGCCGTGGATTTCCAGGATCGTGGGGTCCGGACGACCCTCGACGTGGCTGGGCGGGAGCAGGATCCAGCTCGGCACCTTCCCGCCATCGGGCGCGGTGATCGTGATCTCCCGAAGCGTACCCAAATTCTTGCCCGACAGACTGAGGTCGTTAAGCCGGGTCAGCTGCCGCGCCTTGCCGCCGCTGCTCACCATCAGTTCCGCCGGTCGGGTCGGCGAATCGCTGGTAAAGGCGATCGCCCCGTTGCGCGCGGCACTGAACGCTCCCCCCGCGTAGGGTCGATCGAGGCCGCCGCCACCGACCTCGCCCGTGATCGGCGACACGCGTCCGTCCAGGCCGATGCGCGACACCGTAACCTTGCCGTCCTGCTCGTAGGACGCGAAGATAGAGCGGCTGTCGGCGCTCCATTCGAAATGGTCGATCGATCGGTCGAGCCCCGGTGCGACGAGCCGTCCGCCGCCACCGCCGATGCCCATCACATAAAGCCCGGTCTGCTCGTACCCCTTGAGATGATCGTCGTAGCCGAGATAGGCGATCTGCCGACCGTCGGGGGAGGGGCGGGGGTCGGCGTCCGGCCCCTTGCGGCTGGTCAGCGGCTCCGGCTCGCCGCCCGATAACCTGACGCGATAAACTTCGCTGTCGTTCGCTTCCAGCTCCCAATTGGGCTTGCGCACTGCGCCGAACAGGATCGACTGCCCGTCGCGCGACCAGTGCGGCGCGCCGTCGTGATAGCTACCGAAGGTCAGCTGGCGCGGCGATCCGCCGAGCGCGTCGACCATGAAGATATGATCGTATCCCGGCTTCAGATAGCCCGCACCGTCCGCGCGATAGGTGACCTTGTCGATGATCTCGAGCGGCCGTGCCCACTGCGCGCCCTCGGGCTTGGGTGGCGCCGACCCCAGCTTCGGCCCGTCATCGGGGACCGTCATCAGATAGGCAATCCGCGTGCCGTCGGGCGACCATTCGATCGCTTGAGGACTATCCGGTAGCCCGGTGATGCGGACCGTCTGGCCGCCGTCCATCCAGCGCACGAATAGCTGCGGCGCGCCGCCTTCCGCGGTCGATCCATAGGCCAGCCGCTTGCCGTCGGGCGACCAGGCGGGGCCGAAGCTGTCGCCGGTCCCGGCGGCGATCGGACGCTGCTGCCCGCTTGCGACATCGACCAGCCAGATTGACGACCGCGCCTTGTCGGTCATCACGTCGTTCGACCGGCGGACGTAAGCGATCTGCCGTCCGTCCGGGCTGATCTGCGGATCACTCGCCATCGCCAGGTTGAACAGGTCGCCACCGCTGAAGACCGGGCTCGGCCCGTCGGTCGGTGCGCCCAATGCGGCGCCCGCCGCCGTCACCATCAACGCGCCAAGCGCGACTCGCCATGCCTTCATCACCCGTCTCCCGCTGTGTCGGCGGGAGACAAGCAGATGAATGGGCGATACGCTAGTCGTCGGAGTTGTTGTCGCCCTTGCCCTCGGCTTTCGCCTTGGCCTTTGACCGGACGGTCTCCGACTTGGCCTTGGCCGCCCCCTTTGGCTTGACCACCTTGGGAGGGGCCGAGACGATCTCGAAAACCGGCTGGCCGTCCTTGATGTGGACCTTGACCTCGCCGCCGTCGACCAGCTTGCCGAACAGCAATTCCTCGGCCAGCGGTTGCTTGATCTTCTCCTGCATCAGGCGTCCCATCGGCCGCGCACCATTGAGCTTGTCGTAGCCCTTGTTGGTCAGCCACTCGCGCGCTTCGTCGTCGAGCTGGATGTGCACGTTGCGGTCGGCCAGCTGCAATTCCATCTGCAGGATGAATTTGTCGACCACCCGCGCGACCACCGCCGGCGGCAGATATCCGAACGGCACCACCGCATCCAGACGGTTGCGGAATTCGGGCGTGAACATCTTCTTGATCGCGTCCTCCTGCACGTCCTCGCGGTTGAGGGCGCCGAAGCCGATGCCTTCGCGCGCCATGTCGGCGGCCCCGGCATTGGTGGTCATGATCAGGATGGTGTTGCGGAAATCGACGGTCTTGCCGTGGTGATCGGTCAGCTTCCCGTTATCCATTACCTGCAGCAGGATGTTGAACAGGTCGGGATGCGCCTTTTCGATCTCGTCGAGCAGCAAAACGCTGTGTGGCTGCTGGTCGACCGCATCGGTCAGCAATCCGCCCTGGTCGTAGCCGACATAGCCCGGCGGTGCGCCGATCAGCCGGCTGACCGAATGACGTTCCATATATTCGGACATGTCGAACCGCTGCAGCGGAATGCCCATGACGTTCGCCAGCTGCCGCGCGACCTCGGTCTTGCCGACGCCGGTGGGTCCCGAGAACAGGTAATTGCCGATCGGCTTGTCGGGATCGCGAAGACCGGCACGGCTAAGCTTGATCGCCGACGCCAGTTTCTCGATCGCCAGATCCTGCCCGAACACGACCCGCTTCAGGTCGGTTTCGAGCGTTTCCAGCGCGCGCTTGTCGTCGCTCGACACCGATTTCGGCGGGATCCGCGCCATCGTTGCCACCACCGCCTCGATTTCCTTGGTGGTGATGGTTTTCTTGCGGCGGCTCGGCGGGACCAGCATCTGCATCGCGCCGACCTCATCGATCACATCGATCGCCTTGTCGGGCAATTTGCGGTCGTGGATGTAGCGCGCCGACAGTTCGACCGCCGACTTGATCGCGTCGGGGGTGTAGCGGACCTTGTGATGCTGCTCGAAGGACGAGCGAAGCCCGGCGATGATCTTGACCGTATCCTCGACCGTCGGCTCGTTGACGTCGATCTTCTGGAACCGGCGCAGCAATGCGCGGTCCTTTTCGAAGTGGTTGCGGAATTCCTTATAGGTGGTCGACCCGATGCAGCGGATCGCGCCGCTCGACAATGCGGGCTTCAGCAGGTTGGACGCGTCCATCGCCCCGCCGCTGGTCGCGCCGGCCCCGATCACCGTGTGGATCTCGTCGATGAACAGGATTGCGTCGGGCAGTTTCTCAAGCTCGGTGACGACCGACTTCAACCGCTCCTCGAAGTCGCCGCGATAGCGCGTTCCGGCCAGCAGCGCTCCCATGTCGAGCGAATAGATAACCGCCGGCTTCAGCACTTCGGGCACGTCGCCCTCGATGATCTTGCGCGCCAGGCCCTCGGCAATGGCGGTCTTACCGACGCCGGGGTCACCGACATAAAGCGGGTTGTTCTTCGACCGGCGGCACAGGATCTGCACCGTGCGATCGACCTCCGCCATGCGGCCGATCAGCGGATCGACCTTGCCCGACTTAGCCTTCTCATTGAGATTGACCGTGAACTGGGCAAGCGCGCTTTCCTTCTTGTCGCTCGCTTTGCTCTCGGTCTTCTCCTCCGGCGCCGATCCGGGGTCGCGTGGCTCGGACGCGGTTTCACCCTTGCCGACACCGTGGCTGATGAAAGTGACCGCATCCAGCCGGCTCATGTCCTGCTGCTGCAGGAAATAGACCGCATAGCTCTCGCGTTCACTGAACAGCGCAACCAGGACGTTGGCGCCGGTGACGTCGTCGCGGCCCGACGACTGAACGTGCAGGATCGCGCGCTGGACGACGCGCTGAAAGCCGCTGGTCGGGGTCGGGTCGGTCGCGCTGTCGGCGACCAGCGCGCCAAGTTCGTTGTCCAGATAATGTTTGACCGTCGCCTTCAGCTCGTCGCGATTGACCCCGCACGACGTCATCACCTGGCTGGCATGCTCGTCGTCGACCAGCGCCATCAGCAGATGTTCCAGCGTTGCATATTCGTGCCGACGCTTGCCCGCCTCGCCGAGGGCATTGGACAATGTCTGTTCGAGGGCGCGTGCGAAAATAGCCATGAGTCACTCCTTGGACACCAATGTCGTCCCGTGGGGCGGCGCAATCAAGGGCAGAATGGCGCGAAGATGTAACGCGCCGACGCGGGGTCGTTTACGATCGCTTGAACAGCTCATCGGCGGCGCTTCGGTGGGCGGCGGTTTCGGCCTGGTGGCGCTCGATCCGGGCGATCTCCTCGCGCAACAGCACGATCCGCTCGTCGAGTTCGGCCACCGACAGCGGGCCGAGGTCCTGCTTGCAGACCAGGGTCAGCGGGTCGGTCGGCCGGCTGGAAAAGAAGTCGTCCTCGTCCATGACAATCAACGTTGACCGATCGCGGGACGCTGTCAATAAGGCCGCCGTGACCAATCCCATCCGTATGCGTGCCATCGAGATTTCGGGCCCCGGCGGCCCGGACGTCCTGCGCCTCACCGACCGCCCCGTGCCCCAGCCGGGTCCCGACGAAGTCCTGATCCGGGTGGCGGCGGCCGGGGTCAATCGTCCCGACGTGCTTCAGCGGCTTGGGGTCTATCCGCCGCCCGACGGCGCATCCGACCTTCCGGGGCTGGAAATCGCCGGCACGGTCGTCGCTGCCGGGGCGGGGGCCATGCACCTGATCGGAGCCAAGGTGTGCGCCTTGGTCGCCGGCGGTGGCTATGCCGAATATTGCGTCGCGCCCGCCGGCACCTGCCTGCCGGTGCCCGAGGTGCTGACCATGGTCGAGGCCGCGGCCATGCCAGAGACGGTCTTCACGGTGTGGATCAATCTGTTCGAACGCGGCTTTGCCGCCGATGGCGATACGGTGCTGGTCCACGGCGGGACCAGCGGCATCGGAACGATGGCGATCAAGCTGGGCAAATTGTTCGGCCTGACCGTGATCGTGACCTGCGGCAGCGCGGCCAAATGTCAGGCGGCGCTCGCACTCGGCGCGGCCCACGCGATCGACTACAAGGCGCGCGATTTCGTGGCGGAAGTGCTCGCGCTGACCCGGTCAAAGGGCGTCGATGTCGTGCTCGACATGGTCGGCGGCGACTATGTCCCGCGCAACCTCATGTGCCTTGGCGACGAGGGCCGTCACGTCTCGATCGCCTTTCAGCGCGGCCCGACCGCCGAGATCGGCATTGTCGATATCATGCGGCGACGCCTGACGTTGACCGGATCGACGCTGCGCCCGCGCGACGTGCATTTCAAGACCATGGTCGCTGACGAGCTTGCCAAGACCGTCTGGCCGTACGTCGAGGGCAATCGTCTTAAGCCGGCGATCGACAAGGTGTTTCCGCTGGCCGAGGCCGCCGCCGCCCATGCGCGAATGGAAAGCGGCGACCACGTCGGCAAGATCGTGCTGTCGATGGAAAGCTGAGGCGATCTTTGCGCTTCCAAAATTGGATTTCGTCTGCTTGGGTCAGCGTCGTGCCATCCCGTCAAAGGCGGCAGATTCCTTAAGTTGACGATTGCCCCCCGAAATGGCGCCGCACTCGGGAAACTTCATCAACTTAAGGGCATCCAGGACAGGCTTCGGCAGTTGCTGCTTGCCCTTGTTCCCCGGGCGGCGTAAATCGCCTCCAACAGCGGCCGCTCCGGGAAGGGGCGGCCCTTCTTGTTTCAGGAGACTTTCGTTGGCCCAGCCGCTCATGCCCCACGCCACCGCCGCCTGGTTGGTCGACAACACCTCGCTCGCCTTCACCCAGATCGCCGAATTCTGCGGGCTCCACATTCTCGAAATCCAGGCCATCGCCGACGATACCGCGGCGACCAAGCTGACCGGCCGCGATCCGATCCGCGCCGGCGAGCTGACCCATGAGGAGATCGAGAAGGGGCAGAAGGACGCCGACTACGTCCTGCAGATGCACAAGGCGCCCGACCCGATCACCCGCACCAAGGGCCCGCGCTACACCCCCGTGTCGAAGCGGCAGGACAAGCCCGACGGAATCGCTTGGATCATCCGCAATCATCCCGAAGTGTCGGACGGCCAGATCGGCAAGCTGATCGGCACCACCCGCACCACCATCGGTGCGATCCGCGATCGGTCGCACTGGAACATGGCGAACATCCAGCCGAAGGATCCGGTGACCCTTGGCCTGACCAGCCAGCGCGAGCTCGATGCCGCGGTAATCAAGGCGCAGAAGGCGGCCGGCACCCCGGCCCCGACCGACACCCGCTTCGACAGCGACCGCGCCGCCCTGATCCAGGAGCTGCGCGACGAGCGCGAGCAGCATGCCCGTGATGCCGAAGCGGCATTGATTTCCGCCGAAGCGGGGGAGGTCGATACCTCGGACGAAATCGTCCCCGGCATCAAGGATCCGTTCAAGCGCGCCTGACGCCAGCTTGCCAATCGCCCACCATCGGGACAGACTTGAATCATGGCTTCCGACCCGATCGACCAACTGAGTTTCGAGGCGGCGCTGGCCGAGCTCGAAACCATCGTCCGAAGCCTCGAACAGGGTAGCGAACCGCTCGACAAGTCGATCGAGCTCTACCAGCGCGGCGATCGTTTGAAGCGTCATTGCGAGGCTCGGCTGGCGGCGGCGCAGGAGAGGATCGAGCAGATCCGATTGGGGCCTGACGGGCAGCCCGCGGGCATGGCGCCATTCGATGCCGACTGACGTGATCGATCGCATCGACCTGGACGCCGAAGCCCGGCGCATTGCCGGCGCGGTCGATTCCCTGTTCTCGCAATTGCTCGATCCGCCGGGCGACCCGCGCGACCGACTGTTCGCCGCGATGCGCCATGCCGCGATCGGCGGGGGCAAGAAGTTGCGGCCGTTGCTCACGGTCGCCGCGTCCCGATTGTTCGGCATCGAGGAGATGCGCGCGGTTCGGACCGGCGCCGCGATCGAGGCGATCCACGTTTATTCGTTGATCCACGACGACCTGCCGGCGATGGATGACGACGACATGCGGCGCGGCAAGCCGACCCTGCACAAGGCCTATGACGAGGCAACAGCCATCCTGGCCGGCGACTGCTTCCACGACTTGGCGTTCGAAATCCTGGCTGATCCGGAAACCTGCCCCGATCCCGTGCCGCGCGCCGAACTAGTCTTGGGGCTTGCCACTGCTTCGGGCCTGTCGGGCATGGGTGGCGGCCAGATGCTCGACCTCGCCGCCGAGGGTGAGACACTCGACCTTGCGGCGATTACCCGCCTCCAGCAGCTTAAGACAGGTGCCTTAATCGAGTTTTCGGTCGAGGCGGCCTGCATCCTCGGGCGACTGCCGGCCGATTCGCGCACGCCTTACCGCGGCTACGCCCGGAATATTGGCCTCGCCTTCCAGATCGCCGACGATCTGCTCGATCATGCGGGCGATGAGTCGGTCGCCGGCAAGAAGCTGCATAAGGATGCCGAGGCCGGAAAGGCGACCTTCGTCTCCCTGCTTGGCGAGGAGCGCGCGCGGCAGCAAGCCGACATGCTGGTCGAGCAAGCTGTCGAACACCTCGCCGATCATGGCGAAGAGGCCGAATTGCTGCGGGCCATCGCGCGCTACATCACGAAGCGCGACCGGTGACGATCCGTCGCATCGGTGTCTATCCCGGCACCTTCGATCCGCTCACGCTCGGCCATCTCGACATCATTCGTCGCGGCGCGCACCTGGTCGACCGATTGGTGATCGGGGTGACCACCAATCCTTCCAAGGAGCCGATGTTCAGCGTCGCCGAGCGGATCGTGATGGTCGAGCGCGAACTGGCCGACATTCCCGGCGACATCGCGGTCGTGGAATTCGATTCATTGTTGATGGATTTTGCGACGCGTGAAGGCGCGTCGTTGATCCTGCGCGGCCTCCGGGCGGTCGCCGATTTCGAATATGAGTATCAGATGGCCGGAATGAACCAGCAACTCAACGACGACATCGAGACCGTGTTTCTGATGGCCGATGTCTCGCTGCAACCGATCGCCAGCCGGCTGGTAAAGGAGATCGCGCGCTATGGCGGCAAGATCGACAAGTTCGTGCCGCCTGCGGTGGCCGCCGACGTCGCTGCAAAATTGGGGCGCTGATCGTCAGACGCGGTTCAGCCGTCCCTGTTAGACGGTGCGGATATTTCACGGGTGGGAACATAAATGCGTAAGAGCTTTTTTTCATTGCCGTTCATGGCGCTGGCAATCGTGGCCGCGAAGCCCGCCCCGCCGGCCGCGCCCGCCGTTACGCTAACTGCACCGGCGGCGGTGGCTGCCGACCCCGCCAATCGTCTGAACATTGAATTGTCGAGCGGCGGGACGGTCGTCATCCAGTTGCGACCGGACGTCGCTCCCCGGCATGTGTACCGCATACAGACCTTGGCTGCACAGGGGTTCTACAACGGCCTGAGCTTCCATCGCGTCATCCCCGGCTTCATGGCCCAGGGCGGTGATCCGAAGGGTGATGGGACCGGCGGCTCGACGCTGCCCAACGTGCCGGCCGAGTTCAGCACCCTGCCACACATGCGCGGTGTGGTTGCAATGGCTCGGAAGTTCGACGACCTCAGCGGCGGCAACAGCCAGTTCTTCATCATGCTGTCGGCGGGAATGTCGCTCGACAATAAGTATAGCATTCTGGGGCGCGTGATTTCAGGGATGCAATTCGTCGACGGGATCGCGCCCGGTGAGCCGCCCGACGTGCCGACGAAGATGGTGCGAGTATGGATCGATGGCCCGCTGCCCGCAGCGCCGGCGGAGACTAAGCCGGCCGGCTGATGAAAGTCGCTGACTTCGATTTCGATTTGCCGAGCGACCGGATCGCGCTCCGCCCCGCACGACCGCGCGATTCGGCTCGCCTGCTGCTGGTTGAAGGCGACTCGATCTCTGACAAGACGATGCTCGACCTGCCGGACTTGCTCCGGCCTGACGACGTCTTGGTATTCAACGATACCAAGGTGATTCCGGCGCAGTTGGAGGGCAAGCGCGGCGAGGCAAGCGTCGGTGCGACCTTGCACAAGCGTGAGGGATTGCGCCGTTGGTGGGCATTCGTCCGCAATGCCAAGCGGGTGAGGGACGGCGACGTGATTGATTTTGGATCGAACGTTGCGGCCACGGCGATCGAACGCGATGATGCGGGTGCCATCCTCCTGGAGTTCGGCGGCGACGAACCGGTCGAGCTGCTACTCGATCGTGCCGGACACATGCCGCTGCCGCCATACATCGCGTCGAAACGTGGAACCGATGACGCCGATGCAAGCGACTACCAGACGATGTTCGCGCGCGAACAAGGTGCGGTCGCGGCACCGACGGCTGCCTTGCATTTCACCGATCGGCTGGTCGCGGCGCTCGACGAACGCGGGATCGCGCGGGAAACGCTGACCCTGCACGTCGGTGCAGGGACCTTTCTACCCGTCAAGGTCGACGACACCGTCGATCACCGGATGCATTCCGAATGGGGTCGGATCGATCCCTCGACCGCCGACCGGCTCAACGCGGCGCGGGCGAGCGGGGGGCGATTGATTGCGGTCGGAACGACCTCCCTGCGATTACTTGAGAGCGCCGCCACCGACGATGGCGTCATTCGCCCCTTCGAAGGGGATACCGCGATCTTCGTTACCCCCGGCTATCGGTTCAACGCGGTCGGGGGACTGTTGACCAATTTCCACCTCCCGCGATCGACGCTGTTCATGCTGGTCTCGGCGCTGATGGGGTTGGACGTCATGCGCGACGCTTACGCGCACGCGATCGAAAACGATTATCGCTTCTACAGCTATGGCGACGGGTCGCTACTTCTCCCGAAATAGTCGCTTCCCCGGATCCAGCGTGTCGCGAGCCATTTCTCGCCGGCGACGATTGGCAGGCCGGCGTGGATCATGCGCGAGTCGGGCATCCCGTCGGCGTCAAGGTTATGGAAGATCAGCAGGTCGCCGACCTGGCCGCGCACGGTCACGTCGAGTTCGGGGAAATGCGTTTCGCCGCCTTCATAGTCGTCGTTGAGGTACAAGAGGGCGGTGGCGATGCGCCGTTTTTCAACGGGCGCGAAGGCATGGGCATCGTGATGCGGGCGATATTGCTGCCCGGGGCGATAGCGCAGGATGTGTAGCGGCTCGCCCCAGGTGACATCGGTCAAACTGGCGGCGGCGATGGTCCGGTTGACCGACTGGACGACCAGATCCTCGGTCATTGGCGCGATCACCATATTGTCGCTGTCGCGGTGCGGGTCGCGCATGCCTTCGCCCGTCGCAGCATAGATCATCGCCGGTTCCAGCCACGGATTGGCGAGCAGTTGTAGGTATCGGCATTCGGCGGCGGTGAAAAGTGCGCCGACGATTTCGATATGTGGGTCGGCGCTGAGCAGACGACGACTGACGTTAGCCAGACGGTCGGGCCCGCCGACGTGCTGGAGAAATGCAAGCTGGACCGCAACGAAGCGATCGACCGCGGCGATCGACTCAAGCTGGCGCCGGGCGGCGTCCGCATCGGCGCGGCATCCAAGGCCAGCGGCGGTGTAGTAACCGAGTCCGCGTCGTGCATCGGGGTGACCCAGGTTAGCCGCGCGTTCCATCCATCGATAGGCGACGGCCAGGTCGGTCGGTCCCCCCTGGCCACGCAGAGTAAGTTCGCTCGCCTTGTATTGCGCATCGGCATCGCCTGCCTCGGCCAGCGCGATCATCGCCGCTGCTGCCAGCGGGTCGCGACGGTCGAGCCGGTCGGAAAGCGACTGGTAGGCAATCGAAGACATTGACGCTTCCTAGCTCAACCCGAAAAGTAGCTCCACAGCAGGCGCGCGGTCAGCCCCAAGGAGAGAACGACCAACAATGGCCGGATCACCGCCGCGCCGAAGCGCATGGCCGTGTGGCTTCCGATCCAACCGCCGATCATTGCACCCGCGGCCATGCAGATGCCCAGCAGCCAGAACATGTGTCCACCGATCGCGAACAGCAACACGGCGGCAATGTTGCTCGTAAGGTTGAACAATTTGGTCAGTGCTGTGGCCCGGGTCAGGCCGAGACCGCGAAGGCCGACGAGGGTGGTGGTGAAGAAGCTTCCGGTCCCGGGTCCGAAAAAGCCGTCATAGAATCCGATGGCGGCCCCGACCGGTGAATAGGCGCCAGGTCCGACCCGTTGGTGGGCGTCCTCGTCGCTCATTCGAGGGCTAATCAGCACGTAGAGCGCGACCGCCAGTAGTAGCAGCGGAATAAGTAGCGACAGGAGTCGGGTATCGACCGTTTGCACCACCATCACGCCCACACCGGCGGCAACGAATATCAGCGCCACGGAAAGCAGGTTCGATCGCCAATCGACCAGACCCTTGCGTGCATAATTGGCAAAGGCGGTCGCGGTGCCGAACATCGACTGCAATTTGTTGGTTGCCAGCGCGTTGATGGGCGGGACGCCGGCGAATAGCAAAGCGGGCATCATAATCAGTCCGCCGCCGCCGGCAATCGAATCGATGAACCCGGTCAGGACGGCGACCGTGGTCAGGACGGGATAGACCCAGGGTTCGATCATTGCGCCCTCCTAGTCGGAGCGGATGGCAGCCGCTAGGAGGCGCGGCGATGACCAGATTTTCCTTTTCCCTTGCGGCCACTGACGGCGCTGCACGTTCTGGCGCCATCCAGATGCAGCGCGGAACGATCGCCACACCCGCCTTCATGCCGGTCGGCACGGCGGCCACGGTGAAGGCAATGAAACCGGAAGGAGTGCGCGCCAGCGGGGCCGACATCCTGCTTGGCAATACCTATCATCTGATGCTCCGGCCCGGTGCCGAGCGGGTGGCGTCGATGGGCGGGCTGCACAAATTCATGAACTGGGACCGGCCGATCCTGACCGACAGCGGGGGATATCAGGTGATGAGCCTGAGCGATCTCACCAAGGTCACCGACGAGGGCGTGTCGTTCAAAAGTCATCTCGACGGATCGCGGCACATGCTCAGCCCGGAGCGCTCGATCGAGGTCCAGCGACTGCTCGGCAGCGACATCGTCATGCAATTCGATGAGCTCGTCCGACCCGATGTCACGCCGGAAAAGCAGCAGGAAGCGATGGAGCGGTCGATCCGCTGGGCCAGAAGGAGCCGCGACGAGTTCGACCGCGGCGGCGAGCATGCCGACCGCGCAGCGATCTTCGGAATCCAGCAGGGGGTGCTCGATCGCGGGATGCGGCAGCACTCGGCCGATGCGCTGATCGACATTGGCTTCGACGGTTACGCCGTCGGCGGACTTGCTGTGGGGGAGGGGCAGGAAGCGATGCTCGGCTGCCTCGACTTCGCGCCTTCACAGTTGCCGGTCGACAAGCCGCGATATCTGATGGGTGTGGGCAAGCCCGACGATATCGTCGAGGCCGTGCGACGCGGGATCGACATGTTCGACTGCGTGCTGCCGACCAGGTCGGGGCGGACGGGGCAAGCCTTTACCGCCGACGGGCCGATCAACATCCGCAATGCCAAATTTGCCGAGGACAAGGCGCCGATCGAGGCCGACTGCCCATGCCCGACCTGCGCCGACTACAGCAGGGCCTACGTCCACCATTTGGTCCGATCAGGCGAGATCCTGGGATCGATGCTGATGACCGAGCATAACCTGTTTTTCTACCAACGCCTGATGAAGGGGCTTCGCGACGCGATACGGGCCGGAAATTTCACGGCTCATGCAGACGCTTTCCTGGCCCGCTATCGCAATCGCTAGCCTTACTTCGACGGGGTAAAGCCGACCGAGAGGAAGCCGGGCATCGGGCCGTTCCAGCGGTCGTCGTCCTCGAGTTCGGCGACGGGTGCCGGAGCCGGGGCCGGCTTCTTTGGCGCGGCGGCCCGCGGTTGGGGCTTCGACTCCTCGCGCCGCGGCTCGGGGTTGCGCTCCTCGCGCTTGGGCTCGTCGCGCTTGACAGCCGGCTTGGTTCGTTCGCGGCGTGGCGCCTTGGCCTCGACGACCTCGGCAGGTGCAGCCGTGTCTTCGGTAGCGGTCGCGGCGGCTTCGCCGGCACCGGTCCGAGGCAGCTTCATGCCGGTCAATTTTTCGATATTGGCGACCGCTTCGCCATCGGCCGAGGTGGCAAGGGTGTAGGCGACGCCGCTCATTCCGGCGCGGCCGGTGCGGCCGATACGGTGGATGTAGTCGTCGGGCTGCCACGGCACGTCGAAATTGATGACATGACTGACCCCCTTCACGTCGAGCCCGCGGGCGGCGACGTCGGAGGCGACCAGCACGGTTACTTCCCCGCCCTTGAAACGATCGAACTCGGCGATGCGACTCGACTGGTCCATGTCGCCCTGGATCTGGCCGACGGCGAAGCCCGATCGCTTCAGGCTCGTGTAGACTTCGCGAACGGTCACCTTCTTGTTACAGAAGATGATGGCGTTGCGGAAACCCTCTTCGCGAAGGATCGTGCGGACGACATCGCGCTTCTTCGGGCCTGCGGTCATCACCAGTTTCTGGGTAATGTTGACGTTGGCGGTGGCCGGGCGGGCGACCTCGATCGTCTTGGGATCGTTAAGGAACTTGTCGGCCAGTTTCTTGATCGGCGGGGGCATAGTGGCCGAGAACAGCAGGGTCTGGCGACCGCGCGGCAGCTTGGAACAGATTTCCTCGATGTCGGGGATGAACCCCATGTCGAGCATGCGGTCGGCTTCGTCGATGACCAGCAGGTTGCAGTCGTTGAGCATGATCTTGCCGCGGCCGAACAGGTCCATCAGCCGGCCCGGGGTGGCGATCAGCACGTCGACACCCTTTTCGAGCGCCTTGACCTGATCGCCCATTTGCACGCCGCCGATCAGCAAGGCCATCGAGAGGCGATGGTTCTTGCCGTATTTGACGAAATTCTCGGCGACCTGCGCGGCAAGCTCGCGCGTCGGCTCGAGGATCAGGCTGCGCGGCATGCGGGCACGGGTGCGGCCCTCGGCCAAGATGTCGATCATCGGCAGGACGAAGCCGGCGGTCTTGCCGGTACCAGTCTGGGCGATCCCCACCAAGTCGCGCCCCATCAGCGCGGACGGGATCACGCCCTTCTGGATCGGGGTGGGCGTGTCGTACCCGCTGTCGGCGACAGCGCCGAGCAACTGGTCGGAAAGGCCGAGATCGGCAAAACTCATGAAATATCCGGTGTGAAAAGGCCTGAAGCGAACCGTCGCTGAGCGCCACCGGCGCACTTGCGGGCTAGAGGGCGAAAAGTCAAGGAACACACCGTGACAGGCGCGGCCGCGGCGACCGTCGCGACACACCGAAGTTGATACCAGACCCCCCAAACAGGGGGGTTGTAAACTTTAGAATCAACTTTGAATTTTTGGCCGAGAGATTGCGCCCAGTTCCACTGCTTTAGCTACTCATGAGAAAGAGCGTCGTCGACTGCGCGCCGCCACAAAGCAGTCCAAATCCTATTGTTCAATCCTCGTCTGCTGCCGGAGCATTTTCCAAGTTCGCAACCGTTCGGGCATCCAATTGTTATGCAGTCGTCATGACCGAGAAAACAGAAAAGAAGAGCCGGATCGAAGTGATTGGCTGTGCGGTATCGACCTTCGTGTCGGACCTGTTCGCCAACCCATTGATGCAGATTGGGGTAATCCTGTTTTGCGGGATCTGGTTCCTGGTCGGATTGCCGACCGATCTGTTGACCGCAGCGCTGTCGATCATGGCGATCACGCTGACCCAGATGGTGCTCAATAGACAGAACCAGCGCGAGCTGGACGCGCACCGCCGCGATATCGCTCTTCACGCCAAGCTCGACGAGCTGATCATCGCCAAACGCGGCGCCCGCGACGAAATGGCGGGGATCGAGGAGCTGGAGGAAGCGGAGATCATCGCGCTCCGCGAACATAATGCGGAGCAGGCGGAGGAACTGGACACCGTGCTGCGGAAGCGGAAACGGGCCGCTTCGAAGTAGGTCGGTCCAACCGGCGGACGCCTAACTTGCGGCCGAGCGCCCTTGCTGCGGATGGATAGAAGGCTCGTGGAGCAGCAGATAGGTAGGGTCGAATTCGGCGAAGTGCGCCAGCGCCTCGAAGTCGGGGATGCGGTAGGTGTAGTCCTCTACTTCGACCAAGCCGCGGCCACGGAGCGCCTGCAATGATCGGCTGACGTGAACGGTGCTGATGCCAAGGAAGTCGGCCATGTGCATCTGCGTCGCGCGAAGGCGGAACACGGTCCGCGTGCCGGCGCCAGACTGTTCGAGCCGAACCGCGACCTCGCACAGGAAGTGCGCCAGTCGTGCCTCCGCCCCGCGGCGACCGAGCGCGCTGACCCACTTGGCGAGGATCGAGGCATCGACGATCGTGTCGCGCCAGAAGGCAAGGGCGACAGCCGGCCGATCGGCGATCAGCTCGCGGATCGCTTCGTGCGGGATACGCAGATAGGTGGTGACAGTCAGCGCCTGGATGCCCCAGCCGGTGATCGGTGCGGGGACCGAGTGAAGGTCGCACATGTCGCCCGGAATGTGCAGCGCGTTGAATTGCCGCTGCCCGTTGGCAAGCTGATCGAAGCGGGCGGCGAGGCCGTTCACCATCAGGCAGGCGTGGTTCATGGCCTGTCCCGGGCTGGCCAGGTCGCGCTGGGGACCGATCTGGGTCCACTCGCCGGGTAGCGCGGTAATCGCCGCCTGCTCCTCCGCTGTCAGGTCTGACCTTAGAACCAGTCGCTTCAGGAATATCTCCAGCGCCTCGTGGCGATTGTCGGCGGGCGGCGTGTTGGTCATCGTCGGATCATGAACATAAGCGGGGCTGCATTCAACCGTTCTTGAATTGTTTCCATCGGGGCAAGATAACATAGGTAAGCGACGCGCCTCGACGTCCCTGACATGCGGGAACGAAAGGGGATCACGATGACCGAGGACGACCGGCTATATCTGCTTCAGCGTGCCGAGGAGGAACGCGCCCGCGCCGAAGCGAGCAAGCAGGCCGATGTCGCCAAACGACATGCGGTGCTTGCACAGCTTTACGAGCTTCGCGCGAAAGACCCGGCGGCATGGGCGAAGATCTCAACGCAGAAATCGCCGTAACAATTGTTGAGTGATCGTATCGATCGAAGGCCCGCTCGCCCTCGTGGCTGCATGGATGCGCCGAAAATCCCCTGAAATCGTGGGCTGAGGAGCCGGAACCCAAGCTTCGGGTCGTGGTTTCAATGACCGAAGGAGACCAACATGGCCGATCAGAAATCACCCGATGCAGTGGCGTTGTTGAAAGCCGATCACCGCTCGGTCGATGAGCTGTTCGGCAAGTTCGAGAAAGCTAAAGGCGACGGAGCGAAGGAAAAGCTGGCGCGGCAGATCTGCCTTGAGCTCAGCGTCCACGCCAAGATCGAGGAGGAGATCTTTTACCCCGCCTGCGAAGGTAAGGTCGAAAATGATCTGCTGAAAGAAGCTTATGTCGAACATGACGGTGCCAAAGTGCTGATCGCCGAAATCATGGCCGGTGGCCCGGACGACGATTATTATGACGCCAAGGTGACCGTGCTGCAGGAGCAGATCGAGCATCACGTCGAGGAAGAGGAAAAGCGCATGGACGGCATGTTCGCCCAGGCGCGCAAGGCCGGCCTCGACATGGATGCGCTGGGCGAGCAGCTGGCGGCTCGCAAGACCGAACTGGTCGCCGACTATGAAACGAACGGCATTCCCGAGCCGGAATTCTCCACGCTCGAGACGACGTCCGTCTGATCCCGCGAATGGCGGCGGGCCACTAGGCCGCCGGCCATCGCCTGTACCGCGTACCCCGATCTCTTGATGGTTTAAGGATGGATGATGTTGCTTGCGAAAAATCGATCGAACCATACCAAGCCGTGGCACGCCGACGACATCGACCGACTGGCCGAACTGATCTTTGCGCAGCGGACGATCCCCGAAATCGCCAATGCGCTTGGCCGATCGCAGGAAGCGGTGCGGACCAAGGCCAACGATCTCAATTTCCTGCCCAAGCGCGCGCGGCGCAAGCCGGCGGACAAGGGCGCGATGATCGCGGCCTGAGACGGAGGGCGAGGCTGCCGTTCCAGGGTCTGGTGAGACGCGTCTTTAGATAAACGGCGCTTCCGGCTGCACGTGCCATGCGGTCGGCACGCTTTGCGCGGCGGCGGCGTCGTTGGGGGTGAAGCTGCCGTTGGGATTGGCGAGCCAGTCGGTGACCGTGCCATCGGCGTTGCGCCACAATATGTCGTCGCGCCCGTCGCCATTGTAGTCGCCGACCGCGGCCACGGTCCATGCCAGCGGCACGAACACGCCCGAGATCGCGCCATTGTTGACGAACCCGCCGTTGGCCTGGCTCGACCAGGTGCTGATCGTGCCGTTGGTGTTGCGCCACAAGATGTCGTCGCGCCCGTCGCCGTTGAAGTCGCCGGTGCCGACCACGCTCCACGCGGTATCGACCTGGGTCAGCGCGATGGTATCGTTGAGCACGAACCCGCCATTGGCCTGGCCGAGCCAGTCGCTGATCTGACCATTGCTATTGCGCCACAGGATATCGTCACGCCCGTCGCCGTTGAAGTCGCCGGTGCCGACCACGCTCCACGAGGTGGGAACGAAGCGCGCCGCATTGACGTCGTTGGCGACAAAGCCGCCGTTGGACTGGCCAAGCCAGTCGCTGACCGTGCCGTTGGTGTTGCGCCACAGGATGTCGTCGCGTCCGTCGCCGTTGAAGTCGCCGGTGCCGGCAACTTGCCAAGACAAGGAAACCGACGTTGCGGCATTGCTGTCATTTGGAGTAAATCCGCCGCTGGCGGTCGCCAGCCAGTTGCTCAGCTGCCCGTCGACATTGCGCCACAGGATGTCGTCGCGACCGTCGCCGTTGAAGTCGCCAGTCCCCGCAATCTGCCACGAGTTTGGAACGACAGAAGCCGCATTGAGATCGTTCTGGACAAACCCGCCATTCGATTGACCAAGCCAATCCGAAACTTGTCCATCGACATTGCGCCACAGAATGTCGCTACGACCGTCGCCATTGAAGTCGTTGCGGACGTCGGCGGGCTGCACGACCAGCTGCACACCGCCGCCTGGATTGGCCAGCGCCTTGAGCGTCCCGCCAAATCCGGCGAGCGTCAGCGACCCCCCGGTAAAGGTCAACGTCGAGCCGGACAGGCTGTAGCTGAAGTTGGCCAGCGTCGCGCCAAGAAATACGATGCGATCACCGAGCATGAAGTCGGTGATCGTGTCGCCGTTCAGGTTGGCGACCGTGTCGGTGAATGTGTCGTTACCGTCGCCGCCAGACGAAATGTCGGCATCGGCACCACCGCGTAGGGTGTCATTGCCATTTCCGCCAAAAAGTCTGTCCGAGCCGCTTCCACCGAAGATTTGGTCGGTGCCTTCGCCGCCATAAAGGGTGTCGTTGCCTGCCCCGCCATAAACCCCGTCGTCGCCGCCCTCGCCGTAAACGGTGTCGGAGCCAGTGTAACCGACGACAATGTTATCGTAGGCATCGCCGGTGAGCGTATGGCCGCTCGGCGAATAGCCATAAAGATTCTCTACGTTCGCGTACGCTCCAAGGTTGAAGACAGCATCGAACGTACGGATTTCATCGATGCCGCCACCGGCATATTCGATGATCACATCGCCTTCGGTTTGGCTGACCAGATACACGTCGTCGCCGGCGCCGCCGATCAAAACGTCGGCGCCGCCACCACCTTCAAGATAGTCGATGCCGATGCCGGTTTCGATCCGGTTGGCGGCACCGTTACCGACAATGTAATCTTCGCCGTCGCCGGTGATGATGTTCTCGATCCCGATCAGCGTATCCGTGTTGCCGAACGAATTTATCGCTTGTCCCGCCCCCAGGATCTGGCCGAAGAAGACATCGCGTGGAAGCGACCCAAGATTGACGTAAATCCGGGCAAAATAGTTCTCGGCCGAATAATCCACGGTATCAATACCGTCGCCACCATCGATCGTGTCGGCGCCCGCTCCGCCGGTAAGAACGTCATTCCCACCCAGTCCGTTTATCGTGTCGTCGCCGCCGAGCCCGTCGATGATGTCGGTCTGTGCACTGCCATTGATCGTGTCGTTGCCGTCGGTGCCCGCAATCCCGTTCGATTGGAATGCCAACTGGACGCCGCCACCGGACGCCGCGGAGAGAACCAATGTCCCAACCAAACCACCCGAGAGGGTCAATGAACCCCCGGTGTAGGTCAGGGTGTTTCCGGTGAAGGAAAAGTTGAAGCTGGCCAGATTGCCGTTGGTAAAGACGATCCGGTCGCCGATCGCGAAATCGGTGATCGTGTTGTTGTCGTGATTTGCAAGACTGTCGCTGAATGTATCAGCGCCAATACCACCAGTGAGCAGGTCAGCGCCGCCGCGGCCGGTCAAAACATTGGCCCCGCCATCGCCGATCAGACGGTCGGACTGGTCGGACCCGATCAAATTCTCAATCTCGCGGAGGGTATCGATGCCGCTGCCTAGTGTGTCCTGACCATATTGACGGTTGAGATCGACGGATACCCCTAAGACGGAGTCTTCATAGGTCGCGGTGTCAGTTCCGTCCTCGCCATCGATGTAATCGTTCCCCGCCCCTCCATTCAGAATGTCATCGCCAAGGTCGCCTTCGAGCGTGTCGTTATCCGCGCCACCGTAAATGGTATCGTTTCCGGCACCGCCGATGATTTGATCGTTTCCACCATTGCCGAACAGGATGTCGTCACCACCGCGGGCGTAAATGTAATCGATCCCCGCCATCCCGAAGACTGTATCATTGCCTTCGCCCCCACCGACGAGGACCTCCGTTACCGAGCTGAAATTCGTGAGATTAAACTCGTTCCCGCCAGGATTGAGCGTAAAGGACACACGATCCACCGCGGTGACGCCACTTAGAGTTACCGACCCTGAATTCGTCAGATAGAACATGCCTACAATGTTGTTTGCGGCCGAGAGCTGCGCCGTTGTCAGGCCGATGGCCTGTTGATGTACCCCAAGTTCGGCCAAAGTCGTGCCGATCTGCTCGATACTCGTGAGGACTGCCCCGGAAATGTCGTAATAACTGTCATCCGGCAAACCTTCGCGAGTGACGGCAATCAGCGTGTCATAGCCACTACCGCCATTGATTTGTTCACCCGGCGAAACTTCGTTCAGATCATCGATGAAGATTCGATCGTTACCGTCGCCTGCGTTAATGATGTCCGCGCCGGCACCAGGGTGAATGTCGTCAGCTTCGTTCGAGCCGTTGATCGTGTCGTCACCGGCAGTTCCGTTAAAAATCGGCATTATACTCTCCGCAACTGGTCAACTGGCGCAACGCGCTTCCCAAATTTGCTGCGAAGGGAGGATAGAGCCCGGCACGCGATCGGCCGAACGTTCAGGACTCTCGGTGGATGAAGGCCCCCCACGCAAACTGACGGTCCCGGCTGACCCGAACCGCTGTCATGAACTTATCGCCAGTAATTCAGAAAGCTAGCTAATTTACTCGCTGAAATATCAGCCTATCGCTCGACCCGCGGGACCAGGGTCCGAAATTTCTGGATACTGCAGGTGCCGCCCATGCGGCTGTGGATCGAATCGCGTTTGGCGCAGAATTTGCCGTCGTCAGTCTGGAGGTAAAGCGAGCCGTAAAAATCGAGGCCGTCGCAATCGTCGTCGAGCCGCGCTCGCATCCGCTGACCGTTGCGAAGCAGGATATCGATACTGTCGGGACTGGACAGCATGGCCCCGGCGATGGCCGCAACCGGAAGGCATTTCGGGCCCTTCTCCTCCTCCCATCGAAGCTGCAGCCGGGGGTGGGGACGGAGGGGGACGCGGAGGATGATCTGCTGCTGGATGGTCATCATTCGTACCGGCGGTACCGGGCGCGGCTTCGCCTGCTGCGCCTCCCCACCGGACAGCAGCATCGCGATGAAACCGATCAGGCCGGCAAAAGTCATGGAGTAAAGATCATAAGGACTTGGCAGGGCTTGGCAGGCCGGCATTGAACCGTCGATGAATTTTTTAGTCGGCCCTAGAGGATCGGTGCGTGGGGCCGCCCGGGGAGTGTGCGTCGGGCTTGCACTGCCGCGGGGCCGCTTCTAGAGCGCACCGGCACCTGTTTCCTGTACCGCCGCGCGCTTCCTCGCGGCCGAATTTTGACGGAGAAGACCAGTCATGGCGACCCAAGCGCCGAACCCGGCAACCCTGCCTTTGTTATACAACGACCTGCAGCCGCTCAATTCCGGTCAGCATGGCAAGTTGAAGCTGAAGCGCGACTTCACCGTGCCGGGCGTCAGCCAGACGCATGCAATCCCCGTGACGGTCGAGGAATTCACCCACGCCCAGCGCAGCTTTCCGATCATCTTTTCGGCCGGCGACGAACCGATTCCGCTGGCGCTGATGGGGCTGAACGAGGGCGTGAACACCTTCCTGGACGCCGACGGCAAGCCGATCGAGACGATGGCCTACATGCCCGCCTACCTGCGGCGCTACCCATTCATCCTGGCCAAGCTGCAGCCGACCAGCGACGAGCTGTCGCTATGCTTCGATCCGACCTCGGGCGCGTTCAGCGAGGATGACGGCGAGCCGTTGTTCGACGACGAAGGCCAGCCCACTGAACTGACCCGCAACATCCTTCAGTTCTGCGAGCAGTTCGAGACCGCCGGGCTTCGAACCCAGGCGTTCATGAACGATTTGAAGAGCAGTGGTCTGTTGATGGAAGGCGAAGTGTCGATCCAGCCCGACGGCGTCGAGCAGCCGTTCCTGTATCGCGGCTTCCGCATGATCGACGAGGAAAAGCTGCGCGAGCTTCGCGGCGACGAGCTGCGCAAGATGAACCAGAGCGGCATGCTGCCGCTGATCTATGCGCACCTTATGTCGCTGGCGCTGATCCGCGATGTCTTCTTCCGCCAGACCTCGCAGGGCAAGGGGCCGGCTGGGGCTATCGCTCCGCCTGCGAATGGCGAGGCCAAGGCCGACGCCGAAGCGTGAAATAATTGCGTCGGGATGACCGGCGCGGGGGATTGAACCGGGGCGCGGGCTGCATATCTAGGGGTGGCTGGTGCGGGCGCTTTTCCACCCCTTGCTGCCCTCCAGCACGTGCCCTTGGGTGCGTCCTCCCTGAACTCGGGCCGTCTGGCGACATGCCAGGCGGCCTTTTTTTATCCTGCCGCAAAAGTTATTCCGCGGCGAGCGCGGGCAGGGCGACCTGGTCGGATAGGCCGACAGCCAACGTCTCGAGCAACCTTGCGGCGCGATCGAAGCCCGGTCCGGCGGAGTACGCGTCCGGCGCGAGATAGGCGGCCCGGTCGATTTCCAACTGGAGCGCGTGCATGTTGGACGCGGGATCGCCATGGCGATCGACGATGTGGCCCCCGGCGTAGGGTGCGTTGAGCATCACCGACCAGCCAAGATGCCGGGCGATCCGCGCGGCGGCATCGGTGATGGCGCGACCGGCGCTGGTCCCGTGACGGTCGCCGATCACCAGTTCGGCCTGGCCGCGGCGGTGGGGCATCGAATGGCAATCGAGCAGGATCGCACCGTCGTGGGCGATCGCCAGCCGGTCGAGCTCGCGCTCGATCGACGCGTGATAAGGCGCGTGGGCGATGGCGATGCGGCGGTCGAGTTCTGCCATGGTGATCGGATGGCGCCACAGATGGCCGCTTGCCGCGGTCCGTCCGGGAACTATGCCAAGACCGGCGCGTGCGCGTGCCGAGGTGGCTGCGGGTGCGCCGGCGACCACTTCAGGGTCGATCTCGTCGGGCGCGCGGTTGCAGTCGATCGCCGCACGCGGCGTTCGCGCGATCACGGCGCCGACGCCGCGCCCGATCGCGCGCCAGGCGAGCCGATCGACCAGCGGATCCTCCATTGCTGCCAGGCTGGCCGCCCCGCCGGTCGAATCGCGTATCAGCCAGTCGGGATAGACGCGGCCCGAATGCGGGATCGACAGCAACAGCGGAAACGCCGTGCGCGCTGGGACGATGTCGGGGACGGGAAGGGGGCGATGATCCAAGCGTCGACCCTAAGCGTGCCAGAAAAGGACAGCAATATTTGTTCTGACGGAGCGACTGGTCAAACTCCCGCGTTGTCGGCATTATGCCCGACATGATCCGGATCCTCCTTGCCGAAGACGATACGTCGATGCGCGAATTCCTGCAGCGCTCCCTAATCCGCGTCGGCTATGAGGTCGATGCGGTGGAGTGCGGCACGAAGGCCATCCCGTTGCTCGAATCGTCGCGCTACGATTTGCTGCTGACCGATATCGTCATGCCGGAGATGGACGGGATCGAACTGGCCCAGAAGGCAAGCTCGATCGATGCCGGGATCAAGGTGATGTTCATTACCGGCTTCGCTGCCGTGGCCCTGCAGAGCGGCCGGACGACGCCCGAGGCGAAGTTGCTGTCCAAGCCGTTCCACCTCAAGGACCTGGTGGCGGAAGTCGACCGGATGTTCCAGTCCGAGGATCAGCACGGCCGCCTGTAAAGTGCGATCAATCGGGCTTGCGTGGTCCCGATTGCCCGACTAAAGCCCCGCTCCAGATGACCCGCCGAACCCCGGCGGACTTCCCGTGTGGGCGTGTAGCTCAGTGGTAGAGCACTGTGTTGACATCGCAGGGGTCGCAAGTTCAATCCTTGCCACGCCCACCATTTTTCCTTGCCGACCAGACGGTTGGACAGCACCGTAAAGCCGGAACCCCGTGCGGGTACTTTCCGGTCGGTTTTTACGATTGTTTTACGCCGCTGCCACATTCCCATATGGCACTGTAACGGCAGTCGCCTCCATTTCGCCTCCAAAGCCGCACGTCGCGGTGATCGGTTGGAGGCATCATGCGCCGCTTCGCTTCTTTTTTCGCCCTTGCGGTTTGCGCCGCAACCCCCGCTTTCGCCGAGGACGCCCCGTCGGCCGAGCCGTCGTTGAAAGTGACCGGCGGAGTCACTCTGGTGTCGGAATACCGCTTTCGCGGGATCGGGCTGTCCGACAGCGATCCGGCGTTGCAGGGGACGATCAATCTCAAGCACAATAGCGGGTTCTACGCTGGTGTCTGGGGATCGAACCTTGACGGGTTCGGGGAACTAGGCGGATCCAACCTCGAACTCGATTTCTACGGCGGGTACAAGCACGAGATCGTCAAGGGCGTCACGCTCGACGCCGGCCTGCTCTATTACGCCTATCCCGGGTCGAAAGGCGGCGACTTCGAGTTTTTCGAACCCTATGCCAACGTTAGCGGCCAGGTCGGTCCGGCGACGCTCAAGGTGGGCGGGGCGTTCGCGCCGGCGCAGGATGCCATCGGCGGCAACAGCAATGTCTATCTGTTCAGCGATGCCGGGCTGCCCATCAAGGGGACGCCGGTCACGCTAAACGGCCACGTCGGCTGGTCGAAGGGCGTCACCACGTTGACTCCCGGCGGCGATTATCTCGACTGGTCGCTGGGCGCGAGCGCGGCATGGCGTAACCTCACCGTCGGGGTCGCTTACGTCGATACCAACATTCCGAAGCGTGAGGCCACCGCCGCTGGGGCAACCAGGAAGATCGTCAGCGACGCCGTCGTGGCGTCGCTTGGCGCAAGCTTCTGATGATCGACGTTTAGTTTGCGGTTTCGATCGCGAGGATCATGGTCAGTGCCATTTCCTCATTGGGCTCGAGCACTTCCATACCGAGCTGCTCCCAGTCGTCCTCGGGCGCGTTGAGTGCGGCGTTGGCGTGGGTCACCGGTTCGGCGACGAAGATGCCGCCGATTTCGGGCGAGTAGAGCTGGAAGAAGCGCGCGGTGGGCGACGACATTGTGATGGCGAATGGCCAGTCCGGATCGGTCAGCCGCGCACTTCGGCCCCACCCGCCAAACCCGTGATCGAGGCCAAGGCCACATACCGCGCGGTTCGACAGGTCGAAACGGCCAGTCGCGGGCACCTGTTCGACCGGCAGGACATGGTCGTCGATGGTCCAGACGTGCTCGACGTGCGTCGCGATGCGGGTTGCGGTCGAGCAGTGGAAATAGGGGTGCTGGCCAAGCCCGCACGGCATTGGCCGTTCCGACAGGTTGCGACAGTTGAGGTCGATTACGAGGGCGTCGGCGGAAAGCGAGAATCGCTGACGCGCGAGATAGGACCATGGCCATTCGCCCGCCTGATGGTCGAAGACCAGCGTGGCACTCTCGGATGAGCGCGCCTCGACCGTCCACGAGCCAAGCCATCCCTGTCCGTGTAGCGGAACTCGGGTCGCCGGGCATGTTGGGCGTCAAGCGAATGTCCTCCCCGCGAAAGGTGAAGTGGCCGCCGCGGATGCGGTTGACGTAGGGGACCAACGGGAAACTGGCGGTGTCGAGCACCGATCCGGGAACACCCTGTGCTCCGCGCAGGACAGGCGTCCGGCGACCGTTCGCAATATGGTCGAACCGCAAGATGCTGCCCCCGATCGCGGGGCTCAAGACGAGCTCAAGCGGCCCGGCGGCGAGGGTTACGCCATCCGCCAAGGCGGCGCTCACCACTCCGCGAAGCTTCCGTCCCGGACGCGCCACACGGGGTTACGCCAGCGGTGACGATCCTTGTGCGCTTCCCGTACGGCGGCCTCGTTGATCGTCACGCCGAGTCCGGGCTTGGTGGGGATCGGCAGATGGCCGTCGATCGGGGACAGGGTTTCGGGATCCTCGACGAAGAACAGCAGATCGTGCCCGACATTATAGTGAATGCCGAGCGACATCTCCTGGATCGCAACGTTTGGCGTGCATGCGGCGAGCTGGAGGCAGGAGGCAAGCGCCAACGGTCCGAGCGGGCAGTGCGGCGCGACGGCGACATCATAGGCCTCGGCCATGGCGGCAATCTTGCGGCACTCGAGCAGGCCGCCGGCGTGGCTAAGGTCGGGCTGGATGATGTCGACCGCGCCGCGCTCGAAGAATGGTTTGAAATCCCACCGCGAATAGAGCCGTTCGCCAAGCGCTATCGGGGTACTGGTCAGCGCGGCAATCTGTGCCAAGCCCTCGGGATTTTCCGAGAGCAGGGGTTCCTCGATGAACAACAGGCCGAGCGGTTCGAGCACTTTGGCCAGCTGCCGCGCCATCGGGCGATGGACGCGCCCGTGGAAGTCGAGCCCGACATCCATACCCGCCGCCTGCGCAGCCTGCACCCGGCGGATGACATCGTCGAACAGGCGCGGCGTGCCGATCCAGTCGAGTTCCGCCGTCGCGTTCATCTTTACCGCGGTGAAGCCCTGGCTGCTGCGCGCGGCAGCCGCCTCCGCGATTTCGTCAGGCCGGTCGCCGCCGATCCAGGCATAAGCGCGGATCGTGTCGCGCACGCGGCCACCGAGCAATTCCCAAGCCGGCACGCCAAGTGTCTTGCCCTTCAAGTCCCACAACGCCTGTTCGAGCCCGGCGAGTGCCGACATCAGGACCGGGCCGCCGCGATAGAAACCGCCGCGATAGGCGATTTGCCAGATGTCCTCGATTCGTCGCGGATCGTGCCCGATGAAGCGGTCGCGAAGTGCTTCGAGCGCGCCATCGACCGCCTCGGCATAACCTTCCAGGCTGGCCTCGCCCCACCCGACCGCCCCGTCGGCGGTCTCGACCCGGACGAACAGCCAGCGAGGCGGAACGAAGAAGCTTTCGATACGGTCGATAGTCATCGTCATCTCATCCTGCTTCCGGATTGGCGGGCTGCTGCGGCGGGCTCGATGGTTCGAGCGGGGGCGAGGGCGGTGCCTGCTCGGCGAGCGGCACCGTCAGGCAGACGCTCGACGCGGGGAGGACCTCTCCCCAATCGCGGATAAGCTGCTTGTAGGCGGTGCCGACATTGCGGATGTTGCGATCCAGATCGTAGAGGCCGAGCGGGTTCACATTGCCGTTCTGCTCGCGCAGCGCGGTGTCCCAATCGACCTGGTCGGTGAGCGAATACCAGGTGAAACCGACGGTCGGGATGCCGACATTCCGCAGGCGCAGGACGTTGGCCCATTCCTTCCACAGCCATTGTACCGCTTCCTGACCGGTCTCGCCTTCGCGAAAATTGGTTTCGGTGTGCATCACGGGTACCCGGTATCGATCGTAATATTGGCGGGTGATCTCGCTGTAGCCGAACACCTCGCCGGCCGATTCGGTCCGGCCATTGGGGTGCACGCGATGTTCGTTGGTCCGGTAGTAATCGGTGCCGAGGATGCAGTGCTGTTTCAGGCTATGCTCGAGGAAGAAGTGATACTCCTCCCTGGTCATGCCGTTATCGAGCAGATATTCGTACATGTCGCTATCGACGCGACGACCGTAATTGAGGTCCAGGCTGAGGAAACGCCGTGCGTTCAGGGCTTCGGCCGGACCGATCGCGGCGGGGCTGTCGGCGTGGAAATATTCCGATGACTCGCTCTGGATGAAGATCGCGTCAGGGCGGATTTTGAGAATCTCGACCATCGCCAGGACATTGGCGCGGACCAGATTCTTGAGCGCGGTGACGAATCCAAGATCGCTTCGCAATTGCTCGTTCCACCAGCCGTATTTGGCGGAGAAGGTCGCACAAATGAACATCTCGTTGACCGGGGTGTAGAGCTGGATCCACGGATAGCGTTCGGCAAAGGCGGCGGCATATCCGCCGAACAAATTGGCGAAGTCGAGATTCTGGAAATTGCCGATCCAGTCGGGCACGCCGAAGTGGCATAAATCGATGATCGGCGTAATCCCGCGACGCCTCAGGTCGTTCAGCGCCAGGTCGGCAAATTCCCAATCGTACCTATCCGGGCCGAGCCAGCTTTTGTGCAGCGGCGGCCCGAAGCGGAGAAAATGGATACCCAGATCCTGGACGCAATCGAAGTCCTTGCTCCAGTGTTTGTAATGTCCGCACACGTCCATCTGATCGATACGAGTGCGACCGCCGTTGATCGTCGGGATGCTGTTTTCGATTCCCGTCGCGAACATGAAATTGGTAATGATGTCGGCTCCTCGACGAAGTGCCAGATGGAGATGGGATTCAGCCTTCGAACAATGTGTCGGCGATGCCCGAGCAGCCCAGTTCGAGCATAAACAGCCCACCCGCACAAGGTTGTTCGGCCCGATCGCGGACGCTCAGTCCGACGCTTGCGGAAGTGACGTAGAGGCGGTCCAGGCCGGGGCCACCGAAGGCACAACTGGTGGGCTTTTGGACGGGTAGGGTGATTTTGGCGAGGCATTCGCCTGCAGGGGAGTAGCGGCGCACGCACCAGCCGTCCCAGAACGCGATCCACAGGCAATCCTCGGCATCGACGGTCATGCCATCGGGGTAACCATCACCCGGCCCGTAGTTGGCGAACACGCGTCGATCGGTGGCGCGTCCATCCTCGTCGAGATCGAACACGTAAGTCGTCCGAAGCGCGCTGTCGTTGTGATACATCAGCCGCCCGGAGCGATCGAAGGCCGGACCGTTGGTCACGCGATAACCGTCATCCGCGCGGCGCCACGATTGGTTTGTGCTGAGACAGTACAAGGCGCCAGTCGCGGCTCGTTCGTCGTCATCCATGGTGCCGGCCCAAAAGCGTCCTTGGCGGTCGAGCTTGCCGTCGTTGAATCGGTTGGTAGTGCGGTCCGGCTCGGGATGGACGATCGGGTCGAAACGCATGGCATCGAGATCGACCGTCGCGAAGCCACGATCCGTCCCGGCGATAAACCCGCCGCCGCGCCTTGGCGCCAGTGAAGCGATCCGGAAGGGTGTGTGCCACTGTTGAACGTCACCGGCGGAATCCAGCCGGAAGATCGCCAGCCCCTTGATGTCGACCCAATAAAGCGCGTTTTCCGACGCGACCCACACCGGCCCTTCGCCAAGAACCGCGCCAACGTCGGCCACGCATTGCACCAGTGTCGCTTCCATTCCAGCGTGCATAGTCCCCCAGGCCGGAAAGAAAACTGCTTGCGGACGGTCGCTATGGGGTAAATATTTGTGCATGAGCTTGGCCATGCGCTGGACGGATGGCTTTATCGCGGTCGATTGGGGGACCTCCAATCGCCGCGCCTACAGGATCGACCGTGAAGGGACATGTGTTTCGACGATCGAGGACGGTCTTGGGATCATGTCGGTCGCGCCGGGTGGATATCCGGCAGCGGTCAAGGAAATCCAAAAGAAGTTTGGCGACCTGCCGATCCTGATGGCCGGGATGGTCGGATCCAATCGGGGCTGGATCGACGCGGCCTATGTGCCCTGTCCGGCATCGATTGACGACCTTGCCTCCAACCTGTGCTGGATCGAACCCGGACGGATCGCGATCGTGCCGGGATTGTCGATCCTGTCTGAAGGCGTTGCCGATGTGATGCGCGGCGAGGAAGTGCAACTGCTGGGCGCGGTCGCCAGCGGGCTGATCCCGCCCGATGCCCTGGTTTGCCACCCCGGGACGCACAACAAGTGGGTCAAGCTGCAGAGCGGCAAAATCGTGTCGTTCCGGACAGTGATGACGGGCGAGATGTTCGGCCTGTTGGGCAAGCACGGCATATTGAGCGATCTGCTCGACCGGCCCGTGTCGGACGGCGACGCTTTCCGCGCCGGCGTGCGTCGCGGCCGGTCCTTGGCGCCGCTTACTGCCGAACTATTCTCGATCCGCGCCCGCGTGTTGCTCGGCGACTTGCCGCGGGAAGACGCCGCTTCCTTTGCAAGCGGTCTTTTGATCGGTGCGGACGTCGGTGTTGGCCTGTCGATGGTCGGGGACGAGCAGATCATCCTGATGGGGCGGCCCGAACTGACGGCTTTGTATGTCGATGGGCTGCGCGACGCCGGGCGCGACGCGGTCGAGGTCGACGGGGCGACCGCGTTTCTTGCGGGCTCGGTGGCAATCGCTAGGACGATCCGATGAGCAGACATCCATTGTTCGACGAGCACTTTGCCGCCTGCCCACTTATTGCGATCCTGCGCGGCGTTCGGCCCGACGAGGTCGAGGCGATCGGCGATGCGTTGATCGAGGGCGGCGTGCGCATCATCGAGGTGCCGCTCAATTCGCCCGATCCGCTCGACAGTATAGCCCGGCTGAGCAAACGACTTCGGACGCAGGCGCTGATCGGGGCGGGCACGGTGCTTCGCGCCGACCAGATCGACCCGATCAGGGAGGCTGGCGGACAATTGATCGTGTCCCCGTCCACCAACCCGACAGTGATCGCAGCAGCCGCCGCAGCGGGCATGGTTTCCTGTCCCGGCTATTTCACGCCGACCGAAGCCTTGGCGGCGCTGGACGCAGGCGCGCATGCGCTCAAGCTGTTCCCGGCTGAAGCGGCGTCGCCGGCGGTGCTGAAGGCGCAGCGCGCCGTACTGCCGAAGGGCGTGCCGCTGGTCGTCGTCGGCGGAATTGCGGCGGATGCGATGGGGCCATGGTTCGACGCGGGTGCCGATGGTTTCGGGCTTGGATCGGGAATCTACCGGCCTGGCGACACGGCCGCGGACACCTTTGTCAAGGCTCGCGCTTATACGGCCGGGCTTGCAGCGCGATGAAGCCGATCCGTATCGGGGTGGTCGGCATGGGCAAGATCGCCACCGACCAGCATCTTCCGGCGATCAAACACGATCCGCGCTTCACGCTTGCCGCCACGGTCGAGCGGTCGGGGCCGCCGTCCAGGCTGAATTTCACTAGCGCCGAGGCGTTGATCGCAGCGGCGGACCGCATCGACGCGGTGGCGATAACCACGCCACCGGGGCCGCGCTACGCCATTGCGTGCCAGTGCATCGACGCCGGCCTTCACGTTCTTCTGGAAAAGCCACCGACCGCAACTTTGGCCGAAATCGACGATCTTCGTCGTCGGGCCGAAGCGAAAGGGGTGAGCATATTCACCACTTGGCACGCACAGCATAATCCTGCGGTAATCGAGGCGCGGTTGCTTTTGGCGAGCAAACGCGTGTCGCGCATGTCGATCGTCTGGCACGAGGATGTCGAGAAATGGCACCCGGGCCAACAATGGATCTGGCAGGCGGGAGGATTCGGCGTGTTCGATCCCGGGATCAACGCCTTCTCGATTATATCGACGGTTTTTCCAGGCGAGTTGGTCGTCAGTCGCGCTGCACTCAGCTTTCGCGGCGAGGCCGACACGCCGATCGCCGCCGAGATCGAGTTTACGAGTGCCGCAGCGGACGGACCGATGACCTGCAGCCTGGACTGGCGGCGGACCGCAGGCGAGGAATGGACGATCGCCATCACGACCGACGACGGAAGCATGATCGAATTGCTCGACGGCGGAGGACGGCTGCTGGTCGATGGAGAGGCGCGAGGGTCGGGCGGCCTCGGCGAGTATCCCGATATCTATCACCGATTCGCTGCCCTGATCGAAAGCGGTCAAAGCCAAATAGACATCACGCCGTTGCGGATGGTGGCTGACTGCCTGCTGGTCGGGAGCCGCCACCAGGTCGACTGATCACCGGCGCATTTTGGGCGCTTGCATCGGCTCGGTCGATGGGCTTCGCCCGGCAACGCGCGGCCAGCCGTCAACCCATTCGATCCGGTCGATCAGCATGATCCGGCGCGAGTTGACGTCGTCGCTGTCCTTCGATCGGGAGCGCCGCGCATTGACCGCGTGGTAGACGATCCAATCGTCGCCTCTAGCGTCGGTGACGATGGCGTTGTGGCCAGGTGCGATCCACCGCGAATTGGCTTCCAGAATTACGCTATTTGCGGTGCCTGTGGCGTCGGCCAGCGTCTCGAACGGGCCGGTCGCATTACGGGAGCGTGCGACCATGACCGCATAATGGGCCTTGGGCCCGCAGCAATTATCGCCCGAATAAAACAGGTAATAAAAGTCGCCGCGACGGACGACCCAGGCGCCTTCGACCAGCCGCTGATAATTGGCAGGATCTTCGTTCCTTATCGTCGTCACCAGATCGACGGCGGCGCTCCCCGTCGCGAACGATAGCCGGCCGGGTGCGAGCTCGCGGACCTTGATCGGCTCGAACCCCGAACCCCAGTAGAGCAGCTTCCGGCCCGTCACCGGGTCATCGAACGCCATCGGGTCGATATTGACGAAGCCGGGGCCGCACTGGAGCGGTCGACCGCTATCGACGAACGGACCTTGGGGCCGGTCGGCCGTCGCGACACCGAGACACAGTCCGTGCTTGCTGTCGATTAGCGCTGTGTCGGGTTTCGCCGAAAAATAGAGAAAATATCGACCGTCGGCGAAATGGACGTGCGGTGCCCAGAAATCTTGAGTTTTGCTGGCCCATGACGGCTTTACCGGCAATGCGTCGCCGAGCAGGCGCCAGTTTATCAGATCGTCCGATCGCGCGACCCGCAGGTTGAACATGCCCGTGCCGCCGTCCGAGCCCTGCGTCGCGTAAACGTAGGTCATACCATCCGCGGTGGTGAGCGTTGCCGGATCGGGGAAGTCGAGATCGAGCACCGGGTTGACGTATGAAAACATGGGATGCCTCCCGGCATTCGGCGCGGTGCACCCAGAGGCGAAGATAAAGACTGATGCCGCTGCCAGCGGTGCGACGATCCATTTCATCGCGCGACCATAAGCTTGGTGGCCCCGTGCGCAACGTTCACGCCTGATCGAATGAGCGTTTCCCACGGACGGCGGAGCGCCTACTCTTCCGCGATGACCGATCAACCCAGTGCCACTTTTAACATCGAACTGACCGCAGACGGCGAGGCGACGGATGTGGTCGTCACCGCGGACCAGGGCAGCCGCCACCAGTATCGGATCGAGGGCGGGGAGCAGCATGACTACACGGCGTTCTACGACCGGATCGCGGCCGACCTTGGCACCCGCCGGCCGCATCATGTCGAACAACAGTCGGCGTCGCCCAGCGGACCGCTGTGGCATCCACTGCTGACCACCAACATGCACCCGAAGATACTGTGTGGTTACGGCGATCCGGCGGTGCTCAAGGTCGATGACGGATATTTCCTCATCGCGACGTCCAACGACGCACCCGATGCTTTGCCGATCCTTCGCTCGACCAACTTGAGGGAATGGGATTTCGTCGACTTCGCTTTTGCCGAAGGACGCACCCCCGACTGGACGCTTGCCGGAACGAAGGTCGGCGATTTTTGGGCACCGGAGATCGCGAAGGTCGGCGCCGAATTCTGGCTGACATATACCGCTCGCAGCCGTGACAACAGCTTATCGATCGGACTTGCCCGAGGCGATCACCCGGCGGGGCCGTGGCGAGATAATGGTGCGCCGCTGCTTACCGATGGTGCGATCGACGCGCATGTCTTCGTCGGGGTCGACGGGCGTCCGACCTTGTTCTGGAAGGAGGATCGCAACGGCCGCTGGCCGCGCCCGTTGGCGGGACTGTTGCGGGACGATCCGACGCTCATTCCCGCGATGTTCGAGAGCGCGATGGACCGTCGCACGGCGGCATTCGCTGCGGCGATCCAGCCCTGGGCCAATATGCGGCGGCCAATCGAACGCTTCTTCCTGATGCAACCGCTGATTAGCGCAGCGCTAGCCAACTGGCCGCGCGTCCGGACAGTGCTGGAAGCCGGAGGCCACGCAGATTTGCTCGAGGCGATGCGCACACCGATCTTCGCCCAGCGACTGGCAGACGATGGGCGCGCGCTGATCGGTGAGCAGGTGCAGGTGATGGAAAATGATCAACCGTGGGAGGGGCATTTGATCGAAGGCCCATGGGTAACGTTCCAGGCCGGTCGATACTGGATGTTCTATGCGGGGAACGACTTCACCAACCCCGCTTATGGTATCGGGGTGGCAGTGTCTGAATCGTTGCTCGGGCCCTACGTCAAGCAGGCGCAGCCGTTAGTCCGGTCCACAACCGATTGGCTCGCGCCCGGCCACGCGTCGGTTGCGCCGGGACTGGACGGACGTCCTCAGCTTTTCTTTCACGCCTTTCATCCCGGCACGGGCGGATATAATGCGTTTCGCGCCTTACTGACGGTGGGGCTGGCGTTCGACGAGAATGGGGCTAGCCTGCGCTAGTCATGCGATTTCTGGAAAGGGTGCGTTTCATGCCCATCTCGCGCGTATTCAGGGCGATCCTCGTCGCGGCATCCCTCTGCGCCATTGCCGACCGGGCCGCAGCGGAACCGTCGTTTGTGCCGGTTTATCAGGCCAACTTCCCCGACCCCGACGTGCTGATGGCGAACGGCGAATTCATCGCTTACGCCACCAATGACGGGCTCAACCTGCCAATGGCGCGTTCCAAGGACTTGGTGACATGGGCGCCGGTGATGGACCCGGCCAATCCCGGCAAGCAACTCGATGGTATGCCGGTTCTCGCGCCATGGGTGAAAACCGGCGCGACGTGGGCACCCGAGGTTCACCGTGTCGGAAAGGAATATCTGCTCTATTACACCGCCAACAACCGCAAGCTCGACCGGCAATGCATCGGTCTTGCGATTGCCGACAACCCTGTTGGCCCATTCCGTGATACCTCGGCGGCGCCGTTGGTGTGCCAGGCCGACCTCGGCGGGACGATCGACGCCAACCTGTTTAGCGATGCGGGTGGCAAGCTGTACCTGTACTACAAGAACGACGGCAACCGCGTCGGCAAGGTGTCCGAGATTTGGGGACAGCGCCTATCCGACGACGGGCGAATGCTGGTTGGCACTCCAGTGTCGCTATTGCGCGATACCAAGCCGTGGGAGCAGAAGCTGGTGGAGGCCCCGACGATGGTCGTCGCGCCGACCGGGTATCAGCTCTTCTATTCGGGTGGGTATTTCGGTTGGAATGACGACCAACGCACGTCGCCGTATGCGATGGGCTATGCGACTTGCGCAGGACCGATGGGTCCGTGCACGCCATCCGCGGACAATCCGATCCTGCACAGCTTCATCGATCGCAATGCCGGCTGTCTTAGCGGTCCAGGGCACCAGAATATCTTTACGGTTGGCGCACGTCACTTCGTCGCGTTTCACGCCTGGTCGGCAACCAAGGGTTGCAGGAAGGCCGACGACAAGCGTTTCCTCTACGTTGCGCCGCTGAGCTGGAAGGACGGCAAGCCTGTGCTCGGACTCAGCCTGCGCCCGCGCTGATCCGGGCGAGATAGTCTGAGTAGGACGGCAAACGTGCGGCAAGGTCGGTTAAGTCTTTTGCTAGAGCCCGCATCGCCGGTGCCGCTGCCCGATCATCGATTGCCCGCGCGGTTGGCGCGACATTGTCGGGGACGATGCCCAGCCCGAATAACAGCTGCATCCAGCTCGACGGCGTGAACGTCTCTTCCTCGAAGAAGGGCAGGCGGCCACGCGATCGCCATTGGGACAAGGTTCGGGCGAGGCTTTGGGGCGGCGACACCCCCGGCGCGAGCCGCGATTGAAACAATGCATGAAAGTCGCGCGCCCGATCGGCCGCGAGCGTCGTCAGCCGATTATATTCTGCAAGTTCGAGCGGATGGCAGTCGCGCCCGGGGAGCAGATCGATTGCCCGCAAAATGGCGCTGTGCGCGAGCGAGAGGTTTGTGCCGTGAAGCGGATCGAGAGCGACGGCGGACTCGCCGATGGCGAGCACGTTTCCGACGAAGGCGTCCGTTCGCCGTCCGGGGCGAAACTCGATTGATTCTTCGGTCGGTTCGGCAGTCACGTGGACGTGGAGCATCGTATCGGGGAGCGTCAACGTCAGATCCCATCCTCCGTCGATGACCTGGATCGAGCTGAGCGGCTCGGCTGTCGAACCTGTCGTTGATCGGATAGCGATGTGGACTGCGGGAAGATCGTCTTGCCAGTCAATATAGGTTTCGTCGGCGCTAAGTCCTGAATCCGACGGGCCGCAATCGACGTACAAATCGGCTTCGACGACTGTACCGTTGTCCAGATGTAATGCTGCGACCTTTCCGTCCTCCCGACGGTCGATGCCAATAATGGTGCCCTCAACGTGCGCTAGATGTGCGGTCGCAGCCTTAAGTCGTGCGCGATAAGCGCTCGGGTCGAGGCGCAGCCCGTAGAGATATGTCGCGAGCGGAGAATTCGGGTCGCCGGAAGGATGGACAAACTTGCCAGCCGCACCAATGACACTGGCCGTCGAGTAGCGGTCGAAAGGCAATGCTTCGCCGGCTTGAGAGGCCTGCAGCCACAATTGATGGAACGAGACCTGGCCTTCGCTTCGGCCGACTTCACCAAAGGTGTGCAACCAGCCGCGACCGTCACGCTCCTTCACGCTGCAGCCGAGATGATGAACGGCGATCCTGCGCCGGACGAGGTCGAGTTCGTCGAGGCCGATCGCCGCGTGGAAGCGTCCGATCGTCGGAAGCGCAATCGGTACTCGGTCGGCGAACGAGGCGGCTTCGCCGGGCTGGCGCAACACGCTGACCCTTACGCCGGGTAGCGCGCGCGAGAAAGCCAGTGCCGCGGACAAGCCGACGATGCCGTCGCCGACCACGCAGATCGATCGGATCGCCGGGCGATTCACGCGTGGTTGGCGAGAAAAGTTGAATGATCGGGCATTGCGCCGACCGCCACCGCGATCTGTTCACGCAAGCGGGTCAGCGCCCCATCAAGAGTCGGCGCTTCGGGTGCGTCGGCACGGCTGTCCCAGTGGCGGGGGATCAGACCTTGACCGACATAGACCGCGACCCAGCTCGGTTCCAGGAACAAGCCGTGACTATATTTGGAAACTCGTGCGGACTCGCGCCAAAGCTCCATTTTTTCCTGCAGGCTGTCCGGGATGCGCATGGTGCGAACATGATCCCAGAAAGGTGAATCGGTGCGGGTGGTGGCATGGTAGTGGAGGATCAGGAAATCGCGGATGCGATCATATTCCAAATCCACCATGTGGTTGAATTCGGCCCGGTCGCGGTCGGTCGCGCGACCGATCGGGAACAGGTCGATCAACTGAGTAATCGCACCCTGCGCGAGATAGATGCTGGTCGATTCAAGAGGCTCCAGAAAACCCGAGGCAAGGCCGATGGCGACCACGTTGCCGACCCAGCTTTGCGATCGTCGGCCAGCGCGGAATCTTAGCTGGCGGGGGTCTGCCATCGCCTCGCCTTCGACCGACGCGATCAGGTCCGACGCCGCCTGGTCGTCGGACAGATAGGCGCTGGAATACACATAGCCATTGCCGACCCGGTGCTGCAACGGGATGCGCCATCGCCATCCGGCTGTCATCGCCGTTGCCCGCGTATAGGGTTCGATTGGCCCGGGGGGCGATACTGTCGGCATCGCCACCGCACGATCGCAGGGCAGCCAATGCGACCAATCCTCCCAGTCCGCGCCCATCGTCTGGCCGATCAACATCGCGCGGAAGCCCGAGCAATCGACGAACAGGTCGCCTTCGATCGTCTCACCAGTGTCTAGCACCAGCGCGCTAACGTCCCCGCTTTCGCCGTCACGCAAAACTTCGGTCACGCGTGCCTGGATCCGATCAACGCCGCGCGCGGTCGCCCATTCGCGCAGGTAAGGCGCAAACAGGGTGGCATCGAATTGGTAGGCATAATTGTAAGTGGACAGCAGCGAGCGCGTGTCGGTGGAAGGCGGCGTGAAGCGGCGTTCACGCGCCATGACGTTGGCAATCGAAAAATCGAACAGATCGCCGCCCGACCCGGTTTCCGCCATGCGCCGCCAGTAGTGATGGAAATGGACGCCGTTCAAATCGGTTCCGAGGCTTCCGAACGGGTGGAGGTAGGACGTCCCCAGCGCGCCGAAGTCATGAAATTCGATGCCGAGTTTGAAGGTCGCGTGGGTCGCGGCGATGAATTCGGCTTCGTCGAGCCCAAGCATCTGCACGAACGCGCGGATGTGGGGCAGGGTCGCCTCACCGACGCCGACGATTCCGATTTCCTCGGATTCGACCAAAGTAACGGTGCAGGTATCACCCAGCTGCCGGACGAGCGCTGCCGCAGTCATCCATCCGGCCGTACCGCCGCCAAGGATGACGACGCGGGTCTTGGCCTGATCGACCATCGTCCGCGCCGCTAGAGGCGGAAGCGGATTCCGCCCGAAATGACCGACTCCTCATATCGCACCGCGCGGGGGAAGACGACCTGTTCGCCGTTGATCACTTGGGTACGGCGAAGTTCGCTACGGAACGGTTGCTTGAGGATATTGGTCCAGTCGTAGAATACCGTCACGTTGGGCGTTACGATGTAATTGGTCGACAGATCCAGCCGTGAAACCGGACGGACCTTTTCCTCATAGATGTTGAGCGCGCCGAGCGCGAAGGCGTCGCGACGCTGGTAAACCGTCAGGAAGGAACTGCGCCGGTTATAGGAGAGCCGGACACTGAGACCCCCGCCTTCATACATCCCGACCAGGTTGCTCGAATATTTCGATACGCCAAGCAGCCGGCGGTTGACCGTGGTCGTCGTGCGGATGCCGTCAAGCGTTTCTGTATAATCGAAGTCCGCTTTCGCATCGAGGTATGTGATGTTCGCCTGAATGCCGAAGCGGCGGGCGAATTCGGGCATGAACGACCAGTCGAAGAACGTCTGAATTTGAGCCTCTGCGCCATCAATCCGGCCCGCGCCGGAGTTGGCCGGCCCGAATAGGCGTAGCGGCCGGCCCGAGACCGGTTCGGTCACATCGACGCTGTTGCCCTCAATGAAGCCCCGGAGATCACGGCGGAAAATCGCAACCGAGGCAAAGCCGCTGGGCGAGAAATAATATTCCAGGCTGGCGTCGTAATTGTTCGACTTCAATCGCTGCAGATAGGGATTACCGCCGCCGCCGGTCAGCGTGCATCCGGCCGGTATCGGGGTGACGTCGAAACAAGTTCCCGGGCGATCTATGGTCGACGACGGGCTGAGGTCGCGGAAGCTTGGCCGTGTACGCGTCTTGGTCGCGGAAAGACGCAACTGCCATTCCGGCGAGAAGCGGATCCGGGCACTCGCGCTCGGCAGCCAGTCGGTGTATTTGCGATTGACGTTGACTTCGCGCAGCACGCCGGGCGGCTCGGGAAGCGGTCCCGCTCCGTCAGGGTCGGGCGCGAAAAACAATTGCGTCCCGGACAATTGGTCCTTGGTGGTCACGTAGCGCAGGCCGATCTGACCGTCGATGATACCGACCTTGTAATTCATCTGCGCATAGAGTGCGGTCGATTTCTCCTTCGCCGAAACTGCTTCGCGCGGATTGAAATCGGGCGACCCTGACGGATAGCCGGCGAATGTACGCAAATCATCGAGGTTGCCGCGGATGCTGTCATAGGTCGGGGACAGCCACGTCGACGGGAAAGGCCGCAAATCGTCGCCGCGGAAACCGCGGTCGAAAAGCTCATAATCGAGCGGCACCGCCGTGATCGGCGCGCCGCCGTTGAGCGTGCTGTAGCGATTGCCGAACTGACGATCGGCGTCACGATCGACGTAGCGAATGCCGGCTTCGATCTTCGGGATGAACGACAGGCCGGTGTCGTAGTCGGCGTCGAGCCGCGCCTGCCAGTCGTCGCCCTTCGCGACCTGATATTCTTCGTAGAAACCGCGATAGACATAGTTGGCGGGGTTCGAGGGATCGAAGTTGCGGATCGAGAGCGTCGGCCCGTCGCTGCCCGGAGTGTTGGTCACGAAATCGATCGTCTGGGGACTGGCGAAGGCGAAATCGACGCTTTCGGTTTCACCGGTGAACTTGCTGTCGGTGCGGGCCAGATCCGCAGATACCTTCAGCGGGCCAGCATCCCAGCTGCCGCCGATTGCAAATTGGTAGGTGTTGGTACGGTTGAGCGTACCGCCCTGGAAGCCATCGGGACGGAACGGATTGACCACCGTCCCGCCGGTGATGAGGTTCGTGCCGGGCCGGGTCGTGATGTTGGTGTATTGCTCGCCGCCCCACAGCGGCACTGTCAGCTCGCGATCGGACAATTCGTTGCGGAAGCCCTGCCACAGGCCCTCGATATAGAATTCCAGATTGGGCGTCGGCCGCCACTGGATTGCACCGTTGAGCGACGGACGGCTGCGCTCGCCTTCGCCATAGGTGATGCGCTGGATATCGGGGAAACGCGTTCCACCGGGGCCGCCCGCGACGAAGTCGGTGTTGGACCGAGTGGAGTCGCGATAATGCAATTTGGTGTAGCTGAAGTTGAGCAGCGCACCGATCTCGCCATCGCCCAGTTTCCAGCGGTTGCTCGCCAGCAGCTGGAAGTTCGGGGTCAGGTCGCGCGACACCAGCGGATAGACGCCCCACACGGACCCTGCGACTTCAAGCCCTTTGAAATCGAACGGTCGGCGCGACCGGACGTTGATCAGGCCGGCCAGGCCCGCCTCCACCAGATCGGCGGCCGAGGATTTGTAGACTTCGACCGCGGCGATCGCGCCGGCCGGAAAATCCTGCAGCGCGACCTGGCGTGTTTCCGCAGTGAAGATTTCGCGCCCGTTATAGGTCGTCGTGAAATCCGGCAGTCCGCGCACCAGTACGCGGCCAGCCTCGCCGCCGCCACGTTCAACCTGAACGCCCGGAATTCGCGCTGCCGTGTCGCTGACCGCGATGTCGGGCAATTTACCGATATCTTCCGCGACGATCGCATCGACGATTTCGTCGCTCCGACGCTTGAGGTTCTTCGCCGATTCAAGGCTCTTGCGAATACCGGTGACGATGATCGCATCGTCGGCCGTCTCGGGATTTGCGGGATCGGCGGCAGCTTCGTCCGCGGGTTGGGCCGCATCGTCGACCACCGGGTCGGCGCCGGGCGTGGGTGCCGTCTGGGCAGCGACCGGAGTGGCAGCAAGAGCAAGCGCAAGGGCCGTTCCCGACCACAGAATAGACGATAGACTACGCATCCTCGTTGCCCCCTCCAGGAATGTGTTATCGCTGGCCCTATTGAGCCTTGCGTGCAGGGCTATGCCATGCACCCCCGCGCAACAAGCAATTGTTTAATTGCAAATGTGTTTAACCGGCAGTGCGTCGTTTTAACCACGAGGCCTAGTCGACCTCGGCAAGCAATTCGTTGACTCGGCGTTCGGCATCGCCAAGCGCCTGGTCAACGCTCTTTTGGCCATTCACCGCCGCCGCCATTTCCTCCCCGATCAGCCCTTCGATCGCCGCTTGTCGCCGGACATAGCCGGGCAGCGGTTGGCCGAACGTCGCCAGCGGGGCGATGTCCGCGCGGTGCGGCAATTGCCGGAAGCGATCGCTGTCGAGGATTGCCGTAAAAGCTGGAAGATGCCCGGTGCGGACCCAGTCGAAATTGTGCTCGGACATGAAGCGAAAGAAACGCGCCAGCGCGGTGCGTTGTTCGGGGCTTCGGTTGCGCTTCGGGACCACCCAGACGTGGCCGCTTACGAACAGGGCGTCGCGTCCCCAAAGTCGTGGATAGGGATAAACGCCATAGGATTTGTACAGCGGTCGCCCGGCGGTTTTTTCTTCCTGCTCGAACTGGCCGATCATCCAGGTGCCGGTGGGATAGATGCCGCCGTCGCCGCCCATGAAACTGGCGATTGCGGCCGGCGTGTCCTGATCGAGCGTGCCTAATCGTTCGACATTGATGCGGCGGAAGAACGTCATGATCTTGTGCGCTTCGGGTGTCCTGAGCCGGACGTGGCGCGCATCGGGAAAGATAATGGCATCGTGCGCCATCAGATAAGTGTACAGGTTGCGCGTCTGATACGCCGGATCCCCGACCAGACTCTGGATGAGATAGGGCTTTCCGGTGCGTGCCTTGAATTGTCGTGCCTGGACCAGCAATTCGTCGGCCGACCGCGGCAGGATGGGCTTACCGTCGCGCATCAGGCCAGCCTGCTTGAACAATGCCAGATTGACGTGGAACAGGCCGCCATGCGTGTCCCACGGAAGGCCGTACATGCGACCATCGATGGTGACGGCACGGCGGCTTGCGGGAGTGAAACTGGCAGGATCGATCCCGGCTTCCCGAAGGATCGGTTCGACCGGCTCGAGCAGCCCTTTGGCCGCATAATCGGAAATCACGCCACTATGCATCGTCACGACATCGGGAGGATCGCGCGCCGCCATCTGGGCGGTAAGCTGCGGATAGCCCGGCCAGGCGACCACGTTCTGGCTGACCGGCGTGCGCGGATTTTCGGCGTTGAACCGGTTGATCATCGTCGTGATGATCCCGCACTCGCCTTCAGCCTTGGCGATGTCGGTGGCTGCGCCATACAGCGCGCCGCATTCACCAAAGAAGCGTTGCAGATAGATGCCGTGCCGCTCTTCGCTCTTGCTGCACGATCCCAGCGCCATCGCCACAAGGATCAGCACCCATCGGGCCCTCATCGGACCGCGGTCCCGGCCATGGCGCGGACGATCTGCTTCTGGAACACAAGATAGACGATGAAGATCGGGACCGATGCGAACACCGCCTGGGCCATCAGGAATCCAAGACCACTCGTCTGGGCATAGTTCATCTGGCTTGCGGCAAGGCCGACGGTCAGGGTGTACATGTCGCTGCGCGTGGCGGAGATCAGCGGCCACCAATAGTCGTTCCAACTGGCCAGGAAGGTGAAGACGGCAAGCGTCGATTGCGCCGGGATCGTGAGCGGCAGCAGGATGTTCCAGAAGATCGACAGCCGCGACGCGCCGTCGAGCAGTGCCGCCTCGTCATATTCCTTTGGGATGGCGCGAAAATATTGGGTCATGAAGAAGACGCCGAACGGCGCAACCAGACCGGGTAGAATAAGCCCCGGATAACTGTTGTGCAGGCCGAGTTGCGCAAACATCTGGTGGCGGGGGAGCACCACCGCCTCGCTTGGGATTGCGAGCCCGGCCAGCACCAGAACGAATAATGTTTTGCGAAACGGGAAGTCGAGGCGCGCAAAACCGTATCCCGCGAGGCTGCACAGGATCAGCACGCCGGCGGTCGTACCGAGCGACACGATTGCACTGTTGATCAGCCAGCGCGTGGTCAGTGCATTGCCGAAAATCGCCTGGTAGTTTTCGAGCGTGTACGGACCCGACAAGGCCGCGCCGCTATTGCCGACCAAAGCAGCGTTGGATTTGAGCGAAAGAAGGATCGTCCACACCAAGGGAGCGATCATGATCGCGGCTCCGGCGATCAAGGCCAGCAGTGCGAGAGGCGACAATCGGTCGCGGCTGAAGCTAGCGGCCATCGCCACCTCCACTCGCGCGCCCGGTGGCCCAATATTGGATCAGCGTCAGTAGCAGGATGAGGATGAACAGGATTTCCGCCGAGGCCGTGGCATAGCCCAGTTCCCAGCGCCCGAACGCGGCTTCGAAAATGAACAGGACGACGGTGCGTGACGCGCCGCTCGGCCCACCCGAAGTGAGCAATTGCGCCTGGCCGAACAGTTGCAGTTGGGCTGCCGTCTGGAGCATCACGACCAGGATCACGGTCCTGCGTAACGACGGCAAAGTGACGCGCCAGAAGGTCGTCCACCGGCCCGCGCGATCGAGCGCTGCGGCCTCGTAGAGTTCGCCCGGGATTTGCTGAAGCCCGGCGAGAAACAGCATCATCGGCAATCCGATCGACCACCAGATCGTGGTCAGCGCCAGTGCCGGGAGCACAAGCGCCGGATCGCTCAAAAACGGTAATGGAACCCAGCCGGAAGTGCTCCAGATCTCGCCGAGCAAGCCGGCGTCGGGCGCGAGCACGAAACGCCAGATCAGGGTCACGATCGTTACCGACAGGACCGACGAAGAGAAGAAAATCCCGCGAAAGATTGCCGCGTCCCGTGTTGCGCGATTGAGCGCAAGAGCGAGACCAAGCGTGAGCGCGGTCAGGGTGGGGACGATGATGAGGGCAAGGACGAACGTGTTGATCAGCGACTGGTAGAATACCGGGTCGGCGGCCAGCCGCGCATAATTGGCAAAGCCGACAAATTTCCCGTCCCCGAACAAATCGACCTGTCGCAAGCTGAGCGCAATGCCGAGTACCAAGGGATAGAGCAGGATCGTGACGTAGAAGAACAGGAAAGGCGCGACGAAGGCGAACCCCTCGAACTGGGTGCGTCCTCCGCGCACGCTCATGCGGTGCGCGCCGCGGCGTGATGACCGGTCCCGTCGGCGGCGAAGATGTAGGCGCGGTCTCCGTCGATCCTCAGTCCGACCTCGTCGCCGATCGCGACGCGGCAATATCCTTCGTCTTCGGCGGTGATGGCCTGACTATCTTTAAGCTGGGCGTAGATCAGGGTCCGGTCGCCGAGACGTTCGACCAGCTCGACCCGGGCCGTGGCAGCGGCGCCATCAGTGGGCATGACGCGGACGGCCTCTGGCCGCAATCCGAGTTGCAGGCCATCGGCGGGAAGCCCCTGACGCGGAACCCTGGTCGCTACCTCGGTATCGCCAGCCAAGAGAACGCGCGCGAACTCCCCATCGGACACCGCTAGCGTTACCGGCGCCAACGTCATCGGCGGTGAACCGACGAATTGCGCGACGAAACTGTTGGCGGGCCAGTCGTATATCTCCATCGGCGTGCCGACCTGCTGGATCTTCCGGTCGTTGAACACGACGATGCGGTCGGCCAGCGTCATCGCCTCGGCCTGGTCGTGCGTGACCATGATGATTGCCGCCTCGACCTTCTGGCGGAGCTGGGCAAGTTCGACGCGGGTACGCATTCGCAATGCGGCGTCGAGATTGGACAGCGGTTCGTCGAGCAGGAACACCTTGGGCCGCTTGACGATCGCCCGGCCGATCGCGACCCGTTGTCGCTGGCCGCCCGACAATTGCCCCGGTTTTCGATCGAGCAGGGCATCGATCTCCAGCGACCGCGCCGCGTCATCGACCAATGCTGCGATCTCGCTTTTCGCAACTCCCGAATTGCGAAGCCCGAACGCCATATTGTCGCGCACCGACATGTGCGGATACAGCGCGTAATGCTGGAACACCATGGCGACATCGCGGTCGCCGGGCGGCAACTGGTCGATCCTTCGGCCGTCAAGCACGACCTCTCCGGCGTCGGCAAATTCCAGCCCCGCGATGATCCGCAGCAAGGTCGATTTGCCCGAACCGGAGGGACCGAGAAAGGCGATAAACTCGGTCGCGCCGATCGCTAGCGACACGTCATCGAGGATAGCAGTTGCACCGAACGCCTTGCGAATGCCGTTCAGCTCTAAACCCGCCAAATGCCGCTCCTCTGAATTTCCTTGTACATCAACACTGTCGGTCCGCAACCGCTGGATCCAAGAGATAATCGAGCGCGTCAGGCGCGATAGATAGCCTGTGGGCGGGCGTAGGTTTCGCGATTCCAGCGACCGTGTTCGGGGGTGCCGTAACCGCTTTCATTCCAACCTGTGAACGGACCAGCTGCGGAGAATGGGGGGCGGGCGCGGTTGATGCTCAGCATGCCGGCTTGCGCCCGATCGAGGAAGCGCCGTTCGCTGTCCGGGTCGGTGGAGTAGAGCGCGCCCAGCAATCCGAACCGGGTTGCGTTGTGAAGCGCGAGGGCGTGGTCGAAGTCGTGCGCCACCTGGATCGCGGCGAGCGGGCCGAAGACTTCATCGGTCAGCAGAGGGTGATTGTCGGGAAGGTCGCGGAGCAGCGTCGGGGTCACCCAGCAACCTTCGGGTGGCATTTTCGCCGGAATCGGATTGCCGGACATATTCAGGAAGCGCTGCTGGCTTGCGCAATCGATGACGGGGCCAATCCGGGTCGCGGGGTCGGCGGGGTGGCCGAGGCGCAGTGACGCTACTTGCGCGGAAAGGCGATCGATGAAGGCGGGTGCGATGTCGGACAGCACGATCACGCGGCGGATCGCGGTGCAGCGCTGGCCGGAGAAACTGAACATGGCGGTGGCGAGGTCGGTAGCGGCGGCGTCAAGATCGGCGGAAGAGTCGACGATGGCGGCGTTGCAGCCCCCGAGTTCTGCCTGGACGGGAAGTGCCTTGACGCCCGCGGCGGCGATGATCGAGCGGCCGACGGGGACCGAGCCGGTGAAGGACAGCAGGTCGAGCCCACCGTCATCGATCATGGCGCGGCCGGTAGTGGCGCCGCCGGTGATCAGCGCGACCGACTCTCCAAGGCCGACTTCTTGAAGCGACGCTTGAAGAAGGTTGGCGAGAATCGTGCCGGGAAGGGCGGGCTTCCAGATCACGGTGTTGCCGTAGGCGAGGGCGGGGGCGAGCTTGCCCAGGGGAATGGCGAACGGGTTGTTCCACGGAGTGATCAGGCCGACCCGGCCGACGGGGCGGTGGTTCACACTGTGAGTATCATATGGTTCCGTCGTCGGGTGGTTGGCGATGGTGTGCGCGAGGAGGGCTAGTCCGTAGGAGACTTCTGCCTCGGCATCGGCAATTGGTTTCGCTACCGTATCGACCAATGCCTGGACATAGAGATGGCGCGTTTCGTTGAGCAGGCGGTGCCATGCGGCGAGCGCGGGCATCGGGTCGGCGAGCGGGCGCAGCGTCTGGTCGACGATCGTCGTCGAGGGGATTTCGGCGAGTATCCGGGAATGGTCGCAGGGGTCGCGATGGAGCCAGACCGGTGCGGGGGTAGTGACGATGGAAGCGGCACGGCCATCCAGCCAGGCAAGCGACTGGGCGGCATGCGTCGTGGCGTCGGTGCTAATCAGCGCCTCGTCGATCTCTACCTCATAACCCTTGGCATAGGCATCGAGCGCGGTGGCGTGGATGCAGGCGTGGGTGAGAAGCCCGGCTAGCCGCAGGCGCTTGACACCGGCCGCCTTCAGCGCGTCATCGAGACCCGGAGCGTCGAAGGCACTGAAGAAGCGCTTGGCGAAGACGGGTTCGCCGGGATGTTCGGCAAGCGCGGAAGGAGGCGTCGCGTCGGGCGCGGCATCGCGATGCGGCATGGCCTTATCGGTGCGGACATGAAACACTGGTTCCTCGGCCGCGCGGGCCTGGGCGAGTGCAAAGGCCACGGACGCGACCAGGGTGTCGCGGTCGGGCACCAGGCCGGGGCGGGCGAGATACTCTTCCTGCAGGTCGACCAGCAGGAGCGCGACGGTCACAGCGGGCGGGCTGCCAAGAGGCGTTCTAACTCGGCCGCGACGGCATCGCCGAACGCGGCAGTGCCGACGATGCGATGTGTCGGTATCGCAATGTCGCCGGTCGCAATCCCCGACCGGAGCGTGGCGCGCACGGCCGAACGCAGCGCGGCATCGGCTTCGGGCCAGCAGAAGCTTTCGCGCAGCATCATGCCGAGCGAGAAGATCTGGCCGATCGGATTGGCGACGTCCTTGCCAGCGATATCGCGCGCCGCGCCATGGCCGGTCTGGTAGACGGCATTGCCAGAATCGTTGAAATTGCCCGAGTAGGACAGGCCGCGCGAGGCGAGCAGCAGTGAGCCGCAATCGGCGAGCACGTCGCCGAACATATTGGGCGAAACGAGCACGTCGAACTGACCCGGGTCGGCAATCATCTGATAGACCGCATTGTCGATTTCCAACTCGCCCAGTGCGATCCCCGCGTCGCGCGCCATTTCCTCCGCCACGCTGCGCCACAATGAGGAAATGGACGGGATCCCGCCGGGCTTTAGCACGACGTGGACGTGACCGCGGCGGGTGGCGGCGAGATCGAACGCGACTCCCATGATCCGGCGGACGTCCCCCTCGCGATAGTCAAACTGGTGACCAGCGATGCGCGAGCCGGCTTCCCCGCGTTCGTCCCAAGTGCCCTGATAGATACCGCCCATATTCTCGCGCACCGCGATGATGTCGGTGGCGGCGGCGATTTCCGGACGGACGGCGCCGGCGGCACGGAGTTCAGGCAGGGGTTCGAGCGGGGTGAACTTGCAATAGAGATGGAACTGCCGCCGAAGTTCATAGACGAAGCGGTCGCCACCGGGCCCGCAGAACATCGCCCCGCCTTTGGCGAAAAGGTCCTGCGCGAAATCGGTGACTTCCCCCGACAGGCTGGTGCCGTGGATCGCCTTGGCCGGGAGACCAATCAGCCCGCCTTCGTGCAACTGGAACTTGCGGTCGCTGTGGCCGGCGAGGAGCCCGAGCATGCGCATGGCGACGGGCACCACCTCGACGCCGACGCCTTCGCCGAGGAACACGCCGACATGATGCACGGCCGCCGGATCGAAGGCCGCGCACGGCACGGCAAGCGTTTCGGTGAGGCGCGCGCGGCGGCGCTCGTCGATACGGGCTGGCAGCTTCTGGACGTTGGTGGGATTATGCATCGGGACCGGTATTCGCGAGATTGCTGCGCGACGCGCCGTAAAGCGCCGTCAGCTTGTTCGCAATCATCGACCTTGGGATCTTGCCCATGGCGTTACGCGGAATCGAACGGATACGGACGAGATGAAACACGCGGCCCTTGGGCAGTTTGGCTCGGATTCGCTCGGCGACTTGATTGAGGTCGACCTTGTCGCCGGTCACCACGGCGATCGTCAGAAGATCGCCCTCGGCCAGCGGCATGACACAGGTGGCGAGATCGTCGACGCCCGGAAGGAAGGCCAGCTTGGCCTCCAGGTCGATTGCGTTGACCTTCCACCCGCCGACGTTGAACGTGTCGCCGACGCGGCCCTCGATCGCCAGCAGGCCGTCGTCGAACAGGCGGCCGATGTCCCCCGGAGTGAACTGGCCGTCGTCGAACGGGCCGCTCTGCCGGTTTTCCATCACGCCGTCATATCGATGGTTCATGACGTCGGTGCGGACCCGGACGATGCCGGGTTCGCCCGGCGCGACGGGCTGCTTTTGCTGGTCGACGATCTCGACCGTCACGCCTTCGCGAACGAAGCCGACCGCGCCCGCGTGACGATCGATCAGGCTGGCGTCGCCAAGCGCGATGCTGCCGGTTTCGGTCGCGCCATAGCTGATGAGCAGGGTGCCGCAGGCGGTGGACAGGGCGGTATCGCGCACGGCGACCGGGAGGCGTCCGCCGAGGACGATGATCGTCCGCTTACCGCGCCCGTCCCACGGGTCGGGGAACATCCGCAGCCGTTCGGCAAGCTGGACCGGGGAGGCGGCGATGAGGGTCGATGCGCCAAGGCCCAGTTCATCGCGCGGCCGCGCGTCACCACTGTTGGGGAGCAGCACGCTGCCGCCCGCGCGCCACACCGCCATCGGGTAGCGAAAGCCTGCCGTGGTGCGGACGTGGAGCAGCGGATACAGAATGGTATCGGCACCGAGCGGGAGCCCGTCCGCAACCTGCCGCACGCGCGCGTTGATCATGTCCGCGTCCCAGACGAGGAATTTGGGCTTGCCGGTGGTGCCCGAAGTCAGATTGATGCGCGATGCCCGATCGTCGGCCGGCGGCGGGGCGTCGTCGGGCACCGACAGCGGCTTCGCGGGATCGCAATCGAAGGTCACTTGCCGCACCGAGGGCGGAATGTCGTCGAACGAGCCCGACGCGCCGATCACGAGATCGATCATCCCCGCGCGGACCGCCGCGCCGACCGACGCCGCTTCGACGACCGAGACATGGCTAGCGCCAAGGTGGAGCGAGGCGAGGTGGACGACCCAATTGGCGTAGCTGTGCCCGTTGGCCACTGGCCCGGCGCGAATGCCGGCCTTGGTACCCGCAGCGACACCCTTGGCTTGCAAAAGCGCGGCCGCGGCAAGCACGTCCGAGCCAAACCGGCCGTAGCCGATATCGAGCCCGCCCAGCCGCACCGCCACGCGGTCCGCCGTCTGTGCCTGCAGCGTCTGGACGATCCCCACCCGGACGGCCCCTAGCGGCGCGGTTTGACGAACTTGAGCGTCATCCGATCGCTTTCGCCGATCGCCGCATAACGCGCGCGATCCTTGTCCTTCAGCGTATAGGTCGGGGGCAATGTCCAAACGCCTTCGGGATAATCCTTGGTGTCGAGCGGATTGGCGTTGATCTCGCTCGACCCGACGAAACGGAAGCCCGCCGCCTCGGCCATGCGGCGGACGGTGGATACCTTGACGTAGCCGCTCTTCCGTTCGAGCGCGATATCGGCCTTTTCGGGCAGGCGATGTTCCTCGACTCCGAGCGTTCCGCCGGGCTTCAGCATGGCGTACATCTGCTTGAAGGCGAGGTCGGCGTAGGGCTTGTCGCCCATCATCCAGTTATGGACATTGCGGAAGGTGACCACCACGTCGGCGGTGCCGGCCGGGACGGCGATGTCGCCCGATTCGCGAACTGGAAAGGCGGCGGTGCGCGCCTTGTTGTAAAGCGCGGCATCGGTAGCGGCGATCTTCTTGAAACCATTCAACCCGTTGCCGGCGGCCGCGGCATAATAGGATCCGCCGCCATTGATGACGTAGGGCGCAATGATTTCACTGTACCAGCCGCCGCCGGGAAAGATTTCGACTACGGTGTCGGTTGGCTTGATGTCGAAGAAGGCGAGCGTTTCGGCCGGGTGGCGATAGCGATCGCGCTGGACATTCGCCGGCGTGCGCGACGGCGAAGCGACGGCGGCCTGGAGCGCGGCGCGCTGAGGGGCCGACAGCTTGGCGATGGCGACCGTCGCCGGGGCGATGGTGGCGGCGGCCAGGCCTGCGATCAGCAGGGCGGAAAGGCGGCGGGTCATGGAGGGCTCCCTTGGAAAAGACGGGGCCTGTTTGGCGAGGTCGGCGGGGAGTGGCAAGCGGTCGATCTTGCCTAAGACGCCGCGACCGCTTTAGCGTGCCCGGATCGTCCCAACGAAGGAGTATCGGTCCATGCGTATCCCGATCCTTGGCGCTGCACTGCTGGTGTTGTCCATTCCCGCCTCCGCCCAACAAGGAGCCTCGCTGAGCGAACTTGCGGCGACTCCGGTGGTCACGGTGCGGATCGGCGAGAATCTGAAGGTTCCGCCGGACGAGGCAACGATCAATGTCACCAGCCAGTCGAAAGCGCCAACGGCGTCGGCAGCGCTGGAGGCCAACAAGACCAAGACCGACAAGATGGTCGCGACAATCCGCGCCGCCGGTATCCCGGGCAAGGATATCCAGACCCAGGGGGTCAGCCTGAACCCCGATTATTCGTACGAGACGGTCAACGGTCGCGGCAGCCAGCGGCTGGTTGGCTATATTGCCAGCAATACGGTGCAGGTGAAGACGCCGCGGATAGACCGTTTGTCGGTGCTGCTCGACCAGGTGACGGCGGCCGGGGCGGATTCGATCTACGGACCCAATTTCGGGATCGCCGACCCGCTTCCGCTGCGGCGCGAAGCGCGCAAGCGGGCGATGGCGCGGGGTGAGGCGGAAGCGATGGAATATGCCGCCAATGCGGGGTTCGCGCGCGTGGAATTGCTGTCGGTCGAGGAGGGGGTTTCGTATCACAACAGCGACATCGTGGTGCGTGCAAGGGCCCCGGATGGTCTCATTGCACCACCACCGCCGCCGCCTCCGCCCCCACCGGCCAGTGGCGGGATCGAACCTGGGCAGATTGCCACCGGGGTGACGCTCACGCTGGTGTACCGGATGGTGAAGTAGCGGATTTGTGTCAGAAAAGGCGCGAAGGCGCGAAGCGAGTGTTCCCCTTCGTGCCTTCGCGCCTTTTCTAGGAATTTCTATCTTGGCCTGCGGCCAGGAAAGCTAGAGACACGCCTCGAGGTAAGGCTGGTCGAAGCCATACTGCTTGGCCTTGTCGAGGCTGTAGGGCCGCAGACCCATCGAGCGATATTCGCCGAGGATTTTGCCCTCGGCGGTTTCGTCGAGATATTCGAACTTGAACAGTTCCTGCGTGACGATGACCTCGCCCTCCATCCCGATCACCTCGGTGATGTTGGTGGTGCGGCGCGAGCCATCGCGGAGGCGCTTGACCTGGACGATGAGGTCGACCGAATCCGCAATCTGGCGCGAAATCGCCTCCTTCGGAATCTTGATGTCGCCCATCATGACCATGTTCTCCATACGCGCGAGGCATTCGCGCGGGGAGTTGCTGTGAAGCGTGGCCATCGAGCCGTCATGGCCGGTGTTCATCGCCGCCAGGAGATCGAAGCACTCCTGGCCGCGGATTTCGCCCAGGATTATTCGATCGGGACGCATACGAAGCGCGTTGATGACGAGATCGCGGATGGTGATCGCACCCTGGCCCTCGAGGTTCGGGGGGCGGGTTTCGAGCGGCAGCCAGTGCGGCTGCTGAAGCCGAAGCTCGGCCGCGTCTTCGATCGTGATAACGCGCTCGCCCGGGTCGATCATCTTCGACATGGCGTTGAGCATGGTCGTCTTGCCCGACCCAGTGCCGCCCGAGATGACGACGTTCATCCGCGACGCGCCGGCGATCTTGAGCACGGTCGCCATCTTTTCCGACATCGAGCCGAAGCCGCGCATCATGTCGAGCGTGATCGGCTTCTCGGAGAACTTACGAATCGAGATGGCGGTGCCGCGCAAGCTGAGCGGCGGAATGATGACGTTGACGCGGCTGCCGTCGGCGAGGCGGGCGTCGGCCAGCGGGGTGGTCTGGTCGACGCGGCGGCCGACCTTGTTGACGATGCGCTGGGCGATCTGGAACAGATGTTCCTCGTCGCGGAACTGGATCTGGGCCAGCTCGAGCTTGCCCTTGCGCTCGATGAAGCACTGGTCGGGACCGTTGACCATGATGTCGCTGATCGCCGGATCGCTCAGCAATTCCTCGAGCGGCCCGAGGCCGAGCAGTTCGTCGACCAGCACCTTTTCGAGCGCGAATTGCTCGCGGCGGTTGAGGTTGATCTTGAGCTCCGACAGCACCTCGCCGATGATCGGGCGGAATTCCTCGGCAAGCTCGTCCTTGCCGAGCGTCGCCGCGGCTTCGGGATCGACCCGTTCGAGCAGGCGCGGGAGTACCTGTTCCTTGATCCGGTGAACCGAGGCTTCGAAGCCCTCGGCCTTCTTGCTGCCTTGCTCGCCACTGGCGTTCTGACGCTCGTTGAGGCGGTCGAGGGCGCCCATGTGTTGGGCGCTGTGCGTGCTCGAATTGGCGGGCGTGTCGGTGGCCGGAAAATCCTCGATCGGCGGGAACTGGTCGCCGCCCTCGGAATCGTCCATCGGCGTCGAACCGACGCTTCCGCCGCCCTTCATGGGGCGCGCGACCCCAAAGTTGGGCCGAGAGCCGCTACCCATGCCGTTGCGCTTACCGAAAGCACTCATTGCGTCACTATCCCGATCGTTCGCGGACCAAATCGAGATGGTGAATAGGTGGAAAACTTTTAGAAAAGACTAACTGTGATTAGAAAACTCAGCCCTCGGCGCTTTCGGCGAGGATCGTCAGGCCGCGCTCGCTGACCTCGGCAAAACCGCCCGAAACCTTGATGCTTTCCGGCTGGGCGCCTGCGGTGCGGAATACCTGGATCGCGGCGTCGTCCTTGACCATCGCCATCACCGGCGCATGACCGGCAAGGACGCCAAAATCACCCTCGGTGCCCGGAACGACGACCATATAGACGTCGTCCGAGCGAACCAGTTTTTCGGGCGTGACGAGTTCGAAGTGAAGATCGGCCATGGATTTTACGCGTCCTGCGCCATCTTCTCGGCCTTGGCGACCGCTTCCTCGATGCCGCCGACCATGTAGAAGGCGCTTTCGGGCAAGGTGATCATACTGGCCCTCGACCACCGCCTTAAACGAGGCGACGGTGTCTTCGACCTGGACGAACTTGCCCGAGATGCCGGTGAACACTTCGGCGACGTGGAACGGCTGGCTGAGGAAGCGCTGGATCTTGCGGGCGCGACCGACGACGAGCTTATCTTCTTCCGACAGCTCGTCCATGCCGAGGATGGCGATGATGTCCTGAAGCGACTTGTACTTCTGCAGCGTTTCCTGGACGCGGCGGGCGACGTCGTAATGCTCCTGGCCGACGACCGACGGGGTCAGCACGCGGCTGACCGAGTTGAGCGGATCGACCGCCGGGTAGATGCCCAGCTCCGAGATCGCGCGGCTCAGCGTGGTGGTCGCGTCCAAGTGGGCGAACGACGCGGCCGGGGCAGGATCGGTGAGATCGTCGGCGGGGACGTAGATCGCCTGCACCGAAGTGATCGAGCCCTTGTTGGTCGAGGTGATGCGCTCCTGCAGCTGGCCCATGTCGGTCGACAGGGTCGGCTGATAGCCCACCGCCGACGGGATGCGGCCGAGCAGCGCCGACACTTCCGAGCCGGCCTGGGTGAAGCGGAAGATGTTGTCGACGAAGAACAGCACGTCCTGGCCTTCGACGTCGCGGAAATATTCAGCCTGGGTCAGGCCCGACAGAGCGACGCGCGCACGGGCGCCCGGCGGCTCGTTCATCTGGCCGAACACCAGAGCGACCTTCGAACCCTCGGGGGTCGGGTTGCCGTCGGAATCCTTGGCGATGACGCCCGGCGTCGAGGAATTCGTGATAGAGATCGTTACCTTCGCGGGTGCGCTCGCCGACGCCGGCGAACACGCTGACGCCGCCGTGGCCCTTGGCGATGTTGTTGATCAGTTCCTGGATCAGCACGGTCTTGCCGACGCCGGCGCCGCCGAACAGGCCGATCTTGCCGCCCTTGGCGTAAGGCGCGAGAAGATCGATGACCTTGATGCCGGTGACGAGGATGGCGGCTTCGGTCGACTGGTCGACGAACGGCCGGCGCCTCGGCGTGGATCGGCATCGACATGTCGCTGCCGATCGGGCCGCGCTCGTCGATCGGCTCACCGATGACGTTCATGATGCGGCCGAGGGTCTTGGGACCGACGGGCACGCGGATCTGGCCGCCGGTGGCGGTGACGCGCTGGCCGCGGGTCAGACCTTCGGTCGCGTCCATGGCGATCGTGCGGACGATGTTCTCGCCAAGATGCTGGGCGACTTCGAGGACCAGGCGATTGTCGCCATTGGTCGTTTCGAGCGCGGCGAGGATCGGCGGAAGCTCGCCTTCGAACGCAACGTCGACGACGGCGCCGATGACCTGCGCGACCGAGCCGACGAGGTTGCCGCCGGTCGTGGCGGGGGTGTCAGCAGCGGCCTTCTTGGGCTTGGTGGCGGGGCGGCAGTGGCCATGGTCTTCGTTTCCTCTTTCGAACTCTACAGCGCTTCGGCGCCGGAAATGATTTCGACCAGTTCCGTGGTGATCGCGGCCTGGCGCTGGCGGTTATATTTGATCGACAATTTGCTGATCATGTCGCCGGCGTTGCGGGTGGCATTGTCCATCGCGGTCATCTGGACTCCGTAGAAGCCGGCGGCATTCTCGAGCATGGCGCGATAGATCTGGATGGCGATATTCTTGGGCAGCAGCGCGGCGAGGATTTCCTCCTCGTCGGGCTCATATTCGATCGCTGCCGCCGCCGGACCGCCCTTCGGAGCGGGATCGCCCGCCGGGACGGCGACCGGGATGATCTGGTCGAGGGTCGGCTCCTGCACCAGCACCGACTTGAAGGTCGAATAGGCAAGGTGCGCCACATCGAACTGGCCGCTTTCGAACCGGTCGAGGATGTCGTCGGCGATCAGCACCGCTTCCGAATAGGTCGGGTTCTTCATCGCCATCGTGTCATGCTGGCCGATGATTGCCTTGGCATGGCTGCGCTGGAACGCCGGACGGCCCTTTCGGCCGACGAAGTAGAACAGGACCTTCTTGCCCTGCGCTTCAAGCTCGACCGCCTTGCGGCGCGCGGCGCGGCCGATGTTGGTGTTGAACGCGCCGGCCAGACCGCGATCGCCGGTGGCGACTACGATCAGGTGGGTATCGTCCTTGCCGGTCCCGGCAAGCAGCTTTGGGCTTTGCGGCCCGGGCGTAACGGTCCGGGCGAGCGACGCGACCACGTCCGACATGCGCTCCGAATAGGGACGGCCGGCCATGGCGCTCTGCTGGGCACGGCGAAGCTTGGCCGCCGCAACCATGTTGAGCGCCTTGGTGATCTTCTGCGTCGACTTCACCGAGCCGATACGAAGTTTCAGTGCCTTGAGGCTGGCCATGTCCCGTCAGACCTTACGCGAACTGCTTGCCGAACGCGGTCAGCGCGTCCTTGAGCTTGGCCGCGGTGTCGTCGTCGAGCGTCTTGGTGTCGCGGATCGTCTTCAGCACGTCGGCATGGTCCGAGCGGAGATAGCTCAGCATGGCCTGCTCGTAGCGGGTGACGTCCTTGGTCTCGACGCTGTCGATGAAGCCCTGCGTGCCGGCGTAGATCGACGCGACCTGGTCTTCGACCGGCATCGGTGCGTACTGCGCCTGCTTCAGCAATTCGGTCAGGCGCGCGCCGCGGGCCAGCAACTTCTGGGTCGAGGCGTCGAGATCGCTGCCGAACTGGGCGAAGGCGGCCATTTCGCGATATTGCGCGAGCTCGAGCTTGATCGAGCCCGAAACCTTTTTCATCGCCTTGGTCTGCGCGGCCGAACCGACGCGGCTGACCGACAGGCCGACGTTGATCGCCGGACGGATGCCCTGGTAGAACAGATCGGTTTCGAGGAAGATCTGGCCGTCGGTGATCGAGATCACGTTGGTCGGAATGTAGGCCGAGACGTCGCCCGCCTGGGTTTCGATGATCGGCAGCGCGGTGAGCGAGCCCGACGCCATTGTCCTTGTTCATCTTCGCCGCGCGTTCGAGCAGGCGGCTGTGCAGATAGAAAACGTCGCCCGGATAGGCTTCGCGGCCCGGCGGGCGGCGCAGCAGCAGCGACATCTGACGATAGGCCACGGCCTGCTTGGAAAGATCGTCATAGACGATGACCGCGTGCATGCCGTTGTCGCGGAAATATTCGCCCATCGCGCAGCCGGTGTAGGGCGCGAGGAACTGCAGCGGGGCGGGCTCCGACGCGGTCGCGGCGACGACGATGGTATATTCCATCGCGCCATTTTCTTCGAGCGCGCGGACGATCTGGGCGACGGTCGAGCGCTTCTGCCCGATCGCGACATAGATGCAGTAGAGCTTCTGGCTCTCGTCGCTGCCGGCGTTGGCTTCCTTCTGATTGATGAAGGTGTCGAGCGCGACGGCAGTCTTGCCGGTCTGGCGATCGCCGATGATCAACTCGCGCTGGCCACGGCCGACGGGGACGAGCGCGTCGAGCGCCTTGAGGCCGGTCTGCACCGGCTCGTTAACCGACTGGCGCGGGATGATGCCCGGCGCCTTCACCTCGACACGGCTCCGCTGGTCGGTGACGATCGGACCCTTGCCGTCGATCGGATTGCCGAGGGCGTCGACCACGCGGCCGAGCAGGCCCTTGCCGATCGGAACGTCGACGATGGTGCCGGTGCGCTTGGCGGTCGAACCTTCGGTGATGCCCGTGTCCGAGCCGAAGATGACGACGCCGACATTGTCGGCTTCGAGGTTAAGCGCCATGCCCTTCACGCCGTTGGCGAATTCGACCATCTCACCGGCCTGGACGTTGTCCAGCCCGTGGATGCGGGCGATGCCGTCGCCCACCGACAGCACGCTGCCGACTTCCGAGACTTGCGCATCGGCGTCGAAATTCGCGATCTGGTCGCGGATGACGCGGGAAATTTCAGCGGCGCGGATATCCATGTTCAGCCTTTCGTAGACTTAATAAAGCAGGCGGCGGGACTAACCCCGCATCGCCTGGGCTAGCGTGTTCAACTTGGTGGCGATCGACGCATCGATCATCTGGCTTCCGAGCCGGACGACGATCCCGCCGAGCAGGGCCGGATCGACCCGGGCGTCGATCGAGACGTCGCGTCCGACGCGGGCCTTGAGCCTGGTCTTGAGCGCGGCGATCTGATCGTCGCCGAGCGGATGGGCGGAAGTCACCTCGGCAAGCGTTTCGCCGCGATGGCCCGAAGCCAGTTCACGGACGATGCGGATGACCGATTTCAGTTCACCGAGGCGGCCGTTGTCGGCCAGAACACCGAGGAAGCGTCCGGTGATCGGGTCGAGCCCCAGGCTCGGCACCAACGCACGAACGGTCTTGCCGGCATCGCCGCGACCGATCAGCGGGCTCGACACCAGCGAGCGAAAGTCGGCGGAGTCGCGCATGGCGGCCTCGATCGAGTCGAGGCTGCGCGATACCGCGTCGATTTGCTGTTCGTCACGGGCAAGACCGAACAGAGCGGTTGCATAACGCCCCGCTAAGCTGGCCTGAATGCCGCCGGAATTCTCCACGCGCTCTAAGCTCCAGACAGAAATATTTGCCCCATTTGTCAAACGGGGCGCGGCGAGAAAATCGCGCGCCCCCCATGGGTTGGCGCGCCCCTAGCAAGCGGTGCGATTCGATGCAAGGCGAAGCGACGACTTTAGCTGATGGTGCGTGCGGTCCACAGCAATGTCGGCAGCGAAGTCAGTATAAGACCGATGGCGACGCCGGTCCAGCGACGGACGAAGCCCATCGCGACGATCAGCGCCAGCCCGAGGATATCGCCCCAGCGCCCGAGCACGAACGGGGCAAAATCGTCGCCTCCGCTGACGACGTCGACGATGTCGATCAGGAAACCCCAGGCAAAGGCCAGCGCCAACAGTGTCCATTGGTAGCGCTTGTTGCGCTGGTAGAATTGCGCGAGGTCCACGCCCGTTGCCGGGATGGCATCGGGAAAGGTACTGACGGTCAGCAGCGCGAGCAGGATCAGCTGGACCACCTTGGGCAGGAAGGCGCCGATACTGACCGGCCCGCTGGCGTTACCCGCGATCGCCCACCAGATCATCATGTCGGTCATCAGCACGATCACTGCGAACCATGGCTGGGCCCAGTGCCATCGCACCGGCGCGTCGGTCCTCAGCAGGCGATGCAGGCTGAGAATCTGGTCGCTGATGGCGACGCCAAGGATGATCGAGGCGAAGACGAGGGCCTGTTCCATGCCGGCGACGCTAGCGAGGCCGCGCGAGACTGGCGAGCGTCAAATCGCGCGGGTGTAGAACAGGGTGAAGGGTGAATCCTGGTAATCACCGAACGGACCGCAGCGCCCGAAGCCTTCCCGCCGGTAAAGGCGGTTCGCCGCGGCGAAGAGCGGGCTGTTGCCGGTTTCCAGGCTGAGCCGCGTGTGGCCCATGGCGCGCGCCGTGGCGACGAGGTGCGCGAGGATCGCGCCGCCGATCCCCTGGCCGAGGGCGATCGGAGCGGTGCGCATCGACTTAATCTCGCCATGGTCGGTAGCGAGCGTCTTGAGCGCGCCGATGCCGAGCAAGGTGCCCCCGCCATCGCGCAGGCTGAAGAAGCGGATTGCGGGATCGCGCAAAGCATCGAGCGGAAGGACGTGGCAGGCCGAGGGCGGGGATGCGGCGCGCATTTCGGCAAAGTGAAGCGCGAGCAGGCCGCGGACGTCGTCGCGATCGAGTTCGCCTTCGCAGAATGTTTGATCGCAAGCCATGGGATGCAGGGAGTAGGGCAGTCGATTATATTGGGTCCATGACGATGCGAACAATTGACCAGGAAGGTGCGTGGGAAGCCTTTGAGCGGCGAGACCGATCGTGGGACGGTCGGGTGATCGGCGCGGTCACGACCACGCGAATCTATTGTAAACCCAGCTGTCCGGCGCGTCGGCCGAAGCGCGATCATGTCGAATTTTTCGAGGACGCGGCCGACGCACGAGAGGCGGGCTATCGCGCCTGCCTGCGCTGCAGGCCCGACGAGGTCGGGCGTGACCGCGCCGCGGTGGCGAGCGCGGTAGCGCTGATCGAGGCGTCGGAGGAGCCGCCGCGGCTCGACGCGCTCGGCGCGGCGGTTGGCTATGCGCCGCACCATTTCCAGCGCTTGTTCACGCGCGACATGGGGGTTTCCCCGGCGGCCTATGCCCGCGCCGTCCGGGCGCGCCGGGCCGAGGGGCATTTGAAAGAGGAGAAATCGGTGACCGAAGCAATGTATGATGCCGGCTATGCCGCGCCGAGCCGGTTCTACGCCGACGCCAAAGAGCGGCTGGGCATGACCCCGTCGGCCTGGCGCGATGGGGGGCGGGGCCAGACCATCCGCTATGTCGTCGCCGACAGCCCGCTCGGGCCGCTCCTGGTCGCCGCCACCGACAAGGGGATTTGCCGGCTGACCTTCGGCGAGGACGAGCAGGCGCTTCGGCGGCGTTTCCCCAATGCCGAGATCGCCGCCGACGACGGGACGATCGCGCCCTGGGTCGACGCGGCGCTGTCGCAAATCGAGAAGCCCAGCGACCATCAATTGCCGCTCGACGTGCGCGGAACCGCGTTTCAGGAAAAGGTCTGGGCCGAACTGCGAAAGATCCCGCTGGGCGAGACCCAAAGCTATGCCGACATCGCCGCCGCGGTCGGACAGCCGGGCGCGGTGCGGGCAGTTGGGACGGCCAACGGATCGAACCCGGTGTCGGTGCTGGTGCCATGTCATCGCGTGATCCGGTCGGATGGATCGCTCGGCGGCTATGGCGGTGGTTTGCCCAACAAGGTCAAGCTACTGGCGGCCGAAGGGATCACCATCGGCCAGCCAGCACTCGATCTCTAGCTCACACTTTACCTCAGGCGTTGTCGTCCGCGGGCTTGGGCATCGCTTCCTTCTCGAGCAAGGCGATTGCCGCTTTGGCATTGTTCGCCTCGATCAGCTTCAACGCGTTCAACGCCTCGTTGCGGGCGCCCTGCCCAGAGTGCGGGAAGAAGGCGATCGGCTCAAGCGCGGCCTTGGCCTCAGCCATCTTGTTCTGGCGCAGATATTCGAGCGTTAGGCGGACCTGAAGCAAGAGATCGCGCGGGGCCAGAACGGCGGCATACTTCAGCGCGTCAATCGCGCTTGGCGGCGCATTCATATTGGCGTCGCGATAGGTGCGATAATAGAGGTAAAGCGGCTCCGGGTCTTCCTTGTCGGCCTTGTTGGCCTTCAGAAACCAGGTCCGGGCTTCCTTAAACAAGGCGGGGTCATTGGCTTTCTTCGCCTTCCCGAGATAGCTTCGACCCTTGAAGAGCATCGCTTCCACCGACGTCGGATCGGCCTTCAGCGCGGCATCGGCGGCCGCTCCGGCTTCATCGTAATTCTTGCTGTCATATTCGACCTCGGCGAGCGTCCGCTGGACGAGCGAATCGTTGGGCGCCTTCGCTGCGACGTCGCGCACGCGCTTCAATACGCTGCCCATGCTGAGCCCGGCGTAACCGGTCTTGGAATAGACCCGCATCATCATGATCTCGCCTGCCGCTGACGACATCGGCGTGACCGAGACGGGCGGGATCGTCAGCTTGTTGGCGTCAATCTTCAGGTAAGGAAACTTGGTCGTCCGGCGATAGGCCGCCAGTTCGTTCTCCAGCTTGCCCAGATCGCCAAATGACGCGCGTGCCGCCGCCAGGGCGTTTTCGCCCCTCGAGATGCGGTTCACATAATCGTCGATTTGCCCCTTCCGGGATGGTTCGAATGACAGATAGTGTGTCATCAGCCAGCCTTGGATGTAATTCTGGAACGAATAGCCGTTCATCGCCAGCTTCTCTTCATTTCCCTCCAGCATCGTCGTCAGAGGCGCGAACTTGCCCTTGACGAGATATTCCGCGCGGTGCGTGGCCGGCGTGCCGAGGCCCACCGATCCGTCGGCATTGAAGATCGGGTTGGCGAGAAATTCGGCGAAACCTTCGGTCAACCACGACGGCATCGGCTTATTGGTATTCTGGAGCATCAGATGATGCGTATATTCGTGGAAGAAGACCACCTCGGGCTCAAGCTTGGCATAATCCAGGATCTGGCGCGCCTTGCGCGGGGTGACGATATACGGACCGTTGACACCGCCAACGTAATATCCGCCGACCCCGGCCTCGGCGCTTCCGAGCGTGCGATTGACGTCGAGCATTGTCGGCACGACCATGACATTCACCCGGTTGCCGTCGCCGACATTGGGGTCGCCCATCTTGCGCACCAGCCGCGCTGCGGCATCAAACCTTTCGAGCTTCTCGGCATAAGCCGTCATTTCGGCGGGGGACATGTCGCCATAAATGATGAAATGCTTCGACGACGCTTGCTGCCAAGCTGCGGTCGCGGGCGCCGCAAATGCCATCGCGGCCGCAGCCGCCCCCAAATACAGTCCAGTGCGCACGTTAAACCCTCCCCAAAATACGTCCGTTCAATAGCAATTTGGATTGTGCTCGCAAGTCGTTGCGATCGAATATTATTTTGCAGTTTGCGTTGCGGCGCCCAACGATGCCGAACCGCTGTCGATGCGGGCGATCATCGCCTTGGCTTCGTCCGCCAGCTGGCCGCCATGCGGGTTGTAGGCTAAGGGCACAAGGCGTTTGCGGGCGAGCGCGGGTTGGCCGTTGGCAAGGTAAAGCCGGGCGCTGTCGAGGCGCAATCCCATGTCATGCGGCGCAAGATCGGCGGCATAGTGAAGCGCGGCGATTGCATTGGCCGTCGGGCGGGCCTTTTCATCGATAAAGCTGCGGTAAAATAGGACGAGCGGCTCAGGGTTTTCTGGGTCGAGCCGGTTGGCCCGGTTCGCGACGCCGCGGACGTTGGCGAAGGTCACGGCCTTGTCGCCTGACTTGGCGCGCCCGGTCAGTGCCCGCGCCTTCAGGATCAGGGCTTCGGCCGACTCCGGATTGAGTGCGATTGCCCGGTCGGCGGCAGCATCGCCGGCAACAAAATCCTCATTGTAGATTTCCGCCGACGCTAGGACCATCGCCATCTGGGGGTCGGTCGGATAGGCCGAAGCAAGCCGGCGCGCATCTGCTGCCAGTTTCGCGCGCTGGCCTTTGTCGACCCCGACCTGAATTTTCATCATCAACGGGACGTAGTCCTTGGCACCCGGCCCGAGCGGCTGAACCTCGACCTTGCCGATCGTCACTTGCGACGCGGGAAGGGTGAGATAGGGCAGTTTGTCGGCCTTGAGGTAGTCGTCCAGTTCCTGGTCCAGGCGGCCAAGGTCACCGAATACGCTGCGCGCGGCATCGATCTGCGACCTACCGCCGGCGATGGCGGTCAGATATGCCTCGATCTGCCCGCGGCGTCCGGGGCTGAAGGTCAGGTAATGCGCCAACAGCCAGCCGCGGGCATAAAGCGCCGCCACCTCGGCATTGCTGCGAAGCCGCTCACCGCTGAGCAGGATACTCATCGGTACGGTCGCACGGCTTGGCGCGCGCAACGTTCCGGCGCGATGCACCGCGCCAGCCCCCAGGCCAACCGACCCATCCTTTCCGATCTGCGCGGTCGACAGAAATTCGGCAAATCCTTCGACCAGCCAAGACGGGATCGGCGTGGTCATGTCAGAGAACATCAGGTGATGGGCATATTCGTGGAAGAAGATCGTTTCCGGCGTGGTGGTCGTGTTCGACGGCACCAGGCGCGGAACGACGGCCACCGAACCCCAGTAGCGAGGGGTGTAAAATCCCGCGGTATTCCCGCCAATGCCGGGCTTGAGCATCCGAACGTCCAGCACGCCCGGCACCACCAGCACGGTCAGCCGGCCGCCGTCGCCGACCGGCGGATCCTTCATCGACCGCGCGATCCGCACACCCTTGTCGAATCGCTCGAGCTTCTCGGCGAAGGCGCGCAACTTGTCCGGGGATTCGTTGGCGTAGATGATGAAGTGCGGCGATGAGGCGCGTTGCCAGTCGGCGGTGGCCGGACTGGCGATCGCGGCGGCGGCGATCGCGAAAGATGGAAAGAGACGCAACTTCAGGCCTTTCGGTCGGATATCGGCGATCCGAAACATCGAAAGAATCGCATCCATCGTCAACCGCCGCTGGTCGAAAATCGTGGCGACGCTTGTCACGGCGCGCGACCCCTGCAAGCGTGGCGGACGAAGCATCGGGGACGAGGATGACAGATTCTATCTCAGGCGCGACGATGCGACCGTTATGGCGGCGGATCATCGATTTTCCACTGGTGGCAATGATCGCCGCGCTGGCTCTGGCAGTCGGGTCGGTCTGGCTTGCCAACCAGGTGCTGCACCAGGTGCCGCATTTCGGCTTGCCCGATGCGAGCCGGCAGATGATTGGCGGCCTGATTGTCGTCCTGGTCCTGATCGCTGTTTATAAGCTGGCGATCTGCAAGCTGGGCGAAAATCCGCGCGACGATTTGCGGAGCGATCATGCAGGTCGCGATCTTGCGCTCGGGCTGGGCGGTGGGGCCGTGCTGTTCTCGCTCGTGACATTGGTCGCGGCGTTGGTGGGGGTCTACAAGATCGTCGGGCCTGGCGACGCGCGATCGATCCTGTTCGTGGCGGTGACGTTCGGGATCATTCCCGCGGTAACCGAGGAAATGCTGTTCCGCGGAATCCTGTTTCGGCACCTCGAAGATCTGGGTGGCAGCTGGTTCGCGCTGGCCCTGACGTCGGGATTGTTTGGAGCGGCGCATTTCTTCAACCCCAACGCCACCGCTTTTTCATCGTTCGCGATTGCGGTCGAAGCCGGAGTGCTGCTCGGCGGCGCCTACATGCTGACCCGCAGCCTGTGGCTGCCGATCGGGATTCACGCGGCCTGGAACTTCACGCAGGGTGAAATCTATGACGTGCCGGTGTCGGGAATCGACGGCACGGGGTTGGTCGAGGCGAAACTGTCCGGACCGGAGCTGCTGTCGGGCGGGTCGTTCGGGTTGGAGGCGTCGATAATCGCGTTGGCCATTGCCACCGCGGCGGGGGTTTGGCTGGTCGTTCGCGCGGTGCGGGCGGGGCACATCGTCAGGCCGTGGTGGGTGCGACGGCGACTGGCTCGATCACAGGAAGGAATAGGGGTCGACGTCGACCGCGACGCGGACCTTGGCCCCCCAGTCCAGCCCTCCTAGCCAGTCGCGGATGACGTCCTGCACGTCGAGCTTGCGGGCGGCGTGCACCAGCAGTCGCTGGCGATGGCGGCCGCGGAGCATGGCGAGCGGCGCGGGGGCGGGGCCGAATACCGCCATATCCTCGATCTCGGGCGCGGCGCGACCGATGCGACGGGCGACGGCCTCTGCCTCGTCCTTGTCCTCGGACGAAATGACGATCGCGGCGAGGCGGCCGAACGGCGGCATTGCGGCCTCGCGCCGGGCGTCGGTTTCGGCGGCGTAGAAACCCGGGCCGTCGCCGGCGACTAGCGCGGCGATCACCGGGGCGTCAGGGTCGTGGGTCTGGACCAATACGCGGCCCGGCTTGTCGCCGCGACCGGCGCGACCCGCGACCTGCTGGATCTGCTGGAAGCTGCGTTCGGCGGCGCGGAGATCGCCGCCCTGCAGGCCGAGATCGGCATCGACTACGCCGACGAGGGTGAGATTGGGGAAGTGGTAGCCCTTGGTCACGAGCTGGGTGCCGACGACGATATCGATTTCATGCGCATCCATCGCCCGCACGAATTCGGCGGCGCGGGCAGGGGACCAGATGGTGTCGCTGGTGACGATCGCGGTACGCGCATCGGGAAACAGCGCCGCAACCTCGTCGGCGATGCGCTCGACGCCGGGGCCGCAGGCGACCAGGCTATCCTCGTCGCCGCACTCGGGACACAGGCGCGGCGGGGGCATGACATGGCCGCAATGGTGGCAGGCCAGCCGATGCATCAGTCGGTGCTCGACCATCCAGGCAGTGCAATTGGGGCACTGGAAGCGATGCCCGCACGTGCGGCACAGGGTCAAAGGAGCGAAGCCGCGGCGGTTGAGGAACAGCAGCGACTGCTCGCCCGCAGCCAGATTGGCCTCCAGCCCCGCAACCAAGGTCGGGGCGAGCCAGCGGCCGCGCGGTGGCAGATCCTGGGTCAAGTCGATGGCACGGATCGCGGGGAGGGTCGCCCCGGCGTGGCGCTCGGTCAGCAGCAGCTCGCGATAGCGGCCGATCTCGACCATATGGCGGGTCTCGATGGCGGGCGTGGCGCTGGCAAGGATGACGGGAATCCCTTCGAAATGACCGCGCATCACCGCGACGTCGCGAGCGTGATACTGGACGCCTTCCTCCTGCTTGAAACTGGGTTCGTGGGCCTCGTCGACGACGATCAGGCCGAGGTTAGCATAGGGCAGGAATAGTGCCGAGCGGGCCCCGACGACGACCTTGGCTTCGCCTGAAGCCAGGGCACGCCATGCGCGCCTGCGCTGGGACGAGCGGAGGTCGCTGTGCCAAGCGACGGGCTCGCAGCCGAAGCGGGCGGTGAAGCGCGTCAGGAATGGCTCGGTAAGCGCGATTTCGGGTAGCAGGATGAGTATCTGCCGGTCCTGGCGCAGCGCTTCGGCGATGGCTTCGAAATAGACTTCGGTCTTGCCCGATCCGGTGACCCCGTCGAGCAGCACGGGGTCGAATCCTTTGCCGATCGCGGCGGTGAGGCTCGCGGCGGCGGCGACCTGCTCCTCGTTCAGGATCGGCGGGGCGAAGTCGGGGTCGGGGCCGGGGAACGGCAGGTCGCCCTCGATTTCGACCCGCTCGATCGCGCCGGCATTGACCAACCCGCGCATGACCGCGTCGCTGACCCCGGCATAAGCGGCGAGCTCGCGCACCGTTCCCTGCCGACCGTCAATCGCGGCCAGCGCCTTTTCGCGCTGCGGGGTCAGGCGGTCGGGGACCTGGCCGGTCGGTCGATATTCGATCATCGTCTTCGGCCCGGCGAGAGCGGAAGACGACGGCAGGATCATCCGCAGCACGGCGGCGAGAGGAGAGAGATAATAATCGGCGGTCCATTCGGCGAGCCGGCGCAACTGGGGGCGGATCGCGGGGACGTCGACCAGCCCGGCGAGCGGACGAAGGCGATTGTCGCCGATTTCCTCGACCTTGAGACGGTCGGCTTCCCACGCGACGCCGATCAACTGGCGGGGCCCGAGCGGGGCAATAACGACGCTGCCCGGTTCGACCGCCATCCCATCCGGCACCCGATAATCGAGCGGCCCCAGCGCGGCGTTGAGGGTAATCACTCTGGTCCGGGGAACCCCCACTACACTCTCACCTGCATTGCCGAACCGCCGTCATTAGAACGTTCGGGCGGCGCGGCAAGCCGAGTGCCGCGGTGCCTTTTAGCCCGCCATGCGTTTCACACCCGATAGGAGAATGAAATGAGCGATACGTTGAAGAATGACCTCGAGCCGCTGATGGATCCGTCCGAACTTGCAGGCGATGCCAACGCAGCGATCAATGCCGAATTTGCAGCGCGCGATGCGATCGATGCGATCGATGCGGCGGAACCCGAAACGCCAGCAGCCTCGGACGACTTGCCACTCGACGGGGAGTGACAAAAAATAACGGCTACTTGCCGCGTTTCTTGCGGTGGCTGTCGAGGTCGAGGACCGGATTCTGGTCGCCCTCCTCAGGCAACAGGCCGAGGCGGCGGGCGACTTCCTGGTAGGCTTCGGCCTCGCCCCCTAGATCCTGGCGGAAGCGATCCTTGTCGAGCTTCTCGCTGGTTTTCATGTCCCACAGGCGGCAGCCGTCGGGGCTGATCTCGTCGGCCAGGATGATGCGTGCATAATCGCCGTCGTAGACGCGGCCGAATTCGAGCTTGAAGTCGACCAGCCGGATGCCGATCGCGGCGAACATGCCGCACATGAAGTCGTTCACGCGGATCGCCATGTCGGCGATGTCGTTCATCTCTTCCTGACTGGCCCAGCCGAAGCAGGCGATATGCTCGTCCGCGATCATCGGATCGTTGAGGCTGTCGTCCTTGTAATAATATTCGATGATGGTGCGGGGCAGCTGGGTGCCTTCCTCGATCCCCAGGCGCTTGCTGAGCGATCCGGCGGCGACGTTGCGGATCACTACCTCGATCGGCACGATCTCGACCTGGCGGACGAGTTGCTCGCGCATGTTGAGACGGCGGATGAAGTGCGTCGGCACCCCGATCGTCGCCAGCGCGACGAAGATATGCTCGCTGATCCGGTTGTTGAGCACGCCCTTGCCGTTGATTGTGCCGCGCTTCTGCGCGTTGAAGGCGGTGGCGTCATCCTTGAAATACTGGATGATCGTTCCGGGTTCGGGACCCTCGTAGAGGATCTTGGCCTTGCCTTCATAAATCTGGCGGCGACGCGACATAAGGGCTGGATTCTTTCCGAAGCGGTGGTGCGAGCGGCGGCTATAGGCCAGCCGCCACCCCCACGCAATTCGCCCGTCGGGGTCTAACGGCGGACCGCGTCTGCCAGACCAGGCGCATATTCGGCGCCGTGCGGGACCTGGGCGGTCGAGGCCCTGACCGATGCGCCGATCGGCTCGGCCCGGCCCCCAAGGCACTTGCCGAGGAAGTTTTCGGTGACCGCGTTGAAGGCGATGTTGTTGGCCGGACGGGCGAAGCCGTGGCCTTCGTCGGGGAAGACGACGTAGGTGACGGGAATGCCCTTGGCCTTCATCGCGTCGACGATCTGCTCGCTTTCCGCCTTGTTGACGCGGGGATCGTTTGCGCCTTGGCCGATCAGCAGCGGATGCTTGATGTCACCCGCCTTGTAGAGCGGCGAGCGCTCCTTGAGCAGTGCGACGCCGTCGGCGGTCGTGGGATCGCCCATACGCTTGTAGAATTGCACCTTGCCCGCTTCCCAATAGGCCGGGATCGTCTTGAGCAACGTCTCGAGGTTGGACGGGCCGACGATATCGACCCCGCAAGCGAACGCGTCGGGGGTAAACGCCATGCCGGCAAGCGTCGCGTAGCCGCCGTAGGAGCCGCCCATGATCGCCACTTTGTCCTTCGTCGTCACGCCGCTTTTGACCGCCCAGTCGACCGCGTCGAGCAGGTCGTCGTGCATCTTGCGACCCCATTGCAAATCGCCGGCGGAAATGAACTTCTTGCCGAAGCCGGTGGAGGCGCGGAAATTGGTCGACAGCACCGCATAACCGCGATTGGCGAGCCATTGGTGGTAGCCGTTGAAGCCATAGACGTCGCGACCCCACGGCCCGCCGTGCACGAACAGCACCATCGGCACCGCGGCGGACGGGCGACCGTCGCCATCGGGGTCGCTGCCCGGCGGAAGGGTGAGGTAGGACACGAGGGTCATCCCGTCGCGCGCCTTGATCTCCAGCGGGATCATCTTGGCCAAGGTCTGGCCCTCGAGCGCCGGGCGCGAGGTGAACATCTTGGTGAGCTTGCGCAACTTGCGGTCGTACATCCAGGTCGACGGCGCCGAATCCGAAGCCGCTACAGCGACGGTCCACTTGTCGTCGGCCAACGTACGCGACGTGACCGAGAATTCGCCCGGAAGCTCCTTCTTCAGGAACGCCAGATCGCCCGCGACGACATTGCCCACCGGGGTCCATTCGTCCTTCAGATAATTGACCGAATAGGCTTCGATCCGCCCGGTCCGCGGATTGGCCATCGCATCGCCGATGTCGGCCTTGGCGTTTTCAGCGATCACGGTTTTGGCGCCGCTCGCGACATCCTGCGCGATCAGGGCGGCGGTGTCCCGACCGCGGCTGTCGACCCAATAAAGCGTCTTGCCGTCGCTCGTGTAACCCGCGGGCTGCGTGGTCTGGCTGTCCTCCAGCGTGATCTGCTCGGTCGGGGTGGTGGCGACCTTGTTGTCGGTGACGACGAAATAATCGCTGCCGCCATCGGGCCGGGACTTCAGCGCGCCGCGAATGACGAGGTTCTGGTCGGCAAGGAAGCCGGCATAATCGCCCATGTTCATCAGCACGGGCGTGAGCTTGCCGTTGGCGAGGTCGAGGCTGTGGACGTCGTGCCATTTGGCGTCGCGATTGTTCACGCCGATCAGGATGCGTCCGGGGACCGAAGGCGAGATTCCGACGATCTGGACCCGGGTCTTTTCGAACGGGGTCAGGGCGCGCTCGGCACCCGTGGTCACATTGACCCCATACAGCAGGAAGTTCTCGTCCCCGCCCTTGTCGTTGACGTAGAGGATCTGCTTGCTGTCGGGCGCCCAGAAATAGCTGCGGATCGGGCGGGTGCGCTCGTTGGTCAGAGCCTTTGCCGCCGTCGGATCGGAGGCCGGTGCGACGAAAATATTCATTACTCCGTCGCGCGGCGCGATCCACGACACATACTTGCCATCGGGCGAGATCCGCCCTGCAGCCTTGACGGGATTGCCGAACAAGGCGTCGCGCGGAATGAGCGGAACGGACGCTGGCGGCTGGGCAGAGGCGGCGGTCAGGGGAAGGAGCGCGGACGCGGCGATCAGTGCGGATTTGCGAATCATCGATTAAACCCCTGTTAAATGCAGTCGCGCATCATTAGCGTATTACATGAGCAATACACAAGGGCCCGGAGCAAAAGCGTCATGCGGTATATTGTCACGGTTTTTGCAATGCTGATCGCGGCGTTCGTCGGATGGTTCGAATTTTCCCCGCGCTATACCTTGAATGAGATGCGGAAGGCGGCGGAGGCGGGCAACGTCACCAAGATGAGCAACTGGGTTGATTATCAGGCACTGAAAATCGACCTGAAGGGAGAGCTTCGACGGGAGATCCTGCTGGAAGGCAATCGCCGCGGAATGGATCGGGATCCGCTGACCAGGTTCGGCGCCGACCTCGCTGTCGCCCTACTTCCGATCGGGGTCGACCTGATCGTTTCGCCCGAAGCGGTGCAGGCAATGTTCGACACCAAGAGCGCAGCAAGCACCATGGGTCGGGGGCCGGGCATCAGGGCGACCGACAGTGTGGGCGTAATGCCGGTCGGCATTCCGAAACAGGACATCGTAATCGAACGCCAGGGCCTCAACACATTCAAAGTCAAGACCAAGGGCAAGGACGGTGCGGCGGTTTTCCATCGCTCCGGGCTTGGCTGGAAGCTTGCGGGGTTCGACGTGCCGTACCGCTTCGGCAAGTCGAACCCCTGACGAGCGGGCTACTTAATCGCTGTTGGCTTGGCAGCGATCTTTTCGCTGACGATCCGCACACGCTGCAACTTGTCGTCGCGCAGATACTGATTGGCGAGCTTCTGCAGGTCGGCCGCGGTGATCGATCGGATGATCGCATCGCGGGTGCGCGCTCGATCCAGACGTTCGGGCTGGCTTTGGGCTTCGTCGACATACCCCAGCCAGTAGGCGTTCTGGCGGAGGCTCTTGGCGGCGGACTCGATCATCGGCTGGCGCGCGCGGGCAAGCACGTCGGCGCTGACCGGGGCCGATCGGATCGTTGCCGCCACGGCCTTGATCGCCGCATCGACCTCGTCCGCCTTGTCGGGAGCGACGATCGAACTGACCATCATGAACCCGAAGCCGGGATAGGTGTCGGACATCGTCGATCCGACCGAGACTCCATACGATGCGCCAAGTTCCTCGCGGATCTTGTCGGTCAACAGCAGGTCCGCGACTTCCTTCAGCATCGCCATGCCGATAACCGTCCGATAATCGCGGTCGTCGGTGGTCGGCCAGGCCGCACCGACCAGAGCCTGGTCGGCCCCGCCCTCATGGGTCAGCAGGATGGGCGTGCGATCGGCGCGGAACGCCGCCTTGCGCGCATCGGCATAGGTAGGTGTCGTGGTCGCGCGCGCCGGGAGCGCGCCGAAGCTGTTCGCCACCGCGGCGATCGCCGCTGCTTCATCGATGTCACCGACGATCCCGATCTCGATCGGAGCGTTGGCGATGAGCGGGGCAAGCGCCGCTTTCGCCTCACCGAGGTTGCGCTTCATCAATTCGGCCGTCGGCGCGATTCCGAAGCGCGTGTCGCCCGACGCCAGCAAGGTTGGCAGCCGCGTCCCCGCAACCGACGAGGGATCCGATTGGAACTGCTTGTCGAGCACCGGGATCAGGTTGAGCCACTGGCTTCCGGCCTCGGCGCGATAGCCGGGATCGGTCAGATAGGCGGCGCTCAGTTTCATCTGCAGGGGGAAATCGCCGACGGTCGTCGACCCCGCGGCGACAATTGCGTCGCTCGACACCGCAATCCCTGGGGTCAGCACGTGGCCGGCGCTAAGCGTCCTTACGTCGTCGAACGAATGCTTGCCGGTCGCGGCGACCGGCGACAGGGCCGAGATCAGCATCCCCAGCCCTGGCCGGTCGAGCGGAAGCGCCAATGCTCCACCCGCCATGCGCATCGTGTAGCTGACCCGCCCGGCTTCGAAATCGGTCCGTTTGATATTGAGCCGGACGTTATTGGCGAAGCGGATCGTGCGGATGCCGAGATCGGCAATCCTCTTGTCCTCGACCACTCGCCCGGCGGGGCCGAAGTTGTCGTAAGCGAAGGCCACCGCCGCTTGCGCCTTGGGCGCGGCCACGGCCACCTTGCGACTATCGCTATAAGCCGCGCCTAGCGCGGCAAGCTCGACGGGCTGCTTGCCCGATACGTGGATCAAGGGGGCGCTGCCCGACCACATCTTGCGGAACGCGGCATTGACCTCTGCGGGGGTCACGGTCGGCGCGACCCGCTCATAATAGGCGAGGCGGAAGGCCGGCGTAGTGACGAAATCGGGTTCCCCCACCACCTCGAGAATGGCGCCGGCGAGGGCCTGGCTGGTGCGGGCGTTTGCCTGCTGTACCGAGGCCTTGAGGCGTCCGATCGTGTCGGCGCGCTGAAGATCGAGCTCGGCGGCGGTAAAGCCATGCTCGAGCGCGCGGCGGAGTTCTTGCTCGCTGGTGTCGAGCGCGTCCTTCCATGCACCGTCCTTCGCGGCGATCGATAGCGAAATGTCGAGCGCGACGTCCTGCGTCTCGCCGTCGTTCATCCCGCCACCAAGCAGAACCGATCCTGGCGCGTTGGCAAGCCGTTCGATCCGCCGGTTGAATGCGGCAACGGCGAGCGAGCGGACCAGGCTCTCGCGACGGGTGGCAAGTGTGTCGGCGGGATTGTCCCACGGCCGGTAAGCGACGGTGGTGACGACGGTGGCCGCGGCCGGATCGACGAAGGTGTCGAACTGCGCCGGGCGGCGAAGATCGACCTTGCCACGCGGCAAGGACGCGCCGGCCTTGCCGACGCCTTTCCAGTCGTTGAACTTAGCGCGGATCTTCTGCTCGATCACCGCCGGATCGGCATCGCCAACGAACACCAGGGTGGCATTCTCGGGCCGATAGTAACGGCGGTAAAGATCGCGGATGGTATCCGCTGAGGCAGTCTTGAGCACCGTCTCGGTCCCGATCGGGAAGCGCGTGGGATAGGGGGTGCCGGGAAGCTGGAAGCCGATCTGGTCCTCGGCCTGGTGGAGTTGGAAGGTATCGCGGAAACGACGTTCGCCAAGGATCACGCCGCGCTCGCGGTCGACCGCCTTGGGATCGAATTTCACCTCGCCCGCGACCTCACGCATCAGCATCATCGCGGTGTCGAGCGTTTCACCGCCGGCGTGCGGCAGGTCGAGCATGTAGATTGTGCTGTCGAAACCGGTCGCGGCGTTGGTGTCGGGCCCGAACTTAAGCCCCTGTCGCTCCAGAATCCTGACCATTTCGCCCTCGGGCACGTTGGTCGATCCGTTAAACGCCATATGCTCGATGAAATGAGCGAGACCGCGTTCGTTTTCCGCCTCGCCGATCGATCCGAACTCGAACCGCAGACGCAGCGCGGCGCCATCTTTGGGCAGCGCATTGCGCATGATCGCGTAGCGCATGCCATTGGGCAGCGTGCCGTAGCGGATCGACGGGTCTGGGGTGACGTCGGTCAGCGCGACGCCCCAGCCATTGGTCTTTTGTGCCGCGGCGGGCGCCAACGGGACGAGCGCGGCGCAGGCCGCGGCGAGCAAGAGGAGCGAGCGGCGTTGGCTAGTCATGTTGTTGTAATCCCCACGATATCCGGCATGTGGAGATGTAACCGACGGCGGTCGAAAGGCAAACCGCGTGTCGCTCAACGGCGGTCGCGGTTCTGCGAATGAACTAGGGAGAGATAGTGCCGATCACGGCAAGATCGGAATCCGCCCCGGCGCAGGGGGGAGGGCGCCGGGGCGGAAACTTGCAGCTGGGGCCTTATTTCTTGCCGACCCAGGTGGTGGTCAGCGTCGAGCCCGACAGGGTCAGTTGCGACGTGGGAATGGTGACCAGCGTGCCATCGGCTTGCTTGACCTGGAGGCCGACGGTGACGCCCGACTGGTTCTTGACCCGCCCGGTGACGGTCCCGACCGACGTTCCGGTGGTCCCGGTGATTGCGGTGCCGGCAGCGACGGTGTCGAGCGGCGCATTGCCCGCCGCGCCGAGCGCCGAGCTGGGAGACGCGTTGGCCAGGCCGGTGACCGATGCATTGGCCGCGCCTTGGCTGGTCGGCGGGGGCGTTGCCGGCATTTCGGTGTTGGTTGTGGCATCGGCTGTGGCCGACGTGCCCGCCGTGGTGGCGGGTTCGGCGGTCGCGGCGGGCGCTGCGGTAGCGGCAGCAGGCGCTTCCTCGGCGACCTTGTCTTCCTTGGGCTTCGGCTTGGGATCGGTACCCTTCAAATTGCCACGGATCGACGACCCGTCAGTCGACCGTTTGGCGGTCGATTTCTTGGGTTTCGCTTCGGGCTTCGCTTCTGGCTCGACTGCGGCCTCACGCGCGGCGGGACCGACGGTCGGCGCATTGGCGGCCGGCGGAGTGGGGGCGGGCGCGGGCACTGCCGTCGTAGCCGGCGGAGTCGTGGTCGGCGCAGTCGGCGCGGCAGTCTGGGCGACGGCGGTCGAGCCGATAAGCGCAAGGCCGGCCGCAGCCGACAAGAGATGAATGCGTTTCATCACGCAATTCCTTTTGTTGTGAAAGGGATAGCATTGAAACGGCGCAGTATCGCACTTGTTGCGTGGGGCGGGACGGGGCGTGCGACTCCTGCGATTATCGGTCGCAAGCGAAACGATCGTAAGTCCGTTAACGCTGTGCCTTTGCAATGGCCGAAATCGCCGTCGTCCATGCGGGGGTTTCGGGAGCGATCAGTTCGACGTGGCCCTGACCGGAAACGATGTGCACGGCGACCGTATCGCCCGTGGCGCGCATCGTCGCTGCATAGGCGGTGGCGAAGTGCGTCGGGATGATCCGGTCGCTGTCGCCATTGACCAGGGTGGACGGGACGCCGATCGGCGCGAGGCGAGGAAGCGAGGTATCGGCATAAGGCGCGCGGCCCTCGGCGGACGACAGGCCGACGAGGCGATCGACCACCTCGGGATCGCAGCCGTTGCTTTCGGCGCGGGTTCGTTCGAGATCCGGGAGGCCGCCGAGGCTGACGACGTGACGGATGACGAGCGGCGCGCCCGCGGTGCGCAGCGGCGAGCCGGCGGGGAGGCGCGGGCGGGCGGCGAGCCAGAGCGCAAGATGCCCGCCGGCGCTGTGCCCGACCGCGACCAGCCGGGCGAGGTCGAGATGGAAAGCGGCGGCGTGGGTGCGCAGTGCATCGGCGGCGGCGGCGACGTCCTGGAAGGTGCCGGGGTAGCCGCCCCCGGGCCGGTCGACCCCGCGATAGTCGATGTTCCACACCGCGGTGCCGCGCCGGGCGAGGTCGGCGGCGATCCAGTTCATGATCGTGCGGTCGGCGATCGCGGTCGTCCAGCAACCGCCGTGGACCATCAGCACCGTGGGGATCGGACGACCGGTGCGCCGGGTGGGAAGCCACAAATCGGCGACCTGCAGCGGGTCGGGGCCGTAGGAAAAGGTGCGGGTCGGCGCGGGGCGGGGGCGCGAGAGCAGGTCGGGCCAGGCCATGACCGCAGGCCTGGCAGGCGCGGCGTTGGAGGAGGGCGCGGCGGTCGAGGCGGCGTTGGAGGGCGGGCGAACCGGGGACGAACAGGCGACGAGGGCCACCATGAATGCGGCGACGACGGTGGCGGCTGGACGCATGACAATCTCCCTGATCGTCACCTTGGCGCACGCCGCTTGAGTTGTCGAAGTTTCCCTAGTGAGGCGCCATTTCAGGCCCCATTCGTCAACTTAAGCCGATGCCCTAAAGCTGGGAGATCGGCGGCACGCGGAAGCGGGTCCTGACCGCCTGCCGGAGCGCGGCATTATCCTCGACTGCCTTCGCGTCCGCCGCGGCGCGCGTGGCGGCCTGGGCCGCCGCCAGGGCTGCGCGTTCCTGCTTGCCCCGCCAGCGCAACTGGGCGGCGTGGCGCAGCCGGTCGTGATCGGCCCCCGCCTGCCGGAGGATGGCGATGGCGAGCTTGTCGTTGCGGCGAAGCTCGGTGCGGACATGGTGCCCGCGGCGGAACACGGGCACGGCATCCTCCCCCTCCAGCCCGCGCCGCGAACCGGTCATCCGCAGCACCATCAGGCCGTGATCGATCGCCAGGTCGACCGCCTTGGCGAAGGATTCGGCGCCGGGGCGCTCGATCAGTCGATAATAGCTTTGCGGGCTGAGCCCGACCTTGCGCGCGGCGAAGTGGATCGAGGGCGTGTGCGACAGCAAGGCGACGAACGCGCGCTGCCGCTTCTCGTCCCACCCGATCCGCCGCTTGCGGACCTGCGGCACCGGGGTGAAGTCGATCACCGGCAGGCCGTCGGCGGTGTAGAGCACGTCGAGCGGTGCGCGATCCTCCTCGATCCAGTGCGGGTGGCGGAAGTTGAGCGGGGTCGCCTCATAGCCGTGCTGGTCGAGCTGCGCATCGTCGTAGACGGGGACGTAGGGGGCGTTTTCGACTTGGGGGTGTGGCGGTTTTGGTTTTTTCATGGAGTTCGATCTATCCTATATGGTTTGTGTAGGACAGGGGTTTTGGTGGGCTTTGAAGTGCCCCCTCCGTCCGCGTGTGCGGACACCTCCCCCTGGTAGGGGGAGGGGCGGGTGCGCCCCCCTCCGTCCGCGGTGCGGACACCTCCCCCTGGTAGGGGGAGGGGCTGGATGAGGTCCCTTGAGCGCAGAGGGCTGGAAGCGTTGACCGGGGGCTTGGGGTGTTTAGGCTTGGGGGGCTCGCGTAGGGGGAGTGGGGATGGTGCCTGTATTTCTATCGATGATCGCGGCGGTGGCCGGGGCGGTGGGGCCGGTGCCCGATGCGCCGCGCACGGGCACCGTTGTCGTCGAGACCTTGCTGGGCGAGAGTCCCGATCCGCCGCCGCCGCCGCCCGGGGCGTGGATCGTGGCCGAGCCAGCGGAGCCGGTGCGGCTGACCAACCAAGGCAGCGTTTTTACCGAAGCCAATTATCCATTCTGGGCCGACCGCGACGCGCTGGAAGGAGTGGTGAGTTTTAGAGTTGCGGTCGATGCCACGGGCCGCGCGCTGGGGTGCGAAGTGACCAACCCGTCGAACGTGCCCGAGATCGACCGGCCAACCTGTGATCTGGTGATGGGGCAGGGGCGCTTCGCCCCCGCGCGCGACCGCAAGGGGCGGCCGATCGCGGGGATCTTGCGGCGCACGATCCATTGGCGACTGGAGGATCGCGAGCCTTTTGCCGTGGCCGATGAATCGGTGCGGACGATCATCACGGTCGATGCCGAGGGGCACCGTCAATGCCGGATCGAGGCGTCGCCGGGGGCCGATGTCGATCCGCGCACGTGCCAGGCGTTTCTGATCGATCCGGCGGTGATCGTGACGGTCTCAAGCATTCTTGCGACGCGCGCCGGCGAGCGTGACCGGTGGGAGCTGGTGTATCATCAGGGGACGCTGGTGCCGGGCGGACCGGCGGGGGATGGCGAGAAGATTGGCGCGGGGCCAGGCGAGCAATTGCTTAATCGCGGCGGCGTCCGACTGACGATCGACGCGGCGGGTAAGGTGACCGGGTGCACTTTGCTGGACACGAGCCCGGACGCGATGACCATGCGCGAGACGATCTGCGCGCCGTATCGAGTGACGCCCTACGTGCCCGGGCTGATCGTGATGGACGCGACCTGATGTGCGGGGGCGGAGGCGGTGTGTGCGGGTAGCGTGGTGCGCGGCGGTGGCAGCGGGGGCTGCGAGTAGTCGAGATAGGGGACGGCAGCTGAGATGAAGGGCGGCCGCTAGTTGATCTTTGCGCATGACAGGCTCTTCGCTAGATGCAGACTGAGGTTAGCGCGGATGGCCGATTGAGGAGCAAGTGAACTTTAAACCAATCCCATTCACTTATATTCGATCTGGTTACAAGGATGAATGCCGATTACGGTGATAGGCGTTTGCCAGTGAGTGGCGACGTTTCTGCGGACCACCCTGAACAAACTGTATGTGGAGATCGCAAAAGAAACACTTCGTCAGTCGCCAATCCCATAAAAAAATGCACGCCCCGTCGGTGGCCTCGACGTCGCTGGGCTCGGCGTAGGTTTTATCTTTGGTCATGCGGGGAAAACCAAAAGGGGAGGCGGTCGTTCCATGAACAGTTTGGGGTGGGGCCGGCGGCTATGACGCGAATGGAGAGGGCGGGACGTGCTATGTAGGATGGCGAGCAGGAAAAACGACTAGGATAAGTATCAATAGAAATTATCTGTTTCGGTTAGAAGAAACGCGACCGCGATAACATTTGCAGCAACGCAATGTCGTTGGGCGACAACGCTGAAGGCTCTCGTGGAGGAGTGAAGGGCTTTCGCGGCTTGGCGAAAGCTTTCGGATGGACTTAGCTCTATACCAAACGTGGATAGCGACACTTGCAGCTATCTTTCCGACCCCTACTGTGGCGCAACTCCGCATCGCCGTCGCCAACTCCCAAACCAAGCCTCGATACTTTCCGAGTGACGCGCGGCACGGAGCCCGCCTAGCGCTCTCCCCTTGACCGTTCGTCCCCTTCGCCCCCTCCACCCGTTCCTGATGATTGCGATTATCGCGGTGCCGGTTCCGTTGGTGCTGGGGTTGCTGTGGCCGGGTCATGCCCGGTCCACGCGGGTTGCTGGCTTCGTTTATGCAGGGGCGCATGTGCTGTTTACGTTAATGGCGGTGTTGATGGCCGTGATGGTGTCCCTCGACTAGCGATCCTGGGATGCGCGGGAAGGGACAGGCCCTTCCCTTCGTTGCTTTCTTCGGCCTCTTCCCCTCCCGCAATGGTTCCCTCAAGATGCGCCGTCGACTTCGCTCAGTCGCTCCTCAGGGCGAGCGTCGTCGGGCTGCATTGCTCCGGTGACGCGCTCAGGACATGGTTTCGCGGGAATGACGAATGCTAGGCATCCGGAATGGCTGATTCCCCCAATGATCTCGTGATCGACACCCCGTTCGATTCCGCTCTCTCCGAGCGCTATCTCGTCTACGCGCTTTCGACGATTACCGCGCGCTCGTTGCCCGACGTCCGCGACGGCTTGAAGCCCGTTCACCGCCGCCTGCTGTGGGCGATGCGGTTGCTCCGCCTCGACCCCGCCAGCGCCTACAAGAAATCCGCCCGCGTGGTCGGCGATGTGATCGGCAAATATCATCCGCATGGGGACCAGTCGGTCTATGACGCGATGGTGCGCCTGTCGCAGGATTGGGCGCTTCGTTACCCGCTGGTCGACGGGCAGGGGAATTTCGGGAATATCGACGGGGATAATGCCGCCGCGTACCGCTATACCGAGGCGCGGCTGACGAAGGTCGCGGCGGCGCTGATGGCGGGGCTCGACGAGGGGACGGTCGAGTTTAGGGACACCTACAATAATGAGGATCAGGAGCCCGAGGTGTTCCCCGGGCTGTTCCCCAATCTGCTGGCCAACGGATCGTCGGGGATCGCGGTGGGGATGGCGACGTCGATCCCGCCGCACAACGTCGGCGAACTGGCCGACGCCGCGGTCCACCTGATCGACAATCCGGCGGCGGAAGATTCGGCGCTGCTCGACTTCGTCGGCGGGCCCGACTTCCCGACCGGCGGGGTGCTGGTCGATGCCCGCGCGAGCATCGCGCAGGCCTATGCCACGGGGCGCGGATCTTTCCGCCTGCGCGCGCGGATCGAGAAGGTGGTCGAGAAGGGCGGGGGCTGGCACCTGCTGGTGACCGAAATCCCCTATGGCGTGCAAAAGGGGCGGCTGATCGAGGCGATCGCCGGGCTGATCGGGGACAAGAAACTTCCCATCCTGGCCGACGTTCGCGACGAGAGCGCGGAGGATTTGCGCATCATCCTGGAGCCGCGGTCGCGGACGGTGGACGCGGCGCTGCTCGAGGAGAGCCTGTACAAGATGACCGAGCTGGAGGTGCGCTTCCCGCTCAACCTCAACGTGCTCGACAAGAACCGCGTGCCCGGGGTGATGAGCCTGAAGCAGGCGCTGACCGCGTGGCTGGCCTTCCAGATCGAGGTGCTGCTCAACCGGTCGAACACGCGGATCGGCAAGATCGACGAGCGGCTGGAGCTGCTCGACGGATTCCTGGTGGCGTTCCTCAACCTCGACCGGGTGATCCAGATCATCCGCACCGAGGACGAGCCGAAGCAGGTGATGATCGCCGAGTTCGCATTATCCGACCGGCAGGCCGAGGCGATCCTCAACATGCGGCTGCGGTCGTTGCGCAAGCTGGAGGAGATGGAGATCGCCAAGGAGCGGTCGGCGCTGGCGAAGGAGCGCGAGGAGCTGGCCAGGCTGGTGGAGAGCCCGGCGCGGCAGCGGACGCGGATCAAGCGCGATCTGGGGGCGATGAAAGAGAAGTTCGCCGACGAACGGCGGACGCGGATCGGGGAGGTGGCGGCGCCGTCGCGCGACATCGACTGGAGCCAGATGATCGAGAAGGAGCCGATCACCGTCATCCTGTCCCAGCGCGGCTGGATCCGGGCGATGCGCGGGCATGTCGCGGAGGGCGAGGGGGACAGCCTGAAATTCCGCGAAGGCGATGCGCTGAAGCGGATGTTCCACGCGCAGACCACCGACAAGCTGCTGCTCGCGGCGGAAGACGGGCGGGTTTATACACTGGGCGGGGACAAGTTGCCGGGCGGGCGCGGGTTCGGGGAGCCGGTGCGACTGTCGATCGACCTGGCGGGCGAGATCGAGATCGTCGCGCTGATGGTGGTGCGGGCGGAAACGCGGCTGCTGGTGGCGTCGAGCGACGGGCGCGGCTTCCTGACGACGGGCGCGGCGGTGCTGGCGGAGACGCGCAAGGGCAAGCAACTGGTCAATCTGAAGCCCGGGGCGAAGGTCGCCGTGGTGCGGCCGGTGGCGGCGCAGGATGACGCGGTCGCGGTGATCGGCGAAAATCGCAAGATGCTGGTGTTCCCGCTGAGCGAACTGCCCGAACTGGCGCGCGGACAGGGGGTAACGCTGCAGCGGTATCGCGATGGCGGGCTGGCCGACGTGACGACGCTGGCGGCGGTCGAAGGACTGAGCTGGGCGCAGGGCGGGGAGAGCGGCCGGACGCGGACCGAGACCGACCTTACCCCATGGCGCGCGGCGCGCGGGGCGGCAGGACGAATGCCACCGATCGGCTTCCCCCGCAGCAACCGCTTCGGGGGCGATCGGTAGCGTTCCGAAACGGGGCGTTAACCTGTCCGGGTTAATGCGATCCCATGCAGGCTGCGAAACAACCCGACAAGGGGCGCGAACCCGCGCGCGTCGCAGCCGCGCCACGCGGCGCCCCGATCGACGCCTACGCCAAGTTCGACATCGCCGCCGGGCACGACCTGCTCGACGCGCTGCCGATCGCCGCGGCGGTGGTCGGGCTTAACAGCCGCGGCGTGTTGAAACTGATCGATCGCAACAGCAAGTTTGACGACGTCATGGAATCGACCGGCGACCCGAAACTTATCGGGGGCGATTTCAGCGACTGCTGCCATGTGCAGATCGCCCGGCTGATGGAAGGTTTCCTGGCCGATTTCCGGGCGCCCAGCGAAGCCGAATTCACCCACGGCAGCGGGGTCGGCGCGGCGCATTACCAAATCAAATTGGCGCCGCTCGCACCCGGATCGAACGGCAAGGCGCGCTGCATGGTCAGCCTGGTCGACCGGACGGTCGAAGTGCAGGCGGAAAAGGCGCTCCGTGCGGAGATGCTCCGCGACAGTCTGACCGGACTGCCCAACCGCCTGGCCTTTTGCGAGATGATCGAGAACGCCGAGAGCGGCGGTGCCGGCAGCAGCCTGGACGGGCTGGTCGGAAGCGACGGCACCGTGCGCCCGGTCGGGCATGCGGTACTAGTGGTCGACATGCTGCGCTTCAGCCGGATCAACGAGAGCATGGGTGGGCTGTTCGGCGACGAACTGCTGATCACCTTCGCACGGCGGCTGATTTCGGCACTTCGATCGGGCGACCGGCTGGCCCGCACCGGAGGCAATGAATTCGGCATCATCGTCGCGCTTCGCAAGGGGCTGGACGATGCGATGAAGGCCGCCGACCGCATCCAGGAAGTGATGACCGCGCCGTTCAAATTGAGCGACCTGGAAATCAAGGTCGAATGCGCCATCGGTCTGGCGATCATGCAGGAGGGACAGGACCCCGAGGAGCTGTTCCGCAACGCCCAGTTCTCGGTCAAGCAGGCCAAAACGGCGGGAACGCCGCAAGTCTATCATGCCGAGGAAGCAAGCCAGGCGCGGCGCCGTTTCTCGATCGAGACCGAACTTCGCCGCGCGCTCGAACGCGATGAACTCAAGCTCTATTACCAGCCGCTGATCAACCTGCAGAACGGCAAGGTCAGCGGGTTCGAGGCATTGGCCCGCTGGCATCATGAAGATCGCGGCGAGATCAGCCCGAACGAATTCATTCCCGTGGCCGAGGAAAGCGGGCTGATCCTGACGCTTGGCCGCTGGGCGATGGACCGCGCCACCCGGACCCTGGCCGATTGGGACCGGGCCAACGGATCGCCGATCTCGGCCTATGTCGCGGTCAATCTGTCGGCCATCCAGGTCGCGCGCGATAACATCGCCGACGTGGTGGGATCGGCGCTTCGGTCGGCGGGACTTGGCGGCGACCGGCTGACGCTCGAACTGACCGAAAGTTCGATCGTCCAGGACCCGAGCCGGGCGCAGCGGGTGTTCGAGGCGCTGAAGGCGCTCAACGCAACGGTAGCGATGGACGATTTCGGCACCGGCTATTCGAGCCTAGCCTATCTCCAGCGCCTGCCCATCGATGTGTTGAAGATCGACCGCAGCTTCGTCACCGGCATGATGCGCGATCCCGACAGCGTAGCAATCGTTCGCGCGGTTCTCAGCCTCGCCGACGCGCTCGGCATGTCGACCACCGCCGAAGGGATCGAGACGGTCGAACTGGCGACGACGCTGGCGACCCTGGGCTGTTCGAGCGGGCAGGGCTTCTATTTCGCCAAGCCACTGGAAGACGGTGCGGCGCTGGCATTCTGGAAGTCGCGGCAGATCTGATCGCCGTAACCGACCGGATTGTAAGTTTATTGATACCGGTTAAGATCGGCATATCCTGCGGAATGTTCACCGTCTGGGCGCGTAGCGACATCATGGGAGCGCACAGCGCCTGTCATAACGGGGACCAAGGGTGAGGCAGCCGGGAGAAATCAAGCGCGGACCGCGCGTTGCGACGGATTTGAAAGCGACACTTCTGCGCACCGACGGCCAGCAGATTCCCGTCGTCATCACCGATATCAGCAAGGACGGCTTCAAGCTATCAACCGAAGCGCAATTGCTGATCGGCGAGCGTGTGGACCTGTCGATGCCGAAAACCGGTGACGTCCCGGTCCAGATCCGCTGGGCAATAGGTGGCGAGGCGGGCGGCGTGTTCCTTGCGCCGTTGCCGCTGCGGGGTCTCGACTAGGTTCGCCGGTAGACCGCCAAGTCCATCGCGATCAGCGCGACCGCGAGAGCCATCAAGAGCCAGCCGGGATGGCGCCATCGCGTCGCCCAGCCGTTCGCCAATGACGCATAGGTATACATCGCGGTTACGAGCAGGCTGACCGCAAGTCGCGGCCCTCGGTCACTGAGCAATGCCGCGAGGATCAGTGCGACACCGCCGGCCAGCCAGCTGAAGGTGCTGTAGTGAAGTAGCGCGGGAATGATTCGTCGGATGGTTGACGACGTGCCCGCGTGACCTGCTAGCGCGGCGTCCACCGGTTTGATCAGGATCCGGCTCGTCAGGATGCCGTGCACGACGGCCGTGGCGGAACCGACGATCCCGGCCAACAATAATGGTAAGTGGTCCATGTCCGTACACCTCTGTATGGAGGTGCGCGTCCTGCTGGATATTGTCAAGACACCCCTGTATGGTCCTGCCATGGACGAAAGACTTTCGCGGGAGAATTGGACCGATCACGGGCTGAGGACACTCGCCAAGGGCGGTGCCGGCGCGCTGACGGTGGGCGCACTGGCCAAGGCGCAAGGGGTATCGCGTGGCAGCTTCTACTGGCACTTTCGCGATTTCGCCGACTTTCGATCCGCCATTCTTCAGGCATGGCGCGAACGAACGGTCAACGAGATCGTTCGCGAATTTGAGGTGGACCAGGGGGACGACGATCGCCTCAAGCGGCTCGTCAAGCGCGCGTTTTTCGGCAGGCGCGGTCTCGATCGGGCCATTCGCATCTGGGCGGCCGGGGATCCGGCCGTGGCATCGGAAGTAGCCGAGGTCGATGCCAGCCGGATCGACTATATGGCAAAATTGCTCGTCGACGCGGGAGTTGCGGTACGCGATGCGCGATCACGGGCGGCGTTCGTCTATTGGGCCTATCTCGGCCAGGCCACCGTCATGGACCCGCGAAGCGCGCAGATCGATGAAGCCTCATTCGACCGGATTGCCGATCTGCTGGGCCATTAGGGGAAGGAAAAGCGCCTAGCGCGCGGCGGCAACGACCCGAGCGACAAGAGCGTCCCAGTCGGAACCGCCAGGAAAGCCGGCTTCGACCCACGAACGTTCAATCGACCTCAGCGCGGCGGCGACGGCGGGGCCTTCGGTCAACCCCAGCTGGATCAATTTGCCGCCTGAAATCGATAGCCGAGGCCTTTCCCAATCGGCGATCGCCGCGGCCTCGCCCGGTCGTCGGGCCAACAGTAGCCGATCGATCGCAGTCTCGGTCCCCGCCCAATACGACAACGCCTGGGGGGAAGCGGCCAGATCGGGATCGGCGGCCGCGGCAAGACGCTTGCGGGCCTTTCGTGAGAAACGCAGCCGCGCGGCAACCTGATCGGCGATGTCGGGATCGCGCGGTAGCAAGGAAGCGAGCCGGCGGATCGGGTCGGGTGCGACACCCGCCGCGACCTCGTCCACGATCAGGTCGGCAAGCGGGGATGCGTCGCGGATTTCGGGGAGAACGGGCGCGAGGATGCCGGAATCGACCATCAGCGCCACGGTCGCCGCCGGGTCGGGAATGGCGAGCGTCTTGATCGTCTCGTCGGCGATCCTTTCGCGCGACAGCGCCATGAGGTCGTTGGCGCGGGCAACGCACGCTCCGACCGCCGCCGGATCCGGCGTGCCTTCCCCGAAGCGGGCGTGAAAGCGGAAGAAGCGCAAGATTCGCAGATGATCTTCGGCAATGCGCTGCAGCGGATCGCCGATGAACCGCACCCGGCGCGCGACGATGTCGTCGAGGCCGCCGAAATAGTCGAAAATCTCGCCGCTCACCGGGTCGGCATAAAGTGCGTTGATCGTGAAATCGCGGCGCGCGGCATCGGCCTGCCAATCGTCGGAGAATGCGACCGTCGCACGGCGCCCGTCGGTCGAAACGTCGGCACGTAGCGTGGTGATCTCGGCGGGCTGACCGTCGGCGACCGCAGTGATCGTCCCATGGGCGATCCCCGTCGGAACGGCCTTGATCCGCGCCGCCTCGAGCCGGGCGACGACCTCATCGGGGCGCAGGCGCGTGGCAAAGTCTATGTCGTTGACCGCAATGCCGAGCAGATCGTCCCGCACCGCGCCACCGACATACCGGGTCAGACCGTCGTTCCCGCCGAGCGCGTCGAGCATTCGTGCGACCCCGCGCTTCGCGCGCCAGCGATCCGCGTCGAGCCTCACGCCAGCGACCCTTCCAGCGCATGCAGCCGGGTGGTGAGGTTGACGATCATCGCCGCGGTCGCGCCCCAGATGCGGCGGCCATTCCAGTCGATCTGGTAATAATGGCGGGTCTGCCCCCGATAGTCGCCGCTCATCCGCTGCTGGTTGGCCGACGCAAGCACGAAGGACAAGGGCACTTCGAACAGTTCCGCCACCTCGTCTTCATGCGGACGGAGGTCGAGATCGGGCGGCACGCGACCGAGGACCGGAGTGACCGAGTAACCGGTGATGGTGCGATATTCATCGGCCGCGCCGATCAGTTCGACCGATCCGGCGGATAGGCCGATTTCCTCCCAAGCCTCGCGGAGCGCCGCGGCGGTCGCATCCTCGCCGGGGTCGGTTCGTCCGCCCGGGAAAGCAATCTGCCCGGCATGAACCCGCATGTCGTCGCGGCGCAGAGTCAGCAGCAGCCCGGGATCGGACCGGTCGGTAATGGCCACCAGCACCGCCGCTTCGCGATGCGGATCGGTCGATCCCTCGACGAGGTCACCGGGCAGCAGGCCAAGGGGCGGGGGAAGCGCGAGGGATGCGCGCAAGCGGTCGATCAGGGTCATTGCAGCGCGAAAAAGGCCCCGTTGCTCCAGATGCCCGGCGGATCGCCCCCCTCGGCGAGGGCAATCTCCGCCAGGTCGTAATAGAGCGGGCGCGCAACCAGCGCTTCCAGCCCATGACGAACGGCGATCCGTGGACTCGGGCCGTGGCCGTCATCGATCACGGTCAGCGGATGATCGGGGCCGACGATGACCGCGTCGCCGCTGTCGAGCTCGAACGCGATCGTGCGATCCTTGCCGGCCCCTTCGCTGGTCATGGCGACGGCGCGGAAGGCGGTCGCCTCGACTTCAATCGTCAGCTTTTCCACCGGCGTCACCAGGACATGGCTTCCGTCAGGCTCCCGGCGGAGGACCGTCGAGAATAAGCGGACCATCGCCGGTCGATCGATCCGGGTGCCCATGTGAAACCAGCTGCCATCCGCGGCAATGCGCATGGCGCTGTCGCCGCAATGCTCAGGATTCCAGCGATCGACCGGGGGAAGGCCACGCTCGCCGATTGCCTTGGCAAGATCGGCAAGGCTTCGGCCGGCAACGGCGATGGGCGGGCGGGTCTCGGGCATCGGCCGCTCTTGTCATTGCGCGCCAGCCGACGCAATCCGCTTGGCATGGAACGCGAGGCCACCAGGACTGCAATCGTGACCGGCGCCGGCAAGCGCGTCGGGCAGGCGATTGCCGAAGCGCTACTGGCCGACGGGTGGACGGTGGTCGCGCATGTCCATCACGAAGGTGACGACGTGCCCGACGGCGCGGTCGCGGTGGTCGCCGATCTGGCGGAGGAAGGCGCGGCGGAAGCCATCGTTGGCGCGTGCGACGGACTTCCGCCGCTGGCGCTGCTGGTCAATAATGCGGCGCGCTTTGCCGAGGATCGGCTGGCGACGCTGAGCGCGGCGTCGTTCGATTCGCACATGGCGGTCAACGTCCGCGCGCCGGCGCTGTTGACCAAGGCGTTCGCGGCGGTGGCCGGGGAGGGCGGATTGGTCGTCAATCTACTCGATTCTAAACTGTCGGCGCTCAATGCCGATTTCCTGAGCTACACCTTGTCGAAGGTGGCGCTTGGCGGGCTGACCGAATTGAGCGCCCGGGCGCTGGCCGGACAGGGGATCCGGGTCAATGGCATCGCGCCGGCGCTGATGCTGTTGTCCGACGGTCAGGACGAAGCCAACTTCGAGGCGATGCATCGTTTCAACCCGCTGTCGCGCGGGGTAGAGCCGGACGATGTGGTGGCCGCGCTGCGCTATCTGATCGATTCGACGGTCATTACCGGGCAGATCATCACCGTCGACGGCGGGCAACGATTCTGGGCGCTTCCGCGCGATGTGCAATTTTTGGAGAAATCATGAGCGAAGAGGTGAAGCTGGACGGGATGATCCCGGCCGCCTTGGCCGTTCGGTCGAGCAAGATCATGCTCGATTCGCTGGAAGTGCAGACCGACATCGGTTTCCACGATTTCGAAATCGGGACACCGCAGCGATTGCTGGTCACGGTCGAAATCTGGCTCGACGACCTTAAAGTTCCGGCCAACGATTCGCCCGAATTCGCGTGGGATTACGACTTCCTGCGCAACGAAGTCATCCGTCTGGCCGGTGCGCGGCGCTACAATCTGCAGGAAACGTTGGTCGACGCAATCTACCAACGGCTGGCGGCGATGCGCGGGGTCAAAGCGCTGCGCATTTCCAGTGCCAAGCCCGACATTTACGGGGACGCCCGCAAGGTCGGAGTCGAGGTTGCATCCTTCGCAGGGAGCGCGCCGTAGCTTCGAATTCATTGCCCGACGTCATGCCGCCAAGGGAACAAAAGTCGTTGCGCCGCCATTTTGCCTCAATTAAGGAAGCGCGCATCCTGTCGATGATACGTTGATACATCGGTAGTTTCCAACAAGGCGGGACGCGCGTAGAGTGTCTGGCTCAATTCGTGGCTAAACGGCCTCGAACACAAAGGAGAGTTGCGGCTTAATGTCCTACGCCCAACGCAAGGAAATGAGTTCGAATCGCACGGTCTCGATCGTGATCGTTGCGCTCGTTCATGTTCTGCTCGGTTATTTCATCGTCACGGGCCTGGCCTACAACGTGGTCAAGAAAGCCGCCGAGGATCTGAAGACATTCGACGTCGAGGAAGAGCCGCCGCCCCCGCCGGAAGAGCCGCCGCCCCCGCCGCCGGACAACGCCTTGCCGCCGCCGCCGGAGATTAGCTCGCCGCCGCCGATGGTGCGGACCCTGCCGTCGCCGATGCAGGCGCCGCAAACTCCGCTGACTCCGCCGCCGCCGTCGCCGCCGGTCTATCAGCCGGCACCGCCGGCGCCGCCGGCTCCGCCGCCCGCTCCGCGCGTGTCGCAGCCAAAGAGCGCCGTGGGCAGCCTTCAGGGGTTGATCTCGGGTGACGACTATCCGGATGCCGCGCGCGATGCGGACCAGCAGGGATCGACCGGTGTCGTTCTGTCGGTCGGCGCCAACGGCCGGGTGTCGAACTGTTCGGTTTCGCGTTCGAGCGGATCGGGGTCGCTTGACTCCGCCACCTGCCGGATCCTGAAATCCCGCGCCAAGTTTACCCCGGCGCAGGACAGCAGTGGAAATCCGACCACCGGGACTGTCTCGGCAACGATCAAATGGGTGCTCGCCGGATAATCGACGCCTGAAACGACATTCAACGACTGATTTTTTGAAGGAATATCAACATGGCACTCATCGACTTCCTGCTTGCCGCAGCCGCCGCGGCACCCGGCGCCGTCAAGACCGAAAATCCTTACGGACTGACCCAGGCGCTCAAGGAAGGCGGCGCGATCTCGATCGCCACCTTCACCATCCTGGTCATCATGTCGATCGGCACCTTCTACATCCTGTTCACGAAATTCCTGCAGCAGCAGAAGATCATCAACCAGGGCAAGAAGGTCCGGGCGAACTTCTGGAATTCGGCCAATCTGCGCGAAGCGTCGACCAAGCTCGACAGCAAGAGCGCCTATCGCTCGATCGTCGAAGATGCGCTCGTTGCCCAGGACCAGCACAGCAAGCTGACCGACCCGGTCGACCAGCATGAGTGGGTCGCGGGTTCGCTCGCCCGTTCGCAGGGTGGCATCGCCGCTCGTCTCGGCGAAGGCCTGGCCTTCCTCGCGACCGTCGGTTCGACCGCGCCGTTCATCGGCCTGTTCGGCACCGTCATCGGCATCTACCGCGCGCTGATCAAGATCGGTTCGTCGGGACAAGCGTCGATCGACACCGTCGCCGGTCCGGTCGGCGAAGCGCTGATCATGACCGCGCTCGGCCTGGTCGTCGCGGTTCCGGCCGTGCTCGCCTACAACTGGCTGATCCGTCGCAACAAGACCGTCACCGAGGATCTTTCGGCCTTCACCAACGACGTTCACGGCTATCTCGCCTCGAACGGCGCGGTGAAGCCGGCGATGCTCGGCGTGACCAAGCCGGCCGCGCAGACCAAGTCGGCCGCGGCGCCGACCCAGCGTGGCAGCGAGCCGGTTCGTCCGGGCCTGACCTCGACCGGTGCGCAGGCAAGCCCGTCGACCGATCGCGTTGGCTAATGACCGATCGTCCGGCCGGCGCACCTGCGCCGTGCCGGACGGCCGGACCCAAGACTGAATGACGAGGAAAGCCAAACCATGGCAATGAGCGTAGGCCCAGCGGACGGTGAAGACGACGTCCCAATGTCCGACATCAATACGACGCCGCTGGTCGACATCATGCTGGTGTTGCTGATCATCTTCCTGATCGCGGTTCCGGTGGTGTTGCAGACGGTGCCGGTGTCGCTGCCGACGGTTCGTTACGAGCCGACGCAGACCAAGCCGGAGAACGTCAACCTGTCGATCAAGGGCGGGCCAGGCGGCACCTGCGAAGTCTATTGGAACCTGACCAAGGTCAACAGCGACGAATTGCTGGAGCGCGCGGTCAAGAAGCTCGAGCAGCTGATCAAGGACGTCGGCGGCGTGCAGAACGTCACCGAGGAAAACATGCCCGAAGCGCACATCCGCGGCGACGTCGATACGCCGTACAAGTGCATCGGCGGTGCGGTGATCACCATGCAGCGTGCCGGTTTCGCCCGCGTCGGGTTCATTTCCGAACCGCCGGCCGGTCAAGTCACGACACGGCTCTAATCGGCCGGTTTAAGGAGTAAGTTTCAATGGCAATGCAAACCACCAGCGACAATCGCGGCGGTGAGCCGATGCTGGAAATGAACATGACGCCGTTGATCGACGTCCTGCTCGTGCTGATCATCATGTTCATCATCACCATTCCCATCCAGAGCCATGCGGTGAAGCTGGATCTGCCGCAGAACCAGCCCAACGACACGCCGCCGCCGGTCGATCCGGTCAAGAACAAGATCGTCATCACACAGGCGGGCGCGATCATGTGGAACGGTGCGCCGGTCGATCAGGTCACGTTGCGCAACTATCTCGACGCGTCGCAGCAGATGGCGGTCATTCCGGAATTGCATCTGCAGCCGGAAGCCGAGGCCAGCTACGGCCTGGTCGACGAAGTGCTCGCGATCACCAAACGCGCCAAGGTCGAGAAGATGGGCTTCGTCGGGAACGAGGCATATCTGAAATTCTAGGTCCGCGTGCCGGATAGAAGCGAAAGGGCGGTCCCGGTGGGGCCGCCCTTTTTCATTTTACGCCGTGCCATTCGAGCCCGCCGGGCAGGTCGAACGCCGCACAGTCGATCTGCAGGACGCGCCGTCGCCGCGAAGACCGGCTGACTTCCGATGCGTGAAGGATAGGCGTGGAATAGATCCAGACATCGCCCGCTTCGGCGAGGCATATCTTCACGCCGCAATCGCGGACGACGGCATCGATCTGGGTTTGGACCGACCGTTAGTCCGGATCAACCGACGTCCACGCCCAATCGCAAATTGACATCCTTCAAATAGATCGTAATGTTATGACATAACATCGTTAGGAGGTTCTGATGGCTCTGATTTCGGCACGGCGCGGGTTGGAACCGATGGTCGCACTCAACATGACGCCGTTGATCGATGTCCTGTTGGTGCTGATCATCATGTTCATCATCACTATTCCCATCCAGAGTCATGCGGTAAAGCTCGATCTTCCGACGGGCGACGCCTTGCCGAGCGATGGGGCAAAGAATGTGCTGACCATCGCCGCCGACGGAGCCGTTCGGTGGAATGGTGTGGTGGCGGACGACCGGAGGTTGAAAGCAACGCTCGCCGCGACGCAGGCGATGCTGCCGATACCGGAACTTCATCTTCGGCCCGATGCCGAAGCGCGATACGAGCGGGTCGATGAAGTGCTGGCGATGACCAAGCATGCTCAGATCACCCGGATGGGCTTCGTCGGCAACGAAGCCTATCGCAAATTCTAATCAGGCCGGTTTGAAAACCAGCGACAGGCCGTTGATGCAATGGCGCTTGCCGGTCGGCTTGGGCCCGTCGTCGAAAACATGGCCGAGATGCCCGCCGCAGCGGCGGCAATGTTCTTCGGTCCGGTCCATAAACAACGAGGTGTCGCGCTTGTAGGCGACGTTGCCGGGAATTTCGCGCCAGAAACTGGGCCAGCCGGTGCCGCTGTCGAACTTGGCGGTGGATGGATAGACGGGAAGATCGCAGCCGGCGCAGGCGAAGATTCCGCGGCGCTTTTCCTTGTTGAGCGGCGAGCTGAACGGGCGCTCGGTCCCTTCCTGCCGAAGGATATTGAAGCGCTCGGCGCCAAGCTGCTTCCGCCATTCGGCGGGGGTCTTGGTGATCGCGAACTTCGGCGCGGCGGCGCTGGATTCGCTGCTGCAGCCGACCGTGGCGACGGCGACGAAGGCCAGGCTACCGGTGCCGAGTAGCTGACGGCGGGTGAGTTGATCGTTCATGCACGCAGATACGCATGGCCGCGCTGAATGGATGCGGAACGGCGCGGCGCTCAAGCCGCTTCGCCCTGGAACTGCAGGCGGGCAAGGCGGGCATACAGACCGCCAGAGCCCGCCAGGATGCCATGAGTGCCTTCCTCGACGATCCGGCCGCCGTCCATCACGACGATTCGGTCGGCGGCGCGGACGGTGGCGAGACGATGCGCGATGACGATCGTCGTGCGACCTTCCATCAAGTGCTCCAGCGCGTCCTGCACGGCAGCTTCGCTCTCGGCGTCGAGCGCGCTGGTCGCCTCGTCGAGCAGCAGGAGCGGGGCATCGCGGCGGAGCAGGGCCCGGGCAATCGCGATCCGCTGCCGCTGACCGCCCGACAAGCGCGCGCCGCCTTCGCCCATGAAGGTGTCGAGCCCGTCCGGAAGCTGGCGAAGGAAATCTTCCGCATTGGCGTCTCGCGCAGCGGCCCAGATGTCGTCCTCGCTGGCGTCCCAATTGCCGTAGCGCAGATTGTCGCGGGCGGAGGCGGCGAAGATCACGACCTCCTGCGGCACCATCGCGATACGTGCGCGGACGTCGGCGGGATCGGCGTCGCGAAGGTCGACCCCGTCAAGCAGGACGCGGCCTTCCTGCGGATCGTAGAATCGTTCGGCGAGCTGGAAGATGGTGGTCTTGCCGGCGCCCGACGGACCGACCAGTGCGAGGCGTTCGTTGTGCCGCACCTTGAGCGAGAAATCGTGCAGCGCCGATACTTCGAGCCGGGTCGGATAGCGAAAGCCGACCTGCTGGAACTCGAGCTCGCCGCGCGACGGCTCGGGCATGTGCGCGGGAGCGGCGGGCGCCTTGATATCGGGCTCGGCATTGAGCAACTGGCCGAGCCGCTCGGAAGCACCGGCGGCGCGGAGGAGGTCACCATAGACTTCGCTCAACGCGCCGAACGCCCCCGCCAGGAGGCCGCCGTACAGCACGAAGGCGGCGATGGTGCCGCCGGTCATGCGACCGTCGGCAACGTCGGTGGCGCCCTTCCAGATGATCATGGTGATCGCGGTGAACATCAGCGCGATGACGACCGCGGTCATGATCGATCGCAACAGGATGCGCTTCTTGGCGACCGAGAAAACGGTTTCGGTGGCGCGGGTGAAGCGCTCGGCCTCGCGACTTTGCTGGTTGTAGGCCTGGACGATCTTCATCGCGCCCAGCACTTCGCTGGCGATCGTGCCGACGTCGGCGATCCGGTCCTGGCTGCTGACCGAGACCGAGCGAATCCGGCGACCCAGCAGTACCAGGGGCACGACGATCAGCGGGATGGCGACCAGCAGGCGGCTGGCGAGCGCGGGAGCGAGGAAGAACAGGATGATCGCGCAGGCGACGCCCATGACGATGTTGCGCAGCGCGACAGAAATGGTGGTGCCGACGACCTGTTCGATGATCGTCGTGTCCGCCGTGATCCGGCTGGCGATTTCGGCCGGGCGGTTTTCCTCGAAGAAGCCGGGGGCAAGGCGCAACAGGTTGCGATGCACCGCCAGCCGGATGTCGGCGACGACGCGCTCACCGATCCAGCTGACGAAATAGAAGCGGACCGCGGTGGCGATCGCCAGCACGACCACCAGCATCAGCAGATATTCGAACCAGCGCGAGATGTCGCCGTTGCCCGAGAAACCGCGGTCGATGATCAGCTTGAAGGCGTAGGGCACGCCCGAGGTCGCGGCCGCAGCGATCAACAAGGCGACGGCGGCGGCGGCGAGCTGCGCCCGATACTGGCTAGCGAAGCGCCAGACCATGCTCAGACCGGAGAGATTTTTCGCCTTCGGCGGTTCGGGACGGGTTGCCATAGGCGCGTCATCTAGCAGTCCGCGAGACGGGTCTCAATTGTCCCGTTCGGCAAGGGTGCGCTGCACCATTTCGGCTTGCGAATGGAGCGATTGGGGTCCAGTCTCGTTTTCAATCCGAACTATCTCCAAGGAAATTGCATGCTGTACGACGCCTATGAGGTGCAACGCTCGTTCTTGGCCGGGGCCGGACGGGCCGCGTCGATGGGCGCCGGATGGCTCCACAATCCGGTCAACCCGTGGGGTTATGGCGCGATGGGGCCGATCGTCGCCGCCAGCCTGGACGTGTTCGCTCATGCCGCCGCGCCGCGCGGAAAGCCCGAGTTCGGCTTCACCCAGGTCGCGGTCGGACGCAAACTGGTCGACGTCAACGAGGAGGTCGTCCTGTCCAAGCCGTTCGGCCAGCTGAAGCATTTCAAGAAAGACGGCATCGACGGCCAACCCAAATTGCTGATCGTCGCACCGATGTCGGGCCATTTCGCGACGCTGCTGCGCGGCACTGTCGAGCGTATGCTGCCCAAGCACGATGTGTTCATCACCGACTGGCACGACGCGAAGATGGTGCCGGTCGAAGAGGGGAAATTCGATCTCGACGACTATATCGATTATCTGATCGAGTTCGTCGAATTCATCGGGCCGCATGCGCACATGCTGGCGGTGTGCCAGCCGGCGGTGCCCGCGTTTGCAGCGGTTGCGCTGATGAATGCCGACAAGAACCCGGCAGCCCCGGCGAGCCTGACGATGATGGGCGGACCGATCGACCCGCGCAAGGCGCCGACCGCCGTCAACACGCTGGCCACCGAGCGGCCCCACGCCTGGTTCCAGCGTAACGTGATCGCGACGGTTCCGATGATCTATCCCGGCACCGGGCGGAAGGTCTATCCGGGCTTCCTGCAACTGGCGGGCTTCATGACGATGAACCTGGGCAGTCACCTCATTAGCCACTGGGAGATGTTCAAGCATCTTGTCGTCGGTGACGAGGAAAGCGCCGATTCGACGCGCGATTTCTATGACGAATATCGCTCGGTCGCGGACATGTCGGCGGAATTCTATCTGCAGACGATCGATGTCGTCTTCCAGCGCCACCTGCTGCCGAAGGGCGAGATGATGCATCGCGGGCGGAAGGTCGATCCGGCGGCGATCACCAAGACCGCCCTCATGGCGATCGAGGGCGAGCGCGACGATATCTCAGGGCTCGGACAGACCAAGGCGGCGCTCGACCTGGCAACGAAATTGAAACCGGCCAAGAAGATCTATCACATGGCCAAGGATGTTGGTCATTACGGCATCTTCAACGGTCGCAAGTGGCGCGAGCGAATTGCCCCGGCGGTCGAGAAGTTTATCGCCGCCAACGCCTAGCCGTTTTTCATCCTGACGTTTCCGACCAATAGCAATGCCGTGGCGCTCGCGGCGACGCTCGCCACCGCCGCGCCAATTAGCGACCAGTGGAAACCGGCGATCAACGCGGTGCCTTCACGCGCCAGCACCGATCCGAGCATGGCAGTGGCAATCAACCCGCCGGTGCGCGCGACCGCGCTGTTGAAGCCTGAGGCGGTGCCAACGTGCTTCTCGTCGACCGAACCCAGCACCGAAGCGGTCAGCGGTGCGACCGCGATCGCCATTCCCGCCGCCATCACCGCCATGGCCGGGAAGACGCTGGTCCAGTAACTCGTATCCACGCCGATCCGACGCGCGAGGATCATGCCGGCAGCGACAACTAGCGGCCCGGCGATCAGGAACCAGCGGGGGCCGATCCGCCCGGCAAGCTGGCCCATGACCGGCGACGCCAAGGTCAGCAGGATCGGCAGCGGAAGCATCGCGAGACCGGCCTGGACCGGGGTGTAATCCGCCGCCGAAATCAGGACGTAGGGGATCAGCAGCATCGCCGCACCGAACGCACCGTAGAGCAGGAACGTGAGCAGGTTGAGACCCGAAAAACAGCGATCAGCGAACATCGACAGCGGCATCATCGCCGCGTCGCCGCGTCGCGCCTCGACCCACAGGAACATGCCGAGCATGACCAGTCCGGCAACGATGGTCGCGATGGCGACCATGTCGAGACTGTCCGTCGACGACCATCGGGTCAGCCCGAAAGTCGTCCCGAGCAGACCGATTGTCGCAAGCGCGGCACCGGGATAGTCGGTCCGGGCGGCGCCCTTGTCCTGGCTTTCCCCGACGAACAGGATCGCGAGCGTCATCGCCCCCGCGGCGAGCGGCAGGTTGATGTAGAAAATGGCCGGCCAGCCGACATGGTCGACCAGCCACCCGCCGATCAACGGCGCGACCGCAGCGGACGCGGCCCCGGCAGCGGCCCAGATGCCGACCGCGCGCCCGCGCTTCTCGCCCCGATAGGCGGCATTGAGCAACGCCAGGCTGTTGGGCAGCAGCAAGGCCGCGCCAATGCCTTGAGCGGCCCGTGCGGCAAGCAGGACGGCAAGCGACGGAGCAAGGGCGCAGACGAGGCTGGCCGCCGCGAACAAGGCGGTGCCGATCAAGAGCAGCAGGCGACGCCCGTAATGGTCGCCGAGCGCACCGCCGAGCAGCAGCAGCGATGACAAAGGCAACAGATAGGCGTTGACCACCCACTGCACTTCGGCCGCACCGGCGCCGTAGCTTTCGCGGATGGCGGGCAGCGCGACGTTGAGGACGCTACCCTCGACGAACGACAGGCTGGAGGCGAGGACGCAGGCGGCCAGCGTCCAGCGCGGATCGTGCGCCGACTTCACGGGCGCGATGCTGGCGGCGTGACGTCCTTCATCCGCGGTGGCGGGGTGATCGCATCCATGACCCGCTTGATCGCCCGGCGCGCCTTCATCGCCAGCCAGATGGACAGGAACACCAGAAGGGCGGCGACGAGCGCGGCGGCCACCGGATTGGCGATGGCCAAGGCGAGCAGGCCAACGGTCGCCACGTCCTCGCCGGTCGACACCGCGATATTGCTGTACGGTTCGGGACTGGCGTTGACGAGCGTTCGTGCCCCCGCCTTGCCGGCGTGCGCCACAAGCGCCGCGCCGCCGCCCAGGAGGAAGCTGACGATCTGCCATGCCGGGTCGCCGGCATCGACGATCGCCAAGCTGAGCAAGGCACCGCCAAGCGGTCGGATGAAGCCGTGCACCGCGTCCCAGGCGCTATCGACCCAGGCAATCTTGTCGGCGAAAAACTCCGCCAAAGTGCCGGCCGCGGCGATGCCGAGCACCCAGTTGTTGGCCAGCACATCGAGCGCCTGCAACTGCTCGGGAAGGGCGACGTAGCCGAACTTCATCGCCAGCCCGGTTACCAGGGTCACCAGATAGAGCCGCCATCCGGCAAGCAGGCTGGTCGAGGCGGCAAGCGCGATCAGTTCGATTCCGGTCATGGGAGGCAAAGGTAGCGCGGCGTGACAAAAGGACAAGGAGGCGGCAGATAGCGGCGATGAGCGAGATTGGCGGACTGGAACAGCGGGCGACGACCAGCCCGACGGCGGCGATGGATCTTGCCGAACGGCGCTTGCTGGGGATCGGCTGCACGCCCGACGCGGGTCTGGCGCTTGCGGCGGTCCAGCAGGCGGCCCGCATGGGTTATCCTGACGCTCGGCGGGCGTGGGTCTACATGACCGCAGCGGGGCTGGGGGTGCCGGCGGACGTCGACAAGGCGCGCGCCATGCTTGCCGAACTGGCGAAGGAGGATCGCTTTGCCGCCGTCCAGTCGGCATTCCTGGCGCATGTCGCGTGCGAGCGACGGCTGGCCGAGATCACGCCCAGGATCATCTCGAGCGATCCGTATATGGCCCTATATCCCGGATTGTTCAGCGCCGCCGAATGCCAATATCTGATCGTGCTGGGCACGCCGTGGCTGGAAAAGGCATCGGTCATCGGGCTTGACGGCGAATCGCGCATGGACGGGGTGCGCGACGCGCACAGTTGCGCCTTCCCGCACCTTGCCGAAGATCTGGTGGTGCAGGCGGTCAACCGGACTATCGCTGCCGCCACCGATACGATGCCGGGGTGGGGCGAACCGCTGAATATCCTCAAGTACACCCCGGGCCAGCAGTACAAGCCGCATCATGACGGCATGGGCGCGGACAATGTCACGCCGCGCAACCTCACCGCGCTGATCTGGCTTAACGACGCGTTCGAGGGCGGTGAAACCGACTTCCCCAAGATCCAGGTTCGCGTGCGGGGGCTAGTCGGCGATATGCTGGTGTTCCGCAATACGCTCGATGACGGGAATTTCGACGAGCGGATGATCCATGCCGGATTGCCGGTGTCCAGCGGTGTCAAATGGATGGCAAGCCGATGGATTCGGGGGCGGCCGTACCTCAAAGGATAAGGCCGCCCCTGGAAATATTCTGCAGGTCTGTCCTTTACAGGACCTCGAACAGACCCGCGGCGCCCATGCCGCCCCCGATGCACATGGTGGTGACGACGTAGCGTGCACCGCGACGTTTGCCTTCGATCAGGGCGTGGCCGGTCAGGCGCGCGCCACTCATGCCGTATGGATGACCGATCGAGATCGCGCCGCCATCGACGTTGAGCAGTTCGTCGGGGATACCGAGCTTGTCGCGGCAGTAGAGCACCTGCACTGCAAACGCCTCGTTCAATTCCCACAGGCCGATGTCGTCCATCTTGAGGCCAAAGCGCTCGAGCAGCTTGGGAACGGCGAACACCGGTCCGATGCCCATTTCGTCGGGCTCGGTGCCGGCGACGGCCATGCCGACATAACGGCCGAGCGGCTCGATGCCGCGCTTGCTGGCAAGGTCAGCGTCCATCAGGATGCAGGCCGAGGAGCCGTCGCTCAACTGGCTCGCGTTGCCGGCGGTAATGCTGGTGTTGGGGCCAAGCACGGGATTGAGCGCGTTGAGCCCTTCGATCTTGGTGTCGGGGCGGTTACCTTCGTCCTTGTCGATGGTCACTTCGTGCATCGAAATCTCGCCGCTTTCCTTGTCCTTGACCGCCATCGTCGCGGTGACGGGAACGATCTCGGCCGCAAGACGGCCTTCGGCCTGCGCGGCGGCGGTGCGCTGCTGCGAGCGGAGCGCATATTCGTCCTGCGCCTCGCGGCTGATGCCGTAGCGCTGGGCAACGGTTTCGGCAGTGCCGAGCATCGGCATGTAGACGTTCTTGTGCATCGCGATCAGCGACGGATCGCCCGACACCCGCATCTCGGGCGTCTGGACCATCGAAATGCTGTCCTGCCCGCCGGCGGCGACAATATCCATGCGGTCGGTGATGACCTGCTTGGCGGCGGTGGCGATGGCCATCAGGCCGGACGCGCACTGGCGGTCGATGGTCATGGCGCTGACGCCGACGGGACATCCGGCGCGAAGCGCGACCTGACGGCCGATGTTGCCGGCCTGCGTGCCCTGGGTCAGCACCGCGCCCCACACAACGTCGTCGATCTCGCCCGCTTCGATGCCCGCGCGCTCGATCGCCGGCGCAAGGCTGAGCGCACCAAGCGTCGCGCCGGGGGTCGCGTTGAAGGCGCCTTTGTAGGCACGGCCAATCGGGGTGCGGGCGGTGGATACGATGACGGCGTCGCGTGCGGACATGGGAGTTTCTCCTAGGTGAAAAAGAGGCCGAGCCAGCGGGCGGTGAGGGCGGGCTTGGGCTCGCCTTCGATCTCGACCGTGACGTCGTGGTGGAACAGCAATTGGCCCGGCGCCTTGTCGTCGATCGCGGCCAGCGTGAAATGACCGCGGACGCGCTTGCCGGCGCGGACCGGGGCGATGAACCTAACGCGGTCGAGCCCGTAATTGATCGCCATCTTCGTCGTGTCCGGCACTTGCATCACATCGGCTGCCATCCGGCTGAGCAAGGAAAGCGACAGGAAACCGTGCGCGATCGTGCCACCGAACGGCGTCTGCGCGGCAGCAGCAGGATCGACGTGGATGAACTGGCGATCTTCGGTGGTGCCGGCGAAGGTGTCGATGCGGTCCTGACCCACCTCGATCCAGTCGGACGAGCCGATCGGCTGGCCAATCGAGGCGCGGATTTCGTCGAGGTTGGCGATGGGCATCGGCAAGCGGTCTAGGCGTCGCGCGAAGGCCCTGACAACCCCCCGTCGGGCGACGTTACGGCAAGGCGCGATTTCGGTTGTCGCGCGGAACTGATTTGACAGGTCGCGATCGGCAAAGGATGCTTGCGCGACTTATCCGGGGGGAATGTCTGTATGCGTTGTCGTAACCTGTTGCTTGCCGCATTGCTGTTGTCGTCGACGACCGTAATCCCGTCCACCGTGGCGCTGGCCACGACGCCCAGCCCAAGCGAACAGGCCCTGATCGCCAAGCGGCTGACGGCGCTGAAACAACTCCAGGCGAACCTGCATCCGCAGTTCGGCCAGATCGCAGTCCCCGGCGGCCAGGCACGGCTCAATCTCGGCGATGATTATTATTTTCTACCCGCAGCGGACGCCAAGCGGGTGCTCAACGAGGTGTGGGGCAACCCGCCCGACGCCCTAACCAATGTCCTCGGTCTGGTCCTGCCCAAGGACAAGACGATCCTCGACAAGACGTGGGGGGCGGTGGTCCAGTATGATGCGACCGGCCATATCGACGACAAGGACGCGGCGGGCGAAGATTATGACGCGGTGCTGGCCGATCTGAAATCGGGCGAGGAAGAGTCAAACAAGGCCGCGCGCGAGGCCGGCTATGCCGGCGGATCGACTGTCGGCTGGGCGCAGGCACCGACCTACGACCGGGCAAGCCGGACGCTGATCTGGGCTCGCGACATCAAGTTCGACGGCGAGTCGGAGGATACGCTCAACTACGACGTGCGCACGCTTGGGCGTGAGGGCACGCTCAGCCTCAACATGGTCGATTCGATGGCCAATATCGGCCTGGTCCGCGCGGAAGCGGCAAAGCTCGGTAAGACGGTCGAATTCATGCCCGGCCAGACCTACGCCGATTTCAATCCCAACACCGACAAGCTGGCCGATTACGGGCTGGCGGGGCTGGTGGCCGGTGGCGTCGGCCTGGCCGTTGCGAAGAAGGTCGGCCTGATCGGGCTGGCCCTGGTGTTTCTGAAAAAGGGGTTCGTGTTCTTGCTGGTCGGGCTCGCCGCGGCGTGGAAACGTATCGCCATGAAGCTCGGCCTGCGCAAGGAAGAAGAAGTGGAGCAATGGGAAGACCAGTCGCACCACGAGGGATTCGCTGGCGAACCGCCCGTGGAGGACGGACTGCGCCGCGAATAGCTACACCTTGGCCGGCGCGGGACCTTCGTCGGGATAGGGCATGATATAGCTTCCGTCCGGCGCCGCGGTGAAGGCGACCTGGGTCGGATAGGCGAACTCGATCTTCGCTTGGGCGAAGGCGCGCATCATGCCGGTCATGATCGTCGAGCGATGCCGCGCAAGCGTGTCGGCGTCGGTCGAGCGGTCGTCGTAGACCAGCTCGCAATCGATCGAGCTGGTGCCGAAATTCTTGGCGATGCAACGCACCAGCCGGCATGTCTTGAGCGGCCTGAGGATGCCGTCCATCAGTTCGGGTAACGCGTCGATCGTCTCGGGTGGGGTCTGATAGGTGATACCGAAATTGATCCAGATCCGGCGCGTCCGCGCGTCGGCAACGTTGGTCAGTTCCTGCTCGAGCAGTTTGGTGTTGGCCATGACGATCTGCTCGCCCGAAATCGCGCGCAGCCGTGTCGTCTTGAGGCCGATCTTTTCTACCGTGCCGGTGGTGTGCGGCGCCGGCCCGTAGCGGATCACGTCGCCACGCCGGAACGGCTTGTCGAAAACGATCGCAAGCGCCGCGAACAGGTCGGAAAATATCCCCTGCGCGGCCAGCCCGATCGCGATTCCGCCAATGCCCAGGCCGGCGACAAGCGCGGTGACGTTGATTCCCAGATTGTCGAGGATGACGACGATCGCGATCGCGAAGGCAGCAACGCTGACCAGCACGCGGATCAGCCCCATCGCATTGCCGAGCGTGGTCGCGCCCGGATCGTCCCCGACCCGCCGCGCGATCATCGCCAGGATAAGTTCGCGGACCCAGATCGCGGCTTGGAGGGCGAAGGCGATGGTGAAGAAGACGTCGATCACGCGCTGGGCGCGATGCGGCGGCGCGGCATAGGTGGCGACCATGTCGATCGCCGCGACGATCATGAAGAAGATGGTAGTCCGAGCGAGGACCCGGCCGATGACGTTTTTCCACCCCAAGTGCTCGGTTTCGCTCTCGCTCGCGACGATCGTCTGGCCGAAGGCGCGCATAGCGATCATCACCGCCACCAGCCCGCATGCGACCAGCACGCCGAGCAGCAATTGGTCGCGATTGGCGATCGTCCAGTCGATCACGGACTGGGTCGGGACGGCTTCGTTCAGCATCGGCTGGGGAATGGCGGAGGACCGAGAGAGGATCAAGGCCGACGGGATCAACCGGTCATCTTGCGCGGCTTCTTCTTGAGGAATTTGAGAAAGGCCGTCTCGGCACTGGAAAGGCGGCGGCGCGCTCGCGGGCGCTTCATACCCTTCAAGGGATCGCGCGGGCGTTCCTTGACCGCGTCGAGCAACGCGGGGTGGACATAGCTCTTGCGGCTCATCGCCACGGTGTTGCCGAGCGCTTCGGCCACTGGCTCGATCACGGTCTTGACGCTGATTCGCGCCTCGTCGGCCTTGTCGAGCAATTGTTCGAAGGCGATCACGCTGGCACCCCAGGTGCGAAAGTTCTTGGCGGTGAAATCGCCCCCCGATGCCTCGCGAATGTAGGCATTGACGTCGCTGCTGGTGATCGGACAGGGCTCGCCGTCGTCGGTCAGATATTGAAACAGCATCTGGCCGGGCAGCTCCTGGCACTTGCCGACGACACGCTTCAGGCTGCTGTCGGTGATGCTCGCTTCGTGCACGATGCCGTGCTTGCCGGTGTAGCGGATCTTCAACCGGCCGTTCTTTTTGGCCAGGTGGCGCGACCGGAGCGTCGACAGGCCGAAGCTCTTGTTAGACTTGGCATATTGTTCGTTACCGATCCGCATGTGCTCGGTATCGAGCAACCGGACGACCGCCGCCAACACCTGCTCGCGCCTCAGGCTTCGACGGCGAAGATCGCGCTCGACGGCCTTGCGGATCTTGGGCAATGCTTCGCCGAATTCCAGCGCGCCGGCATATTTGGAAGCGTCCTGCTTGGCGCGATAATCGGGATGATAGCGGTATTGCTTGCGCCCGCGCGCATCCTTGCCGGTGGCCTGGATATGGCCATTGGCCGTTTTGCAGAACCACGCGTCGACATAGGCGGGTGGAAGCGCCAGCGAATTCAAACGATCGATCTCGTCCCGGTCGGTCACGCGTTTGTCGCCGTCGAAATAGGCCCAGCCGGTGCCTTTCTTCTGACGCGTGTAACCGGGCTCGCTATCGGATGAGTGGCGCAACATGTGGGGAGGATCCTCGTTTGAAGGTGTAAGCGGTGGAACGCGCGGGTTGTTCCCCAACCGAAAGGAATAGGATGAAGGATCTGGCAGACAAGCATGTGCTGATCATGGCGACCGACCGGTTCGAGGAAAGCGAGCTGTTCGGCCCGCTTGAAATCTTGCGTGATCGCGGCGCGACGGTGTCGCTCGCGTCGCTGGCGCTGAAGCCGATCCTCGGCACGGTGCACGACGACCCGGGAAAATCGATCACCCCCGACCTGCTGATCGGCGATGTCGACGCCGGCGACTATGATGCGCTGCTGCTGCCCGGTGGGGTCGGCAATCCGGACCGGTTGCGGATGGAGCCGGATGCGGTGGCGCTCGTCCGCGCCTTCGCCGATGCGGGCAAGCCGGTGGCGGCGATCTGTCATGGTCCGTGGCTGCTGGTCGAGGCTGACGTCGTGCGCGGCAAGCGGGTCACGAGCTGGCCGTCGATCCGCACCGATCTGCGCAATGCAGGCGGAGAAGTCGTCGACGAGGCTGCCGTGACTGACGGCAACATCATTACAAGTCGCAAGCCCGACGACGTCGATGCGTTCACCGAGGCGCTTGCGGCGGCATTGCTATCCTAACCGGGCCTTAGGGTTTTGGCCCTAGTCCCGGGGTCATGAACAGGGATCACGATCGTGGGACATTCGATTGGCTGGTGGAATTGGCCGGGTCGATGGTTCCTGCCACCGCCGCGGCATTCGCGGCGACCAGGCTGGCGCCGACGATCGGCGTGCCGGTGGGCCAGGCCGTGCTTGCGGCATTCACCATCGTCTTTGCACTCGCATTCGGAATATTGCGCTTGGTGCCCGCGGAGCCTCGCCGGCTGAGGTTGCCGCAGTTCGAGCAACCGGTCCTGCCTGACGACGTGCTGTCGCCCGAGGAAGCGGAATTTGCCGAGGAGCTCCTGCTGTCCCGGCGCTACCTTGGCTGGGACGAATTGCTGCTAGACCAGCCGGTCGACGAACCGGTGGAATTGTCGGCGGTGGCCGAACTGCTGCTCGACGATCCGTTGCCCGCGGCAGAAGCCGATTCGCGCGTCGTCCAATTGTTCGCTCCCGGCCGGATGCCCACCGCCGGGCAATTGCAGCGCCGGATCGACCGTCACCTCGCCGGGGAACAGCGAATGCCGCCGACAAGCCAGGATGCATCCGACGCATTGAGCGAGGCGCTGGCCGAACTGAGGCGATCGCTCCGCCAGGCATGACTATTATTCGGCGACGGTGAGCGCCTCGATCTCGATCATCACCGAACCATCATCTATTTTTGCGAGCGGCTTGGCGAGCCCGATGTCGGCGACGATCTGGCCGGGAATCGCAAATTCTGCCTCTTCGAGTTCCTCGACCAGCAGCGCTGCCACCGCATCGGCACCAGGGTCAGGGATCCGAAGCAGCATATGATGTCGCTCCCCTGCGAAAGTCAGAGAGTTCCAGTCGGTCGAATGGAAACTGCTCAACAATATCCTATTCCGGTCGACCCCCGTCCGCCCAAGAAGCGCCCGCAATAGTCCAGCGGCAGCGGTCGACATGGCGAGTTTCATCATCGCGTTGCCTCCAGGAAACTGACGATCCGCGCGACGGTTTCGGGGCGCGGCTCACGACCTCGACGAAGATCGAACACGAAGCGCGGATCGTTCACTGCGTCGCGACCGAATCGGGTTGCCGGGACCCCGGATGTCCGCAAAAATATCTCGATTGTTCTCAACAGGTGCACAGGGAATCCTCCACGGCGATAACGACTCGACGATGTGTTTTTCCCAACGCATTTCCTACTTGTCTAGGTAAAAACTTATGCTTAATAGGGTAACTATGTCGGATGACCCCAGAAAGGTGCTTGAGCGCCTATGCGCCGAGCGTGGTGAGGACTTTGCCGGCTTGTCGCGGCTGTTGGGCAAAAACCCGGCCTACATTCAGCAGTTTATCCGTCGTGGAACGCCGCGCCGGTTGCGCGAGGAAGAGCGGCGGACGCTGGCGCGCTACTTCGGAATTTCCGAATCACAGCTCGGTGGTCGTGACGATTCGGACGACCAGCATCATGCGATGGTGCCGGTCGGACGAAGCGACGTACGCGTCTCCGCTGGCCCCGGTGCAATCCCGGGACAGGAAGACGCTCAGCCATATTTTGCCTTCGACCGGCGGTGGCTAAAGGCGCTTACAGGGGCGTCATATGATCAATTGTCGATCGTTCGCGTCGAGGGCGATTCGATGGCCCCGACCTTGGGCGACGGCGACGACGTTCTGCTCGACTTGCGCGATGCCAACGGGCCGCTGCGCGACGGCATTTACGTGCTGCGGATTGATGAGCGGCTGCTGGTCAAGCGCCTTGCGGTTCATCCGATGGGCCATCACGTGACCGTTCAATCGGACAATCCCGCTTATCCCGACTGGCCCGACTGCGCGATCGAGGACGTCACCTGCATCGGCCGGGTGATCTGGGCCGGGCGCAAGGTCGCCTAGCGCGGATCCTTGCGGCGATCGTTGAGCCACACGGCGAGGGCGATTGCGACGCCGACGCCAAAGCCGACCAGCAACCACAGGATAGGATTACCCCGGCCCACGCCATACATCAGGCCGACGATCGGGCAGACAAACAGGAATACTCCGCCCGCCTGGGCATTGCGTCGTGGCTGGTTCATGTCGCGCGCCATGCCCTGCCGCCACGCGCGCCGCAAGCGCGACATGGTTGACGGTGCGTTGACGCCGTTTGTGCGCGGTGCCGAAAGCTCGATGAATTATCAGCAGCTCATGCAGGATTATTTCATCGCCGGTCGCGGCGCGGTTACCGACGCTTTGTCGCTGGTCGATGAGTATGGCGCCGATGCGCCCATGGCCGCGGCGATGCGCGCGGTGCAGAGCCGCGATGCCGGCAACGTCCTTAGGTTTTGCCACTGGCGGCAGATCGAGCGTCTGTCGGCCTTGCTGGCCAGTAACAATGTCGAAGGGTCGCTGCACTAATCGACGTCGTTGGACTGGCGTGGTTCAGGCGCGCTGGCTAGGTTGCGGCGATGGTCTTCGGTGCAAGAGGGGAGGGGCGGGCGCGATTGCTCGCGGTCGCGGCGTGCTGGCTCTGTTTGCACGCGCCCGGAGTTGCCCAGCAACCCGCTTCGGATCCGGCCGAACTCGACCCCGATGCGCCGATGGACGCAATGCCCGATCTGGGGGTCGACTGGCCCGACATGAATGCGGCGGATCCAGTCCCACCTGTCGACCCCGTTCCCGATCTGGCTGCCGATACTGGTCAGATTGCCGATTTGCCGACCGACATCGCCGATACGCCATCCGATGCAGCCGCGGTGTCGATCGACGATAGCGTCGCGGCGCGGCGCTACGCCGTCCGATTGGAAGGTCTCGGTGCGGCCGGCGACGAGGCAATGCTCAAGGCATTCAAGGAGCAATCGGCGCTTGATCAGGGCGACCGAAAGCCGGCCAACGCTGCAACCATCGACCGCCGCGCGCGGGCGGACAGCGACCTGCTGGTCAGTCTGCTCCAGTCGCAGGGCTATTTCGATGCAGAGGTCGAGCCGGGAATCGCGCTGGAGGGCGATCTGATCGCCGTATCCCTGCGGGCCGTGCCGGGTCCCCGTTACCAATTCGAAGCGGTCGATTTTCCCGGCTTGGCGGAAGCCGGCGGCGACGCGGAATCGCTGCGCGCGGCCTTTGCGGTCAAACCGGGCGACCCGGTGGTCGCCGAAAGGGTCATCGCCGCCGGGGTGGCGTTGAAAGTGGCACTGGGCGAGCAGGGGTTCGCGACTGCCGACATCGGCACGCAAGACATCGTCATCGACCATAGCAAGGCGACGGCGCGGCTGGTGCTTCCGGTAACACCGGGACCGGTGGCGCAGTTCGGAGCGATCACCGTCACCGGCCAGCCGCCCTTCTCTTCGCGGCATGTCGGGATCATTGCCAAATTCAAGCAAGGTGACCGGTTCGAACGGTCGGAGGTCGATGATCTTCGTCGGGCGCTGGTAGCTACCGGTCTGGTCGCGTCGGCCGAAACCCGCGTCGTTCCGCGTGACGGAGGCCGCGTCGTCGATATCGACGTGCGGCTGGAGCCGGCGCCGATGCGGACGATCGCGGGCGAGCTTGGCTATGGCACTGGCGAGGGCGTGCGCATCGAGGGTAGTTGGCAGCACCGCAATTTCTTCAACCCCGAAGGCGCGCTCACGATACGCGGTGTGGCCGGCACGCAGGAACAATTGGCGTCGGTATCGCTTCGCCGAAGCAATTTCCGCCAGCGCGACCAGGTACTGACCGGGCTGATCTCCGCCAGCAACGTCGACCGCAAGGCGTATTCGGCCAAGACCTTCCAGCTCTCGGGCGGGATCGAGCGCCAGAGCAATTTCATTTGGCAAAAGAAATGGACGTGGAGTCTTGGCGGGGAGCTCGTGGCATCGGACGAGCGTGACACCATCGAAGCTACTGGAGAATCGCGCCGACGCACATTCTTCATCGCCGCCATCCCCGCCAGCCTGGGCTACGACGGGAGCAACGATCTGCTCGATCCGACCGACGGCTTCCGGCTCGGCGGGCGGGTCAGCCCCGAACTCAGCTTTCAGGGCGGCACCTTTCCCTACGCGCGCGTGCAGCTCGATGCATCGGCCTATCGCCGCGTGTCGGATCGCGTCGTCGCGGCGGGGCGGGTTCGGCTGGGGACGATCTTCGGTGCGGGGCGTGACGACATTGCGCCGTCGCGCCGTTTCTATTCGGGCGGCGGCAGTTCGGTGCGCGGCTATTCCTATCAGCAGCTCGGGCCGCGCGACGCCGACGGCGATCCGATCGGTGGGCGCTCGCTGGCCGAATTCAGCCTTGAGGCGCGCGTTCGGCTGAAAGCATTCGGCGGCAATTTGGGCATCGTTCCGTTTCTCGACGGCGGCACGCTCACCAATTCCAGCCTGCCCAGCCTGAGCGGCTGGCAATTCGGCGCGGGGATCGGACTACGGTATTATTCCAGCTTCGGCCCGATCCGGCTCGACGTCGGAACCCCGATCAATCCGCGCTCCGGCGACAGCCGGGTCGCGGTCGCAGTGTCGCTCGGCCAGGCGTTCTAGCAATGGACGTCGCAACCAGCGAGCCGGTGCGGGTTCGCAAACACTGGTCGCGGCGTCTGCTTAACGAAATCCTGGCGCTAGTCCTGGTCCTGTTGTTGCTCTTAGGCGGCAGCCTGCTGCTCCTCGATAGCGCGCCGGGGCATCGTTGGCTGGTCGACCGCATCGCGGGAATGGAAACCGCCACGGGGTTGAAGATTCAGATCGGCCGGATCGACGGATCGATTTTCGGCACGTCGCGGCTCAAGAATGTCCGTGTATCGGACAGCAAGGGCATATTCCTGACCTCGCCCGACATCCTGCTCGATTGGGCACCCGGGGCATGGATCGGCAATCGCCTGCATGTCGACCGGGTCGAGGCGGAGCGGGTAACCCTGTCGCGGCTGCCCGCGCTGAAGCCGACCGGGCGCACGGGGCCATTGTTGCCCGGGTTCGACATCCACGTCGGTCGGCTCGATATCCGCCGGCTCGAGCTTGGGTCGGCGGTGACGGGGACGCCGCGGGTCGGCGCGCTTAGCGGTTCGGCGGACATACGCAGCGGTCGCGCGATGGTGCAGATCGACGCGGCAGTACGCGGTGCGGATCGGCTGAAACTGATCATCGATGCCGAGCCGGATCGAGACAAGTTCGACATTGCGGTCCGCGCGAGTTCCCCCGCCAACGGGCTGTTGCCTGCATTGTTCGGGTCGAAGCGTCCACTTGAACTGGAAGTGAAGGGCGACGGACGCTGGTCTCGCTGGCGGGGGACTGCTGTGATGAACCTGTCGGGCCGCCGCGTCGCCAACCTCGCACTCGGCGCGGATTCGGGACGATATCGATTGTCGGGCAAGGTGGCCCCGGCACCGTTCCTCAAAGGCCGGCTGCAGCGGCTCGCCAGTCCGCTGATCGATGTCGCCGGCGCGGGCACGTTCAAGGATCGCCTGCTCGACGGCCAATTGCGGCTGTCCACCGTGTCCCTGCGAGCGGTGGCGCGTGGCGCCATCAATCTTGGCACAAACGAATTCGACAACGTGCGAATGGGTGTCGATTTGCTCCGGCCGGCGGCATTGTTCCCCAACATGAGCGGACGCAATGTGCGATTGGTGTGGACGCTCGACGGAGCGTTCGATCGCGCGAACTTCGCTTATCGGCTGACCAGTCCGCAGGTCGCGTTCGACAAGACCGGCTTCACCGATGTTCGCGCGGAAGGACGCGGGCGGCTGTCACCTTGGCCGATGCGTGTCCCCCTTCGCCTGCAAGCGCGCGCAGTTACCGGTGTGGGCGATGTCGCGGGCGCGATCTTGGCCAACGTGCGGTTGGAAGGCCTGCTCGCCATCACCGAAAAGGTCATCCGCGGCGACAATCTGAAGCTCACCAGCAGCAAATTGAACGGCAAGGTTTCGCTTCTGATCGACCTGTCGAACGGGCAGTTCAACATCGTCATCTCGGGCGGACTCTCGCGCTACCTCATCCCCGGCATCGGCATCGTCGACATCAAGAGCGATCTTCGGGTCATTCCCGGTCCGAACAACAAAGCACGCGTCGTGGGGAAGGCCGAGGCCTGGGTCCGCCGGCTCGACAATGGTTTCTTCGCGGACCTGACGGGCGGCCTGCCGCGGATCACGACCGACCTGGAGCGCGGCGGCGACGGGATCCTCTATCTTTCCAACCTGCAACTCTATTCCCCCAAACTTCGCCTGAGCGGATCGGGCCAGCGACGCCGCGACGGCACATTCCACATCGAAGCGAGCGGTCGGCAGGCAAAGTATGGGCCGCTGAAACTCGTTCTGGACGGCCGGATCGAACGGCCAAAAGTCGAGTTGTTCCTGCCGCGCCCGAACGAGGCGATGGGGATTCGCGATCTGCGACTGTCGCTCGGTCCGAACGCCCAGGGCTTCGACTATCGCGCGACTGGCGGCTCGCGGTTTGGCCCGTTCACTTCCGATGGCCGGATCCTGCTTCCGAAGGGTGGTCGGGCCACCATTGCAATCGCGGCGCTCGATATCGCAGGATCGGTGGCGCGCGGTGATCTGCGATCCGATCCCGGCGGGTTCACCGGTCAACTGGCCATCACCGGGGCGATCGGCGGCCAGCTTGGTTTCCGACCGGTTGCGGGCAACCAACTGATCGAGGCTCACCTGGTCGCCAACGACGCGCGTCTCGCGGGGTCGCCTGCAATCGCCATCCGTGCCGGAAAACTGGATGGCACGATCCTTCTCGAGGATGGTCGCACGTCGCTTGACGGTACGTTCGTCGGGCGTGGGCTGGCCTATGGTGCGATCGACATTGCGCGGCTTACCGCAAGCGCCAAGCTGGTCAACGGCGCCGGGCAAATCCGCGCCGCCATCGCTGGTCGACAGGGTCGGGCGTTCGACATGGTGGCGTTAGCGAATGTGACCCCCGACCGCATCAGCGTCACCGGCCGCGGCGTGGTCGATCGACGGACCTTGATATTGGACAGCCCCGCGGTGCTGACACGGGAGGGTGACGGCTGGCAGGTCGCACCGACCCGCGTACGCTTCGGCGGCGGACGCGCGACGCTGTCGGGTCGAACCGGATCCAATCCCGAACTGCGCGCCGATCTGCAGGCGATGCCGCTGCAATTGCTCGATATCGGCTGGCCCAATCTCGGCATGAGCGGTATCGCGACGGGCCGGCTCGACTATCGCTGGCGCGGCGCCAACGGCGTTCCCAGCGGCCGGGCCGACCTGAAGGTCAGGGGCCTCAGCCGCGCCGGGCTCGTCCTGTCGTCGCGTCCGATCGATGTCGGACTTGCGGCTGTGCTGGAAGGCGGGAAGGCGGCGATGCGTGCGGTCGCCGTCAGCGATGGTAAGACCATCGGCCGGGCCCAGGCGCGTTTTGCGCCACTGGGGCGCGGTCCGATCATTGCCGAACTGGTCAATGCACCGATGCAGATGCAGGTTCGCTATGCGGGATCGGCGGACACCCTGTGGCGCCTGTCGGGGGTCGAGATCATCGATCTCAGTGGGCCGATCGCGATCGGTGCCGACATCACCGGTCGGCTGGTCGATCCGACCATTCGCGGGTCGATCCGCACGAACGGCGCCCGGATCGAAAGCTCGGTGACGGGCATGGTGGTGCAGAACGTTGCGGCGAGCGGCCGGTTTGGCGGATCCCGCCTCGTGCTGGATCGGATTGCGGGCGTCACCCCGGCTGGCGGAACGATCGCCGGTGCCGGATCGGTCGATTTTTCAGGCGGACGACCGGGGCTCGACCTCAAGTTCAACCTGGTCCGCGCCGCGATCCTCGATCGTGACGACATTGCCGCGACGGTCAGCGGCCCCTTGTCGATTCAATCAAGCGGACGCGGCGGGCGAATCTCGGGCGACCTGAAACTCGATCGGGGACGATTTACCCTAGGCCGGGCAAGCGCGGCCGCGGCGGTACCCAAATTGCAGGTCCGTCACATCGGGCGTGATGCCGAAGACGTGATCGAAATCGAGGATCTCGCACCGTGGACGCTCGATGTTCGAGTCAAGGGTGGCGACCTGACGGTCCGCGGCCTGGGAATTGACAGCCGGTGGACGACCGACCTGGCGATCGGCGGCAATGTCTCCGCACCGCGATTTACCGGGCGGGCCGACCTGACGCGCGGCAATTATGAATTTGCCGGTCGCGGTTTCCGACTGGAACGCGGGATTATCCGCTTCCGCGGGGAAAGCCCGCCGGATCCCTTGCTCGACATTCGTGCCGAAGCGCAGGTCCAGGGGCTCGACGCCGCCGTCACCGTGCGCGGATCGGGTTTAAAGCCGGAGATCGCGTTTACTTCGGTCCCCCAATTGCCGCAGGATGAGTTGCTGTCGCGTCTTTTGTTCGGCACCTCGATCACCAACCTGTCGCCGGCCGATGCCGTCCAACTCGCCTCGGCAGTGGCGGCACTCCAGTCGGGAAGCGGCGGGCTGGATCCGATCAACGCCATTCGACGCGCGGTCGGGCTCGACCGGCTTCGAATCCTGCCCGCCGACGTCGCGACCGGTCAGAAAACCGCAATTTCGGCCGGTAAATATCTGGGCCGGAAACTGTATGTCGAAGTCATTAGCGACGGTCAGGGCTACTCCGCCACGCGGATCGAATATCAGGTAACCCGCTGGCTCTCGATCCTGTCGTCGATCTCGACCGTCGGCCGGACCAGTGCGAACGTCCGTGTGTCGAAGGATTATTGATCGCCCGGTTGCGCCGCCTGTTTGCCACGCTACGCTCTGGATAACGAAGTCGAGGGGCGATCATGAACAACTGGAATTTTCGCAAGGCCGTGCTGACCCGCGAGGAGATGCCCGAGCATCACCGGTTGGCGAAGACGCTTGGCTGGCCGCACCTCGTGGCACTCGGCGTCGGCGCGATTGTCGGCACCGGTATCCTTACCCTGATCGGGGTGGGGGCCGGGAAGGCCGGACCGGCCGTGATCCTGTCGTTCGCGATCGCCGGGGTGATCTGCGCCTGTGCAGCCCTGGCCTATGCCGAAGTTGCAACGATGATCCCGGCCTCCGGGTCGGCATACACCTATAGCTACGTCGTATTCGGCGAATTGCTGGCGTGGATGATCGGCGTCGCGCTGATCCTGGAATATACGCTGGTCGTGAGCGCGGTCGCCGTCGGCTGGTCGGGTTATGCCGCTGGCTTCCTGCAGTCGGTGGGATTGGGATTGCCCGCGGCGCTTATCAACGGGCCTGAACTTGGCGGTGTGATCAACCTGCCCGCGATCTTCATCATCGTCGTCGTCGCCGGCCTGCTGATCGCAGGCACGCGAGAAAGCGCGACGCTCAATGCCATTCTCGTCGTACTGAAGCTTGCCGCGCTTGCTCTGTTCATCGCGGTCGCGCTGCCGGTATTCGACGCGTCTCACTTCCACCCGTTCATGCCCAACGGCTTCCCGCGCTCGGGCCCGCCGGGATCGGAAGTCGGGGTCATGGCGGCCGCGGCGATCATCTTCTTCGCCTTTTACGGGTTCGACGCCATCGCCACCGCTGCCGAAGAAGCCAAGGATCCGGGACGTGATCTGGCGATCGGGATCGTCGGGTCGATGGCGCTCTGCGTCCTCATCTACATGGTGATCGGCGCGGCGGCCATCGGCGCGGTGGCACCGAACGGCTTTGCGTCAAGCCCCGAGCCGCTGGCGCTGATCCTTCGCGAGATCAATCAGCCGCTGGCTGCCAAGATCCTCGGTGCCTCCGCGGTGATCGCGCTTCCAACCGTGATCCTGGCCTTCTTCTATGGGCAGAGCCGGATATTTTTCACCGTAGCCCGCGACGGGTTGCTGCCGCAGTCGCTGGCGCGCGTATCGAGCCGCGGAACTCCAGTCAGGATCACCATCTTCACCGCCATCGTCACATCGATCTTCGCCGGCCTGATCCCGCTCGATGAAATCGCCGCGTTAGCCAATGCTGGCACGTTGGCAGCGTTCGTCGCAGTGTGCGCGGCAATGCTGGTGCTCCGCCGACGCGAGCCGGATCGCGAGCGCCGCTTCCGAACCCCGCTGCCGTGGGTGGTGGGGATCGCGGGCATTCTGGGCTGTCTGTATCTGTTCTACAGCCTGCCTGTGAAGACCCAATTGTTCTTCGTCGCCGCGCAGCTGGTCGGGCTGGTCCTCTATGCCATCTATGGCCATGGCGCGGCAGCCAAGGCGCGGTCGGCGGCCGGGACCGCGCCGAATGGCTGACGCCCGGCGGCGGCTGACCAACATTGTCGGCGGCAGCGCGGGCAATCTGGTCGAATGGTTCGATTGGTACGTCTATTCCGCCTTTGCATTGTACTTTGCGCCAGTCTTCTTCCCCAAGGGCGACACCACGGCGCAATTGCTAAACACCGCGGCGGTCTTTGCGGTCGGCTTTGTCATGCGACCGATCGGCGCCTGGGTAATGGGCATCTATGCCGACCGGCGCGGTCGCAAGGCCGGCCTGACGCTGTCGGTGTCTCTGATGTGCCTCGGATCGCTGATGATCGCCTGCGCGCCGACCTACGCTTCGGCTGGATTGTTTGCTCCGACGATCCTGGTCGCCGCTCGGATGATCCAGGGGCTGAGCCTGGGCGGCGAATATGGCTCAAGCGCAACGTACCTTTCGGAAATGGCGGGGCAGGAGCGCCGCGGCTTCTGGTCGAGCTTCCAGTACGTCACGTTGATCGGCGGTCAGTTGCTGGCGCTCGGACTGCTACTCTTGCTCCAGGCGCAGCTTGGCGAAGCAGGAATGGAACGGATTGGCTGGCGGATCGCATTCGGTGCGGGGGCGATGCTCGCCGTCGTTGTCTTCATCATTCGCCGCGGCCTGACTGAAACCGAGAACTATCGAAAAGTCGCAGCCGCCGGCGATCGGCCCAAATCGAGCGGCGCCAACCTGTTTCGCCAGCATCCAAAGGAAGCCCTGCTGGTAATGGCGCTGACCGCCGGGGGCACGCTCGCCTTCTATGCCTACACCACCTACATGCAGAAATATCTCGCCAACACCGTCGGTTTCGACCGTGCGGTAGCGTCGCGGATCATGACCGCGGCGTTATTCGCCTTCATGATGCTGCAACCGCTTGGCGGGGCATTGTCAGACCGGATCGGGCGGCGACCGGTGATGATCTTCTTTGGCGTTGCCGGGACGCTGCTGACTTACCCGTTGTTCGTCGCGCTCGAAACAACGACCAGTCCGGCGGCGGCGTTTGGGTTGGTAATGGCGGCGCTGGTGATGGTGACCGGATACACGTCGATCAACGCCGTGGTGAAGGCCGAGCTGTTTCCCGCCCATATCCGCGCGCTGGGCGTCGCCTTGCCCTATGCGATTGCCAACACCGTATTCGGCGGGACCGCGGAATACGTTGCCCTCTACCTAAAGCAGATCGGGCACGAGCGCTGGTTCTACCTTTACGTGTCGATTGTCATTCTTGGATCGCTGATCGCCTACGTCCGGATGCGCGAGACGAGGCACAGCAGCCTGATCAATCAGGATTAGTGCCGCCAGAACCCTTCCAGATCGTCGCGCAGGGCCGACAGGCTGGCACTGTCCCAACCGCCCGATTGATCGCCGGCCTTGTCGCGACCGGACTTGAGGTAGGAAGGACGCGTCCATTGATGCGTCGCGACCTCGGGTTTTACCTTGGCCAGGAGCGTGATGTCGAACGAAGTAGTGAACTTCAGCCCGACCTGATCGCCACGCGACCAGGTGACGGTCGCGAAATGCTGCCCCGCGCCGCCGAGGTCGAGCAGGACTTCGGCATCGGGCGGGTAGGCGACATCGCTGTCGACCAGCGCGCCGCTTTCCGAAATGTTGCGTAGCCGGACGCGATTGGTCTCGTGGCTGAAGTGAACCTCTCCCCACCAGATCAGCGGATGGCGAAGCTCGACCCGGCGTTGGGCCCCCGATGCATTTTCGACCTTGGCCTTGGTTTTTGCGGGAGCCGTCTCAGCCGGTACCTCAGGCAGCGCGACGGCTGATTCGGGGAAGCTGCGTTCTAGCACTTCCAGCAGCATCGCATTGCGTGTCGCGTCGTCGCCGCCGACCTGCGTTTCGTGCGCGAATTCCAGACCCACGCGATCGCCCTTGATCCAGCGCACGGCGCACTCGACCGGCTGGCAGTCGCCAAGCCCGAGATGGACCTTCTGCCACATGTCGAGAACGAGATCGGTGCGCACCATCGCGCCGCCGCCCGACAGGTTGATCAACTCGACAGCCTGGATCTTTCGACCGACTTTGAGCGACGCCTTTTCGGCCTGGAGGCGATGGCGATCGTCGTCGCGATGATTGACGTTGCGAACCACGTCGCGTGGTACCGGGACCGAACCGAGGCCTGCGCTTTCGCTGGCACCAGAAGGCTTCTTGCCCGGCATCAGCGGGCCCGACGGCGCAAAGCCCTCGCCCTTTTCGAGCGCGGAGCGGAAACTGTTCATCGATCGGACCTCGCAAGCCATGGCGCGCCACTGTGACGCGACAAGGTGAAGAAAGGACTAATTGATGAAGCATCGACCATGCCGGAGAACCCCCTCCGTCAGCTCCGCTGCCACCTCCCCCGACAAAGGTCGGGGGAGGAGCGACCTCACGCCGAATAATACATGTCGAACTCGACCGGGCTGGGCGTCGTCTCCCAGCGCATCACTTCTTCCCACTTCAATTCCATATAGGCGTCGATCTGGTCGTTGCTGAACACATCGCCCTTGATGAGGAAGGCGCGGTCGTTGTCGAGGCTGACCAGTGCCTCGCGGAGCGAACCGCAGACCGTCGGCACGTTGACCAGTTCGGCGGGCGGCAAGTCGTACAGGTTCTTGTCCATCGCTTCGCCCGGATGGATGCGGCTCTGGATCCCGTCGAGGCCGGCCATCAGCAATGCCGAATAGGCCAAATAGGGATTGGCCATCGCGTCGGGGAATCGGAATTCGACCCGTTTGGCCTTTTCGCCCGCGCCATAGGGGATTCGGCAGGACGCCGAGCGATTGCGTGAGGAATAGGCCAGCAGCACCGGTGCCTCGAAGCCCGGAACGAGGCGCTTGTAGCTGTTGGTAGTCGGGTTGGTGAAAGCGTTGAGCGCGCGGGCATGCTTGATCACGCCACCAATGAAATAGAGCGCCATCTCGGACAGGCCAGCATAGCCATTGCCGGCGAACAGCGGCTTGCCGCCCTTCCAGATCGACATGTGGGTGTGCATGCCGCTGCCATTATCCTTGGCGATCGGCTTGGGCATGAAGGTCGCGGTCTTGCCATAGGCCTGGGCAACCATGTGGACGACGTATTTGTAGACCTGCATCCGGTCGGCGGTTTCGACCAGCTTGCCATAGGTCAGGCCGAGCTCGTGCTGGGCGGCGGCGACTTCGTGGTGATGCTTGTCGCACGGCAGCCCCATTTCGAGCATGGTCGAGACCATCTCGCCGCGGATGTCGACCGCGCTGTCGACCGGTGCGACCGGGAAATAGCCGCCCTTGGCGCGAGGGCGATGGGCAAGATTGCCGCCCTCGTACTGGCGCGACGAATTGCCGGGCAGTTCGATGTCGTCGAGCGCGTAGAAGCTGGTCGCATAGCTGTCTTCGAAACGGACATCGTCGAACATGAAGAACTCGGCTTCGGGGCCGACGAAAACCGTGTCGCCGACGCCGGTTGCCTGGAGATAGGCCTCGGCACGGGTCGCAGTCGACCGCGGGTCGCGATTGTAGAGCTCGCCGGTCGCGGGATCGACGATATTGCACACCATAATCATCATCGGGGTGGCGGAGAAGGGATCGACATAGGTCGCCGACAGATCGGGCTTCAGGATCATGTCGCTCTCGTTGATCGCCTTCCATCCCTCGATCGAGCTGCCGTCGAACATGAAGCCGTCGGTCAGCATGTCCTCGTCGATCGCGCCGGCGACCATCGAGAGATGCTGCCACTTGCCCTTGGGATCGGTAAATCGAAGGTCGACCCACTCGATGTCCTGCTCCTCGATCGATTTCAGAATCTTCGCCGCTTCGCTCGCCATGACAGGCTCCATTCGCTGAATTTGAGAATCGCCGGCCCCGCGCCGCCTTGTGCTTCAGCGATTTGCGGATGAGCGCCGCAGAGTCACGGGGGCGGTGAAGATTTCACGACCTCGAACGAGGCAAGAGGGCGTTCAGGGGCGGAGCTATTCGCCACGCGCGACTTTTCCCTGCAGCAAAAAGGGCGCGATCCGGTGGATCGCGCCCTGAATGGTCGAACAGTTGGAAGCTCAGGCGGCCTGAAGAATAGCCGACGACCGGCGACGACGGCGCATCGCGACACCGATCGCGCCGAAGCCGATCAGCATCATCGCCCAGGTGGCCGGCTCGGGAACCGCGGCAGCCTGCGCGACGCTGAAGGCGCCGAGGCGGTTGTCGCCGTAGGTCTCACCGCCGGCAACGCTGTAGCTGAAGCTTTGCGAGAGGCGGAGCGTCTGGTTCGGTTCGAACGTCTGACCGTCGTAATAGATCAGCCCCGAGATAGCGCCGGTGAACAGGCTGTTGTCGAGGCGGAATTCCAACGTCAGCAAACCGTTGGTGGTGGTGCTGACCACATCGAATACGGAGTCGCCGAGCACGGTGCTAAAGCCCGGCTGGCCGTTGCGGCCCGGAATGAACGCCGTCGCCGTGGCGGTGTCGCCCGACCCGCCCAATTCGAAACCAAGGTCCGATCCGTCTCCGACGGTCGGATTGAGATCGAAGTACAGGTTGGCGAACGCACCGGCCGCACTCCCACCAGTTTGCGACAGAAGGCCGTAGAGCGAGCCGCCCTGATCGGTCAGGTTAATGGTATATCCGGCCGTTGCGGTCGGGCCCGGCGTGCCGAAATTGCTGGTCGGTGCGGACGGGTCGGTGGCTACAACTGCGGTCGAGCCGCCGGCATATTCGGTAGCGGAGGTGCGGAGGCCGTCGACGGTGACTTGCGCGAAAGCAGAGGAAGAAACGGCAAACAGGGACACTGCCGCAAATTTGATGAGATTCATTGAACACTCCTGAAGCAACATGAGGCTCTCGGAGATACCGAAGTGCGCAACGATGGCTGGAGCGTGCCTCAGCCGCTACTCGCTCGACCTCGCCCCCTCGAGCGACTCGACGCAGCACATGTTGCGTCGGGGTTTCCCTAACGTCAGGTTAACCATAGCTCAAGCCGAAAACGACTTAATTAACGCGTGAGTTGAGGGGCTTAGCGAGATCCCATTAAGACTTACGGTCGACGGGTACGCCGAAGAGGTCGTGTTCGTCACTGTCCTCGATCATAACGCTGACGATATCGCCCGGCGCGAAATGACCCGCGTCTCGGAGGTGAACGTTGCCATCGATTTCGGGCGCGTCGGCTTTCGAGCGGCCGGTGGCACCAAGAGAAGGAAGGGTGCCCCCTCCGTCGGCTTCGCCGACACCTCCCCCTGAAGAGGGGGAGGGGCTAGGCTGCTCCACTTCGTCGATGATCACGTCGAGGGTGCGGCCGACCTTGGCGGCGAGCTTTTCGGCCGAGATGCGCGCAGTGAGGTCCATCAGTCGAGCGTAACGTTCCTCCTTCAGTTCCTCCGGTACCTGGTCGGGAAGCGCATTGGCGGCGGCGCCTTCGACCGGTTCGAAGCGGAACGCACCGACGCGGTCGAGTTGTGCCTCTTCGAGCCAGCTCATCAGGTAGGAGAAGTCATCCTCCGTCTCGCCCGGGAAACCAACCACAAAGGTCGAGCGGATGGCGATGTCAGGGCATATCTCGCGCCAACCCTTGAGGCGCTCGAGCACCCGCGCCTCGTTCGCCGGACGCTTCATCGACCGAAGGATCTTGGGACTGGCGTGCTGGAAGGGGATGTCGAGATACGGAAGGACCAGTCCCTCGGCCATCAGCGGAATGACCCGATCGACGTGAGGGTAGGGGTACACGTAATGCAGCCGGACCCACGGCGTTTCGCCATCAGGAGTCTGCAGCCTGCCCAGTTCGCGCGCCAGATCGGTCATGTGCGCGCGAACCTCGCCGCCTTTCCATGGCCAGGCCGCATGCTTCAGGTCCAGTCCATAGGCACTGGTGTCCTGGCTGATGACCAGCAATTCCTTCGTGCCGGACGCAACCAGCTTTTCGGCTTCACGAAGAATCGCGTCGGGACGACGGCTTACCAAGTCGCCGCGGATCGCGGGAATGATGCAGAAGGCGCAGCGGTGATTGCAGCCCTCGGAAATCTTGAGATAGCTGTAGTGGCGGGGAGTCAGCTTCAGGCCAGCGCCAATGTCGGCCTGTGGCACCAAGTCGAGATAGGCGTTGGGGATCGGCGGTGCCGCTTCGTGGACGGCGGCGACGACCTGGTCGTATTGCTGCGGCCCGGTGATCGCCAGCACATCGGGGAAGCGGGCGCGGATGACATCAGCTTCGCGCCCCATGCAGCCAGTGACGACGACCCGGCCATTTTCGGCAATCGCCTCCCCGATCGCCTCCAGGCTTTCCTCCTTGGCGCTGTCCAGGAAGCCGCAGGTGTTGACCAGCACCACATCGGCCCCCGCATAGTCGGGCGACATCTGGTAACCGTCCTGCCGAAGCTTGGTGAGGATGCGTTCGCTGTCGACCAGCGCCTTGGGGCAGCCGAGCGAGACCATGCCGACGCGCGGCGGGGAGGGGAGTGTGGTAGCCATGGGAAGCGGGGCCGATAGCGTCAAATCGCGGCAAAAGCGAGACCTTCGCCAAGCAGCGCATGCCTGACCGCTGTATGAGATTGGGGCAGTGACCATATGTAGCGCCGAGCAGTGCTGGCCAATGACGATCGCGCTGGCTAAGGCGCCTGCTCAATTCGCCTAAGGAATAGTCAATGCGTATTGCGATGATCGGGACCGGCTATGTCGGGTTGGTATCCGGCGCCTGCCTGGCCGACTTCGGACACCACGTAACGTGCATCGACAAGGATGCCGCCAAGATCGCCGCGCTCGAAAACGGGATCATGCCGATCTGGGAGCCGGGGCTGGAGGCGCTGGTTACCGCCAATGCCAAGCGCGGACGGCTCAAGTTTTCGACCGATCTCGCCGCTGGGATCGAGGGCGCGGAGGCGGTCTTCATTGCCGTCGGGACACCGGCACGGCGGGGCGACGGCCATGCCGACCTGACCTATGTCTACGAAGCGGTGCGCGAACTGGCTCGAGCGCTCAAGGTGCCGGTAACCGTCGTCACCAAGTCGACGGTTCCGGTCGGCACCGGCGACGAGATTGCGCGGATCCTGGCCGAGGAGGGCGCGCCCGAGGGCACCAGTGTCGCGTCCAATCCCGAATTCCTGCGCGAAGGCGCGGCGATCCGCGATTTCAAGATTCCCGACCGCATCGTCGTCGGCGCCGAAGACGATCGCGCACGCGACGCGCTGAAGGAAATCTATCGACCGCTGTTTCTCAACCAGGCGCCGATCCTGTTCACCGGACGGCGGACGGCCGAACTGACGAAATATGCCGCCAATGCCTTTCTGGCGATGAAGATCAGCTTCATCAACGAGATCGCCGATCTGTGCGAAGCGGTTGGCGCGGATGTCCAGGAAGTGGCGCGCGGTATCGGGCTGGACAATCGCATTGGCACAAAATTCCTTCACGCCGGACCCGGCTATGGGGGAAGCTGCTTCCCCAAGGACACGCTGGCCTTGCTGCACAGCGCCGAGCTGGCTGGGGTCGAGCAGCGCATCATCGCCACCGTTGTCGCGGTCAATGACGCACGGAAAAGCGGCAACGTCGATCGAGTGCGCGACGCGGTCGGCGGGGATTTATCGGGCAAACGGATCGGGCTGCTTGGCCTGACCTTCAAGCCCAATACCGACGACATGCGCGATGCTCCGTCGATCCCACTCATCGAGGGCCTCGTCGCCGCGGGTGCGACGGTGGTGGCATTCGATCCCGTTGGACGTGAGCAGGCCGAACCGTTGCTGCCGGGCATTGCTTATGCCGACGACGCGCTGGCGGTGGCCGACGATGCCGACGCGGTGGTAGTGGTGACCGAGTGGGACGAGTTCCGTGCAATCGAACTGGACGAAATGGCGAGCCGGATGAAGGGCAATGCGCTCATCGACCTGCGCAACGTCTATGACCCGGTAGACGCTAAGCGCGCGGGCCTCGCCTATCGCGGCATCGGTCGCGGCTCCAAGTCCGAAAGTCGATAATTCACGATAGTCGTTAGCGCCTGCAACATGATTGATGCATAGCGGCGCGATTATGATCGAAAATCGACAGAAATTTCGGATCGCCGTGATCGGGCTGGGCTACGTCGGACTGCCCCTAGCGGTTGCACTGGCCAGACGATTTGACGTCATCGGAATCGATGTCGATGCCGGCCGGATCGCGGAATTGCGGGCGGGGACCGACCGCACCGGTGAAATCGACTGCGAAACGCTCGTGGCGTCGTCCCTGACGCTGGGAAGCGATGCGGAGTTTGGTCGCGGCGCGGACATTTTCATCGTGACGGTTCCGACCCCGGTCGATGGGTCCAATCGCCCCGATCTCAGCGCAGTCGAAGCAGCGACAAGGACTGTCGCGACCCTGGTCGATCCCGCGAAACGTCCGATCATCGTCTACGAAAGCACCGTCTATCCCGGCGTGACCGAAGATGTTTGCGGCGGCCTCCTGGCAGAGGCGGGACTGGTCCGCGGACGGGACTTCACCCTCGGCTACAGTCCCGAGCGGATCAATCCCGGCGACAAGGTTCACACGGTCGACAAGATCGTGAAGGTCATTGCCGGGGAAGATGAAGCGACGGTCGAGACGATGGCCGAGGTCTATGGCGCGATCACCAGCGCCGGCGTCTTTCGAGCAGCGTCGATCCGCACCGCCGAAGCGGCCAAGGTGATCGAAAATGCCCAGCGCGACATCAACGTCGCCTTCATGAACGAAGTGACGCAAATCATGGGCCGGATCGGCGTCTCGGCCTGGGACGTGCTCGACGCGGCGCGGACGAAATGGAACTTCCTCGGTTTCGAGCCGGGACTAGTCGGCGGCCACTGCATCGGGGTGGATCCGTTCTATCTGAGCTATCTGGCGCAGTCGCTTGGCCACCACCCTCAGGTCATTCTTGCGGGTCGCGAGACCAACGATCAAATGGGCGAATGGATCGCGGATCGGCTGCACGCGCATCGCGGCGGGAAGACAGGCCGGGTCTTGCTGATGGGGCTCACTTTTAAGGAAAACGTGCCCGATCTTCGCAACAGCCGCTCGATCGACCTGTTCCGTCGGCTCACCGCGCTCGGCCATGATGTCGCCATCGCCGACCCAGAAGCCGATGAAGCGGAGGCCGAGGCGCATTATGGGCGTGCGCTCTCCCGTCCGGACGACGGACCCTACGACCTGGTGGTCGGCGCGGTGCGGCATGACCGATACCGCGATCTAACTCCTGCCGCGCTTGGCGCAATGCTGGCGGCCGGCGGGACCATCGCCGACATCAAGGGCATGTGGCGCTGTCATCAGCTTGCGCAAACGCTGGATTACTGGACATTGTGAGATGATGTTTCAGACGGTCACCAACGACACCACCCGGAAGCTCGCCTTCGTGCTTCGACGGCGGTTCGAGTTTGGGCTGACCCTTCTGCTCGCCGCGCTGGTGCCGTGGGTGGGCATGCGGTGGTGGATCACCGACACGACGTTCGATGCGGCGGTATTCCACAACAGCCTGATCGCCAACGTGCTGGCGATCTGCCTGGCGCTGTGGATGCGGATTTCGGTCAGTACCTATCCCGGTATTCGCGCGGGCCAGATCCTGTTGCCGACGGTGTTCGTCGCGCATGGTGCGATCCTGATCCTGCTGGTGCTGGCCCGGATTCCCTATCATCGGCCGTCACTGGCGCTGGGTTTCGTGATCCACCTGATCGTGGCCTTCGCGATCTACTTTTTTGTCTCGCGTCGCTTCCGGCCCCGGATTGCGGTCGTCCCGGTGGGCGATACCCAGCGCTTGCGCGAGATCGACCGGGTCGAGTGGCGACTGCTACTTGCGCCCGACATGACCCGGGCGCGCGACTGCCATGCGATCGTCGCCGACTTCGACGATCTGCCTGACGAGTGGGAGGCTTTTCTGGCCGACGCCGCGCTGGAAGGTCGGATGGTCTATCAGGTCCAGCAATTGCTCGAATCCCTCACCGGGCGAGTGCAGGTCCGGCACCTGTCCGAGAATAGCTTCGGCAGCCTGGTCCCGGCGCGGGCCTATTCGGCGATCAAGCATCTTGGCGACTGGGTACTGGCGGTCGCGATACTCCCCGTTCTTTTGCCGCTACTGGCTCTGACCGCGCTTGCTATCTTGATCTCTGACGGCCGGCCCGTGCTTTTCCGTCAACGCCGTACCGGTCAGCGCGGCGACCAATTCTGGGTAACCAAGTTCCGCACCATGAAGGTAGCGGGGGAGGTCGAGGACCAACGCCAAGCGGCGATGACCGACGCCGACGACGCGCGGATCACGCGACTTGGCGCATTCCTACGTCGATCGCGGATCGACGAGCTGCCGCAGGTGTGGAATATCCTGAAGGGCGAAATGAGCTGGATCGGCCCTCGCCCGGAGGCCGAGGTGCTTTCGGCATGGTATACGGGCGACGTACCGTTCTACCGTTACCGGCATGTCGTGCGACCGGGAATTTCGGGCTGGGCGCAGGTGAATCAGGGCCATGTGGCCGAGGTCGACGACATCCACCTGAAGCTGCAATATGATTTCTTCTATATCAAATATTTCTCGCCGTGGCTGGACGTGCTGATCCTCTTTCGGACGGTGCGGACGATGCTGACCGGCTACGGGGCGAAATAAATCCAGGCTCTTTCTCCTAAAAAGGGAGGAGGGACTGGATGGGCCCCCATCGCCCCTGCGGGGCACCGCCCCCCTGACGGGGGGGAGGGGCTTTACGCTGCCAGTCGCTCCAATTGCTCGCTGACGTCGAGCCAGTGAGCTTCGGCCTTGGCGAGTTCGTCAGCAACCTGTGCCCGCCGTCGGCTGAGGTCGGTAATGGTTTTCGCGCATTCCACCGCTGCTAGTTCGCGGTCGAGGGCTTCACATTCGGCGGCAAGTTTGGCGCTGGCCGCTTCGGCGTCGACGGCAGCCTTCTTGAGAGCCCTGGCGTCGTCTTTTTCCTTCGGCGTCAGCTTCTTGGCCTTCCCCTTCGAAACGGCGCTCTTGGGCTGGTTCCGGCCGAGCACGAAGTCGATATAATCGTCGATGCTGCCAGGATAATCGACCGCGCGACCGTCATCGACCAGCACCAGCCGGTCGGCAGTCAGCTCGACCATGTGGCGATCATGGCTGATCAGGATGACGGCGCCGTCATAGCCGTTGAGTGCCTGGACGAGGGCCTCGCGCGCGTCGACGTCGAGATGGTTGGTCGGCTCGTCGAGGATCAGCAGGTGCGGCGCATCGCGGGTGATCAGCGCCAGCGCCAGCCGCGCGCGTTCCCCGCCCGACAGCTTGCCCACCACCGTCATCGCCTTGTCGCCCGAAAAGCCGAAACGACCGAGTTGCGCGCGGACCGCGCCGGGCGTCTTGCTGCCCATGGCCCGGGTCATATGTTCCAGCGGCGTGTCGTCGCCCGACAGTTCCTCGACCTGATATTGCGTGAAGTATCCGACCTTCATCTTGCCCGACGAATGAATCTCGCCAGCCATGGCGGGGAGCTGGGCGGCGAGCAGGCGGGCCAGCGTGGTCTTGCCGTTGCCGTTGCGGCCGAGCAGCGCGACCCGATCGTCGGGGTCGATCCGGAGATTGAGGCGACTGAGGATCGGCGTCTCGGCAGTGTATCCGACCGCGGCCATGTCAAGCGTGATGAGCGGCGGGCGAAGTTCGGACGGCGACGGAAAGTCGAACGCCAGACTGGGATCGTCGGCAAGCGCCGCGATCGGCTGCATCTTGGCCAGCATCTTGGCGCGGGACTGCGCCTGCTTGGCGGTCGAGGCACGCGCCGAATTGCGAGCGACATAATCTTGGAGACGCGCACGTTGCGCATCCTGCGAGGCCTGCGCGGCGGCGATCTGCGCGATCCGCTCGGCGCGCTGCCGTTCGAACCCGTCGTAATTGCCCGAATAAAGCGCGATCTTGCCCCCCGACAAATGCAGGATCACGTCGACGACGTTGTTCAGCAGGTCGCGCTCGTGGCTGATGACGATCAAGGTGCCGGTGTAATTCTTGAGAAAATTTTCGAGCCACAACGTAGCCTCGAGATCGAGGTGATTGGACGGCTCGTCGAGCAGCAGCACGTCGGGTGCGGAAAACAGGAGGGCAGCAAGGGCTACCCGCATCTTCCATCCGCCCGAAAAACTGTCGAGGGGCTGGGCCTGCATCTCCTCGTCGAAGCCAAGGCCGAGCAGGATCTGCGCGGCGCGAGCGTCGGCGGTGTAGGCGTCGATCGCCAGCAGCCGCTCGTAGACGTCGCCGAGCCGGTCGGGATCGATGCCGGTCTCCGCCTCGTGCAGCAAGGCGGCGCGCTCGGTATCGGCGGCGAGCACGGTGTCGAACGGTGTGGCAGTGCCCGATGGCGCGTCCTGCGCGATATATCCCAGGCGAGTCTTCTTCGGCATGTCGATCGTGCCGTCGTCGGCCTCCAACTGGCCGATGATGACCTTCATCAAGGTTGACTTGCCGGCCCCGTTTCGACCGATCAGCCCGACGTGCGCGCCGGGGGGTATCGCTGCGCTGGCGCGGTCGAGGATAAGACGCCCGCCAAGGCGCACAGTGATTCCGTTGATATTGAGCATGGCCGGGCGCCTAGCAGGGAATCGTGACGAACTGAAGGCGGAGCCGACGACGCCCGACGCCGTGCAGCGCCCCGCCTAAAGCCGGTCTCTGAACCAGCCGGTGACGGCGAAACGCGACGATGGCGCGAAGCTGGCGACGCTCGTTACGTGATGCGGCTGCGGGACGCGGAACAGATACAGCGCATTGAAGCGCGGCAGCAGTGTCTGGTCCGGCTCGCCGGCGTCGGTCAGGAATTGCAGCATCCCGCCATATTCGGGACGCCATGGTTCGCCCTCGGGATCCCCACAGAGATTGAGGACGTAGGCCACGCGACGACCCTTCGCAGGTTCGGCATCATCATGGCGGGCAAGGAACTGACCTTGGCGATAGAGCGTCGCCTGGCCATCGGCTTTGACCAGTTCGCCGATGCCGCTGACCGTCCGGACCAGGTCAAGCATTGCTGGTGAATTGAGATCGGTGAGCAATCGTTCGTGCGGTCCACCCGGAGCCCATCCGTCCAGCAAGGCTTGCACCAGCGGATAGGTCGAGTAGCAGTAGGCGTATTCGCGACCGGCCATGGCAGTGCGCAGCGCCTGCTGGATTGCGCGCGTGCGATCCGCGGCAAGGGCCGGCAATTCATGGGCACGAAGCACCTCGGGCGTGCGGTTTCCCGCCGTCCATACCAACCCCCAGGGCGTCCGATTCTCGAGCAAGTCCCGAAGTCGTTTCGCGGAGCCTGGAGTAAGGATCGAGGGGATCTGAACGCGCCCGGTTCGGCGATATTGGTCGGCGGCGGACGATCGATCGATGTCCGGGGACAGGTCGATCAGCGGATCCTGGTCATCCATCGGCGCCCCTCATCCTGCAAGCGATCGCTCGCTGCTGGATGATGCACTATCGGCGGGACCATGACTAGAACTACAGGAACGGCGCCTCCGGCTGCACGTGCCATGCGGTGGGCACGCTTTGCGCGGCGGCGGCATCGTTGGGGGTGAAGCTGCCGTTGGGATTGGCGAGCCAGTCGGTGACCGTGCCATCGGCGTTGCGCCACAGGATGTCATCACGCCCGTCGCCATTGTAGTCGCCGACCGCGACCACGCTCCACGCCAGCGGCACGAACACGCCCGAGATCGCGCCATTGTTGACGAACCCGCCATTGGCCTGACCCGACCAGGTGCTGATCGTGCCGTTGGTGTTGCGCCACAAGATGTCGTCGCGCCCGTCGCCGTTGAAGTCGCCGGTGCCGACCACGCTCCACGCGGTGTCGACCTGGGTCAGCGCGATGGCATCGTTGAGCACGAACCCGCCATTGGCCTGGCCGAGCCAGTCGCTGATCTGACCATTGCTATTGCGCCACAGGATATCGTCACGCCCGTCGCCGTTGAAGTCGCCGGTGCCGACCACGCTCCACGAGGTGGGAACGAAGCGCGCCGCATTGACGTCGTTGGCGACAAAGCCGCCGTTGGACTGACCAAGCCAGTCGCTGACCGTGCCGTTGGTGTTGCGCCACAGGATGTCGTCGCGTCCGTCGCCGTTGAAGTCGCCGGTGCCGGCCACCGACCACGCGGTCGGGACCACCGCGGCGGCATTGGCATTGTTCGCCACGAACCCGCCGCTGGCGGTCGCCAGCCAGTTGCTCAGTTGCCCGTCGACGTTTCGCCACAGGATATCGTCGCGCCCGTCGCCGTTGAAGTCGCCGGTGCCCGCGATGGACCACGAGGTCGGCACCACCGCGGCGGCATTGGCATTGTTCTGAACGAACCCGCCATTGGCCTGGCCGAGCCAGTCCGACAGCTGCCCATCAATGTTGCGCCACAGGATGTCCGAGCGACCGTCGCCGTTGAAGTCGTTGCGGACGTCGGCGATCGGAACCGAAACCGTCTGGATCGCAAGCTGGACGCCACCGCCCGAATAAGCGCTCGCCACCAAAGTGCCAGAAATGCCGCCGGTCAGGGTCAACGAGCCGCCGGAGTAGTTCAAAGTGCTGCCGGTCAGGTTGAACGTGAACCCGGCCAGGGTCGCATCAGTGATTACGATCTTGTCGCCAATTTCGAGGTCGGTGATGGTGTCGCCACTGAGCCCCGCCGCCGTGTCACGAAACGTGTCCACCCCGGCGCCGCCAGTAAGTGAGTCAGCGCCGGCACGCCCGGTCAGGATGTCGTTGCCGCCTAAGGCGTAGAGGTAATTGCTGGTTTCATTGCCGGCAAGCTGATCGGAGAACTCCGACCCCATCAGATCTTCGATTCCGCTTAGGGAATCAATCCCAGCGCCGAGCGTGTCCTGCGGCCCGGCAATGGCCAAATCGACGACCACGCCGGCAACCGCTTCTGAATAAGATACGACATCGAAGCCCGAACCTCCGTCGATCGCGTCGCTGCCGTCGCCGCCTTCGAGAAAGTCGTTCCCTCCGTTTCCGCGAATCGTGTCGTTCCCCGCCCCGCCATAAACCTCGTCAGCAAAGGCGCTGCCAACAAACTGATCCGTTCCGATGCCAAGGTCGACCAGCCCGTTTATTGCGCCGGCACTCGTGTCCACGATATCCGCGCCATCTCCCATGTAAACATCGCCGTTGATCGTGCCGGCGTTGGTCAGTTTGTCATTACCGCGCTGCAGGTAAATCAGCCCGTCGATTTGGCCACCTGCCAAGTTCCGGACCTCCTGGATGGCGTCCGCCGACACGGTGGCTGCGTCGTCGCCGCCGAAGATTGCAACGTCGGCCCTCAGCAACCCAGAGTTTGAAACGACAAACCGGGTTTGGAAGTCGCCATTGAGAAATAGGCCAAACGAGAACTCTTCGGCGTCGAGTGAGTGGGCGATGATTGTCCCGGAGTTGTTGATCTCGATCGGGAACGGGGATCCGCGCTCAATATGGAGAGCGGTCGCGCCCTGACCTTCGACAAGCAATTGGGCGCCCGCCCGATTGTCGAAATTGGCAGCGTTTTGCAAGAAATAGCCAAACGCAAGGCCGTGCAGAGCCTGGACGGCGACCAGCCCGTTGTTCGTCACCAATTGGGCAGACAGAAACGTGTTGATCAACCAGGCGTTGGCCGAGCCCTCGTTGATGATATAAATCTGTCCGTTATTGTTGATGTCGGTTTCCTGGAAACCGAAGGCGTTGACGGTTGTTGCGCGTCCCAAGTGCAGCACCATCAACCCGTTGTTTTCAACGCCCCGGACATGATTATATGCCCCGAACATTGCGAGCGTTGAATCGGGGTTTTCGGCGAGGTCGCTCCAGATCGTGCTGTTGTTGGTCAATGGTGAAATGAAACCTGAGCCGCTGGATCTGAACAGCGCAGGCAGAGAGGTGGAATAGACGGTCGTATCTGCGGCCACGGTGTATGGAACGTAGGCGTCACTGACGACCGAGATCGGTTGGGTGAGGGGAGTTACCGTCGGTCGAGCCGGTAAAGCCGGAATGATAAACTCTAACGACGGCGTGCCGGCCGTCGACATCCCCACGAAATCTGCTGCCGCGAGACTGGACAGCGTCGTATCGGACAAGGTCAGTGTCTGTCCCGAGGCGAGATTGATGACTACGCTTCCAAATTGGTCCGAAGCGCGGCCCAAGAATTCGCCAAAGGTCGCGAACCCGTAGGCGCGGATATCGATCTTATCGACACCCTGCGCGAAATCGACAATGGAATCGCTTCCGTCCCCAGCCCTGATGACGAACAGGTCGGCTCCGGATCCGCCAGTCAGATTGTCCGCACCGGGCCCCCCTTCGAGCAGGTCGTTACCTTTGCCACCGTCGAGATAGTCATCGCCCGACCGTCCATCGAGGCGGTCGTCATCATCGTCACCACTGAGCGTGTCGCCAAGTTCGCTCCCGATCAACTGGTCATTACCGCCGCCACCGGAGAGGTGGCGTTGATCGCCCGCAGCATTACCCGCCATGGTAACGACGTCGTTGCCCGAACCGAGCCTGATCCAGCCGGATGTGAATCGATTGCCGGTCAAGTCGAGAGCGCCGCTGCCGCTGACGCTCAAAATCCCACCAATCTGAGAGAATTGCGACAGTTGGGCGAATGATAGCAAAATGGATACGTCGGCCCGAATTTGTTCGATGCCGGTGAGCGACATAGTGCGGATGTCGAACGTATCTGCGCCCTGAATATCGCCATTGAAGATAAGCGTATCGAGGCCATCCCCTCCGTCGACTTGGTCACCTGCCGACCAATCAGAACCAAATTGATAGTCGTTCCTGAAATATATCAGGTCATTGCCGGCGCCGCCGTTGACGATGTCGCTGCCAAGGCCGCCGTAAAGCCGATCGTCGCCATCATCGCCATTGAGGACATCGTCGCCGTCCTGGCCCTGAAGGTTGTCATTGCCGGCTCCCCCGGACAATTGATCGTTACCGAGTCCACCGTAAATCGTGTCGTTGCCGCCGTTTCCGTTGATCTGGTCGTGGCCTGGAAAACCGACGATGTCGTCGTCGCCAGCAGTTCCCTCGATGAGGTCGTCCCCATCAGTTCCGTAAATCGCCGGCATTTGAATCCCACCCAATCACTCAGCGACGCATCCCGGCGCCAAGTTACAGTTTCGCGGCTTAAAAAATTTCAGGCGGGCGAATGTTCGTGAGCGTCGGCGAACGCACGTGACATTGCCGGCGTATAAAGAAACCCCCGAAGCCTAGGTCCACACAAAAGCGGCAGCACCGAGTAGCCTTCGCTTGCAAGCGCCGATGCTAGCAGCAAAAAATACGGCGACAATAGAGTTTGTTAGCGAGCGCAAGCCAATTCGGTTTAGACGTCGATCACATCCTCGTCGACGCTGGCGGCATTGGCCTGGATAAAGTTGAAGCGCTGGGCAGGGTCCTTGCCCATCAGGCGATCGACCAGATCCTTGACCGGCTGGCGGTCCTGATATTCGATCGGCAGCGTAATGCGGAGCAGCGAGCGGGTCGCGGGATCCATGGTGGTTTCCTTCAGCTGGTTCGGGTTCATTTCCCCCAGTCCCTTGAACCGGCCGACGTCGACGTTCTTGCCTTTAAATTCCTTGGCGATGATTTCGGCGCGATGGGCGTCGTCACGTGCGTAAAGCGACTTCGCGCCGGCCGTGATCCGGTAGAGTGGCGGCTGGGCGAGGAACAGGTGACCGCGGCGGACCAGGTCGGGCATTTCCTGGAAGAAGAAAGTCATCAGCAGGGTCGCGATATGCGCGCCGTCGACATCGGCGTCGGTCATGATGATGATCCGCTCGTAGCGCAGATTGGCTTCGTCGAACTTGTCGCGGAGCCCGCATCCAAGCGCGAGTTGCAAATCGGCAATTTCGGCATTGGCTCGGATCTTGTCGGCGCTGGCCGATGCGACGTTGAGGATCTTGCCGCGGATCGGCAGGATCGCCTGGGTTTTGCGATCGCGCGCCTGTTTCGCGGAACCGCCTGCGCTGTCGCCTTCGACGATGAACAATTCGGTGCCGGCAGGATCGTTGGCCGAGCAATCGGTCAGTTTCCCCGGCAGGCGTAGCTTGCGCGCGCTGGTGGCGGTCTTGCGTTTGACCTCGCGCTCGGCGCGGCGCTTCAGGCGCTCGTCCATCCGCTCAAGGGTCGCGCCAAGCAGGGCGCGGCCGCGGTCCATATTGTCGGCAAGGTAATGGTCGAAATGGTCGCGGACCGCGGCCTCGACGAAGCGGGCCGCTTCCAGGCTGGTGAGCCGGTCCTTGGTTTGGCTCTGGAAGTGCGGATTGCGGATAAAAACAGAAAGCATCAGTTCGACGCCGTTGAAGACGTCGTCGGCGGTGATCTCCTTGGCCTTTTTCTGGCCGATCAACTCGCCGAACGCTCGGATGCCCTTGGTCAAGGCGGCGCGCAGCCCCGCTTCGTGCGTACCGCCGTCGGGGGTCGGGATGGTGTTGCAATAATAGGATTCGGCCGATCCTTCGGACCACACCGGCCAGGCCACCGCCCATTCGGCGCTGCCCTGCGCGTCCGGGAAATCCTGGCGGCCGGCGAAGGCCGGGGTGGTGACGCACTCGCGATCACCGAGCTGTTCGGTGAGATGATCGTTCAGACCGCCCGGGAATTGGAAGACGGCCTGCTCGGGCACATCGGCGCTGGCAAGATCAGGCGCGCATTTCCAGCGGATCTCTACCCCGGCGAACAGGTACGCCTTGGACCGCGCGAGCCGGTACAGACGCGCCGGGTCGAACCGCATGTCGGCACCGAAGATGTCGGGATCGGGGACGAATGCGATGGTAGTTCCGCGGCGGTTGGGGGCGGCGCCGACTTCCTCGAGCCGCGACGTGGCGATGCCGCGCGCGAACGACTGGCGATACAATTTCTTGTCGCGCGCCACCTCCACGATGGTCTCGGTGGACAGCGCGTTGACCACGCTTACCCCAACCCCATGCAGGCCGCCTGAAGTCGAATAGGCCTTGCCCTCAAACTTGCCGCCCGAATGGAGCGTGGTCATGATCACTTCGAGCGCCGACTGACCGGGATATTTGGGATGGGGATCGACCGGGATGCCGCGTCCGTTATCGGTCACGATCAGGCGGTTTCCGGTTTCCAGCGTGACTTCGATCCGCGAAGCGTGGCCGGCGACCGCTTCGTCCATGCTGTTGTCGATCACCTCGGCGGCGAGATGGTGAAGCGCGCGCGCATCGGTGCCGCCGATATACATGCCGGGACGGCGCCGGACGGGCTCGAGACCCTCGAGTACCTCGATCGCCGAGGCGTCGTAGCTGTCTGGAGTTGCAGCGGTGGAACCGGTGGCGAAAAGGTCGGACATAATGCGAACGCTATAGGGTCGCGACGACGCGGATGCCAAGCGGCGATCGGCGGTTTGACGCCGCCATTGGCGCGGCTATGGCGACAGGATGGATGCGACCCCGAATAACCTCTCGCGAAATACGCTCGGCAATCGCATCCTCCGGGTCGATCACGCCGGAGAGCAGGGGGCAATCTGCGTCTATCGCGCGCAATGGCTGGTCGCGGCGGTCACCGCGCCGTCAATGCGCGGCCGACTGGCGGACTATCTGGTCCACGAAAAACGCCACCGCTCGATGTTCGGTGCGGCACTGATGCACCGTGGGCTGAAACGCGCGAGAAGCTACGCGATCTGTTCGGCCGGGGGATATGTCCTCGGGGTGCTGACAGCCTTGCTCGGTCGCGGATCGATCGCCGCAACGACCATCGCCATGGAATCCGTCGTCGTTCGACGTTTGCAGCAGCAGCGCCTCGATCTCGCGACGACCGACCCCGCGGTGGCCGACCTCATCACGAGCATCGTCGAGGATGAGGCGATGCAGCACGATCGTTCGCTCGACATGATCGATACCGGAAGCGCTTGGCTACTCGCAGTCGATTATGTCGTTCGCAAGGCGACCGGCGCCGCAATCTGGCTCGGGATGCGAATCTAGGCTTAGCGAACCCGCGGCCCGCCGAACGGAAGCGGCGGGGGCGGGCGACGATCCCGGCGCGGCAGCTGCGCTTGATAGGCGACCCCGCAATGCTGGACGCAATAGGGGAAGCCCGGGTTGGACGCCTGCCCGCAGAAGTGGAAGTCGGGCTCACCCGGATGACCCATCGGCCAACGGCAGATGCGGTCGTTGAGGTCGAGCAGGCTGGTCTTGTCGGCGACCTCTGCGCTTGGCTTGGCGGGGACCAGGCGGCGCGGCGGGGCCGGGGGGATCGGCGCCTGCGTGTCGCCGGGACCCTGGCGGATGAACCCGCCGGGACCGACCGAACGATATTGCATGCTGGCGTCGGCGGCCGGCTGCGGCCGCTGGATCGCGGGCCCGAACTTGGGGCCGGTGCCGGTCGGCGCGTCGGCCGGCGCCACGTCGGCCGCGGCTGCCGCTGCAGCGGGTGCTGCCACCTTGGGTGCAGGCGCCGGCTTGGCCGGAGCGCTGGTGGTCGCGCTCGGCGCGGACGCGCTCGGCGCCGGGGGCGGGGCTGCTTTGGGAGCGGTGGCCTTCTTGACCTTGTCCTTTTCCTCACCAGACTTCACCGGCGACGGGCGCGCTTCCAGGCCCAGCCGATGCGCCTTGCCGATCACGGCGTTGCGACTCACACCGCCAAGATCTTCGGCGATCTGGCTGGCGGTCGATCCGCTGGTCCACATCGTCTTGAGGCGGTCGATGCGCTCGTCGGTCCAGGACATTGGGGTAGCTCTCCAAATACTATTGCAACGCGATGCCGGTTGCAGCCGTTGGCCGCTGCCGATAGGCGATTGGGCGATGTCGAACCAGCCCCCCACCAATCGATCCGAGCCCTGGACCGCGAGCCCGCCGGGCGTCGCAACGCTGGAAGGCGTCAATTGGGGAGGTCTGAAGACCCTCTATATCAAGGAGGTGAGGCGGTTCTTCAAGGTCCAGATGCAAACCGTCTGGGCGCCGGCGATCACCACCTTGCTTTATCTGGTAATTTTCACCGTCGCGCTGGGCCGCAGCGGAAAGACCGTGATGGGCGTTCCATTCGCCGATTTCATCGCGCCCGGGCTGATCATGATGGGGATGCTCCAGAACAGCTTCGCCAATGCTAGCTTCAGCTTGATGGTCGGCAAGATGCAGGGGACGATCGTCGATTACCTCATGCCACCTTTGTCCACCGGCGAGTTGATCGCCGCCTTGGTATCGGCCGCGGTTACTCGCGCTTTCCTGGTCGGTGGGGCAGTGTGGCTGGTAATGTCGCTCTGGCCGGGCGTCCATGTCAGCCTCGCTCATCCGACGTGGGCGCTCTATTTCGGGCTCGCGGGAGCGTTGATGCTCGCGTTCCTCGGTGTGATCACCTCGATCTGGGCGGACAAGTTCGACCAGGCGGCGATGGTCACCAATTTCGTGGTCACGCCCCTGTCGTTGCTGTCGGGCACATTTTACGCGGTCGATCAGTTGTCGCCGACGTTTCGCACCATCAGCCATGCCAATCCCTTTTTCTATATCATCTCGGGTTTCCGCCATGGCTTCCTTGGCGTGACCGACTCGCCGTTTCTGCTTGGGGCAGGCGTACTCGCCGCGATCAACCTGGCGCTGTTCGCGATCTGTTACGCGCTGCTGCGAAGCGGGTGGAAGATCAAGAACTAGGCGAGTTGCCAGTTTCCCGACTAGCGTTTTCGATTGTGAACCGATCTGTCGCTCAAGTGGCTCGATTGGGCTTGCGCAAGATGAACGTCAGACAACGCACAGAACAAATCCCTTAAATGCCCGTTGTCGTGGGTGAATGGCGAATAACGCCTGCGTTCAGCACTGCCTCAAGCGGGCAGTTCTAAAAGGACGTCATCAACCGCTCATAAGGAGAGCAACGATGCGTAAGTTTCTGATCTCGGCCACTCTGATGGCTTCGTCGCTGGCGATTGCGGCTCCTGCCGCGGCACAGTGGGCCCAGCCCGGCTACGGCCAAGGCTACGGTTATGGCTACAACAACAATTATGGCGGTGTCCGGTCGCTGCAGGTTCGGTTGAACAACATCGAGCGGCAGATCAACCGCCTAGACAGCCAAAATATTCTGTCGGATCGTGAAGCCGATCGACTGCGCGCCGAGGCAAACTGGATCGAGCGATCGATCCGCGTTTCGGGTCGCAACGGCCTCAACGGCTACGAACGTCGCAACGTCGAAATCCGTCTCGCACGGCTCGAGCAGAACGTGCGTTACCAGGCAAATGACGGCGACCGTCGCTACGGCCAGCGACAGTATGGTGGCCAGTACGGCTACAACGGTTACGATCGCGACCGCGACGGCCGTGACGACCGCTACGAAGATGATCGCGGATATCGTCGCGACTAAGCCTTCGGGTCTGTTGACCCCTGTGGCGTGAAGAAGGGGCGGGACTCGCAAGGGTTCCGCCCCTTTCTTTTTGCCTTGTCGGTGTGGCCTTCGTATAGGCGCGGGCAACGGCGGGCGGGGGCTCGCCCGCACTTCAAACCGAGGAATTAAGCCCGATGGCCATCACGCCGCTCATGCCCGTCTATCCGCGTTGCGAGGTGCGCCCGGTGCGCGGTGAGGGGGTGTATCTCTACGGCGAAGGTGGCGAGAAATATCTCGACTTCGCCAGCGGGATCGCGGTCAATCTGCTTGGGCACGGCCACCCGCATCTGACCCAAGCGATCCAGAAGCAGGCCGAAACCTTGATCCACGTCTCCAATCTCTACGGATCGCCGCAGGGCGAAAAACTGGCTCAGCGGCTGGTCGATGCGACTTTCGCCGACACCGTGTTCTTCACCAATTCGGGTGCCGAGGCGGTGGAATGCGCGATCAAAACGGCGCGTCGCTACCATCATGCCAAGGGCAATCCGGAAAAGCACGACCTGATCACGTTCAGCAACGCGTTCCACGGTCGGACGATGGCGACGATCAGCGCCACGAACCAGGAGAAACTGCGCGACGGTTTCGCGCCGCTGCTGCCCGGCTTCAAGGTCGTCGAGTTCGACGATCTCGAAGGCGCGTTGGCGGCGATCGACGGCAACACGGCTGGTTTCCTGGTCGAGCCGATCCAGGGCGAAGGCGGCATTCGCCCGGCCAGCCAGGCATTTATGACCGGCCTGCGCAAGGCGTGCGACGAACACGACCTCATGCTGGTGCTGGACGAAGTACAGTGCGGCATGGCGCGCACCGGCAAGCTGTACGCGCACGAGCATTACGGAATCACGCCCGATATCATGGCTTCGGCCAAGGGCATCGGCGGCGGCTTCCCGCTTGGCGCGTGCCTGGCGACCGAAAAGGCGGCCGGCGGCATGGTGATCGGCACTCATGGTTCGACGTATGGCGGCAATCCGCTGGCTATGGCGGCAGGCGAGGCCGTGCTCGACGTCGTCGCCAATGACGATTTCCTCGGCCAGGTGTCGGCCGCCGGCGAACGTCTGCGCGCCGCGCTCGAGCAGATGATCCCCAATCACGATCATCTGTTCGATCACGTGCGTGGGCTTGGCCTGATGATGGGAATCAAGATGAAGACCGACAGCCGCGCCTTCGTCGGTTACCTGCGTACGAAGGGCATCCTCACCGTCGCGGCGGGCGACAATGTCGTTCGCGTGCTGCCGCCGCTGACGATCGATGAAAGCCACATTCGCGAATTCGTCGATGGCCTGTCGGCGGCGTCGGCCGATTACCAGGTGCCCGACGCGGCGTGAGCCACTTCCTCGATCTCGTCGATGCGGGGCCGGACGGGATCGCCGCGATCCTGAAGGATGCAGCAGCGCGCAAGGCTGCCCGCGCCGGCTGGCCGAAGGGCAAGGTCGACGCCGACGCGCCACTGGCCGGTCACGTGCTGGCGATGATCTTCGAAAAGAACAGCACGCGCACGCGCGTCAGTTTCGATATGGCGATGCGACAGTTGGGCGGATCGGCGCTGGTGCTCGATTCGGCCGCGTCGCAACTTGGGCGCGGGGAAAGCGTGGCGGATACCGCACGGGTGCTGTCATCCTATGTCGATGCGATCATGATCCGCACCGATCACCACGCCAAGGCGGTGGAACTGGCGGATTTCGCCACCGTGCCGGTGATCAACGGGCTGACCGACGCTTCGCACCCGTGCCAATTGCTCGCCGACATGCAGACGGTGATCGAGCGCAAGGGCGCGCTCGCCGGCACTCGCTGGGTCTGGCTCGGGGACGGCAACAACGTGTGTCATTCACTGATCGAAGCCGGATCGCTGATGAACTTCGAGGTGCGCGTTGCGTGTCCGGCGGGACACGAGCCTGATCCGGCGGTGCTCGCCGCCGCGGCTGGCCGCGGGGCGTCGGTGCCGATCATTCGCGACCCGCGGGAAGCCGTGGCCGATGCGGACGTCGTGGTCACCGATACCTGGACCTCAATGGGTCAGCTCGACGATGGCGACCGAATGACCGCGCTCGCTCCGTTCAGCGTCGACACTGCCTTGATGGCGGCAGCGAAACCGGATGCCTTGTTCCTGCACTGCCTGCCGGCCCACCGCGGCGAGGAGGTCACCGATGCGGTCATCGACGGAGCGCAATCAGCGGTTTGGGACGAAGCTGAGAACCGGCTGCATGCGCAAAAGTCACTTCTGCTATGGGCCTTGGGCAAGCTCTGAAGCCCTCGCAATGCCGGATAGCTGACACTATCTGGCCCAGCATGACCGAACTTTCTCTCAATCTGGACGTGGCTCTCGGCGTCACCATTCCCGGCCGGCACGCGCGCGGACGTGCGGTCCGCCTCGGGCCGGCGATCGACGCCATTCTCGCCAATCACTCCTATCCACCGGTGATCGAAACCCTGCTTGCGGAAGCGCTGGCTCTCACGGCGTTGCTCGGCTCGATGCTGAAGGACGGCGGCGGGCAGATGACGCTGCAGGCGCAGACCGAAAACGGGATCGTCGATCTACTGGTGTGCGATTATCTCGATGGCGAGCTTCGCGGTTACGTCCGGCATGACCCCGAGCGGTTGATCGAAGCCGGTCCGGCGCCCAGCCTGTTCGCCTTGTTCGGCAAGGGCTATCTGGCGATCACTTTCGACCAGGCGACGTCGCGTGAGCGTTATCAGGGCATCGTCCCACTCGAAGGTGAAAGCCTGGCGCGGGCGGCGCAGAGCTATTTCAGCCAGTCCGAGCAGATTCCCTCCATCGTTCGCCTGATCGCCGAGAAAGGGTCCGACGGATGGACCGCGGGCGGACTGCTGTTCCAGCACCTGCCCGAGGGGGAGGAAGGGCGCGAGCGGATCCATACCAAGCTCGATCATCCCGACTGGCCGCACGTTGCGGTGCTGGCCGGGTCGGTCAAGGATGCCGAATTGCTCGACCGCGCGCTGCCACTGGACGAATTGGTGTGGCGGCTGTTCCACGAGGAGGAGGAAGTGCGGATACTTCCCGCCATATCGCTAGCGCGCGGCTGCCGCTGCAATCCCGATTACGTGCGTTCGGTCATCGCCCGCTTTCCGGTCGAAGAACAGGCCGCGATGGTCGGCGAGGATGGCTTCATTCGGGTCGATTGCCAGTTTTGCGCGACCGACTTTCCGATCGCGCTGGCCGACGTCGACCAATCCGGAAATAGCTAGATTTTGTTAATCCAAATCTGGTAAAATGCCGATATGGTCGCCTTTCGTGCCCTTCATATCAGTCTTGCCGTGAGCGTTATCGCGCTGACGGCTGGTGGCGCGAGCCTCCCGCGTGCGATGGCGGGGGCGGGAGAGTGGGAAGTCGACAAGTCCGTCGACACACGCAGCCAACGTGTTTGCCTGTCCGATCCCGCAATGCTGATGCAATGGGAACACCGGGGCCGTCCCTGTTCGCGGATCGTCCTCAATTCGACGGTTGACCGGGCGGAAGTCAGCTACACCTGCCCGGGGGGAGGCTTTGGAAGTTCGAAGGTCCAAGTCCTGACCCCACGCTCGGTCAAGATCGTCACGCAGGGCATTTCGAGCGGACTGCCGTTCAATTATGTCGTCAACGCGCGCCGCGTCGGGACTTGCGGCGCGCGCTAAAATCATTCCATTAAGCCTTTGTTTAACCATGTCCGTTTAGGAATGGGCAGTGCACTCGTTGAGCGCACGCTTTCCTCCCTTGGGTGCACCAGCGCCCGACCTGGGGCCGCCTCGGCGGCCCCTTTTTTTTGCGCAGCTCCGACGCTAGGGCGCTGCCATGCTGCTGTTCCTGATCAAGACCGTCATATCCGGACTGCTTGTCGCCCTGGTGTCGACGATCTCCCGACGCTTTCCGGGTTGGGGTGGGCTGCTGGCATCGCTCCCCCTCGTTTCGGTGCTGGCGATGCTGTGGCTTTACGGCGAAACCCGCGAGCCGGAAAAGGTCGCGGCGCTGGCGATGAGCACCTTCTGGTTCATCCTGCCATCGCTGCCGATGTTCCTGATCATCCCGCTCATGATCCGCTCCGGCTGGTCCTTTGGCCTGGCAATGATCGCGGCCTTGGCGATCACGCTCGCTCTCTATGCTGGGATGAACTGGCTCGCGCCAAAGATCGGGATCGCGTTGTGAAATTGGCGGTGGTGTTGTTGTCCGGGGGCCTGGATTCGATGGTGTGCGCCGGTTTGGCGCGGGAAGCCGGCTACGCCGTGCTCGCGCTGACAATCGATTATAACCAGCGCCATCGGGTCGAACTGGACGCGGCGCGTGCCATTGCCGACTTACTCGCCGACCGCCACATCGTCCTGCCGATCGATCTCAGCGCGTTCGGCGGATCGTCCCTCACCGACGACAGCATCGCGGTCGGCAAGGCCGGCGTCGGTGCCGAGGGGCAGGACGGCATACCGCTGACCTACGTTCCGGCGCGCAACACGGTCTTCCTCAGTTTGGCGCTGGCATGGGCCGAGGCGGCGGGTGCGCGCGACCTGTTCGTCGGGGTCAATGCGCTCGATTATTCGGGCTATCCCGACTGCCGCCCGGCGTTCATCGCCGCGTTCGAATCGCTCGCCAATCAGGCAACGCGCGCGGGGGTGGAAGGCGAGAGCTTCACAGTCCATGCGCCGCTCCAGCACATGACCAAGGCCGACATCGCGCGGGAGGCGGCGCGTCTCGGCCTCGACGCGGGAATGAGCCATAGCTGCTACGATCCGGCGATCGATGGCGGTGCTTGCGGCACATGCGACGCTTGTCGACTGCGCTCCAAAGGATTTGCCGAGGCTGGCCTGCCAGACCCGACACGTTACCAGTGACCTACGCCGTCAAGGAAACATTTCTGACGCTGCAGGGGGAGGGGGTGCAGGCCGGCAGTCGCGCCGTCTTCCTGCGCTTTGCAGGCTGTAACTTATGGTCGGGACGCGAACAGGATCGCGCTGCCGCGGTCTGCACTTTTTGCGACACCGATTTCGTCGGCACGGATGGTAACGGTGGAGGAAAGTTCGCCGACGCGAATGCTCTTGCCCGTCACGTCACCGGGATGTGGGGCAGTGGTACTACAAACCGGCTGGTGGTGATCACTGGCGGCGAACCGATGCTTCAGCTGGATACGCCCTTGGTCGATGCGCTCCATGGCGAAGGCTTCCGCATTGCAGTCGAGAGCAATGGCACGATCCCGGCAACTCCCGGAATCGACTGGTTGTGCGTCAGTCCAAAGGCGGGAAGCGACCTTGTCCAACGGCAAGGGGACGAGCTGAAATTGGTGTGGCCACAGGCCGGCATCGATCCAGCGGCAATGGAGCAGTGGAAGTTCGCTCATCTGCTGATACAGCCGATGGACGGCCCGGATCGCGAAGCGGCGCTTGCGGCGGCGATCGCGCTCGTGATGGAGCGACCCCGATGGCGCCTGACCCTGCAAGCCCACAAGATCGTCGGACTACCGTAACGAATACAGAAAAAGGGCTGGCGGATCGCTCCACCAGCCCAAATTCCACGGTGAAAATGACAGCGCCCCCGAAACGGGAGCGCCAGCCAATTACATCGCGTTGTTAGCAGTCGTGTTCGACGCATTCATGTCGTTCGACATGTTGCCATCGCTGTTCATCGACATGTTGGTGTCGGCGGCCATGTTGGCATCCGCGTTCATCGAGCCATCGACAGCAGTCGTGTCGTTGGTGACAACGTTTTCGGCATTCATGGTGTCGTCGACGTTCATCGTGTTTTCGGCCGCATCGTTCTTGCTGCAAGCAGCAAGGGCCAGGGCCGCACCAGCGACCAGGATAAGAGCACGCATTCAAAACTCCCTTGATTTTTATGACCCGGGGCAGGTTTGCCCTGCTTTCCAAATCGCGCGCACAATAGGCGCAACCGAACAACGCCTCAAGTCTCTTTCGTGTTCCGTCCTAAATTCCGGAGAAAATTGGGAAATTTGGCATGCAGCCTAGAATCGAGATCGGCCATGGTCGCGCCGACGCCCAACGACTGCAGGCTGGTCACGCCGAACGCGTCGATTCCGCACGGCACGATCCCCGAGAAGTGGTCAAGGTCGGGGGCGACGTTGATCGAAAATCCGTGCAGCGTCACCCATCGCTTCACCCTGACGCCAATCGCACCGATCTTCGCCTCGCTCGATCCGCTCCCCGTCCAGATCCCGATGCGTCCGCATTCGCGCCGCGCGTTAACCCCGACGTCCGCCAGTGCGTCGATCATCCATCCTTCCAGACAGTGCACGAAATGGCGAATGTCGCGACCGCGCTTGTCCAGATCGATCATCAAATAACCTACGCGCTGGCCGGGGCCATGGTAGGTATATCGCCCGCCGCGACCGGCCTCGGCAACATCGAAGCCTTGGGGGTTGAACAGTTCGGTAGGGTCGGCGCTGGTTCCGGCGGTGAAAATCGGCGGATGTTCGACCAGCCAGACGAGTTCCGACGCTGTGCCGGCGCGGATCGCCGCGGCACGCTTCTCCATTGCCGCAAGCGATTCCGGATAAGGGGTAAGGCCGGGGCTGACCTGCCATTCAACGCCGTCGATCATGATCGCGACATGGGCCGCACTCCCGCTTGCCGCAAGTGCGTTGCCTTCGACCCGTACGTTCCGCATAAGTCTTGCAGCATCATGGGAGCGGAAAATTGAAACTGTCGATTGGCAAGGCGTGGGAGGAAACCGCCGCATTCCTGGGTCGCGAGGCGCGGCTCGTGGCGCCGGTGGCGCTGGCGACCTTCGCGCTCCCCTCCGTGCTCGCCAAATGGGCTTTTCCGCAAGGCGGGCCAAGCAATGGCGGCGGCCTGATCATGTTGCTGGTGCTGATCGTCGTTCTGATCGGGCAGATGACGATCATCTTGCTCGTCAATGGCTGGCGCGGAAGCATCGGTCAGGCGATGGGGTCCGCGGCGCGACGTTTGCCCTCGTTGATCGGGGCGATGGTGCTGGTGTTTCTGCCGATCGCGATCATCGCGACCCTGGCGCTCGGGGGTACGCTGGCGAGCGCCGGGATCACCGACCCGACGACTCTTACGCCCGAAATCCTCGCCCAGATGAAGGGTTTCCTGTGGATCGTATTGTTCCTCAGTGTCGCTATGATCGTGCTGGGGGTGCGCCTCTTTCCGATTTCGGCAATCGCCGCGAGTGAGGCGGGTGGGCCGATCGCCATCCTCAAGCGCAGCTGGCAGCTGACCCGCGGCACTTTTTTCCGTCTGCTGGCGCTCGTCTTGCTGCTCGGAATTGTTGCCCTCGTCCTCGATTCCGCTGTTACGGCCGTAGTCGGATCGGTGGTTGCCGTGGCCGCAGGGGAGCCAAGGGCATTCAATACCGCGGCGCTGATCGTTGCGCTTGCCAGCGGGCTCGTCGGGGCAATCGTTTCGACCGTCTCGGCGGCGATGATCGGCCGCGTCTACGCCCAACTGGCCGGACCGGAGGTAACCGTACCGACGACTTGATCGGGGAGTAAGTTCAGGCCCAGCGGGCGAGGGGCGGCAGGCTCATCAGAATTGCGTCGATGTTGCCGCCGGTCTTGAGCCCGAACAGCGTTCCGCGATCATAGAGCAGATTGAATTCGACGTAGCGACCGCGGAATTCCAATAACTTGCGATGGTCGTCGTCGGTAAATGGCTGGTCCATCCGCTTGCGCACCAGTTGCGGAAAAATGTCGAGAAAGGCGTCGCCGACATCGCGCGTAAAGGCGAAATGCTCGTCGAAATGATCTTCGAGACGATCGAAAAAGATCCCGCCGACCCCACGCGCAACCTGGCGGTGCGGTAACCAGAAATATTCCTCGGCCCATTGCTGAAACCGCGAATAGAACGTCGGGTCGTGGGCGGCGCAGGCGGCGCGAAGACGGGCGTGAAAGGCGTCGGTATCGTCGGTGTAAGGGATGGCGGGATTGAGATCGGCCCCGCCGCCGAACCATCGCCGCGTGGTCGACAGGAACCGGCAGTTCATATGCACCGCAGGGACATGCGGATTGGCCATGTGCGCAACCAGGCTGATGCCCGTGGCGAAGAAACTGGGATCGACCTCGGCACCGGGGATCGATGCTGCAAATTCTGGGCTGAAGCGGCCACCGACGGTCGAGACGTTCACCCCGACTTTCTCGAACACCTTGCCATTCATTTGCGACCGGACGCCGCCTCCGCCATGGGTCTCGTTTCCGTCGTCGTCGTGCTCGGTGCGATCCCACGGCGTGAACGCGAATGCGGCATCCGACCCCGCCTCGCGCTCGATCCCCTCGAACTCGTTGCAGATGCGCGTACGCAGCGATTCGAACCACTCGCGGGCGGCTTGTTGCTGGTCGTCGAGCGGCTTCATTGCGGCAGTCCTTCGGTCTGGCGGAGCGCTTCGCCGATGGCGAGCGCTGCGGCGGTGGCTAGGTTGAGCGATCGGACGTCGGCGCGGATCGGAATTCGCAACTTCGCATCGCACTGTTCGGCGACATTGGTGGGAACGCCGGCGCTTTCCTTGCCAAGCAACAGGATATCGTCGGCCGCGAAGGCGAAGTCGTAAGGCGACTGCCGACCTTTCGTGGTGAGCAGAATGAGGCGACCGTCATTTACTTCGCGGAACGCTTCGAAGTTTCGATGGCGGGCAATGTCGACCGCGTCGATATAATCCATCGCGGTGCGTCGGACACGCTTGTCGTCCCAAGCGAATCCCATCGGCTCGATCAAATCAACGGCGACCCCGAAGCACGCGCCGAGACGAAGCACGGCGCCAACATTCTGGGCGATCTCGGGTTGATACAGGGCGATGCGCATCGCCGCTGCGATAGGCGGTCGGCGGCCCGCCGCACAAGTGCGATCGGAAAACTGGCACAAGGCCATTTGCAACAGCGAAACGAGGCGCTATCAGGCCCGCCAATCGTTCCGGTCCGCCGGATGCGATGCCGTATCTTGTGCCTCGTCGCACAATGCCAAAATTCGACCAAGGGTGAGCATGGCCACGCTAGAACAATCCGAAGGCGCTCCGGAAAACGGCGATGGCGTTCGTCGTCGCGATTTCATCAACATCGCCGCTGTCAGCTTCGCCGGAGTCGGCGCGGCGGCGGTCGCCATCCCGCTGGTATCGCAGATGGCGCCGTCGGCCGACGTGCTTGCGCTTGCATCGACCGAAGTCGACATCAGCAAGATCGCCGAGGGCCAGTCGATCAAGACCGTGTGGCGCAAGCAGCCGATTTTCGTTCGCAACCTGACGGCCAAGGAAATCGCCGAGGCCAACGCCGTCAACGTGGCCGATCTTCGCGATCCGCAGACGCTGGCTGAGCGGACCAAGCCGGGCAAGCAGAACTGGCTGATCACGATCGGTGTTTGCACCCATCTCGGCTGTATTCCGCTGGGTAGCGGCGAGGGTGAGAACAAGGGGCCCTTCGGCGGCTATTTCTGCCCGTGCCACGGTTCGGCCTACGATACGGCAGCCCGTATCCGGCAGGGTCCGGCGCCGCTGAACCTGAAAGTGCCGGATTACGTATTCACATCCGATACCGTCGTGACGATCGGCTAAGGGGCGACAATATGAGCTTTTCCTGGGCCAAGCCCTACGAACCCAAAACCGAAGTCGGCAAATGGTTCGACGACCGTCTGCCGCTTCCGCGCCTGATTTACGGCGCGATCGGCGGCGGCTATCCGGTACCGCGCAATCTTAACTATTTCTGGAATTTCGGCGTTCTTGCCGGCTTGTTCCTGATGGTCCAGATCGTCACCGGGATCGTGCTGGCGATGCATTATTATGCGTCGGCCGACGGCGCATTCACCTCGGTCGAGCATATCATGCGCGACGTAAATGCGGGCTGGATGCTGCGCTACGCGCACGCTAACGGTGCCAGCTTCTTCTTCATTGTCGTCTATTTCCACATCTTCCGCGGCCTGTTTTACGGCTCCTACAAGGCGCCGCGAGAGCTGATCTGGATGCTCGGCCTGGTCATTTACCTGCTTATGATGGCGACCGCCTTCATGGGCTATGTCCTTCCCTGGGGGCAGATGAGCTATTGGGGGGCGCAGGTCATCACCGGCTTCTTCAGCGCCTTCCCGCTGGTCGGTGAGCCGATCCGCATCTGGCTGCTCGGCGGCTATGCCCCTGACCAGGCAGCGCTGACCCGCTTTTTCTCGCTGCATTACCTGCTCCCGTTCGTCATTGCGGGCGTGGTAATCCTGCACATCTGGTCGCTGCATATTCCGGGGTCGAACAATCCCACCGGCGTCGATGTGAAAAGCGAAAAGGACACGCTGCCCTTTCATCCCTTCTACACCTCGAAGGATGGATGGTTTGCGGGGTTGGTGCTGACGATCTATTGTCTGGTGCTGTTCTTCGCGCCCAACGCGCTTGGTCATCCCGACAATTACATCCCGGCCAATCCGCTTTCGACCCCGGCGCACATCGTGCCCGAATGGTATTTCCTGCCCTTCTATGCGATCCTGAAGAGCTTCACGGTCGATTTCATTCTTCCGGCGAAGCTGTGGGGCGTGCTGGCGATGTTCGGGTCGATCCTGTTGCTGTTCCTGCTCCCGTGGCTCGATAAGTCGCCGGTCCGTTCGGGCAATTACCGGCCGGTGTTCAAGCGCTTCTTCTGGATCCTGGTGCTGGACGTCCTCGTCCTCGGCTGGGCCGGCGGCGCGACCGTTACCCCCACCGTGGTCGCGATCAGCCAGATCTGCACTGCTTATTATTTCGCGCATTTCCTGATCATTCTGCCGCTGATTTCGCGGAACGAGGAAACCCTGCCGCTGCCGACGTCAATCTCTTCGTCGGCGCTGCATGGCGAGCTTCAGGAAAGCGCGCCGGTCGGACAGGCCAAACCCGCCACCGCGGCAGCTGAATAAAGGGAAGTTCGCAAGCAATGATCCGTATCTTCAGCTACCTCGCCGGGGCCGTCCTTACCCTGGTTCTCATGATCTCGCTTTACGGGACGATCAGCGAGGCAATCTCCTCGCCACCGACCCCGACGGCCGAGCATGAGTTCCACAAGGAGCCCAAGGAAGTGCACTTCGCCTCCGACGGCCCGTTCGGGAAGTTCGACAAGGCGCAGCTTCAGCGCGGGCTCCAGGTCTACACGGAAGTCTGTTCTGCCTGTCATAGCCTGCAACGCGTCGCGTTCCGCGATCTCGCCGCGCTTGGCTACAATGAAGGCCAGATCAAGGCCTATGCCGGATCGGGCAATTTCTGGAAGATCGAGGTTCCATCGATCAATCCAGATACGGGCGAGCCTGCCACCCGCAAGGCGACCCCGGCCGATCATTTCCCGTCGCCCTACGCGAACGAGACCGCGGCCCGTGCCGCCAATGGCAATGCGCTTCCGCCCGACCTGTCGTTGATGACCAAGGCGCGTGAGGGCGGTGCGCATTACGTTTATTCGCTGCTGACCGGCTATGCCGCGCAGCCGCCGGAATTGCTCGAGGAATTCCCGACCGCAAAAACGCCCGACGGCCTGTACTATAATCCCTACTTCGCCAACTTGAACCTGGCGATGCCGCCGCCGTTGGCAAGCGATGGGCAGGTGACCTATTCTCCGGGTTCGCCGCCCGCGACGGTCGACCAGATGGCCAAGGACGTGGCCGCGTTCCTCGTGTGGACGGCAGAGCCCAAGCTGCAGAACCGTCATCGCACCGGTTACGTCGTGGTGTTCTTCCTGATGTTCGCCACGTTCCTCGGCTACCTCAGCTACAAGAACATTTGGGCCGAGGCGAAGCGCAAGGTCGCCCCGAAGGGTGCGCTCGATCCCGAGCACATGGCCAAGCGCGAGCATGCCAAGCAGGGCAAGGACATCGCCGGCTGAGGGTGATGGCCGGCGCCGACGATCTGAAGGCGCTGGTCCGCACCATCCCGGACTTCCCGAAGCCGGGTATTCAGTATCGCGATATCACGACCTTCTTGCTCGACCGCGTCGGTTTGGCCGGCGCGGTCGACGCGCTTGCAGCTAGCATTGACGGGCCGGTCGATCTGGTCGCGGCTATCGAAGCGCGTGGGTTCATTATCGGTGGCGCGCTAGCGGTGCGGCTGAACGCCGGGCTGTTGTTGATCCGCAAGGACGGCAAGCTGCCGGGTGAGACGATTGCCGAAGATTATGCGCTGGAATATGGCACCGACCGACTTGCCATGCACGTCGATGCCTGCATGCCGGAGGCCCGGGTGCTCGTGGTCGACGATCTCATCGCGACTGGCGGTACAGCGACGGCGGCGGTGCGTCTGGTGCGGCGCAGCGGCGGCACGGTGGTCGGCGCACGCTTTCTGATCGACTTGCCCGATCTAGGCGGCGCCGCTGCGCTTGAAGCCGACGGGGTCGAAGCAATCAGCTTGATGGCATTCGACGGACACTAGACGACCGTCGACGAGGGTCAGGAACCGTCCTCGCACCCAAAGCGTTTTATTCGCGAACCTTTCCAGTAATTTAGACGGGAACGCGTCATGACCCTGAGGAATTTCCCCGTTCGTACGACTGCAGTCGCCTTACTTGCCGGCATCGCGTTGAGCGGTTGCGGCTATGGGTATGGCGGCTTTGGAGGAGGGGGTCTCTCGATCGGCTACGGCAGCAGCTACGGCGGCTACTACGGTAACGACTATTTCGGCAGCTATTCGGGCAATCCCTATTGGGGATGGAACGACGGATATTATTATCCGGGAAGCGGCTACTACGTCTATGACAGCTATCGTCGTCCAGTTCGCTGGTCGTCCGATCAGCAGCGTTATTGGTCCAGCCGTCAGGCCTATTGGCGGGAGCGTGGCGATCGCCGCCAGTTCCGCGAATATTGGGGCGACTTCGACCGTAATCGCCAGCGCCGGCGTTAGGAAGCGGCGCCGGGACGTCGCTGCATGAGGACAATCGATACGAAGCGCATTACGTCGACTCCGTCCTGATTGGTTACACGGGTCTGGGTGCGTATCGTTCCGAGGTCCGGTTTCGACCGTGATGGCGTCTTTTCGACAATGGTCCCCTGAACGGTGAGCGTGTCACCTGGGTAGACGGGTTTGGTCCAGCGAAGTTCGTCGACCCCGGGAGAGCCTAGACCGGCCTGCGGCTCCCGCGTCAGGGCATTGACGATCACGCGCATCGTCATCGCTGCGGTATGCCAACCCGACGCCGCGATCTTGCCAAAGTGCGTTTTCGCCGCGGCCTCGTCGCTTAAATGGAATGGCTGCGGATCGTATTTGCGGGCGAATTCGAGAACCTCCTCGCGCGTGACGTCGTAAGTGCCGAACAGTTGCTCGGCACCGACTTCCATGTCTTCCCAGTAGAGCATCGGTAATTTCCTCATCGCGAGGGGCTCGTACCCCCGGTGGTCGATATCGTCAGGTTCGCCAGCTAGTCAGAACATCGCCAAGCGCGTCCCGCAAGGGCCCCAGCCATTGATCGAACGGCGTCCATTGGCCAATTCCGTCGCGGTTGATAGGCTTGCGCACTTGCCCCGCGCTGATCGTGTGAACCGCGCGCTCATTCGAATGAAACGCCAGGCAGGCGGGATCGAACGGCAGGCCGAGATAATCGAGCAGCCGACGTACCTCGCCGTCGAGGTCGTCGACCAGATCGTCATAGATTATTCGATGCACACGGCCCGGTTGGACCGCGTCGAAATGTCGCATCATGCGCACATAATCGACGTAGAATTGGCCCATGGTGCCGAGCGCATTACTGTGGTCCAGACCCTGTGCGTACAGCTGCTTCCAGTTAGAGAAACAGCAAGCCATGGGGTCGCGCCGGACATCAACGATACGCGCGTTCGGCAAGATCGTCCGGATAATGCCGAGATACATCCAATTATTGGGCATCTTGTCGGTGAAGTTCGGTCGGTCGGTCCGACGATGGGCCGCGCTTGCGTCGAGATAGGACTGGCCGAGCCCCTGCAGACGCTCAGGATCGAGTCCCGAAAAATAGTCTTCGAAGGTTTTTTTCTCGCCCGCCGCAGTTTCGCCCATGGATCGCACCAGATTGGGCATGTCGGGCAATTCGGCCGTGCCTTCGATGGCAGGGTGACTGGCGAGGATCTGTTCGATCAAGGTCGACCCCGATCGCTGCAGGCCGACGATAAAGATCGGGTCGCTCGCCGTGGAGCCCTGACCGGCGCGCGCCGCGAAGAAGCCCGGCGTAAACAGGTCGATCGACCGGTCGACCCACTTGCCGATCATCTGCGGATCATAGGGCGCAATGGTGCTGCGCAGACGATTGCCCTCGGCGTAATGGCTGAACGCGGCCTCAGTATCGCGGCGGTCCTCGTTCGCCTTGCCGAGCGCGAAGTTGAGGCGAATCCGGTTTTGCACAGGGCGGTCGGGCAGGGTCAGCGCCGCTTTCATCTCGGCAACGTCGGAATCGTCGAATTTGATCGTCTTCAGATTGGCCAGACTCCACCACGATGTGCCTTCGCCGGGGTGGCGGCGAATGATGTCGCGATAGGTCGCTGCGGCCTTGGCTTCCTGCCCCAGTGCACGTTGTGCGTGCCCGGTCCGCAGCGACAAGGTGATGTCGCCCTGTCCGCGCGAGGCCGTCAATCGTTCGAGGATCGCGAGTTCTTCCTCGAGTCGGCCGAGTGCACCCAAGCATTCGGCGCGCAATGACAGCACCGGATCGCTCTCCGCCGCATTGCCTTCGATCTTGTCGAGTTCGGCCAGCGCAAGCGCGGCGCGCTTCGATCGGACGAGCAGTTCGGCAAGCGCCATGCGCGTCGAGGCGTCAGCGGGGGCCAGCGCGGTCGCTCGGCGGAGCAAGGTCTCCGCCATCTCGAATTCACCGCTCGTCGACCAGTGAAGTCCCAACATGGTGAGTGCGAGCACGTCGTTGGGGTCTTCGTTCAGCAGGCGCTGAAGGATCGCCTTCGCTTGAGCGATGTCGCCCGCCTGAATCGCCATCGCCGCGGACCGGTGTGCCGGATTTCGGATGGATGCTTGAATGGCCCTGCTCTCGGCGTCAGCAGCCTCTTTGGCGCGGTCGAGCCGCCTAAGAGCCTGGGCAAGCAGGCGTAGCAGCACCGGATGGTCGGGATGGCTTGCGAGCAGGTGACGCGTCTGCACCTCCGCCGCAGCCGGGTCGCTGGCAAGCAATTGCCGGGCGGTGGCCAGCGCGGCGTTGGGATCGGCAATGATCGTTCGTTGCAACTCGGCTACCTCAACTCGCCCTGCTCCGGGCTCGGGGCCCGGTAGCATGGCGAGCGAAGGCGAAGCTAGAACTTGCGACCGATGCGCAGTCCGATCATCCGCGGACGAGTTACCGTGGTGTAGATCTTGGGCCCGATCGCCGTCAGCCCGTCCGGATCGCCGCACACTGCCTCGACGCACTGGATGCTCTTCGAAATCTGGCCGCGCACATCGAACAGATTCTTGGCAAACAGTTCGACCGACCATGGCCCCTTGTCGAGCCCCGCCGACACATCGACCTCGGTATAAGCTTTCATGTTGCCGTAGATGGAATTCTCGAAATCGCGCAGGTCGCGCCGACGCTTGCCTTCGTAACTGGCAACGGCTTGGACATGCGCCTTGGTCGTGCCGGTTGGTTCCCACTCGTACCGCACTCGCGTATTGGCCTTCAGCCTGGCGGTCAGCGGCAGGCGCGTCCCGCTCGGTGCGAGCAGTTCGTTGCCTTCGGGACCCGAACAATCGTCAGGGCCGGTCGCGATCAAGCAGAAATTATTGCGCAATTTGGCGTCATTGTATGATGCGCCCGTGCTCCAGGTGAGGCCGGGCGATAGTCGCAGGAACAGATCGGCCTCAAATCCGCGGATCCGCGCATTGCCGGCATTGCGAATTTCCGTCAGGCCGTTGGCGCCGAGGAACGACAATTGGATGGCTTTCCAATCCTCCTGATAGATCGCCAGGTTGAAATGCGACCCGGTGCCGAAGCTGATCTTTGCGCCGGCTTCATAATTGCTCAGGAAGTCGGGTGCGTACGGCGGCAAGGACCCGCGACGATTGATACCGCCCGGCCGGAAGCCGCGCGACCAGGTTGCGTAGAACAACAGATCGTCGTTGGGCTTGTACGTCAGGTTGAGCCGATGGACGAAGCCATTGTCCTTGGTCCGTTTGTCGACGTTGTTGCATGGGCCGCCCACGGTCGGCGGTCCGAAGAAGGAGCAATTGTAGATCGGGTTCGAGCTGTAGCCCGGGCTCCTGAACCCAAAGAAACCGACCAGAGTGTTGTCGAACTTGTAGAGGCGCCCGCCGCCGGTGATCGTCAGCTTGGGTGTGATATCGAACGACAGTTCGCCGAATGCGGCATAGTCGCGGTCGACCCGATATTGATCGGTTAGCCAGATATTGCTGTCCGTCGTCGGTACGGTAATCGAATCGGCGATATCGTCGATTATGTAATCCTGACGGATGTGATGGGTCTGGCGCTGGTAGAACAGACCGGCGATCAGTCTAAGTCGTTTGTCGGCCGGGGAAGCGATCCGCAATTCGTGCGACTGCTTGGTGAACTTGTCCTTCGACTGGATGTACTGGTTTGGATTTACCAGGTCGCCGTTGTTGTCGTAGAAATAATTGCCGTAGCCTGCCAGCGCATCGTAGAAATAGGCATAGTCAACATAATCGGATTCGCCGGTGACCTTCCGCTCCATATAGGCGCCGGCATAGGTCACATCAAAATTGGCGATTTTGCCCTGAACGGTGAGCGAGCCTTGCGCCCATTTGTCGTCGAACCGCTCAGGATTGAATTGCATCGTTTCCAGCTTTCCGAGGCCCGACTCCTCGGCGAACGAACCATGCGAGATCTGGCGCTGAGCCATGATCTGCGGTGTGATCGTCCAATTGTCGTCGAGGTCGATCCGCAGTGCGGCGCGCGCACCATAGGTGTCGACGTCATTGTAATCCTTTTCGGCCAGCCGGAAGTTGTCGAACGTGATACCGGAGCTGGGGAAGAACAATTGCCCCGCGACATTGTCGATGTAGCCGGCGTCGTGGCGGTACCATCCGACCAGTCGGGCCGCGACATTGCTGCTGATCGGCAGGTTGACGAACCCTTCGCCAGTGTAGCCGAAGTCGCCGTGCGCGACGCTGTTCACTTCCAGATTGACCGCGCCATAGGTGCCGTTGAGATCGGGCTTGTTCGTGATGATGCGGACGGTGCCGGCCTGGCTCGACGCCCCGTACAACGTGCCCTGAGGCCCCGCCAATGCCTCGACCCGGGCGATGTCGAAGACGTGGATATCGAGCGCGCCCTGAATCGTGGTGATCGGCTGTTCGTCGAGGTAGGTGCCGACCGAGGGCAGGGACGACGAGTGATTGCCGTTCTCGCCCGAGGCGACGCCGCGGAAGTACACGTTGCTCGATCCCGGACCGCTGCTCTTGTACGATAGCGACGGCACCAGACGCGCGTAATCGTCGAAGCTGTCCACCTGTAGATCGTCAAGCGTCTTGGTGCTCAACGCGGTGATCGCGATGGGGACATTTTGGAGGTTTTCGCTGCGTTTGGTCGCAGTGACGACGATTACGTCGTCGTCGACGGCCTTGGCTTCGGGCTCTGCAGCAGCCGGCTGGGCGGCGGGCTCAGCCGGCAGCGCGGCCGCATCCTGCGCCAGCGCAGGTGCGCTCATCGCCGACGTCAACAAAAGGCTTAGACCGAGGCGCTTCCAGGCCGGAACGTGAAACGGATGCAGCATGACTTTCCCCTTTTGCCCTGAGGGAGAATGTTGCGTGATCGTAACAGCGTCAATTGTCTTTGCGCGACAACAGCGGTCGCCTAGTCGTTAATTTCGCCACTGTTCCAAATTTGCACCAAGTGCCGACTTTAGCGGGTCGAGCCACGCGTCGAACGGCCGCCACTGCTCCAGCCCGTCGCGGCTGATCGGGCGTCGCACCTGCTCCGAACTGGCGGTCCTCACTGCGCGCTTGCTTTCGTGGAATGCCAGACAGGCTGGATCGAAGGGGAGTTCGAGGTAGGCCAGCAGGCGCCGCACCTCGGCTTCCGGTTCGTCGACCAGATCTTCGTGGATCGCGCGGTGGACCAGCCCCGGTTGCACCCGGTCGATGTGTCGCATCAGTCGGAGGTAATCGCCGTAATAGGTGCCGATGTCGCTCAGGTCGTAGGCGAAATTTTGCCCCTTGGCGTAATGCTGTTTGAAATTCGAAAACCCGCACGCCAGGGGATGGCGGCGCGCATCGATGATCCGGGCGTTCGGCAGGATCAGCCGGATCAGCCCTACGTGGACCCAGTTGTTGGGCAGCTTGTCGATGAAATAAGGCCGGTCGGTGAAGCGCTGGACCCGCGCCCGCTCTAAATATTCGTCGCCCAATGCCACAAGCGATGCTGCATCGAGTTCTGCCAGGCAGTCGGGATATTGATTGACGTCACCGACTGTCTTCCGCCCGCCAAGCCGCTTGGCGATCAACGGGATGTCCGCCAGTTCGCCGGTACCCTCGATCGCCGGATGGCAGCTCAGGATCTGCTCGATCAGGGTCGATCCGGCACGTGGCATGCCGATAATGAATATCGGATCGGGGGAGGGGCATCCCCAACCATCGCGATCGGCGAAAAATCCGGACGTCAACAGCGTGATCGATCGATCGACCTGGCGCGCGATCGTCGTTGGATCATAGCCTGTCGTCGATCGGCGTAATCGGTTACCCTTGGCGTAAGAGTCGAAGCTGGCCTCCGCAAGGCCGCGATCCTCCAGCGCTTTGCCAAGCGCGAAGTGCAGATGAAAACGGTCGTCATCGGTCAGGGATGGCTCGTCGAGCGCCGACTTCATCGCTGCAATGTCTTCGTCGTCGAAACGGACGGTCTTGAGATTGGCTAGGCTCCACCAGACCTCGCCCAGGCTCGGTCGGATCGCGATCGCTTGGCGATAAGCGGCAATGCTTTCCTGCTGCTCGCCGACTGTCTTGAGGATATGGCCGAAGCTCATCCACAATTTTGGCTCGTCGGGTCGGGCTTCGATCAGCAGGCGATACAGGCTGAGTGCCTCTTCATGCCCGCCGATCCGGCTCAGCGCGGCCGCCTTCAGGCTGCTGTGGCCAAGGTTGGCGCCGCCCTCGCGCTCGATCGTCTCCAGTTCGGCAATGGCCTCGACTGCGCGGTTCTGTTTGTACAGGATGGTCGCCAGATTGGCGCGCGCGGCGGTGAAGGCCGGTGCCAGTTCGAGCGCCCGGCGAAGCAAATTTTCTGAATCTGCCAGTCGGCCGATCCGCGCGGCAAGCTCGGCCATCATCCGAATTGCGGCGACGTCGGTTGGGCGACGCTTGAGATAGGGACGAAGCAGTCCCTCTGCGGTCGGAAGATCGTTCGCCGCCAGCGCCTGGCCCGCGCGCAGCAGGTCCGGATCGCGGGATGACGCGGCCATCTGGCGGGGAAAGTCGATCGTCGCGGTCACCCCGATTGGCTAAGCGACCCTTAATCGCTCGGCAAGCGGGTCAAACGTTGAACTTGAAGTGCAATACGTCGCCATCCTTGACGACATACTCCTTGCCTTCCTGACGCAGCTTGCCCGCGTCACGCGCACCGCTCTCACCGTTCAACGCGACATAATCGTCGTACGCGATCGTCTCGGCACGGATGAACCCGCGCTCGAAATCGGTGTGTATCTCGCCTGCCGCCTGCGGCGCCTTGGCGCCTTTCTCGACGGTCCATGCGCGCGCTTCCTTGGGCCCGACGGTGAAAAAGGTAATCAAGTGCAGCAGGTCGTATCCGGCGCGGATGACGCGGGCGAGCCCGGTCTCGTGAAGCCCCATCTCTTCCAGGAAAGCGAGGCGCTCGTCCATCTCCATGCCGACAAGGTCGCTTTCGATCGCTGCCGACACCACCACCGCATTGGCACCCTCGGCTTCGGCCTTAGCGAATACCTGTGCGGACAAAGCATTGCCCTCAGCCGCATCATCCTCGTTGACGTTGCACACATAAAGCACGGGCTTGGCGGTGATTAGCTGTGCCTGCGCGAAGTGCCGTGCTTCCTCGTCGTCCTTGGGCACCGTCAGACGCGCCGGCTTGCCGTCGCGCAGCAACTCCAGCGCCTGGCCCAGCACCGATGCGGCGATCTTGGCCTCCTTGTCGCCTTGCGTGCCTTTTTTGGCGAGGGCGGGAACGCGCTTTTCCAGACTTTCCAGATCGCTCAACAGCAATTCGGTCTCGACGACCTCGGCATCGGCGATCGGGTCGACCTTGTTGGCCACATGCTGAATGTCGTCATTCTCAAAGCAGCGTAGTACGTGCACGATTGCGTCGACTTCGCGGATGTTGCCGAGAAACTGGTTGCCCAGCCCCTCGCCCTGGCTCGCGCCCTTCACCAACCCGGCGATGTCGACGAATGCCAACTGGGTCGGGATGATCTTGGCCGATCCGGCGATCCTGGCGAGCCTATCCAGCCGCGGGTCGGGCACGGCGACCTGCCCGACGTTGGGTTCGATCGTGCAGAAGGGATAATTGGCCGCCTGCGCCGCTTGCGTCTCGGTCAGCGCGTTGAACAGGGTCGACTTGCCGACATTGGGCAGGCCGACGATACCGCATTTGAAGCCCATGGGAATGTTGTTCCGACAATTTGGGGATTTGCCAGCCCGATAGGAAAGTGCGAGCCTTTTGGCCAGTGCGGATTGGGGAACGGCGATGCGGATGCTCGGCTTGGCGACAATCTTTCTGGCGGGGGCCGCTCCCGCGGCGGGTCAAGTGCGTCCTGATCCGGCGCGTGTCGCAGTACTCGCCCGGGACGCGATGCGATCGACCGGCGCAAAGGGTGTAGCGATCGCGCTGATCGACAATGGACGGGTCGCGTCGGTCCAGGCTTTCGGGATCCGCAATGCGAAGGGCGATCCGCTGACGGTCGACACCGTGATGTACGGCGCATCGCTGACCAAGGCGCTGTTCGGATTTTACACGCTGATGCTAGTCGACGAGGGCAAGCTGGACCTCGACCGGCCCGTCGCGGCGATGCTGCCCGAGCCGCTTCCGACCTACGGCAATCTCGATGCCTACGGTGCGTGGGGCGATCTGGCGAGCGACGATCGCTGGCGGCGGATCACCCCGCGTCACATCCTGACCCACCGCACCGGTTTCGCCAATTTTTCGTTTCTTGAGCCCGACGGCAAGCTCAGGATACACTTCGACCCCGGCGCGCAATTTGCCTATTCGGGGGAGGGCATGCTGCTCCTCCAGTTCGCGCTCGAAAAAGGGTCGGGTATCGACGTCGGCTCCGACATCGACCGACGGATTTTCAGCCCCTTGGGCATGACCAGCACCAGCCTGAAATGGCGACCCGACTTTGCCGTGAACCTGGCCGACGGTTGGGAGGCCGATGGAAAGGTCGCGCCGCACGATGAGCGCGAGCGTGTCCGAATGGCGGGATCGATGGACACCACGATCGCCGACATGGCCAAATTGGCGGCCGGCATTGCGCGCGGCTGGGGGTTGAAACCTGCGACAAGAGCGGCCTTTTCGGCGAATCAGGCGTCGATCAATACGCGCCAGCAATTTCCGACCTTGCTGCCCGAAGTCGCGATCAAGGATCGCTGGCCCGGACTTGGGGCCGGGCTGGGGGTAATCGCGTTCAGCGGACCGCAGGGGCAGGGGTTTATGAAAGGTGGCCACAACGACAGTACTGCCAACACCATGGTCTGCATCGAGGGCAAACGGCGCTGTATCGTCATCCTATCAAACGATGTGCGGGCCGAGGCCGCGTTCCCGAAGCTGGTCGAGACTATTCTTGGCCCGACGGGGTTTGCCTGGGACTGGGAATATCCCCCGAAAGGGTGATCGGGCCGAAGGCTGTCGACGCCCCGCCTAGGCGAAGTTGAAGCTGACGCTCAGCCGCTCGGCCTTCGTGCTTCCCGGCAGAACTTCATGACGAACGAAGCTTTCCCAAATCAGCAGCAGGCCGGGGGCGGGATCGATGGTAACGAAGGTGCGTAAAGCTTCGGGCGCGTCGTCCCGGCGCTGTGGCGCGGCCATCATCATCGGCAGTCGCGGATCCTCGAACCGGATCGCCCCCGACCCTGGCGGAGTTTCGATATAGAGGGTCCCCGACAATATGCTGTGCGGATGAATGTGCGCGCTGTGGTGGCCGCCCGTTTTTAGTAAATTGACCCACAGACTGTCGAGTTTCGGCTTTCGGTCCCACGCCAGGTGCTTCGCGAACCCGGCCGAGTGGCGCGCAAGCGTCCGTTTCAAATCTGCGAACGCCGGGTCTCGGCGCGGTAGATCGTCGAGCGAGGCGTAACTTGTATACCCCCGGTAGCCATGCGCCCGGCTCCACCCAATGCCGGCCCGATCCTCCCGGGCGAGGCTGCGGATCGAGTGGCCCAGTTCCGTCAGGAGGGCCGGATCGTCCAGGGTCGCTTCATACAGCGGGGTGGCGAAGAGTTGGCGCATCTAGGCAGTTTCGACCGTAGCCAGCCAATCGACAAGGGCGCGCGGATTTTTCAGCCGGACTAGCTTGCGTTCGTGGCCTTGGAGATGCGCCTCGGTGCGTTGCCGCGGTCCATGGTTCCAGCGGAGCACGTACCACAGGAATGCGCCGTCGAACCGTTCGGGGCAATTGTCGGGCATGTCGGGGCGGGTGCGGCCATGGAAGGTCGCGATCCGCTTGATCAGGCGCCACAGGCACAAGGGCAGGGGATAATCGAGATAGAGAACGGTATCGGCGCGCTCCAGTCGCATTGCCATGGTCGATCCGTAATTTCCTTCGATCAACCAGCGTTCCTTTGCCACCTCGACCGCCAGCAGGCCGCGCAACCGATCGTTGCCCTCGTCGACCCAGCCCGGCTGCCAGTTGAGTTGATCCATATGGATAAGCGGCAAGCCCAGCTTCGCCGCGAGCACATGCGACACGGTCGACTTGCCCGCCCCGCACGGACCGACGATCATCACCCGCTCCATGGGCTCAATCCTGGTGCATCCGGGTGGCGACGTCACTCATGAAGCGGGGGTCGTCGCCGTCGGCCAACCATGCCGCTTCGGCGGCGATCGCACCCAACAGGTCGCTCAGCGGCTCCATTTCCGCCTTGGCATAATTGCCGAGCACCCAGCCAGTCACCCGGTCCTTGTGGCCGGGATGGCCGATACCGATCCGCACGCGGCGGAAGTCAGGCCCTAGGCCGGCATTGATCGATCGCAGACCGTTATGTCCCGCCAACCCGCCGCCGGTACGAACCTTGACCTTCATTGGCGCAAGATCGAGTTCGTCGTGGAAGGCGGTCAGCGCACGGACATCCTGCTTAAAGAAATGCAGCGCCTGCTGAACCGCGTCGCCGCTGTCGTTCATGAAGGTTTGGGGTTTTAGCAACAGGATGCGCTGGCGACCGATGCGGCCCTCGCTGACCAGGCTTCGGAATTTCTTGGACCACGGCCCGAAGCCATGGACGTCGGCAATCACATCCACCGCCATGAAGCCGACGTTGTGGCGATGGAGCGCATATTGCGTCCCCGGATTGCCAAGACCTGCCCAGATTTGCATGGCGCCTCATCCCCGAAAGAATGGCGGTCTACAAACAAAAACGCCCACCCCGCACGCGGGATGGGCGCCGTTGTTAGCGTTGCCGAAGAAACTAGGCTTCCGAACCCTCGGCAGCGTCGTCGCCGCCTTCGGATTCGCCGCCGTCTTCACCGACCACCGGAACAGCGCCGGCCTCGGTTTCGGTGTCGCCTTCTTCGGACTTCATTGCCGACGGGGCGACGAGCGTGGCGACGGTGAAGTCGCGGTCGTCGATCGCCGGCTTGGCGCCCTTGGGCAGCTTGACGCTGCTGATGTGGATCGAATCGCCGATCTCCAGACCGGTCAGGTCGATGTGCAATTCGTCGGGGATTTCCGCCGCGTCGCAGATCAGCTCGATATCGTGCTGGACGATGTTGAGCACGCCGCCACGCTTCAGGCCGGGCGAAGCTTCTTCGTTGTCGAAGCGGACCGGGATCGCGACGGTGACCGTGCTATGCTCGCCGATGCGCAGGAAGTCGACGTGGATCGGGCGGCTCGACACGGGGTGGAACTGCACGTCCTTGGGAAGCGTGCGGTGGCTTGCGCCCCCGGCATCGATCATCACGACGCTGTTCATGAAGTGGCCGGTCGACAGCATCTTGGCGAGGCTCTTCTCGTCGACGTGGACCGACAAAGGTTCTTTCTTGTCGCCGTAAATCACGGCGGGCACCCGTCCGGTGCGACGCAGTTCACGGGAGGCTCCCTTGCCAGCCCGTTCGCGTTGCTCGGCGGGCAGCGTCAGCTGTTCGCTCATTGTTTCATTCCTCTGAGTATTGCTCCGCCACGCCTCCAGGGATGACCATGGGTGAGCAAGGCGGGCCTATAGGGAAATGGCGCCCGTCTGGCAAGTTCGGCCGGTCTACTGAATGCGCATCGTCCGATAGCCGTGTCCTGCCAGCTTGCGCTGCACGCTATCGCGGCCGATCAGGTGACCGGTGCCAACGGCGACGAAGACGGTCCCGGGGCGCTGCATGCGATCGGCGATCCAGCTCGCCCAATGCGTGTTGCGATCGACGAATAGCCGTCGGTACGTCGCCGGCGATTGCGCTTCCAGATTGCCGAGCACCGCTGCAAAGCTCGAACCGTCACCCCGCCTCCAGGCGGAGCGCATGTCGAGCAGCACTTGCCGCATGTCGTTCGGCGCTGACTTTGAAGAGTTGCCTGTGGTCGTTGGGGCCGTTCCGGGAAGTGCCTTGACCATGCCAAGCTGGAAATCGAAAGTTTCCAGGCCGTCGACCGGTTTTCCTTCCGAATCCGCGATCCGGCGGAGGACGGCGTCGGCGCCGCGGTCGACCTTTAATCCCGCCGATCGACCCGCGGCCATCGTTGCGCGGGCGGTGTCGGCAAACGACGGCCCTCCGCTGGTGACCAAGGGTGCGCCGATCGCCGGCGCAGCGAACATTTCGTGCCGCGCAAGTGCGCCCAGCAGGACCCGAGGATCGCTCGGCACGACGGTCTCCAGCACGAGCTCGTCGGCACTATCAAAGGCCGCGCGGATCGGACGGGCCAGCCAGTCGGTGCGCTCGTCAAGCGCATGGAAGGTGCCGAACAAATATATCGTTGTGTCGGCATCGCTGAGCACCCACAGCGCAGGTTGCTCAACCGCCCTGGACGTCGCCTCGACCGCCAGCGTCGGCAATGCCGCCGCCCGGACCGGAATGCTTGCCAGCAGAAGTGCCGCGACCAACGCCAGGCGACGTCGCTTCTGAGAATGAAGGGCACGGAGCACCCTTGGGAAACTCACTCGATCGTGCACGGCCTACCCCCCCGGGTTGGTGCCTGCTGACTGTGTTTCCCAAGGATCGGCCTGTCAAGGTTAAGAAGTCGCTAACCCGCTCTAAACAGGGGCGATACGGGTGAAATCTTCACTACTGAACGCGGCTGACCTTGTATCCGCTCTTCTCCAGCATCGCGATGACCGAGTCGCTGCCTGACAAATGGCCCGCCCCAACCGCGACGAAGGTCGTCCCCGGGGTCGCCAGCCGACGCTGGATCCAGTTGTTCCAATTGGCATTGCGCTTGCGGAGCAGGTTTTCGCGCAAGTCGGGAGAGTCGGCCAATTCGCGGTTGAAGCTTTCGCCCATCGCCTTGACGTCGCCGCGGGTCCACACCGACAGCATCTCGTCGAACTGCGCCTTGCCCTTCGCAGGGTCGTCGAGCACGCTTTCCAGGAACTTGCGCTGCGCCGCCTCGGGAAGCGTGTCGAAGAAACCGAACTGCTCGGCATTGGTCTCGAGCTGGCCGATCGGCTTCTTGGCGGTTGCGAACTCGGTCTTGAGCGCGGTCTCGACGCCTGAATTGGGGTCCAATCCAAGTTCCTTCATTGTCACACCAAGCATGATGAAGGCCGCGCCCCAGGTTTCCAGCTTGTCGAACACCGCCATCGGTACGCCGGTCTTACCGGCGACTTCCGCCAGCTTGGCGCGCTTGTCCGCGGGCACCCGGTCAAGCAGCGGCGGCAAGTTGGGACTTACCGCAAGCTTCATCATTTCCTGCGCGGCTGCCATCGGGTTGGTTTCGTCGATCACCGTTTCGACCACCAGGTCCGACGCACTGGTTGCCGCCTTGTCGAACGCAGCGGTCCGCCACTGGGTACCCTTGGGCAACAGGTGGATCGTGCCAAACAGATACACCGTCGTGTCGGCATCCTTGACCTCCCACAACGCCGGCTTGGCGGTCGCGGGTGCCTTGGCGGCCAGGGGAGAGACGGCGGCGGCGATCGATACGACGGCTGCGGCAGTACGGGCGAAGAATTTACGCATCAATCACTCCTGGGACATCAAGGCCAGCGGGGAAGTTCTGGCCTTGATGTCGTTGCGAATGTTTTAAAGTCAACCGACCGCCATCCGCGTGCGTGTCGCTTGACCCTTTGTCGGCCCGCACTCTAGGGCGCTGGGCGTGACTGAACCGCTCTCCTTCCAGGATCTGATCCTTACGCTCCACCGCTATTGGGGGGAGCGCGATTGCGTCATTCTCCAGCCTTATGATCTGGAAATGGGGGCGGGGACGTTCCATCCCGCGACGGTGCTTCGCGCGCTTGGGCCTGAACCATGGAACTGCGCGTACGTCCAACCGTGCCGCCGCCCAACCGACGGCCGTTATGGCGAAAATCCCAACCGGCTCGGTGCCTATTATCAATACCAGGTGATGCTGAAGCCGAGCCCGCCCGATCTTCAGGCGCTCTATCTCGGAAGTCTCGACGCGATCGGAATCGACCCGCTCAAGCACGACATCCGCTTTGTCGAGGACGACTGGGAAAGTCCGACACTGGGTGCCTGGGGCCTCGGCTGGGAAGTGTGGTGCGACGGCATGGAGGTGACCCAGTTCACCTATTTCCAGCAGGTCGGCGGCTATGATTGCAAGCCGGTCGCGGGCGAGCTGACCTACGGGCTCGAGCGGCTGGCGATGTACATCCAGGGCGTCGACAATGTCTTCGACCTAAAGTTCAACAATGCCGGCGTGACTTACGGTGACGTCTTTCTCGACAATGAAAAGCAGATGTCGAAATGGCATTTCGAAGTAGCCGATACGACCGCTTTGTTCGAAGAGTTCCGAATGGCGGCGGCGGAAGCCGAGAACAGCCTTAAGCACAATGTCCCGATTGCCGCCTACGAGCAGGCGATCAAGGCGAGCCACATCTTTAACACGTTGCAGGCGCGCGGCGTCATCTCGGTCGCCGAGCGCCAAGCCTACATCGGCCGCGTCCGCGACCTCGCGAAGGGCGCCTGCGCCGCGTGGATGGACTATAAGGGGTATGCGGCGTGAGCGGCGGCCGATTTCTGCCTGGAGCTTCTGTCCGAGGAAATTCCCGCGCGAATGCAGGCCAAGGCGCGCAACGATCTGGCGCGGATGATGGCCGAGGCGCTGGCCGCCGCCGGGCTGACGCATGACGGCATCACGACCTACTCCACTCCTCGTCGGCTGGCGTTGATCGCCAGGGGTCTGCCATTGGAAACGGCGGCGGTGCAGCGAGGAACTCAAAGGCCCCAAGACCGCCGCGCCGCAACAGGCGCTCGACGGTTTCCTGCGCAAGACCGGACTTGTGCCAGGAACAGCTCCAGGATCGCGATGGGACGTGGTTCGCCGTCATCAACCGGCCCGGTCGCGCGACCGTCGCGGTGCTTCAGAACGGTGCCGGGATTATCCGTGATTTCCAGTGGCCTAAGTCGATGCGCTGGGGCGCAAACCAAAATCGACGGAGTCTTGCGTCGGATTAGGCCGCTGCGCAAGGTGCTGGCCATTCTCGGAAACGGCATATCGAGATTGATTTGAGCCGTTGCTGCGGTTCGAAAGGACAATGCGTCGAGTTGAACATCGATCGAAGGAGTTACGGCGGTTGCGGCGCAGGCCACGCTTGGCCATCGCTTCCATCATCCCGGCCCGATTACGATCGGCGGCGCGCACGACTATGTCGAGAAATTGCGCGCGTGCCATGTGCTGGTCGATCAGGAAGAGCGCGAGGCCATCGTTCGCGATCGAGCGATCGAGCTCGCCGAGGACGCCGGCTTCTTTCTGGTCCAGGACGAGGGGCTGGTGGTGGAAAACGCCGGACTTACGGAATGGCCGGTGCCGTTGCTTGGCTCGTTCGATCCCGACTATCTCGATGTTCCGCAAGAGGTCATCCAGCTGACCGCGCGCACCAATCAGAAATACTTCGTCATGCGCGACGGGGAGGGGGCGCTCGCCCCGCACTTCATCTGCACCGCCAATATCGACGCCAATGACGGCGGTGCCGCAATTGTCGCCGGCAATGAACGCGTTCTTGCGGCGCGATTATCCGATGCGCGTTTTTTCTGGCAGCAGGATCTCAAAATTCCGCTCGAGGAGCAGGCAAAGAAGCTCGAGCAGATTGTCTTCCACGAAAAGCTCGGCACCGTCGCCGACAAGGTCGAGCGCGTGGCGAAGCTAGCCCGCTGGCTGGTTGAGGAAGGGATCGTCAAGGGCGCCGATCCCGATCAGACCGAACGCGCCGCGCGCCTTGCCAAGGCCGATCTCGTCACCGGCATGGTCGGCGAATTCCCGGAACTGCAGGGCATCGTCGGCGGTCATCTGGCGCGCGCGCAAGGCGAAGCCGATGCGGTCGCCGACGCGATCCGCGACCATTACAAGCCGGTCGGGCAGGGCGATGACGTTCCGACTGCGCCGATGACGGTTGCGGTAAGCCTGGCGGACAAGCTCGACAGTTTAACCAGCTTCTTTACGGCCAACATGCAGCCGACCGGATCAAAGGATCCGTTCGCGCTTCGCCGCTCGGCGCTGGGCGCCTTGTCGCTGATGATCGACAATGATGTCAGAATGCCTGTCGGCGACGCCCACGGACTTTTCGATTTTCTCGCCGACCGTCTCAAGGTTCAGCAACGCGAAGCCGGCGTTCGTCACGATCTGATCGATGCCGCCGTCTCGGTGGGTAGCGAAGACATGTTCGTCCGCTTGCTCGCACGCGTGAAAGCGCTGCAGGCTTTCGTCGAGACTAGTGAGGGTGCCAACCTGCTCGCCGGCTACAAGCGCGCCGCGAATATCTTGAAAAAGGAAGCGGGCAACTGGTCTTCCGACGACATCGGCGGCGACGATAGTATCGCCGAGGCCGAGTCCGCGTTGGCCGCGGCGCTTGATGCTGCGCAACCGATGGCGACGGCGGCAGTCGAGGCCGAGGATTTTACCGCCGCCATGACCGCGCTCGCCTCGCTACGCGCGCCAATCGATGCATTCTTCGATACGGTGATCGTCAACGATTCCGATCCCGCCATCCGCGCCCGCCGCCTCAACCTGCTCGCGCGCTTCCGCGACGCCGTTCACGCCGTCGCGGATTTCTCGAAGATCGAGGGTTAGCGCTCCCGCCGGTCGTCGATCCCGTCCCCGTCGCGATCCACCCGCGTGGTGATATTTCCGCGATCGTCATAGCCGTCGCGGTTGCGATCGACCGTTGCGTCACGTGCATCAGGAACGCCGTCGCCGTCCCGATCGCGGCCGAGCACACGGTCCATCAAGCCCGGCTTTTCGGTCGGAGTGACGACGCCGTCATTGTTGGTGTCGCGCGGATCCCGGCTCGTTACCGTGCGGTCTCGCGACGCCGCGTTCAGCAGGCTTTCGCGCTCGCGCCATTCTTTCTCCGCCGCCACGTGCCGCGCCTCGATTTCCTTCCGCCTGTCGACCTCGGCATTGTATTTGCCTTTCCACTTGCGACCGCCGCCGGTGAACAGGAATCCGCCGACCAGTAAGCCGAGGACGAACACCAAGGCGTAGATCACTACCTGGTTGGGGTCGAAGTTGAGCATGTAGGCCTCCGTCGGGAAATCGTTTCGCTGCACTAACCACCCACCGCCGCCAAGCGTTCCAAAACAAACCGCCGCCGTCCTGACGGACGACGGCGGAAGTTTCTTCGAGGGAAGTTCGCCCGCCGATCAGCCGTTGATGAAGCTGTCGTTGATGGAGCAGGCGGCCGGACCGAGAATGACGATGAACAGGGTCGGCAAGATGAACAGGATGAGCGGGACGGTCATGATGGCCGGAAGGCGGGCTGCCTTTTCCTCGGCGCGCATCATCCGCTCGTTGCGGAATTCGGCCGACAGGACCCGCAGTGCCGACGCGAGCGGCGTACCGTATTTCTCGGTCTGGATCATGGTCGTGACCACCCCGCGCACCGCGTCGAGATCGACCCGGGTAGCGAAGTTTTCGAACGCCTGGCGGCGCTCGTTGAGGAAGCCGAGTTCGATCGCGGTGAGACCGAATTCGTCGCCCAGCTCGGGATAGGCCTTGCCCAATTCCTTCGCGACGCGGCCAAAGGCGGCATCAACCGTCAAGCCGGCTTCCGCGCAGATGACGAGCAAGTCGAGCGCGTCGGGCAGTCCCTTGCGGATCGCATCGCTGCGCTTCTTGACCTTGTTCGACAGCCAGATGTCGGGCGCCTTGTAGGATCCGACGAACGCCACCGCGGTCGCCGCATATTTCTTGAACGCACCCCAGTCGGGTTTGACGTCGAACAGGTACAGCGCGACGACGACCGAGGTGCCGATCACCAGCGGCAGCAGAAAGCGCGCCAGGATGATGAAATAGGCCAGATCCTTGGTCCGGATGCCGGCCTGCAGCAGCCGCATCTGGGTCTTCTTGATCTGGTCATCCTGCAGCATCTTGAAGTTGCTCAGGATGCCGCGGACGCGATCCGCCGCCTGGTTCTTGTTGGTCAGCTTGCGACGCTTGTTGGTCGAGGCGACGATACCCGCCTTCAACTGCTCGCGCCGTTCGTTAAGCGCCTTTACGCGGCGCGCCATCGGGTCCTTGACCGTGGTCGCGGCGTAGATGGCGAGCATCACCGCAAACGCTGCGACCGCGCTCAGCATGGTCGCGACCCAGATGACGTCAACGCCGAGAATGGTGGGGCCTGGAGCCTGCATCACATGGGTTCCCTAAATCTCGAAGTTGACCATCTTGGCCATGATGAAGACGCCGATGCCCATCCACACTAGGCCGCCGACGCCCGCGACGATCAGCCGCTCGTCGACGAAGAAGTTCGCCATGTATGCGGGGTTGATCATCCAGACCAAGAGGAAGACGATGAAGGGGAGCGATCCGACGATGATCGCCGACGCCTTGGATTCCGAGCTCATTGCGCGGATCTTGAGCTTCATCTGCGCGCGCTTGCGCAGCACGTCGGCTAGATTGGACAGCGTTTCGGCCAGGTTGCCGCCGGTCTCGCGCTGGATCGCCAGCGTAATCACGAAGAACTGGAATTCGGCGGTACCCAGACGGTCGGCGGTATCCTGAAGCGCGGCTTCCATCGTCCGGCCGATCTTCATCTTGTCGGACACCATTCGGAACTCGAGCCCGACCGGACCAGGAACCTCGGTCGCGACAATGCCGAGCGTTTCCGTGATCGGCAGACCCGAGCGAAGACCGCGGACCATCAATTCGATGGCGTCGGGGAAATTGCGATTGAACATCGCGATGCGCCGCGAAATCATCTTGTTGATTACGAAGTGCGGCAGGCCGAGCGCGACGAAAAGTGCGAACATCAGCGCGAACAGGATCGGCGCGCCCTTGATCATCATCAAGCCGGCCACGGCGACTATCAGGCCGCACGAGACCATCGCATATTTGCCGAGCGAGATGTCTTTGCCTGTCTGTTCCAGACGCTTGCGCAGCAGTGCGGGCTTCGGGACCAGCGATGCAAAGGCCCCGTCCAGCTTGGTATTGCGCGAGGCAAGCAGCTTGCGGATCTGGGCCTGCGCGTTGGCCGCCATGGTGTCTCCATGACGCTCCTTGAGCAATTCCAGGCGGCGCTTGACCGCTTTCGACGCCGACGGTCCGCTAAACGCGAAGAAGCCAAGCGCGAGAACGCACAGTACGCCGACTGCGATGGCGATCATGACAAGCATATTCGATCCGTCCGCTATTCGTCGGCGTCAGGTCCGAAGACTTGGCGCCGACGGTGAAAGTTACGCTGCCTTGGGCTTCGAAAGCATCGACTTCATGCTTCCAATCAGGCTCTTGCTGCCGGCGACGGGGCTGCTTTCGGCAACGCCCTCTTCGCTTGCGTGGCTGAGCACCATGTTCGACAGAAGCGCAAACGGCGCCGCCATCTTGCCCGTGGCCACTTCGGCCATCGGCTTGCCGAGCTTGGCTGCCTGCGCCGCGATCTTGCCATCGTCGGGAAAAACGATGTCGATGCCGCGTTCGATCGACTGTTCGAAGTCCTTTTTGCTGATCTCCAGCGCGCCGCCCGAAGGCATGCGGTTGGCGACCACCACGACCTTGGTCTGCGGAGCGTTGGACTTGAGCCAGGCGAGGATGCGGATCGTGTCGCGGGTCGCGGCAAGCGTCAGCTCGCTGACCACCACGGCGACATGCGCGTCGTGCACCAGGTGCGGATACTGGATCAGCATGTGGCGCGGAAGGTCAAGCACGGTCGATTCGAAGGCGTTGCGCATCTCTTCCTGCAATTGGAAGAAGGCGGTGCCGTCGGTCAGCAGCGGCTGATTGATCGGCGCTTCGGCTGACAGCACGCTGAGGCGTTCGTTGGCACGCACCATCGCGCGCTCGATGAACAGGCCGTCGATCCGGCTCGGATTCTCGATCGCATCGGTCAGCCCGCGGCCGGGCTCCAGGTCGAGCGCCAGCGCGCCGGTCCCGAAGTGGACGTCGAGGTCGAGCAACGCGGTCGAACGATGCGCCTTGTCGCCGAGCAGCCAGGCCAGGCTGGTCGCCAGGGTCGATGCGCCGACCCCGCCGCGAACGCCGATCACGGCGGCCATGACGTGCGGTTTGTCGGCCTGCGCTTCCCCGCGCGGCCCGCTCAGGATCGACTGAGCATGCGCAAAGGTGTCGCGCAGCTGGTCGACCGTGAACGGCTTGAGCAGATAATCGTGGATCCCGCTGGCGACGAGATCGCGATACAGTCGGACGTCGTTGACCTGGCCCGCGGCGATCACGATCGTCCCCGGCTCGCACACTTCGGCGAGCGCGTTGATGTCGTTCAGCGGATCGGCCGATTCCGACAGGTCGACGAACAGGATGTTCGGGCTTGCCGACACCGACAGGGACTGGACCGCGTTGCGAAGCCCGCCCTTGTTGACTTTTTCGGGCGACCAGCCGTGTTCGACCGCGACCGGCCGCAGCATATCGGCCGTGGCATCGTCGCAAACGAAGGCGGTGAACGGATCGCGGAGGCCCGCGCGCGCCTGGAATGGAGCGTTCATCTCTAGTTGCCCTTCTTGGTCGAGATATCTTTCAATCCGCCTTCGCCGGTCGGCGTGGCGTTTCGATAGGAGCGGATGGCGCGCGATGCGGTGTCGGCCATGTCGTAACCGTCGCCCTCACGGCCCCAGACGAGGTCGTTGGGATCGGCGATCATCGCTGCCAAATTGCCGTTCACCGCGCAGCCGTAGCTCGGCATGGTGTGGTTGCCCCAATTGGGTTTCGACTGATCGGACCAGTTGGGGCAGTTGGGAACGCTGGCGCGCGTGCGGCTGACCAGGACCCGGACCGATCCCGGGTTGACCACGCCCTGTGCGACCGGCGAACCCTGGCTCAGGAGCATTCCGTATCGACCGGCAACGCGGGCAACGTCGGCGCGCGCTGCATCGGCGTAGGCGCCATCGACATAGATGTGATCGCCGTAGCCGAGGTTGAGGCCGCCGAACCAGGCATCGAGCCGGGCCTGCTCACCGGGAGCGAGCGAGCCGTCGGGCGCTGCCGCATCGAACGCATAGTCGGCACGCGTGACGACCGGCACATTGACCGAATCCAGTCCGCGGGACGGATCGGGTTCCCTGCCGAGGACCGGGCCCGCAAGGGTCGTCGCCAGCAGCGCGATCATGATTGTGTTGCGCATTGTCTGATCCTTCCTGTGCGGGGTTACATCTTGAACCCAGGCGAGGCCGAAACCGCGCCCTGGGCGGGGGCGGCGGCGACTGGTGCCGAGCTTCCCGAATAGGTTTTGTTGCCGAAGATACGCCCTGCATCGGTTGGTGCCCGATAGCCGTCGGTCGGTGCGGCCAGTTTGCCCGACACCGGACGCACCAGGTACGGCGTCACGATGATCACCAACTCGGTTTCCTGACGACGGAAGCTTGTCGACCGGAACAGGGCGCCGAGGATCGGAATGTCCCCGAGGAACGGTGCCTTGTCGATATTGTTGGTATTGGTGTTGCGCAGCAGGCCGGCGAGCATGAACGACTGGCCCGATCCCAACTCGACCGTGGTTTCGGCACGACGGGTGGTCAGCGCCGGCACGTTGAAGCCATTGAGGCGGATCGATCCTTCGGCCGACAGTTCGCTGACTTCCGGTCGGACGCGCATCGAGATGCGGCCGTCGGCAAGGACGAACGGGGTGAAGGCCAGGCCGACGCCATACTGCTTATACTCGATCGTGACCGATCCGAGGCTCTGCGAGATCGGAACCGGGAATTCGCCACCGGCGAGGAAGCTTGCGGTTTCCCCCGACAAAGCGGTTAGGGTCGGCTCGGCCAAAGTCGTGACCAGGCCGTCGGCTTCTGCAAGCTGCAGGCGCGATACGAGGTCGAGCCCGAAGATATTCTTGGCGAGGCCAAGGGTCGTCCCCGTCGCCGAGCGAAGGATCTGACCGTAGGTAGCCGGATCGGAAGCGGTGCCGACCGGCGGGACGTAAATCCCTTCGCCCTGAGCGATCGAGAAGCCGCTGTTGTTCTGGCCAAGCAGGTTGAAACCCACTTCTTTCAGGAGCGAACGGTTGACCTCGGCGATCTTCACCCGAAGCATGACCTGCAACGGGGTCGCCGAACGGACCCGGCTGACCACTTGCGTGCCCGTGCCGACATAGGCCTGCACCAGCCGCTGGGCTTCTTCGACATCGCCCGGCGAAGCGACGGTTCCGGTGAGCAACACGAGGTTGTTCATCGGCGTCACCTGGATGGCGGAGTCGGGCATCGCCAGACGCATCATCTCGTCGAGCGAGCCGGTGTTGCTGCCGACCCGGACCGTGGCGGCATAGGCCACACGCCCGTTCTTGGTCGTGGCGTAGATGGTGGTTTCACCGCTGCGCTTGCCGAATACGTAGAGCTGCGTGGCGGAGCGGACCTGCACGTCGGCAATCTGGTCGTTGGCGACAAATACGTCGCTCATCGGTGCAGAAAGCCGGACGAGGGTGCCCGTCCCTTGGCTCAGGTTGAGCGTTTCCGACGGCCGTGCGGCAACCGGCTGAGCGGCGGCCGGGGCGGTGGCGACGACGGTGCTGAGGCTGAGGGCCACGGCGGTCATCGCAGTGCCCAGGCGGGCGCGATTGAGGATGTTGAGACTGGTCATCTTAACGGGCTCCCACCGAAACTTCGGTCACATTGTTGCCGCGCGCGACACGCACCACCGGCCCACTGGCGGACGATCCGCCGATGCCGCTGACGCCGCGGATTGCGCCGGCGAGGTTGTTGACGGCCTTGACGCGTTCATCGCCTCCGCTCCCGGCGCGGGCCGGAACGCTGCGACGCTGGAAGCGCGACACATCGGCACCGGTGCTGAACGTCGTGTTGTTGTCGGCCGGACGATTGGCGATCGCGAGCAGCATCTGGCGCTCCTCCTGCGGATTGCCGGTCCCACTCAGCTTGACCTCGCCGCTGGCGACGGCGCGCTCGAGTTCGGCCTGATTTTCGGCGATCGAGCGAAGCGACAGCGACAGCTGGCCGACCGATTGCGCAACCGCAATCTTCTCGGCGATGCGCGGAGTGGCCTCCAGGGTCACGGTCGCCATCAGCTTGGGCACGGTCTTGCCTTCCTCGTCCTTGCTGTCGGTCCGTTGATCGGTCGCAAGGACCCTCACATTGCGCAGGATGGTTTCGGACACGCGCAACGGCGGACCGTCGCCGCCCCCGCGGACTTCCTGGGTCAGGACGACATCGACGCGGTCGCCGGCGAAGACGAAGCCGGCAACGCCGCTGGTTGCGGACACGGGCACCGTAACGGCGCGCATTCCCGGCCCGAGCGCCGCGGCAAGGAAGCCACGATCGTTGGGACCGACGAGGGCGCCGCGAGTAACCGGCTGACCGGCAGTGACGGCATTGCGGACCACCGTGCCGAGCAACTTGCTGATGTCGCCATCAGGCCCGCCCTCGACGTAATAGGCGTTCTGGACCATCTCCTTGGGCCAGATCTGGTAGGTCAGGCTCTCCTGATCGATGATCGTCCCGACCGGCAGCGCCTTGCGGGCAACCAGAATCTTCGGTCCGAGCGGAACCGCCGGAGCGGCCTGTGCCTGGGATGCCCCAGCCCCGACGAACATGTTCTTGGCCATCACTGCAGTGACCACTGCGATGACCAATGCTGCTACCAGCAATGCAACTTTCTTCACGTCCATGGCGATTACGCCTCCCCAAAGGGTCCCCTTGATGTTCACAGACATCAGGCAAAATGGTTAAGAAACCGTTGGGCGAGTATCCAAAGGGCACCAATTGCAATGGCGACTCCATAGGGAACCTCGGGTTTGGCGATTTCCTTTTCGGGATCGGTCGCCAGTTCCCGGCGGCTTTTGCGGCGGTGCAAGATCATCACCACCAACGTCAGCAGACCGCCCGCCAGCGACATGATAACGAGGAACTGGATCGTCGATCGCGGTGAGAACCAGAGCGCGAGCGCGGCGGCCAGCTTAACGTCCCCGCCACCCATCATGCCGATGTAGAAAGTGATCGCCAGCACGGTAAATACCGCCAACGCGACCCCCACCTGGATCGCGATGTCGGGCCACCAGGGAAGCGCAATCGACCACCAGTAAAGCGGTGCCATCAGCGCCACGGTCGCGTTGAGCCGGTTCGAAATGGTGAACGTGCGAACGTCAATCACCGCTGCGACGACCAGGATGATCGCCAGCGCGGCGAGCAGAAATTCGGTGAATCCAAAATTAGTCATGGACATCGCTCTAGACGGTCCGGCTTTCCAAACCGTAACCGTGCCGCGATGGAATCGTTCGACATCCTGATCGTGGGCGGCGGAATCGCCGGTGCCAGCCTCGGCGCGCGCCTTGCGCCGAGGCAGCGAGTGCTCCTGATCGAAAGCGAAGACAGCTGCGGCCGCCATTCGACCGGGCGATCGGTCGCCTTCTGGCAGGCCAGCCTCGGTGGCGACTCGCCCGCACGCCGGCTCAGCATCCTGTCCAAACCGATGTTCGACTCGCATTGGCCGGCAAGCGAGGTTCCGTTGCTGCGACAGCGTGGAGCGATCCATCTGACGAGCGCCGGTCATGATCTGGTCGATGGTGGAAGCGCGCTTGACGGCGAATACCGGCTCGAGCGCCTCGACCGGGAATTTCTCGACCGGCTCGTGCCCGGCTTGCGAGAACAATGGACGGGTGCCTGGTGGGAGGGGAGTTGCGCGGATATCGACGTCGCCGCATTCCACGGCGCATGTCTCGCCACGATCCGCCGATCGGGCGGGATCGTCAGGACCAACTCGGCATTGATCAAAGCGAAGCGCTCCGGATCGGGGTGGAATGCCGCCACCAGTGCCGGCGACGTCGCTGCCGGATTGATGGTCAATGCTGCGGGGGCCTGGGCCGATACGGTGGCGGCGGTTTGCGGCCTGCCGCCAATTCCGGTCGAGCCGCGGCGTCGGACCGTGGTTCAGCTTCGGGTGGGGCAGGGCGGTCTTCGTAATCTCCCGCTGGTGACCGATCTTCACCAGAGTTTTTATTTCAAGGGCGAGGGCGACAATGTCGTCTGGGTCAGCCCGCTCGACGAAACGCCAGCCGATCCGTGCGACGCCGCGCCCGAGGAGATCGACGTCGCAACGGCGGTCGACCGGTTCGAACGCGCGGTCGACTGGCCGATCGAGGCGGTCGAACGCAAATGGGCGGGCCTCAGAAGCTTCACGCCGTCACGCGCCATGCAATTTGGCTTCGATCCCCTCGATCCGACGTTCTTCTGGTGCGCGGGGCAGGGCGGCATGGGTATCCAGACCGCACCCGCCGCGTCATTGCTCAGTGCGACGCTCATCGAGCGCGGGTCGCCGGGGCCTGAACTGGAAGGGATCGACCCCCGGGATTTCGCGCCTCGGGTTACCGCCTAACGCCGCTTGTCCGCCTCCGCGCACGCCAGCGCGTCTGCCCGCTCATTCTCGGAATGGCCGTTGTGCGCCTTGACCCAGTGCCATTCGACCCGATGCGGCTCGGCGGCGGCGAGTAATGCTTGCCACAGCTCGGCGTTCTTTACCGGCTTCTTGTCGGCGGTGCGCCAGCCATTCTTGCGCCAGCCGTGAATCCACTTGGTGATCCCGTCGCGGACGTAGACGCTGTCGGTGGTCAGGCTGACCCGGCATGGCCGTTTGAGCGCGTTGAGCGATTCGATCGCCGCCATCAATTCCATGCGATTGTTGGTCGATAATTGCTCGCCGCCCGAAAGTTCGCGCTCCTTGCCGCCCGAACGGAGCACGGCGCCCCAGCCGCCGGGGCCGGGATTGCCCTTGCATGCGCCGTCGGTGAAGACCTCGACCTCGGGTAACTCGCTCACTTAATCGACGAGCTCGCGCGGCAATTTGAAGATCATGCCTTCGTTGACGTGCGCGGCTTCTTCCTCGGTCACGTCGAACCGGGTCCGCAACGCGTCGACCACTTCGCGCACCAGCACTTCGGGTGCAGAAGCGCCCGCGGTCAGCCCGATCGTTCGCGGCTCGCCGAACCAGTCCCAGTCGATGTCCGACGCGCGCGCGATCAGGCGAGAGGGCACGTTCAGTCGTTCGGCGACCTCGGCCAGACGAAGCGAATTACTGCTGTTGGTGGCGCCGATGACGAGCATCTTCTCGGCGCGGGGCGCGATCGCCTTGACCGCCGCCTGGCGGTTGGAGGTGGCATAGCAAATATCCTCCCCCTTGGGTCCGCGGATCGAGGGAAAGCGGCGATGCAGCGCGGCAACGATCTCGGCCGTGTCGTCGACCGACAGGGTCGTCTGGGTCAGGAAGCTGAGATTGTCGGGATTGGCGACCATTACCGTTTCTGCCTGCTCGAGCGTTTCGACCAGCGTCATCGCCCCGTCCGGTACCTGGCCGAACGTGCCCACCACCTCGGGGTGGCCGGCATGGCCGATGAACAGGATATGCCGCCCGGCCTCGATCAGCCGCTGCGCCTGGCGATGGACCTTGCTGACCAAGGGGCAAGTCGCGTCGAGATAGTCGAGACCGCGCGCTTCGGCCGCGGCGGGCACCACCTTGGGCACGCCGTGCGCGCTGAACACCACCGGCCGACCGTCGGGCACCTCGTCCAGTTCGTCGACGAACACCGCGCCCATCCCTGCCAGCCGGTCGACAACGAACTTGTTGTGCACGATCTCGTGCCGGACATAGACCGGCGGGCCGTACAGCTCGATCGCCTTCTCGACGATGGTGATCGCGCGATCGACACCGGCGCAGAAGCCGCGCGGCGCGGCGATGAGGATGTGAAGCGGGGGAAGCATCGGCCTCATGTAAGCGATTGCTTGCAGGCAGCCAAGGCGCTTCCTATGACAGCGACGATTGAAAGGCCGGCTTCCCCAGGCCCGCGTCGAAAAGGATTCGCCTTCGTGAAAGCCCGTTTGCTGTCGATCGTCTGCCTCGCCTTGCTCGCCTCCTGCTCCAAGCAGGGAACGGTCGCCGACGGCGGGATCTACATCACGCGTTCGTCCTGCCCGCAGCTCGGCATTCCGGCCGGCACCGGGGACATCACCTTGTTCGATCCGGCGGGGAGCACCGACGCCCGAGCGATCGACGTCGTCGCGACGATCACCAATCTGCGCGCGACCTGCGACGAGCGCGGGGCGCAGGTCCAGTCGGTGGCCAGCTTCGATGTCGTCGCCACGCGCCGCGACGCGGCCCAGGCGCGTCAGGTCGTGCTGCCCTTCTACAATGTCGTGATGCAGGGCGGTAATCGCGTAGTCGCCAAGAAGCTCGGTGCCGTGGCGCTGAATTTCGCGCCCGGAAGCCTCCGTGCCCAGTCCAACTCGCGCGTTGCGGTGGCGGTCGATCGTGCCGCGACCGGCTTGCCCGAAGACGTTCGCCGCGAGCTGACCCGCAAGCGCAAGACCGGCGATGCCGATGCCGCGGTCGATCCCTTGTCGGATCCCAAGATTCGCGACGCGGTCGCCCGCGCCACCTTCGAGCATCTGGTCGGTTTTCAGCTGACCCAGGAGCAGCTGCGCTACAACGCCACGCGCTAGGGCGATCCGCCAGCCGAATCGTTTGACTCGAACGCGGGCCGCCGCCATGCCGTGGCCTGTCCAGGGCCCCGGCCCATGGGCTGCGCGGGAGAGCTCCTTGAGTGGAGCGCCGAAGGAGCAACCGCCCCCGGAATCTCTCAGGCAAATGGACCGCGCGGGCCCGGACAGTCTGGAAAGCGTCGCTGGCGTTCAGCGGCCGCCGAAGGGGTAACCCGCTGCCGTCCGGTGGCCGAAGCGGGGAAAGCTCTCAGGTCTCAGTGACAGAAGGGGGTTCGACAGTTTGCGGCTTGGGACGAGCCGCCGTTGCCGAGCCGATTTTTGCCGAAAGCGAGACCTATGGCCGATACCGAGACGACCGACATCCAGACCCTTTCGCTCGACGCGTGGCACCGGGCCAGGGGCGCGCGCATGGTCCCGTTCGCCGGCTACCACATGCCCGTTCAGTATGAAGGCGTCATCGCCGAGCATTTGTGGACCCGTACCAATGCCGGCCTGTTCGACGTCAGCCACATGGGTCAGCTGACCTTCCACGGCAACAATGCCGACATGGCGCTCGAAACCCTGCTGCCCGGCGACCTGCAGCTCCTGAAGGACGGGCGCCTGCGCTATTCGATGCTGCTCGACGAGAGCGGCGGGATCGTCGACGACCTGATGGCCACGCGCCGCCGCGATCATTTCTATGTCGTCGTCAACGGCGCGACGAAAAAGGGCGATATCGAAGAATTCGAGCGCCGCCTCCCCAAGGGGATCGTGCTCGATCACTGGAAGGAACAGGCCTTGCTTGCCCTGCAGGGCCCACGCGCGGTCGAGGTGCTCGATCGGCTCGCTCCAGGTGTCGCCGATCTCGGCTTCATGCAGGGCGGCCAGTTCGAGATTGCCGGTGCGCCTGCGTGGATCAGCCGATCGGGTTATACCGGCGAGGACGGATTCGAGATTTCGATTGCCGCCACCGCTGCCGCGACCGTGGCCGACGCCCTGATGGACCATGAAGCCGTCCGGCCGATCGGCCTCGGCGCACGCGATTCGCTTCGGCTGGAAGCGGGATTGCCGCTCTACGGTCATGATCTCGACCGGCAGACAACTCCCGTCATGGCCGATCTGCAATTCGCGATCGGCAAGCGCCGGCGGGCCGACGGCGGCTTTCCCGGCGCTGCGCGGATCGTCGGGGAAATCGATCAGGGCCCGGTGCAACGCCGCGTCGGCCTCAATATCGAGGGTCGTCAGCCGGTCCGCGAAGGCGCGCTTGTGCTCGACGGCGAAGGCAACGAGATCGGTCGCATCACCAGCGGGACATTCTCGCCCTCGCTCCAGCGGCCGATCGCCATGGGCTACGTCGCCGCCGCCCATGCCGAACACGGCACCGCGCTTAAGCTGGAGCAGCGCGGCAAGATCTTCGACGGGGTCGTAACCCCAATGCCGTTCGTTCCCCACCGTTACCACCGCAAGCCTGCAGGAGCTTGAATATGACCACCTATTTCACCGGCGAGCATGAATGGATCAAGGTCGAGGGCGACACCGCCACGATCGGCATTTCCGACCACGCCCAGCATGCGCTCGGCGATATCGTCTTTGCCGACGTGCCCGAACAGGGCAAGACGCTCAACAAGGGCGACGAGGCGGCGGTGGTCGAATCGGTCAAGGCGGCGAGCGACGTTTATGCCCCGGTCGCGGGCGAGGTGATTAAGGGCAATCCGGCGCTGGCCGACGATCCCGCCCTGATCAACCGCGATCCCGAAGGCGAAGGCTGGTTCTTCAAGATGACGCTGGCCGACGCGGGCGAGCTCGACGGATTGATGGACGAGCCCGCTTATCGCGAATGGGTGAAGACGCTTATGCGCTGCTATGGGGCTGACCATTCTCGTCACTTCGACCAGCCAATGGGACGCGGCCGACTATGCCCGCGTGGGCGGGTTCGTGCCTGCGCTCGGTCAAGCGGCGCTCGACTTGCTCGACCCGCAACCGGGCGAACATATCCTCGATATCGGCTGCGGCGACGGCACGCTGACGCTCAAGATCAAGGATGCCGGTGCCGATGTCGTCGGGATCGACAACAGCCTCAGCATGATCGGTGCCGCGCGGGCCAAGGGGCTCGACGCACGGTTGATGGACGCCGCCGAACTGAAGTTCGTCGAAGCGTTCGATGCGGCGTTCAGCAACGCCACCTTGCATTGGGTGATCGACAAGGAACGCGCCGCCCGGGCGATCTGGTTCGCGCTCAAGGCCGATGGTCGCTTCGCCGGGGAAATGGGCGGGGAGGGCAATCTGGCGCGGCTGCGGGAGGCGCTCGACGATGTGCTGGTGGTCCGCGGCTACGGCCCGCCGACCTTTGCCGCCAACTGGTATCCCAGCGTCGAGGAATTCGTCGACCTGTACGAAAGCGTCGGCTTCCGGGATGTCGATGCCCGTCTGATCGTACGCCCGACCCCGCTCGAGCATGGCGTCGCCGCCTGGGTTACCGCCTTCCGCCGCGGTTGGCTCGACCGCGCCGGGGTGCCCGAGGACGAGCGCGACAGCATCGCCAACGAAGTCGCCGACCGGGTCGGCACCGATATCGCCGATTACGTCCGCCTCCGCTTCATGATGCGCAAGCCGAAGTGATTTCAGAGTGAAAGTTTCAGCATGAGATATCTTCCCCTCACCAACGCCGATCGAACCGCCATGCTCGCCACCATCGGTGCTGATACGGTCGACGACCTGTTCGTCGACGTGCCGCCGGAAGCCCGCCTTGACGGCCCAATCCGCAAGCTGCCGATGCATGCAACGGAAATGGAGGTCGAGAGGCATCTCGGCGCCCTGGCGCGCAAGAACATGGTGGCGGGGGAAGTCCCCTTCTTCCTCGGTTGCGGCGCCTACAAGCATCACATCCCGGCGTCGGTCGATCACCTCATCCAGCGCGGGGAATTCCTCACTGCTTACACGCCCTACCAGCCCGAAATCGCGCAAGGCACGCTCCAGGTGTTGTTCGAATTCCAGACCCAGGTCGCCCGACTGTATGGTTGCGAAGTCGCCAACGCCTCGATGTACGACGGATCCACCGCCTGCTGGGAAGCGATCGGCATGGCGCGGCGGGTGACGCGGCGGACCAAGGCAATTCTCAGCGACGGGCTTCATCCGCACTACGTCTCGGTGTGCAAGACGATGGCCAGATTCACCGGCGACACGCTCGATATCGCGGTGCCCGCACTCGACGCGGAGACCGATGCCGATCGCCTGATCGCCGGCATCGATAAGGAAACCAGCTGCGTCGTCGTCCAATATCCCGACATCCTCGGCCGTATCGCCGACCTGCAGCCGATTGCCGATGCCGCGCATGCGGTTGGGGCGCTGCTCGTCGCGGTGGTGACCGAACCGGTCGCGCTCGGCCTGATCAAGTCTCCTGGAGAGATGGGTGCCGACATTGTCGTGGGCGAAGGTCAGTCGATCGGGGTCGGGCTCCAGTTCGGCGGACCCTATGTCGGCCTGTTCGCCTGCCGCGAAAAACATGTCCGGCAGATGCCCGGCCGGCTCTGCGGCGAGACGGTCGATGCGGAAGGCAAGCGCGGCTTCGTGCTGACCCTTTCGACCCGCGAACAGCATATCCGGCGCGAGAAGGCGACCAGCAACATCTGCACCAACAGCGGCCTGTGCGCGCTGGCGTTCAGCGTCCACATGACGCTGCTCGGGGAAAAGGGGCTGCGCACGATGGCCGAGATCAATCATGCGCGGGCGGTCGAAGTGGCCGATCGACTGGCTGCGATCCCCGGGGTCGAGGTCGTCACTCGGGCCTTCTTCAACGAATTCACCGTGAAGCTGCCGGTGGAAGCCCGCCCCGCTGTCCATGCGATGGTCGAGCGGAGCGTGCTGGGCGGTGTGTCTCTGGGCCGCCTTTATCCCGGTGAACAGCATCTCGCCAACGGGCTCGTCATCGCGGTCACCGAAACGGTGACCGATGCGGATATCGACGCGCTGGAAGCGGCGCTGACGGAGGTCGTGCGATGAACGAAGTCAACCAGAGCGGTTGGAAACCCGCATCCCCGGCCGCCGTCACCGCCGAAAGCCCCACCACCACCGGCAACCGCGCCCTGATGCTTGAAGAAAAACTGATCTTCGAAATCGGCGATAACGAAACCACCGGCGTAGATTTCGCTCTAGCCCCTCCCCCTCTTCAGGGGGAGGCGGCGCGCAGCGCCGAAGGGGGCAGTGAGAAAGTTCACCCGTCTCTGAAGAACTCGGGCGGGAGCGCGTTGGCCAACCTCCTCCGCGCCGACCCCATCGACCTCCCCGGCCTGTCGGAACCCGAGACCGTCCGCCACTACACCCGCCTGTCGCGTCAGAATTACGCCATCGATCTCGGCCTGTTCCCGCTCGGCAGCTGCACGATGAAGCACAATCCGCGTCTCAACGAGAAGATGGCGCGGCTGCCCGGCTTCGCCGACATCCATCCGCTCCAGCCGAAGGAGACGGTCGGCGGCGCGATCGAACTGATCAACCAACTAGCCTTCTGGTTGATCGACCTCACCGGAATGCATGGCGTGGCCATGTCGCCCAAGGCGGGCGCCCATGGCGAATTGTGCGGCATCCTGTGCATTCGCGCTGCGCTCGAAGCGCGCGGCGACGCCCGCTCGGTCGTGCTGGTGCCGGAAAGCGCCCACGGCACCAATCCCGCCACCGCCGCCTTCGCCGGCTACAAGGTCGAGGATATTCCCGCGACCAGGGAAGGCCGCGTCGACCTTGAAGCGCTCAAGGCGCGCCTCGGTCCGGACGTCGCGGCGGTGATGATCACCAATCCCAACACCTGCGGCCTGTTCGAGCCGGACATGAAGGCGATCAGCGACGCGGTCCATGCGGCTGGCGGGTTCGTCTATTGCGACGGCGCCAATTTCAACGCCATCGTCGGCAAGGTCCGCCCTGGCGATCTCGGCATCGACGCCATGCACATCAACCTGCACAAGACCTTTTCCACCCCGCATGGCGGGGGAGGGCCGGGGTCGGGTCCGGTCGTGCTGTCCGAAGCGCTGTGCCCCTACGGTCCGTTGCCCTACACCGCGCGCTATGCCGACGGCACGGTCAAGCTGATCGAGGAAGAAGACGCCAGCGAGGAAATGCCCGACAGCTTCGGCCGGATGACCGCCTTCCACGGCCAGATGGGCATGTTCACGCGTGCCTTGTCCTACATCCTCAGCCACGGCGCCGACGGGCTCGCCCAGGTTGCCGAGGACAGCGTGCTGAACGCCAATTATCTGCTGCGCAGCCTTGAGGATGTGCTCGACGCGCCTTTCGCGTTCAGCGGCCCGTGCATGCACGAAGCGATCTTCTCCGATCGCGGCTTTGCCGAGGGTTTCTCGACCATCGACGTCGCTAAGGCGCTGATCGACGAAGGCTTCCACCCGATGACGATGTACTTCCCGCTGGTGGTGCACGGCGCCATGCTGGTCGAGCCGACCGAGACCGAGAGCAAGGCCAACCTCGACCAGTTCATCGTCGCGCTCCGCTCGATCGCCGAGCGGGCGCGGGCAGGGGACCAGACCTTGAAGGCCGCGCCCTTGTTTGCGCCGCGTCGCAGGCTCGACGAAACGCTTGCAGCTCGAAAGCCCGTATTGACCTACAAGAATGCCGTGCCCGACGGCGCGGAGCAGGGAGAAGGGACAATGATCGGAGGGGGTTAGGGCGATGAGCTGGGACGCCGTCTTTAGTCTCACCAATGCCGTCGCGATGCTTGGGTGGGTGATACTCGCAGTGGTACCTCGAAGGCCCCTCGCCCTCGCCATCGTCCTTTATCTCGGCGTCGGCCTTCTCTGCCTCGCCTACTTCCTCCTGGTCGCCGCATCGCTCGCCGGCCTCGTCGATCCCGGTCGCGTGGCCGGAGCGACCGAGCCTAACCTGCTCGATTATTCCATCGAAGGGCTTAGGCCCTTGTTCATGAGCGATGGCGGCATCGTCATCGGCTGGACCCACTACCTCGCCTTCGACCTGTTCGTCGGCCTGTGGATCGCCCGCGACGCCGATGCCAAGGGAGTCGGTCGGCTAGCCCAGCTGCCGTTCCTCTTCCTGACCCTGATGGCCGGCCCGATCGGCCTTCTCGGTTGGCTGGGATATCGTGGAATGAGCAGTCGCCGCGGGTCAGTCGGCGATGGTTGAACGCATTCCACCGTATAATGTCGGCGACCTTGACGGGGACGTGCGACGGTCCGCGCCCGCCGCCGCCCGCAACGTTGTTCCGATCGGCGACGTGCTAGCCGACTGGTTGCCCGCCTACGGACTGGTGCTCGAAATCGCAAGCGGTACGGGCGAGCACGCCCTGGCTTTCGCGCGCCGCTTCCCCGACCTCGATTGGCAACCGAGTGACCCCGATCCCGAGGCGCTGGCGTCGATTGCAAGCTGGCGCCTTGGTGGTCCCACCAACCTGCGCGCGCCTGTCATGATCGATGCGGCGACGACCGCTTGGCCCTTGGCACGGGCCGCCGCGATTCTGTGCATCAACATGGTGCACATCAGCCCGTGGAAGAGCGCCATCGGCCTCCTTGACGGTGCTGCTTATTTGCTGGCTGAGGGCGCGCCGCTTATCCTTTACGGTCCATGGATTGTGGAAGGAGTGGAAACCGCCACGTCGAATTTGTTGTTCGATAAGGATCTGAGAGCCCGGAATCCGTTGTGGGGCCTGAGATCGCTGGCAGCGTTTCAGCGAGAGGCCGAGTTGCGCGGTCTGGTTCTGAACGAATGTCGTGCCATGCCCGCCAACAACGTCATGCTGTTATTTCGCCGAGAGCCGCCACCGGCGGGTTAAAGCGGTCGCCGCAACGACCCATCCGACCCCCAGGGCCCAGCCGCCGATGACATCGCTCGGCCAATGGACGCCCAGCAAGGGTCGCGTTGAACCGATTGCCAGACTGCCGAGAACTGCGAGTGAAATTGCCCGCCCACGCCATTCTGCAGGAGCGGCGATCAACGCGATCGCGAGAAACGTAATCATTGAATTGCCAGCATGGGCGCTTGGGAAACTGAGCGAATGAACCTCGACCGGATGAAGCGTCAGCGTCGGACGCGGCCGATCGATCGCTAGTTTGAGCAATTCGATCAGGATCCGACCTGTAAGGACGATGCCGGTCAGCGCCGCCAAATCTCGCCACCGACGCGCCTGGGCCAGCAGGAAATCGCTCAAGAACAGAATTGCGATGAGTCCGGACGCACTACCCACTTGGGTGAGCATGATTGCGTTGTCAGTCAGGCCGACCGCCGAAAGTCAAGTCGCGGTCAGTGCGCGAATAGCGTCGACATCGACCGAGAATGCGGGGCCGCCGATCAAGCCTGCGAGCGCAAAAACCAAGAATGCCATGATGACGATCGCTGCCGCGCGCCAATGAGGCTTGAACTGCGACATTAAACGAAGCCTTTACCCATATCGACTAAAGCTATGGCAATGGACGAGAGTGAGATCACCCAGAAGCGCCAGGGGCGTCGTTCGCATGTCTTGATGGCGGCGTCCATCGAAGCCGGCGGCGTGATCGTTCCGGTCAAGCTTCGTAATCTATCCGCCGAGGGTGCGCTGGTCGAGGCGGGCAGATTGCCCGCGATCAACAGCCCGGTGGTATTCCGCAAGAAGGAATTGACGCTTGCCGGGCGCGTGGCGTGGGTCGTCGACGGGCGAGCTGGCATCGCGTTCGATGCCAAGCTCGATCCCGAAGCCGTGCTTCGGCATGTTCCCAGTACGAAACCGCAAACGAAGCTCGATTTCCGTCGTCCGGGCATCAGGAATAGCGGGTTGTCGGCCGGTGAACGCCAATTGGCGAAAGACTGGATTTGGGGCGAACCGCTCCAGAATCTGAGCGACTGAGCGTCCTAGGTTTCTTAGCGTTTAGTGATGCGCCCCCGGTTGGTCCCGCGTCGCGCGAAGCCACCCTACCAATTCCGCCAGCGGAAGGAGTCGATTGAAGGTCACGCCGAGGTAGCCTTCCTCGCTCCAACGAACCGCGGCGGGCTGAGGATCAAGTCCGGGCAGCGATACCAAAAGGTCTGCCCCGTTATCAATGATTCTGCTGCTCTCCAGCTTAACTCCGCCCTGCGAGACGTCGTGGACGCGCATGCGATGGACTTCGCTGCCATTTCGGACGGTCGCGAAGCAATCGACTTCGATGCGCGGCATCCGTGGACGCGGACCATCGCTGGAACTCGATAAAATCTCGACGATGTCGACCGGCCGCTCAAATACGACACCGACGGCGTCCTCGCAAATCCAAGCCACCTTGCAATTGACCAGGAAGCCGGTCTTCAGTTCGATCGTCAATTCGGCGTCTTCAGCAAGGGCGCAGTAGGGGCGGATCATCATGCCCCCTTCCGAGATGTTCCGGATAAGGCAAAGCTCTCGCCGACCATCGACGGTCATCGCCCCGAACTCGGAACAGGGTGAGATGACGTTCCCCTTCACGCCGGTCGGAAGGGGCCGGGGCTTTTCCCGACAGCGAATAAGCGGTCGTGTCGATCGAAAGCTGGTTCGCTCCGTTTTTCATCCTTGTGCCGGCCCCGATCGCGGTTCGTGCCCGGAATTTTTCCGGTCAAACCAAGGACTAGCCGTAAATGCCTTACCAGAATCTTTCGGGTCGCTGCATTGCGGCTGAAATAATCGGCCTGACTGAAAACGACGCAGAAAAAATATGGTGAGCCCTGCTGGGTTCGAACCAGCGACCTACTGATTAAAAGTCAGTTGCTCTACCGACTGAGCTAAGGGCCCCATGCGTCATGGCGCGCTGCAGCGCTTAGCCAAGCGGGCGCGGCCTCGCAAGGCGTGAGGCGAGGTGACGAGCAGTCAGCGATCCCGATATCCGCCAATCGGGTGCGATCATTGCCAGTGGAGCAATGGCAAAGGTGCGCTCCGCCAACCGTGGGTGAGGGATGGTAAGGCGATGCGAAAGCACCTGTCCGCCGCTCCACACCAAGATGTCGAGATCGAGCACGCGGCTTGCCCAGCGTCGGCCTGCGCGACGTCCGAACTGTCGCTCGATGGTCTTTATTGCAGCGAGCATCGCGTGAGGCCTGAGCGGGCTTTCGACAAGCGCCACCGCATTGGCAAAGTCGCGGCCCGCGGTGCCTTGCGCTGGATTGATGAGAATAGGCGAGGAGTCAAACAGGATGAAGTCCTGATCGAGCTTGGCAATGGCAGCGCCAACGACGCCGGCGGGTCGGCCGTACGCGCCGTGTGACCGGTTGGAACCAAGAGCGATGGCGTAGAGGTGCGTTGCGTCTGACACGCTCGCTCGCCTAGGTCAGGTCGATGCTGTTCGCTACCCCTGCCGAATTGTCGCCATTGCCGAACGCAGAGGCGCCGCGCGACTGCCCCTTGTGCCCGCGTCTGGTCGCATTTCGACAGGCAAATCGAACAGTGCACCCAGACTGGTGGAATGCGCCGGTGCCAGCTTTCGGCGATCCCGACGCCTGGTTGGCGATCATAGGGCTCGCACCGGGAAAACATGGGGCCAACCGCACCGGCCGACCATTCACCGGCGATTACGCGGGCGACTTGCTGTACGCGACTTTGGAGCGGTTCGGACTTAGCGATGGGAGCTACGATCAGCGACGGGATGACGGGCTCGAACTGAAAGGCGCGATCATTCTCAATGCGGTGAAATGCCTACCGCCGCAGAACAAGACCCTACCGGTCGAGGAAAGCAATTGCCGTCCTTTCCTGATGGAAGCGATTGCCAGCCTTCAAAGTCTGACGACGTTCATCGCCTTGGGAAAGGTAGCGCATGACACTTTGTGCCGAAGCTTCGATGTGCCGCTGGCCAAAGCCAAGTTCGCGCACGGGGCCGTGCACGCAATGCCGGGCAGGCTGCGGCTGATCGATAGCTATCATTGCAGTCGCTATAATCAGAACACCAAACGGCTGAGTGCGGCGATGTTCGAAGCCGTCTTCGAAACGGCGCTTAAACGTCCTGCGTGAGCCTTCCGTAGAGTTCGGGCCGGCGATCCCGGAAAAACCCGAAAGCTGCGCGATGCTTCTTTGCGGCGGTTAGATCGACATCGGCAACGAGAACACCGGTCTCCTCCGCACCGAATTCCGCCAGCAAATCGCCACGCTCGTCGCAGATGAAGCTGTGCCCGTAGAAGCGCTGACCGCCTTCGGTGCCGATGCGATTGGCGGCGACGACAGGCACGACGTTGCTGACCGCATGGCCGATCATCGCACGCCGCCACAGCCGCGACGTGTCCAGCTCGGGATCGTGCGGTTCCGTGCCGATCGCGGTCGGATAGAACAGGATCTCGGCACCCATGAGCATCATCGACCGGGCGGCTTCCGGATACCATTGGTCCCAGCAGATCCCGACGCCGAGCGTGGTTTCCGCACCGGGCCAGACCTTGAAGCCGGTGTTGCCGGGGCGGAAATAGAACTTTTCTTCGTAGCCCGGTCCGTCGGGAATGTGGCTCTTGCGATAGACACCGGCGACGTTGCCGTCGGGATTGATCATCGCGAGGCTGTTGTAATGGTGTTGGCCGTCGAGCTCGAAGAAGCTGGTCGGGATCCAGATTGCCAGTTCCGCCGCGAGCGCCTGCATGGCGATGACCGAGGGATGGCGGTCGGTGGGCTTTGCGGTGGCGAACTGGTCTTCGTCTTCAACCCTGCAGAAGTAGGGGCCTTCGAACAACTCCGGGGGCAGGACGACCTTCGCACCCTTGCCCGCCGCCTCACGGACGAGGTCGGAGACGTTGCGGATGTTCTCGGCGGTGTCATCGCCGAAGGCCAGCTGGAGGGCGGCGACTTTGAGGTTGGTCATTTCGGCACCTGCTGACTGATGCAGTGGAAGCTGCCGCCGCCGGTGAGGAGGTGGTCGGCGGGGAGGGGGACGATGTGGCGGTCGGGAAAGATATCGGCGAGCGCTTCAACCAGTGCGGTCACACTGCGAGTATCATATGTCGGCACCACCACGGCGGCGTTGCCGATGACAAAATTCATGTGACTGGCGGGCACGATGGTACCGTCCACCTCGATCGGACCGGGAGATGGGAGGGCGATGACCTGGAGATCTGCATCGAGCAGCGCCTCGGCCGCATCGGCGTAGACCGCGGCATTGGGATCGTCTTCGACCGCTTCGGGCACCGCGACCCGGCCCGGCCCGACGAAGCGCGCGAGATTGTCGACATGGCCGTCGGTATGGTCATTGAGCAAACCGTCGCCGAGCCACACCATTCCGGTCGCCCCAAGCTGCTCGGACAAAGCCTTTTCGATGTCGAAGCGGCTCATTTCCGGATTGCGATTTGGATTGAGCAGGCATTGTTCGGTCGTGAGGAACGTGCCGCTGCCGTCGCCATCGATCGCGCCGCCTTCGAGGATCCAATCGGCTTTGGCATAGGGCAAGCCGGCCGCGGCGGCGAGGCGCTCGCCGATGCTGTCGTCGCCCGGCAGGTCGTATTTCCCGCCCCAGCCGTTGAACCCGAACCCCTGTGCGCGCCGGTCGGCGCCGGTCCCGAGAACGATCGGCCCGGTGTCGCGCAACCAGATGTCGCCGAACGGTTCGACGATCACGGTCGCGAAGGGGCAGAGGCGGCGGGCCTTGGCAGCGGCATCTTGATTGGCGGCGACCAGCCAGATAGCTTCCCCGGCGCCATCGGCATGGAGTGCTGAGGCAAATGCGGCGACTTCGGCCTGGGCGGGGGCGAGATCGTCCTCCCACAAATCGGCATGACTAGGGAAGCCGATCCACATGGCTTCATGCGGCGCCCATTCGGGCTGCGGAACATTGTCGGCGGAATTCATGAGCGCGCGCCTATCAGTCCGCTGCGTTCGCGCCAAGACGGGTTGATTTATCAATCGCTTCGTGAATTGTAGCGAGGTCGATCAAGACGAGGGGGCAAACATGTTGCGTATCACTCTGGCGGCGCTGCTCGCGTCGGCCGTCATCATGCCGGTATCGGCAGCACCGACCAACACCATCGCGCAAGACGCAGCATTGTTCGCCAAACGCGAAAGCGCCTGGTCGGTCGACATCTCGCCGAGTGGGTCGAAGGTATTCCTGCTGTCCGGCGGAGCGGCCGGATCGACGATCGGCCGGGTGTATGACCTGGCAACCGGGGCGTCCAAACCGATCGTGGGATCGAAGAGCAGCCTTGAGAGCCTCGATTGGTGCGGATTCGCGGGTGAGAAAAAACTGATCTGCCGATACAGCGGCAATTCGCGGATCGATGGCCAGTTGGTGCCATTCACCCGACTCGTTTCCGTATCGGCGGAAGGCGGCGGCATGCGCGCCCTTGGTCAGAAAGCATCGGACAAGGATGCGGACCTGCGTCAATTCGATGGCAGCATTATCGATTGGCTTCCAGGTGAGCAGGACGCGGTCCTGATGGCGCGTCAATATGTGCGCGAAACCGGAACGACCGGCACGAACGTGTCGCGGTCGGCGAGTGGCCTTGGGGTCGATCGGATCGATCTCAACAAAATGGAATTCAAGCCGGTCGTCGCGCCGCGCGACGAAGTGACCGGCTACATGACTGACGGCCAGGGCAACGTCCGTGTCGCGGTCGTCGATACCGTTCGCGATTTCTCCGTCACCGGCGTTACGCGTTACCGGTATCGCAAGCAGGGAAGCACCGAGTGGCAGGTTCTCGGCCAGTATGATTCGCGCGGTGGCGAAGGCATCTGGCCGGTGGCGGTCGAAGGCCAGAGCAATACTGCGCTCGTATTGAAGAAAACCAATGGTCGCGACGCATTGTATCGCATGGCGCTTGACGGAACCGGCACGCTGACCCCCGTGGCTTCCGATCCCAAAGTCGACATCGACGGCGTGGTGCGTATCGGCAAAGGCCGCCAGGTCATCGGCTACACGTTCACCGACGATCAGCGTCGGGTGGTCTATTTCGACCCCGAATATAAGAAACTGGCCGGCGCTTTGGGTCGGGCGATCCCCAAATTCCCACTCATCCACCTCGACGGATCGAGCGCCGACGGCCAGAAACTGCTGATCTTCGCCAGTGCGGACACCAATCCTGGTGGCTATTACGTGCTCGACCGCGCGACCAAGAAAATGACCGAATTGGCCCTCGTACGGCCCGCGCTAGAGGGCAAAACGCTCGCTTCGGTGAAGCCGATTTCCTACACCTCCAGAGATGGGGTGAAGATCCCGGCCTATCTGACCCTTCCGCCGGGCAGCACGGGCAAGTCGCTTGGTGCGGTTGTGTTGCCGCACGGTGGACCGAGTTCACGCGACGAATGGGGCTTCGATTGGCTGGCGCAGTTCTTCGCGGCGCGCGGCTATGCCGTGATCCAGCCCAACTATCGCGGATCGTCAGGCTATGGCTCCGAATTCCAGAATGCGAATGGGTTCATTAACTGGAAGACCTCGATGGCCGACATCACCGATTCGGCCCACTACCTCGTCAAGGAAGGAATAGCCGATCCGTCCCGTATCGCGATCGTCGGATGGTCGTACGGTGGCTATGCGGCGCTGCAATCGGCGGCCATCGAGCCGACGCTTTACAAGACGGCGGTAGCAATTGCGCCGGTCACCGACATGGCGTTACTGAAAAAGGAAAGCGAAGGCTACACCAACGCCAAGTTGGTTCAGGCGTTCGTCGGATCGGGACCGCATGTCTCCGAGGGGTCGCCGCTGCGTAACGTGTCGAAGATCAAGGTGCCGGTGCTGATGTTCCATGGCGATTACGACATCAATGTCGGCATCGCCCAGAGCGAGAAGATGGAATCGGCGCTGCGTGGTGCGGGTGCGAAAGTGGAGTTCGTTCGCTACCCCGGGCTCGATCACCAGCTAGACGACAGCAATGCGCGTGCCGACATGCTCAATCGGATCGGAATGGCGCTGGAATCCGCGATCGGGAAATAGCGGCCAACGGCCAAGGGCAGAAACAAGAAGGGCGACCCGCAAGGGCCGCCCTTTTTGTTTGGCAGTATGCTCGATCGCTTAGCGCGAGTAGAATTCGACCACGAGGTTCGGCTCCATACGCACCGGATAGGGCACTTCGTCGAGCGTGGGAACGCGGGCGAAGGTGACCTTGGCGGTGCCGTCGGCCGAGACGTATTCGGGGATGTCGCGCTCGGCGAGGCCCTGCGCTTCCATCACCAGCGCCATTTCCTGCGCCTTGGGGCCGAGCTCGATCACGTCGTTCACGTCGCAGCGGCGCGACGCGATGTTGCACTTGATGCCGTTGACGCGGATGTGCCCGTGGCTGACCAGCTGGCGGGCGGCCCAGATCGTCGGCGCGAACTTGGCGCGATAGACGATCATGTCGAGGCGGCGTTCGAGCAGGCCGATGAGGTTCTGGCTGGCGTCGCCCTTCATCCGAGCTGGCGTGCTGGAAGGTCTGCTTGAACTGCTTTTCGGTAACGTCGCCGTAATAGCCCTTGAGCTTCTGCTTGGCGCGCAGCTGCAGGCCGAAGTCGGAGACCTTGCCCTTGCGGCGCTGGCCATGCTGGCCGGGGCCATATTCGCGGCGATTGACCGGGCTCTTGGGACGTCCGAAGACGTTTTCGCCCATGCGGCGGTCGAGCTTATACTTGGCGCTTTTGCGCTTCGACATCGTGTCACTCCAATTTGCATGCCGGTGGAAAACCAGCGGAAATGCCCGGAACCGCACCAGCCGACCCATTGTCGACTGCGATCACCGCTTCACCGGACGTGCGAGATCAATTGCGAAGGCGAGCGCCTAGACGAGAGGCGCCAACGGGTCAAGCCGCGGGCTTACTGCTCGCCGGTAAAGCGCTTCGACTGGTGGTCCTGAAGGTCGCTCACCTCTTCCTTCGAATTGGCGTGCATTCGGTCCCATTCGCGCATCGGCAGGCAGATGTTTGCCGAGCGGAGGCGCGAGCCGGTGATCTTGGTGACCTTGCACAGGATCCGGCTGTCTTCGTTGAGCGCGAAGGCGGTGGGCTTGCCCGGAAGGGTGGCGGGAAGGGACGCATCGCGCTTGGCCGGAGCGCAATAGCTGGTCACCCCCTGGCAAACGTCGCGGCGTGCCCATTGGGCCTTCGTCCGGCAGATCAGGATTGCCTGACTGCGCGAAGGAGCCGTGCCACTCTCACGACAATAGCGGGTCGGCTGGCCGGCCAGCGAAGCGGCCGGACCCGGCGAGGACGGCACAGCGACCTGGGCGTCACTGGCGGCGATCATCAACGAAGCCATCACAAATGCGAACATCCTGATCCTCCATCTTGAGAGAGGAGGCACTATATCCCCATTCACGATCGATCGAAAATCGATTTTGTCCGGCGTGGCTTCGCCCTTCGATGGCCTCAGCGCTTCGAGCCCTTGGCGATCGAGCGGAGCATGCCGCGCATCGCCCGGATTTCGCGACTCGACCATCCGGGCTTGGTCAACATCGTGCGGAGATTGAGGCGCGTGACCTCGGTGCGGTCGGCGGGGAAATAATAGCCCGACTTGTCGAGCGCATCGTCCATCTGTCCGACCAGACCTTCGACCTCGGCCTGCGGCGCGGGAGGGTCGATTTCCTTGAAGGTGGGCTGGGAGAGGGCGCGGCCGCGCGACCATTCGTAGGCCAGCAGGATCACCGCCTGGGCAAGATTGAGACTGCCAAATTCCGGGTTGATCGGCACGGTGACGATCTTGCCCGCGAGCGCGACATCCTCGGTCTCCAGACCCGATCGTTCGGGCCCGAAAAGTATGGCGGTACGCCCCGGCGAGGAATGGATTTCGGCCGCCATATCGGCAGGGCCGACGACGGGCAGCACGATGTCGCGGCGGCGAACGGTCGAGGCGAAGACATGGGCGCAATCGGCGACCGCAGCGGCGACGGTGGGGTAGACCTCGGCCCGTTCCAGCACGTCGTCCGCCCCGCTCGCGGCGGGACCGGCATCGGGGTTGGGCCAGCCGTCGCGCGGGGCGACCAGGCGCAACTCGGTCAGCCCGAAATTGAGCATGGCGCGCGCGGCCTTGCCGATGTTCTGGCCAAGCTGGGGACGGACGAGGACGATGATTGGGGGAGGGGGGATCAAATCAACTTGTCCAGCAACCCCGGACCCTCGGGCGGCGGGGGGGTGCCTTCGACGGCTTCGGCAATTTCGGCGAAATCGCCGGCCTCGGTGAAGTCCTTGTAGACGCTGGCGAAGCGAATGTAGGCAACCGGGTCGAGCGTCTTGAGGCCGAACATCACCAATTGCCCGATCATGTCGGTGGTGACTTCATCGCCACTGGTCTCGAGGCGGCGCTGGATGCCGCTGGCCATCTGTTCGATCTTGCCCGCCTCGATCGCGCGCTTGCGGCAGGCGTGGCCGATGGCGCGCTCCAGCTTGGCGCGGTCGAAGGGCTCGCGCTTGCCGTCCTTCTTGAGCACGGTGAGGTCGCGGAGCTGGACCCGCTCGAAGGTCGTGAAGCGGGCGCCGCAGCCGGCACATTCGCGGCGCCGGCGGATCGAGGCACTGTCCTCCGACGGACGGCTATCCTTAACCTGGCTGTCTTCGTGGGCGCAGAACGGACAGCGCATGTCAGCGCTTGATGCGCAGCCACAGCGCGATCGCCGCGCCGCCGATCAGCCCGACGGGCACGGTGATCACCGGGAGGATGGCCGCGACCACACCGAGCGCCGCGCCGCCAAGTACCGGCTTGGTCGAGGGATGCGACAGGCCCTCGTTCGCCATTCCCTTGATCTCGTCGGCGGCGCGGCCGATCAGGCCGGGATCCTGGTCGTTGGGTGGGGACATGACGGGATCAATCCTGATAGATGGGGAAGCGGGTACAGAGCGCGCGGACACGGGCGTTGACGGCGCGTTCGGTCGCCGGGTCGCCCTTCGCCACGCCGGCCAGCACGTCGGCCACCATGTCGCCGATCTCGGCGAACTCGGCCTCGCCAAAGCCGCGCGTGGTGCCGGCGGGGGAGCCGACGCGGATGCCGCTGGTCTGCATCGGCGGCAGAGGATCGAACGGAATGCCGTTCTTGTTGCAGGTGATGCCGGCGCGCTCGAGCGCTTCGTCGGCGTCCTTGCCGGTGATTTCGAGCGGGCGCAGGTCGACCAGCGCGAGGTGGGTGTCCGTGCCGCCGGCGACGAGGTCGGCGCCGCGATCCTTGAGACGGGCGGCGAGGGTACGGGCGTTGGCGATGACCGCCTTGGCATAGGTCTTGAAGCCGGGCTCCAGCGCTTCACCGAACGCCACCGCCTTGGCGGCGATGACGTGCATCAGCGGGCCACCCTGCAGGCCGGGGAAGACCGCGGAGTTGATCTTCTTGGCGATGGCTTCGTCGTCGGTCAGCACCATGCCGCCGCGCGGGCCGCGCAGGGTCTTGTGGGTGGTGGTGGTGACGACATGGGCGTGGCCGAACGGAGTCGGATGCTCGCCCGCGGCGACCAGCCCGGCAAAGTGCGCCATGTCGACCATGAAGGTCGCCCCGACCTCGTCGGCCATGGCACGAAAGCGGGCGAAGTCGATATGGCGCGGATAGGCCGAGCCGCCGGCAATGATGAGCGTCGGGCGATGTTGCTTGGCGAGCGCTTCGACCTCGGCGAAGTCGATCAGATCGTCGTCGCGGCTGACGCCGTACTGGACGGCGTTGAACCATTTGCCCGACATGGCGGGCCTGGCGCCGTGGGTCAGGTGGCCGCCGGCGTCGAGGCTCATGCCCAGGATCGTGTCCCCGGGCTTGGTCAGCGCCAGCATCACCGCGCCGTTGGCCTGCGCCCCCGAATGCGGCTGGACGTTGGCGAAGCCGCAGTTGAACAGCTTCTTCGCGCGGTCGATTGCCAGTTGCTCGACCGTGTCCGAGGGAGCGCAACCCTGGTAATAGCGACGGCCGGGATAGCCTTCCGCATATTTGTTGGTCAGCACCGAGCCCTGCGCCTGAAGCACCGCGCGCGACACGATGTTTTCGGAGGCGATCAATTCAATCTGGGTCTGCTCGCGTTTCAGTTCGGCGGCGATCCCGGCGGCGACGGCTGGGTCGCTGTCGGCCAGGCGGCGGGTGAAGAAGCCATCGGGCTGGACGTCGGAAAGTGGCGGATCGGCAAGGGTGGCCATGGTCTAGCAGTCCTTCAGCTGGTCGACGCGGTGCTGGTGACGCCCGCCTTCGAAGTCGGTGGTGAGAAAGGCGGTGACGCAGGCCTTGGCCATGTCGACCCCGATCAGCCGCGCGCCGAGTGCGATGGCGTTGGCATCATTATGGCGTCGGGCCAGGCTGGCGGACAGCGGCTCGGCGACCTGAGCGCAGCGGCAGGCGGGGTTGCGATTGGCGGCGATGGCGACCCCGATTCCCGATCCGCAGACGGTGATTTCGCGTTCGACACGCCCATCCGCGATGGCCTCGGCGAGCGAGGCGCCGAAGCGAGGATAATCGACGCTTTCCGGGCCGTTGGTGCCGAGGTCGAGGATCTCGTGCCCGTCTTCGCGCAGCCACGCGATCAGCACGTCCTTCAGTTCATATCCGGCATGGTCGGCGGAAACAGCAATGCGCATGGTCATCATCTAGGGGATGCGACCGGGATTCGCTACCAGCTTTAGGCCGCGTGACGCTTTTCGAGCTCGAGCCGGCCCCAGATCTCGACCAGCGCGCCGGCAAGTTCGTCCATCATGGCTTCGCTGTGGTTGGGCCCCGGGGTGAAGCGCAGCCGCTCGGTACCGCGCGGCACGGTCGGGAAATTGATCGGCTGAACGTAGAGGCCATATTCGGCGAGCAATATGTCGCTGATCCGCTTGGCATCGATCGGGCAACCGACCAGCAGCGGGACGATGTGGGTGACGCTGTCCATCACCGGCAACCCATGGTCGCGGAACTTGGCCTTGAGCATGGCCGCGCCGGCCTGTTGCGCATCGCGCTCGTCCTGCGACGCCTTGAGATGACGGACCGAGGCGAGCGCACCGGCAACCAGCACCGGCGACAAGCTGGTGGTGAAAATGAAGCCCGGCGCATAGCTGCGGATGCAATCGATGATATCGGTGGCGGCGGTGATGTAGCCGCCCATCACGCCAAACGCCTTGCCCAGCGTGCCTTCGATGATCGTTACGCGGTCGGCGACTCCATCGCGCTCCGAAATGCCGCCGCCGCGCGGACCGTACATGCCGACGGCGTGGACTTCGTCGAGATAGGTGAGCGCGCCATATTTGTCGGCGAGATCGCAGATCGCGGCGATCGGCGCGACGTCGCCGTCCATCGAATAGACGCTTTCGAACGCGATCAGCTTGGGCGTTTCGGGATCTTCCTCAAGCAGCAATTGCTCGAGATGCTCGAGATCGTTGTGGCGGAACACGCGCTTCTCGCAGCCCGAATTCTTGATCCCGGCAATCATCGAGGCGTGGTTCAACTCGTCGGAAAAGATCACGCAGCCGGGCAGCAGCTTGCCGAGTGTGGACAGTGCCGCTTCGTTCGAGACGTAACCCGACGTGAATAGAAGCGCCCCTTCCTTGCCGTGCAAATCGGCAAGTTCACGCTCCAACTGGATGTGCAGGTGGGTGTTGCCGCCGATGTTGCGCGTGCCGCCCGAACCGGCGCCGACCTCATGGAGCGCGCCCTCCATCGCGTCGATGACGGCGGGATGCTGGCCCATGCAGAGGTAATCGTTCGAACACCAGACGGTGATCGGCTTGGGACCATTGTGACCGTGAAAGCATTGCGCGTTCGGGTAATTGCCCTTGGTACGCAGGATGTCGATGAAGACGCGATAGCGGCCTTCATCGTGCAACCGGTCGATCGCTGCCTTGAAGATACGTTCGTAATCCACGGGAGCCCAATATCCCCGGTGATAGGGGAATGCCATTGCGAACGACTCGCAATTAGAGGGTGGACAATTTGTCCAGTTCGAAGCGCTGAAGCGATCGTACGAGTGACGAATGCGGCGGTGCGCCGGTGAAGACGGCGATTCCAGCGGATGCGGTCGTCGGCCATTCTTGGCCTTGCGTCAGGAAGGCGACACGGCGCGCGATGCCCGGACCGCCGTCGACGAAGGTCACGCCCGGAAGCGCGACCGCAAGTGCATCGGCAAGCAGCGGAAAATGCGTACAGGCAAGGACGACCGTATCGATTTCGTCCCCGCGGGACTGACCGAGCATCGGCGAGACTGCGGCGGCGATGGCCGCCGGGTCGATTGCCTCACCGGCAAGCTTGGCCTCTGCCAGGGCGACCAGTTGCGGGCTGCCGTGGCGGATGACGGTGCAATCGGCGGCGAAGCGCGCTGCAAGATCGGTGACGTAGGGTTGGCGGACGGTCGCCTCGGTGCCGAGCACGCCGATCACCCGCGTCCGGCTTCGCTCTGCGGCGGGCTTGATCGCCGGGACCGTGCCGACGACGGGAATGTCGAGCGCCGCCCTGGCCTGGTCGAGTGCGATGGTGGACGCCGTGTTGCAGGCGATCACGACAAGCCGGGGATCGAAGCGGTCGACCAGACGAGCGAGCAAGGCAGGGACCCGCTGCGCGAGATCGGCGTCGGTTCGGGTGCCATAAGGATAGCCCGCACTGTCGGCGGCGTAGACGACCGGCGCGGTGGGCAGCAACGCGCGGGTCGGCCCGAGCACCGAAAGGCCGCCGACCCCCGAATCGAAGAACAGCAGGGGGGCGTCCATGGGCGTCAAGATTCCAATCTTCGGTCCGAACTGTCGAAGCACCGTCCTAGCTTGCTGTTGGCCAAAAGGAAGGACGGTGTGTCGATGCGGTGGTGAGCAACGCATCCGGTTGCGGAGCAAAAAGGTTCTGCTACGCCCTGCCGATGAGTTGGTCGCTGCTTTTCGCCCTTGGCATCGGTTATCTGCTGGGGTCGATCCCCTTCGGTTTGTTGCTGACGCGCCTGTCGGGCCGGGGCGATCTGCGCGAGATCGGGTCGGGTAACATCGGGGCGACCAATGTGCTTCGGACCGGATCGAAAGGGCTGGCGGCCGCGACGTTACTGCTCGATGCGGCCAAGGGCGCGGCGGCGGTGCTGATCGCTCAAAAACTCTGGCCGGATGGTACGTATCATGCCGCTGCGGGGGCGATGATTGGGCATCTTTATCCGCTTTGGCTCAGGTTTCGCGGCGGAAAGGGCGTTGCAACACTGCTTGGCGTGATTGCGCCGCTCTACTGGCCCGCGGCGGTCATCTATGGCCTGGTGTGGATCGGGTTGCTGCTGCTGCTGCGGATTTCCTCGGTCGCGGGGATGGCCGCGGCGGCGAGCGCGCCAGTGACCGTTGCGCTGGCGGGAGAGCGAGCGTTGCTGCCGCTGTTCCTGGGCTTCGCGATCCTCGTAATCTGGAAACACCGGGAGAATCTCGCCCGGCTGAGGGCAGGCACCGAACCGCGCGTTGGCCGCACCAATCGGGATGATGCGGTTTGAGCAGAGATCTGCTCTCGCGATTGCGGCTTGTGCGATCCACGTGGATCGGTCCGGTGACCTTTCGCCAGCTGATGGCGCGCTTCGGCGGGGCGGAGCAGGCGCTCGAGGCCATTCCCGACCTTGCCGCGCGTGGCGGAGGACGGGCGCCACCGCTATTCAGCGAAGCTGCCGCCAAGGCGGAGATGGCGCGGGTCGAGGGGATCGGTGCGCGATATTTGTCGGTCGGACAGGGGCTTTATCCCCGGGCGCTGGCCGAACTGAGCGACGCACCGCCGGTAATGACCGTGATGGGCGATCTGACGCTGCTCGACCGTCCGCTGGTGGCGATCGTCGGCGCGCGTAACGCAAGCGCCGCCGCCTGCCGCTTCGCTCGCGGGCTGGCGCACGACCTGGGGCGGGACGGCGTGGTCGTCGTGTCGGGACTGGCGCGCGGGATCGACAGCGCGGCGCATGACGGAGCGATGGACAGCGGAACGATCGGCGTGGTGGCAGGCGGGATCGACATTTTCTATCCGCCCGAGAATGAGGCTCGGCAGCGGGCGATGGGAGAGCGGGGCCTGGTGATTGCGGAAATGCCGCCGGGGACCGAGCCTCGCGCGCGTCATTTTCCGTATCGCAACCGGATCATCGCCGGCCTGGCCCAGGCGACGGTGGTGGTCGAAGCAGCACCGCGATCGGGATCGCTGATCACCGCCCGGCTGGCGGGGGAGATGGGACGCGAGGTGATGGCGGTGCCGGGATCGCCGCTCGACCAGCGCGCGCAGGGCTGCAACCAACTGATCCGCGACGGCGCGACGCTGATCCAGAACGCCGCCGACGTGATGGAGGGGCTTCAGACGATGACCGGTCGGCTCGCATCGCCGAGCCATCGGTTCGACCACGGCGGGGATGCGATGCCGGTCGAACTCTCCCGACGCGGTCCGCGACCGGGTGATCGAATTGCTCGGTCCGTCGCCCGCGCCAGTCGACGAGATCGTGCGCCTTTCGGGCGCGGCGCCTGGTGAGGTGCAACTGGTGTTGCTCGAACTCGACCTGGCCGGGCGTCTTGAGCGGCACGCCGGGGGCAGGGTCAGTCTGACCGCTTGACGGCCCGTTTCGGCGGTCGGCACCATACGCGTACGTACGCATAAGGAATTAAGCGCTTGAAACTCGTCATCGTCGAATCGCCCGCCAAGGCCAAGACCATCGAAAATTATCTGGGCGCCGGACACCGGGTACTGGCCAGTTACGGCCATGTCCGCGATCTCCCGCCCAAGGACGGATCGGTCGATCCGGACGACGGCTTCGCCATGGAATGGGAGAATTATCCCGACAAGGCCAAGCAGCTGAAGGCGATTTCGGACGAGGCGAAAAAGGCCGACACGCTGATCCTGGCAACCGATCCCGATCGCGAGGGCGAGGCGATCAGCTGGCACGTGCAGGAAGTGCTGCGGAAGAAGAAGCTGCTTCCGGCCAATGTCGAGCGCGTTACGTTCAACGCCATCACCAGGGCCACCGTGACCGAGGCGATGAAGCATCCACGCGCGCTGGACGAGGATCTGATCGACGCCTATCGGGCGCGCCGGGCGCTCGACTATCTGGTCGGGTTCACCCTGTCGCCGATCCTCTGGCGCAAACTGCCCGGCGCCAAGTCGGCCGGGCGGGTGCAATCGGTCGCGCTGCGCATCATCGTCGATCGCGAGCGCGAGATCGAACTGTTCAAGAACCAGGAATATTGGTCGATCGCAGCGACGTTCGAGAGCGACGCGACGCCATTTGCCGCGCGGCTGGTGGCGCTGGATGGAAACAAACTCGACCGATTGTCGATCGGCGACAAGGGGTCGGCGGACGCGGCCAAGAAGGTCGTCGAGGACGGGCACTTCACGGTCGGCTCGGTCGAAACCAAGCCCTTGACGCGCAACCCGCCGCCGCCGTTCACGACCTCGACCTTGCAGCAGGAGGCGGCGCGCAAGCTCGGTTATGCGGCAAGCCACACGATGCGGCTCGCCCAATCGCTCTACGAGGACGGGCTGATCACCTACATGCGGACCGACGGCGTGCAGATGGCTGGCGAAGCGATCTCGGCGGCGCGCAAGGCGATCGCCGATCGCTACGACGCGGGTTTCGTGCCCGACAAGCCCCGCCACTATGCCAGCAAGGCCAAGAATGCGCAGGAAGCGCACGAAGCCATCCGGCCGACCGATTTCGGAAAAGACCGCGGCGGATCGGGGGACCATGCCAAGCTCTATTCGCTCATCTACAATCGCGCGTTGGCCAGCCAGATGGCATCGGCGCGGCTGGAACGGACGACGGTCGAGCTGAGCGATGGCGCGGGCCGCGCGACCTTGCGGGCAACGGGACAGGTGACACTCTTCCCGGGCTATCTGGCGCTGTACGAGGAAGGTCGCGACGATGCGGCCGACGACGACGGCGGCAAGATGCCGCCGCTCAGGGTCGGCGATGCGCCGGTCAAAACCGGAGTCGAGGCGACGCAGAGCTTCACCCAGCCGCCGCCGCGCTTTTCCGAGGCGAGCCTGGTCAAGCGGCTCGAAGAGCTCGGCATCGGTCGCCCCTCGACCTACGCCGCGACGCTCCAGACGCTGAAGGACCGCGAATACGTCCGCCTCGACAAGAACCGCTTCTTCCCCGAGGAAAGCGGGCGGCTGGTCACGGCGTTCCTGGAAAGGTTCTTCGAGCGGTACGTGAACTACGACTACACCGCCTTGCTCGAAGAGGAATTAGACGACGTTTCAGGCGGGCGGCTCGGTTGGCAGAAGATGCTCGAAATGTTCTGGAAGGACTTCAAGCCCAAGGCGGGCGAAGTCATGGAGCAAAAGCCGTCAGAAGTGACGGCGGCGCTCGACGAGTTCCTCGCGCCTTTCCTGTTCCCCGACAAGGAGGACGGATCCGACCCGCGATTGTGCCCGCAATGCAGCACCGGGCGACTCGCACTGCGCGGAGGCAAATATGGTGCGTTCGTCGCCTGCTCGAACTACCCCGACTGCAAGTTTACGCGCCAGTTCGGACAGGGCGGAGAGCAGGTTGCGGCGGCGGGGCCGACCGACCTCGGCAATGGCATCGAACTCAAGTCGGGCCGGTTCGGTCCCTATCTGGAGCGCGACGGCAAGCGGGCATCGATTCCCAAGGAATTGCTCGATGGAATGACGGTCGAGACCGCCGAAGCACTGTTGTCGCTGCCGCGTGAGATCGGGCTGCATCCCGAGACGGGGCTGATGATCAGCGCGTCGATCGGACGTTATGGTCCCTATCTGCTGCACGATGGCAAATATGCCCGGCTGTCGGCACCCCTGGAGGTGTTCGAGACGGGAATGAATGCGGCGGTGGTCAAGCTTGCCGAAGCGGCGGCCTCAAAAGGTGGGCGCGGCGCGGCGCGCGAGCCGTTGGCGGTGCTAGGCCCGCATCCGGTGTCGGGGCTCGAGGTAAAGATCATGGAGGGCAAATACGGGCCCTACGCGAGCGACGGCACGACCCACGCGACGCTGCCCAAAACGGCCGATCCGAAAGCGGTCACGCTCGACGAGGCGGTCGCGCTGATCGACGAAAAGGCCGCCAAGGGTCCAGTCAAGAAGAAGGGGCGGAAGGCGGCGCCGAAAGCGAAGGCGAAGACTGCCCGCAAGCCCGGCAAGTCGGCTCCGAAGAAATCTTCAGCTGCCGCCAAGCAAGGCTGAGCCCGTCGAAAAGATGCAGCGTTCCCGCCGGGTCGTCACAGATCCCGGCGATGGCGCGGATCGCGAGCAAGGCGGCGAAGCTGCCGACGGTGGCGGTCAGCGCGCCGAGCACGCCAAGCTCGGCGCAGGTATCGCAATCGTCGGCGTCATAGGCGTCGCCGACGAAACAGCGGTAGCAGGGACGTGAGCGAAACAGGGCCACCTGTCCCTGAAACTGCTGCGCGGCGGCGCTGATCAGTGGAAGCCCTAGCGCCACGCAGGTGTCGCTGACGATCAGACGAGTGGCAAAATTGTCGGTGCCGTCGATTACCAGGTGATGATCGGCGAGCAGATCGGCGGCGTTGGCGGCGTCGATGCGTTGCTCGATGCAGGCAAGGCTGATGTGCGGGTTGCGCGCCATGACGTAATGGGTGGCGAGCCGAGCCTTGGCCATGCCCACCTGGCCGGTATTGTAAATCGGCTGGCGCTGGAGATTGCTCAGTTCGACCATGTCGCCATCGATGATGGTGAGGTGGCCGATCCCCGCCCCGGTCAGCGCCGGAATGACCGCCGCGCCGATCCCGCCGGCACCCACCACGGCAACGCGGGTCGCCTTCAGCCGCTGCTGTCCGATGCCGCCGAGCTGTGGAAGCGCAATGTGGCGGGCGTAGCGGTCGAGTTCGTCGTCGGTGAGGATCACTTGATGCCGGTGCTTCCGAACCCGCCGTGGCCGCGGGTCGTGTCTTCCAGTTCGTCGACCTCGTCGAACGCGGCCAAGGTTACCGCGGCCGGTACCAGTTGCGCGATCCGTTCGCCGCGACGGATCGGGAAGGGGTCGGAACCGTGGTTGATGAGCAATATCTTCAGTTCGCCGCGATAATCGCTGTCGATCGTCCCGGGCGTATTGGGCACGGAAATGCCGTGCTTGAAGGCGAGGCCCGAGCGCGGACGGACCTGGATTTCATAACCTTCGGGAATGGCGACGCGAAAGCCGGTGGCGACGGCATGGCGCTGGCCGGGGGCGAGGTCGAGATCTTCCGCTGCGACGACGTCCATGCCGGCCGCACCGGGGGTCGCATAGCTGGGCACTGGCAGACCTTCACCGTGGGGCAGGCGCGAAAGCTGGATTCGAATGGTCAACGCAATTCCTCGATGATGTGCTGAACGAGTTGCCGGGCGACGTCGTCCTTGGATGCGTCGGGCCATTCTTCGACACCGGATGTCGTGACCAGATGCACCTGGTTTCGGTCGCCGCCCATTACGTCGCCGGAGACGTCGTTGGCGACGATCCAGTCGGCATTCTTGGACGCGCGTTTGGCGGTGGCGTTGGCGACGACATTCTCGGTTTCGGCGGCAAAGCCGATCAGCAGGCGCGGGCGGTCGGGGTGCTTGCCGAGCGTCGAGAGGATATCGGGGTTGGGGGCGAATTCGAGCCGTGGCGGGCCGTCGCTTTTCTTCAGCTTGTTCGGAGCGGCGATTACCTTCCAGTCGGCGACCGCCGCGACCAGGATGGCCACGTCGGCGGGCAAGGCATGGTCGACCGCTTCGGCCATCTGCTCGGCAGTCTCGACGTCTACGCGAGCGACGCCGCCGGGGGTGGGAAGGGCGACCGGTCCGGCGATGAGGGTGACCCGGGCACCCGCCGCGGCGGCAGCGGCGGCAATGGCGAAGCCCTGCCTACCACTCGAACGATTGGCGAGCACGCGGACGGGGTCGATCGGTTCGTGCGTCGGGCCAGCGGTGACGAGAATATGGGTGCCTCTCATTCCCTCCCCCTTATCAGGGGGAAGTGTCAGCGTAGCTGACGGAGGTGGGAGTTCGAAAGGTTCGGAAAGGGACGAAGTGCCCCCTCCGGCACTTTGTGCCACCTCGCCCCCCTGAAGGAGGGGGAGGAGCTTTAGTATCTCCATCGGCTCCGGCAGCCGTCCCGGCCCGAACTCTCCGCACGCCATCGGGCCCTCGTCGGGGTCGATCACGGTCACGCCGCGAGAACGCAGGGTAGCGACGTTGGCCTGGGTCGCCTCATGCTGCCACATGCGGACATTCATTGCTGGGGCGACGAAGACCGGCTTGTCTGTGGCAAGCAACAGCGTCGTCGCGAGATCGTCGGCGATCCCGGCGGCCATCTTGGCGAGGAGGTCGGCGGTGGCGGGGCAGACGAGCACAAGATCGGCAGCGCGGGACAGTTGGATGTGGCCCATCTCGGTCTCGTCCTTCAGATCCCACAGCGAGGTGTAGACCGGACTTTCGGCCAGCGCGGCGAGGCTCATCGGGGTAACGAAATGCGCGCCGCCGGCGGTCAATACCGGGGTCACCCGGTGGCCCGCCTTGCGCGCGCCGCGGATCAGCTCGGCGGCCTTGTACGCAGCGATGCCGCCGCCGACGATAAGCAGAATGTGAGTCACGCAATCGGACTAGCCGTTGATCGTGGGAGGAGTTGAGCGCGGCCGATTTGGCGAGAAGGTAATTTGCGCCTAGCTTCGCGGCAACGGGGTTAAACGGGGGCGAGAATGATCCGAATTCTCACGGCGCTGATGCTGCTGCTGGTCGCGGCTTGCGCGAGTCAGACAGCGCCGCCGCCGCCGCCACCGCCCCCACCACCGGCGCCACCACCGCCACCACCGCCACCGCCCCCGCCGGTCGAAGTGTCGGCGTTGACGGCAGTGGGAGCGTCGCCGCCGATGCGGTCGGTGACGCGATCGTCCGGGCCGCGCAGATCAACGGCCGCCTTGCCGCCACGGCCTGCATCGTCACCGACACTTCGCTCGTCTGCCGTGACCGCCTCTTCAGCCGCGCTGGCACCCGTCGACGCCGCGTCTTCGGCGTTGGGCGTCGAGCAGGGGGTCGCGGCGTTCGTCAGGCCGCCACCGATGGAGGTCGGCAAATATGCGACGATCAAATTTGTCGCCGGGACTAATGAGGCAGCGATCGGGCAGGAAACCGAGGGCGCGGCGCTGACCCGATCGACGGCGATCTATGTCGCCAAGGCAATGAAGGTGACCTTGCTGCCCAACCCGTCGTTCGAGATAAAGCCGGCGACCGAGGCGAAGCAGACCACCGGCCTGGACAAGACCGCGACCTGGTTGTGGAACGTGAAGCCGCTCAATGACCAGAATTGAACGCTCGAGGCGGAGATCGAGATCTTCGCGCTCAATGACGACGACAGCTTCGGGCGGCGCATCGACCGTTACACGAGAAAGGTCGATGTCGAGGTGCGGGTCGGGCGAATGCAAGCGTTCAGCGAAGCGGTGGACGACGGAACGACGATCGCCGACAAGCTGAGCAAACTATTCGGATCGTGGCAGAAAACGGTGGGTGCGCTGGTGGCGTTGATCGGAGCGATCGGGGTACTTGCGTGGCGGCTGGGGCTGCGAAAAGCCAAGCCAGCGGAGTGAAGTACCGAACTGCGCTCCGGACTTCCCCGGAGCGCGGCGATCAATACTTCTTCCGCTTCAGCGCCGCGGTCGGCTTTACACGGTTACCGCTGTAGGGGCGACCGGTTGGCGCGCCGGTCGGCTTGCCATGCTGCGGGCGCGGACGCGGGGCGAGTTGCGGTCGGTTGTGATGGCTCGGAGGCGCTTCACCGGGGTTTTGAGCAGGTTCGATGAGCAGACCCTGATCTTCCGGCGCGATGACGGCACGGCGCAGCGCCGCCTGGAAGCCGGGCGTGGCCCGCTTGGTAACTTCGAAGTAGCTGTCGCTGGCAGCGATGCGGATCGCGCCGATATCATTGCGCCCGACATGACCGTAACGGCAGATGAGCGGCAGCAGCCAGCGCGGATCGGCATTGTGACGTCGCCCGGCATTGATCCGGAACCAACTCGAATCGTCGAATCCGGCGCGCGGGCCGGCGTCGGCACCGCGCTCGTTGCGCGCACTGCTCGGCAGAATGTCCTCGGCGGCGGGAAGGTCGCTCTTGAGCGCCTTGGCTAGCGCCAGCGCCATCGCTTCGGGAGTCAGCGCATCGGTCAGTTGCCGAGCGAATTCCAGATCCTCCTCATCGGGATCGGCAGGCATTGCGAGCTGGGCGAACAGGCGGTCGCGATCCTTGGCCCGAATGTCCTCCGCGGTCGGGGCATTCATCCATTCGGTTTCGATCCGCGCATTCCGGAGCATCATCTCGACCCGGCGGCGCGCCTTGTGCGGGACGATCAGTACCGCGGTACCCTTGCGACCGGCGCGGCCGGTGCGGCCCGAACGGTGCTGCAGTGCCTCGGCATCGCGCGGAAGTTCGACATGGATGACGAGCGACACGGATGGAAGGTCGAGCCCGCGCGCGGCAACATCGGTCGCGACGCATACACGGGCGCGCTGGTCGCGCAGAGCCTGGAGCGCGGTGTTGCGCTCGTTCTGGCTATGCTCCCCCGACAAGGCGACGGCTTTAAAGCCGCGTTCGGTCAACGCGGCGTGGAGGCGGCGGACCGCGTCCCGCGTAGCGCAGAACAGGATAGCCGTATCCGCTTCGTGCATGCGGAGAAGATTGACGACTGCATGCTCGATATCGGTCGGGGCGACGGTCACCGCTTGATAGGCGATATCGGCGTGGCCCTGCTTGTCGCCCAGCGTCTCGATCCGCAGCGCATCCTTCTGGTAGCGCTTCGCAAGCGCGACGATCGGGCGCGGCATGGTGGCGGAAAAGAGCAAGGTGCGGCGAGTCTCGGACGGGGTCGCGTCGAGGATTTCCTCAAGCTCCTCGCGGAAGCCCATGTCGAGCATCTCATCGGCCTCGTCGAGGACGGCAACCTTGATATGGGAGAGGTCGAGCGCGCCGCGTTCGAGGTGATCGCGAAGGCGGCCCGGAGTCCCGACGACGATATGCACGCCGCCTTGCAGCGCGCGCCGTTCCTTCATCGGGTCCATCCCGCCGACACAGGTCACGACGCGGGCGCCGGCGGTCGCGTAAAGCCACTCGAGTTCCTTCGACACCTGGATAGCGAGTTCGCGGGTCGGGGCGACGACGAGCGCGAGCGGCTCACGGGTCCAGGCGATCCGTTCCCCGTCCATCAGTTGCGGGGCGAAGGCCAGACCGAAGGCGACGGTCTTGCCGGAGCCCGTCTTGGCCGAAACGATCAGGTCGCGGCCCTGGGCTTCGTCGGCAATGACCGCGGACTGAACTTCGGTGAGCGTGTCGTAGGAACGCGCGGCGAGCGTCGCGGCAAGCGACGGGTGGAGATTCGGATGTTGCATATGCGAAGGCCCCTACATGGAAAGGGGCCGACGCGATAGGGGCGGCGCCTTCAGCCGAGCAGTGCCAGGGCGATCGCGGCACCCGCGGCCCCGGCCAGAGCCGCCGTCACTACATAGCCCAGCCATTGCGGGCGTCGGATCAGGGTCACTTCGCTCAGTGGCGGCGGCGGCGGGGCGCCTCCCGGATCCGGATAGCTCGCATCGATCTTGCGGATGATTTCGGGCAGCCGCTTCAGTGCGCGGGTGACCTCGACGATCTTGTCGGCATAATGTGCTTCCGGGCCAAGCTCGGACCGGAGCCATTCCTTGAGAAACGGTTCGGACGTTTCCCACATGTTGATGTCGGGATCGAGCGCGGTAGCGACGCCTTCCTCCATCACCATCGTCTTTTGCAGCAGCAACAAATGCGGCTGGGTCTGCATGTCGAAATCGCGCGTGATGGTGAACAGCCCGTCGAGCATCCGGCTGACGCTGATTTCCTTGACCGGTAGCCCGCGGATCGGCTCGCCGACCGCCCGGAGCGCGGTGGCGAATTCGGCGACATCGTGATGCGAAGGCACATATTGTGCCTCGAAATGAATTTGCGCGACACGTTCGTAATTGCCGGTGATGAGGCCGTAGAGGATCTCGGCGAGCCACAAGCGCGCCTGGCGATTGATCCGGCCCATGATTCCGAAATCAATCGCGGCCAGCTGACCATTCGGCATCGCGAACAGATTGCCCTGATGCAGATCGGCGTGAAAATATCCGTCAATTACCGCCTGCCGCAGGAAACCGCGGACAAGGATCGCGGCGAGTTCCTTGGGATCATGACCGGCGGCGATGACCGCGTCGCGATTGGTCAGCTTGATGCCGTCGAGCCATTCGAGGGTCATCACCCGGCGAGCAGTGCGCCGCCAGTCGATTTCGGGAATGTAGAAGCCAGGCTCGGCGATCATGTTCTGCTTGAGCTCGGACGCCGACGCCGCTTCGCGGGTCAGGTCGAGTTCTCGGCGAACCCATTGGCGGAAGTAGGCGACGACCAGACGCGGACGAAGACGTTCGGCCTCGCCGCCGAGCAATTCGACTTGGGCGGCGGCCCATTCATAGGTTTCGATCGCCTCGTCGAACTCGGTCTCGATGTTCGGACGGAGAACCTTGATCGCCACTTGACGACCGTCCGTCGTAACCGCGCGGTGGACCTGCGCGATCGAGGCGGCGCCCACCGCCACCGGGTCAATCGACGTGAAGAATTGTTCGACCGGCCCGCCAAGCGCGGCCTCGATCGCCGGCTTGATCCGATCGTAAGGCTCGGGAGGAAGATCGTCCTGCAACTGACGCAGATTGTCGGCGGCGGCCAGGCCGACCAGGTCGGGCCGGGTCGCGAGCGCCTGACCGAGCTTAATCGCCGCCGGTCCGATCGCCTTCAGCGCGGCCGCATAATCGGGCGTCGGCGGCATTCGCAGGCCGAACCGCGCGACCCGCACCAGGCGACGGACGTTCGGGGGCGTCAGCGGATCGGCCTCGATCCCCTGCAACGCGCCATGCCGCGCCAGCGTCCGGCCCCACTTCAGGAGGCGGAGGAGGTGGGTAGTGGCGGTGGTCAAACCTTCCACCCGCTCCAGATGCATACCGCCCCGCCAAGGATGGGCTCGGCACGAGTCTGCGCGAACCCGGCTTGAGTGATCATCGCCGCAAAGGCTTCTGGCGTGGGAAAGCGGCGGATGGATTCGACCAGATAACGGTAGCTTTCTTCGTCCCCGGCAATGGCCTTTCCGAGGCGCGGGATGACCGCATCCGAATAGCGTTCATACACTTTGCCGAACCCGGGCCATTCGCTGGTCGAGAATTCGAGCACGAAGAAACGGCCCCCACGCTTCAGAACACGATGAGCCTCGCGCAGTGCGGACGGGATGTTGGTCACATTCCGGATGCCGAACGCGATCGTGTAGGCGTCGAAGCTGGAGTCGGTGAAACTCAGGGTCTCGGCATTCTCCTGTTTCCAGGTGAGACCGTCGATCCCACGTTTGGCGGCACGGTCCTGCCCGACCGCAAGCATGTCGACGTTGATGTCGCTGACCGTCACCAGGGCGCCGCGCGCGGCCATTCGAAACGCGATGTCGCCAGTGCCACCGGCCATGTCGAGGATTCGTTCGCCGGAGCGCGGCTTTACGCGATTGACGAAGCGTTCCTTCCACAGCCGGTGCATGCCACCGGACATCAGGTCGTTCATCACGTCGTATCGCCTGGCGACCGACGAAAACACCGCACCGACCTTTTCGGTTTTTTCCTGGGGGCTGACCAGCTGGTCGCCGAAATTCACCTTGTCGTCCATGATCGCGGCTCTAGCGGGGAAGGGCGCGGCTTGCCATAGGCCGGGAATGCCTGAATTACCCGAGGTCGAAACCACCGTGCGTGGGCTGGAAAAGGTGCTGCTCGGTCAGCGCATCGCGCGGGTGGCACTCCGACGAGGCGATTTGCGCCGGGCGTTTCCCGATGATCTTGGCCAGCGCCTGACCGGATCGACGGTGACGAGCCTTGGCCGGCGCGCCAAATATGGTCTGATTGCGACCGATCGCGGGGACACGCTGATCTTTCACCTCGGCATGTCGGGCCGCTGGCGGATCGACCCGGACGAACTTGGCGCGCACGACCATTTATTGATCGAGACGGGAAACGGGCGGCTGATCGCGCTCAACGATCCGCGGCAATTCGGCTCGGTTGATCTGCTTGCGAGCGATGCCGTGCCCGACTGGCCGCCCTTCAAGGCGATCGGTCCGGAACCGCTTGGCAGCGACATCAGCGGCGGATGGCTAAGGAAGCGGCTAGCGGGGAGGAAGGCGGCGATCAAACTGATGCTGCTCGACCAGCGGATCGTCGCCGGGCTGGGCAATATCTACGTTTGCGAAGCGTTGTTCCGGGCGAGGATCAATCCGCGCAAGGCGGCCGGTCGGGTGAGCCGGCCCAAGCTGGATTCGCTGGCTCTGGCAATTCCCGCCGTGCTCGAGGAGGCAATTGCGGCGGGAGGATCGACCTTGCGCGATTTCGCGGCGCCCAATGGCGAACTGGGCTATTTCTCCAAGACGTTCGACGTTTACGGTCGCGAGGGTGAACCATGCCGCGCGGGATGCGGGGGACTGGTCAAGCGGATCGTCCAGGGCGGGCGATCGACCTTCTATTGTCCATCGTGCCAACGTTGAACGGTTGGCATTGACCCGAATCGTCCTTGCCGCTAGGGGGACGGCACGCCGGTGCGGCCCCTCCTGGGTTTCCGCGCCGCTTTCATTTTAGACTGACATATTTGGGAAGATACTATGGCGAACACGCCGCAAGCCAAGAAGCGCATCCGTCGCAACGCCAACCGCGCGGTCATCAATGGCGCGCGCGTCAGCCGCATCCGGACTTTCATCAAGGCCGTCGAGTCGGCGCTCGACGCCGGCAAGAAGGACGAAGCCCGCGATGCGCTGAACAAGGCGCAGCCGGAACTCGCCCGCGGTGTCGCTCGCGGCGTCATTCATAAGAATACGGCCAGCCGGAAATTCTCGCGATTGACCAAGCGGGTCGCGTCGCTCGGCTAAGCCGACAAACCTTTCGACCAGTTCAGTCCCGGGTTGAAACGGGCCTCCGGAGCGATCCGGGGGCCCGTTTGGTTTGTGGGTTCGAAAAGTCCAGTAATTCCCGCGATTCGCATCAAGCTGTCATTTAGCTGTCACCGAAATTTGGCTGTTTTTTGCCATTTTAGCGGATTTCCTCGCCTTTTCTATGTCAAGCCGGTTTATTTCGCTTTTTTGAAAAAAGCTGCTTGTGCCGCCGGGGTTCCGGTCTCAAAAACATCGGCTCCGCAGTGATTCTGCTGGGGGGGCACCGCGCAGAAGGCAGTCAGGGCGTCGCGACTTATGTCCGGCGCAACTCCTTCCTGTGCGCGGCGAACGTGACATCGGGGAGGCGGTACAAGGTGCACGAAGGTCGGTCGGATATGGCGGTTGATCAGGGCTCGATCGAGACCCTGGAGACGCCGCTGGCCGCGGCCTGGGAGCAGATACGCACCGGACTACGCCGCGATTGCGGTGCACGAACCTTCGACGGCTGGCTGAAGCCTGCCGAGCTTGGCGATTTCGATGCCGACACCGGTTCGCTCGACCTGATCCTTCCGTCCAAGTTTATGGCCGACTGGGTGCGCTCGCATTTCGGCGAGCGTCTCGCGCTGGCCTGGAAGACTGTCCTGCCGATCGTTCGCGACGTGCGAATCGCCGCTGCGGAAGGCGGGCCGCGCCCGTCGCCATTGCTGATCCTTGAAGAGATTCCGGCACCCGCGCCTAAGGCCGGGCCGCGCGATCCCGACGCGCCCAACTTCGACCCGCGCTACCGGTTCGACACGTTCGTCATCGGCAAGGCCAACGAAGTCGCCGCAACCGCCGCGCGGACGTTAGCGAGTGCCGATCAGGTCGCCTTTAATCCATTGTTCATCCACGGCGGGACCGGGCGCGGCAAGACCCATCTGCTGCACGCCATTGGCCAGGAGTTCATGACCCGCCGCCCGACCGCACGGGTGGTGTCGATGTCGGCCGAGAAGTTCATGGTCGAATTCGTCCGCGCGCTGCGCGAGAATGACACGATCGGATTCAAGGGGCGGCTCCGCTCCGCAGACCTACTGTTGATCGACGACGTTCAGTTCATCGCCGGCAAGGATTCGACTCAGGAAGAATTCTTCCACACGATGAACGAGATCATCACTGCGGGCCGCCGCCTGGTGATCACCAGCGATCGCGCGCCGCAGGATCTGGACGGTATCGCGCCTCGCATTCTGTCGCGCCTGTCGTGGGGCCTGGTGGCCGACATCAATCCGGCCGAATACGAGCTTCGGCTCAACATCCTGACCGCCAAGCTGGACGCGCTTCCGGGGGTCAGCATGACCCCGCCGGTCGTCGAATTTCTAGCGCGCCGACTGACCAACTCGATCCGCGAGCTGGAAGGGGCGCTCAATCGGATTGCCGCTTACGCGATGATGACCGGACGGACGATCGACTTGCCGTTCGTCGAGGAAGTGCTGGCCAACGTCCTTCGTGCCAACCAGCGGCGGATCAGCATCGACGAGATCCAGACCCAGGTCGCCGAACATTATCGGATCCGTAAGGCCGAAATGACGTCGGCCCGCCGCGCGCGCGAGGTCGCCCGGCCGCGGCAGGTGGCGATGTACCTGTCCAAGCAACTGACCCCCAAATCATTGCCCGACATTGGACGGCGCTTCGGGGGTCGCGACCACACGACCGTGATCCACGCGGTCAAACAGATCGAGAAACTGCGTGCTGCCGATGCCGAGCTGGATGCCGACATCCGCTTGCTGACCCGCCAGCTCGAAGGCTGAATACCTGTATCAATAAGAAAAACCCGCCCGGAGCAGCACTCCGGACGGGTTTCATCTCCTACGCTCTAGATGTTTCTAGCGCCCGGTCCTGGCGGGTGGCGGGACGGTGATCCGCACCTGTTCGCCGCTGCGGCCGGGAAAGCCGGTGAACATGGCTTCGATCAGATTGGGGACCAGTACTTGTAGATTGTCGGTCTGCGAACGGGCCTTGGCGTGACCTTCAAACAATGATGCATTGTCGGCGCGGCGGCGAATGTCGACGTCGAGGAAGCTCTTGTAGACGGTGTAGACCCGGGTGTTATCGAACGACGATCCCCAGAACGGATCGTCCCAACCGTAATAGAAGGGCAGGCGGCCGCGATAGCCGCCGAACCGCGAATAATAGGGACGGCCGTAAAAACCGCTGCGGAAGAAGGGATTGTAGAAGCCACCGTATCCGCCGCCGTAGTAACCGTTGGCAAAGGGATCGACGTCGATCTCCTGCTGGCCGCGATCGACCCCATAGTCGACCTGCACCAGCATGCTCGCGGACTGGGGCGAGGACGCAGGAGCATAGCCCTGCGCCTGCATCGCCTGCGCGACCTGAGTCGCATATTGAGTAAACTCCAGACCGCCGGCGTCGGCTGGATTGGCGGCAACGACGAAGAACGTCTGGCCCTGCGGCGCGGGCATCGCCTGAAAGCGGGAAACCTGGGTCGGGAAGCCCGTGGCGCATGCGCCAAGACCAAGGGTCGAAACACCGAGCAGCACAACGGCCGCGATTTTATTGAGACGCATCTTAACAGCCTCGCAGAGGAGAACGAACGGTGGCCGTTATACCACGAACCGTGCTGAATGATAGATGAAGCGCAAATTCAGTGGGTTAGGCCCACCGCCCTGTAAGCTAGCGCAAGTGTCGGGGCGGCTAGCGTTCGTGCTTTGTCGGCGCCGGCGGCCAGAAGCCGGTCGATTTCTGCGGGATCGGCACGAAGTTCGATCAGTTTCGAGCGGAGCGGAGCGATCAACGCCACGAGCGCGTCGGCCAGTGCGGGTTTTAACGCGCCGAAGCCCTGACCTGCGAATTGGGCAAGGACCGCATCGACACTGCTGTCGGTGACCGCGGCGTAAATCCCCACCAGGTTGCGGGCCTCGGGGCGGGCATCGAGCATCGCCGGATCGGCATCGATCGGATCGGGATCGGTGCGGGCCTTGCGGACTTTCTGGGCAATCGCGTCGTCACTGTCGGTCAGGTTGATGCGGCTCATGTCCGACGGATCGGACTTGGACATTTTCGCACTGCCGTCGCGCAACGACATTACGCGCGCCGCCGTGCCGCCGCCGATGAACGGTTCCGGGACAGTGAAGAGTTCGGCTTCGGTTTCGTTATTGAACCGCAGCGCGATGTCGCGAGCGAGTTCGATATGCTGCTTTTGATCGTCACCCACCGGAACGTGCGTTGCGTTGTAAAGCAGCACGTCCGCCGCCTGCAGGACGGGATAGGTAAACAGGCCGACCGAAGCGCCTTCCTTGTTCTTGCCGCTCTTGTCCTTGAACTGAGTCATGCGGTTGAGCCAGCCCATGCGGGCGGTGCACTGCAGCACCCAGGCAAGCTCGGCATGCTCGCGCACCGCCGACTGCTGGAAGAGGATCGATCGATCGGGATCGATTCCGCTAGCGAGCAGCGCCGCCGCCATTTCCCGAATATTGGTCCGCAACTGAAGCGGATCCACCTCGACCGTCAGCGCATGCAGATCAGCCAGGAAAAAAAGGCACTCGGCCTCGTCCTGCATCCGTACCCAACGAAGGATCGCGCCGAGCAAATTGCCAAGGTGAAGATCGCCCGTCGGCTGGATGCCGGAGACGACCCGCATATTGGTTGGAGCGGGATCAGCCGGCATCGGCCACCGGTTTCTTACGGCGAAGCAACGTCTTCAGGGCCTCGCGATCAATTCCGCCAAGTATGTAGGCAAGGGGGAAATACACCGCCATGCCGCCGCCGACGAGCGCCGCCACTCCGACCAGTCGCTGGAGGAAGGAGTCGCTTGCGAACCAGGACCCGAGTACGATCCGGATGCCCCAAAGGAAGGCGGCCATGGCGACGCCCGCGACAAGCTGTCGGGCGATTCGTGACGCAAGCCATCCCTCGATCCGGAAATGTCCACGGCGATGGAGTATAACGTACAGGATCAGGCAGTTCAGCCATGAGCAAAGCGCAATCGCCGCGGCGAGACCGGCAATGCCGAACGGCGGGATCAGCAGGAAGTTCAACGCCACGTTCGCGGCCAGCACGACTCCGGCGGTCTTGACCGGAGTGGCAGTGTCCTGGCGCGCATAAAAGCCAGGGGTCAGCACCTTGACCAGAACGTAGGCAGGTAGCCCCATGACGATGATCGACAGAGTAAGCGCGGTCGTGTTTGCGTCGCCGGCGGAGAAGCGCCCCCCTTGGAAAAGGGCCGACACAAGTGGGCCGGCACTGACCGCGAGCGCGATTGCGGCGGGGAGGCACAGCAAGGTCGCAAGTTCGGTCGCCTCACCCTGAACGCGCGCCGCGCCTTGCGGATCGTTGGCGCCGACATGACGGCTAACCTGGGGAAGGATCGCAGTCCCCAAGGCCGCGCCGATCACTCCCAAAGGCAATTGGTTGAGGCGGTCGGCATAGTTGAAATAGCTCATCGCGCCTTCGCCGATCCGGGTCAGGAAGAAGGTGTCAATGAAGGCGCTGATTTGATAGACGCCGGCACCCAGGGTGGCGGGGATCACGACGCGCACGAATTGCCGTACCGCAGGTGTTATCCTGGGCCGCCGAAGCACCAGCGAAATCCCGGCGCGCCTGGCGGACCACCAGAGCAATCCGATCTGAATCACGCCACCCAGGGTGACCGCGATCGCAAGCGCGGTCGCGGTGATCGCACCGCCGTCCCGAATCAAGATCAGCGCGAGCAGCATCGCCACGTTGAGCAGGGCCGGCGCGAACGCCGCGGCGCTGAATTTCGCCAGGCTGTTGAGGATCCCCGAAAATAACGAAACGAGGCTGATCAGTACGAGATAAGGAAAGGTCAGCCGGGTTAGCCAAGTGGCTAACTCCAACTTGGCGCCCGAATAGCCCGAGATCAGCGCCACGAATCCCGGCATGATGATTTCAAAGACCAGGGTGAACAGGACCAGGGTGGGCAGAAAGACCGCCAATACCTGTTCGGAAAAGTCCTTGGCATCGTCGATCCCACCCTCGCCGTGCAGGCGCTGGCTGAACAGGGGCACGAAGCCGGCCGAAAAAGCGCCTTCGCCGAACAAGCGACGGAAGGTATTCGGTAATCGGAAGGCAACGAAGAACGCATCGGCAGCCGCGCTGGCGCCCATGATCCGGCTCATCAGCATTTCGCGCAGGAAGCCCGCGATCCGACTGACCAAGGTCAGCCCCCCGATCGTCCCCGTTGCCTTGAGAAGATTCATCCCCGCGACGGATCCGGGTCGGTCGGATCCGAGTCGGTCAGGGCCGGGTCGAAACCTTCCGGAAGCGACGTCTGCGCCGGGCTTCCGATTGTGTCACCGCCGCCATTGGTTTGCGGCACGGCGTCGGCCTGCGCCTGCGCATTTTCCATGGTCGCCATGAACGCGCGGCCGAAATCGATCGGCTCGAGCAGCAGCGGCGGGAAGCCAGTGTTCTGCACCGCCTCGGCAATGACCTGGCGAGCGAACGGGAAGATGAGCCCCGGAGCTTCGACCAGCATGAACGGCGCGAGCGCATCCTCCGGGAAATTGCGTAGGCCAAACAGTCCGGCGTAGCTCAGGTCGACGAGGAAGTGCGTTCCCTGGTCGGACTTGGCCGACACATTGATACGCAGCACGACCTCGTGGACCTCGTCGGCAACCCGATCGACGTTGATGTTGAACTGGACGTCGACCGCCGGCTGGACCTGCCACTGGAACACCGTCGGCGCGTTCGGGCTCTCGACCGACAGGTCCTTGATATATTGAGCAATCGCGGCAGCCTGCGGGGCATCGCCCGGATTGCCGTCGGTAACGGCGCCGAAGTCGGGGTTGTTCGGGGTCTCATCGGCCATGAAATCAGGTCCTTATGGTCTGGGTGGCAGCATCTGCGCCCCGCGGTCTTCGCGGGCGCGAAAAGGGGCTCGGCGCGCCTAGCAGCCGTGCTTTTCGGGCGCAATGGCGCGGGACGGATGGAGCGCCCTTTGAATCCGCGCGTTAGGCAGCTTATGTAATCATCCTGTCTCGTCTATAACGAACCGCCTCAGTTACGGAATTTGAACCTTGACCGCTATCGTCATCCTCGCACTCGTTGCCCTGTTCGTCGGCCTGCGCCTCTATTCGGTACTGGGCGAACGCACCGGCCACGAGCAGCCGATTCTCAAAGCCGCCGATCCGGAGGCGCGGGTCGAACAGCTGAAGGTGAACACGCAGCGCGAGCCGGCGTCGGTCACTGACAGTGGCGACCTCGCTTATGTCCCGACTGCGGGTCCGGGTGTCAGGCAGATTCTGGCCGCCGATCCCGCGTTCGACGTGGCACGCTTCCTGGAAGGGGCAAGCGGCGCCTATCGCATGATCCTGGAGGCCTTCTGGAAAGGTAATCTGGAGGCGATCCGGCCGCACACCGACGCTGACGTGTACGCGACGTTTGCAAGCGCGGTGGAGCAGCGCGAGAAGGATGGTCTGAAGCTGGATAACCGGCTTGTGGCGCTCGACCCGCCGGTTATCGTTGAAGCTGGGGTCGATAAGAGCGCCGCTGAAGTCACCGTGCGGTTCGAGGCCGATATCGCCGCGGTCACTCGCAATGCAAAGGACGAGGTCGTCGCTGGATCGATGAGCGATGCCGTACAGACGCGGGAGCGCTGGACTTTCCGCCGTGACCTGAAGTCGCGCGACCCGAATTGGCTGTTGATCGAAACCGACGAAGAAGAATGATGTCGTCGATGGGCGGGAAGCGTCCCGTCGCCTTGCGCGGATTGGCCTTGGCGGCCATCCTCCTCGTCAGTGCCTGCGCGACGCAACGACCCGCACCGCCTGTGCCTACGCCGCTTCCGGCGCCACTGCCGACCGCAGAGCCTCCACCGCCCCAGCCCGCGAACGCCGCGGCCGCGGGTGTTCGCGTGGTCGACCCCAAGCCATTGTCGGAAGCGGTGGCGGCCCGGGCCTTGGCTGCATTCCAGGTCAGTTGCGGACCGATCGTCAACGGTCGGCGGACGGATCTCAGCGGACTGACTGATTTGACCCTTTGGCAGCCAGTCTGCGCGCGCGCCTCCTCCATCGCGCCGGGTGGCGCCGCTGCCTTTTTCCGCGACGGCTTCGATTGGGTCGAGGTGGGCGACGGCAATGCTTTTGCGACCGGATATTACGAACCCGAAATTTCCGGCGTTCGCATGCGACAACCCGGCTTCGACGTGCCGGTTTACACTACCCCGAGCAGTCTGGTGCGCTGCACGCGGGCTGACGGCAAGGCGGGGCGCGGCCGAACTCGATCCGACGGGCCAGTGCCTCGCGTTCTTCACCCGAAGCGAGATCGAGGACGGATCGCTTGCCGGCGAGCAGCCGATCGCCTGGGTCGCCGATCCTATCGACCTGTTCTTTCTTCAGGTGCAGGGCTCGGGGCGGCTGCGAGGGCCCGACGGCACGATCATGCGCATCGGCTACGCGGATCAGAACGGTCAGGATTATGTAGCGATCGGTCGACTGCTGCGGGAGCGGCAACTTCTTCCGGCGGGCGGCGCAACGATGGCCGGTATCGTCAACTGGATGCGCGCCCAGCCAGACCGCGGCAAGGCGCTCATGCGCGAGAACCCGAGCTACGTCTTTTTCCGCGAATTGACTGGCGCCGGGCCACTTGGTGCGATGGGCGTGCCTGTGACGGCAAATGCTTCGGTTGCGGCCGATCCGAAGTTCATTCCGCTTGGCGCGCCGGTGTGGATCGAGATGGATCGCGATATCGCCGACGGGCTTTGGATCGCGCAAGACACGGGTGGCGCAATCAAGGGCGCCAACCGCGTCGATACCTTTTGGGGGGCGGGGACCGCCGCCGAAGCCATCGCCGGCGGCATGTCGGCCAAGGGTCGCGGGCTGGTCCTGATCCCGAAAGGTACCGGCCTTGCGCGGGCTCAGCGCTGAAGAGCAGGCGCTTTGGGCGCGTGTAACTGCGTCGATCCGTCCGCTGTCGCGCGATCGTCCTGACGAGGCGGAGCCGACCGCCACTCCAACACTGCCGACCGCCGTTTCATCGGCACCCAAATCGCGCGCGGCCCCGCCGCCTCCACGCCGTCCACTCGCGCCGCCTGCAAGATCATTTGCGATTGCCAATACGCTCGACGGCGGCTGGGACAAACGTCTGAAGAGCGGCACCGTCGAGCCTGACCGGATCCTCGACCTCCACGGCCATAACCTCGATCAAGCCTGGGAAGCGATCGATCGCGCGCTTGAAAACGCGATATCGCGCGGCGAGCGGGTGTTATTGCTCATCACCGGGCATGAGCGAAAAGGCGAGCCGCCGGTGGCGCGCGGGCGGATACGCGCTGCGGTGAACGACTGGTTGACCATTTCGCGTCACTCGGGTCGGATCGCCGCAGTCCGTCAGGCGCACCGGCGACATGGCGGAGGCGGGAGCCTGTACCTGATACTGCGCCGTTAACCTTCCCGCTGGACGCTTCCTTAACCCAGACCATTTAATCGCGGCGTCGTGGATGGCGGCAAGTTACGCCCCTTAGCGAAAGCGCGGCTTACGGCGATGAACGACGGAACGGCCCAGAAGATCAGCAATGCCCTCCTGTCGAGCGCGGCAGGTGCGGCGTCGTTCCTGTTCTCGCTGGCCGCCTTCCTGTACATCACCGAACTCGACAAGCAGATCGTTGCATCCATCGTCGCCGGCGCTTTTTGCTTGTTGATCAGCTATGTCGCTTCGGAACGACCGAATAGCGAAAGCGCACGCGCACTGAACGCACTTGCCGAGCGGCTTCTGGCGGTCGAAGACGGTGACTACACCTCGCCTGCCCCGACCGTGCTTCGCGAGAGCAATCCGAAATTGGCCTCTGCCGTCGACAGCCTGTTCGAAGAAGTTCGTGCGTCGATCGAAAATGCACATGCGCTCGGCATGTATGACCCCGTAACATCGCTCCCGAACCGGCTGCATTTCCGATCCGAAGCCGACAAATTGCTTAGCTCGGCGATTGGCGTCAACTCGGCGATGCTGTTCGTCGATCTCGATCGATTCAAGGCGGTCAACGATTGCCTGGGTCACGCCCGTGGCGATCAATTGCTCGTCATGGTCGCCAACCGTTTACGGGTCGTGGTTACGGCCGAAATGGGTGATGGCAACATGCCGCGCCCGCTGCTGGCACGGCTTGCCGGCGATGAATTCACGTTATTCTTTCCGCAGATCGAAGGAATGGCCGAAATCGAGATGATTTCGCGTCGGATCGCGCTCGCGATCAGTGAGCCCTTCGAGCTTCAGGGTCACAGCATCGACATCGGCGCCTCGATCGGGGTCGCTGTGTCGCCCAACCACGGGTCGACCGTCGAGGGCCTGATGCGTGCCGCCGATCTGGCCATGTACCGGGCCAAATCGCGTGGCGGCGGGCAGCACTGTCTGTTCAGCGAGGAACTGAAGCGCGAACATCAACTCCGCGTCGAGACCGAGCATGCGCTGACCGATGTCGTGCCGCGCGGCCAGCTGCGGCTCGCGCTTCAACCGCAGATGAGCCTCACCACCGGCGAGACCACCGGCGTCGAGGCGCTGCTCCGCTGGCAGCACCCGCGCGACGGACTTCGCGCACCGGGCAGCTTCATCGCGATTGCGGAACAGACGGGGATGATCGGGGAGATCGGCGACTGGGTGATGGACCAGGTGGCGCTCATTCTCGCCGGCTGGAAGGCACAGGGAATTAATCGCCGGCTGGCCTTCAATATCAGTCCGCGCCAGCTTGATCGCGTCGATTTCTTCACGCGCTTGCGTCACACCTTTGCTGCCCAGGACGTGCCGCTGACGATGGTCGAACTGGAATTCACCGAAACAGCGGCGATGCAGTGCACCGAGGCCGATCTGGCCGAAATCGCCGCGCTTCGGGCCGAAGGGGCATCGATTGCGATTGACGATTTCGGCACCGGTTATTCCAATCTGGCGCGGCTGCGCTCGATGCCGCTCGATCGGGTCAAGCTCGACCAGTCGCTGATCGCCGAAATCGAGCACAGCGAAAAGGCGCGCGTCGTCGTCCAGGCCGTCGTTCACCTGATTAAGGGGATCGGTTGCGAGCTGGTTGCCGAAGCCGTCGAGAACAGCGCGCAGGCCGATATTTTGCGGGCGATGGGTTGCGACACGGTGCAAGGCTATGTCTTCGCTGCGCCGATGACCGAGGACGTGTTCGTCGGCTGGATCGCAAATGCCGACCGCAAGCGTTCGGTGGCTTAGCCCAGCGCCCGTTCGATGACACGCTGGTAGATGTTGGCCAGCTGCTCGATATCCGCCACCGCCGCCGATTCGCCGACTTTGTGCATGCTCGCGTTGGGCAAGCCGAAATCGACTACCGGGCATAACGCGATCAGGAACCGTCCATCCGACGTTCCCCCACCCGTCGACAAGGCGGGAGTCAGACCGGTTTCTTCGGTAATCGCGGATACAACCAGATCGTAGAGCGTGCCTGGCGGGGTCAGGAAAGCCTCGCCGCTGATTTTCGCGATGACGCTGGCACCCGGTGCCTCGCGATTCACTACGTCCTCGACCATCCTGACCAGATCGGCGCCGCGCTGCAGGTTGTTGAACCTGATGTTGAGCCGTGCGGTGGCCGCCGCCGGAATCAAGTTGGTCGCTCCTGGGGGGCATCCGATGTCGGTGAACTCGAGATTGGACGGCGGAAACGCCTCGTTGCCGTCGTCGAGCTTCAATTCGTCCAGTGCGGCGACGATCCGAGCCAGTCTGCCGACCGGATTGTCGGCACGGTGCGGGTAGGCGACATGGCCCTGCGTCCCGGGCACGTTGATCCACATGTTGACCGATCCGCGCCGCCCGATCTTGATCGTGTCGCCCAGCGCGGTTTCCGACGTCGGCTCACCGATCAGGATCATGTCGGGTTTAAGCTCATGCTCCGCCAGCCAGTCGATGATGGCCGGAGTGCCGAACGTTGCCGGTCCTTCTTCGTCTCCAGTGATTAGGAAAGAGAGTGTCCCGCGATGCGCCGGCACCCGGCTCGCGGCGGCTGCAAAGGCCGCGATCGCGCTCTTCATGTCATTCGCGCCGCGCCCGATCAGCCGTCCGTCGGCAATCGTCGGCATATAGGGGTCGCCGTCCCAACCTTCGCCCGGAGGCACGACGTCCAGATGGCCGGCGAAGCCGAAATGCGGGCTGCCCGTACCGCGTATGGCGACCAGATTCTCAACGGGCCCGTCGGGCGCATCGCCAATGACGAAGCGATGGACGTCGAAGCCATGAGGGAGCAGCGCTTCTTCAAGCCGGTCGAATACGCGGCCGCCGGCAGGCGTAACGCTCGGGCAGGCGACCAGCCGCTTGGCCAACTCGACCGGATCGATCAGGGATGTCATGCTTCGGGCCTAGCAAGGAGGGCGCAATGCCGAAAGTCGATCTTTCCGCGATCCCGCAAACCAACAGCACCGGCTATCCCCCGCCGTACGATCGCGACGTCGCCGGTCGCCATTACCGTCGGGTGGCCAAGGCCGTGGGTCTGGAGAGGCTCGGAATGAGCCAGTGCACGCTCGATCCCGGCGCGTGGTCCAGCCAGCGGCACTGGCATGAGGGTATCGATGAAATCGTGATCATGATCGAAGGCGAAGTAGTGCTGGTCGAGGATGACGCCGAGACGCTGCTGCGCCCGGGCGACATGGCGGCCTTCGGCGCGAACAGTGCGAATGGCCATCATCTCGTCAATCGATCCAACGCCAGATGCACCTTCGTCGCCATCGACAATGCCGAAGGCGAGGGCAACTGCCACTATCCCGACGCCGATTTGCTTTGGAACCAAGTTGAGCAGCGCTACACGCACCGCGACGGATCGCCGTACTAGGCAGTCGTATCCGCCTCATATTGTTCAATGACCCACGGCTCGTCCTGCGCCAGCTCGATCCATTCGACGACGTCGGCGCGATGGAGCACGGCCTCGACGTAAGCGGCGGCGAACGGCGGGATCTTGACCCCATAGGTGACGAAACGAGTCACGACGGGAGCGAACATGATGTCGACCGCGCACCAGTCCCCGAACAGATAGTCGCCCCCACCGCCGAACCGCGCACGCGCCTGAGCCCACAAGTTGAGGATGCGAATGATCTCCGCCTCGACGTCGGCGGAAAGATCGACGCTGCCGTAATTGCGGCGCACGTTCATCGGTAATTCGCGGCGCAAATGGGCGAAGCTGGAGTGCATTTCGCACGCCATCGACCGCGCCATACCTCGCGCGCTTTCGTCCTCCGGCCAGAATTTCTCGCGGCCAACGCGATCGACCAGGAATTCGATGATCGCCAGACTATCCCACACGACGCAGTCGCCGTCCCAAAGGATGGGAACCTTGCCGAGCGAAGGCGCGAACTCATCGCCTTCGCGGCGCTTTTCCCATTCTTCGCCGAACAACGGTACGACCAGTTCCTCGAAATCGAGGCCGGATTGCTTGCAGGCGAGCCAGCCGCGCATCGACCAGCTGGAATAAGCGCGATTGCCGATGATCAGCTTCACGACGGGGTCCTCATGACAGGGCTGCCTCAAGCACCGCGGTGCGCAATTCGGCCATTCCCTCGCCGGTCTCGCTCGATGTCGCCAGTATCAAGGGATGAGCCGCTTGGTGCGTTCGGGCTTCTATGCGGATCTGCTCGATCGTCGTCGCCAGCGCGGTGGGCTTGATCTTGTCGCTCTTTGTCAGGACGAGATGATAGCTGACCGCCGCGCTATCGAGCATCTCCATGATCTCGCGATCCACCGGCTTCAGCCCATGGCGACTGTCGACCAGCACCAGCGCCCGCTTCAGCACCTGGCGGCCGCGCAGATAGTCGTTGATCAGGAACCGCCAGCGCTTGACCATGTCCTTGGGCGCTTCGGCAAAGCCGTAGCCAGGCATGTCGACCAGCCGGAACACGAGAGGATCGCGCCCTACGTCGAAGATGTTGAGTTCCTGAGTCCGGCCCGGTGTGTTCGACGCGCGGGCCAGCTTGTTCCGGTTGGTCAGCGCGTTGATCAGTGACGACTTGCCGACGTTCGATCGGCCCGCGACTGCGATCTCGGGCGCGTCGGGTGCCGGCAGATGCTCGAGCTGGGGGGCCGACTTCAGGAAGTCGATCGGCCCCGAGAACAGCTTGCGTGCGGCCTCCGCCAGATCCTCGTTAACGGGCTCCCGGTCGGATTGTTCGGTCATTCCTTAGCCGTGGCCGTCGCGGCGGCGGGAGGGTTCATCTCGTGATCGTAGCGATAATAAAGCCACTTCTGCTGCGCGATGGTCAGCAGGTTGTTGACTACCCAATACAGCTGCAGCCCGGCTGCGAATGGCGCCATGACGAACATCAGCACCCACGGCATGATCGAAAAGATCTGCTGCTGGACCGGGTCGGCGGGCGGCGGATTGAGCTTGAACTGAAGCCACATGGTGACCCCCAGCAAGATCGGCAGCACGCCCAGAGCCAGGAAATGCGGCGGGGTGAAGTTAAGGTAGCCGAACAGATTGACTGGAGTCAGCGGGTCCGGTGCGGACAGATCCTTGATCCACAGCACGAACGGCTGGTGGCGCATTTCCACGCTGACCATCAGTGTCTTGTAGAGTGCATAGAATACCGGGATCTGGAGCAGGATCGGCAGGCAGCCCGCCGCCGGGTTGGCTTTCTCTTCCTTGTACAGCTTGAGGATTTCCTGCTGCTGGCGGGGCTTGTCGTCCTTCCACCGTTCCTGGAGCGCCTTCATCTTGGGCGCGATCCGGCGCATCGCCGCCATCGACCGGAATTGACGATCGGCGATCGGGTACATCAGGGTGCGGACGATCAGCGTCAGGCAGATGATGGCGACACCGAAATTGCCGGTGACGTGGAACAACCACTGCAGCAGGCCGAAGATCGGTCGCATGAACCATTCGAACCAGCCCCAGTCGATCGACTTGGACAGCTTGGTGACGCCAGCGCTTTCGTAGGCATCGAGCCACTTCTTTTCCTTGGCCCCGGCGAACAACCGCAATTCACTGCTAACCGCTTGGCCCGGCGCTACGGTGAACGGCTGGCTTGCAAAGTCGGCCTGATATCCGCCGCCGGCATTCTTGCGCAGGCTGGCCTCGATCGGTGCATTGGCGGGTATAAGCGCGGTCAGCCAATATTTGTCGGTGAAGCCAAGCCAGCCCCCGCGGCTATCCTTGCTGATCCCGGTCTTGTCCTCGTCGATCGTCTTCCAGTCGACCCCATAGTCGGCGGCACCCCCAAGAAAGCTGATCGGACCGACGTGGTTGGTCCAGCTCGTTACATCCTTGCTCTTGTCGGCGCGGCTGACGAGCCCGAAGCTGCGCAGCACAATCGGACCTGGTGCCAGGTTGGAAACTCGCTGGCGAACGGTGAACAGATAGCCATCGTCCACCGCAAAGATCAGTTCGAACCGCTGTCCACTGGGACTGGTCCAGCTCAGCGTCACGGGCTTGCCAGGCACCAGGGTGGAGGCACTCGGCGTCCAGATCGTGTTGGCGTCAGGCACCGCCACGCCAGCCCCCGACCAGCCGAACTGGCTGAAATAGCTGCCCTTGGCACCAGCCGGCGAAAGCAGGCGCACCGGCTTGCTGTTGCTGTCGATGGTTTCCGTCTGGCGCAGCATGACGAGATCGTCGATCTGCGCGCCCTTGAGGTTGATCGATCCCGACAGGCTGGGCGTACGGATCGCGACGCGTGGCGAGTCGACCAGGACCTGGTTGAGATTGCGCAGCGCGGCGGGGGTAGGGGCGGGCACACCCGTATCGGGGATCGGGTTGGCGATCGGCTTGACCTTGCCGTCCTCCACCCTGTGGGTCTGGGGCAAAGCGGGCGGGAACAGCCGCTCGGACACGAACGACCAGCCGAAGATGACCAACGCGCTCAAAACGAGCGCCAGCATCATATTGCGATTATTGCCCAACGAAGGTGATCCTCATGTCAAAAGTCACGGGACGGGGTCGTGCCCCATCCCGCCCCACGGATGGCAGCGGGCGATGCGTTTGATCGCCAGCCAGCTGCCTTTGGCCGCGCCATAGCGCTTCAAAGCAGTGATCGCATAGGCCGAGCAGCTCGGCTGGAAGCGACACGATGGCGGAAGCACCCGCGACGGGCCCTTCTGCCAGCCGCGCGTGACGGCGATCAGTAATTTCTCGATCATCGCGCGGCCTTGGCCAGCGCGCGGGCAAGTTCCTCGTGCAGCGTCGCGAAAGCGCGCTCGACGCCGCCGGCGCGGCCAATCAGCACGTGGTCGGAACCGGCGATGCCGTTGGCCGGAAGCAGGTCGCGGGCAAGCGCACGCAGTCGCCGCTTCATCCGATTTCGGACCACGGCATTGCCGATTTTCTTGGTAACCGTAAAACCGATGCGCGAAGCGGAATCCCCATCGGCGCGGTCGCGGACCTGGAGGACGAAGCCGGGCATGGCAAAGCGCCTGCCGCGGTTGGCGGCAAGGAAATCGGCGCGTTTACGAAGGATGATTAGGCGCTGAGCTTCTTGCGACCGCGGGCGCGCCGCGCTGCCAGGACCTTGCGGCCGCCGACCGTCGAGCTGCGATGGCGGAAGCCGTGACGGCGTGCCCGGACCAGGTTGCTCGGCTGAAAAGTGCGCTTCATCGCTCATGCTTTCGATATCAAAATGAAAAGGGCCGCCGAAGCGACCGATGTTGTGGGGGCCGATAGAGGCCGAAGCCGTCAAAGTCAATTACCCGGATGGCCGGAAAGGCGCCGATCCATGTCCTCGGCAAGCGGCGCCGCGGCCGGCGGCTCGATGACGCTCGATCCTCGACTGCCGGACGGGGCGACCGACGCGTCGAGCGCGGCTTTTTCGGCAGCTTTGCGGTCCTTGATGATCTTTTCGCGGCGAAGCGCGCTCTTGCGGCGCATGCCCCAGTCGGTCCAGCGTCCGGCCTTGGGCTGCCAGCGTTTGAATTCGACATAACGTCGCCGCGCCCACTGGCTGGTCCGCAATACCATCGCGAGACCCAGGGCCAGGACGAAGACCCCACCCGGGCCGGGCAGCGCACCGACCACCGGCGACAGCAAGATCAGGATCACGCCGAGAACGAAGATCGTCCAGTCGACGACCGGATGGGCAAGCCATCGTTTCCCTGTTTCGCGGTCGATCATGCGGCCCGATGTGGGCGGTAGAGATCATTTCGGCAAGTGCTTCCCGTCGCGCCCAACTGGCGCTAGCATCGGCTCGCCGAGCTAGGGGGAAGTTTGCCTGAGTATTGCGTTGCGTCTCGTGTCACCGCGTTCAGCGGGCGGCCTCGCTGATGGTCGCCCTGGTTTCCACCGTCGCCTACCTCGGCCTCGAAGCGCGCCCGGTCGAAGTACAAGTGCAACTGTCCTCCGGGGTGCCCCGGTTCGTGATCGTCGGGCTGGCGGACAAGGCGGTTGCCGAGAGTCGGGAACGGGTGCGCGGCGCGCTGTCCGCGATCGGCCTTGCACTTCCGCCCAAGATCATCACCGTCAACCTGTCGCCGGCCGATCTTCCCAAAGAGGGGTCGCATTTCGATCTGCCGATCGCGCTCGGCCTGCTGGCCGCGATCGGCGCTGTCGATAAGGAAGCGCTGTCGCACTACGTCGCGGTCGGCGAATTGGGTCTCGACGGGCGCATCGCGTCCTCGCCCGGCGTGTTGCTCGCCGCGCTTCATGCTTCGGGGCAAAACAAGGGTCTGATCTGTCCAGAGGCGCAGGGATCCGAAGCGGCCTGGGCCGGCGATGTCGAAGTGCTTGCCGCGCCGGACCTGCTGGCATTGATCGCGCATCTGAAGGGAACTCGCTTGCTGTCGCCGCCGCTACCCGGGGAGGCCGAACCTGCGGTCGGCGGACCCGACCTGCTCCAGGTAAAGGGGCAGGAAGTCGCCAAGCGCGCGCTGGAAATCGCTGCGGCCGGCGGTCACAATCTGTTGATGAGCGGCCCGCCGGGCGCGGGTAAGTCGCTACTCGCCGCCTGCCTCCCGGGAATCCTCCCGCCCCTCGAACCGGCCGAAGCACTCGAAGTGTCGATGGTCGCCTCGGTTGCGGGGGAGCTTTATGGCGGCCGGATGACGCGGCGGCGACCATTCCGAAGCCCGCATCACTCGGCCTCGATGCCTGCGCTGGTCGGCGGTGGCCTCAAGGTGCGCCCGGGGGAAATCAGCCTGGCGCACCTCGGGGTGCTGTTCCTCGACGAGCTTCCCGAATTCCAGCGCGCGGTGCTCGATTCGCTTCGCCAGCCGCTCGAAACCGGGCAGGTCAGCGTCGCCCGCGCCAACACCCACGTAACCTTCCCGGCGCGAGTCCAGCTCATCGCGGCGATGAACCCCTGCCGCTGCGGCCATCTTGCCGACCCCGCGCTGGCCTGCAGCCGCGCGCCGCGTTGCGCGGCCGACTATCAGGCCCGCGTTTCGGGCCCACTGCTCGACCGTATCGACCTGCACGTCGAGGTCGCGAGCGTCAGCGCCGCCGATCTGACCTTGCCGCCACCCGCCGAAGGCAGCGCCCAGGTCGCCAGGCGTGTGGCGGCGGCGCGATCGCTCCAGTCGGCGCGCTTTGCCGATCACCAGGCGCGCACCAATGCCGAGGCCGACGGCGAACTGCTCGACGCCGTTGCCACACCCGACGAGCCGGGCCGTCGATTGCTGGCCGATGCCGCAGCGGCGATGCGGCTGAGTGCGCGCGGTTTTCACCGCGTCTTGCGCGTGGCTCGGACGATCGCCGACCTCGCGGGAAGCGAGGAAGTAGGACGCATCCACGTCGCGGAGGCGCTGAGCTACCGCCATCATGCGCCGCGCAATTGAAGGATTCTTAAACGATCGCAGCTATTTCTCTGGCTGCTCGGCCGACTGTTCGAAAGGCGTATCATGACCCCGCTCGACTGGGCGTTTCTGCCCCTGCAACGCTATTTCACCTTTAACGGGCGTTCGCCGCGCGCCGAATACTGGTATTTCTATCTGCTTCAGATCGTCCTGTCGGCGATGGCCTGGCTGATCCATTTTGCACTTGGCCTCGGCGGCCCTGATGCGCCGCTGTCCGCCGGGTTGATCTTCGGCCTAGCCCTCTTCATTCCCGGCTTGGCGGTGACCGTTAGGCGACTGCATGACATCAACCGCAGCGGCTGGACCATGCTCGTCTACGCCCTGATGACACTGGCTGCGGCATTCGCCGGTGCGATCGTGGGGGCGTTGCTCGGCGTCGGCATTCTGCTGACGTTGCTTGGCGCTGTCGTCGTATCAATCGGTTTCATCATCCTGATGGCAACCGATGGCAACGCCGGCGAGAACCAGTACGGCCCCAATCCATACGGCCGCGCCTACGGCTGCTGACCTCCGCTGCCGCGCGATTCGGCGACTTGCCGAGCCGCGGCGCTTTCGGCTAGCAGCGATGCTTGCTTCGGGGCCCCCGTGGCGGAATGGTAGACGCGCTCGACTCAAAATCGAGTTCTGCAAGGAGTGTCCGTTCGAGTCGGACCGGGGGCACCAGCTTCGTCAGGATCGAGGTCTCGATGACCAGTGCAATCCTCCAATCCATTCAGGTCGGAAAAGTCGCGCCGCTCGGCCCCGATGCCGTTCGCAGCGGCTTCGTCAAAGACCGCGTCGACGGGCCGATCAGGGTGACGAAACTCGGCTTGGCCGGTGACGAGCAGGCCGACCTGACGGTTCACGGCGGTTTCGAGAAGGCGGTTTATGCGTATCCCGCGGTCCATCACTTGGCGTGGGCGGCCGACTATCCCGAGCATCGCGCCTTGTTCGTCGCCGGCGGCGTCGGGGAAAATTTGACCATTGCTGGGTGGACCGAGCGCGACCTATGTGTCGGCGACGTTCACGCCATCGGCACCGCACGGCTGCAAGTCTGCCAACCGCGTCAGCCCTGCGCGACATTCACTTTACGGTTTGATGACAATCGTCTCGCCAAGGCGATGGTTCGCAACGGTCGGGCGGGCTGGTATTACCGCGTGCTGGAGGAGGGCGTCATCAGCCCCGGTGACGCGGTCGAACTCGTCGATCGGGCCGGCACGCAATTCGGCTTCGATCGGCTCATTGAAATCGTCAATCATGGCGATGCAACGCGCTCCGAACTCGACGTTCTGGCCTCGATCCCAGGCCTAGCGTCCCGGCTTCGGACAAAAGCTGCCCAAGCGCTTGGCGAAAGCACGTTTCAAGTCGATTAAATCGTTGTTAAAGCTAGGCCCGTAGGCTTTGTTTGCCGATTGTATAGCGGGGGAAAGTAGCGTGGGCGCGTTCGATCAGATCACTCAATCGGTGATGAAATATGCGGACTTCAAGGGCCGCGCTTCGCGGGCCGAGTTCTGGACCTTTTTCTTTTTCGTGCTGATTGCGCAGGCGGTGGCGCGGCTGATCGATCTGTTGCTCGGTAGCGGTCCATTCGGCGGCCCGATTTCGATGCTTACCGGCCTTCTGCTGTTCGTGCCGCAGATTTCTGTTGCGGTGCGACGGTTGCACGACGTCAATCGTTCGGGCCGCGCCTTGCTCGTCCCGTGCCTGCTGCTGCTCGCGTCGCCGCTTCTCGTGATGTTCGGCAGTTTCCTCGGGAAGATCGTTGCGCTTGGGTACGCCGGCGTGACCTTGCTGATGTTCGGGCAATTGCTGATGATGTTGACGCGAAAGGGAAGTCAGATCCCTAATCGGTACGGCGCTTGTCCAACGGCATTTTCGTTCGGTCGCTGACAGGACGACTGGCCGCCAGGCAGCAACGTGAGCCGCTCCGCCTGCTGATCCAGGCGAAGGGCCGTGACGTCGGCTACAGGAAACGACTGGCACCGGCGCAAATCGCCCGATAAGCATGCTTTATGGCCGTTCCACGCAAGACCCGTCTCCAGGCTCCCGTACCCGTGGTCACCGAGTCAGAAACGCTCGAGGCCAAGCGCGTCCGACTGCTTGCCTCGCTCAATCTGCTCGGCGGGATCGGGCTTTTGATCGCGCTTCCGTTCGCGCTTCGAGCGGGCGCCGAGTTCTTTCTTCCGGTTACCGCCGCTTTGGTGGTCGCCATCGCGCTGGTCCCGATGCTCGAATGGTTCGAACGGCGCGGCGTCGGCCCGCAAATCGCCGCCGGCCTATGCGTTATTATTTTCCTTGCGGCGGCGGCGTTCGCCATCGCCTCGATCGTGCTTCCGGCAATCGACTGGGTGGCGATGGTGCCCGATCGCATCGATCGGGTGCGGGACACGCTGACGCCGTTGCTCGATCTCTATAACAATCTTGAAAAATTCATCGACCGCACCGTGTCCCAGATCGCCGCATCGAGCGAAGGCGCGGGCAGGGAAGTGCGGATCGCGACCCCCAATTCGATGCTTGGATTGATTACGGCGTCCGCGCCGCACGCCGCGATCCAATTGTTCTTCGCCTTGCTGGTGATCTATTTCTTCCTCTCCGGCTGGACCAGCATGCGTCGCCGCACGATCAAGAGCCGAGGCAGCTTCGAAGGCGCGATGACCACCGCCCGCGTGATACAGGAGGTGGTCGAGGCGACGTCGACCTATATCGGCACGATCACGGTAATCAACGTCACCCTCGGCGCGCTCACGGCCTTGATCCTGTGGATGCTCGGCATGCCGTCGCCGCTGATGTGGGGCGGGATCGTCGCGGTGCTCAACTACATTCCCTATCTCGGCCCCGTCGCGGCGGCGTTGTTGCTGTTCGTCGGTGCGCTGATGAGCTTTCCCGACGTCTGGTCCGCGCTGCTCCCGCCCACGATCTTCTTGACCATGCATGCGGTCGAAGCCAATGCCATCACGCCGATGATCGTCGGCAAGAAGATCGAGGTGAACCCGCTCCTGATCCTTGTCGCATTGAGCTTCTGGGCCTGGGTGTGGGGCACGACCGGTGCCTTGCTCGCCGTGCCGCTGCTGATCATCCTTAAGACGATCTTCGCCGCTGCGGGTACGCCCGACATCGCCGGCTTCCTGTTCGAGGACGGGACTCTGACCCACGTCGGGGAGGAAGACGAAAAAGCCGATTAGGGCCGTTGACAGTGCAGGGGGCCTGACCTAGTTGCCCGCCCACGCCGAAATTAAGCGGGTGTAGCTCAGTTGGTTAGAGCGCCGGCCTGTCACGCCGGAGGCCGCGGGTTCAAGTCCCGTCACTCGCGCCATTTCCCCGATCAGGGAATTGGCGGCGAAACTCCCGATTAATTGGCTTTGGTCGCGACTTCGGTTGCGGCGTTCGGCTTGGTCCCGAACGCGACCTGCGGGACCGCGGGGGTGCTGTCGCCGAGCGTGTAGCGCAGATTGTCCGACGCCTCGACGCGCTCGACGTAGGGCTTGTGCACTGCCTTTTCGACCGCATCGCGCGCTTGCGACGTGAACAGTACGCGGACGCGCTTGCCGTCAGGCTCGACCCGCACGGCAGTCCCGGCGACCCGGGTCACGACGTCGCCGCTCGACCCCGTGCCGGTCAGTACGCTGCCGTCGGGCGCACGCGGCACCCGCGTGATGCTCAGCGTCGCCAGTCGAAGTGCGCGCGGATCGGGCTCGCGTCCCGAATAATTCTGCGCAAACGCGCTCGGCTGCCCCCAGCCACCGTTCCAGCGATAGAAAAGATGCGCGCCGACGACTGCCGTCTTGGCCTGGCTCGCCGCCCAGTAGGGCACGACGTAATTGGCATGGTAATGGGTCGCGGTCCCGACCTCCGGAAACACCGATCCGGCGAGCGCCGCCGCGGCGACCGCGCGCGCCCGGTTCCAGCTCGCCGCCATCGGCGCGCGGGCCAGCGACCCGTCGCAGGTAAAGGTGAACTGGCACCCGGTCTGCCGGGTCGACCCTTCGTAAACCACGCCGCACACGCTGGCCGGAAAGGCCGGATGCCGCACGCGATTGAGGATCACCTGCGCCACCGCACGCTGCCCGTCGACCGGCTCCTGGCCCGCTTCGTAGTAAATCGCACTGGTCATGCAGTCGAGCGCACGCGCCTGAGCCGCCGCGTTGGCGCCGGCGAAGACGAAGGGCTTGGCGACCCCCACCGATCCGGCGATCGGAATCTCGCTGTTGATCTTGACCGCATCGAGCGGCGCGACCGGGCGATAGACCATCGCCGGCGGCGGCGGAGGCGCCACGGCTGTCGTCGGCTCCGGCCTTGCGACCGATCCGATGAAACCGGCAATGCCCGCCGCGACGATCAGGCCAAGCCCCGCCGCGCCCGCGATTTCGCGCGGGAAACGGCGCCAGTATTCGGCGGGATTGAAGGCGGTTAGGGCGGTCATGGGATGCAGGTGATATAGGGATATAACACGCAAATTTCAATAAAGTGTCACCCCGATCGGAAGCGCCCGGTCTCCATCCAGCTGAGCAACGGCTTTAGCGGAGCGATCCAGATCAGCCCCGTCACGAGGTAAAATGCGGCTTGGGCGATGCCGGGCCATCGTCCGACCACGCCCGAGAGCGATGCGACGAGCACTGCAAGCACCACGATGAGCAGCAGGATCGCCGCGATCCCCGCCAGCACCCGCCATTTGGGTGGTCCTACCGCCACATTCGCACTCCATCGGGGGACGCGAAACCGTCCAGCGGCACGTCCCACGGATCGGCCGGGATCATCGTGTCGATCAACTGCAGTTCCCAGCCGACGCCCAGCAACAGCGCGCCGCGCGTTTTGAGGGCGCCGAGCACGCGGTCGTAATGCCCTTTGCCCTGTCCCAGCCGATTGCCCACGCGGTCGGACGCGACCAGGGGCACCAGCACCAGGTCGGGCATCACCTCGGGCGAAGAAAGACGCGGCTGGAGGATTTGCAACGGCCCCGGCTCCACGGGCTCACCCGCCAGAAAGCGGAACGGCGATCCAGGTAGGTCGAAGGCGGGGAAGGCCGCCGTCGCGGCACCGGCTAAAGCGGGGAGGGAACTGATCTCGACCGCCATCGGCGAATAGGCGCCGACCACCCGTGCCCGGCGCACCAGCGGCGTTAGGTGCGCGCCCAGCCGCGCCTCCAGCGCCGCGCGTTCTTCGATCGACAGCGCATCGACGAAAGCGCGCCGGGCCGCACGCGACTGCTGGCGCAACAGGACCTTGTCTGCGGTTATGGTGGGTGACGGGACCACCATGGCCGTTTGCCGGAAATCCTCTGACGCCACAAACGTCAGGTGGGAGCCATGTGTGCCGAACCAGGGTTCAACCAGGGACAGCCCCCTAGGATATTTAATCGCCTCAGGGATTTTCGTGGCCTCGTACCGGGTAGTACCCGTCGATCCCTATCTAGGCGCTGGCGTCGCTTTCCTCAAGGGATGAGGCGAGCGATTCGATGCGGGCCGCGATCGCCTCGATCCGCGGCGCGATCGTTGCGGCGGTCGACGCGGCAGCCTCCTTCGCGCCGGGCTTTTCAAGCAACTGGTCGGCCAGCAGCAGCGATGCAAACAAAAGTTGGCGCGATTCCGACAAGGTCCCGAGTCCGGCCAGTGCTTCGCGGCTCTTGGAGTCAACCAGGCGCGCGGCGGCGACCAGATTGTCTTCTTCGCCCGGGCGGCACCCGACCTGATAGCTTCGCCCGGCGATCGTCAGATTGACCTCCGCCATCAGTCTTTCCCTGCGGCAAGGATCGAATCGAGCTCGCTGACGACGTCACGAACGGTCGATCGAAGTTTCTCGTCGCGGCCTCGGTTGGCCTTGATCGGCGCGGCCGCCCGTTCCAGTCGGGATAAAGCGCGCTCGGCACGGTCGATGGCGTCGGTCAGCACCTGGTCACTCATTTTTCCTCGCTAGGCCGAATGAAACGGCCTCGCAACCCGCCCAAACAGTTGACGCCAATCGCCTCACCGACAATAGGCACCATGCCATGGTCGGACCGCGAAATTCACCCACTGACCACCCCGGGCGCGATCGCCCGTTACGAGACGGAGCAACCATGCAGCCGACCCAGCGCCGACTTGCCAATGCGATCAGGGCGCTTGCCATGGATGCGGTTGAAAAAGCCAATAGCGGCCACCCCGGAATGCCGATGGGCATGGCCGATGCCGCCACGGCTTTGTTCACACGCCATCTCAAGTTCGATCCGGCCGATCCCCACTGGCCCGACCGCGACCGCTTCGTGCTGTCCGCCGGCCACGGTTCGATGCTGATCTATGCCTTGCTTCACCTCACCGGCTATGCCCGCCCTACGATCGAGGATATCGAGAATTTCCGCCAGCTTGGCAGCCCGTGCGCCGGCCATCCCGAAAGCTTCATGCTCGAAGGGATCGAAACCACCACGGGGCCGCTGGGGCAGGGACTTGCCGCCGCGGTCGGCATGGCGATTGCCGAGCGTCACCTCAATGCGCTCTACGGAGACGATCTGGTCGATCATCGCACCTACGTGATCGCCGGTGACGGCTGCCTGATGGAAGGCGTCAATCATGAGGCGGCGGGGCTTGCCGGTCATCTCAAGCTCGGCCGCCTGACCGTGCTGTGGGACGATAACCGCATCACCATCGACGGGTCGACCGAACTCAGCCGCAACGAAGACATCATGGCCCGCTACGAAGCGATGGGCTGGCATACCGTCGAATGCGACGGGATGGATTCGGCCAAGGTGTCGAAGGCAATCGACGTTGCGCTGGCCGATGGCCGCCCGTCCCTGATCCGCACCAAGACGATCATCGGCTACGGTGCACCCAAGAAGCAAGGGACCGCCGCGACCCATGGTTCGGCGCTTGGGGCAGAAGAAGTTGCTGCCGCGCGCAAGGAACTGGGCTGGACCGACGAGCCGTTCGTCATTCCCGACGATGTGGCCAAGGGTTGGAAAAGCCTCGGAACGCGCGGCGCCAATGCTCGCGCCGAATGGCAGCGTCGGGTCGCCGCAAGTGCGAAAGGTAAGGACTTCCTTGCCCGGATCGAAGGCGCGAACGACGACAGCTGGCTAAGGCCGCATATCGACGATCTGATCGCCAAGCCGCAGGCGGTCGCGACTCGCAAGGCGTCCGAACTGGCGCTCGACGCGATCAACGCCGCGCTTCCCGCCACTATCGGCGGTTCGGCCGACCTCACCCCGTCGAACAACACGCTGACCAAGAACATCCACACGCTCGATGCCGGCAATTATGGGGGCCGCTACATCCACTACGGCATCCGAGAATTCGGCATGGCGGCGGCGATGAACGGCATGGCGCAGCATGGCGGGGTCATCCCCTACGGCGGCACATTCATGGTCTTTTCCGATTACAGCCGCCCGGCGATCCGCCTGGGCGCGCTGCAAAAGGCCAAGGTCGTCCATGTCATGACCCACGATTCGATCGGGCTCGGCGAAGACGGGCCGACCCATCAGCCGGTCGAACATCTGCAGGCGCTTCGGGCTATCCCGCAACTGACCGTCTATCGCCCTGCCGACGCGGTCGAGACCGCTGAATGCTGGGCGGCGGCGCTGGCCGACGACGGACCGAGCCTGCTTGCGCTGTCGCGCCAGAATGTACGCGCGCTCCGCACCAAGGCGGAAAAAACCAACCTCTCGGCCAAGGGCGCGTATCGCCTGGTTGCTGCCAAGGCCGACCGCAAGGTGATCCTCATCGCCACGGGGACCGAGGTCGAGATCGCGGTCGACGTCGCTGCCGCGCTCGAGGAGCAGGGGATCGGCGCCGATGTCGTCTCCATGCCGTCGACCGATCGTTTCGACGCGACCGACGATGCCTATCGCGAGGACATCCTTCCCGACGTGTCCAACAAGCAGATCCTGCGCGTGTCGATCGAAGCGGGGATCACCCACGGTTGGGAGCGCTACACCGGCCTCCACGGTCTGCGTATCGGCCTCGACCGCTTCGGTGCGTCGGCCCCGGCCCCCGACCTGTACAAGAAATTCGGCCTCACCAAGGAGGCCATCCTACCCAAAATCCTGGAGCACTTACGCAAATGACCAAAGTCGCAATCAATGGTTTCGGTCGAATCGGCCGCCTCGTCGCGCGCGCCATCCTGAGCCGTACCGATCACGACCTGGAACTGGTGGCGATCAACGACCTTGCCGACGCCTCGGCCAACGCGTTGTTGTTCAAGCGCGACAGCGTTCACGGCAAGTGGCCGGGCGAGGTCAGCGCCGAGGGTGACGTGATGATCGTCGACGGCAAGCGCATAAAGGTTACCGCCGAACGCGACCCGGCCAACCTCCCGCACAAGGAATTGGGCGTCGATATCGCGCTCGAATGCACCGGTTTCTTCACCGATGCCGCAGGCGGGCAAAAGCATCTCGATGCCGGCGCCAAGCGGGTACTGATTTCGGCCCCGGCCAAGGGCGCCGACTTGACCGTCGTGTACGGCGTCAACCACGACAAGCTGACCGCCGACCACAAGATCGTCAGCAACGCCAGTTGCACCACCAATTGCCTCGCGCCGGTGGCGAAAGTGCTCAACGACGCGATCGGCATCGAGCGCGGGCTGATGACCACCATTCACGCCTACACCAACGATCAGAAGATCCTCGACCAGATCCATCCTGACATGCGGCGCGCCCGTGCCGCGGCGATGAACATCATCCCCACCACCACCGGCGCCGCGCGAGCGGTCGGCGAGGTGCTGCCAGAGCTGAAGGGCAAGCTGGACGGTTCGGCGATCCGCGTTCCGACCCCCAACGTCAGCCTCGTCGACCTGACCTTCACGCCGAAACGCGACACGTCGGTCGAAGAGGTGAACAAGGTGCTCAAGTCCGCTTCGGAGAGCGGTCCGCTCAAGGGCGTCCTGGCCTTCACGGACGAACCCCTAGTCTCGATCGATCTCAACGGCGATCCCGCCAGTTCGACCGTGGACAGCCTCGAAACCGCCGTCCTCGAAGGCAAGCTCGTTCGCGTCGTCAGTTGGTACGACAATGAATGGGGCTTCTCCAACCGCATGGTCGACACCGCGGGCGCGATGGCAAAGCTGGACTGATCATGCCCGCCTTCAGGACCCTCGACGATCTGCCGGACGACCTGACCGGCAAGCGCGTGCTCGTGCGGGTCGATCTCAACGTGCCGATGAACGGCGCGTCGGTGGCCGACGACACCCGCCTCCGCGCGATGCTGCCGACCGTCCTCGAACTGTCTGACAAGGGCGCCATCGTGCTCCTGCTGTCGCACTTCGGTCGGCCCAAGGGCGAAAACCGGCCCGATATGTCGACTGCGCAACTGGTCAGGCCGCTCACCGAGCTGACCGGCCGCTCGGTGCGCTTCATCGAAGATTGCCAGGGACCCGAGGCGGCGCGCGCGATCACCACGATGCTGCCGGGCAATATCGGCATCCTCGAGAACACACGCTTCCACGATGGCGAGGAGGCCAATGATCCTGCCCTCGCCGCAGGGATGGCCGCGCTCGGCGATTTCTACGTGGACGACGCCTTCTCCGCCGCGCACCGCGCCCACGCCTCGACCGAAGGGGTCGCGCATCTCCTGCCGAGTTATGCCGGCCGTGCGATGCAGGCCGAATTGACCGCGCTCGAACGCGCGCTCGGCCATCCCGATCGACCGGTCGCGGCCGTCGTCGGCGGCGCCAAGGTGTCGTCGAAGCTCGCGGTCCTCGGCCATCTGGTCGACAAGGTCGACCATCTCATCATTGGCGGCGGAATGGCAAACACCTTCCTTGCCGCGCGCGGCGTCCAGGTGGGAAAATCCCTATGCGAGAACGACTTGCTCGGCGAAGCGGAGAGCATTTTTCAGCGCGCCGACGCTGCGAATTGCACTATCCACCTTCCTTACGACGTCGTCGTCGCGACCGAGTTCGCCCCCAATCCGCATAGTGTTCGGACCGTGAACGTCCACGAAGTCCAGCCCGAAGAAATGATTCTCGACATCGGCCCCGCCGCGGTCGAAGCGCTCGCCGACGTTCTCAAGAACTGCCGCACCCTGGTGTGGAACGGACCCCTCGGTGCCTTCGAAACCCCGCCCTTCGATGCCGCCACCGTCGCCCTTGCCAAGACCGCCGCGGCGCTGACCCAGGACGGCAGCCTAATATCCGTGGCCGGGGGCGGGGACACCGTCGCCGCCCTCAACCATGCCGGCGTCGCTGCCGATTTCACCTTCGTCTCGACAGCCGGCGGCGCCTTTCTCGAATGGATGGAAGGCCGCACGCTTCCCGGCGTCGCGGCACTGACTCAGGAGTAACCAATGATCGACCCTCAGCTTCTCGAAAAAGTTCGCACCGGCACCGGCTTCATTGCCGCGCTCGACCAGTCGGGCGGGTCGACACCGGGCGCGCTGAAGGCCTATGGCGTCGGCGCCGATGCTTTCTCGAATGATGAGGAAATGTACGGCCTGATCCACGCCATGCGCAGCCGCATCATTACCTCGCCCAGCTTCACCGGCGGCAAGGTACTCGCAGCGATCCTGTTCGAGCGGACAATGGACGGGGAGGCGGATGGCAAGCCCGTGCCGCAGGCCTTGCTTGACCGCGGCGTCCTGCCGTTCCTCAAGGTAGACAAGGGGCTCGAGGACGCGGCCAACGGCGTCAAGCTCATGAAGCCGATGCCCGATCTCGATGCGCTGCTCGCGCGCGGCAAAGCCAAGGGAATCGTCGGCACCAAAATGCGTTCGGTCATCGATGATGCAAATCCCGAAGGCATCGCGGCGATCGTCAAGCAGCAGTTCGAAGTTGCCAACCAGATCATCGACGCCGGCCTGATCCCGATCGTCGAGCCGGAAGTTTCAATCACCAGCGGCAGCCGCGCCGCTGCAGAGGATCTGTTGCTGGCCGAACTCACCAAGGCACTCGACGCCCAGGCCGAGGGGCGTGAGGTGATGCTCAAGCTTACTATTCCGGTGAAGCCCGACCTCTATGCCCCGCTCGTCGCCCATCCGCGCGTGGCCCGCGTCGTTGCACTATCTGGCGGGTTCAGCCGCGACGAAGCTTGCGTCGAGCTGGAGAAGAATCACGGCATGATCGCCAGCTTCAGCCGCGCGCTCCTCTCGGACCTCCGCGCTGACATGAGCGACGACCAGTTTGACGCGACGCTCGGCAAGGCGATTGACCAGATCTGCGTCGCCTCGGCGAGCTAGGCTTTCCCCAGCGGTACATAACCGCTGACATCGCCGCCCGTGACGATCCGGCCGCCGGCAGTCAGCCAGGCGTGTGCCTCGAATTGCGGGCGCTTCTCCTTGGGCACGCCGATGGTCAAGCGCGTCGCAATCCCCGCGCTCGTCAGCCATCGCTCGGCAGCCAGGGCCTGCACAAGACAATCCGCCCGCCACGGCACTCGCGCTGCAATCCGAGGAATCATGAAGGCGACGCGGCCGATCAGCGCCGCCTGGCGCTCGTCGAGCGCAAGTCCCTCGGTGTGTTTGGTCCCCGATCTCCGGTCTCGATTTTGAGGAGCCAGAGATTTCGCGCCCAGTCGTTTCCTTGCATATGCCAATTCAGCCGTGGCACGCATTGCATCGACCAGGCTAATCGATGTGAAAGCCTGTTTAGCCGTCAACCAAGATGTCCTGCGCTCTCAGATCCGCCAGAAATATCCGCACATCGTTTTCCACCAGTGCCAAGTCAACGCCATACTGGTCGGCAATACGACGACTGATGTCGGACGGCTGAATACCCTCCTTTATGAGCGACCAAACATGAGTGCCCATGACGTCGAGACCGTAATATGTGCCATTACGAAGATGAAGAATTACCGTCTCACCGCCTACAGCACTCTCGACGGCATCGGGGGAGGGGTGCAGTGGCTGGGTACTCAACTCGGTCATGATGCGTGGTCCTCGCCGCAGTCCGCGGTGATGTCGCTATAGTGTTGCGCGATCCTCGATGCATGCCGGAATGCAGCGGCATCGTCGGCGAAGTGCGCGGGAAAGCTTCGGGCAAGCTGCACGGCGATTTCGCCGAGCTTAGTTTTTCCATCGAACCGGGTGAGGCAGAATTTATCGATAGCGTGCTCGGTCACCGATGGCGGAATGTAATTCGGGGAAAGGGCTTCAAGGCGTGAAGGCGAGATAATTGTCCCCCGGAAAGTCGACTGTTTTTGAGTCAGCGGCTCTTCGAACCCGGCGCGGCGCGCTATGCTTTCCCAAGTCCAAATATAAGAGCCAGCAACCAGGTCGGCGCGGATCGCGATATTTACCGAGTCACCAGATGTAAGCTTGATCGACTGCTCGAACGGGAAGAAGCATTGGCCATAGACCTGTTCCGGCTCGCCTGGAGCGTTCGAGAAGCCGGCATCAGGACCGAGTTGAGAATCGAACCAGATCGTAAACCCATGGGCGATACCGTCTCGCGAAGCGATCAATTCGACGGCGGAGGCGACGCTGGGCTCGACGATCGTATTGTAATCTAAGGTCAGTAGATGCGACGGGGGCGAAAGCAGATTTTCCTTGTCGAGCGTGACCTTCAAATATCGATTGGCCGCGAAAATATGACCGACGGTCAGGTCTAGGCCGAACTGATTGTCCACCCATGGCTGGTCAATCTGCCGCCGAGTGTTTTCATCTTCAACGAGGGAAACGTAAAGTAAGTCCCGCGCAGGGATCAGTGTCCCCCCTGGCGCCATCAACCGTTCTCTTGCATCGATGATTGCCGGGATGTGACCCTCGAAAAGGGGCAATATTCCGCGCAGGTCGGACACGATAACGTCCGCGCAGCGGTCACTGGAATACGCTATCGAGAGGTTGTGAACGACTGTAATCTTGTCGTCGACACCGTTTGCTTTCGCCGCTTCATTGAGCAGCAGCACAGAGTCATGGGGCTCGATGGCGATGACCTCACCCGCACCGAACTGGCATGCCAGCAAGGAGAACAGACCTGGCCCAGCACCAATGTCTATAACCTTGCAGCCCGGCGTAATCGCACCTCGCAATGCGTCCGCATAGGCAGGCGTTCGTGGCTCGTTGGCAATCATTTCGCCGTAGCTGGTGAGGGTGTATCCAGTCGGATGAGGCACGATCAGTGCACTCCAACGCCGCCAATCGCTGCGTCGTACCGTCCCAGCGTGTGGAGGATGGTGTCGCGAACAGCACCAAGGCAATCGTAGCTCCTCGGATAGACAATTTCGAACGCAGGTACCGTTCTAATGAGTGCGCTCGCCTGGTCGAGCCGTGCGCGGGCAGCACCAACATCAGCAGGGTCCAGCGCAAAACTATTTTGGACAATCGCCATGCACGCTTCCGCTGGGCCCAGACGGCGGACGGAGGCAGAACCATCCCTTGGCGGGCCAAGGACAAAAATTGCGCGCACCGGTGCCGCTGTCTGCTTTAAACCGTCGAGCGGCACCAATACTCGGCGTTTCGACGATGCTTGCGAGACTCGATCGTTTTCGAAATGTTCCGGAACCAATGCCTCGATTGAATCAGGCAATAAACGCAAGCTTGGGTAGACGGCCATGGCGGTCGCACCGTCTTCCTTTAATTCGATGACAATCGCGTCGTCGCCAAGCATGACGTTGCCGGCAATATGGAAGCTCGTCGTCAGGGTGGATTTGCCGCGACCCGACGCGCCGATCAAGAGTACTGCGCCAGCACCCTTAACAATCGCTCCGGCGTGAATTACAAGCTGCCCCTCACCAGCGATGGCACGGGGGATCACTTGGTCGGTCAGGAAATGATTGATCGTGTTCTTGCAGATTTCGCCACCGGCCTGAGCCACAAGACGGCGATCCGGGTAGACATCAACCAGGATTTCGTTGCCAAGTCGCATTTGGCAAATCGCTCCGCTGTCGCTTACCGATCTATAAATCGACAGCGGGCCTTCGCTATCTTGCCAAGTCAGACAGTCATGCTTTGCTGCACCTGGAGGCGAGATCGTTAAGTGTATCTCCCAGCCGCACAAGGCTGGGGGAGTGCGAATGTCAGGCACTCGAGCAACAATGCAATGGCAATGCGGCGCGCGATTTATGGCTTCTTCGTAACCGGCGCGTTACCTTGATTTTCACTTGCTGTCCCGGTTCCGGACGCAGTCAAATGAGCAACATCGCCGAAAACGCGAAGCGTTGGCGGCGAATACGTCTCTGGCTTTCCCGCGTTCCGCTTTGTTGACAAAGCCATACAATCTTATCCTTATCGGCAATCAGGATATCATCGACGTTGATCTCGACTGATCCATGCGGACAAAACAGATAGCTTAAACCATTCTTCGCTGTCTACCCCTGCTAACGCCCGTCTCCATAGTTGCTTTCCGGCATGTGACATGATGTCGACATTGCCACTCAGCGCAGGCCGTCTCACCGCGAAGAGATTTGTGACCGTCATCATAAAGGACCGCCCGACGTGCGGCTTCCCCGGTCGGTCGACGATCGACGCAGGGACTCTTTGTTGCATGGCGCGACGAAGGATAAATTTGGGCCAGCCGTCACGCTGAAGTTGTTGGGCAGGCAGGGAGAGGCAGAATTCAACGAGCCGGACGTCCATAAACGGATCGCGAGGCTCAATCGCATATTGCGATGCCAGTCTGTCGTAACGCTCTCTGGCAACAACGAGATGGGGATGAAGCACCGCGTCCCGTCGATACGGGCGTCCGCTCACATCGTCGAACCCACGATGTCCACGGAAGAACTTTCGTCGCGCCCGCAAATCTGCGCGCTTCGCAAGGTCACGGCCAACTGCCGATCGTCCCCGGACCAGGAGCCAGTCGTGGTATGACCAGATCAAGCGGCCCCTGGCTTTGCGTGCCCACCGAGGGGCGGCCGCGGCCCAAAAGGCAGACGCGATTACGGTACGGAAGGACCAACTCTGTCCCCAAAAACGAGCCTCACCGCGTGCTTCCCGAATGGCTTCACGCAAATTGCCGTTTCGCAGGAGCCCTGCGACCCGGTTTCCTGCCGTCAGCACAATGTCCGCGGCAACTCCGTCGAGAACGACATTTGTATGGTGCTTTCTCGCCAGTCGGTAGACAGCGCTGATAGGAGTCATTGAAGCGTCAAACGGCTCGCTACAATCGTTGAGCAACCGTTCAACCTCTTCGCTCGCGTTTGCCTTGTCGTCACTGCGGATAAAACTTGGGGTAAATGCTCGCGATCGCGACGCCAATCTAATCGCATGACTCTCAATGCAACTTGGGTCTGCGGAAACAGCCGAAAAAGTCGACAATGGCGCTTTCCCGCTGGCGGAAAGCAGGTCGCCTGCAACCGCAGCTATGGAATTGGAATCCATACCTCCCGACAGCATCGATCCGGGCGACTTCGAAGATCGCAGGCGGCAACGGACAGCTTCGGTGAAAACAGCGACAAATGCGTCGGCATAGGCCTGATCGTCTGAAAGACGGAGTTCGTCACCGCAACTCAGCGTCCAATATCGTGTCTGCAAACATTTCTCCGCATCAACGACCAACGACGATGCCGGTGGCAGCCGAAACACCTCCTCGAAAAATGTCGAGATAAAATCGATGCCCTCGAGATCATCGAGAAAATCGGCGATACGGGCCTCGTTGACCCGCTTAGGGACCTTCGGATGAGCGACCAGCGCATCGGCTTCGGTCGCAAAAGCGAATATCTTACCCGGAGCATGGTGATAGATGAGTTGCCGCATGCCCATATGGTCGCGCGCGCAGAACAGTCGCGGCGTGCGCGGGTCCCAGATCGCAAAGGCGAAGTCACCGAGCAGGTGTTTTGGACAGTCATCTGCCCATAGCAAGTAGGCGCGGAGGATCAGTTCCCCGTCACCAATGGTTCGCGTTTCCGACTGCATGTCTAGCGCGGCAAGAAGTTCGTCACGATTATCGAGGCGGACGTCGGCGGTAATGGTGCAGCCGCTGGCCGGGTCGGTCAGCGGCAACTTCTCTAACATCGCTTCGGGGGTGGTCGCGAGCAAGGTATGTCCCAGCGCGACCGGGCCGTCGGTCCATTGCCGAGTCCCGTCGGGTCCGCGCCGCTCGAGTTGGGCCAGTATCGGGTCAATCGACGGCGCCGCATCGGCGAACGCCCAGACTCCGCAGATCCCGCTCAACGTCGCTGTCCGATCGCAACTGGCTCAGGCGGCAGCGCACCCAGCCGCCCGAACTCGTGAATGCCCGTCCACATCGGGCGAGCAATACCAGTCAGTGCGGCATCCGCAACGTCAGTAGCGGCGGATCAATCCGGCAAGACGCCCCTGAATGGTGACTTGGTCGGGATGATAGCGCTGCGCTTCATACTGCCGGTTGGCGGGGTCGAGCCGGATCATCTGACCTTCGCGGCGGAAGGTCTTGAGGGTTGCTTCGGCATCATCGATCAACGCAACGACGATCTCGCCCTCGCGGGCGGTGTCGACACGGCGAATGAGTGCGAAATCGCCGTCGAGAATTCCTTCCTCGACCATCGAATCTCCCGATACCTCGAGCGCATAATGCTCACCTGGCCCGAGCAGAGCGGCGGGAACGGCAAAGCCCTCGGTGCCCTGCAGGGCCTCGATCGGGGTGCCCGCGGCAATTCGCCCGTGCATCGGGATTTCGATGATGTCGTTGGCAGGCTGAAGCACCGGGCGAGGCGCGGGCGCGATTGTCCCGATCACTTTCGATGCACCGGACGCGCCAGACGTTGCGTGAGCTATCTCCGGCATCCGCAGCACCTCAAGCGCGCGGGCACGGTTCGGCAAGCGGCGAATGAAAGACCGTTCCTCAAGCGCCGAAATCAACCGATGGACCCCGGACTTCGACTTAAGTTCTAGTGCCTCGCGCATTTCGTCGAAACTCGGCGACACACCCGACTCCTTCAGCCGTTCATCGATGAACAATAGCAATTCGCGCTGCTTGACGGTGAGCATCGGCCTTAGCCCCATCTAATGTTCCATATGGAACGAACGGGGAACTTGTATGGAACAACAAGGAGTCCGTCAAGCAGGAAGAATAGCGACATGCGCTGATCCTGCTTCTTAATTCCTGCAGATATCGAGGAACGCGCCGAGCAGCGCATGCCCATTTTCGGAAGCGACGCTTTCGGGATGAAACTGGACGCCGTGGCAGGGGGCATGGGCGTGGCGCATCGCCATGACGACGCCGTCGTCGCTCCACGCATTGGCGATTAGAGGCACGTGCGGATCGCCGACGCTCAGCGAGTGATAACGGGTCGCGGCGAACGGGCTTGGAAGGCGCGCGAACAGGCCGCTCGAATCGTGGCGGACAGTGGCGACCTTGCCGTGCACGGGCGGGACGCGCCCGACTGTCTGACCGCACGCCAGGGCGATGGCTTGATGACCGAGGCACACGCCGAGAAGGGCGCGCCGCGTGTCGATGCAGGCCTTCGCCAGCTCGACCGACAGTCCGGCATCCTCGGGGCGCCCCGGGCCGGGCGAGATCATGAGGCCGTCGAAGGGACCCGCAAGGGCGTCGTTCGCGGTAAGTTCATCGTTGCGACGGACGGTGACGTCGGCGCCGGCCGTGCGAAGGTAGTCGACCAAGATAAAGGTAAAGCTATCGTAATTGTCGATCGCCAGAATCCTGGCGACCGCCATCAGCCTCCTCCGCCGATGATCCGCTTGCGACTTGCCTCGATCGCTTTGGCGTTGCGCTTGACGCCTAGGTCCGCCTGGATGGCGCGAGCCATCTGCTCGGCATATTCGCCGGACACCGCCTGGCTGAACTCGGACTGGGTGCGCGCCACCAACGTCGGCTGAAGCAGAGCATTGCCCGGTATGATCCGGTTCAGCTTGATGATGATGAACCCGCGGCCCTGCGGATCGGCGATCATCCGGCTGCCGCCCTGCGACAAGGCAAACATGAGATTGAGCGCGGGCGGGACGTTGCCGCGCATTTCGGCCAGCTGCAGACGGCGAATTGCGGCCTTGTTCGGCGCAGGAAGATTCACCCCAGACGAGGCGCTTGCGGCCTGCAAGGTCGCGCCCTTGGCGACCTTGGCGGCGATCGCCGTGGCGACAGCACGCGCCTTTGCGCGCGCCTGCGCATTCTTCCATCCACGAATGACCTGCTCGCGAATGCTGGCCAGCGGAGCAGGGGCGGCGGCGATTACCTGGTCGACCGACACCAAGGCGTAACCGGCGTCGTCTGCCAGCGTTTCGACCTGCGGCTGGTCGTCCTGTGCCATGTCGAAACCGGCGCGCAGAATCGGGGCAAGATCGGCGGGAAATTTGAACGCCGGGTTGGCGCGCGACGTGCCGTTGGCCAGCACCGGCGGCGATTTTACCGACGTCAGTCCGGCCGCCTTTACCGCCTCGGCGAAGCTGCTCCCCTCGGCGATTGAATCTTCGACCTTGGTCACGAGGTCCGCGAGTGCGTTCTTGCGCTTGTCGGCGGACAAGGCGGCGACGATCGCCGGGCGAGCAGCGGCAAGGGTTTTGCCCGCCTCTGCCTGGATCGAGTCGATCTTGACGACATGCCATCCGAGATCCGACTGGATCGGACCGACGATTGCGCCCGCGGCTGCGGAAAAAGCTGCCGCCGCCACTTTCTCTCCAGCTAGCTTTGTGAATTCATCGCGGGTCTGCGGTCCAACCGACACGTCGGCGGCGGAGAAACCCGCCGGCTTGGTGGCATCGACGAAACTGCCCGTCCGGGTGCGGGCAACAATCGCATCGGCCTGCGCCTTCGACTGCACCACCGCCTGGCTGATCACTCGACGAGTCGTGCCGCCATAAATTGCCTGGTTGGCGTTGTAATAATCGGAAATTTCCTTGTCGGTGGGCGTTACGTTGGCAACCTGCGCCGGCCCGATCCGGGCGACGTTCAGCACGCGCTGCTCAGGCACGCTGAAGGCGCGCGCGTTGGTTCGATAATAGGATGCGATATCGGCTTCGCTGGGCGCTGGGATCCCCGCAAGGAACGACTGCGTCGGGACGAGCTGGATGTCGGCCTCGCGCGCTTCGAGCAGCATCGAAGCGTAAGGCGTTGCCAAGCCGACCGGGACGCGGCCGTTGGCGGCACCCGATCCGAGCACGAGCCGCTGAAAAATCCCGCCGGAAAGCAGCTTGCGCAGGTCGGCGTCGGTCAGCTTCTGCTGGGCAAGGAAGTTTTGATAGGCAGATTGGCTAAATTGCCCGTCCAGTCCCTTGGTCGCCGGGATCTTGGCAATTTCGGCGTCGATCAGACGTTTCGACAAAGTCATGCCGTTCGCCTCGGCGAATGCACGCACCGCGGCATCCTGCAGCAGCAGCTCGAGCATCGGATCGAAATCCTTTGCGACGCTGGCATAGTCCGCGGCGGGATTGGTCTGGCGCACTTCGGTCAGACGCCGCTGCATCGCGCCGCTCATGTCACGGTCGGTGACGTCTTCGCTGCCGACGCTGGCCAATGCACCGCCGACGGTGCCGCCCGACATGTAGCTGCGGATATCCTGCAGGGCGAACCCGGCCAGAAGAAGCAATAGAAACAGGACGAGGATCGCCGATCCGACCCAGGATTTCGACATTCTACGCGCGAAGTTGGACATGGATGCTCATGCTCTGAATAAGATTGGGCTTATGCCCGGCGTCGCTTTAGGGGCGGTGCCGGACGACGGCAAGCGAGTGAAGGAAGACGAATGGGCAAGCGCAAGCTGGTAGCAGGCAATTGGAAGATGAACGGCACGTTGGCCAGCCTCGGTGAGGCACAGGCAATCGCCGATGGCGCTGGGAATGGGGTCGACGTGGCATTGTGCGTCCCGGCGACCCTGATCGATCGCGCCGCACGGACCTTGCCCAGCTTCTCGATCGGCGGTCAGGACGTGCACATCTCGAACGACGGCGCGCATACCGGCGACATCAGTGCGGCGATGCTGGTCGATGCGGGGGCAAGCCTGACGATCGTCGGGCACAGCGAGCGCCGTGCCGATCATGGCGAAAGCAATGCCGACGTGCGGGGCAAGGCGGAGGCGGCCGTGGGATCGGGCCTCGACGTGATCCTGTGCATCGGTGAAAGCCTGGCGGTGCGTGAGGCAGGGGAGGCTGTTGAGACCGTCACGGAGCAACTTGCTGACTCTTTGCCAAATAGCGCCGAGCGGCTCACCGTGGCCTATGAGCCGATCTGGGCAATCGGAACGGGCAAGGTGCCCTCGATCGAGGACATCGCCGCCATGCATGCCGCGCTTCGATCGAAACTCGACGCCACGTTCGGGGACGCCGGAGCGAGCGTGCGCATTCTCTATGGCGGATCAGTCAAGGCATCGAATGCGGCAGAACTCTTCGCCATCCCCGATGTCGATGGTGCGCTCGTCGGCGGCGCAAGTTTGAAGGCAGCGGACTTCCTGCCGATCGTCGACGCCGCGCGCGGTCATTGAAACTTGACGTATGCGCCGCTAGATCGCGCCCGACCAACCGATTGAAAGCCCAACCATGTTCACCTTCCTGCTGATCGTTCAGACCGTCATCGCCGCCAGTCTGGTGGGCGTGATCCTCGTCCAGCGAAGCGAGGGTGGCGGACTGGGCGTGGGCGGGAGCTCATCCGGCTTCATGACCGCTCGCGGTGCAGCCGACTTCCTGACTCGCAGTACTTCGGTGCTCGGCGCTCTGTTCATCATCCTGTCGATTGCGCTTGCGGGTTATGCCGGGATCAATCGCAAGCCGGTGACGATCGACACTTCGCTGGTCAATCGATCGGCCACGGCGCCCGCGCCCGCGGCACCGGTCGCCAATCAGACCGCGCCGACATCGAACCAAAGTGCGCCTGCTGTCCCGCTCGCCCAGTGAGCGGTTTTTTTCGCCTGATCTGATTCCCTCGCTTGCCACAACCGGCAATGCGTCGCTAAGGCCCAACTCCCATGGCGCGGTTCATTTTCGTTACCGGCGGCGTGGTCTCCTCGCTTGGCAAAGGTCTGCTCGCGGCGTCGCTCGGCGCCCTTCTCCAGGCGCGCGGTTACAAGGTGCGTATTCGAAAGTTCGATCCCTACCTGAACGTCGATCCGGGCACCATGTCGCCGTATCAGCACGGTGAGGTTTACGTCACCGACGACGGTGCGGAGACCGATCTCGATCTTGGTCATTACGAGCGGTACACCGGCGTATCGGCCAAGCAGTCCGACAATATCACCTCGGGCCGCATCTATCAGGGCATTATCGCTCGGGAACGGCGCGGCGACTACCTTGGTGCGACGGTCCAGGTCATTCCGCACGTCACCAACGCGATCAAGGAATTCGCCCTCGCGGACATTGATGGTTTGGATTTTGTCATCTGCGAAATTGGCGGGACCGTCGGTGACATCGAAAGCCTGCCGTTCGTCGAGGCGATCCGCCAACTTAAGAACGACCTCGGGCGCGGCCGGTCATGCTTCGTCCACACGACCCTGGTTCCCTATCTTGCGGCGGCTGGCGAACTGAAGACCAAACCGACCCAACATAGCGTGCGTGAGATGACGAGCTACGGGCTGCAACCGGACATCCTGCTCTGCCGCGCCGAGCGTCCGATCCCCGAGGCTGAGCGCGCCAAGATCGCGTTGTTCTGCAACGTCCCCGCATCAGCGGTAATCCAGGCGCTCGACGCACGATCGATCTACGACGTCCCGCTGCAATATCATGGCGAAGGCCTCGACGACGAGGTCTTGCGCGTGTTCGATATGCACGATGCCCCGCGGCCCGAACTGGCCCAATGGCACGACATCATGGACCGGGTCGACCATCCTGAAGGAGAAGTCACGATCGGCGTGGTCGGCAAATATGTCGGCCTTCAGGATGCCTACAAGAGCCTGCGCGAGGCGCTGGTGCATGGTGGCCTGGCCAATCGGGTGAAGGTCAATATTCGGTGGCTCGATGCCGAACTGTTCGAGGAAGACGGTGCCGATCTCGCCAGCGAACTAGAATCCTTGCACGCCATTCTCGTCCCCGGCGGATTCGGCGAGCGCGGCAGCGAGGGAAAGATCGCCGCGGTGAAATTCGCCCGTGAACGCGAAGTGCCCTTCTTCGGCATTTGCCTGGGGATGCAGATGGCGTGCATCGAAGGCGCACGGAACACTGCTGGCCTGCCTGGCGCATCGACCACCGAATTCGGCGATTGCGACGAGCCAGTCGTGGGCCTGATCACCGAGTGGATGAGCCCCGAAGGCCTCCAGAAACGCACCGAGACAACCGACCTGGGCGGCACCATGCGGCTCGGTGCCTACGAGGCCTCATTGTCGCATAACAGCGTGGTCGCCGCCCAATATGGCGCGACGGAAATCAGCGAACGTCACCGCCACCGTTACGAGGTCAACGTCCACTACCGCGACGCGCTGGAGAAGGGCGGCCTGGTGTTTTCCGGCATGTCGCCCGACGGCGAACTGCCGGAGATCGTCGAACGTCCCGACCATCCGTGGTTCATCGGCGTCCAGTTTCACCCTGAACTCAAGAGCCGCCCCTTCGACCCGCATCCCCTGTTCAAGGGATTTGTCGGTGCCGCGGTCAAGCAGTCGCGCCTCGTCTGACAGGCGCTATCCGGACGGTCGCTCCTGGCGCGGTCGGGGTCTAACCAGGTCGGTCATGCGTTTGAGGTGGAGCACGACAAGCGGCTGACCGGCCATCGCCGGATATTTCCCCCGCATAAAGGCTGCCGACGGGATGCTTCGGGCCGCTAGATAGGCCAGTTTTCGCCGCCAGCCCCGGATGGCCACGAAGTCGAGCCAAGCTCTCTTGGCCTGCCCCGCACCAAGCAAATATGCTGACGCCCCCCCGACCCGCGCCGCCTTCAGCGATCGCGACACATCATCGGGGACATCAGCACGGAGCGTCCGACGCGCAAATTCGAGCCCGTTGACGCACACCGCGGCCACCTCTTGGTCGATGGCGGCACGGCGAAAATCTTCCCATTCGACCGCCGACAGGGACCCGGCCAGGAGGGCGATGTCCTTGGCCCAGATCAGTCGATCCCCTCCGTAATAGGTCGTCCCCTCGACGATGTATGGGCTCGTCAGGTGCATCGCGCGATGAATGCAGTTGTGCAGCAGAGTCAGCGGCCGGTTCATCGCGCGCGCCTCCGGAGCCAACTTGGGGAGTTCCAGCGGCTCCGTGACGCATGTCGCAAACTTGAGCACTCCGCCAAGGGCCGGCGCGTTAATCAGTTGCCAGTGGAGATCTATGTGATGGGTCGTCCCGGCATCACAGTCGATCGACCACACTTCTTGCAACGCGAGGTCATCGGCGATCCCCTCATCGAGTGGCTGACGGCGATATCCCAGTTCCGAAAGGACCGAGCGGGTCGCGGACAGGTCATCCGCCGCCACCAGGATGTCAGTATCGCCGCGGGCCCGTGTCGCCGGGAGGGGGTAAAGGTCGTAGGCCAGCGCCGTACCCTTGAGGATCAGCGGCACGATCCCGGTGTCGGCCAATCTGCTAAGCAATTCGCCAAGAAGGACGCGATGCCGAAGCTCCCACATCGCCAGCGCGATCGCTTGCTGGCGCAGGAAGAACATGACCGGCTCGGGCCAGCCGTCCAGCTTAGCTTCATTCAAAAGCCCGGCGATCCCGTGATAGGCAATCCGGTCGACGGCAAGCCGTTCGTCGAGGCGCTGACCGGCGGGCCACACCGGTGAGTCCCCCCGCAACGCGGAGGCGAGCAACTCGTCGATCGTGGTTTCGTCACTCGTCACTCAGCACCGCCCGCGAAGTCGGCCTCGCTTTCCCACACTGAGCGGCAACAATCGAGAGGGGCGACGCTAGCGCGGCTCGAAGCCGAACAGGCTGGCTGGCGGCGCGGGCGGCGCTCCGGCCATCTTGCCCGGCTCGGCCGAAATCAACGCAAGGCCGGTTCCATGAGTGCGAAACGGCACGCCGAGCGTCATCCTCACCGTTTCGCGCCAACCTGCACCGTCGATCCGGGCGGCAAGAACCAGTCGTCCGGCCCACACGCACCGCGCATTGACCGGACAACGGCTATCTTCGACAATCGATTGCGGGGTCACGACCAGCGCACCGACCCGGGTCGGCTCACCGATGCGGGCGAGCCCATCGGTCCGGACCGGCGATCCCGTGGATGGAGCGGTGGCGCAGGCACCCAGCGCCAGCGCAGCGACAAGGATCGACATGGCTTTCATTGGACGAACCTAGCCTTGCCGCTAATGAGCGCGGCATGAATGAAGAGATTCCCGACACGGTCGATCTAAGCCGATTCAAGCCTTCTCCTCGTAAGGACGCGTGCCAGCTTTATCTGATCAGTCCCCAGGAGGTCGGCGGCGCGTTTCCCGATCGGCTTCGCGCGGCGCTTGGGGGCGGTCCGGTCGCGGCATTCCAACTGCGGGTGAAGGATGTCGACGATCACACGCTGGCCCGCCTTGCCGAACCGCTCCAGGCGACCTGCGCCGACCATAACGTGGCTTTCATCGTCAACGACAGCATGCGGCTGGCCAAGCGGCTGGGTGCCGACGGGGTGCACCTCGGTCAGTCGGACGACGATCCGCTAGAGGCGCGCGACCTGCTCGGCCCGACCGCGCAGATCGGGCGCACCTGCCACGACAGCCGTCATCTGGCGATGGAGGCGGGGGAGGCAGGATGCGACTACGTCGCGTTCGGCGCTTTTTATCCGACCACGACGAAGCCGTCCCATTATCGCCCCGATCCGCAGTTGCTCAGCTGGTGGTCGGCCATTGCCGAGATTCCGAGTGTCGCGATCGGCGGCATCACGCCCGTCAACGCCGCGCCCTTGATTGCCGCAGGGGCCGATTTCGTCGCCGTATGCCAGGCGGTATGGGGAGTGTCCGATCCAGCGGCCGCCGTCGCCGACTTCGAACGCGCCCTCGCGCTATGACCGGAACGGTGAGCTCTTTCGCTTCGCGATCGGTGTTTTAGGGACAGCCGGGTGCTCCCCTACTGGTTCTTGTTCGCTTACTTCGCGGTCGGTTCCGCGCTTGATCCGGCGCGCCGAGTGCCCGGCCAGCAAGCACCACGGTCTTTCCTCCTGGCCGGAATTCTGATCGTCGCGGTGATGATCGGCAGCCGATACAAGGTCGGCGGCGACTGGAGATCGTACGAATTCATCTTCGCCTTCGTCCGCCGCATGACCTTCGAACGTGCGATATCTTACGGCGATCCTGGGTATCAGGCGCTAAACTGGCTGGTCCAGCAGATGAACGGCGACATCTGGTGGGTGAATACGGTCAGCGCGGTGATTTTTGCCTGGGGCCTTACCCGACTGGCGCAGAATCAGCCGCGACCTATGCTCGCGGTGCTGGTCGCGGTCCCCTATCTGATCATCGTCGTCGCGATGGGTTACACGCGCCAGTCGATCGCGATCGGGGTACTCATGGCTGGCCTCGCCAGCCTGGGGCGCGGTGGAAGCGTCATCCGTTTCACCTTCTACGTCGCGGTGGCGGCCTTGTTTCACCGCACTGCCGTCCTCGTCCTGCCGCTGGTTATTTTCGCGGGGGAGCGCAACCGCGTCCTCAACGTCGTGGCCGGCGCGGCCGCTTCGGTCCTGTTCTTCGACCTCTTCCTGTCCGATTCGACCGATCAGTTCGTCAAGGCCTACGTCGAGGCGCGCTATTCGTCGCAGGGCGCATGGATCCGGGTCACGCTCAATCTGGTTCCGGCGCTGCTCCTGCTGACCAAGCCGGGCAGGTTCGGGTTTACCCCGCAGGAGGAGAAGGTCTGGCGCTATCTTGCTATTGCCGCCTGCATCATGCCGGTCATCCTTGCTTCCACACCGTCGTCGACGGCAGTCGACCGCATGGCCTTGTACCTGATGCCGTTGCAGATTGTGATCCTGTCTCGGGCCTATCTCCTTTTCAAAATTCCTCGTTCGGGGGTGATTGCGGTGATCGGCTATAGTCTGATGGTACAGGCGGTCTGGCTCAACTTCGCGAGCCACGCGCGCCTGTGGCTACCCTACCGGTCGTTCATTCTAGAGTCGCCCGACAATGGAGGACGTGACAATGGTAGACGCTAGCGTATCCACGGGGACAATCGAACAATGAAGGGTATCATTTTGGCCGGCGGCAGCGGCAGCCGGCTGTTTCCGGCGACGCTCGCGGTCTCCAAGCAGTTGCTCCCGGTCTACGACAAGCCGATGATCTATTATCCGCTCGGGGTGCTGATGCTCGCCGGCATCCGCGAAATCCTGATCATCTCCACCCCGACCGATCTGCCGCGGTTCGAAGCGCTGTTAGGCGATGGAAGCGCCTTTGGGATCGATCTCGCTTATGCCGAACAGGCGGCGCCCAACGGCCTCGCCGAGGCATTCGTCATCGGCCGCGAATTCGTCGGCGCCGATCCGGTTGCGCTCGTTCTCGGCGACAATATCTTTTACGGTTCGGGCCTGGCTGAAATGGTCCGTTCGGCCGCGGCGCAGGAAGGTGGAGCGACCGTCTTTGCGTATCACGTCGAAGATCCCGAACGCTATGGCGTGGTGGATTTCGATCCCGCTTCCGGCATTGCCAGGTCGATCGAGGAAAAACCCACGTCGCCCAAGTCGCATTGGGCGGTGACTGGCCTTTATTTCTACGACAATGAGGTGCTCGACATCGCCGCTCGCCTCACTCCGTCACCCCGTGGCGAGCTGGAGATTACTGACGTCAATCGCGCCTATCTCGATGCCGGAAAGCTTCGGGTCGTGCGTCTCGGCCGCGGCTTCGCTTGGCTCGACACCGGCACGCACGACAGCTTGCACGATGCCTCGTCTTACGTTCGGACGATCGAAAAACGTCAGGGCTACAAGATCATGTGCCTTGAGGAGATCGCGCTCGAGCTGGGTTATCTCACTCCGACGCAGGTGACGATGCGCGCCGATGCGCTGGGCAAGACTGACTATGCGACCTATCTGCGCCGCCGGGCCGACGAGCACCTCGATGCCTGAAGTGATACGCCTGTCGCTCGACGGCCTGCTCGAGATAAAACCCAAACGGTTCGTCGATGATCGCGGCTTCTTTTCCGAAACCTGGAACGAAGCGTCGTGGCGTGCGGCCGGTATCGACATCGCCTGGGTCCAGGACAATCATTCGCTTTCCAAACCGGCAGGAACGCTCCGCGGTCTTCACTTCCAATCGCCGCCCGCTGCGCAGGCTAAGCTGGTACGGGTCAGTCGCGGGTCGGCGTTCGATGTCGCTGTCGATCTCCGTCCAGAATCGCCAACCTATCGCCGGTGGGCAGGGGTCACGCTGTCGGCGGTTGCGTGGAACCAGTTGTTCATCCCTGAAGGGTTCGCTCACGGCTTCGTCACGCTCGAACCCGATACCGAAGTCCAGTACAAGGCCAGCGTCGCTTATTCGCCGGCGCACGATCGCGCGATCCGGTTTGACGATCCCGATCTTTCGATCGAATGGCCGCTCGACCCTGCTGATTACGTGATTTCGGCCAAGGATCGCGCTGCGCCAACGCTTGCTTCGATGGAGACCGGATTTTGACCGCTCGCAATATTCTGGTCACCGGCGGCGCCGGCTTCATCGGCAGCGCGGTCGTCCGCCGGCTGGTCGGCAAGGGACATCGCATCGTCAATCTCGACAGCCTGACCTATTCGGGCAACCTCGCCTCGCTCGCGTCCGTCGCCGACGCGCCCAACTATCGTTTTGTCCAGGCCGACATCGCCGATCAGGACACGGTCGCCGCCTTGCTCGCCGAGGAAAACATCGACTCGATCATGCATCTCGCCGCGGAAAGCCATGTCGATCGGTCGATCGACGGTCCGGGGATTTTCGTCGAGACCAACGTGACCGGCACGTTCAAATTGCTCAACGCGGCGCTTGGGCATTGGCGTGAACTCACCCCAGAGGCCCGCGAGGCATTCCGTTTCCACCATATCTCGACTGACGAAGTGTTCGGCGACCTTCCATTCGACAGCGGCATTTTTACCGAGCAAACCGCCTACAAGCCGTCGTCTCCTTACTCCGCGTCCAAGGCCGCCGCCGACCATTTCGTCCGCGCCTGGCACGACACCTATGGCCTACCGGTGGTGCTTTCCAACTGCTCGAACAATTACGGGCCCTATCATTTCCCCGAAAAGCTGATTCCGCTTGTCATTCTCAACGCGCTCGAAGGCAAGCCGCTGCCGGTCTACGGAAAGGGAGAGAATGTGCGCGACTGGCTCCATGTCGACGATCACTCCGCGGCGCTAGAACTGGTGCTCACCAAGGGGCGGGTAGGGGAGAGCTACAATGTCGGCGGCCGCGCCGAGCGCACCAATCTGCAAGTGGTCGAGGCAATCTGCGACCTGCTCGATGATCGGGTGCCGCTCGACCGCCCGCGCCGCGAGTTGATCGCCTTCGTCGCCGATCGCCCCGGCCATGACCGCCGTTATGCGATTGACCCGTCCAAGATCGAAACCGAACTCGGTTGGCGCGCGGACCACGGCTTTGAGGACGGTCTGGCCGAAACGATCGACTGGTTCCTGGCTAACGAAGCATGGTGGCGCCCGATCCGCGAAGGCAGTTACAGCGGGGCGCGGCTGGGCGCGACAACATGAAAATCCTCGTCACCGGAACCCACGGCCAGCTCGCTCAGAGCCTGTCCGAGCGAGGTGGGGATATGGTGATTCTCGCGGGCCGACCCAATCTCGATCTAGCTATCCCCGGATCGGCGCACGCGGCGATCCTTGCGGCCCGCCCGTCGCTGGTGGTCAACGCCGCTGCCTTCACCGCGGTCGACCTTGCCGAAACCGAGGAAGCGGTCGCCCACCGGATTAATGCCGACGCGGCTGGGGAGGTGGCTGACGCCGCGGCCGAGCTTGGAGTGCCGGTCATTCACGTCTCGACCGACTATGTGTTCGATGGTCACGCCATAACGCCTTATGCCGAAACCGCAGGAACCAACCCGTTGGGCGCCTATGGCCGCACTAAATTGGCTGGGGAGGAAGAGGTGCGCGCGGCGCATCCAAATCACATCATCCTTCGCACCTCGTGGCTGATCAGCCCGTTCGGCCGGAATTTCGTCCGTACCATGGTCGATCTGGGCCGCACTCGCGACAAACTAAGGGTCGTGGCTGACCAGTACGGCAACCCCACTTCGGCACTCGACCTTGCCGACGCGATCCTGCTCGTCGCGCGGCGATGGCAAGGCGGCGACCACACAGGGTTCGGCCAGACCTACCACATCGCCGGCAGCGGGATCGCCAGCTGGTACGACCTCGCCGTGGCGGTCCAGCAAGGGGCAGGGACGGGGACCAAGGTCGAACCGATCACCACCGCCGACTGGCCGACCCCCGCCACCCGTCCCGCATATTCCGCGCTCGACAGCGGCAAGTTCGCACGCGACTTCGGACACACCATTCCCGATTGGCGCATCTCGCTCGCCCCCATCGTCGCTCGTCTTCCCGCCTTATGAGGGTCACTGCCTTCACCAAATACGACCGGGAAGCCGCCAGCACCCGCCAGCGCTTGCTCCAATATCTGCCGCACCTCGCTGCGGCTGGAATAGAAGTCGAAGTCTTTCCCTTGCTCGATGACGCTTACGTGCGCGGTCTTGCTTCGGGTGCCGCGCGGTCGAAGTCGGCCATCGCCGCCGCTTATGCCCGTCGCCTTCGCCAATTGTTGACGATACAGACAGCCGATCTTGTCTGGATTTATGCGGAACTGTTTCCATGGCTTCCCACAACGTTCGAGCGCCTTGCCTTTCGCTCCGGGAAACCGGTGGTCTATGATTTCGACGATGCCTTTTTCCACCCTTATGACGACCACCGGAGCGGGTTCGTCCGCCAGATGCTCGGCGGCAAGCTGAAGCCTTTGATGCGCGGTGCCGCGGCGGTATGCGCGGGCAACGACTATCTCAAGGACTATGCGGACAACGCCGGTGCGTCTGCGATCGTGCTGCCGACTGTAGTCGACACCGACCGCTACATCCCGCGGAAGGATAACGCTCACCGACCGCTCACCGTCGGCTGGATTGGCTCTCCTTCGACCTGGCAGTTCGTCCAGCCGTTCCTGCAGCTGCTCGCCGACCTCTGCCGCGAACGGGATATTCGGTTCGTTGCGGTCGGGGCAGGGGCGGCCGCCGAAGCAGATCACTTTGAGGGCATGACTTTTGTGCCTTGGTCCGAAGATAGCGAGATCGACTCGGTCCAGTCGATGGACATCGGCATCATGCCGCTTCCCGACGAGCCGTGGGCACGCGGAAAGAGCGGCTACAAACTCGTTCAGTACATGGCGTGTGGCCTGCCCGTCGTAGCGTCTCCGGTGGGCGTGAATTCAACGATCGTCAAAGACGGTGAAACTGGCTTGCTCGCCACCGACGTTATCCAATGGCGAACCGCGTTGGGCCGCCTGATCGACGATGATGGGCTTCGATCCGGCATGGGAGAAGCAGGGCGAAGACGCGCGGTCGACTTTTATTCGCTTCACGCCCATGCCCCACGTCTGATCGAGGTCATGTTAAAGGCGGCCAGCTTCTAAAGCGCGAATATTTGCCGATACGCTGCCCGCGCCGCTTCAGGTGAGAATCGCTCGGCCACGAGCGCGCGGCCCGCGCTTCCCATCGCCGCCGCCGCGTCGGGGTGATCGAGTAACCATGCGAGGCGCTCGGCCACCGCCTTGCCGTCGCCGACCGGGACAAGAAAACCCGTTTTGCCTTCGACCACGATCTCCTCGGGCCCGCCGCACTGTGTTGCCACCACCGGCAAGCCGGCGGCACTGCCGTCGAGGCAAGTGATCGAGAAGGATTCGGACTCCGAACAGTTCAGGGCAGCGAAAGCCGTCGCATAATGCGGGCCCACATCGTCGGTTGCGCCAATAAATTCGATCTGCCCCGACGCCGGGCCATCATTCACTAACCTTTTCAATCGCTCGACGTAGGCGCGATTCTTTTCCAGACCCATGTCTCCGCCCACAAATCGCAGCCGAGCGTTAGGGTAGAGGCCGGCGATGCGGTTGAAGGCGGCGATCGCCACATCCTGTCCTTTGCCCTCGATCATGTTGCCGACGAACAGGATCAGCGGGCTTGAGGGGTCATGCCGTGCGGGCTTGATCTCATCCAGACTCACCTGCCCGTAAGTCAGGCGGGTCGGGTATCCCGATCCGAGCCGTGATTGGATAAACTTCGACACCGCAGCCATCTCGGTTGAACATCGGCGGGCGGCATTTAGCCACCACCGGCCGATCGTGCCATAACGCGTGGGGTCGATCCGGACGAAGGTCACGATCCGCCCCTTGAAACCGAGCCCTCGCAGCACCGCCCCCTGCAGCAGGTAGAAATCGTTCAATTGCAGGCGGTCGCAGCCATGCCGGCGCATTTGCCGCCACAACATCAGCGCGGACAGGATCAATGTCGGCGCGTAGAGGATCCCGTTCAGGATCTGCTTGCGCGGCGCTACGAATGGCAGGGTAATCACATTAGTAAACACGCGTAATCGCGCCGCCGGAACCTTGTGAAAGCTCGACAGGACGAGGGTCGTTTCGACATCGTCGCGCATCAAGTCTGCCTGCCGCGAAGCGGAGACCAGGGCGCCGGTAACGTCGATCGAGCCATCGACGATGAACAGGCTGGGTTTTGGCATGATGACTTGAATTCCTGCGTTCATCCGGCGGCGACGACGACCTTGGCCCGCTCGCCTCTCTTCCCGTATGGACGTCACAAGGGCAACCCGCCCGAACACGCCCGTGCAGAGGAAATCATCGGCTCACCCCCTTCCAAGCCGCGTGCGCGAATCCTGATGTTGATCCCCAATCTGGGGTTCGGTGGGGCGCAGCGCGTTTTCCATGACCACAGTCGTCTGCTCGCCCGTCGGTTTGACGTCACCGATGTCGCCTTCAATCTCGATACCGGCCACGCCTTCCCAAGCGGCAATCCGGTCGTCAGTCTTGACGTTGCGGGCGGCGGGGGGCCGATCGGCAAGTTGCGGCACTTCCGCCAGCGCATCCGCCATCTCGCCGCGCTCAAGCGCCAATCCACACCGGCCCTCACCATCAGCCATCTCGAAGGCGCCGACTACGTGAATGTCCTTGCCACCGGTCCCGGCAAGACATTGCTCGTGGTCCACGGCTCCAAACTTCACGACGCCAACATAAGGGGCCCTCTCGGATGGCTGCGTCGGCGCGTGATGATCCCTTGGCTCTACAACCGGGTCGACCTGATCGTCACGGTCGCGGCGGAAATCGCGCTCGAGTTGGAGACGATGGGTGTGCAACGCGCAAGAATCCGGACGATCCACAATTTCTTCGATCCCACCGCAATTGAGGCGCGTTCGCTCGAGCCATTGTCGACCGACGAGCAGGCGCTGTTTAGCGGCCCGCCCGTGCTGGTGACCAGCGGCCGGCTGGCGCTCCAGAAGAATCACGCCAGGCTCATTGCCTTGTTCGCGACGCTTCGGAAGCGTCGGCCAGTGCGCCTCCTCATTATCGGCGACGGAGAATTGCGCGGCGAGCTGATCAGCCAGGCTCGCGCTTCAGGCCTGCGCGTCGCGGAAGGCCCTTCGGGGGATGCGGACATCCATTTCCTCGGTTTCCAGGACAATCCCTTCCGCCTCCAGCGCCATGCGGATTGGTTCGTACTGCCGTCGGCATGGGAAGGTTTCCCCATGGTCCTGGGCGAGGCGATGGCGTGCGGCCTGCCTATCATCAGCGCCGATTGCCCGACCGGACCGCGCGAATTCCTCGCGCCCGACACCTTGGGTTTGGAGCCGCGTTCGTTGCGGTACCACAAAACTGGCGATTACGGCGTGCTGATGCCGATCCCGCAAAAAGATGATCCCGCGACTCTCGACTCATGGGTCGACACGCTCGACCGGTTGCTGACCGATCCAGATGAGCGCTCGCGCCTGGCCGCTTGCTCACGCTCCAGAGCCAATGATTTTTCGGTCGAAAAGATCGGTCCTCAATGGCTCTCGCTGATCGATGAGCTAATCGCCGGCCGCGCGACGTCGGCGTAGAGCGCTTCGTAGGACCGCGCACAGGTCGCCATGTCGAACTTCGCAAAGGCTGCCGCCGTATGTCTGGCATGTGCCGCCCGAAGGTCCGGTTCGTCGACATAACGCTGCATCGCTTCGGCTAGCCGCGCCGTCAGCTTCGCTTGGTCGGGATCGATCAGCATTCCGGCGCGATGCCCATCGGTCGTTTCGATCATGGTAGCGACGTCGCCGACATCGGTGGCGATCACCGGCACCCCGGCGAATAAAGCCTCGATGACCACTGTCGGCAGCGATTCGGCCTTATAGATGCTCGGGTGGACGAAGACGTCGCATCTGCCGATCGCTTCGACCGGATTGAGGTGGAGACCGGCAAAGGTGATCTGCGCATCGCCGGCGTAAACCTTGGCGAGCGAATCGAGAAACGCCCCTTCGCCGACCAGGAAAAGCCGAGCCTCACCGCGTAGCCGTCCGAATGCCTCGACCAGAAATTCCCAGCCCTTTTCGCGCATTCCCCGAGCGACCATGACGAAGGTCAGCGGCTCGCCCGGCGGCCGGCTGTGGTGCTGGATCGGGGCAGCGGGCGCATAGCCGTTGTAGATCGAGGTCATCCGCCCCGGATCCACCCCGAACGTTTCGGCGAACTGCCGGTGCTGGCTGCCGCTGATCGTCACCCAGCGATCGACCGCCGCGATGGTTTCGGCAAGTCTGGCTCGCCAACCGAGGACCCGGCTGCTCTCGGTCCCTATGGCGCGCTCCTCGTACAAAGCGTAGTCGCCGTGCAGGGTCGAAACGATCTTGATGTCGGGATGCCGACGCTTGATCCGGGCGAATAGCCAGTCCGCACCGAACAGATGCGTATGGTAGACGTCGTATCGCCCAACCAGATGACGCTCGATCCAGCTTGCAGCCCGACGCTGTTGTAATTGCAGATCGATTCCCACCGCGCGCCCGATGCGATCCAGCCGTTTGGTGGTACGCAGCCCGAGTTTGGGAACGTGGTGAATGGGAACGTCGTCGAACTGCTCGACCAGTCTGGGGTCGTCGAGATCGGGATTAAGGCACAGCAACTCCGCGTCATGGCCGTCCTGCCGAAGCCGCCGCGCCAGCCGGAGCGCGAACGTCTCGGCGCCGCCAAGGACCAGTGCTTCGGTGACCAGCAAGATGCGCATCGCTGCTGCCAAAGCCGCTGGCGCTAATCGGCGCAAGCTTTCCGATGCAGCGCGGCGTCTTCCGTCGTCGATCATGGGTGCACAAATTAAGTTTTGATCCCTATCAGGCGCCCGCATGAATGAGATGAGTACGCCAGCGTCCACCATGACCAGCGGCGCCGCGCTTGGCGTGCTGTATCGCACCCTGTCGCCGCGCCGCCGCGCGCAGGCTTTGGCGACGATCGTCTTGATGTTGGTTGGCGCACTGGCCGAAGTCGTCTCGGTCGGATCGGTCCTGCCGTTCCTCGCAGTGCTGACCAATCCCGACAAATTGGATTCAATCCCGGTCGTTGGTACCCTCATCGCCGGACTTCCGGCGGGCACCAACCTCGTTGCGCTGACCGCGACCGTCTTCATTAGCCTGTTCGTTGTGAGCGGCCTGCTGCGGTTGTTGCTTGCCTGGGTCAGCCAGTCGCTGGCGTTCTCGATCGCATACGATTTCAGCCTGATCGCCTTCTCGCGGCTTATTCGCCAGCCATACCCATACTACGTCCAGCGCCACTCAGGTGAAGCACTCAGCCAGTTCGAAAAACTTCACTACATCACATTTAGCACGCTGCTTCCGGCGCTTCAGGCGCTGATTTCGACCGTTGTCGCGTCGCTGCTCATCGCTTTGCTTATCGTTGTGAACCCGAAAATTGCCGTGATTTCGGCTAGTATTTTGATTGGGATCTACCTTCTGATAAGCCTCGGAGTACAGGCCATACTCCGGCGCAATTCGGAAGAGGGCGCGCATCATAGCTTGCTGCGGGTCAAGCGCGTCCAGGAAGCGATCGGCGGCATCCGCGACATCCTGCTCGACCGGTCGCAGCCGGCTTTCGAACGATCGTTCGAACAGAGCGCCAACGTCTATCGCCGGGTTGCGACCATCAGTTCGTTTATCGCCCAGGCTCCACGCCTGATCATCGAGATGCTCGGCATGGTGATGATCGGTGCCTACGCCTGGTCGCTGGCGGACAATCCGGGCGGCCTGGTCGCGGCCATACCCATGCTCGGCGCGCTCGCTCTGGGTGCCCAGCGGCTGCTGCCGTTGCTTCAGCAAAGCTACATGGGTTGGTCCAGCTTCGTCTCCACGCAACAGAACGTCCTCGACGTCGTCGCTCTGTTGTCGCTCGACGATCGGTCGCCACCGCCTTCGCCCAACGTCGACAGTCTGTTCCGGCGTTCGATCGAATTCGACAATGTCGGTTTCTCCTACCCGAGCGGCGCCAAGGTGCTTCACGAGATCGACTTCACCATCAAACGCGGCGAGCGGATCGGCATCGCGGGGACGACCGGATCGGGCAAATCGACGCTGATGGACCTCCTGCTCGGCCTGCTCGAACCGGGCGAGGGCGTGATCCGGATCGACGGTCGCCCGCTCGACCATCACAGCCGCGCGGGTTGGCAATCCGAAATCGCCCACGTCCCCCAAGCCATCTATCTCACCGACGATACGCTCGCCGCCAATATAGCCTTCGGAGTGCTGGAAACAGACATCGACCACCAGCGGGTGGCGGAGGCGGCGAAGTCGGCCGGGATTGGCGACTTTATCGCGTCGTTGCCCGATGGGTTCGCAACCAAGACCGGTGAACGCGGCGTTCGTCTGTCGGGCGGCCAGCGTCAGCGGATCGGCATCGCGCGCGCTCTCTACAAACGGGCCAGCGTCCTGGTGTTCGACGAGGCCACCTCGGCACTCGACACGCGCACCGAAGAAGGCGTCATGGCGTCGATCGGCGCCCTGGCCAAGGACATCACGATCGTCATGATCGCTCACCGGTTAAGTACGCTCAAGGATTGCGACCGGGTGATCCACCTCGAAGCCGGCCGGATCGTGCGGGTGGAGCAGAAAGCCTAGTCAGCGACGGCGCGCTCTAAGCCATTCGACCGATCGACGCGTGGCCGCATAGGCGCGAAATCCCAGCAGACGCGGCACGACAAATCGAAAGTCATGGCGGGTCCGGGCAATGCCCAGGCGCGCCAGTCGCCCGGCAAACCCCGTTTGCCAAAATCCCGGCACGATCCGCGCATAAACGCGGGCCTTCTCGAACCATTTCAGCGTCTTGGGATGAACCGCAATCTCCTCGCGCGCTGCCTGCCCAAGTGTGTAGTCGATTTCGGCCCCGAGAAGGCTGTGGACCCGGTCGATCTTTTCTTCGGTCGCGCGAATCTCAGCTAGGCTCAACCCGGCACGGCGAATGGTGAGCGAATCGGTCAGCACGCGATACGCCAATAGGGGCCGCGGAATGCGCGCAATGGTCTCGCCGCGCAAAATGATCAGTGCGCTCGCGATCCCGTCTTCGACCATCAATGCCATCGGCGGGTCGGGCAGCTCGGCCCAGAACGATCGCCGATAGGCCGCGCATCCGCCGAATACCAACTCGATCTTCCCGTCGACCCGATGTGCCTGGGTTTCGGCGCCGTAGATCATCTGAATCACGTCATTGTGCGGATACGGGACGTCGCGCCGAGTGACCGCTCCGTCCTCGTCAATCTCGTCCCACCTCGAAACGACCGCCGCCGCGCCTGTCGTGATCCACGCCTCGTGCATCGCCGACGCCCGCTCGGGGTAGGAAACGTCGTCCCCCGCGGCGATCACCAGCAAGTCGCCCCGACTCTCGCGCGCCAGGTTGATCATGTGCTGGACCAGCCCGACATTGCGCGCTTCCCGCCTCGCGCGGACTTCGTGCGGCCCGCGATAGTTGGCCGCCATTTCCTCCATGATTGCGAACGTACGATCGGTCGAGCAATCGTCCGAAAGGATGATCTCCATCGGCGCGCCGATCTGGGCCAACGCCCCATCGATCGCCGCACGGACGTATTTCTCCTGATTGTAGGCGACCAGCCCGAAGGTCACCGCGGGACTCGTCACGGTGCGTCTTTGCGGAATGTCATGACGATCACGTTGCGCGTGCCTTTGCCCCCGGTGCGAAGATGCCGCACCAAGCTCAGCGGCGCGGTGACGAGCATCGCCGTAAGCAACTTCAGCTTCTGACCGAGGCCGTGCTGATGAATTTCCTCTTTTATCCCAAGACGATGGCGCGCCCGCAGATAGGCTTCGACCGTCCAACGACCCGATACTTCGCAATATTCATGCTCGACCGCAGTAAGCCCGACCAGCGCGGCGGTGCGTTCCAGACTGGCGCGGTTCCACAACCCGACGTGGTGCGGCGGGCAATTCCACGTGTTGTAGGCGTCGAACCGGCGGAGATAGGGCTCATTGTTCGGAACAGCGACAATCAGCCGCCCGGCGGGTTTCACCATCGCCACCAGATCGTCAAGGAACGTCCGCACCTCGTAGATATGTTCCAGGATCTGGAACGCCGTGACGGTATCGAATTGCTCGCGAAACTCGTCGCGGTAGTCGCTCGAGTAGCCAAGCCGGACGTCCAGCCCGAGCTTTTTGCAGTGCAATTGGGCGAACCTGTTGCCGTCGATACCGGTGACGTCGGCGATCTCGGCCGCGCGACGCAGGAAATAGCCGAACCCGCACCCGACATCGAGCAACCGTTCGCCGGGCACGATGCGATCGAAGGCATATTGATAATCGTCCGACCACGCGCGGTAATCGCGGTCCCCACCGCCCTCGATCGCCGGATCGTACAATTGCTCGTAGAAATCGGCTTCGCCGGCCAGCGACGGCGGGTGGAAGAAACGATAGCCGGTGTCTGGGCAATGGTGCACCGCAACGGTGCCGCTCGCCGGAATGTAGTTCCCCACATCGACACCGCTGTCGCGATAGCGGGCACGAATGGTTGCCGCATCCAGGCGGTCGACCAGCGACGCCGGTTGCCCCGTGATCGGGCTTGGAACGGCGTTGCTCGTCACGCATGAATCCTAAGGTCGAAGTCGATGAGCAACTAGCGACAAGTGCCCGCGAAACGAAGAGGAATTGCATCGCCCGACCGGCGACTGCATGACGAAGCATGGACGGACCGCCCCTGCATCCCGCTGTCGGCAAGAGTCCGGCTGTCCCGACGAGCCAGGAAAATGTGCTGGCCACGTCGTTGACCGCGGTTGGCGGCTCGACGTCCCGACATCATTTTGCGACCATCGACGCGCTGCGCGGGTTCGCGGCGCTTTCGGTGGTCCTGTTTCACCTCGGCGGGGCGGGCCTTCCCAAGTTGAGCAGCCCGCCAACGACGAGCTTGACCTCCTGGGGCTGGACCGGGGTCGAGGTCTTCTTCGTAATCTCGGGCTTTGTCATTCCCTTCGTAATGCTCAAGGCCGACTATCGCGTACAGGACGCAGGCAATTTCCTGGCCCGTCGCTTCATTCGCATCTGGCCGCCCTCGGCGCTCCTCATCGCACTGACCGTTGCCCAGTTTGCAGTCGTCGATCGAATGCAGGGCGGCGTCTCGGCCGATTGGGCCAGCCCCTCGGCGACCAGGGTCCTCGCCAATCTGTTCTACGTCGTGCCCTTCACCGGCCATGGATGGCTCAACGGCGTACTTTGGACACTGGCGGTCGAATTCCAATATTACCTGTTTCTCGCGCTGGTATTTCCCCTGCTTGCAAGGAGTCGCGCGGCGCTGATCGGCATGGGGATCGTCAGCCTGTTCAGCGCGCAATTGCCGGGCGCCGAGACCGTCCTGTTCCTCAAATTTGCGGTCTATTTCGCCATGGGCGGTCTCGTGCTGCTTTATCGCGAACAACGGCTTGGGCGGACGGGGTTCCTCGCCCTCTTGGGTGTCATGGCGGTCGCCGCCACGACCCAACTCGGCCAGTTGCCCACCGGTTTTGCGGTCATCGCGACGTTGACCATCGCCTTCGTCCCGATCCGCAACAGGCTATTCCTGTTCCTCGGGACGATCAGCTACTCGCTCTACCTCGTCCACATGCTGGTCGCATCGACAGTGGAATTTGTCCTCGTCAGGATGTTCGACCCGACGAGCCCGCCGGCCAGACTGGCCACGCAACTGGTCTGCGTGCTCATCGCCATCGGCGGCGGGTGGGTCTTTTATCAGCTCGTCGAGCGGCACTTCGTGACGCTCTCGCAGCGCTTGGCCCGCATCAATTCCAGGCCCACTCAGGCGCCGATGAAGGAAATTGCCGACGAGGGGCTGTAGGCGCTAACGCCCGATCGAGCGTCGCGCCAGATAAGCCAAGGTCCGCCAATTGTCGGCGGAGCCCGGACGCAACCGCAATGCCTTCGCAAGAGCCGCATAGGCCTCGCCAAACTGCCGCTGATCGGTCAGCAAGGCGGCATAGGATCGAAACGTCTCCGCCCGGCGCTTCCGAAGTCGCCCTCCGAACAACGCGGCATGCTTCGCGTAAAATTTCTCCCAGCCGTCCAGCATGAAGGCGGCATTCGCCGATGCTGCTTTGCTGGTACGGCGGTAGTGCACCAGCCGCTGGCTCATCCGTCGATGTGAAAAGCGCTGGCTCAGGCGGAGGAACAGGTCCCGATCCTCGATCGGCAATTGCTCGTCCCACCCGCCAATCGATTCCAATGCCGCCCGCCGGTAGGCGCACCCAACGAACAGGTGCGGCTCGCCGCCATCCAGGATCACGTCGCCAACCGGTCGATCAGTCACGAAATGTGTTTCGTCGACGGGTTCGCTGCACTGCTCCGCATCGTAGAACAACCATCCGCGGCAACTGAACCATCCAGCCTCGCGGTCGGTCGATGCGGCTGCGGCCAGCGTTGCGACATATCCGGGCTCATACCAATCGTCGGTCGACAGCGGCGCGACGATGTCGCCGCTCAACTCCGCGAGCATCCGGTTGAAATTCGCCGAAATTGAGTGAGTCTGCGTGTTCCGGATTATCGTCGCGTGCAGTTCGAAACGGTCGAACAGCGCACCGGCGACATCGACTGACCCGTCGCTCGATCCGTTGTCGAGGAACAGGATCTCGTGTGCGCGGACTGTTTGCATGGCAATCGAACGGATGCATTGCTCGAGATATCGCGCATGATTCCAGCACAGCAGCAGGATCGAAATTCGGGGCGGGGAGCCTCGCGAAGCGCCGTTCACGCCTTGCGCCGTGCCGGATTGCCAATCCAGGTCTCGCCCGCCGGCACATCCCTCGTCACCACCGCGCCGGCGCCGATCATCGCCCCCGCACCGATCGTCACGCCCGGCAGGATCACCGCCCCGCCGCCGATCGATGCACCACGACCCACACGCGTGGTGGCGAAAGCCTCAGGCCGGACGCGCGATCGCGGTGTCTTGTCGTTGGTGAAAACCGCATTGGGTCCGACGAACACATCGTCCTCCAGAACGATCCCGTCCCACACATAGACTCCGCACTTCAATGTCACCCGGTCGCCGACGACCGCGCCGCGCTCGATCAGGGTGTGCGCGTTCAGATTGCAGCCCGCGCCGACGATCGCGCCATCCATCACCACGCTGAACTGCCACACGACGGTGCCTGCGCCGATCGCCGCGCCCGGGTGGACGACCGCCAGCGGATCGATTGTCGGCGGGGTAGGGGGCGGTTGGTCCATCGTGCGACTATAGGCTCGCGCGCAGCGCGTCCGCCACCCGTCGGGCCTGGTCGATGCCCAGATGCGGTCCGATCGGCAGGCTCAACACTTGCTTGGCCAGTCCTTCGGCGATCGGCAGGCTGCCTTCGGCAAGGCCTATGTCGGCATAGGCCGCCTGCCGGTGCGGCGGGATCGGATAATGGATCAATGTCTGCACTCCCGCCTCGGCCAGCCGCGCGGCCAGCCGATCGCGGTCGGTGCAGGCGATCACGTACAGATGCCACGCGGGATCGGCCCAGTTGGGAACGTGGGGGAGCCTCAGCCCCGCACAAGCGCCCAGCGCGTCCCCGTAAAGGTCGGCAATCGCCCGCCGCCGGTCGTTATATGCGTCGAGCATCGGAATCTTCGCGCGCAACACTGCCGCCTGGATCGGGTCGAGCCGCGAATTGACCCCGCGTTCCTGGTTCACGTAACGCACGTCGGACCCGTAATTGCCCAGCCGGCGGACGCGCGCCGCCAACTCCGCATCGTCGGTCGTGATCGCTCCCCCGTCGCCGATGGCGCCCAGATTCTTGCTCGGATAGAAGCTCCAGCAGGTGATTGCCGCGCCCGTGCCGCCCACCCGCCGACCGCGATGACGCGCGCCATGCGCTTGTGCCGCATCGTCGATCACGGTGAGGCCGTGCGCCGCCGCCACCGCGCCGATGGCGTCAAGATCGGCGGGCTGGCCGTACAGATGCGTCGGAAGCAGCACCTTGGTACGGCTCGTGATCGCCGCCTCAATTCTCTCCGGGTCCAGATTGTGCGTCGCGGGATCGGGCTCGACCGGTACCGGGGTCGCCCCGGCCATCGTCACCGCCAATTGCGTGGCGATATAGCCGTTGCTTGCAACGATCACCTCGTCGCCCGGCCCGACGCCGACCGCGCGGAGTGCCAGATGGAGCGAATCCAGCCCGTTGCCCGTCCCGACGCAATGGTCGGCCTCGCAAAACGCCGCCCATTCCTCCTCGAACCCCGCCACTTCGGGTCCGCCAATATACCAGCCGGACTGCACGACCCGCGCCACTGCCGCATCGATCTCGGTTTGCAACTCGCGCGTCGCGGCGCCCAGGTCGAGAAACGGGATCATGCCCGCGCGATCTCCAGGAAGGAATCGTATTCGCGGATATAGTCGCGCTCGTCATAGACGGCGTCGGCCAACACCATCAGCACGCAGTCGTCGGAGAAATCGCTCATTTCGTGCCATACCATCGGGGGCAGCGTGATGGCCGCGGGTTGGGCCAGCCGAACCTCGGCACGATGTTGACCGTCGTCCAGCAACATCGTGCACGATCCGGACACCGCCACCGCCACCTGCTGAAGCGCACGGTGGGCGTGGCAGCCGCGCGTCGTATCGGGGGTTGTGGCGTAGATGAAATAGACGCGCGCGATGTCGAAGGGCACATCGGCTTGGCCTTCGATTACGATCAGTCGCCCACGTTCGTCGCCGCGCGGGGTGAGGGGGATCAGGCGGCAGCACGCGGGCAGGGTGTCGGTCACCCGGCTTCGTTTAGTTGACCCTCGCCACTTGGCAAGCGCGCGGACGCGCGCGGCCGGTCAAGGGCGTGAACGGTGAGTTCTCGGCGTCGATACCTTTCGTCGTCGATGCTGGCGCCATCCACCGCCTCGCAAGCCGACCCGGCCAGCGCCAGCGCGCGAAAATCATCGTAATCGCGGATATAGTCGCACGCGTCATAGATTGCGTCAGCCAGCACCATCAGGACGCAATCGTCGGAAAACTCGCTCATCTCGCGCCAGATCATCGGCCCCATGGTCAAGCCCGTCGCCGGATCGTCGAGCCGGACCGATACCTGTCTCGTGCCGTCGTCGAGTAGCATGGTGCAGCTCCCGGCAACCGCCACCGCAAGTTGCCGAAGCGCGCGGTGAGCATGAAAGCCGCGGGTCGTGCGGGGGCTCGTCGCATAGACGTAATAGACGCGGGCAATGGTGAACGGAATTACGCTCTGACTATCGATCGCGACAAGCTGCCCGCGCTCGTCGCCGTGCACGTCTAGTGGAATAAGGCGACAGCCAACGGGCAGATACTCAGTCACAACTATACGTTTAATTAACGCGCGGCACTTGGCAAGCGCTCGCCTGCGCGTGATTAGGCGCGGTCATGAACGACGCGCATTCAACCCCGATTCTCGTGACCGGCGGTGCCGGCTATGTTGGCGCCCACGCCTGTAAGGCGCTCGCCGCGCGCGGCTTCCTGCCGGTGGTCTACGACAATCTCGTCTACGGCCACCGCGAAGCGGTGAAGTGGGGTCCGCTCGAAGTCGGCGACATCGCCGACCGGCCCGCGCTCGACGCGGTGATCGACCGCTATCGGCCCGTCGCGGTGATGCATTTCGCGGCGTTTACTTATGTCGGCGAATCGGTTGCCGACCCGGGCAAATATTATCGCAACAACGTCGCCGGCACCTTGTCGCTTCTCGAGGCGGTGCGCGATCACGCCATCGACCGATTCGTGTTCTCCAGCACCGCCGCCGCCTACGGCACGCCGAAAAGCGTTCCGATTCAAGAGGATGCGCCAAAACTTCCGATCAATCCCTATGGCCACTCCAAGTGGAATGCCGAACAAATGATCGCCGACTTCGCCGCCGCGCACATGATACGCGCAGTGCGACTTCGCTACTTCAACGCCGCCGGTGCCGACCCCGACAACGAGATCGGAGAGCTTCACGACCCCGAATCGCACCTCATTCCGCTGGCGATGCAGGCGGTTACCGGCGACGGCCCGCCGCTGACGTTGTTCGGCGACGATTACCCCACCCCCGACGGCACCTGCATCCGCGATTACATCCATGTCGCCGACCTCGCCGACGCCCACGTCCGCGCGCTCGACTGGCTAGCGACCACCACCGGGGCGCATGCGTTCAATCTCGGGACCGGTCGTGGGCAGAGCGTAAGGGAAGTACTCGATTCGGTTGGCCGCATCGCCGGCAAGCCAGTTCCCCACAGTATCGGTCCGCGCCGCGCCGGCGATCCGGCCGAACTGGTCAGCGATCCGGCCAAGGCCGCCAACGTGCTTGGCTGGCGACCGCAAATGAGCGATCTGGACACGATCGTCTCGACCGCCTGGGCATGGCATGTGCGCAACAAGGGGTAGGGCAATGGCCGGACTGACTAGACGCAGCTTCGTCGGCGCGACCGGCGCCATCGCCGCAACCTCGATCACCGGCCTCGCCCGCGCGGCGCAGGGCGAAGCGCTCGATCTCAAGCCGCTGCGCCTGCCGCCTCCGATCGGGCGCCTTGAGCGAGTCCAGCGCATCGCCCGCGCTCAAGCGCTGATGCAGCGCAACGATATCGCCGCCGTGCTGGTCGAGTCGGGGCCCAGCCTCGATTATTTCACCGGCGTCCAGTGGTGGCGGTCCGAACGACTGACGGGCGTCGTCATTCCCGCCACCGGCCAGCCGATCGTCGTCACCCCGTTCTTCGAGCGACCGTCGATCGCCGAGCAACTGGGAATAGAGGCGGAAATCCGTACCTGGAACGAAGATCAGGAGCCGCTCAAGCTGGTCGCCGACTTCCTTGCCGAGAAGCGATCGTCGACGGGTCGCGTGGGGATGGAGGAGACAAACCGCTTCTTCCTTGCCGACCGGCTTCGTCAACAACTGCCGCGCGGCCGGATCGTCAGCGCCAACCCGGTCGTCAGGGCGGTCCGGATGCGCAAGACAGCCGCCGAACTGGCGATGATGCAGGCCGCGTCGGACATCACCATCGCCTCTTTCCGCTACGCCTGGCCGCAGGTGCGGGAGGGCATGACCCGGGACGATATCGACGCCATTATCGGCGCCGCGACTCGCGCGCTTGGCGGCAGTTATGACGGTGGACTGGTGCTGGTCGGGGAGGCGACCGCTTACCCCCATGGCACCCGTCAGGTGCAACGCGTCCGGCGCGGCAGCAATGTTTTGTTCGACTGCGGCTGCGACGTCCACGGATACCAGTCCGACATCAGCCGCAGTTTCGTGTGGGGCGCCGACCCCACGTCCGACCAACGCAAGGTGTGGGACCAGATGGCGCGTGGTCAGCAGATCGCGATCAGGGCCGCCCGCCTCGGCGCCCCGGCGGGCAGCGTCGACGATGCGGTTCGGGCGGCCTACACCTCATGGGGCTACGGGCCAGGCTATACGCTCCCCGGCCTGTCGCACCGCACCGGCCACGGCATCGGCATGGAGGGGCATGAGCCCGTCAACCTGGTCCATGGCGAAACCACCCCGCTGGATGTCGGCATGTGCTTTTCCAACGAGCCCGGCATCTACATCCCCGGCAAGTTCGGCATCCGGCTGGAGGACTGCTTCCACATGACCGCCGCCGGCCCGCGCTACTTCAGCGAACCGCCGAAAAGCATCGACCAGCCTATCTAGGGTCGGGGCTCGCTCTCCGGCGGAAGCGGCGGTTTGTGCGACGGCGCCGGCTTGGCGTCGATGTCCGGGCTGAGTTCGGAATCGAGCGTGCCTTCCCACTTCGCCACCGCGACCGAAGCGACGGCATTGCCAACGACATTGGTTGCGCTTCGGCCCATATCCAGGAAATGGTCGACCGCCAGGATCAGCAGCAATCCGGCTTCCGGAATTTTGAACAAAGGCAGCGTCGCGGCAATTACCACCAGGCTGGCGCGCGGCACGCCGGCGATGCCCTTGCTGGTGATCATCAGCACCAGCAACATGGTGATTTCCTGCATCAGGCTGAGTTCGATGCCATACGCCTGGGCGATGAAGATCGCCGCGAAGGTCATGTACATCATCGAGCCGTCGAGGTTGAACGAGTAGCCCAGCGGCAGCACGAAACTGGCGATGCGCGGCGGCACGCCGAACCGCTCGAGCGCTTCCAGCGTACGCGGGTAGGCCGCTTCGGACGAGGCGGTTGAGAAGGCCAGCACGATCGGATCGCGGATGTACCGCGCCAGGTGGCGAACCCGCGGACCGACAATCAGGAATGCAACCCCGAAGAGCAGCAGCCAAAGGATGGCGAGGCCGAGATAGAAGCTGCCGACGAACCGCCCGAAGGTCCACATTATCGACGGGCCTTGCTCGGTCAGCGCGGCGGCGACTGCGGCGAAGACCGCGAACGGGGCGAAGCGCATCACGTAATTGGTAATCTGGAGCATCACCTGCACCAGCCCCTCGATTCCCCGTACCAGCGGCTTGGCGGCATCGCCGACCGCGGTGATCGCCACCCCGAAGAAGACCGAGAAGACGACGATCGGCAGAATGTCGTTCTTGGCCATCGCATCGGCGATGGACGACGGCACGACGTGGGTGATGAAGTCCTTCAGGCTGAAGGTCGACTGGTCGATCCCGCTTGCCGCGCTTGCCGCGGGCAGGGGAAGGTCGAGCCCGACCCCCGGCTGCAGGAAATTGACCAGGAGAAGTCCCAGCGTCAGCGAAACGATGGTCGCGCCGATGAACCAGCCTAGGCTGCGGATGCCCACCCGGCCAAGCGCCGCGGTATCGCCCATGTGCGCGATTCCGACCACCAGCGTGGAAAATACCAGTGGCGCGATGATCATCTTGATCAGGCGCAGGAACAGCGCCGTCACGATCCCCAGATAATCGGCGATCGACTTTAGCTGCGCCGCGCTTTCCGGCGTCCCGTTGTTGATCGCGGAATGGGTTGCCCACCCGGCGATGACCCCCAGCACCAGCGCGAACAGGATGAACTTGGTCAGTTTGTTGCCCACGTGTGAAAATGCCTTTCGCCGGATGTGGCAGGAGACAAGCCGCTGGAACCGCCCGCGTCAAGCTTGAGGGGCGCAGGATCAACGGGTAGTGCCACGCTCATGAGACAGCGGGAATTGGCATGATCGAATTCGGCAGGGAGATGGTGCATGACGAAGCGCGCGCGCTCGATGCGCTTGCGAATTCGCTCGGCGCCGAGTTCGAAGCCGCCTGTCGCCTTATCCTCGATTGCCAAGGCAAGATGATCGTCGCCGGTCTCGGCAAGTCGGGTCATATCGGGCGCAAAATCGCCGCCACTTTCGCTTCGACCGGCACTACCGCGACCTTTCTCCATCTCGCCGAGGCGATCCATGGCGATCTCGGTATTGCCGACCGGGGCGACGTCGCTCTCCTCATTTCCCAGAGCGGCCAGACGGGCGAGTTGCAGCCGGTGATCGACCATTTCGACGCGCTCGCCATCCCGATCATCGCCATCACCGCCAACCCCGCTTCGATGCTCGGCCAAGCTGCGGCCGCCCCCCTGATCCTGCCGCACTGGCCTGAAGTCGGTCCGGAGGCGGTGGCGCCGACCACGTCGACGACCATGACCCTGGCCTTGGGCGACGCGCTCGCGATGACCGTCATGCGCGAAAAGGGCTTCACCCGCACCGACTTCGGCCGGATCCATCCCGGCGGGACACTCGGTCTGCGCCTGCGGCCGGTGCGCCGGGTGATGCACGGCGGTGACCAATTGCCACTGGTCCGCGCCAATACCTCGATGCACGACGCGATCGTCGTCATGTCAGAAAAGCGCCTCGGCGTTGTCGGGGTGACCGATGCCGACGGCCGTCTGGTCGGGGTAATCACCGATGGCGATCTGCGCCGCAATATCGAACGCGGGCTGGATCATCCGGCGTCGGCCTTCATGAACGCCCAACCCAAGGCCGTCGCCCCGGACGCCCTCGTCGACGAAGCGCTGACCCTGTTCGAGGAGCATCGCATCACGACCCTGTTCGTCGTCGAGGAAGGGATCCCGGTCGGCGTCGTCCACATCCACGACACGCCGGCGAGCCGCTGATCGATGAAGACCGTCATCCTCATCCCCGCACGCTTCGCCTCTACCCGCTACCCGGGCAAGCCGCTGGTCGGTCTTAAGGGCTGCACCGGTTGCGAGAAGCCGCTGATCCAGCGCAGCTACGAAGCCGCGCTGAAGGTGCCCGGCATTGCTGCAGTCCACGTCGTTACCGACGACGCGCGGATCGCCGCCGCGGTGCGGGCGTTCGGCGGATCGGCGCTGATGACCAGCGAAACCGCCCGCAACGGCACCGAGCGATGCGCCGAAGCGCTCGACCAGCTCGACCCGGATGTCGACGCGATCGTCAATTTCCAGGGCGATGCCTTGCTCACGCCGCCGGACTTCGTCTCCGCCCTGATCGATCGGCTCGCCGGTGCGCCCGACTCAAGGGTCGCGACTCCGGCCATGCGCCAGCGAAGCGAGGAAGTGCGCAAACTTCAGGCGGAAGAAGCGGCGGGTCGCGTCGGCGGCACCAGCGTGACGGTCGATGGCCGTGGCCGCGCGCTCTATTTCTCCAAAAAGCTGATTCCTTACCTCCCCGAGGGCACTCTTGCGCGGGACATGTCGCCGGTCCGCCTTCACATCGGCGTCTACGCCTATCGCCGCGCGGCGCTCTCGACCTACGTATCGACGCCCGTGTCCGAACTCGAAGAGCTTGAAGGCCTCGAGCAATTGCGTTTCCTCGTGGCCGGCGTGCCAATCGACGTGGTCGAGGTCGCGACGCCGGCCTTCACCATGCGCGAGCTCAACAATCCGGAGGACGTCAGCCCGATCGAGGATTCGCTCGCGATGGCCGGCCTAGAATGAGCTTCGTCGACGCGCTTCCCGCGCATTACCGGACCATCCTGTGCGATATCTGGGGCGTGGTTCACGACGGCGTCTCGCTCTATCCGCGCGCGGCCGACCGTCTGCTCGAATGGGCCGGGCAGGGGCGGACGATCGTCCTCGTCACCAACGCCCCGCGTACCGCCGAGGCGGTCGAGCAGCAGCTTGACCGCATCGGCCTCCCGCGTGGCGCGTGGCACGGAATTTCGACCAGCGGGGAGGCGGGGATCGTCGCTTTGCTCGCCGTCGGCGCGCCGGTCGGTTTCATCGGTACCCCGGCCGACCGCGCGATCATCGAAGGTCGCGGCGTGGCCATTGCGGATAGTGACGACTTCACCGACGTTGCCTGCCTCGGGCTCGATGGTCGGCGCATGGACGCCATCGACTATCTGCCAGACATCCAGGCGATGGCCGCCCGGGGGGTCGTGATGCACTGCCTCAACCCCGATCGCATGGTCATCCGCGGCGGCGTCGCCGAAGCCTGCGCCGGTGCCATCGCCGATTTGTACGAAGGGCTCGGCGGTACCGTGCGATGGTATGGCAAACCGCATCCCACCATTTATGCTCACGCGCTCGGCCTCGCCGGCAATCCGGACAAATCGACCGTCGTCGCGGTCGGCGATGCGCTCGCCACGGACGTCCTCGGGGCCGCGCGACAGGGGATCGACTGCATCTTCGTCACCAGCGGAATTCATGCTGGGGAGCCGTTCCCTGCCGACTTCGCGCCACAATATGGCCTTGGCGATTGGGCACCGGTGGCGGTCGTCGACTCACTCGGCTAAAGGCATCGCATGCAATTCCAAGGCAAGACCATCGGGCTCGATCAGCCCTTCTTCCTCATCGCCGGTCCGTGCGTGATCGAGAGCGAGGAGCTGCAGATGCGCACCGCCGAGCGCCTGAAGGCGATCACCGACAAGCTCGGCATCCTGTTCCTGTTCAAGTCGAGCTTCGACAAGGCCAATCGTTCGTCGGGCACCAGCTTCCGTGGTCCCGGCATGGACGAGGGCCTGCGCATCCTCGAAAAAGTCCGCGCCGAGCTTGGCGTCCCCGTGCTGACCGACGTCCATGACATTCCGCAGGTGAAGCCCGTCGCCGAAGTCGTCGACATGCTCCAGACCCCGGCCTTCCTCGCCCGCCAGACCGATTTCATCCACGCCGTCGCGGCCGCCGGCAAGCCGGTCAACATCAAGAAAGCGCAGTTCATGGCGCCGCACGACATGAAGAATGTCGTCGACAAAGCAAAGGCCGCGTCGATCGCCGCCGGCCATGACGGCGACCACATTCTGGTCTGCGATCGCGGTACCTCGTTCGGGTACAACAACCTCGTCAGCGACATGCGTGGCCTCGCCATCATGCGGGAAACCGATTGCCCAGTGGTGTTCGACGCCACCCACTCGGTCCAGCTTCCGGGCGGGCAGGGGACCAGTTCGGGCGGGCAGCGCGAATTCGTGCCTGTCCTGGCGCGGGCCGCGGTCGCGGTCGGGATCAGCGGCTTGTTCATGGAAACGCATCCCGATCCCGCCAATGCCATGTCCGACGGCCCCAACGCCTGGCCGCTCGACCGGATGGAAAGCCTGCTCACCACTCTGGTCGCCATCGACCGCACGGTGAAGGAGGCAGGCTTCGAGGAATCGTCGCTGTGAAGCCGACCGTTTTCATCCAGGCCAATGCGCGGCAAATGCTCGGCGCGAAAATCAGCGCATTGAGCTACAAAAAGGCTTCGCGGCGGCCCGATAGCTTCAATGTCCGGATCATGGACGCCGCCGAATATCCGCGGCTCATGGCGACCGGCCAGTCGATCCTCCGCGCCGGCCACGTCCGCTCCTGGGATCCCGACGACCTCCAGAGCTTCACCCCGCTGCGCTTCGCCCCGCCCAAGATGATGGGCTGGAAGGGCAAGGCGGTGGTTACCGATCCCGATTGCTTCGGTGTCGGCGACGTCGCCGACCTGTTCGATCGCGACATGGGCGGCAAGTCGGTGATGGCCGTGCCGCGCCCGGGCCATAACAAGCGCAACGACTATGTCGCGACGTCGGTCATGTTGCTCGATACCTCGAAGCTGAAGCATTGGGACATCGACCGCGACATCGACGACCTGTTTGCGCAGAAATTCGACTACGTCGACTGGATCGAATTGAAACGCGAAGATCCCGCGACGATCGGCTTCCTCGAACCCGAGTGGAACGACTTCGACAAGCTGACGCCCTCGACCAAGATCCTCCACACCACCAAGCGCCGTACCCAGCCGTGGAAGGCGGGCCTGCCGATCGATTATACCCTGCGTGAGCGCGGGCCGTTCGATTTCTTCCGCCGCTGGAAGCGCAAGACCTACGAAACGCATCCCGATCCCAACCAGGAAGCTTTGGTCTATTCGCTGCTTGCCGACCTCGTCGATCGCGGCGACGTGACCAAGCCGCAACTGGTCGCCGAAATGGCCGCCAACCACGTTCGCCACGACAGCCTCGACCTGATCGATCGGTACCGCGGCTGGAACGGGCTCAGCTCAGCAGCCGCCTGACCGCTTCGGCGGCGATCGCATTGGGCTCGGGAATCAACTCCGCCCGCCTGGGCCCGTCCTCGACCGTCCCGACCATGTCCTGATCGAGCAGATAATTCCAGAACCGCCGGAGGTCGCGCCGCCGTGCATTGGGACCGCTTTCCTGCACCTTCGGCCCAAGTACGCGCTTGCCCTTGTCGTCCTGCTCGATCGGGATCAGCGCCACCGGTTTGCCCGCCAGCACCGCTTCCGACAGCATCGAAACGCTGTCCCCGGTGACGAAGATCTCCGTGGCGTTGGCGAGCAGGAGCGCGAAGCGCGGTGAATTGCCGTCGACCAGCCGGATCGACGGCACCGACCGCAATCGCTCGACGATCGCCGGGTCGGTGCGGCGGCTGGTCACTGCAACGACGGTGCCGTCGAATGGCCGGTCGACCGCATCGACGATCCGCTCCGCCGGCAGCGTCCAATATTTGGTCGCCCCGCCGATCGCCACCAGCCGGTATCGCCCCGCATCTCGCAGGAATGCCTCCTCGGCCGGCGTCGGCACTGGCGGTTCGACGAAGCGACCCATCGCGACCGGAAGAAGCACCACGTTGCTCCCGGGTGGCACCGGATATTGCCGGGTCGTCACGACCAGGTCGAATAGCTTGGGATCGATCCTCGGGTGGCCGATCCGCACCAGCTTCGCTTTGTCTTCGCTACGCGACTTGATCCACCGCGCCACGGGCACGCTCCTGCGTCCGATCGCGATTATCAGATCGGGCCAGGGCGGCTGCAACCCGACCTTGGCCGCTGCGGTCAGAGTCGCCGCGGTCGGCGGCAGCCATTCGCTGAGCGATTGCAGTGCATTGTAATGCATTTGCTTGACCTCGAACGGCATCCCCAGTGCCTCGGCTAGCGCCAGTGCCTGATTGTTGTCCCCCGTCCGCTCGCCCAGCAGCACCCAGATTAGCGGTGTGGTCACCGGACCCTCATCTTTCGATGCTCGCGCCACACGGTAACGATCAAAATTCCCACCATGACCGCGTTCGCCGCGACCATCGCGATCGCCGCTCCCATCGTGTCCAGCTTCCAGCATAAGGGAGCCACGATCGCGAAATAGACGATTGTCGCAATCACCCGCGCCTTCAGCGGCCCGTCCGCCCGATTAAGCGCGTACAGCATCGGCGCCAGCGGGAAGCTCAGGATCGCCAGCAACGGGATGCCGATCATCACCATAAGGACCGGATAGACCGGCAGGAATTGCTGGCTTTTGGCCTTGAACAGCCACGCGATCAGCGGCTCGCCGCCGACCACAAGGATCGCGATCGACAGCAAGCCGAAAGCCGCCGCGATCGCCGTTCCGCGAAGCATCAGCTTCCACGGCTTGCCAGTCTTCAGGTCCATCCGCACCACTTCGGGGTAATAGGCCTTGGCGAGCAGGTCGGCCGGCTTCTGCGCGCTGTCCGCCAGGCTCGCCGCTACGCGATAGATCGCCGCCGCCGCTTCCCCCAGTAAGCCGCCGACGATAAGCCGCGCGACCGGACCCCAGGCCGCCATCAACGAACTGGTCAGATTGACCTGAATTGCGAACGGCCACACTGCGTACAGCCCGACCGGCCTCAGCGTCGGCCTGACCCCGCTGCGCATTCCTCGCCGTCCCATCTCTCTCCAGGCCAGAAACCACAGAAAGAGGTCGCCGAGCAGGTCGGTCGCAGCCCACAAGGCGATGAAACCCGGCAGTCCCCAGCCGAGCCAGAAGCCCACGGTCGCAAGCCCGGCACGGACGATCGGCGTGACCGTCCCTTGCCAGCTGATCAGGTCGAACCGGTCGAGCGCGCGCAGCATGCCGCTCGGGCTCGATGCGCCCATGGTCGGGATCAGCAGGCAATAGGCCATCGCATAGGTGAGATTTTCGGCGCGGAAGCCGAACCACGGCCCGAGCAACGGCAGCAGCAACATCGCGGCTACCATCCCCGCTAGGCCGCTCGCAATGTCGAGCCCCAGGCCGAAACTGGCCGACCGCTTGAAGGTCGCCTCGTCGTCCCGCGCCAGCGCCGCCGCGCCGTAGCGGATGATCAATTGCCAGCTCTGGAATTTGGACAGACCGTTGGCGGCCTGCGCGTAAGACGTGATCAGGATCAGGACACCGAACGCCACCAGCCCCAATGCCTGCCCGGCCATCGCCAGCGTGACGATCGACGCCACCGCGGCAACGCCCTTGCTAACGGCAAGATAGCTTGTGTTCTTCAGAAGCGACCGGAAGTGCTGGTCTTTGAACCAATGTCTCATCGGCATCCGGCGCGAGGGGGCGTGAGGCGGCGGTCTAGCCCAACCGCCCCCTCATGGCGAGATGCCGTCAGGCATGCTCGGTCACGCGCCCATTCACCACCTTGTCGGCCAGCGTCCCGTTCAGTTCCGCCAGATGGTCGAACGCCGCCTCATAGGTCGCCAGCCCTTGGCTCATCGATCGCAGTTCCGCTTCCAGTCCGGCAAGCTCGCTTTCGGGCAGCAGGGCCTCGACCCGGTCCCACCCCGGCCAGCCGTCGCGCGGCGCAAGGCCGAGCATCTGGCCGCGCCGAGACGCCACGCTGGAGCTGACCTTGCTTGTCGCTCTGGCCGGAGTCACTACCACCAGCTTCTGCACCGGCTCCAGCAGGTGCGGCGTGGCCGCGGCCAGCGCTTCCTGCATTGCGATCCGGCCCGCCGTCCGGAACGCGAGTTCCGACGAATCCACGCTGTGATAGCTACCATCGACCAAGGTCACCGCGACATCGTCGACCGGAAAGCCCAGCGGTCCCTTGGACAGGGCGTCGCGCACCCCCGCCTCGACTGCGCCGATATATTGCCGCGGCACCGATCCGCCGTGGATCGTCTCGTCGAAGCGGAACCCCTCGCCACGTCCCAGCGGCCGCACTTCGATGATTACATCGCCAAACTGGCCATGACCGCCCGACTGCTTCTTGTGCCGCCCGTGCTGGCGGACTGGCTTGCGGATCGACTCGCGATATCCGATCGAGCAGGGCCTGCTCGTCACCTCGACCCCATAACGTCGCTTCAGCCTCGCCACGACCAGCGCCAAATGCTCGTCGTTGACCCCGCGCAGCCGCAGTTCGTGGCTGACCTCGTCATGCTCGATGGAGAGCGACGCATCCTCCTCGGACAGCCGCGCCAGCGCGCTCGCCAGCCGGACGTCGTCCTTGCGATCCGCCGGGGCGATGGCGATGGTCGCATTGCGCGCCGTGCCCGGCAGCTCGACCGGCGGCGGAATGGCACCGGCGGACAACCATTGTCCGGCCGCCAGCTCGTCCGCCTTTGCCATGGCAATCACCTCGCCCGGCGCGGCGCGCGCAATTTTCGCCGTTTTCTCGCCCTGGATGCCGAACAGGGCGCCCAGCCGGATCGACGATCCGCGCTCCGTTCTCAGCTCCGCACCCTCGGAAATCGCCCCGCCGAGCACCCGCGCCAGGGCCAGTCGCCCGACCGCGCCGCCATGGTGGATTTTGAAGGCGAACACCGCCGGATCGCGCACCGACAGGCGTTGCGCCGTCAATTCAGGCCGCGGCGCCTCGTGGCGCAACGCCTTTAACAACCGGCGGACGCCCCAGCTGGACGTCGCCGACCCGAAAAGCACCGACACGCCGAGGTTCTCGCCCGTTTCGCGCGCCAGATCCGCGAAGATCGTTGCTGCCTCGGGCGTTTCATCCATCAGTAACTGCTCGAGCAGGCCGTCGTCATGGTCGGCCAACTGCTCCAGCATCTGCGTCCGCGCCTCGGCTTCGCGCGCCGCCACGTCCGCCGGCAGGTCGATCCGTTCCGAGGCATCGCCGGGCCGGTAGTGAAACGCCCGTTCCAGCGCCAGGTCGACGAAGCCGGTTACCCTCTCGCCCTCGCGGATCGGGATTTGCCGCGCGATGAGCGGCGACACGCTCATCGGCTGCAAGGCCGACAGCAAATCGCGGATTCTTCCGCGCGCCTGGTCGATCCGATTGACGAAGATGATGTGCGGGATGCCCAATTCGTCGAGCAGTCGAAGCGACGGGGCGGCCAGCGCGGCGCGCGCCGGGTCGGGGTCGACCACCACGATCGCCATGTCGGCGACCGCGATGGCGCTTGCTCCATCGGCGGCGAATCCGACCGATCCCGGTGCATCGACGATCGCGAAACGGTCGCCCAGATAGTCGAAGTGCATCAGGTTGAGTTCGGTCGATCCGCCGCGCGCCCGGGCTTCCGGGCTGCCGTCGCCGACCGAGGATCCGTTGGCGACCAATCCTTGCCGCGCGATCGTTCCGCTGGCGAACAGCAACGCCTCCGCCAGGCTGGTCTTGCCCGCGCCGGCCGGTCCGACCAGCGCGACCGCTCTAGTGCCGTCGGCTGCACCTTCAATTCCAATTGGCATGCGACTCTCCCTCGTCCGTGTGGCGGCGGGCGCGCGAGTCGCGAAAAGCGCGGCTCTCGCGCTTCGATAGCGTCAGCGTCGGACTCGGCGGAGGGAATTGCAAGTGGGCGAGCGATGGGCCGCCCATCGGCAGCGGCCTAGCTCAGGCTGGCGGCGGCCTTGCGGCAATCCTCGGCGCACTCGCGGCAGATTTGCGCGCAGAGTTTGCAGTGCTCATGCTCGTGCTGCTCGCATTCGGCAGCGCAAGCCTCGCACATTCGCGCGCACAGTTCGAGCAGCTCGCGCAGCATCGGCTGGTCGTCGCCCGTCCGGCGTGCCCCAAGACGCGCGGTTGCCTCGCAAATGTCGCTGCAATCCAGGCACAGGCGGATGCACTGGGTCATGTCGTGCCCGGTTTCGGCCATACACGCATCGGCGCAGCTCAGGCACATCTTCGAGCAATACATCAAATGATGCACCGCATCTCCCAGCGCCTGATTGCCGTCGGCCTTGGGGTGAAGCGAAATCATCTTGCGAATGGACATGGATTCTCCTCTTTCCCCGTGAACGGCAGCATGGGACGGATGTTCCGCTTGAGCAAGCGCGGGCACGAGGCTACGTTCGCATTTCGTTCCGCTTCAGGAGGGCCAGTTGGACTCGACCGTGATCATTTTCGTCCTCCTCGCGCTAATCGTTGGCGGGGTCATCGGCTGGCTCGTCGGCTCGCGGAAAAGCGCGGCGGGGCAGGGGGTCGCGGACTCGCTCCGGCTCCAGCTCGATGGCGTCCGCGATGAACGCGATGCACACGCCCGATCGATCGAAACCTTGCGCGCCGCTCATGGGGAACTGTCCTCGCGCCACGCTGCTTCGGTCGCGGCGCAGGAAGAGCGGGAACGGGCGTTCGAGGAACGGTTGGCCGAAATCAACGCCGCCAAGGAAGCACTGGGTGCGCAATTTGCCGAGGTCGGCGGCAAATTGCTCGAAAGCGCTCAGAAGCAATTTCTGGAACGCGCGGATCAGCGCTTCAAGGAAAGCGAAGCGACGTCCGGCAACAATCTCAAGGCATTGCTCCAGCCCGTTCACGAACGATTGCAGAAATATGAGGAGACGGTGAGCAAGGTCGAAAGCGAGCGTAAAGATGCGTTCGGGCTTTTGACAGGCCATATCGAGGCAATGAAATCGGGCACCGAGCGAGTGTCCGCGGAAGCCGCCAAGCTGGTCAACGCCTTGCGCAATGCGCCCAAGGCGCGCGGGCGTTGGGGCGAGCAGCAATTGCGCAACGTGCTCGAAAGCTGCGGCCTCAGCGAACATGCCGACTTCGCGACCGAGGTCAGCCACACGGACGACGAAGGCGCGCGCATGCGGCCCGACGTGATCGTCCGGGTCCCCGGGGGCCAGAGCCTGGTGATCGACGCCAAGGTGTCGCTCAACGCCTATCAGGATGCGTTCGGCGCGGTCGACGAGGGGGAGCGCGCGCTCCACCTCGCCACCCATGCCGGGGCGATCCGCAATCACGTCAATACCCTCGGGGCGAAAGCCTATTGGAACCAGTTTCCCGACGCTCCCGACTATGTCGTCATGTTCATTCCCGGCGAACATTTCCTTTCCGCTGCGCTGGAGCAGGATTCGGCGCTGTGGGATTATGCCTTCGACAAACGCGTGCTGCTCGCCACGCCGACCAACCTCATCGCCATCGCCCGCACCGTCGCTGCGGTTTGGCGGCAGGAGAAACTGGCCAAGGAAGCGCGTCAGATCGGCGAACTTGGCAAGGAATTGTACGACCGGCTCGCCAAGGCCGCCTCGGACCTGCGCAAGGTTGGCAGCGGGCTGACCAGCGCGGTCAACAACTACAACAGCTTCGTCTCCTCATTCGAAAGCCGGTCACTGGTCACCGCTCGCAAGTTCCGCGAGCTTAACATTGAGCCCAGCGCACGCGAGATCGAAGCGGTGCCGCCCGTCGAAGCGCTCGCCCGTTACGGCGACGACAAGGTGCTTCCGCTGCCTTCCGCCAACGAAGACGATGCGGCGGCCTGACCACTCAGCTTATTGTCTTGCAAAATAGGAATTGGCCGATCACCGTTGGCGCGCCGGTCACCGGCTCTTTCCAATCGTCGAACCATTCCCGTTTTCTAAAGCGATGGGCCGCGCCTGCGTTCGTTGCGCCCGATCCCTTAAGGTGACTCCAGACCCCCGAAATGGCGTCTCAATTGGGAAACTTAGTCACCCTAAGGGTCGCTGGCTATCGACGCACCAGGTCGATCGTCCCGGCATTGCTCGACAGGGTCAACCGGTTCCGACCGGTGACCGCGACCGTCATCACTTGGTCCAGAATCGCGCTTCCCTCGGTTTCGAAGCGCATGTTGGGGCAGGCCATTCTGGTCGAGATCAGTTCTCCAGCGTCGAGCGTGGTTCCATTTTGCGAATAGGGTCCGCTGATCGCGTTGCACCCGAACTTGGCGGCGATCCGGCCGCTGTCGAAATCCAGCGTGTAGGCGCCCTGTCGGGGCACGGCGCGTCCGTTGATCCGCGCCACCCGCCAGCGGGTCCGTTCCAGCGCCGTCTCCGGACCGGCCAATGCCGATGTCATTTGTGGATTCCCCCGCTCATCGACCGTCAGAAAGAAGGAGGCATCAGCGCCGCAGCCCCTGTAGAGCTTGCCATCGACAGTGACCTGCACCGTGTCGGGATAGGTGCGGTCGCTCATTCCGTCGTTGCAGCGGCTGTGGACGACATTCGCCCTCAGTCGCCGCCCATTGAACATTTCTCCGGCGACGCCGGATTGCACTGGCGGGGCGACTTCGCTGACCGACAGATTATTGCCGCGGTCCGTAAAAGTCATTCGCTCGCCGATGGTCAGATCCCAGAATGGTTCGGTCCCGATTGCCCGATATTCGCCGTTGCCGGCCGTTGGCGCCGGGTAGGGCGCGGGATACGGCTCGGCGGGATAGGGGGCGGTCTGGCAGGCAGCGAGACCGAACGCGAACGGGACCAGCCCAAGGATCATTCTCATACCGCAACAAACGTGCGGAGATGGATTGCGGTTCCGGTCAGGCCGTATTGGCGATCGGCTCGTTCGCCGGTTCCGGCTTTTTTCGGGTGATGACCGTTCCTCCCCCGCATCCGCTGACCGACTTTCCGTCGGCGATCACGGTTACCGTGTGGCGATAGGTCCGTTCGCTCATCCCATCGCTGCATTCCGTCGCGGCGATGGTCACGGTCAGGCGAGTGCCAGCGTAGGTGCCGGGCGCGGGACGGAAGCGCTTCGGAGTGGTTTCGGTGATCGTTACCGATCCATAATCCCCTTCGTAGGTGATCGTCTTTGGCGTTACCGACAGCGTCCAGCCCGGCTCGGTGCCGAGCGCCTGATAAGCAGGAACGGGAGCCTCCACCGGCGGCGAATTCACGGGCTCGGGAATGTCGATCGGGACAGTTTCCTCGATCGTCGCATTCTGACCCGCGGCCGCCTCTTCATCGGTCAATCGATCGGCGGGGGCGCCGCATCCGGCCAACAGCGCACACAGGAACAGGGCGGGTCGCTTCATCGCCAACTCGCTTTCACTTGATAGGCCATCACCGCCGCCGCGACCGCTGCATTCAGACTGTCGGCCCGACCCGCCATCGGAATCTTGACCAGCAAATCGCACGCCGATTCATATTCCGTTGGAAGTCCCTGGCTCTCGTTGCCGATCATAAGGAAGCAGGGCTGGCTGTAGCTGGCGTCGAGATAGTCTATATCGGTATTCAGGCTGGTGCCGACCAATTGCCCCGGTCCGGCGCGGAGCCAAGGCACGAAATCGGCCCAGCGCGCGGTCGCGATCCGCTGGGTGAAGATCGCCCCCATCGATGCCCGCACCGCCTCGACTGAGAAGGGATCGGCGCAGTCGTCGATCAGGATCAGGCCGCCGGCACCGACGGCATCGCCGGTCCGGAGCATGGTGCCGATATTGCCGGGATCGCGAAGCGCCTGCGCCACGAGCCATAGCGGCGCGGTCGTCCGGTCGATCGCCGCCAGATTGGTTTGAGGCTGCTTGTACACCCCCAGGATTGCCTGCGGATTGTCCTTCCCGCTCATCTTGGCGAGGATGTCCGGGCTGGTCTCGATCACGTCGGCGCCCTCGGCTTCAGCCGCGGCGATGATTTCCACGGCCAACGGATGGACGCCGTTGGCGGGCGAGTAAGCAATGACTATCGGCAACAGCCCGCTATCGCGTGCTTCCGCCATAATGCGCAGTCCCTCGGCCAGGAACTTGCCTTCGGCCTTGCGCTCCTTCTTGTCGCGAAGCCCGCGGATCCGCTTGACGGTATCGTTGGCGAAAGAATGAATTTCCCGAGGCAAGGGGTCAATCCTCGCCGAAGCGACCCTCGATCAGCGTCGCAAGCTGCTCGATCAATTCCTCCGCGCCCTCGCCCGATACGTGGAGGACGACCAAATCGCCCATTGCAGCGCCGAGCATCATCAGCCCCATGATCGACGTGCCGCACACCTTGTTACCGTCCTTTTCGACCTCGATGGTGGCCGGCAGCGCGGCGGCGAGATTGACGAATTTGGCACTGGCGCGGGCGTGGAGTCCGCGCTTGTTGGTCATCAGCACCGTCCGGCTGAGCACGGTCAAGCCGCAGCTTCCCCGAGGATCTCCGATGCGACGCTGATATATTTGCGACCCGCTTCCCGCGCCGCGGCGACTGCAGCGTGCACGCCCATCACCTTGCGCGCCCCTTCCAGCCGGATCAGCATCGGCAGGTTGACCCCGGCGATCACTTCGATGTCGCTGCTCTTCATCAGGCTGATCGCCAGGTTGGACGGCGTGCCGCCGAACAGATCGGTCAGGATGATCACACCGTTGCCGGCACTCACCTTGGCAATGGCGTCGGCGATGTCCTTGCGGCGCGCCTCCATATCGTCATCCGCATCGATGCAAATGCCCTCGATCGCGAGTTGCGGCCCGACGACATGTTCCAAAGCCGTGATGAACTCGGCCGCCAGACGGCCGTGGGTCACCAACACTAGTCCGATCATCTATTCACCTGGTTCAATGGCCGTCCCGTCGGGGCGGAGGTCTTCAACACGATCGCTTGGCGGGGACGAGAGGTCACGGTGTCGGATATTCGCCGGAAACCCCGCGACACGCAACCGTTCCGCCAATTCGACCGCCGCGGCGACCGATCGGTGGCGTCCTCCAGTACAGCCGAAAGCCACCGTCAGATAGTTTTTGCCGGCGGCCCAATAGCGAGGAATGAGATCGGATAGAAGAGTTTCTATCGAGTCCATCGTCCTGCCCCATCCTGGGTCGGCAGCGCAATAATCCTGAATTGCTTGGTCCAGCCCGGTCAGTGGGCGAAGCTCGTCGACCCAGTAAGGATTGGGTACGAAGCGCATATCGAACACCAGGTCGGCGGTCCGAGACATGCCGCGCATATATCCGAACGATGTGATGGTGATCACCGGCTGGTCGCGATCCTCGCCATAGCGGCGTCGCAGTTCGTCACGCAGTTCGGACGGCGTCAGGTCCGTAGTATCGAGTACCGAGTCGGAAGCTACCCGAAGCGCGGCGGTCATTCCGCGATCGCGAGCTATGCCATCCTCGGCCGGTCGATCGAGCGCCAGCGGGTGGCGCCGCCGGGTTTCGTCGTAGCGACGGATCAACTCTGTGCCGGCGCAATCGAGGTAAAGGATTTCGGGGCGCACACCCTCGATCGAGCGGACAATCTCGGGCAATCGTTGGGCGTCGAAGCCGCGACTGCGAGCATCCATCCCGACTGCCACCGGTACTCGCTGGCCAGCCTGCCGCTCACCGTGGACAAAATCGGCGAGCAAGGCCACCGGCAGATTGTCAACGCAATCCCACCCCATGTCTTCGAGCGCGTCGAGCACCGTGGACTTGCCGGCGCCTGACATGCCGGTGACGAGAAGCAGTCGCGGAAGAACCGACCCGCTCAAGCGTCCAGCCCAATCCGGTCGAGGGCAAGTTCCACTTTGGCAGGAGCCGATGCTGCGCGCCCATCAATCCCCATCAGCGGCAGTGCGATTCCAATTATGCTTTGGGTTAGTCCGGCCTTGGGCATTCGATCGACCAAGTCCGCCAATTCGACCACCAGGCAAACGGGAACGTCGCTCACCGTAGACATCTCCACGATTCCGATTCCGCGAACCTCGAGCATGCCGCTGATAGTTCGCGGCGCACTGGCAATCAGGCGATCACCGAATCGACTGATCAGCGTCTGGTCATCACTCACCAGCACGAAGCCGCGGTCGAACAGGCGCAGCGCGAGATCCGATTTGCCGGAGCCCGAACGGCCGGTGATGACCACTGCGCGCCCGCTTTTGGCAACTGTCGTTGCATGGAGCATTTCCGAGGACAGGCGACCGGTCATTCGGCACCAGGAACGTCGGCGGCAGCAGGAAGATTGATCGTAAAGCGTGCGCCCGAGGGAGCGTCGTCGCGATCCGCGACGTCAATCTCTCCGTCGTGACCTTCAACGATGGCGCGGGCGATCGCCAATCCGAGCCCGGAATGGCGTCCGAAGCTTTCACTGGCCGGACGGACCGAGTGAAAGCGATTGAAAATCGCTTCCCGCAATTCGTCGGGTACGCCTGGTCCTTCGTCGTCCACTCGGATCAAGATACGATCACCGACATGAATGGCGGCAATCTCCACCAGGCCATCGGCGGGCGAGAAGCTGATCGCATTATCGATGATATTGTCGATTGCGCGCGCAAGCCTGCCAGGTTCGCCAACCACGATCGTACTCGATCGGCGAGGACGAGCAAAAGCCAGTCGTACCGTGCCCGTTTCGCGTCGATGTTCCCACCCGGACACGATCTGCTGAATCAGCGGACCGAGGTCGACGGGTTCGAAGCGGGCCCGGGCAAGTTCCGCATCGGTCCGCGCGGCCTCGCTGACGTCGCCGATCAACCGGTCGAGCCGCACCACGTCCTGTCGCACGACGTCGAGCAGCTGTTTGCGAAGGCTGGGATCCTCGATGCGTTCCAGTCCGTCGACAGCGCTGCGCAACGAAGCGAGCGGATTCTTGAGCTCGTGCGTCACGTCTGCCGCAAACGCTTCGATATTGTCGATCCGCATGCGCAGGCTTTGGCTCATGTCGCTCACCGATCGCGCCAGCATTCCGATTTCATCGCGCCGGGAAGGTAGGCGAGGGACCCTGACCTCACGCGCCCGGCCAAGTCGGACACGGTGCGCGGCAATCGCAATTCGGCGCAGCGGTCGGACGATGGTGCGCGCCAGAAACAGCGAGAGCAGGATCGACAGCAGGGTGGCGATGCCAAGTACGATCGCCAATGCTCCCCGCTGGCTGCGTACAGTGCGGGTGAATTCTCGATCATTGCTGGTCACCAACAGCGTAGATCCATCGTCCAACGGTGCAGCCGCGGAAAAAACCGGGGTCAGGTCGGGTGCCTGTCGGCTGCGTACCACGGCCTGCCCCGTCGATCGCGCTTCGCCGACCTCACTCCACGCGGCCGCCTTATCCGTTCGCGGTTCGATGAAATCGTCGTATGCCGCTTGACCGACAAGCACGTTGAAACCGCGATCGAGCGCTCGCGCGACGTCCTTGCGCCAGACTTCGGTGGCGGGATCACGAAGCACGTAAGTCGGTGTCGAACCGTCCCAGCTGTCGTTGATCAGCGCACCCGACCGATCGAAGATCCGCAACCGCGATCGGCTTTCCTGACCGATCGCCCGTATCAATGCGCCATCGGCGCTGGCCGGAGCACGATCGATTGCAAGCGCGGTGAGGCGCGCTTCGCCGAGGATGCGTGCTTCCCGTTCATCCTGAAGCTGATTGCGATAGGCATCGAGATAGACGATCGAGAGCGCTACGATGACCAGTGTCAGGATGTTAACCGCCAGGATCCGATGGGTCAGCGTCCAGCGTCCCGACCAGCTCAAGGCAAGGTCGGATTCGTCATTCTTCTGAGAAGCGGTAACCAACTCCATAGAGCGTTTCGATAGCATCATATTGGTCGTCGACCGCGCGGAACTTGCGACGGATGCGCTTGATGTGGCTGTCGATGGTACGGTCGTCGACATAGACGTCGTCCTGATATGCAATGTCGAGCAATTGGTTGCGCGATTTGACCACCCCCGGGCGCTGGGCAAGCGCATCGAGGATCATGAATTCGGTGACTGTGAGAACGACATCCTTGTCGTTCCAGCGGACTTTATGCCGGGCGGGATCCATCACCAGTCGACCGCGAACGATCAGCTCATCCAACGGCTCGTCGGCGTCTTTCGTTACGACCCCGCGCTCGAGATCGCGGCGGCGGAGAATGGCGCGGATGCGGGCGATGAGAAGACGCTGACTGAAGGGTTTGGCAATGTAATCGTCGGCACCCATCGCCAGACCGAGGGCCTCATCCAGTTCGTCGTCCTTCGACGTCAGGAAAATCACCGGCATCGCCCCGACCGCGCCGCCGAGTTCGCGCACGCGACGAAGCAATTCCATGCCGTCCATCTGCGGCATCTTGATATCGAACACCGCAAGATCGGGTGGATTGTCGGCAAACGCTTTCAATGCCGTCGCTCCATCCGAATAGACGCGTGTTCCGAAACCTTCGGCCTGAAGTGCGATCGATACCGAAGTCAGGATGTTGCGATCGTCGTCGACGAGCGCGATCACGTGGCTCATTCGTCCTCCCCATAAGCGAAGGGAGCGATACCTATCGTACAGTAGTGAGACAAGGCCGACGCTCTGCTTTGACCGCGCGTCGGCGCCTATGTATAGGCTCGAAGCTTAGCTATTCGAAGGCCGTCGATCCGGCGGTTTGACTTGAAATTACAGGGAGAATCGACGTGAGCGAGCGTAGCCCCGCGCACCAGTTGGATGCACAGGGAATCAGCACCGGTGCAACCATTCACTGGAACCTGACGACCGGACCGTTGGTCGAACAGGCCGTCGAACGCGGCGAAGGTAAGCTGACCGCGCATGGCGCGCTCCTGGTCGACACCGGCAAATTCACCGGCCGCAGCGTGAAGGACAAATATATTGTCCGCGACGCCGCGACCGAAGAAACGATTAATTGGGGCCCGATTAATCAGCCTATGTCGATCGAGCATTGGGCCAATCTCAAAGCCGACTTCATGACCGCACTTGGCGAGCAGGAAGAGTTATTCGTTGCCGACTTGTTCGGCGGGTCTCAGCCGGAATATCGCGTCAACGTCCGGGTCATCAACCAGATGGCGTGGCACAATTTGTTCATTCGCACGCTGCTTGTTCGGCCTTCGACGGAGGAATTGGCGAGCTTCGTTCCCGAATATACGATCATCAACCTGCCGAGCTTCAAGGCCGACCCGGCACGGCACGGTTGCCGCAGCGACACGGTCATCGCGGTGAACTTCACCGACAAATTGATCCTGATCGGCAACACCGAATATTCGGGCGAGATGAAGAAGGGCGTGTTCGGCCTGCTCAACTATTTGCTTCCGGCGCAGGGCGTGATGCCGATGCACTGCTCTGCCAATATCGGCGCCGACGGGAAGAGCGCGATCTTCTTCGGCCTGTCGGGGACCGGCAAGACGACCTTGTCGGCCGACGCCAGCCGTACGCTGATCGGCGACGACGAGCACGGGTGGTCCGACGAGGCGGTGTTCAACTTCGAAGGCGGTTGCTACGCCAAGATGATCAATCTCTCGGCCGAGGGTGAGCCGGAGATTTACGCCACCACCCAGATGTTCGGCACGGTTCTCGAAAACGTCGCGATGGACGAAGTCACGCGCGAGCTCGATTTCACCGACGCCAGCAAGACCGAAAACACTCGCGGCGCCTATCCGATCGAGTTCATTCCGAATCATTCGAAGGAAAATCTCGGGCCCGCGCCGTCGAACGTCATCATGTTGACCGCGGACGCGTTCGGCGTACTGCCGCCGATTTCCCGGCTGACCGCCGACCAGGCGATGTACTATTTCCTGTCCGGTTACACTGCCAAGGTGGCCGGTACCGAAATCGGTGTGACGGAACCAGAAGCGACATTCTCGACCTGCTTCGGAGCCGCATTCATGCCGCGTCATCCCAGCGTCTACGGTAATCTGCTTAAGGATCGGATCGCCAAGGGCGGTGCGCAGTGCTGGCTGGTCAACACCGGCTGGACCGGCGGGAAGTACGGCACGGGCAAACGCATGCCGATCAAGGTCACGCGTGCGCTGCTCAATGCCGCGCTCGACGGCAGCTTGAACCAGGTGGAATTTCGCAAGGATCCGAACTTCGGCTTCGAAGTCCCCGTAGCCGTGCCCGGTGTCGATACCGACATCCTCGATCCGCGAAGCACGTGGGCCGAGAAGGACGAATATGACCGCACCGCTGCCAAGTTGGTCGACCTGTTCGTAGACAATTTCGGCCAGTTCGCCGAGCACGTCGAGGAAGGTGTTCGACAATCGGGACCGACTGTGTCCGCCGCCGCCTAAACTGCCCGGTCGAGGATCGGGTGTCTATCCATAGAGCCCGATCCATGACCGATCATGACATTCGACTGTTCGAGACCCCGGCCGCAGTGGTGCGCGTCGGCGAAGGCTTGCTGTCGTGCGATCTCCCCAAAGCCGAATGGACCCACGAAGCCCATTTAGCCGCGACAACCTATCTGCTGGTCAAGCATTCAGAGATTGATCTCGACCTTGCGCTCCCCGGCCTGATCCGAAGCTACAACGAGAGCGTCGGTGGCGTGAACGACGATCGGCAGGGCTATCATCACACCATCACCCGAGCTTACCTTCACGGGATACGATTGTTCTTGCTCGAGACGGTCACCGACAGGCCATTTAACGATCTGGTCAACGATCTGCTGCGCACGCCAATGGGTCGACGCGACTGGCCGCTACACTTCTGGTCGAAGAAGCGCCTGATGTCGGTCGAGGCTCGGCGGGAGTGGGTTTCGCCCGATCTTCAGGAAATGCCCGTGATCGAAACCGCAAAGACCTGACCGCGTCCGTTCAACTTCTTGTGCGTGCGACGTAATCGTCGACGTTGCGCGCCAGGACATCCATCGGGACGTTGCCGCCTTTGACGACCGTATCGTTGAAATCGCGGAGGTCGTAGCGAGTCCCGAGCGCGGTCCGAGCGCGCGATCGCTGGCGATCGATTTCCTGGTGACCGACTTCGTAGCCGCAGGCCTGGCCGGGCCAACTGCAGTAGCGATCGACTTCGCTCTCGTTGGGACTGCCGAGCGCTTCGTCGAAAAAGGCTCGGGCCTTCTCCCGCGTCCACCGCTTGGCATGGAGGCCGGTGTCGACCACTAATCGGCAGGCGCGGAACGCGATCGATTTCGAGATAGCCGAGCCTGCCAGGTTCAAAATCGGCGTAGACGCCAAGCTCGTCGGCAAGCTGCTCGGCGTAGAGAGCCCAGCCTTCGGAATAGGCATTGAACGATAGCAAGGCGCGGATCAGCGGTAGCTGGTTTGCATACTCACCCTGCCAGACATGGCCCGGAATCGCCTCGTGATGCGTCAAAGACGGCAAATTGTAACGCGTGTGGTCGAAGCCGGGCTTCAGGTTGATCCAGAACTTACCGGGCATTGATCCATCGATTGAGCCGGCGCCGCCATACGCGCCGGGCGCACCGGGCTCCTCCTCGGGCGGGAGGCGACGAACCTCGAGATTGCCGCGAACCTGCGTGCGGAACGCATCGGGCATCTTCGCGCGGATGATCGCCAAGCGTTGCTGGATGTAGGCCAGCACTTCGGCGCGCCCGGCGTCATTATCGGGGAAGGTGAAGCGGCGATCCTTCGCCAACGCCTGCATGCGTTTGCCGACTGTGCCCTTGGTCAGCCCAAGCCGCTTGAGAATGACGTCCATCTGGCCGTGGAGCCGGGCCAGGGTATCGAGCCCAAGCTGATGGATCTCGTCAGGTGTCATGGTGGTGGTTGTCGAGGCCTTGAGCGCCCAACGATAATATTGATCGCCATGCGGCCGTGCCCACATGCCGGCATCCATCGTCGCCCAGCGGCGCTGCTCACGAAGCACGGCAAGCTGTCTCGACAAGGCAGGGGCGACTTTCTGCTGAGCCATGGCGCGGGCGCGTCCTGCCCAGTCCCCGGGAATCGTCTTTGTCCTCCGTTCGATCGATTCAACCAGGCCACCGCCTTTGCGCGCACCATCGAGGCTCGCGCGCATCTGCATCATCGCTTTGTCGAGCAGAAACGCGGGCGGTATGGCGCCCGCAGTAGTGGCCGCGGTCAGCCGCGCAGTTTCACCTTCCAGTTGAACGGCAAAGTTTTCCATTCGAGCTAGATAGGCTTCGGCGTCGGACGCGCTGGCAATCCCGTGGTCGCTGTCGAGGAAACGCGGAACGTCCAGATAGGCACCGACATTCTGGATCACGACGTAGGGCGTATTGCGCCATCCTCCGACGGCGACGTCACCATAGGGTAATCCAAATCCTTCGAGCGCGGTTCGATAGGCCGAGCGGACAACGTCGACGCTGGTGCGCGTGGAAAAGCTCAGGCCGGCAGTATCGATCGCTTCGGCACGGGCAAGGTCGGCGCGAAGCAAATCCCAAAGCCGGGCCTGGCCGGCGGGCGACCGGTCGGCTAGCCGCGAGCGGAGCGCAGCGCGTGGACCTTTGTCGATCCCGAGCGACGTCGCGCTTTCCGGGGATGAAGCTAGCAAATTCTCTGCAATCGAATCGAGCACGGCAATAGCGCCGGCCTCGCCGGTCGCTCGACCGGCCGGCGCCGGCACGGTGGCGCATCCGCCGAGCAGACCGAACGCGCTCGCGGCACCGATCGACCCGAGGGCTTGACGCCGGGTTAGTGTAGCAACGTCCACGCTTTACTCCTCGGATTGATTGCCGCTCAGCAGCATGCCGCCTTCGACCATCAGACAATTTCCATCGACCGCAATGACGCGCACCCGCGCACCCGCCGGTGCCGGTCCGCCGCGCGCATTCCATTCGCCGTCGCCAACGCGAACCCGGCCGCCGTGTTCGTCGACCGGATCGACCACCAGGACGGATTTTCCGACCATTCGCTCGCTGGGATCATTGAGCCGAAGCGCCTGATCGGCATTGGCAGGTTCGGCATACCATCGCTTGCCGATCATGATCGCCAGGCCGCTATAGATGATGAACAGGATCAGCTGCGGCGCCAGGCTCAGATCGAACAGCAAGGTAAACAGGCCGGTCGCGATCGCCGCTCCGCCCAAAAAAATGAGAAAGAAGCCGGGCGCGGCAACTTCTGCGATCAGCAGGACAAGCCCGCCGATGGCCCAAAACCATCCGGGATGCAGATCGGTCATTCGCCGCTCCGCACATTGACTCGCGGAACGGTCGGACTGGCACCGGTCACGCTTGCTGCCTTGTCCCCTAGGGCTTCGCGCGCCAATTCGCCGATCCCGCCGAGCGTGCCCATCAATTGAGTTGCCTCGACCGGAAACAGGATGGTCTTGGCGTTGGGGGAGGTGGCGAAAAGTCCGATCGCTTCGACGTATTTCTGAGCGATGAAATAGTTGATCGCCTGTGTGCTGCCGTTTTCGATCGCGTCGCTGACCGACTTGGTGGCGTTGGCCTCGGCCTGCGCAGCACGCTCACGCGCTTCGGCCTCGCGGAAGGCGGCTTCCTTTAATCCCTCGGCCTGCAGGATTTTCGCCTGCTTCTCGCCTTCGGCGCGAAGGATTTCGGATTGCCGCATGCCTTCACTCTCCAGGATCGCGGCACGTTTCTCTCGCTCGGCCTTCATCTGGCGGGTCATAGCATTGACGATGTCGCTCGGCGGGCGGATATCCTTCAACTCGACCCGGGTGATCTTGACTCCCCAGCTCTCGGTCGCCTGGTCGACCACGACGAGCAGTCGGGCGTTGATCTCGTCACGCTTGGACAAGGTTTCGTCGAGGTCCATCGACCCCATCACCGTACGGAGATTGGTAGTCGAGAGCGCCATGATCGCCGTGTACAAATCGCTGACTTCATAGGCGGCCTTGGCGGCGTCTAGCACCTGGAAGAATACGACGCCGTCGACCGCGACCATCGCATTGTCCTTGGTGATGATCTCCTGCCCCGGGATGTCGAGGACCTGCTCCATCATGTTGATCTTGCGCCCGACGCGATAGACGAACGGAGTCACCAGGTTCAGCCCGGGCTCGGCGACGCGAACGAACTTTCCGAACCGCTCGATCGTATAACGATACCCCTGCGATACGATCTTGACGCTCATCACGACGATGATCAGGACGAGAACTGCAAGAGCGGTCAGGAAGGCAAGCATGGTTTTCCCCTAAAGACCGCGCCATGATGCAAGGCCAGCGCGCCTTCGGGAAGAAAATTCGACATGACGCTCGACCTGTTCGGCAGACCGGCACTGCTATTTCTGCCGGCAAGCAATCCACGGGCGATCGTCCGGGCGCGCACCTCCGCAGCCGACCTGGTCGTGCTCGACCTCGAGGATGCGGTGAAGGCTGAAGACAAAGTGAGCGCGCGGGCGGCGGCGGTCGCGGCGGTGGCGGACGAATGGCCAATGCCGGTCGGCATCCGCATCAACGCCCTCGGCAGCGAGCATCATTCCGCCGATCTGGAATCAGTCCTGGCGTCATCTTGCGATTTTCTGGTCGTACCGATGGTCGCCGATCCGCTCGCCATCAGCGGCAAACCGATTGCAGCAATGATCGAGACGGCGGCAGGGGTGCTAGCGGCGCCAATGATCGCGCGGTCGGTCGATGCGCTGATCGTCGGCACAAACGATCTGTCCTACGATCTACGGCTGCCGTCGTTCGACCGGGGCGCTGTGGCGAGTTCTTTGCAGCTGGCGGTACTGGCGGCGCGCGCGGCAGGAATCGCGGTGTTCGACGGGGTCTACAACCGCCTCGACAATCCTGCCGGGTTGGAAACGCAAGCGCGCGAGGGACGGGCGCTGGGTTTCGACGGAAAATCGCTCATCCATCCGGACCAGATCGAGGCAACCCGGATCGCATTTGCTCCGACGAGAACCGAGATTGCGCGTGCCGAACGGATGGTTGCCGCGGCCACCGGGGGAGCCGAGCGCTTCGAGGGCGCGATGATCGAGGATTTGCACGTCGCCGCCGCACGTCGGCTGCTAGAGCGGAAATGAGGCTTCTTGTCGCCACGCTCGCGCTGATGGCTACGGGCTGTGCCACCGTGCCGCAGCCCTCTCAGGTGTCAGCACCGAAGATTGCCGATCAAGACATTCGACCGATCGTCGCCACGTTGGCGAGCGACGCCTTCGAAGGGCGAATGGCGGGAACGGCGGGCGAGGCCAAGACCATCGCGTTCATCGCCGAGCAGTTCCGGAGCGCGGGACTGGAGAGCGGGTCCAGCGGACCGACACCGTTTGTCGACCCATTCACGGTCGCGGCCAAACATAACTCGCCTCCGGTCGCGGGACCGCAAGGCGAGTTTCTGGCGCATGCTGTGCGGCTCGGCAGATTTACCAGCCATAATGTCGTCGGAGTCGTGCGAGGGCGCCACCCCGATGGCAAGGCCGTCCTACTGATGGCGCACTGGGATCATCTAGGCATTTGCGCGCCGGAGGCGGCGGACAGGATATGCAATGGAGCGGTCGACAATGCGAGCGGCGTCGCGGCGATGATTGTGATCGCCCAGAAGGTAGCGACGCTGGGACTCGACCGCGACGTATGGTTCGTTGCGACCGGCGCGGAGGAATGGGGGCTGCTCGGCGCACGGGCATTTGCCGACCGGTCGCCGTTGCCGCTCACCGCCATAATCGCCGGTTTTAATCTCGACATGATCGCGGTTGCACCGTCGGGCGCGCGCGCCGCGATGGTGGCGCCGCCCCATTCTCGCCTGGAATCACTGGTGCGTCAGTCTGCGACCGCGCTTGGGCGAGCGTGGGACGGCGATCGCGAGGCTGACGACTTTCTCCGCCGCCAGGATGGCTGGGTTCTTGCCGAGCGCGGTGTGCCAATGGTCATGGCGGGTGGCAGCCTTAGCGACCTTCACGTGCTGCGACGATTCCTCGAAACGCGTTACCACGCGGTGGGCGACGAGCTTGCCCCCGACACCGACCTCGGCGGGGCAGTCGACGATGCCAATCTGCATGTCGAGATGATCCGTCGCGCCGCAAGCCGCAAATTTTCCGCGCCATCGCAAATGGTGCCGCAACTGGGCCGGTGAGCAGCGTGGCCCCTTGGCGAATCGCTCCGGTCCTGCCAAAGGCGCGCATGGCCGATTACAACCGCATCGACGACATTCCGCTGGGGCTGACCTTCGACGACGTGCTGCTTCAGCCGCGCGAATCTTCGGTGCTTCCAAGCCAGGCGGATACCCGAAGTTTTCTGACGCGCGACATACCACTCAATATTCCATTGCTGTCTTCGGCGATGGACACGGTAACCGAGGCCGACATGGCGATCGCGATGGCGCATCTCGGCGGGATCGGGGTTCTCCATCGCAACCTCGACGTCGAGGCACAGTGCGCCGCGGTGCGCGCGGTCAAGCGGTTCGAGAGTGGAATGGTGGTCAATCCGATCACGATGCGACCTGATCAGACTTTGGCCGACGCGCTCGAATTGATGCGCGCTCACAAGATTAGCGGCATCCCGGTGGTCGAGGCGAATGGCAAGCTTGCCGGGATCGTGACGAATCGCGACGTGCGCTTTGCCGAGCACCCAGCTCAGCCGGTCAGCGAATTGATGACCCGGGACAATTTGGCAACCGTTCCGCTCGGCACTAGCCAGGAGGAAGCGCGACGCATTCTGCACCAGCGGCGGATCGAGAAATTGCTGGTCGTCGACGAGGGACAGCATTGCGTCGGTCTGATCACGGTCAAGGATATCGAGAAATCGGTCGCTTCGCCGCTCGCGACCAAGGACGGGGAAGGCCGCCTCCGCGTCGCCGCGGCGTCAACGGTCGGCGACAAAGGATTCGACCGGTCGCAAGCGTTGATCGACGCCGGTGTTGATTGCGTCGTGATCGACACCGCGCATGGACATAACACCGAGGTGTCGCGTGCGGTCGAGCGGGTGAAGGCGCTGTCCAATCGGGTGCAGGTGGTCGCCGGTAATGTCGCCACAGGCGAAGCGGCCGCGGCGCTCGCAGGAGCCGGAGCCGATGCGATAAAGGTCGGGATCGGCCCGGGGTCGATCTGCACCACGCGCATCGTGGCCGGTGTCGGCGTGCCGCAACTAAGCGCGATCATGGATGCTTCTGCAGCTGCCGCGAAGGCTGGCATTCCGGTGATTGCGGATGGCGGGATCCGTACCTCGGGCGATCTTGCCAAGGCGCTTGCTGCTGGGGCGTCGACGGTAATGGTCGGATCGTTGCTCGCCGGGACCGACGAAGCGCCGGGCGAAACCTTCCTCTACCAAGGCCGGGCCTACAAATCGTATCGCGGCATGGGCAGCGTCGGGGCGATGGCACGCGGATCGGCGGATCGCTATTTCCAGCAGGACATCTCAGATCAGTTAAAACTGGTGCCCGAAGGAATCGAGGGGCAAGTGCCGGTCAAGGGTCCGGTGCGCGACATCGTCCACCAGTTGGTTGGCGGGGTGAAGGCGGCGATGGGCTATACCGGCGCGACGACGATCGCCGATTTGCAGAGCCGGGCGCGGTTCGTTCGGATTACGAACGCGGGGCTTAGCGAAAGCCATGTCCACGACGTCGCCATCACCCGCGAAGCACCCAATTACCCGACGCGGTAGGACATGACACCCGCCGCCCGAGTGCAGGCCGGAATCGAGATCCTCGACCAGGTGATCGCCGCGGCGCGCGATGATGGGCCGCCAGCGGACGTAATTGTCGGCAATTACTTCAAGACGCGGCGCTATGCGGGATCGACGGACCGGCGAGCGGTGCGCGAACTGGTCTATCGGGCGATCCGCCGATCGGGGGAGCGGCCCGAGACGGGGCGGGCGGCAATGCTCGGCTTGGAGGACGCGGCAGCACTGTTCGGGGAGGGCGGTCATGGTCCCGAGGCGGTCGGCGACAAGGAACGGGCGTCCGGGGAACGGCTGATCCCGGGGTGGATCGAGGGAGAATTGTCGCCGCTGGTGAGGGTCGACGAATGGCCTGCTTTATTGGAGCGGGCGCCGCTGGACTTGCGGGTTCACACTGCGCGTATCATGCGGAGCGAGGCGCTCCAGCTTTTCGACGGGGCTGAAGAAACACCGATAAGTCCCTGGGGAATAAGGCTTCCGCCTAACAGCCAGATCGACAAGCATCCCGCCTACCTTGACGGGCGGGTGGAGGTGCAGGACGAGGGCAGCCAGTTGATCGCTTTGGCCTGCAAGCCCGAGCCGGAGGCGAACATCATCGACCTGTGCGCGGGAGCGGGAGGCAAGGCGCTGGCGCTGGCGGCGATGGCCCCAGGGGCGGATATCATCGCCTGCGACACGAATCGCGGCCGCCTGTCGAAGCTTGCACCACGCGCCGCCCGCGCCGGCGCAATGATCGATACGCGGCTGCTCGACGGAGGACGAGAGGCCGAGCAGCTCGAGGACCTGGAAGGGCAGGCAGACCTGGTGCTGGTGGACGCTCCATGTTCGGGAAGCGGAACGTGGCGCCGCAACCCCGAGGGGCGCTGGCGGCTCAATCCCGACAGTCTCGACAAGGTCGTCGCGTTGCAGGCGAAGCTGCTCGACCTCGCTGTGCCGCTGGTGCGTCCCGGGGGGACTTTGGTTTACGCGGTGTGTTCGATCCTGGCGCGCGAGGGCGCAGGACAAATCGCAAATTTCTTAGGGCGCCATTCATCCTGGGAGGTGCAGGACGTGCTGGACGGGATCGCCGATGGCGCGGGTCGAGTCGACGGTGGTGGCAAATTGCTGACCCCGGGGCACGACGGCACCGACGGGTTTTTCGTCGCGCGGCTGAGGAGGCCATGCTAGAAAGTCGTCAAAACGGACTGGAGAGTTTGATGCGTTTGTCCCCGATCGCCCTGGTTTTCGGCCTCGCGGCCTCTTCCATGGCCGTACCTTCGCTAAGCCAGCGCCCAGACGACCAGATCGCGCCGCGATCGACCGAGATGGTGAAAGAGGGCGAGGCCGCCGCTGCCGCCGGCAAATATATCGAAGCCGACGATGCATTTGAAACCGCGCTTGCGGTCGATCCGCGTAATCGGGCGGCCTTCGTCGCAATGGCCCGCGTGGCGTCGAAGCAGAAACTATACGGTCAGGCGATCCGCTATACCAACAAGGCGCTCAGCCTGGAGCCGACCGATCGGGTGGCCATGTCCGTCCAGGGGCAGGCGATGGTCGAGCTTGGAGCGGCCGCCCGCGCCAAGGACGTGCTCGCCAAGCTGCAGGCGCTATGCGCCGGCCCATGTCCCGAGGCGACAACGCTGAGCGCCGCGATCGCGCGCGGCCCGACGCTTGCCGCGAACAAGCCGGCCGCCACGACACCGAAGACCAAGGCCAACTGATCGAGCGGCCCTGGGCGAGCCCGCGACCGGGCCACGCCGGCAGATTCGTTAAAACAGTCGCGTGACTCCGTAGAAAAGAGCCGCGACCGCCGCCGAACACGGGATCGTGATCAGCCAGGCGAACACCACGCTTTTGGCCACGCCCCACCGCACCGCCGACGCACGGCGCGCGACGCCGGCCCCGATGATCGCGCCGGTGATGGTATGGGTGGTGGAGACGGGGATACCCGCCCAGCTGGCACCGAACAGCATGATCGACCCGCCGGTGGACGCGGCGAACCCCTGATGCTGTGACAATTTGGTAATCCGGCTGCCCATCGTCTCGATGATCTTCCAGCCGCCCATCATGGTGCCAAGCCCGATCGCGATATAGCAGCTGATCGCGACCCAGTGCGGAACGTGAAATTCACCCGTCAGATAGCCGGTCGAATAAAGCAGGACGGTGATGATCCCCATGGTCTTTTGCGCATCGTTGAGACCATGCCCCAGGGAATAGCCCGCCGACGACACCAGGTGCATGGTGCGGAAGGTTTTTTCCGCCCCGCGCGCGCTGGCCCAGCCCGCCAGCCAGCTCGACAGCAGCATCACCAGCATCGCCACGGCCATGCCGATCAGCGGTGCCAGCGGGATGAACAGCAACGTCTTGGTCAGCCCGCTCCATTGAATCGTCGGGAAGCCTGCCGATGCCACGCCAGCACCGACGATGCCGCCGACCAGCGCGTGACTTGAGGACGAAGGGATGCCTTTCAACCACGTCACGACATTCCAGAACATGGCGCCGACCAACGCCGCAAACACAACCGCGGGAGTGACCAGGTCCTTGTCGATCAATCCTTTGCCGATCGTGTCGGCGACCTTGTGAAGCTCCGGAATCCAGAGGATCAGGAAATAGGCCGCGAAATTGAAGAAGGCCGCGAAGGCGACCGCCTGGACCGGGCGCAGCAGTTTCGTCGCGACCACCGTGGCGATCGAGTTGGCGGCATCGTGAAGCCCGTTGAGAAAATCGAATAGCAGGGCCAGGATCACCAGCCCGACCAGCAGCGGAAACGCAAGTTCGTGCATCGTCAGCCTCCCCGGGCGTCAGGCGTGGTCGATGACGATGCTATCGATCTGGTTGGCGACGTCTTCGAACGCGTCGATGATCCGTTCGAGATGCTTGTAGATTTCGCGACGGACGGCGAAACTGATCGGGCTGGTGTCGCGATAAGCCTGGAACGCCGACTTCAGCCCGGCGGTATGAATCTCGTCGCCATGCCCTTCCATCCGCACCAGACGCTCGGTCAATTCATGCAGGCGCGCGCCATTCTTGCCGACGTCGCGAAGCAACGGCATCGCTTCGGCCACCAGTCGCGCGGCATCGACCGTAATCGCCACCATGTCGCGCATCGGCGCGTCGAATTCGGTCATTTGATAGACATCGACCGCCGAGGCCGCCGACTGCATCTCGTCGATGGCATTGTCCATCGATCCGATCAGCGCGGTGATCGCCCCGCGATCGAACGGTGTCAGAAAGGTTTCACGGATGGTCTTGAGCACTTCCCGAACGATTTCGTCGGCGTCGTGCTCCCGCTCGCGGATCTCCCGAATATGCTCGTGGCACTTTGGGCCGCCCTGGAACAGGCGACCAGTCGCGTCGGCGGCGGCAAGGACGGCCACCGCATGCGCTTCGAACAGCTCGAAAAAGCCGCCGGTCTTCGGCAACAGTCGCTGGAACCAGGCAAACATCGGACCCACTTTCGATTTTTCGGCGACCACGGACAGCATGCCCGTGCGTTGCGCCGCCTTGTTGAATTCACTTGCGCCGAAAGACCGGATCAGATCGGCCAGATCGGGCTCGTCGACCTGCGCCGCAGCCTCGGCCAGGCTGAACCAGCGGCGCTGACGCTCGGCCTTTTCCGGCCAGTCGCTCAATTCCCGATTGACCGAGAGCGGGAAGACCTCGACGTCGGCCATCAGTGACGCGCCGCTGCCCTTGCGCTTGCGATAGCGAAAGGTGCCGAGCGGCACCGGGCAGACGGCGCCGATTACCCCCGCTTCCTCCAGCGCCTCCGCGGCGGCGCCATCATGGGGTGCCATGCCGCTTGGCAGATTGCCTTTCGGTATCACCCAGCGACGGGTTTCACGCGTGGTGACGAGCAGCACCGATACCGGAGAATCGAGCGACGGACCCGACGACCGATAGGGAAGTGCAGCAATTTGTCTGATGATCGCCCCCGTGGTGGACCCAGGCGCAGGCCGGACCGACCCGACATCGCCTAAGAGGGGATGCGGCGACATTCAAGATTTTTGACATATTTGTGACATTCGCCGACGGATTGGGTCGTCGGTTGCGCGGCGCGGGCCAAAATCGCGAGACACTGGAGGAGTTCGGCATGCGGGGCATCCACACGATCTTGGCACTATTGCTGTTCGGGCTAGCGGGGTGCGCGAGCGTCGTACGGCCCGCTCCAACGGTGCCCGACTATTTCGTCATGCGACATTTGCAGACGCCGGCCGGGGCGACCGACCCGGACCTCACGGACGAGGGGCGGCGCAATGCGCGCCTGCTGATCGTATGGTTCAGGCACCAGCGACCCGATGCGATCTACGTCAGCGATACGAAGCGGGCGCGGCAGACAGCCGACCCGCTCGCGCGGAGCCTGAAGATCGTGCCCAAGGTCTATCGACCGGCGGATACAGCAGGGCTGATCGCGGCTCTATCAATGGAGACTGGAACGGTGCTCGTCGTCGGGCACAGTAACACCGTGCCAGACATCATCGATCGGCTTGGCGGGCATCGCCCGGCACCACTGGCGCACGAAGACTTCGGCGACATCTGGCGCGTGAGCGGAACGCCGCGCACCACCCAACACTCCAGGATCGACGCCCGCCGCTGATCAGCCGGGTCGGAAGCGCCGGTTGGACATGCTGTCGAACACGCCGCCGTCGGCGAAGTAGCGCTTCTGGGCGACTTGCCATCCGCCGAAGTCGGCGTCGATGGTCATCAACTTCATCTGCGGGAACCTGGCTGCATATTTCGCGGCGACTTGCAGGCTGCGCGGGCGATAGTGGTGGCGGGCGATGATTTCCTGGCCGGCGTGGGTGTAGAGGAAGCGGAGGTAGGCGTCGGCGATCTTGGCGGTGCCATGCTTCTGCGCATTGGCGGTGACGACCGCGACCGGAGGCTCGGCGAGAATCGAGAGCGACGGGGCGACGATCTCGAACTTGCCCTTGCCGAGCTCGTCCATCGCCAGGAAGGCTTCGTTCTCCCAAGCCAGCAGCACGTCGCCGATGCCGCGCTCGGCGAAGGTGGTGGTCGATCCGCGAGCGCCGCTGTCGAGCACGGGGACGTTGGCATAGAGACTGTTGACGTAGCGCTCTGCGGCCGCGTCCGATCCACCGGCGGCGCGGCCATAACCCCAGGCGGCAAGGAAATTCCACCGAGCGCCACCGCTGGTCTTGGGGTTGGGGGTGATGACCTTGACCCCCGGGCGGACGAGATCGCTCCAGTCGCGGATACCCTTGGGATTGCCCTTGCGGACGAGGAACACGATGGTCGAGGTGTAGGGCGCGCTATTGTCGGGCAACCGGGCCTGCCAGTCGGCGGGGAGCGCCTTGGTCTTTTGGGCGATGACGTCGATGTCGTAGCCAAGCGCGAGCGTGACGACGTCGGCTTCGAGCCCGTCGATCACCGCGCGCGACTGCTTGCCCGAGCCGCCGTGGCTCATGCGGAAGCTGACCTTCTGCTTCTGGTCGGTGAGCCATTGCTTGGCGAACGCCTGGTTGATGTCGCGATAGAGCTCGCGGGTCGGGTCGTAGGAGACGTTGAGCAGCGTGACGGCGCCGTCCTTTCCCGCGGAATCGTTTCCGCCGCCCGAGCAGGTGGTAAGGAGGAGCAAGGCGGAAAGGACGGGAAGGGATCTGGTCATCGGTCTCTCCTGGCTGGTCACTCGAGGAAGGTCTTGACGAAGGCACTGGCTGGAGCCGCGACGAGATCGTCGGGAGTGGCGAATTGTTCGACCTTGCCTTCGTTGAGGATGGCGACGCGGTCGGCAAGACCGAAGGCTTCCTCATGGTCGTGGGTGACGAGGATCGAAGTGACCCCAACCGCGTCGTGGATCGCGCGCAGCGACTTGCGAAGGTCGCGCCGGACGCGGGCGTCGAGCGCCCCGAACGGCTCGTCGAGCAGCAGGATGGCGGAGATCGCGGGCAAGCGCTCGAGCCAGCGCGACGCGCTGCCGCTGGCCGCCCGAGAGTTGGGCGGGGAAGCGATCCTCCAGCCCGGAAAGCTGGACCAGGGCGAGCAGCTTGGCAACGCGCATCTTGATCGCGTCGCGGTCGGGCCGCCGGCTGCGGGGTTGGATATCGAGGCCGAAGGCGATGTTGCGCGCCACCGTCATGTGATTGAACAAGGCATAGTGCTGGAAGACGAAACCGATCCCGCGCCGCGCCGCGGGGAGGGCGGTGACGTCCTGATCGCCGAAGCGAATCAGCCCGGTATCGGGAAAATCGAGCCCGGCGATGAGGCGCAGCAAGGTGGTCTTGCCGGAGCCCGACGGGCCGACGAGGGCGACGAACTCGCCTTCCTCCAGCCGGAGCGAAACGTCGTCGAGCGCCTGGAACTCGGCAAAGCGCTTGGAGACATGTTCGATGCGGATCGACATCAGTGCCCCATCGCCGCGATCTGGTCGCGATGGCGCCATTCGAGGAAGCTCTTGAGCGCGAGCGTGACGAGCGCAAGCAAGGCGAGGAGAGAGGCAACGGCAAAGGCGGCGACGAAGTTATACTCGTTATAGAGCACCTCGACGTGCAGCGGCATGGTGTTGGTCTCGCCGCGGATGTGACCCGAGACGACCGATACGGCGCCGAACTCCCCCATCGCCCGGGCGTTGCACAACAGGACGCCGTACAGTAGCCCCCAGCGGATGTTGGGCAGGGTAACGAACCACAGGGTTTGCCACCCGTTGGCGCCAAGCGACAGCGCCGCTTCCTCGTCCGAGCGTCCCTGCTCCTGCATCAGGGGAATGAGCTCCCGCGCGACGAAGGGAAAGGTGACGAAGATGGTGGCGAGGACAATCCCGGGGACGGCGAAGATGATCTGGACGTCCTGCGAACTCAGCCACGGGCCGAGCCAGCCCTGCGCGCCGAACAGCAATACATAGATCAGGCCGGCGACGACGGGGGAAACCGAGAAGGGAAGATCGATCAGCGACAGCAGAAACGCCTTGCCACGAAAGTCGTGCTTGGCGATCGCCCAGGCGGCGGCGACCCCGAAGACCATGTTGAGCGGGACGGCAATGGCCGCGACCAGCAGGGTGAGCGCGATGGCGGAGCGTGCATCGGGCTCGACGACGGCCGCGCCCCAGGCGCCGATCCCCGCCTTGAAGGCTTCAACGAACACGACGCCGAGCGGGAGGAGCACGACGAGCGCCATGAACAGGAACGCCACCGCGATCAGCGCGGTGCGGGCGAGGCGGCTTTCCTCCAGTGGCGATTGGCGGCTCATGCGCCGCGGTTCCGCTGCCACAACTGGAGGCCATTGAGCAGGAACAGCATGCCGAACGATAGAACCAGCATCATCACCGCGATCGACGTGGCGCCGACATAGTCATATTCCTCGAGCTGGGTGATGATCAGCAGAGGTGCGATTTCGGACACGTACGGCAAATTGCCGGCGATAAAGATCACCGAGCCATATTCGCCTGCGCCGCGCGCGAAGGCGAGCGCGAAGCCGGTGGCGAGCGCGGGGAGGATCGCGGGCAGGATTACGCGGGTAAAGGTCTGGCGACGGGTCGCGCCAAGCGTCACCGCGGCTTCCTCTGTCTCCTTCGACAGTTGGGCCAGCACCGGCTCCACCGTGCGGACGACGAATGGCAGGCCGACGAAGATCAACGCGATCACGACGCCGGTCGGCGTGTACGCAACTTTCAGCCCGGCGGGCTCGAGCAGCCGCCCGATCAGGCCATTTTCGGCGTAGAGCGTGGTAAGCGCGATCCCCGCCACCGCGGTCGGGAGCGCGAAGGGCAGGTCGACGAGGGCACTGAACAGGCGACGCCCGGGAAAACGATAACGGACCAGCACCCAGGCGATGACCAGGCCGAAGACCAAGTTGACCGCTGCGGCAAGCAGCGCGGCCCCGAAACTGAGGCGGTAGGCGGCAAGTGCGCGGGGCGATCCGGCGGCGGTCCAGAACGCGTCCCAACCGGCACCGGCGCTCTTCAGGAAGACGGCGGACAACGGGATCAGGACAATCAGGCCGAGCCAGGCGAGCGTGATGCCGAGCGACAGCGGAAGGCCAGGCATGGCCGAGTGGGGCCTAGCAACTGCCGGGGCCGCGGGTAGGCGGCCGGGCGCGGGGGCGATCTGCGCGATCATTCCGTCGGCCGCGGTGCGGCGAACAAGCGAACCATCATCATACGCTCCCGCCACGGGGCTATCGGGCACGATCCGCCTCTATTCGGTTCGGGCGCGAAGGCAATCGTCATTTGCGAAGTCGCTGCGATGAACTGGCGGAATGATGCGCCAGACCGGATTGCCATCAGGGTAATGATGTATCATCAAGCCGCTCCTTCCCGACGAGGTTATGCATGTCATTCGAGTGGATCGCCCTTGCCCTAGCCGCCCAAGTTTCCGTCGCGGACGTTGCGCCCGCCAACGAAGTGTCGAGCGAAGCAGAAGCGGCGCCGCCGGCGACGCGCGACAGCAAGGACCATGCCGACGATGCAATCGTCGTGACCGGTGTGCGTCGTCGAGCGCAGGACGTGCTGGGCGGCGTTTCAGTGCTCGGCGGTCAGCAACTCACGACCGCCATCCGCCCGTCGCTGGGGGAAACCTTGACCCGGCTGCCCGGCGTGTCGGCGTCGAGCTTTGGCCCGAGTGCGTCGCGACCGATCCTGCGCGGATTGAGCGGCGACCGGATCCGGCTGTTGACCGACGGGATTGGAAATTTCGACGTATCGGCGTCGAGCGCCGACCATGCTGTAGCGATCAATCCCCTGACCGCCGACCGCATCGAGGTGCTCCGCGGACCCGCCGCCTTGCCATTCGGATCGTCAGCAATCGGGGGCGTCGTCAACGTCATCGATTCGCGGATCCCGCGCCGCGCCGAGGCCCCGCTCCACGCCGACGTGCTGCTTGGTTACGGGAGTGCGGCAAACGAACGGTCGGCAGCCGTGTCGCTGTCTGTACCGGTCGGCAAGTTCGTGCTCCATGGCGATGCCGCGTTGTCGCGCAGCGACGACCTGCGCACCGGCGGGCACCTGCTGTCGGACGAATTGCGCGACGCGGCGCGCGCGAGCAATTCGCCAGACGTCCGCGCGCTTGCGGACCTGAAGGGCGACTTGCCCAACACGGCGGCAAAGAGCGACGATTTCGCGGGTGGGGTTACCTACATCGACGGAGGCTTCAACGCCGGTTTGTCGATCGCGCGCCACACCGCCTTGTACGGCGTGCCGCTGCGCTACTCGCTCGATCCGGATACCGATGTCGAAGCGCCACGGATAGACGTCGAGCAGACGCGGATCGACGGGCGCGTCGAAGCGCCGCTGTCGGGCGCATTTTCCCAGGTCAGGTTGCGTGCCGGCGGGGCGCGATATCATCACGATGAACTCGAGCCCGACGGAGCGATCGGGTCGAGCTTTTTCGCGCGCGGTGCGGAAGGACGGATCGACCTGGTGCAGGCCGATCGAAATGGATGGGAGGGGACCAGCGGAGTGCAGGGACTGGCGCGCCGGGTGTTCATCGAAGGCGACGAGAAGTTCCTGCCCGACAGTCGTCAAAAGCAGGCCGGGATTTTCACGCTGCAAAGCCTGAAGCGTGGCAAGTTGCGGATCGAGGGCGGCGCGCGCTTCGAACGATCGGTATTGAGCGCCAATGCCGATCCCGATATCGGCAATCTGCCACTCGATCGGAAGTTCAACACGTTGTCGGCATCCGCCGGGGCGACCTACGAAGTCGGTGGCGGGTGGAAAGCCGGACTAAACATGTCGCGCTCGGTCCGCGCACCGTCGATCGAGGAATTGTTCGCCAACGGACCGCACGCAGGAACGCAATCCTTCGAGGTTGGTGATCCCGATCTCAAACCCGAGAAGAGCCTAGGCATCGAAGCCAGCATCAAGCGTGGCGACGGACCGGTGAAGGTGACCGCGACCGCCTATTTCAGCGATTTCTCCAGTTTCATCTACCAGGCCCCAACCGGTGCGATTGAAGACGGCTTGCCGGTGTTCACCTATCGCCAGGGTAAGGCAAAATATGCGGGTTTCGAGCTGGAAATTGACTCCAGGCTCGGTCGCGCCATTGGTGTCGACTGGTCCATCAACTGCGTGGCCGATGCAACGCGGGCCACAATCAAGGGATTTGGGCCAGCGCCGCAGATCCCGCCGCTTCGCCTGCTTGGGGCGCTTGCTGGCTCTCGCGATAGGTTCGACGGGCGGATCGAAGTCGAACGGGTATTCGCGCAGCGGCGCGATGCGGTTCTCGAGACAGAGACGGCGGGATATACTCTGCTCAATCTGGGGCTTGACTGGCACCCGTTGGAGGAACGGCCCGAACTCACCCTCGGACTGACCGCGAACAATCTGTTCGATGTCGTGGCGCGCCGCCATGCCAGCTTGCTAAAGGATTATGCGCCGCTTGCCGGTCGAGACATCCGGCTGACGGCGCGGTTTACGTACTGAGCAACCGGGCGATCGCGACAAAATCGTCAACCGCAAGCGTTTCGGCCCGGCGCTCACTGTCGATGTCGAGGCTCGCCAAGGCTTCGAGCGCACCAGGGACGCTCTTCATGCTCTGTCGAAGCATCTTGCGACGCTGGCCGAACGCGGCGGCCGTGATCTGTTCTAGAGTGGCGTGGCGCACACCGGCGGGCATCGGTACCGGACGAAGGTGAACGACTGCGCTCATGACCTTGGGCGGGGGAACGAAAGACGAGCGGTGGACAAGCATGGCGATGCTCGCGGTCGATCGCCATTGGGCCGCCACGGATAGTCGACCGTAATGATTGCTTCCGGGACTGGCGACGATGCGCTCGGCGACTTCGCGCTGGAACATGAGGCTGAGCGAGTCCCACCATGGCGGCCAGGCTTCGCCGCCAAGCCAGCGCAAGAGCAGTGCGGTCCCGACATTGTACGGAAGATTGGCGACGACATGGGCGCCGGTGCCGACGGTCGCGACCTCGTCAATCTTGAGCGCGTCATCCTCGATCAGCCTGAGCTTTCCGGGAAAGGCGGCATCGAGCTCGGCGAGGGCGGGAAGGCAGCGGCGATCGCGCTCGACCGCGACCACCGATGCGCCAGCGTCGAGCAGCGCGCCGGTTAGCCCGCCGGGACCGGGGCCGACTTCGTAGACCGTCCGTCCTTCGAGCGGACCGGGGAGGGCGGCAATCCGCGCGAGCAATTGCCGGTCGAGGATGAAATTCTGGCCGAGGGCCTTGCTCGCCTGAAGCCCGTGCCGTGCAATGACGTCGCGTAGTGGCTCTCGGCGGATCACCGCCATTCGGGGCGGCGCTGCATCGCGGCGCGTGCGGCCAAAGCGATGGCGGCGGCCATGGCGCGCGGGTCGGCACGGTCCTGACCAGCGATATCGAAGGCGGTGCCATGGTCGGGCGCGGTGCGGACGATCGGCAGCCCAAGCGTCATGTTGACGCCCTCGTCGAAATGCAGCGCCTTCAGTGGGATCAGCGCCTGATCGTGATACATGCACAAGGCCGCGTCGTACCGTGCGCGGGCTTCACTATGGAACATCGTGTCGGCGGGTAGCGGCCCCATGACGTGCCAACCTTCGGCGCGAAGGGCGTCGATCGCCGGTTGGATCAGTTCGATTTCCTCCCGGCCGAGCGCACCGCCTTCACCAGCGTGCGGGTTGAGCGCCGCGACGGCAAGACGCGGCTCGGCGATGCCGAAATTACGTTGCAGGCCGCGCAGCGTCGCCCGACCCCTAGCTTCGATCAGGCCGCTGCTGAGCGCCGCCGGAACCGCACCGAGTGCAATATGCGTCGTAACCGGAACGGTGCGCAGGGTTGGACCGGCCAGCAGCATTGCGACGTTGCCGGGCGCAATGCCGCAACGTTCGGCAACGAATTCGGTCTGACCCGGATGGGCGAAGCCGATCGCATAGAGTTGCTGCTTGCTGACCGGGCCGGTGACCACGGCTGCGGCGCTTCCGGATCGTGCAAGTCCGACCGCCAGTTCGAGCGAATCGAGCGAGCAATGGGCACCAGGGGTCGAGGGTTCGCCTGGACGATGAACCTCGTTGCAAGGAATGTGCAGAATCGGCAGTCCGACATCGAAGGCGGCATCGGCGTCGGCAAGATCGTCGATCGGCGCGATCGGCCCGTCCCACACCAGTTCGAGCGATCGCACGTCACCCACCGCAACGAACGGCGGGAGCGCGAACGCACTGCGATTGTCCCAGCACTTGGCGAGCACTTCCGGACCGATACCGGCAGGGTCGCCAAGCGAGACCGCGAGCGGCGGGAGTTGGGCGGACGCCATGGGGCGCGCCTTACCCCGATACCCTAGCGGAAGTCGATGATCGCATCCCGGCGGAGATCGCGCAGATAGCGACGGGCCCGCATCGCGACGCGTTCCTCGTTCATCTGGTTCATCACCGATTCGAATGTCGGGATGCTCGGATCGACCTCGTCACGGCCGCAGATGACAAGCACGCGCACCCCCTCCTCGAGACTTCCGAACGGGCGGGTCGACTGGCCGACCTGCATCGGGAGCATCATATCCTGGAGCGCGGCGGGCAGCTCCTTGAGCTTGACGCCATCGGACTGGACGACCTCACCCCGGAAATCGGCGGCCAGCTTCTCGGCACCGCCACATCCGCCGATGTTCTGCGAGGCCTGCGCGAAGCGGGCGACGATCGGCTCGGCCTGCGCACGCGTGGTTCCGGCGGGGAAGGTAACCGATACCTGCTTCAAGTTGAGTTCGGCCGCGCGCGGATCGGCGGTCAGCACTTTGCGAGTGTCCTGGAGCGCAATGATCGACACACCGCCGGGAACGGCGATCGGGGTCGAGATCTGGCCCGGCTGAAGACCATTCAGCGCGGCGGCCAGAGGATCCGGCAGCATCTCGGGGCGAACCCAGCCGAGATCGCCGCCGACCGGCGCGGTCGAGCTTTCCGAATATTGACGGGCATAAGCGACGAACGACCCGCCCTTGCGGAGCTGTTCGAGGATCTGGTTGGCGTTGGCCATAGCTTGCGCCGCAGTGACGGAATTCGCCGACAGGAAGATCTCGCCGACCTTATATTCCTGCGTGCCTTTGGATGCCTCCATCCGGTCGATCACGGCCTTGACCTCGTCGTCGCCGACGCTGCCGCTTTCGATCTTCGCGCTTTGCAGGCGGCGCCACGACGTTTCGCCGAGAATTTGGCGGCGGATCGACTTGATCGAAGAACCGCGACTTCGGAGATAATCCGCCATCTGCTCAGGGGTTTGCTTCACGTTGGCGGCGACCCGCTGGACCGTGCGATCGATATCGGCTTCCGACACGTTGATCTCGGCGCGCTTTGCGGCCTGGATCTGCAGAGTTTCATCGATCAGGTTGCGCAGCACTTGCTGGCGAAGGCGGTCGACTTCGTTGGCCGGGACGTTGCCGCCGTTGGCGATCGCCAGCAACGCCAGGCGCTGGTCGACGTCGGTCTGGGTGATGATCTCGCCATTGATGATCGCGGTCGCCTTGACCACCGACGGCAAAGCATTGCCGAACACCGTCGGATTTTCCGGCAGCCGGAGCCCGCTGGCGCTGCTGACCGGCTGATCCTGCGCGATTGCCGCGCCCGCTGTCGCCAGTCCGAGACCGATCGCTGCGCCAAGCAATGCGCCCTTGGTCTTGATCATGCTTACTCCCACCCTCGAATTCCTTGAACGTTCAATCATTTGTCGTTGGCCCGTTACGCATTTGTCGCTGAACGCAGGGTTAGCGACCGAGGCCTTTCAACGCGACCCGCAGCGAGAAGGTACTGCCCTTGCGGAACTCGCCGATGCGCTCATAGTCGCGCTTCCACGACAGGCCAAGCTCCAGGCACTCATCCTCATAGGTGACACCGAGCCGGTGGCGCACGGGCTCATAGCCGTCGGCCAGCACGAGCGGATCTTCGTTCTTGTCGGTCAGGTCGAGCACCGTCGCGCCGAACACCGACCAATAACGGGCAAATTTGATCCGGCCGGCAAGGCGAAGCTCTTCCTTGTCACGCAGATCCTCCACCGAACCGGTGATATCGCGGTTGAGCCGCAGATACCCCAACTGGACGTAGGTCTGCTCGCTGCCGACGGTCAGATCGAGCTCGTTGCGGCGCGGCGCGAAATTGTCCTTGTCGATGCGAAAGCGGTGGGTGAGATCGACGAAGCGTCCGAAGCGAACCCGGGTGCGACCGACGATGTCCGACCAGCGATCGGTCAGTCCCGTGCCATCGGGGAAAATGCTCTCGTTGCGGGTCAGGCGATAGCTTTGCCCGATGATCGTTGAAATAGAGACGTTGGGCCGGTCGAGCTGATATTCGAGGCCGTACGTGATCCGCGACCCGTCCTCCCACCGGTCGTACCCGGGGAAGCGGTTGAGGGCGAACAGATTGCTGTCCTCGAGATCGACCGACCGCGCGTCCTCGTTGGGAATGTCGAGATTGGGAGTCGGTGGTGTGAGGACCAGCTGGACGCGTGGCGTAATCCGCTGGGTGCCACCGAAGGCATTGCCGATGAACGGCCAGCGCATGTCGGCGGCAAGCGCCCCGATGCCGCGGAAGTGCCAGCCATCGCGACCGGCATAGGCGGCGACGTCGGTCTCGTCGCTGTCGTTGGTGTGATAGGCGTCGGCGCGCGCAAAGGCAGTCAGGGTCACTTCCTGACCGAGCCGCGTGACCTTTCGCAGGTCCCATTTAGCGCTGGCGAAGGCGCGCTGCGTGTCCTGTCCGTCGAGGCGCAGGATTGCGAGACTGTTGGCCTGGACCATGATCCGTCCGCCGGCGATTTTGCCGGGCAGGATGAAGCGCGCGTCGATCGCGGGAAGCGCGATCGGGATCTGCTTTTGCACATCGTCGACGCGAAGCCCCTGGAACGCCCAGCCAGCGATCGAGATGTAGCTGTTACGGTCGATCCGCTCCGCGTCGATGAAGTTGCGCAGCACGTCGTCGCGGCTGATGTCGTAACGGCGCGTGACGGTCTTGTCCGATGCGGCGCGGAGCGATCCGGTAATGCTCCAGTATGGGTCAAGCTGAAACTTGCCATTGGCTTCGAAATAGCCACGGAAATTGCGTCGCTCGTTGAAGCTGATCGCATCGGGATCGGGATCGTCGATCCGCCCGTAAGTTGCGAAAGCGCCGATCTGGTAGGCACCGAGGCTTGTCAAATTGCGGAAGCGACCCTCGAGCGCGGGCAGGGTCTTGGTGTAGATATGTGGCGTGATCGTGAGATCGCGGTTCGGCGCGAAGCGAAAGTAGTAAGGCAGCGCCAGTTCGAGCCCGTTCGAGCTCGAATAAGCGATATCTGGCACCAGCGCGCCCGACGTGCCGCCCGATCCCCCACCACCGGTGCTGACCGAAAAAATCGGCAGGAGCGGCAGTGTCACCCCGAACAGGCTGATTCGTCCGCCGGTAAAACGGATGCGATTGGTCGTCGGATCCTGCACGACGCGCGCAGCGACGATCTTCCAGCTCGGATTTTTGGGGCAGCCTTTGCGCGTGGTCACCGGACAAGGCGAATAGACCGCATTTTCGAGCGTCGTAACACCGTTGACGCGAGTACCGCGGGTCGCCGCGATGCGTCCGCCGCTTTCGAGTACGACCAGCAGATTGTCGATCACCCCGTCGCGGAGCGAATCGGTCAGCGTCACCCGGTCGCTGACCAGTTTGTCGCCTTCCGGATTGACGACCACGACATTGCCGACGGCCTGGACCTGGCCGGTCTTGCGGTTCCAGACCACCTGATCGGCGGCGAGATAATTGCCGTCGCGGTCCATCCGCACGCGACCGGTAGCGGTTACCAGGTCGGCCTCGCTGTCATAGGCCGCTTCATCGGCGCTGAAATTTATCCGCTCGGTCGGCTCGGCAGCCGGCGTAGCGGCGGTCCCGGCAGCCGCCTCCGATGGTTGACCGGCAGCCGTGGCAAATTCGTCGGCCGGACGCGCTTCGGCGGGGGCATGCTGCGCGGCGAAGCCGGCCCCCGGCCATGCCAGCAGGATCGGCAGCGCGGTCCAGCCCAACCTTGTCTTCGATACGCTCAAGTCGACCCCGCCCGGCACGTCACTTCGTCGCACCGCCTATTGCACCTTGGCCCCGAAGCGGCAATCGCCTTGCGTCCAAACGATCGTACATCCGCGCTTTGCACGGGCAACCGTCCGTCCTAAAGCCCGGAGTCGCATCTTCCCGAAACCTCCGTTTCGCTTCCAGACCGTTCCAAGGATATTTCCTCGCATGAAAATCAGTTTTGCCGACCGCCGCCCTGAGGGCGATTATGCACTTGTCATTCCGGTTGCGGGCAAAATCGGGAGCGACACATTGCGGGGCATCGGCGGAGGGATCGACGCGGCGCTTCGTCGCCAGCGCTTCGAGGGTGAGGCAAGCGCGGCCGCCGATCACTTCGTCGACGATCGCCGGATCGTGGCGCTCGGTACGGGCGATGCGGTCAGCCCCGCCGACGCGGCGGAAAAGCTGGGCGGCGCGGCGGTCGCTCGGCTGCTGACCTCTGGCGAGACGGCCGCCGTAATCGACCTTACCGGGCTCGGCTACGATGCCGATGCCGCCGCCCGGGTAGGCCTGGCCGCGATGCTTCGCGCCTGGCGCTTCGATGCCTATCGAACCAAATTGAAGGACAAGCAGAAGCCTACTCTGGCATCGGTAACGATCGTCGGTGCCGGTGATGGTGCGGCCGATCGCTGGCAATCGCGATATGCGCCGCTTGCCGAGGGGGTGGCGCTGACCCGCGAACTGGTCACCGAGCCGGCCAACATCATCTATCCCGAAAGCTTCGTCGCCCGCGTTCGCGACAGCGTGGAGGGGCTTGGCCTGACCATCGAGGTGCTCGGCGAATCCGAAATGGAATCGCTCGGCATGGGGTCGCTGCTTGGCGTATCGTTGGGGTCGCGGCGCGAGGCGCAATTGCTGGTTCTTCGCTGGAACGGCGGGTCTGCGGGCGAAGCGCCCGTTGCCCTGCTCGGCAAGGGAGTGACCTTCGATACCGGCGGCATTTCGATCAAGCCCGCCGCCGGCATGGAGGCGATGAAGTGGGACATGGGCGGCGCGGGCGCGGTGGTCGGCGCGATGAAGGCGATCGCCGGACGCAAGGCCAAGGCGAATGTCGTCGGCGTCTGCGGCCTGGTCGAAAACATGCCCGACGGCAATGCCCAGCGTCCGGGTGACGTCGTGACGTCAATGTCGGGCCAGACGATCGAAGTCATCAATACCGATGCCGAGGGGCGTTTGGTGCTATGCGACGTGATGACTTGGACCCAGCGCAACGTGAAACCGCGACTGATGATCGATCTGGCAACGTTGACCGGAGCGATGGTGATCAGCCTGGGCCATGAGATGGCCGGCATGTTCAGCAATAATGACGAGCTCGCCGGGCAATTGCTCGCCGCCGCCAAAAGCTCGACCGACCAGTTGTGGCGCCAGCCGCTGGGCGAGGCCTACGACCGACTGATCAACTCGCCGATCGCCGACATGAAGAACGTCGGCCCCCGCGAAGGCGGATCGATCACTGCCGCGCAATTCCTGCTGCGCTATGTCGAGAACGATACGCCTTGGGCGCATCTGGACATCGCCGGCATGGCCTGGTCCGACAAGCCGAAGGCCACTTACGACCGCGGTGCGACGGGGTTTGGCGTGCGCTTGCTCGACAAGTTCGTCGAGGACGTGGCCGAAGGATAGGGGCGCACCTCCATGCGCGTCGATTTCTATCAGCTCGGCCCGACCGGACATGGTGACGTGATCGGGTCGATTGCGGGCAAGGTGCTGGCGGAAGAACAACGATTGCTGGTGGTTGCCGACGAAGAGCCATTGCTCGCGCGGCTTGACCGTATTCTGTGGGACGAAGGCGCGTCCAGCTTCCTGCCGCATGGAATTGCCGGAGGGCCCGACGATCCACGCCAGCCGATCCTGCTGAGCGCGACCACCGACGCGCCAAACCTGGCGCGCAACATCTTGATCGCCGATGGCGAGTGGCGCGACGCCGCATTGCACTTCGATCGGGCATTCTACCTGTTCGACGACGCGACCCTGGCCGGGGCGCGGATCGCGTGGAAACTGCTTGCCGGCCGAGACGACGTCGAGCGCAACTACTGGGCGTCGCAAGACGGCAAGTGGGTCAAGAAGGCCTAGCGCCGTTCCCTGCCATAATCGTCGCGCGTAATCGGATTGGCGCGGACCTTGGCGCCGATGCCCTGGTATGGAGCCGAACCGTAATGCTCCCCCGCGGGCGCAGCGATCGGCGTGCAGAAGCGAGCGCGGGATAAGGTCGCATATTCGGCAATCGTGTCGGCATTGGCGGGAAGATCGAAGGCCTTGACGATCTGGTCGATGCGAATGGCCGCAATTTGGTTCATGCGATTGGCGGTCCGGGCTTTCGACAATGCCGACCGAAGGATGCGGATTTCTTCGTCGCTAATCGAGCGGCCCGGGCCGACGATCGTGGTAAGCTCGGTCCAAGCAGCCACTTCGTCACGGGTGGCGCTGTCGATCGTGGCGACGAATTCATACACGCCCGACAGATTGTCGAGGGTCTCCCGATCCATGTGACTGCTGATGTCGGCATTGATCGTACTTGCCCAGACGCCGACCGACCACGTCCGATACAAAGGATCGCCGATCGCGCCCAGAGGCGGAAGGCGATGGGTGACCGCGGCCTTGTCGATCACTGCGGCGATCTCGTCCAACTTGCGTTCGATGCATGGGTCGGCGCTTTCTCGCTCGCGCGCTTGTCCGACGATTTCTCCGAGTTCGTCGCCCAGTGCCTCGCGCGCCTGCGCGGCCTCGACTTTCCAGCCGATCTCGCTGGCGATCGCGCCGAGCCCGAGCGCGATCAACACGCCGAGTACGATGCTGCCCAATTCGCGCAGGAACTTCTCGCGCTTTTCGCGCCTGCTGGGCGGTTCGTCGGTCATCGTCCTCGGCTTGCATCCCCCCGGTCGCCTGACTAGAGGGGCCGCAATTCCGACCCTTGTCAATCCGATGGAGTTTTCCATGGCGGTTACCCGCACCTTTTCGATCATCAAGCCCGACGCCACCCGCCGCAACCTGACCGGTGCGGTCACCAAGATGCTGGAGGATGGCGGACTTCGCGTCGTCGCATCCAAGCGCATCCACATGACCCAGGAGCAAGCCGAGGGCTTTTACGCCGTTCACCGCGAGCGTCCGTTCTTCAACGACTTAGTCAGCTTCATGATTTCGGGCCCTGTCGTCGTGCAGGTGCTCGAGGGTGAGAATGCCATGCAGCGCAACCGCGACATCATGGGCGCGACCAACCCCGAGAACGCTGAACCAGGCACGATCCGCAAGGAAATCGCCGAGTCGATCGAAGCCAACTCGGTTCACGGTTCGGACTCCGACGAGAATGCGGCCATCGAGATCGCGTATTTCTTCAAGGACGACGAAATCGTCGGCTAAGCCTTCGATATTTTGGAATGGAGAACGGCCGTCGGAGCGATCCGGCGGCCGTTTCGTTGAATGAACGTGACCAAGGCCCTCCACATCGGCACGGCGGGGTGGGCAATCCCGAGCAACCTCTCGGCTACATTTCCGGAGGATGGCAGCGCGCTTGAACGCTATTCTGCTGTCTTCAACGCAGTCGAAGTCAACTCGTCCTTTCATCGTCGGCACCGCCCCGAAACTTGGGTCCGGTGGGCAGAGGCGACCCCGCCCGATTTCCAATTTGCGGTCAAGCTGCCAAAGACAATCACGCATCTAGCAAAGTTGCGGGAAGTCAGCGGACCGATCGAAGATTTCACCGCCGATGTTGCTGGTCTTGGCGAAAAGCTTGCGGTCGTTCTGGTGCAATTGCCTCCGTCCCTTTCTTACGAAAAGGCTGTCGCCGCGCCGTTCTTCGGGCAGCTATCGTCGAAGACAGGCGCAAGCATTGCCTGCGAGCCTCGGCATGCCTCCTGGTTCGACGACGATGCCGATTGGATGCTTGCCGAACTCGGCGTGTCGCGCGTCGCAGCCGACCCATCGTTGAGCGACAGGGCGTCCCAGCCTGGCGGTGCAACGGACCTGGGGTACTGGCGGCTTCACGGCTCGCCGCGCATATATAGATCGGCCTACGGGGAGTCCGGCGTTGCCAGCTATGTCGAGAATATCAGCCAATCGGTTTGCCGCCGAAGCTGGTGCATGTTCGATAACACCGCCTCCTCGGCTGCGATCAACGACGCGTTATTGATGCGATACGCCACGGCGTGAACTGCAGTCACAACAGGGGCCCGAGCATCGACAGGATATTCTGCCAAAGCCTTTTGACGAGCCCATCACGATCGATTTCTTGGACGGTAACGAGGCGGCAGTCGGCCAGCCACTCGTCCTGACGCGCACGGATCTGCGTCGCGAAGGCCGGGTCGTGGAGCAGGATGTTATTCTCGAAGTTCAGCTCGAAGCTTCTGCGATCGAGATTGGCTGATCCGATCAACGCGATCGTGCCGTCGGCAACCATCGTCTTGGCATGAAGGAGTCCGCGACGATATTCGTTAAGCTCGACCCCGGCCTCGAGCAGTGGGCGATAGAGGCTTCGGCTCGCCGCGGCGACGACCCGGCTGTCGTTGCGTTCGGGTAAGACAAGCACGACACGGACGCCTCGTCGCGCCGCCGATAAGAGCGCGAACAGCAATTGTTCGTCGGGGACGAAATATGGCGTGGTGATGACCAATTCGGTGCGGGCCGAATGGACGACCTCAGCGAAGCAGGCGGTCATCGCCGCGTAGGCAAGCGTCGGTCCGGTGCCGATGACTTGCGCGACGATCCGCCCGTCGGTCGGAACGGCAGGTCCCGTCAGCAACTCGGACAAGTCCTCGCCCCGCTCGCCCATCCAGTCGGACACGAACAGCGACTGCCAGTGACGCGCCACCGGTCCGGTAAATCGCGCCATAACGTCCACCCATGGAGCATAGTGAGGCTTGATCCGAAATTCGGGATCGGCGGCATTCTGGCTACCGCACCAGGCGACCCGATTGTCGATCACCACCAGCTTGCGATGATTGCGCAGGTCGACCCTGCCGCGGATCATGGTCCACAGCATGTTGCCGACGGGAAGCGCGACCTTCAATTCGATCCCAGCGTCGCTCATTGCGCGCCAGTGCTCCGAGCGGATCAGCAGGCGCGATCCGAGCGCGTCGGCCAGTACTCTGACTGAAACCCCGCGCTCCGACGCGCGCACCAGTGCGTCGCGGAGTTTCAGGCCGTTGGTATCGGCCAGCCAGATATAGAAGCAGCAATGCACATGATCGTGCGCCTGATCCATGTCGGCGACGATCCGGTCGATCGTGTCATTGCTGTCGTCGGCAAGCATGGCGCGATTGCCGCCTGTCGGACCGAGCCGGTTGACGGTGCGGGCGAGGGCGAAAGGCGCGGCGTATGGAGTCGACGCGAGGAAATCGGCGCTCGCCTGATCGAATGCGGGCAGCGGCAGGCGGGCATCGATCGCCCGGCCGCGCTCACGCCGGGACCGGCTGACCCGCGCCTCCCCAAGCAGGAGGTAGGCGACGATCCCGACCACCGGCAGCGCAATGATCACGATGACCCAGGCAAGGCGCGAAGCGGGTTCGCGGTTGGGCCGGAGCATGGCGCGGACGAGCACGGCGAGCTCGGCGACGACCAGCAGGATTGCCGCCAGATGGTCGGGCAGCTCCACCCGCGCCTCAGCCGCGCCTTAGGCTCGTGAAGCGGATCGACGGGCCACTGAGCAGGCCGCCGCCGACCCAGCGATAGGCAACCCGGTACGTCGCACGTTTGCGCCGCTCGGATCCCGCTTCGATGTATCGCGCATCCAGTGTGACATCGATTGCGCCGTCGCCCTTGCGCTGGCCTTCAGGAAGCAAGGGTTCGATCTGGGAAGAGGCGAGCATTTGATCGCCTCCAAGATCGATTGGCGACTGGCCGGGCAGGGTGAGGACAAGGGAATCGATCGTATGGCTTGCTTCGACCGGAACGATGGCGAGCCGCCTGCCGTCGTCCTCGACCCGACCCCGCAAGGCGAGCGGAATGACGTGAGCGCGTTCGACGACCACCGCTGGGCGATCGTCTTTCGACCAGCTGTTCCACAATGCGAGCCCCGAGATGACCAGTCCGACCACCGCCACGCCTTCGCCGAGATTGATCCAGCGTCGCTTGTTGCCGGAATCGAAGTGCGGATTGGCCATCAGAATTCCCCGGCGATATTCATCAATTTCGTCAGGCGCGCCGGCGCGCAGGCCTGCCAGCTACGCTGCAGCCACTCGGCGATATGATCCCAGTCGACCCCGGGTCGGTCAAGGCGGATGCCGATCCAGTCAGACGGGCCGTAATATTGCGGCCGGAAATATTGATCGGGATCGGCCTCGATCAGCGCGGCCATTTCATCCTGGCCGCCGCATTTCACCAGCACCGCGATCAACTCCTCGCCATGGTGGCGCATCCACATGATGGCGAAGAATTTGTCGCTCGACGGTCTACCGACTTTCCACCCGGGTGAGCCGTGGCTGGTCTTGAAGCGTGTTTCGGGGAGCGCGAGGGCGAGAAACCCGACCTTGTCGGTGAGCCACTCCGGATCGCGTTCCTGGCCAACGAATTGGCTGAGGATGCGAGGGTAGAGCTGATGCTCGGCAATGAGCACGCGGTGTTCCAGGGTTTCGGCAGTGTCGTGGGGCAGCACGGCGACTTCGACCTGGCCGAGGATCGCGCCCGAGTCGACCTCGGCGGTGACGAGATGGACCGTCGCCCCGGCCACGCGATCACCATTGTCGATCGCCGACTGGTGGGTGTGCAGGCCGCGGTACTTGGGAAGCAGGCTGGGGTGGATGTTGGTCATCCGGCCCGACCATCGGTCGACGAAATCGGCGGGGATGATGCGCATGAATCCGGCCAGGGCGACGACGGCGATGTCGGCGTCGTCGAGGGCGCTTTGCAAGGCAGCCCAGTAGGCGGGGCCGGCCTTTCGGCCATCGAGACGGACGATAGCCACGCCCTCGGCCTCGGCGAGGGCCAGACCGGGTGCGTCAGGGCGATCGCCTGTGACGAGCGCGATCTCGTACGGGCAATCGTCGGCGCGGGAGGCGTAGAGGAGAGCGGCCATGTTCGAGCCGCGGCCCGATATGAGGACTGCGACCCGGACCCTCTCAGCCATGATGAGTGGCCGACCAGGATTCGCGGGCGCTCCAGGTGTCGGCCGAGCCGTTGACCGTGCAACCGGTTGGGCCGTCGACGATCTCGCCGATCGTGAAGACGGTTTCGCCGGCGGCTTCTAGGTCGGCGGTCACACTCCGAGCATCATGCGCGCGGACTAGCGCGACCATGCCGATCCCGCAGTTGAAAGTGCGGGCAAGTTCGCCCGGCTCGATCGCGCCGCCGGCCTGCAGGAAGGCGAACAGGCGGGGCAGCGGCCAGGCGTCGGCATTTACGATGGCGTGCGAACCTTCGGGCAGAACCCGCGGAATATTCTCAAGTAATCCGCCGCCTGTGATGTGCGCCAACGCCGCGATCCGACCCGAGCGAACGAGCGGGAGCAGGCTCCTTACGTAGATTTTCGTCGGCTCAAGCAGCGCCGCACCAAGCAGAATGTCCTGATCAAACAGCGCCGGACGATCGAGTTTCCAGCCGTTGGTATCGATCAGCTTGCGCACCAGCGAGAAACCGTTGCTGTGAACGCCGGAACTGGTGAGCCCGAGGATGACGTCGCCGGGTCTAACGTCCTTGCCGGTAAGCGCCTTGGCGCGATCGACCGCGCCGACGCAAAACCCCGCAAGATCGTAGTCGCCGGGGGCATACATGCCGGGCATTTCGGCGGTCTCGCCACCGATCAGGGCGCAACCCGCCTGCCTGCAGCCTTCGGCGATCGAGGCGACCACCGCCGTGGCGACGTCCGGATCGAGCTTGGCCGAGGCGTAATAGTCGAGGAAGAAAAGGGGCTCGGCGCCTTGGACGATGAGGTCGTTGACGCACATCGCGACGAGATCGATCCCGACCCCGTCGTGGCGCCCGGTGTCGATCGCCAGCTTGAGCTTGGTCCCGACACCATCGTTCGCCGCGACCAGCAGCGGATCGTCATAGCCAGCCGCCTTGAGATCGAAGAAACCGCCGAACCCACCCAGTTCGGCATTGGCGCCGGGGCGGGCGGTCGATTTGGCAAGCGGCGCAATCGCCTTGACGAGTGCATTGCCCGCGGCGATCGAGACGCCGGCTTGTTCGTAGGTCAGACCCATATCCGCGGGCACTAGCCACAAGTCGCTTGGATTTCCACGCACAACTCGTCAAAAGCCCGTCCATGCCTTCGCCGCGGCGTTCCGCCCTTCTTGCTGTTACCGCAATCGCCGCGCTCGTCGTGGGCGGGATCGGCTATGCCCAGCTCGAATCGGGCGATCGCGGGATCCTTCCGATCGACAGCTCGGGGACGCTGGAGATCACCGGTATCAAGGTCGATGTCGGGGGCAAGGACGCCAGCGCGGCGCGCTATGCCGGATGGCGGGTGGCGCAGCGCGAGGGGTTCAAGGCGCTGTGGGCCAAGCAGCACAAGCGACCGATAAGCGAAGCTCCGACGCTGAGCGACTCCACGCTCGACGGGCTGGTCAGTTCGATCATCGTCGAGCGCGAGCAGATCGGACCCAATCGCTATATCGCGACGCTGGGCATTCTGTTCGACCGCGCGCGGGCCGGGGAATTGCTGGGCGTGGCGGGGATTACCCGACGCTCGGCACCGATGCTGCTGATCCCGGTGCTGGTGTCGGGATCGACCATGACATCGGTCGAACGGCGCAATCCGTGGCAGCGGGCCTGGGCAAGCTTCAGGACGTCGAACAGCCCGATCGATTACGTCCGGGTCAGCGGAATGGGGGTCGACCCATTGCTGGTAAACGCCGCCCAGACGGCGCGACCTGGCCGCGGATGGTGGCGCAACATCATCGATTATTATGGCGCTGCCGACATCCTGGTCGCCGAAGCATCGCTTCACCGTGAATATCCGGGCGGCCCGGCGGTCGCGCGGTTTATCGGACGGCACGGTCCTGACGGGACGATCATCGGCGGCTTCGAATTGACCGCCAAGGACAGCGACGACATTCCGAGAATGATGGCCGAAGGCGTCGCGCGAATGGACGAACTGTTCATCGCCGCGCTCGCTTCGGGCCATCTGATGCGCGACCCGAGCCTGATCATCGCGGAGCCGCCGCCACCGGTGGAGGAGGAAGAGGTCGTCGAGCAGAAGGCGACCGTCGCCGCGCGCATCGTCCAGATCCAGATCCTGACCCGCGATGAAGCCGGCCTTTCGTCGTCCTTCGGTGCGCTCCGGAGCATTGCCGGGGTCGATGCCGTGTCGCCGCGGAGCACCGCGATCGGCGGATGGTCGATCCTGCTGGTGACCTATCGCGGCGAACCGCAAGGACTGGCGACGGCTTTGTCGGCGCGCGGCTGGACGGTGGTCGACGTTGGCGGGACGTTGCGCGTGACACCGCGCATCGGGCCGCCACCGGCAGCCGCACCGGCGCCCGGCCCGCAAGCCGCGCCCGACAATAGTCAGCAACCCACCGGCAATCCGTGAAGCCGGCCGACCAGATTGCGCTACCTTTAGACTGGCCGCAGGTCGGCGAAGATCGCCGCTTCATCTTGAGCGAGGCCAATCGCGCGGCGTTCGATCATTTTCGCCAATGGTCGATGTGGCCGGTCAAGGCGACGATCCTGACCGGACCGCGCCGATCGGGCCGGTCGCTGCTGGCGCGCGGTTTCGTCAACCGGGTCGGCGGACGGCTGTTCGACCAGGCCGAGCGCCACGATGACGAAACCCTGTTCCATGCCTGGAACCAGGCGCAGGAAACCGGTCGACCGCTGGTGATGATCACCGACGGCCCCGCCCCGTGGCCGGTCAATCTACCCGACCTTCGAACGCGGCTCGCGGTCACCCCGGTGACGTCGATCGAACAGCCCGACGACGACTTGTTTTCGTCATTGATCGCGCTGTTGTTCGCGGATCGCGGGCTGCACATTCCGGATGAAGCATTGCGGTTCATCACTCAGCGCGTGCACCGCGATTATCTTACCGCCGAACGGGTGGTCGAGGCGATCGACCGCCATGCCTTTGCGGAACGGGCGCGGCTGTCGATTCCGACGATCCGCCGGGCGCTTGGTCTGGCCGGGATCATCGATCAGCGCGGCGCGGCATGACCGAGCCCACAGCGCCGGCCGAACGCTATTTCAACCGCGAATTGTCGTGGCTGGCGTTCAACCGGCGGGTGCTGGAGGAGGCGACCAACGTCGCCCATCCCTTGCTAGAGCGGCTGAGGTTCCTGTCCATCAGCGGATCGAACATCGACGAATTCTTCATGACCCGGGTCGCCGGGCTGAAGGGCCAGCAGTTGCGCGGGATCGAAGATCTGTCGATCGACGGACGGACCCCGACGCAGCAACTGGACGCGATCGCGGCCCAGGCTGACGCCCTGGTGGTGGCGCAACAGGCGGAGTGGATGCTGCTTCGCGAGGCGCTTGCGGAACAGGGGCTGCAGGTCGTCACGGCCGACCAGATGACCCCGCGCGAGGCGGCGTGGCTTACCGATCATTTCCGCGAACAGATCCTGCCCGTCCTGACCCCGCAGGCGATCGACCCGTCGCACCCGTTCCCGTTCATCCCGAATGGTGGGTTCAGCCTGGTGTTCAGCCTGGCGCGCGGACGCAAGCGCGAGCAACTGACCGAATTGCTGATGATCCCGTCGACGCTGCCGCGGTTCGTCGCGCTTCCGCGCGGCGGCACGTCGATCCGTTTCATCGCCATCGAGGCGGTGATCATCGCCCACTTCGACCAGATCTTCCCGGGCTTCACCAAGGTCGCCGACGGCGCCTTTCGGATCCTTCGGGACAGCGACATCGAGGTCGACGACGAAGCCGAGGATCTGGTGCGGTACTTCCGATCGGCAATCCAGCGACGGCGACGGGGGCGGGTGATCCGCATCGAATTCGACGATGACACGCCGCCCGATGTCGAGGCACTGGTTCGCGAGGGCACGCGGGCGGATTCGGCGTTGGTCACTGAGAGCGGCGGACTGATCGGGATCGCCGATCTGGCGCAACTGGTCGAGACCGACCTGCCGACCCTGAAATTTCCGCCCTACAGCCCGCGCTTCCCCGAGCGGATCCTGGAGCATGACGGCGACATCTTCGCCGCCATACGGGCCAAGGATTTCATCATCCACCACCCCTACGAGAGCTTCGAGGCGGTGGTGGCCTTCCTGGGCCAGGCCGCGGCCGACCCGGACGTGGTGGCGATCAAGCAGACGCTGTACCGCGCCGGCAAGCAGTCGGCGATCGTCGACGCGCTGGTCGCGGCGGCGGAAGCGGGCAAATCGGTCACGGCGGTGGTCGAGTTGAAAGCGCGTTTCGACGAGGAGCAGAATTTGCTGTGGGCGAGCCGGCTGGAGCGCGCCGGGGTGCAAGTGATCTACGGTTTCGTCGAGTGGAAGACCCACGCCAAGGTATCGATGGTGCTGCGCCGCGAGAGCGGGACGATCCGCACCTATTGTCACTTCGGGACGGGGAACTATCACCCCATAACGGCCAAGATCTACACCGACCTTAGCTTCTTCACCGCCAGCCGCCGCGCGGCGCGCGACGCGGCGAAACTTTTCAATCTGACGACCGGCTATGTCCCGCCCAAGGGACTGGAATTGCTCACGTTGAGCCCGCACGGCCTGCGCGACAAATTCCTGTCGTTGATCGACAATGAAATCGCCAGTGCGCGCGACGGAAAACCGGCCGCAATCTGGGCCAAGGCCAACAGCCTGGTCGACCAGGTGCTGATCGATAAATTGTATCAGGCGAGCGAGGCGGGGGTGCAGATCGACCTGATCATCCGCGGGGTTTGCTGCTTGCGGCCCGGGGTCGCGGGACTTTCGTCCAACATCCGCGTCAAATCGATCGTCGGGCGGTTTCTGGAGCATAGCCGCATCTTCGTCTTCGCCAACGGCCACCGACTGCCCCACGCGAAGGCGCGGGTGTTCATCTCTTCCGCCGACTGGATGAGCCGCAATTTCGATCGGCGGGTGGAATTCCTGCTGCCGCTGGAGAATCCGACGGTTCACGCGCAGGTGCTCGACCAGGTAATGATCGCCAATCTGATCGACAACGAGCAAAGCTGGGTGGGGCAGTCGGACGGCAATTATCGCAGGTTGATCCCGGGCAAGAGGCGATTCAACCTGCATCATTACTTCATGAACAACCCCTCGCTGTCGGGGCGCGGCCATTCGCTCGGCGGCAAGGAAGTGCCCAAGCTGCGGCTCATCCAGCGCGGCGGCGGCTGAGATGGGCGCCAAGAGCTTCGGGCCGGTCGGAATCATCGACATCGGCAGCAATTCGGTGCGCTTCGTTGCCTATGGCGGGACCCCGCGGGTGCCGTCGCATCTGTTCAACGAGAAGGTGACCGCGGCACTAGGGCGGTCGATCGAACGCGATGGCGCGCTCGACCCGGAGAGCGGCGAACGCGCGTTGGCGGCGATCGCCCGATTCCGCCAGTTGGCCAAGGACATGGGCCTGAAGACGGTGCATACCGTTGCCACCGCCGCGGTGCGCGAAGCATCGAACGGCGCGGACTTCTTGAAGCAGGTGGCAGCGCTGGGGCTCAAGCCCCGGATCGTGCCGGGCGACGAGGAAGCGGCGCTGTCGGGCATGGGGGTGCTGTCGGCGATCCCCGATGCGCGCGGGGTGGTCGCCGATCTTGGTGGCGGCAGCCTGGAACTGGTCGAGGTTGCGGACGGAAAGCTGGGGATGGGGGTCTCGCTTCCGCTGGGCGTGCTGCGGGTCGGAAGCGATCCCAGCCGCAAAGCAATGGCGGCGGCGATCCGCAAGGGGGTCAAGGGGACATCGCTCGAGGCGTCGCTGAAGAGCAGCAGCCTGTATCTGGTCGGCGGGTCGTTTCGTGCGCTGGCGCGGCTCGACCTGCACGAGGTCGATCATCCGTTGCCGATCGTCCACGGGCACCGGCTCAGTGCCGAGCGGATCGATGCGCTCGAACGGATAATCGCCAGCACCCCGCCGCTCGATCTCAAGACGCGCAGCGGACTGAGTTCCAATCGGCTGGGGTCGCTACCGGCGGCGACCGTGATCCTCGACGCGATGTTCGACGTGTTCGCGCCGGCCGAGGTGGTGGTGTCGTCGTTCGGGCTTCGCGAGGGCCTGTTGTTCCGCGACTTGGACGCCGCGACGCGGGCGCAGGATCCGCTGATCGCGGCCGCGCTCGAGGTCGGCGACCGGCTCGGTCGGTTCGGCGATCATGGCGCAACGATCGACGCGTGGATCGATCCCTTGTTTCCCGATGACGATCCGCCGGCGCGCAGATTGCGCCTCGCGGCGTGCCTGATGAGCGACTTCGCGTGGAATGCGCATCCCGATTTCCGTGCCGAGCGGGCGGTCGACCTGGCGCTGCACGGCAATTGGGTGGGGATCGACGCGCATGGCCGCGCGGTGCTCGGGCGGACGTTGTGCGCGGCATTCGGCGGCGACAAGGGGTTCGACAAGCAGGTGGGGGCACTGCTCGACGCGCGGGAGGAAGAGCGCTGCTCGGCGTGGGGCCGCGCGATCCGGCTTGCCCAGCGGCTATCGGCGGGGACCGAAGCGACGCTCCGGCGGACCAGCATCGCACTGGAAAAGGAGCGGATCGTGCTCAGGATCCCGAAGCGGCATGCCGAACTGGTCGGGGAAGCGGTGGAGCAGCGGCTGAAGCAGTTGGGCAAATCGACCGGGCGGAGCGCCAGTATCGAAATCGCCTAGGAACAGCTGGCGCGTTCGACCTTGCCCGCGGAGCCGACGTAGACCGTCAGTCGGTCCTCGCGATAATCCATCGTTACCATCATGCCGGGCTTGACCCATCGCAATGCGGTCCTGCCCGTCTCGCGCTTCATTCGCGCGGCGGTCGCCTCGTTGGCGGGGAGACCGGTGTAACGGGCGAGCGCTTCGGGCGAGCAGGCGTTGGCGGGGGCCGCGCCAGCGGGCGGAGCCATGCTGGTGCAGGCAGCGGCGAGCGGCGCGAGCAGGAGGAGGGTCAGGTTACGCATCGACGGCCTCGCTTGGCATTGGAACCTTGGCGGTTTTCGTCATGACCAGTTTGCCATCGACGATGCCGAACGCCAAGCGCCCCTCGACCAGATCGAGCGCGTCGCTTCCAAACTGGTCGAACCGCCAGCCGGTGAGGATGTTGAGCCCGTCACGCACCCCGGCGGCAAGTGCCTCAAGCTCGTCCGATCGGGCGATCAGCTTCGGCGCGACGCCGGTATCGCGCGAGCGGATCTTGAGCAGCAACTTGAGGAGGTCGCTGACCAGCGCGCCATCCTTGGTCAGGCCGGGGCGCTTAAGGTCGCGCTGGGGCATTTCTTCGGGGGTGATCGGCTTGGCATTGCCGAGCGCCTGCATCAGCCGGCCGCCGATGTCGTTGGTCCGCCAGCCCGCGGACAGGCCGCGGATCTTGCCGAGGTCATCCTGAGTCTTGGGGGATGAGCGGCGAGTTCGCCAAGCGTGTCATCCTTGATGATTCGGCCGCGGGGCAGGTTCTTGCCGCGCGCCTCGGTTTCGCGCCAGGCGGCGATGGCCTTCAGCCGACCGAGCAATTGCGGATTGCGTCCGGGCACCTTGAGACGCTTCCACGCATCCTCGGGTGGGTAGGCGAAGCTCGACGGGTCGGCGAGCCGCTCCATTTCCTCGTCCAGCCAGCCGCCGCGATCGGTCTTGCGCAACTTGTCGACCATCTTGGGGAAAATGGTGGCGAGGTGGGTGACGTCGGCGATGGCATAGTCGATCTGGCGCTTGTCGAGCGGGCGGCGCGACCAGTCGGTGAAGCGCGCGCCCTTGTCGAGCACGTGGCCGAGCATCGATTCGATCAGGTTGGAATAGCCGACCTGCTCGCCATAACCGAGCGCCATCGCGGCGATCTGTGTGTCGAATAGCGGCACCGGCGTCTTGCCGGTGAGATTATGGACAATTTCGAGGTCCTGTCCGCCGGCGTGGAAGATCTTGAGCACGTCGCGATTGTCAACCAGCAGGTCGAGCAAGGGCTTCATGTCGAGCCCCTCCGCCTTCGGGTCGATCGCCGCGGCTTCCTCACTGCTTGCAATCTGGATCAGGCACAGGTCCGGCCAATAGCTGTTTTCGCGCATGAACTCGGTATCGACCGCGACGAACGGCATTTTGGAAAGGCGGTCGACGAGCGCGGTGAGGGTTCGGGTGTCGCTGATCAGCGGATGAATTTTCATATTGTCAGGGGCCATAGCCGTGCCTGCGGGTTGACAAAAGGGGAGGGGACGGGAAATCGCCCGCACTCCTCCTCATCGGGACATTTTCATGCACGCCTACCGCACCCATCATTGCGCCCAGCTTCGCGGCATCGACGTAGGATCGAACGTCCGCCTGTCAGGCTGGATCCATCGCAAGCGCGATCATGGCGGCGTGCTGTTCGTCGATCTGCGCGATCATTACGGGCTGACGCAACTCGTTTGCCGGGCGGGATCGGAGGCACTTAAGGTGCTCGATTCGCTACGGGTCGAATCGGTGGTGACGATCGACGGCAAGGTCGTGGACCGCGAAGGCGGCGCGGTGAATGCCAAGCTGGAGACCGGCGACATCGAGGTCGTGGTCGATTCCGTCGAGGTCCAGTCGTCGGCCGCCGAACTGCCGATGCCGGTGGCGGGCGAAGCCGACTATCCCGAGGAAACGCGCCTCCGCTACCGGTATCTCGACCTTCGCCGCGAGCGGCTGCACGCCAACATCATGCTTCGGTCGCGGGTCATTTCTTCGGTCCGCAACCGGATGATCGAGCAGGGCTTTACCGAATTCCAGACCCCGATCCTGACCGCCTCGTCGCCCGAAGGCGCGCGCGACTATCTGGTGCCGAGCCGGGTCCACCCGGGCAAGTTCTACGCGCTTCCGCAGGCGCCGCAGATGTTCAAGCAATTGCTGATGGTCGCGGGCTTCGACCGTTATTTCCAGATCGCGCCGTGTTTCCGCGATGAGGACGCACGCGCCGACCGGAGCCCCGGCGAATTCTACCAGCTCGACTTCGAGATGAGTTTCGTGACGCAGGACGACGTGTTCGCGGCTATCGAGCCAGTACTTGCCGGCCTGTTCCGCGAATTCGCCAACGGCCGGAGTGTCACCGACGGTGCCTTTCCGCGCATTCCATACCGCGAGGCGATGCTGAAATATGGCAGCGACAAGCCCGATCTTCGCAACCCCCTGCTGATCCATGACGTCGGGGCGCATTTCGTCGGGTCGGGCTTCGGGCTGTTCGCCGGACTGGTCGACAAGGGGATGGTGGTCCGCGCCGTGCCGGCACCGAGTACCGCCGAAAAGAGCCGCAAGTTCTTCGACGAGATGAACGACTGGGCGCGCGGCGAAGGGTTTGCTGGGCTCGGCTATGCCACCCGCAAGGGCGGCGAGTGGGGCGGGCCAATCGCCAAGAATCATGGTGTCGAGGGGATGGACAAGATCGCCGAAACGATGGGGCTCGGTCCCGACGACGGCATCTTTTTTGCCGCCGGCAACGACGCCGATGCTTCGAAACTGGCCGGTGCTGCCCGCACCCGCGTCGCCGAAAGCCTCGACCTGATCGAAAAGGATGCGTTCCGTTTCTGCTGGATCGTCGATTTCCCGATGTTCGAATATGACGAGGACAACAAGAAGGTCGACTTCAGCCACAATCCCTTCTCGATGCCGCAGGGCGGGATGGAAGCACTGGAGACGATGGATCCGCTCGACATCCTGGCCTGGCAGTACGACATCGTCTGCAACGGCGTCGAATTGTCGAGTGGCGCGATCCGCAATCATCGCCCCGACATCATGTACAAGGCCTTCGAAATCGCCGGCTACACTCGCGAGGAAGTCGACACCAACTTCCCGGGAATGATCGGCGCCTTCAAGTTCGGCGCGCCGCCGCATGGCGGATCGGCACCGGGGATCGACCGCATCGTCATGTTGCTGGCCGACGAGCCCAACATCCGCGAGGTGATCGTCTTCCCGATGAACCAGAAGGCGGAAGACCTATTGATGAACGCGCCGGCCGAGGTCACGCCCAAGCAGTTGAAGGAATTGTCGATCCGGATCGTGGCCGACGGCGCGCCCAAGGCTGACAAGGCCGCTAAACCGGCCTGATCGCCCGCCGGGGCGGTGCGCCCCAAGATGGGATTCGAAACCCTGCAGGGTCGATTGCGGAGGGATTTGCTTTTAGGCTACCGACGCGCGGTGCCAATCGATTTAACGATTTTTGAACGAGGCGAGCCGTTCCGTGGCGATGTTGCCGGCGCGCTCGCGTCGCTTCAGCATCGGCTTGGCCGGGTACAATTGTCGCAACTCGTCCATCAGCGCCGGGTGATCATCGTCATCGAAGGGGCCGAAGGCGGCGGCAAGCGCGACCTGATCAAGTTGCTCGGCGGTGCCCTAGACCCGACTCACTTCGCCGTTACCGCGGTCGCCCCGGATCGGCGACGCGCACGCGACGGCCACTGGCTGGCTCGGTTCTGGGCGCGGCTGCCGCAGGCCGGCGACACGGCAATCTTCTATCACAGTTGGTATCGCCGCGTGCTCGAGGACAAGTTGCTCGGGATGGTAACCGACAAGGAGTGGAGGCGCGCCTTCGACGAGATCAACGAGTTCGAATCGCAACAGCGCGATTACGGGACGACGATCGTCAAACTGCTGTTCCACATCACCGGCGAAACCCAGGCACGGCGGATTGCCGAGCGTGAGGCCGACGAGTGGAAGCGGCACCTGATCGGACCCGCCGAATTCCGTACCGACGAGGCGCGAACAGCGTATCGCGCCGCGGTCGAGCAGATGCTTGCACAGACCGACACGCGCTGGGCACCATGGTCGGTGATCGACGCCAACGATCGCGAGGCGGCGTTGGTGGCCTCGCTCACGGCCATTGCCGATGGTCTGGAAAAGGCACTGCCCAAGGAGCCACCCGAGAGCGCCGACGCGGTTGTCCCGTTCATGGCAGCTGGCGACCGGGTTCAACCGGTCGGATAGGCGATTGCAATCACTTCGTAGCTTTTCTCGCCCGACGGCAGGATGACCGTGCGTTGATCGCCGACCCGCGCACCGCGCAGCGCGCGGGCGATCGGGGCGTTCCAGCCGATCCGGCCGTTGCCGGCATCGGTTTCGTCATCGCCGACGATCGTCACCGTTCTTCGCCGGTCGTCATCGTCGACAAGCTCGACCGATGCCCCGAAGTAGATGGCCGAGCGATCGCTTTGCGCGGCAGGGTCGACCACCTTGGCGGCCTTCATGACGCGCGACAACCAGCCCAGCCGCCGATCGATTTCCCGCAACCGCTTCTTGCCGTAGATGTAATCGCCGTTTTCGCTGCGGTCGCCATTGCCCGCCGCCCAGCTGATCGTTTCGACCAGCTTCGGACGCTCGGTGCCGAACAATTGCTCATATTCCGCGCGGATCGTCGCCAGCCCGGCAGGGGTGATGAACCGCGGCGCATCGTTCATCAGCCGGGCCGCGACTTACCCAGATAGGTCGACAAAGTGACGCTGGGTTGATTGAGCGGAAGCGTCGGATTGAGCCGGTCGTAGACGACGGTGTTTTCCATCACACGCTGCACGTACCCCTTGGTTTCGCTGAACGGTATCTGTTCGATCCAGCGTAGCGTATCGACCCCCGGGCTGCGCGGATCGCCGAAGTTGCGAACCCATTTGCGGACGTTGCCCGCACCGGCATTGTAGGACGCGACGGCGAGCACGTAATTGCCGCCCCACTGGTCGACCATGCGACGGAAGTAGCTGCTTCCGAGCATGACGTTGTAGGATGGGTCGCTGGTCAGACGGCCGAGGTCGTAGCCGACCCCGATCTTGCTCGATTCTTCCCGCGCGGTACCGGGCATCAATTGCATCATGCCGCGAGCGCCGACCTTGCTGAGGGCGGCGCGATCGAACGAGCTTTCCTGCCGCGTGATGCCGTGCACCAGCGACCACATCTTGCCCGACGGCGCATTCGCGCCATGGGTCGGGAAGGCAGAGCGATAGTAAAAGGCCGATCCATTGTTGCGCGCCGAGCGGGCGGTCCAGACGGCGAGGTCCTGACGCCCGATCTGCTGACCATATTCACTCGCCAGCATCCGATCGCCGTCGTTGGTCAGGCTTTCGCCAAGCGCGCGGACGAACAGGGTCTGCTCATCGCGGCGGCCCTGCTGGCCGAGCAAACGCATGGCTTGCGCGATGCGGTTGCGCTGGAAGGCGGCGCGCTGGGCGGCGGAGGGGCTTGGTGCGGTGCCGGGGATGGGAACGGGTCGGCCAAGCCTCTCGAGCGCGAGCTGCCCGTAGAACAGTTCGGGATAGGCCGCCGCCTGGGTGAAGTAGCCGTTCGCCTGCGCCGACTGGCCGGCATAGAGTGCGGCGCGTCCGGCCCAGTACAGCCCCTTCGACGTCACCTGCAACGACTTGCCGCCGCGCGAGTAGTTGACAAACTGCTGCACGGCGAATGCGGGGCGGTTGATGCCCGACAGGGCCGACTGCCCCGCGAGCCACACCAACGAAGTGTAATCGTCGCGGATGCCGTAACTTTGCTGGGCGATGTCGGTGCCCGGATCGAACGCACCGTTGATCTGTCGCCCGATGTCGTACGCCTGCTGATACTGGCGAGCGGCGTAGGCGCCGTTGGCAAGATCGAGCATCGTCTCGAGATACCGTGCCGGGTCGGCCGGGCGATAGAGGAAGGTCTGGGGTCGAGCCGCGAGGTACCGCGCCCCGGCCTCGTTGTTGTAAAGCTTGAGGAAGCGGACCCGGTCGATCAACAGACCGGCGTCGCTTGCCGTCTGCGCGTCGACCAGTCGGTACAAGGTTTCGGCATCGACGGCGCGGCGCTGCATCGCGATCCGCGCGGCGAAGGCGGCGCGGCGGGTCGGGCTGGCGTAGGCGGCGGCACGCTCGGCATCGTCGGCCTTGCGTGCGAACAGCAGGGCGTCGGCGCGCTTGTCATGATCGGCGGCGGTGAGACTGGACCAATAGCGGGCGGCGATCGTCGCCTGGTCGGCGGTCGGAAGGTCGCCCGACGCCCAGGCAGCGCGCGCCATCGCGGTCGCTTCGGCGGTGCGCCCGGCGGCCGCCAACGCTTCGGCAAGCCGCGCACGACCGTTGCCGGTGCGCGGTTTCTCGGCGCGGAAGAAGGCAAGCACCGTCGGGCCATATTCGCCGGGGCGCATCTGCCGCTCGGCGACGCCACGAAGCCGATTCTCGTCGGGCCAGCCGGGGTTGTTGTTGAGAAAGCGCGCGTAGTCCGCGAACGCATAGCCATCGCTCGCGCGCAACCGGCGCCAGTCGGTCAGCGCATAATTGATTTCGACCTGCGTCGAGCTCGGCGAAATATAGGGCGCCGCGGGGGGAGGCGAGTAAGTCGGGACGATTTGAGGTGCGAGCGGATCGACCGCCTGCGCGGCCACCGAACTTCCGGGCGAAGTCACAAGGATCGTCAACAGGGCGAGTCGTCTCATGCTGGACATCATCGCCAATCCATTCTTATCAGTCGGTGAACGCATCCCCTTTCCCCCAAACCAAATTCCGCTGCCGCAAGCTAACAACAAGGAAAAAGCATGTTTTTCGGTTCGATACCCGCGCTTGTGACCCCATTTGCGGCAGGACGAGTCGATCTCGCGCTATTCCGTGAATTCGTCGAGTGGCAGATCGATGAGGGCTCGACTGCGCTGGTGCCTTGCGGAACGACGGGCGAGGCGGCGACGCTCACCGACGACGAGCATCGCGCTGTGATCGCGGCCACCGTCGAGGTGGCGCGTGGACGGGTGCCAGTGATCGCTGGGTGCGGATCGAACAATACGGCCCATGCGGTAGCATTGACCGAAGCGGCGAAACAGGCGGGAGCCGACGCCGCGCTCCATGTGCCGCCCTATTACAATCGGCCCAACCAGGAGGGGATCTTCGCTCATCTCTCGGCCGTCGCCGACCTCGACATTCCAATCGTGCTCTACAACGTCCCGGGCCGCACGGTGACCGACATCGCGGTCGAGACGATGGGACGGCTGTCGCGACTGCCCAACGTAGTGGGAGTGAAGGACGCAACCGGCAACCTGGGACGCGTGACTGCTCAGCGGATCGCGTGCGGCGAGGAATTCGTCCAGTTGTCGGGCAATGACGAGACCGCGCTCGGCTTCAGCGCGATGGGTGGGGCCGGCTGCATTTCGGTCACCGCAAACGTCGCGCCGAACTTGTGCGCGCAATTCCAGGAGGCGATGCGCGAGGGGCGATGGGACGAGGCGCGCGATCTGCAGGACCGGCTCTACCCGCTGCACATGGCGATGTTCACCGACGCCTCGCCGGGACCGGTCAAATACGCGTTGTCGAAGGTGCGTGGCTTCCCCACCGAACTGCGGGCGCCGATGACCGAGCCTTCTGCCGCGAGCAAGGCGGCGGTTGATGCGGCGCTGGAGCATGCGGGCCTCGCTTAAGCGCGCGCGTTCGTTTACCGCGCCCCGATCATGGCCAAACCGCTTCCAGCACCGTTCGACAAAACCAAGGTCGTCGCCGAGAACCGGCGGGCGCGATACGATTATTTCGTCGAAGAACGGTTTGAGGCCGGAATCGAATTGATGGGGACCGAGGTCAAGGCGCTGCGAACGGGCGAGGGATCAATCGCGGAAAGCTATGCCACGGTCGAGGACGAGCAGGTCTATCTGATCAACTCGTCGATCCCTCAGTACGGCAACCGCGGCTATGCCGACCATGAACCGCGACGGCGGCGGCGCTTGTTGCTCAAGACGCGCGAGATCAACAAGTTGCACGGGGCGATCAATCGCCAGGGGCTGACCCTGGTGCCGCTGTCGATCTATTTCAATTCGCGCGGGCGGGCCAAGATCGAGCTTGCGCTGGCGCGGGGCAAGAAGGTCCACGACAAGCGCGAAACAATCAAGGAACGCGACTGGAAGCGCGAGCAGGGCCGCATCATGCGGAACCGTGGCTAAGACTCGCGACTGATCGCTACCGCCGTTCGTCGCTCGGGCCCCGTCGATTGTCGTTTGCGCCTAGCGTTCGTCGCACGCTAGACCCCAGTCAACGCGCGCGTAATTCAGACTTTCCAAACGGGAGCAATCGATGACCAAGCTGACCATCCTACTGGCCTCTACCGCGATCCTCGCCGGCTGCGCGACGACCGCGCCGCCGACCGTCGCGGCGGTCGAGGCGCCGGCCGCGGAGGCACCTGCCGCCGCGGAAGCGCCGGCCGCTGCCAAGGCGACGATCGGCAGCTTCGGATTCGACAAGGCCGGGATGGATAACAGCATCGTCCCGGGCAACGATTTTTACGGTTATGCCAACGGCACCTGGGCGAAGACGACGCCGATCCCGGCCGACAAGTCGAATTATGGCATGTTCACCTATCTCGACGACATTTCGCGCGATCGCACCAAGACGCTGATCGAGGAAGCCGCCAAGGACCCGCAGAGCCGGATCGGCGCGGTCTACGCCAGCTTCATGGACCAGGCGACGATCGAGTCGAAGGGGCTTGCGCCGATCCAGCCGTGGCTGGGCCAGATCAAAGGCATCAAATCGAAGGGCGAGCTTCCGGCATTGTATGCCGCCGCGGGCAAGATGGGCGTCGGCACGCCGTTTGGTGGCTACGTCGGCCAGGACGACAAGAATCCGGAAGAATATATCCTGTCGTTCGGCCAGGCCGGTCTCGGCATGCCGGATCGCGATTATTACCTCAAGAACGACCCCAAGCTGGTCGAAACCAAGGCCAAGTATCTCCAGCATCTGACCAACGTGCTGACCCTGGCGCGCGAGCCCAATGCCGCTGCGCGGGCCAAGGCGATCCTGGATTTCGAGACCAAGATTGCCGAAGGCAGCTGGACGCGCATCGAGAGCCGCGACGCGACCAAGACGTACAACAAGATGACGCTCGCCCAGTTGGCGAAGATGGCACCGGGGTACGACTTCACCCGCATGATCCGCGAGAGCGGGGCGCAGGGGGTCGAATCGCTGATCGTCGCCCAGCCAAGCGCGATCACCAAGATCGCGGCGCTGATCAACAAGGCGCCACTTGGTGTGCTGCAGGACCAGCTGATGGTCCGATCGCTCGACAGCTATTCGGCCTATCTGCCGGCGGCCTTCGATAAGGAGAGCTTCTCTTTCTACGGCACCACTTTGTCGGGCACGCCCGAGCAGGAAGTGCGCTGGAAGCGGGCGGTCGATTTCACTACCGGCGTGCTACAGGACGACGTCAGCAAACTGTACGTCGAACGTTACTACCCGCCGGAAACCAAGGCGGCGGCCGATCAACTGGTCAAGAACGTCATCGGCGCGATGGATCGCCGCATCGACAAGCTGGAATGGATGGTCCCCGCGACCAAGGCCAAGGCGCACGAGAAGCTCGCCGCCTTCACCCCCAAGATCGGCTATCCCGACCGTTGGCGCGACATGTCGGCGCTGGTCGTCGACCGCAGCGATGCGCTGGGCAATGCGATGCGATCGAACGCGTTCGACTATGCCTATAATATCGGCAAGCTCGGCCAGCCGATCTATCGCTGGGAATGGGGCATGACCCCGATGACCATCAACGCTTATGCCAATTTCGGCATGGTCGAGATCGTCTTCCCGGCGGCGATCCTGCAACCGCCGTTCTTTGACCCCAATGCCGATCCGGCAATCAATTATGGCGGGATCGGCGCGGTGATCGGGCATGAGCTCAGCCACCACTTCGACGATCAGGGTGCGAAATATGACAAAACCGGCCGCCTGAGCGACTGGTGGACCCCGGCCGACGTCGCGGCGTTCAACGCCCGCCTGGACAATCTGGGGAAGCAGTATGACGCGTACGAGCCGCTTCCCGGGATGCACGTGCAGGGCAAACTGACGATGGGCGAAAATGTCGCCGATCTGGCGGGTCTCAGCCTGGCGCACGATGCCTATATCGCATCGCTCAATGGCCAACCGGCACCGGTGATCGACGGGATGACCGGCGACCAGCGCTTTTATCTGGGATGGGCTCAGGTATGGCGTCGCAATTATCGCGAGGCTAACCTCCGCCAGCGACTGCTGACCGATCCGCATTCGCCCTCGGCGCAGCGCGTGTCGGTCGTTCGCAACATGGACCCCTGGTACGGCGCGTACGACGTCAAGCAGGGTCAGGCCCTGTACCTGGCGCCCGAAGCGCGGGTCCGCATCTGGTAGTGGGAGTCGTCAGCTAGATGCTCGACCGGCAGATCGCCCTGCTCGAAGCCGAACCGCCGGGCGACATGCGTTGGCTGGCACCGGCGCTTGTCGCGGCGGCGGCGGGGAGCGGAGCGTTGCTGTTTGCTGCGATGGGAGAGCCGCTGCTTGCCGGCGTGGCGATGGTCGCGGTCATGGCTCTGCTGGCCCTTGCCATTGCCGTCGAACGGCGATCGAGCCGCGCGGCAGTCAGTGTTGCGCCCCTGCCGGTGCCTGACTTTGGGCTAGCTGCGGCGATCCTGGGCTTGTCGCGCGACGGCGCGGCATTGAGCGATGCAAGCGGGCGGCTGCTGTCGGCCAACGCCGTCTATCGAGGGCGGTTCGGCGACCAGCTTCCCGATCAGGTGGGTGACGAAGATGTCGGTCGCACCGCGCTTGCCGACCTTAGGGCCGCAGCGTGGCGCGACGGTCACGCAGGCGCCAGCGTTAACCTGCGCGATCGTTCCACACCCGTGCAGATCGAGCGCGTCGGCGCGCGCGGCGATCTCCTGTTGTGGCGCTTCGGGCGCGCTGAGCCGGACCTGATGGGCACGCTGGTCAAGCGCATTGATGGTATCGAAGGTGACTTGTTTGCGCGGAGCGGCGTCCTGGCCGCGGCGGTCGGGACCGACGGCAAGATCATGGCGGCCAACCGCTTGTTTGCCGAACGGGCGATCGGTCCCGCCGCAGCGGATCGGCCGCAGCATTTCGGCGATCTGGTCATGTCGAGTGGCGACATCCTGCGCCTGGTCAATGAGGGGGAGCAGGGCCCTCCGATGCGCCTGGTCCACGTTCCGGTCGTCGAGAACAACGACGACGGCGCAGGGCTGATGCTGTTGATCGACCGAGCCGAGCCGAGCCAGCCCGACAGCGCAAACGTCCAGGCGTTGCTCGAATTGCTCCCTATCGGACTGGCGTTGGTCGACCGCGACGGTCGCTTCCTGACGATGAACAAGGCGTTCAAGACGGCGGGTGGCATCGTCGACGATCAGGCCACCCGATATCCCGGCGATCTGGTCGCCAAGGAAGACAAAGGGCCGGTGGCCGACGCCGTACGCCGCAATGCCCGCGGGCCCGCCATGTCGCGCGATCTGCCGATCCGCCTCAATGCCCAGCCGGGCGAACCGGTGGCGCTGACCGTGGCCGGACTTCGCGGTCTGGGCGACGCGGCGGTGCTGCTGCTGCTCAAGGACAATAGCGAAGAAGCCAAGCTGAAGCGCCAGGTGGCCCAGGCGACGAAGATGCAGGCGGTGGGACAGCTGGCGGGCGGCGTAGCGCACGATTTCAACAATATTCTGACCGCCATCATGGGTCACTGCGACCTGATGCTGATGCGCCATACGCCGGGCGACAGCGATTATGACGACATCCAGCAGATCAAGAGCAATTCCAACCGCGCCGCCGGACTTACCCGGCAATTGCTGGCCTTTTCGCGCCAGCAGACGCTTCGCCCGCAAGTGCTGCAACTTCCCGATGTCGTCAGCGAGGTGTCACACCTGCTCAAGCGGCTGCTCGGTGAGACGGTGCAGTTGGCACTGAAACACGGTCGCGACCTGTTCCCGGTACGCGCCGATCCGGGCCAGCTGGAGCAGGTGATCGTCAACCTTGCGGTCAACGCCCGCGATGCAATGGCGGGGAAGGGGGGCGGCACGCTCACCATCCAGACCTATTCGGTGAAGGCAGATCAGGTCGCCGAGCTGGGATCCGACATCCTTCCAGTCGCCGACTATGCCGCGCTGTCGATCACCGACAGCGGTACGGGCATCGCGCCCAATGTCCTGGGCAAGGTGTTCGAGCCCTTTTTCACCACCAAGGAAGTCGGCAAGGGGACCGGGCTGGGGCTGAGCACGGTTTACGGCATCGTCAAGCAGTCAGGTGGGTTCATCTTCGCCGATAGCAAGGTCGGCGAGGGAACCTGCTTTACCATCTACCTGCCCGCCCATGAAGCCGAGGCCAAGGCACCGCGCGCGAGACTGCCCGCCAAGCCCAAGGAAAACGAGCTTTGGGGGTCGGGCACGATCCTGTTGGTCGAGGACGAGCATATGGTGCGCACCGTGACCGAGCGCGGGTTGACCCGTCACGGCTACAAGGTGTTGAGTGCGAGCAATGGCGAGGATGCGCTCGAGCTATTGGCTAGTGGCGAGCCGGTCGACCTGCTGATCAGCGACGTCGTCATGCCGGTGATGGACGGGCCGACAATGGTCCGCGAAGCGCGCAAGGATTGGCCCGATCTTCCGATCCTGTTTATGTCCGGCTATGCCGAGGAGCAGCTTCGCAAATCGATCGATATTGCCAACGTCGCATTCCTTCCCAAACCCTTTTCGATGATCGAGTTGGCGGAGGCCGTCCGGGCAGCGCTGGCCGCAGCGCCCGTAAAATAGCACTTCCCACAGCCGAAACGATTGGTATTGACGGGCAGGTGAGCAAACCCCGAGATATCCTCATCGTAGAGGACGAGCCCCTGATCTCCATGATGCTGGAGGATTTCCTGCTGTCGCTTGGGCATCAGGTGCCGGCAATCTGCGAAACCGTGGGGGAAGCGCTGGCCGCGTGCGACGGGCCGCGCTTCGATCTCGCCATTCTTGACGTCAATCTGAAAGGCGAAAGCGTCTGGCCGGTGGCGGCGAAGCTACGCGAACTTGGCGTGCCGTTCGTGCTTGCCAGTGGCGGCCATGTCGACCCGCCGCCGCCCGAATTCGCGGCGGTGCCGATGATCGACAAGCCTTATACAATCGACCGCGTGACGCCGGCAATCGACGCTGCTCTGGCGGGCGCCACCGCTTCCTGAACCAAATTCCGTTCCCTACTTGTTCTTATGGAACAAAGGGTATACGGGAGAGCCAATCGGATCGACATGACGTCGATCGGTTGACGAGGAGACAGGGGTCATGGCAGCGCAGCTGAAAGTCGTCGGAACGACCGGAGAATCGGGAAATATGGATCGCGCTAAGGCACTTGAAGCAGCACTGGCGCAAATCGACCGCGCATTCGGCAAGGGTTCGGCGATGAAGCTGGGCAGCCGCGAGAAGACCGACATCGATGTCGTTTCGACCGGCAGCCTGGGCCTCGATATCGCGCTCGGCGTCGGCGGTCTTCCGCGTGGCCGGGTGGTCGAGATCTACGGCCCCGAAAGCTCAGGCAAGACGACGCTGACCCTGCATGTCATCGCCGAAGCCCAGAAAGCCGGCGGGACCGCCGCCTTCGTCGATGCCGAACATGCGCTCGATCCGGCCTATGCCAAGAAGCTGGGCGTCAACATCGACGAACTGATCGTGTCACAGCCCGATACCGGCGAACAGGCGCTGGAGATCGTGGACACGCTGGTGCGGTCGAATGCGATCGATGTGCTGGTGGTCGATTCGGTCGCGGCGTTGGTGCCGCGGGCGGAGATCGAGGGCGAGATGGGCGACAGCCACGTCGGCCTTCAGGCGCGCCTCATGAGCCAGTCGTTGCGCAAGCTGACCGGATCGATCAGCCGCTCGAAGTGCACTGTCATCTTCATCAACCAACTGCGCATGAAGATCGGCGTGATGTACGGCAATCCGGAAACCACTACCGGCGGCAATGCGCTGAAATTCTATGCCTCGGTGCGGCTCGACATCCGCCGCATCGGCCAGATCAAGGACCGCGACGATATCGTCGGCAACACCACGCGAGTGAAGGTCGTCAAGAACAAGGTTGCGCCGCCGTTCAAGCAGGTGGAGTTCGACATCATGTATGGCGAGGGCGTGTCCAAGGTCGGCGAAATCCTCGATCTCGGGGTCAAGGCCGGGATCGTCGACAAGTCGGGTGCGTGGTTCAGCTACGATTCGATCCGCATGGGGCAGGGACGCGAAAACTCGAAGACCTGGCTCAAGGAAAATCCGGAGATGGCGCAGAAGATCGAAGACGCCATTCGCGGAAAAACCGACGAGGTCGGCGAAGTCCTGATGGCTGGTCCCGACCCGGACGACTCCTGAGTTTCAAGAGGCCGAAGTGTAAAGCGTAATGGGTCGGTGCTTCGGCACCGGCCCTTTCTATTTGGCGACCGCCGCACCCGCGCGCGGGAGCCGCTCGAGCAATCGCGTCGGCTCGGTGACGGCGATGGCAACAAGCGCGAGGACCGCGCATCCGGCCATGCCGATAAGGAACGGTACGGGCGTTCCGTCGAACGAGCGCCCGATACCGAGTCCGATTGCTGCTCCGCCGATTGTTCCGATTACGCCCTGAACCGACGACGCCGTCCCGGCAATCTCCCCCATATTCTCCATCGCCAGCGTGCTGAGGTTGGAGGAAGTGAACGCGAAGGCGGCCATCGCTAACCCCTGAAGGATGATAAAGGACGTCAACGTCTCGAGCCCTCCGAGCGCGACGAACAGATGGGTCACGGTAACCGCGGCAAAGGCGAAGGCGCCGCCGTGTCCGACCCGGCGCATGCCAAAAGTACCGACGACCCGCGAGTTGAGCCAGGAGGTCAGCGCCATGGGTGCGGCGATGGCGGCGAAAGCGAGGCCGATCACCTTGGGCGCATCGAATGCGTCGAAAATGATTTGCTGGACCGAAGCAATGTATGCGGTCAGCGCGCCGAATGTCAGCGTCAGTGCGAGGGTGTAGCCGAGCGATTGCCGGTCGCGCAGCGTTGCCCACATCGCCCTGCCGATCTCGCCGAACTTGAGCGATCGGCGAAATTCGGGATGAAGCGTCTCGGGTAGGCGTCGCCACGACCAAAGCGCCATTAGAACGCCATAGGCCCCGAGCACGCCGAAAATCGCGCGCCACGGGCCAACCAGCAAGATGCCTTGACCGATGGTCGGCGCGAGGACGGGGACGAGCATAAACACCATGAACACCAAGCTCATGGTGCGGGCCATCGCTTCGCCCTCGAAAAGATCGCGGACCATGGTCACGACCAGCACCCGCGTAACCGCCGCGCTCGCCCCCATCGCAATTCGGGCCGCGACCAGCATCGGGAAGCTCCATGCAATCGCGCAGAGCAAGGCGAAAGCGACGTACATCAACACGCCGATTGCAAGCACGGGCTTGCGGCCGAAGCGGTCGGCGAGCGGACCCCATAGCAATTGCGTCGAACCGAACCCGAACATGTATGCGACGACCACCAACTGGCGGTCGTTGTCGGCCGCAACGCCGAGCGCGTCGCCGATCGCCGGAAGCGCCGGTATCATGGCGTCGATTGCAAAGGCGTTCAGGGCCATGAGGCCGGCAAGCAGACCGACGATCTCCCGCGTGCCGGGGCGCGGCCCACCGGCGGGCAAATTGCTATCGCTGAATGACATCCGGAGCTGCTGGCGTATTTCCTCTAGGCCCGCAACCGGGCTTGCGCTGCCCAGATGACCTGCCCAAGGATCGCGCCATGCGAGGGGATCGACCATGTGTGGCATAGCCGGCGTGTGGAGCAAGCGTCCGCCTGTGCAATCCATGCTCGAGAAAATGGCGGCAACGCTCCGTCATCGTGGCCCCGACGATGCCGGCGTGTGGATCGACGCGGAGTGCGGCATCGGGTTTGCGCACCGGCGCTTGGCGATCGTCGATCTTTCGCCGTATGGTCACCAGCCGATGCACAGCGCCGACGGCCACCTGGTGCTCATCTACAATGGCGAAATTTACAACCATCTCGATCTTCGCGCCGCGCTGGAGGCTGATGGACGCGGTCCAGCCGGCGGTTGGCGCGGTCATAGCGACACGGAAACGCTAATCGAGGCGATCGCCGCCTGGGGCCTGGATGAAGCGCTCGATCGGTCGGTGGGCATGTTCGCGTTCGCGCTTTGGAACCGGCGAAACCGGGTGCTTAGCCTCGCGCGGGACCGGTTCGGCGAAAAGCCGCTTTATTACGGTTGGGCGGGTCGCGATTTGGTGTTCGCGTCGGAGTTGAAGGTACTCCGTGCGCATCCGGAGTTCGATGCCGAGATCGATCGGCGGGCGCTTGCCGCCTTCGCCGCGCGAACGAACATCCCCGCGCCGCTCAGTATCTATCGGCGCACCTGGAAGCTGGAACCGGGCTGCGTCCTGTCACTTTCCGACCTTGAAGTGTTCGATGCGCCGCCGGCCGAGAAGATCCGACGTTACTGGTCGTACGAAGCCGTGGTCCGCGAAGGACTTGCCGACCCATTCGCCAGCGAAGCCGATGCGCTGGCCGCGCTCGAACAGGCACTGGCGACGGCAATCGACGGGCAATCGGTTGCCGACGTTCCCCTCGGTGCATTCCTGTCGGGTGGCATCGACAGTTCCTCGGTCACCGCATTCTACCAGGAGCGAAGCGCGCAGCCGGTGAGGACCTATACCATCGGGTTCGACGAGGCCGGATATGATGAATCCGCCGATGCGCGCGCGATCGCGAGACACCTTGGCACGACTCATCATGAGCAGATTCTCACGTCGGGCCAGGCGCGGGATGTCATCCCATTATTGCCGACCATCTACGACGAGCCGTTCGCGGATAGCTCGCAAATTCCGACCTTCATCGTCAGCCGCTTCGCGCGTCAGGACGTTACGGTCGCGTTGACCGGCGACGGCGGCGACGAATTGTTCGCCGGTTACAATCGCCATGTGTCGGCACCGGCGATGTGGAATGCCGTCCGCCATGTCCCGCGGCCGTTGCGGGCCGCCGCAAGCGCGACTCTGGGCCAACTTCCGACAAGCTTTTGGGCAGCGGCAGCCAAAGCGTTGCCCGGTCGGACGGCGCCCAACCTCGGCGCGAAGCTGCAGAAGGCGGTCCGCACGGCGGGTCGCGCCCGAGATTTTCACGACATTTACGATGACTTCCTCGACGAATGGGCGGGGTCCAGATCGCCTGTCATTGACGCCGGAGAGGTGCCGTCAGGCTTGCACCCGGACGTTGCCGATCCGGTGATCGCGACCATGGTGCGCGATGCGACCGGATATCTCCCCGACGATATCCTGACCAAGGTCGACCGCGCGTCGATGGCGGTCAGCCTGGAAACGCGGGTGCCGTTTCTCGACCATCGCGTCGCGGCGGTGGCGGCGCGAATCCCGTTGGCGATGAAAGTGCAGGGGGGCAGGGGCAAGCAGATCCTGCGCAAGGCGCTCTTCAAGCGCGTTCCGGCGACACTGTTCGATCGTCCGAAGGCAGGCTTCGCGGTGCCGGTGGGGGAGTGGCTCCGGGGGCCGCTGCGAGATTGGGCGGAGAACCTTCTGGCCGATCGGCGCCTGGCCAATGAGGAATGGTTCGATCCCGGAACTGTTCGGCGGCGATGGAGAGATCATCTGTCAGGGCGCCGAGACTCGACTGCGGCAATTTGGTCGATCCTGATGTTCCAGGCCTGGTTGGACGAGCAGCGGCCTTAGGAGAAACGTTCGACCAATCCCGGCAAGGACGCTTCGTGCGTTAGGTCGAGGTGCAACGGCGTGACGGTGACGTAGCCGTCCGCAATCGATTCAAGATCGGTCACATGCCCGGGGGTTTCAACCGTCGGCGCCAATCCGAACCAGAAATAGGGAAAACCGCGAGGATCGTGTCGTTCGACGATCCGCAGTCGCCCGTAGTCGCGAAAACCCTGGCGGCAGACGCGCACGCCCTTGACCGATCCAGGCGCGATCGCCGGGAAGTTGACGTTGATCAGCGTTCCCTTGGCCATCGGCACGGCCACCAGTTCGCTCAGCACCCGTTCGGCCCAAGCCTCGGCCGATCCGAACGGGACGCTCGCGCCAAGTCCCTGCTTGGCGTAGGCCTGACTGAGCGCGATCGACGGAACCCCCGCAAGGGCGCCTTCCATCGCCGCCGAAACGGTGCCCGAATAGGTGACGTCCTCGGCCAGGTTGGCGCCGCGATTGATCCCCGACAGAATGAGATCCGGCGGGCTATCCTTCATGATATGCGCCAGCGCCATCATCACTGCATCTGTAGGCGTGCCGGTGACCGAGAATCGCTGATCGCCATGCCGGCGCAGGCGGACGGGCTGGGTCAGCGTCAGCGAATGTCCGGTGCCCGACTGCTCCTCGCTCGGAGCCACCACCCAGATGTCGTCAGACAGCCGCGCCGCGACGGCCTCGAGCACGGCCAGTCCCCGCGCATCGATGCCATCGTCGTTGGTGATCAGGATCCGCATCGCGGCGCTATGGGGGAAAGCTCACGCAGTGCCAAGCCGGGACGGGCGATGCGTCGATTGAGCAACATAGTCAGACAAATTGGGTCAAGCGTTCGTCAGCGCTTGTTAACATACATCGGCTTAATTATAGGCCGCGTGGGGATTGCCGACTGACCCGGGCAAGTATCGGGAAAGTCTTGTGGAATCGCTAGCCACCTCGATCGGTTGGCCCGATCTCGGATGGGCTGCGAAGCGTATCGGGGAGGTATGTATGGCGACCGCAATTAAGGACCTTTACGGGTCGGGCTCACAGAAATTCGACCAGCTTGTACTTGCCGACGACTATCGACCGTCCGAGGCCGAAGAGTTCATGAGTCCCAACCAGCAAGCCTATTTCCTTGCTAAGTTGAAGGCCTGGAAAGAAGCCATCATCGACGAATCGCGGGCGACGATGGCGCAGCTTCAGGTCGACTCGCTGCGGGAGCCGGACATGGCCGATCGCGCGTCGAGCGAGACCGACTGGTCGATCGAGCTCCGTACCCGCGACCGCCAGCGCAAGCTGATCGCCAAGATCGATGCTGCCGTTCGCCGGCTTTACGACGGCGAATATGGCTATTGCGACGTTACGGGCGATCCGATTTCGCTCGCTCGCCTCGAAGCGCGGCCCATCGCCACGATGACGCTCGAAGCGCAGGAAAAACACGAGCGGATCGAGCGCGTTTCGCGCGACGACTAAAATTGGCCTGATTGGATGGCGGCATTGGCGGCGGGCGCATGCCCGCCACCTTCGCTGCGGGACCGTCCTAGTGGCCGGTCAAGACGTCTTTGACGCGCAATTTTTCTTTCTTGAGCTGATGAAGCTTGATGTCGTCGGGGTGGGGGCGGTGCTCTTCCTGGTCGATCAACGCCTCGAGCGAGGCATGCTTGTTCTCGAGCGACTCGAGATGTCCCTGATCCATCGGCGTGGTTCCTTTCTGTGAAACAACCGTGACACGACGAATAGATCACGAATTGCTTCGCTTGTCGCGTGGCGATGACTCCATTGGCCGCTGCGAAGCGGCGAACTGCCGTTACGTCCTTGGCGTCCGCGCGGGTGACGGGGCCGGGCTTCTCGGCTAGGCCGCACGCATGAACGACGACGATCCCAGCCAGATTCTGATCCTGCTGAAGGCCGAACATCGGAAGCTCGACGAGGAGATTGACGCGTTGCGGGCGGCAGGGTCGATCGACCAGATCGAGATTGCGCGGCTGAAGAAGCGCAAGCTGATGTTGAAGGACGAGATCGCCGCGTTGGCCGACACGATCGTCCCCGATATTCTCGCCTGATTGTACCACGACGGGACGGTGCGGATAGTTGCTGAGCCGCTAACCATTCCAGGCGTTTGTATCGGCACCATTACGTGGCACAACGAGGCAACGATGGACGACTCATTCGAACCGAGGGGCCCTGAAGCGCGGATAACGCCGCGATTGGTGGACGCCCTGTATACCGAGGCCATGCTGCTCGCCGACGAGGCGCGCGCCTATTTCGACGACGTCGGAAAAGGCGAGCGATTGATGCTCGAGCCCTTCGCGCGCGTCGGCTTCGCCTGCGAATCGCTCAAGGTGACGACCCGCATCATGCATATCGTCGCCTGGCTGTTGACCCAGCGTGCAATCGAGACCGGAGAGCTTGACCAGGTCGAAGGGCAGCGGCCCGAACGGAGGCTGGGCCACGCCACGACCAGCGATCCCAAGGTTCTGGAACATTTACCGCCGGCGGCCCAGCGGCTGATCATGGCCAGTTCCGATCTGTACGCGCGGGTCGAGCGGCTCGACCAGGGGCAGACGGATGACGAACCGGTGCAGAGTCCCGCACGAGCGTTGATGGGCCGGCTGGAACGCGACCTGGTCTGGAATCGAGGCGCCTGACGTCCTAGGCTGCAGCGCATGCAGCCTTTTACCTTTTCTTACGGGCCACGCGTCCTGGCGACGTCGACCGGCGCGACGCAGCTTTCCGAGCACCTGCCAGATGGACCGGTCCTGCTAGTCACCGATCAGCAGTTGCTTGATCTCGGGCTGGCCACGCCGTGGATTGCGGCACTGGAGCAATCGCGCGCGGTGACGATTTTCAGCGCGGTGGAGGCAGATCCGGCGAAGGCGACCCTGCTCGCGGCGGTCGAGGCCGGACGCGACGCCGCAGTGACATCGGTGGTCGGCTTTGGGGGTGGCAGTCCAATGGATGTCGCGAAGCTTGCGGCATATCTGCTCGGATCGGGCGACGATCTCGATGCTATCTGGGGCGTTGAAATTGCGGTCGGGCGAAAGTTGCCTCTCGTGCTCGTTCCAACCACCGCTGGCACCGGATCCGAAGCGACGCCGATTTCGGTGATTACCGTGGAGGGCGGGACAAAGCTGGCGGTGAATGCCCGCGCGATCACCGCCGATCTTGCAATCCTCGATCCGACCTTGACCGTCGGTCTTCCGCGCCATGTGACTGCCGCGACGGGGATCGACGCCATGGTCCATGCGGTCGAGGCCTATACCTCGGCGCGGCTCAAGAATCCCCTGTCGGATGCGCTTGCCCGCGAAGCCCTGCGATTACTCTCGGCGAATCTGCTGCGAGCCTGCGGTCATCCCGACGATCTCGAAGCACGATCATCGATGTTGCTTGGCGCGCATCTCGCCGGGGTGGCTTTTTCGAATGCGCCGGTCGCCGGCGTTCATGCACTGGCCTATCCGCTTGGCGGCCTCCACCACCTGCCCCATGGTCTGTCGAACGCTTTGATGCTGCGGCATGTGCTGCAACATAATAGCGGGGCGGCGCGTGACCATTATGCCGAGCTCGCGCAGATCATCGCCCCCAATTGCGCCGGGCAGGGCAGTCAAGCGCAATGCGCCATGTTGATCGACACGCTCGATCGAATGATCGTCGCCAGCGGCATCAGCCCGCGCCTCCGCGACCATGGCATAACCGAGGACCATATTCCGGTGCTTGCCAGGGAGGCGATGAAACAGACCCGATTGCTGATGAACAATCCTTGCCCGATCGACGAGGCCGACGCGAAGCGGCTTTACGAGGCCGCGTGGTGAACCGGCCCGAGCGGCGCGCTCGCTCCACTTACCGCCACTTCACCACCATCACGACACGCTGGTCGGACAATGATGCGTACGGGCACGTCAATAATACCATTTACTATCAATGGTTCGACAGCGCGGTGAACGCGCTGCTGGTTGGTGCCGGACTGCTGGACATTCAGCATGGCGACCCGATCGGACTGGTGGTCGAAACCGGGTGCACTTTCTTCGCGCCGCTGACGTTCCCTGGCAATGTCGAAGTTGGGATCGCGATCGCCCGGCTCGGTGGATCGAGCGTTACTTACTATATCGGTGTATTCGAACAGGGTGTGAGCGAACCAGCCGCGCAGGGCCATTTCACGCACGTCTATGTCGGCCGGGAATCGCGCCGTCCGGTGGCGCTTCCCGACGCGTGGCGAAGCAAGCTGGGGGCACTCGCCTAACGTCGCTGGGCCGCGCTGGCCTGCCGGATCGCGGCATATTCGCTGCCCGGAAGCCAGGACGGCCAGGCGACGTCGTTTGCAATCGCCTGGCCAACGCGGAATGCAGCGGTCGCTTCCTGTGCGGTGCCGGCAAAGGCCCAGCGGGGATCGAACTGATCGCAAGGCTGGTGATAGCATCGCTGATTATAGGCCTCGACGATGCGATCGCCGGTGGTCGTCCCGCCGCTTATGAGGTCCCGACCGGCGCGAAAGGCAAGCGCCGGTACCCCGCGCTGGACAAACGGAAAGTGATCCGATCGAAAATACCAGCCGGCGGCAGGGTTCGGCTCCGGGATCACTCGCTGGCCTCCAGCCGCGGCGGCGCGGTCGAGCAACGTTTCCAGATCAGTTTGTCCGGGCCCGATCAATTCAAGCGTTCGTGAGGCAGGAAGAACGACATGCGGATCGAGGTTGATAACAGCGGCCGTGCTCTCGAGCGGATAAAGCGGATGAGCGGCATAATATTCCGCGCCGAGCAGGCCCTTCTCCTCGGACGTCCAGGCCGCGAACACCGTTGTCCGCTGCGGGCGGGGGCCGGCGGCGAAGGCACGGGCGACCTCGATCAGTTCGGCGGTACCCGTGGCATTATCGATCGCGCCGTTGCGGATCGCGTCGCCGCGTGCGTCGGGGCCATTATGGCCGTTGGCGTCCCAATGGGCGCCATACAGCACGGTCTCGTTGGGTCGGTCGCGACCGCGGAGTTTGCCGATGACATTATGGCTGATCACAGGCGTCGCACGAGTGACGCCGGCGACCGAAATGCTGGCGCCGGGCAGCGCAAAGGCGCGAAAGCCCGGATCGCGCGCCCGGACTTTCAACGCCGGCAACGATTGGCCAGCCCGCTTCAAGATCGAGATCGCCACTTCACGACGCACGATCGCGCTGAACCCTAAGGCAGACTGCGCCAATGGTGCATAAGCAAAACTGGGCAAGGCATCCCCGCTGCCGGCCTGGGTAAAGGGCCAGCTGAACGCGGCCTCTTCGTGAATGAACAGAACTCCCGCAGCACCCGCTTTGGCTGCGGCCGCGATCTTCGCACCGCTTCGGCCCGAAAAGGCTAGGGCGCGCCCGCCAAAGCCAAGATTGCGCTGCGCTTCCATGTCGGGATCATTGGCCAGCAGGACCGCCACCTTGCCGCGCATGTCGACCCCGCGGTACGCATCCCAACCGCGCACCGGGTCGACGATACCCCAACCTGCGAACACTAGCGGCGCATCATCCAGCCGAAATGCACCGGCATTGCGAAGCGCAAGCGTGGTGTCGGTCGACAATCGAAGCGACTGAATTTGCCCCGCGACCCGCACCGACACGCTGGCGCCCGGGAGGCGATCAAGCCGGACCAGGGGAACTTCCTGAGTCCATTTCCCGCCTTCGCCGCCGGGTTCGAGGCCTGCTTTGGCAAACGCCTTGGAAATGAAATCGATTGTCAGCGCTTCGCCCTTTTCGCCGGGACCGCGACCGTCGAACACGTCCGACGAAAGTGTGCGTACGTCCGCCTTGATCCGGTCGGCACTGATCGGTGGGGCCGGCGGTGCGGCGGCAATGAGCGAGAGCGCCAGAAGCGGGACGATCTTCATGCCAGCAACCGTGACCTCGCCGCCGTATACTCCTCACGCAAGCGAGCGACGAGATCGGCGGTCGGCACCACTTTGTCGACGACGCCGATGCCCTGTCCCGATCCCCAGATGTCGCGCCAAGCCTTGGCACCGGAGGCCGACTGGAAATTCATCGCTTCAGGTCCGGCCTGAGGCAAATTGTCGGGGTCCAGTCCGGCAGCGGCGATCGATCCGCGCAGATAATTGCCATTGATCCCGGTGAAGAGATTGGAATTGACGATGTCGGCACCGCCGCCGGCGACGATCCCCTGTTTATAGTCCTCCTCGGCTCGCGCCTCGTCAGTGGCGATGAATGGCGAGCCGATGTAGCCGAAGTCCGCGCCCATCGCCTGCGCCGCAAGAACCGCGCCGCCGGTGGCAATGGCACCCGACAAAGCAAGCGGACCGTCGAACCACTGGCGGATTTCCTGGACCAAAGCGAACGGCGACCACTTGCCGGCATGACCGCCTGCACCGGCCGCGACGGCAATGAGACCGTCGGCGCCTTTTTCCACGGCTTTGCGGGCAAAGCGATCGTCGATGATGTCGTGCAGCGTGATCCCGCCCCACCCGTGCACCGCCTCGTTCAATTCGGTCCGCGCACCGAGCGAGGTGATGGTGATCGGGACCCGCCACTTGGCTGTCGTCTCGATATCCTGTTCCAGCCGGTCGTTCGAGCGGTGGACGATCTGGTTGACCGCGAAGGGCGCCGCGGGGGTGTCGGGATTGTCACGATCCCATGCCGCCAGTTCCTCGGTGATCTGATGAATCCATTCGTCGAGATGTGCCTGCGGCCGTGCGTTCAGCGCCGGAAAGCTGCCGACGACCCCGGCCTTGCATTGGGCGATGACCAGAGCGGGGTGCGAGATGATGAACAGTGGAGCGGCGATGACCGGCAGCCGGAGATTGTCGAAAATGGCAGGGAGGGACATGGCGGCTCCTGTTTGAGTGGCCCTGCTTACCCGTGCCGAGTGGCGAAACGCAACGGATTGCGCGTCGCCGTCCGGACAGTATGAGAGTGCAACGGTCAGGCGGGTGGCGAAGATGGCATTGAACGGCGACGACAAGATTGCGGCGATGCTGGCCGAGCGGCAATCCTCCTGGCTGGTGACCGGCGCGGCGGGGTTCATCGGATCCAATCTGGTCGAGACGCTGCTCCGCCACGGCCAACGGGTGGTCGGGCTGGACAATTTCGCGACCGGCCACCAGCGCAACGTCGACGAGGCGCTGGCCGCGGTGCCCGGCGCCGAAGATCGTTTCACCATGATCCGCGGCGACGTATGCGACCGGGCGACGTGTGAGCGGGCCGTGGCGGGGGCCGACGTCGTCCTCCACCAGGCGGCGCTGGGATCGGTGCCGCGCTCGATGGAAGAACCGCTGCTGAGCCACGACAGCAACGTCACCGGCTTCCTCAACCTGCTCGACGCCGCACGGCGCTTAGCGGTCGGCCGGTTCGTCTATGCGGCGTCGTCATCGACCTATGGCGACGACCCCGAACTGCCAAAGCGGGAAGACCGAATCGGCAATGCCCTGTCCCCTTATGCGGCGACCAAGCTGATCGACGAGATCTACGCCAAAGTCTACGCCACCGCCTACGGCTACCGCGCCACCGGCCTGCGCTATTTCAATGTCTTCGGGCCGCGCCAGGACCCCGAGGGTGCCTATGCCGCGGTGATCCCCAAATGGACCGCGGCGATGCTCGACGGCGAGCTGGTGACGATCAATGGCGACGGCGAGACCAGCCGCGACTTCTGCTTCGTCGCCAACGCCGTCCAGGCCAATCTGCTGGCCGCGCTCGCCGACGACGAGGCGCAGGGCGAAATCTACAACGTCGCGGTCGGGCAGCGGACGACGCTCAACCAATTGTTCGGCCACCTTCGCGACGGGCTCGAGCGGCACCAGGTGCATTATGCACAAGACCCCGCCTACGCGCCGTTTCGCGCCGGCGACGCGCGCCACAGCGAGGCAGACATCGGCAAGGCGGAGGCACGGATCGGCTACCGGCCCCGGTTCGACCTTGCCGCCGGACTGGAAGCCGCACTGCCTTATTATCTCGACAAGGCGAGGGGCGGCTGAGGCACCCCGCCGAGCGTGAATCGTTTTCGCACCATGCGCATCGTCCTTCCCGCCTTGCTGCTTGCCGGCTGCGTGCCGGCCACGGTCGCGCCGACGCGGCACCAGCAACAGCAGTATCGCCAAGCCCAGTATCGACCGGCGCAATACCGCCCCGCCGAGATCGTCGCGCCGCTGCTGGCGGCGCATAACCGCGAACGGGCGCGATTCGGATCGCCGCCGCTGGCTTGGGACCCCTATCTTGCCGCCGGAGCGGCACCCTATGCCGACCAACTGGCACGCGAGGGGCGGTTGCGGCATTCGCCCCGGGCCGTGCGGCCGGGGCAGGGGGAAAATCTGTGGATCGGCACGCGAGGCTTCTTCCCGCTGTCGGCGATGATCGGCAGCTGGACCGACGAGCGACGGCTGTTCCGCGCCGGGCGCTTCCCCGATACCAGCCGCACCGGCCGGTGGAGCGACGTCGGCCACTTCACCGCGATCGTCTGGCCGACGACCACCCGCGTCGGCTGCGCGATCGGCCAGTCGGCGCGGTGGGAGGTGCTGGTGTGCCGCTATGCCCCAAGCGGCAATATCGACGGCGTCGCGATCTAGCTAAGGTTGTCAAAGTTTCCCCAGTGCGGCGCCTTTTCGGACCCCTTTCGTCAACTTAAGCCAATCGCCCCCGCGGCGGCAGCGCCAACCGATCCACTACCCATCACCATCACTTCGTCCGGGGCCATGCTCGCGGCGATATCAGGCCACGCGCCGTGTAGGACAGCGAAAACCATGCACAGCTTTATTCGCGGGCCGGTGTTCCCGTTTCGTTCTGCGCGGCGTAGCTTGGGCGCCATGTCGACCAAACATATCCACACCGCCGCCGACCTGGTGCGATTCGGCGCCAGCATCCGCATCGAATGCGGCGACTGCGGATCGGCGCGGACGATGAGCGGGGTGGAACTGGTGGGGGCGTGCGGGGCGGGGAGCCTGGCGGCGGCGCGGGCGCGGATGAAGTGCGGGCGGTGCGGGGGGAAGGCGGCGCGGCTGGCGGTGTTGCCGCCGGTTTGAAGGGCCGCTTACGCCTTGACGGTGAAGCCCACCTTGATGGTCACCTGGTAATGCAAGACCTTGCCGTCCTCGACATGGCCGCGGGTTTCGAGGACTTCAAACCAGCGGATATGGTCGATGGTGGCGGAGGCGCGGGCGATGGCCCCCTGGATGGCATCCTCGATCCCGGTGGGCGAGGAGCCGACGAGCTCGACGATCTTGTAGACGTGGTCTGACATGAGTTGCCGAGCCTCCAGTTGGTGGATCCGCAAACATACGCCAGCTTGGGCGAAGAGCCAACGGAGCCGCAGGCGTCCGAAGGACAATGCCGGACGGCATGCGGCGGAGCCGACACGACCGACGTCACGACGAGAGAGGAAATCCTTGCGCCAGCATGGCGAGAGCGAACGAATGTGGCGGCTTGGGGGGCGCGCAGTGGCACCCTCATGTCACCGTCTTCACCAAGACGATCCGTTGAACCGAGCTGCCGTCAAAGTTGCAACTGAAATTCTCAACGACACCACATCACACGAAGCCTTAAGGGCCGTTCGCACGCGTATGGCCAACCTTGTTTGTCTGAACGATTTCGCCCGCAACAGCTGGCCTGCCGATCCGCCGGCTGATCGCCTGTGCCATAGCGTCGGGAATGGCATTAAAGCCCGTGGTTTCTTCTGCGACCACCGGCAATAGGATCGCCTGATTTCCGGCTAGAGCTTGAATCTCCAGTAAAGCAGCCCCGTCGATTAGCTCATCGACTAACTCCCAAGCGGCGTTGGCGTCACCCGCCTTCGCCGCTCCATATTGAGGATGCCCATCTCTGGCAGTGACCTCACAGTGAATCACCACGAGCGGGAAATTAGGAGGCCAAGGCGTTCGGGATATCACTCTTTATCCGAGCTATTGATCAAGAAAACTCCGCATTTTCCGCGACCGGCTCGGATGCTTCAGCTTCCGCAACGCCTTGGCCTCGATCTGCCGGATGCGCTCGCGCGTCACCGAGAATTGCTGCCCGACCTCTTCCAGCGTGTGATCGGTGTTCATGCCGATGCCGAAGCGCATGCGCAGCACGCGTTCTTCGCGGGGGGTTAGGCTACGCCAGCACGCGGGTGACGGTTTCCTTGAGGTTCGCCTGGATCGCGGCGTCGACCGGGATGACGGCGTTCTTGTCCTCGATGAAGTCGCCCAGGTGGCTGTCTTCCTCGTCGCCGATCGGGGTTTCCAGGCTGATCGGTTCCTTGGCGATCTTCATCACCTTGCGGACTTTTTCGAGCGGCATGGAGAGGCGCTCGGCGAGCTCCTCCGGGGTCGGTTCGCGGCCGGTTTCGTGGAGGAACTGGCGGCTGGTGCGGACCAGTTTGTTGATCGTTTCGATCATGTGCACCGGGATGCGGATGGTGCGCGCCTGGTCGGCGATCTGCGGGTGATCGCCTGGCGGATCCACCAGGTGGCATAGGTGCTGAACTTGTAGCCGCGGCGATATTCGAATTTGTCGACCGCCTTCATCAGGCCGATATTGCCTTCCTGGATGAGGTCGAGGAACTGCAGGCCGCGGTTGGTGTATTTCTTGGCGATCGAGATGACGAGGCGGAGGTTGGCCTCGACCATTTCCTTCTTGGCGATGCGGGCTTCGCGCTCGCCCTTCTGGACCTGGTTGACGATGCGGCGGAACTCGCCGAGCCCCATGCCGGTCGACTGCGCGATCTCGCCGATCTCGACGCGGATGCGGTCGACGCTGTCGCCTTCCGCCTCGACGAAGGCGGCGAACTTCTTGTCGATCTTCTTCGCGCGGGCGAGCCAATTGTCGTCGAGCTCGGAGCCCATGTAGCTGTCGAGGAACGCTTTGCGCGGGACTCGGTGACGCTCGGCGAGGCGCAGCATCTGGCCGCCGAGCGCGGTCAGGCGGCGGTTGTAGCTGTAGAGCTGGTCGACGAGATATTCGATCTTCGAGGCGTGGAACTGGACGCTCTCGACCTCGGCGGTGAGCTGTTCGGACAGCTTGGCGTATTTCTTTTCCTCGGCCGCGGGGAAGCTTTCGCCGACGCCCATGGCGGTCAGGCGGGCCTGCTGCAGCTTGGAGAATTTCTTGTAGAGCGCGGTGATGCCGGCGAACTTCTCGAGCGCCATCGGCTTGAGCTGTTCCTCCATCTGGGCAAGCGAAAGGGTGTTATCCTCTTCCTCTTCCTCGACGGCTCGGGGGGTGCGGCGTTCGTTGAGCTCGTCCTCCTCGTCGGCGGGGGCTTCCTCCTCGGGCTCTTCCTCTTCCTTGATGGTCGGGCCGGCGTTCTTCTCGCTGATCTCGTCGTCGGCGCCCTCTTCGCCCTCTTCGCTGGCGTTGATCTGCTCGGGCGTCGGGCCCTTGGACAGCATCGCCTCGAGATCGAGGATCTCGCGCAGCTGCATGACGCCGTTGTTGAGATTGTTCGACCAGTCGATGATGGCGTTGAAGGTGATCGGGCTTTCGCACAGGCCCCAGATCATCGTGTCGCGGCCGGCCTCGATGCGCTTGGCGATGGCGATTTCGCCCTCGCGGCTCAAGAGTTCGACCGCGCCCATCTCGCGCAGGTACATGCGGACCGGATCGTCGGTGCGGTCGACGGTTTCCTTCTTGACCGCGGCGGCGGGGCGGGGGCCGCCGTCGTCGAGCGGATCGACCTCGTCGTCGGCTTCCTTCTCGACCTCGTCCTCATCGTCGTCGCCGGCCTCGACCGCCTCGACGATGTTGATCCCCATCTCGCTCAGCGCGGAGGTGATGTCCTCGATCTGGTCGGAGTCGAACTGGCCCGAGGGCAGCGCCTCGTTCAATTCGTCATAGGTGATGACGCCGCGCTTCTTGGCGCGCGCGATCAGTTTCTTGATCGCAACGTCGTTGAGGTCGATCAGGGGCGCATCGCCGCCGTCGGTATCGGGTTCAGCCGTGTCGTTCTTCGCCATGTGCTCGATTCTACTTACGGGCCGCTTAGTCGTTCCCCGCGAGGGACGCCAGCCGTTCCTTTAGCGCTTCACGAAGGGTGTGAAGCCGTTGCTGTTCCTGAAAGGCGTCGTCGTCGCCATTTGCAAGCCGCAACTGGGCCGCCGCAAATGCCGCGTCGAGATCGATCCTCGCCACCAGCGCCTCGATCGCCAGCCCGAGATCGCGCCGGGCGACGTCGGGATCGCAGTCGCCGCGGGTGAAGGAAAAGCCGATCTCTCCGCCTTTGGACACGTCGCGCCAGGGCGCGGCCATGTCCGGTGCTGCCAATATGGTGTGCAGCGCCTCGCGATCAAGCTCCGCGCCGCCCATCGCCAGATCGATCATCCGGTCGCGCACGCGCTGCAGCGGGCGGATCGGCGATGGGGAGCGCGGCCAGCGCCTCGAAATGGTCGCCGATCGCCTGCGGGAACAAGGCGTGGCCGAGGACGAGGGCGCGGGCGATGCCGCCGGTGATTCCGGTCGAGGCGATGGTCCGCGCCGCCTGGCTGGCGGGGGCGGGGGGCGGCACGAAGCGGCCGTCCTTGTTCTTCTTCCACGGGGTGCGCGGGGTGAACGGGCCGCGCCCCCCGCGCTGCGCCTGATCGGGGCGGACGAGCGCGTCGAAACGGCGGAGCCATTCGTCGCGGTAGAGGCTGCGGACGTTGGGGTCGGCGATGGTCGCGGCATGATCGGACAGGCGCTGACGGAGGCCGGCGCGGGCTTCGGGCGTGTCGAGCGGCGCGGCCTCGACCTCTTGCCGCCACAGGCGCTCGACCAGCGGCTCGGCGGCGGTGAGCAACGCCTCCATCGCGGCGCGGCCGCCCGCACGGATGACGTCATCGGGATCCTGCCCGGCGGGGAGGGCGACGAATCGCAGCGTGCGCTCGGGGGCGAGGTGGGGGAGGGCGCGGGTGGCGGCGCGGATCGAGGCTTTTTGCCCCGCGCTGTCGCCGTCGAAACAGAAGATCGGCGCGGGCTCGAGCCGCCACATCCGCTCGAGCTGGGCATCGGTCACCGCGGTGCCGAGCGGGGCGACGACCTCGCCGATCCCCGCCTGGTCGAGCGCGATCGCGTCCATCTGCCCTTCGACCACCAGCAGCCGGTTCGCGGTGCGGCTAGCGGGGCCAGCGAGGTCGAGGTTGAACAGGCTGCGGCCCTTGTCGAACAAGGGCGTGTCGGGGGAATTGAGATATTTCGGCTCTCCAGCACCGACGATGCGCGCGGAGAAGGCGATGACGCGGCCACGCTGGTCCTTGATCGGATAGGTCAGCCGGCCGCGGAAGCGGTCGTAGGGGTCGCGATTGTCTTCCGGTTGGATCAACAGACCCGCCTCGACGAGCTTGTCATTGCCGTACTCGGCCAGCGCGGACTTCAGTTTGCCGCGCGTGTCGGGGGCGAAGCCGAAACCGAACTTCTTCTGCGTGGCGGCGGTGATCCCGCGCTTGGCCAGATAGGCGCGGGCCGCGGCGCCCTCGATCCCTGCCAGCTGCTCGACGAACCAGCCCTGGGCCGACGCCATGACGTCATGCAAGCCCTTGGCCCGCTCCTGCTTTTCCGCAGCGCGCGGGTCGGGGGCGGGGACGTCGATCCCGGCCTTGCCCGCCAATTCCTTGACTGCGTCCATGAACGGCAGTCCGCGCGCGTCGGTCAGGAAGCGGATCGCATCGCCATGCGCCTGGCAGCCGAAGCAATGGTAAAATCCCTTCTCGTCATTGACGTAGAAGGAAGGGGTCTTTTCCTGATGGAACGGGCAGCAGGCTTTGTATTCGCGCCCCGCCTTGGTCAGTTTGACCGACGGGGCGATGATCGCGCTGAGCGTGGTGCGGGCGCGGAGTTCGTCGAGAAAGGCGGTCGAAAGGCTCACGCGCCGGAGAGAAGCGCCTTCACGAGGGCGCTCGCCCGGGCCGGTTCAATGCTGGTGGCGTGGCGTTCCTTCACCAGGGCCATGACGCGACCCATGTCCTTCATGCTGCTTGCGCCGGCCTCGGCGATCAGTGCCTGAACCGCGGCCTTGGCCTCATCCTCGCTCAATTGTTGCGGCAGGAACTTCTCTATGACGGCGATTTCGGCGGTTTCGATCGCGGCGAGTTCGGCGCGGCCGCCGGTTTCGTACATGGCGACGGACTCGCGGCGTTGCTTGATCATCTTCTGGAGCACGTCGGTGACCAACGCGTCGTCTTCGGGCCTGGTCGCCGCCGTGCGCAGCTCGATGTCGCGGTTTTTGATCGCGCTGCTGATCATCCGCAACGTCTGGGTGGCGGCCTTGTCGCCGCTTTTCATCGCGCTCACCAGCGCGGTCTTGAGGTCGTCGCGAATCATGACAAGTCCGTTTCGGTTCACCGGAAAAATCGGGTCGTAGCGGCGAATTCGCGCCGATTACAGCGTTGACCTCAACGCCGCATGGGCCTAGCCGCATTCCCTTAGCGACATCGCCGGTTTTTCTTTGCGCAGGAGCCCCACTTTGGCCGATCCACGATCCACGTCCGCACGCCCTGACGGAGCGACGGCCGTGATCGTATTCGCCGATGGACGGACGATCTGGGGCCGCGGCTTCGGCGCCGAGGGAAGCGCGGTCGGCGAATTGTGCTTCAACACCGCGATGACCGGATATCAGGAGGTGATGACCGATCCCTCCTATGCGCGGCAGGTGGTGGCGTTCACCTTTCCCCACATTGGCAATGTCGGCGCCAATGAGGAAGATGTCGAGGCGGGCGAGGCGCATGCGCTGGGTTGTTTCGTGCGCGAGGCGGTGACGGGGCCGAGCAATTTCCGGAGCACGCAGGATTTCCCGAGCTGGATGAAGGCGACGGGGCGGATCGGGGTGTCGGGGGTCGATACAAGGGCGCTGACCCGGCTGGTGCGGCGCGAAGGGCCGCCGACGGTGGCATTCGCGCATTCGGCGTCGGGCGCCTTCGACCTGGAGGAATTGCAGGAAGCGGCGGCCAACTGGCCGGGGCTCGAGGGGATGGACCTGGCGAAAATCGTCAGCCGTCAGCAACTTGAGGCGTGGAGCGGGGGCAAATGGCGGCTCGGCGAGGGGTATGAGGAATCTTCTCACCTCCCGCCGGAGCGAGAGGGGCCAGGGGACGGCTTTTCTACCTCCTTTGAAGAAAGTGCCCTCACCCCGACCCTCTCCCGCACGCGGGAGAGGGGGGAGAAAATACCCCACGTGGTCGCGATCGATTACGGGTCGAAGCGCAACATCTTCCGCAATCTGGTCGAGGCCGGGGCGCGGGTTACGATCGTGCCGGCGGGAGCGACTTTCGACGAGATCATGGGCCAAGAGCCCGATGGTTTCTTCCTGTCGAACGGACCGGGCGATCCGGCGGCGACGGGGGAGTATGCGGTGCCGCTGATCCGGCAGTTGCTGGACACGGGCAAGCCGTTGTTCGGCATCTGCCTGGGGCACCAGTTACTGGCGCTGGCGGTGGGGGGCAGGACGGCCAAGATGTTCCAGGGGCATCGCGGGGCCAATCATCCGGTCAAGCGCCTGAGCGACGGCGCGGTCGAGATCACCAGCATGAACCACGGCTTTGCGGTCGAGCGTGAAGGCCTCCCCGACAACGTCCGCGAGACCCACGTCAGCCTGTTCGACGATAGTAATTGCGGGATCGAACTGACGGATAAACCAGCCTTTTCGGTCCAATACCACCCCGAGGCGAGCCCGGGGCCGATGGACAGTTTCTATTTGTTCGAAAAGTTTGTGGGGATGATGGAGACGAAAGTATGATCAGCGATCTGTCACCCTATCCTCCGATCGTCATGGCTGAAGACGCAACAACACGTGCGCCGACGTTCTTTTTCGGTTTCATGGCAGTGGGTGAGTTGCCGTCGATGAACCTGCTTGAGACGGCTGCAGAAAGCGTAGGGTTCAAGGCTAATCGAACGAAGAACGAAAAGGATCAAGCAGAAGTGATGGTCCTGTTTCCACCGGGATCAGACTCCCGTCGGGCATTTTCACTCTATCGCGACGCTATCGCCGGCCGTTTCGGGAAGCTGGCAATTGAGGTTGCGATTGCGCCGGCGAGTGCTTGGTCTGACGGGAAGATCGATATGGACAATGAGGTATCGGTCGAGCCCACCAGCAAGATTTCTGGTTCCAAACAAATAATGCCCAAGCGCACCGACATATCCTCGATCCTGGTCATCGGCGCCGGGCCGATCGTTATCGGGCAGGCGGCGGAGTTCGATTACTCCGGGTCTCAAGCGGTCAAGGCGCTGAAGGCCGAGGGCTATCGCGTCATCGTCGTGAACAGCAACCCGGCGACGATCATGACCGATCCCGAGCTGGCGGATGCGACCTATGTCGAGCCGATCACGCCCGAGATCGTCGCGCGGATCATCGAGAAGGAGCGGCCCGATGCGCTGCTGCCGACGATGGGCGGGCAGACCGCGCTCAACACCGCGCTGGCGCTCGACAAGGATGGCACGCTGGCGCGGCTCGGGGTCGAGTTGATCGGGGCCAAGGCGGAGGCGATCGAGAAGGCCGAAAATCGCGAACTGTTCCGCGATGCGATGGACCGGATCGGGCTGGAAAGCCCCAAGTCGGCGATCGTCCATAGCTGGGAAGAGGCCGCGGCGGCGCTCGATACTGTGGGCCTTCCCGCAGTGATCCGTCCAAGCTTTACGCTTGGCGGGACCGGCGGCGGAATCGCCTACAATAGGCAGGAATATGAGCATTTCGTCCGCTCCGGCCTCGAAGCCAGCCCCACCACCGAGGTGCTGATCGACGAGAGCTTGGTCGGGTGGAAGGAATATGAGATGGAGGTGGTGCGCGACACTGCCGACAACGCCATCATCATCTGCTCGATCGAGAATATCGACCCGATGGGGGTGCATACCGGGGACAGTATCACCGTCGCCCCGGCGCTGACGCTGACCGACAAGGAATATCAGCGGATGCGCTCGGCCAGCATCGCGGTGTTGCGGGAAATCGGTGTCGAAACAGGGGGTTCCAACGTTCAGTTCGCGGTCGATCCGAAGACCGGACGGATGATCGTGATCGAGATGAACCCGCGCGTATCGCGGTCGTCGGCGCTGGCGTCCAAGGCCACCGGCTTCCCGATCGCCAAGGTCGCGGCCAAGCTGGCGGTGGGCTACACGCTCGACGAGATTTCGAACGACATCACCGGCGGGGCGACCCCGGCGTCGTTCGAGCCGACGATCGATTACGTCGTGACCAAGATCCCGCGCTTCGCGTTCGAGAAGTTCGCCGGATCGGCGGATACGCTGTCGACGGCGATGAAGTCGGTCGGCGAAGTGATGGCGATCGGGCGATCGTTCGCCGAGAGCTTGCAGAAGGCGTTGCGCGGGCTCGAGGTCGGCCTGTGCGGGCTCGACCGGGTGCGGAGCCTGGAGCATGCGTCGCCGGCGGAGATCGAGAATGCGCTGGCCCGGGCCACGCCCGACCGGCTGCTGGTCGCGGCCGAGGCATTGCGGCAGGGGTTCACGATCGAGCGGATCAACCAGATCGCCGGGTTCGACCCGTGGTTCCTGGGGCGCCTGGCGGAGATCGTCGCCGCCGAGGAGCAGGTGCGCGACCTGGGCATTCCGCAGGACGCCGAGGGGCTGCGGCGGCTGAAGGGAATGGGTTTTTCGGACTCGCGACTGGCGCAGCTGGCGTTGCGGTCGGCGGGGGTGGGGCGCGAGGCGTCGGAGACCGCGGCTTACGGGTCGGGGATCGTCCACGATGCGCTCCGGGCGATGACCGGGGGCGTAACCGAGGCCGAGGTGCGGCGGGCGCGGCACAAGCTGGGCGTGCGCCCGGTGTTCAAGCGGATCGACAGCTGTGCGGCGGAGTTCGATGCGGCGACGCCCTATCTCTATTCGACATATGAGGCGCCGTTGTTCGCCGAACCCGAGGACGAGGCGGAAGTCAGCGACCGCCGCAAAGTGATGATCCTCGGCGGTGGGCCAAACCGGATCGGGCAGGGGATCGAGTTCGACTATTGCTGCTGCCACGCCGCCTTCGCACTGAAGGATGCGGGGTATGAGGCGATCATGGTCAATTGCAATCCGGAGACGGTGTCGACCGATCCGGACACCAGCGACCGCCTCTATTTCGAGCCGCTGACCGAAGAGGATGTGCTCGAGATCATCCACCGCGAGCAGGAAAAAGGCGAACTGGTCGGGGTGATCGTCCAGCTCGGCGGGCAGACGCCGCTCAAGCTGGCGGCCGGGCTGCAGGCGGCAGGAGTGCCAATCCTAGGCACCAGCCCCGACAGCATCGACCTGGCCGAGGACCGCGAGCGCTTTGCCAAGTTGGTCGACAAATTGGGGCTGAAGCAGCCGGCCAATGGCCTTGCGCGCAACCGCGACGAGGCGATCGCGATCGCCGAGCGGATTGGCTATCCGGTGCTGATCCGGCCCAGCTATGTGCTTGGCGGGCGGGCGATGGAAGTGGTCGACGGGCCCGAGCAGCTCGACCATTATATTGCCACCGCGGTGCAGGTGTCGGGCAATTCGCCGGTGCTGATCGACCGCTACCTTCGCGACGCGATCGAGGTGGATGTCGATTGCATCTGCGACGGGACGAGCGTCGCGGTCGCGGGAATATTGCAGCATATCGAGGAAGCGGGGGTCCATTCGGGCGACAGCGCCTGCTCGATCCCGCCCTATAGCCTGTCGGACGCGGTGATTGCCGAGATCGAGCGGCAGGCGACCGCGCTGGGGATGGCGCTTCAGGTCAAAGGGCTGATGAACATCCAGTTCGCGGTCAAGGACGAGGTGGTTTATCTGATCGAGGTCAATCCGCGGGCGTCGCGGACGGTGCCGTTCGTCGCCAAGGCGATCGGGCGGCCGATCGCCAAGATCGCGACGCGGGTGATGGCGGGGGAGATGCTCGACGCCTTCGCGCCGATCGACCGCGACCTCGATTATGTCGCGATCAAGGAGAGCATCTTCCCCTTCGCGCGCTTCCCCGGCACCGACCCGGTGTTGGGGCCGGAGATGAAGAGCACGGGCGAAGTGATGGGAATCGATCGGGATTTCGATATCGCCTTTGCCAAGTCGCAGCTTGGAGTGGGGGTCGTGCTGCCTGACAGCGGAGCGGTGTTCATCTCGGTCAAGGACAGCGACAAGGAGCCGATCGCGGCGACCGCCAAGCTGATGGTCGAGCTCGGCTTCTCGATCGTCGCCACCGGCGGGACGGCGGACTATCTTGCCGCGCAGGGTCTGCCGGTGGAAAAGGTCAACAAGGTGGCACAAGGTCGGCCGCACATCGTCGACCGGTTGCTCGACGGCGGGGTGCAGCTGGTGTTCAACACCACCGAGGGCTGGCAGTCGATGAAGGACAGCTATTCGATCCGCGCGACGACGTTGGGACGCAAGGTGCCGTATTTCACGACGGCGGCGGCGAGCCATGCGGCGGCGCGGTCGATCAAGGCGCTTCGGGGACACCAGCTTGAAGTCCGCTCGCTCCAAGCCTATTATTCGGGTTCCACTTAAACGATTTTCCATCAAATCCCGGAAAATGCGCGTGGCGCCGCCATTTCGGGCAAGGCGCTCGCCAACGGGGTTTTGATCCAAGGGGTTAGACCAATGTCGAGCGAAAAAGTGCCAATGCTGGCCGAAGGCTTCCGACTCATCGAAGAGGATGTGAAGCGGCTCAAGCTGGAGCGGCCCGACATCATCGACTCGATCGAGGAAGCGCGCGCGCACGGCGACCTTAGCGAAAATGCCGAGTATCACGCCGCCAAGGAGCGGCAGGGCCAGGTCGAGGCCATGCTCGCAGACCTCGAGGATCGACTGGCCCGCGCCCTGGTGATCGACCCGACCACGCTGTCGGGCGACAAGGTCGTGTTCGGCGCGACGGTGACCCTGCTTGACGAGGACGAGAAGAAGATCCGCTATCAGTTGGTCGGGCAGACCGAGGCTGACGCCAAGGTCGGGCGGATCAGCTACAATTCGCCGCTCGGCCGCGCGCTGATCGGGCGCCAGAAGGGCGACGAGGTCGAAGTGACCACGCCCGCCGGCGAACGCTACTACGAAATCGCCAAGATCGAGTTCATCTGAGCGGCGTGCCGGATCTTCGCCAGCGCGCGACCCTGGGGCTGGTGGCGATCACCACCTTGGTGACGATCGCCATCTGGCTTACCGGCAATCTGTCCTTCGCCGCGACCTCGATGGGATTCATCAGCGCTCGGGTCGGCGGACTGGCGATTGATCCTTCGCTTCCGGTGTGGATCACGCCACTGAGCATGACCCTGGTGCACGGGAATCTGCTGCACCTTTTCTTCAATCTGCTGTGGTTGTTCTATTGCGGCCGGAAGATCGAGGCGGTGCTTGGTGCCGGGCCGGTGATCGTCCTGTATCTGATCGGTGCCTACGTTGCGGCGGCCGGGCAATATGCGATCGATCCCCAATCGGTGGCGCCGGCGATTGGGGCTTCGGGCGCGGTCAGCGCGATCTTCGGGGCCTACGCGGTAAGCTTCGGCAAACCCAAGAGGATCGTGGAATCGTTACGCCTCAACCGCTGGCTCAACATCGCGTGGCTGATGGCGGCGTGGATCGTGTTGCAGACCGTCATGGCCTATTTGAGCGGGCAGCTCGGGCTGCTGATCGCGGTTGGCGCGCACATCGGCGGCTTCGCTGCCGGAGTGCTGCTCCAGCGGCCGCTGCTGCTGTGGCGTTACCGCAAGGCCTAGGCGGCCGGCTTGGGCGCGTCGGGTTCCAGCAGGCGGTGGAGATGGACGACGACATAGCGCATTTCGGCATCGTCGACGGTGCGCTGGGCGGAGGCCCGCCACGCGTCCTCGGCGTCGGCATAATTGTCGAACATGCCGACGATATCGAGGCTGTTGAGATCGGTGAATTCAAGGCCCTGCGGATCCTTGACCCGCCCGCCGAATACGAGGTGAAGCTTGCTCATGGCGGCGCGCCTAGCAGGTAATTCGACCGCGGAAAACAGGGGAGGGACGGCCCGCGACGGGACCGTCCCGACGACCCTTACTGGCCTTTGATCTTCGCCGCGCCGGCACTGGCCGACGCCTTGAGCGCGTCCGTGGCGCCCTCGACGATGCGCCGTACGGTCTCGCCGCCAGCATCGCGGGTGAGGCCGAGTTCGTCGAGCCGCGCCTGGCCCGCTTCCTTGGCGGCGCTGACGGCGGCGGCCGCCTTGTCCTTGATGCTGTCGGTGACCGGGGTCAGAAGCGCACGCTCGCGCCGACTGGCGGGAAGCAGCGCGGCGAGGATCGCGCCGGCGGCGATCCCGCCTGCCAGCACGACGAGCGGCGCATCACCCAACTGGTCGCTGGCCTTGCGCCCGGCGGCGGCGGCGGCATCGCGCGTGCTGTCGTAGGCGGCGATGGCACGCTCGCGCGGGCCTTCCGAACGGGTTGCCGGGGTGTTGCCGGTCGGGGTTTGCTTGTCAGCCATCATTCTATCTCCATGGTGCGCGGCTTCGCCGGGCGAGGCTTGCGGGGTTTCGACGGCTTGCGCGGCACGTCGACGTGTTTAGATTCATCGTCGGTCGAGGTCATTGCATCGTAGATCTTGCCGATCCCGTCCTTGATCGGCGCCCGGGCAAGAAACATCGCAGCGGCGGCAATGATCCCGCCGGTTGCGACCGGACGGCGCTTGACCGCGTCGACAGCATCTTCCGCCATGTCCGCACCCTTGATCTTGGCGCTTTCCCACGCTTCGCGGGCGAGGGTCTTGGGCTGCAGGCGCTGCTGGAGTTCGCGGGCGGTGTCGATCAAGGCTTCGCGCATTTCGGCGACCTTGATCTTCGCGGCGACGATCCTGGCGGTCATGCGCCTGCCTTCCAGCTTTTCACCGCCGCAAGCGCGAGCCCGCCGGCAATGAGCAGGGCGACCAGCACCGCCAGCAACCCGCCACCGAGCGGACCGAGCAGGGAAGCGAGCGCGAGGACGAAGGTCATGACTAGCGCGATCACCGCCGCGAAACCGAACGCCAGCGATCCGGCGCCAAGGATCAGCGGTAGTTTGGCCCGATCGACCTGCCCTTCGGCGCGCGCCCGGATGAGATCCACTTCGGCAGATGCATACGCCTTGCCGTCATCGATCAGCCGACCGAACAATTCGCCGATCGGCGCCTCGTCCAGGCCCGCCGCGCCGTCACCTTCCGCCCCGCTCGCCAAGGTCAGGCCGTGGGCTTGTCGTTGTCCAGCCCGGTCTTGACCAGGCGGGCAAGCACGAAGCCGACCACGGCCGCGCCGGCAAGCGCGATGCCCGGGCTTTTCTTCACGAACTCACGGGTGTCGTCGATCAGCTCGTCGGGGCTCTTGGAGGCGAGGCTGTTGGCGGCATTGTCGATCGCACCGGCGGCGCGACGGGCGTAATCGCCATATTCGGCGCCGAGCCGTTCATCGATGCCGGCCGCGGTGTCGCCGATCATCCGCGAGACGCCGGCAAGCGCTTCGGAAGAGCGCTCGAGACCCTGTCCGACAAGCCCGCGGGTCTTGTCGGCAGCCTGACCGGCAAGCTTGTTGCTCCCGCTCTTGACCTGATTGACGACCTTCGCACGGCGACTGTTGTCGAGCGGATCGCCGCTAGCGTCATTCCCGCCGAGATTTGACTTGTTGGCCGTCGGGTCGTTCGAATTGGGCTGGTCCACGATGAGTTGCTCCTGATTGTCGGTAGTGACGTCGGCGCCGCCGACGATGCTGTCGGTGCCTTCGGGAAGCTCGTCGTTCTGGTCAATCATCGCATTACTCCTTGTTTGATTACAGAACCCTGTTTCCCCCGCCTCGTTCCGGCGTACGCGGCCGAAAGTTGCGTGCCGTGGCCTGCCAATATAGGGGCGCGACCAACCGTTACTACCACGGAACAGGAACTCCGCCCATGACCGCGATCGTCGACATCCATGCCCGCACCATCCTCGACAGCCGGGGCAACCCGACGGTCGAGGTCGACGTGACGCTGGAAGACGGCAGCCTGGGTCGCGCCGCGGTGCCGTCGGGCGCATCGACCGGGGTTCACGAGGCGGTCGAACTTCGCGACGGCGACAAGAGCCGCTGGGGCGGGAAGGGCGTCGACCAGGCAGTGCGCGCGGTCAACGGCGAGATCGCCGACACGATCGTGGGATATGAAGCCGAGGACCAGTCGTCGATCGACGCCGACATGATCGACCTCGACGGAAGCGCCAACAAGGGACGGCTCGGGGCCAATGCAATTCTTGGCGTCAGCCTGGCCGTTGCGCGTGCGGCCGCGGACGCGCGCGGGCTGCCGCTGTATCGCTACGTCGGCGGCGTCGCCGCCGACCTGCTGCCGGTACCGATGATGAACATCCTCAACGGCGGCGCGCATGCCGACAACAAGATCGACTTCCAAGAATTCATGGTGATGCCGGTCGGAGCTGAGAGCTTTTCGGAGGCGCTTCGCTCCGGCACCGAAATTTTCCACGCGCTCAAGGCCGACCTCCATGCCGCCGGCCTGTCGACCGCGGTCGGCGACGAAGGCGGTTTTGCGCCTAACATCGGTTCGTCGCGCGATGCACTCGACCACATCATGAAGGCGGTATCGGCTGCGGGTTATACGCCGGGCGATGACGTCATGATCGCGCTCGACTGCGCGGCGAGCGAATATTTTAAGGATGGCGCGTATCGGATGGTCGGCGAGGGGCTGACCCTGACTCCGGACGAGAACGCCGCCTTCCTTGCCGATCTGGCGCGCGATTATCCGATCGTGTCGATCGAGGATGGCATGGGCGAGGACGACATGGCGGGCTGGAAGGCGCTGACCGAACGCGTGGGGGCGAGCCTGCAACTGGTCGGCGACGATCTGTTCGTGACCAACACCGAGCGCCTTGGTCAAGGGATTGCGGACGGCATCGCCAATTCGATCCTGGTCAAGGTCAACCAGATCGGCACCTTGTCGGAGACGATTGCGGCAGTGCGGATGGCGCAGCAGGCGGGCTATACCGCGGTCATGTCGCACCGCTCGGGCGAAACCGAAGACACGACCATCGCCGACCTGGCAGTGGCTTTGTCGTGCGGACAAATCAAGACCGGTAGCGTGGCGCGATCCGATCGCACCGCGAAGTACAACCAATTGCTGCGGATCGAGGAAGAATTGGGCGATTCGGCGCGCTTCGCGGGCGGAGCGGCGGTTAAAAACTTGAATTGCCGACAAACTGCTTGATTCCCAACGCCGATTCTGATTCTGTCACGAAATGGGTGGGGCCACGAAAAGTCTGGGGATGATCCGTCGCGCGGCGCTGCCGGCGCTGGCGCTGATCATCGTCGGGACATTCGGCGGCCATGCCATCGCCGGGCCCAACGGATTGTTCGCCTGGGGCGGCTATCATCGCGATCTGCAAGCGCGCAAAGCCGAGCTTGCGAGCCTGGAAGCGGAGCGCGACCGGCTGAAGCATCGGTCGCTCCTGCTCGACCCCAAAAAGGCCGACCCCGACCTTGGCGAGGAAATGATCCGCCGTGACCTCGGCCTCATCCGGCCCGACGAAGTGATCGTCCCGCTCGACTGATTTGCGCGGCTGAACTTCCCTTACGGCATTGCCCTGAGGGCCTTGCCGCACCTATAGCGCGCGCAACGATTTGACATGGAGATACCATTGGCTCGATCCGCGAAGCCCAAGGGCGCCGCGCCGATGCTCAGCAATATCGAGCGTCCCGCACCGCCCACGCCGTTCAAGGCGTCTAAGGAACAACTGCTCGATTTCTACAAGCAGATGCTGCTCATCCGCCGCTTCGAAGAGCGGGCGGGGCAATTGTACGGGCTCGGGCTGATCGGCGGCTTCTGCCACCTCTACATCGGGCAGGAGGCGGTCGCGGTCGGCCTGCAGTCGGCGATGAAGGTCGGGCGCGATAGCGTGATCACGGGTTATCGCGACCATGGTCACATGCTGGCCTATGGCATCGATCCCAAGTTGATCATGGCCGAACTGACGGGCCGCGCCGCGGGCATTTCCAAGGGCAAGGGCGGATCGATGCACATGTTCAGCGTCGAGCACGGCTTTTACGGCGGCCACGGGATCGTCGGGGCTCAGGTGTCGCTCGGCACCGGCCTCGCCTTCAAGCATCAATATGCCAAGGACGGCGGCACCTGTCTCGCTTACTTCGGCGACGGCGCGGCCAACCAGGGCCAGGTGTACGAAAGCTTCAACATGGCGAAGCTGTGGGACCTGCCGGTGATCTACGCCATCGAGAACAACCAGTATGCCATGGGCACCAGTGTCGCGCGATCGGCGTCGGAGCCCGATTTCTTCAAGCGCGGCGAGAGCTTCCAGATCCCAGGGATCCAGGTCGACGGGATGGACGTGCTGGCGGTGCGTGGAGCGGCCGAGGAAGCGATGGCGTGGACCCAGGCGGGCAAAGGGCCGATCATTCTGGAACTGCTCACCTATCGCTATCGCGGCCACTCGATGAGCGATCCCGCCAAGTACCGCAGTCGCGAGGAAGTCCAGTCGTACCGCGAGGGACGCGACCCGATCGACCATGCCGCGCAAGCGCTGGAGACGATGGGCGTGGGAGAGGATGAACTCAAGGCAATCGACAATGAAATCAAGAAGATTGTAGTCGAAGCTGCCAAATATGCCGAGGAAGCGCCGGAGCCCGAGGGGGCTGAATTGTATACCGACGTGTTGGTGGAGAGCTACTGATGGGCGTTGAGTTGAAAATGCCCGCGTTGTCCCCGACCATGGAAGAAGGCACGCTCGCCAAGTGGTTGGTCAAGGAAGGCGACAGCGTCGTTTCCGGCGACCTGCTGGCCGAAATCGAGACCGACAAAGCGACGATGGAGTTCGAGGCGGTCGACGAAGGCGTGATCTCTAAGATACTGGTCGCCGAGGGTACCGACGGGGTCAAAGTCGGGACCGTAATCGCGATGATGGGCGGCGACGGCGAAGAGGCCGCTCCGGGCGCACCCGCCGCCATGGAAGAGCCGACGGCAGCACCCGCGACTGAGCAGAAGGCGGCCGAAAGTGAAGCGCCGACCCCGCATCTGGTCGAAACCGGTGCGCGTCAGCTGCACGAGGCCGCAAGCCACGACGCCGAGATCCGCGATCCCGCGATACCCGAAGGCACGGCGATGACCCCGACCTCGGTTCGCGAGGCCTTGCGCGACGCGATGGCCGAGGAAATGCGGCGCGACGACCGGGTGTTCGTGATGGGCGAGGAAGTCGCCGAATATCAGGGTGCCTACAAGGTCACGCAGGGCCTGCTGCAGGAATTCGGCGCCGCGCGGGTGATCGATACGCCGATCACCGAATATGGTTTTGCCGGACTGGGCGCGGGCGCGGCGATGGGCGGGTTGAAGCCGGTCATCGAGTTCATGACCTTCAACTTCGCCATGCAGGCGATCGACCACATCATCAATTCGGCGGCCAAGACCAATTACATGTCGGGCGGGCAGATGCGCTGCCCGATCGTGTTCCGCGGCCCCAATGGCGCGGCGTCGCGCGTGGGCGCGCAACACAGCCAGAATTACGGGCCATGGTATGCCAGCGTGCCCGGCCTGATCGTCATTGCGCCCTACGACGCGGCCGACGCCAAGGGGCTGCTCAAGGCGGCGATCCGCAGCGACGACCCTGTCGTCTTCCTGGAAAACGAGCTGCTGTATGGCGTCAGTTTCGACGTGCCGCAGGTCGACGACTATGTTCTTCCGATCGGCAGGGCGAGGATCATGCGCGAAGGCACGGACGTCACGCTGGTGAGCTATTCGATCGGCGTCGGGGTCGCGCTCGAGGCGGCGGAGACGCTGGCAGGTGAGGGGATCGATGCGGAGGTGATCGATCTTCGAACGCTTCGCCCGCTCGACAAGCAGGCGGTGCTGACGTCACTTGCCAAGACCAACCGGGTGGTCGTGGTCGAGGAAGGCTGGCCGACCTGCTCGATCGCGAGCGAAATCATCGCCATCTGCATGGAGGAGGGGTTCGACGACCTCGATGCTCCGGTGCTGCGCGTCACCAACGAAGATGTGCCCTTGCCCTATGCCGCCAATCTCGAGAAGTTGGCGCTGATCAAGGCGGCCGATGTCGTGACGGCGGTGAAGGCAGTCACCTATCGCTGAGATGGCCGACCGCACGCTCGTTCGGCTGCATTGGCCGATCGAAATGCGGTCGGCATTCGATGCACTGTTCGCGGTCGATGACGTCATGGCCGAGGTCGTGGCAAGCTCGACCCAGCCCGCGCTGGGGGCTATCCGGCTGGCGTGGTGGCGCGAGGCGCTGGAGCGGCTCGATCGCCACCCGCCACCGGCCGAGCCGCGACTGGCCGCAGTCGCAGCGGAATTGCTGCCGCGCGGCGTCACCGGAGCAATGCTGGCGGGTATCGAGTCCGGCTATGCCACCTTGCTTGACGAGGAGCCCGATAGCGATCGCATTGGCGACGGCGGCGCGGCGCTGTTCGCGGTCGGTGCGGCACTGCTCGGTGCGCATGACGTCAAGCTGGAGGAAGCGGGGCGCATCCACGCTTTTGCGAGGGCCGCGCGGCGGGGACTGGCTGCAATTCCGAGCGAGAGCCAAGACGACACTCTTGCCACGCATCGCTTTCCACGACGGCTGCGCCCGTTGACCGCCTTCGCCCGACTGGCCGCGCGCGACGTGCGGATGGCGCCAGATCTCGAGCCCGAAGCGACCCCGGCCCGTGCTGCGGCGCTGCTTGCGCACCGGATGACCGGACGTCTCTGACACACGGATTGAACTCATACCGAATCGGTTATAGTCCTGCAGGTGCCGGATCGCCCCCATGTTGGAGGCTATATGCGTCGCTTACTCGCCGGCTCCGCCGCTACCCTGTTACTCGTCACCGGTGCCGTGCTGATCTTTCAGGGTCATGCCGAAAGTCCGCCCGTGCCCTCGGCGCCGCAGCCGCGGCTCGCAGCGGCGATGGCGCCGGTCAGCCTGGCGCGGATACCCGACGCGCCGTCGGCCGATCCCAAGTCCAAGGAAGAGAAACGCTTCGCCCGCGCCGACAAGGACGAGGACGGAAGGATCACGCTGGCCGAACTGGTCGAGCCGCGGCGCAAGGCCTATGCCAAGCTCGACCTCGACCAAGACGGGAAATTGAGTTTCGAGGAGTGGGCGGTCAAGACGATCGACAAGTTCGGCGATGCCGATGCCGACCGGAACAAGGCGCTCAGCCCGGCCGAATATGCGACCACCGCGCCGAAGCGGAAGGCCAAGCCGGCCTGCGCCTGCGGCTGACGCCGATCTTCGCCAGGCAAAGAAAAGGCCGCGGAAGCTGATGCTCCCGCGGCCCAATCCTGTTCGTGCAGCTTAAGCGCTGGCGAGGTTCACGGCACTGGTCTTGCCACGATTGTCCTCTTCCAGCTCGTACGAAACGCGCTGGTCCTGGGTCAGCGTCGACATTCCGGCGCGCTCGACGGCCGAAATGTGCACAAAGGCGTCGTTTCCGCCGCCTTCCGGCGCGATAAAGCCATAGCCCTTGGACTCATTGAAAAATTTTACGGTGCCGATCGGCATAGTGATATTCCTTCTCTTGGACCCGACAATCGGGGCCTGGAGCTAAGAGTAGCGACGGGAAGGAATAGGGCCGCAAAGCGCCTGAAGACCAACATTTGCGACAAATAGCCAAGCGCCTTCTACGCGCATTCGCGCCAAATAGATACAGTGCGGCAAAATAACTGCCCGAACGCTCCGCCTTTGGGCGAGAATTATCGCGTTGGAGATCGGCTTCCCCACTTTGCGACCCTAAGGATTCAGCCAGATTTGCGATTTCGAGTGCGGTCGGTATAGTGGCGTTATGACTTTGAAATCCTTGACATATACAAGTCTGGCTCAGCTCGATCTCTCGGCGTCCGATCTGGAAGACATTCACCGCATCGCGCGACAGTTCAATGCCTTCAATGGCATCACCGGCCTGCTGATCTTCAATGGCACGCACTTCCTGCAAGTGATCGAAGGCAGCCCCGAGGCGGTCGATGCACTGGTGGAAAATCTGCGTCGCGATTCGCGTCACACCGGCTTTGAGGTTCGCGACCAGTCGATGGTGGAGGAACGCAGCTTTCCCGACTGGTCGATGGAGTTGGTGCGGATCGAGGCAAGCTATTTCAAGGCGCGCGAAAGCATCGTCGAGCGCTTGCCCGAAGCGATTTCTCCAGAGGTGCGGGATCGCGTGCTCAACATGACCCAGGCGATTTCGACTACGCTAAGCCTTTAGGCCGGCTCGGCGACACGACGTTCCGCGAGCCACGCGGCCAACGCCTCCCGCGCGCGACCGGTATAGAGCTTCTTGCGGTCGGCTTTTTTCGACTTCGGCCCTTCGAGCGGCGGCATCAGCCCGAAATTGACGTTCATCGGCTGATACGTCTCGGCATCGGCACCGCCCGTTATGTGCGCCGTGAGCGCGCCGAGCGCGGTTTCGGGCGGCGGCGGCGCAAGGGTTTCGCCGCGGGCCTCGGCAGCGGCGAAGCGGGCGGCGAGCAATCCGATCGCCGCGCTTTCGACATAGCCTTCGCAACCGGTAATCTGGCCGGCAAAGCGGATGTGGGGGAGGGACTTGAGGCGGAGCTGGTGGTCGAGCAGCTCGGGCGAGCGGATGAAACTGTTGCGGTGGATCCCGCCAAGCCGTGCGAACTCGGCATTCTCAAGCCCAGGAATCGTTCGGAAAATCCGAACCTGTTCGGCGTGTTTGAGCTTCGTCTGGAAGCCGACCATGTTCCACAAGGTGCCAAGCGCATTGTCCTGACGGAGCTGGACGCAGGCATAAGGCCATCGCCCGTTGGGATGATCCGGCGTTGCCGTATGGGGATTGTCGAGGCCGACGCCCTTCATCGGCCCGTAGCGGAGCGTCTCGACCCCGCGTTCGGCCATCACTTCGATCGGCATGCAGCCTTCGAAGTAGGGCGTGTCCTTCTCCCACTCCTTGAATTCGGTTTTCTCGCCAGCGTTCAGCGCGGCGACGAACGCATTGTACTGCTCCCGCGTCATCGGGCAGTTGATGTAGTCCTTGCCGCCCTTGTCCCAGCGTGCCGCCATCCAACAGACATCCATGTCGATGCTGTCGCGGTGGATGATCGGGGCGATGGCGTCGAAAAAGGCCAATGCATCCTTGCTGGTGACGGCGGCGATCGAATCCGCCAGGCTGGGCGCCGTCAGCGGCCCGGTGGCGATGATCGTCGAACCGGCGGCGGGCAGCGCGTCGATCCGTTCGCGTACCACCTCGATATTCGGATGCGCGGCAATGCGCGACGTCACGTCGACGGCGAATGCTTCGCGATCGACCGCCAGCGCCGATCCGGCGGGAACGCGGTTGCGGTCGGCACAGGCCATGATCAGCGAGCCGAGCGTGCGCATTTCCTGGTGGAGCAGACCGACGGCGTTATTTTCGGCATCGTCGGAGCGAAAGCTGTTGGAACAGACCATCTCGGCAAGCCGGTCACTGTCATGCGCCGGGGTGGTATCGCCGCCGCCGCGCATCTCGCTCAGCCGGACCTTGAGCCCCGCTTCGGCAAGCTGCCAGGCGGCTTCCGAGCCGGCGAGGCCGCCGCCGATGATATGAATGTCGTGCTGCATGTGGGCGCCGATAGCGCCAAACCGATGCCGTCGTCGAGGCGGATCAGGCCGGGCGCCTCGCGTTCGAGGCCGCTCGCTGGTCGATGAGCGCAAGGAGATTGTTTTCCAGATCGCCGAGGAAGAGTTCGCCCCACAGGCGGGCGTAGGCATTGACGGGGGTCGTGACGCGGTAGCTGGTTGTCAGGGTCAAGCGGCTGCGACCGCCGGACAGGGGCTCAACGAGATAACCGCCGTGCGTCACCTGAAAATAGGGACTGTTGGGCATTAGGTGGCGGTCGGTCATCGCCCAGGCATCGATATCGTTGAACTCGAAGGTCCAGCCGATCCGATAACCGGGCTGCCAGACAGCGATGCGCTCGTCGAAGCGGATCTTCCCCGTCCAGACGGCCCGGCGAGTGGCGCCGATCCCCTCCCCGGTCAGGTGCGCGCCCACCGGTCGGGGAACGCCGATGACGTCCTGCGTCACGTTCCACGCGCCTTCCGTCGGACGCACGTCGGGGATACCGCGGAGCAATGGCCACAGCCTGTCTGGCGAAGCGTCCACGATGGCGGAGCGCGCGACGGAATATTGCGTGGTCGGCAGCGGGATGCTCGGCTCGACGACCATGGCGAAGACCGGAAGCGCGATAGCAGTCATGCAATAGGTGCGGCCGTGGTCGATTCGACGGCGCATCTTGTAAGTCAGATAGGTGCCGAGGCAGCCGGCGAGCAACCACAAGGGCGACAGCAGAAGGATGCAGATCACCCCTTCGCGGAGGATTATCCCGCCCACGATCACCGCCCCGAGCACGAGCCAGACGGGGATCAGGAGATATTGGCGAAGCGTGCGGGTCGCCCAGGGGTCGGCGACATAGGCGATGCAGGCGCAGATGGCGGCGGGCAGGACGAGCAGGAAGCTGAAGCTGACCAGGCCGCCCGCGGGCCGCACCGCCGCGACGAGGAAATAGACTCCGAGAATGAAGGCGAGCATCGCCGAAATCGCGGCCAGCAAGCGCGCCCAGGGGTAGCGGCGGTTCGGTTCGTCGACCTGTTCCATTGCATCGTTCCGTAGGCTGCGGTGCCCCAAGCATTCCTAGGGCACCGGGATTTAAGACGACCTGAAGGCGTCAGACGATTTGTGCTTCGGGACGCTGCTGTCCGATCCAGTCGTTCACCTTGCGACCGAAGCGGGCGATGGCGCTCATGTTGAAGAAATGCATCCCGCCCAGCACGACGACCGCGAGCCCGACTTTGCTCGACAGGAAGCGCATCGCCTCGGGTAGGGTGTGCGGCTCATTACCGAGACTGAGGGTGAGCGCGATGAAGCCGATGTTGACCAGATAGAACCCGACCACCAGCAGGTGATTGGTCGAGCGGGCAAGCGCCGCGTCGTGACCGAAGCAGCGGACGAGGAAGATCTCGCCATTCTTGGAGAGAGTGCGGGCGACCCACACGGTGATCGCAATCGAGATGGCGAGATAGAGGAGATAGGAAACTTCGGTCATGGCAATGTTCCTTTCTTTTGGTTGTTTCTGAAATAAACGAAACCAGCGGGCAAATGAGAGCGCGTGCGTTCAGGCGCTGCTCGATCCTTTCGGGATGAAGCGAGCGATCTTGGACCCAAGTTTCATCAGCGTGACGAGGGTCGGCTTGGGGAGCACCCTGACCTGATCGTACCAGGTACCGAGCGTGCCGATGAATTCGTGCATCCGCTCTATCCGTTGGCGGACATGGGCCGGAGCCTTCCCGTCTTCGAGGTCGGCCGAAAGCTGCGACAGCAGGGCCACAGTCGGATCGATCTCCCGCCGCTTGCGCTCGCTGGAGATGCGCATTAGCAATTCCCACAAGTCGGTCTCGGCGACGAAATGGTCGCGGCGATCGCCCTCGAGATGGACCCGCCGGACGATGTTGTAGGACTGCAATTCCTTGATCGCGGTCGAGAAGTTGGAGCGGGCGATGCCGAGCTGGCCGACGATATCGTCGGCATGGAGCGGTCGATCGGAGAGATAGAGCAGGCCGTGCACCTGCGCCACCGAGCGGTTGACGCCCCACTGGCTGCCCATCTCCCCCCAGTGGAGGATGAAGGCCTTGGCCGCAGGAATGTCCATCAGGTTGCTCACAGTCATTTCTGTAAAGACAGAAATTTGGGAATGCAAGTGCGAAGTTCGACCGGTCATGAACCTGAGGCGGTCGGAATCGTTGGTCCAACCTAGCGAAAGGAGATTTTGCAATGATCGATCATGTGGGCTTTTCGGTCAGCGACATCAAAAGATCGCGGGTGTTCTACGATGCGGCGCTCAAGCCGCTTGGGCTGTCGGTCCTGATGGAAGCGACGCCCGACCAGACCGAAAGCGGCGGGACCGCGATCGGCTATGGCACGGACGGTGCCGCATTCTTCTGGATTGCCGACAAGGAGCGGGTGGGGGAGGGGACGCATTTAGCCTTCAGCGCGGATCGCCGCGCCGATGTCGATGCATTTCATGCCGCCGCGCTGGCCGCCGGTGGGAAAGACAATGGCGCGCCCGGACTTCGTCCCGACTACGGGCCAGACTATTACGCCGCCTTCGTCCACGATCCTGACGGCGCGAATATCGAGGCGGTGTGCCGCGCCGCGCAGTGAAAATTTTCACGATCGGTTATGAGGGCACGACCCAGCCCGAGTTCATTGCAGCGCTCGCGGCTGCCGGGGTTAAGAGTGTGATCGACGTGCGTGCCGTTCCCTTGTCGCGCAAGCCAGGCTTTTCGAAGAACATCCTGGCCAACGGCCTGGCCGAAGCGGGTATCGACTATGTCCACCTGAAAGCGCTCGGCACGCCGCCCGCGGGACGGGAAGCGGCGCGCAAGGGCCGACATGCCGAGCTCGAACGCATCTACGCCGAGCAACTCGATCTGCCCGAGGCGATCGTCGCCGGCGAACGAATGCGCGAGCTGGCCGCCGAGATGCCAAGCGCCTTGCTGTGCTTCGAACGCGATCCCGCCGGCTGCCACCGATCTCTATTGCTGAGGGCGGTGGTGCCGGACACGGAGCGAGTGGACCTGTTCGTCTAGACGGCCGCTGGTTCCTCCGCCTTGGTCTGCGCAACGATCAGCTTCTCGATGTCCGGGATGGTGTGCCCCGTCATTTCCTTGGCGATTTCGCATACAACCCGGCGTGAAGCTTCCTTATGTAACTGCTTGCGCAATTCGCCGAGCGTCTTGGGCGGGGCGATGATCGCCAGCGCTTCGAAATCGTTGGCTAGCGCGCGTTTGTTGACCTCTTCGGCCGCGGCCTTGGCCCAGCGGTCTTCTTCCAGCTGGTGGAAATCGGTCTCCTCGTAGCTCGACCGGCCGCTGCCCGACGATTGCTGAGTCGAACCCGGTGCGTCGGTCTTCATCTCGCCATCGCTCTGGTCCACGCGCTCGTCGTGCGCTTCGGTGCGCAGGTCGATCTGGTTGACGTCGCCGTGGTTGCGAAAGAACAGCGTCTTGCGGCCGTCGGTGACGAGGACGAGGGCGAGGTTGGCTAGGGGCATCGGGGTCTCCTGTAAGTGACCTCGATTGAACGCCCCCGGCCACGCGCGCGTTCCTTATTCGGTTGGTGCCTCGTCCTCGCCCGACGCGAGATCGTCTCCAACCGTCGCATCATCCGGGCCGACCATCTCGGTGCCGCCGTCGACCTCGATCTCCTCAACCTCGGCCTCGTCGATCTTGGCGACCGAGACGACATGTTCGTTCTTGTCGACGCGGAAAATCATCACGCCCTGGGTGTTGCGGCCGGTGATCCTTATGTCGCCGACCGTGGTACGGATGACCTTGCCCTGGTCGGTGACCAGCATCAGCGCCTCGCCCGGGGTGACGGGGAAGCTTGCAACCACGCCGCCGTTACGGTCGGACGTGACGATGTTGGTGATGCCCTGGCCGCCGCGGTTGGTGCGGCGATATTCGTAGGTCGAACTGCGCTTGCCATAACCGTTTTCAGTTACGGTCAGCAAGAATTGCTCCTTGGCCGCAATCTCGGCGTAGCGTTCGTCGGTCAGCCCTTCGGCCGAACTGTTGTCGCGCCACGACGGTGCCTTCAGATAGGCTTCGCGCTCGGCCTGCACGGTGCCGGCGCGACGCAGGATCGACATCGAGATGACCCGATCGTCGCCCAGCAGCCGAACCCCGCGTACGCCCATCGACGAGCGGCTCTGGAATTCGCGCACGTCGGTCGAGCGGAAACGGATCGCCTTGCCATTCTTCGACGCAAGCAGGACGTCGTCTTCCTCGGTCAGCAATTCGACCGCGATCAGGCAGTCGTTGGAATCCTCCTCCTCGCCGTCATCCGACGCGCCGAACTTCATCGCGATCTTTCCCGCCGTCGGGATATTGGTGAAGGCGTCCATCGAATTGCGCCGCACCGTTCCCTTGGCGGTGGCGAACATGAGGTGGAGATTGCCCCATTCGGCCTCGTCCTGCGGCAAGGCGAGGACGGTCGAAATCGTCTCCCCCTCGGCCAGGGGAAGGATGTTGACCATCGGGCGACCGCGCGCGGTCGGGCCGCCCTCGGGCAGCTTCCACACCTTCATCCGATAGACGCGCCCGGTGGAGGAGAAGAACAGCACCGGATTGTGGGTCGACGTCACGAACAAGGTGGTGACGACGTCCTCATCCTTGGTCGACATGCCGCTGCGGCCCTTGCCGCCGCGTTTCTGCTCGCGGAACAGGGCAAGCGGGGTGCGCTTGATGTAGCCGGTCATGGTCACGGTCACGACCATGTCCTCCTGCTCGATCAGATCCTCGTCGTCGAGGCCGTCGAATGCGCCCGCCAATTCGCTCTTGCGCGGGGTCGAAAATTCCTTGTCGACCTCGTCCAGTTCTTCGCGCATCACCTCGTAGAGGCGCGCGCGGTTGCCGAGTATTTCGAGCAATTCGGCGATGGTCGTCGCCAGGCCTTCGAGCTCGCTGCCGATTTCCTCGCGCCCCAGCGCGGTCAGGCGATGGAGGCGAAGCTCGAGGATCGCGCGGACCTGGGTTTCGCTCAGTCGATAGGTCGTGCCCGCGGCCTGCGGCTCGATCGCCTCGACCAGCATGATGTACTGGCGGATTTCGGCGATCGGCCAGTCGCGTCCGATCAGCTTTTCGCGGGCTTCCGCCGGGCTGGCCGAGCCGCGGATCAGCTTCACCACTTCGTCGAGGTTGGTGACCGCGACGACCAGGCCAAGCAAGATGTGCGCCCGGTCGCGCGCCTTCGCGAGCTCGAACTTCGAGCGGCGGGTGATCACTTCCTCGCGGAACTTGACGAACGCCTCGATGATGTCGCGCAGCGCCAGCGTCTCGGGCTTTCCGCCGCGGATCGCGAGCATGTTGGCAGGGAAGCTCGACTGCGCCGGGGTGTGACGCCACAATTGGTTGAGCACGACTTCTGGCGTCGCATCGCGCTTCAACTCGATGACGATGCGGACGCCGAGACGGTTGGATTCGTCGCGGATATCGCTGACGCCTTCGATCCTCTTGTCCTTGGCGGCTTCGGCGATCTTTTCGACCAGCCCGTTCTTGCCGACCTGGAACGGAATTTCAGTGAGCACGATCGACCGGCGCTCGCCGCGCCCTTCCTCGACATGCGCGCGGCTGCGCTGGAGGATCGAGCCACGGCCGGTGGTATAGGCGGCATGAATCCCGGCCTTGCCGAGGATGATCGACCCGGTCGGGAAATCGGGGCCGAGGACGTGTTCCATCAGGCCTTCTGATGTGATCGTCGGATCGTCGATGAAGGCGCGGCAGGCGGCGATCACCTCGCCGAGATTGTGGGGCGGAATATTGGTCGCCATACCGACCGCAATCCCGCCGGCGCCATTCACCAGCAGGTTGGGGAAGCGCGCGGGTAAGACCTGCGGTTCGCTCTCGCTGGCGTCATAGTTCGGCGTGAAATTGACCGTATCCCGGTCGATGTCGCCGAGCAGGAAGTTGGCGACCTTGGCCAGGCGCGCCTCGGTATAGCGCATCGCTGCGGGGGGATCGGGATCCATCGAGCCGAAGTTGCCCTGACCGTCGATCAGTGGGACGCGGAGCGACCAATCCTGGGTCATCCGGGCGAGCGCGTCGTAGATCGCGCTGTCGCCATGCGGGTGATATTTACCCATGACGTCACCGACGATGCGGCTCGACTTGCGATAGGGCCGCCCGGCGACATAGCCCGCTTCCTGGCAGGCGTAGAGGATCCGGCGATGCACCGGCTTCAACCCGTCGCGAACGTCGGGGAGCGCGCGTGCCACGATCACGCTCATCGCGTAATCGAGATAGCTGGTCTTCATCTCGTCGACGATCGAGATTGGCGCGATGTGATCGCCCGAAGGCGGCATTCCACCAGGTCCGGCGGGGGCAGGGATGTCGTCGGCGGGGGGCTCAGTGGCCAAGTCGTTTCCAGTCTTTTTGGTCGGGTAACAAGGGCGGAGAATCAACGGCGCGATGCACCGGCGACCCCCGTCATCCTGCTAGCCGATCGGGGGGCAAAGCGCCACCCCGCGCACGCGTGCACGAGGGTGCGCGCGAGGGCTGTCAGTCGCGCACGAACAGCGGGCGGTCGGGGCTCGATCCGTCGCCATCGAAGCGCCAGCCATCGGCATCGAACGCGGACAAAGCGGCGGGAGAGTCGGCGCGTTCCTGGCACAGCCAGCGCGCCATCGCCCCGCGCGCGACCTTCGCGGTAAAACTCTGGAATTGCAGGCCCTTGGCCGTGCGGACACGGAAGTCTGGCGCGATCACGCGGACGGATTTGGCAAGCTGGCCCTTCACCACGGCGAAATATTCGTTGCTGGCGAGGTTGATCACCACCTTCGATCCTTCGGCGCGAAGGTCGGCGGATAACGCCTTGGCGACCTTCGAGCCCCAATGGTCGGTCAGCTTGGCGCCTCCCGGTGCCCATTTGGTCCCCATTTCAAGGCGATAGGGGCGCATGTCGTCAAGCGGTCTGAGAATGCCATATAGACCGGACAAGATCCGCAGATGATCCTGCGCAAAGGCGATCGTGTCGGGATCCGCGCTGACCGCGTCGAACCCGCGATAGACGTCACCTGCAAAGGCTCGGATCGCCGGTCGTTTTGAAGCCCGGGCGAAGCGCTTGAACCTCTTGTGGTTAAGATCGGCCAGTTCGGGCGAAATATGCATCAGTTCGCCAAGGCCTTTGGGACCGATCTTGGCTGCGGCGCGGGCGATCCGCCCAGCCTCCGCGCCAAAGCGCGGGCGCGTGGCCTCGTCCTCGTACGGCGTTTCGAAGTCGAGCGTCTTGGCGGGCGACAGGAGAATGATCATGCGGACCGCGCTACCCGCCGCCGGAGCCGCCGTCAAAGGCCGAACTAAGCTGTTGAAAATGCTCCATTCAATTGGCATTCAGCGAAGCCGAGCCAAGGCGGTTGGCACGCAATCGCCGCCGGTCTATGCCGGTCGCGGCCTCGTCATCATCAGCCGTGCGCACATTCGACGCGCGGAACAGGAGAAAGCTCGATGAAATTCTCGACCAAGATCTGCCTTGCCGCGCTTGCCGCTTCGGTCGCCATGCCCGCGGCCGCCCAACGTTTGGGACAGGAAAAGCCCAAGGATTCCAAGCCGGTCATCGACGAAACGACGACGACGGCCGCCACGTCGAGCACGGGGCGCAAGCTGACCGTGTCGCCTGCGGCGCAAAAAGCGCTGCTCGCGCTGCAGACCGCGGTCAACGCCAACGATACCGCCACCATCCCGGCGAAGCTTGCCGCCGCGCAGGCGGTGGCCAAGAACTCCAGACGAGAAATTTTTCGTCGCCACCAACCAGACCAAGGCCGCCATGGCCGCGAACGACCTGGTCGGCATCCGCACGGGCGTCGACGCACTGCAGGCGTCGGGAGTTGCCGAGACGCCCGACCTGGTTGCGCGCTACACCGACCTTGGCAAGCGCTACAAAGCGGCGGGCCAGGTCGACCAGGCGGTGGTCGTGCTCGAAAAAGCGATGGTCCTCAGCCCCAACAGCGTGCCGACGCTGATCAACCTTGCAAGCATCCGCGATGCGCAGGGGCAGAAGGCCGAGGCGGTGGCGCTGATGCAGAAGAGCTTCCTGGCCAGCAAGGCGTCGGGCACCAAGGTCGAGGAAGGCAATTACAAGTTTGCCGCCGGCCTAGCCTATGCCCAGCGCCTGCCGCTTGCCAACGAGGTAGCGCGCGAGTGGGTCGCGGCCTATCCGTCGACCGCCAGCTGGCGCGACACGCTGCGCATCTATCGCGATCTCAACCGCCCGCAGTCGAGCCAGTTGATCGACCTGATGCGGCTCGGTCGCGCGACCAATTCGCTTGCCAGCGAGAATGATTATTACACCTTCAGCAGCGCGCTGGTCACCGCCGGTCGCCTGGCCGAAGCCAAGGCGCTGCTGGCTGAAGCCAAGGGCGTGCCCAACGTCGACCTGACCAAGACTCAGTTCACCGGCCTCAATCCCAAGCTCGCCGCAGCGCCGACGCGCGCCGCGATCGATGCCGCTGCCAAAACCGCGCTGGCCGGAGCAAATGGCAAGGCGATGATCGACGCGGGGGACGCGCTTTACGGCGTAGGTGCATTCACCGAAGCGGCGCCGCTCTATCGCGCGGCGTTGACCAAGGGCGGCGATGCCGACCTTGCAAACCTGCACCTCGGAATGGCGCTCGCGCGGGCGGGCGACAAGGCAGGCGCCACTGCAGCGCTCAATGCGGTCACCGGCGCCAATGCCGACATCGCGCGATATTGGCTGCTGTGGCTTTCGACCAAGGCTTAATCCCGACCACACAATGCATCGGACGGGCGCCGGATCGGATCCGGCGCCCGTTCCACATGACGTCGCTTCTGTCCCACAACGGGATGGTTAACCGACCTGCGCTACCCACGCTCGCCCGCATCGGGAATGGCTCTTCGCCAAAGGCCACTTTGCCTGACACGGAGTAAGCACGCGTTGCGGTTCGACGATCGCCTGGCCACAGTCTTGTCCCAGCCGGTAGGCTCGCCGCACGACCGTGCGGTGCGCTGGCGGCAGCTTGTCGACCTCGTCGCGCGCTCGCAGGGGCAGGCCGACCGCGGGCTGCTGAGCCAGGCGATCGATCTCATTCGCAACGATCGACCGGCAATCCGCGAAGCGATTCGGGCTGCCGCCGCGCGATCGATCGCCGGCTCGCCGATCCCTCTTGCGCTGCTGACGGTATTCGCGGCGGACAAATTGTCGATCGCCGCGCCGCTGATCGCGTCGGCCTCCCTGACCGGTGAGGCATTGGGCGACCTGCGTGCCGCCGCTTCGACCGAGGTGCGGCGATTCCTCGACAGCCTCAGCCGCCCTGCCGATGAAGAACCCGACACATTTTCCGAGGTCGAACCAAGCGACCCTGAGCCGATGCCGTCGATCAGTGAATTGGTCGCGCGGATCGAATCACTGCGGACCAGCCGTGAAGCGGCGCCCGCCGTGGAGATCGTCCCGTCAACGCCGCCACCGCCACCGGCGCCGCCCCCGGCCATCGTGGATCCGATCGTGCGCGTGGCACCCGATTATCCCGTGCCGGCCCTATTCCGTTGGGAATGCGGTCCCGGCGGGGAGATCGAGTGGGTCGAGGGTGCGCCGCGCGGCCCGCTGATCGGTCGATCGATCGCGGTCGCCGACGCCAGCGAAGGGGTCGACGAATGCGTCGAAAGCGCCTTCATGATCCGCGCGCCGTTCCGCGACTGCGTTCTCGAACTGGGCGAAGACGGCCTGATGGCCGGCGAGTGGCAGATCAGCGGCGCGCCGGCGTTCGCACCGGGCGACGGCCGATTTATCGGCTATCGCGGGATCGCCCGCCGCGGCCAGCCCGAACCCGATCCCTTGCCGCCGCGGCCCACGGGCGTCCTGCCGTCGGGACATGACGCGCTGCGAGAGATGATTCATGAAATCAAGACGCCGCTGAATGCGATCATCGGCTTTGCCGAGATCATCGACGGGCAATATTTCGGCCCCGCGCACAGCCGCTATCGCGAACGAGCGGCGGAAATCGTCACCAATGCGCGGTCGCTGCTCGAAGCGGCGGAGGACCTCGATTTCGTTGCCCGGCTGCAATCGGCGCGGGCCAGCGGCAGCGACGGCACCGATCTTGCGGCCTTCTTCCCCGCCTTCGCCGAGACCTTCGCCGCGCGCGCGGCCGCGACGGGGGTCGAATTCCGGCTCGATGCGCTCGATGTCGGCGGCACCTGCACGCTGGAACCCGAATTGACCGAGCGGCTGCTCCGGCGCTTCACCGATGCGCTCCTCGCGGCATCGGAGGCCGGCGAACAATTGACCATGCGCGTACAGCGTGTGGGCGACCGGACCGCGATCGGGCTGACCCGGCCGAGGGCGACGATCATGGCCGGCAAAGAAGAATTGCTCGATCCCGAATTTACCATCGGCGGCGCCGATCGCGCGCTGCTCGGGCTCGGCTTCTCGCTCCGGCTGATCAACGGGCTGGTGGCGATCGCGGGCGGCGGGCTCGAGATCGACGATCGCGAGTTCATCCTGAGCATTCCACTTCGCGATTGAGAGATATTCAGGATGGTGGTGGGCCCGGAGGGACTCGAACCCCCAACCTAGCCGTTATGAGCGGCCAGCTCTAACCAATTGAGCTACAGGCCCCCCGGAGCCGTTGCGAATCGCCGCGCCCTTCGCTCCGGATCATCGACAGGCGGACGTCCCGGGACATTCGCCGATCGATGATGGTCGGGGAGACAGGATTCGAACCTGCGACCCTCTGGTCCCAAACCAGATGCGCTACCAGGCTGCGCCACTCCCCGACTTGACGCGTCCGATAGAGCCCAGCGGTCGCGCGGTCAAAGCCCGATCTGCTTAATTGCTGTTGGCGGGCGCGGCGGGCTTCGCGTCGCCGTCCTTGTCGACCTTGATATCGACATCGACGTTGCGAACCGCGGCGCCGGCTTCCTTGGCTTTGCCCGACAATTCGGCGCCGGCTTCCTTGGTGTCGCTGACGATCGCATCGGCCGCCTGGTCGACGGTATTGAGCGCGGTCGCGCCAGCATTTTCCGCGACGTCCTGATTATAGGAAACGGTGGTCGATCCATTGGCCTTGTCTTCGGTCACCTGGCAGGCGCCGAGCAGCAGGGCCGGGGCGAGTATGATCAATGCACGCATGAAATCAGTCCTTCTGTTTGACGCAATATCTAACGCCGCGACCGTCGTTTTGGCTCCGTCACGGGATCGATGCCTCCGGACAGGATCGCAAGCACCGCGGTCCACGCGGCGACGTTCTGCCGCAACTGCGCGGGGTCGATCTTGTCGAGGGTATCGTCGGGCGTATGGTGATAATCGAAATAGCGCGTGCCGTCCTGGCTGAGCGCCACGCCGGGCTGCCCGTCCTCGACCATCGGGCCGATGTCCGAGCCGTCAGTGCGGTCGAGCGCACCGGGCACGATGCCGAGCGGCTGAAGCGCAAGCTGGATCGCTCTCGCTTCCTGCTTGCGGGCGTCGCCAAGTCGGCTGTCAACCTTCCAGATGCGGTCGGCGCCGAAATCGCTTTCCATCAGCGCATAATGCGGCTGCTTGCCGTACTTGGTGCGATAATCGAGTCCGCCGAACAGCCCGACCTCTTCCGCCCCGAACCACACGATGCGGATCGTGCGCAGCGGTCGCCCGGCGTCCATGATGCGCTTGGCCGATGCAGCGGCGATCGCGACACCGCTGGCGTCGTCGATTGCGCCCGTGCCTTGGTCCCAGCTGTCGAGGTGTCCACCGACCAGGATCGGCGGCAAGCTAGGATCGCGGCCCGGAACTTCGGCGATGACATTGCCCGACTGTTGGCCGGTGAGGGTGCGCGATTCGAGTTGGAGGCGCATGCGCACCGGGCCGGACGAGCGCTTGAGAATCCGTTGCACCTGTTCGGCATCGGGCAGCGACAGTGCGCCGGCGGGAATGGGCTTTGCGCCATCGGCAAAATTCATCACGCCGCTGTGCGGGTTGCGATGATAATCGGTGCCGATCGAGCGAATGACGATCGCAATCGCGCCTTTGCGGCTGGCGATGGTCGGGCCCTGGCGACGAGGGCCGCCGAAGATGCCGTAACTCGAACCGTCCTCGGTCGGCTTCATCGCATGCGAAACGAAGACGATCTTGCCGCGCACCGCGCTGTCGGGCGCGGCCTTGAGCGCGTCGAGGCTGTCGAACCCGATCAATTCGCCTTCCAGTCCGCCGGGCGGGGTCGATGCCGAATTGCCAAGCGCGGCGATGACCAGTTTCTGCGGGAAGGGGGACAGAATCGTCGCGCTTTCGGCGCCGCGCACCCACACCGGCATGGTGAACGGATCGACGCGGACGTTGGCGAACCCCATCGACTTGAGCTTGGCAACCGCCCAGCTGCGGGCCCTGGCCTCGGCGGCAGTGCCGGCCATGCGCTGACCGACTTCGGTGGTCAGCCCCTCGGTGATGTCCCAGGCATAGTCATCTTTCAGCGCTGAATCGCGCAGCGCCGCGACCATCGGGTCGATGGTCACCGGAGGTTCGGGTGTCGGGGCGACGGCCGGCTGGGCAGCGAGCGGGCTGGCGGCGAGGAGCAAGGCGGCGAGGGGGAGGGTGCGGTTCATCGGCTCTGGCTAACGACCCCCGCGCGCGCTGTCACCGCCTGTTCGTCGAATTACAGCAGCCGCATCTGGTCGCCGGCGGGCGGCTCGAAGAGGTCGCGGCGGAGCGGGATCTTCATCGTGCCGAGGCCAAAGCGCTTGACCGCAATGTCGAAGCGGGTGCGAAGCAGGTCCGCCCACGGCCCCTGGCCCTGCATCCTGCGGTGGAAATCGGGATCGTTGTCGCGCCCGCCGCGCATCGACCGGATGGTTGCCATCACCTTCGACGCGCGGTCGGGATAATGCTGGTCCAACCAGGCGCGAAACAGCGGCGCGACCTCATGCGGCAGTCGGACCGGCAAATAGAAACCGCCGCGGGCGCCGGACGCCACCGCCGCCTCGATAATCGCCTCGAACTCGTGATCGGTGATCTGCGGTACGACCGGCGCGATCGCGACATAAGCGGGGATGCCCGCATCGGTCAGTGCGCGGACGGCGGCCAGGCGCTTTCGAGTCGCCGGTGCGCGCGGCTCCAGCGTGCGCGCGATCGCCGGATCGAGCGAGGTGACGGACATTGCCACCGACACGATCCCGAGTTTCGCCGCCTGCGCCAGCAGGTCGATATCGCGCACCACGCGGTCGGACTTGGTCGTGATAGTGAAGGGATGCCTCGTCTCGAGCAGCAGTTCGATCAGCGCGCGGGTCACCCGCCAGCGCTCCTCGATCGGCTGGTAAGGGTCTGTATTGGTGCCCATCGCGATCGGCGCGCATTCGTAGCCGGGGCGCGACAAGGCGCCGTGGAGCAGCTTCGCGGCGTCGGGTTTGACGAACAACCGGCTTTCGAAATCGATTCCCGGCGACAGATCGTGAAATGCGTGGGTCGGTCGGGCAAAGCAGTAGATGCAACCATGCTCGCACCCGCGATACGCGTTGACCGAACGGTCGAAGCTGATGTCGGGGGAGCGATTGCGGGTCAGAATCGACTTTGCTCGCTCGATCGTCACCGTGGTCCGGCGCGGGGGCATCCCATCGAGCGCCTCGACCTGGTCAAGCCAGTCCGGATCGACCTCGCGCTCCTTCAGATTGAAGCGCGTTGATCCGGCATTGCGCGTCGCGCCGCGCGCCTTGGTCGACTCGATTGGCATGTCCGAAGACTATGCGAACAAAAACAGAACATCAATCCTCCACGTGGCGCTTCAGACGGTCAATCGCGCTGTCCCACTGCGCCGAAACCGTGCCGATCCAGGCTTCGGCGACGAGCAACCCGGCCGGGTCGATTCGATACAGCGTCTCTCGCCCGTCGCGGGTCGCAAAGGCGAGCCCGACCCGTTCGAGGACTCGCAAATGCTTGGTCAGCGCCTGGCGCGTAATCGGAAAGCCGTCGGCCAGACTCGCGATCGATCGGGGCGTGCCGTCGCTCAGGCGATTGACCAGATCGATCCGTATCGCGTCGCCGAGCGCTGCAAACACCGATGCCGGCTCAGCTTTCGGCATGGCGCCGGACGTTATCGATCTGGATGTTCCAGCCTTGCGTATTGGACCGGAACGCGCTGGCTCGAAGCGGCTCGGGGATGGCGTCGAACCCCGACTCGACGATCTGTAATCGGGTCCCGTCGCCTTCGGGCGTAAGCCGGAATTCGACCAAGGTGCGTGGCGCGGTCTCGGGATTGTCCGGCACGTCCGGACCGGGCGTCCATTCGAACGCGAACAAGGTCGGTTCATCCATGGCGGTGACCCACGCAAGCCAGGGGTGACCCTCATACCCCGGATAGGTCGTCGTCCCGGTCGATCGTTGCCCGATCACGAACGGCCCGTCGAGATCCACCCTGAACCAGCTGCCGAACTCGCGGTAGTCGGAGACGGCGCGCCACACGCGGTCGATCGGCGCGCGGATGAATGTCGTTTTCTCGATCGTATCCGTCATAAGCAACCTCCTGGTTGCCTAATTACGACGTCGTCCGGAAAGTGCAACCTTTAAGTTGCCTATCGCCGCGTCGCCCCCGGCACCGTCGGCCATTTATGCTCGGCGATCGTCTTCAGGCTCGCCTGCGGACCGCCCGCGAGCCCGTCATAAACCCACATGTTGCGCAGCACCGCCGGCACGTAATAACGCGTTTCCCAATAGGGCAGGCTTTCGATCCACAGCAGCGGGTCGCCCTTGTCGTTGATGGCGTTCCACCGATCGACCGGCACCGGCCCGGCGTTGTAGGCCGCGATGACGCGCGGCAATTGCCCCCGCGTTGCCCCCTTGCCGCGCATCAGCTCGATGAAGGTCTGGCCATATTCGAGGTTGGTCGCAGGGTCGGTAAGGTTGCCGAGCACCGCGCCCCGCGCCCGCGCCGAATCTCCCGCGGTTCCGGGCCGGACCTGCATCAGCCCGACCGCGCCCGCCGGGCTGACCGCCGCCATCCGGAAATCGCTTTCCTGCCGGACGTGGGCCCAGGCAAGCGACGGATCGACCCGCCAGCCAGCCTGCGGTTGCCAGCGGGGCAGGGGGAAGCGGTCCGCGGCGACCGTAACCGCACCGGGCGGGCCGTTGTGCCCGATCCAGAATGCCGCGCCGACGAGTTCGAGCTCACGCGCCTTTGCCGCGAGGCCGGCATGGTTGGACGGCGATCCGATCCGCGCCTGGTGGCGGAGCATCGTTTCGGCGAGGCCACGCTCGCCGATCGCCACCAGTTCGACCGCACGGCGCACGTTGGGTAGCGCGCTGATGCTGGCCGGTGCCCGCGCGCCCGGCGCGACCTTGCGATCGAGCCCCAGCGTCTGCCGCGCCACCAGACCATAAAAGCTTTCGGGTGAGCGCGCCGCCTGCTTCATCAACGCCTCGACCAGTTGCGGCCGCCGACACGCCATTTCGGATCGGCCCGCCCAATAGGCACCGGCCGCGATCAGTTCGCTTTCGGCCTGGCTGATCGCCACCGCGCGGAAATGCGCCGCCGCATTGGCGCAATCGTTCAACCTCCATGACGCCAGCCCGGCGATCCACTGCGCCTGCGCCGCCCATTCGCCGCTCGCTCCCGCAATCCCGGCTTCCGCGACCCGTTTCGCTTCCGCATCCTGCCCGAGCACGTAATAGATCCACGCGACACGCTGGGCCGCCTCGGCGCGAGCCTCCAGCGATAAAGTGGGCGCGGCGGCCGTGTAGAGCGCCTCGGCCTCGATCGCCGAATCGGCCTTCACCAACGGGTCCATCGCCAGCCGGAGCGCGTCGACTGCCGGCTCCCCCGTGACAGCGCGCGAGCGGTGGCGGCGCGGCGCGGCGGGCAACGGCACGATCCGGCCCTGACTGACGATCCGCGGCGGATCGATCGAACCGCGGGCGATCGCCATCCGCTGCAACTGGCTCGCCTGCGGCAATTCGGGCGCGGCAGCGATCAATGTCTCGATCGATGCCAGGTCGGCCTTGGGCGAATTCTTGGCGATCATCAGCTCGGCACGCGCCACCGGATTGAGCGGGTGCGCCCCCAGTGCGTCGATCCCGGCCTGCGCCGACGCCCATTGCCCGGCGCGGATCGCGGCGAACACGCCGCGCCAGTCCTTGGGCACCGCGACCGGCGGCGGCGCCGGCGGCGGCGGCAGCGGCTGGTCGACCAGCACCGGCGCAAGCGGATCGTCCTGCTGCGCAAGGGCCGGCGCGGCCATCGGCAACAGCGCCAGTGCAATCGTCCACCGCATCACAATTCCTCTTCCATAAGCAATAACAGGTCGCGCCACACGTGCGCCTTGTCGCTCGGGCGGGCGAGTAACTGGCGCGGGTGGATGGTTGCGATCGTCCGCACGCCTTCCACTTTGTGCACCCGGCCACGCGCTCGCAACAGCGGCTCGCCGAGTAGGGCACGCGCCGGCCCGTCACCGAGCACGATCAGCCGCTTGGGCCGCGCCAGTGCGACGTGCCTGCGCGCGATGTCGGCGCAGGCGGCGATCTCGCTTGCGGTCATCTTCGTCCCCGGCGCATCGAAGCAGGCCAGCGACGCGCTATATGCCTGATCCGGCGTGAAGCCGATCGCGGCGAGCATCCGGACGGTCAACACCCAGGCATCGCCCCCGATCGGCTGGTCGCCGTCGTCGCGCCCCGGGGCATCGCTCAGGAACATGATCTCCGCCGCCTCTACTCCGTGGGGAAGCACGCGTTTGGCACCGGCGCGGTCGAGCGGCAGCCCCGGCTCGCTTCCGAGCCAGTGGCGAAACGCTCCAAGATCCTCGTGGACGACCGCGGGGGCGTCGACGACCGTGGCGGGCGTGGCCATTAGCGGCGCGGCGCCAGCGATCCAGTTGCGCGGCTCTTCGCTGATCGCGACGTCGACCCCGGCCTCGATCCACCAGGCCAGGGCTGCAGCGTTCGTCGCCCGATCGTCTTCCCCACCCATGACAATGCACTGTCACCAAGGTTGCGGCGCGGTCAAGGAATTGGCACTGCTGTGCCGGAGCGAAGCGGCGTCACGCGATGAAGTGACGGGCTCGCGCGACGGAACGGCCGGTTTCTTGTTGGCCCAGTTTCTTGAGAGGCAATGGATGAGCGACCGGGAATCGATGGACTATGATGTGGTGGTGGTCGGTGCCGGCCCCGCCGGGCTATCGGCGGCGATCCGCCTCAAGCAACTGGCCGCCGAACGAAACCGCGAAATCAGCGTATGTGTGCTCGAGAAGGGCGGCGAAGTCGGCGCGCACATCCTGTCGGGCGCGGTCATCGACCCGCGCGGGCTGAACGAACTGATTCCCGACTGGAAGGAAAAAGGCGCACCGATGGGCGTGCCGGTGAACGACAACCAGCACTGGGTGCTGACCAAGACGCGCAAATTCGCCATCCCCCATGCATTCATGCCGCCGTTTCTCAACAACAAGGGGACGACCACCTGCAGCCTTGGCAATCTGACCCGCTGGCTGGGCTCGCAGGCCGAGGAACTGGGGGTCGAGATTTTTCCCGGTTTCGCCGCGGCTGAAATCCTGTTTCATGAGGATGGCAGCGTGAAGGGTGTCGCCACCGGCGACATGGGCGTCGCGCGCGACGGCAGCTTCAAGCCCGATCACCAGCCGGGGATGGAGCTTCATGCCCGTTACACCTTCTTCGCCGAGGGCGCGCGGGGCCACCTGACCAAGCGGCTGACCGAAATTTTCGATCTTCGCAAGGACAGCGGCCCGCAGGTTTACGGTCTTGGAGTCAAGGAGTTGTGGGACGTTCCTGCCGACGTTCATAAGCCGGGCCGGGTGATCCACAGCCAGGGCTGGCCGCTTGACGACGCGTGGGGCGGGGGCTTTCTCTATCATCAGGAAAATGGCCAGGTTGCGCTCGGCTTCGTCGTCGCGCTCGATTACCAGAATCCCTATCTGTCGCCGTTCGAGGAATTCCAGCGCTGGAAGACCCACCCCGCCATCCGCGCTGAGATCGAGGGGGGCAAGCGCGTGTCCTACGGCGCGCGGGCGATCAACGAGGGCGGGTGGCAGGCGGTGCCCAAGCTGGCCTTTCCCGGCGGGGCGCTGATCGGTTGCGCCGCGGGGTTCGTCAACGTGCCAAGGATCAAGGGCAGCCATACCGCGATCAAGTCTGCGATGCTGGCCGCGGAGGCTGCCTTCGACGCCATCGCCGCCGACCGTCGATCGGACACGCTCGAAGCTTACGAACCTGCGGTGCGATCGAGCTGGATCGCGACCGAACTGAAGAAAGTCCGCAATGCCGAGCCGGCGGTCGCACGATGGGGCGGGACCGTCGGTACGATCTACGCCGGCATCGACATGTGGTTGAATTTCTTCAAGATCGGCCTGCCTTGGACGCTCAGGCACCACGCCGATAATGAAAGCATTCGGCGCAAGGACCAGGTCCATCCGATCGTCTATCCCAAGCCCGACGGGAAGCTGACTTTCGACCGCCTGTCGTCGGTCTTCATCTCGAATACCAATCACGAAGAAGACCAGCCGGTGCACCTTACGCTCAAGGATGCCGAGGTGCCGATCCGGGTTAATCTGGCGCTATATGACAGTCCCGAGCAACGCTACTGCCCGGCAGGCGTTTACGAGATCGTGGAGGAAGGCGGCGCACCCCGGTTGCAGATCAACGCCCAGAATTGCGTCCACTGCAAGACGTGCGACATCAAGGACCCGACCCAGAACATCAACTGGGTCGTGCCCGAAGGCGGTGGAGGCCCCAATTACCCCAACATGTAAGACGCTGATCTTCGCCCTGCTCGGTTCGGGGGCGATCGTGGTTGCGCCGGCAGGGGCAATGACCCGCGACGCGCTTGGCGCCTACGTTTCCGCCCGTGCCGCCGATGCTGCCGGCGATCCCGCCACCGCCGCGCGCCAGTTGGCTTCCCTCGTCCGATCGATGCCGGAAGAGGACCAGCTCCGCCGCCGCGCGATTGGTCATGCGATCGAAGCGGGCGACATGGAATTAGCGCTGCAATTGGCGGGGCGGGTGACGCCCCAGCAGGCCGCGCTCGACCTTCGCTTGCTTCGGGTTGCGGATCATTTGCGCGATGGCAACGGGGCCGCGGCGCTGGCCGTGCTGCAGACGCAGGGAGGGGTGATCGATTTATCGTTCCTCGCGCCCTTCATCGATGCGTGGATTCGCGCCGCTAAGCGCGACCCTGCTGCGCTCGATGCGCTGGCGACAGTCCCAGAGAACAACCCGTTGGCGCCGCTACGCTACGAACAGCGAGCGTTAATCCTGCTCAAGCTGAAGCGTCCTGTAGACGCGCTTGCGCCCGCTGAGCTTGCATTGGCGAGCGCCGGGGGGCGGGCCGACCGGCTGCGGCTTGCCTTCGCCGATGGATTTAGGGCCGCCGGCGACCGCGTGAATGCGCTGAAGATGGTCGAGGGCGGCGGTCCTGCATTGGCTGACGCGCGGGCGCGCATCCTCGCCGGAAAGTCGCTCGGCCAGGCGGTCGACACCCCGCCCAAAGCCTATGCCGAATTGTTGCTCGGCCTCTCGCTGGCGCTGAACAAGATGCAGGACAAGACCCTGCCGATCAGCCTCGCCCAGATCGCGCGTTTTGCCAATCCCGACAATAATGCCGGGACGCTGCTGCTGGCTTTGTTGCTCGACGCCGGAAACCGTCAGACCGATGCCCTGACTACGCTGCGAAAGATCGCGCCGGGGACGGCTTTCGTCGCTCAGGCGCAGGATGCCGAAGTGCGAATTCTCAACACCATGGGCCGGCAGGCGGAATCGTTGTCCCGCGCGCGAACCTTCGTTGCCCAGGTCGGCAATACCGATAATTACTCACGGCTCGGCGCGGCACTGATCGAGAACAAGCGCTTCGGCGAGGCGGCCGACGCTTACGCCCGCGCACTGTCGCTATCGACCGGTGGTACCGGATCTGACGATGTGTGGGCGCTGCACCTGTTCCGCGCCAACGCGCTCGAATCCGCCAATCGCTGGGACGAGGCGAAGGCCGAAATGGCAATCGCAATGCAATTGTCGCCCGACAATCCGCTGTTGCTCAATTTCCTGGGTTACGGCCAGCTCGAACGCGGGGAAAATCTCGACGCGGCGGAGGAAATGGTCCGCAAGGCGAGTGCCCTTCGTCCCGACGACAGCTCGATCACCGACAGTCTTGGCTGGGCACAGTTCAAGCGGGGCAAGGTCAACGATGCCATCGCGACGCTTCAGCGCGCGGCGGAAGGCAGCCCCGACCAGGCCGAGATTCATGAGCATCTCGGCGATGCCCTTTACACCGCCGGTCGCCGGATCGAGGCGCGCTTCGCGTGGCGCGCTGCGCTGGTCAATGCCGAGGCCGAGGCGAAAACGCGCATCGATGCCAAGCTCGCTACCGGCCTGACCGCCGCCAACGCCTCGCCCTAGACCGTGCTGAGCGAACCTGCGCCAGCAAAGGTCAACCTGGCGTTGCACGTCCGCGGTAAGTTGCCGGATGGACGGCACGCGCTGGAAACGATCTTCGCTTTCTGCACCGATGGCGACGTATTGTCCGCGCAAGCAGCCGATGACGTCACGCTGACCGTCGACGGACCGTTCGCGGGCGGTCTGAGCGGGGAGAATCTGGTTATCGCGGCAGCCCATGCCCTGCGAGAAGCGGCAGAGGTTACCGGAGGGGTGTCGCTTCGCTTGGTCAAGAATTTGCCCGTGGCCTCGGGCATTGGTGGGGGATCGGCCGATGCCGCCGCAGCCCTGCGACTGCTGACCCGCTTGTGGGGGATCGACCCGGCGCACGCCAGCGCGGTTGCGCCAGGCCTCGGTGCCGACGTCCCCGCCTGCCTGTTGAGCATGACGTCACGCGGAAAGGGGGCGGGGGACGAACTGGTCTTGGTTGATGACACGCGCATTGCCGGAACGCCCGTGCTGCTAGTCAACCCGAACGAACCGCTATCGACTCGTGCGGTCTTCGCCGGCTGGGACGGGCAGGATCGCGGCCCGCTCAGTGACTGGATGAAGGGTCGCAACGACCTTGAGGCGCCGGCCCGAGCGCTAGTTCCGGCGATCGGCGCGGTGCTCGATTGGCTTTCCCGGCAGCCTGGCGTGACTGTCGCGCGCATGTCGGGCAGCGGCGCGACCTGTTTCGCACTGTTTGCCGATGAGACGTCGCGCGATGCCGCCGCCGAAGCCTGCCCCGAGCAATGGTGGCGCCTGGCGTCATTCCTGCGCTAAGGCGCCGCGCATGCGACCGATCCTCACCGCCGAACGAATGCGCGCCGCCGAAGCTGGGCATGACGTCACCATATTGATGGAGCGCGCCGGCGCCGCGCTGGCCGAGGCCGCATGGCAATATGCCGGTCCGATCGAAACATTGATCCTGTGCGGACCCGGCAACAATGGCGGCGACGGTCGCGTCGCCGCGCGTCATCTCGAAGCCCGCGGAATGAACGTCCGCATCGCGACGCTCGACACGCTGGCGGACGCCAAGCCCGCGCCGATGGTGATCGATTGTCTCTTCGGAACCGGTCTCAACCGTGGTCTGGAAGACACTGTTTCCGGTAAACTTCTCTCGCTGGTGGACGCCGCGCAGGTGGCTGTTGCCTGCGACCTGCCGAGCGGCGTTTCGACCGACGACGGTAGCCTGCTGTCACCCGTCGGCCAGTACGATCTCACCGTCGCCTTCGGTGCCCTCAAGCCCGCGCACCATATGATACCCGCAGTGCGACTTATGGGCCGAATTGTGCTCGCCGATATCGGCCTGACGATTGAATCGCAGTGGCACGAAATCGGCCGCCCGACCCTCCCACCGCTCGATCCCGACGGCAATAAATTCACCCGCGGCATGGTCCATTGCCTCGCCGGCCAGATGCCCGGCGCGATCGCGCTCGCCGCCAACGCCGCCGCGCGGGCGGGGGCCGGCTACGTCCGCGTCTCGACCAGCCGTGCGATCGACAATCTCCCCTCGGCCGTGGTCCAGACCGACACTGCCGAGGTCAACGACCCCCGCGTTGGCGCGATCCTCGTCGGCCCGGGCCTCGGCGACATCCCGCCGGTACTGACCCTCGCGCTGACCGTGCCGAAGCCAGTGATCATCGACGCCGACGCCATTTCCCTGGTCGGCGACCCGGCGAGGCTGAAGGGCCATGACGCCATCCTCACTCCGCACGAAGGCGAATTCGTAAAATTGTTCGGAGAACTTCCGGGCGGCAAGACCGATCGCGCCCTAGAGGCGGCCCGACTGTCGGGTGCGGTGGTGGTCTACAAAGGACCGAACACAGTCATCGCATCGCCCGACGGACGCCTCGGCTTCGCCTCGCCGGCCCCCGCATGGCTCGCCAGCGCCGGCACCGGTGACGTACTGGCAGGAATCATCGCCGCATTTCGCGCGCGTAGCCTGCCGTCGTTCGAAGCGGCGTGCGGTGCGGTCTGGATCCATGGTCGGGCGGCAGAAATCGCCGGCCCGGGGATGATCGCAGACGATCTGGTCGCCGCTATTCACGCCGCGCTTGCCTTGTGAGTGACCCGATTGTCCGCATTGCCGCGCGCGGTGACGGGGTCAGTGCAAGCGGCAGGCATGTGCCCTTCGCGGTCCCGGGCGACATAGTCTCCGAGAATGGCAACCTGCAACACGGTCCCGGCCACCAGGTGCCGCCATGCCGTCACTTCCCGATCTGCGGCGGGTGCCAGCTTCAGCACCTCACCGACGCCGCTTACGCCGATTATTGCTCAAGTCGGATCATCGGCGCGCTCGCCCAACATGGACTGGAGACTGACGTTCGTCCCGCTTATCTGTCGCCCCCGCGCACGCGCCGCCGCGCGACCTTACATGCGCTCAAGGTAGGGGGCGGGGTCCAACTCGGGTTCAACGAGGCGGGCAGCAACCGGATCGTCGACCTGCGCGAATGCCACGTCCTGCATCCCCAACTGTTCGTGCTGCTCAAGCCGTTACGCGGTCTTCTCGCGACGATTCTGCCCTCGAAGCGCGGCGGCGAGGTGCAATTGACCCTGGTAGACCAAGGGGTCGATGTCGGGCTGAAGGGAGTTAACGTCGAGGGATATGAGGCCGCGGTCGGCCCTTACCGACTTTGCAGAAAGGCATGGGCTGGCGCGCATCAGCATCGATGACGGCATGGGTCCCGAGACGCGCTTCGAGCCGCAACCGGTCACGGTCACTCTATCGGGAAAGCCAGTCGGCTTCCCGTCAGGTGCGTTCTTGCAGGCGACGGACGATGGCGAGGCTGCGCTGGTGGCCGCAGTCAGCGAGGCGGTTGGAGCGGCGGAACGTCCGATCGATCTTTTCGCCGGACTTGGCACCTTCGCACTGTCACTTGGTGGCAAAGTCACCGCCGCGGAGGCCGCTCGCGACGCGATTTTGGCGCTCAAGGCCGCCGCCCCCGGGATCGAGATCCAGCATCGCGATCTGTATCGCCGTCCGGTCGATCGCAACGAACTGGCAGGGTTCGATTGCGTCGTTCTCGATCCGCCACGCTCGGGGGCGCAAGACCAGGTACGCGAGATCGCGTCCTCATCAGTCGGCCGAATTGCCTACGTCAGCTGTAATCCGGCAACCTTCGCGCGCGACGCCAAACTGCTCGTCGGCGGCGGTTACCGGCTCGACTGGGTCCAGCCGGTCGGACAATTTAGATGGTCGACCCACGTCGAACTGGCGAGCGCCTTTTCGCGCTAGCCGTGAAGCAGTCGCATTGCGGCGTGTAGCGTCAGTCCGAGCAGGCACAGCGAACTCAGGAAGAACATTCCGAACCGCCACGGCATGACGATATTCACCGTCGCCTGGATCAGGCTGTGAAGGATACGAAAGACGACGTAGCCCCAGGCCAGCCAGACATTGATCGGCTGATTCATGTCCAGAAGGATCAGCGCGAAGACGATCGGATAGAAGATCGTCGGCTGTTCCAGGAGGTGCATGTAATTGTGCGCCTTCCACTGGGCGCGGGGATCGGCTCGACCTTCCAGATCTGCACCGCGCGAGCCGGGCGCGATATCGGTTCGCTTTATTCCCAGACGACGGAATTCCCTACCTCGCGCCACGGCCATCCACACCATGACGACAAGCGTCCAGGCAACGAGTGCGACCACGGGTGCGATCAGCGGACTATCGTTCATCGAATTTCCCCCCATTTGTTTGTGGGGACGATGCCGGATTGGTGGTGGAAGGCAACCGGAAGTTGCGATCCGCCACCGAAGTCGAGCAGCCTAATCGAACAATTTGGAGAAGGCGCGCTTGGCGCGGGTCTTCCAGTGACCGCGGTGATAGGCATCGCTGGCTATCAGCGGCAGCACCGACGTCGCTTCGGCGAATACCATCTGTTCCATCGCCGTGGAAACCTTGCCCCAGCTTGCCGCTTCCTGGAGCGTTGAGGACGAGCAGGCCCCGTCGCGAACGTCGGCGACGGTGATCTGGATTGCATATTTGTGCACTTCGACATCGTCGTGACCGAGGATTTCGGCGCAGACGACGGTGTCCTGCGTGAAATTCTTGGGCACGCCGCCGCCGATCATCAGCAAACCGGTGGTACCCGCCTTGATCTTGATGTCGGTGAGCTCGCGAAAGTCGGCGATGGCGTCGAGCACCATGTAATGGCCTCCACGCTTCATCGCGTCGACCTGATGCTTGACGAGCCCGAAGCCGGCCGACGAGTTGACGAATGCCGGACAGAAGATCGGGACGTCATGCTCATAGGCGGTCTGGACGAGACTGTTGGTCTTCTTGGCGTTGCCCGCGGCGAGCCACTTGCCCATTTCCTTGATGAATTCGCGGCTGGAGTAGGCGCGGGGTTCCAGGCTATCGGCGATCTCGCCGATCGTATGATCGCAATCCTGCAGGGCGACTTCGTCGATATACGTGTCGTAGATGCGGTCGATGTAAAGCGAGCGCAGCGTGTCGTCGTCCGGGATCTCGAGTGCCTGATAATGCTTGTGGCCGAGCGCTTCGAAGAAATCCATGTCGACGATGGTCGCGCCCGTGGCAACGATGGCGTCGACCATGTTCGACTTCACCAGCTGCGTATAGAGATCCATGCAGCCACCGGCCGACGTCGATCCGGCGATCACCAGGATGACCGAGCAATTCTGGTCGGCGAGCATCTGGTTGTAGAGATCGGCGGCGCGCGACGTATCACGGCTGGTGAAGCTCATCTTGCCCATCGCATCGATGATCGGGCGCGCGTCGAAGCTGGTGATGTCGATATGCTCGACCACCGAGGACAGCAGCTCGGCCTTGCGGTTGTCGTTGATCTTGGTCTCGTCCTGGACCTTGTTCAGCGTGTCGATGGTCATATTTGAACTCCAATGCGTGGCGGCACCCCGGCGCGGACCGGGGTTCGACCTGATATTGCTTTACTCGAACTACAGGGTGACGACGTTGGAACGCGCCGGTGCCTCGACCGCTCCATAGAGCGAGGCCATCGGTTCGTCGCCGACGATCACCCGTTCCTCGACTCCGAAGCCGTTGAAACCGGTGCGCATGGCGCAGCCGTAAGCGCCCAGCATGCCGATCTCGACATAGTCGCCCGGCTGAACGTCGCCCGGAAGCATGAACGGGCCGGCCATGCGATCGAGATCGTCGCACGTCGGTCCGTAAAAGCTGAACGCCATATCGCGCGTGTCCGACGGCTCCGCACGGATCAATTCGACCGGATAACGCCAGCCGATGTGTGCGGCATCGAACAACGCGCCGTAGGCACCGTCATTGATGTACAGTTCGTCGCCGCGGCGCTTTTCGACGCGCACCAGAACCGACGCATATTCCGCGCAAAGGGCACGGCCCGGCTCGCACCACAATTCGGCCGAATAGCTGATCGGTAGCGCTTCGAACGCATTGTGGATGACGTCGAAATAGGCCTCGAGCGGCGGCGGCTCCATCCCGGGATAGGATGAGGGGAAACCACCCCCGACGTCGACGATATCGACCGTTACCGCGGCCTCGACGATCGAGTCGCGGACGCGGCCCATGGCGTCGCTATACGCTGCCGGGCTCATCGCCTGGCTGCCGACGTGGAAACAGATCCCAAGCGCATCCGAGGCCTGACGCGCAGCCATCAGCAACTGCTTCACTTCATTAGGCTCGGCACCGAACTTGGCGGCAAGGCTGAGCTTGGCATGGTCCGAGCTTACCCGAAGGCGAACCAGCAGGTTGAGATCGGTGGCCTCGACGCCGCCGGTCGCGGTCGCACGGACAATCTTTTCAAGTTCGTCGAGCGTGTCGAGGCTGAAGGTCCTCACGCCGTGCGTGAAATAGGCTTCGGCGATCGCTTCTTCGGCCTTGACCGGATGCATGAAGCACAGCTCCGCCTCCGGGAGGGTTTCCGCCACAAGCCGCACTTCGCCGAGCGACGCAACGTCGTAATGGGTCACGCCATTATCCCACAAGATGCGCAGGAGGTCGGGTGACGGGTTCGCTTTCACCGCATAGAGCGACTTGCCCGGAAACTTCTCGACGAAGAAACGGGCGGCTCTTGCCGCGGCGTGCGGACGTAGCAGGGTCACCGGCTGGACCGGACGACCAAGGGCGATTGCGGTGGCGGAGCCACCGTCAGGAGCTTTCGCTAGCCCCAGCGCGCGAGGATGGATGTGCAATTCAAGGGACCTCCAACGATCAGTTCGAAGAGGCTGCCTTGCGGTTGGAAGTCCCATGGGGCAGCGGAGGCGGCGATATATGGTTGGTGGACCCCCAAGTAAAGACTTTTTGACGCACAGCCGCTTCGCTTGGAACGAGGCGTTCAATGTGATCGACGAACCGATAGAAAAGCGAGAAGGATCAGCGACTTAGATGGACAGACGGGATGTCATCGATGCGTCGCGGCGGATTGCCGGCCACGTGTTGCGAACGCCGCTGATCGAAGCGTCGATCGACGGGCGGCGAATCTGGCTAAAATGCGAGTGCCTGCAAACCGGCGGGGCATTCAAGTTGCGCGGGGCGACCAATCGCCTGCTGCAGCTCGACGCGGAGGAGCGGAAGAGTGGGGTGGTGGCATTTTCCTCGGGCAATCACGCGCAGGGCGTTGCGATTGCGGCGCGGAGGCTTGGCATGCCGGCGACGATCGTGATGCCGAGCGATGCCCCCCGTATCAAGGTGGACGGCACCCGCGCTCAGGGAGCGGACATCGTCTTCTACGACCGCGCGACCGAGGACCGAGTGACCATTGCTCGATACCTGGCGGCCGAGCGCGGCGCGACGGTTGTCCCGGCATTCGACGATCGGCACGTCATTGCCGGGCAGGGGACAGTGGGGCTCGAGATACTCGATCAATTGGCGGAGGCCGGGGAACCGGCCCCGCCGACGGTCGCTATGCCCTGCGGAGGCGGCGGACTGGCGGCAGGAATTGCTTTGGCCTGCCCTGACGCGCGGATCGTGGCTGCGGAACCCGAGGGCTGGGACGACATGGCGCGATCGCTGGCGTTGGGGGAAATCGTGCCCGTGGCCAGCGGACGCGCCGCTTACCTTGTGCGATTCGCTGCAGACGCTGAAGGCGTCGCCGATCACGTTTGCAATCCTTCGCGACCGGCAGGCGCAAGTCGTCGCGGTGTCGGAGAGCGAAGTGGCTACTGCCGTCGGCTGGGCATGGCGGGTGCACCACCTCAAGGTCGAGCCCGGCGGTGCGGCGGCGCTGGCTTTATTTCTTGCGGGAAAGGCGCCGGTCGATGAGGGAATGGTGATCGTGCTGTCGGGCGGTAACATCGATCAGGCATTGCACGCCCGGCTGGTCGCCTAGGCGACGGCGGTGCGGTATTCGCCTGGTTCGAGATGGGACGGGCTTGATCGCTCGACTGCCTGGGTCAGCTCCTCAAGCTCGGCAGCAAGGATGCGCAGTTCGGCAGCGAGTGCCTTGGGATCCGCATCGGCCATATTCTGGCTGGCATCGAGCAGAGATTCGAGCATCATGGCGATGCACGGCAGGATCGTCGCCTCGATCTTCTCGAAGGCCTCCTCGAGGCGCGCCTGCTGTTGGTCGACCGTCATGAGGCGACGGTTGGCACAATCTGGGTTAAGTATTGATGAAAGGGCGAAGGCATGGAATTGATCGCTGACAGCGCGATGGCGCTGGCGATGATAGCTGCGATCATCCTGGCGATCTTTGGAATCCGGCTGGCGGCCAGCGGACGCGATCGCAAGCGGGGAATCCTGATGGTCGTGGCGGCGGCGGTGCTCGTCGGAAACGTCGTCATTCTGACGATTTGATCTAGCGGCGACGGTCGGGACGCGAAGTTGTCCGCTTACTGATCCAGCCTCATGTCGAGGTAGTCGTCGGCGCTCTTCATCAACAGATCGAGTTCGTTGGCGAAGAAATGATTGGCGCCGGGAATGACGTCGTGATGGATGGTGATGTGGCGTTGGGTGCGCAGCTTGTCGACGAGCTTCTGGACCGCGATCGGGGTCACGACCTCGTCGGCATCGCCCTGAATGATGATCCCGGACGACGGACAGGGGGCGAGGAAAGCGAAGTCGTACATGTTGGCCGGCGGGGCGATCGAGATGAAGCCTTTGATCTCCGGCCGGCGCATCAGGAGCTGCATGCCGATCCAGGCGCCGAAGCTGACGCCCGCAACCCAAGTGGTCTCTGCCTCGGGATGGATCGACTGTACCCAGTCGAGCGCGCTCGCCGCATCCGACAATTCACCGATGCCATTGTCGAATGTGCCCTGGCTCTTGCCGACGCCGCGAAAATTGAAGCGCAGCGTTGCGAAGCCGCGCCGCACGAACGTTTTGTAGAGCAATTGCACGATCTTGTTGTTCATCGTGCCGCCAGCCTGCGGATGGCTGTGGAGGATCATCGCCACCGGCGCGCGGGGGCGCGGACCGGGCTGAAAACGACCTTCGAGACGGCCTTCGGGACCAGGGAAAATGACTTCGGGCATGGGACAAAAGGCTCGCGGTTGACGATCGGTGGACACGCGGGCAGGTGCGCCGCGCTGGCGGAGCCTATATAGGGCGTGGTGAAGCGCTGGCAATTGAGTCAGACGAGCAGCGCGGAGACTGAAGCTTTTGACCGATCGCATCTATCTCGATCATGCAGCGACGACGCCCGTGATCACGCCCGCCTGGGAAGCATTTGCGCGCGGCATTGCAGGCTGGGGTAACCCTAACAGTCCGCATGCCGAGGGTCGCGCCGCCCGCGTCCTTCTGGAGGAAGCACGCCAGACACTGAAAACCGCGCTGGACTGGCGGCATGACGTCATCTTCACGTCGGGGGCAAGCGAATCGGTCGAGATAGCGGGCAGAAGGGCGTGCGTCGCCGGACGGGCCTACGGCGCGACCGAACATGCCATCGTGCCGTTCGCGATGGGCGAGGCGGCGACTATTCTTCCGGTCGATGGCAATGGCCTGATCGACGTTGCCGCGCTTGACGCCTTGCTAGGCAAGGGGCCGGCGCTGGTCGCGATTCAGCAGGTCAACAACGAGACGGGTATCATCCAGGATCTTGCGCAACTCGCGCCACGAATCCGCGATGCCGGGTCGCTGTTGCTTGCCGATTGCGCACAGGGCGCCTCGAAGCTGCCGCTCCCCGATGCCGATTTCATCGCCATCTGCGGGCATAAACTCGGCGGGCCGCCGGGGATCGGCGCGCTGCTAGTCCGCGACCTCGGGACCTTGGCACCGTGCGGAGGCGGGCAGGAGAAAGGCTATCGGCGCGGTACGCAGGACGTGCCCGGTGCGCTTGCATTTGCCGCGGCCCTCGCCGCCAAACCCTACGACATGGCGCGAATGGCCATGCTTCGCGAGCGACTGGAGGCGGGGCTAAAGGCGACCGGTGCGATGATCATCGGGGAGGAACCGTCGCGAGTGCCGACCATCGGCGCGCTATCGCTTCCCGGCGCGACGTCGGCATCTTTGCTGATCCAGCTCGACCTGGCGGGCTTTGCGGTGTCGGCCGGCAGCGCCTGCGCGTCCGGCAAGGCCAAGGCCAGTCATGTGCTCGCGGCAATGGGCGTCCCGGAAGACGTCGCGGCGGGTTTCCTTCGATTGAGTTTTGGACCAGCTACCGAAGAGGGCGAGATCGATGCCTTTCTTGACGCATTTGGGCAGATCGCCACGCGGATAGGAGCCAGCCGGGCCGCATGATCTATCTCGATTATCAGGCGACGACTCCACTAGCGCCCGAAGTGGCGTCGGAGATGCGTCCCTGGATCGAAGAAAAATTCGCCAATCCCCATTCTCCGTCGCGCTGGGGTGCCGAAGCTGCCGCCGCGATCGAACTTGCCCGCGATCAGGTGCTGACCGAAATCGGACTCGACGAGGGCCGGTTCGTATTCACCAGCGGCGCGACCGAGGCGCTCAATTGGGCCATCAAGGGCACGATCGAGAAGAGTGAGCGGCGCAAGATCGTGACGATCGCGACCGAACATGCCGCCGTGCTCGACAGTTGCGACTGGCTCGAAGGGCGCGGAATCCAGATCGTCCGTCTGCCGGTCGGGCCCGACGGCTTGGTCGATCTGGCCGAAGCCGCCGACGCCATCGACCCGCGTACGGCAATGGTCGCAGCGATGCTCGTGAACAATGAGATCGGCACTATCCAGCCGGTCGATGCACTGGCCGAGCTTGCGCACGATGTCGGAGCAGTGATGCTGTGCGACGCCGTGCAAGGCTTCGGACGGGTGGATCTCCCGGCCGGAGCAGACTTGCTCGCCATTTCCGGGCACAAGATCCATGGACCCAAAGCGATTGGTGGGCTGTGGATCCGCAAGGGCAACGAACCTTCGCCCATCATGCACGGCGGGGGGCAGGAAGCTGGTTTGCGGTCGGGCACCCTCTCACCGGCCTTATGCGTGGGGCTGGGGTCTGCGGCGCGGGTCGCCAATCAGCGACGCGGTCGCGATGCGGCGCATGTCGAACGGTTGTTCGACGTCGCACTGGCGACGCTCGGATCCGACTGGACGCTCAATGGCGGGGCAGAGCAACGCTATCGCGGCAATCTCAATCTGCACCGCGAGGGTCTCGATGCGGCGCGCCTAATCGGCGAATTGCGCAACTTGGCCTTCTCGCTCGGATCGGCCTGCGCGTCGGGATCGGGGCGACCGAGCCATGTGCTGCGCGCGATCGGCTTAAGCGATCGACAGGCGCGATCGTCGATACGGCTCGGCTTCGGGCGATACACCAGCGAGGTGGAATTGTCGTCGGCGTGCCGCACCATCGCCCAGACGGCCGATGCCCAGGCGAGCTTTGCGCTATGACCCTGGTCCGCTTTTTCGATCATTACGGCGATCTCAGTCGCGAAGTCGAAGCGCCGGCGGGATCGGTGTTGCTGCACGTCGCGCAGGACAACGGCCAACCGCTGGAGGGGGCGTGCGAAGGCGCGATGGCCTGCTCCACCTGTCACGTGATCGTCGCCGCGGAAGACTTCGCAAAGTTGCCGCGCGCAAGCGAGGAAGAAGACGATCTGCTCGACCTTGCCGCCCACGTGACCCGCACCTCGCGACTGGCATGCCAGATCGAATTGACCGACGAGATGGAAACGCTGACGGTGCGCATGCCCGGCGCAGTGCAAAACTGGATGGGGCGATAGGTCTCGCCCGAGCCCGCTTGCAGGCGAAAGAAACAATTGCCATATGCGCCGTCGGAAGTCGGCGGACGGGATTGTCGCCAACCTGGTCAGATCCGGAAGGAAGCAGCCACAACGATTTCGTCCCGGGTCGTCGGCTTCCACCTCCCGACAACATCAAGCTCATGGCCTCGGCCTTCGACAACGCGCGCCGCGGCCTCTAAACAAGGTCGCAATGTCCGATTCCCCATCCTTTGCCGACGAGCCAGGGCTCGGTCTCGATCTACCCGATCGGCCGCGGGCGTCTCCCGCCTCGCCCTACCGCGTTCTCGCTCGCAAATATCGTCCGCAGTCGTTCGACGAACTGATCGGACAAGACGCGATGGTGACGACGCTGGGCAATGCAATTGCCCGGGGCCGGATCGCACATGCCTTTCTGCTGACCGGTGTACGCGGAGTGGGCAAGACCTCGACTGCGCGGTTGATTGCGAAGGCCCTCAATTGCGTCGGACCCGATGGCACCGGCGGGCCGACGATCGATCCGTGCGGCGTCTGCGAACCGTGCGTGGCAATTGCCGAGGGTCGGCATATCGACGTGATCGAGATGGACGCCGCCAGCCACACTGGCGTCGACGACATTCGCGAGATCATCGAAGCCGTCCGTTACTCGTCGGTGTCGGCGCGCTACAAGATCTACATCATCGACGAAGTTCACATGCTTTCCAAGAACGCTTTCAATGCGTTGCTCAAGACTCTTGAGGAACCGCCTGAGCATGTGAAGTTCCTGTTCGCGACCACCGAAGTGGGAAAGGTGCCGGTCACCGTGCTGTCGCGATGCCAGCGGTTCGACCTCAAGCGGATCCCGGCGGAATTGCTTGCCAAGCATTTCATGGCGGTCGCCGAGAAGGAAGGGGTTTCGGTCGAGGAGGAAGCGGTTCAGGTCATTGCCCGTGCCGCCGAGGGCTCCGCGCGCGACGGCCTTTCGATCCTCGACCAGGCGATTGCCCATGGCGAGGGCCGGGTCCACGCCGACGATGTTCGCGACATGCTCGGGCTCGCCGATCGCGGGCGGACGCGGCGAATGCTCGGCAGCTTGCTGGCCGGCGATGCGTCCGCTGTGTTGGCCCAGTTGGACGAATCCCATGCCCTCGGCATCGATCCGGCATCGCTCATTCGCGGGCTGATGGAAGCGATCCACGCCGTTACGCGCGCCAAGGCCGGGGTCACGGGTGACGTCCTGCAATCGGCTGAAGAGCGCGAGTTGGCGGCGGATTGGGCGGGCAAGCTTGGATGGGCGTCGATCCACCGACTCTGGCAATTGCTCCTTAAGGGATTGCAGGACGTGGGCGTCGCGCCCGATCCTAATGAAGCAGCTGCAATGGCGCTGTTGCGGGTCGTTCACGCCGCGGACCTGCCCGATCCTGCGACCCTGCTGGCGCGGCTTGGGACAGCGCAGGGCACGGCAACGCCGACAAGCACAGCCCCCTCCGCTCCGCCTTCTCCTTCTCCGACCGCCGGCCCACCGACCGATTTCGCCGCCTTGGTCAAGGCGCTCAACGACGACGGCAAGCGCATCCTGGCGCAGGAGTTGCACGATCAAGTCGGGTTGGTGAGCTACGATCCGCCTAACCTCGTGCTGAAGCCGCTGCGCCCGCTCGGCGCGACCTGGGCGCGGGACCTTGCCGGCGCGCTGAAATCAGCCACGGGGACTGTCTGGGCGGTCAGCTTCACCGATGCCGGGGGTGAGCCGTCGCTCCAGCAGCAGGAAAAGATTGCCGAGGAACAGGTGCGCGCAGCGGTGCTCGACGAGCCCAATGTCCGAGCGCTGCTCGATGCTTTCCCCGACGCATCACTCGAGTCCATTCAATTTGCGAAAGGTGCCTGAACTATGCCCGACCTCGACCTCGATAAGATCATGGAAATGGCGCAGAATGCGCAGGCCGAATTGCAAAAGGCGCAGGACAATCTCGACACTGTTCAGGTCGAGGGCGCGTCGGGCGGCGGACTGGTCAAGATTTCGGCCACCGCGAAAGGGCGAATTCTCGGGATCAGCATCGACGACAGCCTGTTGGTTGCTTCGGACAAGGCGATGCTCGAGGATCTGATCGTCGCGGCGTTCAACGACGCCAAGGGCAAGGCCGATCTCGCCGCTTCCGCCGAAATGCAGAAAATGAGCTCCGGACTGCCGCTCCCGCCTGGGTTCAAAATGCCTTTCTAGAAGGCGTGTAAATCGCGCAAATCCGCCACTTGCGCTCCATGCTGATACCATGGATGATCCGCGCGCTCGGTCGGTTCTTTTAGTGGAGGCGTGACGTGAATAGGCTCGGGGCAATGCAGGACTGGCCGCTGCGCGTGATGCGGCTCGTCGACCATGCCGAGCGCGAACACGGTCGCCGGGAAGTCGTCACCGCTTGGGGCGATGGAACGATCACCCGCAGTTGCTGGTCCGAAATCGCCCACGACGCCCGTCGCATGGCCCAGGCGCTTGAGGCGATCGGTATCCGACCCGGGGATCGTGTCGCGACGCTGGCGATGAACCACTGTGCGCACCTCACTGCCTGGTATGGCGCGATCGGGATGGGCGGTGTGCTTCACACCATCAATCCGCGGCTGTTCGACGACCAGCTTTCCTACATCGCCAACCACGCCGAAGATCGTGTCCTGATTTACGATCGTGCCTTCACACCGATCGTCGAGCGGATGAAGCCGCAGTGGACGACGATCGAACGTTATATCTGCTTTGAGGACGAGTTCGCCGACTGGATCGCGGAGCAGGATGGAGATTACGTCTGGCACGAGGGCGACGAGCGCGATCCGTGCGGCCTGTGCTACACCAGCGGCACGACCGGCAATCCCAAGGGCGTCCTATACGAACATCGTTCGGCCATGCTCCACGCGCTGGCCGAGGTCGCGCCCGACTGCTTCAACCTGTCGGCGCGGTCGGTAGTGATGCCAATTGTGCCCATGTTCCACGCCAACGCCTGGGGAATTCCATGGGCAGCGCCGTTGACCGGATGCAAGCTGGTGCTGTCCTCCGATTACCGGCCGGCGCAATTGTGCGACCTGTTTCGTGACGAGAAAGTCAGCCATTCGGCAGGCGTTCCGACCGTCTGGTTGGGCATGATCGAGCATATTGAGCGCACCGGCGACGATCTGGCCGATTTGCAATATGTCACGATCGGCGGATCGGCAGCACCGCGCGCGATGGTCGAATGGTTTCGGGGTCGTGGGGTTCAGGTCGGCCATGCCTGGGGGATGACCGAAACGTCGCCAATCGGATCGATGGGTGCTCCGCCGGCGGGCTGGGAAGACATGAGCGATCAGGCTCAGGTCGATTATATTTGCCGACAGGGCCGAGTGCCATTTGGGATCGAGATGCGGATCGTCGACGAAGCGGGGACGGTGCTCGCCCGAGACGGGGAAGCCAGCGGCGATTTGCAGGTCCGCGGGCCATGGGTGCTTCGTCGCTATTTCAAGGAAACACAGGACGCGGCGGACTGGGACAACTGGTTCAATACCGGTGACGTCGCGGCGCTCCATGCCGACGGGACGATGCAGATCACCGACCGATCGAAGGACGTAATCAAGTCGGGCGGCGAATGGATCAGCTCGATCGATCTTGAAAATGCCGCGCTGGGCTTTGAAGGCGTGGCCGAGGCGGCGGCGATCGGGATCCCGCATCCCAAGTGGGACGAGCGGCCGCTTCTGGTCGTTGTTCGCCGCGGCGGTTGCGAGGTAAATCGCGATGACTTGCGTACCTATTTGTCCCACCACGTCGCCAAATGGTGGCTGCCCGACGCTATCGAATTCGTCGACGAACTTCCGCATACGGCGACCGGGAAGCTGTCCAAGAAAACGCTCCGTGAGCAATTCCGCGACTATCGCTTCGCCGGCGCGGCGGCGATGGTCGGACGCGATTGACGACAGGGTGGAAAAAGCCCGCCGCATCGCCTAAATGCCTTCCTGAAATCCCCATCTTTCCAAAGGATCAGCGACCCCATGGCCGCCCAATACGCCTACGTCATGAAAGGCATGACCAAGACCTTTCCCGGTGCCCCCAAGCCGGTGCTGTCGAACATCAATCTGCAATTCTACCAAGGCGCCAAGATCGGCATCGTCGGCCCCAACGGCGTTGGTAAATCGACTCTGATCAAGATCATGGCGGGGCTCGACACCGATTTCACCGGCGAAGCCTGGCCGGGGGAAAATATCACCGTCGGTTATCTGGCGCAGGAGCCGCAACTCGACGAGAGCAAGACTGTGCTTGAGAACGTCAAGGACGGTGCGCGGGGCGTGGCCGACATGGTCGATCGCTTCAACGCGATTAGTGTGGAGATGTGCGAGGAGGGCGCCGACTTCGACACGCTCGGCGCGGAGATGGGGGAACTTCAGGAGAAGATCGACGCGGTCGACGGCTGGACGCTCGACAACCAGCTGGAAATTGCAATGGAGGCGATGCGCTGCCCGCCGGGCGACTGGCCCGTTACCGATTTGTCGGGCGGCGAGAAACGCCGCGTGGCACTGACGCGGCTGCTCATCCAGAAGCCGGGCATCCTGCTGCTCGACGAACCGACCAACCATCTCGACGCGGAAAGCGTTCAATGGCTTGAAAATCATCTCAAGGAATATGCCGGCGCGGTGCTGATGATCACCCATGACCGCTATTTCCTCGACAATGTCGTCGAATGGATCCTGGAGCTCGATCGCGGGTCTTACTATCCGTACGAAGGAAACTACTCCACCTATCTGGAAAAGAAGGCGAAACGCCTCGAGCAGGAATTGCGCGAGGAGAGCGGCAAGCAAAAGGCGCTCGCCCGCGAGTTGGAGTGGATCCGCCAGACTCCCGCGGCACGCCAGTCCAAATCGAAGGCGCGCATCCGCAAGTTCGAACAACTGCAGGACGCGCAGGACGATCGCCGCGCAGGCAAGGCGCAGATCGTCATCCAGGTACCCGAGCGCCTCGGCGGCAAGGTGATCGAGGTCGAGGGCCTGACCAAGGCCTATGGCGACAAACTGTTGTTCGAGGATCTGAGCTTCACCCTCCCACCGGGCGGGATCGTCGGCGTTATCGGCCCCAACGGTGCCGGCAAGTCGACCCTGTTCCGCATGCTGACCGGCAAGGAGCAACCCGACGACGGCAAGATCGACATCGGTGAGACGGTGCGTCTCGGCTTCGTCGACCAGAGCCGCGACGATCTCGATCCCAAGAAGAACGTCTGGGAGGAGATTTCCGACGGCCTCGATTACATGAAGGTCAACGGCCACGACACATCGACCCGTGCCTACGTCGGGGCATTCAACTTCAAGGGCTCCGACCAGCAAAAGAACGTGGGCAAGCTATCGGGCGGCGAACGCAACCGCGTCCATATGGCGAAGATGCTCAAGACCGGCGGCAACGTTCTGCTGCTTGACGAACCGACCAACGATCTCGACGTCGAGACCTTGGGCGCGCTGGAGGAGGCGATCGAGAATTTCGCCGGTTGCGCGGTGGTCATCAGCCATGACCGCTTCTTCCTCGATCGCCTTGCGACGCACATTTTGGCGTTCGAAGGCGACAGCCACGTCGAGTGGTTCGAAGGCAATTTCGAGAGTTACGAGGAAGACAAGCGCCGCCGTCTCGGGCCCGAAGCCGACCGTCCGCACCGTACGAGCTACAAGAAACTGGCGCGATAAGGACCAGCCGGGCGTGCGAACCTAGCCGCGCACCCCGTCGCGCACCGCATCGCGGATTTCTTCGCGCAGATTGTCGCGGATCTCCTCGCGATCGTCGCGGGAAACGGCCTTGGCTTCGTCGGCCAATCGGTCGACGGCCATTTTCGCCGCGTCGCGCCGCTGCTCGGCCTGGGCAAGTGCTGCCGGCGGAAGCTTGTCGTCGCTCTTGGCAGCGATCAGGCCGGCTTCGGCCCGTAGCAATTCGGCGACCGCGCTCATCATCTGTCGGCGAATGACCGGGTTTTGCTCGATCGGCACGTCGTCGTCGCCGCGTGAGTCGATGCCGCGGGTCGAACGATCGACGATCCGGTCGACCCGCCGTTCGAAGCCGCGTTCGGAGCGGTCGTTATGCTCCACCCGGACGGTCTGATGATCGCCGAGTTCGTCATCGAGATCCAGATCGCCCTGCACGACCATGCCGGTAACGAGCGCCGCTCCCGCAATCAGTATCGATCCGATTCGTCCGACCATCTTACACTCCGCCTCACTGTCTCACTGATATAAAACAGTCGGCACCCGTAGGGAAGGGGCGCTTGGCCTCTCAGATCACCTTGTCGCCGAAGTCCTCGTCGCGATAGCTGCGTTCCCCGCCATGCGCGGCATAGCCCTCGACGCCGGGCTCGTCGTCTTCTTCGAGCGGACGGTCGATTGCCCACGGACCCGGGCCCGCGAGCGCGATGAACAAGAAGACGAAGCAGAACAGGATCGCAGCATCGCCGCCGTTGACCGACGGAAACAAGTTCTGCGGTTGATGGAACATGAAATAGGCGACCGCCATTTCACCCGAAAGAATGAAGGCGACCGGGCGGGTAAAGAAGCCGACCAAAACCAGCGCGCCGCCAATCAGCTCGAGCAAAGCGCCAAGCCACAGGATATCGCCGGGCTGGGGCGGGCTCATGCCCTCGGCCATCGGTGGGAAGCCGAACAATTTGCTCGTCCCGTGAAGCAGGAACAGCAAAGCGGCGACGATCCTCAGCAGGCTTTGTGCCTGGCCCGCATATCGATCCTTGAACATCGTCTGAAGCTCCCTGATTGCCCGTGGTCAGCAAGCTGCATCAGTGCCGCCAAACTGTCAACGAAGCCGCCGTGCGCCGCAGCAAAAAGGCGCCGCGACCGAAGTCGCGACGCCGGTAAGTTAGGCGGGGGTGGGAGGGACCTAGAGGTCGACCTTTGCCTGATGTTCTTTCGTATGTTCCTTGCCCGGATCGATGTCGAACAACGCCTTGAGCGCCGCGGCCTTCAGCGTTGCGCCGGGCGTCGCTTCCCACACGTCTGCGCTGGTGGTGTCGAAGCGCAGCAGCTGCAGGTCGGGATCGTCCTTGCCGTCCTTGTACCAGCTGGCCACGAACGGGTTCCACAGGCGGTCGACCACCGCTTTGTCGTCCGACGGTATCAACGTGCCGTGGATGTGGGCGAACAGATTGTGACTCTTCGACGCGAAGGTCGCCACTGCCGCGCTGCTCTGCGCCACAGCCTGGCCGACGCCGTCCGTCTTGGAGCCGAAGAAGTAAATCTGGCCGCCGTCTTCCTTTTCGCCATCTTCGGGGACGTCGATCTGCGCGGTCATCGGGCGCGTACGGTCGTCCTCGACGCCTTTCAGGCCGAGCATGATGAACGGACTGTCGTCGAGCTCCTTCCAGAATTTCTTCTTGAGGGCGACTTCGGGGTTGTCGTCATTGCCGAACATGGATTGGGCTCCTGAGGTTGGTTCGGTAGAAGAACGACCGACCGCGACGGGCGTTCCTTGTCAGCGCAGGCGCTTGACCATCATCCTGCCGTCGTCGCCCACCCGGGTCCCGAAGTTGGGCACAGCGGCGATGAGATCGCTGAGCCTTGTGAAACCGTAATTGCGCACCGCAAAGCTCGACACCGCCTTGGCGCGCTGCCCCATTTCGGACAGCGAGGCATAGCCTTCCTCGTCGCGCTTCGAAGCCTTGAAGGCCGCACCCAGCACCTGAAGCAGTTCGGCATCGACCTGCCGCTGGCCACCGCGCACGGCGGGCGCCTCCAGTGCCTCTTCCTTGTCACTCGCCAGCGCCGCCACGTCGAAGAAACGCGTGCAGCTCTGCTGGAAGCTATGCGGGGTCTTCGCGGTCCCGAACCCGTAGACCGGCAGGCCGTCCTCCCGGATCCGCTGGGCGAGGGGAAGGAAATCGCTGTCGCTCGACATGATGCCGAAGCCGTCGACGTGACCGCGGTACAGCAGGTCCATCGCATCGATCGTCATGCGCATGTCGGCCGCGCTCTTGCCCTTGACGACATCGAACTGCTGGACGGGCACGATCGAGTGGACCCCGGTCAGATTGCCCCAGCCTTTTAACGCCGGTTTTTGCCAATTTCCGTAGGCGCGACGAATATTGATCGTGCCGAGTTCGCCAAGCACGAGCAGGACTTCGTCGAGATGATCGGGGCTGGCATTATCGGCGTCGATCAAGAGCGCAATGTTGAGCTCCGAATCGAAACCGCGGCCGTCGTCGTTCATGATCAATTCTTCCTTTCAAATCGCATACGCCAACGGGGGCGGAACGAAAATCTCGTTGAAGCGCTTTTGGTACCGTGAGCGCGGGAGCGCATTGTGAAAGGTTTTACCATGAAGAAGTTCATTCTCGCCGCGACCGTTGCGTCGATCCTGCCGCTTTCGGCCTGCGCTACCGATCCTTATGGTTACAACGACCCCTATCGCTCGGGCCGCACGAGCCAGGGTGAGCGCGCGGCGACCGGTGCGGTCGGCGGTGCGATCCTCGGCGGTGTTGCCGGCGCGGTCATCCCGGGCGTCAGCACGGTCGAAGGCGCGATTGCCGGCGGCATTGCCGGCGCGGTGCTCGGTGCTGTCGTCAACAACCGTCAATATTACCGCGATACGCAGGGCTATTGCTATTACGTCGACCAGTATGGCCGTCCGATCTATAACCGCGAAGTCCGCTGCTAATCCAGCAGCTTAACGGCTGAATTCAGGCGAGGCGGAAGGTATCTTCCGCCTCGTTCAGCATGTGCAGCTGGCCGTCGACGATGGAAAAGTGACAGCCATGGAGCGACAAGCTTCCAGCCGCTTCGCGCTCTGCGATCCAAGGGAATGAGCGCAAATTCGCGATCGAAACCTTGATCGCTTCCAACTCCATTTGAAGATAGGCCTCCTGATCGAGTGCCGCATGCGTGGCGCGCACTGCAACTTTGGCATCGTCGAGCAGGCTGACCCAGTCGGCGATGAACTTTCCTTCACCCGATTTGGCGTCGTCGAACTGGCCGGTCAGCGCCGCCGCGCAGCCGCCGCAGAGCCCGTGTCCCATCACGACGATCTCTTCGACCTCCAGTTGCGTGACCGCGAATTCCAGCGCGGCGGATACACCGTGGTGGCCGGGAGTGGTCTCGTACGGCGGTGCAAGCGCGGCGACGTTGCGGACGACGAACATCTCGCCCGGTGTCGCGTCGAAGATGACGGCCGGCTCAACCCGACTGTCGGAACAGGCGAGCACCATCACCTTGGCACTTTGGCCCTCGGCCAAGTCGGCCCAGCGCTGATGTTCCTGCGCCCAGTCGGTGGTGCGAAAGCGGCGGTAACCCTGGATCATGTCGGAAAATCTGGTCATGGCCAGGTCCGCTAGCGCGGGTCGGGCAGGGGTGGCAAGCGGCGGTGCTAATCGCTATCTGGCGCGCATGAACGCAGTTCTTCCCATTCCGCCCCGCCAGCGCAAGCCCGACTGGATCCGGGTCAAGGCCCCTGTCAGCAAGGGGTATTCCGAAACCAAGAAACTGATGCGCGATCTCGGCTTGGCCACGGTTTGCGAGGAGGCTGCCTGCCCCAATATCGGCGAATGCTGGACCAAGAAGCACGCTACGGTGATGATCCTGGGTGACACCTGCACCCGTGCCTGCGCCTTTTGCAACGTGAAGACCGGCATGCCGCAGCGTGTCGATGCGATGGAGCCGCAGCACACCGCCGATGCCGCCGCGGCGCTCGGGCTGGAGCATATCGTGGTAACATCGGTTGACCGTGACGACCTCCCCGACGGCGGCGCGAGCCAGTTCGTCAAGGTTATCGAAGCGCTGCGCCGAACGACCCCCGACACGACGATCGAAATTCTCACCCCGGATTTCCGAAACAAGCATGAGGCCGCCGTCGAGGCGATCGTCGCCGCCCGCCCCGACGTCTACAATCACAATCTGGAAACGGTGCCCCGCCTTTATCCGACGATCCGCCCCGGCGCGCGCTATTATGCTTCGCTGCGCCTGCTAGAATCGGTCAAGAAGCTCGATCCGTCGATTTTCACCAAGTCGGGCGTGATGGTCGGGCTGGGCGAGCAAAGACTCGAGGTTCACCAGGTGATGGACGACATGCGCTCGGCGGGGATCGATTTCCTGACCATGGGCCAATATCTCCAGCCGACCCCGCGCCATGCGACGGTCGAGGAATATGTCACGCCCGACGCGTTCAAGGCCTACGCCTCGATCGCGCGCGCGAAGGGCTTCCTGCTGGTCGCGGCATCCCCGCTGACCCGGTCGAGCTATCACGCCGGCGACGACTTTGCGAGAATGCGCGCTGCCCGCGACGAACAATTGGCGCGCACCTCTCGCTGATGCCGCGTCACTCGGAAACCCGTCACCTGCCGTACACACCCGAACAATTGTTCGCGATGGTGGCCGATATCGAAAAATATGACGAATTTCTGCCGTGGGTGGTGGCCGTGCGCATCAAATCGAGCAGCGATACCGAAACGATCGCCGACCTCGTCGTTGGGTTCAATGCGTTCAAGGAACGCTTCACGAGCAAGGTGACGAAGCAGGCGCCCGACAAGATCATCGTCGACTATGTCGATGGACCGCTGAAATATTTGCACAATGAGTGGACCTTTACCCCCGCGCGGGGCGGAGGAACCGATTTGTGCTTCGCGGTCGATTTCGCGTTCAAGTCGCGGTTGTTCGAAACGCTCGCTGGGCAGATGTTCGACCGGGCGCTGCGGCGGATGACGTCGGCGTTCGAACAGCGCGCGGCGGCGCTTTACGGCATGAGCAATTCGAGCGCGCATAGCGCCGCCTGACGGCGAATTCCCGAGCGCCCTTCGCTGGTATCGAACAGTTTCTGATCGGCCGTGCACTGGTCGTCGTCGGCATCGCGTTCGGCCCGTGCGAACACGACCGTGCCGACCGGCTTCGATGGAGTCCCGCCGTCCGGCCCGGCGATGCCCGTAATCGCCACCGCCACATCGGCGCCCGACTTCACGAGCGCACCCTTGGCCATTGCCCAGGCGGTGGCCACGCTGACCGCGCCGAAGGTGTCGATGACGTCACTCGAAACAGCGATCCCGCTGATCTTGGCCGCGTTCGAATAGGTGATGTAGCCCGCTTCGAATACCGCCGACGATCCGGGGATCTCGGTCAGCGCGGCTGAAACCAGCCCGCCGGTGCAGCTTTCCGCAACCGCGATCCGGCGGCCCGCAGCCAGGTTCGCGGCGATCACGTCGCGGGCTTTGTCGACCAGGTCCTTGGGCAGCAGCGAGTCCATCGCGCCGCTATAGGCGCATCACGCGGGGATGCGAATTGTTGCCGTCGCCTGGGCCGCGATCCCTTCACCGCGACCGGTGAAGCCGAGCCGTTCGGTGGTGGTCGCCTTTATCGACACACGGTCGACTGGGATCGAAAGGATCTCCGCGATCCGGACTCGCATCGCCTCGCGGTGGGGGCCGACTTTCGGCGCCTCGCAGATGATCGTGCAGTCGACATGGTCGATCAAACCGCCGCGCGAGCGGATCAGCGCCGCCGCGTGGGCCAGGAACTGGTCGGACGCGGCGCCTTTCCATCGCGGATCGGACGGCGGGAAATGATCGCCGATATCCCCCAGCGCCGCGGCGCCGAGCAGCGCGTCAGTGATGGAATGCAGCGCGACGTCGGCGTCGCTGTGACCCGACAGGCCGCGGTCGTGCGCGACCCCGATCCCGCCGAGCATGATCGGCCCATCGCCGGCAAAAGCGTGCACGTCGAAGCCCGATCCGGTGCGGCTGACCATTGCGGCGGTCAGGCGCTGCTCGGCGCGGTCCCAGTCGGCCGCAGTGGTCAATTTGTCGAGCATCGGATCGCCTTCCACCATGATCACCTTCAGGCCCGCCGCGACCATTACCGAGCTTTCGTCGGTGGCGCGGCGGCCGCGCACTTCGTTCATCGCATAACGCAGATCCTCGGCATGGAAGGCTTGCGGAGTCTGAATTCGCACCATCCCGCCGCGATCCACCATCGCGTCCAGCGTCCCCACGCCCCTGCCCAGCGTATCGGCCACCGCCAGCACCGGCACCGCGCCATCGCCGCGCGTCAGGCCGTCGAGCAGGCGGTCGATCACTTCGGGAGGGCAGAAGGGGCGGGCGGCGTCATGAACCAAGACGATTCCGTCCCCGACCGCGGCCAGTCCCGCGCGGACGCTGTCGCTCCGTTCGGCACCGCCGCCGACCAAGTCGCCGACATCGCGATTGCCGAGCGCGGCGCGGGCTAACTCCTGATGACCCGCACCGATCACCACACGCACCGCATCGATCCGGGGGTGGTCGGCCAGAGCATCGACCGCATGCGACAGCACCGACTTGCCCGCCAGCATGCGATATTGCTTGGGTATTTCTCCGCCCATCCGCGATCCGCTTCCGGCAGCGACGATGAGGGCGATGACGGTGCGCGGCGCTGGGGACATGGTCCGCGCCTTGCCCGTTCGGCTGCCATTCTGTAAAGGCGCGCCTTCCCATGTCCCTGATTAAGCCCATCCACGTCGGTCCCGTGACCATCGACGCGCCGGTCATCCTGGCGCCGATGACGGGCGTCACCGATCTTCCGTTCCGAAAGGCGGTCAAGCGCTATGGCGCCGGGCTGACGGTGAGCGAAATGATCGCCAGCCAGGCGATGATCCGCGAAACCCGCCAGAGCCTGCAGAAAGCGGCCTGGGATCCAGTCGAGGAGCCGGTGTCGATGCAGCTCGCCGGCTGCGGCCCGATCGAAATGGCGGAGGCCGCAAAGCTCAACGAGCAGCGCGGCGCGGCGATCATCGACATCAACATGGGCTGCCCGGTGAAAAAGGTCGTCAATGGCGACGCCGGGTCGGCGCTGATGCGCGACATTCCGCTCGCCGCCGCGATCATCGACGCCACCGTCAAGGCGGTCCAGGTGCCGGTCACGCTCAAGATGCGCATGGGTTGGTGCCACGACAGCTTGAATGCGCCCGAACTCGCCCGCGTCGCCGAGGATCTGGGCGTCAAGATGATTACCGTCCACGGTCGTACCCGCAACCAGATGTACAAGGGCTCGGCCGACTGGCGCTTCGTGCGCCGCGTCAAGGAAGCGACGAGCCTGCCGGTGATCGTCAACGGCGACATCAACAGCCGAGAGGATGCCCGCACCGCGCTCGATCAGTCGGGCGCGGACGGGGTGATGATCGGCCGCGGCGCCTACGGCAAGCCATGGCTGCTCGGGCAGGTGATTGCCGACCTCGCCGACGGAGGGTCGCGCCCCGACCCGTCGATGGACGAGCAATTGGCCATCATCCTCACTCAATATGACGAAATGCAGTCGCTCTACGGTCGTGTCACCGGCGTAAATCTGGCCCGCAAGCACATCGGCTGGTACACCAAAGGGCTGACCGGATCGGCGGAATTCCGCAATAAAGTGAACCAGGTCGACGACCCCGCGACGGTCATCGCCATGTTGCGCGATTTCTACGCTCCGTGGCTGGAACGGGCAGCCGCCTGACGCTCGTTTGCGGCCCGTCAGCAACTGTGTTTTTTATGCCACTCTTCCGTGCTAGGGCGAGGGCGCATGGATGCCGCGACGACCGATTCAGGACCAATCCGCACCGCTGAACACTGGCTCGCGCGTGAGCGCGGCAGCGGGCGGCTCTATCGCTGGGCGACGATCGGACTGATCGTCGTTCTGGCGGCGATGCTCCTGTTCAGCGTCAACATCCTGATCAACAGCGGCAAGCCCGGCACCTTCCTTTCGCCGCCGCTCATCGCGCTGTTGCTGGTCGCAAACCTCATTCCGGCGATCGCCCTGATGGTGCTGCTGTCGCGCAACGTCGCGATGGCGCGAGCGGAGAAGGGCGGCCTCAGTGGCGGACGGCTGCACACGCGCCTGGTGGCGCTGTTTTCGGTCATTGCCGCGGTCCCCACGGTGATGGTCGCGATCTTCGCCTCGCTGCTCTTCCAGTCGGGACTCGAATTCTGGTTCTCTGATCGCGCCAGAAACATGGTCGAAAACAGCGTCGAGCTGGGCCGGGCGACCTACAATCGCGAAGTAGAGCGGGTCATCAACAACACCGCGACCATGGACGGCGACCTGTCCGCCGCGCTGGGCCAGGTTCCGATGAGCGATCCCGCCTTCGCCGACTATCTGTTTAAGCAGGTCTACGCCCGCGAACTTACCGAAGCGGTCATCTTTTCGCTCGGTCCCAAAGGCGAGATCGACAGTCTGGCGCTGGTGAACCCCTACGATCGGCCGCTCGACCAGATCATCACGCCCAACGCGCTCAAGCTGCTCGAAGGGCGGAACATCGTCGCCATCAACAGTGCGGACCGGATCGGCGCGCTGACCAAGATGCGGGCCGGCAACGGCATCTATGTATACGCCGCAAAAGTTTTCGATCCGGAGTTCAAGAAGACCATCGATCGGACCAAGGAAGTCCGGTCGACCTACAGCGACCTGCTCGAACGGTCGCGGATCAATCAGTTGAGGTTCAACGCGGCCTTGCTGTTCGGCGCACTGCTGATCGTCGCGCTCGCCATTTTCACCGCGCTCAAGATCGCCGACCGCCTGGTCCGCCCTGTCGGCCAGCTGGTCACCGCCGCAGGGCGAGTAGAGGAGGGGGACTTTTCAACCCGCGTCCCGGTCCACAAACCCAATGACGAGATTGCGCTGCTATCGACCGCTTTCAACCGCATGACGGGCCGGCTGCAGGAACAGACCGGCGCGCTGGTCAGCGCCAACGAGCAGCTCGAGACCCGCCGCGCCTTCATCGAAGCGGTGCTGTCGAGCGTCACCGCAGGGGTCGTTGCGCTCGATGCCGATGGTAACATCCTGCTCGTCAACCGCTCGGCCGAAAATCTGCTTGAGCCCGAAGGCGAGGAGATTGAGGGCCGCAATCTCAAGGACTTATCTGCGGAACTTGCCGAATTCATGGTCGGTGAAGCGCGCGATTCCAACGTCACGATCGCCGCCGAAGGGGGGCAACGCACGCTGGCGGTCAAGCGCGTCCGCTATGCCGACGGAGCGGTGCTGACCTTCGACGACATCACCGATCAATTGTCCGATCAGCGCCGCGCCGCCTGGTCCGATATCGCGCAGCGCATCGCCCATGAAATCCGCAACCCGCTGACCCCGATCCAGCTCGCCGCCGAACGTCTGCAGCGCCGCTACGGCACCGAAGTGACGTCGGACCCGGAAGTGTTCGAACGACTGACCGGGACGATCATTCGCCAAGTCGGCGACCTCAGGAACATGGTCGACGAGTTCAGCAATTTCGCGCGCATGCCCAAGCCGGTGTTCAAGGTTGAAAACGTCCACGAAATCGCCCGCGCGGCGCTGTTCCTGCATGAGGTCGCGCATCCCGGAATCGCGTTCGGGATCGATCCGGCCAAGGCCGACATTCCCCTGATCTGCGACCGGCGCCAGCTCAGCCAGGCATTGACCAACGTCGTCAAGAATGCCGTCGAAGCCATTGAAGTCCGACGCAATCGTGGCGAGACGAACTTCGATGGCGACCGCGTCGATGTTCGCGTTCGGGCCGATAAGGGCGAGGTCGTGATCGACGTCAACGACACCGGCGTCGGCCTTCCTGCGGATCGCGAGCGATTGACCGAGCCCTATATGACGACGCGGGTGCGGGGGACGGGTCTTGGCTTGGCCATCGTCAAGAAGATCGTCGAGGAGCATTGCGGCGAAATCGCCTTCCTCGACCGGGCCGGGGGCGGCACGCATGTGCGGATCGCGTTCGATTCCGATCGGCTGGCGGGTTTAACGGCCGACAGCGAGGATGGCGAACCCAAGCAAGAAAATCACTCGACCGGGGACGACGGGAAAGCTGACAGGGAAGGTCCAATCGATGGCGCTTGATGTGCTGGTAGTGGATGACGAGGCCGACATTCGCGATCTCGTTGCCGGCGTGCTCGAAGATGAAGGCTATGCGGTGCGCACCGCAGCCGACAGCGATTCTGCGCTCAACGCGATCGAGGATCGGCGGCCTAGTCTGGTTTTGCTCGATGTCTGGCTCCAGGGGTCGCGGCTCGACGGGCTGCAGATCCTTGAGGCGGTCAAGCAGCGCGATCCGACGTTGCCGGTGATCATGATCTCGGGGCACGGCAATCTCGACACCGCCGTCGCGGCAATTCGCGAAGGCGCGGTCGACTTTATCGAAAAGCCGTTCGAAGCGGGCAAGCTGTTGCACATGGTGGCACGCGCGACCGAAACCGACCGGCTTCGGCGCGAAAATGCCGCCTTCCGTCAGCAATTCGGTCAGGACGACCAGCTCGGCGGGTCGTCGGTGGCGATCAACAATGTCCGCGCGACTCTGAAGCGAGTGGCACCGACCGGCAGCCGCGTGCTGATCACCGGACCGGCAGGGGTCGGAAAGGAAATCGCCGCACGGACCATCCACAACTGGAGCCCGCGTGCGTCGGCGCCCTTCATCACCGTCTCGGCGGCGATGATGAGCCCCGAACGGATGGAAGAGGAATTGTTCGGGGTCGAGGCCGAGGGCGTCGCTCGCCCGGGCCTGCTCGAACAGGCGCACGGCGGGACGTTGTTCCTCGACGAAATTGCCGACATGCCGACCACCACGCAGGCCAAGATGCTACGCGTGCTGACCGACCAGAGCTACACGCGCGTCGGCGGCCAGCGACCGGTCAAGGTCGACGTGCGGGTCCTGTCGGCGACCTCGCGCGACCTGTCGGACGAAATCGCCGCCGGGCGCTTTCGCGAGGATCTCTATTACCGCCTGAACGTCGTTCCGGTGCGCATCCCCTCGCTGCGGGAACGGCGAGAGGACATCCCTGACCTGGTGGCGCATTTCCTGGCCCGCTTCGCCGCCGAACGGCGCATTTCCACACCCGACGTGACCGAGGAAGCGATTGCCGCGCTCCAGGCGCATGACTGGCCCGGCAATGTCCGCCAGCTTCGCAATATCATCGAACGCACCTTGATCCTTGCGCCAGGGGACCGGGTGGAATGCATCGACATCGACCTGCTGCCATCCGAAGTGGTCGAAGGGCAGGGGAGCGGCAATCTGGGCTCCTCGTCGATCGCTATCATGGGCTCGCCCCTGCGCGAGGCGCGCGAAAGCTTCGAACGTGAATATCTCAAGGTGCAGATCCGGCGCTTCTCGGGCAACATCTCGCGGACTGCATCGTTCATCGGCATGGAACGCTCGGCGCTGCATCGCAAATTGAAGGCGCTCGGCCTCGCCGACCGCCGCGAGATCGAGGAATAAGCACCCCCATGGCCGAACGAGCGATGAGCCTGCAGGACCAGTTCCTCAATGCCGTCCGTAAAGAGAAGATCCCGGTCACGATTTTCCTGATGAAGGGCGTCAAGCTCCAGGGGATCATTACCTGGTTCGACGCTTTTTCAATGCTCTTGCGGCGCGACGGAACCGCGCAATTGCTCTACAAGCATGCGGTATCGACGATCGTCCCGCAGGACGTGCCGCCCGCACTCCCAGGTCCGCCCCCGCTGGACGAGCGCAAGGCGTCGTTGCAGGATATTTTCCTCAACGCTGCGCATGATCAGCATGAACCGATGACTCTTTTTCTGGTCAATGGCGTCATGCTTCAGGGCGTGGTTGCGGGCTATGACCAATTCTCGGTCCTGCTCGAACGTTCGGGGCAGGTGCAGATGGTCTACAAGCACGCCATTTCTACGCTCCAGCCCGCCGGATCGCTCGATCTCCAGTCGCACGGCGAAGAGGGCGAATGAGCGTCTTCAATCGCGACGACGATGACGGCATCAGCCGCGGCGAACGCGCGCTGCTCGTTCTCCCCGACCTGGCCAGTTCGAAACCGATGCGCTCGGCCGACGCCCGGCTCGAGGAGGCCGCGGGGCTCGCCGCCGCGATCGGGATCGATGTCGTCGCCCGTCGTGCGGTCCGGGTGAGGGCGCCGCGGCCCGCCAGCCTGTTCGGCAAGGGGCAGGCCGAAGAAATCGCAGTGTCGATCGAAGACAATGACGCTAAGCTGTTGATTGTCGATGCTTCCCTGACGCCTGTGCAGCAGAAGACGCTGGAAGACATGACCAAGGCGAAGGTGATCGATCGGACGGGATTGATCCTGGAAATCTTTGGTGAACGCGCGGCGACCGCCGAAGGCCGGCTGCAGGTCGAACTCGCCCACCTCGATTATCAGGGTGGGCGCCTGGTGCGGAGCTGGACCCATCTGGAGCGGCAGCGCGGCGGTTTCGGCTTCCTCGGCGGCCCGGGCGAAACCCAGATCGAGGCCGACAGGCGAATGATCCGCGACCGCATGGCCAAGATCCGCAAGGAACTCGACCAGGTTAAACGCACGCGCGGGCTTCACCGCGACCGGCGCCAGCGCGCGCCATGGCCGGTGATTGCGCTGGTCGGCTACACCAACGCCGGAAAGTCGACGCTTTTCAATCGAATGACCAACGCTTCTGTGATGGCGGAGGATCTGCTGTTCGCGACGCTCGACCCGACGATGCGCGATATCAAGCTTCCCGGTTTCGCCAAGGCGATCCTGTCGGACACCGTCGGATTCGTATCCGATCTGCCGACCGAACTGGTGGCGGCGTTTCGCGCCACGCTCGAAGAAGTCCTTGCTGCTGATTTGATCCTCCACGTGCGCGATATGGCGCATCCCGACAGCGATGCTCAGCGCAACGACGTTCAATTCGTGCTGGCTTCCCTGGGTTTGGAGGAGGGGAGTGGCCCAACGCAGGTTGAAGTCTGGAACAAGATCGATGCGCTCGATCCCGACGCTCGCGAAGCGCTGTTGGGCGAAGCGGCCCGACGTGATGACGTCATCCCGGTGTCCGCGCTGACGGGCGAGGGGCTCGACGGACTGACAACCCGCGTCAGCGAAAAGATGCGTGCCGGGGACGACACGCGCGAAATTGCCTTGTCCGCCAGCGACGGCGAGCGGCTGGCCTGGCTCCACAAGCGCGGCCAGGTGGTCGACCAGAGCCATGATGGCGAGACGACGACGCTTCACGTCCGACTGTCGGACGTCGACTGGGCGCGCTTTCAGGCGCTTCAGACTTCAGACTTGGCCTGAACCCAAAGCGCTTCTTTCTCTTCCAGCGATTGCGCGTTGAAGCCGGGCGCGGTCTCGATATGTCGGAAGCGCCGTTCGAACTTCGCAGTGGCCGCCCGCAAAGCGGTTTCGGGCTCGATGTTCAGTTTCCGTGCCAGGTTGACGACTGCAAACAACAAATCGCCCAACTCCTCGGTGCGCGCCGCCTGGTCGGTTTCAGCGTCCAGCTCGGCCAGCTCCTCGACCACCTTGGCACGCGCGCCGCTGGCGTCGGGCCAGTCGAAACCGGTGCGCGCCGCGCGCTTCTGCAGTTTGTTGGCTCGCTCCAGGGCGGGTAATGCAAGGGCTACACCGGCCAGCGCGCTCTTGTCGGGGTCGCGGGCGCGTTCCTCGGCTTTGATCTGCTCCCACAGATGATGACCGCCTTCGGTTGCCTCGCCGAAGATATGCGGATGCCGACGCTCCATCTTGTCGCAAATGCGCGTGATGACGTCATTCAGCGTGAAATGGCCGGCCTCGGTCGCCATCTGGGCATGGAAGACGACCTGTAGTTGGAGATCGCCCAATTCGTCGGCAAGCGCGTCCAGATCGTTTCGATCGATGGCGTCGGCAACCTCATAGGCTTCCTCGATCGTGTACGGGGCGATCGTCGCGAACGTCTGCACGCGATCCCATTCGCATCCCGACACGGGATCGCGCAGCCGGCGCATAATGGCGACAAGACGATCAAGGCTCATTCGGGCTCCTTTGAACAATTTGACCGCATTCTGCTTCTTCAGGTCCGGGGACGGCCGAAGCATCACCTCTCAAATACAAATCCATAAGTATGATAATATGTATTATGTAAAGTCACATCAGAATCGGAGGCCGTGGCCATATGATACTCGCACCGTGACTTACCCCTCAAGGATCAACCACCGGCCCTCGACCCCCCAACGGGTCAGCGACGACAGATAGTTCATCCCGAGCACGTTAAATTCCTCTGAAGTCCGCGACGTGCAGTCCAACCTGATTGCGCCTGATCGGACCAAGGTCGAAGCTCCGTGCCGACCCCGTCGCCACGCGGACGATACCGTTGCCCGTCCGCACCATCTGGTTGCGCCGGTCACTCACGGTGACGCCGGCCTCGATCGCCGTTGCACGGCCGATCGTCGTCATCGTCGCGCCGCTATCGACCAGGAAGCGCACTGGCCGTCCGTTGACGCTCGCCTCGACGTAGAAATGCCCGTCGATCGACTGCGGGATCCGCAGTTGCCCGGCCTGGACAACTGGCGCGCCAGTCGCTTCGCTCTTCATGCGCGCGACCACGTACCCAAGATCGTCACGAAACGTGAACAGCACAAAGCCGGCGCCGAACATCGCGATCCACGTCAGCAACATCGTCGCCATTCCGGCAAACCGGCCCCGGCGCGACATCAGCATGCCAATCACCAGCATGATCGCCATCAGCACGTAGAGCCCGCCAAGCTGTATGTCGTTGGTCACGGCCGAAGCACCAGCATGTTTCCCTCGACCCGCCAGCTGCTGAGCGAGGACAGGAAATTCATCCCCAGCACGTTGGTCGTATCCGCCCGATTGATGTGCACGGTGAAGTCGGTGCGGGCGATCGCGCCGACGTCGAAGCGCTCGGCCGTGCTGACCGCCATCTGCACGTCGCCGTTGGCGGTTTCGACATTGGCAATGCGCATGCCGGTTTCCAGGCCCGCTTCTGAAGCTAGGTCGGGCGAGACGGTGGTGATCGAAGCTCCGCTATCAACGAGGAACTGCGCCGCCTTCCCGTTGACACTGGCTTCGACCCAGAAATGACCGTCGTCGCGCATCGCGATCCGCATTTCCTCACCCGACTGGATCGGTGAGCCGGTCGCTTCCGCCCTGATCCGCGAGCCAAAGGCGGAAAATTCGCTGCGAAAAGTGAACAGGCCGAAAGTAACCGCAAATATCAGCACCCAGGCCAGTGCCATCTTGACCGCTTTTCCGATCGGCATCCGCATGCCGATAAGCGAGCTGCCGACAAGGACGAGACACAGGACGAGGTAGAGCAGCCTCTCGCCGTCATCACCGCCCATCAGATCACCACTTCCTGCCCGTCGAAGGCCGGCGCGGCCCAACTCGGCAACTCGCTAGCCAGTGTCGCATAATCCATGCTCTTGTCGAGATGGGTCAGGAGCAGTTGGCCGACGCCCAGATCGCCGGCCCAGCCGATCACGGCATCAAGATGCGCGTGAGTCGGGTGCGGCTCCCGGCGAAGACAGTCGCACACCCAAAGATCGACACCATTGTAGAGACTGGCCATCGCATCCGTCATCTCGTGAAAATCGATCGCATAGCCGAGCGTGCGTCCCTCCTGGTCCGCACGGATGCCCAATGAGGCGATTCCGCCATGCGGTTGGTCAACGAAAGACAACGTCGCCGGGCCCAGCTGCAAGCTTTCCTCAACAGTCTTGGGATTGATGACGGCGGGGTAAAGTGGAGTGCCCTCAAAGGCATAGGCAAAACGGCGTTGAAGCCGTTGCAGTGTGCCGGGACGCGCATGCAGCGGTACGGGGCGACCGGTCGCCTGGGCCACTTGGCGGAGATCGTCGATGCCATGGCAATGGTCGGCATGGTCGTGAGTGACGAGCACGCCCGCCAAATCCACCAATTCGGCTGCAAGCAATTGCGTGCGCATGTCGGGACCGCAATCGACAAGCAGGTGATCGCCGTTGCTCTCAATCACAATCGAGGAGCGGGTGCGCCTGTTTCGCGGTTCGCCGGGATCGCACGCGCCCCAGTCGTTGCCAATTCGTGGTACGCCGGTTGACGTTCCGCAGCCGAGGATCCGGACTTTCACCGTTGGGCTTTATTGAACAATCGGAAGAAATTGTCCGTCGTTGCCGACGCCAATTCTTCGGCCCTCTCCCCCCGTAATGCAGCGAGAAAGGCGGCCGTATCGGCAACGAATGCAGGTTCGCAAGTTTGACCGCGATGCGGCACCGGCGCCAGAAACGGCGAGTCCGTTTCCACCAGCAGCCGATCCCGTGGAATGTTCTTAGCAGTCTCCTGCAATTCTTTGGCGTTCTTGAACGTAACGATGCCGGAAATGGAAATGTACAGCCCCAGATCGAGCGCCTTCCGCGCTAGGCCAGCGCTGCCCGTGAAGCAATGGAGGACGGCAGCGACGCCCCCCTTCCCCACCGCTTCGCTAAGCATCTCCTCGGTGTCCGCTTCGGCGTCGCGAGTGTGAATGATGAGCGGGAGGCCAGTTTTCCTCGCGGCATCGATATGGGCCGCGAAGCGCTCACGTTGGGCCGAACGGTCAGACTTATCGTAATAATAGTCTAGGCCACACTCGCCAATCGCGACTACGCGCGGGTGAGCCGACGCGTCGATAAGTTCTGCCGCGCCGAGATCGGGATGCGCGTCCGCTTCGTGGGGATGGATCCCGACGCTTGCCCAAACGTCGGCCTCGCGCTCGGCCACCGCGATGACGTCCTGCCATTCCGACTTGCGGGTCGAAATATTGAGAAAGCCCCCCACCCCCCGAGCACGCGCCGTGGCCAGCACCTCATCCTGTCGATCGGACAAGCCTTCGTAGACCAGGTGGCAATGGCTATCGATGAGCATCAAACCAACTCCTCGTCCTCACCCGGCTCGATCCGCGGGAAGATCGGGGTCGGCTGCGCGATGGGGGTTCCATCTGCCCCGCCATCGATCAACGTGACGAGCCGTTCGGCCGAAGCTGGAATGACCGGCGCCACTGCCGCCGCCAGTAAACGAACCGCGGCCACCAGCGTGCCGAGTACCGCCGCCATTCGCTCCGGATCTGTTTTTTTCAGCCCCCAAGGCGCTTGGGTATCGACGTAGGCATTGCACGCGAACACCGCCGCCATCCAAGCCTCGAGCCCGTTGGAAAACGCAAATCGGTCGAATTCCCGCGCGAGCGCCAAGCACCCCTCGCGCACTTGGTCGAGCAGGATACGATCATCTTTCGCTTCCCCTGCCGCCGGAATGACACCGCGTAGGTTCTTGAAAACCATCGATAAACTGCGCTGAGCCAGATTGCCGAAGCTGTTGGCGAGCTCGCTGTTGACGCGATTGACGATCGCTTCGTGGCTGTAACTTCCGTCTTGGCCGAAGCTGACCTCGCGGAGCAGAAAGTATCGCAGGGCGTCGACCCCATATCGATCCGCCATGGCCATCGGATCGACCGAATTGCCGGCGCTCTTCGACATCTTCTCCCCCGACTTCGCGAGGATGAAGCCGTGGCCGTAGACCTGCTTCGGCAATGGCAGGTTGGCCGACATCAGGAAGGCCGGCCAGTAAACGGCGTGGAAGCGAACGATATCTTTCCCGATCAGATGGACGTCCGCCGGCCAAAAGCGCGCAAAATCGCCCTGGCGGTCGGGAAAGCCGACGCCGGTCATGTAGGCGTTCAAAGCGTCGACCCAAACGTACATCACATGGTCCGGCGACCCCGGGACCTTGACGCCCCAATCGAAGCTAGTGCGCGAGACGCTGAGATCGCGAAGGCCACCCTCGACGAAGCGCAGCACCTCGTTGCGGCGACTGTCCGGCTGGATGAATTCCGGATGGTCGCGATACAATTTCAGCAAGTCGTTCTGATACTTGGAAAGACGGAAGAACCAGGTTTCCTCGGTGGTCCATTCGACCGGCGTACCCTGCGGAGAGCGACGGTCGTCGCCTTCGCCGGTCAGTTCGCTTTCGTCGTAGAATGCTTCATCTCTAACCGAGTACCAGCCCTCGTAACGATCGAGGTAGAGATCCCCGGACGCCTCCATCGCTTTCCATAGCGCCTGACTGGACGCGTGATGCGCAGGATCGCTGGTGCGCATGAAACGGTCGTAACTGACATTGAGAATGTCGCACATCGCCTTGAAATAGGACGACATATCGGTCGCAAACTCGAGTGTATCGCGACCCGCGTCGCGCGCCGTCTGGACCATTTTAAGGCCGTGCTCGTCAGTTCCGGTGATGAACCGCACGTCTCGGCCCTGCGACCGCCGGAAGCGCGCGATCGCATCGGCGGCGATCGCTTCATAGGCATGGCCGATGTGCGGCTTGCCGTTCGGGTAGGAAATTGCGGTGGTGATGTAGAAGGGCTCGGCCATGCCGCGCCCTAACCGGACGCGCCATGAGGGGCAACCGAAGCGAGGATGGTGCCGAGCTGGAAAATAGCCGCTCCCGGATCGAACGACAGGCGTGGGGCAAGCTGGCAGGTCTCACGGGCCCGCTTGTACGCGTCGAGCGCGCGCAAGCGGGCTGGTCCGTCAAGCGAACGAGCTTCCGCGGCAATCATGGCGGGAACGCTTTCGAGGAAAGAGATGTAGCGATCGTTAGACGCCTTCAAGCTGAGCGACTGTGCCAGCTTGGATCGGCGTTCGTTGATCGGATCGCCCGACCGCATGATTGCCAAGGCCTGATCGTGAAGCGAACCAAGATCGAGCGCGGCGTAGGACAAGGCATTGCCGGGTGACCCACCGGCGGCTTGGATCAGTGATGCAATCTTTAAATGGTCGACGTTTTGATCGCGGAGCACCGACGTCATGGCGTCGTCGTCGAGAGAACCGAAATCCAGCGTGCGGCATCGGGAGCGGATCGTCGGGAGAAGACGGCCGGGGACATGGCTGACCAGCAGAAAGATACAGTTCGCCGGCGGTTCCTCCAGCATCTTGAGCAAAGCGTTCGCGGCCGAAGCTTCGAGATCGTCGGCTGCGTCGATGATCACCGCACGCCAGTCCGACATCGAAGGCGATACCGAAAACAGCTGTGCAAGCCCGCGCACTTGGTCAACGCTGATGTTGCGCGCGAGCGCGGTGCCGGTCTTGTTCTCGACGCGTTCGAGCAGGCGGTAATCGGGATGACTGCCAGCAGCAATCAGATGCGCGGTGGGGTGATTGTCTGGGGTGACGATGCCGACGCTCTCCGGCTCGGGTCCAGCGGCTTCAGCAAGGATGCGTAAAGACGCTGCGCGTGCGAAACTCGCCTTGCCGACGCCGCGAGGACCGGTGAGCAGCCACGCGTGGTGCATCGCTCGGCAGCGCCAGGCGGAGAGGAAACGCTCTGTCTGTCGATTGTGCCCACGGATCATGGCAGCAAGTCTTGAAGGGCCGCCATCAGTCGCTCGGTGACGGCAGGCGGATCGCCCGACGCGTCGACCAGGCTAACTCTTTCAGGTTCCTCGGCGGCGATCTGGTGGAATGCGAGATCGACCGATTGATGATAGTTTTCCGGACGACCGCCAATCCGGTCGCTTCCGGCGGTATCCCGGGCGCGGGCTCGGCTTCCGCCTTCGGCCAACGCAAGGATCAAGGTTCGGTCAGGAAACCATTCGGAGATGCCGAAGGCATTAATTGCGCGCACGGCTTCTATCCCAAGTCCGCCGGCGCCACCTTGATAGGCCAGCGAACTGTCGACGAAACGGTCGGTGAGCACCCATTTTCCGGCGGTCACCGCGGGTCGGATGACCTTGTCGACATGGTCGGTGCGGGCGGCCGCGAACAGCAAGGCCTCGGCTTTGGCGCTCCAGCGGTCCTCTGTTCCGGTAAGCAGCAACTCACGGATGCGCTCGGCCCCTTCGCTCCCCCCGGGTTCGCGCGTTTCGACCACGTCGATGCCTCGCTCGCGCAGCGCCGCGCCCAAGGCCTTGAGCTGGGTCGACTTGCCAACCCCTTCCCCACCCTCAAGGCTGATGAAGCGACCGCGCGCCATCGGTCGAACCTAGGCCATGCCGAGCAGCTGTTTCAGCCCGATCCAGATGCGCCCGAAGAAGCCGGCCTGTCCGACGTCTTCGGCCGCCACAAGCGGCATCACCTGCTCTCCCGAATCTGCGGTAGTGACGACCAGGTCGGCGATATGATCGCCCTTCTTGAAACCTGCTTTGACCGGACCCTGGTAACGGATCTTCATGCCAGATATTTTGGAGAGGACGCCAGCCGGAATAGTTACCGCCATATCGCGCGGCGCCACCAAGCCGACGTCGCTCTCGCTGCCCATTTGCACGCGGGCGGTGCCAACCGTGGCACCCGCCTTGAAAAGGGGCTTCGTCTGCCAAGCGTTGAACCCCCATTCCATCAGTCGAACGGATTCGCTGATCCGGTTGTTAAAGCTGTCGATACCGGCAACGACCATGATCAATCGCCGACCATCCTGCTCGGCCGACCCCGTGAACCCATAGCCCGCCTCATCGGTGTGACCGGTCTTCAGGCCATCCGCCCCCGGAACCTTGCCCAGCAGGGGGTTGCGGTTTGCCTGGGTGATCGCCGCACCCGAACCCAGCGTCTTGCCCCAGGTGAAATCTCGCCGGCCGTAGAATTGCTTGTACAATTTGGGATGGTTCTGGATTTCGGCACGAGCCAGCATCGCAAGGTCGCGCGCCGTAACGTACGTTCGCCCCTCATCGGGCCAGCCGTTGGAATTGCCGAAGTGACTACCGGTTAATCCAAGCCGCTTGGCATTCTCGTTCATCACATTAGCGAAGGCTTCCTCGGTCCCCGCGATGCATTCGGCGAGGACTACCGACGCGTCGTTGCCCGACAGTGTGACGATCCCATAGATGAGGTTTTCGACGCTGACCTGCTCGTTGGGAGACAGGAACATGGTCGATCCGGCCGCTGGACCATGCCACTTTTGCCAGGTCTCGGGACGAACGGTACACATCTTGTTCAGCGCCAGATCACCCTTGTCGATCAGTTCGAACGCGACGTTGGTGGTCATCATCTTCGCCATCGATGCAGGAGGCATTCGCTGGCTGCCGTTCTTGTCGAGCAGGACCGCGCCCGAACTGAGATCGATGAGATAAGCGACGCGGGCGCCGGTTTCGAACGGCGGCGCCTTCGCGGGCGCGGCGCTCGACATGAGCGCTAACGATACGGTCGACAACAGGACGGGACGAATCATGGAACGGGCGACTCCGGACAAAAACGCGTGGGGCTGGTCGAGAGCCCTATCTCGCCGCACCCGGATTGTCAGCGCCCGATGATGCGATCGGCGAGCAAACCGACTGAAAGAGCGTAAAAGTTGGAGCAATTGTAGCCGAGGATCGCTTTGTAATTGCCGGTCAGCAGATATGCCGTGCCGTAAGTGCCGTCAGGTTCCAGGAACCAGGCGACCTCATCCTCGCGAAGCGACCGATTGACCGGGGTGATCCCGAGCGTGCGCCATTCCCGCATCGTCATCGGCCGGCTGTGACGGGCGTGGACGCGAGGACAAGTCGGCGAGATTGTGAGGTTTCGGACCGCTGCGCGGTTGAACCCCGGAGCGACATTCACCGGGATGCCCCACGGCGTGTTGGCCTTCCAGCCCGCATCTCTCAGGAAGTTGGCGATCGACGCCAGACCGTCGAGCTCGTTGGTCCAGATGTCGGCGACGCCATCGCCGCTGCCGTCGGCGCGGAGACGAAGGACTGCGGTCGGCATGAATTGCGGATAGCCGGTCGCACCGGCGTAGCTGCCCTTCAGCCTAGCGCGCGGAATACCCTGATCGAGAAGCTTAAGGGATGCGATGAACTCGGCTTCGAACAAAGGTCGGCGGCGACCTTCATAAGCGAGCGTGGCGAGTGAGTTGGCGATGTCGAAACTTCCGGTGACAGCGCCATAGCTGGTTTCATGGCCGAAGATCGCCATCAGGACCGAGGCAGCGACACCGGTGCGCGCCTCGATCGCATTGAGTTGCGGCCCGTAGGCGGCGTAGCGCGAGGCACCGCGGCGGATGAGGTCCGGAGTGACGTGGGCGCGGCGGTAGGGCTCGAACGGCGGAGTGGCATTGGGATTGTTGATGTTGCCCGGTTGGCCGCGGTCGAGCTGGATGACCCGCTGGTTGATGGTCAGATAGGGCACGACCGCGGCGATCGTCGCCTCGCGGATGCCGGCGCTGCGCGCGAGGGCGGCGAGGCGCTGCTTGTAGCTTTCGAATCGTCCCGCTTCGTTCTGCAGGAGCGGCGGAGGAGCTGGAAACGGCTGGCGGTGCACGACGACCGGGAGCGACGGCAGCGGCGCGAGCGGATCGACGCTTTGGGCCGAAGCGGCGGTCCCAAGCAGCACTGCGAGCATCATATGGAAACCGATCTTCAACGAACGTATGCCTCCGCCAAGTGGATATAGGCTAGCGGCTCCGGCACGCGGCAACCATCCAGTCCATCGCTTGCAATGCACACCCTGACCGAGATGTGGAAGCGGCAAGATGAACCATGGATTGAAAAGCGGATGATGCTATGGGCGCTCCAACGGAGAGATGGCCGAGTGGTTTAAGGCAGCGGTCTTGAAAACCGCCGTGGGTGCAAGCTCACCGTGGGTTCGAATCCCACTCTCTCCGCCAACTACAAAAACTCCCCCTGCCCGTCGATCCGTTGGTCGATTAGTCGAACCGGGCTGGAAACGATTGCACGATTGGCGCAACTGTATTAATACAGCAATACAGGGGTGGATCATGCGTCAGTTGGCGATTTCAGTAGCAGTCTTAGCGTTGGTGTCGGCAATGCCGGTGGCCGCGCAGACAACGAGAGCGACGACCTACGACGCAGCTTTCTTTGCGCCATTTGCCCCGAGCAACGCGCTCGACATTGCCCAGCGTGTCCCCGGTTTCGTCCTGGACGAGGGCAATAACGATATTCGCGGATTTACCGGCGCGGCCGGGAACGTGGTGTTCAACGGCGCTCGCCCGAGTTCAAAATCCGAATCGCTCGGCACCTTGCTGTCGCGCATTCCGGCCAACCGGGTGGTCCGGGTCGAACTTGCGCCGGGCGATCTCTACGGATCCGAATATGCCGGCAAGAGCCAGGTGCTCAACATCATATTGTCCGCCGATTCGGGCGTCGACGGCACCGTGACGGCAAGCGCCACGCGCTTCTACAATGGCCTCATCGTTCCCAATCTGAGCGGTTCGGTGTCGATCAAGCGAGGCAAGTCGAACTTTACGCTGTCGGCGGGCAGCGGCCGCGACGACCGGGTCGACGAAGGCACTGACAAGATTACCGACCCGGACACCGGCTTCCTGTTCGAGAAGCGCCGCAAGGCCAATCATTATCGACCCCGGCAGCCCTACATCTCGGGCGCCTGGTCGCTCGAGGAGGCGCCCGACAAGGCGATCCATATCAACGCCCGCTTCGATCGCTTCAGCGAGAACTTCAACCAGGTGAACCGCGTCTATCCGACCGGGGAGGCAGCGCGCGACGACCGCCTGTTCCTGACCGAAAAGTCGCCCGGGTTCGAAATCGGCGGCGACATCAGCCGCCCGCTTGCCGGCGGGGCGATCAAGTTCGTGGGCCTGGCCAACCGGCGCAAGCGCGAAACGCTCGACACGTTGCTGGTACGCGACGCGGGGGAAACGGTCGACGGCTTCGAACAGGGATCGGAATCGCAGCGCAACGAGACCATCGGACGGCTCAACTGGACGCGGTCGAACCTCGGCGGCTTTTCATTCGAAGCCGGCGCCGAAGTTGCGCTCAACACGCTCGACTATGCGAACGACCTGTTCATCCTGGGGCCTGGCGGGACGCGTACCCAGATCGACTTGCCGATCGACAATGCCACGGTCCGGGAAACGCGCGGCGAAGTCTATGTTAAGGCGGGCAAGCAGCTTTCCCCGGCGTTCCGCATCGATGCCGGGCTGAATTACGAATTGTCGAGCCTGAAGGTGCGCGGAGATGCCCTTGCCGATCGCAAGCTGCGCTTTTTCAAACCCAGCCTGACGCTCGACTGGAAGCCGGGTGGCGGCTGGCATTCGCAGTTCACGGTCCGCCGAACGGTGGCCCAATTGAATTTCTTCGACTTCATCAGCTCGGCGGAATTGAGCAATGGTCGGGTCAATGGCGGCAATGCCAATCTGCTGCCCCAACGCGCGTGGGAGGTCCGCGCAACTCTGGATCACCCCTTGTTCAAGAGCGGTCTGATCAAGCTGGACGCGGGCTATGACCGGATAGAACTGCTTCAAGACCGGGTTCTGGTATTCGACGACGACGGCAATGCCTTCGACGCGCCGGGGAATATCGGCACCGGCACCCGCGGGTTCGTGGCGCTTGCGGTCGATGCGCCGCTCGACCGCTTCGGGATCAAGGGCGGAAGACTGAAGCTGAACGGTCAGCTGCAGCGGACCCGTGTGATGGATCCGATTTCGAACGAGAAGCGGGGTTTCAGCGGCTATTATCCAGAATGGGAATGGAGTGCGGAATTCCGCCGCGACATCGGCAAATTTTCCTATGGCATGACCGTCAGCGACCGCGACCGGATCACATTTTTCCGGGCCGACGAGCTGGACGTGAACTATAACGGCGGCATCTTCGGCAATGCCTTCGTCGAATATCGTCCGGACCCGCGGACGACCGCGACGCTGGAGGTCGGCAATCTGTTCAACACACGCGGGCTGCGCAATCGCGAGTTCACTTTTCCCAATCGCTCACTGCCCGATCCGACGCTCAACGAGTTTCGCGAACGCAACAGCCATACGACCTTTTCGATCGCGCTGAAGCGGACCTTCGGCGGCAAGAAAACTGCGGTGCCGGGCTCTGCCGCAGGGGTGGCATCGCCAACCTGACACGTCTAAGGCACTCGCGAAATTCACATTCATTTTTTTCGCGGAGATCAACACGTGGGCGAGCCCTCCATCCAGCCGTTCGATTGGGAAGATGCATTGGGCATCGACGACCAGCTCGACGAGGCCGAGCGGATGGTCCGCGACACCGCCGAGGGATATGCGCAGGAGAAGCTCCAGCCGCGGGTCACCAACGCCTATCTCAACGAGGATTTCGATCGCGAGATCCTGCGCGAAATGGGCAGCCTTGGACTGATCGGTGCAACCATTCCGGAAGAATATGGCGGGGCCGGCCTGGGTTATGTTTCCTATGGGCTGATCGCGCGCGCGGTCGAGCGGGTCGACAGTGGCTATCGTTCGGCGATGTCGGTGCAGTCCAGTCTCGTGATGTATCCGATCTACGCCTACGGGTCAGAGGAGCAGCGGAAGAAGTATCTTCCCGGCTTGGCAAAAGGCGACCTGGTCGGTTGCTTCGGGTTGACCGAACCTGATGCGGGGTCGGATCCTGGCGGCATGCGCACGCGGGCGAAGAAGACCGCCAACGGCTATTCGATCAGCGGCGCCAAAATGTGGATCACCAATTCGCCGATCGCCGACGTGTTCGTCGTGTGGGCCAAGTCCGAAGCACACGGCGACGCAATCCGCGGCTTCGTGCTGGAAAAGGGCATGAAGGGGCTGACAGCTCCCAAGATCAAGGAGAAGCTCAGCCTTCGCGCCTCGATCACCGGTGAGATCGTGATGGACGAGGTCGAGGTCGGCGAAGAGGCGCTGCTTCCCAACGTGACGGGGCTCAAGGGTCCCGTTCGGGTGTCTCAACCGCGCCCGTTACGGCATCGGTTGGGGGACGATGGGCGCGGCGGAGGCCTGCTTCGCGGCCGCGCGTAGTTATACCCTCGATCGCAGGCAGTTCGGCCGACCGCTCGCGGCGACGCAACTGGTTCAGCTGAAGCTAGCCAACATGGTGACTGAGATTTCGCTCGGCTTGCAAACGGCGCTGCGGGTCGGCCGGCGGCTCGAGGCGGGGCAATTGATCCCCGAGGCGATCAGCCTGCTCAAGCGTAACAATTGCGGCAAGGCGCTGGATATCGCCCGGGTCGCGCGCGACATGCACGGCGGCAACGGGATCAGCGCCGAATATCAAGTGATGCGACACGCCGCGAACCTGGAAACGGTCAACACCTACGAAGGGACCCACGACGTGCACGCGCTGATCCTTGGCCGGGCGATCACCGGGATTGCCGCTTTCTAGACGGACACGACGCGGCTATGTTGAGGTCCGTTAGTGGGGGAATGACATGCTGACCTTGTTGATCATCATCGCAATGATCGTGGTTGTCGGGCTGATGGCCGTGGCGATCTATAACCGGCTGGTACGGCTCCGTGCGCTGGTGAAGGAGGCGTTCAGCGGGATCACCGTGCAGCTACGCCGTCGTGCCGACCTGCTGCCCAATCTGGTCGAAACGGTTAAGGGTTATGCCAGCCACGAACGCGAAACCTTCGATGCGATCACCAAGGCCCGCGGCGCGATGACCGGTGCCGGCGGCGTCGCGGCGACCGCAGCTGCCGATGCCCAGATGACCGGGCTCATCGGACGCCTGTTCGCGGTCGCAGAAGCCTATCCGGAGCTTCGGGCATCGGAAAACTTCCAGCAACTGCAGGGCGAAATCAGCGGGATCGAGACCGAGCTTCAGTCGGCGCGGCGATACTATAACGCCACGGCGCGCGACCTGAACACCCGGGTCCAGAGCTTTCCCGACATGCTTCTTGCCGGTCCGCTCGGGATCAGCCAGGAAGAATATTACAAGGACGAGGATCCCACGATCCAGTCGGCGCCGAAGATCGACTTCCAGAAGGCCTGATCCCGATGCGGTGGCTGATCGCAGCCCTGTTCGCACTGGCGTTCGCCTCCCCTGCTCTGGCCGAGGAGCGCATTCGCGATTTTCAAAGCGACATCGTGATCGCCAAGGACGGCACGATCGACGTAACCGAGACGATCCGGGTCGAGGTGGAAAATGTCGCGATCAACCACGGCATCGTCCGCGAACTTCCGACGAAATACAACGGCCGGCGCGGACAGCGGGTCAAGGCTGGCTTCACGCTGGTCGACACCAAGCTGGACGGACAGCTCGAGCCCAACACCGTTGCCACTAGGAGCAACGGCGTCGCCATCCGAATTGGCGACAAGGACCGGATCGTTCCGGTGGGCGAGCATGTCTATACCATCCATTACACGATGACCCGGATGCTCGGGGGGTTCGACGGCTTCGGCGAACTGTATTGGAACGTGACCGGCAACGGCTGGGCCTTTCCGATCGATCAGGCAAGCGCGACCATCACGCTCCCTGCTGCAGTGAAGTTCGGCCAGCGCGCGGCCTATACCGGGTCGCAAGGCGAGTCGGGTAACGCGGCCAGAGTGTCGGGCGAGAGTCCCGGGAGGATCAGTTTCTCGACCACCGCGCCGTTGGCCGCGCGAAAGGGGCTGACGGTGGCGGCGGCGTTCCCGGCCGGAGTGGTCGACGCCCCCTCCTCCACCACCCGCATCGGCTGGTTTCTTGCCGACTGGGCGCCCCCGCTGATCGCCCTTGGCGGGCTCGCCGGACTGATCGGCTTTCTGTACACGATCTGGGCGCGCGTCGGGCGCGATCCGCGCGCCGGGACGGTGGTCCCGATCTTTGCGCCGCCGGACGGGCTCAGCCCGGCGGCGATGCGGTACGTGACCAAGCAGAGCCTCGACAATCGCGGCTTTGCCGCCGCCCTTGTCGATGCGGCGGTCAAGGGTCACGTCCGGTTGGTCGAAGACGATGGCGGCTTTTTCGGGCGTACGAAGCGGAGCATCGAACGGCCAACCACGGCAGCGCCGCAGGCGCTTGACCCGGTCGAGCAAGATGCGATCGATGCCCTGGTCGCGCCTGGCGAGACGCTGGCTATGGACAACGAGAACCACGCGACATTCTCGGCCGCGAACAAGGGTTTGTCAGCGGCCTATGCCACGCGGTTTGAAGGAAAGGCCTTCAATCGCAATATCGGTTGGGCATTCGCCGCGATCGCGGTGTGGCTGCTCACGGTGTGCCTGACGGCGATGGTCATCTTGGCGGTGGAAGGTGTTCCCGGGTCGGGATACTTCCTTTTGCCACCGCTCGGTCTCGCGGCGGTGATCGTCGCTTGGCTGGCGCTGCCAGCAATGTCCAAGACCATGGGGTGCATTGTCCATGGTGCCCTGATCGTGATTGCCGGGCTGGCGGTAATGGGCACGCTGCCGATCATTCCGATGGCGCTGGCGACGGGCCGATGGCTGCCGCTGCTGATCGCCGGGATCGGATTGCCTCTGGCGCTCAGCGCGTTCGCCTGGATTGACGCGCCGACCAAGGACGGGCGCTCGATGCTCGACCGGATTGCAGGGTTCAAGCAATATCTTTCGATTACCGAGCGTGAGCGGCTCGACCGCATGCAGGCGCCCGAGGACAATCTGCAATTGTTCGAACGCTTCCTGCCTTATGCGATCGCGCTCGAGGTGGAGAACCGCTGGGCCGACCGATTTACGTCGATGCTGGCGGCCGCGTCGGCGGCGGCGTCGGCCTCGGGCGGCGCGCAGGGATTTGCCTGGTACTCGGGTTCGTCGAGCCCGTGGACCGACACCGGCGGCTTTGTCGGATCGATCGGCGACTCGCTATCGAGCGCGGTGTCGTCGGCATCGACCGCGCCCGGATCGTCGAGCGGATCGGGCGGCGGCGGTTTTTCCGGCGGCGGTGGCGGCGGCGGTGGCGGCGGCGGCTGGTAGTCAGCCCTGGGTGGCAGCCGGGCGGCGGACCAGGGCGATCGGCTCACCTTTGTACGCGACATCGGCCTCGCGCACGAAACCGAGCTTCTCGGCCAACTTCAGCGAGGCGATATTGCCGACCCCGATGATCGCAGGGACGTCGACGGGGCCATAGGTGGCGTCAAGCCAGGCGAGCGCGGCGACGCAGGCTTCGTAAGCGATCCCCTGCCCGTGCACCGACCTGTCGAAAATCCAGCCCATTTCGGGCAAGTCCGCGATGCTGGGTTGCATGTCGCGCTGCATGTCGAAGAAGCCGACATGGCCGACGAGGCGTCCGTCACTCTTTCGTTCAACCGCCCACATGCCCATGCCGATGGTTGGCCACTGGCCGGCGGCCATGAACAGCCGGCGAAGGCTGTCTTCGCGGCTGATCGGTTCACCGGTCAGGTGGCGCACAACCTCGGGATCGCCGAGCGTCGCCGCCAGCGCGTCGAGATCGTCGCGGACGAAATCGCGGAGGATGAGACGCTCGGTCTCCAGACGCGGAGCCGAGCGGATCATGCCTTATTTTTTGCCGAGGGTAAGCCCACCGAAACGCTTGTTGAAGCGCGCAACCTGGCCACCGGTGTCGAGCATCTGGCCGCGGCCGCCGGTCCATGCCGGATGCGAGGTCGGGTCGATTTCAAGGCTGAGCGTGTCGCCTTCCTTACCCCAGGTCGTGCGGGTCTGGTACGACGAGCCGTCGGTCATCTTGACGGTGATCATGTGATAGTCGGGATGGGTATCGGTCTTCATGGCGGATTTCCTTGTGAGCGGCTGGTTCCGACCAGCCTGAAGAAGTCGCGGCCCCCTACCCCAGCGCGTCCGCCTTGACAAGGTTCGCGCGCTGGCCCTAGCCCGTGCGCGGGTTCGGGGCCCAAGGAAGTCGGCGAAAATCCGGCACTGTGCCCGCAACTGTGAGCCGCCCACCCGGGCGGCGAGTCAGATACTTGTCTCGAACCGTCGTCCGTTCCTGCTGCCGGGGTCAGTGGCGGGGCGTGGGGCGGCCAGGTGGCCCGATTCCTCCGTGACGACTGTCATGGATGAGGAATCGAGATGGATTACATACCGCCAGCAGACAATGAGACCGCGATCGTCGTCACCGCATCGCGTTTGGCCGAGGCTGTGGACGACAGCGCGTCCAGCGTTTCGATCATCGACCAGCCGAGGATCGAACGGCTCGGCGAGCCCGCCGTCGCATCATATTTGCGGCTGCTCCCGTCGACATCGGTCGCGACAAGTGGGCCGGCGGGCTCGTTTACCCAGGTGCGGATCCGCGGTGCCGAAGCCAATCATAGCCTGCTGTTCATCGACGGCATCCGCGCCAACGATCCGGCAGCGGGCAACGAGCCGCGCTTCGAGTTGCTAAACGCCGACATCGCATCGCGCATCGAACTGGTGCGCGGCCCCCAGTCAGCGTTGTGGGGATCGGAGGCAATCGGTGGAGTGATCGCGGTCGACGGGAGCGCTTCAGTCGGATCGGGCGGAAGTGCGACAGTCGAGGGCGGATCGTTCGGCTTCCGACGCGCGGCCGAGTCGGCAAGCTTTGGCGGCGAGACGTTCGGGCTTGCGGTCGCCGCCGGTCATCAGTCGGCTGACGGGATCGACAGCTTTGGCGGCGGTGAGCGCGATGGCTTCACCAGCAACGTCGCGCGCGGGCTGGCGCGGTGGTCGCCAGTCGACAAGTTGGCGCTAACGGCCTCGGGCTTCTGGCTGGCGGGGCGGAGCGATTATGACGGAACCGACCCGATCACCTTCCTTCGCGCCGATACTCTCGACCGGACTCGTAACCGATTAGCGGCCGGGCGACTTGGGATTGAGTATGGCAAGGGTGAGGACGCCTGGCAGGCGAAGCTATCGGGGTCATTGCTGAAGTCACGGAACCGTAACCTGATCGATGGCAGCGAGATCAACGAGAGCGAAGGGCGACGGTCGGTGATCGACGGCGAAATCGCCCATCGTTTCAACACGGGTTCGGTCGATCATGCGGCGGTGGTGGCAGGGTCGCTCGAAAACGAGCGGTTCGCCACCGCCGATGTGGCGTTCGGCGGCTTTTCGAACCAGCAACGCGATCGCGAGCATATGGCGGTGACGGGAGAATGGCGGGCGACGTGGTCGGAGCGGGTGATCACCGACGTCGCAGTGCGGCGGGATGCCTTCAACCGGTTTCGCGATGCGACGACGTTGCGGGGGTCGGTGCTGGCCAAGGTCAACGACCAAGTCGCACTGCGAGCATCATATGGCGAAGGCATCGCGCAACCGACTTTCTTCGATCTGTACGGATTCTTCCCCGGAAGTTTCGTTGGCAATCCGTCGCTTAAGGCCGAACGTTCACGCGGGTTCGAAGTCGGTATTCGTTACGCAAGCAAAACGTTTTCGGGATCGGTAACCTATTTTCGACAATGGCTAACCGACGAGATCATCGGGACTTACGACCCAGCCACGTTCCTCAGCTCGGCCGCCAACGCGGACGGGAAGAGCCAGCGGCAAGGTGTCGAAGTCGAAGCATTGTGGACCCCTAGCGCCAATTTACGACTGGCAGCGAACTACTCCTATCTCAGATGCCGCTGAGCCAAGCTTTGCCGGCAATGTGCGCGAGGTCCGGCGGCCGCGGCACAGCGGGTCGGTGACCGTCGACGGTGTCACCGGGAAATTCACTTATAGCGCGTCGGTGGCCTACGTCGGACGGCGCGCGGATACCGATTTCGATAGCTTTCAGCGGGTGACCCTGGGCTCGTACTGGCTAAGCGGCGCGCGCCTCGCCTATGCGCTGACCCCGAAAATCGAGATATTTGGGCGCGTCGCCAATGCATTCGACGACCGTTACCAGGACGTCGTCGGCTATCGCACCGAAGGAAGGAGCGCCTATGCCGGGCTTCGCGTCGCTTTCGGTCGCTAGCGCGCTCAAGGTCGCGTCGCTCAACCTGTGCACCGACGAATATCTGCTGCTCCTCGCGCGTCCGGGCGAGGTGGCGAGCGTGACGCGACTGGCGCAGGACCCGGCGGAATCGCCGCTCTGGCGCGAGGCTCGCGCCTTTCCGGCCAATCGCGGATCGGTGGAGAGCATCCTCGCGTCGCGCCCCACCCTGCTGCTGACGATGGGTGGGAGCGGACGGTCGAGCGGACAACTAGCGCGAAAATTGGGCGTGACGACAATCGACCTGCCCTACGCGATGTCGATCGCCGACGTCGCGAGCAACATGCGGCGGGTGGCGGCCGCACTCGGCGAAAGTCGGCGGGCCGACGCGTGGCTGAAGCGGTTGGCAGCGCTGCAACGATCGGCGCCCCCTGCCCGACGCGGCGCCATCTATCTGGCCGGTGGAGGCAATAGCCTTTCAGCCGGCTCCCCATCGATCGAATGGCTGGCGCTGGCGGGCCTCAGGCAACGTCCGCTCCAAGGCGGCAAGGCAACGCTTGAGACCTTGCTCGTCGCGCCGCCGGCAGTGCTGATCCGGTCGGATTATCGACGTGGCGAAATGTCGCAGGGCATGCGCTGGCTCGACAATCCGATCGTGAAGCGGCTCGAGCCGCGCACCGTGACGACCGACGGGCGTGCCTGGACCTGTGGCGGACCGCTCATGGTGGCCGAGATCGAGCGTTTACGGCGGGCGACGCGGTGAAGTCCGCGATCGCTTTGACGTTGCTCGCCGGACTCGCGGCGTTGCACCTGTTGATCCCCTACGAGTCGTTGGAAGCCGCGCGCGCGATCGATCCGGCGCTGGCGACGACGTTGCTGATCGAACTTCGACTGCCGCGTACCCTGCTGGCGCTCGGTTACGGCGGGACGCTTGGCATTTGCGGAGCGGCGCTGCAGGCATTGTTCGCCAACCCCCTCGCCTCCCCCGACATCACCGGCAGCAGCAGCGGCGCGGCGATGGGCGCGGTGTTGGCGAGTTATTGGCTCGGGATCGGCAGTCCGCTGGGCATGGCATCCGCCGGGGCAGCCGGCGCGGGACTGTCACTCGTCGTGCTGTTGGCACTGGCAGGACGGCGGACCGACAAGGTGGCGCTGTTGCTTGCAGGGCTTGCCGTATCGCTGGCGGCGGGTGCGGCGACCAGCCTGGCACTGGCGCTCGCCCCGTCGCCGTTCGCGTTTTACGACGCGTTCGACTGGCTGATGGGTAGCTTTACCGATCGCAGTCTTGGCCAAGCGACAGCGGCGCTGGTGCCGGCGGGGATCGCCTGCGCCTTGCTGCTGCGCCGGTCGCGCGCGCTGGATACTATGGTGCTCGGCGACGACGTGCTCGCCTCGCTCGGCCTGAAACCGCGTCGCTTGCGGATCGAGATTATCTGCCTGTGTGCGATCGCGGTCGGAGCGTGCGTTTCGGTCTGCGGGGCGATCGGCTTCGTCGGGTTGATCGCGCCGGTGATCGCGCGCCGGCTGACCCGCGGACATCCCGGACGCGCGCTGGTCCCGGCGGGGCTGATCGGTGGCGGACTGGTGCTCGGCGCGGACCTGTTGGTGCGAGCGATCCCGCTCGACCGGGCCATTCCGGTCGGCGTGGTGACGACATTGATCGGAACGCCGGTGTTCATCGCCGTGCTGATGTCGATGCGCGGACGGATGGCGTCATGACGTTGTTGCTGCAAGCGACCGGAGTTGCGATCACCGACCGTCTGTCGCCCACCGACTTGACGGTCGAGCGCGGCCAGATGGTGGCGGTGATCGGTCCCAACGGCGGGGGCAAGACCAGCCTGCTGCGGGCCCTGGCGAGAACCGAGGACGCGCTCGGCACCGTCGAGATCGACGGGATGCCGGTGGATGAAGCCGCCGAAGCCCAACGCCGCCGCCTGCTCGCCTTCCTGCCGGCATCGCGCGAGGCAAGCTGGCCGGTGTCGGTAGCCGATTTCCTGGCTTTCGGGCTGGCCCGCCGCGACGATGCGCGGATCGAGGAATCACTCGCGATGCTGGAACTTTCCTCCCTTTCCGATCGACCGGTCGACCGGTTGTCGACCGGGGAGCGGGCACGGGCGATGTTGGGACGCGCGATTGGCGGTCGGTCGCGGATTCTGTTGCTCGACGAGCCTTTGTCCAACCTAGACCCCTATTGGGTGCTTCGAACCGTCGAGATCATCCGCACTGAAATCGATCACAACGCCAGCGCGGCGTTGGTATCGGTTCACGACCTGGACATGGCGCGGCGGTTCGATCGCGTGCTCTTGGTCAGCGGCGGCGCGACGATCGCCGACGGGTCGCCGGAAGCGGTAATTGAAAGCGAGACATTCACCGACGCCTTTCGGGTCCGGCGGAATGATCGCGGTTGGGCGATCCGCTAGGCCGCGCTTATTGCGGCGGATCTGCGATCATGGCGGTAAAATTCGCCTCGGCTGCCAGTTTGCCGTTGACCGTCGCCTTGCCCGAAAATTTGCATACCGAAGAACGTTTCTGGACGAACTCGACGTCGAGCGTCAGCAGGCAACCAGGCTCGACCGGCGTACGGAACTTGGCCCCGTCGATGGCCATGAAATAGACCAGCTTGCCCGAGCCCGCGAGCCCGAGGCTCTCGACCGCAAGCACGCCCGCCGCCTGCGCCAGCGCTTCGACGATAAACACGCCGGGCATGATCGGACGACCGGGGAAGTGGCCCTGGAAGAATTGTTCGTTGATCGTCACCGCCTTGATCGCAGTGATCGACACGTCCTTTTCCAGACGATCGACCCGGTCGACTAGCAACATTGGGTAGCGGTGCGGCAGCGCCTCCATCACCCGCCTGACGTCGAGCGGGGCGAGGGAGGCGCTATCCGTGGTCACGCGATCAGCGTCCGGCCGGGGCCGACTGTGCTGCGGCAGCGGAGTCACGCTGACAGAGGGAAGCTGCTGATTGAGCGCAGCGAGCACTTCCGCGGTAATGTCACCGGCGCTGTTGCTGGCGAGGGTCGAATTCTTGGCGACCACCAGATCGGCCTGACGGCGGACGCGCGCCTGTTCCGACAATTGGACGACGCGCGACGCGATCTGGCGCTGAACGTTGGCCTGGGTCGACTGGATCTGCTGTTCCTTCTGCGCCAGTTCGGCTTCGCCCTGCTGGCGGCTCGTCTGGTAGCGCTGGACGCGCTGGCTGAGCGCCGCATCGGGCTGCTTGCCGTTGAGTGCCGCGACCGCAGCCTCAAGCGCCTTTTGCTCGGTCTGCCACTGGGTCTGCAGCTGCTGGGCGCGCGTGCGACCGGCATTGACCTGGCCCTGGAGCGTCGTGCCGGCGGCCTTGCACGCCGTGCATTCGGCCAAGATCCGGTCGGTATCGACGACCAGCACGGCGGGTGCCGCGATCGCAGCGGTGGGAAGGACGACGACGGTCGCGGCAATGGCCGCGGCAAGCAGTTTGGTGCGCATCAGAATTGAGTCCCTACGTTGAACGAGAAGAGTTTGGTTTCATCGCCTTCCTGCTTGAGGAGGGCTTTGGCGACGTCGATCCGAAGCGGTCCGAACGGCGAGTTCCAGTTGACGCCGACGCCGATCGACAGGCGCGGCTTGGGCGAATTGCCAAGGAAGAATTCCTTGAACCCCGGATCGAGCGCGGCGGTGTTGGGCCCTTCGACGACCGGAGTATTCGGATCGTCGATGAACGCACCGGGGCAGGCGGTCTGGTTCGAGACCGGCGGCGAAATCGGCACGCTCACGTTGGTGGCGAGGGTCCGGCAGAACGCCGTGATGTTCTGCAGGTTCGGCTTCTTAACGCCCCAAACCGACCCGACGTCCAGGAAGGCGGAGGGGCGAAGGCCGAGGCTCCGGATATTGGCGCTGACCGGAATTTCGAGCTCGATGCGGCCGAGATAATAGGCCCGACCACCGATCGCGTCACTGACGGTGTCGGCTTTCGTGTCAAGCGTGCCGTTCACATCGAGATAGCCAACGCGGGTGACGCGCGGCCCGATGCCGCGCACGTCAAACCCGCGGAACTGGGTCGGGCCGAAGAAGCGATCGTTGAGCCGAATCGGATCGAGACCGTCGCCGCGGCTGGACTGCAGCGGATGAATGTAGCCCGCCTCCCCGTGAACCGAGAGAAGGAAGCTTTTGGGTAGCGCGAAATATTTCGTCGCGTCGATTCTCGTCCGGGCATATTTGACGTCGCCACCAAGGCCCGCGAAATCCTGACTGAACACGATCCGCTGGCCGCGGGTCGCGCGAATGCCGTTGCGATTGTCGAAAATGGCCGAATAGCCGACCACCGAACTGACCGTCGTACCAAGCTGGTCGCAAAGATAGCGGCCGGCGAGCAACGGATTGCACTGCCGCCCCAGCGGCCCTTCGCCGTCGGGATCGCTGAAGAAGGTGCCCTCGTCGAGCGTCAGCTTGTTCTGTTCGAGCTGGTAGCGAGTGCCGAAGCTGATGAATTCGGTCACCGGGAAGCCGAGGCGCGCGGCAAAGCCGGTGCTGAGCTGCGAATAGGTCGTGTTGCGGTCGCCGTTCTGATTGCGGCTGAAGCTGTTGTAATCGCGCCGGTAGAGATCGCCTCCGAGCAGGATGTTCTTATCGAACAGATAGGGTTCGACGAAGCCGACCTGGGCCGATCGCGAGTAGCGCGACCAGTTGACGCCGGCATTCACTTCCTGACCCTTGCCGAGGAAGTTGCGCTGCGCGATGTTGGCCGAGACGATGAACTTCTCGAGGCTGGAATAGCCCGCCGACAGCTGGATTTCGCCCGTCGACTTTTCTTCGACATCGAGGCCGAGGATGACCCGATCGGGAGTCGATCCCTGGGTCTGCTTGATCTCCAGCTTTTCCTGGAAGAAACCGAGGCTCTGGATGCGATCCTGGCTGCGCTTGATCTTCACTGCGTTGAAGGCGTCGCCCTCGTTGACTCGGAATTCGCGCCGGATGACCTTATCGCGGGTAATGGTGTTGCCGGCGATGTCGATCCGTTCGACATAGACGCGCGGGCTTTCGTTGACCCGAAACTGGATGTTCATCAGTTTCTTTTCGCGGTCGGGTTCGTAGGCCGGATTGATATCGGCGAAGGCATAGCCCTTGGTCCCGGCAAGCTCGCTGAGACCGGTCACGACATCCTCGACCGCCTTGGCGTTGAACCAGTCGCCCGGACGCAACTTGATGTAACTGGCGATCGTCTCCTTGTTGAGGTCGCGAACGCTGCTCTCGGCCTCGATCGTGCCGAACTTGTAGCGTGCACCTTCCTCGATCACGTAGGTGATGACGAAGTCGCGGCGATCCGGGGTCAGTTCGGCGAGCGCCGAGACGACGCGGAAGTCGGCGTAACCCTCGGTGAGGTAGAACGCGCGCAGCTTCTGCTGGTCGGCGGCGAGGCGATCGGGATCGTAGCTGTCGTTCGACTTCAGGATGCCGAGGATACCGCCGGCTTCCTTGGTAAACATTTCCTTGCGCAAGCGGCCGTCGCTATATTCCTGGTTGCCGATGATGTTGATCGCGCGGACCTTGGAAACGGGACCTTCGACGATTTCGAACACCAGGTCGACGCGGTTCTGGTCGAGCTGGACGATCTTGGGTTCGACCGTGGCGGCGAAGCGTCCGCCGCGCTTGTACAATTCGATGATCCGGTCGACGTCGGACCGAACCTTGGAACGGGTGAAGATCTGCCGCGGCGCAAGCCGGATCTCGGGCTGAATCTTGTCGTCCTTGATGCGCTTATTGCCTTCAAGGATGATCCGGTTGATCACCGGATTTTCCTTGATCTGCAGCACCAGCTGACCGGTGTCCGAGCCGGTGATGACGACGTCGGCGAACAGCTCGGTCGCGTACAGATCCTTGAGCGCGGTATCGAGCGATTCCGCCGAATATTCCTGGCCGGGCGCGAGGTTGGAATAGGAAATCACCGTCGCCGGCTCGAGCCGTTCCGCACCGCGCACGGCGATCGAGCGGATGGTGCCGGTGGCGGCCGCTACGCGCGGCTGGGCGTCGGGCTGCGCCGCGGTCGGGGCCGGCTGAGCCGCTTCCTGGGCGAACGCCGGCGAGGTCAATCCACCGAGGATCGTTCCGACCAGAAGCATGGCGCCGCCGCGCTTAGCGATAGACTTGGGTGTTGAATTCACGGGTTCCCGCCCTCTTGCTGCTGAAGCCAAGCGCCTACACGCGCTTCGCCAGTCATGTTCCGCCAGCCCTGCCCGACCTGCGCTAACCAATCAAGCGCCCAACTCCATCGAACAGCCCGAAAAAGCTGAGATCGTTGAAGGTTGCGACCAACAGTAGCGCGAGCAGGAAAGCCAACCCTCCACGGAACGCCCACTCGACGATTCGTTCGCTCGCCGGACGCCGCCGGACCGTCTCAATTCCATAAAGGACCAGGTGACCGCCATCCAGCATCGGGATTGGGAGAAGGTTGATGAATCCCAGATTAATCGAGAAAAAGGCGACCAGCTGGACGAACTCGTACGGACCCAGCGAGGCGATCTGGCCGGCGATCTGCGCCATCCGGAGCGGACCGCCCAGATCCTTGATCGATCGCCGCCCGCTGACGATCTGCCACAGGCCATCGACCATCGACACGGTCGTGCGATAGGTCGTCGAGACGGCTTCCGGCAGAAGTCGGGACGCGGGCAGGTCAACCAGCACGTAATTGCCGCCGCCGACCCCCAACTGGCCGAGCCTGAAGCGCTGGCCGAAACGATTGGCCTGTTCCATCGTGCCGAGCGTCACGGGCAGGCTGAGCGTCTGACCGCCGCGCACGATGTCTACCGCGACGGTTTCGCCCGGACGCAGCCGGACGACGTTCTGCAATTCCTCGAAGCTGGGGGTCGAGCGGCCGGCGATCTCGACGATCCGGTCGCCGGTCTTGAGGCCCGCCTGCTGCGCCGCGCCGCCGGGCACAACCTGCTTGACCACAGTTGGTGTCATCGGCTTCCCGGCCACTGCGAAGAAAGCGCCGGTGATCAGGATCGCGGCGAGGAAATTGGTCATCGGCCCCGCGAGTACGATCAGGAACCGCTGCCATGGTGGACGAAGGTGAAAGCTTAGACCGCGCTGCTCGGGCGGAACCTCTTCGCCCGGGCCCGGTGCGCTAGTCGGATCGGCATCGCCGACGAACTTGACGTACCCGCCAAGCGGCAATGCAGCGATCCGCCAGCGCGTACCGCGCTTGTCGGTCCAGCCGAACAGTTCCTTGCCGAAGCCGATCGAGAATGCTTGCGCGCCGACCCCGAACCAGCGCGCGACCCAGTAATGGCCAAGCTCGTGGACGATGACCAACGGGCCGATCGCCGCCAGGAAGGCGAGCAGCATGAACCAGACCGGCGGTTGCGACAGCATCAGGCGGCGGCCGCTTCGAGCGAATGGGCGACCGATCGGCGCACCGACCGGTCGATGGCGATAACGTCGGCAATCGAAGCCGGCGCCCGAGCGTCGGCCCGGTCGATTGCGCGCTCGACCGTCGAAGCGATGGAGCCAAAAGAAATCCGACGTTCGAGGAAGGCGGCCACCGCAAGTTCGTTGGCGGCATTGAGGACAATTGCCTCCCCCTGCCCGCTTTCCAGCGCAGCGCGCGCCAGACGAAGCGAAGGGAAACGTTCCGCATCAGGGGCTTCGAAGGTCAGGCTGCCGATCTTGATCAGGTCCAGCGGCTCGGCCCGGGTTTCGATCCGATCGGGATAGGCAAGGCAATGCGCGATCGGAATGCGCATGTCGGGCGAACCGAGCTGGGCGATGGTCGACCCGTCGACATATTCGACCATCGAGTGAATCACCGACTGTGGATGAACCAGAATATCGATCCGGTCGGACGGGAGGCCGAACAGGTGATGCGCCTCGATCAGTTCGAGTCCCTTGTTCATCATCGTCGCGCTGTCGATTGAGATCTTGGCGCCCATGGACCAGTTGGGATGCTTGAGCGCCTGTTCGGGCCGGGCGTCGTCCATATCGGCCTTGGCCCAACTGCGGAACGGCCCGCCGCTTGCGGTCAGCACAAGTTTCGCGACACCGTCTCCACTATTGCCGGCAAGGCATTGGAATATGGCGTTATGTTCACTGTCGACCGGAAGAATCGTCGCACCAGTACGTTTGGCGGCATCGGTCATCAGCGATCCAGCGGTGACCAGCGCTTCCTTGTTCGCAAGCGCGACGGTGCGTCCCGCCCCGACCGCAGCCATGACCGGTTCCAGCCCGGCGCAGCCGACTATTGCCGCCATCACCCATTCGGCATCGCCAGCCGCAGCTTCGAGCATCGCCTCTGCCCCGGTGGCAGCAACGCAATCGGTGCCGGCCAGCGCTTCGCGCAGGTCTGACAGCCGCGCCTCGTCGGCGATCACCGCGAGCTTGGCACCGGTACGACGCGCGCATTCGGCAAGCGCGATGGCGTTGGTGGCGGCGGTCAGCGCGACGACTTCGAAGCGGTCGGGATGCCGCTCGACCAAATCGAGGGTCGAGGTCCCGACCGAACCCGTGGCCCCAAGGATCGAAATTCGCCGCTTCACAGCAGACCTCCTGCCTGGAACAGGGCCGTCAATACCGCGACAACCACCAGTCCGTCGAGCCGATCGAGGATACCCCCATGGCCGGGAAGGATCGATCCGCTATCCTTTGCTCCGGCGCGGCGCTTGAGCCAACTTTCGAACAGATCCCCGCCTTGCGCCGCCGCGGCGAAGGCCGGTGCTAGAAAGATCAAGGCCGTCGGCAACATCGCGAACTGCGTCCATGCCGCGCCCGCGAGCCCGGCGCTGACCATGCCCCCGATCAGTCCGGCCCAGGTCTTGTTGGGGCTGATGGTCGGCGCGAGTTTCGGTCCACCGATCGCGCGACCGGCGAAATAGGCCCCGATGTCGGTGGTCCAGGTGACGATGAAGACCCAGTAGAGCAATTCGAGTCCTTGCGGGGCACGGTCGCGAATCCACAGCAAGGCGAGCGCAGGCAGGAGCGCATAGGCGAAGCCGGCGATCATCCACCCGACACCCCACCCATCGGTCAGGCGGCGCCATTCGACGAACATTGCCCCCGCCGCCAACGCCACCAGGATGGCGAACAGATAGCCGCCGAGGAAAGCCGCCGTGAGCGCAATCCCGGCCATGACGACTGCCGCGACGCTGCGCACCATCAGTTCGTTCATCGGCCGCCGAACCGTCGTTGGCGGGAAGCGAAGGTGGCGAGCGCGGCGCTGAAGTCGCGCCCGTCGAAGTCAGGCCACAACGTGTCAACGAACATCAGTTCGGCGTAGGCTGCTTGCCACAGCAGAAAATTCGACAGGCGCACCTCTCCCGAGGTGCGGATGAGAAGGTCGAGCGGCGGCAGATCGGCAGTCTGGAGCGCGGCATCGATCGCCTGCTCGTCGATGCTTGCCGGATCGCGCGTTCCCGCGCGAACCTCCTCCGCCATGCGACGCGCGGCGGCGGCGATTTCCCCGCGCGACCCGTAATTGAGGGCCACGACCAACGTCAGTCGATCATTGGTCGCGGTCCGGTCGACCGCATTCTTGAGCCGCGTTTCCAGCTGCGGTCCGAAGGCGGCAGGATCGCCGATCAGGCGGAGGCGAACGCCTTCTTTTTCAAGCGTCTGCAGCTCTTTTTCGATATAATATCCGAGCAGGCCCTTAAGATCGCTGACCTCTTCTTGCGGTCGCCGCCAATTCTCGGACGAGAAAGCGTAGAGGGTAAGCGTGTCGACCCCGGCCTCGGCAGCGGCGCGAAGGGTCTTGCGGACCGCCTCCGCCCCTGCGCGATGCCCGGCGGCGCGGGGCAAGGCGCGTTTGGCCGCCCAGCGTCCATTGCCGTCCATGATGATCGCGACATGGCGCGGGACTACGCCCCCGCCCGTAGGCTGGACAGGCGTGTCAGCCCCTTCCAGCGCGGCGGGGCGACCTGTCACCGCCCGAGGATTTCCTGTTCCTTGGCATTCGCCGCGGCGTCGATTTCCTTGATCGTGTCGTCGGTCATCTTCTGCACCTCGACCTCAAGGCGCTTGCGCTCGTCCTCGCTGATCTCATGCTTCTTTTCATCGAGCTTGAGATTGTCCATCCCGTCACGTCGGACGTTGCGAACCGCGATCCGCGCCTTTTCGGCGTATTGGCCGGCGAGCTTGGCCAGCTCCTTGCGCCGTTCCTCGGTCAGATCGGGGATCGGCAGGCGGATCATCGTACCGTCCGTGATCGGATTGAGACCCAAGCCGGCCGAGCGGATCGCCTTTTCGACCGGGCCGACGTTCCCCTTGTCCCACACCTGGACCGACAGCAGTCGGGGCTCGGGCGCCGAGACGGTGGCGACCTGGTTGAGAGGCATTTGCGCGCCATAGACCTCGACGTTCACCGGATCGAGCAGATTGGTCGAGGCGCGACCGGTACGGAGCCCGACCAGGTCGGACTTGAGCGCTTCGATCGCGCCATGCATCCGGCGCTGAAGGTCGGACTTGTCATAGGTCGGCATATCTATTCTCCGTCATGAACGATCGTAGCGGTCCCGTTTCCGGCCAGAACCTCGGCAAGATTGCCCGGCTGGCGGATGTTGAACACCACGATCGGAATATCATTGTCACGACACAGCGCCACCGCGGACGCGTCCATCACCTTGAGGTCGTCGGCCAGCACCCGATCGTAGCCGATGACGTCATAGCGCTTGGCGGTCGAGACCTTCTTGGGATCGGCATCATAGACGCCGTCGACGCTGGTGCCCTTGAACAGGGCATCGCATTTCATCTCGGCGGCGCGAAGGGCAGCGCCTGTGTCGGTGGTGAAATAGGGACTTCCGACGCCGGCCGCGAAAATCACTACGCGGCCTTTGGCAAGGTGGCGCTCGGCGCGGCGGCGGATCACCGGCTCGCACACCTGGTCCATCTTGATCGCCGACTGGACCCGCGTTTCGACCCCCGCCTGCTCGAGCGCGTTCTGCATGGCGAGCGCGTTCATGACGGTGGCCAGCATGCCCATATAGTCGGCCTGAGCGCGGTCCATGCCCTTGGCGGCACCGGCCATGCCGCGGAAGATATTGCCGCCGCCGATGACCAGGCAAAGCTCGAACGTCTGATCGCGCGCCGCCTTCACTTCCTGCGCCAGGCTGGCAACCGCGTCCTGGTCAATGCCGAACTGGCCTGCACCCATCAATGCTTCGCCCGACAGCTTCAGCAGGATTCGGTTGAAGCGAGGGCGGGTCATGCGGTCTCCCGAAAAAGCGAAGGGGCGGATGCGCGTCTTACGGCGCACCCGCCCCTCTGCCAACCTTGTTTCAGGAAGATTAGGCTACCGGCTGCGGCACGCCCGAAGCGGCGGCGACTTCGGCGGCGAAATCGCTTTCGGCCTTGGCGATGCCCTCGCCAAGCTGGAAGCGCTCAAACGCCTTCAGCGTGATCGGCGAACCCGCATCCTTGCCCGCTTGGGCGATGACATCGGTCACCGGAGTCTTGCCGTCGTGCACGACGAGCTGGCTCAGAAGGGCATTTTCCTTCTTGAACTTGGCGATCGTGCCTTCGACCATCTTCTCGACAATGTTGGCCGGCTTGCCGCTTTCGGCCGCCTTTTCCATCGCGATCGCCTTTTCACGAGCGAGAAGGTCAGCGTCGAGGCCATCGCTATCGAGCGCGAGCGGGTTGGCGGCGGCGATGTGCTGGGCGAGCTGCTTGCCAAGCGCGGCCAGAGTCTCGGCCGGAGCCGACCCTTCGAGCGCGACCAGCACACCGATCTTGCCCATGTTGGGGGCAGCGGCATTGTGGACGTAGCTGACGACCACGCCTTCGCCGACTTCGAGCAGCGCGGCGCGGCGTAGCGACTGGTTCTCGCCGATGGTGGCGATGTTCTCGGTCAGCTTTTCCTCGACCGTTCCGCCGCCCGGATAGGCCGCGGTCTTGAGCGCATCGACGTCGCCGCCGTTGGCCAGCGCAAGCTCGGACACGTTGCGAACGAAATCCTGGAACTGCTCGTTCTTGGCGACGAAATCGGTTTCCGAGTTGACCTCGACTACCGCGCCGCGGGTGCCGGACACGGCAACCCCGACCAGACCTTCGGCGGCGGTGCGACCTGCCTTCTTGGCGGCGGCGGCAAGGCCCTTGGCGCGAAGCCAGTCGACCGATGCTTCCATCTCGCCATTGTTTTCGGACAGCGCCTTTTTGCAATCCATCATGCCGGCGCCAGTGCGCTCACGCAGTTCCTTCACCGAAGCGGCGGTGATCTCAGCCATGTCATATAATCCTTCGAAAGACATACGGCCCGGCCGCCGAACGCATCGACAATCCGGGCCGCAGGTAGGTGGGGGCCAGGCCCCCGAATGTTAAGCTTCCAGCGCGGCCTCGACCGGCGGTTCGGCCATCGCGCCGACGTCTTCGCCACGCGCCTGCGCATTGCCGGTCTTGCCCGACATCGCCGCATTGGCGACGGCTTCGCAATAGAGGCGGATGGCGCGGGCGGCGTCGTCGTTACCCGGAACCGGGAAGGCGATGCCGTTCGGGTTGCTGTTCGAATCGAGAATGGCGACGACCGGAATACCAAGAACGTTGGCTTCCTTGATCGCCAGCTCTTCCTTGTTGGTGTCGACCACGAACATCACGTCGGGAAGCCCGCCCATGTCGCGGATGCCGCCGAGCGACTTCTCGAGCTTGTCGCGCTCGCGGGTCTGCTGGAGCACTTCCTTCTTGGTCAGGCCGGCGGTATCGCCGCTGAGCTGCTCTTCAAGCGTCTTGAGGCGCTTGATCGAGTTGGACACGGTCTTCCAGTTGGTCAGCATGCCGCCGAGCCAGCGATGGTTGACGAAATGCTGGCCCGACTGACGAGCGGCTTCGGCCACCGCGTCCTGCGCCTGGCGCTTCGTGCCGACGAACAGCACCTTGCCGCCGCGCGCGACCGACGAATTGACGAAGTCGAGCGCACGCGCGAACAGCGGCACGCTCTGCGACAGGTCGATGATGTGAACGCCGTTGCGGTCGCCGAAAATGTACGGCTTCATCCGCGGATTCCAGCGGTGGGTCTGGTGGCCAAAATGGGCGCCAGCTTCGAGCAATTGCTGCATCGTGACGACGGGAGTCGCCATAGGATAGTCTCCTTCCGGTTTAACCTCGGCGGATCCTGTAACCCCGGACATGTCCGTGGCACCGGTATGGTGGTTCCGCCTGTGGAATGCGCGCTCCCTAGCGAATGCCGTAGCCGAGCGCAACCCCGATTTGGGGCTTGACAGTCGCAAGAACAAAACACGAACATCGAGTTACACACAGGCGGCGAAACAGCCGAAAACAGCCAAAAGGGAACGAACCGGGCTGTTGATAAGTTGAGCGCCGTAACGAAGGATTGAGAATATGATCGCAGCGCTCGCCACCATCGCCTTTCTCGCAGCCGCCTGGGCCGCGATCGTTATCGTCGCCGGAAGCCTGGAGCAGAGCCTCGGCAAGATCGGTGCGGCGTTGCGCGGCGAAAGCGGGCTTCCCGCCCCTGCCCCGATCGCGGTGCGGGTCAGCCAGCGCTATCCGTCGGGCCGCGCGCAGCGGGCACGGGCGAAACCGGCGCTGCGCGCCGCTGCTTGACGCGGCCGTAGCTGGCCACGCTGAACGGCAAGATCGCGAGATAGATTACCGAGATTGCCAATAGGGTGATCCACGGCTCGTTGATCAGCGCCGCGCCGAGCAAGGCAACCCCGGCAAGTGCGAACAGACGCATCCCGCGACGGATCCTGATCGACGTCCAGCTGTAGGTCGCGACGCTCGAGATCATCAATAGCGCGATGAACAACGTCCACGGCATGACGATCTGCCAATGGCGGAACAGGTCATTGCCGGTGATCAGCCATAGATAGATTGGAATGAAAGCGAGGCCGGCGCCGGCCGGCGCCGGAACGCCGGTGTTGAAACCCGCCGACTTGTGCGGCTGAATGTCGGCATCGATCCGGGCATTGAAGCGCGCCAGACGGAGCGCGCAGCACACCGCCAGCGCAAGCGCCGCGATCCATCCGAAGCGCGGCGCATATTGCAAGCGACCAAAGGAACAGGATCAGCGCCGGCGCGGTACCGAAGGCAATATTGTCGCTCAGACTGTCGAGTTCGGCCCCGAAACGGCTGTTGGCCTTGAGCAATCGCGCCAACTGGCCGTCGAGGCCGTCGAGCACGCCGGCACCGATGATGCAGGCCAACGCCAATTCCCAGTGATTATCGCTTCCAGGGTTTCCGTTGGCCGCCGAAATCGCGAAACGGACGCCGGTCAGCGCCGAACACAAGGCAAGTGCGGTGATCGCGTTGGGCGCGAACGCGCGGAACGGAAGTCCATGGCGTTCGGGCCGCTCGCTCACTGACTGGTACCCGATCGTTGCGGATCGACGCCGAGTTCGCCCAGGATCGTCTCGCCCGCTATCGCTCGCTGGCCGAGCAGGATCTGACTACCGGTGCCTGCGGGAAGGAAGACGTCGACCCGACTGCCGAAGCGGATCAGCCCGATCCGTTCGCCCGCCGCGACACGGTCGCCTTCCGCCACGAATGACATGATCCGCCGCGCCACGAGGCCGGCGATCTGCGTGAAGGCGATCTTCGCGCCGTCGTCGCGCTCGACCAGGAAATGCTGACGCTCATTGTCCTCGCTCGCCTTGTCGAGATCGGCGTTGAGAAATTTGCCGGGAATGTAGGCGATCTTGCGGATCGTGCCGCTGATCGGGGTGCGATTGATATGGACATCGAACACGCTCATGAAAATCGACACGCGGGTGAATTCGCCGGTCAGTTCGCCGGCAAGTTCGGGCGGTGCCGGCACGCGCGTGATCATCGTCACCAGACCGTCGGCAGGGGCGATGATCAGCTTCGGATCGGTCGGCGTGGTGCGGATCGGATCGCGAAAAAACGTGGCCACCCAGATCGTCACCATCACCATCAGCCAGCCGATCACGTCGGGCAGAGCCCAGAACAGCAGCAGCGTGATGAAGGCGGATATGACGACGAACTTGCGGCCCTCCGGATGAACCGAGGGGAAGCGCCATTTGACGGCGGCGAGATGATTGTTGGGGTTGTCGAGTTGGGCCATGCGCGCTCCTTACTGGCGGCAAGCCGAAGCCGCAATGTCGCGGTTGCCTTGATCCGGAGCGGCGCTTAAGGCCCGGCGCAACCTCAAATTTTCCCGAACACAGGACGCATGATGAGCAAGATCAAGGTGAAAACCCCGGTTGTCGAACTGGACGGCGACGAGATGACCCGGATCATCTGGCAGTGGATCCGCGAGAAGCTGATCCTGCCTTATCTCGACATCGACCTGAAATATTACGACCTCGGGATTGAGAAGCGCGACGAGACCGACGACAAGATCACGGTCGATGCGGCCAACGCGATCAAGCAGTATGGCGTCGGCGTAAAGTGCGCGACGATCACCCCCGACGAGGCGCGGGTCGAGGAATTCGGCCTGAAAAAGATGTGGAAGTCGCCCAACGGAACGATCCGCAACATCCTTGGCGGCGTCGTTTTCCGCGAGCCGATCGTTATTGACAACATCCCGCGCATCATCCCCGGCTGGACCGACCCGATCGTCATCGGCCGCCACGCCTATGGCGACCAGTACAAGGCAACCGATTTCCTGATCCCCGGCCCGGGTACGCTGACGATGAAGTTCGTCGGGCGAAGACGGCGAGGTGATCGAACATGAAGTGTTCGAATATCCCGGCGCGGGCGTGGCGATGGGGATGTACAATCTGGACGAGTCGATCCGCGACTTCGCCCAGGCGTGCCTGAACTACGGCCTGCAGCGGAAATGGCCGGTTTACCTGAGCACCAAGAACACCATCCTCAAAGCCTATGACGGTCGCTTCAAAGACATCTTCCAGGAAATTTACGATCGCGATTTCAAGGAGAAATTCGCCGAAGCTGGGATCGAATATCAGCATCGCCTGATCGACGACATGGTCGCGTCGGCGCTGAAGTGGAGCGGCAACTTCATCTGGGCGTGCAAGAATTACGATGGCGATGTCCAGTCCGACCAAGTGGCCCAGGGCTTCGGCAGCCTCGGGCTGATGACCAGCGTGCTGATGACCCCCGATGGCCAGACGGTCGAGGCCGAAGCGGCGCATGGCACGGTCACCCGCCATTACCGGATGCATCAGGCAGGCAAGGCGACCTCGACCAACCCGATCGCGTCGATCTTCGCCTGGACCGGCGGGCTCAAGTTCCGCGGCAAGCTGGACGAAACGCCGGATGTCGTCCGTTTCGCAGAGACGCTTGAAAAGGTGTGTGTCAGCACCGTCGAGGAAGGCAAGATGACCAAGGATCTTGCGATCCTCGTCGGCCCCGACCAGGCATGGATGACGACCGAGCAATTCTTCGAGGCCATTCGCGAAAACCTCGAAACAGCGATGGCCAAGGAAGTCGCCGCGGCCTGAGCCAATCCAAGCGCCTTCGCCGCAGGCTTCTAGCGTGGGGTGAAGGCGTTGGGGGAGCGGACCTGTTCGCGGCGAACGCCCAGGCCGATCAGGCGGCCCGGGATTCGGCGCAGGATGGGAAAGCGGTCGAGAAGCCGGACGGCAAGCGGGACGCGTACGGTCTGGCTGCTAAGTAGCGGTCCGATGATATTGTTCTGCGCCGTCACCTGTGCGGACTGGATGATCCGCGTCGGGAACAGGCGCCGGTCCTGCACCTTGTGCAACAACCGGTCGACGCCTTCCCCGCGCGCCAGCGGTGCGGCGAGAATGTTGGCCGCGGCAACCGCATCCTGAATCGCGAGGTTGATGCCGATGCCCGCCAATCGGGCTCATGGCATGCGCAGCGTCCCCGATCGCCAGCAGGCCGGGCCGGGACCAGTGGATCAGGCGGTCGACTGCGACACTCAGCAGTTTGACGTCGTCGTCACTGGTCAGGAAGTCGCCTTCGAAGCGCAACTCCGGGAAGGAGGCCGCGACCTCGTCCTTCAGCCAGCCGAGCCCCCTCGCCCGGATCGCAGCCTCTTCGCCCTTCCCGATGACGAACGCCGTTTGCCAATAGTCATCGCGGTCGATCAGCACGACCAATCGTCCCGGGCGGACCGAGCCGCGAAGGGCGTCACCCCCGTCGTCGGACTTGGGCAGTTTGAACCACAGGACGTCGATCGGCGCGCCAAGCGTTTCGACCGGAAGCAAGCCGAGCGAGCGGACCGACGACGACCGGCCGTCGGCGGCAATGACCAGCTTGCCTGCCAGCTGCTCGCGGCCCGAGGCAAAGCGAACGCCAACGACCCTGCCCCGTCGTTCGATATATCCTGTCACCTCTTCCTTCATGCTGAGGGAAAAAGTGGGGAAAGTCCGGGCTGCGTCGCGAAGGAAGTCGAGCAAATCCCATTGCGGCATCATGGCGATGAACGGTGCCGGCGTGGCAAGGTGGGAAAGATCGCCGATGGTCCATTCACGATCGCCGATCCGGATCTGCGCGCGATCGACTCGATTGTGCGGACGAGAAAGGAAATTACCGAGCAGGCCGAGCTGATCGAGAATTTCCATCGTCGAGGGGTGGACCGTGTCACCGCGAAAATCGCGGAAGAAATCGGCATGCTTTTCGAGCACGGACACCGTGACGCCAGCGCGAGCGAACAACAGGCCCGCCATCATACCGGCGGGACCCCCGCCAACGATCACGACATCGGTGTTCGCAAGTGGTGACGCCATGACGCCTGTTACCAGATTCGGTCGACGCGGGCGAATGCCGCCGGGTGCAGACCTCCGCCTTCCGGGTCAGGCCAGTGTCGCCGGTATCAGCCCTTGATCAGTGATCCCGGTTTATGTGCCGCCTGCTTGCCTTCGGCGGTTTCGACCAGATATTCAGGATTGTCCTTCGACGCGGCGACCTTGTGGCCCTTGATCTTCATCGGGCTGGTAAGTTTCTTCACCACCTTGCCGGTCGAATGGCCGCCCGAGCTGTCCCAGCCGACCTTATCACCTTTTGAGAACGTCTTGGTCATCGGGCTGTCTCCGCGCCAGGCTGATCGACGCGCGATCCATCACGCTCTTCCTCAGGGTACGCGGCCGGCGTGGTGGTGCCGACGCGGTCTCGCTCAGCAATGTCTTCGGGCGGGTTGCCGCCCGGTGTTTCTTCATCGTCCATTACGTTCTCCTCACGTCGACTAAACGCGCAATTTCACGGCTGGTGCCGGTGACAATGGCGATCCCGCGTGCTTTTTAAGACCATGGCCGGCGAACTGACCCTGACCCCCGCATTGAGCGACACGCTGACCATTCTTGGAGCGGCGGGGATCGTCATCCCGGCCTTCGCGCGTCTCAAGATCTCGCCGATCATCGGCTTTATCCTGGTCGGGGTCCTTGCCGGGCCGTTCGGGTTGGGGCGCTTCGTCGGCCAGTATCCCTGGCTCGACGCGATCACGATCAGCGACCCGCCAGCGATGCAGCCGTTCGCCGACTTCGGGATCATCCTGCTCTTGTTCGCGATCGGGCTGGAACTCAGCTTCCGGCGATTGGCACGGATGCGTCGTCAGGTGTTCGGGATCGGCGCGATGGAGCTTGGCCTTGGCGCCTTGCTGATCGGCGGCGGGCTGATCGCGATGGGCAACAGCCTGCCCGCGGCGATCGTTCTCGGCCTGGCGCTTGGCGATGTCGTCGACCGCCCTGGTGATCCCGCTTGCGGGCACCACCAGCCCGTCGGGCCGGGCGGCATTCGCGATGCTGTTGTTCGAAGATCTCGCGCTGGTGCCGTTGCTGTTCCTGTTCGCAAGCCTTGGCGGCGCGGCCGAACCGGGGGCGCTGCTGACCGTGCTGTGGCAGGGTGCGCTGGTGATCGCGGTGATGCTGGTAGCCGGGCGGATCGTCTTGCCTCCGCTCTTCGCGCAGGCGGCGCGGACCAAGAGCCCCGAACTGTTCCTGGCGGTCAGCCTGCTGACCGTCATCGTCGCGAGCCTTGCGACGGGCGCGGTCGGACTGTCGCCGATCCTGGGGGCGCTGGTCGCTGGAATATTGATCGCCGAGACCGAATATCACAGCGAGGTCGAGCACGTGATGGCGCCGCTTCGCGGACTCGCGCTGGGCGTGTTCCTGATCACGGTCGGCATGAGCCTGAACATCGAGGCGCTGGTCAGGGACTGGCCGATGCTGATCGCTGGCGCTTGGGCTGGTGTTGCTGGCGAAGATCATCGTCACCGCGTCCTTATTGTGGATGAGCGGATCGCGACCCGGTGTAGCGGCGGAAACCGGATTGGTGATGGCCAGCCCGTCCGAGACGACCCTGATCCTTCTCGGCGCGGGCACGGCCGCGGGTATGATCCTGCCTCAGGCGGCGAGTTTCTGGCAGGCGGTGACGGCGATGGGCATGACCGTGACGCCGTTGCTCGCGACGATCGGGCGGGCCGCGGCTCGGCGCGTCGACCGCGAAGAAACGGCGTTTGTCGAGGCGGGCGCCGCAGCGGGGAAAACCGTCATCTTCGGTTTCGGCCGGGTTGGCCAGATGGTCGCCGACATGCTCGGGTCGCACGACAAAATTATCTCGCCGTCGAGCATGACATCGATTCAGTCCTGGCCGCGCGTGAAGGCGGCTATGCGGTGTTGTTCGGCGATGTCGCCCGGGGTGCAATGGTGGACAAGCTGGACCTGGGCAGCGCCGATGCGGTCGTGCTGACGATGGACGATCCGGTGCTGACCCAGCGCCTGGCCAAGCGCGCGCGTGCGCAATTTCCCGATCTTCCCATCATCGCCCGCGCGCGCGATACCGATCATGCCGCGCGACTGTACAAGGCCGGCGTGACCGACGCGGTGCCTGAAGCAATGGAGGCATCGCTTCAACTGTCCGAGGCGGTGTTGGTCGACATCGGGGTGGCGATGGGGCCGGTGATTGCATCGATCCATGAGAAGAGGAGCGAATTGCGCGGGGAGATCATGGAAGCGGGGGAGCTGGAGGCGGAGCCGACGCTCGGGCGGAGACGGGTACGGGATGCGAGATAGCCCCTCCCCCGGCCCTTTCTGGGGGAGGTGTCAGCGAAGCTGACGGAGGGGGCCTGTCGGCAAACGAAGACGTGCCCCCTCCGGCGCTTCGCGCCACCTCCCCCTGTAGAAGGGGGAGGAGCTTAGGCGCTCACGCGTTCAAGCGCGTCGCGGACCGCCTGGAGCGCCTCGCTCGCCTTGCTGCCATCGGGCCCACCGCCCTGGGCCATGTCGGGACGCCCGCCGCCGCCTTGCCCGCCCAAGGTCGCGACCGCGGCCTTGACCAGATCGACCGCCGACACCGTACCGACCAGATCGTCGGTCACGCCGATCGCCACGCTGGCGCGGCCGTCATTGACGGCGACGAGGGCGGCGATGCCACTGCCGAGCCGCTGCTTCATCGCATCGACCTCGCCGCGAAGATTCTTTGCATCCAGGCCGTCGACGACCTGGCCGAGGAAGGCATGGCCGGCGACTTGTTCGGGTCCGGCGGCGTCGAACTTGGCCGCGCCGCCTCCCATCGCGAGTGCCTTTTTCGCGTCCGCCAGCTCGCGTTCCAGGCGGCGGGTGCTTTCGACCAGCGCGGCAACGCGCGCAGGAACCTCGTCGGGTGACGATTTAAGCGCGGCGGCGGCTTCGCGGAGCTTGTCGTCGCGGGCGTTGAGCCAGTTACGCGCACCCTCACCCGTCAGCGCCTCGATCCGGCGAATGCCCGACGACACGGCGCTTTCGGCGATGATCTTGAACAAGGCGATGTCGCCGGTGGCATCGACATGCGTGCCGCCGCACAATTCGATCGAATAATGCTTATCGGTCTGGCGGCCCATGCTCAGCACGCGGACCTCGTCGCCATATTTCTCGCCGAACAGCGCCAGCGCGCCAGCGGCGACGGCGTCGTCGGGGGTCATCAGGCGGGTCGTGACGGGCTGATTGGCGCGGATTTCGGCGTTCACCTCCGTTTCGATCGCGGCGATGTCGTCGTGGGTCAGCGCCTTGGGATGCGAAAAGTCGAACCGCAGCCGATCGGGGGCCACCAGACTGCCTTTCTGGCTGACGTGGCCGCCAAGGCGGTTGCGGAGCGCCGCGTGCAGCAAATGGGTCGCGCTGTGATTGGCACGGGTGGCGTCACGACGGTCGACATCGACTGACTGCGAGAGCGTATCGCCGACCTTGAGCTGGCCCTTCATAATGCGCGTTCTGAGCGCATGAAGCTTGCCGAGGGGCTTCGACGTGTCCTCAACTTCACCAACGAAGCCATTGAGTGCAGTCAACTTTCCCGCGTCGCCAACCTGGCCGCCGCTTTCGCCGTAGAAGGGAGTCTGGTTGAGGATGACGGTGACGGTGTCTCCCTCGGCACCCTGTTCGACGCGGGCTCCATCCTTTACCAAGGCAAGCACCACGCCTTCGCCGTCGTGGCCCGAATAACCGGTGAATTCGGTGCTGCCGATTTACCTCGGCAAGATCGAACCAGAGATCGTCGGACGCCCGCTCGCCCGATCCTTTCCAGGCAGCGCGGGCCGCGGCCTTCTGATCGGCCATAGCCGCATCGAAGCCCGCGCGATCGACGGTCATTCCGCGCGCACGGAGCGCGTCCTCAGTAAGGTCGTACGGAAAGCCAAAGGTGTCGTAGAGCTTGAACGCGGTGGCACCGGGCAGTTCGCCGGTTTCGCCCATGTTGCCAGTGGCTTCGTCGAGCAACTTGAGTCCATTGGCGAGAGTCCGCCGAAACTGCGCTTCCTCTTGGGCCAGAGTCGCTTCGATGAGCGGCTGGGCACGAACTAATTCCGGATAGGCTTGCCCCATTTCGGCGACCAACTGCGGCACGAGGCGGTGCATCAATGGATCCTTGGCACCGAGCAGGTGGGCGTGGCGCATCGCGCGGCGCATGATCCGGCGCAGGACGTAGCCCCTGCCCTCGTTGGCAGGCAGCACTCCATCGGCGACCAGGAATCCGGAGGCGCGGAGATGGTCGGCGATCACGCGGTGCGATGCCTGACGCTCTCCTTCTGCCTTGGTGTGCGTCAGTTCTTCCGACGCGTGGATCAATCCTTTGAAGGTATCGGTATCGTAATTATCGGTGACGCCCTGCATCACCGCCGCGACGCGCTCCAGCCCCATGCCGGTGTCAATCGACGGCTTGGGCAGGTCGGAGACGATCTCGTCATTTTCCTGCAAGAATTGCATGAAGACAAGGTTCCAGATCTCGACGAACCGATCGCCGTCCTCGTCCGGGCTGCCGGGAGGGCCGCCGGGAATGTGATCGCCATGGTCGTAGAAGATCTCGCTGCACGGGCCCGAAGGTCCGTCGGCACCCATCGCCCAGAAATTGTCTTTGGTGGCAATCCGAATGATCCGGCTTTCCGGAAGGCCGGCAACTTTCTTCCACAAGTCGAACGCCTGATCGTCGGTGTGGTAGACGGTCGCGGTCAGCCGGTCGGGCGCCAGGCCCCATTCCCTGGTCAGCAAGGTCCAAGCATGATGGATCGCCTGTTCCTTGAAATAATCACCGAAGCTGAAATTGCCGAGCATTTCGAAGAAGGTGTGGTGGCGCGCGGTGTAGCCGACATTGTCGAGGTCGTTGTGCTTCCCCCCGGCGCGAACGCATTTCTGCGACGAGACGGCGGTAACATAGGGCCGCGTTTCCAGTCCGGTGAACACGTTTTTGAACGGCACCATTCCCGCGTTGACGAACATGAGCGTCGGATCGTTGTGCGGAACGAGCGGTGCCGACGGGACGCGGGCGTGCCCCTGCCCTTCGAAATAATCGAGAAAGCCGCGGCGGATGTCGTTGGTCGATGTCATGGCGCCCGAGATATGGGAGTTGCTGCGGTGCGGCAAGGGAGGCCGAAAAGAGAGCGAGCCGCATCTAATGCTAATGAGAGTTCGGAATGATCCGCTTCGGTTGGCTTTTTGATGTCTGTCGCCCGTGCATAAAAAAGGAGCGGCACCTTGCGGCACCGCTCCCAGTTTGTCCGAGGTAACCCTCAGGTATAGATCGGGTAGGCCTCCTCGATGAGGCCCGACCCATTGTCCACGCGATAGACGTAACCGTTGGCGTAGCGATAATATTCGTCATCGCTATCTGCCCAGCGGTCGCGATAGCTGACCGGCACGTTGTAGATATCGTACCCGCTCGGCATCGGTTGACCGACCGCGAACTGGTCGCCGGTGACCAGCGACGCAAGCGCCAGGATGATCTGGTTGGTCGGATCGACCCGATAGATTCCGCCGTCGGCGTAGCGATAATGATACTGCGGCGTATCGGCATACTGATCGCGATAGGCATAAGGGACGTTATAGTCCGGATAGGCAACCGGCCAACGCTCGCCGACGTAGTATTCGTCGGCGTAGAGCGGATACCGCGCTTCCACCCGTCGGCTGTAAGGCTCGACGTCGTAAATAAAGCCGTCACCATAGCGATACCAATGCTCGTCATTGTCGGCGTAACGATCGCGATAGTCGAGCGGCACGTTATAGGCACTGTAGCTTGCCGGAAGCACCTGTCCGACACCGTAGTTCTGGCCGAGCACGAGCGAAACCAACGCGGTGATCAGCTGGCTACCGGCGTCGACCTGATAGATTCCATAGCCGTCATTCCGATAATAATAGTCGGGCGTATCGTAGTAATAATCACGATATCCCAGCGGTACGTAGCTGCTATAATAGGTCTGCGGCCACGGATCGCCGATGCCATACCCGCCGAATAGTGGATAAGACGCGAAAATCAGGTTGTTGTTGCGGTTGATCTGATACGCGTAGCCATAGTCCGGATTGTAACGATAATAATAATCGTTATTGTCGATATAGCGGCTGCCATAAATCGTCGGCACGGGCGACCAGTTGTACGCATTATTATAACGGTCGCCGACCGACACGAAATTCGAATTATCGAACTTCGACGCGAACGATTGCATCGGACGCATGTCACGCTTGGCGAACACCGGCGCGATCGGGCGATAGCCCCGACCGTCGAACCGCGCCGTGCGTACCTGGCTGAAATCGCCGTTCGATTCGGTTACCCGCGGCGCAAACAGCCGGTTGGCGGCCCGACGCTCGAAGCGCTGCTGCTGAAGCACGTCCTGACGACCGGCCTGCCTGATATCCTGGCGGGCTTCGCGAATTTGATCACGACGCTCAAATCGCGGCTGACCGACTGCGGCGTTGCGATCGATCCGCTGTGCCTGTCGCTCAACACGCTGCTGCTGCCGATCGGGCAGTTGAGCCTGTCGTTCGAAGCGCTGCTGCTGGCGCTCGGGCCGTTGCGCCTGACGTTCGACCCGCTGTTGACGTTCGATCCGCTGCGGTCGTTCCTGCCGCTGCACTTGACGTTCCAGACGCTGCGGTCGCTCCTGTCGCTGAACCTGGCGTTCCATGCGTTGCGGTCGTTCGACGCGCTGCATCTGCTGGCGCTCGATGCGTTGAACCTGCTGAGGACGCTCCATGCGTTGAGGCCGCTCGGCGCGCTGCATCTGCTGCGGCCGTTCCATGCGCGGCGCCTGCTGGCGCTGCACCTGTTGCGGTCGTTCGGCGCGCTGGACCTGCTGGCCGCTGCCGCCACCACCGCCGCCCCCGCCACCGCGCTGGGCCTGTTGCTGCGGAGCGCCCTTGCCTCCGCCATGCTCACCCTTCTGCGCAACGGCAGGGGTAAGGGCTAAGCCGGCGACCCCGGCGATCAGTATCATCTTGCGGGTCATGAGTGACCTCCAATCCTTGGTTTTTCTCATTCAAAACAACGCGTCACATTGGCATTCGGACCCTGTGCCTGATGTGAACCCGGTAATTTTTTCGCTCGACTTGTCCCGACGGCGGCTCGCCTCGCCGATCGGGTTATCTGACGTTCATCGAGGGGTTCCTTTTCGCCTGTTGCGCGCTAGCAAACGACATGGCCAGAAGCGCAAACCGATTGCCCCCCTATCGTCGCCAGCGTCGCCGACCGAAGGGCGGACGTGGCATCTTGCGCTTCGTCGTGAAGTTTGTCCTCGGCGCGTTCTTGCTCTCGATCCTGTGGGTCATCCTTCTGCGTTTCGTCCCGCCGCCGATAACGGCGACCATGATCGGGGACTTCGTCGCCGGACGCGGGGTGACGAAGGACTGGATGAGTCTGGACCGGATGGATCGCGACATGGTGCGCGCTGCAATCGGCGCTGAAGACAGTAAGTTCTGCAGCCATGGGGGCTTCGACATTGAGGCGATCGAGGACGCGATGAAGCGCAATGCCTCAGGTGGACGCATTCGTGGCGGCTCGACGATCAGCCAACAAACGGCGAAAAATGTCTTCCTCTGGCAGGGCGGCGGCTACGCTCGAAAAGCGATGGAAGCCTATTTCACTTTCCTGATCGAGCATCTGTGGGGCAAGCGGCGGATAATGGAGGTCTATCTCAACGTCGCGGAGACCGGCCTTGGGACATACGGTGCCAATGCCGGCTCGATGCGCTATTTCGGGCATGACGCGAGCGCCATGAGTGCAACCGAGGCGGCGCGGATCGCGGCCATCCTGCCGCTGCCGAAAAAGCGCGGCGCAATCGCCCCGAAGGGGTTCACCAAGCGCTATGGCAATTCGATTGCCGCGCGGGTCGGGGTTGTCGGCCGCGAGGGGCTCGACGCCTGCATCTATTCGGGCACCAAGGCGCCGGTGAACAAGGCACCCCCGCCGGTCACGAAACCACCGCGCGACTTGCCCGGGGCCGAGTATGAGACGGCAAATCCGCCACCGCCCCAGCCAAGTGTCGACGCCGCGCCGATTGAGGCCGAGCCGACCTCGACGGAAGAGCCAACCGATGCGCCGGTATCGTCGGAACCGACCGACGCCTCGGCCCTCCCTCCCCCGCCACCGGTCGAGGAACCGATCAACTCCGGCAATTCGGGATAATCGTCGCAGCATTTGCACGCGGCGGAACGAGCCCGCGAAGCCATTGGTTTAAGCGGCATATCCAATCAGGAGAGCAGCCATGGCCACACGCGAAGATAATCGATCAACCAAGAGCAATCGTCGTTCGAACAACAATGACAGCGCCTTTTCCTGGGGGTCGGCCGGAACCCTTGCCGGGGTCGCGTTCGGTGGCGCGGCCCTCGCCTTTGCCGCCAATCTCGGTCGCAAGATGATCGTCGAGAGCATGTCCGCCAGCGACGATTGGGCAGAAACGCTCGCCACCGAGCATGAGATGGTTTTAAAATTGTTCGACAAGGCGCTGGCGACACGGGACGATCAGACCGTGCAGCGGCCGCTGTTGCTGGCCAAGATCGCTCATGCGCTCGACAAGCACAGCTATGCCGAGGAACATGTCATCTATCCGGCGATCCGTGAATCCAATGCGACGACCGATGCGGAGAAGCTGGAAACCGAGCATGGCGAGGTGAAAGAATTCCTCTACCGGCTAAAGAATATGGACGCTGCGGACCCGTCCTGGATCAACACCATCAGTGAATTCCGCGATTCGGTGGCCGCGCACGCCAAGTTCGAAGAGGAACAGATCTTCCCGGAGCTGAAGAGCCAAATCGACGACGAACTCAACGAGCGTCTGACTAGGGATCTGGCCAAGGCCAGCTTCATGATGGCCTGAGACACCTGGCGCTGGCGGTTAGCCGACCAGCGCCAGCTTCGGCCCCTCCTGTGCTGAAAGCAGGACGGCGCCCTCGCCCAGCATCCGATCCAGCTTTGACGCCAGGTCCGCATCCAAAACGAAGTCGCGGCCAAGTACCAAGACCGCTTCGCGTCCGGCGCTGACCGGCAAGGTGGCGCGGATCAGCCCATTTCCGCCGCGCGCCATGGCCAATTGACTGACGATGCCTGGCAGCGCCGCGCTGTCCTTGATCTTCAGATCGAGTTGCAGACGGGTTTTCTTGGCTAAGCTGTCGATCGGCTGGAACGCTTTCACGGTCACCCGGGGCACATCGTCCCCCGGACGCCGGTCGAGCTCGACAGTCATCAGTCCGCATGTGCCGGCTTTCGCCGCTGCTTCCAGATCGGCGGCGGGGCCGGCGTCGAACACGGTTGCGACATATTGCGCCGAAGCGTCGGAGATCGTCGCCATCATGTACCGTCGGCCCTTCGCCGACGTTCGCCAATTGGTCGATTCGATCAGCCCCGCCATCATTGCTGCCGATCGTCCGCCATCGGCCGGTGCTGGCAACGAAGCGAGTTCGGCAAAGCTCTTGACCCGGTGGGCGGCAAGCAGGTGACGCTGGGCATCGACCGGGTGGGCCGAGAAATAAAAGCCGAAGGAGTCGCGCTCGGCGCGCATCCGCTCCGCCAGCGTCCAAGCCGCGCCGCGAGGAAGGCGGATTGCTTCGGCCTCCTGTGCCACTCCGCCGCCGCCGAACAGACCGTGCTGCCCGCTTGTGCGCTCGCCGTGGGCCGATGCGGCATAGGCGAGGATCGTCTCCGCCCCGGCATTGAGCGAGGCGCGATCGGGGTTAAGCGCGTCGAACGCTCCGGCGGCGGCAAGGCTTTCGAGCTGACGGCGATTGAGCAGCTTGGGATCGATCCTGGCGGCGAAATCGTCGACCGACTTGAATGGGCCGTTCGCCTTGCGCTCGTCGACCAGCAACTCCATCGCTTTCTCGCCGACGCCTTTCAGCGCGCCCAATGCATAGCGTACCTTTCCGTCTTCGACCGAAAAGCAGGCTTCGGAGGCGTTGACGTCGGGGGGCAAGCACTCGACTCCGCTTCGGCGGATATCCTCGACGAACAGTGCAAGCTTGTCGGTCTGCGCCATGTCGAAGCTCATCGACGCGGCGAAGAAGACGGCCGGATGATGGGTTTTCAGCCAGGCGGTATGATAGGCGACCAAAGCGTACGCGGCGGCGTGGCTCTTGTTGAAGCCGTAGCCGGCGAACTTGTCGATCAAGTCGAACAGCTCGTTAGCCTTCGCCGGCGCGATGTCGTTGGCCGCCGCGCCGGTGACGAACCGCTGCCGCTGCTCGTTCATCTCGCTCTGAATCTTCTTGCCCATCGCACGGCGGAGCAAATCGGCCTCACCCAGGCTGTATCCGGCAAGCACCTGTGCGGCCTGCATTACCTGTTCCTGGTAGACGAAGATGCCGTAGGTTTCAGCCAACACCGCTTCGAGCATCGGGTGCGGATAGGCGAGCGCGACGCGGCCGTTCTTGCGGTCGCCGAACAATGGAATGTTGTCCATCGGGCCGGGGCGGTAGAGCGACACGAGCGCGATGATGTCGCCAAACGCGGTCGGCCGCACACCGGCGAGCGTCCGTCGCATGCCTTCGGATTCGAGCTGGAACACGCCGACCGTGTCGCCTCGCTGGAGGAGATCATAGACTGCCGGATCGTCCCAGCTCAGGGCGTCGAAATCGACCGTGATCCCCTGCAACTCGAGCAGGCGCTGCGCCTCCTTGAGTACCGATAGCGTCTTCAGTCCGAGAAAATCGAACTTCACCAGCCCTGCCGCCTCGACATATTTCATGTCGAATTGCGTGACCGGCATGTCCGAGCGCGGGTCGCGGTATAGCGGGACTAGTTCGGCCAGGCTGCGATCGCCGATCACCACCCCCGCGGCGTGGGTCGAGGCATGACGCGGCAGGCCTTCGAGCTTCATCGCCAGATCGAGCAGGCGCCGAACGCCCTCGTCATTCTTATACTCGGCGGCCAGTTCGCTGACCCCATTGAGTGATCGCGGCAGGTCCCACGGATCGGTCGGATGATTGGGGATCAGCTTGGCCAGACGATCGACCTGACCGTAGCTCATCTGCAGCACGCGCCCGGTATCCTTGAGCACGGCGCGCGCCTTCAGTCGCCCGAAGGTGATGATCTGCGCCACCCGGTCCCGCCCGTATTTGGACTGGACGTAGGTGATTACTTTGTCGCGATGCGTTTCGCAGAAATCGATGTCGAAATCGGGCATCGACACGCGTTCGGGGTTGAGAAAGCGTTCGAACAGCAGGCCGAGTTCGATCGGATCGAGATCGGTGATCAGCAGAGACCAGGCGACGATGCTGCCCGCGCCGGATCCGCGGCCGGGACCAACCGGAATATCGTTCTGCTTAGCCCATTTGATGAAGTCCGCGACGATCAGGAAGTAGCCGGCAAATCCCATGCGCGTGATGACGTCGATCTCGAAATCGAGCCGCTCGCGATAAAAGGTTCGATCGACTTCACGTCCCACCAGGCGTGCCTCGAGGCCGGCGTGCGCCTCTCGCCGCAGCGTTTCATCTTCGTCGTCCGATAGGCGTGGCAGGATCGGTTTGCGCTTGGGGGCGGCGACGGCGCAACGCTGGGCGATAACGGCGGTGTTGGCGATCGCCTCGGGCAGGTCCGCGAACAGCGCTTCCATATCGGAAGCGGATTTCAACCAGGCTTCGGACGAGCTGCGCGGCCGGTCATCATTCTCGACATAGGTCGAATTGGCGATGCACAGCATCGCGTCGTGCGCGGCATGAAAACTGGGTTCGGCATATTGCGCCGGATTGGTGGCGACCAACGGGATATCGGCGGTGTAGGCCAGGTCGATGAGCGCAGCTTCGGCGACCTCTTCAACTGCGTTGCCACGCCGCGAAAGTTCAACGTACAGCCGCTCAGGGAACAGCGCATGGAGCCGCGCCGCATATTCCTTGGCTTTCTCGGTCTGTCCGTCGGCGAACAGCCGGGCAATGGCCCCTTCCCCGCCCGCAGTCAGCGCGATCAGTCCTTCAGTGGCGCCGGAGAGCGCCTGGAAAGGGACATGCGGCTCTTCCGCGATCGGGCGATCGAGATGCGCCATGCTGACCAGTCGGCACAGATTGGCATAGCCGGCTTCGTCCTGCGCAAGCAGCACAATCCAGTCGAGCGCCCCACGCGGCCCGATATCGTCAGGCCTGGACACCCCCAGCATCGCGCCAATGACGGGTTGCACGCCTTCCTTGAAGCAGGCTTCGCCAAACGCCATCGCCGCATATAGGCCGTTGCGATCGACCAACGCGGCAGCGGGAAAGCCGAGTCTCTTGGCATGCGCGGCGATCGCCTTGGGCTCGATTGCCCCTTCAAGCATCGTAAAGCAGGAAAAGACTCGCAAGGGTACGTAAGGCGTGGGCATCGATCGACTATGGGCAAGCAGGACGCGAGTCGCCACCCCGGCGTGCGACTTATCCCCTGAAAATCGGTGCGTCTCTAGCGCCCGCCATCTTCGACGATATCGCGTATTTCGCGCATTCGGCCGCGATAGGTGTCGGCGATGCAATCGTTCGATGGGCACTGATCGCGGAACGACAGGAAGCGGCCACGGCTGCGCTCGAGTTCGGCGCGTGTGCCACGGTCGGTCGACGCTACCGCCTGGCGATATTGTGCCGCCATCTGCCGGTCGAGCGCCGCGAGCCCTGGATCACCGCAGACAGCGCGCTCGCCGCGCGTTCGGGCGTTGGCGCAATTGAAGCTGGGATTAGCGCTCGCCTGCTGCGGCACGGGCGGTGGCGCGACAACGGGAGGTGGGGGAACGCCCAAGGGCTCCCCTTCGGTCGCCGAAGCACCGTCGCTGGAGGGTGCAAGCGGATCGGCGGCAGCAGGCGCAAGCGGGTCCAGCGTTTGCCCGCCGGTCCGCGCGAGCGTTGCCAGCGGAGTGACGATCGCGTCGGCGTCCGTGAGGGTCAATACCCTGCCGTTGCCGTCCGCGGCCCCTTGTAACGTATACCCGATGTCCGCGGTCAGCGTCCGACGACCACCGACAACTGCGACACCCGGCGGCAGGTCGAGAGTGAGCGACCCGGTGCAACCGATCGCGCCAGTGCTTTCGTCCTCGCTGGCGAGCAACGGTCGGTCGACCCGCACCACGGCATAGGCCGCCAATTTATCGAACGCCGCCTGATCGCTGCCGCGTACCACTGCGGCGCGGCGAAACAGTTCGCGCTTGATCAGGTCATAGGTCGACTGGGCGGCGCATACCTGTTTCGGATCTTCCGGCCGACTGGGAGTGGCGTCATTGCCGGGCAGCGCATCCGGGTTGCTCCGACGCGTGCTCGATGCCACCCAGATTGCGAACAGCAGGATCAAAATCCCGGCAACGATCATCCCGATCTGGGTAGGGGTAAGGCGGCGCATGGGGCGTTGAACGCGCGGGTCCTCATTCCGGTCCCCGGTCATTCCAGCACGCCCTCATGAAGGCGGAGTACGCGGTCCATCTTGCCCGCGATGCGTTCGTTATGGGTCGCAACCAGCGCGGCGCTGCCTTCGCTTCGAACGAGTTCCATGAATTCGGCGAACACAACGTCGGCGGTATGCTCGTCCAGGTTGCCGGTCGGCTCGTCGGCCAGCACCAGTGGCGGGCGATTGGCGAGCGCCCGGGCGACCGCGACCCGCTGCTGCTCGCCGCCCGACAATTTCGCCGGACGATGGTCGAGCCGCTGGCCGAGGCCGAGCCGGGTCAGCAATTCGGCGGCGCGGATGCGCGCTTCGGCGGGTTCGGTGCCGTGGATGACGAGCGGCAGCACGACATTCTCGATCGCGTCGAAATCGGGCAGCAAATGATGGAATTGATAGACGAACCCAAGCGCGTCGCGGCGCAGGGTCGTGCGGCCATTGTCGTCGAGCGTCGACGCTTCCTGGCCCGCGATGCGGATCGATCCCTCGAACCCGCCCTCGAGCAGGCCGATCGCCTGCAGCAGGGTCGATTTGCCCGACCCCGATGGGCCGAGCAGCGCCACCGCCTCACCCGGGCGGATCGCCAGATTGACCCCGCGAAGCACGTCGATCGTGACCGTGCCTTGCGTGAAGCTGCGCCGCAGGTCGCGGGTTTCGAGAACCGGCTCACTCATAGCGGAGCACCTGCACCGGATCGGTCGCCGCCGCGTTGCGCGCCGGGAACAAGGTTGCGAGGAAGGTCAGCACAAGCGTCAGCGCGATGATGATCGCGACTTCGACCGGATCGGTCTTGGCCGGCAATTCGCTGAGGAAGCGAACCGACGGATCCCACAGATTCTGGCCGGTGATCAGCTGGATGAAATTGACCACGCCCTGGCGGAAGAACAGGAAGATCGTCGCCAGAATCGCGCCGGCGACGATGCCGATCCCGCCGATCGTCAGGCCGACGGTCATGAAGATCCGCAGCATCGATGCGCGGCTGGCGCCCATGGTGCGCAGGATGGCAATGTCGCGGGTCTTGGCGCGGACCAGCATGATCAGCGAGACTGGCGATGTTGAACGCCGCGACCAGAATGATGATGCTGAGGATCACGAACATCGCGATCCGCTCGACCTCCAGCGCCTCGAACAGCGCCGAATTCATCTGCCGCCAGTCGACGATCTCGCCCTTGCCCTGCACGATCGGCCGCAGCGGCGCGACGATCGAACCGACCTCGTCGGGATCCACGGTCTGGATCTCGATCATCCCGACATCGTCGCCGAGCATCAGCAGGGTCTGAGCATCCTGCATCGGCATGACGACGAAGCTGTTGTCATAATCGTAGATGCCGACTTCGAACATCGCGCCGACGGTGTAGCTGACGATCCGCGGAACAGTGCCGATCGGGGTGGCTCGGCCCTCGGGGCTGATCAGGGCAATCTCGCTGCCCGGATAGGCCCCGAGCTTGGTCGCCAGTTGCGACCCGATCGCCACCTGGCCACTGCCGGGCTGAATCGACCGCATGTCGCCCGACTTCACATTCTCGTTCATCACCTTGTTGGTGCGAATGTCCTCGACCCGCTCGCCGCGCACCAGCACGCCTTCGACCCGGCCGTTGGCCGAGGCCATCAGCGGCTGGAAGATCAGCGGCGTGGCGGAGGTGATGCCCGGGCGTCTTGCGCGCGGTCGCGGCAATTCCTTCCCAGCCCGCGAGGCGACCGTCATAGCCCTGAACGACGGCATGGCCGTTGAGGCCCGAGGTCTTGTCGAAACAGCTCGGCCCGGAAACCGTTCATCACGCTCATGACGATGATCAGCGCCGCCACGCCCAGCGCCACCGCCCCGACCGAAAAACCGGCGACGACGAAAATGAAGCCTTCGCTCTTGCCCGGAAGCAAGTAGCGCTTGGCGATCATGCGTTCGTAGCGGTTGAGGATCATGCGAGACGGGAAAGCGCGTCGTCGATGGAAAGTTCCTGCTTCTCGCCGGTGCGACGATTTTTAAGCTCGATCAGACCGTTGGCGAGCCCGCGCGGTCCCAGGATCAGTTGCCACGGCAGGCCGATCAGGTCCATCGACCCCAGCTTCACCCCGCCTCGCTCGTCGCGATCGTCGTAGAGCACCTCGACTCCCGCTGCCTGCAGTCGCGCATAAATGTCATCGCCGGCCGCTACCGTGGCCGCGTCGTCGCCGCGCATGGTGACCAGGCCGACCTTCCACGGCGCGACCGCTTCGGGCCAGACGATACCATTATCATCATGGCTGGCCTCGATGATCGCGCCGACTAGGCGGGACACGCCGATGCCGTAGCTGCCCATTTCGGGGACGATGTTCGTGCCGTCGGGCCCGGAGACCTTGAGGCCCATCGCTTTGGAATATTTGTCGCCGAAGTAGAAGATGTGCCCGACCTCGATCCCGCGGCCGGTGCGCTGGCGATCAGGGGCGACCTTCGCCCAGCGCGTTTCGTCATGCGTTTCGTCGGTCGCCGAATAGGTGGAGCTGACTTGCTCGAACAGTTTCTCAAGCCCGGCGGCATCATCGTAGGACAGGTCGGACTGGGCCCAGTCGAACTCCTCGAAGGCTGCGTCGTAGAACACTTCGCTCTCACCGGTCGGCGCGAGGACGATGAACTCGTGGCTGAGGTCGCCGCCGATCGGGCCGGACGCGGCCTTCATCGGCACCGCCTGGATCCCGAGCCGCTGGAAGGTACGCAGATAGGCGAGCAATTGGGTGTAATAGCTGTTGCGCGCGCCGGCTTCGTCGAGATCGAAGCTGTAGGCGTCCTTCATCAGGAATTCGCGGCCGCGCATCACGCCGAAGCGCGGGCGGACCTCGTCGCGAAATTTCCACTGGATATGGTACAGCGTGCGCGGCAACTCGCGGTAGCTTTTGACCTCCCCCGCGAAGATACTGGTGATCATCTCCTCATTGGTCGGACCGTAAAGCATGTCGCGGTCGTGGCGGTCCTTGATGCGCAGCATTTCGGGACCATAGGCGTCGTAACGGCCCGACTGGCGCCACAGGTCGGCCGACTGCAGCGTCGGCATGAGCATTTCGATCGCGCCGGCCTTGTCCTGCTCCTCGCGCACGATCTGCTCGATCTTCTTGAGCACGCGGTGGCCGATCGGAAGCCAGGCATAGATGCCCGCCGCGGTCTGGCGGACCAGGCCGGCGCGGAGCATCAATTTGTGACTGACGATCTCGGCGCTGGCCGGACTTTCCTTCATGACGGGCAGGAATGAGCGGGACAGGCGCAAGGCGAGGACTTTCGGTCGGGTGGATGAGGTGCCGCTTCTCTAGTGACGCCGCGCCCCTGCTCGGCAACCGCCTGGCGCGTGGGCGCCATGCCTTCGCTGCCGCGTTGCACGCCCGCCACACCCGATGCCCAAACGCCCCGAGTAGGCAAATTTTGACGTGACAAAGACACTTAGCCGAGCCTAGCAAGGATTTAACGGATCGGGCCGCAGGGACCGGGTTCGGGGAGGATGCCGAACAATAAGCGGCACATCCAAATCAAGGGGGCTGACGAGCGATCGTCACGCAGGAGCGCCCGGGTCGCACAACGGTCCGGGCGCTTTGCCTTCCATCCGGTCACGCTCACCGTCGCTTCACCAAGCCGAACTCATTTCGACCACGTATCAACCTTCTGTTGTTGGGCGATATTTTTCGTTGTTCGTCCGCTCGACGGGCCCGTCCGTCGAAGGCTGTTGGCGATCATCCGCCTGACGGATGACGGGATGATGGATGACGAATGCCCCTCGCCCGTCCTCGTTGTTCGCCGATCCCTCGAATTTCCTCCATTCGATCGACGCCGACGCCGACCACGCAATCTTCTTTCCGACCAACGCTCGGTCACTGCGCGATGCGTCATTCCTCGATGGACGGATGCCGATCGCGACCGGCGCCGAAGAGCAAGTATCGCTGTCGGCGATGACCGAAGCACCTCTCCCAGTTGGGAACACCGATCGCTTCCTGTTCAACTGTTCATTTTGCGGATCGACTCAGCTTGCGCGACTGCTCGACGTTCCGGGTCGTTCGCTGGTGCTGAAAGAGCCCCGCTGCCTGACCGACATCGCTGCCTACAAGATCTTCAACGCACGCGATGGTAGGCCGATCGATCGATTGGTGCCGATGCTGCGCGTGGCAAGGGCGGCGTTGGGCCGGCGGTTCTCTCCGCGCGAGGCAGTGACCGTCAAGGTGGCGAGCCAGGGTAACATCCTGCTCGACACCCTGGCGAGGGATTCCGATCGGGTGCGTCCGGTGTTCAACACGATCGGTCGCGCCAGTTTTCTTCGCGCGGTCTTTCGCGGCGGTGTCGATCGCATGCATTACGCCGCCAAAATCGCCTGGCACATGGCGACCGACGAGCCGGATGGAGATGAATTGCTGAAGGAGGCAGTCCGTGCGGGCGACGACCCGCTTCGCAAGGCTGCGAATCTCGCCATCCTGGCGCGGTTTTTCCAGGTCGGGATTTTTCGCCGTGCTGCCCGAACCGGGGGTTGGGGTGCGGGTCATGTGATCGACTATGACGAAATCATCCGCTCGCCACACGACGCCGCCAAGAAGGCAGTCGTGGCACTCAATCTCTCCGTCAGCGACAACGATATCGATCGGAATGTCGAACAACTCTCGGGCCGTTACTCCAAGCAGCCCAACCGAGCCTTTTCTCCCGCGGCCCAGCGGCAAAGCGATCGTGCCACGCTGGCCGGTCACCGGCAAGTGTTCGACGATGCGCTGGAATGGGCGGAACGGACGCTAGGCTCGCAACGAACCGTCACTGGCTAAACGCGGCCATCGCGCCGCAATGGAAGAATGGTAGCGGAGGAGGGACTTGAACCCCCGACACGCGGATTATGATTCCGCTGCTCTAACCAGCTGAGCTACTCCGCCCCAACGGGGCCGACCGACCGCGCGATATCTGCGGCCCGGCGGGCGGCGCTATAGGCAGGCTTGTCTTCGCGGTCAACGCGCCTCCGCACTTGGCGTCGATTGGCGGAACCACCCCGCCACGCCCTCGTTAAGCGGACAACATCGAAAGAGGAATTATGGAACCGCTCACCCCGCTCGATACGCTCTGCCGGATTGTCCTTCGCGCCCGCGAATATGAAGCGCAGGTCCCGACCGATTATGAGGGCAATGAGGAACCCGAAAACGTCGACGGCGCAGATGGCGAGACGTTGTCGGTGCTCGACGATTCCCTCAATACCAGCGTCGAGGAGGAGTTCGCGCCTGCGCTCGACGATCTCGCGGAAGACCAGTTGGCGGAAGTGCTGGCTTTCTGCTGGGTCGGTCAGGGCACCTACGAGGCCGCCGATTGGGACGAGGCGATCGAAGAAGCCGCCAGGAAAAAGGCGCGATCGACGAATTGATCGACATGCCGATGATGGCTTCGGTGCTGGAGGCCGGCATGGCCGCGTTCGATCTCAGCTGCGACGGCATCGGCGATCTGTCCTAGGATCGAAACGACCAGCTTCCGAGCGGTTCCCAAGGTCCACCCAAGATAGCGATGGAGGGCAAGGCCGCGGATCGAGGAGCGGCCGCTGCCCTGAAATCGCGCTCGAGGTCATTGCAACAGCGCCTTGGCTTCGGCTGACGGCACTTTGTTCTGGATCGTCACATGCGCTCGCCATCCGCCGGCATCCTGTGCGGTCAGCGATCCATGGAAGTGTTCGGCGATCTGTTCGCGAAGCGCATCCGAGTTCGGGTGACGCGACCCGATAAGCGACTCCTCCGCCAAGGTTCATCAGAGCGTTTAGGGTGGCATGCGGCGGCGGGCCTCAGAGTCACCGCCTTGAGCTGTCGGCTGCACATCGCTCCTCCAGCGACGGAGGGAGCGCGTGGAACATGGTGAGATGCGCGGCGAGCTGGTTGCTCTCGGGCGGGAAAGTGCGCCCGCCGCTTGCGCTTCGAGCCACGCAAAGTCAGCCGCACCAAGCTCGGCAGTGACGATCAGCGGCCCGGCCATTTGTCTTTTTCCAATCGCTCGAGCGCGTCGAATTGCCGGCGATCGAGCGTCGTCGTGAACGCTTCGCCGTCGACGCAGCACATCTGTCCAGTCGATCCGGCGCAAGCGTCTCGCCGACCCCGCCGACCCCGCCTTCGGCAATGACCAGATAAGCGACTTGTCCGCTGCCGCAGCCGGCCATGGCATCGACGCATTGGCCAAGCTCATCACCTCCCGACCCGATCGAGCTTGGCGCTCGACGTCAGCGAAAGTGGAAACAGGGTCTCGGACTGGTCTTGCGCTCGCTCGCCGCAGCGGCATGGCCCGCCCCCTCTTCGAATTTCGCCTGTCGCCCAAGCCAGCGCCAGATGCCGAACAGGTTGAGCATGGTCAGCGCGACATTCATCCACAGCAGTGCCGGGTCGTCGCCCGATCACGCCAAGCGTCAGCCAGCGATCGATCCGACGGTGAACACGATGAAGCCCGCGCCGGTGATCTTTGCACCGAGGTTGGATGCGGTCATCAGTGCGGCGACGATGGTCGCGATCGGCGCGACCCAGTTCAGAATGGATTCCATGCATAGCGCCAACTGGTCGCGGCGCGCATTGTTGCGCCTAAATTTCCACTTGGCTGCCAAGTTCGACCACGCGGTTGGTCGGCAGCTTGAAGAACTCCATCGCGCTTTCCGCATTGCGCAACATCCAGGCGAACAGTTTCTCGCGCCAGATCGCCATTCCGGGCCGGGCGCTGGCAAGCAAGGTCTGGCGCGCCAGGAAGAAGCTGGTGTCCATCATCCGGCATTGCGGGCCGCACTGCCTCGAGATCGGCAAGTTCGGCCGGGACATTGACCTCCTCCATGAAGCCGTAGCGAAGCACCACGCGGTAGAAGCCGGCGGTGTAATCGGTGGTGGTTACGCGCTTTTCGATCGGCACATAGGGAACGTCCTCGATCTTGCAGGTCAGCAGGATGACCCGTTCGTGAAGCACCTTGTTGTGCTTCAGATTATGCAACAGCGCATGCGGTACGCCATTGGCGGAGCTGGTCATGAACACCGCCGTGCCGCTGACGCGGGTAGCGCTGGTCGAAGCCGACTTGATGAACACCTCGATCGGCAAGCGACGCTTCGTTCATCCGATCGATCATCAGCTTGCGACCGCGGGCCCAAGTGGTCAGCAAGGTGAAGGCGACCGCGCCGATCAACAGCGGGAACCAGCCCCCGTCGGGGACCTTGAGCAGGTTGGCGCCGAAATAGAGGAAGTCGACCGTCGCAAAGATCATCAGCAGCGGGATCGCCTGCCACTTTCTTCCAGTTCCACAGCGAGAACAGGACCACCGCCAGCAATACCGTGTCGATCGCCATCGCGCCGGTTACGGCAATGCCATAAGCGGCGGCGAGATTGGACGAGCTGCCGAACATGAAGACGAGCAGGATGACCATCATCATCAGGGCCCAGTTGATCACCGGGATGTAGATCTGTCCCGCCGCGCTTCTCGCTGGTGTGGGTGATCCGCAGACGCGGAATGAAGCCAAGCTGGATCGCCTGCTGGGTGACCGAGAATGCGCCCGAAATGACTGCCTGGCTGGCAATGATCGTGGCGCAGGTTGCAAGCAGCACCAGCGGCAGTCGGAACTGATCGGGCGCGAGCAGGAAGAATGGATTCTTGACCGCTTCCAGCGCGTCGGCGGGGGTCATCGAAAGGATCATCGCCCCCTGCCCCATGTAATTCAGCAGGAGCGCGGGCATGACGAAGAACAGCCAGCTATATTTGATCGGGCGACGGCCGAAGTGCCCCATGTCGGCATACAGGGCTTCGGCGCCGGTTACCGCAAGCACCACCGAACCCATGGCGATGAATGCCATCAGGGGCTGATACGCAAAAAAGGCGATCGCATTGAGCCGGGTTGATCATCGACCAGACGACCTGCGGATGATCCATGATGTGCCAGATGCCCAGTCCGGCAAGCACCGCGAAATACAGCAGCATGATCGGCCCGAACATCAGCCCGACCTTGGCCGTGCCGCGCGACTGGATTGCAAACAGTCCGATCAGGATCGTGATCGCAATCGGGATGACATAGGGTTTGAAGCCGGCATTGACCGTGGTCAGACCTTCGACCGCCGACAGCACCGAGATCGCCGGGGTGATCATCGAATCGCCATAGAATAAGGCGCAGGCGAATACGCCGAGCATGATGATCCCCGCGCTCCATCGCTTTTTGGCGGTGGTCGACCGGTTGATCAGTGCAAGCAACGCCAGACTTCCGCCCTCGCCTTTGTTGTCGGCGCGCATGATGATCATGACGTATTTCAGCGTCACGATCGTCATCATCGACCAGAAAATCAGGCTCAATACGCCATAGATATGAAGTGGGTCCGGGGCGAGCTTGTGGTGCCCGGCGAAAGTTTCGCGAAAGGCATAGATCGGCGACGTGCCGATATCGCCGAACACGATCCCGATCGCGCCGATCATCAGCTTGCCGATCGGACCATGCGCGTGGCCGTGGGTGGCATCGATCGGGGCATCGTGATCGACGCCCCCGGTTGCGGTGATGTTCATTCGTTACCTATGCCACCGCCGCTACGCGCGGCGCGCCGCCCTAGCAAAGCCAAAAAGGCGCTGCAATTGCGGCGATGCGTCGCTATAGCACCGCCCATTCCCGATTCAGGAGCGAAAAAAGTCATGCGCGTCGGTGTGCCCAAAGAAATCAAGAATCACGAATATCGTGTTGGAATGACCCCGGCGAGCGTCGCCGAGCTGGTCGCCTGCGGTCACGAAGTGCTGGTCGAGACCAAGGCCGGGATGGGCATCGACTTTTCCGACAAGGCCTATGAAAAGGTCGGCGCAACCATCCTTCCGACCGCCGCCGACGTGTTCGACCAGGCCGAGATGATCATCAAGGTCAAGGAACCGCAGGCGCAGGAAATCGCGATGCTCCGCCCGCATCATTTGTTGTTCACTTATCTCCATCTCGCTCCCGATCCCGACCAGGCCCGTGGCCTGATGGAATCGGGCGCGACCTGCATCGCCTATGAAACGGTCACATCGCGGTCCGGCGCCCTCCCATTGCTCAAGCCGATGAGCGAGGTCGCGGGCCGCATGTCGGTTCAGGTCGGCGCGCATTATCTGGAAAAGGAACAGGGCGGCCGCGGCGTCCTCCTCGGCGGCGTTCCGGGCGTCGCTCCTGCCAAGGTCGCAATCCTCGGCGGCGGTGTCGCCGGGATCAATGCGGCGCAAATCGCGACCGGCCAGCGCGCCGACGTCACCATCTACGACATCAATAATGATCGCCTGGCCGAGCTCGACATGCATTTCGGGACGACGATCAAGACCGCCTTTGCCTCCAAGTCGGCCATCGCCCAGGCGATCCAGGAAGCCGAACTGGTGATCGGCGCGGTGCTGGTGCCTGGTGCCGCCGCCCCCAAGCTGGTCAGCCGCGAACAGCTGAAGACGATGAAGCGCGGCAGCGTTTTGGTCGATATTGCCATCGACCAGGGCGGTTGCTTCGAAACCAGCAAGGCAACCACGCACGACGACCCTGTCTACACGATCGACGGGGTGATCCATTATTGTGTGGCCAACATGCCCGGCGCGGTTGCCCGCACGAGCACATTCGCGCTCAACAATGCGACGCTCCCGTTCGCGCTCAAGCTCGCCAATCTCGGCGCGAAAAAGGCGATGGCCGAGGATCCGCATCTCGCCGCCGGCCTCAACGTGTCGGACGGCAAGATCCGCAACGAGCCGGTCGCCGAGGCCCTCGGGCTAGATTATTTCGCGGCTTGACCCGATCGGGGCGCGGACTGCGCGTCCCGAATTCGATCCTCGATCAGGCCGCGCCAGCTGGCATCGGCGGGCGCGGCTGCCAGCACCGCCGTCCATTCCTGCAGCGCGCCGTCGCGGTCGCCGGACCGAAGCTTGGCGATACCGTAGAAATAGCGCGGTGTCGGGTAACCGGGCGCAAGGGCGATCGCGCGCTGAAACGCTAGTTCGGCCCCCGGATTGAGTCCTTTTCCGTGCTCGGTGAGCATCGTGCCCAGGCCGGTCCACAAACTGTAATCGCGCGGATGTTGCTTGACTGCTGCGATCAGGATCCCGGCGGCATCAAGCGTATTTCCCCGGGACGCCATCGAATCGGCCATCGACAGCCAGCGCTCGCCTCCGGTGAAACGCCCGGTAAAGGCATGGCGAAGCGGGGCAAGCGATTGAACGCCCGGCCGAGTCTTAGTCTGGACTAAGCCTGTCTCCACGTGATGCAAGCGATCGAAGACAACTGCACCACCGAACAGGGCTATGCCTGCCACCCCCAGTAGCAACCCGCGGACGCCGGCCAGCCAAAGCAAAGCTGCGGTCAGCACCGCTAGCGCAACACTGGCTAGCAGGGCGATCATGCCCACCACGCTGTCGCCAACCGAGCGTGCCGGATCCGCCGCCGGCGAAGCACAGCCGGACCGATCATCGCCACGACCAGGCCCACGGCCACGATTCCCAACCCCACTGGCGTGATAAGAAGCAAGGGCGTCCAGTCGATCCGGATCGGCCAGCGCCCATCGGCATCGCGTGGAGCCATTCGGGCAACAAGGAGGCCGCCTCCTTCGCGAATCCGCGCCGCGTCGGCGGTCTGCGAATCGCCATGCAGATGTTGGTTTGGCTCAAGAACGATGACGCCATCGCCCGAAGACGCCCGCAATTCAGCCGAGACGCCGGCCCATCCTTCGCCGGCGGCCGGCCAGACGTCGTGCAACTGGATGGTCCAAGCGGCAACATGAATTGAGCCGCCGGGGGCAAGAGAGCGCTGGACGCTCGATGTGAAAAGCGACGATATCAGCACGCCGCCGATCGCGATTGCAGTCCCGGCATGCGCGATGCTTGCTCCCCATCGACGCGCGTTATCGCACCCGCGGCCGACAACATGCACCGCACTGCTCGCGGCGAGCCACGAGCCGCCAATCACCCACCCTAGCGTCGATACACTGGCAATGCCGTCACGCATCTCCACAGCCAGCCCGATTGTCAGCAGGATCAGGATTGCCAGCAAGGTCGGCCGGACCATGATGCCGATTCGACGCCGCCGCCATCCTGCCGCCCTTGCCGCCAGTAGCAGTAACAGCGCGAGCACCAGCGACAGCGCCAGCGAAGACGCCGCCAGTCCGATCACTGTTCGAGTGTCTTGCCGGCCTTATGCTCCGCCGATTGATTGCCCATCTGCGGCGGCATGTAGCGTTCGTCGTGCTTGGCCAGGATCATGTCGGCGACGAAAGTGCCCCGGGCCATCCGTCCCTCGGCGACCATTCCGCTACCTTCTCGAAACAGGTCGGGCAGGATCCCGCGATAGGTCACCGGCACCTTTGCCGCACCGTCGGTCACCACGAACGCCACAGACGTGCCGTCGGATCGTTTAAGCGATCCTTTTTCGACCATGCCACCGAGACGGATCGGCTCGCCGTCGGCCGATTTGCCGGCAACAATATCCGCCGGCGTGCGAAAATAAGCCGCGCGATCGGCCAGGCCCCACATCGCCAGCAGCACCGCGCCGACGACCGCGACCAGCGCCAGGTGAAATCAACGTCAGCCGCTGATGCTTGGGCTTCATCTTGCTCATCTTTTGGTGATCTCGTCGGCAAACCGCTCGGCGGCGCGCATCGACGACCAGGCCCAGACGGTCAGTACGGCGCTCGCGCCAAGCACAATCAGATAGGCGGCGATGATGAACGGCCAATGGTTCATTCGGTCGCGCTCCGGCGCAGGCGGTTTTCGGCGCGGGTGCGGGCGAGCTCGGTCCGCATCCGCATCAACACGATCGCCGCGAACAGAAAAGTGAAGCCGAACACCGTCAGCGGCAATGGCCACAGCAGTTCGGGCGCAATCGTCGATCCACCAGTGACCGAGATCGACTGGCCTTGGTGGAGGGTATTCCACCACAGCACGGAATAATGGATGATCGGCAGGTTGATCGCGCCGACCAGCCCGAACAGCGCCGTCATCCGCCCTTCCCCGCCACGCTCGCGTTCCGCCGACGCCAGCGCGATGTAGCCGAGATAGAGAAAGAACAGGATCAGCATCGACGTCAGCCGCCCGTCCCATTCCCACCACGTGCCCCACGTCGGGCGGCCCCAGATCGATCCCGGTCGCGAGACATAGGAAAGCGAACAATGCGCCGACCGGGGCAATGGCTCGGCCGGCCACCGCGGCTAGCGGATGGCGCCAGACGAGTTGCATCAGACTGGCCGCGGCAATGCCGCCCCAGCCCGCCATGCCGAGCCAGGCGGTCGGCACGTGAATGTAGAGGATCCGCACGCTTTCGCCCTGCAGATAGTCGCGCGGAGTGATGAACAGCCCGCCGATCACTCCGGCGCCGATCAGCACCACGGCGATCGCCAACGTCCAACCGGTGGCTGGACGCGCAATCTTTAGGAAGCGAACGGGATTGGCGAAGACGTGCATCTGCACCCAGGACTAGCCGGTCCGACGCCGTCGCTCAACTGCGTCCGTCAGCCCCGACCGATCAGTTTTTGCGCCATGGCGTCGGCGACTGCCGCGGGATCGCGATCGGTCGCCGCGCTCTCCGCCCAGATCGACTCGAGACGACCGGGAATCGCTTCGATTCGTTCGCGCACCAGATCGGTATCGCCGTCGCGCAGATACTCGGTCGACACGTTGATGATCCCGCCGGCGTTGATGACATAATCGGGGGCGTAGAGGATGCCACGCTCCATCAGACGCTGTCCGTCGGCCGCGGTCTTGAGCTGATTGTTCGCCCCACCCGCCACGATCGGCGCGTTGATCGTTGCGATGCTCGTTTCGTCGAGGATCGCGCCGAGCGCGTTGGGGCTCAGCACGTCGGCTTCGATCGACATGATCTCGGATGGATCGACGACGGTCGCATTGCACAATTGCGCGAGCGCCTGCGACGCGATCCTGATCGACGTCGGCGACCGACAGGCGCGCTCCTTCCGCAGCGGCATGACGCGCAACCCCGCCGGCAACGCTGCCCGCGCCCTTGGAGCGCGATGTGCAGGCCCGATAGGCTGTCCTTGCCCAGCGCGCGCTTGACCGCAGCCTTGATACCCAAGAACACGCCCAGCGATGTGTGCGGTCCAGGATCGCCACCGACCCCGGTATCGACCGGCAGGCCCGCGACATATTTCGTCTGGCGCGCGACCTCGATCATGTCGGCAACGCTCATCCCGACGTCTTCTGCGGTAACGTATTTACCGCCCAGGCCATCGACTGCGCGTCCGAAAGCCGCGAGCAGTTCGGCCGATTTGGTCCGATCCGCATCGGCCAGGATCACCGCCTTGCCGCCGCCGAGCGGAAGCCCGGCCATGGCATTCTTGTAGCTCATGCCGCGAGACAGGCGCAGCGCATCGGTCAGGGCTTCGGCATCGTCGGCATAATGCCAGAAGCGCGATCCGCCGCCGGCCGGCCCGAGATGGGTCGAGTGCATCGCGATGATCGCACGCAGTCCGGACGCTTCGTCGGTAACGAAATGAAGCGCTTCGTGCGCGTCGAAGTCGGGGTAGCCCCAGGGGGTGGTCATGATCGGTGCAAGTCCTGCTCGCGAAGAGAAAAATGGGGCGATCGACGGGGCTTGAACCCGCGACCCTCGGTACCACAAACCGATGCTCTAACCAGCTGAGCTACGATCGCCGCAAACGCCCTTGGACTAGGCGCGCCACGCCCTTAAGGGTCGCCACCGCATAACGCAAGGAAAGCCGCAATGAACGCCACGATCAAAAAATTCGGCTACCCTGAAACCTTGCTGAAAGAGTATCGCCACTGGGTGCTCCTCCTGCGTCCGGCTCAAGTCACCGCAGGCTCGCTCATTCTTGCTGCAAAAGGCGAATTCACCGCTTATGGGGACCTTCCAGCGGACGCATTTGCCGAGCAGGGCGTAATCGTTACAGAGCTTGAAACGAAACTCCGTGACTTGGTAAAAATGGATAAAATCAACTATTTAATGCTTATGATGGTCGATCCGCATGTTCACTTTCATATCATCCCGCGTTATCAGGGCGCACGTTCTTTCGTGGGACTGGAGCTTGCCGACCGCGGCTGGCCCGGTCCTCCCGACCTGAAATCGGCGGTGGAACTGAGTGCGGCCGCCATTGGGCAGGCGGTCAAGGCGTACGCGAAGATCGATTAAGCGCCGTCGATAATCGATATCAGTAAAACAGGGCATTTTGCTTGCGCATTCCTAGCGATTGGCGCAAAACTTTGAGTTGGGGAGTGGACGTTGAATTCAAGTCGAACCGCTAGGCGCGAGCCGGACACCGTGCCGTTGAAGGACACGCTTCTTCAGGCCGGACTGGCGCCCTCGCTGGCCGATGTCCTCGATGACATGCCGCACCGGACCGTCCATCTGGATCCGCGCCGCCCGTTCCGTGAACCCGGCATGCCACGCAATGAAGTCATGTTCGTGACGTCGGGCCTGGTGTCCAAATACAAGACCGATTCGAGCGGCCGTCGCCAGATCGTCGCGCTCCGGTTTCCTGGCGAAGGCGTGCTGCCGCGCGAAGGCAATGCCAGCTACGGCATTCAGGCAATCGTCAAGAGCGACGTGATGATCGGAAAGGCGGAAGATTTCGACAAGATCGTCGCCGCCAATCCCGGGCTTGCCAACTTCTTCTGGCGCCTGGTCCAGCGCAACGAGTCGATTGGCTACGAATGGATGGTCAACACTGGACGACGCGATTCGACCGCCCGTGTCGCGCATCTGCTGTGCGAAACCGCGACACGCTACGGCATCGACGTGCACACTGCGCCGTTGATCAATCCGTTCACGCAGCAGCAGATTGCCGACATCACCGGCCAGACCAGCGTCAACGTCAACCGCGTGTTTGCGGATCTCGAACGCCAGAAGCTGATCCGTCGCAACGGCCGCGAAATTCGCTTCCTCGATTGGCCCGAGCTCCTGCGTGTAGCGAGCTTCCAACCGGGATACCTCGACTAGCCCCAACTCCCCACATCACATGGGACGGCGTTTCTCGTACAGGTCTTCGGGTGCGTCGGGATTCGACGGCGCATCGCTTTGGGTGCCGCATGGCGGTGGCCGCTTGGGTTTCGCCGGGGCAAGATCGGTGGGGACTGCGCTCGTCGCGGGCCAGTCGAGGATCTGGCCGTATCGCGCGATAGCCGCCCTGATTTCTGGGTCGGCCGCGATTTCCTCCTTGGCGACACTCAGTTCGCGCTCGAAATCGGACGGGCTCGGGGGCAGCGGCTCGGGTTGCAACCAGGTCAGCGCGTCTAGTCTTTCCTGGTCCCGGCCGAAAGCGGCAAGCAGAACCCGCTTGGTTTCTTCCGGCTGCTTCAGACAACGCGCGATCCACAGCCGCGCCGTCACGCCAAGACCTTCAGTGGAAACCTCGCCGGCCGGCAAGCCGCGGCGCGCCTGGGCGCAACCCAGGCGCACCCTGAGGAGCGTCAACTGGCGCTCCTCGACCGGCGTTTTCGATTTTGCGAGCGAAGCAAGGCTCTTCTCGATCAGGGACGACGCATCGGCAAAGCGACCTTTCGTCAGATAGACATAGCTCAACATGTTGAGATCGACCCGCCCGTAGGCGCCGGCCAGGCGGGCGAGGACGTTTTCCGCTTTGCCGAGCTGGCCCAGGCTGACGAGGCTATTGACCAGGTAAGGGGCGATTGCCCGCGCAACCGGATCGTTGGGGCAATTATAACCTCGGGTGAAACGCGGCAGGAATTGTGTGACGACCGACTGATGGAGGTTTGCTCGCTGCAAGGCGGTGACATAAGCGGTCGCGTCGTCGTCCTTGCCACTTGCGGTCCAGGCATCGCGCATCGAGACGAGATACTCCCGCCACCGCACTTCCAGGCGGCCACCTGCGCTTTCGGTAATTTCTCCTCGCAGCGTTTTGAAGCGATTGTCGACCAGCATGGCATATAATCGCTGGGGGTCGCGCACTGACGCCAGCAGTCGGCGCGCGCCCGCGTCGTCGTCGCGCCCGAGATCATCGAGAATCAATTGGGTCGCGAGAAAGGCGCGATCGTCGACCGATCCGCGGCTCCAACCGGCGTCGTACAAACGACGCGCAAGCAGCAGGACACGGCCATTGTCCTGACGAAACCGCAACTTGCCAATCAACGATGATGCGTTCCCGGTGGACAGAGCGTCCGCCAGCGCCGGATCGATCACGATCCCGGCCACCATTGAATCCGCCCCCTCCTCTATCCGTTCATTGCGCAGCTGGGCGAAGGCCAGGGACACCTGCGCGCCGCCCGACTGCGGATGCGCAGCGGCAAACGCTTCGGCGTCGGCCAGCGCCTTGGCATCGCTTTTCGAATAGCCGTCGATCAGTGATTGGAAAGAGTCGATCGTGATGCGTTGCGACGGGTCGGCGTCCACGCGCAGGCGTGCGAGTGCCGAACGCATTTGCTGAGGCGGCGCCGCATTGGCGATGACCGCGACGATCCGCCGATTGACGCTCGCCGGCGGATCGGCGGCATGCGCCGCACTCGATGCAAAGGCGGCCATGAGTAGCAAGCAACGAGGGAGCATCCCGTCCTCCCGATTTCGTCGGGCAGGATAAGCGCCAAATACGGATTATCGCAACGGCGGATTGGCCGGCATGGTGGGCGCGGCAGGGATTGAACCTGCGACCCCACCCGTGTGAAGGGTGTGCTCTACCACTGAGCTACGCGCCCATGCCGACGGTCCGGTGCCGATAGTGAAGCGCGCGGACCAGTGTCCAGCCTACTGAACCGCGTCCTTCAGAATCCGGCCCGGGCGAAATTTGGGCTGGCTGCTGGCCTTGATCTGCATCGGCTCTCCGGTTCGCGGATTGCGTCCGACCGACGCCTTGCGCCGGGTGACGGAAAAGTTGCCAAAACCAACCAGGCGGACCTCGTCGCCACGCTTGAGCGCCGAGGTGATCACTTCAAGCATCGTCTCCACCGCGCGCGACGAATCCGAACGGCTTAGCCCCGCGCGGTCGGCAATCTGGCCGATGAGATCCTGCTTGTTCATACCTAAACTCCTGAACCTGCCGCCGTGAATGCAGCCCGTATCGATAGGGCTTTAAGGCGAAACCGGCCGCGAAGTCAAAGCACTAGTGACGAACGGCGGGACTTTCGGTTGTCCCGGCGGGGGACGGTACCGGTTCGGCGGCATGCTCGTCGATGTCCGACCATTCGATCGGCATGATCGGATCGACCAATGCCAGTGCGAGCACTTCGTCGACATGCGCGACAGCGTGGATCTTCAATCCCTCCTTCACCGCCTGCGGAATTTCGGCGAGATCCTTCTCGTTCTCCGCCGGGATCAGCACGGTGGTGATTCCGCCGCGCAGCGCCGCCAGCAATTTCTCCTTCAAGCCGCCGATCGGCAGTACACGACCGCGCAGGGTGACCTCGCCGGTCATCGCGACGTCGCGCCTGACGGCAATACCGGTCAGGGTCGAGATCATCGCCGTGACCATGCCGACGCCCGCCGACGGACCGTCCTTCGGCACCGCTCCTTCGGGCAGATGGACGTGAATGTCCTTCCGCGCGAAGATCGATGGCTTGATCCCGTAGGCCGGCGACCGCGCCTTGACGAAGCTCATCGCCGCCTGGATCGATTCCTGCATCACTTCGCCAAGCTTGCCGGTCGTTTTCACCAGACCCTTGCCGGGGACGGTCACCGCCTCGATGGTCAGCAATTCGCCGCCGACTTCGGTCCACGCCAGTCCCGTCACCGCGCCGATCTGGTCCTCCTCCTCGCCGACGCCGAAGCGATAGCGGGTGACTCCCAGATATTCGCCGACATTCTCCGCCGTCAGTTCGACCCGCTCGACCTTCTTCTCGAGGATCTGCCGCAGCGACTTGCGCGCGATCTTCGCCAGCTCCCGCTCGAGCGTGCGGACCCCGGCCTCACGGGTGAAATGGCGCAGGATCGCGCGCAGGCCGTCGTCGGTGAAGGACAGCTCGTCGGCCTTCAGCCCATGCGCTTCCATCTGCTTGGGGATGAGATGGCGCCGCGCGATCTCGACCTTTTCGTCCTCGGTATACCCTTCGAGGCGAATGATCTCCATCCGGTCGAGCAACGGCTGCGGCATGTCGAGACTGTTCGCCGTCGTCACGAACATCACGTCACTGAGATCGTAGTCGAGCTCGAGATAGTGGTCCTGGAACTTGCTGTTCTGCTCCGGGTCCAGCACTTCCAGCAGCGCCGAGGCCGGATCGCCGCGGAAATCCTGGCCGAGCTTGTCGATCTCGTCGAGCAGGAACAATGGGTTGCTGGTTCCGGCCTTCTTGAGATTGGCCATGATCTTGCCCGGCAGCGAGCCGATGTACGTCCGCCGATGACCGCGAATCTCGGCTTCGTCGCGCACGCCGCCGAGCGACTGGCGCGCGAATTCGCGGCCCGTGGCGCGGGCGATCGACCGGCCCAGGCTGGTCTTGCCGACACCCGGCGGTCCGACGAGGCACAGGATCGGCCCTTTCAACTTGTTGGTGCGCGCCTGGACCGCCAGATATTCGACGATCCGGTCCTTGACCTTCTCCAGCCCGTAATGGTCCTCGTCGAGCACCGCCTGCGCTTCGGCGATGTCGCGCTTGAGGCGGCTCTTCTTGCCCCACGGCAGTCCGAGCAGGACGTCGAGATAATTGCGCGCCACCGTCGCCTCGGCCGACATCGGCGCCATCGCCTTGAGCTTCTTCAGCTCAGCCGTTGCGCGGGTCCGGGCTTCCTTCGACAACCGGGTCTTGCGGATCTTGGCGGCTAGTTCGGCCAGTTCGTCGCCATCCTCGCCGTCTTCATTACCGAGCTCGCGCTGGATCGCCTTCATTTGCTCGTTGAGGTAATATTCGCGCTGGGTCTTCTCCATCTGTCGCTTCACGCGACTGCGGATCTTCTTCTCGACCTGAAGCACGCCAAGCTCGCCTTCCATGAAGGCAAACACCATCTCCAGCCGCCGCGACGGATTGAGCTCGCCAAGCAAGGCCTGCTTGTCGGCAACCTTGATCGACAGGCTCGACGCGACCGCATCGGCCAGCATCGACGGGTCGTCGATCTCGGCCAGCTGCACGCCGGTTTCAGCCGGCAGGCGCTTGTTGAGTTTGGCATAATTGTCGAACTGATCGATCACCGACCGCATCAGCGCCTGCGCTTCGGGCTGCGCGGCTTCCTCCTCGTCGACATCCTCGACGACCGCCGCCAGATGCCCGTCGCCGTCGACCAGCTCGACCAGCTTGGCGCGACGGACGCCCTCGACCAGCACGCGCACGGTGCCGTCGGGCAGTTTGAGCAATTGCATCGCGGTCGCGACGACGCCCAGATCGTACAGCGCTTCACGATCGGGATCGTCCTCGTTGGGATCGAGTTGCGCGACGAGGAACAATTGCTTGTCCGCCGCCATCGCCGCTTCCAGCGCCGCGACCGATTTATCGCGGCCGACGAACAGGGGAACGATCCGGTTAGGGAAAACAACGATATCGCGAAGCGGAAGGATGGGGAATGTTGAGGTCATAGATCCCATATGGGCAGCAGGTCGATGGAGCGCAACACGTGGCTCAGGCGAAGACCATCAATGCGGCCGGACCGAGGTTGTTGAGCGCGTGAACGGCAAACACGATCGCGATCGCCGCCAGCCGCCCCTCCCCGCGCCACGTCACATAGAGCGTCGAAAAGATCAGGAACGGCCACCAGATGATCAATCCCCACGCGAAGGCGATGAAGCTGTGGGCTAACCCCCAGCCAATCGAACTGGCGGCCACCGCAGCGGGGGGCGGCAACAAAAGTAACAGAACCTCAAGCACCGCCGCCATGATCAACGTTTCGAGCAGCGGGGCCATGACCACGAGCCGCAGGAACAGGTCCGGGCTTACGTCTCCGAAGTCCGGGCTCTTTGCTTGCGGAAAGATCGAGGACACGAGCATCGACAGCAAGATCGCAGGGATCGTCGTCGCCGCCCAGCCTACCATGATCGCGCGCGCAGGCCGGCGCGGCTCGAGCAGCGCCGGCAATCGCGATCGATCGATCAATTAAGCGGCCGCGTCACCACTGGTCGCGGCGGCCTTGTCCTTCTTGGCATAGACCCGCACTGGATCCTTCGATCCCGCAACGACGTCCTTGTCGACGTGCACCTCGTCGACCCCGTCCATCGACGGCAGGTCGAACATCGTGTCGAGCAAGATGCCCTCGAGGATTGAGCGGAGCCCGCGGGCGCCAGTCTTGCGGTCGATCGCCTTGCGCGCGATCCCGGCCAGCGCGTCGTCCGAGAAAGCCAGCTCGACCTCCTCCATGTCGAACAGCTTCTGGTACTGCTTGATCAGCGCATTCTTCGGCTCGACCAGGATCTTCACCAGCGCGGTTTCGTCCAGATCCTCGAGAGTCGCGATTACCGGCATACGGCCGATGAATTCGGGGATCAGCCCGAATTTCATCAGATCTTCGGGCTCGGTGTGCTTGAGCACCTGTCCCGTGCGCCGCTCGTCGGGCGCGGCGACATGAGCGCCGAAACCGATCGACTTGCCCTGCAATCGGTCGCCGATGATCTTCTCGAGGCCCGAGAAAGCGCCGCCGCAGATGAACAGGATGTTGGTAGTGTCGACCTGCAGGAATTCCTGCTGCGGATGCTTGCGCCCGCCCTGCGGCGGAACCGACGCGGTCGTGCCCTCCATCAGCTTGAGCAGCGCCTGCTGGACGCCCTCACCGCTGACATCGCGGGTGATCGAGGGATTGTCCGACTTGCGGCTGATCTTGTCGATCTCGTCGATATAGACGATCCCGCGCTGCGCCTTTTCAACGTTGTAGTCCGACGCCTGCAGCAGCTTCAGGATGATGTTCTCGACATCCTCGCCGACATAGCCGGCCTCGGTCAGCGTGGTTGCGTCGGCCATGGTGAACGGAACGTCGAGGATCCGCGCCAGCGTCTGCGCCAGCAGGGTCTTGCCGCAACCGGTCGGCCCGATGAGCAAGATGTTGGACTTGGCAAGCTCGACCTCCGTGCCGCCCTTGGCGCCATGATTGAGCCGCTTGTAATGATTGTGCACCGCAACCGACAGCACGCGCTTGGCACGCGGCTGGCCGATGACGTAATCGTCGAGCACCTTGCAGATCTCGAGCGGCGTCGGCACCCCGTCGCGAGTCTTGACCAGCGCCGACTTCAATTCCTCACGGATGATGTCGTTGCATAGCTCGACGCACTCGTCGCAGATGAACACCGTCGGTCCGGCAATCAGCTTGCGGACCTCATGCTGCGATTTGCCGCAGAAGCTGCAGTACAGGGTGCTCTTGCTGTCGCCGCCTTGAAGCTTCGTCATAATCGTCCTTGCTACGCGGAAGCGGGCGACGCCTCCGGATCAGGGCCATGCTAGCCCGCTTTATTGCACAATCAACCTGTTCGAGGTGTTAACGCTCGATCTTGGGGACTGTTCACCGACGAATATGGGCAGATCACCCGTCCGCGACAAGGGCGCGATTCGTGTGACTTAGCCCCCTCACGTCGGTAACTTTGATTAGCGAATCGGAGCGATTGCACCGAAGTCCGGTTCAACCGCTCCAAATCGTCACGCCGGCGTAATGTCGCCGGCCCCAGTGGTATCGTCGGTATCCGCCGGACGCGTGCCGAACACTTCGTCGATCAACCCGAATGCCTTGGCTTCATCAGCCTCAAGGAAGCTGTCGCGATCCATCGCCTTTTCGATCTCCTCGATCGGCTTGCCGGTATATTTGGCATACAGGCTGTTGAGCCGGGCACGCATACGCAAGATTTCGCGTGCCTGGATTTCGATATCCGCCGCCATTCCCTGCGCGCCGCCCGACGGCTGGTGGACCATGATCCGGCTGTTGGTCAGCGCTACCCGCATCCCCGGCTCGCCAGCGGCAAGCAGGAAGCTGCCCATCGACGCGGCCTGACCGATGCACACCGTGCCCACCTTGGGCCGGATGTACTGCATGGTATCGTGGATCGCGAGACCACTGGTCACCACCCCGCCAGGCGAGTTGATGTACATGAAAATGTCCTTTTTCGGATTCTCCGATTCCAGGAACAGCAGCTGCGCGGTGATGATCGCGGCCATGTGATCCTCGATAGCACCGGTCACGAAGATGATGCGGTCGCGAAGCAGGCGCGAGTAGATGTCGAAGCTGCGTTCGCCACGATTGGATTGCTCGATGACGATCGGAACGAGCTGGGCGGCGATATCCTGATGATCCATGGGGTCTGCTGGTCCTTGCGCGTGAAAGTGCGTGACTGCCTACATCGGCGGACACAGGCGCATGTTCAAGCCATTGCGTGGCGGCGCCCGAAAAAGCCGGGATGTGAAAAAGGGCGGCCGGCCCGCGCCAACCGCCCTTTCCCGTCAAGCGACCTTCGGGACGCGTCGCCTACATTTTCACCGTCGCACGAGCGTAAAGGTAGCGGCCCGGGACGTCGTAAGTGCCGGGGTCGAAATTGTTCAATCCGCAGCTGATGCACCCCGGCGGGTCTTTGTCGAACAAATTGTTGACGCCCAGCGCGAAGCCGAAATTGTCGGCGAAGTCGGGCGAGTTCCAGCGCAACTGTAGGTCGGTATAGAAGCGGCTGTTGAGTTTGTTGTCCGCCTCCGTCTCGCGGACGCTCTTGATGTAGCGACCCGTGATCGACGCCCCGAAATTGGTCCAGTCCCAATCCAGGATCGCGATCGCCTTGTGCTTGGGGAATGCCTGGTCGGGGCTGCCCTGCTCGGTGCCTTCGCGGCTGATCCGCTGCACACCGTCGGACGTGGGCACGAACACATCGTAGTTGAAGAGGAAGGTGTTGTTGAGCGTCAGCCCGATCGTTCCCCACGACATCTTGGGCGATCGATAGGTGACGTTGAGGTCCAGCCCCTCGGTCTTGATCGCGGCGATATTGTTGAGCAGGCCCTGGATGTTGGCGATCTGCCCCGAAGCGGTGCGATTGACCAGCGCGCAGGCCGCCGGGTCGTTGCTGATCACGCACTGCTGCAGCGTGGTGTTGGCATTGACCGCCTGGATCGCGCCCTTGACCCTGATGTTGTAATAATTGGCCTCGACCGAAAAGCGCGGAATGAAGGACGGGCTGTAGACCGCCCCGAGATTCCAGCCTTTCGACGTTTCGGGCTTCAGATTTTCATTGCCCCCGGTAATCACCGATATCTGCGGATTGTTCTGCGTGTAGCCGAGCAGGCACGCCCTGCGCGGCGCAATTGGTGGCAATCTCGCCGGTCGGGCTGCCCGAGCAGGGATCGACGATTTCCTGGTCGAAGCGCGACGGCGTCCCGAACAATTCGCCGATCGTCGGCGCGCGGAAGCCTTCCGACCACGATCCGCGCAGGCGCAGGTCGCGGATCGGCTTCCAGTTGACCCCGGCCTTGAAGGTGGTGGTCGATCCCGATGCCGAATAATCCGAGAAGCGCGCCGCGCCGTTGAATTCCAGCAGCTGCAGGAACGGCCGTTCGGAGAACAATGGCGCGACCAGCTCGATATAGGCCTCGTCGACGTTGTAGCCGCCCTTGGTGGGCAGAGCCGGAATGTCCGACCCAAGACCCGCGGCGACGATCGGATCGGGATCGAACCGGCCCTTGAGGTCGCGATGCTCGAGCCCGAGTGCAAACCCGAACGGGCCACCGGGCAGGTCGAACAGGCTGCCCGACAGATTGGCGCTGACCCCCCACATCTTCTGCTCGCTGCTGTCGTCCTGGACGAAGCTGACGAAGTCGAGCTGTTGCTGGGTGATCGACCCTACCCCGCCAAAGATATTGAAGGGCACGCAGGCTCCGGTGCAATTGGCGATCGGGCCGAGCGCGGTCTGCAGGTTGGCGGCGTTGATGTTGCCGAACACGGTCTGCTTCGCCTTGTTCTTGCCCGCGACGCCGTTCACGTCCCAGTACCAGTCGCGGCTGCCGACCTTGAACTTCCCGTCGAGCGTCAGCGTGCCATAGGTGGTGTCGACCCGCTGGTTGTACCGGCGCGGTCCCCCTTCCGCGACACGGCGACCAATGAAGTTGTAGGTGCCCGGCCCGAGCGTCTGGCCGAACGGGTTGAACGGATTGCTGGCGTCGATCACGATCGTGTCGAGCAGATTGCCATTGCCCGCGTCCGGTCCGACGAACAGCGGCAACGGCGCCGCCTGGTTCTTCGAATTGCGGCGATTGAAGATCAGCTTGCCCGACAGATTGGCGAATTCGCCCAGTTCCTGCTTGGCGGTGACGAACAGGCCGATCCGCTCGAGCGGTGTCAGGATAAAGTTGTATGGTGCAAAATTGAAGCGATCGAGCGTGGCGAAATCCTTGAAGTCGCTCGCCGGATCGTTCGGGACCAGCGGGTTGAACACCACCGGACGACCGATCACAGGACCGCGCAAGGTCAGATCGTTGCCGAGCACGATGAACCGCCCAAGCGGCGTGCCCGAACTGCACCCGCCATCGAGGCAGCTGTTGGAATATGGCGCCGGGAACAGCGAAATGTCGCGCTGGCCCGAACTGATCGCATCCTGCTTGACGTAATTCCCGCCGAACACGATCGAGGTCGGGCCGTCGCTGCCATTGCCCCAGCTGATCTGGTAATTCTGGGTGAAGCCGTCGCCCTTGTCGTATCCGCCCAGTTGCGCCGTCGCGAGGAGGCCCTTCTGGCGCTTCTTGGTGATGATGTTGACCACCCCCGCGATCGCGTCCGACCCATAGATCGCCGACGCCCCGTCCTGCAGGACTTCCACCCGCTCGATCATGCTGTCGGGGATCGCGTTTAGATCCACCGATCCCGGCACGCCCGATGCCGACGCCGCGTTGACGAACCGGAGGCCGTCAACGAGCACCAGCGTGCGCTTCGATCCGAGGTAGCGGAGGTCGATTTCGGCGGCCCCGGCGCCGACGCCGCCGCCGTCGGGCGGATTGCCGAAATTGCCCGAATTGTTGAACTTGCCGTTCAGTCCGCCGCCGGCGCTCGGCAGTCGCTGAAGCACGTCGTTGATCGAATTGAGACCGCTTTTGGCGATGTCCGACTGGTCGACGAAGGTGACCGGCGAGTCCTGGTTCAGCGGATCGCGGCGGATGCGCGACCCGGTGACGATGATTGCATCGCCGGGCGCCGGCTCCTCTACCGCCGTGGTGGCAGGGCTCTGGGGCCGGATCTTCGGGCGGAAGATTGCTTTGCGCGATCGCCGTCGTCGACAGCATCATGGCTCCAAGCGATACGCCGGCGCGAAAGAAGATCTGCTTCCTGTTCATGATGTTCCCCTGTTAAACATTCGTTATATTAACAAACGAATAGTATAGGAGAGTATCAAGCCACTAGAATTTGACTAGACGGCGCCGAAACAAAGTCGCTCGATGCGACATTATTGTTACACGTCCGTAGCAGCGGAGATTTCAGTCGGCCGCCGGGTGAGACAAATAGGCCAGTCTACGGACTTCGCGGCGGCCGCGCGTCACGGTATCCAGGATCAGGCCGGAAAAGAAACATAGCACCGCGATGATCACCAGCCCGGTCGCCAGGATCGCGGTCGGGAAGCGTGGTACGAGACCGGTGTCGAGATAGGTCAGCACCAACGGCACCGACAGGACGATCGCCGCGACCAGCAACAAGGCGCCGATCGAGCCGTAGAACAGCACGGGCCGCTCGATCCGGTACAAGGTCGCTATCGTCTTCAGGATCCGCCACCCGTCGCGATAGGTCGAAAGCTTTGACTCGGATCCCTCGGGCCGCGCGCCATAGGCCGTTTCGACCTCACCGACCGGCATCCGCAACTCCAGCGCATGGACCGATATTTCGGTTTCGATCTCGAATCCTTCGCTGAGCACCGGAAAGCTTTTCACAAAGCGCCGCGAGAACACGCGATAACCTGAAAAGATGTCGGAGAAACTCCGCCCGAACAGTCCCGAAAGCAGGCCGGTAAAGACGCGGTTGCCGAGCACATGGCCGCCGCGATATGCATCCTTGACCTCGTGCTGCCGGGTCCCGACGACCATGTCGAGCCGCTCGGCGACCAGCATGTCGACCATCGCCGGCGCAGCAGCAGGGTCATAGGTCAGATCGCCATCGGCCATGATGTAGACGTCGGCGTCAACGTCAGCGAACATCCGTCGGACGACATTGCCCTTGCCCTGCATCCGCTCGGTGCGCACCTCGGCCCCCGCAGCGCGGGCCAGTTCGACCGTCCTATCGCGACTGTTATTGTCGTAGACGTAGATCGTCGCCGACGGGAGCGCCGCCCGAAAACCCTCGATCGTCAGGGTGATCGCCGCTTCTTCGTTATAACAAGGTAGCAGGACGGCGATGCGCGGGCGGATGGTATCGATCATGCCGCTCCCCTAACCGCCGTCCCTTTAAGACAGGTTATTTCTTTTTCGCCGCCGGCTTTTTGGCGGCCGGCTTGGGGTCGGCGGACTTGGCCGGCGCGGCATCCTTGACGGGCTTCGCGGGCTTTGGCTTGGCGTCAGCCTTGGTCTCCACCGCGCCCTTGGCAGGTTCTTCGGCCTTGGCCGGCTTAGCTGCCTTGGCGGCGGTCTTCTTGCCCTTCGCCGAAGGCTTGGCCTCGCCGTGGTCGTGACCGCAATTCGGGCCGTGGACATGACCTTCCTCGCTCTCGAGATCGGCCTCCAGCTGTTCGCGCGTCGCGGGACGTTCGGTGACGTCGGCCTTGGCGAAGAGGAAGTCGACGACCTTGTCCTCGTACAACGGGGCGCGCAGCTGGGCAGCCGCCATCGGCTCCTGCTGGACATATTGGATAAAGCGATCGCGGTCGGCCGGCGGATATTGCGATGCCGCCTGGCCGATCAGCCGGTTCATTTCCGCCTGGCTGACCTCGATGCCATTGGCCGACCCGATTTCGCTGAGCAGCAGCCCAAGGCGCACGCGGCGTTCGGCGATGCCGCGATAATCGTCGGCTTCGGCCTCGATTTCCTTGAGCGACGCGTCGGGATCAGCGTCGTGGCTCGCTTCATGACGAAGCTGGGCCATGATGTTGTCATACTCGGCCGACACCATCGACGGCGGCACGTCGAAGTCGTGATCCGACGCCAACTGATCCAGCAACCTGCGCTTCATGTGCGTGCGGGTCAGTCCGTTGAGTTCCTGCTGCGCCTGGTCGCGGACGAGGCCCTTGAGTTGCTCCAGGTCCTTGAGGCCCAGCGTCTTGGCAAATTCGTCGTCGATCTTGGTTTCGCCCGCGGTCTTCACCTCGGTGACGGTGATCGCGAACACCGCCGGCTTACCCTTAAGGTTCTCGGCCTGGTAATCGGCCGGAAAGGTCACGTCGATGTCGCGCTTGTCGCCGACCTTCACGCCGACCAGGCCTTCCTCGAAGCCCGGAATGAGCGATCCCGAACCGAGTTCGACCGCCATGCCCTCGCCGGTTCCGCCATCGAAGGCGACGCCATCGACGGTGCCGATGAAGTCGATCGTCACCTGATCGCCCATCGCCGCCTTGTGGCCCTTGGGCGCGGCGGTCCAAGCCTTCTGCGACGACGCGAGATTCTGGATCTGCTTGTCGACCACCGAATCGTCGGCCTCGACCGTCAGCCGCTCCAGCTTCAGCTGGTCGATCTTCGGCGCGGGAACGTCGGGCAGAGTTTCCAGTCGGACCTTGATCTCCGCATCCTGTCCGGGCGCATAGGCCTGGTCGAGCTCGACCTCGGGCTGCATCGCCGGGCGGATCTTGTGCTCGGTCAGCAGGCTCTGCACGCCCTGCTGGACGGCGGTGTTCAGCGCTTCCTGGTGCAACGCGTCGCCATGCATCTTGCGGATGAGGTTCGCAGGCACCTTGCCGGGCCGGAAGCCGGGCATCTTGACGGTCGGCGCGATGCGCTTGATTTCCTGGTCCAGCCGCGCGTCGATATCCTTCGCGGCGATGGTCAGCGTGTAGGCCCGCTTCAGGCCCTCATTTTCCGTCTCGACAGTTTTCATAGTCACTTCAGCTACTTCCTGCTCATCATCTGCTGGCATTCACGCCGGGCCGGTGCCCTATTTTCGTGCCGCCTGTCCCGTGGACAGGCCGTACCCGAAAAATGGTGCGGGCGAAGGGACTCGAACCCCCACATCTTGCGATACTGGTACCTAAAACCAGCGCGTCTACCAATTCCGCCACGCCCGCGCGGACGCCATTAAGGTGCGCGGCCTATAGCAAGGATCGCGGGCGGGGCAACCATGCACGATGTCAGGACGTTGACTGACTGAAGGAGCCTATTTCCATGCAAGACCAGCAACCCGACAACACGCCGCCCGCATCGCCCGATCCCGCGCCGGCCAACGATCCCTCGCCCCCGGCGCAGCCCAGCGAGGCACCCGCCGAAAGCCCGCCGATGCAGCCGCCGATCGACGTCCCGTCGCCGTCGTCTCCAGGCACCGAAGCGCCGACCACCCCGATTTCCCCGATCGCCTGAATGGCGTCCGCCCCGCCCCAACCGGGACAGCATCCCGACGACCCGCCCGGGCAGCCCGATCCGCTGCCCGGTGAGCCCGAGCCCCCTCCGCCGCCCGACCCGGTCTAGCGACGCAGGCGGGCGGAGTTTGCGACCGCTTCAAAATCGGGCAGAGCGGCATTGAAATAATGCGATCGTGCGCCGTCGAGGAGCACGAGGTACAACCGCCCGTCGATCACCGCTCCGACCGTCCGCCCGCGCCGCCACACTTCGTCGGTATCGAGATGGTCGAAGTCAAACTGAAACCCGGGATAGCCCATGAACTGGCGCGGGCTGAGGCCGATGGTGCGGAAATCGACCGTTCCTGCTCGCACCCGGTAGAAACTTTCGAGCATCGCAGTGACTTCGGGCGCGGTCATGTCGGATCGAAATTTGGGAACCTGCTGCGCGGCGCGCTTGCTCTGGCGGATGATGTAGCGGCCACCCTTCAGTCTGGTGACGAAGCTGAGGGAATCGAGGCTCGATCCATTGAGGGTCCAGTCCTCGACCGCGCGGATGTCGTCGATCGACCAGGCCGAGCTGACCCGGTTCCACTCACGCGGCGGGCGCACGATCACCGATCCGTCGCCGACCGCGACATCGCGCGACCGGATCAACGAATAGCCGCCATAGCCGAAGCCCTCTCCGCCGAGACTGCCGCCGCAGCCGCCGAGCAGGCTCGCGGCCAGGACAACGATGATCGATTTGCGCATGAACCGGCCCCCTACTGAAGCAATTGGCGAATGAACGGCGCGTCGGGCGCGTTTGGCGCCATCGCGAGATAGCGCGCATAGGCGGCCTTGGCCTCGACGGTCCGCCCGGCCTTCTGAAGCATCACGCCATGCCAACGCCACGCGTCGGGCGGCGCATCGGGATAAAGCACGGCGGCGGCGTACCCCTGCGCCGCACGGGCATCGTCCCCCGCCCGGTTACGCAATCGCCAGACCTCGGCTTCGTGAAAGCGGAGCAGGCCGTTCCAGCCGTCGATCGCCAGAGTCTCGACGATCGTCTGACTCGCACCGGGATCGTTCAGCTTGACCTGGTCGTCGAGCAGCATCGGCCGGATCGATGCGATCGCCGCCAGGTATCGCGCCCGCCCGTCGTCGTAGGTCCGCCCCGGCACCGTCACCTCCCGCGCCGAAATGCGCAGGTCTGCCATCCGCGCTTCGGGTGTCGGGTGGGTCGCGAACAATGAATATCCCCGGTCTCGCCTCTTGCGACGATACTTGGCCGAGGCGTCGAGCTCGCGGATCAGTTGGTCCCACGTTTCGGCCATTGCGGTCGGCGCATAGCCTGCGTCCGCCAGCAGCCGCACCCCCATCGCATCGGCTTCCGCCTCCAGCGTTCGGTTGTACCGGAACAGGCTCAGGATCGTGCCCAGTTCGGCCAGTCGCGCCAGGTCGCCTGTATAGACCCCTGCCGCTCCGCCCGCGACGCCCGCGCCCATCGCCAGCACCGCAAACACGTCGCTCTTTGTGCGCATGTCGCGCCACTGGCGGATCTGGTGCTTGCGCAGGAAATGCCCGCTTTCATGCGCGATCACTCCCGCCAGCTGCGCCTCGTTGCGCATTCGCAGCAGCAGTCCGGAAAACACGACGGCGAAGCCGGTGGGGAACATCACCGCATTGAATTCGGGGATGCGCGCCAGATAGATCCGCATGTCCCGCGCCGCGGGCCCGCCGACCTTGCCGATCAGCCCCTGCAAATAGCGATTGAGCGCCGGATCCTTGATCAGCAGATTGGATCCGGAAAGCTCTTCCTCGACCCGCTCCATCTGTTGCCACAGACCAAGTTCGTCGCGGTCGGTCGGCCGATAGTTCGGCCCGATCAGCGGATCCATCGCCGAGGGAAGGATCCGGGCCTGCGCTGTGCCAGCGGCCAGCGCCGCAGCCATCGCGCCGCCGCCCGACAGGACATGACGACGGGTCAGGCTCACCGGACGGCCTTCAGGCTTCGGGCGACCTCCTTGCCGGGCTTCATCCGCCCCAGCAAACGTTCGACCATCACCGCCGCACCGTCCGGCGTGCGGATGTCGCCGAACTTGATTCCCGCCACCTGGCTTCCGGTCTGGAGCACGTTGAACCACACCACCTCACCGGTGCGCAGATCGACCAGGCTGGCATAGGCGAACTGCCCGCCGCCACCGATGTTCGGCGCGCAGAACCCGACCGCGCAGCCCGCAATGCCGAGGACCTGCAGCGCAATCCGTCCCGACGAAACGAAGCTGTCCTCGGCATGGAGGAACAGCGCGTAATCCATGCCCGTCGTGCGCCCCAGCGCGACCGCATCCTCGCCCAGCGTCCAGTCGAGTCCTTTGCCGCGCTTGGTCGGCAAATACGCTCCGGAATATTTGTGCAGCGCGATCGACGACCCGACCGCATAATGCAGTCGTTCGAGTTCGGCGACGGTCTCGGCATCAACTCCCGGCAAACCGTCGCGCCGTTCGAGGATCCGGACGTTGCCGCCGCGCGCCCCCTGCTGCGCCCGTAATGCCGCCAGCAGGTTGGTGCGCGCGGTTTCGGTCCAGTCGGCGCGCGGCTCGACCATCCCGCCGGCCGTCACCGACCCCACGGTCACGTCGGGTCGCATCACCAATAGCTTGTAGTCGCCGCTCGGCGGGGCAAACTCGACATCGGCATATTGCTTGGTCTGGACACAGGCGGATAGCGCCAGCGCGGCCATTCCAACGCCCAAGAGATTGCGACGCATACTGCCTCCCTGAACCCGTCGAGAGCCCAAGATTATGCTGCTATTCTAAGGACTTGCAAGCGGAGATTTATCGCCCCGCGCAGACCGCGCCGGGCGCCTGGGCAAGGCAATGTCCATCAATCGCGGCGTCACCCAGCGACAGCCCGATCATCGCGGCAATGCTCGGCAGAATGTCGACCGTCTGTGCCGGCACATCGACAGTCTGTCCGCCGAAGCCGGACCGCCAGAAGACAATCGGCACCCGGCGGTCATAATCCCACGCGCTTCCGTGGGTCGAGACGAAACCGCCTCTAGTATCGGCGATGGGCGTGATGTCGCGCTTCAGCAGAACCACGAAATCGCCACCGCGCGCGGCATCAAACGACACGCGCGCGCGCTCGATCAGGCTCCATTTGTCCGGACTCGTGGTCGGCATCGGGGTTTTGGCCAGTTGGTCATGGGTGAATACCGCCTCGACCTGCGGGTGCGCGCGATAAGTCGCGACCGCCGCCGCCAGCACCTTGGCGCGATTGCCCATCGCCAGCGAGCGATCGACATATATGTCGCCGAAATTGCCGCCGTACAGCAGGGTGCCGGGAAGCCCGAAGCGGGTTGCGAGAACCTTGCCGACCGTTCCCGCCGACAGGGCCGGGTCGACCCTCGCCGCGCCGGCAACACCCGCCGCCCGCTCGCGCTCGGGAATGTCCTTGCCACCATGGTCGGCGGTCAGCACCACCGCATAATCGCCGACCTCGCGGTCCAGATACGCCAGGAAATCACCCAGGTCGCGGTCGAGCGACAGCAGTTGCAGGCACATTTCCTGCCCTTCCGTGCCGTAGCGATGCCCGACGTAATCGGTCGCGCTCAGCCCTACCGCCAAGAGGTCGGGCGATCCGCCCTTGCCGAGCTTCATCTCGCCGACCAGTCCCGCGGCGAGCGCCAGCGTCGCCCCGTCGAATTCGGGCGAAGCGCGAAACAGCGACAGGTCGCCCGCGGGACGCGCGAAGCGACCTGCCCCGACCGGCGCGCCGCCGCCGCCGACCGCCACCGGTCGGGCCTTGGCATTGCACAACGCCGGAGGATCGAGCCCTGCTTGCGGCTGTGCGACCAGCGACGCCACCGCCGAGCGCGCCGAGATCACCGATTGCGGCACCGTCGCGCCGGCCAGGTCGGTGGCATAGGTCTTGCCGTTCCAGTACCAGCGCTGGTCGGGCCGCTGTCCGCCCATCATGATCGCCGCTCGATCCTTGCCGGCGACGGCGACCGTGCGGCTCGCCGGCCACTGGCGCTTCATATATTCGCCCAGCGTCGTCACCTTCAGATGCATCGGCGATACGGTGTAGGCCGACGACGTCGACCCCGCGACGCGCTCGTCCTCAGCGCAATATACCGCCTTGTCGGCGCGCTTGAGCGACAGGTCGTACCATGTGTTGGCGATGATCCCGTTGCGCGCCGGATAAGCGCCGGTCAGGATCGTCGAATGGCCCGGGCAGGTCTCGGTCGCAGCATGCCCCTGATAGGCGTGCGGAAACACCACCCCGCGCCCCAGCCTCGCGAACCCGCCGTTCAGCATCGGGCGATATTCGTCGAACAGGTCGGACGAAAACTGATCGACCGAAATCGCCACGATCAGCTTCGGCGGTGTCGCGGCGGGCGGTGCGGCGGCGGGCTGCGCGGCAACGGCCGAACCGGCCATGAGCAAGACGGGAGCGGCAAGACGCAGACGCATGGAAATGTCCTCGGGCGGAAGGTCGGGTGCCCCGTCCCTATCGCCACGCCGCAGTCCACGCCAGCGGCTTGTGCGCCCGCTACTTCTTGATCTTGGCCCGGCTCACGATGGTCGGGGTTTCGATGTCGTTGCCCGTCCGCACGTCGATCACCGTGTCGCGCCGATAGGCAAGGATGCCGGGGATCGGCGCCACGCGCGAAATCGTCAGGCCATAGAAATTATTCAGCTTGCCGCTCGCTTGAAGTTCCGCCTTTTCGAGCGGCCAGGCAGACAGGCTGGCGGGCGCGCCATAGGCCAGTTGGCCGGTCGCCAGAACTCTTGAGCGGCTCCTTCCCGCTGGCCGCGCGCTTGGCGTTCAGGTCGTCGAGGAATAGTCGCGCCACGTCCTTCTCGCTATCCCACTGCGGCAGCAAGGCGAGCGAGTTGCCGAGGTCGGTGACCATCCCCGGCTTCACCTCGAACTTCACGGTGCCCATGCAGTTGCAGGATCCGGCCATGGTGCCGTTGGCGGCCGACATGATCGGGCCGTACCAGATCCACGTGCCCGGCTTGACCGAATTGACGTAGGTGACCGTTGCGCCCTTCGAATAGACAAACAAAGGACCGAACAACTCCGTATCGCGCAATTCGATCGGGTCGATCATGAAGCGCTCGAGCTTGGGTTCCTCGGGCCGCTCCGGAATGGCGGCGCGTGTCTGCCGGGCGACAGATGCGCGGTCTTCCCAGCTGGCCAATTGCGACGGATATTTCCGCTGTGCCTTGGTGAAAGCCTTGAGCCGGTCGGCTTCCCATTCCCGCCAGGTGTCGGCGTCGGGGACGCGGATGAACATGCCCATCTGCCGCTCGGCACCGCTGATCATTATATAGCCCGACGCCGGGTCGATCTTGACCTTGCCCGAAACGACGTCTTTTTCCGAAATCGACGCAGCGGTCGCGGCCGCCGGCACGAGCAACGCCGCAACGAGCAGCGCTGCCATCCTAAGCGCATTCACAGTCCCAACTCCTTGGTCGTCGGGGCGGGCCCCGATGCAACCAGCGCCTGCAGGGCGAGCACTCGCAAGCGCACCGGCTCACGCTTGCGGCCCAGTCCTTCCTCGAAGTTGAAGGCGACCCACAGATCCTTGGAAAGACCGTAGCGACCGTAGCCCTTGAAACTCATGCAATTGCGCAGATTGGTGCGACGCTGCTCGCGGCGCAGCGCCGATCCGAAGATGGCGTCGGCGATCATCCCGCCGACGACCCCGCCGACGCTCCCCGCCAGCATCCCGTAATTGGCCATCGCACCGGCGATCGCGCCGTCGCTCGCACCCATGTAGATGTTACTCCCACTGGCCAGGGCGTCGCACTCGCGAATGTCGCGATAGGCATCCTGGTACGTCGTGCCGGCGCGGTGGAAATAGAAATATTTCTTGAAGCCGTCGGCATTGTCCGGAATCTCAGTAAAGGCCAGCGCCGGCATGGTCAGCGTCGCTGGGTCGGGAATATCTTCGACCAGCGGCGCGTCGGGCGCTTGCGCCCCGTCGGTAACCGCGACGTCTGATTGAGCAAAGGCCATTGATGGCGCCAGCAAGGCGCAGGCGGCAAAAGGTGCCGCGATCCAAAACGCTTTCACAAATTCCCCCGTAGTAACCGGCCCCAAATCGGCGTCGCAAAGCTGCCGCAACGCGGATGCGCAGGCAAGCCTATCCGTTCAGCTTCGCCCGCAGCCGTTCGTTCACGACCCCGGGATTGGCCTTGCCCTGCATCGCCTTCATCGTCTGCCCGACGAAGAAACCGAACAGCGCCTCCTTGCCCGCCTTGTACTGCTCGACCTTGTCGGCATTGGCGGCCAGAATCTTGTCGATCTCGGCGTCGATCGCGCCTGTGTCGCTGGTCTGCTTCAGCCCGCGCTCCTCGACGATCGTTTCCGGGTCTTCGCCAAAATGCCCACTGTTCTCATCGAGCATCAATTCGGACACCTGCTTGGCCATAGTTTTCGAAATAGTGCCGCTTGCAACTAGGCCTAACAGACTGACTGCCTGACGAACGGATATCGGACTTTCTTGAATTGTGCGTCCGGTTCTTTTGAGCATTCCGAACAATTCTGATGCTACCCAATTGGCAGCATCCGATGCTAAATCTGGCCTTTGCAGTCCGTCTAGCAAGTTATCGAACCAGCGCGCGGTCTCGACCTCGGCGGTCAGCACGCTGGCGTTGTATGGCGTAATCCCCAGCCCTTCATACCGCTTGCGCTTCGCATCCGGCAATTCAGGCAGACTGTCGCGGCACGCCTTCAAAAACTCGTCGTCGAGCTCGAGCGGCAGCAGGTCGGGGTCGGGGAAGTAGCGATAATCGTGCGCGTCTTCCTTCGACCGCAACGTGCGCGTGACATTCTTGTCGGGGTCGTAGAGCCGCGTTTCCTGCGCCACGTCGCCCCCGCTCTCGATCAGCTCGACCTGTCGCCGTGCCTCGCTCTCGATCACGTTCATCACGAAGCGCACGCTATTGACGTTCTTGGTCTCGGTCCGCGTGCCAAGCTCGCCGCCCGGCTTGCGCACGCTGACATTGACGTCGGCGCGCATGGATCCTTCTTCCATGTTGCCGTCGCACGAGCCGACGTAGCGCAGAATTGCCCGCAGCTTCCGCACGTAAGCTCCTGCTTCCGCAGGCGAACGCATGTCGGGCTTCGACACGATCTCCATCAGCGCCACGCCCGATCGATTGAGGTCGACATAGGACATGGTCGGATGCTGATCGTGCATCAGTTTGCCGGCGTCCTGCTCGACATGGATCCGCTCGACCCCAATGGTCTTGGCGCTGCTCTCGTCCTTCTCATCGGTCAGTACCGTGATCGAGCCCTCGCCAACCAGCGGATGATAGAGCTGCGAGATCTGGTAGCCCTGCGGCAAATCTGCGTAGAAATAATTCTTGCGGTCGAAGCGCGACCATTTGTTGATCTGCGCATCGATCGCCATCCCGGTACGCACCGCCTGGCGGATGCATTCGCGGTTCGGCACCGGCAGCATCCCCGGCATCGCGGCGTCGACGAGGCTCACCTGCGTATTCGGCTCCGCCCCAAACGCCGTCGCCGCGCCGGAAAAGAGCTTCGCCTGCGACACCACCTGCGCGTGCACCTCGAGGCCGATCACGACCTCCCATTCGCCCGTTTCGCCTTGGATTCGATAGTCGCTCACCACCACTTCTCCGCCCGCGCCGTGAATCCGGCCCGTTCCTCGATCGCCAGCCCCGCATTGAGCACGCCTTGCTCGTCCAACTCGCGCCCGATCAGGTGCAGCCCGAGCGGCAGCCCCTGCGCATCGACCCCGCCCGGTACCGACATCGCCGGCAATCCCGCCAGGCTCGCCGGCACAGCGAAGACGTCGTTGAGATACATCGCCAGCGGGTCACTCATCTTCTCGCCCAGCCCGAACGCCGCCGACGGCGCGGTCGGGGTCAGGATCAGGTCGCATTTGGCGAATGCCTCGGCGAAATCGCGCTTGATCAGCGTCCGCACCTTCTGCGCCTTGGTGAAATAGGCATCGTAATAGCCCGCCGACAGCACATAGGTACCGATCATGATCCGCCGCTTCACCTCCGCGCCGAAGCCGTCGTCGCGCGTCGTCGCGTACATGGCGTCGAGGTTGCCGCCCTCGGGCACGTCGCGCAGCCCGTAGCGAACGCCGTCATAGCGGGCGAGGTTGGACGAAGCCTCGGCCGGCGCGATGATGTAATAGGTCGGCAGCGCATACTTGGTGTGCGGCAGCGAAATCTCGACGATCTCCGCCCCCGCATCCTTGAGCCAGGCGATGCCCTGATCCCATAGAGCATTGATCTCGTCGGGCACGCCGTCGATGCGATATTCCTTGGGAATGCCAATGCGCTTGCCCTTGAGATCACTCGATAATTCCGATTCCCATTGCGGCACCGGCAAGTTGAGGCTGGTCGCATCTTTCGCGTCGAACCCGCACATATTTTCGAGCAGGATCGCGCAATCGCGCACATCCCTGGCCATCGGCCCCGCCTGGTCGAGCGACGAGGCGAACGCCACGATCCCCCACCGCGAACAGCGCCCATAGGTTGGCTTGATCCCGCTGATGCCGGTAAAGGCCGCCGGCTGACGGATCGATCCGCCCGTGTCCGTCCCGGTGACCCCGGGTGCCATTCCCGCCGCGACCGCCGCCGCCGATCCGCCCGAACTCCCGCCGGGGGTCAGCGCCGCATTGCCGCCGTCGTTGCGCTTCCACGGGCTGATCACCGGACCGTAGGCACTAGTCTCGTTCGACGATCCCATCGCGAATTCGTCCATGTTGAGCTTGCCCAACATGCCCGCGCCCGCCGCCTTCAGTTTGCCCGATACCGTGCTCTCGTAGGGCGGCTTGAAACCCTTCAAAATGTTCGACCCAGTCGTGCTGTCCACACCCTCGGTGCAGAATAGATCCTTGATTCCCAGCGGGATGCCCGACAGCGGCTTCAGATCGCCCGCCGTTCTCGCCGCATCTGCCGCATCTGCGGCGGCCAGTGCCAGCTCCGGCGTCTCGACCGTCCACGCATTCAGTGCGCGTCCGGCGACCACGGCGTCGTTGAAGTCGCTTGCAACCTCACGCGCGGAAAATTTCCCGGCGCGAAATCCGTCGCGAAGACTGGCGATCGTCATATCGGTAAGTTCGGACACTATTCGATCACCTTCGGCACCGCGAAAAACCCATGCTGCGCGTCCGGCGCATTCAGCAATACCTTGTCGCGCATGTCGCCGTCGTTCACGACATCGTCGCGCAGCCGGGTCGGGATGTCGATGACTGCGGTCAATGGCTCGACACCGCGGGTGTCGACTTCGCCCAATTGTTCGACCCAACCCAGGATGTTGTTGAGCTCGGGCACCATCTTGTCGATCTCGGCGTCGCTCAGCGCGAGCCGGGCGAGCTTGGCGACGTGGCGCACTTCTTTTTCGGTGACAGACACGATTGTTGGTTTCCTTCATGTCGGCAAGCGACCTGAAGGGCGCGGCTAGCAGCCCGCCCTCGCCCCTTCAAGCGTCGCCGATCATTCGAACGGCCGGTCCACGGGCTTGCCGTCGACATAGAGCTGACGGCGCTGGACCGGTCGGATCTCGATCCGTGCCTTCTCCAGGTCGACACCCTCGACACCTGCTTCCTCCGTCCCGACCAATCCTCCGGACGTCGACCGGTCTTTTTCTTTCAGGTCGAGGATGGTTGATGTGACGATCTTCTTTCTTCCCGACGTCGACACCAGCAAATAACGCTCGGGCCCGATCCGGAGCAGTGTGCACTTCGCGTCCGACCGGCGGCAGTCGTAGCTCTCGCCGACCTTGTCACGGAGCGCGTCGGTCATGACGATGTCGGATGAGGCAAGCCGAAGTTTGGCGGCAACCGCCCGCCCCTCGCGGCGTGCCTCGGTCGCGGAGGCAATCTGGTTGCGGTCGACGTCCTCCAGTGCGCGCGACGCAAACTGTCGCTGTTCGATCGCTCCACTTTTGGCGACCCGGGCCAATTGCTTGCGTCCGGCGGGTCCGAAGTCGAACGCCATCGCCGCCCAGTCGAATTCGTCGGCCTTGACCGCATTGGCCTGAAGCCGCGCCAGTTGCGACTGCGCGCTGATCGCTCCGAAATCAACGATCGGCAGCGCCAGCAGCAGCGCCAGCCCGCACAGGCCCACCGCCATTCCAATCTGAAGCGGTCGGAGCACGGTCGCGAAATTCGCCCGACCCTTGCCCACCGACCACCATCCGGCCAGGCCGTAGATGATCGCCACGCCGACCGCGACCACGCCCCAGATCCGCTCCGGGGTCCAGCCATATTGGCCGATCCGCTGGCCCAACGACAAAGCGGCGATGATCGCCAGCGGCAGCACCGTCAGCACCAGCGCGAGCGCCGCAATTCGAAGAACGCGATTGCCAGTCTTGTCGTCGACCCCGTCGCCGATCACCGCATTGGCAAGCAGGATCGCACCCGCCGCCGCGACCAGCATTAGCGGCGTCGCGGGGATGTCCGAACCCCACAATTCGCCCAGTCCGGTGAACGGGACCGACGCCAGGAAGCCGACCAACGCGATCGCCAGCACCGGCGCGAGTACCGAAAGCACCACCATCGCCAGTCGCTGGAGCGTTCCGACCAACGCGTCGCGTTCGCGCAACAGACCCAGCGCCGCGCCGAATGCGAACCCGGACAGCATGAACCCGAACCACTCTTTCTCAAGCAGTTTCTCGATCGCCTCGATCCCGATCAGGTTGAACAGGCCGGCGATCAGCCAGGCGAGCGCGAACGACACGCCGACGAAGGCTAGGCTTGCCGCCCCGATCACCGCGTCGGTCCAGGCATGGCGGTGCAGCCGTTCGTAGGGCAGCCGTCGTCGCCCTTCGTCGCGCGTCGTCTGGAACAAGGGCGCGGCCAGCAGCACCGCGAAGATCCCCGACAGATACGGCCATTCGAAGATCGTCGGGGCCTGATTATATTGCGCGGTGAACCAGCCGACCAACGCGATCACCACGCCCCAGCCGACCGCGAACGCCAGCGACCATAACCACCGCTTCCGCTCGACCGTCAGCACGAAGCCGACCGTTGCGATGACGACCAGGGTCGCCACCGCCTGCCTGAGCGCGGGAAGTGGATGCTGGTAATCGTGATCGGTCAGCAGGTGGAATGCCAATCCTGCGAAGGCACCGATCGCGGCCATGATCCACGGCCGCAGCGGCCAGTGCTCGGTCGTCTCGTCCTGCCGCTCGCTCATCGCTTACTCCCCCATTGCGACCATAGGCCGACCGACGCCGAGGGCAACCGAGGTGTCGGCCCTGCTTGCCGACGGCCTGCCCCTCGCCTAACGCCCCACCCCATGCTTGCTCGTCGCTTTCTCGGCTGTGTGTTCGTCCTCATCATCCTGGCGGTGGCCGCAGCCTTCCTGTTCTACCAGTTCGGCGCCAGCGTGCTGGTGCAGCAGGCCACACCGCAGGGTCATTTCCAGGCGCCGCCGCGGACCGACACCGGCCCCGATTATGCCGACGATGCCAATTGGCTCGCCAGGCCGGGAATGGTTGGCGATCCGTCGCAATGGCGTCCGAACGGATTTACCGATGCCGATCCGCTCGCCAAGGGCGCGGCGACCTTCTTCATTCACCCCACCACCTATCTCGAACGCGACCGCTGGAACGCCCCGATCCGCCCCAACGCGAGCAGCGAATCGCGCACGCAATTGTTCATCCGCAGCCAGGCCAGCGCCTTCAGCGGCGTCAGCGAGATCTGGGCACCGCGCTATCGCCAAGCCGCGTTCGGCGCGTTTCTCCTGAAGAGCGCCGACGCCTCCAAGGCGCTCGACCTCGCCTATCGCGATGTCCTGAAAGCGTTCGACGCCTTTCTCGCCGCGCAACCCGCGGGGCGCCCCCTGATCCTCGCCGGGCACAGCCAGGGCGGACTTCACCTGTCACGTCTGCTCGCCGACCGCCGGGATGCATTGAAGGGCCGTTTGGTCGCCGCCTACGTCGTCGGCTGGCCCCTGTCCGCCACCGCCGATCTGCCGCCGATGGGCCGCGCCGCCTGCCGCACCGCCGACGAGACCGGCTGCATCCTGTCGTGGCAAAGCTTTGCCGAGCCCGCCAATCCGGCGCTGGTCATGGACAGCTGGGTCGGCACCAAAGCCGCCAACGGAATCACTCGCCAGCGCCGCGACATGGTGTGCGTCAACCCGCTGACCGGCACGCTGAATGGGTCCGCGGCCCCGTCGGCCAATCTCGGGACGCTCCAGCCGACCGCCGACTTTGCCACCGCCACCGTCGCACCGGGCCAGGTCGGCGCGCGCTGCGAGGACGGACTGCTGCTCGTCGACGGCACTTTGCCCACCGTCGGCGGCTTCGTCCTTCCCGGCAATAACTATCACCCCTTCGATTATGCCCTCTTCTGGGGATCGATCCGCGCCGACGCCGCCCGGCGGTTTGCGGCGTTCAGGCCGGCGCGGTGATCGTCGCCGATGCGGTCGCGTTCCGCGCGGCGCTCCCCGATCGCGGTGGGCGATTGCTCGGCCTCGACGTCGGCACCAAGACCATCGGCCTCGCCACCTGCGACGCGGGGTGGAGCTTCGCCACCGCCTCGGAAACGATCCTCCGCACCAAGTTCGCGGCCGAGTTGGCGGCGCTACGTGCCTCCATCGACCGTCACACGATCGTCGGCCTGGTCGTCGGCCTCCCGCTCAACATGGACGGTAGCGACAGTCCCCGTACCCAGTCGGTCCGCGCTTTCGCCCGCAACCTCCTGCCCTTGGCGCTGCCGGTACTGCTGTGGGACGAGCGCTGGTCGACCGTCGCGGTCGAGCGCGCGATGATCGACGCAGACGTGAGCCGCGCAAAGCGCGCCACCAAGGTCGACTCCCACGCCGCCGCGCACATCCTGCAAGGCGCGATCGACGCGCTGGTCAATCTGCCCGAGCCAAGCTAGCAGGCACGCTCATGGACCTACTCTCGATCGACAGCCTGAGCGACGGCCAGATCGACACGATTCTCGATCAGGGCGACCGCTGGTTCGACTATAATCGCCAGCCTCGCCGCAATGCCGACCGGCTAGACGGTCTGACCATCGTCAACGCCTTCTTCGAAAACTCGACCCGCACCCTCTTGAGCTTCGAGATCGCCGCCAACCGGCTCGGCGCGCAGGTCGTCACGATGCAGGTCGAGATGAGCTCGATCAAGAAGGGCGAAACGCTCGCCGACACCGCGCGCACGCTCAACGCCATGCGCCCCGATGCTTTGATCATCCGCCACGGCACCAGCGGCGCCCCCGCCGACGTCGCCACGATCATGGATTGCCCAGTGATCAACGCCGGCGACGGATCGGGCGAACATCCGACCCAGGCGCTGCTCGACGCCGCGACGTTGCGCCGCCGCTTCGGCCGGATCGAAGGCCTCAAGGTCGCCATCTGCGGCGATCTTAAACATAGCCGCGTCGCGCGTTCGAATGTGAAGCTGCTGACGCGCCTCGGTGCCGACGTCCGGCTCGCCGGCCCGCCCGGGCTGCTTCCCGACGATTTCACGGGCAATGGCGCGATCGACGATGCGGTGGCGGGCGCCGATGCGGTGATGATGCTGCGGATCCAGCGCGAACGGCTCGAAACCGACTTCGGTGACGCCCCCGGCGAATATCTCGACCGCTACGGTCTCACCGCGGCGCGGTTCGCCACCGCCGCTCCCAATGCGGTGGTGATGCATCCCGGGCCGATCAATCGCGGCGTCGAGATCCACGGCGAATTGGCCGACGATCCCCAGCGGTCGCTGATCGTGCTTCAGGTCGAGATGGGCGTGGCGGTGCGGATGGCCTGTCTCGACCTCTTCGCCGCCGAACGCCTCGTCTGAAAAGCTCTTAGAGCGACGCCAGACGGATCGGCGCGTCCCCGGCGACCGAGCGGACGAAGCAGGCGCCGCCCTTGCTCTTGAGCGACGAGCACATCGACTTGGCGGCGTCGCCATTGTCGAAGCCGCTCAGCGACAGGCGGTAAACCGTACCCTTGGCCCCGTCGAAGCGGGCCGTGGCGGGCGAATAGCCGCGCAGCGCCGGATATTTGGCGGCCAGCTTCGACCAGGCGGCCGACACGCCGGCGCGCGACGAATAGGCCCCGAGCTGGACCACCGACTGACTTCGACCGAAGGCGGCGCGGCGGGCCGGCACGCCATTGACGTCGAGGGTTGCGGCGCGCGGCGACAGGCCCGGGCGGGCGCTGGCCTTGCGGACCTTGACCGGCTGGGCGACGGGCGCCGCGACTTCGGCCGCATAGACACGGGCCTGTTCGACCACGGCCACCGGCGCTGCCGCAACCATGACCGGTGCCGGTGCTGGAGCGGCGGCCTCGGCCGGCGCCTCGGCAACGGGTTCGGGCACCAGGTCGACCGCGGGCGCTTCGGCCGGAACGACTTCGGCTGCGGGGGCCGCTGCGACCGGCACATTGGCTTGCGCCATCCGCACCGAATCCTTGGGTCGGGCAAGCGCCAGCCGGACCGGCTGTCCCGGATCGCTCGCGGCCGGTGCGAAGCCGGTTAGCGACGCCACCTGGTCCGACACCTTGGTCGGCTTGGCGAAGGTCATCCACTGCTGGATGCGCGAATCGAGTTGGTCGGGCGCGACGTCCTGCGAAGCCACGGTGCGGGCCATCTCCCAGTCTCCGCCAAGCGCATGCGCCAGCGCCAGATTCTGGCGGACGCGGGCATCGGCACCGACCTCGCGGGCGGCCGCGTCGAGCACGGTGACCGCCGCCTGCGGTTGACCGGCCAGCGCCAGCGCCAGGCCGTAATCGGCCGGGTCGAGCAGGTCGCGCGCCTGGTTCAGGACGTCGATCGAAGCATCGGCCTTGCCCTGTGCGATCGTCACCAGAGCCAACTTGAGCACCAGTTGCGGTTGGTTGGGCATCAGCGACAGCGAGTCGCGATACGCACTTTCGGCCGAGGCAAAGCGGCCACCGGCGAAATAGGCATTGCCGAGCAGTCCGCGGAAACCCGCATCGCTCGGCGTATTGCCGACTGCGCGTTCGGCCAGGCTGATGGCAGCGGGATAGTCGCCCTTCTCGATCGCGGTCTGGGCGCGGGTCGCAAGCCCGATGTTCGACGTATCGACCTTGTCACCGAAGATGGAGGCTCGGGTCGCCATGCGGGCGCCTGGCGTGGCGCAGGCGCCGAGCGCCCCGATCATCCCCAGAGCGGACAGTGCAGCTCCAAAACGCAGCGACGATACCATCACGACTTCCCTTCCCCTAGTTGCGGACCCGCTTGACCGACGACGGCGCATGGCTCGCCATTCCGTCGAGTTCGGGCATGTCGGCGAGCAGCGCATCGAGCGCGTCGGTGACGAGCTGCTGGGCCGATCGACCGGTGACTGCGCAGGCCAGGCGCAGTTTCAGATGGCGCTCCTTGTCGAGTCGCAAGGTAAACGCCGCCTTGGCTTTCGATCCGGCGGCGGCACGCGGCGCCGGCGCCCGTCGCGCTGCGACCGGCTGAGCGACCGGCTGGGCGACCGGCGCGGCGATCGCCATCGGCTTGCGCATCGGCATCGGCACTACGTCCGCGCCATCGTCGTCGAAGGCATTCAGGACCGGCGGCGGGCCATCGTACAGCTCGGCGGTTTCGTCGAAATCTTCGTCGCCCTCGTCTTCGACCGCGGCGAACGCGGCGGCGAGTTCTTCCTGCTGGTCGTGCACCGGCGATCCGGCGGGTTGGCCGAACGGGGTGAGCGCGGACAGCGGGTTGCGCAGCGGCTGCGGCCCGACTTCTTCGCCGAAGCCGTCATGCTCGGCGTCGCGCTCGGGCAGATGGGCCGGCTTGGGCGGTTCGAAGCCCATGTCGTTCCAGCCGAGATCTTCCAGGCTTGCGCCGCCAGACTGGCCACCGAATCCCTGGGGACGCATGGCGGGGCGCGCTCCACCCTTGCGGGCAAGCAGGCCGGATGAAAGTGACGCAAAGGCCTTGGGCTCGCCCATCGTCATCACTCCTTACTGGCCGACCACGCGGCGGCCGAAGCCACCGACGGGACGCGGACTGGCCGCGGCGTTGCCGGCGGGCTGACCCGGGGCGGCAAACACGGTGCGGCGGAAATTCTTCTCGAGGCGGTCGGAAATGTAATCCCACAATTCGACCACTTCCTTGGCGGACCGGCCGTTGGGATCGACTTCCATCACCGTCCGGCCGTCGATCATTGATGCTGCGAAATCGGTGCGGTGGTGAAGCGTGACCGGGGCCACCGTGCCGTGCTGCGACAGCGCAACCGCGGCTTCGTAGGTGATCTTGGCCTTGGGCGTCGCGCCATTGACGACGAACAGCAAGGGCTTGCCGGCGCGGTCGCACAGATCGACCGTCGCACCGACGGCGCGCAGATCATGCGGGCTCGGGCGGGTCGGAATGACGATCAGCTCGGCCACCGCGATGACCGACTGGATGGCCATGGTGATGGCCGGTGGCGTGTCGATGACCGCCAGCCGGAAACCCTGCTGGCGAAGCACCTCGAGATCGCTTGCAAGCCGCGCGACCGTGGTCTGGGCAAAGGCCGGCATGTCGGCCTCGCGCTCGTTCCACCAATCGGCCAGGCTTCCCTGCGGATCGATATCGATGAGGCAGACGGGACCGGCGCCCGCCAATTGCGCTTGCACCGCCAGATGCCCGGACAGGGTGGTTTTACCCGATCCGCCTTTCTGCGATGCCATAGCAAGAACGCGCATTCTATTCCCCTCGCCCAAAATGACGCTGATCAGGGGACCATCTGGCGGGAAAGGCCCTAAATATTGGTTAATGCGACCCCGACCGTGTTGCGGCCACGTCCGGCTCGGCTAAGGTCGCCGCCTGGAGACGGAGGAGGGACTGATGCGCGCGTTATGGATTGCTGCAATCCTCGGCACGGCGATTAGCCAGCAGGCCTTCGCCACCGTTCGCGCCGGGGTCGTGGCGTGGGAACGCGGCGATCCCACCAAGGCGACCGAGATCTGGCGTGCGCTTGCCGAAAAAGGCGATCCCGATGCCTCTTTCAATCTCGGCCAGGCCTATCGCCTCGGTCGCGGCGTTCCCGCCGACAGCAGTTCCGCCCGTCGCTGGTTCGAACGCGCGGCCAAAGCCGGCCATCTCGACGCCCAGGTCAGCCTCGGCCTGTTGCTGTTCGACGTCGGCGATCGCGCCGCCGCTTTGACCTGGCTCAACAAGGCGGCCCAGCGCGGCGATCCGCGCGCCATGCTCGTCACCGGCACCGCCATCTTCAACGGTGACGGCGTGAAGAGCGATCCGGTGCTCGGCTATGCCTATGTCAGCCGCGCCGCGGCCCAGGGACTGGCCCCTGCCCGCGCGACGCTTGCCGACATGGACAAGGTCATCCCGCTGGCGCAGCGACAAAGAGGCGTCGCCTTGGCCCGACGCCTGGCGGGCATCGGCAAGCCGGCAGCCGCCACGCCGGTAACCCGCATGGCCAAGGTTTCCCCGCCCCCGCCCCAGCCAAGGGTCGCCAAGGCACCGCCGCCGCCGAAGACGCGGGTCGCCGTCGCCAATGTACCGAAACCCCAGCCCCGCGTCGCAGCGGTAACTGCACCTCCGCCCGCCGCGACCACCGGCACGACGGGCTGGCGGATCCAGCTCGGCGCGTTCGGGACGCGTGCCGCCGCCCAGTCGCTCTACGCGCGGCTCGGCCCCAAACTTGGCGGGACGCAAGCGTTCTACGTTCCGGTCGGCGCGATGACCCGGCTTCAGGTCGGGCCATACAGCAAGGCCGATGCGACCGCCGCCTGCGCCGCGCTTCGTCCCCAGCCCTGCTTCGCGGTGGCGGCTAAATAATCCAGTCCTTACGCGCGATCCCTTGCGCCCACAGCAGGGCGTCGAGGTCGTGGTGGTCCAGCCGAGCGTCGGCCACCGCGGCCAGTGCCGGCTTGGCGCGATAGGCGACCCCCAGCCCCGCCGCCTCGATCAAGGGAATGTCGTTGGCACCGTCGCCGATCGCCAGCACCGCCGACGGATCGATGGTGCGCTCGCTGCATTCGGTCAGCATCGCCGCCTTCTTCGCTTCGGCGTCGACGATCGGACCGTCCAGCGTCCCATTGAGCTCGGTCCCGCTCCTGGCCAGCCGGTTGGCAACGTGCTTTTCGAAGCCGACGATCGCCGCCACCGGCTCGACGAAATCAACGAACCCGCCTGACAGAAGCAACGTCCCCGCGCCGCGCGCGCGCATCGTGCCGACCAAGGTCTCGGCGCCGGGATTGGGCCGGATTCGCTCTTCCAGGCATCGCCCGATGATCGCGACGTCGAGCCCTTCGAGCAAGGCCACCCGCTCGCGCAGCGCGTCGGCGAAGTCGATCTCGCCGCGCATCGCGCGCTCGGTGATCGCCGCAATGCTCGGCTTGATACCGGCATAATCCGCCAGTTCGTCGATGCATTCCTGCCCGATGATGGTCGAATCCATGTCGGCGGCGAGCAGCGCCTTCTCACGCCCTTCGGCCGGCTGGACGATGACGTCACACCCGTTCCAGCCTTCGAGCGCAGCCCGCGTGTTAAGGTCCGGCACTTCCAGATCGACCGCATCGCCCTCGTCGATCCACTGCAGGAAGCGCGCCGCCGGCACGCGCTCCAGCGCCTCGGCCAACAGCCTGTCATTCAGCCGCCCGGCTGCTATCAGCGTCGCAATGATCAAGGCCCGTCCTCCGCTCGCCCTCATCGCCGGTCCCACCGCAAGCGGCAAGAGCGCGCTTGCGATGGCGCTCGCGCGGGTCACCGGCGGAGTCATTGTCAATGCCGACAGTGCGCAACTTTATCGTGAGATACCAATCACTTCCGCCGCTCCGTCGGCCGCCGACCGGGCCGCAGTCGACCATCGCCTATATGATACGCGCAGTGTGACCGACCCCTGTTCCGCCGCCGACTGGGCCGCCCTCGCCAAAACCGAGATCGCCGCGATCCACCAGGCCGACAAGCTTCCCATCCTCGTCGGCGGCACCGGACTCTATATCCGCACCCTTCTCGACGGCATCGCGCCCATTCCCCCGATCGACCCCGCCATCCGCTCCCGCGTCCGCGCCACGCCGGTTTCCGACAATTACGCCGAACTTCAGTCCCTCGACCCCGAGTCCGCCACCCGCCTCAACCCCGCCGACACTACGCGCATCGCCCGGGCGCTCGAAGTCGTGTCGTCGACCGGCCACCCCCTTTCGTACTGGCATCGCCAATCGACCGGCGGGATTGCCGAAGAAATTTCGCTCCGCCCGTTGATTTTGCTTCCTCCCCGCGACTGGCTGGTCGCCCGCTGCGACCACCGCTTCGCCGCGATGCTCGACCAGGGCGCGGTGGAGGAGGTCGCCGCGCTGATGGCGATGAAGTTGAATCCCCAACTCCCCGCGATGCTGGCCATCGGCGTCCGCGAAATCGCCGCCGGCGGCACCCGCCAGGAAATCGTAGCTCGCGGGGAAATCGCAACGCGCCGCTACGCCAAGCGCCAATACACCTGGTTCACCAACCAGCCGCCGCCCAGCTGGCCGCGATTTACCGAACCGCTCGACAGTCCCGGCGCAATCGACCGGGCGCTGTCGCTACTTGGGGTCTAGCCGACGATGTCACTGACGGTTTCGGGTCGATCGCCGACACTCGCCCGTTCGAGATAGGCACGTTGCAGCTTGCGATGCGCTTCGGCCGCCTTGGGGTTGCTCGCCGCGAGCGCGTTCTTCTCTTCCTCGGCGGCGCGGCTTGCGAAATAGACCCTGTCCTGATCGCTCATCGTTCGCTCTCCCCAGCCCCGCGATCGACTATACCAGAAGTTTGACAGAGGTGTGAATCCTCGGCTCACTTCCGGACGAACAATTTCTCGATGTCGTTATGCGCCAGTTTCACCCAGGTCGGTCGACCGTGGTTGCATTGCCCCGAGTGCGGCGTGACCTCCATCTCGCGGAGCAGCGCGTTCATTTCCGCAACCGATAGCACGCGCCCGGCCCGGACCGACCCATGGCAGGCAATCGTCGCCGCGACGTGGTCGAGCCGGTCGCGGAGCGCCAGCGCAGTCCCGAGTTCGGCTAATTCCCCGGCCAGGTCGGCCAGCAGACCGGGAACGTCCGCCTTGCCCAGCGCCGCCGGGGTCGACCGAACGAGCATCGTCGTCGGCCCGAACCGCTCGATCTCCAGTCCGAGTTCGGCCAATTCTCCCGCGGCGCTTTCCAGTCGGTCGCACTCGACCTCGTCCAGCTCGACCGTCTCGGCGATCAGCAGGTCCTGCCGCGGGATCGCGCCGCCGGCATTGGACTTGCGCATCCGCTCGAGCACCAGGCGCTCGTGCGCGGCATGCTGGTCGACGATCACCAGCCCGTCCTCGGCCTCGGCCACGATATAGGTCGCCGCCACCTGTCCCCGCGCCACGCCGAGCGGAAATGTCGGTACGGCTTCGACCGCTTGCTCGGCGCGGCCAGAAGGCGCGTAATCGGCATATGGGGCGCGATGGTCGGCCACGTTGCCACCAGTAGCGGAAGCGGACCAGCCGCCAGCAACCGCAGCGGGAGCAGTTGTCCTCGTGAACAACCCGCCCGTCGCGACTTGGGCTACCGGCTCGACCTGCCACGCAGCCGCGGCCGCGAACTGCTCGCGCGCCGAGCTTCGATGCCCCGCGTCCTCCAACGCCGCGCGCAGGCCGCCGACGATCAGGCCGCGCACCGCTGCCGGATCGCGGAATCGCACTTCGGTCTTGGCCGGATGCACGTTGATATCGACCTCGTCGCCAGGCACCTTGAGGAACAGTGCCGCCACCGGGTGCCGATCGCGGGCCAGGAGGTCGCGGTATGCCCCCCGCAGAGCGCCAACCAACAGCCGGTCTTTCACGGGCCGCGAATTGACGAACAGATATTGCTGGTCGGCCATCCCGCGATTGAACGTCGGAAGACTGACCACGCCGGTGAGATGAAGCCCGTCGCGGAGGCAATCGACTCCCAGCCCGTGCCGATCGAGGTCGTGGCTCAATAGCGCGGCGACCCGCGTCGGGCCGTCGCTTGGTTGCAGCGACAGGATCCGCCGTCCGTCGTGATCGAGCGTAAATCCCACATCCGGGCGGGCCATCGCCAGCCGGCGCATCGAATCGAGGCTCGCGGCATATTCGGCGCGCGGGCTGCGGAGGAACTTCCGCCGCGCCGGCACCTTGTCGAACAGACCCTCGACCCTGACCCGCGTTCCCGGCGGAAGGGATGCAGGTCCCTCGCCCGCCGGCTCCCCATGATCGATCGCCAGCCGCCACCCGTCCGTCCCGTCGCGGGTCCGGCTTTCGATCGTCACCCGCGCCACGCTGGCGATCGACGGCAAGGCCTCGCCGCGAAAACCGAAGCTTACCACCTCTTCGATCCGGTCGTCGGGCAGTTTCGAGGTCGCATGACGCTCGATCGACAACCGCATTTCGTCGGGCCGCATGCCCGATCCATCGTCGCTCACCTCGATCAGTTCGAGCCCGCCGGCAGACAGTCGAACCGCGACCGTCCGCGCCCCGGCGTCGAGCGCGTTTTCCACCAACTCCTTGAGGGCGCTCGCCGGTCGTTCGACCACCTCGCCGGCGGCGATGCGATTGACGAGTTCGGACGGGAGCCTTCTTATTGACATGGCCCCGGTCCTAGCCCAATCCGAGCCCTCCCATGAAGCGCTGAATCGTCCCAAAAATTCACGTTGCTTTCACAAGGGTTTGGATAAGAAATCTTGAACCGGCGCGCGGGTTTGCGTGATGGTTCAATCGAAGAGCGAGAGACGGGGAAAGCATGTTCTGGACGCGCTGGTTCAAATGGATGTCGCACGACATGGCGATCGATCTCGGAACGGCCAATACGTTGGTCTACGTCCGTGGCCGCGGGATCGTGCTCAACGAACCGTCGGTGGTTGCGATCGAGACCATCAACGGGGTCAAGCGCGTCAAGGCGGTCGGAAATGACGCCAAGCTGATGATGGGCAAGACCCCCGACCAGATCGAGGCCATTCGCCCGCTTCGCGATGGCGTAATCGCGGACATCGACGTCGCCGAACAGATGATCAAGCATTTCATTCACAAGGTCCACGGCGGCAAGATGCGCGCTTGGCGCTTCCCCGAGATCGTGATCTGCGTTCCCTCGGGTTCGACCAGCGTCGAGCGCCGCGCGATCCGCGACGCGGCCTCCAACGCTGGTGCCAGCCAGGTCTATCTGATCGAGGAGCCAATGGCGGCTGCGATCGGTGCCGACATGCCAGTCACAGAACCGGTCGGCTCGATGGTGGTCGACATCGGCGGCGGTACCACCGAAGTCGCGGTGCTGTCGCTCCGCGGTCTCGCCTACACCACCTCGGTCCGGGTCGGCGGCGACAAGATGGACGAGGCCATCTCCTCCTACGTTCGCCGCAACCACAATCTTCTCATCGGCGAAGCCACAGCCGAGCGGATCAAGAAGGAAGTCGGTATCGCCAAGCCGCCGGTCGACGGCATCGGAGAGACGGTCCACATCAAGGGCCGCGACCTCGTCAACGGCGTGCCCAAGGAAATCACCATCAACCAGGGCCAGATCGCCGAAGCGCTGTCCGAACCCGTCGGCACCATCGTCGAAGGCGTGCGCATCGCGCTTGAAAACACCGCCCCCGAACTGGCGGCCGACATTTGCGATCAGGGCATTGTCCTTACCGGCGGCGGCGCGTTGCTCCAGGGGCTCGATGAAGTGCTCCGCGACGAGACCGGCCTTCCGGTAACGGTTGCCGACGATCCGCTGACCTGCGTTGCGCTCGGCACCGGCCGCGCGCTAGAGGAAGAGCAGTTCCGCGGCGTCCTCCAGACCGCGTAGGTTGAAGGCTCGTGGCCGCGCCAGCGGGCCCGCGTCCGGGCTGGTCGAGAAAGGCCCAATATAGCCTGTTCTTCGGTCTGGTTGCGGCCGTCGGCGGGCTGATCGTCGGGCTGGTTCTGCTGGTTCTCTCGCTCGTCGCGCCCAACGCCTATGCCGGTGTTCGCGGTGCCGCGCTCGACATCACCGCGCCGGTCACCGCGGCGCTCGACGACGTGGTGGTGACTGTTCGGGGCGTGGTTGGCGGCGCCGGCGATTATTGGAACGCGGCGGAACAGAACGCCGGGCTGAAGCGCGAGGCGGTGGCGATGCGTCGCCAGATCATCCGCGCCAAAGCGGTGCTTCAGGAAAATGCCCAGCTCAAGGCCGCGCTCGGGCTTCGCGAGAAAACCGATCAAGCGGTCGCCATTGGCCGGATTGTCGGCTCCAGCTTCGAAAGCACGCGCCGTTTCGCAATCCTGTCGGTCGGCCGCAGCGACGGTGTCGGTCCAGGCATGCCGGTACGCACCGCCGACGGACTGGTCGGCCGGGTGATCGACGCGGGCTCGTCGGCCTCGCGCGTCCTGCTGGTAAGCGATCGATCCAATATCGTTCCGGCGCGCCTCCTTCGCGGCGGCACGCCGGTCATCTCCACCGGTCGCGGCGACGGAACCATTGACGTTCGCCCGCTCGAAGTGGGCCGAAATCCATTCAAGCGCGGTGACATCATCGTCACGTCGGGCACCGGCGGTCTCTATCCGCCACTAGTGCCGATCGCCCGCATCATCCGCCTCGACGACGATGGCGCGCTCGCCATTCCGCTCGCCGATCCCGCACAGGCCAGCTTCGCCATCGTCGAGCGGGTGTTCGAGCCCGCCGCGCTCGCCGCTGCCGCCTCGCCGGCTCCCGGGGATCGCTGATGGTCCGTGCCGCTCTGTCCACCAAGCAAGGCGCGTTTCGCGGCGGTGCGGTCAGCGGCGCGGCCTATGTCCCGGCCGCCAGCGTCGTCGCGGCATCCTTCCTCAGCGTGTTGCCGATCGTCTCGCTGAGCGGCTGGTGGCCCAATTTCGGTTTTCTGATGCTCATCGCCTGGCGTCTGCTTCGCGCCGATCCGTGGCCCGCTTGGTGGGCAGCGCCGCTCGGCTTCTTCAACGACCTAATGACTGGCGCGCCGATCGGCTTGTCGGTGACGATCTGGACGGCGGTGATGCTGGCGATGGAACTGGTCGACCAGCGCACCCAGTGGCGCGACTATTGGGTTGAATGGGCGATTGCCACCTTGCTGATCGTGGTCGACCGCTGGTCGGACTGGCAAGTCGCCGGACTGCTCGGAGCGCCCGTGCCCTTCGTCCGCATTGTTCCGGCAATCGCCATCGCCGTGCTCGCCTTTCCCATCGCGGCGATGGCGGCGGCGCGGCTCGATCGCTGGCGTTTCGGCCGATGAGCATTCTCGGTGCCCAGAGGGGCAAGCGCTACACCGGCGCGCATCAGGGCTTGGCGTTCTCGCGGCGCATGCTGCTGGTCAGCGGTGCGCAGACCGCGGTCGGCGCGCTGCTGGTCGGTCGCCTCGGCTACCTCGCCGTGACCCAGAACGAGAAGTACAAATTGCTCAGCGAGAGCAATCGCGTGCAGCTGATCCCGGTGCCGCCCCGGCGCGGATGGATGATCGATCGCCATGGCAAACCGATCGCCATCAATCGGTCGAGCTTCCGCGTCGACATTGTCCCCCAGCAGCTCGAACGCCCCGAGCAGACGTTAAAGATGCTCGTCGAACTGATGCGGCTGACCCCCGACGACGTTGACCGCATCCTGCGCGATCTGAAGTCGGGCCGCGGGTTCCAGCCGGTGCAGGTCGCCGAAAACGTCACCTACGATCAATATGCCGCCGTGACGGTCCGCCTTCCCGACCTGCCGGGCGTCCAGGCGACCCGCGGCTATTCGCGTTACTATCCCGATGGACCCGCGGTCGCGCATCTCGTCGGTTACGTCGGGACCGCCAACGCGAAGGAATATGAGGCCGAGGAGAAGAACCCGCTGCTCATCATTCCCGGCTTCAAGATCGGCAAGTCGGGCCTGGAAAAGTCGCTCGAAATGAACTTGCGCGGCACGCCGGGCGGGCAGCGGATCGAGGTCACCGCGCGCGGCAAACTGGTCAAGGAACTCGATCCCAAGCCCGACCGCAGCGGCCAGAGTGTCCAGCTCACGATCGACCAGGGACTGCAGAACTACGCCGCGCGGCGCATGGGCGACCAGTCGGGTGCGCTGGTGGCGATGGATGTCGCCAGCGGCGACATGCTGGCCTTCGTGTCCATGCCGGCGTTCGACCCCAATAGTTTCAGCGAAGGGATCGGCCGCACCGAATGGCAGATGTTGTCGAAGGACGACCATATCCCGTTGCTCAACAAGGTCGCGCAGGGGCTCTATCCGTCCGGGTCGACGATCAAGCCGGCGATGGCGCTCGCCTTCCTCAAACAGGGGATCGATCCCAAGCGAAGGGTCCACTGTGCCGGCGGCTACCAGATCGGCAACCGCTATTTCCGCTGCGACGCGGTCCATGGATCGATGGACATGCACCAGGCGGTGGAGCGCAGCTGCAACACCTATTTCTGGGCGACCGGCCTCATTACCGATCCCGCCAGGACGACCGAAATGGTGCACTATCTCGGCTATGGCGAGAAGTTCGACCTGCCCATCCCGTCCCAGCGGTTCGGCACCATGCCCAATCCCGAATGGCTCAGGAAGAAATATGATCGCGAATGGCAGGGGTACGATTCCGCCAATACGTCGATCGGCCAGGGCTATGTGCTGGTCAATCCGCTGCAACTGGCGGTGATGCCGGCGCGGCTGGCATCGGGAAAGCTGCTTCAGCCCAGGCTGATGATGGGGGGCAAGCGCGACCCGATCGCCAACCTCGACGTCGATCCCGAACATCTGCTGATCGTCCAGAAGGCGATGGGCGCCGTGGTCAACGGCAGCGGCACCGCGGTCGGCTCCAAGCTCCCGATCGACGGCATCCAGATGGCGGGCAAGACCGGCACCGCGCAGGTCTTCCGCCTCGGCACGCGCGGTCACCAGAGCAGCTGGGCGCTGCGCGACCACGCCTTGTTCATCGCCTTCGCGCCGACCGACAAGCCGCGCTACGCGATCGGCTGCATCATCGAACATGGCGGGTTCGGCGCCTCGGCCGCCGCCCCGATCGTCAAGGATTCGATGACCTACATGTTCGACCAGGCCAAGGCGATGGCGGCGCTCGAGCCGCTCGAGAAGCAGTGGGGCGGGTCGTTGGCAGAGCGTAATGCGCGCCAGCTCGATGCCTATAAATCGGCGGCGCGCGGCGCATGATCACCTCCGCCATCCTGCCCACGCCGCTCGCCCGGCTGCCGTGGCGCCTGATTTTCATGGTTGGCGGCATCTGCCTGTTCGGCCTCGTCGTCCTCTATTCGGCGGCAGGCGGCAATTTCGCGCCATGGGCCAACAAGCAGGCGATGGTCATCCTGTTCTTCCTGTCGGTCGCGATCGTCATCTCGACGATCAAGGAATCGACCATGAAGGCGCTGACCTTCCCCGCATACGGCGTGATCGTGGCCATGCTGATCGGCGTCGAGGCCCTGGGGTTCGTGACCAAGGGCGCCCAGCGTTGGCTCGATCTCGGCTTCATCCGCCTGCAACCGTCCGAATTCATGAAGCCGGGGATCGTCCTGACCCTCGCCCGTTTCTACGAACTGCTCCCCGCGGGGGAGATTCGCAAGTGGCGTGCCCTGTGGCCGGCATTGCTGCTGCTCGGCGTGCCAGCGGCGCTGATCCTCATCCAGCCTGACCTCGGCACGTGCCTGATGGTTGTGTTTTGCGGGGTCACCGTGATGTTCCTCGCCGGCCTGCCGATGTGGTATTTCGCGGGCTCCGCGATAGCGATGGCGGCCGCCATGCCGGTCGTGTTCGCGCTGATGCACGATTATCAGCGCAAGCGGGTACTAATATTCCTCGACCCCGAAAGCGATCCGCTTGGTGCCGGCTATCACATCAGCCAGTCGAAGATCGCCATCGGCTCGGGCGGCATTTTCGGCAAGGGCTTCCTCAATGGCAGTCAGAGCCACCTCGACTATTTGCCTGAAGGGCATACCGATTTCGTCTTCGCCAGCCTGGTCGAAGAATGGGGCATGGTTGGCGGCACCCTGCTCATCATCGCCTTCGGACTGGTCATCCGCTGGGGCATGAACGTCGCCCGGCGCGCCCCCACTCGCTTCGGCCAACTGACCGCCGCCGGCCTGTCGGGCACGATCTTTTTCTATGCGGCGATCAACTTGCTGATGGTGATGGGGCTCGCCCCTGTCGTCGGCGTGCCGCTGCCCCTAGTCAGTTTCGGCGGATCGGCGGTGATGACGGTGATGATCTGCCTCGGCATCCTGATGAGCTTGGAGCGGCAACAGCGCAGTCAATCGAAACTGCTGGGATAGGCGTTGCGTGCCCGCGCAAGCTTTGTTAGAGGCCGCCCCGCAACGGACACCAATCCGTTCCTGCCCACCGGGCACTGCCTCATGGCAATGGACGCATAGCTCAGTTGGTAGAGCAGCTGACTCTTAATCAGCGGGTCCTAGGTTCGAGCCCTAGTGCGTCCACCATTCTTCCCTTTTGAAATGTGGTTTTCACAGCCAGCCGTGACGTCGACGAGAAGCTGACCCGTTGGAAAATCGTCTTCGCCTGGCCTAGCGGTGGTCCAAGGATCGGCAAGCAAACCTTTCGCCCTAACCAGGCACTTCCGACGCCAGTGTCATTAGTGCGCCGCCAGCCTCTCTAGATAAGCTTGCAGAATTCCGGTGAGCCGGGCGTCATGCAAACATCGGGTCGTGTCCGGGTCGCGCGCCAATAGTCCATCAAACCGATGCGCTGGGCGACTCCTAGGAAAGCTTTGCTCCGGACCGCCGACTTCATGCTTGGGTACCAAAGCCAGGATGACGGCGAGAAACCCTCGCGTATTGCTTTGGTCTGGATGATCTGCAGGGCCACCTCGGGCAGACCCAATGCACTAATTAAACGCGTAGCGAGAGAATCGATTTCATTTTCCGGAAGATCGGCGAGCTTCTTGGCCGCCTGCTGTCTTATGCCCGCATCGCCGCCGGCCATCGCTTGGAACGCAGTGGTCAGCGCCGCTCGCTTCGAATCGGACATATGTAGATTGGGATCGAGCAAGGCCTTCGACGCTGCGGCATAATCGCCATTTTCGGGCGCATAATTGATCGTGATGTACGATGCCGTTGCCGGATCGCGGAACAGGTCGACCGCCGCCTTGAAGTGCGGCGCGGCCTCGTCCGCATTTCCGGTGACCACAAGGGCGTCCGCGAGGCCGATCTGAGATATGCCGTCGAGCGCCAGCATTTCGGTCGATCGGCGCATGTTGATCAGCGAGTCCGAATAGCGACCGACATTGTCGAGCATGATCCCGTAGAGATAATGTTCGCATCCGCAGAACAATGGCCGCGCCGCGATCGCCTGTTTCAACAGCTGCTCCTGCGCGGCCCAGTTGAGCCGTCCGACCAACATGCTTTTCTGGGCCAGCGCTTCGCTGTTCTTGGGATCAAGCTGGAGCGCCTTGTCCGCGGCCGCGATCCCCAGGCGTCGGATTTCCTCGCGCTGCGGACCCGGATCGGTCCGATAAAAGACGAGATCGGAGGCGGTCGTGATGGCGGACCATCCCCACGAGAAATCGGGGGCGGCAGCGGAAACCTTTTGCGCCGCATCGAGAGCCTTTTGCGGATTGGAAAAGGTCTGGCTCCACCAGCTGTTCTGGCAGAATTGCATATAGTCGGATATCACCGGATCGGGGAGCGGCTTGGGGTAGGTCGAGGCAGCGAACAGCCCGCAGTGCACCATGTTGCCCGCGTCAACCGCTATCCGTCGCGGGACGCGCGTGGCATCCTTACCGTCGTAATCGAAGCTGTCGGTCCACAAGGTGACGCCGCTTCGCTCGTTGGTTAGGCGGGTGATGACACGAATTTGCGCGCCGTCGCGCCGGATGGTGCCACTCAGCAAATAAGCAGGGCCCTTGCCCGCTTCCGCGATCGCGGCGGTCGATACTCGGATCACGCCGTCGACGCCGAACGCGGCGATGATTTCCTCGCGCACGAGATCGGGTACATTTGTCGGCAGGTCCGACGAAAGGGCATGAAAATCGGCCAGACGCACCGTCATGCTGTGCGCTGCGTCAAACGAAGGGCGGAGAAATATCGCGGCAAGCCCGGCGGCAATCGTCGCGACCAGCGACAACACGATTACAAGCGTTTTCTTGCCAGCCCGGGCGGATGAAGAGGAGGAGACGGTGGGAAGGTCGGCAGCGGACAGGCCGCCAGGGGCCAGTTCGGACACGCGCCGGGCTAAAAGATCAATCGCGCGCTCCCAACCATCGAAGGCGTCGATCCATTGCCGGGTCGATAACTCGTAGGCGAAGGCATCGCTGGGCTCCACTTCCTCGATCCGGAGCGCGATTACCGGTATTTCGAACCGGCTTGCGAGCGACAGCTCCTTCTTGATCTCGTTCGACCCATTGGCGGCGGCCGAAAAAACGAGGAGTATGACATTTGCCGATCGCAGCGACCGAACGATCGCTTCCTGGTAATTCTCGCCGGGCGCTACGTCGCGACACGCGATCCAGCACCGTGCGCCCTTCCGCTCCAATTCCTGGCAGACGGACAGCGCTTTCTTCCGATCCGCGGTGGCATAGCTGACAAAGACCGAAACGGGCGAAGGACGGTCGTCAGTCTCGGAATGCGCCGCATCGTCCACGAGCTACCCTCCCCGCCGATGGGGCAGACGTAACCTTTTTTGCGCGGGATTAGAAGTCGTGACGTCTTTCGCGGTCTGAGTCAGCAGCCATCGAAGGCTGATATCCATAACGCGGGTCGCAAGCGAGATCTTGCCGCAATAGCGCACTTCGCCCGCGTACCCACTACCGGATACCAAAAATCACAACACCGTCGTTACCGCTAAGGCTGCGGCTTATCGACTTCGACCCGTCGTTTCCAATTGTCCGACGTCCCGCGCTCGTTGGTACAAAGTGCTTTCAAAATAGGAATTTGCCTGCTTTCATCCGCAAACTACGGCCAGCCGTCGGTTTCGGCCAAGTCTGCCGGGTTCTTTGAACTTGTCGATGATCCGGGCGCGATTTCTCCGCCGATGAAAACCGCCTTGCGAGCGCAAACTCGAAACTAATTCGCCAGTTTCGCGGCAAATTTGAACGAACCGATGGGTTTCAAATTTACGAAGTTGATTCTGAAGTTGATAACCCCCCTGTTTGGGGGTCTCGAAGCCGGCGACCTTATCAACTTCGCCTCGTGGACGCCCGAAATCTAGCGGTTCGTCTCCGGCCTGTTGGCCAGCAGATCGTCGACCACCGCCGGGTCGGCCAGGGTCGACGTGTCGCCCAGATTGCTGACATCGCCTTCGGCGATCTTGCGCAGGATCCGTCGCATGATCTTGCCGCTCCGCGTCTTGGGAAGGGCGGGCGCGAACTGGATGACGTCGGGAGTCGCGATCGGGCCGATTTCCTTGCGCACCCACTGCACCAGCTCGGCCCGCAGCCCCTCGTCCGTCGCGGTCCCCGAATTGACCGTCACGTAGGCGTAGATCCCCTGCCCCTTGATCGAATGCGGCATGCCGACCACGGCCGCTTCGGCGACGTCGCCGTGTGCCACCAGCGCGCTTTCGACTTCGGCGGTCCCCATGCGATGGCCGCTGACATTGATTACGTCGTCGATCCGTCCCGTGATCCAGTAATATCCGTCGGCGTCGCGGCGACATCCGTCGCCGGTGAAATAATATCCAGGATAATGCGTGAAATAGGTCTGGAAGAAGCGGTCGTGGTCGCCCCACACGGTCCGCATCTGCCCGGGCCAGCTGTCGGCGATCACCAGGCTGCCCTCGCCGGCCCCGTCGATCGGCTTGCCCTCGCCGTCGAGCAATGCGGGCCGGACGCCGAATAACGGCCTGGTGGCGCTGCCGGGCTTGAGCGGCGTCGCACCCGGCATCGGCGCGATCATCATGCCCCCGGTTTCGGTCTGCCACCAGGTGTCGACGATCGGGCAGCGCCGTTCGCCGACGACGCGGTGATACCATTCCCACGCTTCGGGGTTGATCGGCTCGCCCACCGTGCCGAGCAGCCGCAGCGACGATCGATCGGCCTTGGCGACCCACTCGTCGCCCTGGGCCATAAGGGCCCGAAGCGCGGTCGGCGCGGTGTAGAAGATTTCGACCCGATATTTGTCGATCACCTGCCAGAATCGCGACGGGTCGGGCCAGTTCGGAACGCCTTCGAACATGACCTGCGTCGCGCCGTTCACCAGCGGCGCGTAGACGATGTAGCTGTGCCCGGTGACCCAGCCGACATCGGCGGCGCACCAGTAAATCTGGCCGGGACGGTAATCGAACACATATTGGTGCGTCATCGCGACCCACACCGCATAGCCACCGGTGGTGTGGAGCACCCCCTTGGGCTGGCCGGTCGATCCCGAAGTGTAGAGGATGAACAGAGGGTCCTCGGCACCCATCTCCTCGGCGGCGCAGTCGTCGGACTCGCCGGCCACCGCCTCGGCCCAGTCGCAGTCGCGGCCTTCGACCATCGATACCGCCGCGCCCGTCCGGGCAAGCACGATGACGCGATCGACCGAAGGACATTGCTCCAGCGCCGCGTCGACATTGGCCTTGAGCGGGATGTGCTTGCCGCCCCGCAACCCCTCGTCGGCGGTCACCACCAGCCGCGAATCGCAATCCTTGATCCGCCCCGCCAGCGCCTCGGGGGAGAACCCCGCGAAGACCACCGAATGCACCGCCCCGATCCGGGCGCAGGCCAGCATGGCGACCGCCGCCTCGGGCACCATCGGGAGATAGATCGTCACCCGGTCGCCACGACGAACGCCATTGGCTTTGAGTGCATTGGCGAAGCGACACACGTCGCGGTGGAGTTGCCGGTAAGTGATGGCACGCCCCGCCGCGGCGGGGTCGTCGGGCTCCCACAGGATGGCGGTCGTATCGCCGCGCTCCGCCAGGTGCCGGTCAAGGCAGTTGGCGGCCAGATTGAGCGTCCCGTCGCCGAACCAGCGGATCTGGAAATTATCTTCGTCGAAGCTGCTTTGGTTGATCTCGGTAAAGGGGCGGATCCAGTCGATCCGCTTCGCCTCTTTTCTCCAGAAGCCGTCAGGGTCGTCGATCGATTGCCGGTAGAGGGCGTCGTAGCGTTCCGAGTCGATCAATGCGGTCGACGCCCAGGCGTCCGGGACAGGATATTTTTCAGCCATGCAGCATCCTAACCGCCACCGCCGCCATGCATAGTCCGTTCAGGCCCGATGGTGCATCCTTCTGGCGAAAATGGCGTATATCGACCGACGACAAAGGAACTGACGATGCGAATTCGTAGCCCGCTGCTTGCTGCCATCCTGCTTGCCACCGCCGCCTGTTCGGCGGCCGACGCCGCAAGCACCAAATTGGTCCCTGCCCCCGCGATGGATGCTCCGGGCGGTACCGGGTTGGAAACCGCGGTCCTTGCCGGCGGCTGCTTCTGGGGAATGGAAGGCGTCTTCGAGCATGTGAAAGGGGTCCGCGACGTCGTTTCGGGCTATGCCGGCGGCGCATCGTCGGACGCGACTTATGACAAGGTCAGCACCGAGCGCACTGGCCATGCCGAAGCGGTCCGCATCACCTACGATCCCAAGGTGGTCAGCTACGGGACCCTTTTGCGGATCTATTTTTCGGTCGCCCACGATCCGACCCAGCTCAACCGCCAGGGTCCCGACAGCGGCCCCAGCTACCGCTCCGCCATCTTCCCTCAGACCGTGCCGCAGGTTCGGGTCGCCAACGCCTACATCAAGCAGCTGACGGCCGCGCACGCATTCGGCAAGCCGATCGTCACCCGGCTCGAGAAAGGCCAGTTCTTTACGGCCGAACGATCGCATCAGGATTTCATGAAGCGTAATCCGATGCACCCCTACATCCTTGCCAACGATGTGCAGAAAGTGGCGGCGCTGAAGCGGGCGATGCCGAACTTTTACCGGTCCTGACCCGTCAAGGGACGCTTCGTCCCGTATCGGCACGGATCGTAATCATTCTCTCCACTTCCTTACCCGGCGGTAAACCCGGTCTTTACGCCCTTGCGTTAGGAAAGCCCGATTAGACCCGTTTGCAGGGTCAACGGAGCGGATTGAACATGGCGAACACGGTGGCAGTCGAACAGCAGGCGGCGGGCGCCGGGGCGTGGCTGACGCGGATCGATGTCGACGGTTCGTCGGGCCATTCTTATCTGGCCACCCTGCTGTCCGCCACCGGAGCCGCGGCGTCGCGCGACCTTGCAGACGCGATCCATCTGCTGTGCGCCGTCCATGGTCGACATCCCGGTCTGACCGACCTTGCCCTGGCAGCTTCGCCCGCCGACGGAGCGCGGGACTGGCTGCGCGAAGCCGCCGATGCTTTTGACCGCGAGCGTCTGTATCTCGTCCGGCTGACCTCGGCGATCGGTCCCATTCCCTCCACACCCGGCGCGGTGCAGACCGAGAACGCATTGCTCGCCCAGCGTCACGCAATCGAGACCTTGGCCAAATCCGAACGTCGTGGATGCGCGCTCGGCGCGGCGACGGCGCTGGTGCAGGACTGGCGTTCGTTCCGCCCGCTGCTCGACTATGCCGCCCGGCGCGCGGGCGTCGAGACCCCCGCATGTACGCTTCCGGACAACGACAGTGTCGCCGATGCGATTACTGCAGGCACCGACGGCACGGCCAGCGAACGCGCGCTGGCGTTTGGTTGCGAACAATTGCTGCTCCAGCACCGCGGCCTTCTCGATCTGATGGAAGCTCGCGCCGGGTCGCGCCTCGACTGACTTGCCCCTCTGTCCTACGCCGTTTAGGCGAAACGCATGCGCTTCACCGGTACCGAAAACTATATCGCCACCGACGACTTAAAGGTCGCGGTCAATGCCGCGGTCACGCTGCGCCGCCCACTGCTGATCAAGGGCGAGCCCGGCACCGGCAAGACCGTGCTGGCCCATGAGATCGCCGAAGCGATCGACGCCCCGCTGATCGAGTGGCACATCAAGTCGACCACCCGCGCCCACCAGGGGCTCTACGAATATGACGCCGTGGCACGGCTACGCGACGGTCAGCTTGGCGACGAGCGGGTCCACGACATTTCGAATTACATTAAGCGCGGCAAACTGTGGGAAGCCTTTACCGCTCCCAAACTGCCGGTCCTGCTGATTGACGAAATCGACAAGGCCGACATCGAATTCCCCAACGATCTGCTGCAGGAACTCGATCGGATGGAGTTCCACGTCTACGAAACCGGCGAGACGGTGAAGGCGGTCGAGCGCCCCGTGGTGGTGATCACGTCGAATAACGAAAAGGAACTGCCCGACGCGTTCCTCCGGCGCTGCTTCTTTCATTACATCAGCTTTCCCGACCGACCGACGATGGAGGCGATCGTCGACGTCCACTTTCCCGGCATCCAGAAGATTCTCGTCAGCCGCGCGCTCGACCTCTTCTACGATGTCCGCGACGTGCCCGGATTGAAGAAAAAACCGTCGACCAGCGAGCTACTCGACTGGCTGAAGCTGCTGCTCCACGAGGACATGCCGCTCGACGTGCTCCAGAACCGCGACCCGACCAAGGCCATTCCACCTCTCCACGGCGCCTTGCTCAAGAACGAGCAGGACGTGATGCTGTTCGAGAAACTGGCCTTCATGGCGCGCCGCAAGGGCTAGCCCAGCGCTATCAGGCTTCGAAGTCGAGCAGGTCGCCTGGCTTGCAATCGAGCACCTCGCACATCTTCGCGAGGGTGGAAAAGCGGATCCCGCGTACCTTCCCCGACCGAAACAGCGACAATTGGGTCTCGCTCAGTCCGATGCGCTCGGCGAGTTGCTTGCCGGTCATTGCCCGGCGCGCAAGCATGGCGTCCAGCGTGATGGCGACCAGCATTAGAGAAATTCGTCCAGCTCGGCGCGGATCGCTTCGGCTTCGGCCACGATCCGTGAGACGATCACCAGGGTCACCCCGACAACGCCAACCGTGATCGCGGCCGCATCGAAGGCGGCATAGGGCCCGAAGCCCATGGTCAGTCGGACACCCCACGGAACGAGAAAGGTGCGCACCAGGCCGCCGGCCAGCAACGCCCAACCTATTCGAGCCAGCATCGACGACAATATGGCCCGAAGCGCTCCGTCGGATCCGATCAGCAGCACGGCTCGTCGCGCGCTCCAGATGGCCCAAAGATAGAAGGGGATCGGAAGGAAGGTCATCAGAAGAAGAGTCACGGCATCGCGATCGCCGAACGACACCGCCCACACGCCGATAGCGAAGGCGGCGAGCAATAGAATGAAGACGACCAGAATGGCGGCGGCCGCGATCTTCGGTCGAGTGAAATAGGCAAGCATTTTCCATCCTCCGAATTTAACCTTGACTTAAATTCGTTCAATCCGCAAGTTTAAGTCTGACTTAAAGAATTCGACAATGGCCGACGCACTTATGACTCAAGGACTGACCAAGCGCTTTGGCGCTCGCACCGCGGTCGACAGCGTGTCTCTGACCGTTCCCGAAGGCGCAATTTACGGATTCCTTGGGGCCAATGGGGCGGGCAAGACCACAAGCTTGCGTCTGGTGCTCGGCTTGCTTTGCCCCAACGCCGGTCGGATCGAAGTGTTCGGTCGCCCGGTCGGGCACCGCGACGCGCCGCGGATCGGTGCATTGATCGAGCAGCCGTCGCTTTACCCCCATCTTACAGGTCGTGAGAACCTGGACCTCACCCGCCGTTTGCTCGGCCTCGATGCGTCCGAAATCATCCGCGTACTGAAGGTCGTCGACTTGTCCGCGGCGGCCAGTCAGCGCGTCGGCACCTACTCGCTTGGAATGCGTCAGCGCCTGGCGATCGCCCGCGCGCTGCTCGGTCGACCGCGGCTCGTCATCCTCGACGAGCCGACCAATGGCCTCGACCCCGAAGGCATCGCCGACATGCGCGTCTTGCTGCGCCGCTTGCCCGAAGTCGATGGCGCGACCCTGATCGTGTCCAGCCACCAGCTTACCGAACTCGAACGCGTCGCGACCCATGTCGGACTGCTCCATCATGGCCGCTTGCTCCTTCAGCAAGAAATTGCCGACCTGCTTGCGGGCGAGCAGGGTCTCGACGTTGGGACCGACGACCCCGCCGCCAGCGCGCTCATCTTGGGTCGCGCCGGCTTTGCCGTCAGGCGCGCAGCGGGATCGTCGCACTTCATCGTCGAGCGCGGGGCCGCGTCAGATGTTGCCGCCTTGCTCGTCCGACACGGTCAGTCCCTCCAACATCTGGCCTCTCGCCGCGCGACGCTCGAACAAGCCTACCACCGCGCCATCGCCGCCGCCGCTTAGGAACCTTTCAATGCTGACCCGTTATCTTCTTGCCGAAATCCTCAAACTGCGCCGATCGCTGGTCATGCTGCTCTGCCTCACCGCGCCGATCCTGGTGACCGTCATCGTTGTGCTTATCGGGCTCAGAACCGGAAAGTCGGTGCCGATGACCAATTATGCCCAGACCGGCGCCGCCTTCTGGGCGTTCGCTATGCTTCCGTTGTCGTTGACGGCGCTGAGCGTCCTGATGGCGCAGATGGAACATGGCCCGAAAAGCTGGGATCATCTGCTCGCACTTCCCGGCGGGCGGCGATGGCTGTTCCTGGCCAAGGCGCTGATTATGATTTCGCTGACCGGCGCGATGACGCTCTGGCTATTCGTCCTACTTTGGGCGGGCGCGCACGTCTTCCTCAGCTTCAAACCAGTGGTCGGACAGTTCGACCTTGCCGCGACGGCGGTCCTGCTCGGCAAGATGTTCCTCGCCTCGACCCTGATGGCGGTGATCCAGTTGTGGACGGCGCTCAGATTCCGAAGCTTCGTCCCGCCGTTGGTGCTCGGCATCCTCGGCACGTTCATTTCGGTCGCCGCGGCCAGCGCGCGCCAAGGGGCCTACTTCCCTTGGCTGATGCCGCTGCACGTCCTGTCGACCGACGCCTCGATGGCGGCCCTTGCACTCAAGATCGGGGCTCTTGGCGGCCTTGCCTGCCTGCTGGCGATGCTAATCGATCTCGGCCGGCGCGAGGCGGGGTGACGGCTATTCGTCGCGGTACGCGAGTTCGAAATTGCCCCATCGCTTGCCACGGAAATAGATCGGCACGAACACATTTTTCACCGGGATAAACTTGTCTCCCAGTTCCATGCGATAGGTAGCGAGCATTGCCGGACGGTCCGAGTTGATCGCGTTGCGCGTCGTCTCGTCCATGAAAATCCGCTTATTGCGACAATGTTCGTCATTCCACACCGGATCGGGACCCGGCGCATGGCACCGTTCGGACAGATGGGTCGGCAGGTATCCGTCGCAATTGGTGATCGCCGATCCGATGATCCGCGCGTCCCGCATTTTGAAGCGGTCGAGCAACGGGCGCACAACCTGGTGCGCGAAGTCGGCAAAACCGTTGTTATATTGCGGCGGGTTCGATCCCTCGATGAGCACATAATTCCGATCGTGGACCGCATCGAAGGCGATTTCGCCGCTGTCGATCCCGGAATCCACCGCGACGGCAATCGCCCGGGCCGCTTCCTGGGCCAGGCTGATCATCGGCGTGTCGTCGATCTCGGCCCCCGAATTGGCAAGCGTATCGAGCATCGTGTTGCTCAGCAGTTCGAGGTGCACGAGCCGCTTTTGCGCCTTGACCAGCTGGCCGCCGTTGTCGCGCGCGTCCCCGGCGAAGGCGGTCAAGCCGGCTTTCACCCGGTCGACGCTGGTCTGGATCATGCTGGTCGAATGGGCGATGCCCTCCGTCTGGCGGTCGACCATGCCGACGATTTCGCTGACTTCGCGCACCGTGTCGCTGATCTGGCCAAAGCCGGCCTGGGCGGCGCGACTGCGCTCGACGCCGGTCTTGATTTCCGACGTCACCGCGCCCGCCTCGCGCGTCAATTCGCCGATCGTGAGGGCGATCTGACTGGTGGCCGATCGGGTGTCGTGGGCCAGCTTCTTCACTTCCGCGGCGACCACCGCAAAGCTCCGGCCCGCATCCCCTGCCCGCGCCGCCTCGATCGTCGCGTTGAGCGCCAGCATGTTGGTTTTGCGCGCAATGACCTCGATCGTCGACGATACCATCTGCACCTGGTTCATCGCCGTGGCGAAGCCCGCCATGCGCTCGCCCAGCTGGACGACCAGATCGGTCAGGCCCTTGAATCCGTCGATCGTGCCTTCGATCGCCTCGCGACCGGCATCGAGCTTGGCCTTGGCCTGTTCCGACAGCAAGCGCGCTTCGTCGGTCGAATCGCTGACACGCGCCTGGTCGGCGAGCAAGTGCGTCGTGACTTCCTCAAGAGTGTCCAGCGTCTTCAGATGCGCGCTGATCTTGTCCGACACGTCCTGGACGTAGCCGGCGACATCGCTGCATTCGATCGATAGCGATCCGCAATCGCGCGCCACCGCGCGGATTGCATGTTCGGTCACTTCCTCGATACCCGCCGTCGCCATGGTGCGCTTGCCCTCAATGAAACTCGTGGTTGCGGATTAGCGACGAAACGTCACCAGCCGGTTAACCACGCCCTTCGACAACAATGGTGCGAGCGGTTAGAACGTCCACCATGTTCATCAACTTCGTCGACGCGCTTCGCCGCGGTGGAATTCCCGCCAGCCTGAAGGAGCATTTGCTGTTGCTCGAGGCGATGGATGCCGAGGTAATTTCGGAAGAACCCGAACAATTCTATTATCTCGCGCGGTCGGTGTTCGTTCACGACGAGAGCCAGCTCGACCGTTTCGACCGCATCTTCGGCGAGGTGTTCAAGGGCATCATCGCCGACCTGTCCGATCCCAATCAGGCCATTCCCGAGGAATGGCTGCGAAAGGTCGCCGAGCAATATCTCTCGCCCGAGGAGATGGCCAGGATCGAATCGCTGGGCTCGTGGGACGAGATCATGGAGACCCTCAAGCAACGGCTTGCCGAGCAGGAGGGTCGACACCAGGGCGGCAACAAGTGGATCGGCACCGGGGGCACGTCTCCGTTCGGCAACGGCGGCTACAACCCCGAAGGGGTGCGGATCGGCGGCGAGGGTCGGCACGGTCGAGCGATCAAGGTTTGGGAGAAGCGCGAATTCCGCGATCTCGATGACAGCCGCGAGCTTGGCACCCGCAACATCAAGGTCGCTCTCCGCCGCCTCCGCCGCTTCGCCCGCGAAGGGGCGGCCGACGAGCTCGACATGGACGCAACGATCGACGGCACCGCGCGGCAGGGCTGGCTCGACGTGCATATGCGACCCGAGCGGCACAATGCGGTCAAGCTGTTGCTGTTCCTCGATGTCGGCGGCTCGATGGACGGCCACATCCGCACCTGCGAAGAATTATTCTCCGCCGCGCGTGCGGAGTTCAAGCATCTCGAATATTTCTACTTTCACAACTGCATCTACGAAGGCGTGTGGAAGGATAATCGCCGTCGCTTCACCGAGCGCTTCGCGACTCACGACCTGATGCACAAATATGGTCACGACCATAAATTGATCGTCGTCGGCGATGCGGCGATGAGCCCGTACGAAATTACCCATGCCGGCGGTTCGATCGAGCATATGAACGAGGAAGCCGGAATAGTCTGGCTCGACCGGCTGACTACCACCTATCCTGCCGCGGCGTGGATCAACCCGACGCCCGAGGCCTATTGGGGTCATTCGGCCTCCACCGGCATCCTCAAGCGACTGATGAACGACCGGATGTATGCGCTGACCCTGGAGGGGCTCGACGAAGCGATGCGGGAATTGAGCCGCAAACGGTGAGCCGGAACAGCCGCTTCGGCCGCATCCGGCAGCAGCTGGAACAAGCGGCGATCAGCCCCGGCTGGCCACGCTTGTTGTTCGAATTCGCACTTTTCGTGTTCAAGCAGGGTTGGGCCTGCCTGTTCGGAGCGCTGATGCTTGCGGCCTTGATGGCGACCCACTTCTGGTGGCCGGAAGATTTACCCGTCTATCGCTACGACGCGCTCACCATGTTCGCCATCGCCGTTCAGGGCGCGATGTTACTGTTCCGGCTGGAGACGTTGCGCGAGGCGTCGGTGATCCTGATCTTCCATGTCGTCGGCACGATAATGGAAATCTTCAAGACGAGCGCCGGAAGCTGGGTCTATCCCGATCCCGCCTTTCTCCGCATCGCCGGAGTCCCGCTGTTCAGCGGGTTCATGTACGCGGCGGTCGGCAGCTACATCGCGCGCGTCTGGCGCGGGTTCAATTTCCGCTTCAGCGACTATCCCCCCGCCTGGTCGACGTGGCTGCTGGCCACGGCGATCTACGCCAACTTCTTCACCCACCACTGGATCGTCGACTTGCGATGGCTGTTGTTCGCAGTCACCGCCTTGCTGTTCTGGCGCACCCAGGTCTGGTTTCGACCGCTCGATCGCTTCCGCGCGATGCCATTGCTGGTAGGCTGGCTGCTCGTCGCCGCATTCATCTGGATGGCCGAAAATATCGGGACGTTCGCCAGGGCCTGGACCTATCCCTCGCAACAGGGCGGTTGGCGGCTGGTGGGCATCGAGAAACTGGGCAGCTGGTACTTGCTGATGATCATCTCGTTCGTGCTGGTCAGCACAGTGACACGGCCGATCGGACCTGATCGCGTCAGTAGAGCAGGTACGCCGCGCTCTCCGACCGCCACGCCTGTTCGTCAGGCGTAGCGACCGCATCCAGATCGCCTGCTTGCGCGCCCGCATCGTCGACCCATTCGCGCAGGGCGGGGCCGCCGTTGATGACGTCGATGGCAAGCTTGTCGAAGACGTATTCGTACGGGAAATCGCGCCACAAATCGTAGTCGGGATAGAAGTTGCGGATCGCCTTGAACGCCAGCGCCTGAAGGCGCCAGGGACGAAAGTTCTCGTGGTCGTAAAAGCCTTGCTCGGGATGGAATTGCAGGCCGTTGCACAGGGTGTGGGCGTGCTTGTGGAAAGTCGGCTCGAAGTGGACCTCGCGGATCTTGCATCCGGCAAGCCACTGCGGGGCGAAGCGCTCCATTTCGGCATGCACGGCGCGGGCATCGATGTCCGGCGCGCCGAACAATTCGAGCGGACGGGTTGTGCCCCTACCCTCGCTCAGCGTCGCGCCTTCCAGCATGACCGTACCGGCATAAGCGCGTGCCATGTTTAGATTGGCGGCGTTGGGCGACGGGTTGATCCACGCGCGGTCCGCTGGCCAGCCGAAGCCGGGCGCCACGTCGGGCCGCCACCCTTCCATCTCGACCACGCGGTAATCGACGTCGAGGCAGAACTGCTTGATGAACCAATGGCCCATTTCGCCAAGCGTCATTCCGTGGCGCATCGGCATCGGGCCGGCACCGACGAAGCTCTCCCATCCGGGTAGAAGCGTGGTGCCTTCGACCGGGCGACCGGCGGGGTTTGGCCGGTCGAGCACCCAAACCGTTTTGCCATGTTCGGCGGCCGCTTCGAGCATGTACAGCAGGGTCGTGACGAAGGTGTAGATGCGGCAGCCGAGATCCTGCAGGTCGACCAGCACGACGTCGAACGTACTCATCATCTGCCCCGATGGACGGCGCACTTCGCCGTACAGGCTGAACACCGGAATCCCGAGCCGCGCATCGACCTCGTCGGGCGTCTCCATCATATTATCCTGCTTGTCGCCCTTCAGCCCGTGCTGGGGCCCAAAGGCAGCGCTCAGGCGGATGCCCGGACAGGCGGCGAGCGCGTCGAGGCTGTGTGTCAGGTCGGCGGTGACCGAGGCCGGGTGGGCCAACAGGGCAATGCGCTTGCCTTCGAGCGGAGCGCGGAGCGTGGGATCGTCGAGCAGACGTTCGATGCCGAATTTCATCGCGACGCTATTCCGGCAGGCGCGCCAGGAAGCAAGTGGGGTCGTGGAAATCTGGCGGTGCGTCGTCGGCAGGGTGCGCGAGCGCCCAATAGCTCTTGTGACCACTCCTGTTCCTCGATCACCGCACTTAGACCTAGTTCGAAGGGGACATCGGCAGGGATGGCGATGGTCGCCCCCAATCGCCCACCACGTCAGATTGTCCTCGACCCGAATATAGGGCTCGGCGTCGATATCGGCCTCCGCCATATCGGCACGCGGCGCGGAAAAGGCATAGGCCGCCCAATCATGCGATGGGGCGAAATTCCATTCCGAATAGGCGATCTGGCCTTCCTCACGAAGGAATGCCTCGAAGCACGTGGTTCGCCACAATTCGTCACGGCGGGCAGGCGCTGCCGGTTCCGGGATGACGAAGCGCGACGCAGGCGCGCCCACGCAATAGAACAGGTTGAGCGTCGCATCGCGCCCGAAGGCGGCCGACCGGTCGACATTTACCCACAACTTGAAGGGCGGCGACGGGGTCATGGCGGGATGCGGGATCAGGTCGAACGTCGGCATGGTCCCAGCGTGGCGGAAGCACGGTCCCTCGACAAGCGCCGGATTACGGTCAACCGGGATGTTCGTTTGCCAGAGCTCAAGGCGAACGGTTAGGGAGGAGAGATGAATTCTCAATCCTATCGATCATCCCTCCTCACTCTCCTGTCGGAGCGCGGCTACATCCACCAGGCGACCGACGCCGCGGGGCTCGATGCGCTGGCAGTTCGCGAGATCGTTACCGGCTATATCGGATTCGATGCGACCGCGCCGTCGCTCCACGTCGGCAGCCTCGTCCAGATCATGATGCTGCGTCGGATGCAGCAGGCGGGACATCGACCGATCGTACTGATGGGCGGCGGTACCACCAAGGTCGGCGATCCCTCGGGCAAGGACGAAAGCCGCAAATTGCTGACCGAAGCCGACATCCAGGCCAATATCGCCTCGATCCGGCGAGTGTTCGAGCGCTTCCTGTCGTTCGATGACGGGCCGACCGGCGCCCTGCTGGTCGACAATGCCGATTGGCTCGATGCGCTCGATTACGTTCCGTTCCTGCGCGATATCGGGCCGCATTTCACGATCAACCGGATGTTGACCTTCGATTCGGTCAAGCTGCGGCTGGACCGCGAGCAGCCGCTGACCTTCCTCGAATTCAACTACATGATCCTGCAAGCCTATGATTTCCTCGAGCTGTCACGGCGCGCGGGGTGCCGGCTGCAGCTCGGCGGATCGGACCAATGGGGCAATATCGTCAACGGCATCGATCTGGCGCGGCGCGTATCCGGGGCTGAATTGTTCGGAGTGACCACTCCGCTGGTGACGACCGCCGACGGGGCCAAGATGGGCAAGACTGCGGCCGGCGCCGTGTGGCTCAATGCCGATCAACTGGGCCCGTACGATTACTGGCAATTCTGGCGCAACACCGCCGACGCAGATGTCGTGAAATTCCTGCGATTGTTTACCGATTTATCGCTGCAACGCATTGACGAACTTGCGAAACTCGAAGGACAATCGATCAACGAAGCGAAGATCGAATTGGCCAACGCCGCGACGGCTATGCTTCATGGTGAAGAGGCTACGGCAAGTGCGGCAGCAACAGCCCGCGAGGCTTTCGCGGGCGGCGGAGGCGAAGACTTGCCGAGCTTTCCAGTCGGCGACGGAGCAGCGATCGCATCGGTTTTGATCGGTCTTGGCTTCGTCGCCTCGAACGGCGAGGCCAAGCGCAAGATTGCCGAGGGGGCGGTCAAGCTGGACGGGAACGTGGTCAGCGATCCGCAAGTGATCGTCGCCGCACCGGCGAAGGTCAGTCTGGGCAAGAAGAGGCACGGGCTGATTACCCGCTCCTGAGCAGGCCCACCGCCGCGTCGCGTTCGAAAAGGTAGAGGCACAGCCGCGCCGCCTGCCCTCGTTCGCCGGCCAAGCCCCCGTCGCGGTCGAGCAACAGGCGCGCATCGCCCTGCGCGACGGGCGCCAGCTCGGCCACGTCCTCGGGCAACGCGATCCGGAAGCCTTCCTCGCCCGACTGCTTCGTACCGAGGATCTCGCCAGGCCCGCGCAGCCGCAGATCCTCCTCGGCAATCCTGAAACCGTCGCTCGTCTCGCGCATCAGCGCAAGTCGTGCGCGGCCCGTCTCGCTCAACTGGTTGCCGCGCAGCAGCAGGCAGATACTCTTGCCCTCCCCGCGCCCGACCCGTCCGCGCAACTGGTGCAACTGCGCCAGGCCAAACCGTTCGGCACCTTCGACCACCATCAGCGTCGAATTGGGCACGTCGACCCCGACCTCGATCACCGTCGTTGCGACCAGCACCGCCAGATCCCCGCGCGCGAACGACGCCATGACGTCATCCTTGGCCGGCCCCTTCATGCGCCCATGTACCAGTCCAACCTTGTCGGCCCCGAACCGCAAGCGCAGCACGGCCGCGCGCTCCTCGGCCGCCGCGGCATCGCTTTTCTCGCTCTCTTCGACCAAGGGGCATACCCAATAGGCCTGCCCACCGCCGTCGATGTGGCGGCCTAGACCGGCGATCACCTCGGCCAATTTCTCCTCGCTGATCACCCGCGTTTCGACCGGGGTCCGGCCCGGCGGCATCTCGTCGATCCGGCTAACGTCCATCTCGCCATAATGCGTCAGCGTCAGCGTGCGCGGAATCGGGGTTGCCGTCATGACCAGCAAATGCGGCGGCGATTGCGCCTTGGATGACAGCAACAACCGCTGCGACACGCCGAAGCGATGCTGCTCGTCGATCACCGCCAGCCCAAGGTTTCGGTAGGCGACCTTCTCCTGGAAGATCGCGTGGGTGCCGACCAGGATGTCGATTTCGCCCGATGCCAGCCCCATCAGTACCGATTCCCGCGCGCGACCTTTCTCCCGTCCCGTCAGGATCGCCACGCGCACGCCCAGGCTGCCAAGCTGAGTCAGCAGGGTCGCGTGATGCTGGCGTGCCAGGATTTCGGTCGGGGCGAGGAACGCAGTCTGTGCGCCGCTCTCCACAGCGGTCAGCATCGCCATGACTGCGACCAACGTCTTGCCCGATCCGACGTCGCCCTGCAGCAGGCGGAGCATCGGCGATGCCTGCGCCATGTCGCCGCGAATCTCCTCGCTGACCCGCGCCTGCGCGCCGGTCAGCGAATAGGGCAACTTCAGCGCCCCGATCAGTCGACCGTCGCCCTCGAGCGGCCGCGTGCGCTTGCGGCGGCTGTCCTGGCGCAACACCAGCAACGCCAGTTGGTTGGCAAAAATCTCGTCGTACGCCAGTCGTTTGCGCGATGCGGTTGAGTCAGGGTCCGAATGCGCGTCGGCAAGCGCCGAATTCCATGCCGGCCAGTGCATCTGCGCGAGCAGCGACGACTCTACCCACTCCGGAAGCCGCGGCGCCCGTGCCAGTCCGGCCAAAGCGAGCTCGCGCATCCTTTTGTTCGAAATGCCCTCGGTCAGCGGATAGACAGGCTCACGGATCGCTAAGTCCCCGGCGTCGGCGGGTTTCAGCACCTCCGGATGCACGATCTGCCACTCGTCGCCATACTGGTCGAGCCGACCGACCACGACCCGCGCCTCGCCCATGGGCAATTGCTTGGCCGCCCAGCCGGGATTGTTGAAGAAAGTCAGGGTGATGGCATTGGCGGCGCCGTCCCTGGCATAAATCCGCGTCGGTCCCCGTCCCGCGCCCGACCGGGTTTCGAACGGGGTTACGGTCAGGATCACGATCCGCCCGAGCAGCGCCGGGTTCGCCGACGCCGCCGTGACACGATCGATCGTCCCGGTCGGCAGGTGAAAGGCCAGGTCGATCGCACGCGTAATACCCAGCCGCGCCAATCCCTTGGCGACGGCGGGCCCCACGCCTGGAAGCGCCTCGACCTCGGCGAATAGCGGATTGAGCAGGTCGGGCCGCATTCAGTCCAACGCCTCCGCCGGATACAGGAACGGCTTGTTGCGGATCCACTGCGACAATACCCATTTGCGCCCGCGCGTCGGCGGCAAGGCGGCATGGACGGTGTTGCGGTCGGGCGTATCGTCGGGAAGCACGTTGGCGAAGAAGATCGCATCCCCCGGTGCGCCGCGAAAGGCGATGTCCAACTTCGGGAACACCGTCTCGGCTCCGTCGAAATCGTCGTTGAGATAGGTAACGAATGTCGCCGTCCGCTGCCCCACGCGCTCCAGATTGTCGCGATAGGCGGCAATATCGGGATCGACGAAGTCGACGTGCGGCCGGAATTCCTGCCCGACATCATAGCTGATCACGCTCGGCGGCTCGTGGAATGCCGGCGCGATCCCGGTCAGCGCGGCGGCGCGGTGCTGCAAGATCGCGACGACGAGGTCGCAATCCTTCGGAGGAAAGAAATACGTTTGGGCCGTCCGCAGCGTCTGTCCCGGCACCGCTTCCTCGACCGTGGCGTCGCTCAGCCGGTCGCGGGCACGGTCGATCAGCCAGTCCGCAAAACCCGGCGGCGCAAATCCTCTCCCGATCGCGACGCGCGAAGGTCCGGGCTGCCATTGCGGCGCCGGCGGGGTCAGCATCGCCTCTAGACTGCCTTGCGTCACGAGTGCCAGTTGTCGCTCGGCGCCGGGCTCGTCCTTCGCCGCCGCCTCGCCCAGCAAGGCAATCGCCTGCCGCCAGTCCTGCGCGCGGCCCCACCCGTAGGCGGCGTGGACCGCCTGCCTCGTCAAACTCAGTTCGCCCATCGCGCGACCCTAGCGCGGACGCATTGGCCTGCCTACATGGGGCGATCACCCGCGGCGATTTCGCCAAGCGGGCTATTGGCGCGTGGAAAGCGATCACCATGGACTCACAGTTGCGAGCGCTGAAATGGCGCGCCTGGCATCGCGGCACCAAGGAAGCCGACCTGATGATCGGCGGCTTCTACGACGCGCATCATGCCGCCTGGGATCAGGCGCAGACCGATTGGTTCTCCGAATTGTTGAACGAACAGGACGTCGACATCATGGCCTGGGCGATCGGAACCCTGCCGGTGCCGACGCGCTTCCAGGGGCCGATGATGGACCAGCTCCAGCAACTTGATTTCATCCGGATCGCGCGATGACCGCCCCACTCCAGACGATCCTCGGCGCGCGCGAGCCGCTGACCCTCGCGTCCGTGCCGACCGGCTTCCTGCCGTGGCTCGCGGCCGATTTGGCGCGGGCTGCCTTCGCCACCGGCAAGTCGCGGCGGTTGGTCATCGTCGCCGCCGACGAAGCCGCGATGCGCGCGCTGACCGACACCATTCCCGCCTTTGCCCCCGAAGTCGACGTCATCGGCTTTCCGGCGTGGGATTGCCTGCCCTACGACCGCGCCAGCCCCGCGCTTCGCGTCATGGCCGAGCGGATGGCCACGCTGCACGCGCTTCAGCAGCCGCTCAAGACCTCTCAGGTGCTGGTGACGACGGTCAACGCAGCGACCCAGCGGGTGCTGACCCCGTTCCGGATCCGCCAGTTCACCATGCGGTTGGCGGAAGGCGTGGCGATCGAGCGCGACCAGCTTGCGGCACTGCTTCAGGCGAATGGCTATCAGCGCGCCAACTCGGTCCATGACGCGGGCGAATATGCCGTCCGCGGATCGATCGTCGATCTTTACCCGTCGGGCGCATCCCAGGCCATTCGGCTCGATTTCTTCGGCGACGAGATCGAAACAATGCGCCACTTCGACCCGTCGGACCAGAAATCGGTCGGCAAGGCGTCAGCCTTCACGCTGATGCCCGCGAGTGAAGCGCTGCTCGACGCCGATAGCATCAAGCGGTTTCGCGCCTCCTATCGCGAGAAGTTCGGCGCCAATGCCACAGGGGATCCGCTCTATCAGGCGATCAGTGATGGGCGCCGTCTGGCCGGGATGGAGCATTGGCTGCCGCTGTTCGAAGAAAAGCTCGCCAGCCTGTTCGATCACCTTGGTTCGGATGACGTCATCCTGCGCGACAGCGGAGCCGATGGTGCATTGGCGTCTCGGGCGGAGGCGATCGAGGACTATTTTGCCAATCGCACACGGGCGATGGTGTCCGATCCGGGCAGCTATCGTCCGCTACCGCCTTCGGCGCTATATCTGTCGTCGAAGGAATGGAGGACGGCGGCGACCGAACGCGCAATCCATCTCGTAACCCCTTTCCCCGAGCCGCCGAGCGACCGCGTCATCGACTTTGCGGTCGACGGTCCGCGCGACTTCGCGCCCGAGCGCTCGCAGAACGCCAACGTCTATGAAGCGGTCGTCGCTCACGCCGGCAAGCTTCGGAAATCGGGCAAGAAAATAGTCTTCGCCAGCTACAGCGCGGGATCGCGCGAGCGGCTGACCGGGCTACTGGCCGATCATGGACTGAACGCGCTTTCGCAGGCCGCGACGTGGCAGGAAGCGCTGGGAGCGAAATCCGCCGCGCAGATCGTCTTGCCGCTCGATCATGGCTTCACCGCGCCCGACGTCGCGGTGCTGACCGAACAGGACATGCTCGGCGACCGGCTGGTTCGTCGCAAGAAGAAGCGCAAATCCGCCGATGCCTTCCTGGCCGAACTCGCGGCGCTCACTCCGGGCGACCTCGTCGTCCACGCCGATCACGGGATCGCGCGCTACGAGGGGCTGACCAAGGTGATGGTCGGCAAGGCCCCGCACGATTGCGTCGCCTTGTCCTACGCCGGTGGCGACAAGTTGTATGTCCCGGTCGAGAATATCGACGTTCTGTCGCGTTACGGCAGCGACAGCGAGCGCGCGACGCTCGACCGGCTGGGCGGCGAGGCTTGGCAGCGGCGCAAGAGCCGGATGAAGGAGCGGATCCGCCAAATCGCCGGCGAGTTGATCAAGACCGCCGCGGTGCGCGCCACGCGCCCGGGCCAGGTGGCCGAACCCAACTCGGCCTATCCGCAGTTCGTCGACCGCTTTCCCTATGAGGAGACCGACGACCAGGACCGGGCTATCGGCGACGTGCTCGACGATCTGGCCGCGGGCAAGCCGATGGACCGGCTGGTTTGCGGCGACGTCGGCTTCGGCAAGACCGAGGTCGCGCTGCGCGCGGCATTTGTTGCGGCGATGGCCGGGCATCAGGTCGCGCTGATCGGGCCGACCACCCTGCTCGCCCGCCAGCATTACAAGAATTTCGTCGATCGCTTCCATGGCTTCCCGATCGAGATCGGGCGGTTGTCGCGCTTGGTCCCGGCGGCGGAAGCGAAGAAGACCAAGGAAGGCCTGGAAAAGGGCACGGTCGACATCGTGATCGGCACGCATGCCCTGCTTGCTAAATCCATGAACTTCAAGAAGTTGGGGCTGGTCATTGTCGATGAAGAGCAGCACTTCGGGGTGGCGCACAAGGAACGGCTGAAAGCCCTCCGCGCCGACGTCCATGTGCTGACGCTGACCGCGACCCCGATCCCCCGAACGCTCCAAATGGCGATGTCGGGGCTTCGCGAACTGTCGGTCATCCAGACCCCGCCGGTCGATCGGCTGGCCGTCCGGACCTATGTCGCACCTTGGGATCCGGTGGTGGTGCGCGAAGCCCTGCTGCGCGAACATTATCGCGGCGGACAGAGCTTCGTCGTCGTACCGCGCATTTCGGACCTTGCCGACATGGAGGAATATCTCCGCGAGGAGATCCCCGAGATCAAGGCCGTCACCGCCCACGGGCAGATGGGCGCGGGCGAGGTCGAGGAACGGATGAGCGCGTTCTACGACAAGAAATATGACGTGCTGCTGTCGACCACGATCATCGAAAGCGGGCTCGATATTCCGTCGGCCAATACGCTGATCGTCCACCGCGCCGACCGCTTCGGCCTGGCCCAGTTGTACCAACTCCGCGGGCGGGTCGGTCGGTCGAAGACCCGGGCCTACGCCTACCTCACTACCGCGCCGGACCGGCAGATGACCGAAACGGCCGAAAAGCGTCTGCAGGTGCTTGCCAATCTCGACAGCCTTGGCGCGGGTTTCCAGCTCGCCAGCCACGATCTCGATATTCGCGGTGCCGGAAACCTGCTTGGCGACGAACAGTCGGGTCACATCAAGGAGGTTGGGTTCGAGCTCTATCAGGCTATGCTGGAAGAAGAGATTCTCGAGCAGAAATCGGGTCATTCGGAACGGCGCGAGGAATATGCTCCGCAGATCAATGTCGAAGCGCCGATCCTCATCCCCGAACTCTATGTGCCCGATCTCGATCTGCGCATGGGTCTGTATCGCCGCCTCGGCGAACTGCAGGATCGCGCCGGCGTCGACGAATTCGCCGCCGAGATGATCGACCGCTTCGGCAAATTACCGCCCGAAACGAAAAACTTGCTGACGATCGTTGAGACTAAGATCAACTGCCGTTCGGCATGCATCGCTAAGCTCGATGTGGGTGCCAAGGGCGCGGTCGTCACCTTTATCGACCGCGGTTTCCCCGATCTTGCCGGTCTATTCGGCTATGTCGAACGGCTGAAGGGCCAGGCGCGGCTCCGACCTGACAGCAAGCTGGTCGTCAGCCGCGAGTGGCCGACTGGAGAGGCGCGATTACAAGGAGCACTGCAGATTTCGCGAGGGCTCGCACGGGTGGTCGCCGCCGGAAAGGCCAAGGAACTGGTGGAGGCCTGAAAGCAGGCCGGGCGAAAAGCAGGCGGAGAGACCCTGTTACGCAACCGGGATCCCTCCGCCGGCCTTTCAGTGCATCCTTTCAAGTCCAAGCCTTGAGGGACGCTGTCTCATGCCGCCTGTGCGGCCTCCGCCGCGTGACTGGCAGCCACGAACCGGCGCAGTTCGATTTCGTTCATCGCGCCGGCAACAAGGAATCCCTGGTACAGATCGCAGCCCCAGGACGCGACGAGCCCCAGTTGGGCCGCGGTTTCGATCCCTTCGACCACGACTTTCAGGCCAAGCTCGCGCGCCATCGTGATCATCGCCTTGACGACGATCCGGTCGCGGCTGCCGCCGACGATTTCGGCGACGAGGCCACGGTCGATCTTCAACGTGTCGAGCGGCAAGGACGTCAGATAGGCCAGATTGGCGTAGCCGGTGCCGAAGTCGTCGACCGCGATCTCGATCCCCAGCTCGCGGAGCCGCGTCAGCCGGGTCGACACGATCACTGGATCGATCACCAGGCTGCTTTCGGTGATTTCCAGCGTTAGCCGCTTGGGATCCAGCCTGGCCGCGGCGAGTTCGGCTACCAGCCAGTCGTCATAGCCTTCGCGCGCCAGATCCTCGGGAACGAGATTGAGCGACAGGCGGACGTGCTTGAGCGGCCCATTCCATTTGCCCGCCGCGCGTAGTGCCTTGCGCTGGACGTGACGCGACAGTCGCTCGGTCAGCCCGACCGCTGCCGCACGGGCGAAGAGTTGCTCGGGCGAGACCACATCGCTCCACCGTGCCAGTGCCTCGGCGCCCTCGACCCGCGCGGTGCAGGGGTCGATCTGTGGCTGGTAGACGATCTGGATCAGATCGTCGGCCAGCGCCTGTTCGAGCGCCGCGTCGGGGACGGTTGGTGGCGGCGTCTCGAGCCGGTCGGATCCTCGTTTCTGCTGCATCGTCTCTACTCGCACTCCTGTGTTGACCGGCCTTTAAGGGGTGTGCGCGGCTCGCCCTATGGCGCGGTTGGGGCAGACCCGTATCGGGACAGTGGCGTTGGCGGACGAATTGCCTATGGTGCGCCTCGTGACTGGCGAACTCGACCGCGATCTCGCTTCGGCGGGCATTGGCCTCCTGGCCTCCCCCACCGCCGCCGCCACCGCGGCCGAAAAATCGTTGCGCAAGCGCTATCATTGGGCCGATGAGGAGAATGCCGAGGCCCTGGTCGCGCTCGGCGGCGACGGGTTCATGCTCCAGACGCTGCATGCGATGCTCGAAGATGGCGTTTCCCGCCCGGTGTTCGGGATGAATCGCGGCACCGTCGGCTTCCTGATGAACGAATGGCGGATCGACCGTCTCAAGGATCGCATCGCCCGCGCCAAGGCGATCCGGGTCGCTCCGCTCGAAATGGTCGCGACCACCATTCGCGGCGAGACCTGGACCCACCCAGCGATCAATGAGGTCTCGCTGCTGCGCGAGACCCGCCAGACCGCGAAACTGGAAATCAGCGTCGACGGACGCGTGGTGATGCCCGAGCTGGTCGCCGATGGCGTGCTCGTTGCGACCCCCGCCGGCTCGACCGCCTACAACCTCAGCGCCTCGGGCCCGATCCTGCCGCTTGCCGCCAAGATGCTCGCCTTGACCCCGATTAGCCCGTTCCGTCCCCGCCGGTGGCGCGGCGCGATCCTGCCCGACGATGTCGCGGTCTCCTTGCGCGTGCTGGAGCCCGACAAGCGCCCGGTGGCGGCGGTGGCCGACCAGTTCGAAGTCCGCGACGTCACCCGCGTCGACGTCCGCCTCGACCGCTCGCGCTCGCTCACCCTGTTGTTCGATCCCGAACATGCGCTCGACGAACGCATCGCGATGGAGCAATTCGCCACTTGAGGCTTGCGCTCGCGGTTTGCCTTTGTCATAGGCGCGGGCGTCCGGAGACGGACCGCTCCCCGATAGCTCAGCGGTAGAGTAGGTGACTGTTAATCACTTGGTCGTTGGTTCGAATCCAACTCGGGGAGCCATTTTTTCCAGGCTCATAATCTAACCGTCGATCGCGGCCATCAGGCTGGCATTGCCGCCTGCCGCAGTGGTGTCGATGCAGGTCACGCGTTCGGTCGCAAAGCGCGCCACATAGTGCGGCCCGCCCGCCTTCGGCCCGGTGCCCGACAGTCCCTCGCCGCCGAACGGCTGGCTTTCGACCACCGCGCCGATTTGGTTGCGATTGACGTAGATATTTCCGACCCGCGCCGTCCGCTCGACGAGGTCGCGCACCGAATCGATCCGGCTTTGCAGCCCCAGCGTCAGGCCAAAGCCCGATCCGTTGATCTGGTCGATCACCTTCGACAGCTCGCCACTCTTCCACCGGATGACATGCAGGATCGGCCCGAAATTCTCCTGGGTGAGGTCGCTCAAAGATCCGATCTCGAACATCGCCGGTGCGACGAAGCTGCCCTTGGCGGTCGCCTTGGCGAGGTCGAGTCGCGCAATCAGTGTCGCGCCCTGCTCCATCGCGGTCGAATGCGCGTCGAGGGAAGCTTTGGCTTCCTCGTCGATCACCGGGCCGACGTCGGTGCCAAGGTCGCGCGGGTCGCCGATCGTCAGCGCCTCCATCGCGCCGCGGATCATCGCGATCATCCCGTCGGCAACGTCGTCCTGGACGAACAGCACGCGAAGCGCCGAGCAGCGTTGTCCCGCGCTCTGAAAGCTCGAGGCAACGACGTCGCGCGTGACCTGCTCGGGCAGCGCCGACAAATCGACGATCATCGCATTCTGTCCGCCGGTTTCGGCGATCAACGGAATGATCGGCCCGTCGCGATCGGCGAGCGCGCGGTTGATCGCCCGCGCGGTGTCGGTCGATCCGGTGAAGGCGACCCCCGCAATCAGCGGGTGCGCGGTCAGCGCGGCCCCGACCCGGCCGTCCCCCGGCACCAACTGCACCACGTCGCGCGGGATTCCCGCGGCGTGCATCAGTTCGATCGCCAGCGCGCCTATCAGCGGGGTCTGCTCGGCGGGCTTGGCGATGGCGGCATTGCCGGCGGCAAGCGCGGCAGCGACCGGCCCGATGAAGATCGCCAGCGGGAAATTCCACGGCGAAATGCAGGCGAACACTCCGCGCCCATGAAGCCGCAACTGGTTCAACTCCCCGGTCGGTCCCGGAAGCGCCGTCGCGCCCACGAACTGGCGCCGCGCCTCGGCCGCGTAATAGCGCAGGAAATCCACCGCCTCGCGCACTTCCAGCACCGCGTCGATCAACGTCTTGCCGGCCTCGCGCATGCACAGCGAGAACAAGGCCTCGCGCTCGGCTTCGAACAAATCAGCCGCGCGGTTGAGCAGCATCGCTCGCGCCTCGCCGCCAAGCGCATTCCATGCCACCTGCGCCGCCGCCGCACTGCGCACCGCCAAATCGACCTCGGCCTCGCTCGCCTCGGTCACTCGGCCGACGACCTCGCTGCGGTCGTATGGGGCGACCACCGGCCGTCCCTCCCCGGTGCCGCCCGACGTCGGTGCGGCACTCCACAATCGCGCTTCCAACGCGTCGAGCCGCTTCAACAGCGGATCGCGCACCAATGGATCGCTGAGGTCGAGCCCGGCGCTGTTGCGGCGCCCCGGCCCGAAAATGGCATCGGGCAGCGGGATCGACGGATTGCGCTTGGGGTCGAGCGCGGCGAGCTCGGTCACCGGATCGCGCACCAGCGCATCGATCGGCACATCCTCGTCGGCGATCCGGTTGACGAACGACGAATTGGCGCCGTTCTCGAGCAATCGCCGCACAAGATAGGCAAGCAATTCCTTGTGCGTGCCTACCGGGGCGTAGATCCGCACCGGGGTCCGCCCCTCGCCGATCCCCGCTTCCAGTCGCGCAAGTTCGTCGTACAGCCCTTCGCCCATGCCGTGCAGCCGCTGGAACTCGAATGACCGCCCGCCCGCGATCGCCTTCACCGCGCCGATCGTATTGGCATTGTGCGTCGCGAATGCCGGGTAAAGCACGTCATCGGCATCCAGCAGCCGCCGCGCGCAGGCGAGGTAGGATACGTCGGTCGCGACCTTGCGCGTCCACACCGGATAATCTTCGAGCCCGGCGACCTGCGCGGCCTTGATCTCGGTATCCCAATAGGCGCCCTTGACCAGCCGGACCATCAGCTTGCGCCGATACTTGCGCGCCAACGCCGCGACCCAGTCGCACAACGGAACGGCGCGCTTCTGATAGGCCTGCAGCGCCAATCCGAAGCCGCCCCATCCGTTCGCGAACAGCGCATCGTCGGCAACCAGCGCCTCGATGATGTCGAGCGACAGTTCCAGCCGGTCGGCTTCCTCGGCGTCGATCGTGAAATGCACGTCGGCCGCGCTGGCCTTCATCGCCAGGTCGCGCAGCACGGGCAGGATCGCCGCCTTCACCGCGTCCGCATGGTTCCACTCGTAGCGCGGGTGAAGCGCGGACAATTTGACCGAGATCCCGGGCGAAGCGCGAAATCCGCCCGCGGCCTGCCCGGCGATGGCATCGAGCGCGTCCGAATAGGACTTGGCATAGCGCGCGGCATCCTCGTGGGTGCGCGCGGCTTCGCCAAGCATGTCGAAACTGTGATTGATGCCCTGCTTCCGCTCGGGCGCGGCGCGGGTCAGCGCTTCCTCGATCGTCCGCCCGAACACGAATTGCTTGCCGAGGATCTTCATCCCCTGGCTGACCGCCGTCCGGATAACCGGTTCGCCAAGCCGTCCGACCGCACGGCCCAGCGCGGCACGCCAGCCATCCGAACGATCGTTGGCCTCGTCGAGTACCTTGCCCGTCAGCAGCAGCGAAAAGGTCGCCGCATTGACGAAGGTCGATCGCGATTCGCCCAGTTTCTCGGCCCAGTCCGGACCCGACAATTTGTCAGCGATCAGATCGTCGGCGGTCTCGGAATCGGGAATCCGCAGCAATGCCTCGGCCAGGCACATCAGGGCGATGCCCTCGTCGCTACCCAGGTCGTACGCGGCCATGAACGCATCGATTCCGGCCGGCTTGTGACCGCGCACGGCTTTCGACAGCGACCGAGCCAGCGCCGCCGCGTCGGCCGCTTGGCGCTCGTCCAGCGCGGCCTCGGTCAGCCGTTGCTCGGCGAGCTTGTTTTCGTCGGGCCGATAGGCGCGGCGAAGCTCGGTCCGGTCGATCATCGGGTCACGATCCCCTGGCGGCGTTTAGGCAAGCGCGCCGTGACAATGCTTGTACTTCTGGCCTGATCCGCACGGGCACGGCGCGTTGCGGCTGGCCGGCTCGACCGCGCCCTCGGGCATCGGCGGCAACGGCGCCTGCTGCACCGGCGTGAACATCGCCCCGGCACCGTCGCGATCGAACGTGTCGTCGTCGCCCGACAGCGGGTCGAAGTGGCTGGTGATGAAGTCGGGAAGCCCCGTCGGCAACGGCGCCGGCTCGTTCAGCTGAACCTGCGCGCGCAGCAGTGTCCGGGTGACTTCCTCGCGGATTGCCACCAGCAGCCGCTCGAACAACGCAAATGCTTCCTGCTTATATTCGTCGATCGGCTTTTTCTGGGCGAAGCTGCGCAGATGGATGACGGTGCGCAGCGCATCGAGCGTCGCCAGATGCTCTTTCCAGTGATGGTCGAGTGTCTGGATCAGGATCTGCTTTTCGACCTCGACCCAGCGCTCCATGTCGGCGCCGGCGGTCTTCTCCGCCATGGTCTCGTCGGTCATCGCCTGCAGTCGCTCGATGATCGAATCCTGCTCGACGGCTTCTTCCTGCAACCAGTCCTCGATCGGCGGCTGGAGGCCCAGCAAATCTTCGACGCCTTCCTTCAGGCCAGCAACATCCCACTGCTCGGGGTATGTGCCCATCGGGCAGTTGGTCGCCACCAGTCCAGCGATGGTCTCGCTGCGGAAGTCCTCGATCACGTCGCTGACATGATCCGAATCCATGATCTCGGCGCGCTGCTCGTAGATCACCTTGCGCTGGTCGTTCATGACGTCGTCGAATTCGACGACCTGTTTGCGGATGTCGTAGTTGCGCGCTTCGACCTTGCGCTGCGCGGTTTCGATCGCCTTGGAAATCCACGGACTGACGATCGCCTCGCCATCCTCCAAATTCTTGTTCATCAAGCGGCTGAATGCGGTCTGCGGCCCGAAGATGCGCAGCAGATCGTCGTCCAGGCTCAGGTAGAAACGCGACAGACCCGGGTCGCCCTGACGGCCCGAACGGCCGCGCAACTGATTGTCGATGCGGCGGCTCTCGTGGCGTTCTGTGCCAAGCACGAAAAGACCGCCCGCGGCCAGCACGCGCGCTTTCTCCTCGGCGATCTCGCCCTTGATCCGCTCGACCGCGGCCACGCGTTCGGGGCCCTCGGGCATGTCCTTCAGTTCGTCCTCGACCAGGAAGTCGATGTTGCCGCCCAGCTGAATGTCGGTGCCGCGGCCCGCCATATTGGTGGCGATGGTCACCGCTCCCATGCGGCCGGCCTGCGCCACGATATGCGCCTCGCTTTCGTGAAAGCGGGCGTTGAGCACTTCGTGCTTGATGTTTTCCTGCTGCAGATACTCGCTCAGCATTTCCGATTTCTCGATGCTGACAGTGCCGACCAGGACCGGCTGGCCGCTATCCTGGCGCTTGCGGATTTCCTTGGCGATGGCCTGGAACTTGTCGGTGATGTTCTTGTAGAATTCGTCGTCCTCGTCGATCCGCTTGACGTCGACGTTGGTCGGGATCGACACCACATTCATCTTGTAGATGTCGAAGAATTCGGGCGCCTCGGTCAGCGCCGTTCCGGTCATCCCCGACAGCTTCGGATACATGCGGAAATAATTCTGGAAGGTGATCGACGCCAGCGTCTGGTTCTCGGGCTCGATCTGGACGCCTTCCTTGGCCTCCACCGCCTGGTGAAGCCCGTCGGACCAGCGCCGCCCGTCCATCATCCGGCCGGTGAATTCGTCGATGATGACGATCTTCCCGTCCTTGACGATGTAATCGATGTCCTTCTTGAACTGCTTGTTCGCCTTCAGCGACTGGTTGAGGTGATGGACCACCTGCGTGTTGGCGATGTCGTAGAGGTTCTGCCCTTCGATCAGCCCGGCTTCCTCGAGCATGCGCTCGGCCTTTTCGGTGCCCTCTTCGGTCAGCACGACCGACTTCTGCTTTTCGTCCAACTCATAATCGGCATCGCCGAACTGCTTCACGATCGCATCGACGCCGACATACAGCTCGCTCTTGTCGTCTGTCGGGCCGGAAATGATCAACGGCGTGCGGGCTTCGTCGATCAGGATTGAATCGACTTCGTCGACGATCGCGTAATTGAACGGCCGTTGGACCATCTGGTCGCGGCTAAACTTCATGTTGTCGCGCAGATAATCGAAGCCAAGCTCGTTGTTCGTGGCATAGGTGATGTCGGCGTTATAGGCGTCGCGACGCAGGTGATCGATCAGGTTGGGGACGATGATGCCGACCGTCAGGCCGAGGAACTTGTAGACCTGGCCCATCCACTCGGCGTCGCGCTTGGCCAGGTAATCGTTGACCGTGACGACATGCACGCCCTTCCCCGGAAGCGCGTTGAGGTAGACCGCCAGCGTCGCCACAAGCGTCTTGCCTTCGCCCGTGCGCATTTCGGAAATTTCGCCCCGATGAAGCGCGATCCCGCCGATCATCTGCACGTCGTAATGGCGCTGGCCCAGCGTGCGCTTCGCCGCTTCACGCACCGTCGCGAAGGCTTCGGGCAGCAGATCGTCGAGCTTTGCGCCATCGGCCAGGCGCTGGCGGAACAACACCGTCTGGTTGGCCAGTTCCTCGTCGGTCAGCGCGGCAATGGTCGGCTCATAGGCATTGATCGCCTCGACTGTCTTGCGGAGCTTTGCGACATAGCGATCGTTGGACGATCCGAAGATGCTCTTGGCCAGTCCGGCAATCATGCTTATTCCTCAAAAAGACCCGGTCGCGAAGGGGCGCGGGAAGGCAGCGCCCGCGCACGGGCGTGAACAGGGCGCGATGTAAGGTCGCACCCTGCCCTAGTCAATTGAAGCGCCGGACGATTAAATCTCGGATTCGAGCCACGACTGGATCTGGCTTCGGGGGGCCGCGCCGACCTTTTGCGCGACCGGCTTTCCGTCCTTGAACAGTACCATCGTCGGAATGCCGCGCACGCCATAGGTGCCGGGTGTTTCGGGGTTCTCGTCGATGTTGAGCTTGACGATATCGACCTTCTCGCCGAGCGCGCCGGAGATTTCCTCCAGTGCCGGGGCGATCATTTTGCAGGGGCCGCACCATTCGGCCCAAAAGTCGACCAGCACGGGCCGGTCGGCGCCCAAGACGTCGGTTGAAAAGCTCTGGTCGGTGACGCTGCGCGTTGCCATGAAACACTCCTGTGGTTTGACGCCCATATGGGCGCGCGACATCACTTCCTCAACCGGGAAGCGCGATCATTTTCGGTCCCGATGTGTACAGCAGGGCCGCCTCGACCGTTCGCCCCGGGAAAATCACCCGCAGCGCCTCGACATAGGCCGCCATCTGGTTGCGGTGCGCCGTCGGCACCTGCGAAGCGCTGCCGGGCACCAGCGATCCGGTCTTGAAGTCGATTACTCGCACCCGGTCCTCCTCGACCAGCAACCGGTCCACCGTCCCGGCGATCACCCGCCCATCGGGAAGCACCGCCGCAATCGGCGCCTCCGGCAATGCATTTTCGCCGAATATGTCAATGAAATCAGAATGTTGAATGATATCGCACACGATGGTGGCATATGATGCTCGCAGCGTGACGTCATCGATTCCGCCCGACACTTCCAGCCACCGTTCCGCCGCCGCCCGCCGCCGGTCGGGCGCCACCCCGGGCAGCCGCTCGAACAGCGAATGCATCAGCACTCCCCGTCGTGCCGCATCGACCTCGCCTGGTTTCGGCGGCGGGTAGGGCACATTGTCCTGCTCCGATGCCGACGGGGCCAGCGGCCGCGGCGGTCGGCTTTCTTCGGGCGCCATCGTCGTCAGCCAGTCGGGCAGCACCAGCGCCGGACGCCGGTCGATCCGCGCCCTAGCCCGCCGCATCTCACCCTTGGCCTCATAGACCAGCAGTCCACCTTCCTCTTCCCGCGTTGCGCCGATCGCGATCATCGCCTGCTCGACCCGTGCATGCCAACTGTCGGCGACCGCTTTTTTCTTGGCGACTCCCGCCACCACCAGCCGCTCGCGCGCCCGCGTCAATCCGACGTAGAGCAACCGCCAATGCTCGGCGAGATCGAGCATCTCTTCGCCCTCGATCAACGCCGTGAACGGGCCGCAGCGTTCGGCCTTGCGCGGCCTGATCAGCGGCACCGTCTTCCCGTCGACCGGAAAATCGAGCGGAGGGTTTGAAGCGCCGAGCTTGCTTGGATCTGCCGTGGCATCGGCCAGGATCACGACCGGCGCCTCGAGCCCCTTGGCCCCATGCACGGTCATCACCCGCACCGCATCGACCGGCGCCGACGGATCGCGTTTGATCTCGACATCGCCGCGTCCGAACCACGCCAGGAAACGGTCCAGTGAGACGATGTCGTCGCGCTCATACTCCAGCGCGGCCGACAGCAATTCGTCGATCGGATCGCGTGCTTCGGGCCCCAGCCGGTGAAGCAGCTTGCGTCGTCCGTCGAGCGGACCCGAAAGGATCGTCTCGAGGAAGCGCGCCGGGGTCGTGTAATCGGCCATGGCCAGCAACTGACGAAGCTTGACGAGAGCATCGTGAACAAAGCTGCCTTCGCCATCGCGACCTTGCAGCACCGACCAAAGCGGCTTCTTCCCGCGCCCCTTCGCAACGTCGTACAACTGCTCCTGGTCCCACCCGATCAACGGCGAAACCAAGAGATTGGCGAGCGTCAGGTCGTCGAGCGGCTGGACTGCAAAGCCCACGGCGGCGAGCAAGTCCTTGACCGCTAGCGGACGATGCAAATGCAGCCGGTCGATCCCCGCGACCGGCACCTGCTCGGCAAACAGCCGCGCGACCAGAAGCGACGCAAGTTCGCCGCGGCTTCGTACCAGGATGAGCACGTCACCTGCCGATAACGGGCGCCCCGTGCTCGCCAGCACCGGCGCTTCATCGATCCATTGCCGAACCGTCTTGGCGAGGTGGGTGGCATAACGGCGTTCGCTTTCGTCCAGCCAGCCTTCCTCGCCCGCATCCTCGGCCGCATCGTCAACGGTGAACGCCGGCCACCACTCGATGCGTCCGGGCCGGTCGGCGTGAAAAGCATCGTGCGCCGCGGGACGATCGGGCAGACCCATCGCCTCATGCCCGACCTCGGCAATCATCGCGTCCACAACGTCGAGCACGGCGGGCGACGATCGAAACGACGCGTTGATCGACAGCTCGCGAAATTCACGAACCCGCTCGTCACCATCTTCCAACGCGGTGGCTGCATCGCGGGTGTATCGCCGCATCGCTTCGAATTCGCGCGGGTCGGTGCCCTGGAAGCGGAAGATCGCCTGCTTGAAGTCGCCGACCATGAACAACGTCCGCCAGCGATGCTCGGTCTCGCTGGACCCGGTGAAATATTCGCCGGCCAGCGCCTTTACGATCGCCCATTGGTCGGCATTGGTGTCCTGCGCCTCATCCACCAGGATATGGTCGGTTCGCCGATCGAGCTTGAACCGTACCCAGTCGCCCATGCCCGGCGTTTCGAGCAATTGCCGCGTCCAGGCGATCAAATCTCCGAAATCGGCGACCCCGGCCGCCTGCTTGGCCCGAGTATAAGCAGCAGCATAGGTTTGCCCCGCGCGAAGTCCCGAAGCCTGTACCGCGACCAATCCGGCGGCGTTTTTCATCTCACGTAGCCATTGGAAGGCAGAAAAAGCGTCGTCGCTAATCGAAGGATAAGATGGATTTGCCTTTATCTGACCCAGACTCGGCTTCCGCTGTTCGCCCTTCGTCGTAGTAACAACGTGGGCAGCTAGTCCCAATTGTGCAAACCGAGCGGCGGGATCGAGTGAAAGCCAAGCTCGAATGCCCTTGACGTACCCCGCGCCTTTCGCTGTTTTCCACGCCTCATTGGTCGCGGCCAAAGCATGCAGCAAAGCGCAGTCGAAACTATCGTCGTGGCAAGCGTTGTGAAGGAAATCGGAAAGGTTTTCGACGGGAAGGCCGACTAGTTCGCGCAACTTCGCCTCGATCGTATCGCGCGGCCCGAGCGCCGCGAACGCCTCGGCCTTGCGCGCACAATCGGCGAGGTAGGCGACGGCACCCTCTTCCCCCAAGCGCATCGACAGGATTTGGATGTCGGCAATCAATCCACTGTCACCGCTACTTTCCGCTGTTGCGACAAGGTCGGCCAGCGTGCGCCTTGCCAACTCCTGTTCCGCGCGGCCCTCGATCGGGCGGAAGCCCGGCGTGATGCCTGCCTCCGCCGGAAATGAAGCGAGCAAGGTCTGGGCGAAGGCGTGGATAGTCTGGATCCGCAGACCGCCCGGCGCCTCAAGCACGCGTGCGAATAGACGGCGGGCGTGGTCGAGCAAAGGCGGCGTGACCTGCTCGCCGAGCGAAAACAATTCCTTCCGCAAGTCGGCATCGGGCATCCGCACCCAGGCGGCCAGCCGCTCGCCGATGCGATTGGCCATTTCGGCAGCGCCGGCCTTGGTGAAGGTCAGGCACAGGATTGTCTCCGCCCGCACCCCCCCGAGCAGCAGTCGGAACACCCGCGCCGTCAGCACCTGGGTCTTGCCGGTCCCGGCGGAGGCCGTCACCGCGGCATGGGCGGACGGGTCGACCGCGCGCCGCTGCTCGCCTTCAAGGACCGGCAGGGGTTTCAGGCGACGCGACATGACGAACCTCTAGCAAGTCCGCTTGCGCTTCCCAAGATGCGCCGGCTCGAATAACGATGGCTGCCTGACGAGGGAGACTACTATGAGCGACAGAGACGACGACGACGAGGAACGGCGCGCCAAGCTGGTCAAGGCTGGTTATGCGGTCGGGATCGGATCGGCGGCAATCGTCGCCGCGTTGCTCTATGCCTCCAAGGTCAAGAAACCGAAGGGTAAATAGCCATCATTCGCGGCCGTACCATTCGTCGAGCCGCATCAGTTGATCATAATCGCCATAAGGCGCGAACGCCGGATGAAGCTTGGCGGTGAAAGGCTTGTCACCGGTCAGATAATCGGCCGCCGCCGCCAGAAAATGCGCCAGCGACGATTCCAGAAACGCGTCGGCGCCGATTTTGCCGTCGGGCGCGAAGATCTTGCCAAAGCCGCCCCGGCTATCGCGCGCGAGCGACCAATATTCGTGTGACCCGGGCTCACCCTTGGCCTGACCGAAGCCGCCCGACCGCGCGATCAATCCAAGCAGCCCTAATTGAAGCGCGAAGCCGGCATCGACGGCCTTGGGCTGCGGTGGCTGTCCGGTTTTGTAGTCGATGATCGCCAACCGCCCGTCGGACAGCCGATCGATCCGATCGACGCGGCCATGCAAAGTCACGCCGCCCAGCACCGTCTCGCCTTGAGCCTCCGCCACTTCCGGATGCCGACCATTGGCGCGATTTTCTCTCTCTTGCTCGGCAATCCAATGAATCGCCTCGATCAGACGCGGTTGCCATAAGGCACGCAGCATGGGGTGAATGGCGTCCCCCGCCACCAGCGCCCGCGCACGATCGACCAGATCGTCGGGATCGCATTTCGTCTCGCGCAGCCAGTCCTCGAGCACTTTGTGCACCGCGCTGCCCTTCCATGCCGCGCTATGGTCGGCATCGACGGGGTCGAGGCGGTTGAGGCCGAGCATCGCACTGGCATAGAAGGCAAACGGATCGGCCTTCATCCGGTCGACTTGGGTGACCGATATCTTGCGCGGGCGCTCGACGGCTGGGGGCGACGGTGCCGGGCGCCCGACCGGCTTCGGTTCGCCCGGATCGTCGATCGCGGCCACCATTCGCTCCAGCGTGGCGTCGCGCGCCAGACCGCCGGTCATCGCCATCAGCCGCAGCCACAGCCGGGAGGCCACGGTCGGCGATTTCGAATTGCGGCGCGCGCGGGTGATCAGGACTCGCGGGGCGCCAAGCGCGGAAGCGAAATCGTGCGCCGACAGGCCGACCCGATATTCCAGCCCTGGCAAGCCAAGGACGGCACGGATCTTGGGCGCGAGCCACGGATCGGGCGCGGGCAGCGACGGCCACACGCCCTCGTTCAGCCCACCCAGCACCATCATGTCGGCGTGCTGCAAGCGCGCCTCGAGCAATCCCCAGATGAAGATGCGTGGATGCCCGCCATAGGGCGGCCGCACCGGTCGCGCGTCGATCAGGTCGCGCAGCAACGGCACCCATTCGGTCTCGTCGAGCATCAACGTCGCCGCGTCGGGCGCCGTCTCAAGCTCGGCGACCAGTTGCGCCGCCATCCGCCCGTCGGCGTTTGACCATGCACGCGGACCAGCAAGCGCGGTCGCCGCTTCGCGCAACCCGGCCGCGAAGCCGGATAGAGACAACGGTGCGCGGATCGACTCGACCGACTGAAGCGCAGGACGAACGGCCTGCCACGCCGTCTGGGCATCGGTCACTGCGAACTGTGCATCGAGCCCCGCCAACCCCGCCGGAGGGCGCGGGCCGCGAAGATAACGATCAAGCAATCGCGTCGCGGCCAGCCACTCCTGTCGCTCGCCAGCATCTCCGCCGACGAGTGGGTGTTTGACCAACGCAAGCATCGCCACCGGCGCGAAGCCCTCCGCCGCCGCGGCCGCAATGGCGAGCAGCAACGTGCCGGCCGGAGTTCTGGCTGAGCGGACGACCCGCGCTGTCGTCGGCATCAATGCCCCACCGTCCGAGCAATGCCGAGACCCGCGCGGCAAGCACCCGGTCCGGCGTGACCAGGGCGGCGGTCTGTCCGGGAATTTCCAGCGACTGGCGAAGAGCGATGGCGATCGCCATGGCCTCGCTCGCCGGATCGGCAAATTCGGCCGCGCGGATGCCGGTCAGTCGGCGTTCGCGCGGCGGCAACCGGCTCCACTTGTCGCTGAAATCGGCGGCGGTCATCGCATTGGCCACCGCACGACCGCGCACCGCGGGGGACGCCGCCCGTCCGCCTCCACGCCACGGTTCGACTTCACCGCGCGCGACATCGATCCGGTCGAGCAGCATTTTGATGTGATATTGCGGGTGGCTTTCCTCGCCTCGACCGTCCTCATCGGGGCCAAGCGCGTCCCACTCTTCCTCGCTCATGACGTCGCGTAGCGCGAGTGCCGGCAGCACGACCGCCCCGTCCGGCATCCGCGCGATGATGCGCAACAAAGCGGCGACCGCGGGCGCTGCAGTGGTAATACCGGCCCCGATCGTAAACCCCGGTGGCGGATTGCTGGACCAGCGCGCAGCCGTCGCATGAAGCAGGCGATTGCGTCGTTCGGTCAGATCGATCGCGCCGCGTCGACGAAGTTCTTCGGGCCAGCTGGCGATAATCGCTTGCAGGCGGTCCAGCGACTTTTGCCAGTGGCCTGCCAGATCCTCGGTCTCGAATGCCAATTTGGCGAGCCGCGATGCCGGCACCTCCTCGATTGTCAGCGCATCGAGGGTTCGGGCGAGATCGGCGGCGAGGCGCATCGCCTCCGCCGCGCCTTCCCCACCGCGCCTGACGATCGCCGCCAGCGCCAGCTGCCGAGAGAGCGGATCGATCGCCGGAGGAACGGGCGAAGCGCTCTCTGCCGGATCGAGCGCACCACCGATGCGATCGTCGAGATCGGGATCGCCGATCGCGATCAGCCGCGGTAGCACCAGACCGTTGCCGCTGACGCGGACGAACGCCTCGGTCAGCGCACGGACGGCACGATTGTTCGGCAGAAGTATTCGGCCCGCGGCCAGCGCCAGGGGATCGCGCCCGTAGCGTGCGATCAGACCGGCCGCGAGCGAATTGGCAAAGCTGCGATGTGCCGGGATGGTATAGACGACCGGCCGTGGCGCGGCTGTCCGGTCACTCATTGGCCAGCGCCGCCTCGGTATCTTTGATCGACTGGGGCGTACCGACGTCGAACCACATGCCCTGATGCACAAGTCCGAAACAGCGACCCGTCTCGATCGCCCTGTCCCACAGAATGTTGGTCGAAAACGGACCGCTAGGCGCCCCGTCGAGCAGGCGCTTCGAAATCATCTGAATGCCGGTGAAGACGTAAGGAGCGACCCGCGACCGCGCGCGGCGACTGAGCCGGCCGAAGCGATCCATCCGGAAATCGCCCTGCCCGCGGTGATTGCCGGCGCGCGCTTGCGGCACCAGCAGCAACAGCGCGTCCATTTTTTCGTCATCCCACCCGCTGGCGAGCAGTTTCAGCCCGTCGGCGGGACCGTCGATCCAGTAATTGTCGCTGTTGACCACCAGGAAGGGGTCGCAGTCGATCATCGGCGCCGCCTGAACCAGCCCGCCGCCGGTCTCGAGCAGCAAGGCTCGCTCGTCGGAGATGGTCACGCCGAAATCCTTGGCCTCGGTGGCAAGATGGGCCTCGAGCGAGTCGGCAAGATAGTGGACGTTGACCACGAGCTTAGCGACACCCGCCGCGCGCAGGCGATCGAGCACGTGATCGATCAACGGCTTGCCGGCGAGTTCGACGAGGGGCTTGGGTCGCGAAGCGGTAAGCGGGCGCATTCTCTTGCCCAATCCGGCGGCCATGACCATTGCCGTGTCGGGAACTTCCGCCGCAATCTCCGGACGAAGGCGAAGCGAGCGGCGGGCGTTCATTGCGGCGCAGCCCAGAAAGCGGCGCGCTTTTCGACGGGAACATTTGCGTCGAACCAATTTCGCACCGGTGCAAGCTCCGTCGCGGCAAGGTCGCGCTCCAGCAGACCCCACATGCGCGGCTGGAAGCTGCGGTAATGGGGCTTGCCGTCGCGTTTCCACAGACGGACGAATACCCCGAGGATGCGCGTGTTGCGCTGGGCCGCGAGTGCCCAGTAAGCGCGCTCGAATGTGTCGCCGCCACCGGTCGCAGCTATGTAGCGATCGATCATCGCCCGCTCGATTGCTGGCGGAACGTCGCGACGCGCATCCTCCAGCACCGACGCCAGGTCGTACGCCGGATGCCCTGCAAGCGCGTCCTGGAAATCGAGCAGCCCGAGATGCGCAACACCCTCGCGCCCGGAGACCAGCATGACATTCTCGGCATGATAATCGCGAAGCACGGTGACCGGGCCGAGGCTGTCCTCGGCGACTGCCGCAAGTACCGCCATCCATGCGTCGCGCCATCCTTCCCGGTCGACCTCAATGCCGACGGCGGGGCAATACCAATCGGTGAACAACGTTACTTCGGCGAGCCACTGCTCCAGGCCGTGCGGTGGCAAGCCCTCCATCGGTGGGCTGGCATGAAGCGTGACCAGCAGGTCCGTCGCCAGTCGGTACAACTCGTCTTCTCGCGCCGGATTGTCGTCGAGCGTCTCGCGAAGCCGCGCATCGCCAAGATCGCCGAGCAGCAACAGTCCCTGATCCAGATCGCGGGCTAGGATTTCCGGCGCGGTCAGCCCGACCGAGCCGAGATACTCGGCGACGGCAATGAACGGCCGTGGGTCTTCATGCGGCGGTGGGGCATCCATCAGCACCGCTTGGCGTCCGTCGCCGATCACTCGGAAGTACCGCCGGAAGGAGGCATCGCCGGTGAGCGGCTCGACCCGGGCATCGGCCCAGCCGCTCAAGGCCAGGAAGCGGTCGGTGCCGACAGGCGGGATCATCGGGCTTGTGGGGGCGGTGGCCATCGTCCCTCCCATGCCGCCGGCACCTCGGCTGTCAAGCGCCGCTGCTCCGGACCGGTGATCGAAAGGGTCAACCGGAGTGCGTCGGGCCATGCGGCGGGAGCGGCGCGCTCGGGCCATTCGACCAGAAGCACGGCCTCGTGGCCGATCGAATCGAGTCCGATTTCGGCGAGTTCGGAGGGGTCCTCGATGCGGTAAAGATCGGCATGCCACACCGCAGGGTCGAGGTTTTCGTATGGAATGACGATCCCGAAGGTCGGGCTTGGCACATCGCCATCGTGGCCCAGCGCGGCGAGCAGATGGCGGACCAGGGTTGTCTTGCCGGCGCCCAATCCGCCCGACAGCGTCACGACGTCGCCGCCCCTGATCTGGCGCGCAAGCTGACGTGCGACCTGCGCCGTCATGTCCTCGTCCTCGATGATCATGAGGGTGCGCGCGGCACGATCATCGTTACGCGAGTCCCCTGCCCGACCGCCAATTCAAGCGATACCGTTCCGCCGTGCGCCTCGATGAACTGGCGGGTCAGCGGCAGGCCAAGTCCAAGCGCCGCATCGCCGCGCCCAACCCCGCCGATGCGGTGGAAGCGATTGAAGACCTTTTGCTGGTCCTCGGGCGCAATGCCCTGGCCGTTATCGGCGACGGAAATCGTCACTTCATTGTCGTCGCCCCAGGCGGCGAGCGCGATCTTGCCGCGGTTGGGCGTATAGGCGACAGCATTGCGAAGCACATGCTCGAGCGATTCGCGTAATCGCCGCGCATCGCCGATCACCACGCCTGCCGACTCGTCGATATCGAGCTTCAGCGATTGCTTTCGATCGGTCGCACGCGGCGTAATCGTCTCCGCCACGGTCCGGCACAGCCCCGCCATGTCGATGCGCTCGCGGTCGAGCACCACGCCCTTGGTGTCGCCCTGCGTCAGGTCGAGCACGTCGTCGATCAGCTTCGCCAATCGTTCGACCGATTCTAGGATTGCGTCGACATAATCCGACGCGGCCGACGGCAGTTCTCCGGCATATCCCTGGCTGAGCATTTCCGCGAAACCGCCGATCGAGGTCAGCGGCGTCCGCAATTCATAACTCATGCCGGCAACGAAATCGGTCTTGACCTTGTCGGCCTCTTCCAGCCCGGTCGCGCGCTCGCGCAGTGCGGCCTCGATACGGGTCGAATCGGTCACGTCGACCATCGTGAACAAGGCGTTCCCGTCCGGCAGCGGCACCGCGGCAAATTCGAAATGGCGGCCGTCGGTCATGGACACTCGTCCCGTGCCCGACTGGCGCCCGGTGGTCGTGTCGCGGACCACTTCGCGCACCTGCGCGGCCGCGGTCGGATTGACCAGCTTGCGCGCCATCACCGGCACCAGTTCGTCGACCCGCGGATGACCGGCGAGCCATTCCTCGTCCAGATCCCAGACCTGGCAGAAGCGCCGGTTCCATAGGTAGAGGCGCCCATCCGAAGCGAAGACGCTGATCGCCTCGAACAGATTGTCGAATGTCGCCGTCCGCACCCGCAGCAGCGTATCCCGCGCCGACGACAAGCGGACCTGCTCGGTGCGATCCTCGAAAATCATCCGCAGGCCGCCATCGGGGAGCGGCTGTGCCACGACCCGCCAGTGATCGCCGTTGGGCAGGATCCAGTCCTCGGTAAAGGCCTCCTCTGGCGACAGGAACCAGTCGCGCCGTTCGCTCTTCCAGGCGGGGAAGTCGCGCACTTCAGGCAACCGGCCGCTTTCGCGCATCTGCTCCAGCAGTCGGTCGAATTCGGGCGTTTCGTTAAGCCACGCCGGGTCGATCTGGGACATGGTTGCGAACGGCTGGTTGAAGAACGACAGGGATCGGTCGCTGTCGAATTGCGCCACCGCGGCGGTCATCCGGTCGGCCAGTTCGCGCTGCGACAGCAAGTTCTGCGCAAGCTCGAACCGCGCGTCTTCCAGATCCTGGATGTCGATCGCGAAACCGGCGACCGCGCCAGTCGGCAACGGCACGTCAACCAGTTTCAGCATTCGCCGCTCGCCGCCGATCGTGGCCGGCTGATTGCGAATGTAGGGCCGTCCGCCCTCCAGGGCCGCCGCCGCCCCGGCCCGGGCACCCTGGTCGCCCGGGCTGTCGATCAGTTCGCTGCCCAGCGTGATGACCTCTGCCGCATCGCGCGCCTCCACTGCGGCGACGAAGGCCGAGTTGACCAGTCCGAGCGTCATGTCCGGCCCGCGGTACCACATCGGAAACGGCGCGCTTTCGATCAGCTGCGTCAGCGCATCGAGCGCCAATTCGGTCCGACCGAGCTGGGTCGACAGTTTCGATCGTTCGGCTTCCGCCCCCGTGGCATCGAATAGCCACAGCAATAGCGTCCCCGCGGCATAAGGTGGCGGTGCAAGCCCGCCGCGCACTTCCACCGCGCGGTCCGATCCGGCGATCCGCACTTGTCGCGAGACGCTCTCGCCGCTGACCACTGCGGTCTGGAAGTCGTCCCGAAGCGCGGCAAGATCGGACGGCTCTATCCCCCGTCCGTCCACCGACAACTGATCGAGATGATGCGGCATGTCGGCCAGGCCGAGGTCGCGCTGAATCAGGCTATCGCTTTCGATCCCGCCGTCGGGGCGGACGATCAGCGGCAGTGCAGGGACCGATCGCAGCAGGCTGGCGACCGATCGCGCCCCGCCGAGCAAGGCGTTGGCGCGGCGGATCCGACGACTTGCCAGGATCATCAGCCAGGCCGCGATCACGACCCAGAACGCGGCGATCAGCATGACCTCGAAGGCAAGCTTGGGCGAAACATTCATGGAGATGGAGCGATACCCTGCATGGCCAAGGTCATAGGGCGCGCGCGGGCAAAGAAAAAGGGCGGCGCATCGACCGATGCACCGCCCCGATTCCGACCGTCAGGCGATCTCAATAACGATAATGATCGGGCTTGAACGGACCTTCGCTCGGCACGCCGATATACGCCGCCTGCTTGTCGCTGAGCTTGGTCAGCTTGACCGACAATTTGTCCAGGTGAAGCGCCGCCACCTTTTCGTCGAGGTGCTTGGGCAGTACGTAGACGTCGTTGCCGTACTGCTCGGAACGGGTCCACAGCTCGATCTGCGCCAGCGTCTGGTTGGTGAAGCTGGCCGACATGACGAAGCTGGGGTGGCCGGTGGCATTGCCCAAGTTCACTAGGCGGCCCTTCGACAGGATGATCAGCTTCTTGCCGTCGGCGAATTCGACCTCGTCGACCTGCGGCTTTATTTCGGTCCACTTCATGTTGCTGAGCGCACCGATCTGGATCTCGCTGTCGAAGTGGCCGATGTTGCACACGATCGCCATATTCTTCATCGCCCGCATATGGTCGACGGTGATCACGTCCATGTTGCCGGTCGCGGTGACGAAGATGTCGGCGCGCGTCGCGGCCTCTTCCATCGTCACGACTTCATAGCCTTCCATTGCAGCCTGAAGCGCGCAGATCGGGTCGACTTCGGTCACCAGCACGCGCGCGCCGCCATTGCGGAGCGACGCCGCCGAGCCCTTGCCGACATCGCCGAAGCCGGCGACGCAGGCGACCTTGCCCGCGAGCATGACGTCGGTGCCGCGGCGAATGGCGTCGACCAGGCTTTCCTTGCAGCCATACAGATTGTCGAACTTCGACTTGGTCACGCTGTCGTTGACGTTGATCGCCGGGAACGGGAGCTTGCCCGACTTCGACAGCTCGTAGAGGCGGTGAACGCCGGTGGTGGTTTCTTCCGACACGCCCTTGATGTTGGCGACGGTCGCGGTGAGGTAGCCGGGACGCTCCTTGAGGAAGCGGGTCAGCGTCGCGGCGAACACCTCTTCTTCCTCGTTCGACGGCGTGAACAGCGTCTCGCCGGCTTCGACGCGCGCGCCCCACAGTGCGAACATGGTGGCATCGCCGCCATCGTCGAGAATCAGATTGCAGGTCCGGTCCTTGTCGCTTTCCGTCGACCAGTCGAAGATCCGGACGACATAGTCCCAATATTCCTCGAGCGTTTCGCCCTTGACGGCGAACACCGGCACGCCCGACTTCGCGATCGCGGCAGCGGCATGGTCCTGGGTCGAATAGATGTTGCACGATGCCCAGCGGACGGTCGCGCCAAGCGCGGTCAGGGTCTCGATCAACACCGCGGTCTGAATCGTCATGTGCAGCGAACCCACGATCCGCGCGCCCTTCAGCGGCTGCGACGCGCCGAATTCCGAGCGCAGCGCCATAAGGCCCGGCATCTCGGTTTCGGCAATGTCGATTTCCTTGCGGCCGAAGTCGGCAAGGGAAATATCCGCAACGTGATAGTCGCGGGTCAGGGTGTCGGCGTGCGTAGCCACGGTGAATTCTCCGAAGGTGAAAGGTTGCCGTCGCCCTAGCGGCGAGGCGCTGCAAAAGCAAATATAAAGAATTCTTTATATGTTACGCGGCGCCCGTCTCGCCGACCAGCAGACGCGGATCGATTCCCTCCGCTCGGAAGGCGGCATCCCATCTTTCCTCGACCGGCGTGTCGAAAAGCAGGTCCGCCGCGCCCTTTGCCGCGAACCAGCCGTGACGAGTCATTTCCTCGTCGAGTTGCCCCTCGCCCCACCCGGCATAACCGAGCGCGATCAGCCAGTGCCTGGGACCCCGCCCTTCCGCGATCGCCTTGAGGACGTCGATCGTTCCGGTCATCGCGTACAGGGCGCCCGTCGTGCCGCTGACCTGGATCGTGTCCTGCCCGCCCCAGTCCGTGCTGTGCAGTACGAAACCGCGTCCCGGCTCGACCGGCCCGCCATGATGGACGGCGCAATCGGGTGCACTGCCCGGGTCGACGTCGAGTTGCTTGAGCAGGGAACGAAAGCGGATCCCCGCGCGCAGATGGCCGATCCCGACGCCGACCGCGCCATTCTCATCATGCACCGCCATCGCGATCACTGCCCGATCGAACCGCGGGTCGGCCATTCCGGGCATGGCAAGCAGCAACGTGCCGGACAGGAAACGCGGGTCACTCATCGGGACGACGTTGCCCGCGCCGCCGTCGCCGGACAAGCCTTCACACCGTCACACGAGGGCGATACAGGCCGCTTCATCGAAAAAAGGAGATCAATGTCATGACGATCCAGGTCGGCGACCGCCTGCCCGATGTTCCGTTGAGCATCGCCACGCCGGAGGGCCCCCAGCCCACCACCACCACCGAGCATTTCAAGGGCAAGAAAGTTGCGCTGTTCGCGGTTCCGGGCGCCTATACTCCGACCTGCTCGGCTCGCCATCTGCCGGGCTATGTCGACAAGGCCGGTGAATTCACCGCCAAGGGCGTCGACGAAATCGCCTGCACGTCGGTCAACGATGCCTTCGTAATGGGCGCGTGGAACAAGGCGCAGGGCAGCGAGGACATCGTCATGCTGGCCGACGGCAATGGCGATTTCGCCGAAGCGCTCGGGCTGACCATGGACGGATCGAAGTTCGGCATGGGCAAGCGCAGCCAGCGCTATTCGATGGTCGTCAACGATGGCGTCGTCGAACAGCTCAATGTCGAGGCCCCGGGCGAGTTCTCGGCGTCGAGCGCGGAAACGATGTTGGGCCAGCTTTAAGGCCGTTTCGGCCCCCGGTTGCATTTATGGGATGCGCGGCGGAGCGTCTTGGCCCCGCCGCGCGTTACACCTCCACGAACATTGTGAGGAGTAAGACCATGGCAACCACCAAGAAGACCACTACCCGCCGTACGGCCCGCAGCCGCGCTTCCACTGCAACGACCGCCGCCAAGCCCAAGAGCACGACCACGAAGACGGCTTCGACTCGTCCCCAGGCCGCGCGCAGCTCGGCACCCAAACCGTCCGTCGCGACCCGCGCGGGCAAGGCGATCAGCGATCGTCCGGTCGCCAGTGCCGCCATCGCCACCGGCCTCGTGTCGGGCATTGCCGCGGCAGTCGCCGGCTTCTTCGCTTTCAAGAAGAGCGGAAAGACCTTCGGCGAATTCAGCGGCGACATCGCCACCAGCGTCAAGGACACCGCGGCCGAGACCAGCGCCAAGGTGAAGGACGGATTGGCCGATGCCGGGACCAAGGCCAAGGATCGGGTGTCGAAAATCCGCGACGGAATCGACGACCGCTTCGCCGCGGACAAGACCCAGGCCGAAATCGCCGAAGAGGCGCTGACACTGAAGGAAACGGGTAAGGCCGGTGCCACCCCGGGCGACCAGGTGATCGAACAGCAGTCGAAGGTCGGCGCGATCAGCTACTGATCTTGTACCACGCCATAAGGAATGGGGAGCGAGCCATTGGCCCGCTCCCCATTTTTTTTGCCCAGTGGGGCTGGTCTTACCAACCCTGCGGTTTGCCCGCGTTCTGCTTATCCAGCCACTCCTTGAGCGGCGCGAAATATTCGACCATGGCCTTGCCGGAGATTTCGCGGCTGCCGGTGAACGCTTCGAGCGCATCGGGCCAGGGCTTGGACGCCCCCATCTCGAGCATCGCGTTCAGCCGCTGACCGACTTCCTTGTTGCCATAGAAGCTGCAGCGATGGAGCGGCCCCTTCCAGCCGGCCTGGTCGCACGCCGCCTTGTAGAACTGGAATTGCAGGATCCGCGCCAGGAAGTAGCGCGTGTAGGGCGTGTTGCCGGGAATATGGAATTTGGCACCGGCGTCGAAGCCATCGGCCGGTCGCGCGGTCGGCGGTACGATGCCCTGGTAGTCGGTGCGTAGCTTGGTCCAGGCATTGTTGTAGTCGGCGGGCTTGATCGACCCGTCGAAAATGCCCCAGCGATAGCGATCAACGAGCAGGCCGAAGGGCAAGAAGGCGACCTTGTCCATTGCCTGGCGCAGAAGCAGCCCGATGTCCTTGTCGGCACTCGGCACCGCGCTTTTGCTGAGCAGGCCGATGTCGACCAGATATTGCGGGGTGATCGACAGCGCGACAAAGTCGCCGATCGCCTCGTGGAACCCGTCGTTCGCCCCGTTGAGATACAGGAACGGCTGATTCTTGTAGGCGCGCTGATAATAATTGTGGCCAAGTTCATGGTGGATGGTGACGAAATCGTCCGAATTGACCTTGGTGCACATCTTGATGCGCACGTCGTCCTTGTTGTCGATATCCCACGCCGACGCATGGCACACCACTTCGCGGCCTTCAGGCTTCACGAACATCGAGTTCTGCCAGAAGGTCTGCGGCAACGGCGCCATGCCGAGCGAGGAATAGAATCCCTCGCCATATTTCACCATGTCGAGCGGCTTCTTGCCCTTCTTCTCGAGCAGTTCGCCGATGTCGTAGCCGAGATCGCCCGCCCCCTTGGGCGCGACCAGCGGATAGATATTGCCCCACTCCTGCGCCCACATATTGCCAAGCAGGTCGGCACGGATTGGGCCGGTCGCGGGCTGAACCGCACTGCCGTATTTCTTGTTGAGCTGGCTGCGGGTGTAGGTGTGCAGCGCCATGTAGAGCGGCTTTACCTCCTGCCACAGCCGTTCGGTGTCGGCGGCGAACGCCTCGGGCGGCATGTCATAGCCTGACCGCCACATCGCTCCGGTATCGGCGAAACCGAGCTCCTTCGATCCGGCGTTGGCGATCTCGACCATCCGCACGTAATCATTCTTCATCGGCGCGCCGACCTGGTTGTGCCAGCTGGTCCACATTTCGGCGAATTGCTTTGGCGAGTGCTTCAGATTGCCCATCTCGGCTTCGATGTCCGAACCGTTGATCGGCTTGCTGTCGAGCGTGCCCTTCCCTTTGCCGTAATCGGACTGCAGCTTGGTCGCGATGGTATTGAGTTCGGTCGCCGCGCCCGGCGTGGTGGGGGCGGGCAGGACGATACCGTTGCGCAAGATGTCGAGCTTGCGCTTGGTGTCGTAGCTCAGTCCTTCGACCGTCGCATATTTCGCGGCTTCGATGGCATATTTTACGCTCTTTTCAGTGCCTATCGCATTGATCTTGGCTGCCGCGGCGTCGGTCGCGTCGGTGATGTTAGTCGCATTGTCCCAATTGATACGGTTCGCCTCGACCGAATAATCGTACAGGTCCTTTTCGGCGGCGGCGATAAAGGCGTCGGCCTGGGCCGCGGTCGGCCCGGCGGCTGCGGCGGATTCGGCGGCCGCGACCGGGGCAAGCGCCGGCTCGACCGTCGCGGTCGGACCGGTTGCACAACCGGCGAGCGCAATGGCGAGCAGGGAAGCGGCGGGGGCAAACATTTTCATGGGTTTAGGCATCCTCATTCGAAGGGTCGTGATCTTGTGTCGCGTGGCGCCTGCCTGAAACCTGAACACGCGTGCCGTCAAGCCGCTCCGCAGAAGCCAGCCAGCACTTCGCCGAATTCCGGCTTGGTCACGCTCGACATATGGGTCCCCGGCACCGGCGCGTACGTGGCGCTCGGAAGGGCCTCGGCCAGATGCGGCGCCGACCCGTTGTCGTTATCCTCGGTCCCGCACAGGATCAGCGTCCGCATGGTGAAGGCGGCAAGCCACTCCGGCGCGGCGTCGGTGAAGGTCGGAAGCAGCAAGGCGGCGGCCTTAAGGTCGATCTTCATCGTCTTCATGAACTGGATCGCCAGCCAGTCGGCATCGCCCCGCGTGGAGGTTTCGACATTGGCGATCGCGTCGAGGAAGAAATGTTTGCGCCGAAGCCAGCCGGCAAGCCCCTCGTATCCCATCCCCGCCAGGATCGCGCGGCGCGGACGAAGCCCCTCCCCCACCGCCTGCACGACCGTTCGCGCACCGAGCGAAAAACCGCCGAGATCGTAGTCGGCAAGCCCGAGATGCGCGATCAATTGCGTGAGGTCGCGGGCCAGGATGCCGTCGGAATAGAGCGCCGGATCGTGCGGCTTGCCACTCAGCCCATGCGCGCGGAGATCGGGCATGATCACCCGGCATCCGGCTTTGACCAGCTTGGCCGCGGTGCCGAACTTGATCCAATTGGTCGGGCCGTCGGAGAATAGGCCGTGAGCGAGGACAATTGGATGTCCCGCCCCCATTTCTCGATAGACCAGATCAACCCCGTCGGACGCGGTCCAATGGCGAACGACGGCCTCGGCCGTCACCGCGGCTCCTCGCCGGCGGCTTTCCACCGGTCGACCAGCCGTTGATAGGCGTCGGATCGCATCCGCGGCAGGCCGCTCGTATCGATCCACGACTCATGGATGCTTTCCGCGCCGAAGTGGCTGCTCGGCTGGAACCGTGCGGGGTCGTCGAACGCGGCGACGGTCAAATCCATCTGGTCGGTGTCGCTGTCGTAGCGAAAGCCGAGCGAGGTCCCGCACGATGCGCAGAACGGACGCTGGGCGATGGCCGAGCTGCGATACCAGTCGGGCTCCGTCTCCCAACGCACCGCCGCCTGCGGCACATTCTTCATCGCCAGGCTGACATTGCCGCTCGCCCGCTGGCACATGCGGCAATGGCACAGATATGCCTCGTCGCCATCGATCTCCGCCTCGAACCGGATCCGCCCGCAAGCGCACCCCCCGGCCATCGTCTCGCTCATGAGATCCTCCGAACCTTTCGATGCATCGCCACCAACGCCAGGATGGCGCCGAGCGTTGCCATCAACATATCCTTTTGCGCATCGAAACCATCGCCTTGCTGACCGTTATAGGCCTCCGCATTCTCGGGAGATGCAAGGATAGCGATTGCCCATTCGAATATTTCATATGCCGCGCTCGACGCCAGCACGAACAGGATTGCGAGTCGGTAGGCGAGACGCCGGTTAACGTTCGCGAACCGCGTCTCGATCTCGACGATCGGACCGACCACAAGCAGGCCGAAACTGAAGTGAACCAGCCGGTCGAACATGTTGCGTTCGCTCCCAATCAACGCACCGAAGTCGATCCCAACCGCGCCGAGCCAGCGGTCGTAGGGCACATCGCTGTACGTCCAATGTGCCGCGAACAGGTGCAACATTAGGAAAATCATACCACAATTCCAGGTCGCTTTGGCCAAGGGCCAGCGCCGCATCGTCCACGGCAATGAAAGCGCGACCAGCACCACCGGCCCGACCTGTAGCATCGTGTTCTGCGGATAGACCGCTCGATACGCGCTCAGCAGTGACCCACCCAGCAGCACCGCCATGACGATCAACGCATACCGCCGATCTCCATCCGTCCCGAAGGACGATGCCCCATTCACCCTCCCGCTCGGATCAGAGCGGCGATCCTGCCGGCGGAGCGCTGATATGTTCGTGGGCGATCTTGAAGGTGCCGTCGGCCTGCCGTTGGTAGACCTGCGTGAAGCGCGAGCGGACCGGCTGCCGCGCCTGGCCCAGCTGGATGGTGAAGTTCATCACCCCGGAGACGACGAACGTGTCGGGGTCGAGGATCTGTATTGCGCGATTGGCGATGGTGAAATCACGCGGCTGGCTCGCCGCGAACCCCTGCGTCAGCTTGGTCTGCAGCTGGCGGTCGGCGACCGGGGCGAGCAGCCCTTGGTCGAACAGGATCGCGCCGTCGGCATAATGGCCCATGATCGCGTTGGCGTCGCCCGAGGTGAAGCTCTTCTGCGTCGTCTCCACGATCGTCTCGGCCTGCTTTTCGGTCACCGGCGCGAGCTTGGCCTGCTCGGGCGATTGCTGGCATGCGGCGAGCGCCACAAAGCCGAGGATGGGGACGAGACTACGCATTGGCTGCTCCTGTCGTTCGGCGAGCAGATTAGCCGCCGCCACCCTCATGGCAATGCTTAAGCGGCCTTTTGCAGGTGCCGCCGGCCCAGCAGTTCGGCGATCTGCACCGCGTTGAGCGCCGCGCCCTTGCGCAGATTGTCGCTCACCACCCAGATCGACAAGCCATTGTCGACCGTCGGATCTTCGCGCACGCGGCTGACGAAGGTGGCATATTCGCCGACGCACTCTACCGGCGTGACGTAGCCCCCGTCCTCGCGCTTATCGACCAGCATGATGCCTGGGGATTCGCGCAACAAGGCCTGCGCCTGCTTGGCGCTGATCTCGTCCTCGAATTCGATGTTGATCGCCTCCGAATGGCCGACGAACACCGGCACCCGGACGCAAGTGGCGCTGACCTTGATCTTCGATCCCAATATCTTCTTGGTCTCGACCACCATCTTCCATTCTTCCTTGGTCGACCCGTCGTCGAGGAAGCTGTCGATGTGGGGAATGACGTTAAATGCGATCTGCTTGGTGAACTTTACCGGCGAATTGGCGTCGCCGACGAAGATGTTGCGGCTCTGCTCGAACAATTCGTCCATGCCCGATTTGCCCGCGCCGCTGACCGACTGGTAGGTCGCGACGACGACCCGCTTGATGGTCGCGGCATCGTGCAACGGCTTCAATGCGACGACCATCTGCGCGGTCGAGCAATTGGGGTTGGCGATGATGTTGCGTGCGCGATAACCGTCGATCGCCTCGGGGTTCACTTCGGGCACGATCAGCGGCACGTCCGGGTCCATCCGGTACAGCGAACTATTGTCGATCACCGTGCATCCGGCGGCGGCGGCGATCGGTGCATAGATTCGCGACACGTCCGATCCGGCGGCGAACAAGGCGATGTCCCAGCCTTCGAAATCGAAATGCTCGATATTGTGGACCTTCAGTTCCTTGCCGCTGTCGCCAAGGTCGATGATGTCGCCGGTAGACCGCGGGCTTGCGACCGCCGCGATCTCGTCGAACGGAAATTCGCGTTCGACCAGGATGTTCAAGATTTCGCGTCCGACATTGCCGGTGGCGCCGACCACGACGACCCGATAACCCATGCTTTGACCCTTTTGGTGGCGGCGCGACCCCACGCCTTGTTAACCCATCTAGGCACAGAATGCGCAAATGGAAGAGGCTTTCCCCGGCTTCGCGCGCAGCTATAGTCGCGTCCGGGGCGACGGGGGTGCGTATATGACGAATGTGCAGAAGATGGGCTGGCTCTACGCAGTCGGCTTCGTGGCGGTGGTGGCAAGCGGGCTCTACCCGCCCTTCCAGGACGCGCAGGGCCGCCAGTTCGGCCTGTTCACGCTCGATCTTTACGATCACAGCCTGCACCTCGCGTCGGGGATCTGGGCGGCAATCGCGGCGTGGAAATCCTATGGTGCAGCGCGCGCTTATTTCCGCCTCTTCGGCCCGCTGTACTTCCTCGACGGTGTGCTCGGCCTGTTCACCGGCAGCGGCTATCTCGATTTCGGGATCTTCCTCTACGGCGTGATCGATCAGCCGCCCGAGGTGCGTTTCTTCGCCAATCTGCCACATCTGGTCATCGGCGGGGTTGCGATCTGGACTGGGTACTGGCTGGCCCGGAAACGCGGCTGAGGCGCAGGTGAAACGCCGCTACAAGTTCCTGCTCGGCATTACCGGCGTGCTGGTCGCGCTGGCGGCGGCGCCGATCCTCTATGTCGAAACGACGTGCGGTGCCGACGGCGCAGCGCCGACCCCTTCCCGTACGCTGCTCGCCCCCACCGAGCGGCGGAGCGAGGCCCGGACCTGGCTGACCTATCCCGAATGGCACATCGTCTATTCGGCGGAGAGCCTGGGCAAGCATTTGCTGGCCGGAGGCAAGCCGTCCGACTATCGCTACATGCGCGACGTCGGGGCGTTCTGGCGCTCGACCTGCGCGGTCAACCGGATCGCGGCGGCCCGACCGGAGGGCGGCGATGCCAAGGTGATGATCTACACCATCGGCCTCAGCTTCTCGGTAGAAATGGCGATCAAGGCGGCGTGGGAAAACACCATCGGCGCGTTCTTCGAATGGGCCAGTGGCCACGCCAGCGCCGACGATCGTCACGCGGCGCTGGTGCAGGCCGATTACGCCGCTTTCATGCACCAGGTGCCGTGGTACGAATATGGCTTCGGCAAGGCCTTGTCGGGCCTCTGGTCGACCAGCGAGCCGAAGCAGCACGCGCGCCACTGGGAACGACGGCTGGCGCTGAGCATGGAATATGGCGTGAAGGCGGGCTACGCCAAGGCGATCGGGGCCGCCAGCGGGGCGACGCTTGGCCGCGACCAGTTGACCTTGCGCTTCGTCACCCCCGCCTCGCCCGCCGCCGTCGCCGCGATCGACCCGCGGTTGAAGCCAATCAGGCGCACCTCCGACGGACAAACCGTGGTCGAGGCGCCGCGCTATGCGGTGTTCAGCCAACTGCTCGAAAAGATGGCGGCCGCCAACGTCCCGATCACCGACATATCGGGCAATGACGAGATTTTCCTGACTGCCTTGGTGCCCGATAGAATGCGCGTACCGGGCGTTCCTGCCTTCACCATGGCCCTCGGCGACCGGCCGGGCTGGAAGCGTGCCGGGGTGACCGTTCGGGTCGCCGATCTTGGCGCGACGATGCGCGTGGTGAAGGCCGGCGGCGGAACGGTCGAGCATGTTCATGACTTTTGATCGCGTGGGTCGCTGGGCGGGCCGAGCGGCGCTCGTCCTTGGCGGCTGGAGCGCGGTGATGATTGCGATGCCGTTCGTCGGACCGGAAGGCCGGACGGTCGCCGTGGTCGGAAGCGGCACCGACGGCATCGCCCGCGTGATTGCCGCCGGCGGAAAGCTGGTCGACGTGCGCGACCATGTCGTGCTGGCGCGCGGCGGCCCCGGTTTCGCCGCTCGGCTCTACCGCGCGGGTGCGCCGCTGGTGGTCGAAGGTCGGCTCGCAGGCGGCTGCGGGGGCAAGAAGGCCGGGGCGTAGCGGTCGTACCAGCTGTTGCGCAGTACATTGTCCGGATCCCACTTCGCCTTGGCGGCGAAGAAGGCGCCGATCTCGGGATAGGATGCCGCCAGCTGCGCGGGCGAATAATGCAATTGATAGGGCAGGAAGAATCGCCCGCGATGCTTCACCGTCAGGTCGATGAGGTCGCTGGTCAGCCGCTTCATCTTGGCGTCGCCGGCGGCATCGGTCGGCTGGTTGACGTAAAGCACCACCGAGAATGCCGGCGCGGGTGCATAGCTCAGCGCATTCTCCTCACGATTGACTGCCCGGATGCTGGCGTTGAGCAATTTCAGGTCGGTCTCGCGGAAGATGGCGCGCATGCCGTCGATGAACGAAACCAGCTGGTCGCGCGGCACGAAATATTCATGGAGGATGTCGGTGTCGCCCTTCATCGCGTTGCGAAGATAGGCGACGCTGTCGTGCATCGGGTCGTTGCGCGACACCAGGCAGGCCTCGCCATCCTGCATCGCTTGCGCGCGGGTCACGGTGCATGCCTCGATCCGGTGCTCCAGATTCTTTTCGCTCCACCATTTCAGCGAGGCGAAGGCATCGCTTCGCTTTGCCAGATTGACCGTCAGCCGGCGAAGCTTGGTCGATGCGACCTCGCTCAGCGGGGCGCGGGTCAGCCCGCGCTCGTCGGCCACCCGGCGGTAGCGATAGACCAGCGCCTCGTTCAGTAACGATCCCGGCGCGGTCGACAAATGGGTATAGGTCAGGCCGATCGCCGGATCGGCGGCGATCGCGGCGAAGGTTTTGGGAAATGCGCCGGTCCCGATCAGCGATCGCTCGGACCGGTAAATGTCGTTGGGTACCACGTCGAGCACGGCCGACAGCACGATCCCGAACAGCCCGTAGCCGCCGACCACATGGCGAAACAAATCGGCATTCTCGGTCCGCGACGCCGTCACGACCTGTCCATCCGCAAGCATCACGCGCAGCGACCGGATCGATCCCATCAGCGCGCCCGCCTGGTGATCCATGCCGTGCGCATTGACCGCGATCGACCCGCCGACGGTAAAGATGTCGGTCGATTGCATCGCTTTGACCGCAAACATCGGATGGATCTTGTTCTGGATGTCGTGCCACGTCGCGCCCGCACCGACCTCGACCGTCCGCGCTACCGGGTCGAGGCGGATGGCATTCAATCCGCGCATGTCGATCACCACGCCACCGGCGCGGAATGCATGCCCACCCATCGAATGCCGCATTCCCGCGGCGGTGACCGGAAGCCCGCTGGCCCGGGCATAGCCTAACGCCGCGGCTACCTCGGCCTCACGGGTTGGCGCGACGATCCCCATGACCGCGGTGCGCGACAGGCAGCTTGCGTCGTTGATAGTCCCGCCGCGCTGCGACCATTCGGGTTCGGCCACCGCTCGAACGGGCGAAACGGCGGGCAATGCCGGCAGGATGCCGCGACAATCCTTGGCCACCCTTAGTTCGGCGGCGAGCGGTGCAAGCCACAGCGCGCTCGCTCCCGCCGCCAGTGCCAGCACCGACACGCCGATCAGCAATTTGCTCCGCTTCATCCGTTCCCCCACGCCACGCATCGCCATCGCGCCGATTGCAACATCGCTTGTCGCTGCCCCGTGTCTCGGCCACAACCGCTTCGGGGGACTTTAGCCGGGCATGCGTAAAACAACCGTCAATCTGCGACTTCTGCTCATCGTCATCCTGCTGCTCGCCGCGTGCGCCTTCAAGGGCATGCTGATCGCGCCGCGAGTTGTGGCGGGAAGCGATTTCGACACCGACCGTGCCTTTTCCCGGCTCGATCGCATACTCGGCGACCAGCGCCCGCATCCGGTCGATACCCCGGCCAACGACGCAGTGCGTACCCGCCTGCTGGCCGAACTTCGCCAGATGGCAATCCCCGCCACCGTGGTCGAAACGACCGATTGCAGCGGATTTCCCAAGTCGCGCACCGTCAGTTGCAGCCATGTGCGCAATGTCGTCGCCACCATCGCCGGCGGCGATCCGGCGCAAAAGGCCCTGCTGCTCAACGCCCATTACGACAGCACCCCGACCGGGCCGGGCGCGGCCGACGACGGAATTGGCGTGGCGGTGATGCTCGAAGTGGCCAACAATCTGAAAGGCGCGCGTCCCCACCGTCCGGTCGTCTTTCTGTTCAACGAAGGTGAGGAATATGGCCTCAATGGCGCGGCCGCCTTCGTCGATAGCGATCTCGCCAGGCGCGTCGACCGGCTGATCAACATCGAATCGCGCGGCGTCAGCGGGCCGGCGATCATGTTCGAAACTTCCAGCCCCAATGGCGCTGCATTGGCCGACTTTGCCGCCGCCTCGGCCCGCCCCTACGCCAATTCGCTCAGCGCCGACTTCGCGAAACTGATTCCCAATTCGACCGACGTGGTGAAGTTCAAGCCATCGGGCTGGCGGACGCTGAATTACGCCATCACCGGCAACGAGACCCGCTATCACAGCCCCGGAGACGACTTGGCCCACCTCGACCGGGCCAGCGTCGCGCATATGGGCGACGAAGTCCTCGCCGCGGCTCGTCGGATGGCGGGGCCGGACGCACGCTCACCAGCGGCAGGTCAGGCGATCTACACCGACATTGCCGGGTTCGGGCTGGTCAAGATGCCGCTCATCGTCGGCGCAATCCTTCTCGGCGGACTGGCGGTCGTTGCAATGGCACTCGTTCATCGGCGCAAGGCTTGGGCGTCGCTCGGCTGGACCGCGCTCGCTTTCTTCGCGTCGATCGCCGCCGCCGCCGTGATCGCCACCGCGATCGGTTTCATTCGTCCAGGCGATTTCTGGCGCGGCTATCCGTGGCTTCCGACCCTTGCCGTCGCGGCGACCGTCATCGCCGTGCAGGCTCCCCTGATCGCCCGTAGCGATCGCCTCTCGGTCTGGGCTCTCGTGGTGCTCGTCGGCGGTGCGATCAGCCTGTTCATGCCGGGCGCCACCATCTTCTTCCTCATCGCCCCCGCGCTTGGCTTGCTCGGCCTCAAATGGCGCGCCTTCGCCTGGGCCGGGGCGCTGGTTCAGTTGCTCATGCTCGGCGAATTGGTGGCGCTCATCGAGATGACATTGATCGATGGTCCGATCTGGGCGGCTGCCCCTCTTATCGCATTGATATCCCTGCCTTTTCTTGTGGAAGTCAGAAAGGCGGGAAGATCATCCCATATGATGCTCGCAGTGATCGCAATTGCCCTCTGGGCCGCCGCCCTCCTCATCCCCCGGGCCACCCCCGACCGGCCCCTCGCCATGACCATCGACCACATCCAGGATGAACGCCTTGGCAGAGCCCAATGGGCGATCGCTACCAAGCAAGCCCCTTTGCCTCCGTCCTTCAATCGCTTCGGCCCGTGGCATCAGGGCCCCCTGCCCTACAACAAGCGCCCCCGCTGGCTCGCCCAAGCTCCCCTCATGGAAGGCGCGCGCGGCCAAATCACGATGATTGGTGACGAGCGGGTCGGCAGGAACCAGCGCCTCATCCGCCTTCGCCTCGACCGCGGCGGCGCGGACTCATTGTTGCTTCGCTTCGACGAAAAGACCCCGGTCCTGGCGATGGGCTTGCCCGGCAAGCTCCGCCCGATCGATCGGCAGGCGGACACGGGTCCGTCAATCCTCCGCTGCACGGGTCGGACCTGCGACGGGCTGGAGGTCGAACTATTGCTCGGCACCGTCCGACCGGTCCTCGCCATGCTCGTCGCCACCCTCTTCGCGCCTCCCCCCGAAGCCGCGCCGCTGATCGCCGCCATGCCGCGTTCCGCACAGCCACAATACAGCCCGCACAGTCAGGTCCGGGTCCGCGCGGTCAGGTTCTGACCATGCGAAAAGGGCGGCCCCTCGCGGGACCGCCCTTTCATTCGCTGTCGAAGAAACAGTCTTAGCTGTCCTGCTTCTCGCTATTCTTGGCCGGACGCGGATCGCGACGCTCGGCGATACGCGCCGACTTGCCGCGGCGACCGCGCAGATAATAAAGCTTCGCGCGGCGCACTGCACCACGGCGCACGACCTCGATCGAATCGATCGCCGGCGAATACAGCGGAAACACGCGCTCGACACCCTCGCCGAAGCTGATCTTGCGGACGGTGAAGTTGGAACCGATGCCCTTGTTCGAGCGGGCGATGCAAACGCCCTCGAAATTCTGGACGCGCGAACGTTCGCCTTCGATGACCTTGACGCCGACCTTTAGAGTGTCGCCAGGACGGAATTCGGGGACCGGACGAAGGTCGGTTAGGGCCTCGATCGCTTCGCTTTCGAGAGTTTGGATAAGATTCATTGCCTTGAAGCCTTAATCATCTGTTTGCGCACCAGAGGGCGGTTCCTCCCGAACACCCCCATGGCGCTCGATCAGGTCCGGCCGCCGTAGCCGTGTGTCTTTGGATGCCCGGTCGTGCCGCCACGCCGCGATCCTCGCATGATCCCCCGATCGCAAAACTTCGGGGATCGCGCGTCCTTCCCAGATTGCTGGTCGGGTATAGTGCGGATATTCGAGAAGCCCCTGTTCGAAGCTCTCTTCCTCACCGCTGGAGGCCGCGCCCATTACGCCGGGAAGCAGCCGAATGCAAGCATCCAGCAGGATCATCGCCGGCAACTCGCCGCCCGACAGGACATAGTCGCCGATCGACATTTCTTCGACATTCCGCCCCTCGAAGATCCGCTCGTCAAAGCCTTCAAATCGGCCGCAGAGGATGATCGCCCCCTCCCCGGCGACGAGGTGTCGGACTTTGGCTTGGGTCAGCGGGCGGCCACGCGGCGTCATCGCGAGCATGGTACGGCCATCCGCCACCGAATCGATGGCTGCGGCCAGCACGTCGCACCTCAAGACCATCCCGGCCCCGCCACCGGCCGGCGTGTCGTCGACCGTTCGATGTCGGTCGATCGCATGATCGCGGATGTTGCATGCGTCGAGCGACCATTTTCCGTCAGCGAGCGCGCGTCCCGCAATTGACTGCCCGAGCGGCCCGGGGAACATTTCCGGATAGAGCGTCAGGATTGTAGCGCGAAACGTCATGGCGGCGCGCCCTACCCCAAGCGGAACTTGCGCGCCATGCCCGGCATTGGGACACAATGGACGATCACCCCCTCGACTGCCTGGTCATCGGCGGCGGCCCAGCCGGGCTGACCGCGGCCATTTACCTGTCGCGCTATCATCTCGACATTCTGGTCGTCGATGGCGGGAAGAGTCGGGCCGCCTGGATCCCGACCAGTCACAATCATGCCGGTTATCCCGAGGGCATCAATGGCGAAGAGTTGCTCGAGCGGATGCGCGAGCAGGCGCGGCGGTACGGCACCCGCATCGAAACGGGTTTGGTGACCCGGATCGAAAAGCGGGACGACGGCCTGTTCGAAGCCGAATACGGATCAGGGCCGGTGGTCGCCCGATCCGTCCTTCTCGCGACCGGCGTCACCAATCGCCGGCCAACCATCGATGACGATGCCCACGCCGACGCACTGGCGCGCGGATTAATCCGCTATTGTCCGATCTGCGACGGCTACGAGGTTACCGACAAAAAGGTCGGGATCATCGGAACCGGCGATCGCGGGAAAGCGGAAACGATCTTCCTGCGAAGCTATACCGCGGACGTGACCTTGATTGCTCCCGACGGCGCTCACGATCTCGACGAGGATGCTCGCGCGGCGCTTGCTGATGCCGGGGCGATGGTGATCGACGGCCCTATCAAAGCGATTGAGCCCGGCGAAAAACAGATCGACGTCGTTGTCGATGGGCGAACACTCGCGTTCGACAGTATCTATCCCGCGCTTGGTAGCGACACCAATACCCAACTCGCGGAAATGCTCGGTGCGTCGCAGGCGGGCGACAATTGCGTAAAGGTCGACAGTCATCAGCGCACCAGCACGCCCGGCGTCTACGCTGCGGGCGATGTCGTCCTAGGTCTCGACCAGATCAGTCACGCGATGGGCGAAGGCGGCGTCGCGTCGACGACCATTCGCAACGATCTGGCGAAATCGCGGCCGCTCAGACGTTAAGCGAGAAAGTCGGGGTCGAGGACGAAGGTGCCATCGACAAGGTCCGCGATGCCGTCGCGGAACGGGATCAGCGAGCGTTTACCGTCGGGCCGTTCCACGTCGAGCAATTCCCCGGCGCCGAAGTCCTCGATCAACGCCACGGTGCCGATTGCAGCACCTTCACCATCGACGCACGGCAATCCGATCAGGTCGGAATGGTAATATTCGCCGGGCTCGAGCGGCGGCAGCAATTCCCGATCGATTTCGACGAGAGACCCACGCAGGGCCTCCGCGGCTTCCCGTGTCGAAACGCCTTCGAACCGGGCGATGGCCGTCTTGTTGCCGGGCCGGACGTCTTTCAACTTGAGCGGGCGTCCACCTACAGTGAGATCGGGCTTGCGGGCCAGGCTGTCGATGCCGTCGCCGAACAACTTCAGCTTAACCTCTCCGCGCACGCCATGCGCCCCGGCGACCGCGGCTAGCGCAATGCGCTTGTCGGTCGCCGGAGACGTCATGTCGGTTAGGCCTTCGCGTCTTCGTCGGCACCTTCGGCAGGAGCCTGGGCGCTTTCGCCGGACGGCGCTGCGGCATCGTCACCGGCGTCGCTGTTCGGCGTGGCTTCGTTACCGGCCGAGGCTTCTTGCGCGGCCTCGACCGCGATCGGGTCGACCGCTTCGGCAGGCTTTTCTTCGCCAGCCGAGGCTTCGACGGCCGCCTCGGCGGCAACGGGCTCTTCCGCCGAGAGGTCGGCGGTGTCGGCGGGGGCTTCTTCCTGCGCTTCGACCGTGTCCGGCGTTGCTTCGGCAGCGACTTCCCCTACAGTTTCGGTCTCGGCTTCTACTTCCGGCTCGGGCTCGGGCGTCGGAGCTGCCGCTGCAGCGGCAGCAGCTTCCTCGGCCGCTGCGGCCTTGCCAGCACGCTCTTCCTCACGCTCCTTGGCCTTCTCGCCCGGAACACCCTTGTTGGGGTTGTTGCGCGCCGGGCGCTCCTTGATGCCTGCCGCGTCCAGGAAGCGGGCGACGCGATCGGACGGCTGCGCGCCAACGCTCAGCCAATGCTGAATGCGGTCGGCATCAAGCTTGACGCGCTCGGGCAAATCCTTGGCCAGCAGCGGGTTGTAGGTGCCGACTTTCTCAATAAAGCGACCATCGCGCGCATTGCGGCTGTCGGCCACGACGAGGCGGTAATACGGACGCTTCTTGGAGCCACCACGGGCCAGACGGATTGCAACTGCCATTTTGATATTCCTTCTTTCTAATCGTTGAATTTGCTCATTTCTTACCGAATTTGTCGAACCCGGGCGGAAGGTTGAAACCTGCTCCGCCTCCGGGAATTCCGGGCAGGCCGGGCGAACTTCCGCCCGTCATCTGCCCCAATGCCTTTTCCATACCGCCCGCACCGCCGAACATCGCCGCCAGCTTGCCAAAGCCGCCCATCTTCTTGAGCCGCTTCATCGCGCCTTCCATGTCCTTGTGCATCTTGAGGAGTTTGTTGACCTCCTGCACCGTGCTGCCGCTGCCCTTGGCGATGCGGATCTTGCGCTTGGCATTGATGATGTCGGGTCGACCGCGCTCCTTGGCGGTCATCGACGACATCATCGCTTCAAGCCGAAGCAGCGCCTTGTCGTCGGCCATGCCGGGCTTCGCGAGCCCCTTCATCCCGGGCATCATGCCGGCCAGCGCACCAAGCCCGCCCATCTTCTGCATCTGGCCGATCTGCATGCGCAGGTCGTCGAGGTCGAACTTGCCCTTGGCCATCTTGGCCGCCAGCTTCTCGGCGTCTTCGACCTGGATCGTTTCCGCGGCGCGCTCGACCAGCGACACGACGTCGCCCATTCCAAGGATGCGCCCGGCGACCCGGCTCGGATGGAATGCCTCGAGCTTCTCCATCGCCTCGCCGGTGCCGGCGAATTTGATCGGCTTGCCCGTGACCGCACGCATGCTGAGCGCCGCACCGCCACGGGCATCGCCGTCCATTCGGGTCAGGATCACGCCCGACAGCTCAACCTGGCCGGCAAAGCCCTTGGCGACATTGACCGCATCCTGGCCGGTGAGGCTGTCGACGACCAGCAACGTCTCGGTCGGCGACGAGGCGCTTTCGACCGCCTTCATCTCGGCCATCAGCGCATCGTCGACATGGAGTCGACCGGCGGTATCGAGCAGCAGGACGTCATAGCCCTGGAGTTTGGCCGACTGCAGCGCGCGCTTGGCGATATCGACCGGCGACTGGCCAGCGACGATCGGCAGCGTCTCGACCGCAATCTGGCGGCCAAGCACGGCCAACTGCTCCTGCGCCGCCGGGCGGGCGACGTCGAGCGAGGCCATCAGCACCTTCTTGCGCTCGCGTTCCGTAAGCCGCTTGGCGAGCTTGGCGGTGGTGGTGGTCTTGCCCGAGCCCTGAAGCCCGACCATCATGATCACCGCCGGCGGATTGACGTCGAGATTGAGCTCGGAATTCTCGCCGCCGAGCATCTCGACCAGCGCGTCGTTGACCAGCTTGACCACCATCTGGCCCGGCGTGACCGATCTGATGACTTCCGCGCCGACCGCCTGTTCGGTGACCTTGTCGACGAAATCGCGGGCGACAGGCAACGCGACGTCGGCCTCCAACAGCGCGACGCGCACCTCGCGCATTGCCGAGCGGACGTCGTCCTCCGACAGAGCGCCGCGGCCGCGGAGCTTGTCGAAGACGCCACCAAGGCGATCGCTAAGGCTGTCGAACATTCAGATTCCTCGTTTCGAGCGCGAAAAGCGTAAAACGCCGGCGGGCGAAACCTCGCCGGCCAGCGTGCATCCGTGGACGCGCCCATCAATGTGTGTCGTTAGACGATGCGGCCCCTACGCGAGGGGTGCGCGAAGGTCAAGGATTTGGCCTAACGGCGCTACTGCCCGCCTGGCCGGCCTTTCTGGATCAGGGTCCGAACCACCGCGACTTTCTGGCGACACAGGCCGATATTGATCAGCCGATACTGCTGCGACATGAACGCCTGCTCGGCGGCGACACGAAACGCATCGTTGCCGATCAGCTTGCTCGTATCGACTGTCGCGTCGCTGAAATCGTAGCCGACAAAGTTTCCGTCGCCGCTCGGCGGCTTGAACCGCCCCGTCAGGTGCAGCGGCGCCGAATAGGCCGGATAGAACGCGCTCATCGCAGTCTGGATATTCTTGTCACTGTCGCGGACGATGTCGAGACACTGGTCATATTCGATCAGGCGGAGGCGCAGCTGCTTGTCGCGAACCAGCTCGAGCTTCCCCGAACTCAGCAGGTCGCGAAACGTCCCCGACGGCGGCGGCGGATCGCCATAGAGCAAGCCCAGCGCCAGCGCGTCGCGGATCGTGACGTTCTGCGCCGGCTCAATCCGCCCTGCGCGGAGCGCGGCCAACAGCACATCCTGTGCCTTTAGCGATTTGGCGTAGAAATCGGACAATTCGGTGGCGGATTTGTCAATCACGGCGAACTCGTCGTCGAGATCGACCAGCAACTGCCTCGACCGCTGATCATCGTGCCGCGCCTCGTTCCAGTTCGCCACTTGGATGCCGATAAACACGCCGATGATGGTGATGACGAGGTCCAGCCCTACCGCTGTCCACTGCTGGCGCTTCAAATGCTCGATGACCCGTCGAAGCCGCATGCCAGTCCCCCCGCTCAAACCTAACCGCAAATGCGAGGGCCGCAAGCTATGGAAGTCAGCCTTTCGGTTTGCCGCCGGGGCGCGGCCCCCTGCCCGGCCCGCCACCTGGCCGATCGCCGGGTCCGCGACGGCCGGGGCCGGAACGGGGAAAACGGCGTTCAGTGGGGGCGCGGCGTTCCTGCACTGGCACGCGGTCGATCGGGCGGCTTTGCTGCATTTCGGCCTTGGGGCCGACGGCATAGCCTTCCTTGAGCAATTGGTTGAACGCGGTGCGGACGCTCTGGCTGATCGAATCCTGAAGCGCCTTGGGCAGATCGGCATAGGCCGCGTTGCGGTGGACGCCCTGCAGATCGCGCAGGAGATTGTTGGGCAGACCGCCCGAGCTGGCGCGCAACGCCTCGATCGCCTCGACCACCGCGGCGATCAGGACGGATTGCATGACATCGGACGCGGCTTTGGTCACATCACTCTCCTTGCGCGCATCGCCCACCGGTGGACGAAGCGACGCGCACTCCCTAAGTCGCGCAGCGTGATGCGGCAATTCTCAAAGATGCACGGGCTGGGGAATGATTTCGTCATTCTCGACGCGCGAACCGACGCGATCGCCATCACCCCGGCGTCAGTCAAGGCCCTGGCGGATCGACACACGGGCATTGGCTGCGACCAATTAATTCTGATCGAGCCTTCACGCGTCGCTGACGTGAAAATGCGCATTTGGAACCACGACGGCGGCGAGGTCGAGAGTTGTGGCAACGCCAGCCGCTGTGTCGTTGCACTGACCGGCGCCGCGACCATCGAGACGGCGGGCGGGATTGTCGCGGGCAAGGCAGCTGGCGATGCATTCGAGGTGACTTTGCCACCGCCCTCGTTTGCGTGGGATGACATTCCGCTCGCCTATCCGATGGACACGGCGCGTCTGCCGATGGCCTGGGGGCCATTGGAGCATCCCGTGGCGCTGTCGGTCGGCAATGCGCACCTGGTTTTCTTCGTCGACGCCGCGACCGACGTCGAGCTTGATGTGCACGGGCCGGCGATCGAGCATGACCCGGCCTTTCCCGAGCGCATCAACGTCAATGTCGCAAGCATCGGCACGGACGGGATCACACTGCGAACGTGGGAACGGGGGGCTGGATTGACCCTTGCATGCGGGACCGGCGCGTCGGCGACGGCGGTGGCGGCGATTGCGTCGAAGCGGGTCAAGTCGCCGGTCGATGTTCACATGAAGGGCGGGACACTGACGATCGGTTGGGCGCCTGGCGGGTCCATCACCATGCGCGGCGCAGCCACATTGGTATTCACGGGCGAAATCGACCTGTGAGCGCGGAGACGATTACTTTTGGCTGCCGACTGAATTTCGCCGAGAGCGAGGCGATGGCGGGCCATGCGCCTGAGGGGACGTTGATCGTCAACAGCTGTGCGGTGACCAGCGAGGCGGTGCGGCAGACCCGGCAGGCGATCCGGCGCGCCTATCGCGATCAACCGGCGCGACCCATCATCGTCACGGGCTGCGCGGCGCAACTTGAGCCCGACGCGTTTCGAGCGATGCCCGAAGTGACTGAAGTCCGAACGCGGGATGACGCCTTGCCCGCCCGAGCCGCGGCTGGCCTGATCCACAACGTCAAGAGCTTCGTCGCGGTGCAGGCAGGGTGCGATCATCGCTGCACCTTTTGCACCATTTGGACCGCGCGGGGGCCGTCGCGGTCGGTGGCGTATGACGAGATCCGCGTGGCGGTCGAGCGCGAGCTTGAGCGCGGCGCCAGGGAGGTCGTGCTGACCGGCGTGGATATCACCGACTATGCCGGTGGGTTGGGACAATTATGCCAGCGCTTGTTGAGCGATCTGCCGGGTTTGACGCGGCTGCGGTTGTCGAGCCTGGACAGCGTGGAAATCGACGATGTGTTGCTCGAACTGATTGCTGGCGAGCCAAGGTTGATGCCGCATTTTCATCTGTCGCTGCAGGCGGGGGACGATCTGGTGCTGAAGCGGATGAAGCGTCGGCACTTGCGGCACGATGCGGTTGCGACGGTGGGGGCGATCAAGCGGGCGCGGCCCGATGCGACGATCGGCGCCGACCTCATCGCCGGCTTCCCGACCGAAAGCGAGGCCGCGGCGCTGAACACGCTGGCGCTGCTCGACGATTGCGATGTCGTGGCGGCGCATGTCTTCCCCTTTTCTCCGCGACCCGGAACGCCTGCCGCGCGCATGCCGCAGGTCGAACGCGAGATCGTCAAGGCGCGGGCAGCACGGTTGAGGGAGCATGCGGCGAGGCGGCGGTCGGACTGGCTCGACTCGCTGGTCGGGTCGCGGCAGCGCGTGCTCGTCGAAAACAACGGCATCGGACTGGCGGAAAATCTGGCGCCGGTTCACACTGCGAGTATCATACGGGGCGACCTTCGCGACGTGACCATCACCGGCCGCACCGACAAGCATCTAATCGGGACATTTCAATGAGTTGGCTCGACCGCCTCACAGGCGGCTTCAAGAAAACGGCCGATCGGCTGGGCGAAAATCTGAGCGGGCTCGCGTCCAAGCAGGCGCTCGACACCGCGACGCTCGACGATATCGAGGAAGCGCTGATCGCGTCCGACCTTGGCCCCGAAGCGTCGAAGCGCATCCGCAATGCGATCGCCGCTCGCCGTTTCGAGCAACTCGACGAGCGGGGCTTGCGCACCATCCTGGCCGAGGAGATCGAGGCGATCCTGGCCCCCGTGGCGAAGCCGCTCGACGTCTGGGGCTTCCCGCGTCCGCACGTCATCCTGGTGATCGGGGTCAACGGCAGCGGCAAAACCACCACCATCGGCAAGCTCGGCCATCTGCTGATCGAGCAGGATTATGGCGTGCTGCTGGCGGCGGGCGACACCTTTCGCGCCGCCGCGATCGAGCAATTGCAGATCTGGGGAAAGCGGATCGGCGCCGGTGTGATCAGCGGCAAGGAAGGCGGCGATGCGGCGGGGATCGTATTCGACGGCGTGAAGCAGGCGACGGCGACGGGAATCGACGCACTGATCGTCGACACCGCGGGACGGCTGCAGAACAAGTCCCACCTGATGGACGAACTGACCAAGGTGCGCAAAGTGCTGGGGCGTTTGAACCCCGAGGCACCCCACGACGTTATCCTCGTCCTCGACGCGACGACCGGGCAGAATGCCCTCAACCAGATCGAAGTATTCAAGGAGAGTGCCGGGGTGACCGGACTGGTAATGACCAAACTCGACGGGACGGCGCGCGGCGGCGTGCTGGTCGCGGCGGCGGAGAAATTCGGCCTTCCGATTCACGCCATCGGCGTCGGCGAAGGGGTCGACGACTTCCGGCCGTTCGATCCGCGCGCGGTGGCCCGGGCGATCGCGGGACTGCCGTCATGACATCACCTGCCACCGCCAAGTCCGAACCCTCGGCCGGCGCGCGTCTGCTGGTCGACGTCGGACCGCTGATCGTCTTCTTCATCGCCAATTACGCAGCGCCGGTGCCGGGGCCGCTGAAGATCTTCGTCGCAACCGGTGCCTTCATGGCAGCGATGATCGCGGCGATGATTTTTTCGCAGATCCGCTACGGCAAGATTTCCCCGCTGCTGATGTTCTCGGGGGTGGCGGTCATCATCCTGGGCGGCCTGACGATCTGGCTGCACAACGAGACCTTTATCAAGGTCAAACCGACGATCTATTACGCGCTGGTCGCGGGCCTGCTGGCCTTCGGACTGGCAACGGGACGGCCGTTTTTGAAGATGGTGCTTGGCAGCGCCTACCCGGGATTGAGCGACACGGGCTGGCAAAAACTGTCGCGCAACTGGGCGATCTTCTTCTTCGTCATGGCGCTGCTCAACGAAGCGGTGTGGCGCAATTCGAGCACCGACTTCTGGGTCGGGTTCAAACTATGGGGTGCGATCCCCCTCACCTTCCTGTTTGCCGCCGCCAACATTCCGATGATGATGCGTCACGGGCTGTCGGCCGGCGAACCCAAGCCGCAAGAACCGGGGCCCGTCGAATGAGCGATAGCATCCTGAGCATTCGTGGCCTGCGCAAGGCCTACAAGAGCGGTACCGAGGCATTGAAGGCGGTCGACCTGGATATCCGACCGGGGGAAATCTTCGCGCTGCTGGGGCCCAATGGTGCGGGCAAGACTACGCTGATCAACATCGTCTGCGGCATCGTCACGCCGTCGGGCGGGACGGTGCTGGTCGACGGCAAGGATCATCTGAGCGATTACCGCCATGCGCGTCAGCGGATCGGTCTGGTGCCGCAGGAACTGACCACCGACGCGTTCGAGAGCGTCCTTTCAACGGTCAGCTTCAGCCGCGGCCTGTATGGCAAGCCCCGCAACCCGGCCAAGATCGAGGAACTGCTGAAACGCCTTTCGCTGTGGGATAAGCGCAAGGCGAAGATGATGGAATTGTCGGGCGGGATGAAGCGCCGGGTGATGATCGCCAAGGCGCTGAGCCACGAACCCGACATCCTGTTCCTCGACGAGCCATCGGCGGGCGTCGATGTCGAGCTTCGCCGCGACATGTGGGACATGGTGCGCAAGCTGCGGGCGGACGGCGTGACGATCATCCTGACGACGCACTACATCGAGGAAGCCGAGGAAATGGCCGACCGCGTCGGCGTCATCGCCAAGGGCGATCTGATCATGGTCGAGGATAAACGCGCGCTGATGAAGAAGCTGGGTCGCAAGACACTCAAGCTGACCCTGTCGGACCCGATGACCACGCTGCCGCCCGACCTTGGCGAATGGTCGCTCGACCTGGAGGACGACGGGCACGTGCTGGCCTATTCGTTCGATGCCAATGCCGAGAAGACCGGCGTTCCGTCGCTGCTGCGGCGGGTCAGCGACCTTGGCATCGGCTTCAAGGATCTTTCCACCCACCAGTCCAGTCTTGAAGACATCTTCGTCGGGCTGGTTCACGAGGATCGCGCGGCATGACGTTCAACGGACATGGGGTGAAGGCCATCTATCGCTTCGAGATGGCCCGATCGCTGCGCACCTTGTGGCAAAGCCTGGTGACGCCGGTGATCACCACCGCGCTTTATTTCGTGGTGTTCGGCGCGGCGATCGGCGGGCGGATGGCGGACATGGACGGGATCAGCTTCGGCGCGTTCATCGTGCCCGGCCTGACCCTGCTCAGCGTGTTCATGCAGTCGATTTTCAACGCCAGCTTCGGGATCTATTTCCCCAAATTCACCGGCACGATCTACGAACTGCTGTCGGCCCCGATCAGCAGCCTGGAAGTAGTGCTGGCCTATGTCGGCGCGGCGGTGACCAAGTCGATGGTGCTGGCGTTGGTCACCCTCGCTACCGCGACCCTGTTCGTCGACGTGCCCGTCGCGCATCCAGCGATGATGATCCTGTTCCTGCTGCTGATTACCGTCGCCTTCAGTCTGCTGGGGTTCGTGATCGGCATCTGGGCGCAGAATTTCGAGCAGTTGCAGATCATCCCGATGATGATCGTCACCCCCCTCACCTTTCTCGGCGGCGCCTTCTATTCGGTCAACGCGCTGGCCGAACCGTGGCGGACGATCACTCTGTTCAATCCGGTGGTCTATCTGATCAGCGGGTTCCGCTGGACGTTCTTCGGGACCGCGGACGTGCCCGTCGGGGCGAGTGTCGCGGTGATGGTAGGGATCATCGCGGCGTGCCTGGCGGCCATCGCCTGGGTGTTCAAGACAGGGTATCGGCTGAAGCAGTAGGGGTCGATCGGTGCGATCTGACGGGACATCGTCCTCGGGTCTTTCGAACGCATCCACAATCTCCTAGCCTGCGCGTTCGCGATGTGGAGAGCGTGATGGGCTTCTTCGCCCTGTTGAAGGCATTGGACGAGCTCGTTTACGAGGTCATGTCGTGGCTGGTTTTCTACCCGATCACGCTCTGGCAGAGTATTCGTCACCCGCTGTCGATGATGGCCTACGCCCAGTCCGAATTCGACGACAGCGACCGCAATCGCTATGCCGAAGCGATAAGTCCGCCGCTGTTCCTGTTGATTTCATTGCTGATTTCGCACGGCATCGAACTGGCGACGGTGGGTCAGAGTTCGCTCGTCCGGAGCAATGTCGGCCTGGCCGCGCTGATCAAGGACGACACCAGCCTGATCCTGGTGCGGCTGCTGCTGTTCAGTGCCTTTCCGATGATCATGGCTGTTCTACTGGTGCGCGCAAAAAGGCGCCAAGTGACGCGCAGCACGCTGCAGAAACCGTTTTACAGCCAGTGCTATCTCACCTCGCCGTTCGCGCTCGCGCTTGGGATTGGAACGATCCTGCAGCAACGGGCCGAATGGCTTCACTGGACGGGCGTGGCGCTCGTATTCGGCTCAGTCATTTTCCTGATCGCGGTAGAAGCCCGGTGGTTCGCGATGCTGGTCCCGTCGAGCATCTTAAAGGGACTTGGATGGGCGCTGCTCGGTTTGCTGACCGGCATAACGGTGATCGCCGCCGTGGGAACGGCATTGCTGTAACTTCGAGGAAGAACCGGAAACGGGCGAGCACAGCCAAGCTGCACCCACCCGTTCGGAAATCACGCGTCCGCAGTCGCCTTCTGCTGCTGATCGGCGCGGTCGAGGCCCTTGCCGTCGAGGTTTTGCGCGACGAAATCCCAGTTGACGATATTGTCGAGCACCGACTTCAGGAAGCGCGGGCGCTCGTTGCGATAGTCGATGTAATAAGCGTGTTCCCACACGTCGAGCGTGAGCAGCGGCACGAGGCCGTGGACCGCCGGCGTATCGGCATCATGGAGCGACGTGATCTTCAGCGAGGATCCGTCGAGCACCAGCCAGCCCCAACCGCTGGCGAAATGGTCGGCGCTTTCGGTGGCAAGTTTTTCGAGCATGGCATCGATCGAGCCGAAGTCGCGTTCGACCATCGTCTGGAGATCGCCCGAAATCCGGGTCGAACCGGCGGGGGCGAGACATTGCCAGAAGAAGCTGTGATTCCAGATCTGGGCGCTGTTGTTGAACAGCTTCTTGTCGCCCTTGTCCTTGGCGGCCTTGATCACTTCCAGCAGCGAGGCATTCTCGAGGCCCGCGGCGGCGAGGAAGCTATTGGTCTTGTCGACATAGGCCTTGTGGTGCTTGCCGTGATGGTAGTCGAGCGTTTCGGCCGACATGTGCGGCGCGAGCGCGTCCTTGGCGAAGGGAAGTTCGGGAAGCGTGAAGGGCATGGAAACCTCGCGTGAGTGGAAAACCGGGACAGACGCATAACCGACGAGCGGCGCGGCGGGTCCATCTAGGCCCGCCGGCGAAACCCTTCAAGCGATGCCCGTAACGATCTTAGCGGCGCTGAACCTGGTAGCGTCTGAGATCGTCGCGTGGTGCGGCCCAGTCGGGGGCCAAGTCGACCGCTCGACGAAGATCGTTGTACGCGGCGCGGACATTGCCCGCGCGCTCGTTGGCGATCGACCGGCTGTAGTAGGCCAACGCCTGGCGCGTGGTGTTGAGCGCGAGCGACTTGTCGATCATCGCCAGCGTTTCGCCCGCCCCGCCCTGCTGAAGCGCGACGATCGCGGTGTTGAGCCACGCCTCGGCATTGTCGGCGTTGAACCGGAGCGCCGAGTCGAAATCGCGGCCGGCCGAGCGATAGTCGCGGTTGCGCAGGTACAGGGCACCGCGATTGTTGAGCGTTGCCGCGCGGTCTCGCGGGTCGAGCCCCTCCTGATCGAGCGCCAGGTTGCAATGATAGAAGCTGTTGCGATCGGCGATCCGTGAGACTGCCGCTTCGTAGCAGTCGCGCGCGGTGCTGTTGCCGATGGCGACGGTGCCGGCCCCGGCCGGCGATGCAGCGACGATGATGGCGGCAACGGCCACGGCGCCGCTGGAGAAAAGAGCGTTCATGAACACCTCCCTTCGTTGAGGAGGCGGAACATAGCAGATTTTCAGCCGCCGTGCATCATTCCTGCGCGGCGGGCGCGGCGTCGAGCAGTTTGTGCCGCTTCAGCGCGTGGCGCAACTGATCGTAGCTCAGGCCGAGCGCGGTGGCGGTGGCGCGCTGGTTGAAGCGGCTCTTGGCGAGCGCGTCCTGAAGCAGGCCGCGCTCATACGCGTTGACCGCGCCGCGGAGGTCGTTGACGTCGGTTGGCGGCGGCGCTGGCGATGGCGTTGCGGGTACGGTGTCTTCCGGCGCCGGCGGCGGACCGGGGACCAGCGCGGGCTGCCCAGAGGCCGAGTCGGCGGGGGCCCATGGCGAATGGAACGGATCGAACTGCACCGCGTCGATCTCGCGCTCGGGATCCTCGGCGCGATAGACCGCGCGCTCGACCGTGTTGCGAAGCTCGCGGACGTTGCCGGGCCAGGGGTAATGTTCGAGCTGTTCCTTGATGCGCTGCGAGAAGCCCGGCCAATTGGACCATTCCAGCTCGACCGCCATGCGCCGTCCGAAATGCTCGGCGAGGAGCGGGATGTCGCCCTGCCGCGCGCGCAATGGAGGCAGGGTGACGACCTCGAAACTCAAGCGATCGAGCAAATCGGCGCGGAAGCGGCCCTCGTCGACCAGCCGCGGCAGATGCTCGTTGGTGGCGGCGACGATTCGGACGTCGACGCTGATCGGGCGCGAGGCACCGATCCGCGTGATCTCGCCATATTCGACCGCGCGTAGCAACCGGTCCTGCGCCGGCGAGGACAGGCTGGCCAGTTCGTCGAGGAACAGGGTGCCGCCGTCAGCTTCCTCGAAGCGGCCGTGGCGGGTCTTGGCGGCGCCGGTGAAGCTGCCCGCCTCATGCCCGAACAGCTCGGCCTCGATCAGATTTTCGGGCAAGGCGGCACAATTCATGGTCACCAGCGGGCCCGCCCAGCGACCGGACAGATGGTGGAGCCGCTCGGCGATCAGCTCCTTGCCCGTACCGCGTTCCCCGATCACCAGCACCGGCCGGTTGAGCTGTGCAGCGCGGCTGGCCCGCTCGACCGCATCGAGGAAAGCCAGGCTCGACCCGACGAATTGATTTGTCCGCTCCATTACGCGAACTGTTGGTGACATTTGCCATGCTTTGGCAAGGATTTTCGGTTGCAAAAGAGCCAAAAATGCGCGTTTTTGAAGGAAGAAAGGGAAATGTCAGATTGTGGCATGATGCTTGAATAGGATATTGCAATACGGCGCCACTGCACGGAGTGCTTCATGGGTATCTTTTCCCGCACGCGGGATATCTTCGCAGCCAATTTCACCGAGCTGCTCGACCGCGCCGAAGATCCGGCGCGGATGATCCGGATGATCATCCTGGAAATGGAAGAAACTTTGGTCGAAGTGCGCGCGTCCGCCGCCCGCTCGATCGCCGACGGCAAGGAAATGCGCCGTGCGATCGGCCGGCTCGACGAACTGCAGGCGAGCTGGACCGAAAAGGCCGAGCTGGCGCTGTCGAAGGATCGCGAGGATCTGGCGAAGGCGGCGTTGATGGAGCGTCAGAAGGCGGTCGACATGGCCGACGGCCTCCGCGCCGAAATGGGCGCGATCGAGGAAACGCTGAAAAGCTACGAGGCCGACATCGCCAAGCTGCAGGGCAAGTTGCGCGAGGCGCGCAGCCGGCAGAACGCGATCGCCAATCGGATCGAAAGCGCGGTCACGCGGGCCAAGGCGCGCGAAGTGTTGAACGGCGGACGCACCGAAGACGCTTTCTCGCGCTTCGAGGTGCTCGAACGCCGCGCCGACTTTGCCGAGGGACGCGCCGACGCGCTGGGCATGACCGGGCCTAAGAGCCTGGAAGAGGAAATCGCCGACCTGCGCGCAAGCGACAGCGTCGACGCCGAACTGGAAGCAATGAAGGCCGCGATGAAGGCCAGGGGGGTTTAAGTGGAAGAGATTTTGATTCCGTTAGTCGTTGTACCGATCATTGTGATCGGGCTGCCGTGGTTGATCTTCCACTACATCACGAAGTGGAAGACGGCGAAGACGCTGACCGGGGCCGACGAGCAGCTGCTCGACGATCTGCATGACGCCGCCCGGCGCCTGGACGATCGCCTTTGCTCGATCGAGCGCATCATGACCGCCGAAAACCCGAACTGGCGTCAGAATTGCCTGCCCGGCGGGTCGATGAGCGGCATCGGAATCGGGCGCGACAGCAGCCTGCTCCAGGAATTCGACACCCTCCAAAGCCGCACCGAGCGCCTGCTCGGCGAAACGAGGAAGTAAGATGGTCCAGCCCGCAAGCCGCACCAATTTCTATCGCGACAAGCGCAATGGCAAGATCATGGGGCTGTGCGCGGGGATCGCCGATTATACGGGGATCAGTGCCGGCGCGGTCCGGCTGATGATGGTGGCGAGCATCTTCATGAGCGGCGGCGCGACCATTCCGGTGTACATCGTCGCGGGAATGATCTCCCCCGACCGGCCGCGCGAACTCGATCGCGATACGCCCGACCAGCAGGAATTCTGGAAGGGCGTCCGCGCCTCCCCCGCCCGCACCGCGCGAAGCATCGCCAGCCGTTTTCGCGACATCGATCGCCGGCTTGCCGACATCGAACAATATGTCACTACCGAGAACCGCAGCCTGGCGCGTGAAATCGACAGCCTGCGCTAAGTCGCGGTTGAAGCAGGAGTATCAGTAATGAATTTCGGGGGCCCAATCTTCGTTCTGGCGATCATCGGCATGAGCTTCGTCGCGTGGATCATTACCACCGCGATCCGCGCCCGCCATGGCTATCCGCTGGAAGGCGAATGGGGCGGGACAGTGCACAAGCAGAGCCCGGCGACCGACAAGCTGGTGGCCGAAAACAAGGAATTGAAGGCGACGGTCGACCGGCTCGAGGACCGGCTGAAGGTGCTTGAGCGGATAGCGACCGATCCTTCGCGTCGGCTTGCTGACGACATCGACAATCTGCGCTAGAGGAACGCGACCATGGATCCCGAATTTGCCGCCATCATGAATTTGCTCGTCAAGCTGCTGCCGGTGGTTGCAGTGATCGTCGCGATCGGCGTCGGCGGGTCGCTGCTGAGCACCTGGATCAAGATCAAGAACGGTTATCCGCTGCAGAACAGCTGGGGAATGGCGATCCATCCCAAGAAGGACGAGGAATCCCTCGAGCGGATCAAGCTGTTGACCAGCGAGAATGCCCAGCTTCGCGCCGAGATCGGGTCGGTCAAGGATCGGTTGGCGACGATCGAACGGATCGTCACCGACGAGCCGGCGCGCCTGTCGCGCGAGATTGATCAATTGCACCTCGTCCCGGGCAGGAAGGATGCCGCGAAATGAAGGAATGGTTCGTCCTCGCTTTCTTCATGATCGTGGTCGGCCTTCCGGTCATCGCCGGCATATGGGGCGACGTGTACAAGCGCCGGTTGAAATTTCGGGAGCGTGAGCTGGAACTGCTCGGCAGCCAGACCGCAGAGAAGGCCGCCCAATATGCGGCGCAGACCGAACGGCTCGAGGCGCGCGTGCGCGTGCTAGAGCAGATAGTGACCGACAAGGGGTTCGATACCGCAATTCAGATTGAGGCGCTGCGCACCGCGCGGCTGACCGACGGAGACAAAATTCAATGATCGGTGAACTCGTACCCGTGTTGATCGTCGCAATCGTGATGTTCGCGGTCGTGATGAAATCCAGATATCGCCACATCGACCGCTATTCGTCGAACCAGGACCAACCTCAGCAACGCGCCGAGAATTTGCGATTGGAGGAAGAGGTAAAGGCGCTCAAGCAGCAAATCCAGACGCTAGAACGGATCGCCGTCGACAAGGAAAACAGCCTGAGCCGCGAGATCGAGAACCTTCGCGACCGGTAAAATCGGCGCACCTTTGCCAACGGATGTGGCGACGCGGGACCAAGACTGTTAGCGAGTTGTCGATGACCGCCCTTCCCCCGATTGCCACCATTCTCGACGATTACGACCTGCTCGAAAGCGAAGATCGCTATCGCCTGCTGATCGAACTCGGTCGAACCCTCGAACCGATGCCCGATGCGCTCAAGACCGATGCCACCAAGGTCCGTGGCTGTTCGGCGTCGGTCTGGGTCTATCCGACACCGACCGACGACGGGCGCCTGCATTTCTTGGCCGACAGCAATGCTGCCATCACCAAGGGCGTGGTCGCGCTGGTGCTTGCCGCGGTGCAGGACCGCGACCCCGCCGAGGTAGCGGCGATGGACGTGGCGGCCACGCTGGCGCCCTTCAACTTGGCGCGCGAACTGTCGTCCAACCGAACGCAGGGCATCCCCAACATGATCGCCCTGGTGCGCGAGACTGCCGCCCGGCTGGCCGCGTGAGCGGGTTTGACCCCAAGGCGTTCTTCGCGATGGCGCGCAAGGTCGGGCATGGCCAGGCGCTCGGCCTGGAATTTCGAGACGCCGGCCCCAATTGGGTCGAACTGGCCTTGCCATGGGAGGAACGACTGGTCGGGGTGACCGAGACTGGAATCCTCGCTTCGGGGGCGATCGTCAGCCTGCTTGACACCTGCGGCGGCGCCTCGGTCTGGCAAACGCTGAACAAATTCCTGCCTTCGGTGACGATCGACCTCAGGCTCGATTATCTCCGGCCCGCGCTCAAGGGGGAGACAGTGATCGCGCGTTGCATGGTCGACAAGATGACCCGCCAGATCGCCTTCGTCAGCGGTGTCGCCCACACCGGCGACGAGGACCGGCCGGTCGCCCGGGCGGTCGGCACTTTCATGCTCAATCCCTAGATCGTCTCGCCGCGGCGCTCGGCGGCTTTGCGCAACACGTCATAGGCCGCCTGCACCTGCTGGAAGCGCTTCGCCGCCTCGGCATCGTCGCGATTGACGTCGGGGTGAAATTGCTTGGCGAGGCCGCGATAGGCCGCCTTGATCGTCGCCGCGTCGGCGTCCGGATCGATTTCCAGCGCCTCATAAGCGCGCATCTCGTCGCTGCTCCGGCTACCGTCTCCCGACCCCGCCCATTGGTAATGCGCGCTCTTGCGGAACGCGGAGGCATCGCTTTCCTCATCCGCAGCACGTCGTGCCGCTTCTTCGGGCGTCAGACCGGCGAAATAATCCCAGCCCTTGTTATACTCGGCGGCGTGGGTCTGGCAGAACATCCAGCGTTCCGGACTGTTGGGCGCCTTGGGTGCCGGGCGGTCGCCAACGTCGTTACAGCCCTCACGGTCGCACAACCGGACTTTGGCCGCAGAACTGCCCTTCGTCCCGTAGGGCCGCCAGCGGGGAAATCCCCAATCATCCTTGCGGGTTGGCTTGGCCATCGCTTTTGCACCTAGTTGAGCGACGCGGGTTCCGCCACCCGCGCGTTCAGGAAAAATGTCAGGGGACCTGTAAGCCGGGTTCTGTCCTCCGCCCGAAAGCGGATGGGCGACCATTCCTCTAGGCGGCGGATTACTCCGCCGCTCAAGCGACCAACCCGGGTGACGAGCCGGAACAGGCCCATTTGCCACCCCTATTCGGTCTTGCACCAGGTGGGGTTTGCCATGCCGACGCTGTTACCAGCGACGCGGTGCGCTCTTGCCGCACCCTTTCGACCTTACCGGGCCGAAGACCGGCGGTATGCTTTCTGTGGCACTTTCCCTCAGGAGGCTAACCCCCTGGCCGGGCGTTACCCGGCACCTTCATTCCGTGGAGCCCGGACTTTCCTCGCCTCACCGAAGTGAGCCGCGGCCGCCCGGTCCCCTGACGACGGGCGATATGATCTATTGCGGCCTTGGGAGCAACAGCGCGAGCAGCTTTGCACGGCATTCGCCGTCGATCACGCCGTCGAGCGTGGCCGGGCGGAAGCGGCGCTGGAAGGCGATCACCGCCTTGACCTGATCGCGGACGTCGTAGCCGAAGCGTTCGAGGGCGAGCAGGAAGCCGGCGTCGGTCCAGAACGGGTCCATCAGGTCGCGGGTCGGGCTGGGCAGTGCGAGCCTGCGGCTGGCGAGCGCTTCCCACGGAAACAGTTCGCCCGGATCTTCCTTGCGCGCCGGCGCGATGTCCGAGTGCCCGACGATATTGCCGCGCCCCACGCCATGCCGTTCCTTGATGCTCGCGACGAGCGGGATGAGCGCCGCAATCTGGTCGTCGGGAAACGGGCGATAGCCGAATTCGTGGCCCGGATTGACGATCTCGATCCCGACGCTGGCCGAATTGACGTCGGTGACGCCGCGCCAATAGCTCTGGCCGGCGTGCCAGGCGCGCTTTTCCTCGTCGACCAGGCGATAGACAGTGCCGTCTTCGTCGACGCAATAATGGGCGGCGACCTTGGCCTCGGGCGAGGTCATCCGGTCCATCGCGCCCTGGCAGTCGGGCATACCGGTGTAATGGAGCACGATCATCGTCACCGGCATCGCCCGATCGTCGAAATTCGGCGAGGGTCGATCGATGAAATCCATCATCCCTTGGCGCACGCGGCAGCCCGCGCCGTCAAGCTTTTTCAGGCCGCGCGGGGACTCCGCCGGTCGGCATTGGCGGCTTCGCTCAGCCGGTACAGCCCACGCGTCGCGCGGTCGGCGGCGAAGCGCGTCGTCTGGCCGATCACCGTCTCCCCCGCGCCCAGCATCAACGCGCCGTCGGGGGCGAGCGCGGAGGCCAACCGCTCGAACGCCGCGGTGCGCTTTTCCGGGCTGAGATAAAGCAGGACGTTGCGGCACAGGATCACGTCGAACTGCCCGGGATGCGGCGGCGGCTCGAGGATGTTATGGACCTGGAAGCGGACCTGGCGGCGAAGCGCCTCTGCAGCGCGCCAGCCGTCCTCGCATTCGGCGAACCAGCGGATCATCTGGGTAATACCGAGCCCGCGCTGGACCTCGAACTGGGTGTAGTTCCCCGCCCGCGCCCGGTCGACCATCGCCCCCGACACGTCGGTGCCGAGAATATCGATCGTCCAACCCTGCCAGGTCAGCGGATCTTCGGCGAACATCATTGCCAGCGAATAAGGCTCCTGCCCGGTCGAACAACCGGCGGACCAGATCTTGAGCGACTTGCGGTCGCCGCGCGCCTTGGCGAGTGCCGGGAAGAATTGCTTCGAAAGCAGGTCGAACGGCTGGCGGTCGCGGAAGAAATAGGTCTCGTTGTTCAACAACGCCTCCACCACCAGATTGGCGAGCGCCGGTTCGCGGCCCATGACCAGGATCGTGATCAGTTCGTCGAGCGTCGCGATGCCGCGTTCTCGAAGCAGCGACGACAGCGCGGTTTCGATCCGCCAGCGCCGGCTCATCGTCAGTTGCTGCCCGGTACGCGCTTCCAACAGGCCGGCAAGGATGCGGCTGGAACTGTCGCTTACTTGCATGCGGCGTGGCCCGGATCGCTGTCGATACGATGCGCGATCCGACGCGCAATCCGCGCCGGCGGCAGGATCCCGCAGGCCAGCCCAGCCTCGGCCACCGCGCGGGGCATGCCCCAGACGGCCGAGCTGGCCTCGTCCTGCACCAATACCGAGCCGCCGGCACCGACCAGCGCCATCGCACCTTCCAGTCCGTCGCGGCCCATGCCGGAAAACACCACGCCCAGTGCCGCTCCGCCGAGCATCGCGCCCGCCGAGCCGAGCATCGGGTCGACCGAGGGCAGGAATCCGCTGGTCGAACGTTGCCTGATCAGCCGCGCGATCAGCTTGCCGCTTCCGACATCCACGCTCAGGCTGGCGTTGCCCGGCGCGATCACGATCCGGTCGGGCAACAGGCGCAGGCCGTCCTCAGCAATCAAGGCCTCGCGGCCCGCGGCCTGCGACAGTTGTCGTGCGAAGACGCTCATGAAGGGTTCTGGGAGATGCTGCGTGACCAGGATCGGCACGCCGATCTTGGGTGGCAGTTCCTGGAAGAAACTGGTCAGCGCATGGATCCCGCCGGTCGACGCGCCAAGCGCCAGCAACTTGACGGGTCCCTCGTTCATCGCCCGCATGGCACCGACCGAGGGCGGCTCTGCCGACGGGCCGCGCGCGGTGCCGGTGCGGTCGGCACGGCCGAGCGCACGAAGCTTGCCGAGCAGAACTTCGGAGAAGCGACCGTTGAAGCGCCCGGTACCAGGCTTGGCGAGCGTGTCCGCGGCGCCGAGCGCGAGGGCGGCGACGGTTTCCTCAGCGCCCTCCTCCGCCAGCGAGGAGACGATCAGTACCTTCGCCCCGCGCGCCGCGGCCAGGATCGAGGGGATCGACTTGAGACCCCCAGCGCCCGGCATTTCCAGATCGAGCAGGACGACGTCGACACGCACCTGACCAAGCGCGGCGACCGCGTCCTCCCCGGTCCCGGCGACGGCGACGATCTCGAACTCGTCGTCGACCGCGATCATTCGCGACAGGACGGCGCGCGCGACCATCGAATCGTCGACCAGCATCAGTCGAATGCGCGGCGCGTCATGGCCCCGATAGGCCCCGCCGGATCTGGCAAGTGCGTGGGTCACGCGCGACGCCTCAGGCGACGCCGACGAGCTGCAGTTTGACGTGGAGCGTTTCGCGATCGAACGGCTTCATGACATATTCGTCGGCCCCAGCCTCGAGCGCGGCGCGAATGTGCGCCATGTCGTTCTCGGTGGTGCAGAACACAACCTTGGGCTGGTCCTCATGTCCGCGCTGGCGGAGCAGTTTCAAAAATTCCATGCCGCTCATCACCGGCATGTTCCAGTCGAGCAGGACGACGTCGGGCATCGCTTCTTCGCACCGGGTCAGCGCCTCGCGGCCGTCGCACGCTTCCTCGACTTGAAATTCAAGCGTTTCGAGGATGTGGCGAGCGACCTTGCGGATCACCTTGCTGTCATCAACAATCAGGCAGGTCTTCATGGCGTTTCCCGTTCAATTCATCGCCGGTCTAAACCGGAAGGGTAACCAAGGGCTTAAGCGGCGCGCGTTTCCGCCGCCGGGCCGGCGATGAGTGCGGCGACATCGACCAACAGCAGCGGTCCGTCCTCGGTCTCGACCATGCCGATCGCGACCCGCTCCCACCCCTCGCCCATCGCGGCGCGGATCGGAACGGGGTCGGACAAGGCCTCCACGACGTCCTCAACGCTGTCGACGATCAGGGCATAATGGTGGCCGTCGAGCTCGACCACCGCCGCCTCGCGGATGCCGTCGGAGCAATCGGTCGAACCGAGATCGAGCGAGCGCAATGTATCGATCACGGTCAGTACCCGGCTGCGCAGCGCCGACAGGCCGGCGACGTGCGGGGCGGCACGGGGGACGGGGATCAGCGTATCCAGCTCAACCACCGATTCGATGGCCGACGATGGGAATGCCACTCGGCTGGTGCCGATCGACACGATCAACAATAATTGGGTCATCGGCCCTTTCCTCCGCTGACGGCCTTAAGCGCGGACAGCAATCCGTCGCGATCGTATCGATAGACGCTGCCGTCATCCGACCCGTCGGGATCCTCGCGAAGCACCAATGTCCGTTCGGAATGCCGATCGCCCGCAGGCGCCTGCCCGGTCGCGATGACGACGTCGGGAATCAGGTCGTCCCCTTCGGCGATGACCAGATAGCCAGCTGATTCGATGATTGGGCGGAGCATGCTTTGCATCCACTGATCGTCTGTCGGCAGTTGGCACACAGGCTGGCGCGTCGTCCGCGCAATCGCGCCGAGATGACTTGCGAACAACCAGTGCGCGTCGACCAGTTCGGCGGGCTCGCCGCCGATCAGGCTGACCCCGCTGACCGGCCCGGCCTGCTCCGCCGGGATGATGTCGTGGTCGATCGTCATCAGGTCGATCACGTCGCGGAAGACATAGCCGATTTCATGAGCACCGTCGTTAAGGCGGAAGACCCTGACCTTTTCGTCGGTGGGGATCGCTTCGGCCCCGGCAAGGGGCAGGATGCGGTCGCCAAGCTGAACCCGCAATTGGCCCGCCGCGTGGGCGATGCACGTGCAACTCACTTCTTCGATCCGGTCGACGAGGGCAAGGCGGATGGCGCGCCGCTTGCCGTCCAGGCCGCGGAACAGCAGCACATTGTCGTCGCGCACCGCGGCGGCCGGCGCGATGTCGGCAATTCTGGCCGACCGTTCCTGGGCTTCCAGCTTGACACCGCCGACCTCGGCCAGGCCGGCCGGATCGAATAGCAGGATCGGGCTGCCGTCATCGGCCAGCGTCGTGCCGGCATAAAGCCCGGTCGCCATCACCGCAGGCGCGGCCGGCTTGACCACCAGTTCCTCGTGATCGTGGATCCGGTCGACGGCCAACGCATAAAGATCGCCGCCAGCGGGACGGAGCACGACCAGGGTGCGCTCGTCATCCGCCAGATCGCTAGGCAGACCAAGCACGTCGGCAAGGCTGATTTCGGGCATACGGCGGCCGCGGATCGTGGCGACCCCCGCACCGCCGATATGGTCGAGCGTGACCGACGTGCCATTGGCGCGCACGATCTCCTCGATCGCCGCGCGCGGGATCGCGAAATGCTGACTGCCGATGGACACGGTCAAGGCAGGGATGATGGTCAACGTCAGCGGCACGCGCAATGTCATGCGGGTGCCATTGCCGGGGGTGCTGTCGACCTCGACGATCCCGCCGATGCGCTCGACGTTGGACCGGACGACGTCCATCCCGACGCCGCGGCCGGAAATGCTGGTCACGGTCTTGGCGGTCGACAGGCCGGCTTCGAAGATCAGGGCTAGTCGTTCGCGGGCGGTCATCTTTGCCGCGTCAGACGCCTCAATGCTGCCTGCCGCGACGGCCTTTTCGACCAGTTTTTTGCCATCGATGCCTTTGCCGTCGTCAACGATATCGATGAGGATCTGGTTGCCCGACTGGCGCGCCGACACCGACAACACGCCGATCTCCCGCTTTCCCGCTTTAAGGCGTTCGGCCGGTTTCTCGATCCCGTGATCGACCGCATTGCGGATGATATGGGTCAAGGGGTCGCGGATCATCTCGATCATCTCGCGGTCGAGCTCGACGTCGCCGCCACCGATATCGACCAGCACTTGTTTGCCGAGTTCGCCCGACAGGTCGCGCACCATCCGCGGAAGCGCGACGAACAGATTTTCGATGCGCTGCATACGCGTGCGGGTAATCGCATCGCGCATCTCGGCGATGATCCCGGACAGGCGTTCGAACGCTCCATCGACGGTGACGTCGCTGTCGGTTTCGCGAAGTCGGCGGGCAAGTTCATTGCGCGCCAGCACCATGTCGCTGACCCCGCTCATCACGCGATCGAGCAGTTCCACCGACAGCCGGATGGTGCGCGGCGCGGCGGCGGCCTTGCCGTCGGCCACGGCGACAGCGGCGCTGACCGCCGGACCTTCGGCGCCGGGTTCGAGCGCCTGTATCAGCAACGCATCGTCACCGCCCGTTATCGGCTCCCCGGCCTCGATCGCGGCGACCATCTCGCCAATCCGGTCGATGACCGCGAGCACGGCGCTGACCAGCGGGCCATCGGGGGATCGGCGCCCCGCCCGCACGTCGGCCAATGCATCTTCGGCCGCGTGGCTCAGCGCTTCCAGGCGCGGGAAATCGAAAAAGCCGCAATTTCCTTTCACGGTATGGACGAAGCGGAAGATAGAATCGAGCCGCGCGCGATCGTCCGGCTGGGCCTCCCACGCAACGATCTCGCCACCCAGCGCTTCCAGCATTTCACGGCATTCCGCCACGAAATCGGCAATCAGATCGTCCATGTGCGTGTTGACCCTGCGCTAGATACCCGGCGTCTTATGGGTCGAAAGGGTTAATTCGCCGTTAGTCCGGACGTCCGGTCAGGCCTTGAGGGTCGCCCCGATCATCAACACCGGCTCGGCCGGGTCGGACAGCCGTATCTCGCCGCCTGCCTCGCCCGCCAGCGCATTCGCCAGCCAAGCCCCAGCAGCGCGCGGTTCGACCGTGCCGCCCGCGCTTCCCTTGACCAGGGTTTCGCGAAGGTTCGGATCGAGCAGGATGCGCGGTCCCTCGGCACGGATCACGATCTCCAGCGCCCCACCGTCGCGCTCGGCACCGACATCCAGCCGCCCGCCACGCACCAGCGCATCGCCGGCAATCATTCCCAGGTTGAGCAGCAATTTTACCGCCCCCTTTGGCAAGGCGGGGTCGCCGACCAGCCAGCCGAGCTGGATCTTTTTCTCGGTGCCGAACAAGCCGGCTAGCGCGGCCCGCGCCTCGCGCGTGTCGATCGTGTCGCCGAAGCCACCCGCGGCACCGAATGCCAGGCGGAAGAACTTCAACTTGTTTGCAGTCGCCCGCGCGCTTTCGTTGAGCAACTCCAGGCAGCGTTCGCGCATCTCCGGGTCCTGCTCGTCGGCCATCAATTCAAGACCGTTGTTGAGCGCACCGACCGGGGAAAGCAGGTCATGGCAAAGGCGGGAACAAAGCAGGCTGGCAAGGTCGGTGGCGTTCATGGCCCGCGTGATGCGTCACGGGTGCGAAATTCGCAAGGCCGGGGGCATTGACGCCCGAATATCCGCCCCCATATCAACCGCATGGCCGGGGGGCATCAGATCATTTCGATTGCGCTGGACGAGCGCCATGCCGGCTGGCGGCTCGACCGGGCCCTGGCCGATGCGCATCCAAGCCTTTCGCGCGAGCGCCTGAAGGTATTGGTGAAGAGCGGCGCCTTGTCGGCCGACGACAGATTGCATCGCGATCCGGCGATCAAGGTGCGCGGGGACGAAGCATTCGCTCTCGCCGTGCCCGAGCCGCAGGCGGCGCATAACGAGGCACAGGACATCCCGCTGGCGATCGTCTTCGAAGACGAGCATCTGCTGGTGGTCGACAAGCCCGCCGGGCTGGTGGTGCACCCGGCAGCGGGCAATTTCGACGGCACGCTGGTCAACGCGCTGCTGCACCACTGTGGCACTTCGCTAAGCGGGATCGGCGGGGTCGCCCGGCCGGGGATCGTCCACCGCATCGACAAGGACACGTCGGGCCTGTTGCTGATCGCCAAGAATGACGTCACCCACGTCGGGCTGTCGAAGCAATTTGCCGATCACAGCATCGAGCGGGTCTACGCGGCGATCGTCAGCGGGACGCCCAATCGTCTAAGCGGGACGATCGATGCCCCCCTCGCCCGGTCGGACCACGATCGGAAGAAGGTGGCGATCGTCAAGGATGGCCGCGGCAAGCGCGCGGTGACGCACTGGACCATGCGCCAGGCGATGCGGGACGCGGCGCTGGTCGAATGTCGGCTGGAAACCGGTCGCACCCACCAGGTGCGCGTCCACATGGCTTCGATCGGTCATCCGCTGCTCGGCGATCCGGTCTATGGCCGGGCACCCAAGCAGCGCCAGCGTGAATTATTGGCACGTCTGGGGTTCAAGCGACAGGCACTCCACGCTGAAGTGCTTGGTTTCGTTCACCCCGTAACGAAAGCGCGTTTGTCGTTTCAAAGCGCCCTTCCGTCGGACATGCAGGAACTGTTCAGCGCACTTGGTGTATAGGTTAATGGAGGCTAGGGACGTCACGCGACGACGGCCCGGCCCAGGGAGACTGACTTTCATGGCACGCACTGCGACGACTCAGGGCAAGGCGACGAACCCGGGCAAACGCGCGATCTCGATCCCCGCCGGCGGTGGGGAAGCGGGACTTAACCGCTACCTGACCGAGATCAAGAAGTTTCCGATCCTCGCTCCCGAGGAGGAATATATGCTGGCCAAGGCATGGCGCGAGCATAACGACACCGATGCCGCCGCGCGTCTGGTGAACAGCCACCTGCGTCTCGTGGCGAAGATCGCGATGGGATATCGCGGCTACGGCCTGCCGGTCAGCGAACTGATCTCCGAAGGCAACATCGGCCTGATGCAGGGCGTGAAGAAGTTCGAGCCCGATCGCGGTTTCCGCCTCGCGACTTACGCCATGTGGTGGATTCGTGCCTCGATCCAGGAATTCATCCTGCGCTCGTGGAGCCTGGTGAAGATGGGCACCACCGCCGCGCAGAAAAAATTGTTCTTTAACCTGCGCCGGATGAAGAACCAGCTCGACGCGTTCGAGGACGGCGACCTGAAACCGGCCGACGTCGCCAAGATCGCCACCGACCTTGGTGTAACCGAGGCCGAAGTGGTGTCGATGAACCGCCGCATGTCGATGGGTGGCGATACGTCGCTTAACGCCCCGCTGCGCGATACCGACGGCGAAGGCCAGTGGCAGGACTTCCTGGTCGACAATGGCCCCTTGCAGGACGAGGTCGTCGCCGACACCGAGGAACGCCAGGTCCGCCACGACCTGCTCAACCAGGCGATGGAAAGCCTCAACGAGCGCGAGAAAAACATTCTCGTCGAGCGCCGGCTGTCCGAAGAACCCAAGACGCTCGAGGATCTGAGCCAGGTCTATGGCGTCAGCCGCGAGCGGATCCGCCAGATCGAGGTGCGCGCGTTTGAGAAACTGCAGGCAGCGCTGCTGCGGCTGGCCGGCGAGCAGCGGCTGCTGCCGGCGGCCTGACAAAAGCCTGCGTGTCGCTCAGAGCGAGCGCTGAAGGTAGACGGTGTCGAGGTCGCGACCGAATTTGCGGCCAACGCCCTTCATTCGGCCGCGTTCGATGAACCCAAGCCGGGCGTGAAGCGCAATCGACGCCGGCTCCGCGCCGCCCACGACCGCGATCATCTGCTTGAACCCTGAGTTGCTTGCCGCGATCAGCAAGCGGTCGAGCAATGATCGACCAACACCTTTTCCGACATGCTCGTGATCGACATAGATGCTGTCTTCGCAACTTGCGGCATAGGCCGGGCGGTCGCGAAATTGCGTGACGAACGCATAAGCGATTACGCGGCCCGCTTTCTCCGCCACAAGAAAGGGCCAATCCCGAGACGAAATCTGCGATAGTTTTTCAGCCCATTCGTCGGATGTAGGACCGTCGAGATCAAAGGTAGCCGTGCCTGTTCGGGCGTGCCAGTCATAAATCGAGGAAATCGCATCCGCGTCATCGACCCGTGCGGGTCTGATCGAAAGATCAGCCATGCCCTGTTCAATCGACTGCCAAGCGCCCCGTCAACGTGAATTGCTGACCTTTGATCACGCCGCCCGTAATCCGCGTTCCTTGCGAGCCTTGGCGAGCTTCTTGAGCACCATGTCGCGCTTCAGCTTCGACAGATGGTCGATAAACAGCACGCCTTCGAGATGGTCCATCTCGTGCTGCAGGCAGATCGCCAGCAGGCCGTCCAACTCTTCCTCGTGCCGCTCGCCATGCTCGTCGAGCCAGCGAGCACGAATATGGTCGGGGCGCATCACCTCGGCATATTGATCGGGCACCGACAGGCAGCCTTCGGTGTAGGGTACTTCGCTTTCCGAATGTTCGACGATCTCGGGATTAATGAATACGCGCGGGCGCTTGACCGGTGGTGACTTCTTCGTCGTTCGGGTCCGACGGCTCCTGCAGGTCCATCACCAGCAGCCGCTTTGGCACCCCCACCTGCACTGCGGCAAGGCCGATGCCCGGGGCGTCGTACATCGTGTCGAACATGTCGGCGATCAGCTCGCGCAACTCGTCATCGACCGCCTCGACCGGCGTCGAGATCTGCCGGAGCATGGGATCGGGCGTTTCGTAAATCGGGAGCAAGGCCATGCGCTTGAGGTAGGAAGTGCGCCTTTCCGGGTCAACATGGCAACGCCCGAAACGGTCGCGCGTTAGTTCGGGGCAATCTGGAAAAAGGGAGCCCGACATGAGCGCTGACGAACAGCAGATCGTCGATCTGGAAACCAAATTCTGGCAATCGATGAAGGACAAGGACGTCGACACCGCGCAGTCACTGATCGCGCGCCGGGGACTGGTAACCGGGCCGATGGGCGCGATGACCATCGATCCCGAGAAATATGCGAAGATGACGAGAGACGGCCAATGGACGCTTGAGGAGTTCGAGATGTCCAAGGTCGAGGTCGTCCGACCGACGCCCGACAGCGCGGTGATCGCTTACGAAGTTCGTCAGAAGGGCGAGAGCCAGGGCAAACCGATGGACATGCGCTGCGTCGATTTGTCGGTCTGGGTCCAGGAAGGCAGCGACTGGAAAGTCGTGCTCCATACCGAGACCATCCTTCAGGATGCCAAGGCCCCGCAGCCTGAGCCGGCTTAGGCGACTGGCCGGCGCGCCCTGAGCGCCTGCGCGAGCGTGCCCTCGTCGAGATAGTCGAGCTCGCCGCCGACCGGCAGGCCATGGGCCAGCTGGGTCAGGCGGATCGGAAACTTCTCCAGCCGCTCGGCCAGGTAATGCGCGGTCGTCTGCCCCTCCAGGGTGGCGTTCATCGCCAGCACCACCTCGTCGATCCCGCCGGCGGCGATCCGGACGACGAGACGGTCGATGCCGAGGTCTTCGGGGCGGACGCCTTCAAGCGCGCTGAGGCGCCCGCCGAGGACGTGATATCGGCCGGGAAATAGCCGGCTTCGGTCGAGCGCCCACAGATCGGCAACTTCCTCGACCACGCAAAGACTTTTGTCGTCGCGGCGCGGGTCGGCACAGATCGCGCACGGATCGCGGGTATCGAGATTGCCGCAGATCGAGCAGGTCGACAAATTGGCGGCGACCGACTGCAAGGCGGCCAACAGAGGCTCCAAGGCCCCTTCCCGTTTCTTCATCAGGTGCAGCACCGCGCGGCGCGCCGACCGCGGGCCGAGTCCGGGCAATCGCGCCAGCGCCTGGGTAAGTCCCTCGATTTCGTGAGAAGCCATGGTTGTGAGACATAGGATGCTTGGCGGAGCGCGCAAGCCACGGCATAGCGCTCGCGATGCGGGTAGTTTTTATGGGATCGCCGGACTTTGCCGTGCCGACGCTCGATGCGCTGGTTGGGGCTGGGCACGAGATCCTCGCCGCCTATTGCCAGCCCCCGCGCGCTGCGGGTCGCGGCAAGGCGCTTCGGCCCACGGCGGTGCAAGTGCGGGCCGAGGCGCTGGGAATTGCGGTGCGATCGCCGACCAGTCTGAAGACCCCGGAGGCGCAGGCTGAGTTCCGCGCGCTTGGCGCCGACGTCGCGGTGGTGGCGGCCTACGGTCTGATCCTTCCCCAGCCCATTCTCGACGCACCCCGGTTTGGATGTCTCAATGTCCACGGATCGCTTCTTCCGCGCTGGCGGGGAGCGGCACCGGTCCAGCGCGCGATCATGGCCGGCGACGCGGTCACCGGCGTCACGATCATGCGGATGGAAGCGGGACTGGACACCGGACCGATGCTGCTTCGACGCGAAATACGTATCGATCGCAAGAATGCCGGACAATTGACGGCAGAGATTGCGAAAATTGGAGCTGAAGCGATGGTCGATGCCCTTGCCAGGTTGAACGAACTGCCGCCGATCGAGCAACCCGACGAAGGTGTCACCTATGCCGCGAAGATCAGCAAGGAGGAGGCGCGGATCGACTGGACACGCCCCGCAACTGCGCTGGAGCGCCATGTGCAGGGGCTGGCCCCTTTCCCCGGCGCGTGGTTCGACCTCGACGGCGACCGGGTGAAACTGCTCGCGGCCGAGGCGCTGGATCGATCGGGAACTCCGGGCGAGGTGATCGACGATCGGCTGACGATCGGATGCGGCCAGGGCGGCTTGGCTCCGACTATCCTCCAGCGGGCCGGCCGCTCTCCAATGCATCTCGACGAATTTTTGCGTGGCTTTCCAGTGCATAAGGGCATTGTCTTGCCATGACCCGCTGGAAGCTGACGGTCGAATATGATGGCGGACCCTTCTTCGGCTGGCAGCGGCAGGGCGACGATCCGACCATTCAGCTGGCGCTGGAACGCGCCATCGGCACCATGACCGGCGAGCAGGTGACGGCCCACGCCGCCGGACGCACCGACGCCGGGGTCCATGCGCTGGCGATGGCCGCCCATGTCGATATTGCCCGCGACATGACCCAGCACCGGCTGCGCGAAGGCATCAACGCGCTGGTTCGCCCGGATCCGGTCGCGGTGATCGCGGTCGACCCGGTGGCCGACGACTGGCACGCGCGGTTCAGTTGCACCGGACGGCGTTACCTTTACCGAATTCTGACGCGCCGCCCTCCGCCGGTGCTGGAACGCGGACGCGTGTGGCATGTCGGCAAGGATTTGAATGTGGCCGCGATGATCGAGGCGGCGGACCATTTGATCGGCACGCACGATTTCACCACCTTCCGGTCGGCCCATTGCCAGTCCGCCAGCCCGGTCAAGACGCTGGATTCGCTGGATATCGAGCAGGTCGGCGACGAAGTTCACATCCGCGCCGCCGCGCGCAGCTTCCTGCACCATCAGATGCGATCGATCTCGGGCTGTCTCGGGATGGTCGGCACCGGCCAATGGTCACCGCTCGACATGAAAGCCGCGCTGGAAGCGAAGGACCGTGCCGCTCTCGGTCTGAACGCCCCGCCTGAAGGGCTTTATTTTGTCGGGGCGACCTACCCCTAGACCATCATCTCGCGTGCCTTCGTCTGGCTGAGAAAGGCCTGCGGGCTTGCCGACAGCCCATAGGCGCCCGCGCAGAACACCGCGATCACGTCGCCGACGTCGGCCCGCGGCAGTTCGACCTGCTGGCCAATGATGTCGAGCGGCGTACACAGATTGCCGACGACGTTGGCCACTTCCTCGACCGGCGCGCCGAACCGGCTTGCCACCGCCATCGGATAGTTGCGCCGAAGCAGCTGGCCGAAGTTGCCGCTAGCGGCAAGCATGTGCTGCAGCCCGCCGTCGGTGACCAGAAAGGTCTCGCCGCGGCTGTCCTTGCGATCGGTCACGCGGGTCAGATACACCCCGGCTTCGCCCACCAGCCAGCGTCCGAGTTCGAGCGTGAAGCGGCTGGCGCACAGCGGCCCCGGACATTCGCCGAGCATGTCGCCCATCGCCTGGCCCATCGAATAGAGGTCGAGCGGCGCCTCACCCGCGAAATACGGAATTCCGAAGCCGCCGCCGAGGTTTACCTCGGGTGGTTCATGCCCGGCCTCATCGGCGATCTGCCCGGCAAGCGTGACGCTCAGCCCCTGCGCTTCGACGATCGCCGCCCAGTCGAGGCATTGCGAGCCGGGATAAATGTGCAGCCCGCGCCAGTCCGCCCCCGCCTCGACCAGTCCGCGCACCACGTTGGCGGCGCGATCATGATCGATTCCAAACGGCGACGCCGCGCCGCCCATCTTCATGCCCGCCCCCTTCAGCTGAAACGGCGGATTGAACTCCGAACCATCGCCTTGGGCCGGATGCCGAGCTTGCCGGCGATATCGAGCAGACGTGCCGCCTCCCCTTCGCTTTCGACGCTGACGGTGGCTCGCGCCTTGACCGCGCGCTGCAATTCGCGGTCGCTCTTGCCCGGTCCGGCAAAGCTCAGCGGAATGCAGTCCGCGCCGACCTTTTCGAGTGTCGCCAGTTCGCCTTCGGAGGCGATGTCGAAACCGTCGACGAACTGGCAAATCCATTTCAGCAGTGGCGGGTAAGGGTTTGCCTTTACGGCATAATGTAGTCCCAACCCATCGGGCAAGGCGGCGCGGAACAGGGCAATCTTGGCACCGACCAGATTGTTGTCATAGACAAACAGAGGAGTTCCGTCCTCGTCGTCCATCAATGCGCCGATGGCGTTTCCGCCGATCGTGAGCGTGCCATCCACACCGGCTTCGAAGCCCGCTGGAATTGACCCCATCGCCTTCATTGCGGCTCCCCCTCCTCAAGCACCCGGCGAAGCGCCGTCCGGTCGAGCTTGCCATTGGGTCCTAGCGGCATTTGGTCGATCAGGACAATCCGCGCCGGTCGCATGAACGCGGGCAACTCGGCCGCGAAGTGCGCGCAAAGCCGCTCCTCCGCGCCCTCCACCGCCGCAACGCCGACCAGCGCGATCGCCTGGCCGAGCTTCGCGTCGGGAAGGCCGAAGGCGGCCGCCTCGCTCACCGCGCGCGATCCCAGCGCGGCCTCTTCGACTTCGGTCGGGCTCACGCGATTGCCGCTGGTCTTGATCATCGCATCGTCGCGCCCGCGAAACCGGAGCAGCCCGTCGTCGCCGATCGCCATGGTGTCGCCCGACCAGACCTCGCCCTGACGAAAGCGCTGCGCCGTGCGCTCGGGGTCGTTCCAATAGCCCTGCGCCACCAGTGGCCCCGAATGGACGAGTTCCCCTTCCTCTCCCGGCAGCGCATCGCTGCCATCGGCGCGCGCGATCCGAAGCTTGGCAAACGGGATCGCGCTGCCAACGCTGTCGGGATGCGTGTCGACCAGGTCGGGGTCGAGGCTGGCCGATCGAAACGCCTCGGTCAGCCCGTACATCAGGTGCAGCCGCGCTTTTGGAAACAACGTGCGCAGTCGCCGCACCAGGGGTTCGGGCAGATGGCCGCCGCTGTTAGTCAGCGTCCGCAGGCTCGCCCCCGCGTCGTCCCACTGCTGGTCTGCAAGCTGGTGCCACAAGGGCGGGACCCCGGCGAGGACGGTGACGTCATGACGTCCCACTGCACGCACCACGTCGCGGGGCAGGAGATAGTCGAAAGCGATCGCGCACGACCCCGCGGCCCAGGCGGCGAGCAATTGATTCTGCCCGTAATCGAACGCCAGCGGGAGCACGCACAAGGTGCGATCTTCCGGTTTCAGGTCCAGGAAATGCGCCACGCTGACCGCCCCCAGCGCCAGATTGGCATGGCTCAGCATCACGCCCTTGGGCCGCCCAGTCGATCCCGATGTATAAAACAAGGCGGCCAACTCGTGCGGATCGCGTTTCGACGGGCCGAGATAATCCTCCCCTGTCGACCAATCCTCCAGCGCGACCCCTCTCGTCCCGCGCACGATCGTCGCCAGCCGCGCCGCATTGGCGATCAGCAGCGAGGCCCCGCTGTCGCTTAGGATATGCTCGGCCTGCGCGCGACGGAGCACCGGATTGATCGGCACGTGCACTAGGCCGGCCCGCGCCGCCGCCAGCGGCAGGATGCACGCCAGCGCGGTCTTCCCCATCCAGCTCGCCACGCGGTCGCCCGGTGCAAGGCCCTGCGCGAGCAGCGCCGCCGCCGTCGCGCCAACCGCCGCATCGAGCTCCGCAAAACTCCAGGTCCGCCCGTCCGCCACCAGCGCCGGCGCGTCCTGCGCACCGTGCCTTGCCAGATGGTCGAGTGGAAAGGGCGTCGGGTCCGGGGTCACCGCTGCAGCTCTGTCATCGCGGGCCGCGCGACGCAATCCGGCCGCTGCGCTTGCCTGCCACCGCCCCCTCCCTTACTTACGCTGCAATGCAACAGGACGGGGCACGAGAATTGGCGCGAGACGATCATTCGACGGTCGACGAGGCGCTTCGTGCCTTACTGGCCGAGGTCCTGGGCCTGCCGAAGAAGCGCGTCGCCGCGTTCGACGACGATACCGAATTGTTCGGCGCTCTCCCCGAATTCGATTTGCTTGCCGTCGCCAATTTGCTGACCGGTATCGAGGAGCGGCTGTCGGTCGTGATCGAGGATGACGATGTCGAGGCCGAGGATTTCATGACTTACGGCCGCCTGCTTGCCTTCGCGGAGCGCAAGGCCGAAGCTTAATTATTCCGCGGCAATCGCCTCATATTCCTCGGCGGCGAGGAATTTCTCGGCGTCGAGCGCGGCCATGCAGCCGGTTCCCGCCGCGGTCACCGCCTGACGGTAAATCTTGTCCATCACGTCGCCGCACGCATAGACGCCCGGGACCGACGTCTTGGTCGTGCCGGTCTCGACCTCGATATAGCCGTCCGAGTCGAGCTTCAGCTTGCCAACGAACAATTCGGTCGCCGGCGAATGGCCGATCGCCACGAACGCGCCGTCGACGTCGATCCGCGACACCGCCCCGGTCTTCACGTTGAGGACATCCAGCCCAACCAGCACCTCGGGGGTTCCGCCGCCGACGAACTCGGCGACCTCGCTGTCCCACATCACCTTGATGTGAGGGTTGGCGAACAGGCGGTCCTGCAGGATCTTTTCGGCGCGGAAGCTGTCGCGGCGATGGATCAGGGTGACGTCCTGGCTATGGTTGGTGAGATACAGCGCTTCCTCGACCGCGGTATTGCCGCCGCCGATCACCGCGACCTTCTTGCCGCGATAGAAGAAGCCGTCGCAGGTCGCGCAAGCCGACGCGCCCTTGCCCTTCATATGCTCCTCCGACGGCAGGCCAAGCCAGCGCGCCTGCGCACCGGTGGCGATGACCATCGTGTCGGCGTGGTATTCGCCACTGTCGCCCTTCACCACGAAGGGGCGGCGGCTGAAATCGACCTCGCTGACATGGTCCCACACCATCTTGGTGCCGACGTGCTCGGCCTGCGCCTGCATCTCCTCCATCAGCCACGGCCCTTGCACGACATCGCGGAAGCCGGGGTAGTTCTCGACATCGGTGGTGGTGGTCAGCTGTCCGCCGGGCTGGATGCCCTGCACCACGACCGGAGACAGGCCGGCGCGCGCGGCATAGATGGCCGCGGTCAGGCCGGCGGGCCCGGATCCGAGAATCAGCATTCGGGTGGAGATGATGTTGTTCATCACCGCCATTTAAGAGGGCACCCCCCGGCCCGCAATGGTCAGCCCGACATCGCCGGATAGGGCGCGCCCTTGAGCAATCCGGCCAGATGCACCGCGTTCGATGCGACCATTTTCGCGGTGTCGCTGATCACCTTGGGCACCGGCTTCAAATCCTTGAAGTCCTTGTCGCCCATTGCTTCCCCCACCCAGTAACAGGCGCTCGCCGCCGGGATCGTCCAGCCGACGTCGTTGAGGCTCTGAGCCATCGCCGCGGTCGAGAAATGGGCACCGTCCTCATTGCCGACGATGGCGAAGATGGCGACCTTGCCATAGGCCGGGGTGCGTCCGGCGTCGTCGGTTTCGCTGAGGAAAGCGTCCATCCGTTCCATCGCCCGCTTGGCGATGCTCGACGGCTGCCCCATCCAGATCGGGGTCGCGAAGATCAGCACGTCGGCGGCCAGGATCCTGGTGCGGATGTCGGGCCAGGCGTCGCCCTCGCCCTCGTCGCTGCTTACGCCGGGCAGAATGTCGTGATCGGCCAGGCGGATGGTCTCGACCAGTTCGGCGTCATGATCTTTCAGGAACAACGCGATCAGATCGATCATCGCGTCGGTCGAGCTTGCTTCCTTGCCGCTCTTCTTGAGCGTGGCGTTGATGGCGATGACCTTCGTCGGCATGAATTTCTCCTTCACGCCGACGAACGCCCGAGCCACCGGAAGGTGGCCTCAGAGAATCTTGAACCGCACGAAAGCCATCGCGCCATGCGGATTGCGGGTACCATATTCCTGCTTCAGGCCGGCAGGCACGAAGTTGAGCGCGTAAAGCCCGCCAACCCCCATCGCCAAATGCTCGGCTATCCTGAAATCCCGCACCAGCCCAAGGCTGACCTTGCCGACCGTAAAGGCCTCGCCATGATGGTCGTCGCCGGTTTCTTCCTCGTCGATCGGCACGAGTTCGTTGTTCTCGGCGATCTCGCCCCGCCCGAAGAAGGTCCAGGAACCGCGCTTGAGCGAACTCTCCACCGCAACCGCGTCATAATCCTCGCCCAGCAACGACTTGCGCCCCCACGACAGGCTGGTCGCCCACCAGCCGTTCGCCATCGGCCGCGTGTAGTGCGCCGACGCGGACCAGCGGCGCTGATTGACCCCCGGCTCGAGCTGCTCGGGATCGATCAGCCGGGCCCAGCTGGCCTGCAGCGATAGCCTCTCGGTCGGGTTCCACGACAGACGAAGCGCGGTCGAATTGAGCGGCGCGGTTTCGATGTTCCAGCGTTTCTCGTCGGGTTCGCGCCCGTTGAAGCGCGATGCCTCCAGCTTGACCCGATCGATCACCACGCCAGCAGTCACCACGCCGAAGCTGATATGCGTCGAATTGAGCCAATGATGGGAAATCGGCGCTTCGGGCGACGCGCTGATCGACTGGCGGTGCATGAAGGCCGGCGGCCCGAACGCCGGGGCGCCCGGCAGTCCGGCATAAATGAAGGCACTCGCCTTCTCTGCAAGCTTGACCGAGTAGCTCGCCGACAATTCCATGAAGAGATCGTGCGGATGCTGGCGATCGATCAGCCGGTCGCGCCCATTGGCGGTTTCGCCCGATGCCAGCAGCAGTGGATAGCCGCGCTTGCCCATCAGCGGATCGGGGCTGAGCATGCCGCGAAACTGAAGCGCATTGCCATTGTCGAACCGCCGCGTGGCCATCCCCATCAGCATGCCGGCGGCGAATATCTTGTCGTCGCCCCGGCGGGCACTTTGCGTATCGGCGACCAGATCCAGGTTGCCGTGCAACATCAGGTCCCAATCGCCCGACCGGACCATCCAGCCGGAATGCTCGCCGCTGTCGGGCTGCCACGCGGTGCCCGAGGCATCGCGGCTCGCGGCATAATGGCCCAGCGCACTCTGCATCGCCGCATGGTCGCCGTGGCTCTCCCCCATGGCATGCCCCATTGCCGCATGGTCGATCGCGGGTGCCGGTGCGGCTGCGGTGGCGCCATGATCCATCTGGCCATGATCCATCTGGCCATGATCCATCGGCGCCGTCGGCTCTGTTGTTTGCTGGGCTGGCGCTGGGACCGGCGCGTGGTCCATCTGACCGTGGTCCATCTGGCCGTGGTCAACGATTGGTCCGGCAGCCGATGGTGGTGCCTCGCGGTCGGTAGCAGTGGCCTTTCGCACGGCCGGCTTTTCCACCGCCTTCTTGCGGGCCACGACCTTTTTCTTGGCTACGGGCGTCTTGGCGGCCGACTTGGGGGCCGGCATCGGCATGGTCATTCCGCCATGGCCCGAATGCTGGGCGATGGCGGGGGCGGCGGACAGCAATGCAAACGCACTGCTCGCGCCGAGCAACAATCTGATCATCAATATCTCCTGAGAAACGAACGTCGGTCGTCTCAGGCAAATCGTGGAGGCGGATCCTCGGTTGTCGGTCCAGCGCCAAGGCCCATCGGCACTATTCGAGCGACGAAAGCGATCGGCTCGACCGGGGGGACCGCGCGCACCGCAATCCGCGGCGGATCGACGGCTGGCGGGACTGCAATGCAGCAAGGCTCGCCCGTCGCGTGTTTGGTGGGCGGCGCTTGATGATCCGTCGCCATCCCCGCGCAATCGCTGGCGGCAGGACTGACCGTCGCCCTCGCCGCCGCAGCCGGGGACGCGAGCGACGCCAGGAACAATGCGATCATGGTCATCAAGGGGAGCAGGCGACGCATCGGCCGCAAATAGGGGGTGTGTCCCCGTCCGGCAACCCGGCACCGCGCTCGCCCGCTTGGCAAGTAAGCAGCCATCGTTCTATTCGAATGCACAAGCATGGTGCGCTTCGCGGCGCGATCATCCCGACCCTTTTCCATACCCGAAGGAGCAACCGTAGCCATGACCAACCAGCCCCACTTCGACTATATCGAGCTTCCCAGTGTGACGGCGCACGAACTTACCCGCGCCTTCTATTCGAAGGCCTTCGGCTGGACATTCGCCGATTTCGGCCCCGATTACGCCGCGACCGAGGATCAGGCGGTAAACATCGGACTCAATGGCCAGCCTGAAGACGCACTGTCGGCGCCGCTTCCGGTGGTCCGGGTTGACGACCTCGACCAGGCGTTCGACGCTGTGGTTGCTGCCGGTGGACTGATCGCCAAGCCCATCTTTTCCTTTCCCGGCGGGAAGCGTTTTCACTTCATCGATCCGTCGGGAAGCGAACTTGGCGTGTGGCAGACGGTCGACGATCCCGATCACGCGGCTTGAATTGAGGAACGGCGGCACGCCACGGGTGCTCGCCGACCCGCTCCGCCACGCTCGCCACGCGCGGTTCGTCGCCCAGGAAGATCGCCAGGCCGCCGCTCTCCCCGAGCGAGCGGCGATCGAGCTTCAGCCAGCGTGGTTTGCAGTCTCGGGGAAGCCACCGTTCGGACACGACGATGTCGGCCGCCGCGCATGCCGCGACCAGTTCACGCCACGCGATCCGGTCGCGCGATCGGGTCGCGAGCAGGACCCAGCGCTTCCCACCGCGGTCGATTTCGGCAAAACAGCTGTCGCGCCGGCAATTCGCGCTGCCTTGTTCGGCCAAAAGGTTGGGTTCGCCGTCATGGCCTGCCGCCTCGCTCATCAGGCTGCGCATGAAGTCGCCGCTGCGGTCGCGCAGGATCAGCGGCGGCCCGTCGGGAACGGTGATCGCCAGATGACGACCGTCGCCCGTCACCAGCAGGTCCGGCGCGGGGGTCATCGCCGCTGCGGTCGCGCCGATGGCGAGTGGCACCAGTCCGAGCCATCGCGGGCGCGTCGTCCACAGGCTCAACCACAAACCGCCCAGCACCATCGCGCCGAAGCTCCCCTGCGACATGGTCGGAAGGCTTGCCACCGCCCCGTCGAGACCGCTTACCCAGTGCGCGAGGCCGAGCAACTGGTCGATCGCCCAGCCTGACGCGGTCCACAGTGGTGCGCCGAGCCCGACTGCATCGAACAACAGTGCGCCCGCTTCCAGCGGCATGATCACGAACGTCGTCCAGGGGATGGCGACTAGATTGGCTCCGACCCCGTACAGGCCCGACTTGTGGAAATGATAAAGCGCCAGGGGGATCAGCGCTATTTCGACCGCTAGGCCGGTGGCGACCAGCGATGCCATTCCGCGGAGAAGCCGTCCGCCGAGCCCGTCGTCGCGCGGTCCAAGCAGGCGCTTGACCACGGGTAGGCTGTGCAGCGTGATGATCGCGGTGACCGCCGCAAAACTCAGCTGGAAGCTGGCTCCGGCAAGCGCTTCGGGCTTGATCAGCAAGACTAGCAGCGCGCCCACCGCGACCAGGCGCAAACTTAGCGCGTCGCGACCGAGCGCGATCCCGGCAAGCACCAGCACCGCCGCGATACAGCTTCGAACCGTCGGCACCTGCATTCCGGTCAACAGGGTATAGCCAATTCCGGCGAGGGCGCCGACCATGGCCGCGACCAGCACAAGGTTGAACCGCGTCGCCAACCAGGGGCTCAGCGCAAGCAAACGAAGCGTCAGCAGCATCGCCGCGCCGACCGCGGCGGCGATATGCAATCCGCTCACCGACAGCAGATGCGTCAGGCCAGAGCGACGCATTGCGTCGGCATCTTCCTTCGACACCGCATTCTGGTCCCCGGTGACGAGCGCGGTGGCGATCGATCCGCTGCTGCCCGGCAGTTGGTCGCGAATGTGGGTGTCCAGACGGGCCCGGGTCGCGTCCAGTCCGGTAGGGGTCCGGGCCTCGGCAACGATTACCGGCCCGATCGTCCGGCCGACCGCGCCAATCCCTTGAAACCAGGCGTCGCGCGCAAAGTCATGCGTGCCGGGAAGCGCCATCGGCGGCGGCGGCGCAAGTCGCGCCTTCAGGCTCACCGTCGATCCGGCCGCGAGGCCTTTGGGCACGTCTTCCTGCGGCGTCGACACTCGGATTCGCGGCGGCAGGCCGGCTGTCTCGCTGGCGATCGTCATCCGCACGTCGCCCTTCGCAGCGAGGGTTTCGACCCTTTCGACTTTGCCAGTGATTTCAGTCATTAACGGGCGGTCGATGACAGGCGATGCGACCATGGTGGCGCGCACCCAGATGATCGCACACCCCATCGCCAGCGCAGCCCCGAACCCCACCAGTGCCCGTCCCGTCCTGCTCCCGCCTCCCATAACGCCAAGCGCCGCAATTCCGGATCCAACAGCGATCACCCCGGCCCAGCCATATGATGCTCGCAGTGTGAACCAGGCGGCGATCCCCATCCCGAACGCGACCACGAACCACAGCGGAAGCTGCGCCCGTTCGCGTTCCAGGAAGGCTTCGACGGTTTCGAAAACGGCAGGCGAAAACAGCCGATGCGCCGGTTCCAGCGACGCGTCCTCCATGCTAGGGGCGCTCGTCCAGTCCATCGGCCCCCGCAGACAAGAGGAAAGCTCGCTTGAGCGCAAGCAACAAATTGACGGGCGTCGTCACCCGCTTCGCCCCCTCGCCCACCGGCTACCTCCACATCGGGGGTGCGCGCACAGCTTTATTCAACTGGCTCTTCGCCCGTCATCACGGCGGCAAGTATCTGCTTCGCATCGAGGACACCGACAAGGCGCGTTCGACCCAGCCGGCGATCGAGGCGATCCTCGACGGCTTGTCCTGGCTCGGTATCGAAGGCGACGGCGAACCCTATTTCCAGTCGCAGTTCGAACAGCGCCATGCCGCCGTCGCGCACCAACTGATCGAATCCGGCCACGCCTATCGTTGCTATCTCACGGCTGAGGAACTCGCCGCCCGTCGCGAAGCCGCCCAGGCAGCACGCAAGCCCTTCCGCATCGACAGCGAATGGCGCGACCGCACCGACGCCCCCGAGGGTCAGCCATTCGTGGTCCGGATCAAGGCACCCAAGGACGGTGAGACCGTCATCGACGATCTGGTCCAAGGCCGCGTCGCGGTCGCCAATGCAGAGCTCGACGACTTCGTTCTGCTACGTTCCGACGGGTCGCCTACCTACATGCTGGCCGTCGTTGTGGACGATCACGACATGGGCGTCACTCACATCATCCGCGGTGACGACCACCTCAACAATGCCTTCCGCCAACTCAGCCTCATCCGTGCCATCGGATGGGACGAGCCGACCTACGCGCACATCCCACTGATCCATGGGTCCGACGGCGCCAAGCTGTCCAAGCGTCACGGGGCATTGGGGGTCGATGCCTATCGCGATGAAATGGGAATTCTCCCCGAAGCCTTGGCGAATTACCTGCTCCGCCTAGGTTGGGGCCATGGCGACGACGAGATTATCGGCTTGGAGCAAGCGATTGAATGGTTCGACCTCGACCATGTTGGGAAATCGCCATCCCGCTTCGACCTAAAGAAGCTGGAAAATTTGAACGCTCACTACATTCGTGAAGACGACGACATCCGCCTTGCTGACCTGATCGCGCCGAAGATCGCCAATGCCGACCGAACGTTGCTGGTTCGCGCCATGCCGGAGCTAAAGCCGAGGGCGCATGATCTCAACCAACTCGCCGACGGCGCAGCATTCCTCTTCACGACCCGCCCGATTGAAATCGACGAAAAAGCGGGGGCGTTGTTGAGCCAGGAATTGCGCGGCCATCTCGCACTTGCACACAAGGCGTTGAGCGGCTTGTCGCAGTGGGACCACGACTCGCTCGATGCTGCAGTGCGGGAGGTTGCAGAAACGAGCGGACTTAAGCTAGGCAAGCTTGCCCAGCCGCTCCGTGCGGCGCTCACGGGCCGAACGACCTCGCCGGGTATATTCGACGTCCTCCTTCTTCTGGGGAAAGACGAGAGCCTCGCTCGAATCGCCGATCAAATGCTGGAGCAAAAAGCATGACCGACCAGACCGTCAAACTCGTCAGCCCGGGCGGAGAGCATGATTATCCCTTGCTTCCCGGGTCGGTCGGTCCCGACGTCATCGATATTCGCAAGCTTTACAGCCAGACCGGCGAATTCACTTACGATCCGGGCTTCACCTCCACCGCCGCCTGCCAGAGCGCGATCACCTATATCGACGGCGACGCCGGCATTCTGCTCCACCGCGGTTATCCGATCGACCAATTGGCCGAAAAAAGTTCGTTCATGGAGGTCAGCTATCTGCTGCTCCACGGCGACTTGCCCAAAGCCAAAGAACTCGACGAATTCACCTACACCATCAGTCGCCACACGATGGTTCATGAGCAACTTGCGACCTTTTTTCGCGGGTTCCGACGCGATGCGCATCCGATGGCCATCATGTGCGGCGTGGTCGGTGCGCTGAGCTCATTCTATCACGACTCAACCGACATCACCGATCCCAATCAGCGGCTGATCGCGTCGCACCGGCTGATCGCCAAGATGCCGACGCTGGCGGCGATGGCGTACAAATATTCGATCGGGCAGCCTTTCCTCTACCCGCAGAACGACCTGAGCTACACCGGCAACTTCCTTCGCATGACGTTCGGCGTCCCGGCGGAGCGGTATGAGGTCAATCCGGTGGTCGAGGAAGCTCTCGACAAGATCTTCATTCTTCATGCTGACCACGAACAGAATGCGTCAACATCGACGGTGCGACTGGCCGGCTCATCGGGCGCCAATCCGTTCGCGTGCATCGCCGCAGGGATCGCCTGTCTGTGGGGTCCCGCGCATGGCGGAGCCAACGAGGCGGCGCTCAACATGCTGCGCGAAATCGGCGACGTGAAGAACATCCCCGAGTATATCGCCCGTGCTAAGGATAAGGACGATCCTTTCCGCCTGATGGGCTTCGGCCACCGCGTGTACAAGAATTTCGACCCGCGGGCGAAGGTCATGAAGGCCACCGCCGACGCCGTTCTCAAGGAACTCGGCCTGACGGATCCGGTCCTCGATGTGGCAAAGGAGCTCGAGCATATCGCGCTCAACGATCAGTATTTCATCGACAAGAAGCTCTACCCCAACGTCGATTTCTATTCAGGCGTAATTCTTAACGCGATCGGCTTCCCGACCGACATGTTCACCGCCTTGTTCGCGTTGGCGCGGACCGTTGGCTGGGTCGCGCAGTGGAACGAGATGATCAGCGACCCCGAGCAGAAGATCGGTCGACCCCGCCAACTCTACGTCGGCGCGACCCAACGAGATTATGCGCCGATCGGGGGACGCTAAGAGAGCGGCAGCGTCAGGGTGAACCGCGCGCCTTCCCCGGGCGCGCTGTCAAGATTGACGTCGCCGGCCATCGAGTTGGCAAGCCGCCGGGCAATAGCGAGTCCAAGCCCGGCATCGCCGCCGCCTGTGCCGCCCCGTTCGAATTTGCCGAAGATTCGCTCTTGGTCAGAGGCGGCGATCCCGCTGCCCTGGTCGACAACGCTGATCTCCGCGAAGATCTCGGAGACGGAGAGCGAAACCGTGACCCGACCGTGTTCGGGCGAATGGCGGATCGCGTTTCCGAGCAGATTGACCAGGATCTGGACGATTGACCGCGCCTCGCCAACGGCAGCCAGGTTTTCCTGCCCTTCGCGCTCTATGGCGACAGCTCGCCGTTCGGCGCTGGACTGGACCAGCCCGATCGCCTCATCGATCAATGGCGAAAGCTCGATCGTTTCTTCTTTGTCGGGCGGCTGGTCGACCATGGCGCGGATGACGGAAAGCAAATGCCGCGCCGCGGCCGAGATGTCCCCGGCATATGTCGCATAATCGGTGCGCAACGGGCCATCCGCGCGTTCCGCAATACCTTCCGCCGCCTCGATGATCCGGGCGAGCGGTGAACGCAGAGCATGATCGAGCGCGGGATCGATGCTCATTCCGGCATTGCCGGCCTCGTTGGCGGCCTCTGGCCGAGACACGCTTTCCGGCGTCGCACGACCGCGAAACCCGTCGAATTTGCCGTCGGGACCGGCGACCGGATTGCCGTCCAATACCAATCGCGGGCCGGGACTGGTGCGTCCATTAGCCAACTGGCCGATGAATCCAGCCCGCGATGCAACGGCGGTCAGGAGGGGCATGGCCCCATCTTCCCCTTCGATCAGCTTGAGCCACTTCGTCAGTGGTTGGCCGACCGCTTCGCCGACTTGCGCGCCGAGCAGTTGGGCAAGATCGGGCGACAGTTCGGTGACCCGAAGTTCGGCGTCGGTTGCCCATTCACCCTTGGGCTGCGGCAGGACGTCTTCGCTCCGGGCTGCAATTTCCAGCCTTGGACCGGCCGGAGGACGGCGGCGCCAGCTCTCGATGGTCAGGACAACATCGTCTCCGTCGGGCTCCGCGCGGACCCAGAGCTCAAGATCGTGGTCGCGCGCGGCAACGATGGCGGGCCGGGCAATCCCGACGCCCAGCTTGCGGGCGAGACGGGCAACTGCGGCTAGCTGGGGCAAGGCGAGTCGATCGCCGACCGCTGACCCTGCTTCCAGTTGCAGGTCGGCAAGCAATGTATCGGCCGCTGTCAGACGACCCGCAGGATCGACCCGACCGGTGACATTTTCGTTCCCCGGAGCGCTAGCCATGTCGGCTTCCAAGCGCGCGTACTGCGGTCCGGTAATCGGGCGGTAGCTGCCAGTGCTTGAGAGCTGCCGCAACGTTGGCGTCATCAAGATCGTCGTATCGCGCGATTTCGTCTTCGACCGAACCGCCGTTGGTCGCCCCCAGATCGGCGATCAACCGAGCGGCGGCGCGGCGGCCAAACCCGGCCATACGGGCAACCAGTGCCAGTCCGCCCTCCCCCGCATTGACCAGATGGTCCCAGGCGGCCGGATGATTGATCCGTGCCCGGCGCGCGACCAGCATCGCCACGATGGCGACTTCGCCTTCTCCTGACGCGGCCTCAACCAGCGCTTCGTCGGCGCGACCCGCCTGTTCGAGCGCCTCGACCAGCGTCGCGACGGAACGATCAAGCGACTCGTCAGGATCGATCGCGTCCACGACCCTGGTCGCGGCGGTGGCGAAACGGCCATCCGACAGGGCATCGGGACTAAGCATTGCGGCGACCGAATAGGCCAGCGCCCTGGCGTCGACCCGCTCGAGATCGGAAAGGTCAATCCGAGGCTGGCCAAAGCCGTCGCGTCGCCGTCCGCGCGCAACCACCAACGCCATGGCGGCGGCGGCAATCGCGGGATCGCTATCACTCACCAATTTTGGCAGCAACGGAAGTCGACGGGGTCCAGCGTGGCCCGCAAAGGCGCCGAGGATCCGCTGCTCATCGGCACGTCGAAGCATCAGTCGCAGAAATCCGGTGCGGTCGAGAAGTTGGGCGCGTCCCAGCCGGTCCGCGATATCCGAAGGCGCGGGCGGTTCTCCTCCTATCCCGACCGCGGCGCGGATCTCGACCGCCAGCGTGGCCACCAGATCGTGCAGCATCGCCGTCATCAAGGCGCGTTCCTGCTCGGTGAGGCGCTCAGCTGAATTGAGGAAAAAGTCGCTCCGTACGGTCGCCAAACGGCTTGGGCTCCGCAAATGTGCGGAGTTGACCTTACGGTCGGCTGGTTCGACAGCTATCGGCCATTCCTCGGGCACCACGAACCGACCGTTAGACGATCAAGGTTAATGCGTCGTCAATCGCGCAAGAGGCGGTGGCGAAAGTGTTGGGCGACAAAAAAGGATAGAGCGGCGTAAACCAGCAGCGTCACGAGCAATCCATTCCACCATCCCCCAACAGCAAATGGAATAGACGTCAGAATGGCGTTTCGCCGGGAGAAGAGCCAGGGACCGGGAGGCAGATCGAGCCCCGATTGCTCGGTCTGGGCCGCTTGAGCAAATGCAGCGGCAGTCAGCGCGCTGATCATGGCCCCCCAGCCGCCCCCGTGATTGGTATTCCACCACGCCAGCGCGACCATGGCCAACCCTGCAACCGGCCACAGCAGGCGACGGGTCCATAGCGCTGGCGAAAGCGGACGCATACGCAACGCCGCGAGCCGCTCGGCGACGAGATCGAAGGGCGTGGACAGGACCAGCAACGCGACCGAGGGCCAAAGCCAGCCGCGTGTGAAACCGAAGGCCGCGGCCACCGTCAGACCAAGCGCGGCTGCGACCAGCCATGCCGGGCGAATATTCGTGTCCATCAGTCGTTCGGTGGCGAACTCTTCGACCAGAGGCAGCGCATAACGGCTTGCCCAATCCTTTCGTGCCCCGCGAGAGCCGACCACCAACCGACGTTCGAAGCCGGCAAGATCATCGGGACCTTGAGCGAGCAGGATCGCGCTGCCTGCTACCCCCGCATCGACGCGTCGGGCGCCCGCCTGAACAATTCGGCGAAGCAAGGTCGACTGTAGGTCCCAGTCCCCTAGCATCGCCGCCGTGGACGAAAGCGTCTGGCTATCAATCAGAGACAGACCGGCCCAGCGACTGGTTGCATCGACCCGCTCATACGCCTGATGCTCTTCATCGTCGGGAATGAGGGCGACCGCCGGCTCGGCGAATTCGCACAATCGTGCGCACAGCGAGAAATCTGGCGCCAGACCGTCGGCGATCTGCAGGATCAGTGTTCCCGCTTCGAAACGGCTGGCGGCCTCGTTGCCGTCGCTCACCGGTACGACGGAAAGCCCTTCCGCCCGGAGCCGTTCGATCGCCTCGTTAAGTGCGGCCGGGACGCGCTCGACGAGAACGATGATCGGGGCCGCCCCCGCAGCGGCGGCGCAACGCGCCTGATATTCAATAAGCGTTCGGCCGGCGAGCGGAAACAAGGCGCGAAGCGCGCCCTGATCGTCTTCCTGATAAGCACTGATCAGCGCGCCGAGCGCCATTATTTCCACCTTCCCCGACCTGATTTCGAGTGCCTTCTAGGACAGAGGATGAGGTTCTTTCCAGCACAAGCGGTATTTGCTTGGGGCGCCGCGATATTATGGTAAATTGCATCCCATGAACCCCGCCCCCAATCGCGCCGAGCCGCTTGCTTCTTCCTTCGACGAAGCAGTTTCCCACGATTTCGACCAGGGCGTGATCGCCCCCGGTTTCGATGAACAGTCGTGGAATTATGTGGCCGAGGAGCCTCAGTCCGTGACGGCCGGTGGGCGGGCGATATTGGGATGGGCTCTGGGGATTCTCGCCGCAATATGGTTGGCGTTCAGTGCTTGGTCGGCGGGACAGGCGCTCGCGGCGCGGTCGCTCACTTCGCCCGAATTGGCATCGTGGGTTGCGGTCGCGGCGGGTCCGTTGGCGCTGCTGGGCCTTGTCTGGCTGATGTTCGGACGCACGCGCCGTAAGGAAGCCGAGGCCTTTACCCGGTCGGTGATCGCAATGCGCAGCGAAGCCCAGTCGCTCGAAGGACTGCTTGGCGTATTACGCCAGCGAATCGACGAAAATCATGGCGCTTTGCGGTCCATTAGCGACCAACTGATGGGGCTTGGCGACCAGGCCGCGGCGCGACTTGGCGCGGCGAGTACCGAGTTGGAGGGCAGCGCGCAGCGGATTGCAGCGCAAGGCGAGGCTCTCGACCGGGCGGCGGGCATGGCGCGGGTCGACATGGGCGTACTGCTCGACGATCTGCCGCGGGCCGAGGCGCAAGCCCGGTCGATGGCGGAATTGCTGCAGTCGGCCGGTGCAACCGCGCTTGGCCAGGCGGTGCAGTATGAGAAGCAGGTCGGCGCGCTTGCCGAGCGCACGCGGGACGCCGATCGCCTGATCGCCGAAGCCACCCAGCGACTGGTGGCCGGACTTACCGAAGTGGATTCTCGAAGCAGTGTGGCGCTTGCCCAGGTCGAGCAGGTCCATGGCACTTCGACGGGCGCAATCGACGCGCTCCTGTCGCGATCGGCCGAAGCGCTTGAGCAGATTCGCAGCGGAATCGACCTCCAGTCACAGGCGGTGTCGGCGTTGGTCGATCAGGCCCGGACGGGCATGCACCAGAGCGGAATCGAAGCCGCCGACGCAATCGGTAATCGGCTTAGCGCGGCGCAAAACTCGCTCGATGGGCTAGCCGCACAGGTCAGCGAACAGGATGCCGCATCGCAGCGGATGATCGCCGGAATCGGCAGCGGCCTTGCGGCGCTTGACGAGCGGTTTGCGTCGCTCGCACAGGACGGCGACCGTCGCGCGGCGATGATCAGCGAGTCCCTCATCCGCGTTCAAGGCGAACTCGACGCCATTGCCGCCCGATCGGGGAGTCACGAGGGCGCGATGGAGCAGCTTGCCGACCGTATGAGCGGCTTGCGCCTTTCGCTCGACGGCCTAACCGCGGATATCGAAGGCCAGCTCGCAACGGCGCTTGGTGATGCGCAAGGGGGGGCGGATCGCTTGCTCGAGACAAGCGCCGCGGCGCGGCCTTATATCGAATCGACCCGCGATGCGGCGATCGAGGCCGGCAAGCGGCTCGAGCATGGCACCCACGCGATCGAAACCCAGCACGACCGGCTCGCGGCGCTCCTCGCCGCGGTCGACACGGGCGTCGGGGGCGCCGAGCGCCGTCTTGGCGAGCTCGCATCGGGGATCGCCGCAGCCGAAGCCGAAGCCGGGAAATTGTCGGCCGAGACAGCGCCTGCGCTCGTTGCAGCTCTTCTTCAGGTGCGCGAGACTGCGGCGCATGCCGCCGAACGCGCTCGTGAGGCTATCTCCGCGGTTATTCCGGCCAGCGCCGGGCAATTGTCGGAGGCCGCGCGCGATGCCTTGGAGAAGGTTGTTCGCGAAACGTTGATCAATCAGCTTGCCGAAGTCGAACAGGTCACGGCGCGAGCGGTCGATTCAGCGCGCGGAGCGTCCGAACGCCTGACCAGTCAGATGATTTCGATCGGTCAAAGCGCGGCCGCGCTCGACCAGCATTTCGCCGAGACGAGCGAGACCCAGCGCCAGCGCGACAGCGAGAGCTTTGCACGGCGAGTATCACTGCTGATCGATTCCATGCATTCGGCCTCGATCGATGTCGGCAAGATTCTGTCGGACGAGGTCGATGACAAAGCTTGGAGCGCTTACTTGAAGGGCGATCGCGGCGTGTTCACCCGGCGTGCTGCGCGGTTGATGGGTAACGCGGAAGCGCGCGCGATCGATGCTCACTTCGAAACCGATCTGGAGTTTCAGCAGTCGGTCAACCGCTACGTCCATGATTTCGAGGCGATGCTCCGCCGCGTCACTGCGGACCGCGACGGCGGGGCGCTGGCGGTAACGCTGATGAGTTCGGACATGGGTAAACTCTACGCAGCGCTGGCGCAGGTCGTCTCCCGGCGCTGACTAGTTCCAGAAGTCGAGATCGTCGGTCGTGATCCAGCCGAACCGCCAGTTGGCATAGTAAAGTCCGAACAAGATTAGAGCCGCGACCGCAGAGCGAAGCAAATGACGCTTCAGATCGAATCGGTGCGGCGCGCTGTCGGCCTGACCGGCAATTTTCAGTTCCCCGAGCTCGTCGCTGGTCCGCACGCCGAAGGGCAGCAGCGCGAAGGCACTGAAGGCGAAAAAGAGGAAATAGATGGCGAGGATCGACCCGATCTTCATTGACTCGCGCTGACCGCCATCACTTCGACGATCGGCTTCTTTCCAGTCCACAGATTGGCGCATCGGCGAACCGCCAGGCGAACGGCCTCGCGGACCTTGTCGCTGTCCGTTGAGTCGCCGAAGGCGCGGGCCGCCGCATCGGTCGCGTCGGCGATGAAGTCGTCGCGATCCGCCTCGACCGGAACCCCCAGTGGTCGGATCATCGGCGTGCCCGACAGCCGTCCTTCCGCGGTTAGCGGCAAGGCGACGGCAATTATGCCGTTGATGGATATCTTGCGCCGCTCGTTGATCGTTCCGCCGTCCGCCGCCAGGATGACATCGCCATCGAGTACGAGTCGACCCGTCCGAACGGTGCCGACCTTTTTCGGACCCTTGGGTGACAGACGAACGATGTCGCCGTTCTTCTGATAAATCGAATTTGGGACGCCGCATTCCAGCGCAAAGCGCGCCTGTTCGGCCATATGCCGTGCCTCGCCGTGGACCGGGACCACAATCTGGGGCCGGATCCACTCGTACATCTGCTTGAGTTCGGGACGCCCGGGATGACCCGACACGTGGATATGCAGTTGGCGATCGGTGACGGTGATCGCGCCGAGATCGGACAAGGCGTTCATGATCCGCCCGATCGCGATTTCATTGCCGGGGATTTGCTTTGACGAGAAGATGACGGTGTCGCCTTCAACCAGTTTCAGTTCGTGGCTGCCGAACGCAACGCGCGATAGCGCCGCCCGCGGCTCACCCTGCCCGCCGGTGGCAAGGATCATCACCTCGTTGCGCGGCAACTTCATCGCCTCGTCGAAACGAACGGTTTCGGGGAAGTCGAGGAGATAGCCATTGGCCTTGGCCACGCGCAAAATGCGATCGAGGGAGCGACCCGCGACGCACATCTTGCGTCCAGTCTCGATCGCCACCTGCCCCAGCGTCTGCAGCCGCGCGGCGTTCGAGGCGAAGGTGGTGACGAGCACCCGGCCCTTGGCTTCCTCGACCGCCTGGCGAAGGCCCGCGTGGACTCCTGCTTCAGACCCGGACGGCGTGTCCTGAAAGACGTTGGTGGAATCGCACACCAGCGCGAGGATGCCCTGATCGCCGATGTCGTGCATGACCTGGTCACTCGACGGGAACCCGAGCACCGGTGTATCGTCGATCTTCCAGTCGCCGGTGTGGAAGATGGTGCCGTGCGACGTATCGATGACGAGGCCGTTCCCTTCGGGGATCGAATGGGCCAGCGCCTTGAACGTGATCTTGAATGGATCGAGATCGATGCTTCCGTCTCGTTCGATGATGTGGATCTTGACCTTGCCGACCAGTCCTTCTTCCTCGAGCTTCCCAGCAATCAGATCGGCGGTGAACGGCGTTGCGTAAAGCGGCACCTTCAGATCGGCGGCGAGGTAGGGGATGGCGCCGATATGGTCCTCGTGACCGTGGGTCAGCACGATCCCGACCAGTTCCTCGCGGCGTTGCTCGATGAATTCGAGTTCGGGCAAGATCAGGTCGATGCCGGGGTAATCGGTATCGGCGAACGTCAGGCCCAGATCCACCATCAGCCATTTGCCCTTGGTGCCGTAGAGATTGACGTTCATTCCAATCTCGCCCGATCCGCCGAGGGCCAGGAAAAGCAGTTCTTCGCCAGGTGTCATTCTAATGGGTGGCCTTTGCGGCGAGGAGGGCGAGGCCCTGGATGGTAAGATCGGGTTCGATGGAGTCGAAGGCGTCGGTGTGCTTGTCGAACAGGATTGCGAGACCGCCAGTGGCGATGACCCGCGAAGTCCGGCCAATTTCCGCCTTGAGCCGGGTCACCAACCCCTCGATCATCGCCACATAGCCCCAATATACGCCGATCAGCATCTGGCTTTCGGTCGTGCGGCCGATCACCGATTTGTCGACCGGGGCCTCGATTGCAATGCGCGGCAACTTGGCCGCCGCGGCGACCAGCGCGTCAAGCGACAGGTTGATCCCCGGAGCAATGATCCCGCCCTTGTACGCGCCCGAAAAGTCGACGACGTCGAACGTCGTCGCGGTCCCGAAATCGACGATGATCAGGTCACCCGGGTGGCGGGCGTGTCCGGCAATGGCGTTGAGCGCACGGTCGGCGCCGACCGTCTTGGGCTCGGGAACGTCAAGTGCGATCGGCCACCCTCCCATGCCGGCGACGATCGGCTCAAGATGGAAGTACTTTTGTGCCAGCACGGTCAGGTTGTGTAAGGCGCGAGGAACGACGGTGCCGATGATCACCTGCGCGACATCGGCCTTCGCGAATCCCTCCATCGTAAGCAGCTGGTGCAGCCAGACGGCATATTCGTCGGCGGTTCGCCGCGGATCGGTGGCGATGCGCCATCGCGTACGAATATCCCCTTCGCCGTCGACCAGAGCGAAGACGACATTGGTGTTCCCGGCATCGATCGCGAGCAGCATCTGCGCGCCCTAGCGGTCTCCGCTGCTCTTGGCGAGGGTCACGTCACCTGCATGGATGCGCTCGATCCGACCATCGTCGAGCCGCAGGCGTAGCGCACCATCTGGCGCGAGACCATCGAACAGGCCCGACAGATGCACGCCTGCGCCTGAGTGCACCGTCAACGGCGAGCCAATTGGATGGGCGCGAACCTGCCACGCCGCGATGAAAGCAGCGGAATCGGCCGATCGCCAGGCGGCAAGCAGGCGGGCGAAGCTCGCTGCGATTAGCGGAGCAAATGCCTGCGGGCTGCTTGCACCATCCAGGTGCGCAGTCTCGCGGCCGGCAATCCGTGGTGCCGATGCAAGATTGACCCCGAAACCGGCGACAATACGATTTCCAACCCGCTCCAACAGGATGCCGGCCAGCTTCGCGCCGTCAAGCATCAGGTCGTTCGGCCATTTGAGTTGTAGTTCGCGTCCAGGTGCGGCCGCATCGACGGCTTCGATCAGTGCTAGTCCGGCGGCGAGTGCCAGCGTGGCAGGCGGAGGATCGGTCGTGCGCAGCGCGATCAATGCCGAACCGAAGAAGTTGCCTGTCTGCGATTGCCACTCTCGTCCCTGACGTCCGCGCCCGGCGGACTGGCTGAGCGCTACCAGCCAATCGCCTTCAATAGCGCTTAAGTCGGCGAGCAAATCCGCATTTGTCGAGCCAGTGGCCTCGACGATGCGGATGCGTGTCAAAAGAGCGTCGAAGCGGCCTTGTCGGCGGCAATGCCGAGCGGGCCGATGACCAGATAGCCAAGCGGACTGACAGCGAGCGCCGCAAGAAAGATCAGGCCCGTTTCGACCGGCGCCTTGGCCCGCGCGAACGGGGAAGCCGGTGCATCGAAGTACAGCACCTTGACGATCTTGATGTAGTAATAAGCGCCGATGACCGAGCCGAGGAAGCCCGCAACGGCGAGCCAGACCAGGCCCTCCCCGATCGCCGCCTGGAATACCACGACCTTCGGCCAGAAACCGAGCAACGGTGGTATTCCGGCGAGACTGAACATGAAGATCGCGATCGCGGCAGCCAAGCCCGGTCGCGACTGCGACAGGCCTGCGAGGCTGGCGAGCGATTCCACCGGCTCACCCTGCTCGTCGCGCATGCGCAAGACACACAGGAACGCGCCGAGTGTCATCACCACGTAGACGGCCATGTAGAACAGGACCGAGGACACCCCCTTCGGACCACCCGCAGCAAGACCGATCAGAGCGAAGCCAACATTGTTGATCGACGAATAGGCCAGCAGCCGCTTGATGTTCGTCTGGCCGTAGGCCGCGATAGCGCCGAGCGCGATCGACGCGAGCGCGGCGAAGATGACGATCTGCCGCCAGGCATCGATCGCAGGTCCCAACGCGTCGCTGCAGATCCGGGTCAGCAGCAGTACCGCGGCGACCTTGGGGGCCGACGCGAAATAAGCGGTAACCGGGGTCGGCGCGCCTTCGTAGACGTCGGGCGCCCACATGTGAAACGGGACCGCGCTGATCTTGAAGGCCATGCCGGCCAGCGTGAACACCAGGCCGAAAAGCAAGCCGGTCGACGGCGTCGCATCGCGCGCGAAGGCGGCGGCGATGCCATTGAACCCGGTCGTGCCGGTGAAGCCGTAGAGCAGCGAGATGCCGTACAACAGAATGCCGGACGCCAGGCCGCCGAGAACGAAATACTTCAAGCCGGCTTCGGCGCTGCGTTCGTCGGATCGGCGATAGGCCGCAAGAACGTAGCTTGCGAGGCTCGATAGCTCGAGCCCGACATAAAGCGTCATCAGGCTGGTGGCCGAAACCATCACCGCCGCACCGACCGAGGCAAGCAGGATGAGCACCGGATATTCGGCGGCATGCTCGAAGTCGCGGCTGAACCAGTTATGCGCGGCGATGATCGCTACGGCGCTGGCAGCGAATATCAGCAGCTTGCCGAATGCGCCAAACCCGTCGGCCGCGATCAGGCCGCCAAACATCGCACCGGCCGACTGAGGCTGGCCGAAGATCGCAACGCTCGCGGCCACGAGCAGGCCAACGGCGACCCAGGTCGTGATCCCGCTGGCGCGGCGACCACCGAAGGCGGCGACCAACATCAGCACGATCGCGCCGATCGTGAGGATCATCTCGGGAAGAATGGCGGCGATGTTCATTGGTGGGCTTCCGCCGGAGTCGAGTGAGATGCGGCAGAAGCGCCGTGCGCTGCCGACGCGGCGGCGGGCTTGCCCGCGGTCGGCGCGCTGTCGCTCTTGGGCGCGGTGCGCTCGATCCGAGTCAGCAGTCGTCCCACATCGTCACGCATCGGCGCCATGAAGCTTTCGGGATAGATGCCCATCCAAATCGTCGCCAGCGCGATCGGGACCAACAGCCAAAGTTCGCGCGCATTGAGATCGGACATCGCCGCGGCGTCGGCGTTGCGCGACACGCCGAAGCAGATCCGCCAGTAGAGATAAAGCGCGTAGGCAGCGCCGAGAATGATCCCGGTGGTGGCGACGATCGCCGCCCAGGTGGAGACCTCATACGTTCCCATTAGCGACAGGAATTCGCCAACGAAATTGCTCAGGCCCGGAAGACCGACGCTGGCCATCGTGAATAGCAGGAACAAGGTCGCAAATTTGGGCATATTGTTGCTGAGACCGCCATAGCGAGCAATCTCGCGCGTATGGAGCCGGTCGTAAACCACGCCCACGCACAGGAAGAGCGCGCCCGACACCAGACCGTGGCCGAGCATGACCATCAAACCGCCCTCGATGCCCTGCCGGTTGAACGCGAACAGGCCGAACGTCACGAACGCCATGTGCGCGACCGACGAATAAGCGATGAGCTTCTTCATGTCGTTCTGGACCAGCGCGATCAGGCTGGTGACAACCACCGCGATGCCGCTCAGCACGAACACCAGCGGCATGAAGTCGGCCGATGCCTGCGGGAACATCGGCAGGCTGAAGCGGATGAAGCCGTAGCCGCCCATCTTGAGCAGGACGCCGGCGAGGATCACCGATCCGGCGGTTGGAGCTTGGACGTGCGCATCGGGCAGCCACGTATGCACCGGCCACATTGGCATCTTCACCGCAAAGCTGGCAAAGAAGGCGAGCCACAACCACCATTGCAGGCCGGGCACGAAATCATACGCCATCAGCGCCGGAATATCGCTCGTCCCGGCGATGCCGATCATCACCAGCATCGCGACCAGCATCAGCACCGAACCGGCGAGCGTGTAGAGGAAGAATTTGTAGCTGGCCTTGATGCGATCGACGCCGCCCCAGATGCCGATGATCAGATACATCGGGATCAGGCCACCTTCGAAGAAGATGTAGAACAGCAGCAGATCCTGCGCCGCGAAAACGCCGATCATCAGCGCCTCCATCAACAGGAAGGCCGCCATATATTCGGGGACGCGTTTTTCGATCGAGCGCCAGCTGGCGCCGATGCAGATCGGCATCAGGAAGACGCTGAGCATGATCAGCATCAGCGCGATGCCGTCGATCCCCAGCGACCAGGCAATGGGTCCGCCGACGCTCCAATATTCGACGAACTGCCACTGCGGTCCGCCAATCTGGAACGCGGCCCACATGGCGCTGCCGATAGCGAGGTTCGCCACGGTCGCAACAAGCGCGATCCAGCGTGCCCCGTCCGGCTTGAGGAACAGCGCAATCACCGCCGCGATGAGCGGAACAGCGATCAGAATGGAAAGATACGGGATCACGAGGCCCACCACAGAACCCAGCTAGTCGCGGCGATCAGGCCGAGCAGCATGACGAGGGCGTAACTGTAGACGTAGCCCGACTGGAGCCGGGTGGTGAGTGCGATTGCTGAGCCCCACCGCCACCGCAGCGCCGTGTGGACCGAAGCGATCGATGGTCTGCTCGTCACCGCGCTTCCAGAAGAAACGGCCGAGGGCGAACGCCGGGCGGACAAAGATCGCGTTGTACAATTCGTCGAAGTACCATTTGTGCGTGAGGAAATCGTAGAGCTGCGGGAACATGGCGACGAAGGCAGCGGGGGCGCCGGGCTTGGCCATGTAATTGCGATAGGCGAGCGCGAAGCCGATCAGCATCACCGTCAACGGCATGTACGTCACCCACAACGGTACCTCGTGCGAGGCGTGGGCCAGGTGCGTGTCGAACGCGAGGCTGCCGTTCCAGAAATGCGCGCCGCCTTCGGCATCGATGAAGGCATGTTGGAAGGCCAGGCCGGCGAAGATCGCGCCGAGCGACAACAAGGCGAGCGGGACGAGGATGGTCCACGGGCTCTCATGCGGATGGTAGCCGGCGGTTCCGGTCACGGTCCGAGTATCATGCGCGTGGTCGGTCGACTCGTCGCTGTCGTCCTCGTGCTGATGGTGCATGGCGTGTTGGATATGTTCCGACCCGGCCCAGCGCGCGGATCCGAAAAAGGTGAGGAAAATCAAGCGCCAGGAGTAGAAACTTGTCAGCAATGCTGCGAGCGCGCCGATCCAGAAACTGATCGTCCCGGCGACCGTACCGCTGGCGAATGCGTTTTCGAGAATGGCATCCTTCGAGAAGTAGCCGGCAAAGCCGACGCCGAACACGCCGACCCCGGTGATCGCCAGCGTGCCGAAGATCATCGCCCAGAAGGTGAACGGGATTTCCTTCCGGAGCGCGCCATAGTGCCGCATGTCCTGCTCGTGATGCATGGCATGGATCACGCTGCCGGCACCGAGAAAAAGCAGCGCCTTGAAGAAGGCGTGCGTGAAGAGGTGGAACATCGCCGCGCCATAGGCGCCCGATCCCGCGGCGAAGAACATGTAGCCGAGCTGCGAGCAGGTCGAATAAGCGATCACGCGCTTGATGTCGGTCTGGACCACCGCGACGGTCGCGGCGAAAATCGCGGTCGCGGCGCCGACATAGGTCACCACGGTCAGCGCGCTGGGCGACACCTCGAACATCGGCGACAGGCGGCAGACCATGAACACGCCCGCGGTGACCATGGTCGCGGCATGGATCAGGGCGGAGACCGGGGTCGGCCCCTCCATCGCGTCGGGCAGCCAGGTGTGGAGACCCAACTGCGCCGATTTGCCCATCGCGCCGACGAACAGCAGTAGGCACAGCAGGGTCATGGTGTCGACGCGCATGCCGGCGAAGCCGATGGTCGATCCGGCCATGCCCGGCGCGGCTTCGAGGATGGCGGGAATCGAGACCGTGCCGAAGACGAGGAAGGTGCCGAAAATGCCGAGCGAGAAGCCGAAATCGCCAACCCGGTTGACCACGAACGCCTTGACCGCGGCGGCGTTGGCCGACGGCTTGTGATACCAGAAACCGATCAGGAGATAGGACGCCAGCCCGACCCCTTCCCAGCCGAAGAACATCTGCACCAGGCTGTCGGCGGTGACCAGCATCAGCATGGCGAAGCTGAATAGCGACAGATAGGCGAAGAAGCGCGGCTGGCTCGGATCCTCCTCCATATAGCCCCAGCTGTAGAGGTGGACGAGGCTGGAGACCGACGTCACCACGACCAGCATCACCGCGGTCAGCGCGTCGACGCGCAGCGCCCAATCGACATTAAGCGTGCCCGACTGGATGAACTTTAGCACCGGGACGACCTGCGCTTCCGCGCCGCCGCCGAGATAGGAGAAGAAGATCGGCCAGCTGAGCAGCGCGCCGATCATGAGCGCGCCGGTGGTCACCACCTTGGCGGCGGTCTTGCCGATGATGCGCCCGCCTAGCCCCGCAATGAGCGCGGCGAGGAGCGGCAGGAAGACGATGAACAGGACGGGATGCATCAGCCGCGCATCCGATCGGCATCGTCGACCGCGATCGAGCCGCGGCGGCGGAAGAAGATCACCAGGATGGCCAGGCCAATCGCCGCCTCCGACGCGGCGACGGTGAGAACGAACATGGCGAACACCTGTCCTGTCACGTCGCCCAGATAGGCGCTGAACGCGACGAGATTGATGTTGACGGCGAGCAGGATCAACTCGATCGCCATCAGCATCAGAATGATGTTGCGGCGGTTGAGGAAGATGCCAAGTACGCCGATCGTGAACAGAATCGCGGCGACGGTGAGATAATGCGACAGGCCGATCACAGCTCGACCCCCGCGCCGACTTCAGGTTTCATATTCTTCGTCGAATCCTCGGGACGGCGGGCAATCTGGCGGCTGATATTCTGACCGCGCGAGTCGCCGCGGCTGCGATGGGTCAGGACGATCGCGCCGATCATCGCGACCAGCAGGATCAGGCCGGCAAGCTCGAACGGGAACAGGAAACGGCCGTAGAGCGCGCCGCCGATCGCCTCGATATTGGGCTGCACCGCACCGGCGCGCGCAGGCGCGGCGACCAGGGGGCCGGCCTGGCGGGCATTGGCGGCGATGATGATTTCGGCAAGCAGCACCAGCGCGATCATCAGCCCAAACGGCAGGTTGGCCGTAAATCCGCTCCTGAGCCGGGCGAAATCGACGTTGAGCATCATCACCACGAACAGGAATAGCACCGCGACCGCGCCGACGTAGACGATGACCAGCAGCATCGCGATGAATTCTGCCCCCAGCAGCAGCATCAGCCCCGCCGCGTTGAAGAAGGCGACGATCAGCCACAGCACGCTATGCACCGGGTTGCGCGCGAAGATAACGAGGATCGCGGACGCGACCGTCAGCGCGGCGAACAGATAAAAGGCGAGGATGGTGATCATGGGTTGGCGCGCGCCCTACCGATAGGCCGCATCGGCGGCAAGGTTGGCGGCGATGGCACCTTCCCAGCGGTCGCCATTGGCGAGCAATTTGGCCTTGTCGTAGAGCAATTCCTCACGCGTTTCGGTGGCGAATTCCAGGTTCGGCCCCTCGACGATCGCATCGACCGGGCAGGCTTCGGCGCACAGTCCGCAATAGATGCATTTGACCATGTCGATGTCGTAGCGGGTGGTTCGGCGGCTGCCGTCCTCACGCGGTTCGGCCTCGATCGTGATTGCCTGCGCCGGGCAGATCGCCTCACACAATTTGCACGCGATGCAGCGCTCTTCGCCGTTCGGATAGCGGCGCAGCGCATGCTCGCCGCGAAAGCGCGGGCTCTGCGGCACCTTCTCGTAGGGATAGTTGATCGTCGCCTTGGGCTTGAAAAAATACTTCAGCGTCAGCGCGTGCGCTTTCAGGAACTCCCAGAGCGTGAATGCCTTGATGGTGCGCGCGATCATGATGCAACTCCGTAGCGGGTCAGCATCAGCCAGCCGGAAATGAGGACGACGAACAGCAAGCTCAACGGCAGGAAGATCTTCCATCCCAGCCGCATCAACTGGTCATAGCGATACCTGGGCACGGTCGCCTTCACCCAGCCGAAGATGAAGAAGAAGATGCTCATCTTGAGCAGCAGCCACAGGATGCCGGGGATATCGAACCAGGGGATCAGGTCGATGTTGAGGAACGGCAGGAACCCGCCCCAGAACAGGATCGCGTTGAGCGCGCACATCAGGATGACGTTGGCATATTCGCCGAGCCAGAAGAGCGCGAAGGACATGGAGGAATATTCGGTCTGGTGGCCCGCGACCAACTCGCTCTCCGCCTCGACCAGATCGAACGGGGTGCGGAAGGTCTCGGCCATCGAGCTGATCAGGAACACCACTGCCATCGGGAACAGCAGGGGATTGAAGCCGAAGCCGTTGAGCAGGCCGAAGCCGATATTGCCCTGCTGCGCCACGACGATGCCGGTCAGGTTGAACGTGCCCGCATAGAGCACGACGCAGATGATGACGAAGCCGATCGAGACTTCGTAGCTGACCATCTGCGCCGCCGCGCGGATCGCCGAGAAGAAGGGATATTTGGAGTTGGACGCCCAGCCGGCAAGGATCACGCCATAGACGCCCAGGCTGCTCGCGGCGAGCACGTAGAGCATGCCGACATTGATGTCGGTCAGCACCACCCCGACGTCGAACGGCACCACCGCCCACACGATCAGCGCGGTGGTAAAAGTGATGATCGGCGCGATCAGGAACAGCGCTTTGTTGGAGCTCGACGGGATGATGGTTTCCTTGAGGAACACCTTCAGCCCGTCGGCAAAGCTCTGCAGCAGCCCGAACGGCCCGACCACGTTCGGCCCCCGCCGAAGCGCGAACGCCGCCCAGATCTTGCGCTCGGCATAGATGACCATCGCCACCGCGAGCATCAACGGCAGCGCAATGACGAGGATGCCGATGACGGTCGAGAGGGTCCAGGCCCAGTCGTAGAGCATGCCCTGGCGGACGAAAAAGTCGGTCACTCGGCCGCCTCCGCAAATTCGACGCCGTGCACCAATTCCTCGGAGCAGCGACGCATCGTCGGGCTAGCGCGGCAGATCGCGTTGGTGAGGTAGAAGTCGAGGATCGGCAGCTTGATCGGGCCCGATGCCTTGGCGGCCAGCTTGGGCGGGGACCAGCCGAAATCGACGATCCCGTCCTTGCCCAAGGCGGGCGTGTCGGCGATCATCGCGGCACGAAGCTGGTCGAAGCGGTCGAACGGCAGCGGATTGCCGATCAGGTCTGACAAGGCGCGGAAAATGGTCCAATCCTCGCGCGCGTCGCCGGGCGGGAAGGTCGCGCGCTCGGAGCGCTGGACGCGACCTTCGATATTGACGAACGTGCCGTGCTTTTCACTATAGGCGGCGGCGGGCAGGACGAGGTCGGCCGATGCCGCACCCCTGTCGCCATGATGGCCGATGTAGACCGTGAACGCGCCCTTGAAGCTGTCGGATGCGACTTCGTCGGCACCGAGCAGAATGACCAGCGACGGCTTTGCCGCGACGATGTCGGCCAGGCCACTCTTTTGCCCATAGCCGAGCATCAGGCCCGCCATACGCGACGCAGCGGTGTGGAGGACGTTGAAGCCATTCCAGCCGGATTTGACGAACGTCGAAGCGGCGGCGAGCGCGGCCCCCTGCCCGCCCGCGGCAAGCGCGCCCGGACCGACGATCATCACCGGGCGCTCGGCCTTGGCGATTGCGTCAGGCAGTTTGCCAAGCAGCTTGAGATCGTCGCCCAGCCACTCGACCTTATAGGTCAGATCGACTTCGGGCCCGATACCGAACACCTTGGCCCCGCGCCGCACCGCCTTGCGCAGCCGGGTGTTGACCAATGGCGCTTCCCAGCGCGGGTTGGCTCCAACCAGCAGAATCGCATCGGCATTGTCGAGATCGGCCAGCGGGGTGTTGAACCGCACCGCGCCCAATGACGTCACGTCATAGTCGAGCCCGGTCTGGCGCCCTTCGAGCAGCGCCGACCCGGCACCGGCGAGCAAGGCCTTGGCGGCATACATCGTTTCGGCATCGACCAAGTCGCCGGCGATCGCCGCGACGTCGGCGCCGGCCTTTTTGAACTGCTTGGCAAAGACGTCAAGCGCCTCGCCCCAGGTCGCTTCCTGAAGCTTGCCCTTGATCCGCACCCACGGGCGGTCGAGGCGGTTGCGCACCAGCGCGTCGACATGGTGGCGCGTCTTGTCGTGCGCCCATTCCTCGTTCACCGCATCGTTGATGCGCGGCAGGATGCGCATCAGCTGGCGCTGGCGGACGTCCATGCGGATGTTGGTACCGACCGCGTCCATTACGTCGATGCCGGGCACCTTGCGCAATTCCCACGGCCGCGCCTCGAAGCTGTAGGGCTTCGACAGCAGCGCGCCGACCGGGCACAAATCGACCAGATTGCCCGACAGTTCGGACTTCAGCGCCTTGTCCAGATACGAGGTAATCTGCGCATCCTCGCCGCGGAACAGCATGCCCATGTCGGGCGTGCCCGCGACCTCCTCGCTGAAGCGGACGCAGCGGGTGCACTGGATGCAGCGGGTCATCGCCGTCTTGACGATCGGCCCCATATATTTGTCTTCGACCGCGCGCTTGTTCTCGTCGTAGCGGCTGTCGCCGCGACCGTAGGCCATCGCCTGGTCCTGCAAATCGCATTCGCCGCCCTGGTCGCAGATCGGGCAATCGAGCGGGTGGTTGATGAGGAGGAATTCCATCACCCCCTCGCGCGCTTTCTTGACCATCGCGGTGTCGGTGCGGATCGCCTGGCCATCGGCAGCGGGAAGCGCGCACGACGCCTGCGGCTTGGGCGGGCCGGGCGCGACCTCGACCAGGCACATGCGGCAATTGCCCGCGATGGAGAGGCGTTCGTGATAACAGAAGCGCGGGATTTCCTTGCCCGCAAGCTCGCACGCCTGGAGGACGGTGGCGCCCTGCGGAACCTCGAGCTCGACGCCGTCGACGGTGACTTTAGGCATTAGCGGGTTCCTCCCGATGCCGCAGCGCGGGGCGCCAGCGACAGGCGGTAATAATTGAGCGCGATGCTGCCGCGGATGTTGTTCGGGCTGAGCTCGATCTTGGCACCAGCGGGGACGCAGCTGCCCATTTCGGGGGCGAGGCCGGCCAGCGCGGCCTTTTCCGCGGGGCTGGAAACCTTGGTCTGGAGCAACGCCCAGGCCTTGGCCGGCCCGGCGCGGACGACGCAATCGCCAAACGCCGACACCACCGAATAGGCGCGGGCGCGGTCGCGGAAGTCGGGCCAGGCGGTGGCGCCGGTCGGCTTGTAAGTGGCCGGCTGCGCGGCGTTGGCGGCAAAGATCGGGTGATCGATCGGTGCCGCGAGCGCCGGGTTGGGCGGCGGAGCCTTGCGGTAATCGCGGTGCAGCAAGGCCTCGGCGAGCGCGAAACGATAAAGCGAATGGCTGCCCTTGAGCATGCTCGCGCCGGTGCGGCGCAGGCATTCGGAGCGGAACAACTGGGTCTGCGCCGGGGTCAGGATGGCCGTATCGTCGATCGCCACCAGCGTGCGCGCATCGCGGTTGTAGCTGCGCACCATGCACTCGGCGAAGTCGCGCATCACTTCGCGGCTCTGGGACGTCGTCACCGGGACCGGCGCGGCTGCGGCGAGGAAGAGAAGGCCGATCATCGGGCGCTCCCTGTCACGGCCAGGCGCGGTGCCTGTGAAAGTTTGTAATAGGTTTCGGCAATGGCGCCGCGCAGGAAAAAAGCGGGCATTTTGACCGTTGTGCCGCGGGTGACGCAGGCCTGCATTGCGGGAGACAAACCGGCGATTGCGGCGGTTTCCTTCGGCGACGCCGCATCGGTCTTCAGCAGCGTCCAGCTTTCGATCGGCGATGTCCTGACGATGCATTCGCTCAGGCTGCCCAGCGCATGCACCCCCCGCGCATTGGCTTCGTCGGGATGTGCCAGCGGCGCGACCGACTTCACGTCGAACATGCCGACGTCCCGGTACTTTCTCACAACGTAGGCTTCGGCGAGCGCCACTCGAAAGGTGCTGGATTCGCCGCGAAGCATCGACCCGTCGCCCTCGTCATATGCGTTCCCCAGACATTCCGGTGCGCGCTTGCCAAGGGCGGGAGACAAGCGGTCCATGTTATTGGAGAGGTAAGTTTCCACCCCCGACATCGACTGGCGCGCAAGGCATCGCGCAAATTCCTGCACCACACGGCGCATTTCCTTGGCTTTCGCCTTCGGGCCGGACGGATCGAACTCCGGCTTTGTATCGGTCACCGGGATACGCTGCGCCTGCGCGGCATGCGCGGCAAGCGACGCGATTGCGATGATCGACAAAGTCTTCACTCCGCCGCCTCCATCAGGCCGGCGTTGCGATCGGCCATGCGGCGCTCCATTTCGGGGCGGAAGTGCTTGATCAGGCCCTGGATCGGCCAAGCGGCGGCGTCGCCCAGGGCGCAGATGGTGTGGCCCTCGATCTGCTTGGTGACGTCGTACAGGCGGTCGATCGTGGCGGGTGTCCCCTCGCCTTCGCGAAGCCGCTCCATGGTGCGCCACATCCAGCCTGTGCCTTCACGGCACGGGGTGCACTGGCCGCAGCTTTCATGCTTGTAGAAGTAGCTGATGCGGCTGATCGCGCGGACGATGTCGGTCGACTTGTCCATCACGATCACCGCCGCGGTGCCGAGTCCGGAGCCGAGCGCCTTCAACCCGTCGAAGTCCATCGGCGCATCCATGATCTCGGCCGCGGGGACCAGCGGCACCGACGATCCGCCGGGGATCACCGCCAGCAGATTGTCCCAGCCGCCGCGGATGCCGCCGGCATGGCGGTCGATGAGTTCGCGGAAGGAGATGCCCATCGCTTCCTCGACCACGCAGGGCTTCTCGACGTGCCCCGAAATCTGGAACAGCTTGGTGCCTTCGTTCTTGGGATTGCCGATGCCCGCGAACCACGGCGCGCCGCGCCGCAGGATCGTCGGCACGACTGCAATGCTCTCGACATTGTTGACCGTGGTCGGGCAGCCGTAAAGGCCCGCGCCGGCCGGGAATGGCGGCTTGAGGCGCGGCTGGCCCTTTTTGCCCTCCAGGCTTTCGAGCATCGCGGTTTCTTCGCCGCAGATATAGGCGCCCGCGCCGCGGTGGACGAACAGGTCGAAATCCCAACCCGATCCGGCGGCATTCTTGCCCAGCAGGCCCGCGGCATAGGCCTCGGCCACCGCCTTGCGCAGCGCCTCGGTCTCGACGATGAACTCGCCACGCACGTAGATGTAGGCGGCGCGTGCACGCATCGCGAACGCGGCGATCAAGGCCCCCTCTACCAATTTGTGCGGATCGTGGCGCAGGATCTCGCGATCCTTGCAGCTGCCCGGCTCGCTCTCGTCGGCGTTGATCACCAGGAAATTAGGGCGCCCCGCGGTCGGCTCCTTGGGCATGAAGCTCCACTTCATTCCCGTCGGGAAGCCCGCTCCCCCGCGCCCGCGCAGGCCCGAAGCCTTGATCACCTCGATGATCGCGTCGGGACCGGCCTTCATCAGGTCCGCGGTATTGTCCCAATCGCCGCGCGCCTGCGCCGCCTTCAAATCGGGCGACTGATAGCCGTAGAGATTGGTGAAGATGCGATCCTTGTCGCCGAGCGGCTGGACGGTCACGCCAATCCTCCGTTGATCAGGAAGTATGCGACCGCGATGACGATCGCCGCGAGCACGACGAATTTCACCATGCCGGCGACGAAGCGCCAGGCAAGGAAAGCGGCGACGAGGCCGACCAGGATGACGCCGATGCTCATTTGATCTGCTTCTGCTTGAGCTTGCCGGTCACGAAACCCGCGATCAGCACGACCGCGGCGACGATCAGCGCGAGCTTGAGCAATTTGAACAGCAGGCCAAGAACCAGCAGCGCAATGACGATTCCGAGGATCAGCGCCATCAGGCATCCCCTCGCCGGTCCATCAGGCTCTGCACGCCCGACGCGCCGCCGAACAGCAGCCCCAGGATGACCCACACCAGCCAATTTTCGCCACGAACGAAATTGATCACCGCGACGGCGAAAAACATCAGGCCGACGACGCCGACGATCTTGCGAGGTTCCCCAGCCATTACCACTGCCCCCGATAGTCGTAATTGCGCTCGGCCATCTTCTTCAGCGTCGACGGTCCCCCCTCGGGCGCACTGGTCTGGCGATCGACCTGCGGGCCGACCTTGGGTCGTTCGCCCCGCGCCAGGGCGTCGAGGACCGCGCCCATGCTGTCGGCGGTCAGGTCCTCATAATTGTCGTCGTTGATCTGGACCATCGGCGCATTTGTGCAGGCTCCGAGGCATTCGACCTCGGTCAGCGTCCACAGCCCATCCTCGGTGGTGTGCCCTTTCTTCATCCCACGCTTTGCACAGGCGGCCAGCACGTCGTCCGACCCGCGCAGCAAGCACGGCGTCGTACCGCACACCTGGACGTGATATTTGCCGACCGGCACCAGGTTGAACATTGTGTAGAAACTGGCGACCTCCATCGCTGCGATCGGCGGCATTGCAAGCTCGCGCGCGACGAACTCGATCACTGGGATCGGCAGCCAGCCCTGCGTGCCGGTCATCTTGCCCACCTGGCGCTGGGCAAGGTCGAGGAACGGGATCGATGCCGACATCTGCCGACCCGCCGGATAGCGCGCGACGATTTCCGCCGCGAGCTTGGCATTAGCCTCATCCCACGCGAAATCGTTCCATTCGGCGCGGAGTGCGGGAGTGTCGGGGGCGAAGTGACGCTCAGCCATTAGCGGTCGCACTCCCCGAACACGATGTCGGCGGCGCCGAGGACGGCGGTGACGTCGGCCAGCATGTGGCCCTTCATCATGAAGTCCATCGCCTGCAGATGGCTGAACGCGGTCGGACGGATCTTGCAGCGGTAGGGCTTGTTGGTGCCGTCGGCGACCAGATAGACGCCGAACTCGCCCTTGGGACTTTCGGTCGCGACATAGACCTCGCCGGCGGGGACGTGATAGCCTTCGGTGTAGAGCTTGAAGTGATGGATCATGGCTTCCATCGACGCCTTCATCTCGCCGCGCTTGGGCGGGAAGACCTTGCGGTCGTCGCTGCCGATCGGACCGTTAGGGATGTCGCGCAGGCACTGGCGCATGATCCGCGCCGATTGGCGCACTTCCTCGACCCGGACCATGAAACGGTCATAGCAATCCCCGCGCGTGCCGACCGGAATGTCGAACTCCATCCGGTCGTACACTTCGTAGGGCTGGCTGCGGCGCAGATCCCACGGAATGCCGGCGGCGCGGATCATCGGGCCGCTGAAGCCCCAGGCGATGGCGTCTTCCTTCGACACCGTGCCGATATCGACGTTGCGCTGCTTGAAGATACGGTTGTCGGCAACCAGCGAAATCGCATCCTCGAAAAGCGGCATGCGCTTGTCGAGGAAGGTCGCCATGTCGGCCAGCACGCGCTCCGGAATATCCTGGTGGACCCCGCCGACGCGGAAGTAATTGGCGTGCATCCGCGCCCCCGACACCGCTTCGTAGAGCGACATCGTGTCTTCGCGCACTTCGAACAGCCACAAATTGGGGGTCATCGCCCCGACGTCCATGACGTGGCTGCCGAGGTTGAGCATGTGATTGGAGATGCGGGTCAGTTCCGCCATCAGCACGCGGATATATTGCGCGCGTAAGGGCACTTCGAGGCCCATCAGCTTCTCGACCGCGAGCACGTAGCTGTGCTCCATGCACATCGGCGAGCAGTAATCGAGCCGGTCGAAATAGGGCAGCGCCTGCGCGTACGTGCGATATTCGATCAGTTTTTCGGTGCCGCGGTGGAGCAGCCCGATATGCGGATCGACCCGCTCGACGATTTCCCCGTCCAGCTCCATGATCAGCCGGAGCACGCCGTGCGCGGCCGGATGCTGCGGGCCGAAATTTATGGTGTAATTCTGGACGGCTTCGTCACCCGGGGTGAGATCGCCGGCCTCCGGCGCGCCAATGGTCACGTCGAGGGTCTGGGTCATTTCTTGGCCCCCGGCTTCGGTTCACGCTTCGCAGTCGCCTTGCCGCCGGCGCTCTTCGCCTTGGCGGCGGCGGGCTTGCGCGCATTCTTCGTCTCGGCCGCATTCGCCGGCGCACCGGCACCGGTGTCGGCGGTCTTTTCGGTCACTTTCGGATCGCCGGGGCCGGCCTTGGCCTCGACCTTGGTCGGCCCGCTCGGGGCTGGCGCGGGCGATGGGGCGGCGGCGGTCTGCCCTTCCGCTTTCTCGTCCCCGGGAAGGCGATATTCGGGCCCTTCCCACGGCATCAGGAAGTCGAAGCTGCGGAAATCCTGCGGCAGGCGCACCGGTTCGTAGACGACGCGCTTTTCGGCTTCGGAATAGCGCAGTTCGACATATCCGGTCTGCGGGAAATCCTTGCGGAGCGGATGGCCTTCGAAACCGTAGTCGGTGAGGATCCGGCGAAGGTCGGGATTGCCCGCGAACACCACGCCATAGAGATCGAACACTTCGCGCTCCAGCCAGCCAGCAACGGGCCACAGACCGGTCACGCTCGGTACGGCAGTCGCCTCGTCGGTCGTGACCTTCAGGCGGATACGATGGTTTTCGGTCAGCGAGAGGAGATGGTAGTTGACCTCGAACCGATCGGGCCGCTCGGGATAATCGGCACCGGCAATTTCCATCAATTGTTGATAGCCGAACCGGTCGCGCGCGATCCGGCACGCCTCGACGATCGCGTCGCGCGCGACCGTCAATGTCGTTTCGCCGACATGATCCTTGGTGGCAATCAGCTTCGCGCCCAGCGCCTTGGCAAAGGCGTCGGTCGAGCGTTCCTTGATGCGGGGCAGATGGGCGGTCAACGCGAAATCGTCCCTTCGCGGCGGATCTTACGCTGCAACTGCATGATTCCGTAGAGCAAGGCCTCGGCCGTCGGCGGGCAGCCCGGCACGTAGATGTCGACCGGCACGATCCGGTCGCAGCCGCGAACGACGCTGTAGCTGTAGTGATAGTAACCGCCGCCGTTGGCGCAGCTGCCCATCGATATGACGTACTTGGGCTCGCTCATCTGGTCATAGACCTTGCGCAACGCCGGAGCCATCTTGTTGCACAGGGTGCCGGCGACGATCATCACGTCCGACTGACGGGGCGACGCGCGCGGGGCGACGCCGAACCGCTCGAGGTCGTAGCGCGGCATGTTGACGTGGATCATCTCGACCGCGCAGCAGGCTAGGCCAAAGGTCATCCACCACAAGCTGCCGGTGCGCGCCCAGGTCGTCAGATCGTCGAGACTGGCGACGAGGAAGCCCTTGTCGTCCAGCTCCTTGCGCATGGCGAGGAACTTGGCCTCCTCGGCACTTCCGGGCACGAGCCCGGCGTTGCGCGCAATCTCCTCCTCGGTGGGGTTGGGATTGGCGGCGGGGTCGAGCATCACTCCCATTCCAGTGCCCCCTTCTTCCACGCATAGGCCAGACCCAGCGCCAGCTCGAGCAGGAACACCATCATCGCGCCCCAGCCCGTCCAGCCGATGTCCTTCAGCGAAACCGCCCATGGAAACAGGAAGGCGGCTTCGAGATCGAACACGATGAACAGGATCGCGACGAGATAGAAACGCACGTCGAACTGGCTGCGGCTATCCTCGAACGCCGGGAAGCCGCACTCATATTCGCTCAGCTTCTCGGCGGTCGGATTGTGCGTGCCGGTGGCGCGGCTGACCAGCATCGGCGCGAACACGAACAGCGTCGACAATCCCAGCGCGATGGCCAGGAAGATCAGGATCGGCAAATATCCGGCGGCAATCGACGACACGAGCGGCTCCGAAGGAGGAATCGGGGCGATCCCTAGAACGCGACGGCCCACCGGGCAAGGGCAAGGAGCCCCGTTTGCGCGCCAATTTCGCTTAGTTTAGCGGAACGCGGACGATTGTTGCCCCGGTCGCGCGGGTCGGCTCCTTTTCCAGGCTCGCCCAGCCGGAATTGGCGACGACGAACAGCGCGTTGCCGTGCATGGCGACCTGCGTCGGATCGGGTAGCAAGGCGCCGGTGTCGACCTCGTGATAGACCAGCCGGTCCTTTGCGATGTCCAGCTTGAGCAGGGCGCCCGGCGACGCGCCATTGTAGATCGCGTAATAATCTCCTCCAGCGCGAACCAAGCCGTCGATCCCCTTCAGTGGCTTGCCGTCCTGGCGGGGGAGTGGCGTTCGCCGGGCATTGTCGAGCGCCACGTTGAACATTCCGAGTGCATAGTCGGCGATGATCACGCCATAGCCATGGTTGGCGATTGCCGTGCCCTGCGCGCTGGTCCCGAGATCGAGACCGACCGTCGTCAGCCACGTCTGTCCATCGGTTCTGTAGACTGCGCCCCTCTTGCTGTCCGACAGGAAGATCATGCCCTGGTGCACCGACACGTCGCCGTAATGGCCGCCCTCGGCCGGGCTGAGGCGGTGCATCACCCGCCCGGCGCGAGTGACCCCGAGCAATTCGGACTTGCATGGCTTGGCGCCCTTGGTCGGAAGGCAATCCATTGCGATCCACAACAGCCCGCGCCGGGCGTCCCACGCCATGCCAAACGGCGCGGCGGGACCTTTGAGCCGAAACGCATCGACGCAGCGCGATGCGCAGCGAATGATGGTCCGGTCGAAGATGCTCGACACCCACAGGTTCGTGCCGTCGCTGGCGATCCCTTCAACCAGTCGGTGGCGGGGGTCGATCGTGTAGGCAACGGAAGGCGACGCGGCCGAGAGGGCGAGCGCCGCGAGGATCACCGCAGCGATCCCGCCAGCAGCTTGTGCAACTTGCTGTGGAGCTCGCCATTGGCGGCGAGATATTGGCGGCGGTCAAACATCCGGTCCTGCCCGCGATAGTCGCTGACGTAGCCGCCGGCTTCCTTGACCAGCAAGATGCCCGCGGCCGAATCCCAGACGTCGAGATCATCTTCCCAGAAACCGTCGAAGCGGCCCGCGGCGACCCAGGCGAAATCGAGGCTGGCGGCACCATTGCGGCGGACGCCCGACACTTCGGGGCCGATCGCGCCGTAGATCCGCGCCCAGGTGGCGACGTCACCGCGCCCCGCATGCGGCATGCCGGTGCCGATCAGCGCCTCGTCGAGGTAGCGGCGGCCGGAAACGCGCAAGCGGCGGTCATGAAGCCACGCCCCCCTGCCCTTTTCGGCCCAGAAGCTTTCGTCGGTCAGCGGCTGATAGACCAGGCCGTGAGTGATCCCGCCACCGCCAGGTGACCGATCCTCGACCGCGATCGAAATGGCGAAATGCGGGATTCCGTGGAGAAAATTGCTGGTCCCGTCGAGCGGATCGATGATCCAGCGCGGCTTGGCCGGATCGCCCTCGATCTCGCCCGCTTCCTCGCACAGCACGCCCCAGTCGGGACGGGCGGCCCGCAATTCCTCGATCAGTGTCGCCGAGGCGCGCTTGTCGGCCATAGAGACGAAGTCGGCCGGCCCCTTCTTCGAGACCTGCAGCTGCTCGACCTCGCCGAAATCACGCCGCAGCCGCGGCGCGGCCTTGCGAACCGCGCGGGTCATCACGGTAATCAGACCGGAATGGGAAACCATGTCCTAGTCGGCCCGGCGGACGTAGGTCTGCTCGTAGACGTCGACGACGATCTTGGTGCCGGCGCCGATATGCGGCGGGACCATGACGCGGACGCCGTTGTCGAGGATCGCGGGCTTGTAGCTCGACGAGGCGGTTTGCCCCTTCACCACCGCGTCGGCCTCGACGATCATCGCCTCGATCGTGTCGGGCAACTGAACCGAAATCGGGCGCTCGTCGTACAGCTCCATGACCACGTCCATCCCGTCCTGCAGGAACGCCGCGGCGTCGCCCAGCAGGTCGGCGGGAAGGCTGATCTGCTCGTAGCTTTCCTTGTCCATGAAGGTCAGCATATCGGCGTCCTTGAACAGGAACTGGAAGTCCTTGGTATCCAGCCGCACGCGCTCGACCGTCTCGGCCGAACGGAAGCGGACGTTGTTCTTGCGGCCGTCGATGAGGTTCTTCATTTCGACCTGCATGTACGCGCCGCCCTTGCCCGGCTGGGTGTGCTGGATCTTCACCGCGCGCCAGATGCCGCCTTCATATTCGATGATGTTCCCGGGGCGAATGGTGACGGCGTTGATCTTCATTGGAAACCTGCGGATGTGAGAAAAAGCCAACACCGGCGCCGCCTGGACGCCGCCGGTGAACAGGCGCGCGCCCTAGCGGCTTGCGGGCTTTCCGGCAAGCAAGGGGTATGGATTGATCGGCGCGCCCTGATGCCATTTCTCCCCCGGCTGCAGTCGATTGATCGCGAAATGAAGATGCGGACCGTCGGGAGAGGCGTTGCCGGTATGGCCGACATAACCGATCAACGCGCCGCGGGAGACGCGTTGCCCTTCGCTGATCCCCGGCGCGTAGGCGCGTAGGTGGGCATAATAATAATTCCATCGTCGGTCGTCCGACCGAACGTAGGCCGAGATGCCGCCGCCACCGTGGGAGAAATATAGTTTCTCGACGGTGCCCGGCGCAGCCGCAACCACCGCTGTTCCCTCGGGTGCCATGATATCGATCGCATCATGCACGCGGGCGCCCCCGGCGCGCGCCTGGGTAAAGGTATCGACCAGTTGAGCCGGCTGGACTCCGGCGACCGGGATCGCGACCCCCGAGGGACCGACCACGACGCCTTCGGCGACCGTGACTTGTCCATTCTTGCCGACGGTCTTCTTGTCGCCCGCGACGTCGACGGTGCCGGATCGCGTGCCGCCCATGTTGTAGGCCACGATCCAGAAGGCGCTGACCAGCACCGCGGTGACGATGTTGCTCGCGACTAACCGGATCATGCCCCCTCCTGCGTCAGGCCTGGAAAACGGCCTTGAACCCCGGCTTTAGCATCTGGCTGAGGCGAAGCACGTCCCAATTGGTCATGCGAATGCAACCATGGCTTTCCGCTCGGCCGATAGTCGACGGCTCGGGCGTGCCGTGGATCCCGTAATGTTCCTTGGTGAGGTCGAGCCAGGCTACGCCGACCGGACCGTTGGGGCCGGGCTTGAGCATCTTGTCGTCCTCGGTCTTGTCCTTGGCATCCCAGAACAGATCGGGCTGATAATGAAACGGCGGGAGAAAGGCATAGGTGGTGACCTTCCACGTTCCGATCGGCAGCGGATCGTGGCTCGACCCCATGGTAACCGGGAACTGGGCGACGATCCGGTCGCCCTCGCCCATCACCTTCAACACGCCCTCGGACTTGTCGACAATCACCGACTGGCCCTGAATATCGCCAGCACTGACATTGAGCACGTTCATCAGTCCGACGACGTCTCCTTTGGCCGCATTGCCATAATTTCGACTGGCGGGGATGACGTTGGGCAGGCGGAGCACCTGCCCCGGACCGATCATCTTGTCCGCGCCATTGAGCGCGATGATCGTCTCGGGCGTAGTGTGGAATGCCTCGGCCAGTTTCTCGAGCATGTTACGATAGTAGAGGCCGGGCAACTTCGCCTTGTCGCCGGTGTCCTTGGGAATGGGGTTGATGAATGGGCCGGCCACTTGGTCGGGCGACAGCGTGACCATGACAGTCGAAGCCCGGTTCTGCGACAGCAAGGCGGCGCGGGTCGCCGGATCGAGCTTCCCCGTCACCGGAAGGTTTTTGCCGCTCTGGAAACCACGCAAGGCCTGCGCGAAACTCATGCCCTTCTTGCCGTCGATCACGCCCGCGGGAAAGCCGGCAGCGTCGAGCAAAACCTGCGCATGAAAGGTTTCGCCATTGATCGGCGACCCTGGCGTGCCGGGGGCCACGAAGGGCTTGGCGGTGGCCGACGCGGCAGTGGTGGAAGAATTGCTGGAGCTCGGAGTCTGCGCCACCGCCAGTCCGGCCGTTCCCGCCGCCACACCAGCCATGATCAAGAATTTCAACGTCGACGCCACAAGCTCACTCCTACTGACATTTCCCTGCCTCAACGACATGAAGGGCAGAGAGTTGCCTAAGCGGGTCTAGAGCGTGAGGTGGCGCGTCGGTCGGAGCTCGGCCAGCCGGACCTGTTGCCGTTTGCGCGAGGGGTCGGCCATCAACCCGATCGCCATGGCAAAGATCGTGGCGACTGCGGCGGTTCGCAGCGGATAGTCGACCAGCGAATGCAGCAGGATCGCGGCCGTCGCGATACAGGCGGCGCGCTCGAACTCGGCGGCGTTGGGCGAGCGCCAGATCGTAAACGCGCGAACACTCCACCAGCCGAGGAATACGACGATCAGCAGCATGGCGGGGACACCGGCTTCGAGAATAAGCTCGAGATAGTCGTTGTGGGCGTGATTGACGTAGGTGCGCTCGACTGTCGCCGGGTTCTCATATTGGGGATAGATGGCGGTAAAAGTGCCGATCCCCGATCCGGCGAGGCCATAGTCGCGGATCGCGTCGCCGGTGCGGTCCCAGATCTCGCTGCGCATCGCCATCGAGGTGCGATTTGCGGCACCGAGCCCGGTCCAGACCGTTGCCGCCAACACCGCCGCGCCTGCCGCGAACAGCAACCCGAGCATGATCGCCAACCGCCCAAGCCGAACCCGTCCCGGCGGGATCAGCTGCAACGCTGCAGCGCCGACGACCGGCGCGCCGATCACGAGCAAGGCCAGCGAGTGATTGAGCACGACGCCAAGCAGCACGACGACCGCCGCGCCCCCGGCGAGCGTCGCGGTCAGCAAACGATCGTTGCTGCGCGCGGACTTGCGCCACCGCCGCGTACCCAGCGCGACCAGGAACGGGATGCTCACCAGCAACAGGGTCGCCATATGGTTGGCGTTGGCAAACAGGCCCGACGCGGTGCCGAGGTTGGCCTGGCGGTACAAATAAGGACCATTTCCACCGCTCTGGATCTGCAACACGCCCAGGGCGGCCGAAACGAAAGTAGCGAGCAGCAATGCGATCAGCAGCCAGCTGTCGCGATACGCGCCCAAGCGCAGGATCAGCGCGAGCATCGCGAGCGGCGGAATCATCGCCATCGCGGTGGCGATCGTGTCATTTGGCGCCAACGATATCGGCATCCACGGCAATGGCTGCCCGAGCAGCCTGAAACCGCTCACGACGATCTGACGACCCGGCAGATTGCTCCAGAATGCCGGTGGCAGCGGGATCAACTGGATCAGGACGATCGCGACCGCCGCGGCGGCGATCCAGCCAAGCGCGCGAGCGGTCTTCGATACCTTCAGCGGGGTCATCGTGAGGAACGCCCAGGCGAGGATCGCAATCCCCAGCAATTGGAGGGCTAGATTACTGAAGATTCCTTGCGCGCTCCCGCCCATGGCGATGCAGGCGAACAGATAGGCGGGCGCGATCGCCTGACGAACCCGGCTCATTTCGCGATCGCCAAAGCGTCGAGCTTCAGACCGGAGATCGACAGTTCGGTTGTCTCGGCCGTTTCCGGCGGACGACCACGAAGTTCGATCGACTGTGCCGCACACCCCGTCGCGGGGATTGCGAACGCGCCGGAGACGATACCCTTGCTGACCGAGTCGAGCGGCAGCTGCATGATCGCGGTGGACCCCGGATAGCAAAGCACGGTCCAGGCCAGGCCCGCCGGTCGCGACGGAGCCTCGACCCGCATGGTTAGCCGGTACCTGCCCGGCGAAAGGCGTAACGTCTGACTCGCCAGGGTCGCGTCCTCTCGCCCGTAATAGATGACGTCCAGGCGACCGGTGCTCGAAGGCTCGGCAACGCCGGCGTTGCTCGATCCATAATTCCAGTTGAAGGGTGCCGGTGCGCGCAGCTTTCGGAACTGCGGGTTGAAGATCGTGCCATGCTCGGCCACGCCCGAAATCCGCCGCCACATGGCTTCGGCCCCGGCATAGTCACCGGTCGCGAACATCGCCTGGATCAGTCGCTGCGGCCAGTCGCTCCCCGCAGGAATGGAACTTGGAGCAGGCATCAACGCAAGGACGAGCGGCGCATTGGCAGCGTCGCTGGCAAGCAAGCTCAGCGTCCGCTCGCGTACCCCCGGCTCGAGCGCGAAGAAGCGCCGAAGTTCGTCGATCGCGCCGGGGGTGCGGGCATAGGCAACGAGCGCCGGGACCAGCGGCTCCGACGCCCGCTCCGAAAGTCGGGCCAATGCCCCCATTTCAAGCAGGCCGGGCAACATGCGCCCGGTCTGGAAAAATCGTTCGGCAAGGAAATAACGCGCGCCTTGCGAGCGGGGATCGCGCGTGCGCGCGGCCAGGAACAATCGCTCGGCCCGATCCGGGTCATTGGCCATTTGCGCGGCCGTCCCTTCGACCAAGAATGGGGCGGCCGAGAGCGGCGCCGCACGCGCGACTGCCGCAAGTCCCTGTCGCGCGGTGGTCGGCATGGCCTGTCCGCGCGCTGCCGCGGTACCGATTTCGGCCATTGCGCGATCGGTGATCGAATCGGCATGACCGGCAAAGGTCGACCGAAGTGCGCGCAGCGGATGGTCGGAAGGCGCAGCGAAGGTCATCGCCCGCAAGGCGCCGACCGCGAGCAGCGCGGCCAGCGGCAGGACGACCAGCGCCCGCGCCATCCTCATAAGGTCGCGGGGCCAGCGATCATCGTTCGTCCGACTGGTGCGAAATCAGGATCAGTTCGCTGGTCGATTTCTCTACCGCTCCATATTGATAGAGGCGGTAGCCATATTCGCTCGCTTCCTCGGTCGATTTGGTGAGGATCGCACCGACCACGTTGGCACCGCCGAGCCGCAGCCGCTCGAGCGAATCGCGCGCCGCCTTGGTACGCGTGCGGCCCGACTCGACCACCATCGCGACATTTCCGGCGACGGTCGCCAGCAGGGTCGCATCGGCCAGCCCAAGCACCGGCGGCCCGTCGATCAGCACCCGGTCGAATTGGGACAGCGCCTCGCGAAGGATGAGTTCGAACCGCGGCGTGGCGAGCAGGTCGGCCGGATTGGGCGGCGTCGGGCCGCATGGCAGCAGATAAAGATTCTCATATTGCGTATCGAGAATGTGGGCCCGGATCGAGTCGTCGTTGGTCAGCAGCTTCGTCAGGCCCTGACGGTTGGAATGCGCCTTGAACACCGGACGGCGAAGATCGGCATCAATCAACAATACCGTCTCCCCGCGCCGGGCATAATTTTGCGCGAGCGCAAGCGCCGACGAGGACTTGCCTTCCGACGCGCGGGTGCTGGTGATCAGCAATGCGCGCGGCGCACCGGCCTCGGTGCTGAAGCGGAGTGCAGCGAGTACCGCCGAATAGGCTTCGGTCGCCGCCGACGAAACGTCCTTGAGTTCCTCGATGATCGTACCGCCACTGCCACGTTTCGGAATGACCCCCAGGCAGGCAAGGCCAAGTTTGCTCCGGACGTCCTCGCGGGTCTTGATCGTGTCGTTGATGAATTCCATTACCAGGGCGAGGCCGAGGCCGGCAAACAGGCCGATCAAAAAGCCGATCAGCAAATTCTTGATCAAATTGGGCTTGAACGGGCCGCCCGGGACCTCGGCGCGATCGACCACCGATACGGGCGAGGTGCCGACGCCGCCCGCGACGCCGACCTGTTTGTAGCGCTGCAACAGCGCATCGTAGAGGCCGCGGTTGGTGTCGACGTCGCGCTGCAGGATGTTGTACTGGATGCTCCGGCCACGCAGGTCGAGGACCGATCCGCGAAGCTGCGCCACCCGCGCCCTGAGTGCCGCTTCAGCCGCCGCCGCGCCGCGATATTCGGCCAGCAGACTGCTCGATTTGCCGCCCGCGGCCTGCGACTGTTCGGCACTGATCTGGCGATTGACCTCGTCGATCCGCGATCGCAGCGCGAGCATATCCGGGTGGTCGGGCTTGAGCAGCGTCAATTTGTCCTGATAATCCGATTCCAGGGTCGCGCGCAGCCCGCGCATTGCCGACGTGCTTTGCGTGGCTTCCGACGACCCGGCCAGATTGGCCTGGCGGTAAGCCCCTTCGGCCATCACCCGTCGGGCGGTGGCCTGGGCGAGCGCGCCGTTCAACGCGACCAGCGACCCGCCCTGCAATGAGGTCGCGTCGGTCGCGGTCGATCCCGCCTCTCCCGACCCGGTGTTGATGATCCCTTGCGACTGCGCATAAGCCACCAACTGGCGCTCGGACTTCTCAAGCTCTCCGCGCGTCTTGTTGATTTGCTGCATCAGGAAGTTGCGGGCATAGTTGGAGGCGTCGAAGCGGCGTTGCAGGCTGCTGTTGATGAAGCCGTCGGCAATGCCGTTCGCCACTCTCGCCGCCATCTCGGGCGATGGCGAAACATAGGAATATTGGATCAACTGGCCTTCTTCAGGCATCTCCGCCGACAGGCCGCCGGCGACGACGTTGGTCGCGATGCTCAGGCGGCTGGCGGGCGTCCCGCCAGTTCCGACGACAGCTGGATCGGACGCGAGATTGAGATCCTGCGCAACACGCTGGGCCAGCGTGCGGCTCTTCAGCAACCCGACCTGTGTAGCGATGAAGTCCCAGGTGTTGGCGACCGGTGCTTCACCGCCATTTTCCTGGTTGAGAATCTCGACCTTAGGGGCGTTGACCTCGAGCGTGACGTTGGCGCGATACATTTTCGGCGTCAGCAGCGTCGACACCAACCCGCCGATCAGCCCGATGACCAGCGCGGCCAGGATCAATTTGCGGTGTTCGTTGAAGATCCGCATCAACGTTTGAAGGTCGAGACCGTCGGCCGCGGGCGCGCGATTTTCCATCTGCAGGCCATGGCCGCGAACGGGTCCGAACGGCTCGGGCACCGACGGGCGGTCGCCCGGATGGATTATTTCATTTCCCACGAAGCAAATCTTCCATTTGGACCGAGTGCGGCTACGCGCCGGCGGAAATCAGAAAGGTCGGAATACCTGAAGGATCGACATCGAATTCGAGCACCCGTTTCTGGAGCGCCTTGATCGACGACCCGTCGACGATGATGATGTCGCCGGCGTAGACCGGAGGATCGACCGCCTCGCCGCGACGGATCGAGGTAAGGTCGAACGCGGCGGACTGGCGCTGGCCGTTGATCTGGCGAAAAATCGCCACGCGCCGCGGGTTGGCATCCTGGGTCGGACCGCCGGCCTGCGCGACCGCCTGGATCAGGGTCATCGGGCCGTTGACCGAAAACGTGCCGACCTTGGTTACCGCGCCATCGACCGTGACATTGCGGCGGGTTGACGATTTCACGCCGACGCTGATGTCCGGGTTCTGCAGATATTTCTCGCCCAGCTTGGCGGTCAGTCGCTGATCGAGCTCGGCGGTGGTCAGGTCGACCGCGCTGATGCTGCCGATCAGCGGCATCGCCACCTGCCCGGTCAGGTCGACTTCGTAATCGCCCGACAGGTCGGGCAGCTTAAACACCTTGATCGTCAACGTGTCGAGCGGTGCGATTCGATACCCCTGCTCGAGCGGAACCACGGTCGGGGCGTCCGGCGCACCGAACGACTTGACGTCGTAGGGGATGGGTCCGCCGCGCTTGTCGGCACAACCGCCCACCGTCAGCATGGCAATCGCGACACATAATGCGGTGAGCGGGCTCGACCTTGGGATCACGAAACGGCTCCTGACGCTGGATGTTACCTCATCCGAAACGGCGACTTAGCAACCAACGCGCTTTTTGGCTACGGCTGGTGGGCGGCGCCGAGGCCGGCGGGTCCGGTCGTCTGGATCAGCCCGCGATCCGTGCCCTCCAGGACCAGCGCGGTCAGGACTCCATGCTTGTAGGCACCGGTATCGATCCCAATCCGGCCGATTCGCTCGTCGACCTCCTTGGTGATGGTATGCCCGTGGACGACCATCAATTCATGACGCGACGAGTGTTCGAGGAAGGGATCGCGAATCCAGCGCAAATCGATCTGCGCCTGTTCGGCAAGCGCGATTCCCGGCCGGATCCCGGCATGGACGAACAGATAGTCGCCTGCCCGAAGCGTATCGGCGAAGCTGGCAAGAAACGCCTGGTGTTCCGCCGGAATGGCGGCGCGAAGCGCCTCGACCGCATCCTCGGGAAGCATGGACGCAAGCGCCGAGGCGCTAAGGCCATAGCTTCGGGCGCATTGCGCACCGCCGAACGTCAGCCAGTCGGCGATTAGACCGCCCTCGCCCTCAAGAATCCGGAGCAACACCTCCTCATGATTGCCGGCGAGATATTCGGTGCGCAAATCGAGCGGCCGGTAAGTCCGTAGCCGCTCGACCACCGCGGCCGATGCCGGGCCACGGTCGATCAGGTCGCCGAGGAAGACGATCGTTGCCTCGCGCACCGGATGGGCGGCAACGTCGGCCTCGATCCTGGCAAGAAGCGCGCCGAGCAGATCGTCGCGCCCGTGCACGTCCCCAACCGCATAGACCCGCTGGCCCTCGGAGATGGCCGGGGGCCGTTCCCAGACGGCTGAAGCTTTTTGCCAGAATGAAAACATCGTTCGTCAGCGCCCCTGAGCGACCCGCGCCGCTTCGGCAAGATAGAATGCGACGACCAGCTTCTGATCGAATTCGGCCGCCACCTTGCGACGCCCGGCCGCGCCCATCGCGTCTCGCTCGTCAGCCGTCATTCCGGCCATGCGGATCATCGCCTCGGCCAGCGAGGGAGCCGATCGCACTTTGCACAACAGCCCTGTCACCCCGTCGTCGATCACCTCACGGCAGCCCGGGACATCGCTTGCGATCAGCGGGCGTCCCATCGCCGCGGCTTCCAGCAGGCTGCGCGACAGGCCTTCGCGGTAGGACGGCAGGACGACGCAATCGGCGGCGGCAATGTCGGATCTTACGTCGTCGTGCACGCCGAGCAGCTCCACCAATCCCTCGTCCGCCCATCGTCTTAGCGCGTCGTCCGGCACCGCGCTTGGATTGTTTCCCCCGGGTCCGCCCAACAACTGGAACCTGGCATCCGGGAAGCGTTCGCGGACGATCCGCGCCGCCTCGACAAATTCCGCGATTCCCTTGTCGAGCAGCAATCGTCCGATCAGCAAGAACTGCACCCCGTCATGCGCGCCGCGCGGCGCCGGTGCAAAATGGGCCAGGTCGATCCCCGACCCGGCAACGACCTTCGTTTGGCTCGACCTCACGATACCGAGATCTACAAACATCCGGCGATCGGCTTCGTTCTGGAAAAACACCGCCTGCGCCCTGGATAGCGCCGCACGGTAAAGTCGAAGCAAGATCCAGCCGAGGGCGCCACCCTTCAGAAACGCCGACCCCAGGCCGCTGATGGTCGCGACCACCTGACACCCCCACCACTCGCGCCGCGAGCGAACCGTAGATGTTGGGCTTGGCCGTGAAGCCAAGGAAAAGGTCCGCGCGGCAAGCACGAATCTGACTGATGTAATCGCGCAACAGTCGCACGTCTTCTGCCGGCGACGTGCCCGTGGCGCGCATTTTTAAGGGCCGAAACGCCGCGCCCATGGCGGTCAATCTCGCCTCATGGCCATCCGCCGGTGCCATCGCGATCACCTCGAAATCCGCCGCGATCAGTGCCTCGATCACCGGTTTGCGAAAGTTTGCAAGGTTCCAGGCGCTATTCGACGACACGACAATTCTCGTTCGATTTCCTTCGTTTGAACGATTTGTATACGAGCCGGTCGAAGCACCCCGGGTGAAGCGATTGGTACCAGTCATCTTTGCTCCATCCGTTCGTCGCGGGGCGCTTGCAAGCGCCATGTCATCGGAATGTCGAAAGGCATTAACCGATCTCGAAACTTTCTCGGCCAGAAGCCGTTGGAATCGCGAAGCGGGCCTTAACATGATGATCGATTTCATCTATGGCTTTGCTCCTCAGGCAGGAGTGCAATGATGTTGGGTGGCGTTAGCAAGAAAGTGATCACGGTCGGCGTGGCGTTCGCGCTCATGTCGTCGCCTGTCCTTGCCGCGGCGCCGGTCGCATCGGCACCGACGGCCACGATCAATCCGATGGTCGCCCTCAGCATCTTCGGGTCGCAGGCTTCGGCATCGGCTCTGTGTGGCGCTTCTGCAACGACGGTTGCCACCGGCGCCGCAGCGGCAACTCAGGCACCCGGTGGCGGATGCGTGCTTCCGGTGGTCGATGCGCCGCCGCCCGTTCCGGCTGCCGAAGCGGCCCCGATCGCACCGCTTCCCGCACCGGCGGGGTTCGGGATCACGCCCGTGTTGCTCGGACTGGCGGGGATTGCAGTTCTCGCCGCGCTGATCGCCAGCCAGAAGAACGACAATGACAATAATCAGCCGGTGAGCGTCAACTGAGCGAAACGCTCCGTTTCTGTTCCTGAAAATGAAAAGCCCTGCGATTTCGCGGGGCTTTTTCTTTGAATTGTGATGAGGCTTCGACCCTGGCCTGAAAAAAACCCCGCGGTAACGCGGGGCTTTCTTTCAGTTGAGCCGCGTGGACCTTTAGCCGCGTTCTTGCATTACTTCCTTGACCGGCGGAGCATTGGTGCCGTTCGGCAGCCAGTTCGAAACCGCCTGGCAGCTGCTGGTCAAAGTGACCCGCTGGCCCGCCTGGAATGCCTGCCGATACGGCCAGCATTCGGATGCGCCGGCGCTGTTGAGGCAGAGGTTGTTGTTCGCCGCGGTCCAGCTGGCGTTGACCACCCGCCCCTGCGGGCTGACGATCCTTGCCGCGCCGCCGGCATCGAAATACACCGTGTTGGCGACGCCGTTGGTTTCGACCACGACCGACTGGCCGACGATCTCCGTCCCGGGAACCCAATCCTGAGCAACCGCCGCAACGGGGAGCGCCGCGAGCGAAGCGATGAGGTACTTGCTGGCAGTCAGACGCTTGAACATGGGGCCCTCCGTTGTTCGACCCGTCCTGTTACCACCAAAACGGTTTCCGAATAACCCATTTCGGCGCTTTAGGTTGCTCCGCTGCTCGATGATGCGAATTTATCACTTACACCGGGCTGAGCAGCGAGAAGGCGGGGATCCGGACATCGAACGTATCGCCATCCGCCCCCATCATCCGGTAGCTTCCCTGCATCGACCCGCTGGGCGTATCGAGCGGGCAGCCGGACACATAATCGAAGCTTCCGCCGGCCGGGATCAGTGGCGTTTCACCGACCACGCCCTCGCCCCGCACCTCCTGCTCGACCCCGCGCGAATTGCGGATCTTCCAATGACGGGTCAGCAATTGGACCGGCCGATCGCCGTGGTTCTCGATGCGGATGTGGTAGGACCAGAACCAGCGTCCGGCGCGCGGGGCGCTTTGCTCGGCGAGGTACGACACCGCCACGCGGACCTGCACGTCGTGCGTCGTCGCACTGTGCGCGAACAGTTTGGACATGAAATCGGCGGTGGTCATTCCCGACGCTAGATCAGCCCGGCGGCGCGGTGCAAGCGATCAACCAGCCGATGGCGCGCCTCACCCACCGGCGTCGCCCGGTCGGTGACGATATCGCGCAGCAGGAAATGGCCGGTCAACGCCAGGCCATCGACGATGTCGACCCAGTCGGCGCTGCCGCCTTCGCGAACGAAGCTCGGCAGCGGCAGCAGCTTGCCAAGGTACGGCTCAGCCTCCGACGCGCTGACCGCCCGGCCCGATCTCGGGCTGACGGCGATGAGATCCTCGACATCGCCACTGACCGCGCACCGTTCGAGATCGAGTCCGAAACCGAGTTCCGCCAGCATCAGCAATTCGTACCGGACGAGCGCCGCTCCCCAGCCGCTCGCCGAAGGTGCAGCCTCGATCGCCGATAACAGCCCGTCCAGGGCGGCATATAAGTGCGGATAGGGCTGTCCCTCCGGCAATGCAGTCGCGGTCAGCGCCGTGGCCCAGTCGATCGCCGCCGCCGGCAGAGGTTCGGCGAGCAAGGGCCCGCGACTGTGGAGCAATTCGACCGTCGCTTGCGGCAACTGTCCCTCGGTGCGCGCTGCGAGCTCGGCCTCGACCTGGTTACCCGCCATCAGCACCGGTCGCATCCGCCGTCCGCGTGCGCCGCGGACATAGGCTGCCTGAAGCCCGTGGTCGGGAGTCATCATCCGCACCACCGCGCCATGCTCGCCATGAGGGCGCAGCGACAGGATGATGGCGGAGGTGGTGAAGCGCACTAGCCCCTCCCCATCCCCTTCGATGGGGAGGTGGCCGCGAAGCGGACGGAGAGGCTCGTCCTTGCGTCGAGATGCCCTCCGTCAGGCTTCCCCTGCCAGCTCCCCGCGCACCGGCGCAGAGGGGCTTTACCCCCGCGGATGGAAATAGTCATAGATCTGCGAGGCCATCGCCTTCGATATACCGGGCGCCCGTTCGAGGTCATCGAGCGCCGCACCCTTGACCGCGCGCGCCGTACCAAAATGCATCAGCAGCGCGCGTTTGCGATTGGGACCGATGCCCGGGACATCGTCCAGCGTGGATACAGTCAGGCTCTTGGCGCGCTTCGCCCGGTGCGTACCGATCGCGAAGCGATGCGCTTCGTCGCGCAGACGCTGGAGGAAGAACAATAAAGGAGAATTGGGCGGCAGCATCATCTCGCGTCCGCCGGGGAAATGGAACACCTCCCTTCCCTCGCGTCCGTGATGCGGACCCTTGGCAACTCCGACCACGGGGATGTCGCTCACCCCCGCCTCTTCCATGATCTCCATGACCGCCGACAGCTGCCCCTTGCCGCCGTCGAGTAGCAGCAGGTCGGGCCACTCGCCTTCCTTGCGGTCGGGATCGTCCTTGTCGAGGCGCGCGAAGCGGCGTTCCAGCACCTCCTTCATCATCGCGAAATCGTCGTCGGTCTGGGCGGTCTTGATGTTGAACTTGCGATAGGCGTTCTTGCGAAAGCCTTCGGGGCCGGCGACGATCATCGCCCCGGTCGCGTTGGTGCCCATGATATGACTATTGTCGTAGACTTCGATCCGCTGCGGCGACTCCGGCAATTCGAACGTCTCGGCCAGTTCACGCAGCAATTTGCCTTGCGTAGTCCCCTCGGCCAGCCGCCGCTCGAGCGCCTCTTCGGCGTTGCGCCGCGCCTGCTCGATCAGTTTCTTGCGTGGTCCGCGTTGCGGTTGTTCCAGCTCGACTTTGCGCTCGGCCCGCTCGGACAGCGCCTCGGCGATCAATTCCGCCTCGGGCAGGGCGCGATCGAGCAGGATCCGGCGCGGCGGCGGCACCTCTTCGTAGAATTGCATCAGAAAGCCGGTGAGCACCTCCTCCTGGGGGACGTCATTGGTATGCGCCGGGAAAAAGCTGCGATGCCCCCAGTTCTGCCCGCCGCGAATGAAGAAGGCCTGGATGCACATCTGCCCCGCGCTGCAGGCGAGCGCGAAAATGTCTCCGTCACCGAGCCCCTCGGCATGGACGGTCTGCGAACCCTGGACATAGGTCAGCGCGCGCAGTCGGTCGCGATAGACCGCGGCCAGTTCGTAATCCTGCTTCTCCGCCGCTTCCGCCATGGCCTTGCCCAGTCGGGCCTGAACCCCGGTCGACTTGCCGGCCAGGAACGCCTTGGCGTCCTCGACCAGCAGCGCGTAGTCGGCCTGGTCGATCCGCCCGACGCACGGCGCCGAGCATCGCCGGATTTGATAGAGCAGGCACGGCCGCGTGCGATTGGCGAAGAAGCTGTCCGAACAGCTCCGCAGCAGAAACAGTTTCTGCAGTGCGTTGAGGGTCGACGTGACCGATCCGGCGCTTGCGAACGGGCCGAAATATTGACCTTTCGACCGGCGCGCCCCGCGATGCTTGCGCACCTGCGGAAACGGGTGGTCGTCACGCAACAGGATGAAGGGGAAGCTTTTGTCGTCGCGCAGCAGCACGTTGTACGGCGGGCGGAAGCGCTTGATCAGCTGTGCCTCCAGCAGCAGCGCTTCGGCTTCGGTCCGCGTCGTGACGATCGTCATGCCGCGCGTCTGGCTGACCATCCGCGACAGTCTTTTCGGCAGCCGCGCCACTTGGGTGTAGCTGATCACGCGTTGCTTCAATGCACGCGCCTTGCCGACGTACAGCACGTCGCCCTTGGCATCCTGCATCCGGTAGACACCCGGCCGCGCCGGAAGGGTCTTCAGCACATTGCGGATCGCCGCCACCCCGGCCGCAATGTCCGCCGACCCGTCACCACGAACGGTGTAGGTCGCCGCCTCCTCATTGAAACGCGCGGCGGCATTGGGTTGGTCGGGACGATCGGCTTTGCTCACCGAAGTGACTTAGGGTCTTGCACGGCGGGATGCGAGAGGGGACTGCCGACCAACGCCTCTCCCCCACCTACTTTTTGCCCCTTCCAAAAGAGGCTTTCGCCTGCTTGGCTCGCGCTCACTTCGCCGGCTCATTCCCAGCGTCGAGTTGGCGCGAAAAGCTTGAGTTGACGAGGGATCCCAAAAAAGGCGTCGAACTCGGTAAACTTCGACAAGCTAAGAGGCGTCCCGCACGACCTCGACCACCTCGAAGTCGAACGATTGCCACCCCCGTTGCCGCGCCGCATCGTCGGCCGCCGCCCGCTTCCGCTTGGCCTCGGCCAGGGACTTGGTATGCCCCCAGAACACCTCGGTCTTGCCATTCTGCAGGACCGCGACGATCCGCCAGTAATGCGTGAATGCGGTCGCGGTCGGCCCGATCTTCTTGACCGTTCCATCGCGCATGGTGGCGGTAAGGACGTGTTTCCGAGCCAAGTCGCGACTTTATCAATCCGCACGCCCGATGTCGCGGCTCATTGGTCGGCAGTGCCACTCCGGGCCGGCCGTTCAAAAAGAGGAAGCGGTGCCTGCTCGACGATCGCCGACAGGTCGTTGCCGGTGCACGGCTGCCACGCACCGCGCGAGATTCTGATGAGCGGCTGACGACAATGAACGCAATGGGAACGCCATGCCGATCCGGTGCGCCGGATCCCGTGAATATTCCGTCGATGTCCGAAGAATTTGCAAAGCAGCCGGCCCATACGCAACGCCCCCTCGCATCAGCGGGTCGGCTCCACGATGCGCGATTAACCTAGCAATAAATAATCGCGTTAAACAAGAGGCCAAATTCAAGCTGCAGCACGCGCCTGTTCTTCTTCGCCGTTCAGCATCCAGTCGACAGCGGCGCGCGCATGAAGGGCGGTCGTGTCATAGACTGGCAAAACATTTGCCCGCACATCGACCGCCAGCACCAATTCGGTACAAGCGAGCACGATTGCCTGCACTTTTTGTTTGGCGAGTTCGGTGATCAATGTCTTGAGCTTGCGCTGACTGTCCCGAATTACGCGACCGGCGGCGAGTTCTTCGTAAATGATCCGGTCGACTTCGGCGATCCATCCCGGTTCGATAGCGACGCAAGATATGCCGCGCGCCTCGATACGCTCGCGTATGTAGGGTTCGGTCATGGTGAAACGCGTGCCGAGCAGCGCGATCCGGCTCCGCCCATCGGCAAAAAGCCGGTCGGCGGTCGGTTCGGCGATATGCAGGATCGGCAGGCCGGTTTCCGATGCAACCGCACCCTCGACCTTGTGCGACGTGTTGGAAGCCAGAAGCAGCGCATCGACACCGCTCGCTTTCAGTCGCTTCGCGGCGTCGACCACCACGCGGGCGACCCCGTCCCAGTCGCCGGCTTTCTGCATCGCGGCGAACGGCGCAAGGTCAAGGCTTTCGATCGCCAGCGTCGCGCTGTGCAGCCCGCCCAAGCGCTGCGCAACAAGGCGATTGATATGCTCGTAATAGAGTGCGGTCGACGACCAGCTGGTCCCGCCGATGATTCCAAGCTTCTTCACGTTCCACCCTTCGTCGCACGGATCGAGAGCGGTTTTTGCCCGACAAAAAGTGTTAACAGAAGGCTTTAACGGCACCGGTCGCGAATTTTATGCCTAGCCGAGCGCCTTGACGATTTCCTCGACCATCTTCTTGGCATCGGCGAGCAGCATCATGGTGTTGTCGCGATAGAACAACTCATTATCGACCCCGGCATAGCCCGCCCCGCCCATGCTGCGCTTGATGAACAAAACGGTCCGCGCCTTCTCCACATCGAGCACCGGCATGCCGTAGATCGGCGAGCTCTTGTCGGTCTTCGCAGCGGGATTGGTGACGTCGTTCGCGCCGATCACGAAGGCCACGTCGGCCTGCGCGAATTCGCTGTTGATGTCTTCCAGCTCGAACACTTCGTCATAAGGAACATTGGCTTCGGCCAGCAGGACGTTCATGTGCCCCGGCATCCGCCCGGCGACGGGGTGAATAGCATATTTGACCTCCACCCCTTCTTTCTTGAGCATCTCCGCCATTTCGCGCAGCGCATGCTGCGCCTGGGCCACGGCCATGCCATAGCCCGGGACGATGATCACCTTGTCGGCCTGCTTCATCAGGAAGGCGGCATCCTCCGCCGATCCCCGCTTGTAGGGCCGGTCGATCACTTCGCCCCCCGCCGACGAAGCAACCGCGCCGAAGCCGCCGGCAATCACCGAAATGAAGCTGCGATTCATCGCCCGGCACATGATGTAACTGAGAATGGCACCCGATGAGCCGACCAGGGCACCGGTGATGATCATGGCCGTATTGCCGAGGGTGAAGCCCATCGCCGCCGCCGCCCAGCCCGAGTAGCTGTTGAGCATCGACACCACGACCGGCATGTCCGCCCCGCCGATCGGAACAATCAGCAGGAAGCCGATGGCAAAGGCAAGAACGATGATCGTCCAGAACAACCACGGCGTCTGATCCTGCGTGAAGTAGGCGATCAGTCCGAGGATTGCGACCAGGGTGCCGAGGTTGAGGACATGTCTAAGCGGCAGCAGAATTGGCGATCCGCTCATGTTTCCGTTGAGCTTGAGAAATGCGATCACCGACCCGCTGAACGTGATTGCGCCGATTGCCACGCCCAGTCCAAGTTCGATCCGACTGGCCGGATAGATCCCGCCATCGCCGAGGATGCCGAACGCGCTTGGATTGAGATACGCGGCCGCGCCGACCAGTACCGCCGCCAGTCCGACGAGACTGTGGAACGCGGCCACCAACTGCGGCATGTCGGTCATCTTGATCCGTCGCGCGGTAACGACACCGATCGCCCCGCCGATTGCGATGGCAATTGCGATCTCCAGCGTCGAGGCGACATCATGGATTGCGAGCGTCGTGATGACCGCGATGGCCATCCCGATCATGCCGAGCCGGTTTCCGCGCTGAACTCGACGACGGGCTCGATAGTCCGCGCAATGCGAGAATGAAGCAGACGCCCGCGACGAGATAAGCGATCATCACCCAGGCCGGGGTGGCGGCAGCCTGATGCATCCTAGCGATCCTTCTTCTTGTACATCGCGAGCATCCGCGCGGTCACCGCGAAACCGCCAAAGATATTGATCGACGCCAACACCACCGCGGTCAGGCCGAGCCATTTGGCTAGCGGGCTTCCCGCCGCGGCTGCTGCAATCAGTGCACCGACGATGATCACACTGGAAATGGCGTTGGTGACCGCCATCAGCGGCGTGTGCAACGCCGGGGTCACCGACCACACCACAAAATAGCCGACAAAACAGGCCAGCACGAAAATCGACAGGATCGAAAGGAAGTCCATCAGTCCTCCACGAGTGGGTGCCGTTGATGAGCGACACGCTGTGTCGACTGCATGGCACAGTCGGGGACCTTTGGAACAGCGACTTTTAGCATCGAGGGAAGTTGCCGCCCGCCCGACGTTAATCCGAGCGAATTTAATGCAGGGTTTCCGATTTACTAACCTTTTGCTGCGCAGGACGGACGGCAGAAGGGAACATTGTGCCGGCAACCGTGCCAATCGCGACCGAATCGATCCGCCAGCGGCTCAAGCTGCTCTGGTGGCCGCTCGTGCTCGCGCTGCTCTTCGGAGCCATCGAACTGGGTGAGCCGCTGGAAGATGTCCTTCGCGTCGCGCGCAACAATGCGCATCAAAGCGCGGTAAGCGGCAACATCGTGCTGATCGAGATCGACGAGAAAAGCCTTCGGCAGATCGATATGTGGCCCTGGCCCCGCGCCAAACAGGCCGAAATGATCGACAAGATCGATGCGATGGGCGCAAAGAAGATCGTGCTCGACATTCTGTACACCGGGCCGAGCGGCGCGAGGGACGACCGTGCGCTGGCGGACGCCATCAAGCGTTCGGGCAAGGTCGCGATCGGCGCCCAGACCCGACTTGGCGATCAAGTCGGCAAGCAGAATCCGGGTCTTCCCATTGCCGAGATCGCCAAGGATGCGGAAGTGGCAAGCCTCGCAGTCCGCTATTCCTGGCAGGGCGCCGCCTGGAAACTGAACTACGCGACGAATTTCGACGGTCGTATCCTGCCGTCGATGGCATCGAGTATCGCCGGCGTCACCGGCCCAGCTGACCAAGAGTTTCCCGTCGACTACAGCTATGACGTCGATAGCGTCCCACGCTTTAGCGCTGCCGACTTGCTGAACGGCAAAATTGCTCCAAGCCGCTTGCGGGGCAAGACGGTTGTCCTAGGGACCACCGCGTACCAGCTCGGCGATCAGTACGTCATTCCGGGTCGCGGCAAACGAGGTGGCGTCTACATCCATATCTTGGGCGCCGAAACGCTCCGCGCCGGCAAGCCAGCCAGCCTTGGCTGGTTCCCCGCTTTCGCCCTGGCACTTGGATTCTCGATTTTCGCGCTGTCCTCGCGTCGGACCTTCCCGTTGATGATTGGTGCCGTCGCCCTTCTGATATTGCCGATCCCGCTCGAAATGAATTTGAAATTCGTCAACGTGACGGCGGGGCTTTTCCTCCTTGCAGGGGTGGCCATCCGACTGGCGCTGGCACGATCGCGCTCGCGTGGGCTGGTCCACGCTGTGACTGGACTGCCCAATCTCGCTGCCTTGGCAGCGGACAAGAATGGAAGGGATCTGCCGCTAGTCGCCGTGCGCGTGCACAATTACGCGCAGATCGCGTCTACCCTCGATGCCGTCGGGGAGAAATTGTTCATCGAGCAGATCGTCGCGCGGCTGGTGCTCGGCGATCGAAATCGCGTCATATTCCAGGGTGACGAAGGCATCTTCGCCTGGTTCGGCGACAAGGGTATGCCGTTTGCGAACCATCTTGAGGCGCTACATGCGCTCTTCCGCTCGCCAATTCGGGTCGCGGGGATCAATTACGACGTGGCGTTGAGCTTCGGTGTCGAAGTCGGCAGCAGCCGGTCGATGTCGAGCCGGCTCGGAAGTGCGCTGGTCGCCGCCGACGAAGCCGACTCGGAAGCGCTGAAATGGAAATTCCACGATCCGGCGCGCTTGCAGGAAGTGCCTTGGCGCCTGTCGCTCCTGTCCCAACTCGATGATGCAATCGACGATGGTCAGGTATGGTTGGCCTATCAGCCTAAAGTCGATCTGAAGAGCGGTCGGACAGTTGGCGCCGAAGCGCTGGCTCGCTGGACGCATCCCGAAAAGGGACCGATCAGCCCGACGGAATTTGTAACCGCCGCCGAACAAAGCGACCGAATCGGAAAACTGACCGAATTCGTTCTTGACCAGGCGATCGGATCGACTGCCGAACTGGTCCGCAAGGGTCATGATTTCGGAATCGCGGTCAATCTTTCCGCGCGAATGCTCAATGATCGTCGTCTTCCCGAACGAGTTGCGGCGGTTCTAGGCCGTCACGGCCTCAACGCCGATAAGTTGACCCTCGAATTGACCGAAACGGCAGCGATTTCGGGAACCGGCAGCGGGATCGACCTGCTCAATCGTCTGCGCGACCTGGGTGTGAGGATCTCGATCGACGACTATGGCACCGGCCTGTCGACACTCGATTACCTCAAGAAAATGCCTGCCAGCGAAATCAAGATCGATCAAAGCTTCATCAAGACGATGCGCGACAATCGTTCCGACCTCATCATGGTCCAGTCGACCATCGCTCTTGCGCACTCGCTCGGTCGAACCGTGGTGGCCGAGGGTGTCGAGGACCCGCGCAGCCTAGAACAGTTGCGCGACATGCAGTGCGACGTTGCGCAAGGGTTCATCGTCGGTCGCCCGATGAGCTTCGACGAACTAGTCCGGCGGATGAACGGCGAGCGCAAGCGCTCCGCCGCGTGAGCGGTAATTAATCCCGCTTCGTCCATCGTCCGACCAGATTAATTACCCGATCGCTCACCCTGCGATCCAATTCTAGCCTCTCTTAAACCCCAGAAATCCGCGCAATTCTCCCTTAGCGACGATGATTCTCTTAAAAGATTTGGTGAATCGTTTGATAACCATATCGATTAAGGTTAATATGCACCTGTGCCGACGCGATTCGCACGTCGAAAAACAGGGATTTTGATATGAACAAGCGTCCGAACAACAAGGGTTTCTGGGGTTGGCTCATGGGCCAGGGCTGGGGTGGCGCCGGCAGCGGCGGCTGATTCAGCTAAAACCTTAAAAGATAACGAAAAGACCGGATGGGCTCGCCCTCCGGTCTTTTTTGTTTTGTGCGTTTTGCGGGGGTCTTCACCGCTACTCGGCGCCCAAACGGCGCGGCTTATTCGACCGGTTGGACACCGCTTTCGACTCGGGGCACGATCCGCAATGCGGTGACGATCTCATCGTCGTCCGGAAGCACTGGCTTGCCCGTTTCCTTGTCCCAGAAGGCATTCAGGAAATTGTAGAGATTGCGCGCGAACAAGGCCGAGCTGTCCCCGGCCAAGCTGCGCGCCAACTGGACCGCTCCGACGATTGTGACGCCATGCTTGATCACCTGCTCGCCCGCCACGCATCCCTCGACATTGCCACCAGCTTCGGCGGCCAGATCGACCACCACGCTGCCGGGCCGCATCGTCGCCAGCTGAGCGTCGCTGATCAGCCGCGGCGCCGGTCGTCCCGGAACCAGCGCGGTGGTGACGACGATATCCTGCTTGGCGATATGGCTCGAAACCAGTTCGGCCTGCGCCGCCTGATATTCGGGCGACATTTCGCCGGCATAGCCGCCCGCCCCCTCACCTTCGATACCGGAGACATTCTCAACAAAGATCGGCTTCGCGCCAAGCGACATGATCTGTTCGCGCGTGGCGGAGCGGACATCGGTTGCGCTGACTTGCGCACCCAGGCGCTTGGCAGTGGCGATGGCCTGCAGGCCGGCAACGCCGACCCCCATGACGAACACCTTGGCCGGACTGATCGTGCCAGCAGCGGTCATCATCATCGGGTAGGCGCGGCCGTAAATCGACGCTGCATCGACAACGGCCTTGTACCCAGCGAGATTGGATTGCGACGACAGGATGTCCATAGATTGCGCACGCGTGATTCTTGGCATCTTTTCCATTGCCAGCGGGTCTAGCCCGGCCTTGGCATAAGCCGCGATTTCCTCGCCCCGTCGCGCCGGATCGAGCGACCCGATCAGCAGCGCGCCGCGCGCCGTTCCAGTCAGGCTGTCGGGATCGGGACCGGCGATGCACAGGATGATCGCGGCGTCCCTGATGGTCGTTGCACGATCGGCGACGGTCGCGCCCGCGTCCTCATATTCGGCGTCGGAGATACCCGCAATTTCGCCCGCGCCGCCTTCGACGAAGACCGAAGCGCCTAACGCGATGAATTTCTTCACCGTCTCGGGGATTGCCGCGACCCTGGTTTCGGGGAGCTGCTCCCGAAGTACCGCGATCCTGGCCCCGCCCGCGCTCAATTGCTGATGATGTAGATGACGGTGGCGGCGATGATCGCGACAACTGCCATCGCCCACTTCAGCATGGTGATGAAGCCGGTGTAGTCGCGTTCGTGGGTCGCATTATCGACCGCATGATGATCGTGGGACTGCGTTTCGGTGGCCATTGGCTATTCTCGCGATTGGTGGTGTGAAGTGCGTCTTATCAATCGCGGCCCGCGTGCCCAAGCGCTTTTCTTCGCCGATCCGGTCGCCGGACCGGGGTTAAGCCGGTCTTTACCCCTTCGCGCTAGAACAGTGGCGCGAAAGGTCCTGACGAATGCGCGAAGAAGTTCTTCGATCCTTGCTGTTGATCGATAGCGATCCTGCCGAACGGCGGCTGGTCGCCGCGACCGCATCGCGCGCAGGGTGGAGCCTTGCCAACGCCGTCTCCGAAGGCGCGCTCGAGCTTCTTAAGGGTCCGCACGGGCGCGAGGTTCGAGCAGCCTTGCTTTCGGGTTGGGACGACCAGCGCGGTCCCGGCCTCATCGCCGAATTGAAGGGCGCCCGACCGGACCTGCCGATCATCGTGCTTGCAGAAGGCGACTCGATTCCGCGCGCGGTCGAGGCGATGCGTGCCGGAGCCAACGATTTCCTGGTCCGACCCGTCGCGCCCGAGCGGCTGATCGAGGCCTTGAGCGCGCATCGTGACCGACGCCGCGCGGCCGGCGAACTTGCACCCTTGTCGGAGAAGCTTTCGCCCACCCTGCCGCTTGAGGAAATGGTGGGTGCGTCGCCCGACTTTCGCGCTGCGCTCGCAGTTGCCGCAAAAGCGGCGCGCAACCGTTTGCCGATCCTGGTGATCGGCGAACCGGGCGCGGGCAAGCAAACCTTCGCGCAGGCGATTTATTCGGCGAGCCTCCGCGCGCGCGGCCCGCTGGTTCAGGTCGACTGCAAGGCGGTTGCTGCCAACATCATCGATTCCACCCTGTTCGGCCACGTCGCCGGCGCTTTTCCCGGCGCTTTTTCCGAGAAGATCGGCAAGGTGCGGGAGGCCGATGGCGGGACATTGTTGCTCGACGACATCGGGTCGCTGCCGCCGGAAACGCAAGCCGCGCTGGACCGTGTGCTGGCAACTGGAGAAGTGCGACCGGTCGGCTGCAACGGGTCGAATTCCGTCGACGTCCGCGTGATTGCCACTTCGGGCGCGCCGCTCGGCGACGATTTCGACGCCAAGCTTCGCGAACGAATCGAATCGACCGCCGTGACGATTCCCCCATTGCGCGACCGGAGCGGGGATATCCCTGCCCTCGCCCGCCACATCCTCGCCAGGATCGCGAGCCAACGTGGCGGCCGTGCCTTGTCGATCGGCAACGACGCGCTGGCGGTGCTGATGCGGTACGGCTGGCCGGGCAACGTCCGCCAGCTGGCCGGCGTGCTGTTCCGCGCATCGGTGCAATGCGACGGAGACGCGCTGACCGCCGAGCACTTCCCGCATATTGCCATCCAATCGCGCTTTGCCGGTCGCAAGAGCGATCGGGTCAGCGAGATGGTCCAGTTGAGTCCCGAAGCATCGATGGGCGGGCCTCAACTGACCGTTATCCGTCCCGACGGCCACTTGCGCAGTCTCGAAGAGATCGAGGCCGACCTCATCCGCCTCGCCATCGGACATTATCGTGGCCGAATGACCGAAGTGGCGCGGCGATTGGGGATCGGTCGGTCTACCTTGTACCGCAAGCTCGGTGAACTTGGTATCGACACAACCGGTTGATCGACTAGTCTTGGGCAATGCGCCGCATCATCCTTGTCTTCTGCCTGTTGAACGCCTGCGGTTCTGCCAGTCCGACGCCACAGTGGCCGCAATCGCCATGTCGGATTACGAATTTCGAGCAAAGCCGTTTTACAGTCTGCGAAGCTGAGCCGAACAACCTCAGGCTGATCGCGGCGCGCAGGGATGGCGATGCGCCACGAAGTTTTACGGACCTTGCAGCCAAGGTACCAGCCGATCGTGTCGCCTTTGCGATGAATGCGGGCATGTTCGACGCCGACGGACGACCGATCGGGCTTGCTGTTGTTGACGGTCAGCCAGTGCACAGCCTCAATCTGCGCAACGGCGGCGGCAACTTTCACCTCAAGCCCAATGGCGTCTTCCTGGTTCGGCGCAATGGGAACTCGGCGATTATACGGAGCGAGAGTTTCACCATGTCGCCCGACATAGCCTTGGCCACCCAGTCAGGGCCGATGCTGGTGATCGATGGAGTCATCCATCCAAGGTTCGATACCGACGGCTCATCGCGCTTCATTCGCAACGGCGTTGGCATCGCGCCGAACGGAAAGCCACAGTTCGTCATCAGCAACGAAGTCGTGTCGTTCGGGAAATTTGCGCGCTTCTTCCGCGACCGGCTCGGCACGAAGAACGCGCTCTATTTCGACGGGTCGGTGAGTTCGCTGTGGGACCCGGCGAACGGACGCATGGACGCCGGCGTGCCCATCGGGCCGATGATCGTCGCGCTCAAGCCCGCGGGGTCAGCGCCTGGTCGCGAAGGCCGCGCCACACCTTGAGCGCCTGAACGGTCTCTGGAACGTCGTGGACGCGGATCAGCTGCGCGCCCTGCTCAGCAGCCTTGATTGCCAGGGCAAGGCTTCCTGCAAGTCGTTGATCGGCCGGCGCTTCGTTCGACAAGGCACCGATCATCCGCTTGCGGCTGGCGCCAACCACCACCGGACAGCCAAGGCCATGAAACACCGCGAGGCCGTTGAGCAAGGCAAGATTGTGCGCAACCGATTTGCCGAAGCCGATGCCGGGATCGACCAGGATGTCGGTACGCAAGACCCCGGCGGCTTCGGCGACAGCAATGCGCTCTTCCAGCCAAAGGTAAACATCAACCAGAACGTCGTCATAGCGCGGGCTTTCCTGCATCGATTGCGGATTGCCCTGGTGGTGCATCAGGATCACCGGCACCTTGGCGGCGGCAACGACCTCCAGCGAACGGTCGTCGTAGGTCAACGCCGACACGTCGTTGACGAGGGCGGCGCCCGCGCCAAGCGCTGCATCCATCACCGCGGCCTTGCGCGTGTCGATCGACACTGCGGTTCCACTTGCCGCGAGTTGCTGGACGATCGGAAGAATCCGTTCGATCTCGTCGCCTTCCCAAACATCCTTGGCACCTGGCCGGGTAAATTCCCCGCCAACATCGATCAGTGCCGCGCCAGATGCCGCCATGGTCGAGCCTGCTTCCGCCGCGCCGTGCGCGTCCGCGTACTTGCCGCCGTCCGAAAAGCTGTCGGGGGTCGCGTTGACGATCCCCATCACTTGCGGCTGGTCGAGACGAATCACGCGATTGCCAAGCCGCAATGGAGCGCGCTGCGCAGTGAGATTGGCCCATTGGGCGTTCATTGCCTCATCAAAGCGGCTCCCGATGCCATCGACCGGGACCAATTCGCGCGTGCCGTCCTCATGGATCAGTTCGGCTTGTGCAAACCAGTTCAGCCCGCCCGCAAGCCGCGCGACTTTTCCATCGTGGCCGAAGGGCGAATCAACGAAGCCAGTCGGCCTGATAAGGATAGTCATAGGCCGCTATAGCGCGGAGAGATGTTGCTGGCGAAGCGCATCGATCGGTTGCGTCCGTCCGCCCTGTTCGATGTGCCAGAAGGTCCAGCCGTTGCAACTTGGTGCGCCCTGCAGTGCCGCTCCGACCTTATGGATCGATCCCGCGTGACCCTCGCATGTCACCGACCCGTCGGCCCCGACCGTCGCGGTCCACCGGCGCTTGGCGTCGGTGATCTGCGATCCCGCCGGCACCATGCCGCTTTCGACCAGCAGCCCGAAGGCGACGCGGGGGGCAGACCGCTTGTCGGCCATGACGGTCATCGCGCTCTCGTCGAGCGGCAGCGTGGCGGCGATGCGGGCCCCAGCGACCTTGGCATAGCCTGGCTCGCGCTCGATCCCGATCCAGCGGCGCCCCAGCCTGCGGGCCACCGCGCCGGTCGTTCCCGTCCCGAAGAAGGGGTCGAGCACGATGTCGCCCGGCTTCGTGCACGACAATAAAACGCGATAAAGCAGGCTCTCGGGCTTCTGGGTCGGATGCGCCTTGTCGCCATTGCCATCCTTGGCGCGCTCGCCGCCCGAGCAAATCGGAAGCACCCAGTCGCTGCGCATCTGGAGATCGTCGTTGAGCGCCTTCATCTGGCGATAGTTGAACGTGTACCGCGCCTTCTCGTCCTTCGCGCACCACAGCAAGGTCTCGTGCGCATTGGTGAAGCGCGTGCCGCGAAAGTTGGGCATCGGATTGGCTTTTCGCCACACGATGTCGTTGAGGATCCAGAAATCGGCGTCCTGAAGCAGCGACCCGACACGGTAGATGTTGTGATAGCTGCCGATGACCCAGATCGTGCCGTCGTCCTTCAGGATCCGCCGTGCCTCCGCCAGCCATTCGCGCGTAAAATCGTCGTAGGTCGCCAAGCTGTCGAACTTGTCCCAATCATCGTCGCACGCGTCGACCTTGCCGCCTTCGGGCCGAAGCAAATCGCCACCGAGCTGCAGATTATAGGGCGGATCGGCGAAGATCATGTCGACGCATTTGTCGGGCAGGCGAGCCATTTCCGCGATGCAATCACCGAGTATGATCTGGTCCAGTGGCAGCTCTCGTGACGGTCGCGCTACGGTTCGGGAACGCAGGCGCGGGTTTGTCTCCGTTACCGGCAAAATCATGTTCACGGATGCAGTCCCCCTCGTTCGCCACAAGGTTGAGTCAGCCGGGACTCGCGGTCAAGCAAACAAGGGTTAACAGCGCCTTGAGGCCGTCGGGAACGAAGCGAGTCCAACCGGAGCTTAGCACAAGATATTGGGGCAAATTGAAGCCAAGAGACTCAACCGGTAGCGGTGTGACTCGAAGACTCTGGACCGATCATTTCCGCCGGGAGCCGATTACGAACCGGCGCGAAGCTCCGTCGATGGAGCGGCGTCAGCCCCAGCCGATCGAGCGCCCTAATATGCTCGGGCGTCGGATAGCCCCGATTGGTCTCCCATCCATAACCCGGATGCGCGCGGGCATGATCGGCCATGATTTGGTCGCGCGTCACCTTGGCAACGATCGACGCGGCGGCGATCGAGCGACACTTTGAGTCGCCTTTCACGATCGCCTTTGATGGTCGTTCCCAACGCGGCGTCGCATTGCCGTCGACCAATATCCAGGCGGGTTCGAAGCCGCAGGCCGAAGCCATCGCCTCGACCGCGCGAGTCATGGCAAGCATCCGCGCCCAGTAGATGTTGATCGAATTGATCTCTTCGACCGTCGCGATTCCGATCCCGATCACGGCGACTTTGGAGAGCCGCTCGTAGATCGACTCGCGCGCCTCGATCGGCAATTTCTTGCTGTCGTCGATCCCACGCGGAAAACGATTGCGGTCAAGAATGACAGCGGCCGCCACCACCGGCCCGGCGAGCGGCGCACACCCGGCTTCGTCCACTCCTGCCAGCGGTGTCGGGAACGGCAGCTCAAGCTTGAAACAGGGGCGCTTCATGGAACAGTTCGATATGTCGACGGTCGGCAAAGCGAAAGCGAAAACAGGGATTTACGCCGGTCTTATTTAACTCGCCATTCGCCACGGCGGATAACGACGCGATTCGCCGGCCTTGTATAAAAAGACGGTATTGCCCGACGGATCGCGAAGCCGCGCCTCGCGCCACATCCATGGCTGGTTGCGCGGCCCGTGCTCAAACGGAATCCCAAGCCGCGCCAACCGGTCGACCTCCCGGTCGATGTCGTCGCATTCCAGATAAATGGCCGTCGTCGCCGCGATCACTTCGTCGGCGTCGGTCTGGACCGACAGGGTGGCACCACCGCCGGTCTCGAACCGGGCATAGCCATTTTCCGGACTGTCGACGATCTGCCTCAGCCCCAGCGCGCGATAGAACGCCACCGACTTGGAATAATCGGTGACGGTCATGGTCACCTGGTTCATCCGCGGCATCGATCCGGGGCCGACATCGAGCCGGACATCGGCTTGCCCGATCGGCCCGCCGCCCTGCCCAAGTCCCGGCGCAGCGTGCAGCGCGACCCGGACGAACTCCCGCGCCCGCCCGACTGCCTGGGGCAGTCCATGACCTTCGGCCAGGAACATTGCGATCGCCGATGCCAGGGTGCAGCCGGTACCGTGCGTGCTGGTGGTGTTGATCCGCTGACCTTGCCAGCTGGTGATATTGTCTTCCTCAATCAGCGCATCGGCCAGCGCCTCGCCTTCTTCATGGCCGCCCTTGATCAGCACCGCGCAGCGATGCGCCGAACACAGGCTGAGCGCCGCCGCGACGGGATCTTCTTCACTCGTCAGTCGGCGAATTTCGGGAAGGTTGGGGGTGGCGATGGTGGCGATGTCCATCAGTTGACCAAAGGCGGCGATAGTCTCGTCATCGGCCAGCGCAGACCCACTGGTCGCAACCATCACCGGATCGAACACGATCGGCACATTCTCGAACCGCGCCAGGCGCTCAGCGATGACCCGTGCTGCGAAGGCGCCGCCGATCATGCCGATTTTTATCGCGTCGACCCCAATGTCCCCCGCGACCGCGTCGATCTGGGCAAGGATCATTTCGGCGGGCACGGGGTGCACCGCCGAGACCCCGATCGTGTTCTGCGCAGTAATCGCCGTGACCGCCGTCATGGCGTGGCCACCAAGCATGGTGATCGTCTTGATGTCGGCCTGGATCCCTGCCCCGCCACCCGAGTCCGATCCGGCGATCACCAGGATGCGGGGAATGGTCATCCGACGAATTTCGACTCGGTCGAGGCCGGACGTTTGGCCAGATTTTTCCCCGTCCGGGTCGGTCGATCGGTCAGTTCGCCGCCGCAATTGGGGCAGCGTTCATCCATGGCGTCGGCGCATTCTACGCAGAACGTGCATTCGAACGAGCAGATGAAGGCCCCATGCTGCGCCGCCGGTAAGTCGGTACCGCAACGTTCGCAGTTTGGGCGCATCGCAAGCATCAGGCGGCCGCCACGGCGTCGCAGATGTCGTCGACGATTGTCTGCACTTCGGTCATGTCGTCGCCCTCGGCCATCACCCGGATCAGCGGTTCGGTGCCCGACTTGCGAATCACCAGTCGGCCCTTGCCGTCGAGCTGCTTTTCCGCCGCGGCAATCCGTTTGATCACCCGCGCATCATCGAGCGGCTCGCCCTTTTCGAAGCGAACGTTCTTGAGCAGTTGCGGAACCGCCTCGAACTGGTTGAGTAGCTCGCTCGCCTTTCTCCCGCTATCGACCATCGCCGCCAGAATTTGCAGGCCCGCGACCAGGCCGTCGCCAGTGGTCGCATGGTCGGTCAGGATGATATGGCCCGATTGTTCGCCGCCGACATTGCAACCGCGGCTGCGCATTTCCTCCAACACGTAGCGGTCGCCGACCTTGGTTCGCACCAGTGCGATGCGCTCCTTCGCGAGCCGACGCTCAAGCCCCAGGTTCGACATCACGGTCGCGATGACCGCTTTTCCCTTCAAAAGGCCGCGGCGCTTATGTTCGATCGCGATCAAGGCCATCAGCTGATCGCCATCGATCACCTTTCCGGTCTCATCGACGACGATCAGGCGGTCGGCATCGCCATCGAGGGCGAGCCCGATATCCGCGCCGCTCGCGACCACGGTTTCCTGCAGCGATTGCGGATGGGTCGATCCGCATTTGTCGTTGATATTCGTGCCATTGGGGCTGACCCCAAGCGGAATGACGTCGGCGCCAAGCTCCCACAATGCATCGGGCGCGACGTGATAGGCGGCACCGTTGGCGCAATCGATCACGATCTTGAGCCCGTCGAGACGCAGTTGATCGGGCAAAGTCGACTTGGCAAAATGCACATATCGCCCGCGCGCATCGTCGATCCGCTTGGCCCGGCCAACCATGTCCGCCTTGGCCAGCTTCGGCTCCTTGCCCAGCCGGCGTTCGATCGACCGCTCCGCCTCGTCGCTAAGCTTGTACCCGTCCGGACCGAACAACTTGATGCCGTTGTCGATGAACGGATTGTGACTGGCCGAAATCATCACCCCAAGATCGGCGCGCATCGAGCGGGTCAGCATTGCCACCGCCGGGGTCGGCATCGGGCCGAGCAGAACGACGTCCATCCCGACCGAAGTGAAGCCGGCCACCATCGCCAATTCCATCATATAACCCGAAAGGCGCGTGTCCTTGCCGATGACCACGCGGTGACGATGGTCGCCTCGGAGGAAGTGCGCGCCGGCCGCCTGGCCGACCCGCATCGCGATCTCGGCGGTCATCGGGGCATCGTTGACGCGCCCGCAAATCCCGTCGGTGCCGAAGAATTTTCTGCTCATGTCAGGCTTTTGCCTGAAAAGCCTTAATGGAAAAAGGCCCATACCCCGGCAGGACGATAGCCGAGCGCGCCATGGGCGTAGGTTGCCGCAAGCCACAGCAAGGTGCCGCCGACCAGAGCGAACACGCCGGGCGACGCCAACCCCCGACCGAATGGAACGAAGCTCGTTCGCCGCACCCAGTCGCGCCAGGGTTCACCCACCAATTTCGCCTTCTTCGCATCCTGCCCATAGGCTCCGCCAAGCGCGAGAATGGCGATCGCAGCGCTAATCGTGAGCGCCGCCAGGGTCGGCAACACGATGGCGTGGACCAGCGCCCAGATGGCAAAGCCCCACATCATCGGGTGGCGCGTGATGGCGAAGACTCCGCGTGCCGCCCCGATCTCGGTCACCGGCTTGCCCCCTGTCGGGAAAGCCGGGTTGCGGCGCAGCGACCCGACGAACAGGATCGCGCCGTTTAACATCAGGATCGTCGCGGCAATCCACCCGCCCTGCCCGGCAGCCCACAGCGGCTCCGGGGCTTCGGCCGAGGCAGGACCATAATATCGGGACATGCCGTACAGCGTCACGAAGGACACGACGACGTAGACCAGCCCGAACCCGCGCTCGCCCAGCGCTCTCACCATCGGCGCGCGCAACGGATGCGACATCAGGAAATGCGTGCCGACAAAGGCAAATGAGGCAAGCACGAGGCTTACCTGTGAGGTCACCGGCGGTACGCCTCAGGAAGGGCCTTGCGCTCGAGACTCTGGTAGCGGTCGCGGAGCTTCGTTTGGCGGCTCTCGAGGGGTTGGCGGACACCGTCGATCCAAACCATTTGAGCCTCGCTCGACAATTCGAGCGGATCGCCCGACCAGATCACGACATCGCCCTGCCGACCCCGGCCCAGGCTACCAAGCGTTCCGCCCATGCCGATCACTTCGGCGGGTTTGGAGGTGATCATCGCCATCGCCTCGCCCCAACTGACGCCCGTCGCCCCCGGAACCTTGCCGAGCGCAACAAGATTGCCTGCATATTGGCGCTGATTAAACAGATAGCGCGAATCATTGTCGTCGATCATCCCGATCGCGACCTTCACGCCCGCGGCGCGCATTCGGCCGATGTTCGACTGGGTCGCGGCGAGCATCTCGAAGCTGGCCGGCAGATCGTTGACCGCGGAGGCGATGACCGGAATGCCCGATGCGGCGATCCGGTCGGCGACCGTCCATCCTTCAGTCACTCCGACCAGCACCATCTTCAATTGCGGATAGCTTTTCTTCAGGGCGATCGCCTGCAAGATGTCATTGGCCTGCTCGACATGGACCAGCAGATATTGCTGACCACGCAACACGGGCACGAGCGCCGCCGCATCGAAGCGAGTCAGCAGCACATCGTCGCTGCGCTGGGCGTTAGGCCCGGTCATTCGCAACTCGTTCGGGTCGCGGACGACCATGTCCGGGCTCGGCGCGGCGCGCGACGAGGCGCGCTGGGTGTACCGACCGAGTTCGGCGGCCTCACGGAGCGCGTTGCGGAACAAAAGATGCGCCGACGCGCGCGATCCACCGGCTGTTTCCGCACCGGACTCGCCAAGTTCGACGAACTGGAACCGGCGCGCCGCCGTAATCGGCTCGTGGTCGGCACCAAGGTCGATCACCGCTCCCTGCCCCGCAAAGATGCTGCGCGCAGTATTGGGAGCGACGATCGCCCGGGTCACGCCGTCGGCGCGGTTGACCGAGATGGTCGAATTCATCGGATTGACCGCCGGCGCGACATCGATCGCCGCGCTGAACGGTCCGCCCGGTGCGCGGTCGTCGGTGGTGCCATCGGCCGACAGGTCGACTTCGCTAAGGCCGAGGCGGGAGAAGCCGCCGACGATTCCCGGCGAAACCCACTTGCCGCGCGCATCGACGATTTCGGCGCCGCGCGGGACCGGCACGCCGACCCCCGCACCGAGGATTTTTCCATTCTGGATGACGACCGTCCCGCCGACGATCGGCTCCGACCCATCGCCCAGGGCAACCGTACCGCCGGTAATGGCGATGGTCTGCGCGGCGAGCGGCGAAGCACTGACGAGCAATGCCGCGGCTATAAGGAGGCGCTTCACTTGGTATCTCCTTCGCCCGGCTGACCAAGCTCAAAATCGCTTACCGGGCGAAGCCGCGGATTGGCGCTGTCGTACATCAGCGCCCCGTCGATCCACACCTTGTCGGGTCTGGTGTAGGTGCTGAACGGATTTCCATTCCACAACACGACGTCGGCCATCTTACCTGGCTTCAGACTTCCGACCTTGTCGCCGATGCCCAGCGCCTTGGCGGGATTGTAGCTGAGCCACTTCCACGCATAGGCGTCGGACACATTGTGCCCCATCCGGCGACCGTCGGCGAGTGCCTTCGCGGCCTCCTGGTTCAGTCGCTGAATGCCATTGGGATCGTCGCTGTGAACGATCGCACAGGCACCGGCGCGGTCGACCAGCGGGATGTTCTCCTTGATCCCGTCGTAGCTTTCCATCTTGAAGCCGTACCAGTCGGCCCACATCGCGGCGCAAATGCCCTCGCGGGCCAGCAAATCGGCAATCTTGTAAGCCTCGACCGCATGGTGGAAGGTACTGATCTTGTAGCCGAATTCATGGCTCATATCGATCATGATCGCCATTTCGTCGGCGCGGTAACAATGGTTGTGAATCATGATCTTGCCGTCGAGCACGCCGCGCAGCGTATCCATCGCCAGATCGCGGCCGGGCATGTCCCCACCGTTGCGTTCGTATTTGTCCCACTTGCGATCATAGTCCTGCGCCTTGATCCAGGTCGCACGGGTGACGGCAACGTTGCCCATCCGGGTGCCGGGGCCGCCCTTGTTACCGTAGACGCGTTTGGGGTTTTCGCCGCACGCCATCTTTAGACCATAGGGCGCACCGGGGAACTTCATTCCCTGAACAGTCCGCGCGGGCACGTTCTTCAGCACGACGCTGCGCCCGCCGAACAGGTTGGCCGATCCGGGGAGGATCTGGAGCGCCGTCACTCCGCCGTTGGCGAGCGCGCGCGAAAATCCGGGATCCTGCGGCCACACGCTATGCTCGGCCCAGACTTCGGGTCGCGATGCTCCGGTAGCTTCGTTGCCGTCACTGTTACCCTCGGTCCCGGGTGACGGATAATCGCCCAGGTGGCTGTGAACGTCGATGATTCCCGGCGTAAGGAACTTGCCCGACCCGTCGATCGTGATTGCTCCCGTGGGCGCCGCCAGCGACGCATCGCCGGTCGCGACGATCACACCGTCAGCGAACACCGCGGAGCCATTGTCGATCCGTCCCCCCTCACCATCGAAAATGGTGACGTTGCGGATGATCGTCGGCGCACCGGAATAGCGCGTATAGGTCGACGGATAAGGATCGGGATTGATCCGGATTGCCGGTGCCTTGGGTGGCGGAGTCCGCGCAGCGCAGCCTCCCAATGCGGAAGCTGCAACGATCACTGCGAGGACGATCCGCATCGCTATTTCACTCCGTGCATCAGTTGCTTGAGCGGCCAGCTGAGCAGAAGCAGCAGCACGCCGATCCCGATCGATACATAGCCGATCGTGGTGAAGACGCCGACATAGGTATTCAAGCTGACCTGCAAGTTGGTCACTTGTCCGCCGACCGTCTCGACCGAGGCGACCTGCGCGACCAGTCCGGCAACATATTGCGCGACGGCGATTGAAAGAAACCAAACGCCCATCATCAGACCGACGATCCGAGCGATCGACAATTTGGTGATCATGCTGAGGCCCACTGGCGAGATGCACAATTCAGCGATCGAGTGGATCAGATACAGACCCGCCAGCCACCAAAGGCCGACCTTGAAGTCCGGGCCCGCGAATTGCGCGCCCCAAACCAGGAACAGGAAGCCGAGGCCAACTCCCATCAATCCAATACCGAACTTGACCGGGATGGTGGGCTCGACGCCCTTTTTCGCCATCGAATTCCACATGACCGAAAACAACGGCGCGAGAAGCACGATGAACGCAGCGTTGAAGAACTGGGTCTGTCCCGCGGAGATGCTGAACAATCCAAATACGCTAAGGTCGGTGTTGCGGTCGGCAAACAGCGTCAGCGACGAACCCGCCTGCTCGAACAACGTCCAGAAGACCGTATTGAAGGTGATCAACACCATGGCAGCGACCATCATCTGGAATTCGGCCTTCGTACCTTTCATGAACGACCAGATCAGGATACCCGGCACGGCCACGATGAAGGTGCCGAACATGATTTTGCCCATGATCGGAAGATTGGCGACATAACCGACGAGGCCCGACCCTTCGACTGGCGGGACCGCACTCATCAGATTGCTGAACAGAAACCATACCACCGGGATCGCCAGAAGCGCACCGACGTAGATGATAATGTCGCGATTGGACGGCGCGCCCTCGGGGCGATCGCCGATGCCATTCAGTTTGCCGCCGTCGAATTGAATCAGCAGCCAGGAGATGAGCATACCGGCCGCCGCAAGCGCAAAACCTGCCCACCAGCCAAGGCCGCCCCAACTCCCCATGCCCACTGCAAGAAGCGGACATAGGATTTGAGAGAATAAGGAGCCGAGGTTGATCCCCATGTAGAAGATCGTGAAACCGGCGTCGCGCCGGCGATCGCCGTCAGCATAGAGCGAGCCGACCATGGTAGAGATGTTGGGTTTGAAAAATCCGTTGCCGATCACAACCAGCGCCAGGCCGATCAACAGAAGGAAGACGCTCGTCTCTGAACGCTCGCCTTTGGCTTCGAAGTTGCCTGGCGCAACCTTCCGGGCTTCGCTGCCGTCGTTGGCAAGCAACGACACGCTTTTATCGTCATTACCCTTGATCTGGAGTTCGCGACCTTGGTCGACGACGTACTGCTTGAGCGTATCGCCCGATCCCCTTTGCGTCACTTCGTAACGCTGGCCGTCGACCATCGCGAATGGCTTGGCCGGTTGCCCGCCGAAGCAGAGCGTCAGATAGCCGAGGCTCATCAAAATCGCGCCGAATTTGACCGAGCGTTTCGAACCCAGGAACCGGTCGGCCATCAGCCCGCCAATTAGCGGCGTTAGGTATACCAGAGCGGTGAACCCGCCGTAGAGACCGGTCGTCGTTTGATCGGAGAAGAGGAAATGCTGGGCGAGGTAGAGCGTCAGCAGTGCTCGCATGCCGTAATAGCCGAAGCGTTCCATCGCCTCGGTCGTGAACAGACGGGCCAATTGGCGCGGATGGCCGAACCATTCGCTTTTGTCCGCCGGATTTTCGTGGCTGATGTCGGGCTCGCGCGGATTGTCCGCGGTGGGGCTATCGACCATGTATTATTTCCTCCCAGGAAATGTACGGGGCGTTTGCCGCCCGCTTGGATGAGTTGGCGCGCACCCTAGCGGCGAATCTTCCGTTGTGAAGCCGGTTGTTACGGACGGTTGCCATGCTACTGCGAACTGCATGACGCTCAATGACATCAGCTCGCCGCTATCGCTGCTGACGACCCGTCGATCAGGTCGGCCGCGCGAAATGGTGGCGCCAGGACCGAGTGAAGAAGAGCTCGACCAGATTCTCGCCCTTGCCGCCCGTACCCCCGATCACGGCAAGCTCGCACCTTGGCGGTTCGTGATCGTTGCCCCCGATCAGCGTGACGCATTTGCGGACCTGCTCGCGGCGGCGCTTCCTGAAAGCGTTCCCGACGCCGGTGCCGCCCATCTGCAAAAAGCCCTCGAATTTGCGCACCAGGCACCCACTCTGGTGGTCCTGATCGCGGCACCCGTACCCGATCACAAGATCCCGTTGTGGGAACAGGAATTGTCGGTCGGTGCAGCGGCCATGAACCTTCTGAGCGCAACGCATGCCCTCGGGTATGTCGGGAGCTGGATCACCGGCTGGGCAGCCTATTCGGAACGCGTGCGGGCGGCATTCTGCGACGCTGGCGAGCGCATCGCTGGCTTCATGTTCCTCGGCACTCCCGGGTCTGAATTGCAGGAACGACCACGGCCACCGCTCGACACCGTCGTCCGCCATTGGACAGCACCTTCGGACTAAGACATTTGCCTTCGGCCGCGACATGCTGTATTGCCACAGCATGACACTCAAGACATCTCACGAAAAGCCTGTTTACGTTCGCCTTCGCGAGGTGATTGCCGATGCGATTCTGACGGGCCGGTTTAAAGACGGCAACTCCCTCCCCTCGGTCCGTGCGCTAGCGGTCGAGGAAGGCGCCAACCCCCTGACGGTCGCCAAGGCGTACCAGGGATTTCAGGACGAAGGACTGGTCGTCGTCAAGCGCGGCGTGGGCATGTTCGTCGCTCCCGGTGCCGCCCTTCGCCTCCGCACCAGCGAGCGCGAGAGCTTCATTCGCGGCGAATGGCCATTGATCCGGGAACGGATGGATCGCCTCGGCATCGACCCAACGGAACTGTTCGCCCGCGCCTAGGCTAGCGCCGCCGCGTCTACCGAAAAGAGCAATGCCGCGCCACTTTCCGCGGCCGCCCCAAGCCCTAATGCCTCGGTCACGATCACGGTCAGGAAATATTCTGCCGCAGCGCGGTCGCGGTCGCTTGCTTCGGGCGCGCGGGCAAGCCGCTCGAACAGCCAGCCGGCGACCATCACAGAGCACATGGTGAGGAAGGGATAACTTCCTGCCAGCCGGTCGTCGGCCGCCGCGGCGCGGAGCGTGGCCGCCGCGACCTCGACCGTATCGGTCAACGCAATCAACGACGGGTGCCGCGCTTCCGCTTCGATATCGGCAATCAGCCCGTCGAACGCCAATCCGCCATCGAGCCCCAGCTTGCGCCCGACGAGGTCCGCTGCCTGGATCCCATTGGTACCCTCGTAGATCGGCGCAATTCGGGCATCGCGAAGATGCTGGGCCGCACCCGTCTCCTCGACATAACCCATGCCGCCATGAACCTGGACGCCCAGGCTCGCGACTTCGCAACCGACGTCGGTGCCCCAAGCCTTCGCCATCGGGGTCAGCACGTCGCCGCGAAGGCCGGCCTCGCTGTCCCCACGTGCCGATCGATCGACCTGCCCGAAGGCATAATAGACGAGTGCGCGACTCGCCATCGTCAGGCTGCGCATCCGCAGCAACATACGGCGCACGTCGGGATGTTCCGCGATCGCCTTGCCCAACTGCTTGCGTTCGAGCGCGTAGGCCACCGCGCGCTGCGTCGCGCGCTCAGCGATGCCTACGCCCTGCAGCCCGACATTGAGCCGCGCATTGTTCATCATGGTGAACATCGCGCGCATGCCCTGATTCTCGCCTCCGATCATCCAGCCGCTCGCGCCCTTGTTGTCGCCATAGCTCATCACGCAGGTCGGCGAGGCGTGGATTCCCAGCTTATGCTCGATCGATACGCAATGCAGGTCGTTGGCGCTGCCGTCGGGCAGGATCTTGGGTACCAGGAACAAGGAGATGCCCCGTGTGCCCTCGGGCGCGCCGGGTGTTCGGGCAAGCACTAGGTGAACGATTTGGTCGGCCAGATCATGGTCACCATAAGTGATGTATATCTTGGTCCCTGACACGCGCCAGCTGCCATCGTCGTTCAGCTCGGCGCGGGTCTTGAGCGCGCCGACGTCGCTGCCCGCCTGCGGTTCGGTCAAATTCATCGTCGCAGGCCATTCGCCAGATACGATTTTGGCCAGATAGCGCTCTTTCAGCTCGTCCGAGCCATGATGCTGCAGCGCCTCGATCGCCCCCATCGACAGCATAGGGCAAAGCGCGAAGCCGATGTTGGCGGCATTCAGATCTTCCATCAGCGCCGCCGACAGCGCCAGCGGCAACCCCTGCCCGCCCCATGCCTCGGGCGCGGCGAGCGTCATCCATCCACCCTCGACGAACGCGCGATACGCCGCTTTGAACCCGTCTGGAGTGACGACCTTGCCGTCGATCATCCGCGACCCCTGCGTGTCGCCGATCCGGTCGAGCGGGGCGAATTCGCCTTCGGCAAATTGCGCCGCGCCCTCCAGCACCGCGCCGACCATTTCCAGATCGTTTGACAGTTCGGCGATGCGAACCACGTGATCGAGCACCTGGCGCTGGTCATTGACGGGGCAACGGAAGGTCATGGGCGCGCTCACCTTGAAGGAAACAGCCTCATGCCATAGCGAGCGCGCCATGACCTCGCCAGAGACAGTGATGATGCCGTTCGACGATGAGGGCATCGCCCGAGCCGCGGCACTGATCTTGGATGGTCAGCCGGTCGCGGTCCCGACCGAGACCGTTTACGGCCTTGCCGCCGACGCCACGTCGGCCGATGCAGTGGCGCGGATTTACGCGGCCAAGGGCCGCCCTAGCTTCAATCCGCTGATCGTCCACGTCCCCGATCTGGCCGCCGCCGAACGATTGGGGCAGTTCGATGCGGAAGCGCGCGGGCTGGCGGAGGCGCATTGGCCGGGCCCGCTGACCATCGTCGTGCCCGCGCGGGAGGATGGCGGGATCGCCGCCTTGGTCACCGCCGGTCTTGGCACCATCGCGCTGCGGATCCCCGCGCATCCGGCGATGCAGGCTCTGCTTGCTGCCACCGGACGCCCGCTGGCGGCGCCTTCCGCCAATGCGAGCGGCCGGATCAGTCCGACCCGGGCGGATCACGTGATGGCCAGCCTGTCCGGACGGATCGCGCTGGTGATCGATGGTGGCCCGACCGCGCGCGGCATCGAATCGACCATCGTCGCGGCCACCAGCGGCGGGCTGCGACTGCTCCGCCGCGGCCCGGTCGAGATCGACGCGCCGCTTGCCTCGGGGGCGATCGAGGCGCCCGGCATGATGGCCAGCCATTACGCCCCTTCGAAGCCGTTGCGCCTGAGCGCGACCGACGCACGGCGCGGCGAATATCTGCTCGGCTTCGGCGACGTCGCCGGCGATGCCAACCTGAGCGAAAACGGCGACCTGGTCGAAGCCGCCGCCCGCCTGTTCGACCTGCTTCACCAGGCCGACGCCTCAGCCAAGCCGAGCATTGCCGTCGCTCCAATCCCAAGCTCTGGCCTCGGCGCCGCGATCAACGACCGACTGACTCGAGCCGCCGCGCCGCGCCAATAAAAAAGGGGCGACCGAAGACGCCCCTTTAAAGTTCCGTTCGTCAGCGATCAGTTACGAACCGGATTGTTCGACGCACTCGTCGGCGCAACGGGCAGTGGCGCGGGCGGCGCTACGACCATCAAGGGCTGCGGCGCCGACGCGGCAACGTTTAGCGGCACATCCTCATCGACGAAGCCTTTTACCGCTGCACCAACGGGCACCTTGGCGCTTGTGCCTGTCATGAAAAAACCGGCCGGCGCAAAAATGATTGCCGAGACCGCGACGGCTCCGATGCCACCAGCAACGCCTTTATCGTCAAAGCCACCGGTAAGTCGGATCTGCCGGCCGTTAACGGTGACATGGAGAACGCGGGCGTTGAGTTTTCCAGATTTGCCCCACATCCCCTTGTTCCGAACATCCGTGATTTCGCCAACCGCGGGGCTACCTGCGGGAATGGCAACCACGCCATTGACTAGTACCGGTGCGGTTGTCTCCATCCTAAAGCGCTGGCCAACACGCAGCTTTTTGCCCGCAGTCGTCAGTTCCTCAAGTAATCGAAGTGGCACTTCGGTACCGACACGGAGCATCGCGCTGTTGCCGTATGACGGAGCGGAAATCGCCGCCGGAGCCGGAGCAGGAGCCACGACAGTCTGTGCTGCCAACGGCGACGACGCGAGCAACAGCCCGCAAGCGAAAGTGCGCAAATGCATGATATTCCCCCCTAGGAGCGGGGACAGGACGCCACCGCAGCGCGGGGCTGCCATACAAGGTTTTGCAATTCAATAGGATTTTAAGCGAAAACGATCCTTTTCCACGTTAACCGTTTTCGCTGCAACACACTGCTTAAATAGCCACCGTCTCGTTCTTCAGCCGCGCCTGGAAACTCTTGCGCAATTTAGCCAGTTTGGGCGGTATCACCGCCAGGCAATAGGGATTGCGCTGACCTTCGTTGGCCCAATAATCCTGATGATCCTTTTCCGCCGGATACCAGGTCGCCGCCGGTTCGATCGTGGTCACGATCGGTGCTGTCTGATTGATCGCCGCGCGGTCGATCGCGGCGCGCGCTTCCTCAGCCTGCGCCTCGTCCTGTGGGAAAATGGCTGAACGGTACTGGGTGCCGACGTCATTTCCCTGTCGGTTCAGCTGCGTCGGATCGTGCGTCGCGAAGAAGATGTCGAGCAGATCGCCATAACCGACGACATCGGGATCAAAGGCGATCTTGATCGCTTCCGCATGACCGGTCGAGCCGCTGCACACATCGCGATAGGTCGGATTGGCGGTCGATCCGCCGGTGTACCCGCTCTCGACGCTGCTAACGCCGGCAATATCCAGGAAAACTGCCTCGGTGCACCAAAAACAACCGCCCGCCAGAATCGCGATTTGCTCGGCCATGTCATTCTCCTTGCTTGAAACGAGGAGATGGCGACCCGCTCCCCGCCCTGCAAGGGGTCAGGCCTTGGTATAGCTCGCCTTCAGGCTGGCCAGTTCGACCCGTTTGCCGACCCATTCGGCCAATTCGTCCAGCTTTAGCGGCTCATCGAACACCACGCCCGCGCGGCGCTCGCTGTACCATCGGATGTTGCCCTTGATCGGGCGCAGGCTCTCGACCACCACGACTACGTCTTTGCCGAGGCAATATTCTTCGATCGGCTCGACCTTCATCCCGCCCAGCGAGATGTCGCGCACATCGCATTTGTAATAGGTCTTCCCCACCCGGATATTGGCCTGGCACCGCACGTCGAGCCGCGGCGGGCGGGCGCGAAAGCCGTGGCGCGGCTTGCGGCCGGCAAGCAGTTCGCCAAGGTCGATGTTATGCGCGAATTTGAAGCCGGCGGTACCTTCACGAGTCCAGATGACCCGCGACGGAAGCTGGCTGCTGTTGAGTTCGATCGTCACCTCGTCGCCGACGCTGACCCCTTGGCCGATTTCGGCCATCAGCCCACCGGCCGACAAGTTGCGAACGCGGATCAACTGTTCGGTCTGGCCACTTATAAGTTTGACGATGCACAGCGTGGACGGAAGGCGGTTGTCGTCGCGCCGTTCCGAGGGACGCGGAACCGCGGTCGACAGCGAAAAAGTCGTCGATTCGAACGCGATGTCGTCCTGATCGAGCGATATCGCCGGCTTGCGACGGATCAATGAACCGAACATTCCCCACTCCATCGGAGAAAACTCTCCAGACGTGGCATTTTAGAACGGTTGCGGTTAATAAGCCGTTTCTTGCGTTTGACGCGTTAACCGCTTGGTGCGCATCATGCATCCAGACAAAGAATGAACAGGAATTGAGCGTCATGACGCGGCCGCGTCTCCTATTGATCGACGACGAACCCCAGCTCGCGGCGTTCCTTGCAAGTGCAGCCCGTATGTGTGGCTTCGAGCCTATCACCACCCAGCAGGACGAGGATTTTCGTGCCCGCCTAATTGCCGATACGCCGCAGATGGTGGCGCTCGATCTTGGCATGCCCGGGATGGACGGGGTCGAGCTGCTCCGCTTCCTTGCCGAGCAAAACTATCGGGGCCCCGTGCTGATCATCAGCGGATTCGACCGGCGGGTTCTGGAAAGCGCCTTCCGGCTTGGCGAGGCGCTTGGCTTGCGCATGGTAGGGCCGCTCGAAAAGCCGGCCCGTCTCGATGCGTTGGAAGCGATCCTGAAACAGCAACTGGCGAGCCCCGCCCAATGACCGGCTAGCCGTGACCGACCAGAAATGACCCGACCGGCATGATCAACGCCGCAGACATTGGACTACTCGACGGGTTCGAGCGCGCGTTGATCAATCATCGGCTGCATATGGTCTACCAGCCTAAGATCTCCTTGGTCGACGGCGCGCTCAAGCGGGTCGAGGCGCTGGTCAGATGGGACGATCCGAAAATGGGCCTGGTCCCGCCGTCGCGATTCGTGCCGCTCGCTGAACGTCACGGGCTAATTGACCAACTGACCCAATGGGGACTGACCACCACGCTCCGACAATGGCTCGAATGGCGCGCTCACGGGATCGATACCTGCATCGCCTTCAACATCAGTGCGCTGTCGCTCGAACAGTTGGACTTCCCCGATCTTGTGGAACGGATGTGCCGGGCGCTCGATGTGCCGACCGACCGACTAGTACTGGAATTGACCGAGGGCGCGACCCAGCCACTGGTCAAATTGATGGACACGCTGACCCGCTTCCGGATCAAGGGGATCGGCTTGGCGATGGACGACTTCGGGGTCGGCTACTCGACCCTGATGCAGCTGCGCCAATTGCCGTTCACCGAGATCAAGATCGACCGCTTTTTCGTCGATGACGCCGTCACCGCCAAGGACAGCAAGGCGATCGTCGAATCGATCATTCGCCTTGCCCACGGCCTCGACCTCAGCGTCACCGCCGAGGGAATCGAGACCGAGGCTCAATTATTGCTGCTGCGCTCGCTCGGCTGCGACGTCGGTCAGGGCTACTGGATCGGCCGACCGCTCGAACCTGAACGTCTTGCGTCGTGGCAGGCGTCCTGGGCGAAAACTTGGGCCGGCCTTGCGCCGCCGGTCAAACGTCGAGGTCGAACTTCACGCCCTGCGCCAGCGGCAGCGCCCGGCCATAATTGATCGTGTTGGTGCTCCGCCGCATGTAGGCGCGCCAGCTATCCGACCCGCTTTCACGCCCGCCGCCGGTTTCTTTTTCGCCGCCAAAAGCACCGCCAATCTCCGCGCCGGACGGGCCGATGTTCACGTTTGCGATCCCGCAGTCGCTTCCCGCCGCGGACATAAACTGCTCCGCCTCCCGAAGATCGTTGGTGAAGATCGAACTCGACAGGCCCTGGGCGACGTCATTGTTGAGCGCGATCGCCTGGTCCAGATCCGAATAACGCAGCACGTAAAGGATTGGCGCGAAGGTTTCCTGCAGCACGACCCCTTTCTGCGCCTCGATCTCGACCAGCGCCGGGCGAACGTAATAGCCACCTTCCACCGCATCGACCCGCTCGATCGTGGGACAAGCGCGGGCCATGGCCTCGAACGCCTCCTTGTCGATCAGCGGCCCGACCAAGGTACCATCGTCGCGCGGGTCGCCGACTGGGATCTTTGCGATCAACGTCATAAGCCGCGCCACGAGTGCGTCGGCGATACTCTCGTGCACGATCAGTCGCCGCAGGCTGGTGCAGCGCTGCCCCGCCGTTCCCGCCGCCGAAAACAGGATGGCGCGTTCGGCCAGCGCAAGGTCGGCGGAGGGCGCGACGATCATCGCATTATTGCCGCCAAGCTCTAGCAGGCTCCGACCGAACCGCGCCGCCACCTTCGGCCCGATTTCACGCCCCATACGGGTCGATCCCGTCGCCGACACCAAGGCGACGCGCGCGTCATCCGCCATTGCTCCGCCGACGTCCCGCCCGCCTTGCAAGACCTGTAACAGACCATCGGGCGCCCCGCCGAACCGGCCCAGCGCCCGCGCTGCGATTGCCATCGTCGCCGCCGCGGTAAGGGGCGTTTTTTCGCTCGGCTTCCAGATCACCGCATCGCCGCACACCAGCGCCAGCGCTGCATTCCAGGCCCACACCGCCACCGGGAAATTGAACGCGCTGATCACCGCCACCGGTCCCAGTGGATGCCATTGCTCGATCATTCGATGCTCGGGCCGCTCGCTGGCAATGGTCAGCCCGTATAACTGCCGCGAGAGCCCAACCGCATAGTCGCAGATGTCGATCATCTCCTGCACCTCTCCCAGACTTTCGGAGAAGATTTTCCCTGCCTCCAGCGTCACCAGCCGGGCGAGCGGTTCCTTCGCCGCGCGCAATTCCTCGCCGAGCAGGCGCACCAGTTCGCCGCGACGGGGCGCGGGCACGCTGCGCCAGGCCAGGAATGCGGCTTGGGCGTGATTGCAGGCAATGGTGACATCGGCCGCGCTTGCTTCCTGGACCGATCCAATTTGCTGGCCGTCGATCGGCGAAAAGCTGCTTAGCCCTCCACCCGACACCACGCGAAGTGACGGCAGTAACACGCTGGCATCCTCACTCGTGCTTCTCAACGTGCCAGCTCCTTCGCCTTGCCCATCGCCGCCACGCCCGCGTCGATCGTTTCGTCGCGTTTGGCAAAACAGAGGCGCACAAGATGCTTCGGCTCGCCATCGTCGGAGAAGGCTGACAAGGGCACCACCGCCACCCCCGCTTGCTCGACCGCCAGTTTGGCGAATGCTTCATCGTCGAGCGCAATGCCCGACGCCGCCAGATCGACGATCAGGAAATAGGTCGCCGCGCTCGGCAGCACCTTGTAGCCCGCCGCCTCCAGCCCCGCTGTCATCCGGTCGCGGGCGCGCGCGAATTTCTGCCGCATCGGCAGCAGCCAATCGTCGCCCTCGGCCAGCCCGAACGCCACCGCCGCCTGCAGATTGGGCGCGCTGGCAAAAGTCAGGAACTGGTGCGCGCGCGCCGCCAGAGTCGCCAGCTCGGGCGCGGCCGCGACCCAGCCGATCTTCCACCCGGTGAGCGAGAAGATCTTTCCTGCCGACCCGCATTTCAGCGTCCGCTCGGCCATGCCTGGCAACGCCACGATGGGCACGAATTCCTGCCCGTCCATCAGCAGATGCTCCCACACCTCGTCGCTGATCACGATCAGATCATGGTCTCGCGCCACCCCCGCCACCGCCTCCAATTCGGCGGCATCGAATAACCGACCGGTCGGATTGTGCGGATTGTTGAAGATGATCGCCTTCGTGTTCGCGGTCACCGCCGCCTCAAGCGATTCCCGCTCGATCCGCCAGCCGGGCGGTTGCAGCGCTACCTCCCGCACCACCCCGCCCGCGCGGCGGATCAGCGGCGCATAAGCGTCATAGGCCGGTGTCATGACGATCACCTCGTCGCCCTCGCTCACCGTCGCCAGGATCGCCGCCGCCAGCGCCTCGGTCGCGCCCGATGTCACGCACACGCCGTCCGCGCCCGTCGCCACCCCGTGATGCCTCGCGTAATGGTCCGCCACCGCCTGCCGAAGCGCCGGAAGCCCACGCGACGGTGCATATTGGTTGGACCCCTCGGTCAGCGCCCGCGCAGCCGCGTCGAGGATCGCGTCGGGCCAGCCGAAGTCCGGAAACCCCTGCCCCAGATTGACTGCGCCGTGCTTCGTCGCGGCCAGGCTCATGCGCTCGAATACGCTGGTCGGCATGGTTTCGTACAACGGGTTCACGTCAGCAATTCCTCGATCTGAATATCCGAATATCCCAGTTCGGCCAGGATCGCCCGCCCGTCCTCACCTTCGCTGCGGGGCGCGCGCGGCGGGTCGAGCGCGTCGCCATATCGCGGTGCCGCCATTGGCTGGATGACACCGTCGACTGCCGAAAACGTTGCGCGCGCCACATTGTGCGGATGCTCCGGCGCCTCGTCCATGTCGAGCACCGGCGCGACGCAGGCGTCTTTGCCCGCGAACAGCGCGACCCATTCGTCCCGCGATTTCGTCGCCACCGTCCGCGTCACATCCAGCTTCGTCGCCGTCACCGGCAACGCCAAACCCTCCAGCAATGCCGCGACGAATTGCGGCTCGATCGCCCCCAGCGCGAGATATCTGCCATCCGCACAGATATAACATCCGTACAGCGGATTGCCCCCGTCGAGCAGGTTGCCCCCGCGTCCGCCACCCCACGCACCCGCCGCCTTCAGGCCGTAGATCAGCGCTCCGGTCAGCGCCGCGCCGTCGCTCATCGCCGCATCGACCACGCGCCCCGCCGCGCCGCGCTGCACATCCAGCAACGCCGCGACCATGCCGAAGGCCAGCATCATCCCCCCGCCGGCATAATCGGCGACCAGGTTCATCGGCGGCCGCGGCGGCCGGTCGGGTTCGCCCAGCCCGTGCAGCAAGCCGGTCAGCGCGAGATAGTTAATATCGTGTCCCGCTTCGGCGGCGAGCGGTCCACGCTGTCCCCACCCGGTGATCCGTCCATAGACCAGCGCCTCATGCCCGGCGCGAAGCTCCTCGGGCCCGAGCCCCAGCCGCTCCATTACCCCCGGCCGATACCCCTCGATCAACCCGTCCGCCTTGGCCGCCAGCCGCCGCACCACCTCTCTATGCGCCTCGCGCTTCAGGTCAAGCGCGATCGACCGACGGTTGCGAAGCAGCGGATCGTTGGGCACCCCGATCATCCCCGCCCGTTCGATGCGGATCACCTGGGCCCCGTGATCGGCCAGCATCATCGCCGCGAACGGCCCCGGCCCGAGCCCGGCCATCTCGATGATCGTCAGTCCATGGAGCGGTCCCGCCATGGCGCCCGTGCTTAGCGCTCCATTGCCAAGCCGCAAGACCGCGCTACGCTTGCGTCCATGATCGACGCCCAGGACCGCTCGCTGTTCAGCGATGACCACCACGCCTTCCGCGACACCGTCCGCAAGGTTCTGGGCGATGTCGTCGCCCCGCGCATGGACGCGCATGAGGCCGACGGGTTCGTCGAGCGCGAGGCGTGGGCGAAGATCGGCGCCGCCGGCCTCCTCTGCCCGCAAGTGCCCGAGGCCTATGGCGGCCCCGGCCTGGATTTCAGCTTCAACGCCATCGTCGGCGAGGAACTAAGCTACATGGGTTCGGCCGCGGGCTTCACGCTTCAGTCGGACATCGTCGCCGATTACATCGTCCATTACGGCAGCGAGGAGCAGAAGCGCCGCTTTCTCCCCGGCATGGTCGACGGCACCATCATCAGCGCCATCGCCATGACCGAACCCAATGCCGGAAGCGACCTGCAGGGCATGAAGTCGATCGCGCGGAAAGACGGCAACGGCTGGCGCCTGTCGGGCAGCAAGACCTACATCACCAACGGCCAGACCGCGAACCTCGTCATCGTCTGCGCCCGCACCACCGAAGAAGGCGGTGCCCGCGGCATCTCCCTGTTCCTGGTGGAGGACGGCGACGAAGGCTTCACCCGTGGTCGCAACCTCGACAAGATCGGGCTTCACGGCAACGATACGTCCGAACTGTTCTTCGACGAGGTTCACCTCCCCGCCGATCGCCTCCTCGGCGGAGAGAATGGCGGCTTCATGATGCTGATGCAGCAATTGCCGCAGGAAAGGCTGTCCATCGCGGTCCAGGCCCAGGCCTCGGCGCAGCGCGCCTTCGACGAAGCGGTCAAATTCACCACCGATCGCAAGGCATTCGGCAAGCGCATCCTCGATTTCCAGAACACGCGCTTCACCCTCGCCGATCTCAAGACCAGGCTGCAGGTCGGCTGGGCGCATCTCGACTGGGCGATCGCGCGCCATGTCGCGGGCAAGCTGACCGCGGTCGAAGCCAGCGCCGCCAAATTGTGGCATACCGAAATGCAGTGGAACGCCTGCGACACCGCGCTCCAGCTTCACGGCGGCGCCGGCTACATGAACGAATATCCCATCGCCCGCCTGTGGCGCGACGCCCGCGTGGCCCGAATCTACGGCGGCACGTCGGAGATCATGAAGGAACTGATCGGCCGCTCGATCTGAAGGTTGGCGGTGCGAGAGAAACCTCAGTTCGCGAGAGCGCCAAGGCCTGCTTTGGGTGAGGGCGGACATTTCCCAGACTGCTACCGACGATAAGGAATGAAAAAGCGTTTTTCCTGCGTAAGCCTTAAGTCTGGGCCTTCGCGGACGAAGCCACGGATGGAAATGAACTCTCCCGTCCACCCGCAACCTCCGGACATGGATTGTATCGCACCTAGGCCAGCGAGGAACTCTTCGAGTCCCTCGACAGACTTCGGCAAGACCTGTTTGCCGTCAACTCGAAGCGCGGAAACTCGAAGATCTGTGGCAGTGGCAGTTAGAGGTCGATTGCTCGCGATTTCGAGAGACGAGAGTTTACCCTCCCGGCATTTCCAAGCCTCTTTGGTCCAATGCTGATCTGGCGCGTAGCTCGCCGGGCGGGCAGCTAATGGTGCCGCTGCGGTCGCGAGACATCCAAACATTAACTGCAATAGGCGTTTCGGTTTCTTACTCATGAATAGTCTCTTCGCCGAGCGGCTCAGGATGAAGGCTGTCGCTGTTCTCCGCAATGGGTCGATAACCAACTCTCGCCTAATCGACTGCTACGGGTGGAAAGTAGACGCTGGCCTCAGCGGACAGGGATGCCGAGTTCTTCCATGGCGGCATCGAATGGGGCGACTTCGTCCACTCGAAAGGCGACGCGATCGCAGGCCCCTTTTCTTGTTTTGATAGGGACCTTCAAGCGAAGCATGCGATTTGGATAGGCCAATGGGACGACGTTTGCGGCCCCGGCGTGTTTGTGTTCCCCATCTGACCAATGCGTGGCCACACCTTCAATCCCTTCCAGCGGAACCTTCAACAAAGCCAGTGACCCGGTGCGAAGTTCAAGGTGTCCGTTCGCGAGCACGTGGGGACACTGGCGAAACGATCGTATCCAATGCACAAGCCATATCAACGATGCTGCACTAAAGGCGAAAAGCGTCCAGCCGACTACCGGCCAGCGCAGCGTTAGAAACAAATGCACCACCAGCATCTCGATAATCGCTAGCGAAGCAAACGCCCAAACCATTGGTGCGACCGAGCGATGATAGGCAAACGACTTTTCCATGTCGCGACCGTAAGGTCGATCCAGCAGGAAGGGCAAGGTCGCTATTCCACTGTCGGCAATAGGTCGAAAGCGGACGCTAACAGAACGCCACTCTCACCTGATCTCTAGGATCAGGTGACCTGGCTGGGGCGGCAGGATTCGAACCTGCGAATGCCGGCATCAAAAGCCGGTGCCTTACCGCTTGGCGACGCCCCAGCAGGCGTCAGAAGCCGTGCCGGCGGCACGCTTCGGGAGCGCGGCTTATAGCGAGCCGTGCCGCGCTGAAAAGGGGTCAGGCGCTAACCCGCGCCCGGTCCTGCCCGGCCAGCCGCTCGAACTGCCCGACCGGCACAGGCCGCCCGAAATGATATCCTTGCAGTTCGTCGCAGCCCAGCGCGCGCATCGCCGCCGCCTGGCCCTCGGTCTCGACCCCTTCGGCGGTGGTTTCGATGTCCAGCCCGCGCGCCAAAGCGATGATCGCATGGACGATCGCCAGGCAGTCGCGCTCTCCCTCGGCCGCGCCGCGTACGAACATCTGCTCGATCTTGATCTTGGCGAATTTGGCGCGGCTGAGATAGCCGAACGACGAATAGCCCTTGCCGAAATCGTCGAGCACCAGCCGCGCGCCGAGCCCGCGCAGCCGTTCGAGCGACGCCAGCGTGGCAAGGTCGTCGCCCAGGAAGATGCTCTCGGTCACTTCCAGCTCGAGCCGCTCGGGCGCCAGGCGCGACGAGGCCAGCGCGCCGAGCACGGTTTCGGCCAGCCCGCTGCCCGACAATTGCGCCGCGGAGACGTTGACCGCGATCCGGATCGAAGGATCCCACTGCGCGGCCTCGCGGCACGCCTCGCGTATTACCCAGTCGCCGATCTGGTGGATCAGCCCGGCATCCTCGATGATCGGAATGAATTCCTGCGGCGGGATCGCGCCTCGGGTCGGGTGATCCCAGCGCAACAGCGCTTCGCGGCTGACCAGTTGCCCGGTCTGCGCGTCGAAGATCGGCTGGTACATCAGCGACAGCCGGTCTTCTTCCAGCGCGGCGCGAACGTCATTCTCCAGCAACCGGTTGTTCTCGGCGCGGCGGTACATTTCCGGTTCGAAGCAGGCGAAGCCGCCGCGGCCATTCTCTTTCGCCTGATACAGCGCCAGATCGGCCGCGCGCATCAGCGCTTCCTCGGCCTGCCCGTCAATTCCGCCACGGGCGATCCCGATCGTCGCGCCGACGTGCAGCCGGGCGATCCCGATCGTGCAGGTTCGCGACAGTTCGGCGATGATCGCCCGCGCCACCGATGCCAATCGCTCGTCGGTCTGTTCGCCCGACACCACGACCGCGAATTCGTCGCCGCCCAGGCGCCCGACATAGGATGTCGGTCCCGCCGATCGTTCGAGCCGTCGCGCCACTTCGCACAGCAATTTGTCGCCGACCGCATGGCCCAGCGTGTCGTTGACCAGCTTGAACCGGTCCAGGTCGACCACGAACAGCGAACAGGCACGCTGCCCGGCAAGCTGGGCCAGCAGCGCCTCCTCCAGATGCTCGCGAACCAGCAGGCGATTGGCAAGCCCGGTTAGCGGGTCGCGCCGCGCCGCACTGATCGCGTCGCTGCCCGACAGGCGAACGTCGGTGATGTCCGATCCGACCCCGCGCCAGCCGATGACATTGCCCAAGGCGTCGTGCACCGGCTTGCCCGACAGCGACCACCAGGTCTTGCTGGCGACGGCCGGGATGGCGAGATCGCGGAACGGCACCCCGTTGTCGAGATGGTGGAACAACGTCCGCATCCCCTCGGAAACGCGCGCGATCTGGTCCTGCGGGTCGAGCAGTTTTTGCACGCTTCGTCCGACCAGACGCAGTGAGGTCGATCCCAGTTTGGCGGCCAGCTCTTCGGAAATGTGGATCAGGTTGAGCCGCCCGTCGAGTTCCCAGATGCCGCCGCTTCCGCTGGCCTCGAATTCGCGCAGCAGCGACACCAGTTCGCCGCGCTCTTCCAGATCGTATCGCGATCGGACCTGGGCGAAGAATCGCCGCGCCACGGTCAGCGTGATCCACACCACCGTGATGGCATAGACCAGCGACAGCCCGACCAGCGCCTTGTTACCCAGCTAAATCGCCATCGCCAGATTGCCCGCGCCGAGCAGCATCACATAATTCAGTGCCGCCCGTGGCAGGGTGGTCAGCGTGACGATGCCGACGCTCATCAATCCCATCCCGACCAGGAACAGGACCATTTTCTCGCCCAGATTGACCGTGTTGAACCACAGGAACGGCGGGACAAGCCACATGGCGGCAAGGACGGTAATCACCAGCGTGATCGCGCGCGCGTCGGCGGGGCTTCGGCGCGCATAATCGATGTTGACCCGCAGGCGATACGCTCGAATGCCGCGTGCCACACACAGCCCAAGCGCCAGCGTCAGCCAGGTCGCCAGCTGCCACAGCGGGATCGAATCGAATAAAGAGATGACGATGAACGTCGCCGCCACGAACTGGCCGATCAACGTCGCCGGGACCATGCGCACCAGCGCGGCGACCTGCGCCTGGCGGATCGCGATCAACCTCGGCTCGGTCGGCGGCGCAATCGACAGCAGGTCGCGCAGCGGCACGCGATCGGCGTTCGAATCCAGCTCGTCGTCGCGGATCCTGAACGGATTTGATTTTACCGACGCCACCATCAATCCGCTACTGCTCCCGCTGGAACCGCGTATCTAGCGTCTTTTAGGTTACGCCACAGTAAACACCAAGTCCCCGACGCGGGAGGGTCGATCAGTTGGTCGGAAGGCGGCGGTGAACCAAATCGTCATAATCCTTGGCCAGCTGGCGCGACAGGTCGCCGACTTCGAAATTCCATGGCCCGGCGGATCCGACGAAAGTCACTTCGGCGGCGGTCCCGGTCAGGAAGAATTGCTGGAAGGTTTCCAGTTCGTCGGGCCAGATCGCGCGTTCGACCACCTCGATGCCGCGCCGCCGCGCCAGGTCCATCACCGTCCGGCGGGTGATCCCGTCCAGGAAACAGTCGGGCGTCGGGGTATGGATCACGCCATCACGGATGAAAAAGGCGTTGGCGCCGGTCGCTTCGGCGACTTGCCCCCGCCAGTCGAACATCAACGCATCGTTGAAGCCGCGATCCTCGGCATGTTTCTTCGACAGGCTGGCGATCATGTACAGGCCCGCCGCCTTACTGTGGACCGGCGCGGTATAGGGTGCCGGGCGCCGCCACGGAGCGATCGTCAGGCGGATGCCCTTCTCCGCCAGCGCCGGGTCGAAATATTTGCCCCAATACCAGGCGGCAATCGCCAGATGCGGCTTCGATCCGGTCGGGCTGACCCCCATCTTTTCCGATCCCAGCCACGCCACCGGGCGCATATATGCATCGCGCATCCCGCTCGCTTCGAGCACCTCGATGCAAGCGGCGTCGATTTGGGCGGTCGACCAGGGAATGTCGAAGCCCAACAGTTCGGCCGAGTTGCGCAACCGCTCGCTATGTTCGGTCAGCTTGAAGATCTCGCCGTCGTAGGCGCGCTGCCCCTCGAAAACCGAGCTTGCGTAATGCAGCGCGTGGGTCAGCACATGAACCTCGGCCTCTCGCCAAGGCACCAGTTGGCCGTCCATCCAGATCCAACCGTCGCGGTCGTCGAAATTCGGCTGTTCGGCCATTCAATACCCCTGTCGAGAAGAGGTGCCCGACTAGGCCAGCGTCGGCCCCGAATCAATCCGCGCCGCCCGCGCCAATTCCTCGCCTCGCCGCGATGCAGCGGCAAGCGTCCGCGCCATCAGGTTGTCGAGTTCTGCATCGATGATCTTGAGCCCCGCTTCGGTAGTGCCGTTTGGGCTGGCGACCCGGATCGCGATCAATTCCATCGTCTCGTTATGCGTTTTGGCCATCGCCGCCGTGCCGAGCACCGTCTCCAGCGCGATTCGGTCGGCCAGTGAGGGTTCGAGCCCCCGCTCCGCCCCGGCCTTCGCCAGCGCCGCGATAAAGCGCGCTACATATGCGGGGCCGGCCCCCGCCAGCGATCCGATCGCCGCCAGTTCGGCCTCGGTCTCGGTCCGTACGACCGTCCCCAGCAGGTCGAACAACGGATCGATCGACCCGTCGCCGCCGGTTACCGCCACTACTCCCCGGCCCTCGCTGACCGGCAAGTTGGGCATCGCGCGTAAGATCTGCCCAACTCCCGGAAAGCGAGCCCACAAACTCTCGATTTCGACCCCTGCCAAGATCGACACCAGAATAGTGTTGGATTCCATATACTTGGCGAGTTCGGGCGCAACTTCGTCCAACTTCTGCGGCTTAATTCCAAGCAGCACCATTCGCGGCACCGACCCGCCGCATATGATACGCACAGTGTGAACTCCCGGCACCGGCGTGCCGCTCGGCCGGATCGCGGTCGCGTCCGAAAAGTCAACTCCGGCCCGTTGCCATCCCTCGACCATCGCCCCGGCCATCTTGCCGCACCCGACGATCCAGGTCTGGCCCGGAAGCGCGGCAGTCACGCCTCCCCCGCGGTCTCGATCAGCGCCGCCGAGATCGCTTCGCCGGGCGACTTGCCGCCCCACAGGACGAACTGGAACACCGGATAGAAGCGCTCGCACTCTTCCAGCGCCGCTTCGGCGATGGCCTCCGCCTGGTCGAACGACAGGCTGTCGTTGTCACCCACCAGCGCCGCATGGCGGAACACGATCAGTCCCGACGCCGACCACATCTCGAAATGGCCAAGCCACAATTGTTCGTTGATCAGCCCGAGCGCCTCGTAGATCGCGCCCCGCTTCTCCGCTGCCACCTTGATGTCCGGGAACGCCAGGAACTGCAGCACCTGGTCATCGCTCCGCCACACGCCGCGCAATTCGTACTGCGCCCAGCTGCCACTCGCCGAGGCAACGATCTCGCCCTCCCCCGTCCGCTCGGCCGCCCAGCCGCGCGCTTCGAAATATTGTTCGAGCATGTCGATCGGCGCGCCGTCGTCCTGCTCTTCGGGAGCGATAGTGTCGGACAGTGTCAGGCTCCCGCGGGCGGCGCCTTGGGCGCGGGCTTCGGCTTGGCGCTCTTGTCGAGCGCGTCGAGGCGCTTGCGCAGCGCATCATTTTCATCGCGGGCGGCAATTGCCATCGCTTTCACCGCCTCGAATTCATCGCGCGAGACGAAATCCATCCCGCCGACCCATTCGCGCATCTTTTCCCGCATCGACCCTTCGGCCTCGCGACCGATCCCGGCGACCGTCCCGGCCACCCCGTTCATCATTTTGGCGAGGTCGTCGAAAATCTTGTTTTCGGATTGCATTCTATCGTCCTCCAGTGATTCCCAGCGGCGCGGCATCGGCTCCGGGGTTCAGCCTTCCCGTCTCATAGTTGAGCGCGGTCGCCAGGCACAACCATGCAAGATAGGGAAGCATCAGCCATCCCGCCAACGGTCGGATCCGGCGGAACAGGTTTGCCGTGACCAGCGCGAGCACGAGCATGGCGATGATGATGATCGCCGCAAGGTCGATCATGTGGAATTTGAAGAACACCGGCGACCAAGCGAAATTGAGCGTCAACTGCGCGGCAAACAAGGCGATCGCCAGCTGGCGGCGGTTCGAAAACGGCTCGTTGAGGATCGTCGCTAATGCAAGCCCGAGCATGGTGTAGAGCGCGGTCCACGCCGCACCGAACACCCATCCCGGCGGCTGGAAAGCCGGCTTGTCCAGCTTGTCGTACCAATCGTTACCGAACCCGCTGTTTGAGATTGCGCCCATCACGAATCCCAAGATCACGATCACCGGCACCGTGACCAGCGCCCTTCTCCAGAGCCCGCGATCGTCGCGCGTCGTCGTTGTCATCGAATTTCCTTCCGTTGCGCGGCCCATAGAACGCTCGTTGCGGCAGCGCCATTGGATCGGTCACTCGGCGGGTAACGGATCGCTCAATTGCTGGTTCAATTTGCGCGACACCGCTTCGGGCGAACCGGTGTAGCCGGCCAGACGCGAGTAGAGGATCGGGATCAGGAACAGGGTCACCAGCGTGGAGATCGATACGCCCCACACCACGACCACGCCGATCGCCTGCCGCGCCCCGGCGCCCGCGCCCGATGCGATCATCAGTGGAACCGCGCCAGAGACGGTGGCGATCGAGGTCATCAGAATCGGTCGCAGTCGGCGGGCCGACGCTTCGCGTATTGCGGCCGCGACATCGCGACCTTCATCGCGCAACTGGTTGGCGAACTCGACGATCAGGATCCCATTCTTGGCCGCAAGCCCGACCAGCATGACGATCCCGATCTGGCTGTACAGGTTGAGGGATTGGCCCATTGCCGCAAGTCCGATCATCCCGCCCGCTACCGCCAGCGGAACGGTGGCGATGATCACGATCGGGTGGACGAAGCTTTCGAACTGGGCAGCAAGCAACAGGAACACGACCAGGATCGTGAGCACGAACACGATGACGATCGACCCGCCCAATTCCCGAAATGCCTTGCTTTCCCCGCTGTAGCCAACCGCTGTCACCTCGGGCGACTTGGCCGCTTCGTTTTCCAGGAAGGTCAGGGCGTCGCCGAGCGAGTAACCGTCTGCGAGGCCGCCAGACAGGGTGATGGCACGCAGCTTGTCGAACCGGCCAAGATCGCGCGCGCCCGCGGTGTCGCGCGTCGTCACCAGATTGGACAACGGCACCAATTCACCTGACCGGCTACGAACGTAGATCTGCGACAGGTCTGCTTCGGTCGCGCGATTGGCGGCCTCGGCTTGGACGATCACGCGATATTCTTCGCCGCGATCGAGATACGTCGAGACCCGCGACGAGCCAAGCAGGGTCTGCAGCGCCTGGCTGATATCGGCGACCGAGACGCCAAGATCCCCAGCCCGGGCCGTGTCCACCTCGATCCGCATCTGTGGCTTGCTCTCCTTGTAATCGGAATCCAGATTTACGATACCGGGGTTGTCGGCGGCAGCCGCCAGGATCCGGTCGCGCGCGGCGACAAGTTCGGGATAGGTCGACCCAGCGATAATGAAATTGACTGGCTGGCCTCTTCCCCGGCTGAGCGAATTGCGGATCGACGCATTGCCGCGCACCGCCGGAAGCGCGGCAAGCATCCGATTGATCTCGCTGACCATGTCCTGGGTCGTCTTGGTGCGCTCGCCCCACGGTTTGAGAAACGTCGTAAAGGCACCGCTATTAAAATCGTCGCTGGCGGTAAATCCGCCTGGCGTGCGCACCACCACGGTGCGGACCGCGCCATCTTTGGCGTCGAGCAGCGACAGCATTTTCGACTGCACGTCGAGCATATAACCGTCCATGGTCGCAAAGCCGGTGCCTTCGGGCGCGGTTATGTTTCCCTGGATGATCCCGACATCCTCGGGCGGCGCAAGTTCGGATTTGAGCGTCGTGAACAGGAACGCGGCGCCAGCCAGCATCACTATCACGGCGATGATCGCGTAGCGCGGTTTGACCAGAATGCTGTCGAGCCGACCGGCATAGGCGCCTTCAAGGCGCTTGAAATGCCGGTCGACCCAGGATGCAAAGCGACCGCGTTCCTCGTGCCGGAGTAGCTTGGAGCACAGCATCGGCGCGAGACTGAGGGCGAGGAACCCGGAGAAGGCGATCGCGCCGATCATCGCCACCGCAAGTTCCCGGAACAGCAATCCGGTCTGGCCGGCAATGAACATGATGGGCACAAACACCGCGCACACGACCAAGGTGATCGAGATGATCGCGAAGCCGACCTGCCGCGCGCCATTGAATGCCGCAGCAAGCGGCGGCTCGCCCTGTTCGATCCGGTGGTAGACGTTCTCGAGCACGACGATCGCGTCGTCGACGACGATCCCGATACTCAGCACCAGGGCGAGCAAGGTCAGCAAGTTGATCGAAAAGCCGCACATCCACAGCACCGCGAAACTGCCGAGCAGGCAGATCGGGACTGTTACCGCCGGGATCAGCGTCGCGCGCCAGCTGCCGAGGAAAAGGAAGATCACGAGCACGACCAGCACCGCGGCTTCGCCCAACGTCTCGTAGACCTTCTTGATCGCTTCCTTGATGAATTGGGAATCGTCCGACCCGATGGTGACGGTCATTCCCTCCGGCAGCGTGGGTCGCATCTGATCGGCGAGCTTTTTGACCGCGTCGGCCACCGCCAGCGTATTGGCTCCGGATTGCCTGACGATGCCTAGGCCGACCGCACTGTTGCCGTTCAACCGGAACGACGAGTAAGGATTTTCCGGTCCGGCCTCGACCCGCGCGACGTCGCTGAGGCGGACGAGATAGCCGCCCGCGCCACGCCGGACGATCAGATTGGCGAAATCGGCGGGCGACGCGAAGGGCCGCTCAACCCGCAAGGTGACGTTCTGACTAGACGATTCCAGACGACCGGCGGGCAGCTCGACGTTTTGCGTTCGAAGCGCCGTTTCGACATCGCCAGGAGTGAGCGAGAAGGCGGCAAGCTTCTGCGGTTGCAGCCAGATTCGCATCGCCGGACGCGCCTCCCCGCCGATAAACACGCGGGCCACGCCATCCAGCGCGGAAAACCGGTCGACGAGATTGCGATCGACGTAATCGCTCAGCTGAAGTCGATCCCAGCCGGGCTTGCTAAAAACGATGAACATGATCGGCGACGCGTCGGCATCGACTTTGGCGACTTCCGGCGGCTGAACTTCATCGGGCAGATCGTCCGCCACGCGCGCAACGCGATCGCGGACGTCGTTGGCGGCCACGTCCACCTGGGTCCCGGCGGAAAATTCAAGAGTGATCTGCGACTGTCCATCGCGCGATCGCGACGTGATGGTCTGCAGACCCTCGACGCCGGAAAGGCCCTGTTCGAGAACCTGCGTGACTCGGCTTTCGACCACGGTCGCTGCCGCCCCGGTGTAGGTCGTCGTGATCGACACAACCGGCGGATCGACGTCGGGATATTCGCGGATCGAAAGATTGAAGAAGCCGACTAGCCCGATCACGACCACCAGGATCGCGATTACGGCAGCGAAGACTGGCCGTTTAACCGAAAGGTCCGAAACCTGCATTGCGCGGGCTAACTACCCACGGCGGCGGGAGACGCGGCCGGGCGCGTGGGTTTGCCGGCGCCGGCAACCTTGACCTTCATTCCATCGGTCAACTTGATGACGCCCTCGGTCACCACCTTCTGCCCTTCGCGCAGGCCAGATACGATTTCGATCCGTCCGCCGCTGCGTGCGCCGGCACGAACTTCCGTGCGCCGTGCCTTGCCCTGCCCGTCGATGAGATAGACGAACCGTCGGTCGCCTTCTCCAACCACCGCCAATTCGGGCACGGACAGTCCGGCCCGTGGTGCGGTATCGATCCCAACGGTCAGCAGCATGCCTGGGCGGAGGCGGCGATCGGGGTTGGGAAGTTCGGCACGGACGACCACCGACCGAGTGTTGGGATCGATCACCGGATCGATGTTCGCGATCGTTCCGCCAAACGGCTGATTAGGCCAAGCGGCCGAGGTCACCTGAATCGGAAGGCCGCGCCGGAGCACCGGAAGCAGCGTTTCCGGAACCGGAAAGTCGACCTTAATCTTGCTGACATCGCTGATGGTGGCAATTTCCGTCCCCGCCGCGACGATCGCGCCAGGCGATATCGAGCGAAGCGAAACCCAGCCCGCAAACGGGGCGGTGATAACCCGATCGCCAATCGACGCGCGCGCTTCGGCCGCCTGCGCCCGTGCAGCCGCCGACAGGGCGACCTGAGCGTCGAGGTCGGTCTTTGTCGCGAACCCGCGTTGCCGCAGTGCGCTGATCCGGCCGAGCTGCTGGTTGGCATTGCGGGCGTTGGCCTGGGCCTCGGCAAGCTGGGCGGTCTCCTGCCCTTGGGCAAGCACCGCCACCGTCTGGCCGCGACGGACGAACCCGCCGTCGTCGAAGTTGAGCCGGACCAGCCGTTCGGTGACCGGCGCGGACAAGGTCACCTGCTCATTGGCGTTGGCGGTCCCGACGGCTTCGACCCGGTTGGCGAAGCGCATGATCGTAACGGCTTCCGTCTTTACGGTCGGATCGGGCCGCTTCCGATCACCGCCCTTGGCACCGCCGCACCCGGCAAGGAGCAGCGCCAGGAACAGGACGCCAAGCAGCAGTCCCAACCGCGCGGCAAATGAGCGCGCGGGCGGATGAAGGCGGGTTAGCGGCGTCGCAACGGCGATAGAAACGCTCGAGTTCCTTTTCGAAAAATAGGATGCTGTCCTAAACCACATTTTTTCGATCGATGTTCCACCCCTCGTCGAACTGCTGTTCCTTTGGTAGAAAGCGCTGGCAGCTCAACCGACCAATTCGCCACCCTTGCGCACCGCGCCGAGCAGAAATTCGACGTTGCCTTCGGGACCGGTGATCGGGCTGGTGGCGATCCCCAAAACCTCCCAGCCCTTGCTCGTTACCCAGGCCGATACTTCCTCACAAACGCGTTGGTGGACGATCGGATCACGCACCACGCCGCCCTTCCCGACTTCTCCCCTTTCCGCCTCGAACTGCGGCTTCACCAAAGCCACCAGCTTGGCGCCGGGCCTGGCAAGGTCGAGCGCAGCATCGAGCACCTTAGCCAGCCCGATGAAACTGGCGTCGCACACGACGATGTCGATCGGCTCAGGGACGATCTCGCGCGTCAGATCACGTGCGTTGGTCTGCTCGTGGACGACCACGCGATTGTCACTTCGCAGCTTCCACGCCAACTGATTGGTCCCGACGTCGATCGCATAGACTTTGGCTGCGCCCTTCGTGAGCATCACATCGGTAAAACCACCGGTCGAGCTTCCAACGTCGAGGGCGACGGCGCCGGCCACTTCAAACCCGAAATGGTCGAGCCCATGTGCCAGCTTGACCCCACCCCGCGACACCCACGGGTGATCGCGCCCCTTGACGGTAAGAACTACTTCTTCGGCAAGAAGGTCGCCCGCTTTCGCCACCCGCCGGTCGCCGACAAACACGTTGCCGGCCAGGATCAATGCTTGGGCCCGCGTCCGGCTCTCGGCCAGTCCCTGGGCGACGAGCGAGAGATCGGCCCGAATTTTGGTCATTCTACCCGAGACGTCAGGCGATCGCGCCCGCTTCCGCTTGAACGCCGACGTCGTTGTGGCGGAGCGCTTTCAGGACGGTCTCGACGATGTGCGGCGCGTTGAGCCCGGCCTCGTCATATTGCTTGGTCGGATTGTCATGATCCTGGAAACGATCGGGCAGGCGCATGGTGCGCAACTTGAGTCCGCCGTCGATCAGCCCCTCATCGCTCGCCAGCGTCAGCACATGTGCGCCGAACCCACCGATCGCCGCTTCCTCGATCGTCACCGCGACTTCGTGCGTGCTTAACAGTTTGCGGATCATCGCCTCGTCCAGCGGCTTGGCGAAGCGCAGGTCGGCCACCGTGGTCGAAAGCCCCATTCCTTCGAGGGTCTCGGCGGCCTTTTCGGCTTCTTCCAGACGCGTGCCAAGCGACAGGATGGCGACTTTCTTGCCTTCGCGGACGATCCGGCCCTTGCCGATTTCAAGTCGCTCTGGCGTTGCCGGCATCGGCAGCCCGCGCCCATTGCCGCGAGGATATCGCACCGCGCTGGGCCCGCTGTCATGCAGCGCCATGGTGTGCACCATGTTCGCCAATTCGACTTCGTCGGCGGCAGCCATCACCACGAAATTGGGGAGCGTGCACAGATAGGCCAGGTCGAACGCCCCGGCATGGGTGCAACCGTCGGCCCCGACCAGTCCGGCGCGATCCATCGCAAAGCGGACCGGCAAATTCTGGATCGCGACGTCGTGCACGACCTGGTCGTAAGCACGCTGCAGGAAGGTCGAATATATCGCGCAGAACGGACGATAGCCTTGGGCGGCAAGCCCTGCGGCGAAGGTCACGCCATGCTGTTCGGCGATCCCGACATCGAAGGTGCGATCGGGAAATGCCGCCTCGAATTTGTCGAGCCCAGTGCCCGAAGGCATCGCGGCGGTGATCGCCACGATCTTGTCGTCGCGCGTCGCCTCGACCGTTAGCGCGTCGGCGAACACCGCGGTGTAGGCCGGCGGCCCGCCGCCCGGACCCTTGTCCTGCTTGCCCGACACGACATCGAACTTGACCACGCCATGATATTTGTCGGCGCTATTCTCGGCCGGGCCATAGCCCTTGCCCTTCTGCGTGACGACATGGACCAGCATCGGTCCTTCCTCGGCGTCGCGGACGTTTTCCAGCACTTCTACCAGCGCTTCGACATCGTGACCGTCGACCGGACCGACGTAGTAGAAGCCGAGTTCTTCGAACAGCGTGCCGCCGGTCATGAAACCGCGGGCATATTCCTCGACCTTGCGCGCAGTTCGCCGCACCGGATCGGGCATCGCGCGGGCGAGCTTTTGCGCCACCCGGCGCGGCGTAAGATACTTGCCGGAACTCACCAGCCGGGCGAGCGAATTTCGTAGCGCTCCCACCGGCGGCGCGATCGACATGTCATTATCGTTGAGGATCACGATCAAGCGATTGCCCGCCGCCTCGGCATTGTTCATCGCCTCATAGGCCATACCCGCGGTCATCGCCCCGTCGCCGATCACCGCGATCGCGCGCTTCGGGCTGTCGTCGAGCTTGTTGGCGATGGCAAAGCCGAGCGCGGCCGAGATGGAGGTCGAGCTGTGCGCCGCGCCGAACGGATCATATTCGCTCTCGCTTCGCTTGGTGAAGCCGCTCAGGCCCCCGCCCATGCGGAGCGTGCGGATCCGGTCGCGGCGGCCGGTGACGATCTTGTGCGGATAGGCCTGGTGGCCGACGTCCCAGATCAGCGTGTCGTCGGGCGTATTGAACACGTGGTGGAGTGCGACGGTCAGTTCGACGACCCCCAAGCCGGCGCCGAGGTGACCGCCGGTGACGGACACGGCGGAGATCATTTCCGAGCGCAGTTCGTCGGACAGCTGGGGCAGCTGATCTTTCGGCAACGCGCGGATATCGGCGGGCGAGTTGATGGTGTCGAGCAGTGGCGTGTGGGGACGATCGGACATGAAGAACAGTCCTAACGTCTCCAGAAGCCGCTGTCGAACCTCAATCGACGGCCTTGCGATCGCCCAGCAAATCGATCGCTGCGCAGGCGGCGTCGAAGCGCTGATCCCACGTGCCGGCGATTTCCGCGGTTCGAACCCGCGCCACCCGAAGTACGCCGCGCGCCACTCGATCGAATTGGGCGCGAACCCCGGGCTCGCCGTAGATCCGCGTGCCATCGTCGACGAATGGCGTATCGGGAGCAAGCATGAGGTAGAGGTCGGCCTTTCGCTGCACGAGTAGTTCGTCGCTGGCGTAGCCGATCATCATTTGCGACCAGGCCGCCGTCATCAGTGCATCGGTATCCGAGATCAGGCGGTGGGTGCACCACGGCCGGGCGGCGTCGATCGAGGCTTGCTGGGCCAGCCCCATCAGCCGGAGGTCGCTATCGCGGCAGTCGGTCCCATACAATTCGCAATGCGCCCGACCATATTCGGGTACCACAATCGTCCCGTAATGGGCTGCCAGCCGCTCGGACAGCATCGACTTGCCGACACTCTCGACCCCGTGGAGGCAGATCGTCAGAGCGTAATGATCGCGCACCGGCGGTGGCAGGTAACGCCAGTACCCGAACGGGTCGGCGCGAACCTTGTCGCCGGTCAGGCCGCCCAGCCCGCCCTGGTCCGCACCTAGGATTCGCGCACCAAGGGGCACGAACAAGCCGCCCAACTGACGCGCCAGTTCGGCCTCGTCACCGCTGCAGGCGAACAGATAATCGATCTGCTGGGGATGGACCGCGCCGATGATCGGTTTCCACGCCGCCCAATGCTCGGGGCTGCCTACCGCATGGTCCCGTGCCGGGTCGACCTGACCGACGACCCGGCAGTCGGGAAACAGGGATTTCATCCATCCGACCCGAGCCTCGCCGTCGATCGGATCTCCCGGCAGCCAGCTCACCAGGATGGTCAGCTCGTCGACCAGCGCCCGGGCGGCATTGATCTCGGCGATGTGTCCGGCATGCGGCGGCTGAAACTGGCCGAGGATGAACCCATGTTTCATCGCGTAATCTTCTTTCGCCATTCGACCAGCCCGGCGACCGCCAGCGCCAGGAAAATCCCGTACAATCCGGCGGTAACGTTGAGGCCGCGCCAGAGGAACAGGCCGATCGCGAGACAATCGACTGCGATCCACAGCACCCAGCTTTCGACCCTTCGCAACGACTGCAACAGCTGTGCCGCTACGCTCATCCCCGCGACGGTTGCATCGGCGTAAGGTGCGGCGGCATCGGTGAAGCGCGCCATCAGCGTCCCCCATACTAGGACCGCTGCAACCGTCCCGCCCAACCACACGGCGCGGCCACGCGCCCCCATCAGTTCGACTGCCACTCGATCATCGACCTTGTCGGCTCTGACCCAGTTCCACCAGCCGAACAGGTTGATGGCGAAAAAGAAAATCTGCAACAGCGCATCGGAATAGAGTTTCGCGTCTTCGAACACGAAGAAATAGAGGGTGACCATCGCCAGACCGAACGGATAATTCCAGATCGATCGACGGACGACCAGGACCACGTTGACCACGCCCAGCAGCGCGGCGATCCACTCGACGCTCGACATCCCCCAGTCCGTCGGTCAGCGACGCGGCAAGGTCAGATGCAATCGCCGCATTTACCGCGCACTTCGATCACCGGACGGCTTGCCTCGAACCCGGCATCGGCCGCGGCCTGACGGACCCCGCCCGACAATTTGTCATCGTCGAGGTGCGTCGTCGTCCCGCACGTATCGCAGATCAGGAAGATGCAATCATGCAAGCAACCCGGATGCTGGTTGGCGACATAGGCATTGGCGCTCTCCACCCGCATCGCCAGGTTCGACGAAACGAACAGGTCGAGGATCCTATACACACTATTGGCGGCGACGCGGCGGCCCTCCGCCCTGGAAACCGCTTCCGCGATGTCGTAGGCCGACGCCGGACGATCGAATCCTGCGAGCGCCGAAAATACGGCGGCGCGCATATCGGTCCACTGCTCGCCTTTCTCGGTCAGCCGGCTCCTGGCGGCATCGTGCAGCAATTCGCCTTCATGCAAATGATGATCATGCTTGCCCATCGCCCTGAAATAGGCGCGATCGCCGGGATGAACAAGCGCGTTGGAGCGGCGTTACCCCCGCATGCCCGCATCGCAGAGCAACCCCAACGACCCCGCGCGCCGGGACGAACTTGCTGGCGAAGGCGCCATTCGCGGGACCGCTCGAATGGAGGCTTTCGCCGATGCCGTGTTTGCCATCGCCTTCACCTTGCCCATCGTCCACATCGTCGTCCCGACCGTCGCACATTCAGGCGACAAGTTGAGCGGTGAATTGATCAACCTGCTCCCCGAATATGGCGGTTATCTGCTGGCATCGACGGTGATCGGCCTGTACTGGGTCCAGCACCATTTTTCCGGGGCGATCTTTCGTACGACCGGACATTGGTTCGTGATCGCGACAACATGGTTCCTTGCCGCCATCGGCTTCATCAGTTTCCCGGCCGCGGTCCTTGCCGAGCATTTCCCGGACCCGACGGCACGCCCGGCCGGGGCGCAATTCTGGGTCGTATCGCTGGCGGTGGTGTCGGTTTCCTGGCTGCTGAAATGGACCGTCGGTGCCCGTCGCGGCCACATGGATCCGCGGCTCGAACCCGGCTACGTCCGTCGCCTGATGCGCCATTTCCGCCTTGTCGCGCTTGGCAACGTCGTGGCCGCGATCGTCGTTTTTTCTCATTGGCCGGCCGGACTGATCATCTCGGCATTGTGTGTCGGTTGGCTACTGTTGCCGCCCGCGACCCCACGTTACACCACGGAAGCGCCAGTCGTCGAAGGCGAGTGAGTTATTCCGACGCAATGAAGTTGAGACGGTGGCCGAGCGCGAGGATCGCGACCCCGATCACTGTATAGAGCGCCTCGGTCCCGTCATGCGGCATCGTCAAAGCTCCCGCCATTACCCCCAGGCCGAGACCGCCGACGGCCGACGGCATGGTGTAGCCATGGTCGAATATCCCTTTGCCGAGCGACAGCCCGCCAAGCAGCATCGCCAGGCTGAGCCCGACTTCGTGAATGATTGGTGCGCCAAGTACTCCACCGGCACTCGCCAACACTGCGAGCACGATGGTCGTCCCCAGACAGTGCACCAGGCACAGCCCGCTGAGACCAATCGCCAATCTGTCCAGGCGATGGGTGGGAATCGAAATCTGCAGCATCGAGCGGTGATATACTGCCGCACGCTGAAAGTTACAATATCACATCGTGGCGTTGATGCGTTGAACCGACGACCGTTGCATTCGGGCACCGAGCATTTCAGTGGTGGAGTGAAACCCACGCTCTCACTATAGCGCCGCCATGGCCGATACCGAATCCCGACCGCAGCCGCTCGCCCTCGCTCGCTGGCTACTGATCGTCGCCGCGCTCGTGCTCCTGATGGTGGTCGTGGGCGGGATTACCCGACTGACCGAAAGCGGGCTGAGCATCACCGAGTGGAAGCCGGTGTCCGGCGCGATCCCGCCGCTGACCTCGGCCGACTGGCAAAAGGCCTTCGACCTGTATCGTGCGACCCCTGAATTTCGTGAAATCAATGGGCCGGCGGGCATGGACCTCGCGGCGTTCCAGTGGATCTACTTCTGGGAATTCCTGCACCGCCTGCTCGGGCGCGTCGTGGGGCTGGCCTTCGCTCTTCCGTTGCTGTGGTTCGCGGTCCGGCGCCAGATCCCGCGCGGCTACGGTTGGCGCCTGGTGGCATTGCTGCTGCTCGGTGCGAGCCAGGGCGCGCTCGGGTGGTTCATGGTCCAATCCGGATTGGTCAATCGAACCGACGTCAGCCACTTCCGGCTTTCGGCGCACTTGCTCACCGCGCTTTTCATCCTTGGCGGTCTGGTATGGACCTCACTCGACCTTTGGCAACTCGCCCGCACCGGCGAAGACCGCCCTGCCCGGCTGACCGGCATTGCCGTAGGCGTGATCGGCGTCCTGCTGATCCAGCTTCTGCTCGGCGCCTGGGTTGCGGGGCTCGACGCCGGCTACGTCGCCAGCGACTGGCCATTGATGCAGGGCAGTCTGGTTCCGGCCGGGATCGACACGTCGCGCGGCCCGGCCTTCGCATTGACCCACGACCCGTTCCTGATCCATTTCCTCCACCGCTGGTGGGCATGGGTCGTGGTCGCGGCGCTGGTCATTCTCGCGCGAAGGGTCAGGCCGATCGACCGCCGCGCCTCGATCGCCATCCATTCGGCGCTGGGAGTGCAGATCCTGCTTGGAATCTCCACCGTGATGAGCGGCGTCGCGATCTGGCTCGCCGCGTCGCACCAGGCGGTCGGCGCCCTGCTGGTCGCCGCGACCGCCTGGGGCGCGCACGTCGTCGGCCGCCGCGAATGAGCGTGGTGACCGTCTACGCCGTGTTCGCCAACGCGGCCGAGGCCGAACGCATCGCCCGTTCGATGATCGACGAGCGCCTTGCCGCCTGCGTCAACATCCTGCCCGAGTGTCGCTCGATCTATCGGTGGGAGGACAAGATCGAGACTGTCGGCGAGGTTCCGGCGCTATTCAAGACCACGCTCGCCCAAGCGGAAAGGCTCATCGCCCGTATCGCCGAGCTCCATTGTTACGACACACCGGCGATCGTGATGTGGCCGATCCCCAAGCTGCTCGCCGCTTACGGTGACTGGGTCGAGGAGAGTGTTACAGGCTGATCCGGCCCTTTGCCCGCTCCGTGCGATTGACGTCGATCATCGCCAGCATGGCCAGCCAGCGCCGTGTACGCCCGGGCTCGAAACCAAGCTCCACATCGCGGTCGACCGGCTCTCCGTAGGTACCGAACAACCGGTCCCACAGCGGCATGTCCCCGAAGTTGCGCGCATGCACATCCTTTTCATGATGCAGCATATGGGCTTCGGGCCGCTGAATGATCCAGCCGGTCCAGGCGGGCGTGCGAACGTCGAGATGCTGGTAGAGCCCGACGGCGAAACCCCACAGCCCGCCCCACGCGGCGGCGTGCGGAGTGACGTTGAGTAGTCCCGCGGCAATTAGGGCGCAGACCACACCTTGAACGAATATGTCGACCGGATGGAAAATCATGGCGGAGGCCACATCGACCCGGGGCACGCTGTGATGTAATTGATGCCCCGCGCGCCACAGAATATCGAAATAGTGCATCGTGCGATGCGCCCAGTAGGCAAGGAAGGTGGTCAAGACCCACGACGGAAGCGCCGCCCAGTTTCCCCATCGGTTGAGGTCGACCAATGTCATCGGCGGCAAATAGGGCACCAGCAGCAGCGGTGCGTAAACGAATACGACGAGGGTCAGCGCAAAACCGGCGATGCCGATCAGCCGCCAGTGTGGCATCGACGGCATCGACCGCCCCGAGACGAATAGCGACTCCAGGCCCATGAACAGCAAGAACGTCGCTGGAAGCGCAAGCAACATCGCCGTATCGAAATCCACCGCAGCCCCCTTTGCGATCACTTCGTGGCCGATGATAAACCATCGCAAACATCACGTCCACATCGCTAGGGTATCATTTTACCCGTCGCGAATGGCCTGCATTTGCTTGACTTTTTGCTTCTCTCCCGCGATTAGCCCGCTCGACGGCGCTTCCTTCGGGGGCGCCTCTCCTATTTTTAACGAGAGGTCCAGCCCATGAAGGCGCTGATGAAGACCACCAAGTCGATCAAGCCGGCTGACGTGGTGAAAAAGTGGCATCTGATCGATGCCGAAGGCCTGGTGGTCGGTCGCGTCGCGACGATTATCGCCAACATCCTGCGCGGCAAGCACAAGCCGAGCTACACCCCGCATGTCGATTGCGGTGACCATGTCGTCGTCATCAATGCCGACAAGGTGCGGTTCACGGGCAACAAGCTCAAGGACAAGATCTATTACAAGCACACCGGGTTCATCGGTGGCCTGAAGGAAGTGACCGCGGGCAAGGTGCTCGAAGGCCGTTTCCCCGAGCGCGTGCTTGAAAAGGCGGTCGAGCGCATGATCCCGCGCGGCCCGCTCGGTCGCGACCAGATGCGCGCCCTGCACCTGTACAACGGCACCGAGCATCCCCATGGCGGCCAGAGCCCCGAAACGCTCGACGTCGCTTCGCTGAACCGCAAGAACAAGGTGGGCGCATAACATGGCCGACAAGAAGAGCCTTTCCGATCTCGGCGCGGTATTGAACCCGACGCCGGAAGCCGCACCGGTCGAAGCCTCGACCGACGCGACCGAGAAGACCATTGCTGCCGAGGCCCCCGCGGCCGACGCACCGGCGGCCGAAGAGCCGGCCGCTCCGGTCAACGTCCAGCCGGAAGCCCCGCTTCGCGAGCAGCAGCTCGACAAGTTCGGCCGCGCTTACGCCACCGGTCGCCGCAAGGATGCGGTTGCCCGCGTCTGGCTGAAGCCCGGCAGCGGCAAGATCACCGTCAACGGTCGCGACCAGGAAGTGTATTTCGCACGTCCGACGCTTCGCCTCGTGATCAACCAGCCGTTCGGCATCACCGATCGCACCGGCCAGTATGACATCATCGCCACCGTCAAGGGCGGCGGACTGTCGGGCCAGGCGGGCGCGGTGCTGCACGGCATCTCGCAGGCGCTGACCCGCTACGAGCCGGTGCTTCGCACCACCGTCAAGCGCGCCGGTTTCCTGACCCGCGACAGCCGCGCGGTCGAGCGCAAGAAGTACGGCAAGGCGAAGGCCCGCAAGAGCTTCCAGTTCTCGAAGCGCTAAGGCTTTCGACACGTCGAACAACGAAGGGCGGTCCCGCGGGGCCGCCCTTTTTGTTTGCGCATCGTTGGAGCGAAGCTAGGAAAGTCGCGGAGTAAGAAGGGCTGCCCGCTGGCGGTTCGACAGGGGGAATTTCGTATGCGTAATTTGTTCATCGCCACGTCGATCGCCATTGCCGCGACGAGCCCGGCCGCTGCCCAGCAAGCGGTCGGCGATTGGCGCGGAACGCTGGTTCCGGCACCGGGCTCCAGCCTGCGCATCGCCATCCACATCAAGAAGGCGCAGGAAGGCGCCGGTCTGGTCGGTACGCTGGACAGTCTGGACCAGGGCGCGATGGGGATCGGTCTTGGCGCAATCGCTCAAAGCGGCGACCGGCTGACCTTCACCGTCCCCGCGATCGGGGCGACGTACGACGGCAAATGGAGCCTCGGCGACCAGCAACTGGGTCGGGACCTTCACTCAAGGCCCATTGCCGATGGCGCTGACGTTGACCGCCGATGCGGCCGCTGCGGCAACCCCCATCGCCGTTCCCGCCACATGGACGCTCGACACCACTTCCGTCACGCCGTTGCTCGACGATCTGGTCGCCGCTCGTTCCGGGATCAGCGCCGTTGCGGGATTGGTCGACAAGGGTCGCATCGACGTGCGCACATCGACCGGCGCCGATGCCAAGGCGCTTTACGAACTCGGATCGCTGACCAAGCTATTCACCGCACTTCTGCTGGCGGACATGGCCGCCAAGGGTGAGGTCAAGCTGGACGATCCGGTCGCCAAATATCTCCCTGCCGGTGCACTTGGCGATCACGGCAATCGCCCGATCACCTTGCGCGATCTGGCAAGCCACTACAGCGGCCTGCCGCGCCTTCCGGCCAACCTCAGCTTCAAGGACATGGCCGATCCCTACGCCGATTATGACGAGGCATCCCTGCTTGCGTTCCTGAAGGGCTGGACGCCAAGCCGCGCGCCGGGGGCGATGTTCGAATATAGCAATTTCGGGGCAGGCCTGCTGGGTTATGCGCTCGGTCGCGCTAAGGGTAAGTCCTACGAGATATTGGTGTCGGAGCGCATTCTGCGACCGCTCGGAATGGGCGCGACCCGCTTCTCTATTGGCACCGGAGAAGCCATACCGCACGGCCCCGACGGAAAGCCTGTCAAGCCATGGAACCTTGCCGCGCTGGTCGCTGCCGGCGGGCTTCGTTCGACCGCGGGCGACATGGCGAAGTTTACAAGTGCGCTGATCGATCCGCCCGCCGCATTGAAGCCTGCCGTTGCGATGCTCCTGCGCGACGTCAAACCCGCCGGCAATGCGCAAACCAATATCGGGCTGGCGCTGCTCACGCGGACGACGACGGCAGGGCTGGTCGCGCTGCACGACGGCGGGACCGGCGGATCGCGCTCCAGTCTGGTAATCGACCCCAAGCGCAAGCGCGGCGTCGTAGTGCTCGTCAATAGTGCGGCCGAACCTGGCCCCGGGCCGCTCGCGATGCACCTGGAAACGGGCCGACCGATCCCGCCCAAGAAGTGATCAGTCGAGCACGACCAAATCATGCATCTCGCCCGGAACCTGCTTCTTTGCCGGACGAAGCAGCAGGACCAGCGGGATCGCGGCCAGCGTGACCCACATCATCAGGTAGAAATCGTCGATATAGGCGATGAAGGCCGCCTGGCGATTGATCTCGGCATTGGCCAGCGCCAGCGCGGTTCCCGCGGGAAGGCCGAATTGGCTGACCACCGCGCCGCTGATCGCGGGCAAATTCTGATCGGTGATGTGGCTTGCCAGATCGGCATGCGCGACCTGGATATTGCGCGCCAATTGCGATGCCACGATGCTGATCCCGATCGACCCGCCGATGTTGCGCGACAGATTGAGCATGCTTGCGGCGTGCGTGCGAAGTCGCGGAAGCAACGTAGCGAAGGCCAAATTCTGGACGGTGACGAAAATCAAGCCGAGACCGAGGCCCTGGATCACGCCGGAAACGATAATCGGCGTACTTCCCATGTCGATGGCGAAACCCGCCATCATGTGCAGCGACCACGCCATCAGGCCCATGCCCATCGCGACCAGGATCCGCAAGTCGACCTTGCCGATCAATCGACCCGCCAGCACCATGGTGATCAAGGTGCCGATCCCGCGCGGCATGGTCAGCACGCCCGATTGGAACACCGAATTGCCATACAGGCCCTGAAGCAGCGGCGGCAGCAGCGCGAGACCGGCCAGAAGCAGCACGCCGGTAACCGCCATGAACACCAGCCCGAGCGTGAAATTGCGATCGGCGAACATGCCGCGCTCGAAAATCGGTTCTCGCGCGGTCAGGGTGTGCGTGACGAACATCCACGCGGCACCAATGCAGAGCGCGAGCTCGATCCAGATTTCGGTGCTGGTGAACCAGTCGAGTTGCTGGCCCCGGTCGAGCATCAACTGCAAGCTGCCTAGCGCGATCCCGAGCAACGCAAATCCGAAGATGTCGAATTTGCGCTTCGCCATCGGAATCGTCGGCATCGTTCGCCACAGCATGACGGCCGCAAGCGCGCCGACCGGCAAATTGACCAGAAAAACCCAGCGCCAGTCGAAGCTGTCGGTCAACCATCCGCCGAGCAGCGGACCCATGATCGGACCGATCATGATCCCGCCGCCGAACAATGCCATCGCCCGCGCGTGGCGTTCGGGGGGATTGATGTCGAACAGGGTTGCCTGGCTAAGCGGCACCAGGAACGCGCCCGTGACGCCCTGCAGCGCCCGGAACAGGACCATCTCGGTGAGGCTGGTGGCGATCGCGCAGAGCAACGACGCGAAGGTGAAACCGATCACCGCCAGGATCAACAGTCGCTTGCGGCCGATCCGGTCGGCCAGCCAGCCCGAAATGGGGATCGCGATCGCCGAGGCGACGATATAGCTGGTCAGCACCCAGTTGATGCTTTCCTGCGTGGCACCAAGGCTGGCCCGCATATGCGGCAGCGCGACGTTGGCGATGGTCGTGTCGAGCACCTGGATCAGCACCGCGAGCATGACCGCAACGGTGACCAGGTTGCGCCGCCCGGGATCGAGAATCTGGTCGGTCATCGGGCGACTAGCGCTTTCCGGTCAGATCGACCTCGACCTCAGCCGAAAGGCCGGCGATCATCGCGCGCGCCGGGGTTTCGTCGAAGCACAGGCGCACCGGAACGCGCTGGGTCACCTTGACCCAATTGCCATTGGCATTCTGCGCCGGAAGCACGGAGAATTCGCTGCCCGTCCCTGCGCCAATCGAGCAGACGTGCGCCTTGGCCTTCAGTCCGGGATAGGCATCGAACTTGATCGTCGCCGGTTCGCCGACCGCCATCCGGGCCAGATCGCCCTCCTTGAAATTGGCTTCGACCCAGCCGGCCTTGTCCTTGACGATCGACAGCATCGCGACCCCGGTGATCGCCGACTGCCCGACGAGCAGTCGGTCGCTGTTGGCGATGATCCCGCTTTCGGGTGCGCGGACCAGGCCGCGCGTCAGGTCGAGACGCGCCTTGGCGATTGCCGCGCGTGCGGCCGCGATCTGCGGCTGGTTGCCGGTGGGCGCGATCGCGGCGCGCGCATTCGCCGCCTGCGCCCGAGCATCGGCCAGCTGGGTCTCGGCCTTTTGCACCTCGTTGACCGCATCGTCATAGGCCGACCGGGTGGTGAAGCCCTGCTTCAGCAATGCCTGCTGACGGCCAAGGGCGCGGCGCTGGATCGCCAGATTGGCGGTCGCGCCGGTAATGTCGCCGCCGGTGCCCTCGGCGGCCACGCCCAGTTGGCGGGTCGCCAGTTCGGCCGCCGAAAGCTGCGCCTGCGCCTGCAGAAGCGCGACTTCCGCCGTCGACGGATCGACCAAGTAGAGCGGATCGCCGGCCTTCACGTGCTGGTTCTCGCGCACGAACACCTTGACCACCGGTCCGTTGATCTGGGTCGACACGGCCACGATGTCCTGTTTCACATAGGCATTGTCGGTCGACACGCTGCGCCCGCTGGTCAGCCAGAAATAGCCGCCGACGGCGATCAGCAGCAGCGGCAACGACAGCATCAGCGCCCAGCGCTTGATGTTGCGCTTGGGCGCCGGGGCAGCCGACGCCTCGTCGAGCGCATCGGCCATGGGTTCGATATTCGTCATCTTGTTCATGCCGACAGCCTTTTGGGTGTCTCTGGGGAGGTGGAAATATTGTCACGCACACGGGCCAGCGCTTCACGAAGCGTGCCGACGGTTTCGGGAGGAACGCCTTCGAACGCTTCTCGTGCCAATTGCGACGCCATCACGCGTAATTTTTCAACGAGCGGCTGGCCCTTCGCGGTCAAATGGAGCCGCCACGCACGGCGATCCTCGGGATCGCGGCGACGCTCGACCAGACCGGCCTCCTCCAGCCGATCGACGATTCGGCACAATGTGATCGGCTCGACGTCGAGATGCTCGGCCAGCTCGACCTGGCGGAGGCCAGGCTCGCGCGCCAACCAGGCAAGCGCCCGCCACTGCGCGCGCGTTACGCCAAGCGGCGCGACCCGGCGATCGAACGAGCGCCGCAGCGAATGCGCCGTCTCGGCGATTTCGAACGGTAGATTTTCGTAGCTCATGTCTGCCCATATAATAAGGGTGCTTACTAAATCAAGAACGGCGCATGCTCTTGCTTCTGGATCGTCGAACCGGCAAGCGAGGCCATGATGACCAAGATCGAGGCGATCCCCGCCCTGCTCGATGCGCTCGAGACCATTTACGACCAGTCTGTTTCCAATCTGCGGACCGCGCTCCAGGCCTTCGCCACCGACGGCACACGGCCGGATGCCAAGGCACGATCGGCCGGATCCTTCGCCTATCCCGAGCTTCGGGTGGATTATGATCCGTCCATGCCGCCAGCCCCGTCGATGCGAGCCTTCGCTCGCCTCAGTGCGCCGGGTCGCTACACCAGTTCGATCGCCCGCCCGCGCCTGTTTCGCGCCTATCTGACCGAGCAGCTCGAGCATCTGGTGCGCGACTATGACGTCGAGATCACGGTCGGCCATTCCGACAGCGAGATCGCTTATCCCTATGTCCTCGACGGCGGCGAGCTCGAACTTGGCGGCCTCAGCACCGCCGAGCTGTCACGCTGGTTTCCGTCGACCGAGCTGGCGCATATCGGCGACGAGGTAGCCGACGGCGAATATGATCTCGCCTATGCCGAGAGCCGCCCCCTCGCCCTGTTCGACGGTCCCCGCACCGACTTCAGTCTGGCCCGGCTGAAACATTATTCGGGCACCCCGCCGGAAGATTTCCAGCACTTCATCCTGTTCACCAATTACGTCCGCTACGTCGACGAATTCGTCCGCTTCGCGATCGATACGCTGCGCCGACCCGACAGCCCGTTCACGAGCTTTTCGGTCCCGGGCGGCCTGTTCGAACGCGGCGATCTCGACGATGCCGAAGCGACGATCGCCGCCGGGTCGTGGCGCCGCCACCAGATGCCGGCCTATCACCTGATGACCGACAAGGGCGACGGCGTGACGCTGGTCAATATCGGCGTCGGTCCGTCCAACGCCAAGACGATCTGCGACCATATCGCGGTGCTCCGGCCCGAGGCGTGGCTGATGATCGGCCATTGCGGCGGTCTGCGCCTTAGCCAGACGATCGGCGACTATGTCCTCGCCCACGCCTACCTTCGCGACGATCATGTGCTCGACGAGATGCTACCGCCCGAAATACCCGATCCCGGCGATCGCCGAAGTCCAGAATGCCTTGTTCGACGCCACGGTCGCCGTCACCGGCGAGGACGAGGACAGCGTCAAGAAACGCCTGCGCACCGGCACCGTCGTGACCACCGACGACCGCAATTGGGAACTTCGCTACACCTTGTCGGCGCTGCGCTTCAACCAGAGCCGCGCGGTTGCGATCGACATGGAATCGGCGACCGTCGCCGCGCAGGGCTATCGCTTCCGCGTGCCCTACGGCACCTTGCTGTGCGTGTCCGACAAGCCGCTGCACGGCGAACTGAAGCTGCCGGGCCAAGCCAATGCCTTTTACGAGCGCGCGATCAGCCAGCACCTCAGGATCGGGATCGAGACGCTGCAATTGCTCAAGCGCGAAGGCGACGCACTCCACAGTCGCAAATTGCGCAGCTTCGACGAGCCGCCGCTGCGCTAGGACTTGGGCGGAACCCAGCCCTTCGGCGTCACGTCGATCACGCGGTCGCCGCGCGGCAAGGCCGGGCCGGTCGCAAGGTAAGCTTCGGTCGCATCGAGATCGAGCCCTGCATCGACCGCATCGGTTCCCCGTGTCAGCACCGTGAAATTGTCTCCGCCCGATGCCATGAAGTTGTTGACCGTCACGCGATAGCTTTTCTTCGGGTCCAGCGGCCTGCCGTCGATCGTCACCTTGACCATCCGCCGGCCCGCCGGCCGCGACCGGTCGAACGTGAACGTCGCGTTGGCCGAGGGCATCAGCAGATTGGGCCGCGCCAAGGTGTTGAGCCCACTCGCGAATTGCTGCTCGAGCAAGGCCAGCACGTCGGTCCCCGGCAGGCTGATCGTCACCACATTGTTGGCGAACGGTTGCATGGTGAAGATCTGGCTGTAGGTGACCACGCCGCCGGGCCCAGGGATCAGGCCCGTACGCGCGCCGCCGGCATTCATTACCGCAAAGTCGGACCGTCCACGGCCGGGCGCGCGCGCGACCGCATACATCGAATCGGCGATGAATTGCGCCGCTGGCGAGATCGCGCCGACATCCTTCCACACCAGTTCACCGGGCAATTTGCCGACCGGCCGCGCCGCGATCGGCAGCGCTGCGCCGTGATAACGGGCGACCAGAGCGGCAATGCCGGGATCGGGTGCGAACTGACGATAATCGGGATTTATCGGAGTCGGTGACTTGCCCGACGTGATTGCCTCGCCCTGCACCGGGACGAATTGCGCACCCTCACCGCTGACCGAACCGTCGCGTCCAAAGGTCAGGCGAATATCGGTGATCATCCCACCATATTTGCCGGAACTGGTCAGCAGGCGATCCCCGCCCCCGGCAATCGGCAGCCGGCAGATATAGGCGTTGTGCGTGTGCCCCGACACGACCAGCCGGATCGCGGGGTCGAGTTGATCGATGATCGGCAGGATCGCGCCGGCCAGTCCCGGGCAGGACTGATCGTCGAACTTGCCGCTGATCGATCCGCCCTGGTGGATCAGCAAAACGATGGCCTGCGCGCCGGCCGCTTTCAATTCGGGTACAAGTGCGTTGGCGGTCGCGGCCTCGTCGGTAAAGCGCAGCCCCCGCACACCGTCGGGCGCAACCAGGCTGCTGGTTTCCTTCAAGGTCATGCCGATGAAACCGACCTTCACCCCGCCGATGTCGCGTAGGGCGGTTCCCGGAAACAAGGTCTTTCCGTCCTTCGCCACGACGTTGGCGGCAAGATATTGGAATCCTGCCCCGCGGAAGGGTTCGAGCCGGCACGATGCCCGCGCGTCGCCCGCCTTGGCCGCGCGGCAACCGCCGGCCTGCATCCGCAGCAATTCTGACGGTCCGCGATCGAATTCGTGATTGCCGACCGCTGCCAGCGCCAGTCCGGCGTCGCTCAATGCGGCAATGGTCGGCTCGTCATAGAATAACGACGACACCAACGGGCTGGCACCGATCAGATCGCCCGCCGCAACGGTGATCGAACGGACTGTTCTCGTTTCCTTGAGTGCCGTTGCCAGATACGCCGCGCCGCCGACCGGAACCTTGCCCTTCGCGCCATCATAGCTCAGTCCGGGCGGCTCCAGATTCCCGTGGAAGTCGTTGATCGCCAGGATCTGGACTTCGACCGGTCCGCCCGAACCCGGTTGCCCCGTGGCCAGTTCCGGGGGAGGTGGCGGGGGCGGAGGGTGCGGCAGGGTCGTGCATGCAGCGATCAGCGGCAACAGAGCGGCAACGTACAGGCGACGCATCGGGGATCTCCAGACCATTGCGGCCTGCCTTATCGCCAGCCTAATGACTTGCAAATGACCGACACCGATCTCATCGCCGCCGCCCGCGCCGCGGCGCTCAAGGCCTACGCCCCCTATTCTCACTTTTCGGTCGGTTGCGCGATCGAGAGCGTCGACGGGCGGATCGTCACCGGCGCCAATATGGAAAATGCCTGTTACCGGCTCGGCTTATGCGCCGAGGTCAGCGCTCTGACCCTCGCCCAGGCGACGTTCGGTCTCGACCGGGTCGCCCGGATCGCCGTTTCCGGTGGTGACGGATCGGGTCCCGAGCTAACCGGCGCAGCCGCGGTTACGCCGTGTGGCGGCTGCCGTCAGGCGATCCTGGAAGCCGCTCAACTCAGCGGGCGCGACGTGGAGATCCTGTGCGCATCGGGCGACGGAGCAACCGTCGAGCGACATACCATCGGTGCGTTGATTCCCCACGGTTTCGGCCCGGCGAACCTCGCCGACGCGGGGTAAAAGGATCAGCTGAGCGCGAGCCCGGTCTCGGCCTTGCGCTCGATTTCCGCCTCGCGCAGGCGATCGGATTTTTCGGACCGCGAAGCCAGCAATTCCCACGCCATGGCAGAGCGGATGTGGCTTTCCTTGACGTTGCTGAGGTCAGTCGCGTCGGCACGCCCCCGGGCTTCGGCTGCGCGCTCGCGGTAAAAATCGGTCTGGTTCGACATGGATAAGGTTTCGACTTTCTGATCGCACTTGGGGCAATCCGGTCGCGCCGCGATGCGCGAGTGGACTACGATTGGCGTTGGGTTAGATGAGCTTCAACGCGGCGGCGCTTTCGCGGCCGCGACGATCGGGCTCGAGCTCGTACGACACACGCTGGTCCTGATCGAGGCCCGACAGGCCGGCGGCCTCGACCGCGCTGATGTGGACGAAGGCGTCCTGGCCGCCACCGTCCGGCGTGATGAAGCCGAAGCCTTTCATCGCATTGAAGAATTTGACGGTACCTTGGGGCATCGAGCGGGTCCTTCCCAACAGGCGGGCCGGCAATCGGTCCACCAGAAGCTAGAAGAGGCAGAGAGGAAGGAAATAGCGGCGCACCGCTCGTAACCCGCGTCAGGCAACTGGTAGCGCCCTGCATATAGGCGCCTGATGCCAAAATAGCAAAAAAAGGGGCCGGCGTTCCCACCGGCCCCTTCTCAATCAGCCAATCAAGGGCTTAGTTGCAGCGCAGACCGCCGCGAGCGATCTCACGGCCCAGCAACGCGCCGCCGCCGGCCCCAAGGATCGTGCCGATGGTGCGCGATCCGCCACGGTCGAGTTCGCGACCGATCAAGGCACCCACCGCACCGCCGATGATCAGGCCGGTCGTCCCGTCGTTACGACGACAGTAATATTGTCCGTTCTGACCGCGATAGATGCGATCGTTGCGGGTCAGTCGGCGATCGGAATAATAGCGACCGTCGCGATAGTAGCGATCGGCGTAGTACGTGCTGTAGCCCGGCTCATAGCGGTTATAGTCGTACGCATTGTAACGGCGCCAGTCGCGCGCTGCCTGGCGATTGTCCTGACGCTGGGCACGGTTCAATTCGCGGCGGCATTCACGCAGTTCGTTGCGATACTCGGCGCGGCTATCGGCTCGGCGCAACTCGCGATTGCATTCGCGCAATTCCTGGTTGGTATTGCGGTTCTGCGCGGCAGCCGGCGCGGCGATCGCCATCGGCGCGGCGACGGCGAGGGCTGAAGCGGCAAGGATCAAGCGGTTCATCAGTTTTTCCTTCGATAACGCCCGAAAACTGGCCGGGCTCGAAAGGATAACGACCCTCCCCTGCGGGTGTTTCATGAACCTAAAACAACGTTTCGTTGCGCCTACTTCAGCTTGATCTCGCGCAGGCGTTCCTGGAGATATTCGTGGCTCGAAATCGGCGGCGATCTGGGCTCCTCCCCCGCCGGTACCGTGCCGGGCAGCGCCTCGATCACGAAATCGGGGCGGAAATGAAGGAAGAACGGCATCGAATAGCGCGCCCTCGACGCTCGATCCGGGGCGGGATTGACGACCCGGTGGCTGGTCGAGCGCAAGCGGCCGTTGGTCAACCGCTGCAGCATGTCGCCGATATTGACGACCAGCTCGCCCGGCTTCGGGCTGACCGGAAGCCAGCGCCCGTCGCGGGTCTGTAATTCCAGCCCCGCTTCCTCGGCGCCGAGCAGCAAGGTGATCGTATTGATGTCCTCGTGCGCCCCGGCGCGGATCTGGTTGCCGGTCGGCGTGTCGATCGGCGGATAATGCAGCAGACGCATCACACTGTTTCCGTCGCGTACCGTGTCGGTAAAATATTCCTCGTCGACTTTCAGGTATCGCGCGATGGCGCGTAGCACCTTGAGTCCGGCGGCATCGAAGGCGTCGTACAGTTCCAGAAAGGTTTCGCGAAATCCTTCGACCTCCGCCGGCCAGACGTTGTCGGCCATGACGTCGCGGAACTTATGCCCTTCGGGAAGCTCGCGACCGACATGCCAGAATTCCTTCAGGTCGGACGCCGTTCCGCCCTTGGCGGTCTCGACCCCGAACGCGGTATACCCTCGAGCCCCGCCGCTACCGGCGATCAGATAGGCCCGCTTCAATTCCTCGGGCAGCGCGAAAAATGCCTTTGCCTTCGCTTCCGCGCGATCGATGAGGTCTTGCGGCACGCCATGGTCGCGAACGATCGCGAAGCCATATTCCTCGAAGCTTCGTCCGAGCTCCTCGGCAAAGGCGGTCGGGTTGCGATCGGCGTCGCTCAACGAAACGGACGCGACGGTGTCGCTGGTGAGAATGTCGGTCATGACGAGGCTCTTAGCAAATAATCAGGGCAGCATCAGCCCCGCCAGCGCGGCACTCATGAGGTTGGCGAGGCTCCCCGCCAGCAGCGCCTTAAGACCCAGCCGCGCGATCACCGGGCGCTGGTTCGGCGCAAGATTGCCGACCACCGCCAACTGGATCGCGATCGAGCTGAAGTTGGCGAAACCGCACAGGGCAAAGGTGACGATCGCCCGGCTCCGCTCGCTCAGCGCCGCCGCCGGTCCGGTGGCGTTCCCAAGGTCGATGAAGGCGACGAATTCGTTGAGCACTACCTTGGTGCCGAACAGTCCGCCCGCGACCCCGGCCTCGTTCCACGGAATGCCGATCAGGAACATCACCGGGCGGAAGATCGTGCCGACCGCCCCCTGGAAGCTCCAGTTGTCCTGGCCCACCATGTGGCCGACGCCGCCGAGGATCCCGTTCGCCATCGCCACGAGCGCGACGAATGCAAGCACCATGGCGCCGACCGCGACCGCCAGCTTGACCCCGGTCTGCGCGCCTTGGCCTGCGGCCATGATGATGTTGGCCGGCTGCTCGCCTTCCTCGAAGCCATGGATCGCGAGCGTATCTTCGGGCGCCGCTACCGCCGTCCCGCCTTCGAGAGGAAGTTCGTCCTTCGGCGCCGGATCGTCGGGCATGATCAACTTGGCCATCAGGATTCCGCCCGGCGCGGACATGAAGGCGGCGGCAAGCAGGAACGGCAGATACTTCTCGCCCAGCAACCCCGCGTAGGCCGCAAGGATCGTCCCTGCGACCCCCGCCATTCCCACCGTCATCAGCGTGAACATGTGGCTTGGCGCGAGCGCGGCGAGATAGGGGCGCACGACCAACGGGCTCTCCGACTGGCCGACGAAGATGTTCGCCGCCGCACCAAGGCTCTCGACCCGGCTGATGCCCGTCACCCAGCCGATCGCCCCGCCCACCCAGCGCACGACGCGTTGCATGATCCCGAGATGATAGAGGATCGACACCAGCGCCGCGAAGAAGACGATCACGGGCAGCGCGAGTAGAGCGAAATTCTTGCCCAGTGGGTCGCCCGCGAGCGCGCCGAACAGGAATTTGGTCCCTTCGCCGGCATAACCCAGCAGCGAGGACACGCCGTCCGACATGCCTTGAATGACGTTGCGACCGCCACTGGTGCGCAACACCAGGAAGGCGATCAACGCCTGCAAGCCGAATGCCGCAGCCACCACCCGCAGTCGGATCGCGCGGCGGTTCGACGAGAACACAACGGCAATCAGGATGATGACGGCAATCCCGGCAATGCCGAGCAAATTCTCATTCATGAAACGCCGCCCCTCCCAAGGCCAACAACGGACGACCCATTACCAGGTCATGCCTTGTGCAGTGCTTTGCGCGGCCTCGTCCAGTAGGTCGATTGCCTCGCCCGCGGTTTCCGCCTTGAGCAGCTGCGCGCGCCGCGCCGTGCTGAGGAAGCCGCTGGCCGATACATGGTCCATGAAGTCGGCCAGATCGTTCCAGAAACCGTTGACGTTGAGCAGGCACAACGGCTGCGAATGATAGCCGAGCGCGTTCCAGGTCCACGCTTCGAACAATTCGTCGAGCGTCCCAATCCCGCCCGGAAGCGCGACGAACGCATCGGCCAGTTCGGTCATCTTCGCCTTGCGCTCATGCATGTCGGCGACCTTGAACAATTCGGTGCAGCCAAGGTGAGCGACCTCGTGCGCGACCAGCGCGTCGGGGATGACCCCGTAGACCTTGCCGCCATGCTCCAGAACGGTGTCCGCGATGATGCCCATCAGGCCCAGCCGCCCGCCGCCATAGACAAGATCGATGCCGCGATCGGCCATCACCTTGCCGAGTGCACGCGTCGCATCGGCAAACGCCGGATCGACGCCCGGCGCGCTGCCGCAATACACCGCCAGCCGCTTGATGCTCATAGGGCGATCAACTTTCTTAAGTCCGCTTCGGGTCGCGCGCCGAAGTGCGAGATGATCTCGGCCGCGGCGATCGATCCGGTTTCGAGGCAGCGGCGAAGGTCGTGCCCACGTGCCCGCGCAACCAGGAAGCCCGCGGCGAAAAGATCGCCCGCGCCGGTGGTGTCGATGACGTTCGCGACGGGAGCGGCAAGCACCTCGACCCCCTGCCCGCCGTCGATCGCCAGTGCGCCGGCCGCGCCGCGCGTGATGACCAACGTCGGCACCTTGTCGGCCAAGGCAGCAAGCGCGTCGCCGAGATCGCGCGCTCCTGTCAGTTGCAGTACTTCGTCCTCGTTGGCGAACAGCAGGTCGACCCCGCCACGATCGATCATCGCGCCGAACGCTTCCTTGCGCTCGGCGATGCATACGCTCTCGCTCAGCGTAAAGGCGATTTCGCGACCGGCGCCATGGGCGATGTCGATCGCCTTAATCATTGCCGCGCGCGGCAATTCGGGCCCGAAAAGATACCCTTCGAGGTAGAGGATCGCCGCTGATGCGATCAGTGCTTCATCGAGGGCGCCGGGTGCCAGCAGATGCGATGCGCCGGGGCTGGTGTTCATGGTCCGCTGCGCGTCGGGGGTGACCAGGATCAGGCATCGCCCCGTCGGCAGATTGCTGTCGCTCGGCAGCGGCGGAGTATCGAATTTCACCCCGAGCGCGGTCATGTCATGGCGGAAGATGTCGCCCAGTTGATCGTCGGCAACCTGGCCGATGAACGCCGCGCGGCCACCCATCGCGGCAATCCCCGCCATGCTGTTGGCCGCCGATCCGCCACTCGTCTCCCGCGCATTGCCCATCGCCGAATAGAGCCGGTCTGCCGAATCGCGGTCGAGCAGCTGCATCCCGCCCTTGGGCAGCCGATGCTCGGCGATGAACGCGTCGTCGCACGTAGCGATGACGTCGACGATGGCGTCGCCGATGGCGATGATGTCGATGGCGGAATTGGTCACGCCGCGGGCGCTAGCCGCGCGACCAAGGGGCGGTCAACAAAACCCTTGCGGGGCACGGCAAAGCCGTTACGCCTCGCGCCCCATGAGCACCGACGCCAACTCCCAAGCCGCCCCCGCCCCAGCCGGCGGCATTCGCCCATCCCTGTTCGCCTTTGCCATCTTCTACGGCGGCATGGTGTGTATCGCGGGCGTCCTCGGCAACAAGCAGGTGGCGCTGGGCCCGCTCGCGGTGGAAGCGGGAATTTTTGCCTTCTTGCTGCTGGTGATCACCTCCAGCGCGGTAGCCGAGCTTCACGGCCGCGACACCGCCAATAGATTGGTGCTGATCGGTTTCGTCCCGCTGGTCGCATCGTTGCTGCTGACGCTCGTGGTTCTCGCGGTCCCGGCTTCACCGGAGATGGATCCGGCGCGGCTCAACGCGTTCAATACGATGATGGAAGGCACGCCGCGCATCTGGCTGGCGGGGATCATCGCTTACGGCATCTCGCAATTGCTCAACGTGACGATCTTCAGTTGGCTCAAGGGGCGCGAAGGCGGCAGCCTGCTATGGCTTCGCGCCGGGGCGGCATCGGTGCTCAGTCAGATCGTCGATACCCTGCTGTTCATCACCATCGCGTTTTACGGTGCATTCCCGATTGCCAATCTCCTGGCAGGCCAGATGCTCGCCAAGGTTGTCCTGTCGGCGCTGCTTGTTCCGCCACTGATCTATCTGTTTGTCGCACTCGGTCGGCGTCTGGATGGCGAGGCCCGATAACGCGCCTCCCCTCGCCGACGAAATAACTTTAAATTCAGCACGTTGACGGCTCGCGTGGCTTTTTCGCAACGCTCTGTAATATTTGTAAATGTGCGGGAACCGACCGTCATCCAACCGTCGCATTCCGTCTATAGCACCCCTAGCGAATCGCAATAACGCGCTCATCCCTTGGGGGTTAATCCACCGTGAAAAAGATCATTCTGCTCTGCACTTCGGCTGTCATTTTTCCGACCGCCGGCTTCGCCCAGTCGACCGGCTCTCAGGATTTCGAGGAGCAGGCGATCATCGTCACCGGCACGCGCACCCAGGATGTCGGCGGCGTGCAATCGCCCGACACCCCGAAGGCCAAGGCCGTTCTGACGCAGGAGATCATCGCTCGTTCGAACCCGGGTCAGACGATCCTCGACACGATCAACCTCGTCCCGGGCGTCAGCTTCCAGAACAACGACGCCTACGGTTCGTCGGGCGGAACGCTCACCGTTCGCGGCTTCGAATTCGACCCGCGTCAGTCTCACCTTCGACGGCATTCCGCTCAACGATTCGGGCAATTACGCAATCTTCTCCAACCAGCAGCTCGACCCCGAGCTGATCGAGCAGGTCAACGTCAGCCTCGGTTCGACCGACGTCGACTCGCCCACCGCCTCGGCCGCCGGCGGCACCATCAACTATCGCACGCGCAACCCGGGCAAGGTGTTCGGCGGGCGCATCGTCGGATCGCTTGGCGAATATGATTTCCGCCGCATCTTCGCGATGATCGACACTGGCGAATTCACGCCGTGGGGAACGACCGCCTTCCTGGCCGTCAGCACCGCCAAGAACGACAATCCATTCGACAATTACGGTGTCGTCGACAAGCAGCAGTACAATGCCAAGATCTATCAGCCGATCGGCAGCAACGGCAATTTCATCTCGATCGCCGGTAACTACAACCGCAACCGCAACAACTTCTTCGGTTCGTCCCCGCTGCGTACCGACATCACGCAGAGCACCACGAATGGTGCGGAGCGCGTCGTCGGCCCCAACGCCGGCAACCAATTCCCGACCAGCCGCGACGAGCGTTTCTACGACATCAATTACCCGTGCTTCACCGACACGCCGCAGTCGGGCGTGGCCGACACCATTGCCCCGGCGCCGACCAACCAGGCAAGCTGCGGCACCGAGTTCAACCGCCGCTACAATCCGTCGAACACCGGCAACATCCGCATCAATTCGCGCTTTGCCCTGACCGACCAGTTGACGCTAACGGTCGATCCCAGCTTCCAGTATGTGAAGGCGAACGGCGGCGGCACGGTCACCGCGAACGAAGGGCTGCGCGACGTCAATCCGGCCGGCGGCACCGCATCGCCGACCGCCTGTCTGACCACCCCGAGCAGCGCGACCAACAGCTGCGTCGCCGGCTATTTCGGCGGCAACCCGTTCGCGGGTCGTGATCTTAACGGAGACGGCGATCTGCTCGATCAGGTTACGGTCATCGCCCCTAGCCAGACGCGTACCTATCGCTTCGGCGTGATCGCCGGTCTGCGTTACCAGATCAACGACAACCACACGGTTCGTGCCAGCTACACCTTCGATCATGCCAACCATCGCCAGACCGGCGAAGTCGGCCTCGTCGATCGCGGCGGTGAGCCCTTCACCGTCTTCCCGGTCGACGATTCGGTCGAGGCCGGGCCGACCGCCCTTCCGCTTCAGAAGCGCGACCGTCAGTCCTACGCGATCCTTCACCAGATTTCGGGCGAATATATTGGGTCGTTCATCGACAAGCGTCTGACCGTCAACATCGGCGCGCGCCTGCCATTCTTCACCCGCGACCTGGAGAACAATTGCTTCACCAGTTCGGCCTCGGGTTTCGTTGAATGCTCGGGCGGGAGCGCGGTGCTCGATGCGATCATCGCTGCCAACAACCCGTATGTCGTCAATGCGGCAGGTCAGGTCGTCAGTGGCTTCTCTCCGCCGCAGAAGCGCAAGCTGAAGTATAACGACGTTCTGCCGAACATTGGCGCCACGTTCGACATCACCCCGCGGATCAGCGCGTTCGCCAACTACGCCAAGGGTCTTTCGGTCCCGTCGACCGACAACCTCTACAACGCCTTTTACTTCCCGGCTGGTTCGGAATCGGCCAAGCCCGATCCCGAAACCACCGACAGCTTCGACGGCGGCCTTCGCTATCGCAGTTCGAAGATCCAGGCGCAGGTCTCGGTGTGGAAGACCAACTTCAAGAACCGTTCTGCCTCGGCGTTCGATCCGGAACTTAACGCGTCGGTCTTCCGCAACCTCGGAACCGTCAACAAGTGGGGCCTGGACGGCTCATTCGCTTACTCGCCGTTCCGCCAGTTGACGCTCTATGCGTTTGGCTCGCTCAACAAGTCGAAAATCAAGGACAACATCCAGGTCGGCGCGTTGCCGGTCGGGACGACGTGCGACAATATTGCGACCGGAACGGCGGCACAGCTCGCCACCGCTCTTCGGTCGTGCGCCTTTACCGCCGGCCAATCGGAATCCGGTTCGCCGAAGTACACGTACGGCGTCTCGGCGCAGGCGTCGGTCGGTCCGGTCGATCTTGGCTTTACTGCCAAGCGCACCGGCCCGCGTTATGTCTATGATAACAACTCGCCGGTGTTCCGTGGCGACATCGATCCGGGTGCGGCCGGTGGCTTCGAACAGATTTTCAGCGCGCAGGCTCCGGCCTACTGGCTGGTCAATCTCGACGCCCGTCTCAACCTCAAGTTCGTCGGGCTGAAAGAAACCTATTTCCAGCTCAACGTCTACAATCTGTTCGACAAATTCTACGTCGGTGGGTTCGGCGGCGGCTTGAACCAGACGGTGAATGCGGCCGGCGTGTTCGGCAATCCGCCGAACGTCCAGATCGGTGCGCCGCGCACCGTTTCGGGCTCGCTCAGCCTGTCTTTCTAAATCGGTTCGTCACGATGAAGACGGCGTCACCTTCGGGTGGCGCCGTTTTCATTTGTGCGGCGCGCCGACCCTTGCTCTATTCGTGCGAACACAAGGGATGACGCAATGGCCTTGACGATCGAGAAGCAGCCGCCCGCCATCCCCCGCGCCTGGTATCGTCACCTCTATTTGCAGGTGTTGCTCGCCATCGTCCTGGGAATCGCACTCGGCCATTTCGCGCCGGCCACCGGCGAGGCGCTGAAACCGCTCGGCGACGCCTTCATCAAACTGGTCAAGATGGTCATCGCGCCGGTCATCTTTCTGACCATCGTCACCGGGATCGCGGGGCTTCGCGATCTTGCCGCGGTGGGGCGCGTGGCGCTCAAGGCACTGGCCTATTTCCTGACCTTCTCGACCCTAGCACTGATCCTCGGGCTGATCGTCGCCAACACCGTCAGGCCGGGCGCCGGACTCAACTTAGCCGCCGCCGCGGTCGATCCCGGCAAGGTCGCCGATTACGCCGCCAAGGCGCACGAGACGACGATGTCGGGTTTCCTGCTCGACATGATCCCCGACACATTGGTGTCGGCCCTGACCGCCGGCAACATCCTCCAGACCCTGCTCGTCGCGATCCTGTTCGGCGTCGCGCTGACGTTGGTCGGCAAGCCCGGCGAGCGCCTGCTGTCGGCGCTCGAGGATATCAGTCGCGTGGTGTTCAAGCTGGTCGGGCTGGTGATGGTCCTCGCCCCCATCGGCGCGTTCGGCGCGATGGCCTTCACGATCGGCAAATATGGCGTCGGCGCGGTCGCCAGTCTCGCAACGCTGGTCGCCACATTCTACGGCACCAGCCTGTTCTTCGTACTGGTCGTGCTCGGCCTCGTCGCCCGCGCCTGCGGCTTTTCGATCTTCCGTCTGATCGCCTATTTGAAGGCCGAACTGCTACTCGTCCTCGGCACCTCGTCGAGCGAAAGCGCGCTCCCCGCGTTGATCGAGAAGATGGAGGCTGCCGGCTGTCCCAAATCGGTGGTCGGCCTGGTCGTTCCCGCCGGCTATTCGTTCAACCTCGACGGGACCAACATCTACCTCACGCTCGCCGCGCTGTTCATCGCCCAGGCCTATGGCATCGACCTTAGCTGGACCCAGCAGGCGGCGCTGCTCGGCGTGGCGATGCTCTCGTCGAAGGGAGCCGCCGGGGTCACCGGCGCGGGTTTCATCACCCTCGCCGCCACGCTCGCCATCGTGCCCACCGTCCCGGTCGAGGGCATGGCGCTGATCCTCGGCGTCGACCGCTTCATGAGCGAATGCCGCAGCCTGACCAACTTCATCGGCAATGCCGTGGCGACGATCGTCGTCTCACGCTGGGAGGGCCGCCTCGACAAGGACCGGCTCGACGCCGCGCTGCACGGTCGCGCGGCGGGCTTCGGAGAGTTCGATCCGGGGAAAGTGAAGGCTTAGGTCGCCACGCTTAAGGCTGCGCACTTCATGTCGCCCCTTCGCTTCGCTCGCGCGCTCCAATTTTAAGGCTGCCCCCGGCAGCCTAAAAATTGGAGCGGGTGAAGGGAATCGAACCCTCGTCACTTGCTTGGGAAGCAAAAGCTCTACCATTGAGCTACACCCGCCCGGTCGGCGCGGCCCAACTGCCACCAAGACGCGCCCCGGTCAACGGTGGCAAAACCCCCGCAATCGGCTATTCTCCCAGTGGGGAGATATCGTCGATGCGTACCGTCTGCTGGATTGCCTCGCTCGCACTGGCGATCGCTCCGCTACCGGCCCTTGCCCAGGGTCAGCCCGACGATGCCGACGACGTCGAAACCAACGTCCCTTGGCAGGCGCAGATCTTTTCGGGCGCGACCGACTGGACCGAATCCCAGCTCAAGGGCCGCGAGATGTGGGACGTCGCGCACAAGTGCGGCGGGACGTTGATCGCCCAGCAATGGGTGCTGACCGCAGCGCATTGCATCAATGCCGAACGCGTCCGCAACGGGCATCGCGTACGGCTCGGCTCGTCGACCATCGATCTCGACGAGGGCGCCACCTACCGCATCGACCGCATGGTCCGTCACGCCGACTATGATGCCGCGAGCCACGCCTACGATATCGCGCTGGTCCACTTTGTCGCCGACGAGCGGACCGACGAATCCTCCGCCGGCGAGATCGCGCCGATTGACCTCTACGCCGGGCCGCCGATCGGGCCGGGAACGGCGGTCTACGCCACCGGCTGGGGACAGGCGGAGGAGGGCAAGGACAAGGGGTTCCAGCCGGACCTGACGCAAGTCGATCTGACGGTCGTCAACTGCGCCTCGTTCCCCGACTATCGTGGCCGCACTACCGACAATCAAATGTGCGCCAGCTCGCCCGATAGCGACACCTGTACCGGTGACAGCGGCGGTCCGCTGGTGATGGAACTCGACCGCCCCGTACTTGTCGGAATCGTGAGCTGGGGCCGCGGCTGCTACAAGGAAAGTGGCGCGGGGGTCTACGTGCGGCTTGACCGCGATCATTTCCTGGACTGGATCGACCGCGCGATGGCGGCCGATCCATCCGTCGATTCACTGCGCTAAAGGATCAATGATCGTCGGGATTGCCGCGATCCTCGCCCTGGCGGCTATCGTCGTCGAAGCCCTTGTTTTCGACGTCGTCATCGTTGTCATCTTCCGGCCCGAGGCCCAATGCGTCGATCATCATTCGTCTCCTGCGCTAATGCCAGTGGGCCGGTTGTGACATGGATCTCGATCCCGCGATAGATGGTCAATCGAAGCCCATGCCGCGCGCCAAAGCGAGCAACCGCGGGTCCTTCCGGATCGGATCGAGCAGCGGGTCCGACATGATCCCGGTCATCCCCGAATCCCCCACCGCGCGGGCGCGGGTCAGCAGGGCGATCGCCTCGTCTAGACGTCCGAATTGCGCCATCACCTCGGCCTGCTGATACAGCGCCGAATCGCCGACTTGGCTGACCAGGGCGGCAAAGGCGCGGTCCGCCGCAGGCTGGTTGCCGCCGCGGTGCTCGAGGATGGCCTCAGCGGTCAGCCGGAACATCGCGCTTTTCTCCTGCGCGATCGCCTGCCGCGCCTCCGCCATCTTGCCGCTTTCCATCCAGCTCAGACCCAGAAAGGCTCTGGCATTGGAGATCTCGGGACTGAGCGCGATCGCTTTTCGGAATGCCGCTGCCGCCCGGGCATAATCGCGCTTGGCGAAGGCGATCGACCCCGCGGCGCGATGGGTGCGCGGATTGAGCGGGTCGAGTGCTACCGCCCGTTCGATCGCATCGCTCGCAATCTTCGGCCGCCCCGCGCGGATCGAGTAAAGCGCATAGACCAGCAGCGTGTCGGCGCTTCCTCGACCGTAGCGATAGGCAAGATCGTAGGATCCACGCGCGCCGCGGACGTCCAGATTGCCGGCGAACAGTCCGTAGCCCAACGCCAGATGCGCTTCCGCCAGTGTCGGCGCCAGGTCGATCGCCTTGCGCGCTTCGGCGATCGAGGCGGCGAAGGTCGGTTTGATCTCCGCCGCGGGCGCGTGAACGCTGGCGATCGTCGCCAGCGCCCGCGACAGCCCGGCATGGCCGAGCGCGAAATTGGGATCGGCGGCGACGCTGTTCTGGAACAGTGCCACCGCCTGCCGGTCGGTCGCCTCGTCGCGCACCTGGTTGTACAGCGCCTTCCCACGCAGATAGGCTTCGTAGGCCGCGACATTATGCGTCCCGCCCGGCGCCGGGTCCTGCGTCGCCATGCGCACCGACAGCGCCTGCGACACGGTCCGCGCAACGTCGCTCTGAAAGGCGAAGATATCGTCCATTCGGGCATCGATCTGCTTCGACCAAGTCGAAAAGCCGGTCTTGCCGTCGGTCAGGTCGATCGACACGCGCACTGCGTCTCCGGCCCGCTGGACCGATCCTTCAAGCAGATGCGCCACCCCCAGTTTGCTCGCGATCGATCGCGCGTCTCCCGCTTCGTCGCGCGCGGTGTTCGACGTCGTCGCTGCAAGGACCTGCAGCCCTGCATTTCGGGTCAGCGCGGCGCGCACCTCGTCGGTCAGGCCATCGCTCAGATAAGCCTGGGCCGCATCGCCGCTGAGGTTCTTAAACGGAAGGACCGCGATGCTCCGCTCCGCCATGCCCCGCCCGAACAGTGCGTCGCGAAACGCGAAGGTCGCCCCGCCGGTCGCCAGCACCGCGACCGCACCGCCACCCAGCATCAAGGCGCGGCGTCGATCCATCGCGGGCGCCGCGATCCGTTGCGGCCGCGCACCCAATTCCTGCCCTACCGCAACGCTGATCGCACGCTCGATCCGCTCGATCTGCGCCGCGGTCGGCTTGACGGACCGGCCGCTCACATCGATCGTCTGATATTGTCGAAAACCGAGCGGCGGCAGGCTCCCGTCCAGGCTGACCGGCACCAGCCGCTTGCGGTCGCGGCCCTGCGCCGCCTCGTCCGCGACCCAGTCGCTGTCGATCGAGGTTTTCGACCACAAGACGACGACAGCGTCGGCCGCTTCCAGCGCCTGGCGGATCGACTTGGCGAACGACGCGCCTCCTTCGATCATTGAATCCCACCAGACCGTGAACCCGCGCGCCTGCAGCGCAGCGGCAAGCGCCTCGGCGCGCCGCGCGTCGACATGCGCATAGCTTAGGAAGACGGTCGCCCGCCTCGCTTCGCCCGCAACGTCCGCTTCGCTCGCCGCCACTCAGACACCCCCGTGCAAGCGCCCAGCCTATCCCGTCGTCCCGAGCAAGGGAAGCGCGCCCAGCCCCAAGCCTCTCCCCTTCCTTCAGGGGGAGGTGTCAGCAAAGCTGAGGGAGGGGCAGGTCAGCACCCGAGCCCCTCCCCTCTTCCAGGGGACGGTGTCAACGCAGCTGACGGAGGGGGCACGGCAGCAAATCCCGTTATCGGGTAAACTCGATATGCACCTTTACCCAGGTGCCGACCTGCGGCTTGCCATCGATCCGTGGCGGCCGGATCCGGAATTGCCAGCCGGCCTGGCGGATTGCGCTTGCCAGCCCCGACCCCGGTGGAGACTCGCCCAGCGCCTGGCAATTCTCGACACGATTGCCCGGGATCGTCCGGCACGCCACTTCGGCCCAGGATCCAGGCGCGATGCTCCTTTTGGGAAGATATCCGTTCAATTCGGCATCGGTCGGCGGGCGCGGATACCAGTCGGCGGCGTAGAGCGCGACCCCGCCAGGCCCCGTGCCCACGCTCGCATCGGTCGTCCCCCGCCCGGCTGACGCCACCTTCCCGCCTGCCGTTCCCAACTTGCTGATGTCGGCGGCCGCATATTCCTCGCGGGTCAGTTCCAGGAACGGCGATTTGGCGTTCGGGACCGGCGGCACGCGTGGCGCGGGCGGCCGTGGCACCGGCTTGTCCGTGGGCGCCTGCGCGGTTCGTCCGGCGCTTGCGATCGGCGGCGGCGGCTTTGGCCGGTCTTCCGGGATCAGCACCACGGTTGTGGGCCGCGATGTCTTCCGGTCGGTCCAGCTGGTCGGCCCGATGCCGAGGAGGATCATCAGGAATACCAGCTCGGCGGCGATGGTCAGCCCGATCGCCAAGCCGCGCTGGCTGACGCTCGGTCGGCGCCACGTCTGGCGACCTTCGCGACGGTCGTCGACCAGCGGCTCGATGATGGGGAAGGCCATTGCGCGCTCGCCTATCGCGGGCACGGCGGAGGCGAAAGCCGCTTTCGACCAAAAGTGCGCCCGATCCGCCGCGTTAAGAGGAACCTCGGCCACACCCGCTGCGTCTAGTCGGCGAAGGAGATCAATGATGGACGACGCCCGCATATGGGAATTTGAGGAAAGCCTGTGGACCGGTGACGCGGCGCATTATCGGGAAGCGATCGACAAGGACGTCGTCATGGTCGTCCCCGCCAAGCCGTTCCTGCTGTCGGGCGACGAAGCCGTTGCCGCCGTGTCGGACACGCCGCGCTGGACCGAAGTCGAATTTTCGGATCGCAAAGTCGCCCGTCCCGAAGAAGGGCTGATCACCATCGCCTATCGTGCAAACGCACGCCGCGGCGAGGAACGGTATGAGGCATTCTGCACCTCGACCCTCCGGCGCCAGGCGCATGACGACTGGAGGGTTGTTCAGCACAGTCAGATGGTGCCGCTGGCGATGGGAGGCTGACGGCGGACTATCCGGTCACGCCCGACGGGCGCTACTTCATGGTGCGCGGGCGACTGTGGCGGACGAGTAATCCGACGCTTGACCCCGACGTGCGAGAACAACTGGTGCGCGAATTGATGACTGCACGCCGCACCCGCGACCGCGCCGGGGTCGATGCCGCCAAGCGCGCGCTCGGCGAACGCGGGCCGCCGTGGTGGACCGATGGCGCACGCGACTGGAACCGCCATCTCGCCAAAAACACGCCTTACGCCGAATGGGCGGCTCAGATCCCTCCGTCGGTAACCGGATAACCGGCTGCTTCGAGCTCCGTCGTCAATTCGTCGGCGACGCGCCGGGCCAGCTCTTCGTCTTCCGACCGCATAACGAAATTGCCCCCGACCCTGCCGTGTTTGAAGAAGGGATAACTTCCCACTGACACACCGGCGTTGGCCTTTTCGGCACTTCGCAGCAATTCGGCGACCTCGCTCTCGGGCGCGAACGCCCCGATCGTCACCGACACCAGCGGACGCCCGCCTTCGAGCGTTCCGGTCAGGGCATCGAGCATGCCCGCGGTAATGTGTGGCACTCCGGCCATGACGAAGACGTTGCCGATCTTAATTCCGGGCGCACCCGACATGCGGTTGGGGATTAGGTCGGCGCCCTCGGGCACCCGCGCCATGCGCAGCCGCCCGTCGTTGACCCCGCCCCTGTCAGCATAATATCGCTCCAGGATCGCGCGCGCCTCCGGATGGACAACGACACCGACGCCCAGCGCCAATGCGATCGCGTCGACCGTGATGTCGTCATGGGTCGGCCCGATCCCGCCCGTAGTGAACAGATAATCGTTGCGTGCGCGCAGATCGTTGACCGCCTCGACGATCGCGGACTCGACATCGGCCACGACCCGCACTTCGGCCAGCCGGATGCCTTGGACATTAAGCCACGACGCAATCTGGGCGACGTTTCTGTCCTGTGTCCGCCCCGACAGAATCTCGTCGCCGATCACCACCAGCGCTGCGGTCCACACTCTGCTCAATATCGTCACTCCAGTCGACTTATCGCGCCCCCTACCCTATCTTGATGCCATGACCGAATATCTACCTGTCGCCCCCGAAGATCGGGTCGAAGAACGCTCCGGCATCATCCGCCTGTACGGCCCCGACGGGTTCGAGGGGATGCGGAAGGCCGGGCGCCTCGCTGCCGACATCCTCGACGCACTCGTGCCCCATGTCGTTCCGGGCGTCACCACTGGCGAACTCGATGATATCGTCTACCGCATGTCGGTCGACGCCGGCGGCGTTCCCGCCACCCTCGGCTATCGCGGCTACACCAAGAGTTGCTGCACCTCGATCAATCATGTGGTCTGCCACGGCATCCCGGGCGACAAGGCGCTGAAGGACGGCGATATCGTCAACATCGACGTGACCCCGATCCTCGATGGCTGGCACGGCGATACCAGCCGCATGTATTATGTCGGCGATGTTGCGCTCAAGGCCAGGAAGCTGGTCGACGTCACCTACGAATGCCTGATGCTCGGACTTGAACAGGCCAAACCCGGCAATCGTCTCGGCGACATTGCCCATGCCATCCAGACCCACGCCGAGCGTCATCGTTACGGCGTGGTGCGCGATTTCTGCGGCCACGGCGTCGGCCGACTGTTCCACGACAGCCCCGACGTCGTCCACGCCGGACGCCCCGGGACCGGGCCAGAGCTCAAGCCGGGCATGTTCTTCACCGTCGAACCGATGATCAACATCGGCCGTGCCGACTGCAAGATGCTCGACGACGGCTGGACCGCGGTTACTCGCGACCGCTCGCTCTCCGCCCAGTTCGAGCACAGCATCGGAATCACCGAAACTGGGCACGAGGTTTTCACGAAGAGCGTGAAAGGATTGGACAAGCCGCCGTATTAGGTCCTGTGCTCGGCCTCAATTTCGGGGGGCGGCATGACGACACTGTTCAGGGTCCTCAAATGGGGTGCCGGCCTTTTAGTCGTGCTCGCTCTGGGCCTCGCTATCACGATCTACGCTGGTGCCATCCGGCCAATCCATCCAGTCGGTTATCAGACGGTCATGGCGGCGGATCCGGGACACAAGCCGATTGCTGTCAGCATTTTCTATCCAACGACCGCAAAGCCCGATTTTGTCCTGCTTGGCTCGATCGGTCTGCGCCTTGCATCCGACGGACCGGTGGCAGGAACTGGATTGCCGCTGGTGATAATTTCCCACGGCACCGGTGGCGGACCGATGAGCCATGCCGATACCGCCGTCGCGCTGGCCGCGCAGGGCTTCGTCGTCCTCGCGCCGACCCATCCGGGGGACAATTATCTTGAGGATCAGGACGTTGGAACTGTGCAGTGGCTGCCGAACCGTGCGCGGCATATTCGGCGCGTGATCGACATGATGCTTGGCCGCTGGAAGGACCGTGGCCACCTCGACCCCATGCGCATCGGCATCTTTGGCTTCTCCGCAGGGGCAACGACGGCCCTCGTCGCAATCGGCTGCACGCCCGACCTTCGACTGATCGCCTCCCAATGCGCTACTCATCCGGAATTCGTCTGCAAGCTGACCAAGCCAGCGGCCTTTCGCAGCCTCGCGCCGGTAGCGTGGGCCGGCGACAGTCGAATCGCCGCAGCAGTGCTCGCGGCGCCTGGCCTCGGTTTCACCTTCGAGCCGCGTGGTCTGATCAACATTCGCGTCCCGGTACAATTATGGTCCGGGGCCGCCGACCAGACCGTTCCCTTCGGGACCAACGCCGGCGCGATCGAGCGTGGATTGTCCCGCAAGCCGGAAATGCATGTCGTCCCCGGCGCGACACATTATTCGTTTCTAATGCCGTGCGGTTTGATCGGTCCGCCGCAGCTTTGCAGCGATGCAAAGGGCTTCGACCGAAAAGCATTCCACAATGCATTCAACCGGTCGGTCGTGTCCTACTTCAGAGCCAATCTGCCAAAATCTCGTGCTTAGGATCTAGGCGGCCCCTACCACCTCGCGACCATCGCCTCGGCCGGCCCGACATCCTCGGGGAAATCGACCTCACCCCACTCCTCGCCGCTGATGTCGAGCGTCCACACCTCGCCATTCTGCGCCAGGTGGTGGATCACCCGCAGGTACCAGATCGTCGTCCCCTCGATCGTCCGCATCGCGCGGTCGATGGCGTCGGCGAAGCGCTCCGCCCCGCCGCGGCGGAAGGCGAGCAGGCCGATAGACTCGGCGTTGACCCCGTCCTTGATCCGCTTGCCGATCGCGCGCAGCCGGCCGTCGTCCGCGACGATGACCTTCATGTCGTCGTCATCATATTCGTCCTTGCGGTCGATCGTGACGCAGATGCCGTCGCGGTCGCGGTTCCCCACCACCCGCGCCATCAGCGCGTCGGATACTAACGTGTCGCCGTTCCACACCAGGCAGTCGCCCGCCAGCTCCCCGCGCACCAGGTAGAGCGAGCCCAGATTGTCGGCCACCTTAAAGAACGGGTTGAATACCGTTCGCACCCTCGGTCCGCCGGACCGGGCGGCAAGCGCTGCCTCGATCTGGTCGTCGCGAAAGCCGGTGACGATCACCGCCTCGTCGACCCCGTTGCGCGCCAGCGCGTCCAGTTGCCGGTCGAGCAGGCTGCGGCCGGCGAATTCGATCAGGCATTTGGGCCGGTCGTCGGTCAGATGGCCAAGGCGGGAGCCCTGTCCGGCGGCAAGGATGATAGCTTTCATGCGCGCATCGCATCGCGATCAATTGCGGCAGCGTTGCGGCACGGCTAGGCTGATTCCCATGAAAAAGGTCGAAGCGATCATCAAGCCGTTCAAGCTGGACGATGTGAAGGATGCCCTCCACGACGCCGGGGTCAGCGGGATCACCGTCAGCGAGGTCAAGGGCTTCGGCCGGCAGAAGGGCCATACCGAGCTTTATCGCGGTGCCGAATATGTCGTCGACTTCCTGCCCAAGGTGAAGGTCGAGGTGGTGATCGAAGACGACCAGGTCGACCGCGTCGTCGAAGCGATCGAGGCCGCCGCCCGGACGGGCCGGATCGGCGATGGCAAGATTTTCGTCCTGGCGGTCGAGCAGGCGGTCCGCATCCGCACCGGCGACCGCGGCCCCGACGCCATCTGACCCGACCGCGCGTGCCCGATCCCGACTCCAACCGCGATCTGCTTGCTTCGATGTCGCCCGATGCGCTCCGCTCGGCCATGCGAGTCCTCGGCTATCGCACCCAGTCCGACCTGGCCGGCGCGATCGGGGTCAGCCGCTCGACCGTCAGCTTGTGGCTGGAGGGCAAGGTCGGCGTCCCCCGACCGGTGGCGATGCTGCTGAGAATGCTCATGGCCGCCCAGCGCCGCGCCCACTGAACGCCGGCCTTCCGGGTTAATCGCACCCCCGCTGCAACCAAACATATGTTGGTGCGCTGTGACTTCATCGCCGTCTTTCCCCGGGCATTCGGCGCTGAGAGTTGTCACGCTCCCGCTTGCCAAGGAGCCGCGCGATCCTCCGATCCAAATCCATCCTCGTCGTCGATGAAAATGCCTATGTCGCGCTCGATCTCGCCGCCGCGGTCGAGGCCAAGGGTGGAACCGTGCTCGGCCCCGTCGGCAGCGTCGACGAAGCCCTGTCGCACCTTGCCGCCAACCGCGTCGACGCCGCAATCCTCGATGGCGACCTCGGCGGCGCGGCGGCGATCGCCGCCCGACTGTCGAGCCAGCAGATCCCGTTCGTCGTACAGGGCGGCACCACGCTCAACGTGGGCCTGCGCGGGTTGTGCGACCGGTCCGCCATGCTGACGCGCCCGGTCGATTCCACCTTGGTCGTGACCCTGCTGGCGATCGAACTCGAAAAAGACGCGGACCGATCGCCGCAACCCATGCCCCTCCCGCCGATCGGCGCCTAAGGCCGAACGCCGCCGCCCGCCCGCTCGAACCCGCGCCGTCAGAAGCCGGATTGCGTGATCCACCACAATTCCTGCGCCAGCATTAATCCGAACAGCAATTGCTGCACGCGCCGCTTGCGTGCCAGCGCGAGCGCCATCCCGAGCACGATCGGCACGAAAAACACCAGCAGGATCCGCTCGTTCACGAAACCGCGATAGAACCAGTTGAAATAGATGCCGTGCGCGCCCCACATCGCCGAATAGACGGTGAACAGCGTCCACAGATAGCGGTTGGTCTCCGCCTGAAAGGCACGCAGGTCGATCTTCTTAGGGCCCAATTCCTCGGCGTCGGGCAATGACGATGCTGCGATCAGGAACAATACGAAATTCTCGATCACGATGCCGAGGAAGAAGAACAAGGAACTGACGCCGGCAAAGTCGCGGATCGACCAGACTTGGTACCAATAGCGAACGATGATGAAGCCCAGATAGGCGGCGATCGCCAAGACGAACCAGTCCCATCGAACGTCGCGTCGGCGCCGGAGCAGCCGATGGAGGCTGATGCCTATGTCGGAAAGAGCCAAGCCGGTGATGATCGAAAGCAAGCCGACAACGTAACTGAACTGGTCCATCGGTCGCCCCGGTCTGACTGGCCGCACTTTGTCGTCGGGCGTCGCGAAGTGCAATGCATCGCTCGGGACTGCGGGGGTGAGTCGTGAACTCCCCCGGTAGGCGAACGGCGGCTATGGGTGGAAAGTGGCGGTCGGGCGCCCAGGATGAAGAGCGATTTCGTCACTAAAAGAAGCCCGACCGTACTGGCCGGGCTTCCTCTAGCAGATTTCTTTATCCTTAGGCCGCTTGGACCAGCAAGGCACGTCGCCTCCGGCGCATTGAAAAACCGACAGCGCCGAACCCAAGCAGCATCATCGCCCACGTCGCGGGTTCCGGTACGGCAGCAACCGCATTCACCCGGGTCGACGTCGCCGGACCGAACGCTGAAATCGTGCCATTGCCGTTCACCCGATAAATGTCGGAAGCGACGTTATCCTGATGAAAGAACGCGATGTTCGACGCGGTAGCCGTGTTGAAGCGAACGCCGCTCCCGTCCAGGAAAGTCGGACCGCTGGTGATGTAATAATATGGATTGTTGGGGATATTGAAGAGGCCGGTGATCGCCGCTCCGTTGATAGTGCCGGATATGCCCGTGATTTCGAGCCCGGTTTGACCGAAACGATCGACAGGTGTGCTGAGCGTCTCGAAGAATCCACGAATGGTTTGTGGCTGCCCACCGAATAAGGTGCTGGTCGTATCGAACGTGAACGAGAAAGTGTCCGCGGATGCGGCGGTGGAGGTCGTCGCGGCGAACGCCGCGAGGCCGAGCGTTAATTTGTTCATACAGGCTCCCTGTCACCACCGCCGCGAAATAGCGGACGCATGGTCAAAGAGATACGACGGGCGGTTGGGGCAGGATGCCGAGCAAGGTACTAATTCCTGCGCCGACCGGGACGACCGAATTCGTGAACCCGAAACACAGACCTCTGTCAGACTCGAGATTTCGAAAAAAGCACTTTCCTATTCGAGCGCAGAGTGTTCCATATCGGTTCATGGAAAAAGATTATATCGCACCGGAAACGCTCTTTGCTTCTGTCGGTACCGCCCCGGTAGAGGCCGGCTCCCCCGCAGTCGCCGCCGGGCTCGACGACAGTCATTCCGAAACCCGCCGTCTTCGTAAGGACGGGTGGGACGGAGGGCGAATGGCGGCGTTCTGCGGGACGCTGGCGGAAACCGGGGTCGTCACCCTTGCCTGCCGCGCCTCGGGGATGAGCGCGCAGTCGGCCTATGGTCTCCGCCATCGCAATCCGTTGTTCGACAAGGCGTGGGACGCGGCGATCTCGATTGCGCGCAAGCGGCTGGCCGACGAACTGCTGGCGCGGTCGATCAGGGGCGGCGTCGAACAATTGCTCAAGGACGGGGCCATCGTCGCCGAGCGGCAGACGTTCGACAACAAGCTGGCCTTCGCCGTCCTCCGCCGCCTCGATCGCCAGGCGGAATTTGGCGCCACCTTCCGTACCCCGCCGCGCGCCGAGCTTCCCGCGCCAGCGCCCGCGGTGGAAGGCCGATGGCAGGATCTGCTCGACGCGCTATCCGACGACCGCCCGGCCGATGCCGAACATCTGCTCGAATCGCCCGAAGTTGATTTTGAAGTTGATAACCCCCCGGTTGGGGGGGGCGAAGGCGACCTGCCGGATCCGGCCGACGGCGAGAATATCGCCGGATCCGACGATTTGCCCGACCCGCGCCTGTGGTGGGAACCGAGCCGCCGCGGCTATCGCACCAACTTTCCACCGCCCGCGGGAGGCGATTGCTTCGAAACGGGCACGGTCGGCGACCCCGGCTACGAACGCGACCTGACGGATGAGGAAGCCGCGCTGATCGCCGCTCGCGACCAGTCCCGCGCCGCCCGCCGACGCGCCGCCGACGAAGCCCAACGCGACGCCTTCTTCGCCAGCCTTCGCGAGACCGAAGAAGAAGACGGACAAGTTCCCCCTCCGTCGGCTTCGCCGACACCTCCCCCTGAGGAGCGGGAGGGGCGCACACCCCCAGCCCCTCCCCCAGCCCCACCTGGGGGAGGTGTCGGCAAAGCCGACGGAGGGGGGCCTTCTAGGCCCCAAACCCCACCCCGCACCAATCATTGTCCCCGGCGCGGCCCATCCGCTAAAGACGACCTATGACCAATTTCAAGGCGCTACTGAAACCCGATCGCGGCGAGCCTGCGCGGACGATACATGTCGTTGACAAGGACAATTTCACCGTCTGGTCGAAGAAACAGTCAAGCGCGCGGCAGTCGATGCTCGAAGCGATCCGGTTCGATGCCAAGAGCGCCTTCCAGTTTGCCATCCTGCCGGGCCGCAAGGAAAGCGAGTTCGAAGTGGTGACCTGCGTCGATCGTTCCGACGCGCTGGCCCCCTGGTGCCTCGCCCGGCTCGGCGAATCGCTGCCCGCGGGGACCTACCGCGTCGACGTGTCGGAACCGGGGCTTGCGGCGCTCGGCTGGATGTTGGCGCAGCATCGTTTCAACCGTTACAAATCGGGCAACGGCGATTCCACCGGGCCCCGCGTCCTGCTGACCGCCGACGCTGCCTCGATCGATGCTATGGTACGGCTGGCCGAGGCCACCGCCCTGGTCCGCGACATGGTCGATACGCCGGCGTCCGACATGAGCCCCGCCGATCTTGAAACCGCGGTGCGCGATCTTGCCACGGCCAGCAACGCCACCGTCAGCGTTACCCAGGGCGATGCGCTCGCCACCGGCTTCCCGATGATTGCCGCGGTCGGCGCCGGCGCTGCCCGCGACCGGGCGCCACGTCTGATCGAATTGACGTGGGGCAAGGACGACGCACCGCGGGTCGCGATCATCGGCAAGGGCGTCTGCTTCGATACCGGCGGGCTCGACATCAAGCCGGCATCCGGAATGCGGCTGATGAAAAAGGACATGGGCGGCGCGGCCCATGCGATCGCGCTGGCCAGGCTGATCATCGGCGCAAGGCTTCCCGTCCGGCTCCACCTGCTCGTGCCTGCGGTCGAAAACAGCGTTTCGGCGACTGCCTTTCGCCCGGGCGACATCGTCGTCAGCCGCAAGGGCTTGTCGGTCGAGATTGACAATACCGATGCCGAAGGACGGCTCGTGTTGGGCGACGCACTGACCCGCGCGGGCGAAGAGAAGCCCGAGCTGATGATCGACTTCGCAACGCTGACCGGCGCGGCACGGATCGCGCTCGGTCCTGATCTTCCGGCGCTGTTCGCCAACGACGATCCACTCGCCGACGATCTCGCTGCGGCCGCCGTCGCGACCCACGATCCCCTGTGGCGAATGCCATTATGGGACGATTATGACGATCTTCTCAAAAGCGACCTGGCCGATCTCGCCAACAGCGCCAACTCGCCCTTCGCGGGGTCGGTGACTGCGGCCTTGTTCCTCCGCCGATTTGTCGATCCCGCCGTCCCGTGGGCGCATTTCGACACCTTCGCCTGGGCGGCGTCGGCTCGTCCCGGGCGACCAAGGGGAGGCGCCGCGCTCGGCCTTCGTGCCGCCTTCGCTTTGCTCGAATCGCGATATTCTCCGCGTTGAAGCGCAGGTTAACCGCGATCGCAGTGCGTCTCCCACGCAACAAAAACGTTTCTCTCCCGTTAAATAGGTCAACGCGGTGAGAGGAGTTTTTCATGACCGACGGGCACTTGTCCGGCTGGATGCGCACGCTGATTCACTACGTCCGATCGGGGCAGCCCGATCTCACGAACCGTCAGATGGCATTGTTGATGCTTATCTATCTCACCCCTGGGCCGCATACGGTGCGGGGCATCGCCTCCACGCTCGGCGTTTCCAAGCCCGTCGTCACTCGCGCCTTGAACACCCTTGGCAGCCTCGGCTATCTCCGCCGCGAGCGCGACCAGGACGACCGCCGCAACATCTTCGTCGTCCGAACCAAGGATGGGACTCAGTTTCTTGAAAACTTCAAGCGCTACCTCCGGGCAAGCGAAGGGTCTCCGGCACGTTCCGCTATCGGCGGCGGCGGCGGCAACACCGCCAGCCGCGACGAGCGCGAGCCCGCGTTCGCCGATCGTTAAGGGTGGCTTTCCGCTGATCGGCACGTCCGAACTTCCCGATCCCACGACGCATGCTTACCGCCAGGACCTGGCCGACGTCGCGCTCGCCGGTCGCGTTATCGCTTCCCATTACGCCGAACCGCTGATTCGGCACGTCGGTGCTGAAAGCACGCTGATGGCGACCAACGACGACGATGCCGCCGCGGTCGCCAACCTTTCCCATGGCGACGAAATCCGGATCCTCGATTGCAGCCGGGGTTGGGCCTGGGGCTACGGCCCCGACGGCCGCGTCGGTTATGTCCGTGCGGAGTTCCTGGTCCCCTGAAGGGCGCTACATCTCGCCGCGCTGTCGGCGGATGGCATACCATTTGGCGACATTGGCATTATGCTCGGCCAGGGTGTCGGCGAACACATGGCCGCCGGTCCCGTCGGCGACGAAGTACAGGGCCTTGGTCGGGGCCGGGTCGAGCACCGCGGCGATGCTAAGCTTGCCCGGATTGGCAATCGGACCTTCTGGCAGGCCGACTTCGCGGTAGGTGTTGTAGCCGGTGATGGCGTCGAGCTCGGACCGCCGGATCCGCCGGCCGAGCGGCTTTCCCTTGGTGATCGGATAGATCACCGTCGGGTCGGCATCCAGCTTCATGCCGATGCGGAGTCGGTTGCAATACACACCGGCGACGGTCCGGCGTTCGGCCGCCTTGCCGGTTTCCTTTTCGACGATCGACGCCAGGGTCAGCGCCTGCTGCGGGGTCGAAATCGGGCAATTGGTGGTCCGCTTGGCCCACAACGCCGCCAGTTCCTTGTCCATCGCCGCCGTCATCCGCTTCAGGATCGCCGACCGCGCCTCGCCGCGTTCGTAGGTGTAGCTGTCGGGCAGGACCGACCCCTCCGCCGGCAACGGCGCGCCGCCGGTGGCGAAGGGCAGCGCATCCAGCTTCTCCTGAACGACGATCGACGGCGTTCCTTCCGGGATCGTCAGCAGACGCTGCAGGGGTGTGCCATGCTGCAATTGCCACAGCACGTCGGCCGGGCTTGCCCCGGCGGGGATTTCGAACTCGCCGGCCTGGATCGGATCCCCTTCGCCGAGGAACCGGGCCAGCCAGTAGAACTTCTTGCGAAACCCGTCGATCGCACCGGCGTAGGACAAGAGGTCGGTGGCACCCTGAAGCGTCGTGCCCTGCGGAATGGTGACGGTCAGCTTCTGCTTCGCGGGACCCGGACCCCACCAGCTGTAGGCGACGAGCGCCATCGCCGCGAAGGCGAGTATCAACCCGATCTGACCGACCCGCTTCTTCACACCGCCTTCATCACCAGGCTGGCGTTGGTGCCGCCGAACCCGAAGCTGTTGTTGAGTACCGCTTTGACTTCCCGTTTCTTGGCGACGTGCGGCACCAGATCGACCCCCGCCGTGCCCTCGCTCGGATTATCGAGATTCAGCGTTGGCGGAACGATCTGGTCGCGGATCGCGAGAATGCAGAAGATGCTTTCGACTGCGCCTGCACCGCCGAGCAGATGGCCGATCGCCGACTTGGTCGAACTCATCGACATCGTCGCGATGTGATTGCCGAACAGTTTGCGGACCGCACCCAGCTCTAGTTCGTCGCCAAGCGGGGTCGAGGTGCCATGGGCATTGATGTAATCGATGTCGCCAAGGTCGAGCCCCGACTTCTTCATCGCCATCTGCATCGATCGATAGGCACCCGATCCTTCGGGATGCGGCGCGGTAACGTGGTAGGCATCGCCTGACAGCCCGTAGCCGACGACTTCGGCATAAATCTTCGCGCCGCGCTTCTTGGCGTGCTCATATTCCTCAAGCACGACGACCCCCGCCCCCTCGCCCATCACGAACCCGTCGCGGTCCTTGTCGTAAGGACGCGATGCCTTTTCCGGCTGATCGTTGAAGTTGGTGCTGAGCGCCCGGGCCTGCGCGAAGCCGGCGATCCCGATCGGACAGATTGTCGCTTCGGCGCCGCCGGCGAGCATGATGTCGGCATCGTCGTCCTTGATCATCCGCGCCGCGTCGCCGATCGAATGGGCACCGGTCGAGCAGGCGGTAACGACTGCGTGATTGGGACCCATCAGACCGTACTTGATGCTGACCTGTCCGGAAATCAGGTTGATCAGCCGACCATGGACGAAATGCGGACTGACCCGGCCCGGCCCCTTTTCGGCCAGCACCAGCGATTCCTTCTCGATGCCCGGCAAACCGCCGATGCCCGAGCCGATCGAGCAGCCGGCACGAAGCCGCATTTCTTCGGGCATGTCGATGAGACCGGCGTCTTCGATCGCCTGCCCGGCGGCATCGATTCCGTAAACGATGAACGGATCGACCTGGCGCTGAACCTTGTGATCGACGCGCTTGTCGGGATCGAAGCCATATTCGTGATCGGCGGGCTTCACCTCGCAAGCGATGTGGCATTTCTGGTCGCTTGCATCGAAATGCGTGATCTTGCCCGCGCCCGACTTACCGGCGAGGATGTTCGCCCAGGTCGTTTCCACGTCACCGCCAAGCGGCGTCACCAGCCCCAATCCCGTTACCACTACACGGCGCATTTTCGTCACCCCTGCTTCATTCTCAACCCAGCCGACCGGACATGCAAACGGCCTCCCGTTTTCAAGCGGGAAGCCGTTCGTGCCGCCTCATCGGCGAGCCGGCAGCCGATCGGTCCCGATCAGCCCTTGTTCTGGTCGATGAAATCGATCGCGTCCTTGACCGTCGAAATCTTTTCGGCGGCGTCGTCCGGAATTTCGACGCCGAATTCTTCTTCGAACGCCATCACCAGCTCGACGATATCCAGGCTGTCGGCGCCCAGATCGTCGATGAAGCTCGCTTCTTCGGTGACCTTTTCGGCATCGACGCCAAGATGCTCGACGACGATTTTCTTCACCCGATCAGCGGTCTCGCTCATGTGGACTTTCCCTTCTGTTTGACTTTGACGAAGCCCTAGCGGTGCCACGCCGTGCCCGCAAGTGGCTGCACTTGCCCTCGACGGCTCAACCCCGCTTCCCTACTGGGGTTCCGATGCGCATCCGCCGGTCGCTTACTCCGGGCGAAATCGCCCTTGCCCGATCGGTGTTCGGGGCGTCGATCGATTATGGACAAGTTGAGATAGTCCGGGGCCGGTGGTTTCCCTTCCAGCCCCGCGACACCGTCATGGCGCCGACAGGAAATATCCATTTCCACCCCGCCGATCCCCGATGGTCGGACGACTTCTCGGCCGAGCGTCTGTCGCTGCAAGGTCTCTTCATCCATGAAATGACCCATGTCTGGCAGTCGCAGAAGCACGGCCGCTTTTATCTGCCGCTCATGCGCCACCCGTTCTGCCGTTATGGCTATCAGCTTATCCAGGATCGACCGTTCGGTCGCTACGGACTTGAGCAGCAGGCCGAGATCGTTCGCCACCGCTTCCTTGCCGATCGCGGCGCGCCCGTGCCGCTTCATTGCGACCCAAGCCTTCTGCCCTTCGACCGTATTGTTACATAATCGCAACATTTCTGGGATTAACGTCACACCCCCCTTTTCGCTTTTGCTGCAGTGCGTCACACTCCGATCCGACGACACGAACTATCAGGGGAGGTTCGAATGCTTCGGAATCACGCAATTCGCGGTTTGTTGGTTGGCGTTGCCGCCGTTGGCATCTGCGCGCCGACGTGGGCGCAAACGGCGGCCGAGGCCGAGGCCCAGGCGGTCAATCCGACGGACAACACTGCCGTTGCGCCGGACCCCGATGAGATCATCGTTACCGCCACCAAACGGTCGAGCCGCATTCAGGACGTTCCATTCTCGATCAATGCACAGACCCAGAAGGATCTTGAGCGCGCCCACGCCAATTCGCTTGAGGACATTAGCCGCAACGTCGCCGGCCTGACCGTCCAGAATCTCGGGCCGGGCCAAAGCCAGGTATCGGTTCGCGGCGTCTCAGCCGGACAAATCGCCCGCGACCAGCCGGGGGTCAAGGAGCAAGTCGGTACCTACCTCGACGAATCGGTGACCTCGGCGTCGCTCTTCACCCCCGATTTCGACCTGTACGACCTCAATCGCGTTGAAACGTTGCGCGGGCCGCAGGGAACCTTGTTCGGATCGGGCAGCGTCGGCGGCACGATTCGCTACATCACCAATCAGCCCAACGTCGACCGGGTAGAAGGCTCGGTCGAAGGTGGGCTGACCTCGCTCAGGGGCGGCGATTTCGGCTATTCGCTCAAGGGCGCGGTCAATATCCCGCTGTCGGATTCGGTCGCCATTCGGGCAGTCGGATACGGCACCCACTTCGGCGGGTTCATCGACGCGGTCGGGCCTTATTCGAAGAATAACGTGAACGACGGCAGCCGTGTCGGCGGGCGCTTGTCGATCCTGTTCCAGCCCACGCCCGAATTGAAGATTACGCCGCGGGTCGTCTATCAGGACGTGAAGGCCAACGGCTTCAACCGCGAAGATCATTACATCCTGTTCGACAATCAGTTCACTGCCACCGGCGGCGACCTGATCGGCAAGCGGAAGCAATATCTTCGCCTTCGAGAGCAATTCCGCGACAAGACGTTGCTCGCCGACCTCGTCGCCAGCTACGACTTCGGTGGCGCCGAACTGACGTCGGTCACCAGCTACCTCAATCGCGACATCCTGGTCAGCCGTGACGCGTCGTCGTTGACCGGATCGGTGTTCATTTCGTTTGCCGGAGCCGATGCCGACGCGGCGGGTGGTGCGGCGCTCGCTTCCAACCTGCGTGACACGACCAAGTTGAAACAGTGGACCCAGGAATTGCGCCTCTCGTCGAGCAATTCTGGACCGTTCCAGTGGGTGATCGGCGGCTTCTACAGCCACGTCGATCGCAAATATGCGCAACGGCTCCCGACCCCGGGCTCGGACGTCTTCGGCCAAATTTTCCTCGATGCCATCGAAGGTCCGCCGATCGCGGCCTTGCGTAACGGCTTTCCAGCCGACAGCCCGTACAACGCCGACATCCCGTACATCATCAAACAGGCGGCCCTATTCGGGGAAGCGAGCTACAAGCTCGGCGATTTCAAGCTGACCGGCGGTGCGCGTTACTACAACTTCCGCGAGAAGCGCGACTTCGTGTCGGGCGGCGTGTTCTCGGACGTCAACACCAACCTCGGCGACAAGACCAAGTCCAACGGCATCTCGCCGCGCGTGATCGTCAGCTACGAGCCGACCCGCAACCTGAGCATCAATCTTCAGGCGGCCAAGGGCTTCCGGCTCGGCGGGGTCAACGATCCGATCAACCGACCGCTGTGCTCGCCGCAGGATTTGATCACCTTTGGCGGCCAGACCACCTACGACGACGAAACCTTGTGGAATTACGAAGCCGGTCTGAAGCTTTCCGGTAATGGAATGACCTTCAACACCGCGGTTTTCCACAACGAAATCCGCGATCTGCAGGTCACGTTGACCGCGGGCAGCTGCTCGTCCCGCCTAGTCTACAACGTCCCCAAGGCACATTCGACGGGCATCGAAGCAGAATTCGTCGCTCGTCCGGCGACCGGGCTGGAATTGTCGCTGGCCGGCAATATCCAGAGCGCCAAGTTCGACTCGACGATCGTCGATGGTGGCGGAAACGTTCTCGGCGGTATCCGCGACGGCAATCGCCTGGCGACCGTGCCGAAGTTCCAGATTGCCGCTGCCGCCAATTACGAAGCACCGCTGAACGATCGTATCGATTGGCGCATCGGGGCCAGCGTCCAGCACATCGGTAACCGCTTCGGGGAGCCGGGCGATCAGGAGCCTGGGGCCGGACTGGTCGGAAGCGCCCTGTTTTACGATCCTACCAACGGCAACTTCGGCAGCGGGGTCAATGACATCGGATCGTTGCGCCTGCCCGCATACACCCTTGTCAATCTGGATGCCGGGCTGGCGTTCGCTGGTGGGTTCGACGTGTCGCTTTATGTCAAGAACCTGCTCGACTCGAACCCCAAGCTGGCGATCGATCGCGAGCGCGGGCTTCGCGCCCGGCAGGGCTACCTGATCGGCCAGCCGCGGACGATCGGCATCACGCTGCGCAAGACGTTCGCGGCGGCTCCTCCCCCGCCCCCGCCGCCGCCGCCACCTCCGCCGCCGCCGCCGGCTCCACCACCGGCAACTCAGACCTGCAGCGACGGCTCGGTGATCCTGGCGACGGACGCCTGTCCCCCGCCTCCGCCGCCGCCCCCGCCCGCGCCGGGACCCGAACGCGGGTGATCGGCTGAATCGATGACCAAGGGGGGCGGCTCGCCGACGGATAGTCTGCTGCTCCCTGCGATAACGCGCCGCTCGCTCCTCACCGGGGCGAGCGGCGTCGCCGTTTCAGCGCCAGCTGCGATCAAGGCGCAGGGAACGCAAAAGCAGCGCATCGCCGTGATCGGTGCCGGAGTGTTCGGCACCTGGACCGCCGAACATCTGCGCCGGGCGGGTCATCATGTGACTTTGGTCGACGCCTTTTCACCCGCGCACAGCCGGGCTAGCTCGGGCGGCGAAAGCCGGATGACCCGTGCCGGCTACGGCAAAGATGAAATCTATTCGCGCATGGCGCGCGACAGCCTGGTCGAATGGAAACTGCTGTCGACCCGCTCGGGCCTGCCGATTTTCGTCGAGCATGGCGTGCTGTTTTTCACCAACAAGGCCGATTCCTATTTCGCCGACTCGGTGGCCGTGAGCCGCCGCCTCGGCCTCCCGATCGAGGAACTGGACCGTGCCGGCATGGCCGGCCGCTTCCCCATGATCGACTTCGACGGGATCGAGACAGGCTTCCTGGAGCCGGGCTTCGGTGCATTGATGGCGCGACGCGCGGTGCAGACACTGGCCAGCCAGATCGCGCGCTACGGCGTGCAGCGCCGCACTTTGGCTGTGAGCGCCGTTCGTAACAGCGGTGGAAAAGCCACTGCCGTCGTCGATCGGACTGGGGCCTCGATCGAGGCCGACGCGTTCGTGTTCGCGCTCGGGCCCTGGCTGCCCAAGCTGTTCCCCGACCTGCTGGCCGACCGGATCGTGGCGACGCGTCAGGAGGTCTTCTATTTCGCGCCGCCGGTCGGAGACACACAGTTTCAAGTCGGCGCGATGCCCGGCTGGGCCGACTTCCACGGCGGCAATGTCTATTATGGCTTTCCCGACCTTGAGGGCAAAGGCGTAAAATTCGCGCACGACACGCACGGCGCGGTGACCGATCCCGATACCCAGTCGCGCCAGTACAGCCGCGAAGCGCTCGCCGACGTACTGGCCTTCCGCGACCGGCGCTTTCCCGGCCTTCGCGGCGCTCCGCTGATCGGAAGCGAGGTCTGCCAGTATGAGAACAGCTCCAACGGCGACTTCCTGATCGACCGGCATCCCGCACTCGCCAACGTTGTGCTGGTCGGAGGCGGATCGGGCCACGGCTTCAAGCACGGCCCCGAAGTCGGGCGCCTCGCCGCGATGCTCTGCCTATCGACAGCACCGCAGGGCGAACCTCGCTTTTCCCTTGCGACCAAGGGCAAAAGCCAGAACCGCGAAGTTCACTGACGCTTAGAGCGCGGCCCTGATCGCCGCCTCGACGCTTGCCCAGTCGGCGCCATCGACCTGCTTGCCGTTGAGGAAGAAGGTCGGCGTGCCGCGTACGCCGCGCGCGCGACCGGCGTTGGTCATGTCGAGCAGCCGCTGCGCGGCCTTCGCATCGGTCAGGCAGACGTTCGATCGAGCCGCCGGAATGCCCTTTGCAGCAGCAATTCCCGAGAAGCCCGCCATCCACGCCATCGCCGGCAGCAACTTCGCCGGCGGCAGCCCTTCCAGCGCCTTGAGTTGTGCCTCGGGCACCGCCTGCACTCGGGCGATCCATTGCGGCTGGGCAGCGAACATTGCTTCGGCCACCGGGAAGAACGTGCGCGCGCCGCCACAGCGCGCGATCGTCGTCGCCGCCAAGTCGTAGCCGTTGAGGATGTAGCTGCGATATTCGTACCGCACCTTGCCGCTGCGGACGTAATTGGCCTTGAGCGGACCCATCGCTTCCTGCGCGAAGTGGCGACAGTGCGGGCAGGCGAGCGATGCATATTCGACCAAAGTGACCTTGGCGCGCGGATTGCCCATCGCGAAACCGCCCTCGGGCGTCGCGACCACATTGCGCGTCCAGTCGACCGCTACGGCAGCCTTCTTAGCCGGGGCGGCGTTGAGCGCGGTCGTTCCCGCCAATACAGCCAGCGCAGCGGCCGCCAGTTTGATCGACTTCATGCAAAACTCCGTATTTAGGCTTGGGCTAAACGCTCCCGCCTTAACCCGCCCTGTCAGTCGGGCTTGCGCGCCACGCCGACCAGCGCCGGACGGAGCAGCCGATCTTTCAGCACATAGCCGGGCTGCATTTCCTCGACGACGGTGCCGGGCTCCTGGTCGCTCGGGATCTCGATCATCGCCTGGTGACGGTGAGGATCAAGCGGCAGTCCCTTGGATGCAACCCGCTCGACCCCGTTGCGAGCGAATACCGATTCAAGTTCGCGTGCCGTCGCCTCGATCCCGGCCAGGAAGTTGGTCGCGGTCTGGTCGGCGCGCAGTTCGTCGGTCACCGCGGCCAGCGCCCGGTCGATATGATCCTTGATCGCCAACATGTCGCGCGCGAACCCGGCGGCGGCGTAGGAACGCGCATCGACGTTTTCCTTTTCAAGCCGACGGCGGACGTTCTGCTGCTCGGCGGCGGCATACAGCAGCTTCGCCTTGCTATCCTCCAGCGCGGCCTCAAGTTCGGCCACCCGGTCATGCTCGGCCAGTTCGGGCGCGCTCGCGGCAGTCGCGGCGCGAAGCTCCTCGGCCTCGTCGTGAAGATCGTTTTCGTTGTCGTTCATGCCATCCATCTCGTCAGTGCTTGCGCTGTAAAATCTACCATGGGGACCACCCTGGCATAGTTCAACCGGGTCGGTCCGATCACGCCGACGACCCCGAGTACCCGATCGTCGCTATCGCGATAGGGCGCGGCGATAACGCTTGAGCCCGACAAAGCGAACATGCGATTTTCCGATCCGATGAAAATCCGGCACCCGTCGCCGTCGCGCGCGCCTTCCAGAAGGCGGGCGATTTCTTGGCGATCCTCCAGCTCGTCGAGCAACTTGCGAACGCGCTCCAGGTCTTCAGCCGCCGCCTGGTCGATCAAATTCGCTTGCCCGCGGACGATCAGCACCGGTCGCTGGGCTGCGTCCTTGCTCCACGCCGCAAAGCCCGACGCGACCAGTTCGGCAGCCGCCCGGTCAATCGCCTCGCGCCGTTCGCCGATCTCGAGCCGCAAGCGCGCTTCGGCTTCGCCCAGCGTCAAGCCGGACAGGCGCGCACTGACGTAATTGGCGACTTCGGCGAGCGCCATCGCGCTCGTCCCCGGCGCTAGGTCGACCACGCGATTCTCGACCGCCCCATCCATTCCCACCAGCACCGCTAGCGCCCGCGTCGCCGATAGTGGGACGAAACTCAATTGCCGCAGCCGCATTTCACGCTTGGGCGTCAGCACGACCCCGGCGCAGGCTGAGAGGCCGGACAATGCCGCCGTGGCTCCGGATAATGCGTCCTCCAGGCTGCCGTGCCGCTCCATCCGCGACTCGATCTGCGCGCGTTCGGCGGCGGCGGGGAGCGTCGCCTGCATGATCCCGTCGACGAACAGCCGCAGCCCGCTTTCGGTCGGCACCCGGCCGGCCGAGGTATGCGGATGTGTCAGCAGCCCGCGCTCCTCCAATTCCTGCATGACCCCGCGGATCGAAGCCGGCGACAGGCTGACATTGCCTGCCAGCATCTTCGACCCAACCGGTGCCCCGCGCTCGATATAGGCGTCGACCACCAGTCCGAAAATCTGGCGCATGCGGTCGGTCAGTTCGGGCAAAGGGGTCGTCATGGTGCGCTCCATCTAGGATTGCGCCGCCCGCCGGTCTAGGGAGCGGCCAAACCCAATCAGGAGAATGATATGCGCCCCAGCGGCCGCGCCCCCGACCAGATGCGAGCACTCAATTTCGAGCCCGCCTTCACCAAGCATGCCGAGGGCTGCTGCCTGGTCAGCTTCGGCGATACCCGCGTGCTGGTCACCGCCAGCATCGAGGAGAAGCTGCCGCCGTTCCTCCGTGGCAAGGGCCAGGGCTGGGTCACCGCCGAATATGGCATGCTCCCTCGCGCCACTCACACCCGCGGCAACCGTGAGGCGGCCAAGGGCAAGCAATCGGGCCGGACGCAGGAAATCCAGCGACTGATCGGGCGCAGCCTTCGCGCCGTGGTCGACCTGAAGGCGCTTGGCGAGCGCCAGATCGTGATCGACTGCGATGTCATCCAGGCCGACGGCGGCACCCGCACCGCGTCGATCTCCGGCGCATGGGTCGCGCTTCGACTCGCGGTCGACACGCTCAAGTTGGAGAAAGATCCGATCGTCACCCAGGTCGCCGCCGTCTCCTGCGGAATCCATGACGGTACCGCGGTGCTCGACCTCGACTATATCGAGGACAGCAGCGCCGGATCGGATGGCAATTTCGTCCTCACCGGCGACGGCGCGATCGTCGAGGCGCAGATTTCGGCCGAGGGCGCCACTTTCGATGACGAAGCGCTGCTTCGTCTGCTTCGCCTCGCGAAGATCGGCTGCGCGGACATCTTCAAGGCGCAACTGGCAGCGACCGGCCGATGAAGGCAATCGGGCCTAAGTTGGTCATTGCGACCCACAACCCCGGCAAGCTCCGCGAAATTCGCGATCTGCTCGCCCCCCACGGCATCGAATGCGTCGGCGCGGCCGAACTCGACTTGCCCGAGCCCGAGGAAATCGGCGTGACCTTCGTCGACAATTCGGAGCTGAAAGCGCGCGCCGCTGCCGACCTGGCTGGGTTGCCGGCACTGGCCGACGACAGCGGCCTGGCGGTGGATGCTCTGCACGGCTTGCCCGGAATATTCTCCGCTCGCTGGGCCGAAGACGACGACGGTAATCGTGATTTCGGCGCGGCGATGAAACGTGTCTGGCGCGAAGTCGAAATGACGGGTGCGGACGCCGGCCATGACGCCCATTTCGTCTGTGCCTTGTCGCTCGCCTGGCCCGATGGCGATGTGCAAAGCTTCGAAGGCAAGGTCCACGGCACGCTCGTCTGGCCACCGCGCGGTGACAATGGTTTCGGTTATGACGCGATGTTCGTCGCCGCCGGCATGGACCGCACCTTCGGCGAGATCGACCCCGAAGCGAAACACGCCATCAGCCATCGGGCCGAAGCGTTCAAATTGCTTGTGGCCGCGCTGGCCGAGTGACCGACCTCGCCCTCTACGTCCACTGGCCGTTTTGCGTTTCCAAATGCCCCTATTGCGACTTCAACAGCCACGTCCGCGACTCGGTCGACCAGCAGGCGTGGCACGATGCGCTCCTTACCGACCTCGCGCATGAGTCCGCTCTTCTCCCAGGCCGCCGCCTGACGTCGATTTTCTTCGGGGGCGGAACCCCGTCGCTGATGCCCCCCGCGACCGTCGAAGGACTGATCGCCGCCGCCCGAACATCTTGGGCGACCAGCGACGATCTCGAAATCACGCTGGAGGCCAATCCCAACAGCGCCGAGGCCGCCAATTTCGCCGATCTCGCCTCCGCCGGGGTCAACCGCATCAGCCTCGGCCTGCAGAGCTTCGACGACGCATCACTCGCCTTTCTCGGCCGCGCGCACAGCGCCGACGAAGGGCAACGCGCGCTCGCCGCGGCGCAATCCGCGATCGATCGGGTCAGCTTCGACCTCATCTACGCGCTCCCCGGCGACGATGAGTGGCGCTGGGCGAGCCAGCTGGAGCGCGCGATCGGGCTCGGCACCGAGCATCTGTCGCTCTACCAATTGACGATCGAGCCCGGCACGCGCTTCGCCTCGATGGTCGCCAAACATGAGTTCGATCCCCTGGACGCGGAAATGGCCGCCACCTTGTTCGAACTGACGCAGGATCGCACCGCCGCCGCCGGCATTCCCGCTTATGAAATCTCCAACCACGCCAAGCCCGGCGCGGAGAGCCGCCACAATCTGACCTACTGGCGTTATGGCGACTATGCCGGGGTCGGTCCGGGTGCCCACGGTCGTCGGAACGGGCAGCGCACCGTGCGCCACAAGAAGCCCGAGAATTTCCTGAGTGCGGTCGCCCGCAATGGTCATGGACTGGTCGAGGAGGAAATGCTGACCCAGGGCGAAGGCGCCAGCGAAGCACTGGTCATGGGCTTGCGCCTAGCCGAAGGAATCGACCTTGCCGCGCTCGAACGACGATTCGACAGCACGCTGGTCGATCAATCGTCGGTCGATCGGCTCGTCAGCCATGGCTTGCTGGTGCGCGACGGACCGCGGCTCGCGACCTCCACGGCCGGTCGTCTCGTGCTCGACTCGATCCTTGCCGAAATCGCGGCCTAGTCTGCGCTCATTTCGGGAAGGCGTTGGCAGCGGGCGACACGACCACGGTGCCGGTCGCGGTCACTTGCCGCACCTCGAGCATCCGCTGCGCCACTCCGTCCCGGCCGAACCGGACGATCCCGTCGACCCCCGCGAAGCCGTCCGGATCGGACAGGCTGCGGACCGGGAACGGGCGACCGACGGGCCAGTCGCGTGCAATCCGCACCGTCAGCAGCACCGCATCATACCCCAGGCTGCCGATCCGGTACGGCGTTTTGCCGTATCGCGCTTGGTACCGGCTGACCAACTCGCCGAACCGCGCGTCGGGGGCGGCCGCATAAAAGGCACCGCGCAGTCGCGGGCTCTGCCCAAGCGTCCGGTCGTTGGCCCAAAGCTCCGTGCCGAGCAGCCGGGGTCCCACCTTCAAGGCGGTCGCCGCGGTCGCCGCGATCTTGCCGCTGTCGGCGATCAACACCGCGTCCATCGCTCCGCGATTGCCGAGGTTGGCCCCCGCCGCCCTCGCCGAGACCGGCGTCCGGCTGAAAGTTTCCATCCCGATCATCTGGCCGCCCGCGCCGCGCACCGCGCCAAGCATCGCCTGCACCGCACGCTGACCGTAAATCCCCGTCGGCACGAGGGCCCCGAATCGCGCCGCGCCGCGCCCGCGTGAATAGCGCACCACCCGATCGATCGCCTGGCCTGGCGTCGCTCCCAGAATGAAGATGCCATTTCCCGCGACGCTTGCATCGTTGCTGAAAGCGACGACCGGCACCCGAGCGCGACGCGCCACTGGACCGACCGCGCGCACGTCCTCCGCCAGCAGCGGGCCGAGAATCAATTCGGCACCGTCGGCCACCGCCCGGTTCGCAGCGTCCGCCGCGCCGTTCGCACTGTCGTAAGTCACCAGCCGGATTGATCGGTTGCCGCTATCGAGCAAGGCAAGGTTGGCGGCATTGGCGATCGACGTACCGACCCCGCCGTCCTGGCCGCTCAACGGAATGATCAGCGCCACCTTGTGCCGCGGCCGATCGATCTCGTCGGGCGCGGTGACCGGCTCCGGGCCGTCAGGCCGGACCGGCGCGCGGCTCTGGCATCCGGCAAGCATCACACTGCCGACGATTACCGTCATGACGGACGCGTGCCGCGCTTGCTGTCGCTGAAGGGAAAGTGCCATGACCGTGCCCGATGTCCGTTTCCTTGCCCCCCGGCCTCTATATCGTGGCGACGCCGATCGGCAATCTTTCCGACCTGAGCGCGCGGGCCGCCGAGACTTTGCGCGGTGCTGCGTTGATCCTGGCCGAGGACAAGCGGGTCACCGCCAAATTGCTCGCGCACGTGCAAGCAACGGCGCCGATGGCAGTCTATCACGATCATAGCAGTGAGGCCGAGCGCGACCGCATTCTCGCGCGGCTCGGCACCGACGCGGTCGCACTAGTCAGCGACGCTGGCACGCCGCTCATTTCCGATCCCGGCTACAAGCTCGTCCGCGCCGCTCGCGCCGCCGGCCACGCAGTTCATACCATTCCCGGGGCATGCGCAGCGGTCGCCGCGCTGACGCTTGCCGGCTTGCCGACCGATCGTTTCCTGTTCGCCGGGTTTCTGCCGGCCAAGGCGAAGGCCCGAACCGACACCATCGCCGAACTGACAGGCGTGCGCGCTAGCCTCATATTCTACGAAAGCAGCCCGCGCCTGCACGACAGCCTGGTGGCGCTTGCCGCCGGTCTCGGAACCCGCGATGCTGCCGTGATCCGCGAAATCACCAAGTTGCACGAAGAAACCGTCACCGGCACGCTTGCCGATCTCGCCGACCGATACGTCGACGCTCATCCAAAGGGCGAGATCGTGATCGTCATCGGTCCCCCGGCCGACCGTGCGGAGGCCAGCGACGACGATCTCGACGCCGCGCTGACCGCTGCGCTGGCTACGCAAACGCCGTCACGCGCCGCCAAGGTCGTCGCCGAGGCGCTCGATATTCCCCGCAAGCGCGCTTATGCGCGTGCTCTGCAATTGGGCGGCTCCGACTGAACCGGCGGGAAGCCGAGCAGCGTGGCCGCCGCGCCGAAACGCTCGCCGCATGGTGGCTTCGGCTCCATGGCTGGCGGATCCTCGCCCGGCGCGTGAAGCTTCGCGGCGGGGAAATCGATCTGGTCGCTCGCCGCGGCACCATTCTCGCCTTCGTCGAGGTCAAGCAGCGCGCCACCGCCGACGCCGCCGGGATGGCGCTCGACCGCCACCGCCTTCGGCGCGTCGCCGCCGCGGCTGAAGCCCTCGTGCCGCGCTATGCCCGCCAAAACGACGACGTTCGCATCGACGCCATCTTCATCGTTCCGCGTCGGCTGCCGCTCCACCTCGTCGACGTCTGGCAAGGGTGACAAAGCTGCGCACCCGCTTTAGGCGCCTCATCCCATGAGCCTAACCGTCGCCGTCCAGATGGACCCCCTCGAATCGATCAACATCGACGGGGATTCCACCTTTGCCCTGATGTTGTCCGCGCAGGCGCGCGGCCATCGGCTCCTTCATTACGCGGCGGAGGATCTCAGCTGGGTCGACGGTCGGCTGTGGACGATGGCCCGCCCGGTGACCGTCCAGCCCGTCGCGGGCGACCATTTCACCGCTGAGAACCCGCAAATCGTCGATCTCGGGCGCGACGTCGATGTCATCCTGATGCGTCAGGATCCGCCGTTCGACGTCGGCTATATCACCGCTACCCATCTGCTCGAGCGGATCGCCGACAAGACGCTCATCGTCAACGATCCGGCCAGCGTCCGCAACGCGCCGGAAAAGGTCTGGGTGCTCGACTTCGCCCGCTTCATGCCCCCAACTGCCGTCACCCGCTCGCTCGGCGTCGCGCGCGAATTCCTGGCCAAACATGGCGCGATGGTGGTCAAGCCGCTGCACGGCAACGGCGGCAAGGCCGTGTTCAAGATCGACTCCGACGGTGCCAATCTGTCGGCGCTGTTCGAGATGTTCAACGCCGCTTGGCGTGAGCCGCACATGATTCAGGCGTTCGTTCCAAGCGTGACAGAAGGCGACAAGCGCATCATCCTGGTCGACGGCGAAGTCGCGGGTGCTGTCAATCGCATTCCCGGCGCGGGCGAAATCCGCTCCAACCTCGCGGTCGGCGGGGTCGCGGCCAAGACCGAGCTGACCCCGCGCGAGCGGGAAATCTGCGCCGCGCTTGCCCCCGAGCTGAAGCGCCGCGGGCTGATCTTCGTCGGCATCGACGTCATCGGCGGTGAATGGCTGACCGAAATCAACGTCACCTCGCCGACCGGGATCGTCGCCGTTGACCGCTTCGACGGTACCGACACCGGCGCCTTGATCTGGGATGCGATCGACGCTCGCCTGGCCGCGCGATGAGCGATTGGGTCATCCGCCTGATCGAGCAATCGGGCTATTTAGGGATCGCTTTCCTGATGTTCCTGGAAACCGTCTTCCCGCCGATTCCGTCCGAGGTCATCATGCCCGTCGCCGGCGTCGCGGCGGGCCAGGGAAAGCTGAGCTATGCACTGGTCGTCGCCAGTGGAACCTCGGGAGCGATGCTCGGCAACATCGTCTGGTACCTCGCCGCCCGGGCGCTTGGCATCACGCGGCTCAGGCCGGTCGTCAACCGATGGGGCCGATGGCTGACCATCACCTGGCCGGAGCTCCAGCGCGCCGAGCACTGGTTTCGCAAGAATGGCACCATCTTCGTGTTTGCCGGCCGCCTGTTGCCAACCGTTCGAAGCCTCGTCTCGGTACCTGCCGGCCTGCTGAAGATGCGCTTCCTCACCTTCGTGGTAGCCTCGACCATCGGCACCGCCGGCTGGACCGCGATCCTGGCCGGCGCGGGGTTCAAACTCGGTCAGAACTATGCCGAGATCGACAAGATCATCGGCCCCGCCTCGAATGCCATCCTGGTGCTCCTCGCGGTCGGCTACGTGCACCGCCTGTGGACCCACCGCAACATCGATCCGGCGACAGGCACCGTGATGGACCCCATCGAAACCGTGTCCGAAGCGGATGATAAAGTCATCTGATTAGAGTGACTTATCTGAGGCGAGATCGCTTCGTTTCGGTTGCTTATCGTCTCGTTTACCAGTCGCATCCCATCGCCGAGCCAACGCATCGGGCAGGGAATGCAAACGGTCCTCCCGAGCAAGCTATTTACTTCTCTCGGGGGTTCTCATGCGTCGTCTGTTTCTCTTTGCTGGGCTAGTATCCGCTGCAGCGCTTCCGGCCTCGGCCGCCAACGTCAGCTTGCAGGCCAACCTGCTGAGCAGCTGCACCTTGGCGCTTGGCACGACGGGCAATCTCGCCATGTCGACCACCGGTCTTCAGATCGGCTCCGAAAATGCCGGCGGTGTCGCGGCGACAATGACCCTGATCGCCGTTGGCGGGCTACCCGATATCCACTTCGCCGCGCCGACTCTTACGGCCAGCCCCAGCGGATGGTCCGGCAGTCACACCGACTCGATCCGTTACACGTCGCTGCGCGGAGCCAACCAGTCCTATACCTCGTCCGCCACCACCGTGACTGCGGGTGGGCTGACGGATACCTTCACCGTCCATGGCAAGGTTGACGCCAGCGCCGGCTTCGCGGCGGGCAACTATACGCTGACCACGGTCGTGACATGTTCGTGACCGGGCGGATCGCCGCCATACTCGCGGGCTTGACCGCAGCGCCGGCGCTCGCCGTCGGTCTTGGCCCGCTACACAAGGAAGGGGTCACCGACTCCGACCGCAAGGGATTTTACCTGACGGTGATCAATCCTTTCCCCAAATCGGAAACGTTCATCCTCACGCCGCTTGATGCCATCGCCGAAGCGCCTGCTCCGCGCGTGACCGCCTTTCCTGCCCGGATGGTGATAGGCGGCGGCCGCTCCCGCCAGGCGCTCATCATCGCCTCCGGGCTCGCGCCACAGGAACGATATACCTTCCGCGTATGTGCCGAACGACCACCACTCCCGACGGAGACCATCCATGCCCGCGTTTGCTCGAAGCTTACTGCTCGGCGCGTCGATCGCCCTTAGCCTGACCGGATCGGCCAGTGCCGACGGCGGTTTCTACCTGCCCCAGGCACCGACCGGATCGGGCGGGGAGGACAGTATCGAAACGTCCTCGGGCACGCGTTGTCGCCAGTCGATCAACAATAATGGCGCCTATCTCGACATCGGCATGGCCGCCAGCCGGTCGACCGATCGCCAGCCCGATCCCTATCGCATCGGCCAGGTCCACGACGACCGCGGCACCGATGCGCTCGGTTACGCGCGGATGGTGGTCCCGTTGGGACCCAAGCCCGCTAGGATCGATTGCGCCCGATTGTATGAGCTCGAACTGGCGCGGATGCAGCGCGAGATCGAATTGCTGAAACTGGCGGCCGAATGAAGAGTCACGCCCGCGGATGCGCATTGCGATAGACGTCGAGCAATTGCGCCGCGTCGACCTCGGTATAGATCTGCGTCGACGACAGGCTGGCGTGGCCGAGCAATTCCTGCAGCGAGCGCAAGTCCGCGCCACCGGCCAGCAGATGCGTCGCGAAACTGTGCCTCAACGCGTGCGGCGTAACGCTGTCGGGCAGGCCGAGCCGCTGTCGCGCACCGCGTACCGCGCGGCGCACCAGGTCGGCGTTCAGCGGACCGCCCCGCACGCCGACGAACAACGGCGATGCCCCGACCAAGGGATAGGGACACTCCAGCACATAGGTGGCGATCGCCAGGCGCACCGCCTCGACCACTGGCACGATCCTCGTCTTGCCGCGCTTGCCCGTCACCCGCAGCGTCCGCCCGATCGGCAGCACCGCGGCGTTCAGCGCCATCGCCTCGGCCACCCGCAAGCCCGATCCATAGAGCAGCAGCAGGATCGCCATGTCGCGCGCGCCGACCCAGTCGCCCGCTGCGTCGCCCGCATCTTCGGCCAGCGCCATCGCGTCCTGTGGGCTCGCCGGCCGCGGCAAGTTGCGCGGTCGCTTCGGCGCACGGGTGCGCGGCAGCTGCGCGACATTGCCCGCGTCTTCAGCGGCGAAGGTCAAAAAGGCGCGGACCGCCGACATTTCGCGCGCCGCGCTGCTTGGACCCAGCCCATTGCCGCCTGGCGCTCCCGCCCGCCGATCGGCTAGGAAAGCGCGCAGATCAGCCGCCGCGACGTTCAGCAGTCCAAACCGCCCGATCTCCTCGCCGCGATAAGACCCGAGAAAATCGATGAAGCGATGCGCCGTGGCGACATAGGCGCGCACCGTGTGCGGCGATCGCCGCCGGTCGTGCGCCAGAAACGATTCCCACCGCGCCGCCAGGGCCCGCGCAGGATGCTCCGCTAGATCGGCTCGCTCATCGCCCATCGCCGGATCATAGCCGCCAGGCTGCTTCCTAGGAACAGCAATAGATCGGCGCCATGCGGCGTATCGAGCGCCTGCTCGTCACGCTGGCCGAGCAGCAGCAGGCCGTATGGCAGCGGCGCCGGCGCATCGATCCGTATCAACGCCTCCGACCTAATCGTGTCGCCCACTTCGCCGAACAATGCGAGCCCGCGGTCGACATTGCGCAGTTCGACCGCGCCGAGCGACTGCATCGCGCGATTGACGATCGGCCGGGCAATGGCACTGGTCCCGTCGCGGTCGGCGCGAAACGCCTGGTCGCCGATCACCAGCGTCAAGACTACCGAATCGAGCCCCAGCAGGTCGGGCCAGTCGAACGTCACCACGGTCAGCAGATCGGCCAGGCTGTCCGCCTCGAGCGCCATCATCACCGCGCGATGGATCGACGCCACCGCGCCCGAATGACCCCGTGCGAATGCCAGCAGGTCGGCCCGCGCCGTCTCCGCCTCGCCCAACCGGTCGCGCAACCGCGCCACCGCCCGCTCCTCGAACTGGATCACCCTACCCATCCCCGCACCCTAGGATGCGAGCGTTAACAACCGGCTAGCAACCAGCCCCTCCCCCAAAAACAGCTGGGGGAGGACCTGAGAACTACCCGATCTTCTGCCCGGTGCTTTCCCAATCCTTCAGGAACGCCGCCAGCCCGGCGTCGGTCAGCGGATGCTTGAACAGCGACCAGATCACGGCGGGCGGCGCAGTCATCACGTCGGCGCCCAGCTTGGCCGCATCGAGCACATGGATCGAATTGCGCACGCTGGCGACCAGGATCTCGGTCGCGAAATCGTAATTGTCATAGATCAGCCGGATGTCGCTGATCAGCTCCATACCCGGCTGACCGATATCGTCCAGCCGCCCGACGAACGGAGAGATGAAGCTGGCCCCGGCCTTGGCCGCGAGCAACGCCTGGTTGGCCGAAAAGCACAGGGTCACGTTGACCATCGTGCCCTCTCCGGTCAGCGCCTTACAGGTCTTGAGCCCGTCGATCGTCAGCGGCACCTTGATGACGATATTGTCGGCGATTTTCCGCAGCGTCTCGGCTTCCTTCATCATCGCCGCATGCTCGATCGCCACTACTTCGGCCGAAACGGGACCCGAGACGACGCTGGCGATCTCGGTTACCGTCTCGATGAAATCGCGACCCGATTTCTTGATCAGCGAGGGGTTGGTGGTGACCCCGTCGAGCAGCCCGGCGTCGGCCAGCTCGCGGATGTCCTTGATCTCGGCGGTGTCGGCGAAGAATTTCATGGCGAACTGTCCTTAGGGCTTCGGGGGGATTTGCGTCGCGATAGCGCTTACGCCCATGAAGGTCACCCGATTCGGAGAGAATGATGACCGTCACCGTCGAGCGCCGCGATACCGGCCAGCTGGCGCTCACCCTCGCCCGCCCGCGTCAGCGCAATGCCATTACCGTCGCCATGTATGCCGCGCTGGCCGATGCGATCGAGGGCGCGGCGGACGATCCTGCCATCCGCGTGATCACCATCGAAGGCGAAGGCGACGATTTCACCGCCGGCAACGACCTCTACGATTTTCTGAAGGAAATGCCGCCACCGGGAACGACCGACATCCCGGTCTGGCGCTTCCTGCGCGCGATGACCCGAAACCAGGTGCCGATCGTCGCCGCGGTTCACGGCAATGCGGTCGGGATCGGGACCACGCTGCTGTTCCATTGCGATCTGGTGCTGGCCGAAACCGGCAGCCGCTTCGTGATGCCTTTCGTTGATCTCGGGCTCGTGCCCGAAGCCGCCAGTTCGCTGCTTCTCCCGCGCCTCGCGGGGCGACGCGCCGCGGCGCGGTATCTGCTGCTTGGTGAATCCTTCGGGGCCGAAGACGCGGCCGATATCGGACTGGTCAGTCATGTCGTCCCGGCGGGCGGAATCGATTCCGCGCTGTCCGACACCGTCGCTGCCCTGCTCGCCAAGCCGCCGGAGGCACTGCGGCTGACGCAGGCGCTGCTGCGCCGTGAGGATACGGCAGAGTTGCTCGACCGGATCGAGCTGGAAAACGGTCATTTCGGCGAGCGCCTTGCCTCCGACGAGGTCAAGCAGGCGGTCGCCGCCTTCTTTGCCGCGAAGGCAAAATCTCCGGCCTAGGCGAACGACCCTGGTGGTCCCCCGCCGACGGTCTCAGCTCGATGTCCACACCCGCTTCGACCGGGTGACGTTGATCGTCGGGCCGGGGATCAGCAGCAAGTCGGTGTTCTGCGTGTACGTGACCTTGAGGTCGAGGAAGTTCGCCCCGTCGAGCACCCCCGCCACCGGATCCGCGACGGTGAAATTGCCCGGACCGATGCCGTACACCGCGTCGCTGATCTTCGTCTTGATCGTTGCGTCGGTCTTCTTGGGATAGATGGTCGCCAGCCGCGCGCCCTCGCCGAGCCCGTGCTGGATGCCCGACATGGCGCGGAACACCAGGCCAAGCTGCACGATCGCCCACATCATGATAATCAGCGCCGGCAGCGCGAACGCCATTTCGATGACGGCCGCGCCCTTTTCATCGCGGCGGATAGTCGCAAAACGGCGCATCATTCGGTCCTCATCCCGGCTGACAACTCGATCCGGTAGACTCCGCCGGCGTCGATGCCGGTGAACTGGATCGGGAACATCGGCTGGTAATTGGTCCAGACAGTGACCTTGATCCATTTTGTCTCGGTCTGGCCAACGGGGCAGTCGTCGCCGCCGGTGTACAGCACGTTATTGCACTCCAGCCGGTGGGTCACCGTGACGTTGGCCGCGGTCAACGGGGCGGCCTTGCACGTGCCGTCAGCATTGGTGCCATTGAACTGGCAGATTGCCTCGTTGACGATCGTCGTTTCGACATCGGTGATGCCGGTGGTCTGCATCACTTTTTCGACCGACCGCTGCGCCGATTGCTCCAGCTTCAACTTGCTGTTGAAACCGTTGGACAGGTCGACCACCCCGACCGTCATCAGTGCGATGACGGGGGCGACGATCGCCAGTTCGATGATCGCCGCGCCGCGGTCCTCACGCCATAATGTGATCAGCCGACGCATCTTAGGCCACCAACCGGACGCGAAGACCAGTCGTGATCGCGCTGATCCCGTACATGTCGCAATTCTTGGTGAAGTTGTTAACCCCGCTGTTGCCGGACCAATACAGGCGCTTCGCCACGAACTGGGTACAAGTCGCCGATCCCGTTCCATCGCCGTTGTAGGTCAGCTGCTGGTTGGGAAAGTAAATTACCCCCCGAATTTTGTTGGTCGAATTGCCGTTGATCTTGTTCGGGCTGCTGGCGGTAATGTTTCCCGTAGGCGAATCATCCACCGCGCGGCGATCCTGGTAGATTGCCATGCCCTTCCACTTGCCCGTAGTCATCGCGGTCGCGTTCAGTTCCCCGCTTGCATTCATGTCGAGCGATCCGATTGGCTGGCCCGCACCGCCGTTCTTGTTGGTCAGCAACAGGACGGCGTTGGTCAGGTTCAGCGTGCCCTGAATGTTCACGCTTCCGCCGCTGATGACGTAAACGCCATCTTTGAGGGTAAGATCGCCTTGAGAACCGATGCTTAGCGACGAATAGCAGGCACCTCCGGTTACGGTGACTGCACCGTCCTTTTTCGCTACCGACATCGATGGCGGTGAGCTTGCGCACTTGGAGAAGTCGTCGGAGTCCGGCGTCAGGTCCGCATACGGATCTTCGAGCGCTGGAGAGTAAGGCTGATACCCCTGACTTAGGGTCCAGTTGTTCGATTGCTGAATGCCGCCTGCGGCAGCCAGGGTCGTGGCGCTGACGCTCGAACTGCCCTGTCCTGCGGCGGCATTATTCGATGTCGAATTCGTCATCATCCCGCAATCCATGGTGATGGATGCGTTGCCGGTCGCCTGGATGCCCGTCTTGCTATTGTTCTGCAGGCTCAACACACAGAACTCGCCTGGACTTGAGATTGCGGCAGCGGTCGCGCTGGTCTTGATCATCGGCGCGGCGGCCATGAACATCGAGCTGAAGGACAAGGGCCGACGCACCGCCAGGTCGACTTTCACCTGGTTCATCTTCTTGTTGGCCGCATCGTCGGCGGGAAAAGTCACCGTCTTCACGATCAACGGAAAATCGGTCGAATCGAGCGCGTTGTTGAAGCCCAAGTCCTTGTCGACCGCGGCCGCCGTCCCGGTCGTGCTCTTTTTCGCAACACGATCGTAAACACCCGCGATCGCCGCCGAATTGGCGGCCCGCTGCAGCTGGCGCTTCCACAACGCCCACTGGATGGTGTCGGTGGCAAGTCCGGCCGATCCGATCAGCAACGGAAGGGCGGCGGCAGCGATAATCATCGCGTTGCCCCGCTTGTCATGCCAGATCTTGCTCATGAAATTGCGCATGATTTCCTCGCCCATTGGGTCTCTGTCGAGCGTCCAGATAGCCAAGACAGGGTATGCAAATCGTTCCGGACAATGGTTGCCGCGCCGGTAACCATGATTGCCGTCCCGTCTTGAAGCGATGGCGTATTACCCCTATAATACACGCATTAGTGTTGCGTGAGCGCCCGGTCCCGTTCACGCTGGGATAAAGACGCGACGGATCAGGAGACGACACGACATGGCAATCGAGCCCACCCAGACGGCCACCAAAATCAAGCTCGACCCGCCCGAGGCGCTTCAGGCGGTGTCGATTCATGAGGCGTCGGGGCTCGTCCCGCTGAAGCAGGACGAAACCAGCGAGCTCGACTCCAAGGTCGCCAAGTTCGTCGACGAACTCGCCGCGCTCGACAGCAACAGTCCGGAATTCGGCAAGAAGGTCGATCAGCTGACCGCCATGGGCCGCAAGGAAATCGCCGAGGCCGCCGGCGCTTCGAACCGCTTCCTCGACCGACCGGTCAAGGCGATCGACAGCGACACCGGCATCGGCGCCGACCTCACCGAACTCCGCCGGACCGTCGAGGCGCTCGATCCCAAGGAAGCCGGGAAGGGAATGACCACCCGCAAGTTCCTCGGCATCATCCCGTTCGGCAACAAGGTGAACAATTACTTCGACAAATATCGCAGCTCGCAGACCCACATCGCGGCGATTCTCCAGCGCCTCGGCAACGGCAAGGACGAGCTGTTAATGGACAATGCCGCGATCGACACCGAACGCTCGGGCCTGTGGAAGACGATGCACCGGCTCGAACAGATGATCCACATCTCCAAGAGCCTCGACAAGACGCTCGAGGACAAGGCCAACGAGCTCGACGCGACCGATCCGGCGAAGGCCAAGGCGATCCGCGAGACGGCACTGTTCTACACCCGCCAGCGGACCACCGATCTCCTGACCCAGATGGCGGTGACCGTGCAGGGCTATCTCGCGCTCGATCTGGTCAAGAAGAACAATGTCGAGCTGGTGAAGGGGGTCGACCGCGCTTCGACCACCACCGTCTCGGCGTTGCGCACCGCGGTCACCGTCGCCTCGGCGATGTCCAACCAGCGCCTGGTGCTGGAGCAGGTCACCGCGCTCAACTCGACCACCGCGAACATGATCGACACCACCGGCGAATTGCTCAAGCATCAGTCGGGTGCGATCCACGAGCAGGCGGCCAGTTCGACCATCCCGATGGAAACGCTCCAGCGCGCCTTCCAGAATATCTACGACACCATGGACCAGATCGACGCCTTCAAGCTCGCCGCTTTGTCCAACATGAAGCAGACCGTCGAAACGCTCGGCAGCGAAGTCGCCAAGTCCAAAGGCTACATCGCCCGCGCCGAAGGCGTAGCCCAAGGCCGGCTCGAGAACACCGCCTCACCCTTCGAGGCGATCGAGCGCACATGAACCAACGCGACGTCGCCGACATTTTCGATCGCGCCAACGCCAGCTTCGAGAAAGCCGGCGAAACCCGCAATCGCGTCGCGGTGTCGACCAGTCGCGCCGACTCGATCCTCGCAAGGATCGACCAGAAGTCGGGCGCGGTCGCCGATGCCCGCCGGCGGGAGCGCAAGCGGATCAACGCCTCGTTCGGCCAGACGGCGCTGCTTGCCGGGGCGGCGGTGCTGATCATCAGCATCGTCACCATCGTCGTCGGGCTGGTGACTCCGATCGGCATGTTCGGCTTCCTCGCCGCGGTCGGGTTCGCGATCGGTGTCGCGGCGTTGATCATGTTCGTGGGCAAGCGCCAGCTCGCCGCGCCGAGGGTCGCGACCGACCTGCCCAACGGCACCATGGTCCAGCGCTTCGATAGCTATCTCTACCGCTCGCGCGCCCTGCTCCCCGCCACGGCCCAGGCCGAGATCGACCTGATGTCGAGCTTTCTTTCCCCGCTCAAGCAGACGCTTGAACGCGTGCCCGATCTCGACCCCGCGGCACAGGATGCGCGGCGGCTGATGTCGGTCCATCTGCCGGGTCTGGTCGACCGCTATCTCAATGTCCCCGCCGCCTATCGCGACGATCCCGACGGCGAAGGCAAGACGCCCGACCAGCGCCTGGCCGAAGCGCTTGCCGCCGGGCGCGAGGCGCTTGGAGAAATCTCCGACCGGCTGGCGCAGGGAGACCTTGCCGCGTTCGAGACGCAAGGCCGCTTCATCGAGAGCCGCTACAAGGAAAAGACCCTCGACTGACGCGGTCATTCCCGAATCAGGATTCGTTCTGAAACCGAATCAACCTTGAAGAAATCGCAGAATTCTGCGTAAGTCTGAAATGGATAACAAATAATTAACCATTTTCGGAGGGTGCAATGCGCCTCATCCCGGCATCTATCGGCATCGCCGCCGCGATTGCTTTTGCTACCCCGGCCGCTGCGCAAATCACGCCGGCATTCGAATTTACGTCGGCCAACGTCGTCTCGGACGGGCGTCCTTACACGCTCGGCTTCGCGTTCGATCTAACGGCCCCCACCACGATCAACGGGCTCGGTTATTGGGCGGACGGTCTTCAGGGCACGACGCATCAGGTCGGCATCTGGAACAGCAGCGGCACCCTGCTCGCCGTCGGCAATGTCTCGAACGCCGACGCGCTAGTCGGCCACTATCGCTACGACAGCATCACCCCCCTGCTGCTCGGCACGGGAAGCTACGTCATCGGCGGGCAGTTCTTCAGCAACGGCACCTTCCCCGTCCAGTTGGCCGGCGTCTCCCGGGACCCGGCGATGAGCTATATCGCCGATCGCCAGATCCAGGGCGGCTTCGCTTTCCCGACCCAATCGTACGGCACTTACGGGCCGCAGGGGATCGCGCTGGTCAATTACTCGATCGCGCAAACCTCGGCGGTGCCCGAGCCGGCGAGCTGGGCGATGATGCTGGTCGGCTTCGGTGGCATCGGCATGAGCCTGCGTCGCCGCAAGCGCGCCTGCCTGTCCCAAGCCGCCTGAACCGAACGATTCGGCCGACGCCAAAACCCGTCGGCGCGGGCAACTCCACTTTTGTCCCGAAAAAGGACATGATGCCGATGGCCGATTGCGCCGCCGGAAGGCACCGCTAAGCCGGTCGCCGAAGATCAAATCGTTCGAACAGGGGCATTTCATGCGTAAATTTCTCGGATCACTTGCCCTTGGCTTGGCGCTGGTCGCCGCGTCTCCCGCCGCCGCGCAGATCGCTCCGGCGTTCACCTACACCGGTGGCTCGACCGCGTTCGACACGCGTCCTTTCACGCTCGGCTATTCCTTCACGCTGAGCGACACCACGACCATCAATGCGCTCGGCTACTGGTCCGGCGGCGACCTTAGCAGCCATCGGGTCGCGATCTGGGACATGAGCGGTCATATGCTCACTTCGGGCACGGTCAGCGGTGCCGATCCGCTGGACGGCAATTATCGCTACGACAGCATCGCACCGCTGCTCCTTGGCGCGGGCAGCTATGTGATCGGCGGCGAATTCTTCAGCGGCAATTTCCCGATCAACCTGACCGGCGTCAATAACGCCGCAAACTATGGCTGGACCCAGGATCGGTACGCCGGTGTCGGCTTCACCTTCCCCACCAGCACCTCGGCCGGCGGTTATGGCCAGCAAGGCATCGCCTTGGTCAATTTCTCGATCGCGCAGACCGCCGCGGTGCCCGAGCCCGCGACCTGGGCGATGATGCTGGTCGGGTTCGGCGCGATCGGCGCCACCACCCGCCGCCGCAAACGCGCCCTAGCCCACGCGGTCTAGGATAAAGCCCCTCCCCCACTGACGGAGGGTGACACCAGAAAAACCCTACGCCCCTCCCCCTTCCAGGGGGAGGTGTCAGCGAAGCTGACGGAGGGGGCCCGCCTATTATCCCCCCACCACCCCCGCCGCCCTCAACCGCGCCAGTTCCTCTGCCCCAACCCATTCGCTAAGCAATTCTCCATGCTCGCCCAGCCCTGGCGGCGGCAGTTCGGAATCCTGCCGCTCGCCATCGATCCGGATCGGCGATCCGACCATCTCGACCGGTCCCAGCGTGCCGCCACCGGCCCGGATCCGGACCCCGCGGTGCACCGCCTGCGGATCGCCCAGCGCCTGCGTCACGCTGTTGATCGGCCCGGCCGGTATTCCCGCTTCGTCCAGCATCGCCAGCCATTCGGCTGCGGGTCGTGCGGAAATCACCTCGGCGATCATCGGCACCAGTAGTTCGCGATTGGCGACCCGCGCCGCGTTGCTCGCATAGCCCTCGTCCTCGGCCCATTGCCCGCGCCCCAACAGCGTCGCCAGCTTGGCAAACTGCCGGTCGTTGCCGACCGCGATGATGATCGGCTGATCAGCCGCCTCGAAGGGTTGATAGGGCACGATATTGGGGTGTCCGACCCCTTGCCGCCCGGGGTCCTTGCCGCTGACCAGCGCATTCGACGCCTGGTTGGCGAGCATCGCCAATTGCGTGTCGAACAGGGCCATGTCGATCGTCGCGCCCTCGCCCGTCGCCGCCCGGCGGACCAGCGCGGCAAGCACGGCATTGGCGGTGTACATGCCGGTGAACAGGTCGACCACTGCCACCCCGACGCGCATCGGCCCACCGCCGGGCTCGCCGTCGGGCAGTCCGGTCAGGCTCATCAGCCCCCCCATTCCCTGGATGATGTAGTCATATCCTGCGCGCGCCGCGTAGGGGCCGTCCTGTCCGAAGCCGGTGATCGACGCGTAGATCAGCCGCGGATTGGCCGCGCGCAGGCTTGCCGCGTCGAGCCGGAACTTGGCCAGCCCCCCAACCCGGAAATTCTCCACCAGCACGTCGCTGCTCGCCGCCATCTTCGCGACAAGGGCCGAGCCTTCAGGCGTCGAAAAATCGATCGCCACCGACCGTTTCCCGCGATTGGCCGCCAGGTAATAGGCTGCGACCTGCTCGTCCCCGGCGTCGTGCCAAGGCGGCCCCCAATGCCGCGTATCGTCACCCGACCCGGGCTGCTCGACCTTGATCACCTCGGCGCCGAGGTCGGCCATCGCCTGCGTGGCCCACGGTCCGGCCAGCACCCGACTGAGATCGAGAACCCGGATTCCGGCGAGCGGCTTCACGACGCCTTCCGCCACGACCCCCAGCCTTTCGCATCGGCCAGCACGGCGGCCGCCGCATTATGTCCCGGCGCGCCCGTCACCCCGCCCCCGGGGTGCGCACCCGATCCGCACAGGTACAGCCCCGGCAACGGCATTCGGTAATCGGCGTGCCCGATCATCGGTCGCGCGCTGAACAATTGGTCGCTGCCCATCTTGCCATGGAAAATGTCGCCGCCGATCAGCCCGAAACGCCGCTCCAGGTCCAGCGGGGAGTGGATCTGCCGCGCGATCACCGACTTGGCGAAACCCGGAGCCTGCCGGTCGACCGTGGCGATGATCGCATCCGCCGCCGCCTCGCGCTCGTCGTCCCACTGGCGGCCGTCGGGCAAATTGTAGCGGAAGTGCTGGCAGAACAACGATGCGACATGCTTGCCCTTGGGCGCCAGCGACGGATCGAGCGTCGACGGGATCAGCATTTCGACCACCGGTGCCTGCGTCCAGCCGTGCAGCGCGGCCTCGGCGAAAGCGTGGTGCATGTAATCCATCGACGGCGCGATGATGATTCCCGCGGTAAGATGATCGCCGCGCCCGGGCAGCGCGGTGAAATTGGGTAATTTGTCCAACGCCACGTTCATCCGGAAGGTCGCGCTTTCGCATCCCCAGTGAGCGAAATGCTGCTCGACGTCGCGACTGACCGCGCCATCGGGGATCAGCCGGTCGAACAACAGTTTCGGATTGACGTTGGCGACCACCTGCGCCGCCCGCCACGTCTTGCCGCCCGCAGCGACACCCACCGCGCGGCCTTTTTCGACGATCACTTCGGACACCGGCGTGTTGAGCACGATATCGACCCCGGCTTCGCGACACGCGGCGGCCATCGCCTGCGTGATCGATCCCATGCCGCCGATCGCGTGGCCCCAAGCGCCCGCGACGCCCGCCGCCTCGCCGAACAGATGGTGAAGCAGCACATAGGCCGTGCCCGGCGTGTAGGGCGACGCGAAATTGCCGACGATCCCGTCGAACGCGAACAGCGCCTTGGCCATCGCGCCTTCGAAATAGCGGTCCAATATGTCGCCCGCGCTTTTGGTCGCGAATTCGTGGACCGTCCGGACTTCGGCGCTGCTCAGGCCGACCAGATCCTTGCCCAGCGCGGCCAAGGCCGGCCACCCGCGCATCCCCGCGCCGGCGCCCGGCGGCGCGCGCAGGATCCATTTCTTGACCAGCCGGACCACGACATCCAGGTCCTCATTGTACCGGTCGTAGGCCGCGCCATCCCCAGCGACGTGCCGTACGATGTCGGCCCGCGTTGCTCCGACGCGCCCCGTCAGCAGGTATCGGCCCTTGCCGTCGGGCAGGAAATTGTCCTTCTTGCGAAGCACGACCTGCAGCCCGTGGCGCTCCAGCGCCATGTCCTTGATGACCTTGGGCTGCAGCAGCGACACGGTGTAGCTTGCCGCGCTGTTGCGGAACCCGGGGTGGAACTCGTCGGTCACCGCCGCCCCGCCGACCTTGTCCGCAGCTTCCAGCACCGTCACTTTCAGTCCGCGTTTGGCGAGATAATAAGCGCAGGTCAGCCCGTTGTGCCCCGCCCCGATGATCAGGACGTCGCTCAACGCATCAGCACCAGTTCTTCGGCCATGCTGGGATGCAGCGCCACCGTCGCGTCGAAGTCGGCCTTCTTCAGCCGCGCCTTCACCGCGATCGCCGCGACTTGCAGTAGCTCGGGTGCATCGGGTCCGATCATGTGCACGCCGACCACTTCGTCGGTCAATTCGTCGACCACCAATTTGTACAATGACCGCTCGTTGCGCCCCGCCAGCACGTTCTTCATCGGCCGGAAGTCGCTGGTGTAGATGCGCACCGATCCCAGCGTATTGCGTGCCTCGCTTTCGGTCATTCCTACGCCAGCCAGCGGCGGATGGCTGAACACCGCGCTCGGGATATGGTCATAATCGATCGTGCATTGCTTGCCGCCGAACACGCGGTCGGCAAAGGCCTGCCCCTCGCGGATCGCGACCGGGGTCAGCTGCACGCGGTCGGTGACGTCGCCGATGGCGTAGATCGACGGCACGCTGGTGCGGTTCTCGGCATCGACCGTGATCGCCCCGCGTTCGCCCAGCGCAACCCCCACTTCCTCCAGCCCCAGGCCATCGATATTCGGCGCGCGCCCGATCGCGAACAGCACCTGGTCCGCGTCCAGATCGTCGCACCCTTGCATGTCGATCTTCAGCGATCCGTCGTCCTGCCGCTCGATCGAATTGAAGGTCGAGTTGAACCGGAAGTCGATGCCCTTGGCCAGGCTGATCTGCAGCAGCCGGTCGCGCAGTTGCTCGTCATAGCCGCGAAGGATCGCATCGCTGCGATTGACGATCGTCACATGACTTCCGAACTGGTGGAAGATGCCGGCGAATTCATTGGCGATATAGCCGCCGCCCGCAATCACGATTCGCTTCGGTAAGTCATTGAGATCAAACACTTCGTTCGAACTGATGACATGCTCGACACCGGGAATCTCGGGCATCATCGGCCGCGCACCGGTGGCAATGCATATGATACGCGCAGTGTGACTTTCCCCCGACGCAAGCCGCACCTCGTTCGGCCCCGCGACCACCGCCCGCTCGTGGAAAATCGTCACGTCGTGATTGCCCAGCGTCTGTTCGTACAATCCCTCGAGCCGGCCGACCTCGGCCAGCACATTGTCGCGCAGCACCGGCCAGTTGAACTGGCAGCTCGAAATGTCCCACCCGAACATCGCCGCGTCGTTGAGATCCTCGGCGAAGTGCGACCCGTAGACGAGCAACTTCTTCGGCACGCAGCCGCGGATGACGCAAGTCCCTCCGACCCGGAATTCCTCGGCGATAGCCACCTTCGCCCCATGCGCTGCGGCGATTCTGGCCGCGCGCACCCCGCCCGACCCCGCGCCGATCACGATCAGGTCGAAGTTTGCCATTACAGGCCCGCCTTTTCGATCAGCGCCCGGGTCGACGGGTCGAAACTTTCGCGATGCTCGGGATCCTCCAGCTCACGCGCCAACCTCTTGCCAAGCTCGACCCCGAACTGGTCGAACGGGTTGATCCCCAGCATCACCGCATTGGCGAAAGTGCGATGCTCGTAAAATGCCACCAGCGCCCCCAGCGTCCGCGCGTCCAGTCGCTCGAGCAGGATGGTCGTCGAAGGGCGATTGCCCGGAAAATTCTTGTATCCATCGTCTGACGCATCGCCTTTCATCAGCGCCGCGCCCTGCGCGAAGGCGTTGAGCAGCAGCGCGCTGTGATGCGCCGGATCCTGTCCATCTTCCGCCTCGGTCACGCCGACGAATTCGACCGGCACCAGATGCGTTCCCTGATGAAGCAGCTGGAACACCGCATGCTGCGCGTCGGTCCCCGTCCCGCCCCACGTTACCGGCGCGCTCGGCCGACCGAGCGGGGCGCCGTCCGCGGTAACCGACTTGCCGTTCGATTCCATCTCGAGCTGCTGCAAGTACGAGGGTAACAGCCGCAACCGCTCGTCATAGGCAAAGACCGCGCGCGTCTCGGCATGCATTTTCTGACCGTAGGTCAGGTCGGCGAAGGCCGCGAGCAAGGGCGCGTTGCGCGCCGGTTCGGCCAGCCGGAAGTGCCGGTCCATTTCGCCCGCGCCTTCAAGCAGTTCCTCGAACGCTTCCCAGCCGAGCGCCAAAGCGACCGAAAAGCCGACCGACGACCACATCGAATAGCGTCCGCCCACGCCTTCGCCGAACGGCAGAATGCGGGTTTCGTCGACGCCGAAGTCGATCGCGGCTTGAGGGTTGGCGGTGACCGCGATCACCCGTCCATAAGGATCCTCGACCCCCAATTCCTGCATCCACGCGATCGCCGCGCGGACGTTCATCAGAAGTCTCGGCAGTCGTGAACGTCTTGGACACGGCGACGATCAGCGTCGATTCCGGATCGAGCGGATCAGTGGCGTCATCGACCGCCTGGCCGTCGATATTGCTGAGGATGCTGACCCCGTAATTGCCGATGTCGCGACCCAGCGCGTCGAGCAAAAGCTCCGGACCTAGCGCCGATCCGCCGATCCCGATGTGCAGCACCCCGTGAATGTCGCCGAAGGCCCCGCCCTCGATCGCATCGACCAGTGATCGCATCCGCTGGTGGAGCGCGGCGGCGATCTTGACGTCGTCGGGCGCACCCTGCCCGCGTTCGGCGACATGGGTCGCTGGTCGGCCCTCGCTCGCGTTGACGATCGCGCCCGAAAACAGCGCCTCGCGCTTCGCGGCAAACCCCTGCAATTCGGCCAGAGCCTCGAACTTCGCGATTAGATCCGCATCGAGGTGCGTCTTTGACCAGTCGAAATACATTCCGCCGACGTCGATCGACAGCTTCGCCAGCCGTTCGGGATCGGATTTGAACAGATCGTCGAGGCGGGCCAGATCGTGCCCGTCGATCGCGGCCCACGGGCCGTCATTCGCAAAGGTTGAGGTCATGCTGCGCCTCTTAAAGCGGCGTGCGCCAAAAACCATCCCCGCTCGGCCGCTCCCCGTTTCACTTGACCTCGGAGTGTCGGCCCGAAAGAAGGCGCCGATGCCCGACCCCGCCGCTTCTCCCCAGGCCAGTTCCGACAAGATGACCTTCGGCGCGATGATTCGCTGGCTTGCCGGGCTTGCCCTGTTCGCGTGGATCCTGCGCAGCCTGATCGTGGCTCCGTTCAGCATTCCGACCGGTTCGATGCTGCCGACGATGGCGATCGGCGATTATCTGTTCGTCTGGAAATGGCCGTACGGCTTTTCGCAATATAGCTTCCCCGCGCGGATTCCGTCGTTCGACGGCCGCGTGTTCGGCCGCCTTCCGGAACGTGGTGACGTGGTGATCTTCAAACGCCCCGACGCACAAGGTGCCGACTGGGTCAAACGGGTCATCGGTCTGCCCGGCGATACCGTTGCCGTGTCCCAGGGGATTCTCATTCTCAACGGTCGTCCGGTGCAAAAGCAGAGCGTCGGCACGATCACCATGCCGATCAGCCCGAACAGCCCGTGCCGCTTCGCTCCGTCGGCCAGCCCCTGCCCCTATCCCGCCTTCAGGGAAACGCTGCCGAACGGGCGCTCCTACATCACGCTCGACCAGGTCAGCGACGGTCCGGCGGATGACTTCGCGGCAACCCGCGTTACCTCCGGGCATCTGTTCCTGATGGGCGACAATCGCGACGACAGCCTCGACAGTCAATTCTCGCTCGACGAAGGCGGGCTCGGGCTTGTCCCGACCGACCGGCTGGTCGGCCGCGCGGCTATTGCTTTCTGGTCGACCGACGGCAGCGCGTCTTATTGGAAACCCTGGACATGGATCAGCGCGCTTCGCTTCGATCGCATCGGGACGACCTACCAGCCATGAGCGACCTCACCGCTTTCATCTCCCAAGTCCTGGGCAAGGCGCCGCGCAACATTGCGCTTTACGAGCAGGCCCTGACTCATGGCAGCGCGGGCAAGAAAACCTACGAGCGACTCGAATTCCTCGGCGACCGCGTCCTCGGCCTCATCATCGCGGACTGGCTCTACGAACGCTTCCCCGACGAACCCGAAGGCAAGATGAGCCGCCGGCTGAACGCCCTCGTCGCCCGCGAAACCTGCGCCGAGGTCGGTCGCGCAATCGCCGTGCAGCCCCATATTCGGCTCGGTCGCCAGGCCCGCGAGGATCACGCCACCAGCAGCGACAATGTCGTCGGCGACGTGGTCGAAAGCCTGATCGGGGCCTTGTATCTCGATCACGGTCAGGCAGCCGCCACCGCCTTCGTCCGCCGCTGCTGGCTGCCCTATCTCGATACGCAGAAGGCGGTGCCGGTCCATCCCAAGGCCGCCTTGCAGGAGCTGGCGGCGGCGCGCAAATGGGGGGCACCGGTGTACGAGACCGTCAGCCGCTTCGGCCTCCACCATGCCCCCACGTTCCGCATCAAGGTAAGCCTCCGCGGCGCCGGCGACGCCGAGGCGGAAGGATCGTCCAAACAGGAGGCCGAAACCGCGGCCGCAATCGCGCTTCTCGAATTGATCGGTTCGAAATGATCCGCTCGTCCTGACCCTGTCGACTGCCCGTCCTTTCCTCTTTGCGGACTTCGACGTAGGGGGACCGGATGAACGACCACCCCACCCGCCGCTGCGGTATCGTCGCCATCCTCGGCGCCCCCAACGCCGGCAAATCGACGCTCACCAATGCACTCGTCGGCCAGAAGGTCGCGATCGTCAGCCCGAAGGCGCAGACCACGCGCGCCCGGCTGATGGGCATTGCGATCGACGGCGAAACGCAGATGCTGCTGGTCGACACGCCCGGCATTTTCACGCCCAATCGGCGGCTCGACCGCGCCATGGTAAAAGCCGCGTGGGAGGGCGCCGAAGACGCCGATCGCGTCGTGCTGGTGATCGATGCCGCGGCCAAGGTCGGCCCCCGGGTCGAGCAGGTGATCGAGGGCGTTGAGGCGCGTTCCGAGCCCAAGATCCTCGTCCTCAACAAGGTCGATATTGCCGACAAGGGTCAGTTGCTTACCATCGCCCAGCGCCTCGCCGAACGGCTCAAGCCCGAGCAGATCTTCATGATCAGCTCGACCACCGGCGACGGTGTCGACGATCTGAAGGCGCACCTTTCGGCCGCAATGCCCGCCGGCCCATGGCACTTCCCCGACGACCAATTGACCGACGCCACCGACCGCATGGTCGCGGCCGAGCTGACGCGTGAGCAGCTCTATCTCCAGCTCCACGCCGAAGTCCCGTATTCTGCCGCGGTCGAGACCGAAAAGTGGGAAGATCGCAAGGACGGCTCGACTGTCATCCACCAGCAAATCCTGATCGAGCGCGACAGCCAGAAGGCGATCGTCGTCGGCAAGGGCGGCGCCCGCCTCAAGGCGATCGGCTCAGCGGCACGCGAAGCGATCGCCGATCACCTTGGCCGCAAGGTCCACCTGTTCCTGCACGTAAAGGTCAATCCCAAGTGGGATGAGGACCGCGGGCTATACGAAGATATCGGGCTGGACTGGAGCGAGTAAAGTTGCCGATCTCGAACATCGTCGGAGAGATGATTGCACAGGCCGCGATGGAACTGGGCGGCAACACAATCTTCCGCTTATTCGGTTGGGTGGGGTGCGTGGCGGTAACGGCCTTTTTGATCGGCGCCGTGCTGTAGCCTTCTGGCTACTTCAGTAGTTCGTCCACCCACTTCGGCACCTCGACCCCCGCCGGCCCGAACCGCCGTTCGTCGAAGAAAATACTTCCCTGGCTTGGCTCAAGATTGATCTCCAGCGTGCCGGCCCCGACATATTTCGCGGTCTGCACGAACCCTGCCGCGGGATAGACCGCGCCCGACGTCCCGATCGACACGAACAGGTCGCACCCTCGAAGTGCCGCCTCGATAATCTCCATTTGATAGGGCATCTCGCCGAACCAGACGATGTCGGGGCGAACCATGCCCGGAACCTCGCACGTCGGGCAACGCGAGAAACTGTCCATCGGACCGTCCCAGGGAAATCGATTATAGCAGGCGAGGCACAGGCCGCTGGTCAATTCCCCGTGCATGTGGAGCAGTCTTTTGGCCCCGGCGCGCTCGTGCAGATCGTCGACATTCTGGGTTACGATCAGCAGGTCGCCCGGCCACTCGGCGTCGAGCCGCGCCAGCGCGACATGCGCCGCATTAGGTCCGACCTCGCCCAATCTTGCGCGCCGCGCATTGTAGAATTGCTGGACGAGCACCGGATCGCGCGCAAAGGCTTCGGGGGTCGCGACATCCTCGACCCGGTGCCCTTCCCACAGCCCATCGGCGGCGCGAAAGGTCTGCAGTCCGCTCTCGGCGCTGATCCCCGCACCGGTCAGGATCACGATGTTGGTCGGCCGTTGCATGGCCCCTTGTCGCTAATCCGACATGATTTGGAAACCATGCTGATATTGACATTTGTGTCAGCGATGCTCACCTAAACACATGGCCGCGCTCACCTTTCATCACCCGATCGGGATCGAGCCCGCCGACATCGACCACATGGGTCACGTCAACAACAGCGTCTATTTGAAATGGGTGCAGGAAGCGGTGATCCGCTACTGGGAAAGCCTTGCTCCGCCCGAGGCGGTCGCGCGGCACCTGTGGGTCGCGCTCAGCCATGAGATCAATTATCGCCGCCCGACCTTCCTCGACGATATCGTCGTTGCCGATGTCATCGCCAATCGGGTCGAGGGCGCGAAGGCCCTGTTCACCACGGTGATCAAGCGCGGCGAGACCGTGCTCGCCGAGGTAAAATCGAGCTGGTGCTGTCTCGACGCCGTCACGCACCGCCCCGCACGCCTGGCGCGCGACATTGCCGCGCGGTTTCTGCCCAACTCCTGATATGGTATACGGGGAGAGTGAGAAGTCCTTCCCTCCCTTCCTCCGACGAAATCTGGATCGACCTGTGGAAGCGGATCGAGAGCCAGATCGCGCTCGCCGGTGGACTCCGGAGCGATCGACGTAGACCGCCGCGCGAAGCCGAGAACATCCCCGCCGTCCCCAACCGTCCCAACACGCTATCCGGCGGCGCTGCGGCGGCGCTGGAATTCGACGACTAAGTGACCGTTCGAATCGGGATTGGCGGCTGGACCTATGCGCCATGGCGTGGCGATTTCTATCCGCCCGGCCTGGCCCAGGCGAAGGAACAGGCGTTCGCCGCCGCCACCTTCGGTGCGCTCGAAATTAATTCCACCTTCTACAGCCGCCAGTCCCCGGCAAGCTGGGCCAAATGGGCCGCCGCGGCGGCCGATGGCTTCGAATATGCCGTCAAGGCGTCACGGTTTTGCGTCACCCGGCCCAAGCTGGCCGACGCGGGCGAAGGGATCGGCAATTTCTATGCGCAGGGTCTCACCGAGCTCGGTGACCGGCTCGGCCCGACGTTGTGGATGCTGTCGCGCCACCGCAAGTTCGACCGCGACGACATTGCCGCCTTCTTCGACCTGCTTCCCGACAGCTTGAACGGCCGCCCGCTCCGTCACGCCATCGAGCCGCGCCACGAGAGCTATCGCGACGACGCCTTTTTCGACCTCGCCCGTGCGCGCAATGTCGCCACCGTATTTGGCGACGACGATGAATTTCCGTGCATCGACGCCGACACCGCCGACTTTGCCTATGCCCGCCTGCAACGCATGCGACCCGACGTGCCCACCGGTTACGACGACGCCGCGCTGGAGTCCTTCGCCGCGAAAGCGCGTAAATGGTCGAAGGCCGGCCTCGACAGCTACATCTTCCTGATCAACGGCGCCAAGCTTCGCGCCCCCGCTGCCGCGCTCGCCTTGCAGGCCCGGCTTGGCATCGTCCGCGCCCCCGCCTAATCCAGCGCCATGCGCACCGATCAGCAATCTCTTCGCATCACTCTCTACGCGCCCAAGGGTCGCATGGGGCGCGCCATCGCCGCCGCGATCGAACCCGAAGGCGATGTCACGATCGATCCCGATCACGGCGATGTGCTGGTCGATTTTTCCTCGCCCGACGGCCTGCGCTCGAGCCTCGACCAGGCGGTCAGCGCGGGGATCCCGATCCTGGTCGGGACGACCGGGCTGACCGAGGGTCATTACGAACTGATCGCGGAGGCGGCCGAGGTCGTGCCGGTGCTGGTCGCGCCCAACACCTCGATCGGCGTCGCGCTCCTTGCCGAGCTGGCCGAGCGCGCCGCGACCGTCCTCGGGCCCGACGACTGGGATGTCGAAATCGTCGAGATCCACCACAACAAGAAACGGGATGCGCCGAGCGGTACCGCATTGTTCCTCGGCAAATCGGTCGAACAAGGACGCGGTTTCAATGCCGAGGAGGAGATCGGGCGCTGCGGCACCGGTCCGGTCCGCGAATCGGGCCAGATCGGCTATGCCGCGGTGCGCGGCGGCACCGTTGCCGGGGATCATGACGTGATGTTCCTTGGCCGCGACGAGCGGATCATCCTGTCCCACCGCGCCGAAAATCGCAGCATCTTCGCGCGCGGAGCGGTCGCCGCCGCCCGCTTCCTCGTCGGTCAGGCGCCCGGCCTCTACACGATGCGGGACGTGATCGCCGAACAATGAAAAAGGCCGACGCGTTCGAATTCTACCGCCGGCTGGCGGAAACCAATCCCGATCCCCAGCCCGAGCTCGAATATGTGAACCCCTACACGTTGCTCGTTGCCGTCGCGCTCTCGGCGCAATCGACCGACGTCGGGGTAAACAAGGCGACGCGCAGCCTCTTCGCCAAGGTCACGACGCCGCAGGCCATGCTCGATCTGGGGGAAGCCGCGCTGAAGGAGCATATCAAGACCATCGGCCTGCTCAACATGAAGGCCAAGCACGTCATCGCGGCGGCGCAGATGCTGGTCGATCGATGCGGCGGGGAAGTGCCGGAAGATCGCGACCTACTCCAGGCGCTTCCCGGGGTCGGCCGAAAGACCGCCAACGTCGTGCTCAATGCTGCGTTCGGGCATCCGACGATCGCGGTCGACACGCATATTTTTCGGGTCGCCAATCGGACCGGACTGGCGCGCGGCAAGGACGTGCTCGAGGTCGAACTCAAGCTCGAAAAAGTCACCCCCAAGGTGTTCCTGGTTGGTGCACACCAGTGGTTGATCCTGCACGGCCGCTACATCTGCAAGGCCCGCACGCCCGAGTGCTGGCGCTGCCCGGTGATCGATCTGTGCGCCTACAAGCCGAAGACGCCGGCGCCCCGGAAGTCCCGGATTACGACCAGCTCCGCTCCAGCCGCTGGCTGAGGCCAGTCAGCAATTCATATTGCGACAGGCCGGTCGCCGCCGCTGCTTCGGGCAAGGCGTAATCCAGCGTCACCCAGTCGCCCTCGGCGAGATCCGTCGCGGCCGAACAGTCGACCGCCACCAGATCCATCGACACGCGCCCGATCAGCGGCAGCCGCGCATCGCCCGATGCCGCCCCGCCGACACCGGCGAAACAGCGCAAATAGCCGTCGGCATAGCCGATATTAAGAATTGCCGCCTCGGTGTCGCGCTCCGCGGTCCAGGTGGCGCCGTAGCCGATCGTCTCGCCTGCTTTGACGACGCGTCGCTGGATGACCTCGGCCTCGGGAAAGGCGACCTGCGCGATGTGTCCCTCGGCTTCGCCACGCGGCACCCCGCCATAGAGCGCGAGTCCGGGACGGACGAGATCGAAACCATAGTCTGGCCCGAGGCAGACCCCAGCGCTGTTCGCCAAACTCTGCCGTCGCGCCGATACGGTATCGCAGACCGCCCGAAACCGCTCCAACTGGACGTCGTTCATCGCGCTATCTTCATCGCCGCACGCCAGGTGGCTCATCAACGTGTCGATCGTCAGCCCGTCGGCGAGGTACACCTCGTCCATTCTGAGGCCCAACCGGTTCATCCCGGTATCGACCATCAGATCGCATGGGCGACCCGGTGCGATCTCCTTCCATCGAGCGACCTGTCCCGGCGTATTGAGCACCGGCCGCGCCCCGCTGGCCAGTGCGGCCGCATGATCGTCGGGCCCGACCCCGTGCAGCACGCTCAGCGATGCGCCCTCGGGCAAGGGTCCCAGCGCCGCCGCTTCAGCCCAGGTCGATACGAAAAAATCGCGACACCCCGCCTCGCCCAGCCGCCCGACTACCCCGCGCGCGCCGAGCCCGTAGCCGTCCGCCTTGACCGCCGCCCCGGCGCGCGTCCCGCTGACCCGCCCAAGCCAGCGCCAATTGGCGACCAGCGCAGCGGAATCGAGGCGAAGGCGGAGCGCGTGGTGCATCACCGCGCGATAGCCAGCGGTTCATTCGCCGTCGAGGGCGGCCCTGGCTTTATCCCAGTCGCGCCCGTCGAACCGGTCCACCGCCAGGTCGACCGGTTCGTCGAGGCAATGCGCATTGACGCTCCACGCTTCGGGGTGGCTACGCGGCTGATAGAAGCTTTTCACGCCGCATATCGAGCAGAACAGATGCTCCGCCGCCCCGGTGCCGAAGCGATAGATGGCGAGCCGGTCCTGCCCGCTTTCCAGCATAAGATCGGCATGCGGCACGATGATATGCAGGAAGCCCGTCATCGAGCAGACCGAGCAATTGCAGTCGAGGGCCGGCACCGGCGCGTCGGGCAGCCGCACCGAAAAGCGCACCGCCTTGCAGTGGCATCCCCCAGTCGCGTCGATCATGACGCCCGCCCTAGCGCCATCGCCAATCACAAAAAAGGGGCGGCCCTCGCAGGTGCCGCCCCAGTCCATCGCCTCAATGGGCAGAGGCGAATTTGATGGCCGTGGTCCTCGCCGCCAACTGGATCAACCTCTCGCGCTCGACATCGACCTTGGCGCGTGCGTCTATCCTGCAGGCGCGAACCGCGTTGCGACCGGCCACGTCGACGTTCGATGCCTCGCCGCACGCGTCGACGATCGCATTCGTTAGCCGACGATCGAGCGTACGCAGATCGCGCGCGTTGTTGAGGTCGAGGTCGGCGGTCCTCACGATCGCGATCCCCGCATCGGGTCCGGCAGCCATCGCGGTGCCAGTCACGGTCGCGCTCAACGCCGCGGCAAAGATGAAAAACTTGGTCATGGTCGCTTCCTCTGTTCGAAAACCGGCTATCCGGCGCGACCTTCTAACTAGGCTCGGAAATAGGTTTTCAAAAGCAACGTTTCTGAGTTATGGTTCTGCACGATTGCAGAATGATCGATGCAATTGCCAAGGCTAGGCTCCGCTGATGCTCGACTGGAACGACCTGCGTTACTTCCTTGCCGTGGCCGATCACGGCAGCACGCTCGCCGCTGGCCGCGCGCTCCACGTCAGCCAGACCACCGTCGCCCGCCGCATCGCCGCGCTCGAACATGCCCTCGGCCACCCCTTGTTCGAAAAGCGGCAGGCCGGATATGTCGTCACCCCGGCCGGCGCGGCGCTGATCGACCGCGCGCGCACCGTCGCCAGCGCCGCCGGCGACTTTGCGGAGGCATCGGCCGCCCTCGCCCGCGACACCAGCGGCACGGTGCGGATCACGACGCAGGAGATTTTCGCCAACACCCTTCTTGCGCCGATGCTGCGCGAGCTTCACGATCGCCATCCGCAGATCATCATCGAGCTCGATACGCAGCAGGACCTGCTCGATCTCGGCGACGGTCAGGCCGACATCGCGCTTCGCAGCACCAACCAGCAGCCACCGGCCGGAACCGTCGGTCGCCGTCTTGGGGTCGACGATTGGACGCTTTACTGCAGCCGCGACTATGCCGCACACCACGGTGTTCCCCGCCGACGCGACGACCTTCGCAAGCACGCCATCATCGGCGGCGGTGGCGGCAAGCTGTGGCGCCATTACGAGGCCTGGCTGATTTCGCTCGGTCTCGAAAAGCAGGTCGCGATGCATCATTCCACCTCGACCGGACTGCTGTCTGGAGTGCGATCGGGCATCGGTCTCGCGGTCCTGCCGTGCGTCGTCGCGGACGCCGATCCCGAATTGATTCGCTGCCTCCCGCCGATGGATGGCCACGGCCGCGAAATCTGGCTCCTGACCCATGACCGTGTCCGCCACACGCCGCGCGTCCGCCTGACGATCGACTTCCTCTACGACAGGTTGAGCGCACACGTGCGGATGCTGGAAAGCGGGCGAGCGGCGGCCTGAAATCTCACTCCACCGTCACCGACTTCGCCAGGTTGCGCGGCTGGTCGACGTCGGTGCCTTTAAGCACTGCGACGTGATAGGCGAGCAGTTGCACCGGCACCGCATAGACTAAAGGCGCGATCAGCGGGTGCACTTCGGGCATTTCGATCGTCGCCATGCAGCCTTCGCCCGCTGCCGCGATCCCGGTCGCGTCGCTGATCAGCACGATCTTGCCGCCCCGCGCGCGCACTTCCTGCATGTTGCTGACGGTCTTCTCGAACAGCGGCCCCGACGGCGCGAGCACGATCACTGGCACTTGGTCGTCGATCAAGGCAATCGGCCCATGTTTCATCTCGCCCGCGGCATAGCCTTCGGCGTGGATGTAGCTGATTTCCTTGAGCTTCAGCGCGCCTTCCAGGGCCATCGGATAATCGGGTCCGCGCCCCAGATACAGCACGTCGCGCGCCGGAACGATAAGCGGCGCGATCGCCGCAATCTCCTCGTCATGCCCCAGCGCGTCGTTGATCGCTTCGGGGGCTTCCTGCAGATGAGCGACAATCTCGCGCTCGTCCTCCGCCGACAGCCGCCCCTTGGCCCGCGCCAGGTTCGCCGCCAGCGCCGCAAGCACCGCCAGTTGGCAGGTAAACGCCTTGGTCGATGCTACCCCGATCTCGGGACCGGCGTGCGTCGGCAACAGCAGGTCGGCCTCGCGCGCCATCGAACTGGTCGGCACGTTGACGACCACCGCGATCGTCTGCCCTTCGGTCTTGGCGTGGCGCAACGCGGCCAGCGTGTCGGCAGTCTCTCCCGATTGTGAAATGAACAGCGCCAGCCCGCCCGCCTCCAGCACCGGTTCGCGATACCGGAATTCGCTTGCCACATCGATGTCGACGGCCACCCGCGCGAACCGCTCAAACCAATATTTGGCGACCATGCCGGCATAGTATGAAGTGCCGCATGCGACGATCGTCACCCGCTGGATACTGCCCAGGTCGAACCCGAAATCGGGCAGCGCCACAGTTCCCTCGAACGGCCGGACGTAGCTCTGCAGCGTCTGCGCGACGACGATCGGCTGCTCGAAAATTTCCTTGAGCATGAAGTGGGCATGGTTGCCCTTGTCTACCTTGTCGGCACTCGCGCCCGATTGAACGATGTCGCGGGTCACGGCGGCGTTGGCACGATCGAAGATCTCGACCGTGTCGGCCCGCACCACCGCCCAGTCGCCCTCTTCCAGATAAGCGATCTTCTGCGTCAGCGCCGCAAGCGCCAGCGCGTCCGAACCCAGGTAATTCTCGCCCTCGCCATAGCCGACCGTCAGCGGTGCCCCCATCCGCGCCCCGATCACCAGGTCGGGATGATCGCGGAACAGGAACGCAATCGCGAAAGCCCCGTGGAGCCGCGGCAGCACCGTCGCAACCGCCTGCTGCGGGCTCGCCCCGCCCTCGACCTCGCGCGCCACCAGATGCGCCACCACCTCGCTGTCGGTCTCACTCAGGAAAGTCCGTCCGTCGGCGATCAATTCGTCGCGCAGCGGTTTGAAATTCTCGATGATCCCGTTGTGCACCAGCGCCACCGGCCCGGCGATATGCGGGTGCGCATTGCCCAGCGTCGGCGGTCCGTGCGTCGCCCACCGCGTATGCGCAATCCCGACCTCGCCGCCCAATGGCGCCGCGTCGAGCTCGCGCTTCAGATTGTCGAGCTTCCCCTCGGCCCGTCGACGATCGAAATCGCCGTTCTGAACGGTTACGATCCCGGCCGAATCATATCCCCGATATTCAAGTCGGCGAAGCCCGTCGAACAGCCGCCCCGCAACCGCGCTTCGCCCAACAATTCCAACGATTCCACACATGGCCCGAACGCTCTCCGTTTGACGCTTTCCATAGGGCAGCCCGCTGACAGGTCAAATCAGCCTTTCGCGAGTTCGAAATCCGACCTAACCTCATCTGGCTCGGGAGTTTGGGGGAGTATCTTCGATGGGCCTGTTCATTCTTGTCGCCGCTTTGCTTCAGGAGCCCGCGTCACAGACGACTTTGCCACAATCGGTCCCCAGTGCGCCCGCACCTGCTAGCGCTCAGGCTGCTGCGACCGACCAACTGATCAATTCCGCCTTCCGGCTGGTCAACGAGGGCAAACCAGCCGAAGCGATTTTGATCGTCGAGCAGGTGATTACGGCGAAGGAGCGCGACCACCCGCCGCGTGGAAATGTGGTCATCTTTTCCTCGCGGTCGATGACCGAAGATCTCTTTTACACCGCCCTCTCAGCGAAACTTCGAAAGAGGGTGATCGTGCTCGATAGCAATTGGGCAGACGCATATTTCTTGAAGGGCTTCGCGCTAATTGATCTCAAGCGCGGCGATGAAGCGCTTCCCTGGCTGGAGAAAGCGGTAAATCTGTCACCGATGAATGCACATTACCTCGCCGAATATGCGGAGTGGTACAAAGCACGTGGCAAATGGGCCGACGCGCTGGCGGCGTTCGAACGTGCGCGTTCGGCTGCAACGTTCTCGCCCGACGAGGTGAAGGTGAGAGAGGAAGGCCGCGCCATTCGCGGGATGGCGTTCGTGAAGATCGAGCAACGCAAGTTCGACGAGGCGGAAAAGCTGCTCAACGACGCGATCCGTCTCAACCCCGGGGACCAGCGCGCCCGGGCTGACTTGGCTGAGTTGCCCTCGTTCCGCCGCTAGACGGCCGATCCGCCTTTGTTTGCCCGCTGCCGTTCCCGAAAGCGCGCCGCCCAGCCCTTCATCCCGCGTTGCTCGGCGCGTGCCACCGCCAGTTCGTCGGCGGCGACGTCTTTCGTCACTACGCTTCCTGCGCCGACGATCGCGCCATCGCCGATCGTCACCGGCGCGACCAGGGCACTGTTCGATCCGATGAACGCGCCAGCGCCGATGCGGGTCGGATATTTGCCGATGCCGTCATAATTGCAGGTGATCGTTCCCGCGCCGATATTGGCCTTCTCGCCGACGTCGGCATCGCCCAAATAGGTCAGGTGATTGGCCTTGGCGCCGCGCCCAAGGCGCGTCTTTTTCATCTCGACGAAATTGCCGACCTTGGATCCCTCATCCATCACCGCACCCGGTCGAAGCCGCGCGAACGGCCCGACTTCGCAACCGCCGGCGATCGTCGCCCCTTCGATGTGGCTGAAGGCGCGGATCACCGCCCCGTCGGCGATCCTGACCCCCGGCCCGAACACCACGTGCGGCTCGATCGTGCAGTCGCGCCCCAACTCGGTATCGGCCGAAAACCACACGCTCTCCGGGTCGATCAGGGTCGCCCCCTGCTCCAGCGCCTCCTCGCGCCGCCGTCGCTGCCAGTCGAGCTCGAGGTGCGCCAGCTCGGCGCGGCTATTGACCCCCGCGGTTTCGAACGCCTCGCCCTCGATCGCCACCGGATGCCGGCCCGACAATGCCGCGACATTGACGACGTCGGGCAGATAATATTCGTGACCCGCATTGTCGTTTCCGACCGCGTCGATCCAGCCGAACAGATCGTGCGATCCGACCGCCATCATCCCCGAATTGCACAATTTGACCGCCCGTTCTTCAGGCGTCGCGTCCTTGAACTCGACCATCTTCGCGATCCGGTCGCTCCCCGTCAGGCCCGTCTCCAGGATCACGCGACCATATTGCTTGCCGTCATCGGGCGAGCTGGCCATCACCACCACACCGGGATCGTCGGCCTGGGTCAAGCGGTCGAGCATTCTCCGGAGAGTCGCTCGGGTGACGAACGGCGTGTCCCCGTAGAGGATGATCACCGGTCCGTCGAAACCCTCAAGCGCCGCCCGCGCCATGCTCACCGCATGCGCGGTGCCCTTCTGCTCCGCCTGCAGCGCGGTCGCCACACCGCGCCCGGCCAGCGCGGCCTCCAGTTGCTCCCGTCCTTTACCGACCACCACTACCTGTCGCGTCGCGCCCATCGCGGCGACGGTGTCGAGCAAATGATGCAGCATCGGCTTGCCGGCGATCGGGTGAAGGACCTTGTGCGTGTCGGAACGCATTCGGGTGCCCTGACCGGCGGCGAGCACGATCACGGCGAATGGCGGGGTCGAGGACGCGGGCGACAAGGGTTCGGACGGCGGGTTCATCGCCGTCCAATGGCATGGGCCATGCGCTTATTCCAGTGGCGGCCGACCGCACCTGATGGCGCGGTCGACCGACAGGAATTTAGCTCTTGGGCGCGGCAGGCTTGGGCGCGGACCGGGTGGCGCGCCGGGCGGCGGGCTTGCGCTTGGCGGCGGCGCGTGGCTTGGCGCTCGCGGTCGAAGCGCCGGTCGCCGCCTTGGCCGCAGCCGGCTTGCGCGCCGTCGTCGCACGCTTGGCGCTCGCGCGCTTGGCCGGTGCCTTGCGCGCCGACGTCGATTTCAATCCCACCGCATTCTTCGCGCTGGTCGCAGCCTTTGATACCGCAGTTTCGGCATCGTCGACCCACTTGCCCGACAGGACGCGTTGCGCCGCATCGGCGACGGCTTCGGCGATCAGCGATCCCAGCTTGGACGCGCTGTTCATCATCTGGTTAGCGGCGCTGCTGGCGCTGTCGGCGGCGTCCAGTCCGGCATCGCGGATCGCGCGGCGCGCCTTGGGGCTGGCGGCGATCGTCGCCGCCGCAGCGGTCAGGCCGGCGGCCAGCATTTCGCGGCTCATCGCGGCTTTCGCCAACTTGTCGATCGTCGACTTGCTCGATCCGCTCTTGTTCGTCGATCCCGAACCGGCGCTCGCATTTGCTCGAGTCGCGCCGCTCTTGTTCGTCCTGTTGCTTGCCTTGGCCATAACCATCCTCCCTGTTACCTTGAGATTAGGGCAAAGACGGTCCAGCGGCGAAACGGTTCCGCCACGCACCGGCGTGATGCTTCATCTCGTGACGGGTGCGTAGCGTATTTCGGGGGCCGACGCCAAGGACGTCGACCCCCGATACATGGTCAGCGGCCGGAATGCTCCAACCCGGGAGACCATGGCGCTGTTAGAAGCGCATCTCCCGAACGAACTTCTCCGACCTCTTTACTGAACCATGAGACATCGGATCACCTCCTTTCGCTGTTGAGTGGCAGGCACAACATGTGGTGGTCGGCCCCACAGAACAAGTCTTGTAATAGAATTTTTCGCAGCTAATCTCTCTGGCTTCGCGCTTGGGGAATGGCCTTGCTGAGCGACGCCGCGCAGTGCGCCATCCCACACCCCGAAAGCGCTAACGAACTCAGCCTTTCCTATTTGGATTCGGGCTGCTCTCATGCCGCGCAAAGGTTATGCTCTGTGGCTCTTTGACAATGTCCCATGCCTGGGCCGCGCATCTGCTCACGATCTGGATGACAGGGCAAAGTTGATTCTGAAGTTTACAACCCCCCGTTTGGGGGGTGCCGGGCACACCCAGGGTGTAAACTTCATCAACTTCGATCGGCTTGTCTTACTTGCCCAGGCGGTCGACCTTCGCCTGCAATGCGGCAAGTTCGGCACGCAGGGCGTCGACTTCCGATTGCGGCTCGGTGCCGGCCGGAGCAGTCTTTTTCGTCGCCGCTCCGGGCACGAACGCCCGGCCCGCTTCCTCGAACATCGCCATGTTGCGCTTGGCCAGGTCGGCGAACATGGTCGCCCCGCCGAACGGCGATCCACCGACCGCACCGCCCATCGCGTCCCGCATCGCCGTCTGGTTCTTGCTGAACATGTCCATCGCCGCTTCCAGATACTGCGGCACCGCACCCTGCATCTGCCCGCCGTACAGCCCGATCAGCTGGCGCAGGAAGTTGACAGGCAGCATCGTCGCACCCTCGCCGCGCGATTCTTCCTCGACGATGATCTGGGTCAGCACCTGATGAGTGATGTCGTCGCCACTCTTGGCATCGATCACTTCGAAGTCGCGGCCTTCGCGGATCATGGCTCCCAATCGATCGAGCGTGATGTAACTTGAACTTTCGGTGTCATACAGACGCCGGTTGGCGTATTTCTTGATCGTGACCTTGCCCGACGATTTACCCATGAACAGCGCTCCTGATGCGGAGGGTAGCGTAGCACCGCCCTTCACCGCACCGCAACATGCCCGTGCATCGCAGCATGAGGTGCAGCAAAACCGCAGCATTCCGCATGCGCCGCGACCGTTGCCACTGTTCCTCGAATTGGTGCGGCAGGAAGCCGAGCGAGACCCGGTATTGGCCAGAAAGGCGATGGCCGGCCTCGATCGTTATGCGATGGCACCGCGAAGCCCCCGCCCACCGCGACGACCTTCGATCGCCGCCATCGGCGAATCCTGCCTCAGAAGCTATGGCGGTGCCGGCCCGCCGTTGATCCTCGTGCCGTCGCTGATCAATCCGCCGCACATTCTCGATCTCGATGCCGAGACGTCGCTGGCCCTGGCGCTCAACGACCATACCCAGGTCTTGCTGCTCGATTGGGGTCCGGCAAGCGCTCGCATTGACTGCAGCATTGCGGGTCATGTCGAAACCATCCTGATCCCCCTGATCGAGCAACTCGGCGAACGACCGGCATTGCTCGGCTATTGCCTCGGCGGAACGATGGCCATCGCCGCTGCGGGACTGACCCCGGTCGACCACTTGATCACCCTTGCCGCCCCGTGGAATTTTGCTTCCTACCCGGCTCCGGGTCGGAACTCGCTAGCCGCCATTTGGGCCGGCGCGCGTGGGCCGGCTGCCGGTTTCGGCGCGCTGCCGATGGAGGTCCTTCAAGCCGCCTTCTGGGCGCTCGACGTCGACCGCACCGTCGCCAAGTTCGCCGCCTTTGCCGATCTCGACCCGGCAAGCGACGACGCTCGTCGCTTCGTCGCTCTCGAGGACTGGGCGAACGAGGGCGAGCCCCTTCCCCTCCCCGCCGCGCGTGAACTCGTCGAAGACCTGTTCGGGGCGGATCGACCGGGCAACGGTCAATGGCAGGTCGGGGGGCGGACAATCGCCCCGGGACGCGGCCTCCACTTGTTGGCGGCCCGCGATCACATCGTCCCCGCCGCCACCGCGCCGCCGGGTGAGAGCGTGATGATCGGCGCGGGGCATGTCGGAATGATTATCGGACGCGCCCGTCACGAATTGCACCGTCGGATCGCCGAATACCTCGGGGCTTGAAGTCGCCACGCTTGCTGTTGCCCCGAAGCTTCGGCGCGGTTAGATGGGCGACACGCATCCGTAGCTCAGCTGGATAGAGTACTGCCCTCCGAAGGCAGGGGTCACAGGTTCGAATCCTGTCGGGTGCGCCACTTTCCTCTCTGGCCCGTCGGCCGCGTTTCCCGGGGGCTCATGCTGCAGATCGACGACCGCCGGTTCAATCGTCTTGCAGCGACCGCCGTGGCAATCGGTTTCCTCCTGCTGTTCGTGGCGTTCATTCTTGGCATTTTTGCCCTGATGCAGGCCGGCGATTCCAGTGAGCAAGTCGACCACACCTACGAAGTCGTCGACCAGTTGGCCGAGGTCGATGTTTGGGTCGAACGCGCCGAAACGGCGTCGCGTGGTTATCTGCTTTCCCCTGACCCGTTACGTATCGGCACCTTCCGGGCGAGCGTTGCCGAGATCGGTCCGGCAATCGACCGGTTGGGGCTGATCACCGACGACAATCCCGTTCAGCAGCGCAATATTGCGCGCCTCCGTCCACAAATTGCCGATGAGTTGAACGCCGTTACCGCGATTATGGCCAAGGCCGAGGCCGGTCGACTGGCCGAAGCGCGCGCCGACTTCGTTCGTGAAGTCAAAATGCGGCGGGTCAACGCCATTCGGGCAACCACGAAGGCCATGCGGGACGAGGAACTTAACCTGCTCGACGATCGCGTCGCCAGCGAACGTCGCTCGTCCGAACAGTCGCGATGGGTGCTCGGTTTCACCGGCATTTTGCTGGTGCTGATCGGGATCGGAGCAACTTGGCTAGTGCGGCGCTACACTCGTGATCTCACCCAGGTCCGCGATCGCCTGCATTTGCTCAACACCGACCTCGAGGGCGCGGTTGCAGAACGGACGTCCGATTTGACCCGGGCCAATGACGAAATTCAGCGCTTCGCCTACATCGTCAGCCACGATTTGCGCTCGCCCCTGGTCAACATCATGGGTTTCACTGCCGAACTGGAGCGCGCCGACAAGGTCGTGGCAAACTATGTCGAGAAGCTCGAAACGGAAGCGGTCGACGTTCCCCAGGATGTCGTGCTGGCGGTGCGCGAGGATCTGCCCGAATCGATCGGCTTCATTCGCTCGTCGACACAAAAGATGGACCGCCTGATCCGCGCCATCCTCGACCTGTCGCGTCAGGGTCGTCGCGTCCTTTCTCCCGAATATTTGCCGATGGACAGGATCGTCGGAGACATTGCCGTCAGCCTGGAAATGATTGCAGCCGAGCGGAACGCGCGTTTTATGATCGAGCCGCCGCTTCCGGATCTTGTCCACGACCGGCTGACGGTCGAGCAGATCTTCACCAACCTGATGGAAAACGCCGTCAAATATCTTGCCCCCGGCCGCCCGGGCATCATCAGCGTGCGCGGCAGAAGCGATGGCGTGCGTGCCACGTTCGAGGTCGAGGACAATGGCCGTGGCATCGCACCCGAAGATCACGAACGTGTGTTCGAACTCTTCCGTCGCTCGGGCCCGCAGGATCAGCAGGGCGAAGGCATCGGCCTCGCTAATGTGCGGGCGCTGGCGTATCGACTTGGCGGGACCGTGACCGTACGATCGATCTTAAGCGAAGGTTCAACCTTCATTGTTGATTTGCCAGTGAAATCTTCCGAGGAGGGGAAACCGGAATGAATACTCAGCAGCCTGTCAGCATCGTCATGATCGAAGATGATGAAGGTCATGCCCGACTGATCGAAAAGAACATCCGGCGCGCCGGAATTTCGAACAAGCTGACCCACTTTCTCGACGGTACGAGCGCGCTCGAGTATTTGTTCAATGCGCCCGAAGGCCCGGCTCTCAATGGACCGGCGATGGTCCTCCTCGACCTCAACCTGCCCGATATGAGCGGCACCGACATTCTCGCCAAGATCAAGAGCGACCCCAAGCTGCATCGCACCCCCGTCGTCGTGCTCACGACCACCGACGACAAGGTGGAGATCGCGCGCTGCTACGACCTTGGTTGCAACGTCTACATCACAAAACCGGTGAATTACGAAAGCTTCTCCGACGCGATCCGCCAGCTTGGGTTGTTCCTGTCGGTAATCCAGGTTCCCGATCAGGACGCTTGATGAACCAAGCTCGCCACATCCTCTACATCGACGACGATCCCGGCCTGCGTCGGCTCGTTTCGAAGCTGCTCGGACGCCGCGGCCACACCGTTGAAACCGCCGAAAACGGCGTCGACGGAGTGGAAATGGCGCGGAACGGCAACTTCGATCTCATCGCGGTCGATCATTACATGCCGGGGATGGACGGGCTGGCGACGCTCGCCGAACTTCACAAGCTCCCTGATTGCCCACCGGTGATTTACGTTACGGGTTCGGAAGAGAGCAAGGTGGCGGTCGCCGCGATCAAGGCCGGCGCGGCGGAATATGTCGTCAAATCGGCCGGAGACGATTTCGTCGACCTGCTCGAGCGCGCCTTCGGCCAGGCGCTGGCGAGCGTTAGACTGCAGCAGGAAAAGGCGGCCGCCGAGGACGCGTTGCGGGCCGCCAACGAGCGGCTGGAAACCTTGCTGAAGGAGGTCAATCACCGCGTCGCCAACTCGCTGCAGCTCGTCTCGACCTTCATCCACATGCAGTCGCGTGGGCTTGATAACGAAGCGGCGCGGGAAGCTTTGTCCGATACTCAGCGACGGATCGACGCGATCGCCCAGGTGCACCGCAAACTCTACACCTCCGACGATGTCGAAAGCATTGAAATGAGCGATTATCTGACCGCGATCGTCGAGGAACTGGAGGGCACATGGTCTACGCCCGATGCGCCACGATCGATCCGGCTCATTGCCGACCCGTTGCGGCTCCACCCGGACAAAGCGGTGTCGGTCGGTGTCATCGTCAACGAGCTCGTAAGCAATGCGTGCAAATATGCCTACGATCCAGCCGCCGGTGGTGAAATTCGGGTCGCGTTGTCGCGTGCCGATAATGACCGGTTCGCACTGATGGTCGAGGATGACGGGATCGGCATGGTCGACGGCGCGAAGCCGAGAGGTAGCGGCCTTGGATCGAAGCTTGTGCTGGCGATGGCAAAAAGCCTGGCCGCCGACTTCGACTACGATCCGTTGCATACTGGGGTCAGGGCCCGTCTCGTCGCCGCCTTCTGACGTCAAAGTACCGACGGGCCGCTGCATCCGGTGGCAAAAACGGCCCGTCCGTAGCAGGTCGAAGGCCTAGTCCGCTGCGGACCCCGGTTCGGCCTGCTTGCGGTGCATCTCGGCGGTCATTGCTTCGCTCATGACGCCCGATCCAAGCACTTGCGCCTTGTTCATCAGTCCGTCGACAACCGCATGTTCGCCCTTCAACATCGCGTCCCAACCCGTCTTGGCGGTATCGGCCGGGTTGGCCTTTTTGGCCTGTCCGACTTTGGTGTCGTCCATTCCCGCACGGTGAAAGAATTCGGTCTCGGTGGCGCCAGGCTTCAAACACGTGACGGTGATATCGGTGTCCTTCAATTCATTGCCGATCGCCGCCGCGAAGCTGTCGACGAACGCCTTCGAGCCATTGTAGACTGCATGAAACGCACCTGCGACATGGCCCGCGATCGAACCAGTGATCAGCACCTTGCCCTCGCCGCGTGCAACCATCTTCTTCAGGCCAGCCTGGAGCAGCAGCAATGTGCCGGTGATGTTAGTATCGATGACGTGACGCCAGTCGGCCGGCGACTGATCGAGGAAAGCGCCGCCAAGGCCATGACCGGCGTTGGCGACGAGCACATCGATTTCGCGCCCCTCGGCCGCGTCGAGCAACTGCTTCACGCCCTGCTCGGTCGACAGGTCGCATTCGACCTGACGCACGTCGACACCAAGATCCTTGAGCCCTGCGGCGGCATCCACGAAAGGCGTGTCCGCAGCGACGAGCAGGTCGTAACCGTCCTTCGCTGCAAGTTTGGCGATTTCCAGGCCGATTCCCGACGACGCGCCGGTGACGATTGCGAACTTACGCATCTTCCATCTCCTTCAATGCGAATTCGTTACAGCTCACCTTGATGTCGCCTTTGGCCATGTCGGGCTTCAGCACGATCTTGGTGTAGTCATTCTGTTCGTCGTGCCAGTGACGGTACATGTCGGGTCCGTCCTCCAGGCTAGCGCGATGCGAAATGAGGAAGGTCGTGTCGAGCTTCTCCTCGCCGATCATCTCGAGCAGGTCCTTGCCGAACTTCTGCACATGGGTCTGGCCGCTTTTAACGCTCAGTCCCTTCTCCATCAGCGCACCGATCGGGAATTTGTCGGCCATTCCGCCGTAAACACCGGGTATCGAAAGGCGACCGCCTTTGCGGCAGCAGATGATCATTTGTCGCAAGGCCATCGGCCGATCGGTGCCAAGGAAGGTGTGCGCCTTCACGGTGTCCATCAGATTGTCGATCGCCAGTCCGTGGCTCTCCATTCCGACCGCGTCGATACAGGCGTCGGGACCGATGCCGCCCGTCATCTCGAACAACGCTTCGCGTACTTCGGTCTCTTTGAAGTTCACAACTTCCGCGCCCATGGATTTTGCCAGTTCCAGTCGCCGCGGATAATGGTCGATTGCAATCACCCGGTGAGCGCCAAGGACAAAGGCCGACTGAATCGCGAACAGTCCGACAGGCCCGCAGCCCCACACCGCGACGGTGTCGCCGGGCTCGATTTCAGCATTGACCGCCGCTTGCCATCCGGTCGGCAGGATGTCGCTGAGGAACAGCACCTTGTCGTCGTCAAGTCCGTCGGGAATGACGATCGGGCCGACATCGCTGTATGGCACGCGCAAATATTCTGCCTGTCCGCCGGCATAGCCGCCGGTCAGATGCGCATAGCCGAAAGCACCGCCCATTGAGTGACCGTAGGCGATCTCCGACGGGTCGGCGGTCTCGGCCGGATTGCTGTTGTCGCAAGCGGAGAATTGCTGCTTCGAACAGAAAAAGCAGCTGCCGCATGAGATGGTGAAGGGGATGACGACGCGTTGTCCTTTTTTCAGCGACGATTTCGAACCCACTTCGACCACTTCGCCCATATTCTCGTGGCCCAAGATGTCGCCCGCACGCATGCCGGGGATGTAGCCATCGTAGAGATGGAGGTCCGATCCGCAGATCGCCGTCGACGAGACTTTGATGATCGCATCCCGTGGATTGACGATTTCAGGATCGGGAACGGTGTCGACGCGAACGTCGTGGCGACCATGCCAGGTTACTGCGCGCATCGATACTTCTCCTAAATTCGGGCTTCGGTGGGGGACTCGGACGGACGTGCGGATGGGCTGGCATTGACCGTCACCTCGCCGGTTTCGAGCAATTGCTTGAAGCGGCGAAGGTCGCGTCGCGCCTGGATTGCAGGCTCGCGCTGGAACAGCTTGGCGACGAGTTTGCCGACCGCACCGGCGGGCGGGTCATACGTGCAGAATCAACGTCGCGACCGTCCCGCGGCCGGGCGCGGAATCGCGGAACAGGACTTCTCCCGTGGTGTCGATCTGGCTTTCCGCCGTGCTCTTCCACGCAATCCGCTCGCCCGGAACGTCGTGATTGATCTCGGTGATCAGCTCGACCGTTTTTCCCGCGGGAGCCTCGATCGTCCAGCGCGACGTTTTCTTGTCGATCATGTCGACCGTCCGGACGTTGTCCATGAATTCGGGGAACCGGGTGAAGTCGCGCCATGTGTCGTAAACCTCTTGCCGAGGGCGATTGATCGTCTGGCTTCGACCCGTCAGCTTGCCATACTCGCCTTCCGGCTTATCCTTGGCCGTCCAGGATGGCGCATCGCTCGTCATCGGATCCGCCGACCCGTCAGTTTTTCCCTTACGGTTCAGCAGAAAGACCGCACCCGCGGCGGCAATGACCGCGCCTGCACCGGCCGCAATCTGCGCCGGCTTCCACTTGCTCTGCTCGCCATTTTCGTTGCGACTTCGCGCCATGCCGGATCTCCTGAGACTGATGGGCAGCGCGAAGAGTCGCGCTTATCTCAATCTCAAACCGGCCTGATGGTAACCCGTTCCCGTCGATGAGGAGGCGAAACGTTGGGCAAGCCCTAGCGCGCCGTCGACGCGTCGCTGGTTAGGCGGTCGGCCAATTTTCCAGCGTCTCGACAAACCGGCTCAGCCACGCATTGGTCTGGTGCCCGTCCACGACCCGGTGGTCGATGGTCAGCGTGACATAGGCCATTGGGCGGATCAGGATCGCGTCCTGCCCGCAGACTTCGCGCACCACCACGCGCTTCTCCATTTTGCCCACGCCCAGGATGGCGGCCTGGCCCGCATGGAGGATGATCGGGCTGGCCAATAAGCTGCCCGTCACGCCATGGTTCGAGATGGTGAAGCTACCTCCCGACACGTCGCCGCCGGTCAACTTTCCCGTCCGCGCGCGCGCCGTGAGATCGTCCAGCCGTGCGCCGATCTGTTCTAGGCTGAGCGATCCGCTGTCCCGGACCACCGGCACCACCAGCCCCTTGTCGCCGAGCGCGGTGCCGATCCCGACGTCGATCGTCGACGAAACCGCGATCCGGTCGCTTTCCCACCGTCCATTGATCGCCGGCGCGACTGCCATCGCCTCGGCTGCCGCCTTGACGATGTAGGCGGTGTAACTGAGCTTAATGCCACGGTCCGCAAGCGCCTTCTTGTGCGCGGCGACCGCCGAAAAATCCGCCTCGAACACGGCGGTGACATGCGGCGCGTCGGACGTCGCCCGCACCATGTTTTCGGCAATCTTCAGCCGCATCCGATCGTGCGGAATATCGCCACCGGCAAAGTGCCGAGGCTGCGCCGTTGCCGGCCTGCCGACGGTCGTGACGGTCGCGCTTGCGACCGCCGCATCGACATCGTCGCGCGTGATCCGCCCGTCGCGGCCCGTACCTTTCAGTCGCGCCGGATCGATCCCATGTTGCAGGATCGCACGCTTGACCGATGGAGATAGTCGATGCTCGCCCGCTCCCGAATTTCCAAGCGACGGCGAAACACGGGTTAGATCGGAGTCGCGACCATTGCCCTCCGGCGCGCTTGACATGGTTTCGCGACCGGGCTCGGCATCATCCTGCTTTTGTGAGACTTTGATCCGCCCAAGCACCGCGCCTGGCACGGCCTCCGCATCGCTCTCCAGCAGAATCTCGCTTAGCACGCCCGCCGCGGGCGACGGCACTTCCTGCGTCACCTTATCGGTTTCCAGTTCGACCAGCGGATCGTTGACCGCCACCGTGTCGCCGACCCGTTTCAACCAGGCACGGACGACCGCCTTGGTACCCTCCTGCTCGTCGGGCACGCGGACGTCGGTCGGCATCAGAAACCCACCAGCCGGTCGATCTCGGCCCGGATCCCGGCAACCGACGGCAACGCATAGTCCAGCAAGCTCGGGTGATGCGGCGAGGGAATGTCGGGCATCGTTACCCGGGCGACCGGCGCGTCGAGGTCGAGAAACGCCTCGTCCGCCACCACCGCCGCAATCTCCGCACCGAAGCCGCCGGTGCGCAGGTCTTCGTGTACAATCAGGCAGCGCCGCGTCCGCCGCACGCTGTCGAGCACCATGTCGCGATCCCACGGGCTGAGCGTCCGAAGATCGATCACGTCGGCGCTGACGCCCTCCGCCGCCGCCTCGCAACGCGGCACCATCGCGCCCCAGGTGACGATCGTGATCTTGTCGCCTTCGCGGGTTTTCTTTGCCCGGCCGAACGGAAGAATGAATGCGTCCCCCGGCCAAGGCCGCCGCGCCCAGCCGTCGTCGAGCATCGCGCGATGCTCGAAGAACAGCACCGGATCGTTCCCGCGCAAGGCGCCGCGGAGTAGTCCGACCGCATCCTCGGCGTTGCTCGGCACCGCGACGCGCCAGCCCGGATTATGGACGAACTGAACTTCGTTGGTCTGGCTGTGCCACGGGTCGCCGCATTTGAAGAAACCGCCCGGCACGCGCAGCACCATCGGTGCGCAAAAACGGTTCGCCGTCCGCCAGCGCATCGTCCCGCAATCGTTGATCTGCTCGGTTGCGGGCTCGGCATATTTGCGGAACTGGATCTCGGGCACCGGCATCAGTCCCGCCAGTGCCATCCCCACCGCGCGTCCGACGATGCCTTCTTCGTTAAGCGAAGTATCGAACACCCGGTCGCAACCATATTTGTCCTGCAGTCCGAGCGTGACCGCGTGCACTCCGCCCTTGGGGCCAACGTCCTCGCCGAACACCAGCACCTTCGGGTTGGCCGCCATCTCCTGGTCGAGCACGCGCCGGATCGCGGTGACCATGTTGATCCGCTGGCCCTCGGGCGCGGAAACGTCGGTTCCGGCGTCGTCCCGGCCCGCGCCGCCACCGACCTGCGCCGCCTCGCCCTCGAAGAATACGTGCCGCGTCACCCGCTCCGGGGGCGACGGCGCGCGCGCCTCGGCCTCGGCCCTCGCCGCCTCGACGTCATGCGCGACCCCGGCTTCGATCCGCTCCCAGTCCAACTCGGGCACGAACGCCTTGAGCTTGGGCAAGGGATCGCGCGCCCATTCGGCGGCGATCTCATCCTGGCTCTTGTATGTCTGCGTGTCCTGGAAACTATGCCCCTCCAGCCGGGGAACGGTAAGCCGGATCAAGGCCGGGCCATGGCCATCACGGACATGCGTCACGGCGTCCCCGATCAGCGCCGCCGCCTGCGCCGGCTCGGTCCCGTCGCCGTTGAAGATTTGCAAATTGCGAAAGCTCGCCAAATTGGCAGCGATATCTCGCCCCGGCGTCTGATAATCCGACGGCACCGAGATGCCGTAGCCATTGTCCTCGATGTAAAAAAGCATTGGCAAAGATTGTGTCGTAGCAATGTTTAGCGCCGCCCAAAATCCGCCTGTTGCGCAACTCGCGTCACCGCCCAGCACCACACCGATCGACCCGCGGGCTTCCTCGCCCAGCACCCGCTCTTTGTAAGTCACCGCCTGCGCCCAGCCCGCGGCCGGCGCATATTGCGCCCCGACCCCGCCGCACATCGGAAGTGCGTGAGCGCCACCCGGGTTGGGATAATTGAACACCACCCCTATATCGCGCCCGTCGGAATAGCCGCCTTCGCGGCCCATGCCCGACCCTAGTGCGTCGGCAAGCTTGACGCCCAGCGCCAGCAACATCGGGCGCGACCGATAGTAACCGCAGGCCGCGTCGCCGTCGCGAAGCTGCAGCCCGAGCAGCACCTGCGCAAGGTCATGCCCGCGGGCGCTGAATTGATAGAGGATCTTCTTTTCCGGAACGAGCCGGGTTTCTTCAAGCTCGTCGAGTGCCCGGCTGGTGGTCACCAGTCGCGCGACCTCGCTCCAGTCGATGCTCGGATCGATCTCGGGCTTCAGCCGCGGGTCGCGCTCAGCCACGTCACTCACCCATCACACCCAAAACCGCGGCGACGAACGGGTCGACCGCATCGTCGGCCAGGCCGAGGATGTTGAAGCGGCCGCTGTCGGCCATGTAAATGGCGTGGTCCTCGCGCAGCTTCAGTACTTGCTCCTTCGTCAGCGGCAACATCGAGAACATGCCGTTCTGGTCGGCGATGAAGGCCAGGCTCGGATGCGCCGCCGCCAGTCGGGTGCGAAGGCTCAGGATCCGTCCGCGCATGTCGTCCAGCTCGGCGCGCCAGTCGGCGGTCAGCGCTTCGTCTTCCAGCACGATACGCACCACCGCCGCGCCATGATCGGGCGGCATCGACCATAGTTCGCGCGCGATCTGCAGCACGTGCGCCATCGCCTGCCTGCTCGCTTCGACCGACCCCGTCTTGAGGTACAGACATCCGACGCGGTCGCGATAGACCCCGAAGTTCTTGTCGCAGCTTTGCGCCACCAGCACTTCTTCGCAGGCACTCAGCACGCCGCGCAACCCTGCCGCATCTTCTTCGAGACCGCGGCCAAGCCCTTGGTAGGCAAGGTCGATCACCGGCAGCAATTGGCGCTCGGCCATCGCCGCAGTGACTTCGGCCCATTGCGCCGCATCCAGATCGGCGCCGGTCGGGTTGTGGCACCCGCCCTGCAACAGGACGACATCGCCAGGCCGCGCATCGTTCACCGCTGCCATCAGCAAGTCGAACCGAACCTCGCGGCCGTCGCGGTCATAATAATCGTACGTCACGGGCTCGAGATCCGCTCCGACCACCAACGGCACATGGTTGGGCCAGGTCGGCAGTCCGACCAGCACCCGCGCCCCGGGGTTGGCCACGCCGACGAGTTGCATCGCCAATGCCAGCGCGCCGCAGCCGCCCGGGGTCTGAAGCCCCAGGATGCGCTCGTCCAATGCATGATCGCCGAGCAGGATGGGGGCGATCAGCTTGGGAAAGACCGTATCGCCCGCCCCGCCGAGATAGGCTTTGCTGCCCTGGCGTTCCCACAGCAATTTCTCCGCCGCCTTGACGCTGCGCATCACCGGCGTCTTGCCGCTGCCATCCTTGTAGACGCCGACCCCGACGTCGATCTTGTTCGGGCGGCTATCGGCATTGGCCATGGCGATGAGCGCAAGCAGGCTGTCGCTCTTGACCGGTTCTAGCGTGGCAAGCCGATGATGGCGTGTGGCGGTCAGCATCCTGCAGCTCTAGCGCGGCTAGGAATCATAATCCACCGCCACCCCGTCGCCCACCGGAACGGCTTGGCAAGTAAGGACGTAGCCGTCGGCAATTTCCTCGTCGGTCAGGCCATATTGGACCGCCATCTCGACCGTTCCCGACGTGCATTTGGCGCGGCAGGTGGCGCAAACCCCGGCCTTGCAGGAGAACGGGGCCGACAGCCCGGCCTTCAACGCACTTTCCAGGATCGACTCGCCGACGAAAGCGATCGACCGGGTCCGGCCATCGAGCGTCACCGCGACCTGTTGGCCGACCGCCTTGTCCTGCAACTGTGCCTGGCGTTCGGCCATCGCTTCGCTCGGCCGTCCGGCAGTGAACCTTTCAATATGGATCCGGTCGCGCGCAATTCCGCGGTCGACGAGGACGCTTTCCGCGGCGTCCATCATCGGTCCCGGACCGCAGATGAACCAGGCGTCGACGGTGCCCGGATCGACGACCAAATGGTCGATCGCCTCGCGGCAGCGGTCGGCGTCGAGCATGCCGTTGAACAAGGGGATATCTCCCTCCTCCTCGGCTAGGAAATGAAACAGCTCCAGCCGCCCCATGTACCGGTCCTTGAGCTCCGCCAGCGCTTCCAGAAAAATCACCGACCGGCTGTCGCGATTGCCGTAGAACAAGGTGAAGCGGCTGCCCGGCTCTTCCGCCAGCGCGGTGCGGATCAGCGACATGATCGGCGTTATTCCCGATCCGCCGGCGATCCCGACATAACGACGCGCGGTCCCGGCCTCGAACGGCACGGTGAAGGATCCGAGTGGCGCCATGACGTCGATCGCGTCGCCGGTCCGAAGGCCGGTCCCGACCCAGTTGGAAAATAGACCGCCGGCGATGCGCTTTACGGTGACCTTGGTGGTCCCCTCGCCCGGCGCAACGCAGAGCGAATAGTTGCGCCGCACCTCCTCGCCGCCGATCACGGCACGAAGCGTCAGATGCTGACCCGCCTTGAACCGGAACGCCTCGCTCAAGTCGTCCGGGACATCGAAACGGATCGATAGCGCCTCGTCCGTTTCGGGCACGATTTCGGCCACCCGCAGCGAATGAAAATGCTCGGCCACGCGACTACCAGCGGGCGTCGGGATAGGTGCGCGGCAAATGCTGCATGATCGCCAGCAAGTGCCCCAGATGCTCGCTATGATGCCCGCGGCGTCCGCCAAGGATCGGGCGTTGGTCGCTCGGCACCTCCAGTGTCGCCTCCGTCAGTACATCGGCAATTGCCTTGCGATATTCGCTCTCGAACGATCGCGGGTCGGGCACCGAGCCTTGCGCGATCAACGCTTCCAGTCGGGCATCGACCTCGAACAGCTCGGGGATGAAACGCCAGCACCAGTCGAGCCCGTCTGCCATCCGCGCCTTGCTCTCTTCGGTCCCGCCGCCCAGCCGGATCGTCCAGTCGGACGCCAGCTCGCGATGGTAAGCCACCTCCTTGACCGCCTTGGCCGCCAGTCCGCTCAGGAACGCGTCCGGGCTGCCCGACAATTCGCGGTAAAGCAGATGTTGGTAGGTCGAGAACAGCAACTGCCGTACCATCGTCCGCGCGAAGTCGCCATTGGGCTGCTCCACCAACCAGCAATTACGGAAATCCAGGACGTCGCGGTGAAACGCCAGCGCATCGCCGTCGCCGTCATTGGCCGCTTCGAGAAGATGAGTCGCCTGCCCGATCAAATCGAGCGCGACATTGGCCAGGCTCAGGTCGACCTCCAGCCCCGGCGCATGCCCGCACCACTCCGATAGGCGCTGGCCGAGCACCAGGCTGTCGTCCCCCAGCCTCAGCAAATAGTCGTGATAGGGATCGTCGCGGATCAGCGACGGCGCATCGAACGCTCCGCCATCGGGCGCATTGTTGGCGTGTCTGACCTGATCCTGCTCGATCGTTGGTAAAGACGGCATCAGATATGCTTCACCACGTCGGGAATGTCGTAGAAGGTGGGATGGCGGTAGATCTTGTCCTCTGCCGGCCCGAACAACGGTCCGCTATCTGCAGGGTCGCTGGCGACGATGTCCTCCGACTTCACGATCCACAGCGAGATGCCTTCCTGCCGCCGCGTGTACGTATCGCGGGCGTGGGCGAGCGCGAGCTTCGGGTCAGGAGCATGAACGCTGCCAACGTGGCGATGCGCCATCCCGCCCTTCGAGCGAATGAAGACTTCCCACAACGGCCAGTCATGTCCCCCGCCCTCGCTCATGCCGCAGCCCGCGCGGCCCGCTTCGCCTCGTACGCCGCCGCCGCGTCGCGCACCCAGGCGCCGTCGTTCCAGGCGTCGCGTCGGTCCTTCATCCGTTCCTTGGCGACGGGCCCCTCGCCGCGGACCACGGCATAGAATTCTTCCCAGTCGATTTCGCCGAAATCGTACCCGCCCTTGGCCTCGTTCCACTTGAGGTCGGGGTCGGGAATGGTGAGCCCTAGGTACTCCGCCTGAGGCACGCCGATATCGACGCATTTCTGGCGCAACTCGTCATTGGTTTCGCGCTTGATCCGCCAGCGCATCGATCGCTCGGTATTTGGGCTGTTCTCGTCGGGCGGGCCGAACATCATCAGGCTCGGCCACCACCAGCGATTGAGCGCGTCCTGCGCCATCCTTTTCTGTTCGGGCGTGCCATTGGCCAGCGCGATCATGATTTCGTAGCCCTGGCGCTGGTGGAAGCTCTCTTCCTTGCACACCCGCACCATGGCCCGTGCATAGGGCCCGTAGGACGTTCGCTGCAGCGGCACCTGGTTCATGATCGCGGCGCCGTCGACCAACCAGCCGATCGCGCCGATGTCGGCCCAGGTCAGCGTCGGATAGTTGAAGATCGTCGAATATTTGGCTTTCCCCGAATGGAGCGCGTCGATCATCTGCTCGCGGCTCGTGCCCAGCGTTTCCGCCGCGCAATAGAGATACAATCCGTGTCCCGCCTCGTCCTGCACCTTGGCCAGCAGGATCGCCTTGCGGCGGAGCGACGGCGCGCGCGTGATCCAGTTGCCTTCGGGCAGCATGCCGACGATTTCGCTGTGCGCATGCTGCGAGATCTGCCGGACCAGCGTCTTGCGATACGCCTCGGGCATCCAGTCCTTGGGCTCGATGAATTCGTCGGCCGCGACCCGCGCTTCGAACGCTGCGACCAGCGTCGGATCCTCGGGTGCCTCGATAGAGGCGACGTTCTTGGAAAGTTCGGTGGTATACATGCGCCAAGTCCTAGTCGTTTCGGCCCGCGGGTTCAAACTTCATGGCCCGCTCCCTACCTAAACGCTTCTCCTCCCTGAAAGGCGCAATCCCGATGAAAAGCAGCGGCAATACCATCTTCGTCACCGGTGGCGGCTCGGGCATCGGGCGCGAGCTTGCCCGCGCATGGCACGACGACGGCAATCGCGTCGTCGTCGCCGGGCGTCGACGCGATGCGCTGGAGGAAACGATTGAGGGGCGCGACGGCATGGACGCGCGCGTGCTCGACGTCGATTCGGCTCGCTCGCTCGGCGACTTCGTACGTGCGCTTCTCACCGATCATCCCGGCCTCAACGTGCTGGTCAACAATGCGGGTATCATGCGGCGTGAAGACGTCACCGCATCTCGCGATCTCGCCAATGCCGAAGCGACGATCGCCACCAACCTGCTGGCCCCGATCCGCCTGATCGACGCATTGGTCGAACATCTCGCCGCGACTGCCAATTCGGCAATCGTCAACGTGACCTCGGGCCTCGCCTTCGTGCCGCTTCCCGCGACCGCGACCTACAGCGCGACCAAGGCGGCGATGCACAGTTACACCGCGTCACTGCGCCACAAGCTGGCGGGCAAGGTCGAAGTGATCGAACTCGCGCCCCCGGGCGTGCAGACCGACCTCACCCCCGGACAGTCGACCCGCGACGGCTACATGCCGCTCGACGATTTCATCGCCGAGGCCATGGCTCAATTCCGGATGCAGCCGACCCCGCCCGAAATCCTCGTCGATCGGGTCAAGCCGCTGCGCTTCGCCGAACGCGACGGCTCGTTCGATCGCTCGCTCGCGATGCTCGGCGCGCTCTAGGCCGGGACCCGGCCCCGCGCGACGATCTCTTCAGCCCGCCTGAACAGTGCCTCGTCGACTTCGGCACCCGACGCCGCCACATTCTCCATTACCTGTGCCGGACGCGACGCGCCGATAATCGCCGAGGCGACGTTGGGCTCGCGCAACACCCAGGCGAGCGCGAATTGCGGCAGGGACAGACCGGCTTCCGCCGCCAGCGGCTTCAGCTGCTGCACGGCATCGAGCAGCTCGGATTTCAGCATCCCCTTGATGAACCCGCCCATCGCCTCGCTCGTCGCTCGTGTGTCGGCTGGCGGCGGCTGGTCGGGCTGATACTTGCCGGTCAGCACGCCTTGCGCGAGCGGCGACCAGACGATCTGCGAGATTCCGTTGGCCGCCGACAGCGGAATGACGTCGCGTTCGGGATCGCGATGAAGCAGGGAATATTGCGGCTGGCTCGAACAGAAGCGTTCCACGCCCGCCATGTCGATTGCAGCTTGGATCCGCTCCGCCGGCCATTCCGAAAAACCGATGTAGCGCACCTTGCCGCTACGCACCGCCGCCCTTAGCGCTTCCATCGTCTCGTCGAGCGGAGTCTCCTCGTCATAGCGGTGACACTGGTACAGATCGACGAAGTCCGTCTTCAGCCGTTCAAGCGAGGCGTCGAGCTGCTTCTCGATCTGCGCGCGCGACAGGCCGCGATCGGTGTCCGACATCGGGAAGAACACCTTGGTGCCGAGGATGTAGCTGTCGCGTGGCCGGCCCGACAGCGCCTCGCCGAGGAACCGCTCGGCCGCCCCCGTGCCATAGACATTGGCGGTGTCGATGAAGTTGATCCCGACAGCGAATGCGGCGTCGAGGCATTGCCGGGCCGCATCGGCTTCCACGCCGACGCCGTACGTCAGCCATGAGCCGAGCGAGATTTCGGAAACTTCGAGGTCGCTGTGACCCAGACGGCGATAGTGCATGATCATTCTCCCGTTTCGGCAACGTCAGGCAAGCGGCGCCGTTCCACAAACGATTGCGCGCGCGTCGGAATGGTTCGACGCGCGCGCACACCGGATCGAAGGCCGGGTCAACAGGAGGGAAGTCCGGCCCCCGCCGGTTAGGGCATCAATACGCTATCGATGACGTGGATCACGCCGTTCGACTGCATGACGTTGGCAATCGTGATCATCGCCGTTCCGCCCTTGGCGTCGGTGATCATCCAGCCATTGCCGTGCTTCATGAACTTCAGATTCTCGCCCTGGACGGTCTTGAGCGTCGCGGTGCCGCCGTGACGCGCGGCCAGGCTCTGGATGTTGCCGGCGGTGATCTTGCCCGGCACCACATGGTACGTCAGGATCGTGGTCAGCGTGCCCTTGTTCTCTGGCTTGACGAGCGTCTCGACCGTTCCGGCGGGAAGCTTGGCGAAGGCGGCGTTGGTCGGCGCGAAGACCGTGAACGGACCCTTGCCCGTCAGCGTGTCGACCAGGCCGGCGGCCTTGACCGCGGCGACCAGCGTCGTGTGATCTTTCGAATTGATCGCGTTCTGGACGATGTTCTTGGTCGGGTACATGGCGGCGCCGCCGACCATCGGGTTTTTGGCGGACGCAGGCACGGCGGTGACCGCGAGCGCGGCGGCCATCAGCATGAAGGGTTTGTTCGACAGCATCGGGAAAGCTCCTCTTTTCGTGACCCCGTGTGGGGCGACTGGAAGAGATACGGCGGCCACCGGCCGACGGATGCGGCTAGACCTTGCTCAGCGTTCCGGTCGCGATCACCGGACCGGTCGGCGCGCCCGTGGGCGATCCGCCCATCGGCTCGATCGAGATTGCAAGCGTCGCTCCGGCCGGGATCACGGTCTGCATCTTGGCCTCGGCTTCGTAGGTGCCGGGGCCGGTCGAATGGAACGTCCCCAGCGGCTTGGGCGCGGCCTTGCCCTCGATGACCCACAATTGCGCTGACTTGCCCGCCGGGATCGGCATCGGCCCGGGCATTTTCACCATCCCCGTCGCCGCATCGTACATCGCCGGCTGCGATCCGCTCGAATCGCTCAGCGCCATGGCCGCGATCATCGGCGCCGACGGGGCCTGGGTCACCACGGGCGGCGGTGCGTCGACCGGACGAAGCGCAACCACGGTCATCGCCAGCGCCGCCAGGCTCGCAGCGATCGCGGTCGGCTTCCATGCATTGAAAGACCGGCGGGGCGCTCCGTCGATCCGTGCCTCGACCCGACCGAACAGGTCCGCGGGCGGCGAAACATCGGCCACGCCGTCGAACATCAAGGCAAAATGATCGCGCCATAGCTCGACCTCGCGCGCAAAGTCTGGCTCCGCCAACATCCGCCGCAATGCCGCCGCGCGCTCCTCGCCGTCGATCACGCCCAGCGCCAGCTCCGCCGCGGCCACTTCGACCTCGTTCATGCCGGTCTCATCCGTCACTCAGGCAGTCCTTCAATCGCATCAGCCCGCGCCGAACCCAGCTTTTCATGGTGCCCAGCGGCACGGCATCGCGTTCGGCCAGTTCGGCGTAGGTCAGCCCGCCGAAGAAGGCCGCGCGGATCGCGCCGCGCTGCTTCTCGTCCAGCTGGTTAAGGCACAAATGCAATCGCCCGGCCGCCTCGCCGGCGATCAACCGATCCTCGGCCGAGGGAGTGTCGTCGGCGACATCGGGTGTCTGGTCGATCGTGACCGAGGGCCGCCGCGCGGCCGACCGCCGCCAGTCGATCGCCCGATTGCGCGCGATCGTCGCCAGCCAGCTGATCGGGCTCGCACGTCCGGGTTCGTAGGCCCCGGCCCGCCGCCAGACGGTCATGTACACATCGCTCAACACGTCCTCCGCGGCCCCTTTCTCGCCGCAGATACGAAGGCAGATGCCAAAAAGCTTCGCACTGGTCAGTTTGTAGAGGGTGGCGAAGGCCGCGCGATCCTCGCTTCCCGTCGCCACCAACGCCTCGACCAGCGCCGCGCGGGCGGCATCGGTCGTCGGCTGGGGCGAAAGCGGCGCGGTCACGGATCGAGGCTTATGGGGAAGTTGCACCAAGCGCAACGGCACCCCGGTCTTGACCCGGAGCCTGCCGCGCTTCAACCGCCGCAGGGCAGGCGGTGCCGATCGAAGCCCCGCGACGACGAGGAGAATTGCGATGTCGGACGAGCCAACGATCCTGGTCGCCATTGCCGACCACGTCGCCACGATCACACTTAACCGCCCCGACCGCCTGAACAGCTTCACCCGCCAGATGCATGTCGAGCTGGCCGCCGCGCTGGATTCGGCGGCCGACGCCCGCGTGATCATCCTCACCGGGGCAGGCCGCGGCTTCTGCGCCGGCCAGGACCTCAACGACCGGATGGTCGCGCCGGGTGAGCCGGTCGATCTCGGTGAAACGGTCGAAGCAAGCTGGAACCCGCTGATCCGCCGCCTCGCCGCCATGCCCCAGCCGGTCATCGCGCGCGTCAATGGCGTCGCCGCCGGCGCAGGGGCCAACATCGCGCTCGCCTGCGACCTCGTCGTCGCGGGCAGATCGGCAAAGTTCATCCAGAGCTTCGCCGCCCTCGGCCTGATCCCCGACAGCGGCGGCAGCTGGCATCTCCCCCGTCTCGTCGGCCAGGCCCGCGCCCTCGGACTCGCGTTGACGGGCGAGCCTCTGCCTGCCGCCATCGCCGCCGAGTGGGGCCTGATCTGGAAATGCGTCGACGACGATTCGCTCGACCGTGAAGTCGACACGCTTGCGACGAAGCTTGCGGCCCTGCCGCCCCTCGGCCTCGCCGCGATCAAGTCGATCGTCCGCACCACGGGATCGCGCACGCTCGACGAGGAACTCGATCTGCAACGTGACGAAATGCGGCGCCTCGGGTTCACCCATGACTATCGCGAAGGGGTCGCCGCCTTTCTCGAGAAGCGCCCCGCGACCTTCGAAGGGCGCTAGCACGCGCGATCCGTTGCTTCCGTCTGCACATGGGTTGCTGCTCCGATTGCCCTCCGGTCGGCCAAAGCCTAAGCCGGTCCTAATTATCGGGAGCCGCCGCCATGAAGACCCTGCTGTTGATCCTCGGGATTGCCGCCGTGCTGATGGGCTTGCTGTGGATCGGTCAGGGGACCGGGATCATCATGTGGCCCGCGTCCAGCTTCATGCTCGACCAGCGTCCCTGGGCGATCCGCGGGGCGGTGCTGGCCGTGGTCGGGATCGTGCTGATCATCCTTTCGCGGCGGCGCTGACGATACCTCCTGGGGCATTGCGGCGCGCGCCGTCGCACGGCACTAGGATGTGATGAAAACCACCGACCTACTCAATTACTCGCGCGACCAGTGGATGCTCGGCACCGGGCAGCGCGCCGACATCGCCAGCGCGATCGACGGCAGCCTCGTCGCGACCGCCGGATCGGGGGGGATCGATTTTGCCGCCATGCTCCATCACGCCCGGTCGGTCGGCGGCCCGGCCCTGCGCGCCCTCACCTTCCATCAGCGCGCACGGATCATCAAAGGCCTCGGCCTCGCCATCCTCGCCCGCAAGGAAGAGTTGTATGACCTCAACGTCGCCACCGGTGCTACCCGCAAGGACGGCTGGATCGATATCGAAGGTGGCGCGGGAACCCTGCTCAGTTTCTCATCCAAAGGCCGCCGCGAACTGCCCGACGCACATGTCCTGCTGGACGGCGACCTCGAACCGCTGAGCAAGGGCGACAGCTTTGTCGGCCAGCACATCTACACCTCGCTGCAGGGCGCCGCGGTCCACATCAACGCCTTCAACTTCCCGGTTTGGGGAATGCTGGAAAAGCTTGCCCCGACCCTGCTCGCCGGCATGCCCGCGATCGTCAAACCCGCCTCGTCGACCGCCTATCTGTGCGAGGCCGCGTTCCGGATCATGATCGACACTGGCCTGGTTCCCGACGGCGCGGTGCAATTGATCGTCGGCGGTGTCGGCGACCTGCTCGACCATCTCCAAGGCCAGGACGTGGTCAGCTTCACCGGATCGGCCACCACCGCGCTCAAGCTGAAATCGCACCCGGTGGTACTGCGCGAATCGGTCAAATTCGTCGCCGAGCAGGACAGCCTCAACGCCAGCGTGCTCGGACCGGACGCCGCTCCCGGCACGCCCTGAATTCGACCTGTTCGTCACCGAGGTCGTCAACGAAATGACCGTCAAGGCGGGGCAGAAATGCACCGCTATCCGTCGCGCCATGGCGCCGGCCGCGATGCTCAACGCGCTCGAGGGCGCGATCCGCGACCGGCTTGCGTCGGTCGCCCCTGACATGGGCGCCCTCGTCTCCTGCGCCCAGCGCGATGACGTCCGCGGCCAGATCGCCAAGCTCACCACCGCCGGTGCGCGCATCGTCGCGGGTGATCCGACTGCAAAAATAGGACCCGAAGGCGGCTCCTACATGCAACCTGTCCTGCTCCGCGCCGACGATCCCTGGGCTGCCGACGCCGTCCACGATGTCGAGGCGTTCGGCCCGGTATCGACGATCATGCCCTATCGCGACCTTGCCGACGCCGTCGCGCTCGCCAATCGCGGGCTCGGCAGCCTGGCCTTGTCCCTGTTCACCAATGATCCTGCCGTCGCGCGCGACTTCATCCAACAGGCGGCCGCCTTCCACGGCCGGATGCTGGTCATCAACCGCGACAATGCCGCCGAAAACACCGGCCACGGCTCGCCGCTTCCCGTGCTGGTCCACGGCGGTCCCGGGCGTGCCGGCGGATCGGAGGAAATGGGTGGTGTGCGCGGTGTGAAGCATTACATGCAGCGTACCGCGATCCAGTCGACCCCTGCAATGATCGCCGCGATCGCCGAGCAATACATTCCCGGCGGCCCCAAGCGCTTCGTCGACGGTCATCCGTTCCGGAAGCGGATGAGCGAGCTCCACATCGGCGACACGTTGCGCACCGAAAGCCGAACCGTGACAATCGCCGATATCGAGCATTTCGCCGAATTCACCGGCGACAAATTCTATGCCCACATGGATGAAGAAGCGGCCAAGGCGTCGCCGATCTTCGAAGGCCGCGTCGCCCACGGCTACCTAATCCTGAGCTTCGCTGCGGGCCTGTTCGTCTGGCCCGACCCCGGTCCGGTCCTCGCCAACACCGGGCTCGAGAACCTCAAGTTCCTGACCCCGCTTTATCCCGGCAATTCGATGCGGGTCGAACTCACCGTCCGCTCCAAATCGCTCAAGAGCGAGGAGACCGGCGTCGTTCGCTGGGCTGTCGAGATCTTCAACCAGAAAGAAGAACTGGTCGCCACCTACGACCTGCTAACCGAAAACCTCCCCTAGCCAGCCCCTCCGCCACTCCTGGGGGAGGTGTCGGTAAAGCCGACGGAGGGGGCACTTTACTTTTTGGAGAGGCAAGAGACCGCCTCGCTGGCGCCTTCGCGCCATCCTCCCCCTGAGAAGGGGGAGGAGCTAGAATTTACAACCCGGCGATCGCCTCGTCGACCAGCGCTTTGTCGGACTTGGCATCGCCACGCTCGGCGATCAGCTTCGTCGCCGCCGCCGTCGCGGCGCGTGCGGCAACCGCTCGAACCTCCTCGATCGCGGCCCGCTCCTCGGCGGCGATTTTCGATTCGGCCATCTTGGTGCGCCGTTCGACCAGCGCCTCGGCATCGGACTTCGCCTTCGCCACAATCGCGGTCAACTCAGCCTTGGCTCGCTCGACCATGGCCGCCGCTTCGCTGTCGGCTGCCGCTGCCTTGGCCTGATACTCCGCCTTCAGCGCTTCGGCCTCGGCCCGCAACGACTTGGCTTCGTCCAGCTGCGCGCGGATCTCGGCGATTTTGCCGTCGAGCGCCTTGCCCACTGCGGCAGGCACCTTTTTCCACAGGAACAGCGCAAGCACCGCAATCATCGCCAGCGCGACCCAGGCGGTGGGGGTCAGCCCGAACACCGCGGGCTCGACGAATTCGTGGTGCTCGCCACCGGCTTCGACCGCGGCCAGAGTGAATTCAAGCATTGGTCATCACCATTTTCACCGCATTGGCGCTGTCCGCCAGGCTGACGTCGAGCTTGGCGACCTTGGCGGCAATATCCTTGGCCAGTTCGGCTGCCATGCCCTCGATATCCTTGACCGCCGCGGCGCGGGTTTCACGGATCCGGCCTTGCGCCTCGACCACTCGCGCATCGAGCGACGCGTCGATCTCGCCAAGCTTCTTCTCGGTGGAAACGGCGCTGTCGGCTTTCGCGTTGGCGGTCAGCTTGGCCGATTCGGCGCGGCTGGCGTCCATCCGGGTGCGATAGGCTTCCTCGACCGCATCGGCCTCGGTGCGTGCCGCGTCGGCCGCCGCCAGATCGGCCGCGATCGATTGTTCGCGGGCGTCGACGGTCGACTGGATCTTGGGCAGCATGCCCTTGCCGATGACGAAATAGATCAGGCCCAGCACGACGGCCAGCCAGAACAATTGCGACGAAGCGACGAGCGCGAGCTGATTCAGCTGAGGCATGTCAAATCCTGGTTGAGGGGGCCGGACGGACCGGCCCCGCTCTAAGGTCGATTAGACGGCGTAGAGAATGATCATCGCAACGGCGAAGGCGATCAGGCCCAACAGTTCGGCGGCGGCGAAGCCGATGAACAGGCGGCCCTGCTGGCCGTCGGCGGCCGCCGGGTTGCGCAGCGCGCCCTGGAGGAACGAGCCGAAGACGTTGCCGACGCCGGCAGCGGCGGCACCGACGCCGATCGCGGCGAGACCGGCACCAATGACTTTTGCGGAAGCGAGATCCATGTGATTACTCCTTGAGGAAACGAGATTGGATTAGTGAAGATTGACCGCGTCGTTGATGTACAGCGACGTGAGCAGGGCGAAAACATAGGCCTGGATGGCGCACACCAGCAGTTCCAGCGCGCTGACCCCGGCGATGAACAGGAACGACAGCGCGCTGATCCCGAGCGACATCGCGGTGCCCGCCTCGAGCCCCTGGACGATGAAGTACGCGAACACCTTGATCAGGATGTGGCCCGCAATCATCGCCACGAACAGTCGCAGCGCCAGGCTGAACGGTCGCACCATGAAGCTCAGCAGTTCGACAAGGAAGATGAACGGGATCATCAGCTTGGGCGTGCCATGCGGCACGAAGAGGCTGAAGAAATGGAAGCCATGCTTCCAGAAGCCGACGATCAGCACGATCGAGAAGCTGATGATCGCCAGTACGCCGGTGACGGTGAACTGGCTGGTGACGGTGAACGGATGCACGCCCGGGATGATCCCGAATGGCATCATCCCCATCAGGTTTGCGAACAACACGAAGATGAACACCGTGAACACCCACGGCACATATTTGCGCCCTTCGGGGCCGACGTTGGTGTCGAGCATGTTGGTGATGAAGCCGGTCACGCCTTCGACGGCCATCTGCCAGCGGCCGGGGATCAGGTCGCGCTTCATCCCGCCCATCATGAACAGGTAGATCGCGCCCAGCACGATCAGCATCCACAGGGCGCTGTTGGTGAACGCGAAGGGGCTTCCCAGATCGCCGAACAACGGGGCGATCTGAAACTGGTGCATCGGGTCGATCTTGCTCTCGGCCGCCACTCAATCCACTCCCTGACCCGCTTCGGGGTCGCGTTTCGCCGACTTCAATATTTCCCGGAAACCCAAACCGAATCCGACAAACATCAAGCCCAAGGTGATCCATGGCAGCGTGTTCAGCCACAGATCCAAGGTCCAGCCGATCAGCCCGCCGCCAAGCGGATAGCCAATCAGCACCGAAATGATCCGCGTGCTTGCCGACCGGATGACGCGCTGCGATTCCGCCGACGCGCGCTGCCCGCTTTTCTCGGCTTCCTCCGCCTTGATCCGGTCGAGCCGCGCATCGAGCGAGCTCAGCCGGGCATCCTGCGGGGAATGCGGTACCTGGGTCTGCTCGTCTTCAGCCATGCTCTTCTCTCTCCATGTGCGCGGCACCGTCCGCTAAGACAGGTGCGCGAAAGGCAAGGAACATGGCGGCGTCGAAGCCCGCCAAGGCGCCGCCCCTTTATGAAGCGGCCCGGCTTTAGTCAACCGCCGAAACGGTGTTTTCGCCCGTCGGGCGGCGGGATCAGCGCCCGCAATAGTCCGGTATCGGCGCCGGCTGTGCCGCCCCGCGCGTGCGCCACACATTGTCCCCCAGCAGGTAAGCCTGCCCGACGGCCACCGTGGCTAGCGTTTCGCAGCCTGCGGTAATCCCCACTTCCACCCGGCTCGCACCGCGTCTGGCGGCAAGGTCGGTATAGAGCGCGCGGCGGCGGATGTTGATCGATTCGACCTGCGCGCGAAGCGGCCCGCTCGGCGCGGCGACATAGCCAAGATAGCCGTCGAACCGCTCGCCGACCTGGCCTGCGGCCTTGGCGGACAGGATCAGCGGCGACGATTGCGCCACGGCCGGCGCGGCCAAGCCGATCAGGATCGCTGCCAGCACCAGAGCCTTGATCATCGGTTTCTCGTCGGCTGCGTCGGTTGCTGCGTCGTCGGGAAGACGTCGGGATTGCTCTTGATCAACTGGTCGACGTCGCGTTGCAGCCGGACGAGCACTTCCTGCTCGATCTTGACGTTGAGGTTGATCTCGATCGGCTTGTCGGGCGGCCGAACCGTGACACAGGACGCCAGGGCGATCGCCCCCGCGGTGACGGACAGGCATTGAGCTCGGTTCATGGGCGTGACTCTTTGTTGCTCGGTGTGGGGGTAACGGTGACGGGCGGATTGGGGGTTTGCTGCATCTCCTGCGTTTCCTCGCGCCGCCGGACTTCAGTGACGACGCCGGGGATCTGGTCGATCGGCACCGGAAGCACGTCGCGGATCACGTTGCGCGGATCCTGCATGCTCTTGGCCGTCGCGATCAGCGACCGGAACGGCCCCTTGATCGTGACATTGAACTTGAACGGAACCCGGCGAACCGCGGACCGCAGCAGCCGCTGGACGGTGTTGGACTGGCCGATCGCCACCTGGTCGATCGTCAGCAGGGTCGAAAATTCGCCCGCCAGGTCGCCGTCCAGCCGGATGACCATATTGTTGAACCGAAGCGACTTCAGCGCGTCGAAGGCAAGCCCGCCGAAGAAGCCCAGATTGGCGCGATTGATCGCCCCTTCATAGGCCAGCGTACCACCCCCGGCGCGGCTCTCCAGCCGCCCGCCGACGATCCGTCCGCCACTATCGTCGAAGATCATCGGTAATACCCCGTCGAACACGCCGGTCGCTTGCAGATCCTTGAAGTTCAGGCTTCCCACGAACACCGCCGCATCGAGCCCGATGACCTCGAAAGTCAGTCGCTTCGCGCTGTTGCGATTGAGGTTGATGATCGTTTCCTGAAGCACCAAGCGGCCGCCCATGAACGGCCATTCGCCGCGTTCGATCTTGATCAGCTGGCCCGGCAGGATCTGGTACCGGATCTGGCCATTTTCGACCAGGATACCGGGATTGATGCTGTCGACGCTGAGCAATTGGTTGGGCGCCGTTTCCAGTCCCAGCAGGTCGGTGAAGCGGATCGTCCCCTTCAGCCCAGTGACTGGACCGAACGACGCGGCGAGATCGGTGCCGTTGGTGGAAAATTCGCCGGTCGAAGTCACCCGCCCGTCGCCACTCCAGTTGATCCGTCCCTGGCCGGTCACGGTGCCGTTGACCAGCGCCACCACCCCCTCCGCCAGCCGCGTCAATTGATCGGGCTGCAATGCGGATCCGAAGCGAATTCCGGGCACGTCGAGCAGCGCCTCGCCCGTTCCGCTCGACAGGCGATGCGTGATCGACACATCGGTGACCGCGATCCCGCTTGCCGGGTTGCGCAGGGTGCCTGTGGCCCGGATCATGTCGTTCGCCAGGCGGAAGGTCAGGTCGTCACTACTTAGCGGATAGAATCGAGGCAGCGCGGCCAGGTCGGACACCGTCGACGCCCCTTTGATCGCCAGCGCGCCGCCACGGAAATCGAAGCTTCCGCGCGCATCGCTCAGCCGCAGTGGCACCTTGCCGATCAGCGCGGTCGCACCGCCGAACTGGCCGGTCGCACCACCCTTGGCCAGCCGCCCGTCCAGGGTCGCGGCGGTGATGCGCACCGGCGCGGCCGTCTTGCCCAGTTGCAGGCCCAATCCGGTCGCGGCGAAGCGGTCGCCGCCAGTCAGCCGCGCCTGCGCCGCGTTCAGCGCGAAAGGCGAGTTTCCAAGTTGCCCGCCGAGCCGCAGATTGCGCGTCGCGCCGCCGATCTGCAGCGGTCCCCGACCGTCCTTGAAGACGAGCGCCCGGCCAATGGCGCACAGCGGAATGCGGGCAGCCCCCAGTCGCAGCGATCCTGCGGTTAGCGATTGGAATCCGGCGTCGATGCACCCGCGCCCGAACGCGAACCCGCCGCCGGTACTGCCGATGTTTCCGCTGATCGGAATACGAAGCCCGCGCACGAAGCCCCCCGAAAACGGCCCGTCGAGCACCGCCAGCGTATTCACCGCGGTCGATCCGTCGCGCGCGGCGCGGAACGTCACCGGCGCCAGCGCCAGCCGGCTGGTGCCCGCGACATAGGGCCGGATCCGGGCTTCGCCGCTCATCGGCCCGCCCTGTCGGGGTTGACGAAGGATGACATTGGCGCGTGGCAGTCCGCCGCCGCCCATCGCAATGTCGCCATCGACCCGTACCCGGGCATCGGGCCAGTAATAGGTCACGCCATCGCCGCCGGACACCATGACCCGACCGCCGCCGGCACCGCGCGCATCGGCGGTCTCGATCCTGACCCCGCCCCCGCCGCGCATGTTGACCAGCCGCAATTTCCCCGTGGCGGAGAAATTGCCCGCGGTGCGACGGATCGCGGCACCGATATTCTCGCCGATCGGACCGAGCGGCGTCCCCTTCGCCTGATCGAGCGGCGCGACCAGCGGCGTGACCATCGCCGGGGCCAACGTCGCGCTGCTTGCGCCATAATCGGCAACCAGTGCCAGTTCGCCGCGGCCTGCCCACAGGCGGTAACTTCCATCGAGCCGGGTCGTGTCGGCATAGATCGGGCCGAGCCGACCGCGCTGCGATGCCAGTTTGATGGTCCCGCGCGCATCGCCGGCACTTCCCTTGAACCCGATCCGGGCATCGAGATTGGCAAGACCGTTGTCGCCGGCCGAGAAGGAAGCGACGATCAACCGGCCCTGCCCATCGAACCGTTCGAATGCTTCGCTGAAGCTGCTGTCCAGCGTCAGCTGCGGCCCGATCATCGCCATCCGGCTCTTTGGACAGACGAACTGATTCGCCGCGATCGGCCCGCGCACCATCGGACGACGCGCAACGACACTCAGCGCAACATTACCGCGCATGCCGTCGAGTTTGCACGCGCCAGTCACCAGTGCGGGCCCGGCGACCGCCAGGCGCCCCTTAAACCCGCCAGTCAGATTGCCAGCGCCATATAGTCCGAACCCGAGGTTGCCGTACGGGGTCGTGAGCGACAGGGCCGTATCGGCGACGTCCACGGCGATGTCGGGCAGGTTGAACGGCTTGCCACTCGGCGGCGGTAGCAGCTTGTCGATTTCGCCCCAGCTGACCTTGCCGTCGCGGCGCAATTCGCCGCGCAGCCGCACACCCCGCGCCGCAATCCGGTAGACTTCGACCCCGCCGGTCCACAGGATCCGCATCTGGATCTTCGCATAGCGGGCCGTCAGATCGGGGCTTGTCGGGTCGCCGATCGTAAGGTCGCGGATGACCTGGTTGTGGAGTCCGATCGACTCCAGCTTGTAAGTCGCGCGAACGCCGCGTCGTTCGAGTTCCTGCTGGATGAAATGCTCGGCAAGCGGCCGCCGGGCGACCCACGCCGTGACCAACACCGCGATCAGCATCCCAAGGACGATCAGCGAGATCCAGAAGAGGGCGCTTCGATGGCGATTGGCACTCAGTGGCTCCCCGTTGGGCGCAACCGTGCCGTTTGCCGAAGCGTCATGTTGCCCGTCCACCATCCGCTGTCTAACCCATCGCTTCCGCTGCCGTTCCAAATCCGCTGCCGACGGCCCCGTTGCATGGCGCGCCGCTTGTTCCTAGCCTGCACCGCGATGGGGGACAAAACACCGGACTCAAGCGGCCACCGCGCACGGCTCCGCGAACGATTGTTCGCTGGAGGCGACACCGCCTTGCTAGATCATGAACTGGTCGAATATCTGCTGGCCCTCGCCATTCCGCGCCGCGACACAAAGGCGCTCGCCAAGCAACTTGTCGCGCGTTTCGGCGGCATCGGCCCACTGCTCGACGCCCCGCCCCAAGCCCTGCGCGCGGAAGGGCTGAGCGAAGGGACCATCGGCGCGCTCAAGATCGCCGAGGCCACCGCACTTCGGTTGCTCGAAACCAAAATCGAGGGACGTCCGATCCTGTCGAGTTGGGATGCGCTTGGCGATTACCTTCAGGCTGCGATGTCCCATTCGCCGATCGAGGAAGTCCGGATCCTGTTCCTCAACGCCAAGAACATGCTGATCGCCAACGAATCGCTGTGGCGGGGAAGCGTCGACGAAGCTTCCGTGCACGTCCGCGAAGTTTTCGCCCGCGCCATTGCGCTTGGCGCCACCGCGATCATCATCGTCCACAATCACCCCAGCGGCGATCCGACGCCCAGCCAGCAGGATATTCGCCTGACCCGCGACCTGATCGATGCCGGTCGTCACATGAAGGTCGCGGTGCACGACCATGTTATCGTCGGTGCTCAGGGCCGGTCGAGCATGAAAGCGGCGGGGCTGATCTAATCTCGACGGACAAATAAACGCCGTCGTTGGAATCAGCTTCCCTTGGGCGGTTTCACCGGCTTCATTTTGCAGACCTTCCGCGGGAAGGCCGATCCGACCACGTCCTCGGTGTGGCAGACCTTTTTCATCAAGGGCTGCTCCTCGGGCGCCTCGACCGGACGCGCCAGGTCGACCGGCGCGGCCGGTTCGGCCACTTCGGCGGGCGGCGGTGCGACGTCGGCCGGGGGAACCTCCGCCGGGGGCGCGGCTTCGGTTGCTTGCGCCGGTGCGGGCTCAGTCGGGACCGGCATTTCGGGCGGCGTCTGTGGCGCGGCTTGCGCGATCGCAATCGACGATGAACCCAACAGCACCAGACCAAGCATCCGCAACATCACAATCTCCAACCGACGAAAGCTGATTGCCGAAGTCTATCCTTCGGCAATGCGATGCTAGCATTCTTAACGGTCGGCGCAACCTGCCGCGAAATATTCGCAGATTGCCCTTCCAAAATAGGAATTCGAATGCTCCATTTGCTTCGCTCTTTCTCAATTTCGTGGCGTCGGTCGTCGGCCTGCCATTCCCATTTGGGGCAAAGTTGATTCTGAAGTTGATAACCCCCCGGTTCGAGGGGTGTGGTATCAACTCTGCCACCACGACGCGGCGCGCGATTGCAGGCCCGCCGCGCCCCTGCTAGCCGCCTTGGCCATGGTCCCTCGCTATTCCCGTCCCGCCATGACCGCCATCTGGTCGTCCGAAAATCGTTACCGCATCTGGTGGGCGATCGAAGTGTTCGCGGCGGAGGCGATGGGCGGCATCGGAATGATCCCGTCCGACGACGCCCTGACGATCCGCAAAGCCTATGACGACGATGTGCTTGGCGAGATCGACGTTCCGGCGATCGACAAGATCGAAGAAGTCACCAAGCATGACGTAATCGCCTTCCTGACCTGGGCGGGCGAGAAATTGGGGCCGGAGCGGCGCTGGCTGCACCAGGGCATGACCTCCAGCGACGTGCTCGACACCAGCCTTGCGGTCCAGTTGCAGCAGTCGGCCGACCTGCTGATCGCCGACCTCGAACAGTTGCTGGCCGTACTCAAGCGCAGGGCGTTCGAGCACAAGCTGACCCCGACGATCGGCCGGAGCCACGGCATTCACGCCGAGCCGGTGACCTTTGGCCTCAAGCTCGCGCAGGCTTACGCCGAATTCCACCGCAATCTTGCCCGGCTGAAGGCAGCGCGCACCGAAATCGCCACCTGCGCCATTTCGGGGGCCGTCGGTACGTTTGCCAATATCGACCCGGCGATCGAGGAACATGTCGCGAAGGAGCTTGGTCTCACTTCCGAGCCGACCTCGACCCAAGTGATCCCTCGCGATCGCCACGCGATGTTTTTCGCGGTGCTCGGCGTGATCGCTTCGTCGATCGAGCGGCTGGCGATCGAGATCCGCCATCTCCAGCGCACCGAAGTGCTCGAGGCCGAGGAATATTTCGCCCCCGGCCAAAAGGGTTCGCTCGGCGATGCCGCACAAGCGCAACCCGGTGCTGACGGAAAACCTCACCGGCCTGGCCCGCGTTGTCCGCTCGGCGGTTGTCCCGGCGATGGAGAATGTCGCTTTATGGCATGAGCGCGATATCTCGCACTCCTCGGTCGAGCGATTCATCGGCCCCGACGCCTGCATTACGCTCGACTTCGCACTTGCCCGGCTGACCGGCGTAATCGACAAACTACTGGTCTATCCGGAGCGGATGCAGGCCAACATGGACCGCATGGGCGGCCTCATCCACTCCCAGCGCGTTCTTCTCGCCCTTACCCAGGCCGGGCTCAGTCGTGAAGATAGCTACGCCTTGGTCCAGCGCAACGCGATGCAGGTCTGGGGTTCTGACGGGAAATTGCAATTGCTTGACCTGCTCAAGGCCGATCCGCAAGTCACCGACCGGCTATCGAACGACGATCTCGAGTCACTGTTTGATCTCGATTACCATTTCAAGCGGATCGATGTAATCTTCGAGCGCGTTTTCGGGCAGTGACCGAGCCGCAACTGATCCAGCCGACCGGCTTCTATGTTCACCTTTCGAGCGACTGGCAGGTCGATGCGGTCTCGGCCAATCTCGGCGACTTCCTGCCCGCCACCGCCGACCAGGCGCTCGGCCAGCCGGTCACGGCTTTACTCAGCGAAGATGTGATCCACGACGTCCGCAACCGGATGGCCCTGCTCCGCAGTGAAGACACCGTCGAGCATCTGCTCCGCGTTTCGCTCAGCGAGGGCGGCAAGCTGCTCGATTTGTCGATCTTCCGGGACGGCGACGGCTATGGCATCGACGCCGAACCAAGCGACGGACACGTCTTCGGCGATGCAACCGCGATCGTAGATGGAATGGTCGGTCGCGTCGGAGCCGCGTCCGGCTGCGAAGCGATCGCCAACGAAGCAGCGCGACAACTGCGTGCACTGACCGGTTTCGACCGGGTCATCGTCGTCGGCGGCGGCCAACCGATCGGCGAGTCGATCCGCCCCGGTCAGAACCGCATCGACCAACCATCGGCGACATCCAATCCGTCCAGCCTTGCCGTGACGGATGTAACGTCCGAGCCGGTTTCCGTCCTCCTGTTGGCGGGCTCTTCAGCCCCGAGATCGACCCTTCGCACCCCGTACGAGGGCGAAGTCGCTACGATCCGATCTTTCGAGGCCAAGGCGGCATTGATCGTGCCGCTGCTTCGCAACGGCCAGCCGTGGGGCCATATTGGTTGCTTCCACGGTTCGACTCGTCATGTCGGTGTTGAACGACGCGGGGTGGCGGCCCTGTTCGCCCGTTTCATCGGATTGCAGCTCGAGATTGCGGAACTGCGCGACCGCTAGGCCCCAAGCACTTCCTTGATGCGCGAGAAGAAGCCCTTGCTGGCTGGACACTCATCGCCTGTTTCGCTTTTGCGAAACTGCTCAAGGATGGCCTTCTGCTCGGACGACAATTTTGTTGGTGTCTCGACCAGGATGCGAGTAATTAAATCGCCCCGCCCGCGCGTGTTAAGGACACTCATCCCCGCTCCGCGCTGACGAAGCGTTTCGCCGGATTGAACGCCGGCCGGAACCTTCAGATCGATGCGCGATCCGTCGATCCCCGGAATCGTGACCGTCCCTCCGAGCGCCGCAGTGGTGAAACTGATTGGGCAATCGGCAACAAGATTACTGGCATCGCGCTGGAAAATGGCGTGCCGTTTCATGTGAACGAATAAATAGAGATCGCCGCTCGTTGCGCCACGAATCCCCGCTTCACCTTCGCCGGCAACACGAATGCGCGTGCCCTCATCGACCCCGGCCGGGATATCCACGTTGAGCTTGCGCTTTTTCAGCGCACGCCCATCGCCATCGCACGTGCGGCAGGGATCGGCGATTACCTCGCCCGATCCGGCACAGGTCGGACACATGCGCTCGACCACGAAGAAGCCCTGATTAGCACGGACCTTTCCCGCCCCGCCGCAAGTCCCGCATCGTGCTGCCCGCGTCTCGCCGCGCGAGCCCTTCCCCTTGCAGCCTTCGCAAGTCGCCAGTGCTTCGATCTGAATGTCCTTGGTGACGCCCTCAAAGGATTCTTCAAGCGACATCTCTAAATCGTACCGAAGATCAGCCCCACGCGCCGCATTCTGACGGGCGCCACGCGGATCCATGAATTCGCCGAAAATCGACGAAAAGATGTCCGAAAAGCCTTCGAACCCCTGCCCGCCCCCAGCACCGAACGGATTTGCGCCACCGCCCCCATTTTGAAACGCGGCATGACCGAAGCGATCATACGCCGCACGTTTTTGAGGGTCTTTCAGCACGTCGTAAGCCTGACTGATGGCTTTGAACCGCGCCTCCTTGTCGGTGCAGCCGCCATGGCGATCGGGATGGCAATCCATCGCAAGCCGCCGATACGACGACTTGATCGTCGCCGCGTCGGCAGTCCGCTCAACTTCGAGCAATTCGTAATAATCGACTTCGGTCACGCTACTTCAGTCCCCACCGCATTTCGATCGAGCCTGCCGATGACCCATCGCCCACAAGGGGGACGGGTCACCGACAGGCTCGAATGAACAGCCATATGCCGTGATCAGGCTTTCTTGTCGTCGTCGACTTCGGAGAATTCGGCGTCGACCACGTCCTCGTCGGCCGGGGCCGCTTCGGCGGTGGACTCGTCGCTGCCGACATTGGCCGCGCCTTCGGCCTGCTGCTGCTCGTACATCGCCTGACCAAGCTTCATTGCCGCCTGAGCCAGGGCCTGGGTCTTGGTGTTGATCGTCTCGGTGTCGCCGCCCTCAAGCGCGGTCTTTGCCTCGGCCAGCGCGCCCTCGATCTCGGTCTTCACCTCGGCCGACACCTTGTCGCCATGCTCGGCCAGCTGCTTCTCGGTCGAGTGGACCAGGCTCTCGCCCTGGTTCTTCGCCTCGGCCGCGGCTTTCCGGGTCTTGTCCTCCTCGGCGAACTGCTCGGCTTCCTTGACCATCTTCTCGATGTCTTCGTCCTTAAGGCCGCCCGAGGCCTGAATCTTGATCTGCTGTTCCTTGCCGGTGCCCTTGTCCTTGGCGTGGACGTTGACGATGCCGTTGGCGTCGATGTCGAAGGTAACCTCGATCTGCGGCACGCCGCGCGGCGCCGGGGGAATGCCGACCAGGTCGAACTGGCCAAGCACCTTGTTGTCCGCCGCCATCTCGCGCTCGCCCTGGAAGACGCGAATGGTGACCGCATTCTGATTGTCGTCTGCGGTCGAGAAGGTCTGGCTCTTCTTGGTCGGGATGGTCGTATTGCGATCGATCATCCGGGTGAACACACCGCCCAATGTCTCGATGCCGAGGCTCAGCGGGGTCACGTCGAGCAACAGCACGTCCTTGACGTCGCCCTGCAACACGCCGGCCTGGATCGCGGCGCCCATGGCGACGACTTCATCGGGATTGACGCCGGTGTGTGGCTCTTTCCCGAAGAACTCCTTCACCACTTCGCGGACGCGCGGCATGCGGGTCATGCCGCCAACCAGCACGACTTCGTCGATCGCCTTGGCGTCGATCCCGGCATCCTTGATCGCCTTGCGGCAAGGCTCAAGCGTGCGCTTGATCAGGTCGTCGACCAGTTTCTCCAGGTCGGCGCGGGTGATCGTCTCCACCAGATGCAGCGGGGTGGTCGATCCACCTTCCATGCGCGCGGTGATGAACGGCTGGTTGATCTCGGTCGACTGCGCCGAAGCTCAGCTCGATCTTGGCCTTTTCCGCGGCTTCCTTGAGCCGCTGCAATGCCAGACGATCGGTCTTGAGGTCGATGCCTTCCTTGGCCTTGAACTTGTCGGCCAGATATTCGACGATCTTGGCGTCGAAATCCTCGCCGCCGAGGAAGGTGTCGCCGTTGGTCGACTTCACCTCGAACACGCCGTCGCCGATTTCGAGGATCGACACGTCGAACGTGCCGCCGCCGAGATCGTAGACCGCGATCGTCTTGCCGTCGTTCTTCTCAAGCCCGTAGGCCAGCGCCGCAGCGGTCGGCTCGTTGATGATGCGCAGCACCTCAAGGCCCGCAATCTGGCCGGCGTCCTTGGTCGCCTGGCGCTGGGCATCATTGAAATATGCCGGGACGGTGATCACCGCCTGGGTCACGGTCTCGCCGAGATACGCCTCGGCTGTTTCCTTCATCTTCTGGAGCGTGAAGGCGCTGACCTGCGACGGGCTGTAATCTTTGCCGCCCGCCTGAACCCATGCGTCACCGTTCTGGCCCTTAACGATCTTGTAAGGCACCAACTCGGTGTCCTTCTTGGTGATCGGATCGTCGAACCGGCGACCGATCAGCCGCTTGACCGCGAAGATCGTGTTGTCGGGATTGGTGACCGCCTGTCGCTTGGCCGGCTGCCCGATCAGACGCTCGCCGTCCTTGGTGAAGGCGACCACCGACGGGGTGGTACGCGCACCTTCCGAATTTTCGATAACCTTGGGTTTTCCGCCTTCCATGACGGCGACGCAGCTGTTGGTCGTCCCCAGATCGATGCCGATAACTTTGGCCATTGCGATTCCTCTTCTCTTCGCCCCCGGACGCGCCGTAACGCCTCCGTAAAAATGAATGTGTTGCCGCGATATAGGTGTGTGTTCCGCGACGACAAGGGCACGCAACCCGCTATGCTTTTGGCAAGATTTCCGATCTAGAAGTCAGGCATGTTGTCGACGGGGGAATGGCTGACGCGCGAGCGAGCGATGCGGATCGCGACGATCTGCGGCCTGGTGTCGATCGCGATCCTCGCTTTCCTGCTGCTCAGCGTGAACGGAACGCTCGACAGTCGCGGCCGCCCGCTCGGTACTGATTTCAGCCAGGTGTGGACTGCGGGACGCATGGTGCTCGACGGCCATGCCGCCGACGTGTGGGACTGGGAAAAGCATTTCGCGGTCCAGCATGCCGTCCACGGGCCGGGTCTGACCGAGGTGTACGGCTGGCATTATCCGCCGCCCTTCCTGTATGCTTGCAACCGCGCTCGCGACGCTGCCCTATGTCGCCGCGCTGGCGACGTGGCAGGTGACGACCGCGAATTCCCTTCGCGGCGCTGGTTCGCAACATCACGGGCCGACGCGAGGCATGGCTATTCGTGCTCGCCGCGCCGGTATCGCTTATCTGCGCAATGCATGGCCACAACGGGTTTCTGACCGCCTTGCTGCTAGGCGGCGGGCTATTCCTGCTGGAAAACGACCGATCGCGGCGGGGCTGTTGATCGGCTGCCTGGTCTGCAAGCCGCAATTCGCGCTGGTCCTTCCGTTGCTGCTGCTGATCACCGGCAACTGGCGCGCCATCGTCGGCGCGGCGCTGTCCAGCCTTGGCCTGATCGCGATCACCTATGCCGTCTGGGGCTGGCCGGTATGGCAGGCATTCCTCGACAGCCTGCCGCTGACGCAGAAGGTGGTGACCGGGCTCGATTCAGGATGGGCAAAAGATCATGAGCCCCTTTGCGGCAATCCGCGGCTGGGGGGGCGGCTCGGTATCGCCTACGCGGTGCAGGGCGTGGCGAGCATAGCCGCAATTGTCGCGACCCTGTGGCTTGCGCGGAACGCGCGTCCCGATCTTCGCAACGCCGCGGTCACCGCCGCCGTCCTGATCTCGACGCCCTACGTGCTCGACTATGATTTCGTCGTGTTGCTCGCCGGCCTCGCCTTCCTGTGGCGGGATTCAAAACGCCATGGCTGGTTGCCGTGGGACAAGACCCTGCTGGCCCTCGTCTGGATTGCGCCGCTGGTGGCCCGCAATGTCGCGGCACTGACGCACATTCCACTCGGTCTGGCGACGGCGATCATCGTCATCGTGATCGCTGTTCGCCGAGCGCTCAGAGCATCGCCATCCCGCCATTCACGTGCAGGGTCTGACCAGTGACATACGCGGCTTCCTTCGACGCCAAATAGACAACCGCCGCGCCGATATCGTCACCCGTCCCCATCGCACCGGACGGGATTCGGCCCAGGATCGCTTCGCGCTGCGCGTCGTTGAGCGCGTCGGTCATGGCCGAGGTCATGAAGCCCGGTGCGACGCAATTGACGGTGATCCCTCGGCTTGCGACTTCCTGCGCCACCGCCTTCGACATGCCGATCAGCCCGGCCTTCGACGCAACATAATTGGCCTGGCCCGGGTTGCCGGTCACGCCCACCACCGAGGTCACCGAGATGATCCGACCGAACCGCGCCCGCATCATCGGCTTGCACGCCGCCCGCATGAGCCGGAACGCCGCCTCCAGATTGACCTGGATCACGTCCGAAAACTCCTCGTCCTTCATCCGCATGGTCAGGTTGTCGCGCGTAATGCCGGCGTTATTCACCAGGATGTCGAGCTTTCCGAGCGCCTCGACCGCGCGGGGAATGAGTTGGTCGACCTCAGCCGGATCACTTAAATTGCAAACCAGCGTCGCATGATCGCCGCCCAATTCCTTGGCGAATGCCTCGAGCTTGGCCGCGTTCGACCCAGACAGTGCCAACCGCGCGCCTTGCGCCGCAAGCGCCCTGGCGATCGCACTGCCCAGCCCGCCCGAAGCGCCCGTCACCAGTGCGGTCATTCCCGACAAATCGAACATTATGCGATCTCCTTCGCCAGCGCTTCAATGTCGTCGATCGACACCACGCTCATGACGTTCACATCGGGGACAATGCGCTTGACCATCGGGCCGAGCACCTTGCCGCCGAGTTCGACGAATTCCTGCGCACCCGCGGCCGCCATGTTTCCCACGCTTTCGCGCCAACGGACCATGCCAGTGACCTGACTTACCAATTGATCGCGGATTGTGTCGGGATCGATCACCGGCGCTGCCGTCACATTCGCGTAAACTGGCACCGATGGTGCCTCGACGCCCGACTGCATAAGTGCGCTCGCCATCGCGTCTGCAGCCGGCTGCATCAAGGGGCAATGAAACGGCGCGGACACCGGCAGGAGGAGGGCCCGCTTGGCACCCATTTCCTTCGCCATCGCGATTGCACGCTCGATCGCCCCGATATGACCCGAAATGACGACTTGTGACGGGTCGTTGTCATTCGCAACGGTACACACCTCACCCTGGGCTGCAGATGCTGCAATCTTCTGCGCCAATTCGACGTCGGCACCGAGCAGGGCAGCCATTCCTCCAACCCCGACCGGCACCGCCGCCTGCATCGCCTGTCCGCGCAGCTTGAGCAATTTGGCCGTGATCGCGAGGTCGAAAGAGCCCGCCGCGCATAAGGCCGAATATTCGCCAAGGCTGTGACCGGCGACGAATTGCGCAGCCTTGTCGAGCGAAACGCCGCCCTCTTTCGTAAGCACCGCAAACACCGCCAGCGCATGCGCCATGATTGCGGGCTGGGCATTTTCGGTAAGCTTGAGATCGTCCTCCGGTCCGTCGCGCATCAGCCGGAACAGGTTTTGGCCGAGCGCCTCATCTACCTGTTCAAAAACATCGCGCGCGGCCCGGCTTGCCTCGCTGAGCGCCGCCCCCATGCCGACAGACTGGCTGCCCTGCCCCGGAAAAATGAACGCCCGCATCACACTCCCTTTCTGTATTGCGGCGCGGTTAAGCTGCCAGGCCCAGATTGCCAAGGGCGCTATCGGGTGCGAAGCGCGTCGCATGACAACGACTATCACGCCTGCGCCACTCGACATTTCCCCGCCATCGAAGCGCCTCGGCAGTTGGATGAGCATGGCGATGGTCGTCGGCACGATGATCGGTTCGGGGATCTACCTGCTCCCCGCGACGCTCGCGCCTTACGGACCCAACATCGTCATCGCCTTCGCGGTGACGATCGCCGGGACGATGTGTCTGGCTGTCGCCTTCGCGCGCCTGTCGGCGCGTATCCCGGGCGGGCCGTTCGCATATGTCCAGTCGGCGTTCGGCGAGACGCCGGCGTTCCTGACCCTTTGGAGCTACCTTATCTCCCAATGGACCGGAGTCGCCGCGGTCGCCATCGCGGTTGCCGGTGCCATCGGTTTTGTGATCCCCGCTGCGGGGTCGGGCATCGGACTGACGATCACGGCACTTGGAACCATCTGGATCCTGACGATCGTCAATTTGACCGGCGCGCGATCGGCAGGTTGGGTGCAATTGATCGCCACATTGATCAAGGTCGTTCCATTATTGGCGGTGGTAATCCTAGTAGCGGTGCGTTTCGGGACTGGGCAGCCGGTCGAGCCGCTGACGCATATGCCTGTCGGTCTCGCCGGCATCGCAGCGGCGGCAGCGCTGATGCTGTTCTCGTTGACGGGATTTGAATCCGCCACGGTCGTCGCCAACGTAACCGATAATGCAACCGACGCCGTTCCACGCGCCACGATCCTCGGCACCGGCTTTACCGGCCTGATCTATCTCACCGCGACCGTCGCAACCCTGTTCCTCTTACCCAGTGTTATAGCCGCCAAGAGCGGCGCGCCGTTCGCCGATGCCATCGCGCCGATCCTCGGTAGTGGCGCGGGCGCCGTGGTCGCGATCATCGCCGCAATCAGCGCATTCGGCACTTGCAATGCCTTGCTGCTGCTGTCGGCCGAAGTCGGTCGATCGATTTCTGGTGCCAATGATCTTCCGCCGTTCTTCCGCCGGAGCAACGCTGCCGGCGCTCCAGTCGGATCGCTCCTCGTCGCCGCATTGGTGGCATCGCTGCTGGTGCTTGCCAGCTCGACCGAAGGCTTCGTCCAAGTGTATGTTTTCATTGCCCTGGTTTCGACCGTTGCGAGCCTGGTGCTCTACGCCGTTTGTGCGGCTGCGGCATTGAAGCTCAAGGCGATGGGCGGCGCGACTGCCATCGCCATTCTTGCACTCGCTTATGCGCTTGCGATGTTCGTTGGCGCTGGACTGGAAGCAACCTTGTGGGGCTTTGGCTTGGCCCTCGTCGGTCTTCCGATCCGCTACCTGTCGCGTCGCTTCAGTTCCGCTTCGACCAGCCCGGCGGCGGCGAGCGCTCAAGCCGTGCCTCGGGAATAAGCCGCCGCAATTTCTGCGCGAAGGACCGCAGGCACACCTCGCTCGTGCCAAGCGGCCCGGCGATGTAGCTGGGCGACCCCATCCCGTCCTGAACCCGCGCGATCAGATCGGTGTCCTCGGCATTCACGCGCCGGTTGATCCGCCAGTTGAGATAGCGCGCTGCCTTCATCTCCCTGCGATCATCGGGCAATGCGTAACTGATCTCGCGAATTACCGTCTCGGTCGCCGATATCGGCAGGAATTGCATGAAGTCGACCTGGTCGGGATAAATGTCGAACGCGACGTTGGGGAACAGCTTGTAATAGAGCCATTTCTTGCGGTGCGACGGAGGCAGATGCTCGGCCTCGGGCAGGAAATGCTGATAGGCGCGTTCGGATGGATTTTCCGACACGTCGTCGCGAAGCTCCCCCTCCATTCGGTCGACCCACTCACGCGCTTCGATCTTGTAGCTGCGGCCGAACAGTCGCGTCAGGCCGGGATGCCCAACCGGGATGTGCAGACCGTCGGAATAATTGTCGGCGATGGTCTTCCAGTTGAGCGCACGGCTGCGCAGAGTCACCCGCCCGATCGCTCGCAGTTCTTCGAAGCGGTACGGCGCGACCTCGGCCGCGTACGGCGCCATCATCTCCGCCATCGACGGCGCGCCCGGCTCCAGCGCAATGAACAGGAAGCCATTCCACCGCTCAAGCGCGATCGGCACTAGCCCCAGCTGATCGGGATTTAGCCCGGGATATTCGGACCGGTGCGGGACGCCGACCAGCTTGCCGTCGCGGGCATAGGACCAGGCGTGATAGGGGCAGGTCAGCAACCTGGCGCACCCGCCCTCGCCGTCGACCAGCCGCGATCCGCGATGGCGGCAGACATTGGCGAAGGCGCGCGCCTCGCCATCGTCACCGCGGATCACGATCACACTCTCGCTCAGATAGTCGAGCCGACGCCATTCGCCGGGCGCCGCAATCTCGCTTTCGTGGCACACCACCTGCGGCCCGGCGCGCAGGAAGGCATGCTTCTCCGCCTCAAGGAATTCCGGCTCGCGGTACAGCCAGCCGGGCAGGCTCATGTGGTCGAGCGTATCGGCGAGCGGATCGGGTGCGGGTTTTAACTGGGTGGCCATGCACGAGGACTTGCCATTTCCACGACTTTGCGGCAATGGGCCGCCAGCCGCGCGATGGTTCAATCTAACCGCGGCCTGCTTAGAACGATAGCCGGAGGGGCGTCCGCATGGTGCGGCGTCAGCGATCGGCCAATATAGGTGCAAGAAGCATGGCTCTATACGAGCATGTTTTCCTCGCGCGTCAGGATCTGGCCCAGGCCCAGGTCGATGCGATCGCGGAAAACGCTACCAAAATCCTCACCGACAACGGTGGCAAGGTCGTCAAGACCGAAACCTGGGGGCTCAAGAGCCTCGCCTATCGCATCGCGAAGAACCGCAAGGCGCATTACGTCATGCTCGAAGTCGACGCGCCGCCCGCGGCCGTTGCCGAGCTGGAGCGCCAGACCGGGATCAACGAAGACGTCATTCGTTTCATGACCATCCGAGTCGATGCGCATGAAGACGGCCCGTCGGCGATGATGCGCCGCTCGGAACGCAGCGATCGTGATCGCGGCGACCGTGGTGACCGCGGCGATCGTGGTCCCCGTCCCGATCGTGGTGATCGCCCCGACCGCGGCCCGCGCCGCGACGAAGAGATGGAGGCCTAACCCATGGCACGAGCATTTTTCCGCCGCCGCAAGAGCTGCCCTTTCTCGGGCAAGGATGCGCCCGTCATCGACTACAAGGACGTTCGCCTGCTTCAGGGGTTCGTTTCTGAGCGGGGCAAGATTGTCCCGAGCCGCATCACCGCGGTTTCCACCAAGAAGCAGCGTGAGCTGGCCAAGGCGATCAAGCGCGCCCGCCACATCGGCCTGCTTCCGTACATCGTGAAGTAAGGAGTAGGACCGATGGAAGTTATCCTGCTCGAACGCGTCGAAAAGCTGGGCCAGATCGGTGACGTCGTCACCGTGAAGAACGGTTTCGCGCGCAATTTCTTGCTGCCTAACAAGAAGGCGCTGCGGGCCAATGAATCGAACCGCAAGCTGTTCGAAACCAACCGCACCAAGATCGAAGCCGACAATGCCAGCCGCCGCACCGAAGCCGAAGCTTCGGCAAAGGGTGTCGATGGCAAGACCGTGCAGCTGATTCGTCAGGCGTCCAACACCGGCCAGCTTTACGGTTCGGTTTCGGCTCGCGACATCGTCGAGGCACTCGATGCCGAAGGCGCCAAGGTGACCAAGAGCCAGATCGTGCTCGGCCGTCCGATCAAGGCGATCGGGATGCACGAGGTGAAGGTCGTCCTTCACCCCGAAGTGACCGCGACCGTCAATGTCAACGTCGCGCGCAGCCCCGAGGAAGCCGATCTGCAGGCGCAGGGCATCGACGTCATGGCGCAGATGTTCGAACGCGACACGGCAAGCTTCACCGAGGAGTTCGACCCCAACGCCGAGCCGGGCACGATCCCCGACGATGGCGCGGACGAGGGCAAGGCCGACGCGGACGCTTCGGCTGCGACGTCGACCGAGGAAAGCACGACCGACGACGACAGCGCCGCGTAACGCTGGTCATCATCGATCGACAGGAAGGCCGCTGGACGAATGTCCTGCGGCCTTTTTGCATTGCGGGTCAATCGCTTCGTCGCATCGCCGGTCATTCGTCGCATCGGTCGGCGGCGCACGGAACGAGCCGGCCACATGCCGGTTGAGAAAGGACAAGCGTGGGGCTGATGAGGAGGAAGAAAATGCACGACCAGGACCAGCAGAACGATTCGACCGGCCAGAGCGGGATCGATTCGGAAACCCAGCAGCGCAATCAGGAAAACGAGACCGGCGAGCAGTTCGGCGGCAGCCAGTCGCAGGCCGGCCAGTCGCAATTCGGCCAATCGCAGGATGCTCAGTCGCAGAGCGGCCAGGCCGATTATGGGTCGGCCGGGCAGCGGGGCCAGAGCGGTTCGGACCAGCTCAGCCAGACGGGCCAGCAAGGCGGCGCGATGAGCGAAGGCGGGTCGGGCTTCGTCGGATCGGGTACCGATCAGTCGAGCGACGAGCTGACCGAAGGTCGCCAGGACTTCCAGCCTGAAGGCCAGGGCGCGAGCGACACCGATGCCGGCACCGCCGACATGACGACGGGGCAGCCGACGAGCCAGGAACTCGACGCTCGACGACGGATCGGACAGCAGCCTCTAATCTCGACCAAGGTTGAAACAGAAGCGCCGCGTTCCCCATCGGGAGCGCGGCGTTTTTGCATCGGTCGCCAGTGTTCGTTGATGCTCAAGCGATTCGGTAATGATCGGCAACGCGATCCAGCGCCAGCGTCAGCACGACCTTGCCGGCGCGCGCGGGCCAGCCCAGTGCGGTCTCCGCGTCGCGCATTCCTTCTCCGCCGCATACGATGCGCCACAAAATATCCGCCAGCCCAGGCCCTGCCTGGTCAAGCGCGGCGTGAAATCGGGCCTTTGCATCGATCTGCGCTCCACTGAGGTCGTTCGCAACCGCCGAACCGCCACGCCCTCGCGCCACTGGCGCCGCGTCCCAGGCCATCGTCACGCGCTGCGACAACTGGCCCCGTTCGTAATCCAGTCGCAGTCGCTCGCCTGCGTCGAATTGCCTTCTATTCAAATGTCCACGCGCGAACAGCCAGCCGAGCGGGGACTCGGCGAGGTTGACCGTCACCGACCGAGCCGGTCGCTTGTTCGCTGGTCGCTGCCCAACGCGATCCTTCCTTGGCGCCCCCTCATCTCTCGAATTCGAGTGGCCGTTCCGCCAAGAGCCTGTTGTCGTTCGTCATCCGCCGTCTCCCAATCGACCAAATTGTATTGGCCCTTGCCACGACACGCGGTTCTGTAGGACAGAGTAAAAACACACCTTATTGGTTAGCAGGGGGAGGCTGTTTTGATTACCCGGATTCGCGAAGTTCGTCGTGCCAAGGGAATGACGTTGGACGATGTCGCAAAGGCTTGCAGGCCTCCGACGACACCGCAGACCGTCGGTCGGTTGGAAACCGGAACGCGGACTGTCTCGGTCGGCTGGTTGAATAAAATCGCCACGGCGCTGGGAGTGGAAGCGTCCGAACTGGTTAGCGGCGGGGACAGCAGCGAGATGCAGGTCGTCGCCATTCTCGGCGCTAATGGAAGTGCCCACGCGCCACGCAAAAGCACCTTGGTCGTCCCGCCGAAGCCAAGGCCGGGCCTGATCGGATTGACGGTCGCGGCAAGCGTCGGGGACTACCGCGCGGGCGACGAAGTCTGGTGCGAGCCGATCGAACCCGAGGCCTATGGTCGCGCCTTGAACAGGGACGTCATCCTTCCCCGCCCCGCCGGTCGCTTCCTGTTCGGTCGTCTCATCGGCCGCGAGGGTAATAAATTGCAGCTTATCCCGCCGGGCGTCGGCGGTCGGCAGCAGGTCGTGAGCGATCCGCCATGGGTGGCGATGGCGGTAAAGCTGGTGCGGTCACTATAATTTCGCATCCAGCATGGACGTTGACATTTCTCAGCCAATACTCAGGATTCGCTCATTCTTCTCACCGAAATTAGCGGCATGGCTACCCAAATTTCGGGAGTTGAGCGGATGACACAGTCAACCACACGACGCGCTTATCGTGCCGGAGTTGCCATAGCAGCGCTTACGTCGTTAACGACCGTCTGGACCACGATCGTGCGCGACGACGGCAGCGGTGCCGGCTTTTTCCTGGTGATCATGGCCGCCGGGGTGGGCGCGTTCGTGGTCTGGTTTCGCGCCGATGGCATGGCGCGGACGATGCTCGGCGTCGCGGTCATGCAGCTTCTATTCGGGATCGCGGTCGCCACTGCGCCGATAACCGCAGCGACCGCCGGTGGACCGCTAAAGGCTCTCATGTTTAACGGCACGCTCGCCGTCGCATGGTTGGTATCGGCGGCCTGTTTCCGGATTGCATCGAGGCAGCGGCGTGAGATGCCGGCGACCGTTTGAGCTAGCCCTGCCCGCTGGCCGCGCTAAGTGGCGCTGCTGCGACGGGCAATGACCATTGCGCCTACGCAGCCAGCAACGAATAGCGCGGCTTCGGCGATGCAGGTCAGGGTGCGGGTGACAGGGCCGAAGGCGGGCTCACCGAACCAGGCGGCGATGCGGAGCAAGGTCAGGCGGGAGTCCGGGAAGCCGGTGGCGAGCGCGTCGAGGCTTCCGGCCATCAATGTTCCGCCGCTGACAGCGATCAATCCGCCCGCGATCGCACCCATCAGCGCCGCGACGGCCATTGACGTCGGTAAAGTCGGCCCTGGACGCCGGCCAAGCCAAGCGCTCAGGCCAGTAGCCGCGCCGAGTAGCGTCGCCTCCGCCCCCCCGGTGATGTCGCCTGGCGCTCGACCGACCAGCAGGCTGAACGCGTCGAGCCCGAGCAACTTCGCGCCCGCGCCGACGATCAACCCGCCTACCGCGCCCCCAAGCACTGCCCGCCACGCGCGCGATCCGGGCCCGCGCATTCCAACGGCGATCCCGCTGGCGACACCAGCCCCGCCAATCAGCCCGGCGAGGATGCAAAGACAAACGACCACAAGGATCACGGAAATCTCGGCACCTCCGGCGCCCGATGCCCGCGACACGCCCGCCATACCATAGATCAGCCCCCCGAGCAGCCCGGCCAGTCCACCACCGATCGTCCCGGCCCCCGCCAGCGCGATCGTCGAGTGCCAATTTTGCCGGTCAAATTGCGGCGCCTTACTCTCGGGCTGTCCTTCGCCAGCGGCAACGAAGCGATAACCGTGCTTGGGCACCGTTTCGATGAAGCGGGGCGCGGAAGCATCGTCGCCGAGGGCACGGCGAAGCGTCTTGATACATTGGGTCAGTGCTTCGTCGGTAACCGGCACACCTCGCCAGACTTCATCGAGGAACCGGTCCTTGGTGATCAGCTGGCCGGGGTTCGTTGCAAGCAACGCCAGCGCGTCGAAGTAGCGCGCGTTGAGATCGACCGGCGCGCCGTCCCGGCTCAACCTTCGGTCGGCGATGACGAGGGCGAACGGACCGAAGGAAATCGCATTTGACGTCATTTTTCAGCGATTCCTCACCCTGCCCTCATGCCGTTCACCCTCGTGACGCGCCATGGACGAGGCTCGTTATTGAAGGAAGCTGAGAACATGGCAATGAAAAGAGAAATGACCAATCTGGCAGAACGCCGCTGGCGGATCGCAGGATGGAGCACGGCGGTGGCGGTGCTTGCGGTGCCGTTCGTGGCCATGCGGTTCACCGATGAGGTCAAATGGACGGCAAGCGACTTCCTGTTTGCCGGCGGCATGTTCCTCATTGTCGGCTTATTGATCGAACTGACGGTTCGTCGATCAAGCAACTGGTCGTTCCGCGGCGGCGTGGTGGCGGCGGTGATGGCAGGATTTCTGGTCGTCTGGGCCAACGGCGCGGTGGGCATGATCGGCAATGAAGACAATGGCTACAATCTGCTGTTCGGCCTGCCGATCCTGGTGGCCGTGCTCGGATCAGTGGCGGCCCGGTTCGAAGCGCGTGGGATGAGCGTGGCGATGCTCGCGGCGGCCCTGGTCCATGTCGGGGTGGCGCTGGGCGGAATCGGCCAGGATCCCCGCGGAACCGTATTCAGCATCTTGCTATCGGTGTTCTGGCTGGCCTCGGCTGCCTTGTTGCGCGGAGCGGCCACGCGGGGCGGCGGCTAAGGCTTGCCTCGCGGCTGGCGGCATGGCATCCGCGCGGCACCGCTCAGGCGGGCGCTTAGCTCAGTTGGTAGAGCGCTTCCTTTACACGGAAGATGTCGGCGGTTCGAGCCCGTCAGCGCCCACCATCGCGTCGTCCGTTAGGTCGAGCATGATTTTCTGGACACGCGTCGGATACACTTTCCAATCACCATTCACGCCACTTTGCTTAGTTCACCAAAATAGCCGCGCATCGCGGCGCTAGCGTCGGGCGAAAGTTCGACGAACACGCGGCGCCCGTCATGCGGATCGGCGCGGCGCAGGAACAGCCCGCTATCGGTCATCGACTTGATCCAGCGCAGCGCGGTGGTCGCCGGGACTGCCGCCGCAATACACAGCGAGCTGACCGGGACCCGATGCTGGGCGAGTTCGGCCTGCAGCAGGTCGAGCAGCATGTCCCACGCCGGATCGGCAAACAGTTCCTCGTGGAAAAAGCGTGAGCGCAGCCGCCGGGCGCGAATGACCGAACGAACGACGTCGACGCTCAGCGGCGGAGCTTCGGCTACCGGCGCGACCAGGCGAAGGGCCGATGGGCCGCTTTCGTCAGGCGTCGAGGACAGGCGTGCGAGTGTCGCTGCGATGCGCCCCATTTCGTCCGACAGTTGGCGCAGCCGAACAGCATTGTCGCGACCGACATCGCTAAAGCGAGAGGATCGGTCGGAGGATGAACGCGCTATTGCAAGTGCCGCCGCGCGCTGATGGTCATCGGGATCGATAAGTAACTGGGCGCGCCCATCGCCGAGCCGCGTCCAAAGCACGTCGATCGCGACCGGCGCAGAGCAGACCACGACCGCAGCTTCGCCGGTTCTCGCGAAACAAGATAGTTTATCGAGCAGCGCATCAGGAGGGACGGATTCGCCGCATTCGAGCCAGATAAGGCCAACAGAAAGCTGTTGTTCGATCCGCTCCAAGGCGTCGGCAATCGGCAGCCGCGAGACTACCCGCACGTCGGCAGCGTCGAGCAAAGCGTCCGCGCGCGACATATCGGCAAAACAATCGCCAAAGAGCAATGCTGGCTTGTCGAAACTGGGCGGCGCGGATGCGCGATGCGAATGAGGCGGGTTCGGCTCGGGTCATGACAAACACCTGACAATCAAAAGAACCGAGCAGGTGCGTATTGCCACCAAAGCGGCGCCAAGTCAGCGCAAAACCTCCGCCGTTACGGACCGACCGCTACAGGACATTAAGCACGACGCGCTTATGAGAGGGGATTGCAACGCTCCACAAGGTCCATTCCCCCTATGACCGACCTCGACCCGTGCCTGTCGGGGTGCGACCAGGCACTTGCCGAAGCCGAATTGCTACTTGCGACGCTGCAATATGGACCGGTGCGCATCGAGGTCGAAATGAGCGGGATCCGTGATCGGATTGCCGTCCTTCGGCGTGAGGTCGAGCGATTGCGGGGAATGCGCACTCCCCCGGTCCGGAAACGAATTGAACCGGATCGGACCGAAATGGGCAGCAACACTTCGCCATGGTGCGGCCCGACCGCGAGTTGAAATTTCGAACCTAGTCGATGAACGATTCGAGGTAGGGCGCGATGGGCGGGGCTTGCCAGCCCGCGGTGGCGCAGAAGCCGCGGTTAAGGAATGCGCGCTTGCCGTAGCCGAGCGGTGCGCCGTCGGGGCCATCGACGCGCCCGCCGGCGGCGAGGAGGATGGCATGTCCGGCGGCGGTGTCCCATTCGCTGGTCGGGCTGAGACGAGGATAGATATCAGCGCGGCCTTCGGCGACCAGGCAGAACTTGAGGCTCGAGCCGACCGAGACGTAATCGCACTCGCCGACCGCTTCGCAGAGATAGTCGACGGTCGATTGGGTGAGGTGCGATTTCGAGGCGACGGCGTCGAGTTCTGGCACCGCGTGGACGCGTTCGCGTCGCACTGCGGGTATCATGCACTTCAACGAATGCGCCCTGCCCCACAAGGCCGCCCCAAAGGCGGTCGACGGCCGGCTGATAGACTATCCCGAGATGGGGCAAGCCATTGATAATCAACCCGATATTGACGGTATAGTCGTCGCCGCCGCGAACGAATTCCTTGGTTCCGTCGAGCGGATCAACGAGGAAGAAGGTGTCGCCGTGCGAGGGGATGCGGCCTTCGGCAACTTCCTCCTCGGCGATCACCGGCACGCCGGGCGCGGCGGCGGCGAGCGCCGACAGGATGATCGCCTCGGCGGCGCGGTCGCAGATCGTGACGGGACTGAGATCGCCCTTGGTCTCGACCTCGTAGCCGGCCGCGACCAGCTTCAATATCTCCGCTCCGGCCGCCCGCGCGGCGACGACACATTGCTCAAGCAGTGCGGCGTCGTCGGCGATCAACGCGGCGCCATCCGGATGCCGCCGTCAAGCCGGATGCTTTCGGCATTGAGGTAGCTGTTTTCGACGATGAATACCGCAAGCTGCGCATATTCGGCGGCGGTGCCAAGGCGTTTCGGAAACGGCACCTGCGCGGCAAGCGCGTCGCGCACTTGTTGAGGCATCATCGCCATCATCGGGGTTTCGAAAATGCCCGGCAGGATGGTGTTGACGCGCACCCCGTCGTTCATCAGGTCGCGCGCGATCGGCAGCGCCATGGCGAGCACCCCGCCCTTGGACGCCGAATAGGCCGCCTGGCCGATCTGCCCGTCCTCGGCGGCGACCGAGGCAGTGTTGATGATCACGCCACGCTCATTGTCGTCGAGCGCGTCGAGCCCGACCATGCCGTAGGCCGAGCGCGAGATGCAGCGGAAGGTGCCGATGAGGTTGATGCCGATCGCCAGCTCGAACTGGTTCATCGGGTAGAGCTTGGGCTCCTTGGTTTCCTTGTCGCGGCCGACTGTCTTCACCGCGTTGGCGACCCCGGCGCAATTGACCAGGATGCGTTCCTGCCCGTGCGCGGCGCGGGCCTTTTCAAAGGCGGCCGCCACCTTTTCATCGTTCATCACGTCGACTTCGCAGAAGATGCCACCGATTTCAGCCGCGACTTTTTCACCCTTGTCGGCATCGCGATCGAACACCGCGACCTTGGCCCCCCTGGCCGCGAGCGCCCGAGCGGTGGCCTCCCCAAGCCCCGATGCACCGCCGGTGACGACTGCTGCTGTTCCGTCGATCTTCATGCTTCATCCTTCTTTTGAATTCTTGCGAGTAATGCCTCGACCTGCACCTGTGCACCGGCGACTGCGGCAAGCTCCGCTACCACGCCGTCGAACGGCGCGACGAGCCCATGTTCCATCTTCATCGCCTCGAGAGTCAGCAGGCGTTGGCCCTTGGTGACGGTGTCGCCAGCGGCGACTTCGACGCTGGTGACCTTGCCCGGCATGGGGGCGAGGATCGCGCCGTCGCCGGCCGCGGCGCCGACCGAGCCACGCGCGTTGCGGTCGAAGCCGAACGCCTGGCCTTCCAGGAACACGACCACCTGCTCATCGTCGCGGAAACCCGACACGGGAGTGACTTCGCCATCGTCATCGAGCGAGATCGACCGGAATTTGCCGCCATGGCCGAGCGTTACACGGGCGGACGCGGGTGCATTGAGCCGGAACCCCGGCAGAAACGCTGGATCGTCTTCGTCTTCCGCCAGCGCAACCACCGCCGCGCCGCGCCAGAGGGCGTCGTCCGGCTGGGGGTCGGGAACGAGATCGTCGATTTCACGGGCGATGAAGCCGGTGTCGAGATCGGCGGCGTCGAACGTGGGGTGGAGGAGCGCGTTGAACAGGAAGCCGGCGTTGGTCCGCACCGGCCAGACTTCGAGTCCATCGAGCATGTCGGCAAGACCCGCGATCGCCTCGTCACGATCGTCGCCGTGCGCGATTAGCTTGGCGATCATGGGATCGTAGAACGGCGAAATCGCGTCCCCCTCCTCGACGCCGGTTTCGATGCGACCGTCGTCGCCGAGATCGAAATGATCGAGCGTGCCAACGCTCGGCAGGAAACCTTTCGCGGGATCTTCCGCATACAGCCGTGCTTCGATCGCGTGGCCGTTGATCGACAATTCATCCTGCCGCCTGGGCAGCGCCTCTCCGCTCGCAACGCGCAACTGCCATTCGACCAGGTCGACGCCGGTCATCTCCTCGGTGACCGGATGTTCGACCTGAAGCCGCGTGTTCATTTCCATGAACCAGATGCGGTCGGCGCGCAGGCCTTCGGATGCATCGGCGATGAATTCGATCGTTCCCGCACCTTCGTAATCGACCGCCTGCGCCGCCTTGACCGCGGCGCCGCAGACCGCGTTGCGCGTGGCCTCGTCCATGCCCGGCGCGGGCGCTTCCTCGATCACTTTCTGGTGGCGGCGCTGGAGCGAGCAATCACGCTCGAACAGGTGGACGACGTTGCCGTGGGCATCGCCGAATACCTGCACTTCGATATGGCGCGGACTTTCGATCCACTTTTCGATCAGCACGACATCGTTGCCGAAACTGGACGCGGCTTCGCGCTGGCAACTTTCCAGCGCGTCGAGAAAGTCAGCCGCGGCATCGACCTTGCGCATGCCCTTGCCGCCGCCCCCCGCGACCGCCTTGATCAGCACCGGATAGCCGATCGACACGGCTTGCTTCGCCAGAAATTCCGGATCCTGGTTGTCACCCATGTACCCGGGCGTCACCGGAACTCCGGCGGCAGTCATCAGCGCCTTCGCGGCGTCCTTTAGCCCCATGGCGCGGATCGAGTCGGGCTTAGGGCCGACCCACACCAGCCCGGCATCGATCACCGCCTGGGCGAAGTCGGCATTTTCGCTGAGAAAGCCATAGCCGGGATGAATCGCTTCCGCCCCGGTCGCCTTCGCCGCGGCGATGATCTTGTCCCCGACCAGATAGCTTTCGCGCGCCGCGCTCGGCCCGATATGCACCGCTTCGTCCGCCATGCGCACGTGCAATGACTTGGCATCGGCATCCGAATAGACCGCGACCGTCCGTATCCCCATCTCGCGCGCGGTGCGCATGATCCGGCAGGCGATTTCGCCGCGATTGGCGATGAGGAGCGAAGTGATCATCGAGGGGCCGCGGGCGCCGCCAGCGCATCGCAGGTGTCGACCTCTTCAACCGTGTAGCGCAGCGAGACGATCCTCCACGTGCCGTCGGCGCCCCGCTCCATCGAGAATTGGTCAATCCCGCAATGACTGCGCTTGCCCTTGATCCAGAAGGAATAAGGCGCCCAAACCTCGGCCATAGGGCCGCGTTGCTGCACGGTTGGAATCCCGATCCGCTCGACGTACCCGTCCGCCACTGTCGGCGGCTTGTCGCTGAACTCGCGCAGCGACGAAACGCGTCGGCCGCCGTTCGGGCGAAGATCGACGCGGATCAGCCGACCGTCGCGGTCGATCAATTGTGCGAAAGCGGAGGGATCGTTGCCACTGAGCGCGCCGAGAACGCGGTTGATGCTGTACAGGAAGTCCGACCGGTCGTCGCCCGGGGGCGGCGGCGGCGTGAGCATTGCGGCGGCGAGGAAGATCATCATCGCGCTCTCCTTACATCCTGAACACGCCGAACTGCGGACGCTCCGGGATCGGGGCGTTGAGGCAGGCGGCGAAGGCGAGGCCGAGGACATCGCGGGTCTGGGCGGGGTCGATGATGCCGTCGTCCCACAGGCGCGCGGTGGCGTGCCACGGTGACCCTTGGGTTTCATAATCGTCGCGGATCGGCTGCTTAAAGTCTTCGGCTTCTTCGGGGGTCCATTTGTCGGCGTCGCGGTGGACGGTGGCAAGGACGCTGGCCGCCTGCTCGCCGCCCATTACGCTGATCCGGCTGTTGGGCCATGAGAACAGGAAGCGCGGTGAGTAAGCCCGGCCGCACATGCCGTAATTCCCCGCGCCGAAGCTGCCGCCGATCAGCACCGTGACCTTGGGTACGGTGGCGGTAGCCACGGCGGTGACCAGTTTGGCGCCATGCTTGGCGATACCTTCGGCTTCATATTTGCCGCCGACCATGAAGCCCGAGATGTTCTGCAGGAACAGCAGGGGAATCCGGCGCTGGCAGGCGAGTTCGATGAAATGCGCGCCCTTGACCGCGGACTCGCTGAACAGCACGCCATTGTTGGCCAGGATTGCGACCGGCATGCCCCAGATATGCGCGAAGCCACAGACCAGGGTGGTGCCGTACAGCGCTTTGAATTCGTGAAATTCGCTGCCGTCGACGATGCGCGCGATAATCTCGTGCACGTCATAGGGCGCGCGGACGTCGTCGGGGATGATGCCGTATAATTCTTCGGCGTCATACGCCGGCGGTCGCGGATCGCGCAGATCGATCCCGGCGCCAGTTTCATTGCCAAGATGCGAGACGATGTCGCGCACGATGGTCAGCGCATGCTCGTCATTCTCGGCCAGATGATCGACCACGCCGCTCTTGCGTGCATGCAGGTCGCCGCCGCCCAATTCCTCGGCGCTGATCTCCTCCCCCGTCGCGGCCTTCACCAAGGGCGGTCCGGCGAGAAAGATGGTCCCCTGATCGCGGACGATGATGCTTTCGTCGGACATGGCGGGGACATAGGCGCCGCCGGCGGTGCAGCTGCCCATGACGCAGGCGATCTGCGGGATGCCGGACGCGCTCATGTTGGCCTGGTTGAAGAAGATCCGCCCGAAGTGATCGCGGTCGGGGAACACTTCAGCCTGGTGCGGCAGGTTGGCGCCGCCGCTGTCGACCAGATAGATGCACGGCAGGCGGTTGGCCTCGGCGATTTCCTGCGCACGGAGATGCTTCTTTACCGTCATCGGGAAATAGGTGCCGCCTTTCACCGTAGCGTCGTTGCACACGATCATCACCTGCCGTCCCGACACCCGGCCGATGCCGGCGATCATCCCCGCGCCCGGCACCTCGCCGTCGTACAGATCGTTGGCGGCGAGCTGGCCGATTTCGAGGAACGGCGAGCCTGGATCGAGCAGGCGCTCGACGCGCTCGCGGGGGAGCAATTTGCCGCGCGCGGTATGGCGTTCGCGGCTCTTTTCGGTGCCGCCCAGCGCGGCGCGCGCGACATCGGCGCGAAGCCGGTCGGCAAGCCCGCGATTGTGCGCCGCGCGGGCTTTCGCGTCGGCGCCGTCGAGGTCGATCCTGCTGTCCAGTCTGGGTCCGCTCATGCCTGCTGGCCTAGCCGCAAGCGGATCGGCTTGCCAAGCGCGCTATTGCGGCCGGTCGACGCGCGCCTTGATGTAGGCGACGACCGCATCGCGTTCCTTCGGGGTCAGGCGGGCGAAACGATGGCGCGCCGTCTGGGTCATAAGGCCCAAATTCTTGCGTACCTTGCCCTCGCCCGTCGTCAGCAATTGGGTCAGTTCGGGCGTGGTGTAGGAACCGGCGATGTCGAGATCGGGCGCGAAGTCGGGATAGCCCTGAAGCGCGCTGTTGTGACATTCGCTGCAGGTGGTCATCGCGATATAGCGGCCGAGCGCATGGCCGGGCCCGAGGTCGGTCGGCGTCGACACCTTGAAGCGGCGGATCATCTCGACCGAGTCGGCGATCTGGCCCGCCTCGACCTGTGCGTCCATTCCCGGACCCCGACGGATCGGGGGGAGCTGCTTGCCTGCCGGCTTGATGGTGCGGAGGTAAGCGACCAAAGCGGCATAATCGCGATCGTCGATATACTGGAACGTCTCGGCCGGCATGAACCAGAATTTGCGCCCGTCCCTGGGCACGCCATGGCGGATGAGCTTGTCCAACGCGGCGTCGTCGTAGCTTGCCAGCAGCAATGTGATGTTGGGCGCATTCATGTCGCCGAAGCCGGGGTCGTCCTTGGTGACGTTGGTGCCCTGGAGGTTTTCGCCATGGCACCCGGTGCAGCCGAACATCGTTGCCATCCGCTTGCCATGATCGACGATCGCGGCGGGGGTGGTCGCGAGCGCACCGTCATAGGTGATCGCCGCGGGTGTGGGCGCAACCGGCGCACGATCAGCCTCGCGATCACATGCGCCTAGCGCGACGCCAACCGCTACGACAGCCAACAATTTGCGCATGCGATAAGCCCCCCGAAAACTCGGTGGGATCCATACCGCAAATCAACTGATCGCGCTACGCGCCGATGATCTCGCGGCCGATCAGCATGCGGCGGATTTCGTTGGTGCCGGCGCCGATGTCGAGCAGCTTCGCATCGCGCATGAAGCGTTCGACCGGCCAGTCCTTGGTGTAGCCCGCGCCGCCGAGCGCCTGCACCGCCTCCCCCGCGACCTTGAACGCGCTTTCGGACGCTAGCAATATCGCACCTGCGGCGTCGAACCGCGTGGTCTTGCCGGCATCGCAATTCTTGGCGACGGCATAAACGTAGGCGCGGGCCGAGTTGAGCGCGACATACATGTCGGCGACCTTGGCCTGGATCAGCTGGAAGCTGCCGATCGCCTGACCGAACTGCTTGCGCTCGCGGACATAGGGCACGACGACGTCGAGGCACGCCTGCATGATGCCGAGCTGGATCCCGGCGAGCACGGTGCGCTCGTAGTCGAGGCCGCTCATCAGCACCCCGACCCCGCCGTTCTCCGGCCCCATGATATTTTCCGCGGGCACGAAGCAATCGTCGAACACCAGTTCGCTGGTTGGGCTGCCGCGCATCCCGCACTTGTCGATCTTCTGGCCGATCGAGAAACCCTCGAAATCCTTCTCGATCAGGAAGGTCGTGATCCCGCGGCTGCCCTCGCCGGTCTTGGCGTAGACCACCAACGTGTCGGCATAGGCGGCATTGGTGATCCAGAACTTGGTGCCGTTGAGGCGATAGCCATTGCCCGATTTCTCGGCCTTCAGCTTCATCGACACCACGTCGCTTCCCGCGCCCGCCTCGGACATGGCCAGCGCACCGACATGCTCGCCACTGATCAGCTTGGGGAGGTATTTGGCCTTCTGCTCGGGGTTGGCCCAGCGGCGGATCTGGTTGACGCACAGGTTGGAATGCGCGCCATAGCTCAGGCCGACCGAGGCCGAGGCGCGGGCCACCTCTTCCTGTGCGACGACATGCTCGAGATAACCGAGGCCAAGCCCGCCGAATTCCTCTTCAACCGTGATCCCGTGCAGCCCGAGCTCACCCATCTGCGGCCACAGTTCGATCGGGAAGCGATCGGCTTCGTCGATCTCGGCGGCGAGCGGCATGATCTTGTCGGTGGCGAACCGCTGCGTCGAATCGCGGATCGTGTCGGCCATCTCGCCAAGGTCGAAATCCAGGCCGGGCATGTCGCTCATTGTCTCTCCTCTTCGCCCCAGCGCCTAGCATCGGCGGCGGACTGGCGACAAGGCGAGGATCAGTGTTGTGTCGGCGCCGGCGATGCGTCGGTTGCCGCCGCCGCGGGTGGCGGGACGATCAGCGGCTCCGGCGCGCCACGATGGCAGGTGAAGCAGGCGACCTTCGACTTGGTGAAATCGGCGACGCCGAAATCCTGCTCGTTGATCCGCCGGGTCATCGCCATCATGCGCCGCGCGATGTCCTTGTGCGGGTTGGCATCGCTGGCGAAATCCATCGTCTCGCGCTTGCCGTCCTGCCCGACGTGGCAAAAGGTGCACTTGACACCGAGCGCGCCGGTGAAGCCGCGCATCACCGCGATCAACCGGTCGTGCGGGATGTCGGCCGGGAGTACCTTGAGGTTCTTGTGCTGCGCGGGCTTTGCGGGCGGCGTCGCCTGACCGAAGGCGGCGGCGGTAACGAACAGGGCGGCGGCCCCGGCGAGAATGATTTTGCTCATGGCGCGAAGTTTATGCCTGTCTGCATGTCCGCGCAATGGATCGAATTGAACAGTGGGCGGCGCGGGCCTATGTGCAGGTGCGAAACAGCGCCCTCCGGAGTTAGCAGTCATGGCCACCGACCCGATCGTCATCCTTTCCACCGCCCGCACCCCGATGGGGTCGATGCAGGGCAGCCTGTCCGACGCTTCAGCAACCGACCTGGGCGCCACGGCGGTGCGCGCGGCGGTCGAGCGATCGGGCGTCGCGGGCGAGGATTTCGACCGGATCTACATGGGTTGCGTGCTCCCCGCGGGTCTTGGCCAGGCGCCGGCCCGCCAGGCCGCGATCAAGGCCGGCCTGCCCAAGTCGGTACAGGCGACGACGGTCAACAAGGTGTGCGGATCGGGCATGCAGACGGTGATCATGGGCGCTGAAGCGCTGGCGGCCGGCAATGCCGACTTCATCATCGCCGGCGGCATGGAGAGCATGACCAATGCGCCCTACCTGCTCAAGAAACATCGCGGCGGGGCGCGCATCGGCCATGACACGGCGTACGACCACATGTTCCTCGATGGCCTCGAGGATGCCTACGACGCCGGCCGCGCCATGGGCACGTTCGCCCAGGACACTGCCGACCAGTACCAGCTGAACTCGCGAGGAGATGGACGCTTTCTCGATCGAAAGTCTGAGCCGGGCGAAGGGCGCGATCGACAGCGGCGCCTTCAAGGACGAAATCACCCCGGTGACCATCAAGGGCCGCAAGGGTGACACCATCGTCGATACCGACGAGGCCCCGGGACGCGGCATGCCGGACAAGATCCCGACGCTGAAACCCGCCTTTGCCAAGGATGGCACGATCACCGCCGCCACCTCATCGTCGATCAGCGACGGCGCGGCCGCGGTAGTGCTGAGCCGCAAGTCCGACGCGGATGCCAAGGGGTTGAGCGCGATCGCGACCATCGTCGCCACCGCCGCCCATGCGCGCGAGCCCGCCGACTTCACCGTCGCCCCTGGCGGCGCGATCGAAAAGGTGTTGAAAAAAGCCGGCTGGTCGGTCGGCGATGTCGATCTTTGGGAAATCAACGAAGCGTTCGCCTGTGTCGCGATGTTCGCGATGAAAGATCTCGGCATTCCCCACGACAAGATCAACGTCCATGGCGGCGCCACCGCGCTTGGACATCCGATCGGTGCCAGCGGCACGCGCATTCTCGTCACCCTGGTCAATGCGCTCAAGACCAAGGGACTGAAGCGCGGCGTCGCGAGCCTGTGCATCGGCGGCGGCGAAGCGACCGCCGTGGCCGTCGAACTTATCTAGTCATCAGCCCACGGCGACCGATCACCCACATGATCGCGGCAAGGTACATCGCGGTCATGCCGGCAGCGAGGCCGAGCGGACCGACGAAATCGACGTGACCTAGAAAGGCGAGGATCCCCCAGCCTCCGAAGAGGATGAGTGAGGCGTGCATCGCCAGTGCGGACGCCTCCCTGGCCAGGGCTTTGTCGAGCTCGTCGCCCATGTTGCGGATGTCGAAGCCGATGATCGCCAGCGCAATGAAAGCGATCGCCGCGATAGCCGACCCAGCATTCCTGCCGAACAGACCCGGCGCGTCGGCGCTTGCCGTGACGCTCAGCACCAGGAACAATATCCCGACCAAGCCGCAGGTCAGGGCGCTTTTGCGAAAGTCGGGGCTGCGCTCGCGCAGTTCGTCGGCATCCTCGACGTTGAGCAATATGCTGCCCGGGCGCGGCAATGCGGTGCCAAGGGCCACGAAAGCTCCCATCATCAAGAAGATCAGGCCGACGCCCATCGCCACCAGCCGCTGAGGATCGTCGAACACGGCGAGATTGGATTTGATCAGGACCAGGGTAGCCGCCGTCACGGCCCCGCCAACGCCGGCACCGACAACCATCTGCAACACCAGCCGGCCCCATTTTGTAGGTTTGTCGGATGGCATGGTTGATTTGACCTGAATCATTGCAGCGGCTCCCACGAATCGAGGAAAAGTTGTTCCACCGGCACAGCGAACAATTTCGCCATGCGCAGCGCTAGCGGGAGGCTGGGGTCGTATTTGTCGGTTTCGACCGCGTTGATCGTCTGACGCGACACCGACAGGCGCCGGGCAAGCTCGCCCTGGCTCCAGCCCCGCTCCTCGCGCCACTTTTTGACCCTGTTCTCCACAGAGAATCGACTATGACAAACATGTTTGACAGTCAAGAACTCTTTACACTCGAAAAGTCGATTCGCTCCTGCAATGAATTGCTGATACTCCGAGGGCCTCAACAGGGAGGACATCCATGCGCAAGATATTGCTGATCACCGCCTTCGTCTCGCTCGCTGCGTGCCAGAAGACCGACGTGGCGGCCAATGCCGACGCCACGACGAACGATGTCGCGGTTGCCGAGGATCCGATCGCCAATGCGGTCACGCCGGCTGCGTTCGACATCAAGGGGACGAGCTGGGAATTCACTGACGCGAAATCCAAAAAGCCGATCCAGGAGTCGGTCGACCCCAAGGGGACCTACGTCGCATCGTCGGGCAGCGAACATATCGATCATGGCACCGCGGTAATGAAGGACGGCAAAGCCTGCTTCACCAGCGCGATGACCAAGGAAGGCGAAGTGTGCTGGACCGATCCGAAGCTGGAAATCGGCGCATCGGGCGAAACCGTCAGCGACAAGGGCGAGAAGCTCGGCATCAAACGCGTCGCCTACGTACCGATTCCGGCGGGATACTAAACTAGCCGATCCTAGAATTCCGGGCTGGCGATGGGCGGATCCATCGCCAGCCCGTCACTTGATCGTTCGAGGGCCGGCATAGGCCTGGCATTCGAGCTCGACCTTGGCGCCCAGCGCCAGGCCGTTGGCGCCGAACGCACTTCGCGCCGGAAAGCGGTGACCCGCGAAATAGATCGCGTAGATCGCGTTGAACGCCGGCCAGTTGGCCATGTCCGATAGCATCACCGTGCAATGGACGACGTCGCCCCACCCGAGCCCGGCGGATTTCAATATGCCGCCGATATTGTCCATCATCTGTCGCGTCTGGGCGTCGAACGCATCGGGCAATTTGCCGTCGGCCGTCAGTCCCAGTTGCCCGGACAGATAGAGGATGTCGCCTGCCCTGACCGCAGTCGAGAAGGGTCGTCCTTCGACGGGTTTACCGAGATGCTCCACCCCTGCCCGCGGCGATGCCAACGACGGCGATGTCGATAGCAGGGCAGAAGAAGCGATAAGCGCGGTGGTGAATCTCATGGTGTTTCCCCTGATCGTCGAAGCGATCGGGCGAGGGTAGCGCGAGCGAGACCAGAGTCCAAAGTAGCAAAGAAAAAGGCGGCCCGGGTTTCCCCGGACCGCCTCATCTGACGCGACCTTGCGGTTGCGCCTAGCGTTTGGCGTTCCCCGCAAGGCGAACCTTGCGGGGTATCGCTTAACCGCGCTCCGGTTCCGGCGCCGGCGGCGGCGGCGGCGGCGGCGGCGGGCAAGCGTCGGTCGCCAGGATCACCGATCCGTCGGGGCAGGTCTGGGTCGCAGGCGGCGGGGGCGGAGGAGCCTCCACGACGGCGGCGGCGGCGGAAGCGCCTCTTCTACGCGGGCTCCACCGAAGCGGAAGCCGGCACGAAGACCGAAGCCCTTCTTGTCGCCAAGATCAGCCCAGGCGGCGAGGATCGGACCCGATCCAAGCTGCGGAGCAAGACCGGCTTCGAGACGGAACCAGGTGCCCTTTCCACGCGAGTCGATGTCGTAGAAGGTCGCGCCGTCGAAAAGTTCGACATTGCCCTTGCCATCGAATTCACGAAGCACCGAGCCCTCGGCGTAGAAGCCAAGATTGCCACCGAACGAAGCACGCAGGCCGGCACGACCACGGGTCGAAGTGACCGTTCCGAGATCGTAGTTGAAGCCGAGTGCATCGATGTCGTTGATCTTGGTCCGGACGTGAGCCAGGCCGACCTTTGCGTCGAGGGTGGCTTCTCCGCCAATCCCGAAGCGATAGCCGAGCGACCCGTCGACGCCGGTCGACCGCAAGCGCGTGTCGAAGCCGTCGAAGGCACCGCCATCAAAGTCGAGCTTGTAGCGATCGTACTTCAGCAAGGCCGAACCATGGAAGCCGGTAAGGCCGCCGAAGGCACCGTAGATGCCCAGGTTCCAGCCCTTGGCCTTCAGGTCGTTGCTGAGGTCGTTGTCGGCCTTGGCGACACCGTAGCCGCCGGTAAGGCCGATACGGGCCCCGCCGAAGCCATATTCGATGCCGGCCTGGATGCCGTAACGATCGGTCTTCAGTTCGTTGTCGACACCGAAGGCAACGCCGTCGATCACCGCGACCTCGTTATCATCCCCATACTTGTCCTGGGAATAATAGACCTGGCCCCAGCCGCCGATGCCTTCCAGATTGGAAGGAAGATCGGTCTGAGCGGTCACTTCATCGGCGCTCTGGTACCAAAGGGTGGAAGCCAGGTTGCTGATCGCCACCGGGTTGAACGCGTCAGGCGTCGGCACCGAGGTCAGGAAATAATCCGACCCGACCTGGACCAGGCTGTAGTCAACCAGCGGGCTGGTGTTGCCGCCGACCGTACCGAGCACGAACGCGCCCGCAGTCGAAGTGGTGGTGTCCACCGCCAGCACGCCGCCGACGTTGAACAGACCCGCACCGACGTACGTGGCATTGACCGTGGTCAAGCCGCTGGCCGCACCGGTGACCAGCACGTCGCTGGTGACATCGGCGAAGTCGATCAGGAGGTTGGAACCGCCCGAACCAACGAACGGCGAGTTGATCGTCAGCACGTCGCCAGTGACGCCGTCCTGCAGATCGATCGTGCCTGAGTTGGCGAAGCTGGTCTGACCGGTGATGGTCGAGGCACCTTCGTCGGCCAGGATCGTGCCGGTGTTGGTGAACACCGCCGCCGGGACGGTGAACGTGCCGGCCGCCAGATCAAGCGTTCCGGCGTTGCTGAACGAGGTGAACCCACCGATCGTCGCATTGCCGTTGGTATCGATCGTGCCGGTGTTGTTGAACGCAACCGCCGGACCCGTGAGGGTAAAGGTGTTCAGGTTGATACGACCCGCGTTCGAGAATGTCTCAAGCCCGGCCAGCGTGGTGTTCGCCGTCAGGTTGAGGATCCCGGCACCGTTGTTCGCGAACGAGTTGGCACCAGCGCCGAAATCGATCGTGCCGGCCGAGTTGATCGTGCCGGTGTTGGTCAGCGCAGTCGCGCCGCCGTCGAACGTCAGCCCGAAGTTGGCGTTGACCGTGCCCGAGTTGTTGACCGTCTCGAGACCGGCCAGCGTCGTCGCTGCCGTGGTGTTGAGCGTGCCGCTGTTGGTCAGCACGTCAGCGCCGGCACCGAAGTCCGACAGACCCTGCGTGTTGATCGTGCCAGCGTTGGTGACGACGTCGGCACCGGTTCCGGTGGCGATACGACCGTTGATCGTGCCGCCGGTGTTGTTGTTGATCGCCACGACGCCGGTCGACGACGCCCCGTTGATCGCCAGGTTGGCATTGCCAGCGCCGATGATGCCGCTGTTGGTGACGGTACCCGCACCGGTGTTGCCGAGCAGGATCGCCTGCGTGCCGCCGGTCACGTTGCCGGCGGTGCCGACCGTGATCGTGCGCGCGCCGGTGGTGTTGGACGCGATGCCCGTGCCCGCCGTGCCGACGACGACGCCATTGGCGGTGACCGCCTGCGTGCCGGTGGTCGAGGTGGCCAGGATGCCGTTGGTCGCGCCGGTAACGTTACCAAGCGTGGCCGTGATCGTGCCGGTCGTCGAGTTTAGCTCGGCGCCGTTCGTCCCGGTGGTGTTGATCGCACCAGTGTAGTTGACGTTGGTCGCGCCGGTGCCCTGGTTGGTGGCGTAGATGCCCGCGCCCGAACCGAAGACCGCGCCGGTGCCGTTCAGCGTGACGCTGGCGGTCGAAGCGGCGTTGGTGATCAGCGAACCGACACCTACGTTGAGGATGCGGTCCGTGGCGGTGCCGACGGCGCCGTTGTTGGTCGTGCTGACAGCGCCGAGGCCGTCGGTGCGGCCATACACGCCGAAGTCGAGCGTGTTGGGCGCGCCGGTGAGGCTGCCGACGGTCGAGTTGTTGACCACGGTCACGGTGCCGGTGTTGGCGGCCTGACCGATGGAAGCATAAACGCCGACGAAGTCGCCGCGGACGGTGGTGCCGGTCGCGGTGGTCAGGCTAAGGTTGCCGCCAGTCGCGGTGCTGCCATTGGCAAAGATGCCGCTGCCGCCAACCGCGGAGGTGACGTTACCGCCAACCACTGCCGTCAGATTGCCAGTGCCGGTCATGTTGAACTCGAGGCCATTGCCGGCAGTGCTGAGATCGGTGACCGAACCATTGCCGCCATAGACGACGTTGGTAGCGCCGGCCGCATTGACGCTGAGCGCCGCAGTGCCGCCCGCGGTCGCGGTCGTGCCGGTAGCATCCGTGACCGTGCCGTTGTTGGTGACGGTGAGCGTGTTGGCGCCCGAAGCCGACGGCGAGGCCGCAAGGCCGAACACCGTGATGTCGCCGTTGATGATCACGGCGGCGTTGCCGACGGCCGTGTCATAAAGTCCGTTGCGGTCAACAGGGCCGTTTCCGGTCGTGTCGGTCGTGGCCGTCGTGGCGCACGTCCGCGTCTGGGCGGTCGTGACGCACTGCGCCGACGCCGTCTGGGCGGAAGCCAACAGGCCCGCGCCGAGCGCGACCCCCGTCAGCAGCCGCGTTTTAGAAGAAATTTGGATCATTACTCACTCCCTGTTGAAAAGATTACAAACATTACAACCGTTGAAAAATCTTGACCGAGCGGGCCAACATTATGCCGCGTTTTGTTACAAAACAACGGGAATGTCGCGCAATTCGGTCCGTTGCCTTCTGGCTCGGATGCAAAATGCGATGACATCTTTGTTGAACCACCCTCCAATATCCACACCCGCGCTAGCTGATCCGCGTCCGTCATGTGATCCCAAATCGAAAACGGTGCCGCTGTCCCCCGGTTCCAGCCCCATTCTTATTCATCCGGACCTGTTGCAGGAATGTCGCAATCGAGATCGAGGCTTGGGAACGTCTAAGCAGGAATCAATAACATCAGTCAAGCTGCTCGCGTTCGCCGACACCGTAGACGGCCCCTTGGTCAATCCATCCGATCCGCCCGCCGACGGCGAAGCTGCACAGGGCACCGTCGCAATTCTCGATCCGCCCGACGACGCCAGGCTCGACGAGAAAGGCGACGCGACTGGATGAACTGCGCTTCTCATACAACGGGCGCGGCTGGCCCGGCCGGACGATCGCCGTTCGCCGATCGCTGAGCAGGGTCACCAGCATCCAGCCCCGCGCACCATCGGGATCCTCGATCAAACGCCAGCTCTGATAGATCTTAAGCACCTTCACCGGCAGGTCGCGCCGCTTGTACAGCCAGATACCGGGGTAATTGCGACCCGGCCCCGTCCGGATCATCGCCTCGCCACTGGCGATTGACGCCCAGTAAGGTGGCGTCTTGTCTTGTGCGACCGCGGGAAACGCGCCGAGCAACAATGCAATGGCAAGCAGCAACCGCATCACGCGCCCGTCAGAATCCGGTCGACCAGTTGCTTCACCGTGGGGACGAAACCGTTGGAGTAGAACGGGTCCTGCTTGAAGCGGAACGCCGCATGACCGGCGAACATCAGATTATTGTCGACCGGGCCTCCGTGCGCGATGTCCTGCAGCGTCTTCTGGATGCAGAAGCTGCGCGGATCGGCCAGCCGTCCCGTGCTGTTCTTCTCATTCTCCGCCCAACTGGAAAAGGCGCAATGGCTGAGGCAGCCCATGCATTCGGACTGATCGCGGCGGATGACCTTTTCATCGTCGGGGGTAACGAACACCAGCGTGTCGTCGGGGGTCTTCATCGCATTGGTGTATCCGGCGCCATACCATTCGCGGGCATGTTGCAGGTCGCCCTTGGTGACCCAGTAATTCTTCTTCGTGCCGATCCCGACATCGAGCTCGAACGCGTGGTCGCCGATCGCTTCCTTGGTAAATGCGATCTGCCGCTGCGACCGTGCTTCGAGCGCGCGGAGAAACGGCGTCCGCACCGCCGATGAATAGAAACCCGTCGGCGAGAATTTGTGGAGCAGGACGTCACCCTCCTCGAGCGTCATCAGCCGCGCCTTCCACTCCGCCGGGATCGGGCTTTCTTGCGTCAGCAACGGCCGCGTGCCGAACTGGAAGGCGATTTGCCCGAGCTCGGGGTTGTCGATCCACTCGTCCCACTGGTCGAGGTTCCACACCCCGCCGGCCATGACGATCGGAACGCTGTCGGCGATCCCGCCCTCGCGCATCACGTCGCGCAATTCCTTGACCCGCGGATAGGGATCCTGCGGCTGGCGCGGATCCTCGGCATTGCTCAGGCCGTTGTGGCCGCCGGCCAGCCAGGGATCTTCATAGACCACGGCGCCGAGCCACTCGGCGGTCTTGGAATAAGCCCGCTTCCAAAGCGCGCGAAAGGCGCGGCCCGAGCTGATGATCGGCAGATAATGCACCCCGTGGCGGGCCGCGATTTCGGACAATTTATATGGCATGCCGGCGCCGCAGGTGACCCCCGCGACCTTGCCCTTGGTCCGTTCCAGCAGGCCGTTGAGGATCGGCTGGGCGCCGCCCATTTCCCACAACACATTGACGTTGATCGCACCGCGCCCGTCGGCAATCTCGAAGGCGCGGTCGATCTGCGCCACGGCACCTTCGATGCCGTATTGAATCAGTTCTTCCTGCCGCTCCTTGCGGGTCAGTTTGTGATAGACTTGCGGAATGATCCGGCCCTCGGGATCGTAGCTGTCGGCATTGACCGCCGAGACGGTGCCGATCCCGCCCGCGGCCGCCCAGGCACCCGAACTTGCGTGATTGGTGGCCGACACGCCCTTGCCGCCCTCGACCAGCGGCCAGACTTCGCGGCCACTATAGACGATCGGCTTCAAACCCTTGAACAACGTCACACTCCGTAAAAACCTGGTGGCCCTATAAACCCGCTACCGGCGCATGGCGAGCATCTAGCTGAGCGAATAGTCGAGCCCGATGTCGACCGCCGGTGCCGACTGGGTGATGCGCCCGACCGAGATGTAGGTAACGCCCGTTTCCGCAATGCCGCGAATGGTGTCGATCCGCACTCCGCCCGACGCCTCCAGCGGAACCCGGCCGGCAACCAGCGCCACCGCTTCGCGCAATTCGTCGTTGGTCATATTGTCGAGCAGCAGGCGGTTGGCACCCGCAGCGAGCGCCGGTTCGATCTGCTCGATCCGATCGACTTCGACCTGGACCTGCAGACCGGTCTTCGCCGCAACTGCCGCGCGGACCGCGGTCTCGACCGATCCGGCAACCCCGACATGGTTGTCCTTGATCAACAGGCCATCATCCATCCGCATCCGGTGATTTTGCGCACCGCCCATCCGCGCCGCATATTTCTCCAGGCTGCGCAGGCCGGGAATCGTCTTGCGCGTGTCGAGCAGGATGGCGCCCGTTCCGGCGATCGCATCGACGTAGGTCCGGGTCAGCGTGGCGATCCCCGACAGATGTTGCAGCGTGTTCAGTGCCGACCGCTCGGCGGCGAGCATCGCGCGGGCCTTGCCGCGCAGGGTCATCAGCACCGCCCCAGCCGCAACCCGATCGCAGTCCGTTACCGCCGCGTCGATCGCCACGTCGGCGTCGAGCGTCGTGAAAAACGCGATCGCGATATCGAGCCCGGCAACCACGATCGGTTCGCGGCAGTTCATTGTGGCCGTAAAGGTCGCGTCGGCGTCGATCGTCGCCCGGCTGGTGACGTCGCCGCCCGCTCCGAGATCCTCGGCCAGCACGCGCCGGACGAAATCCGTAAGATCGAAATCAGCCGGTCCGGCGCTCTTTCCGCTATCGTTCATCGCCCTGCCCTACGCGCCGCGGCGCGCCAGCGGCAAGCTCAAGATGTCGGCGCGGTTTCGACCCGCTTGCCGTCCGCGAATTGCCACCGTTCCTGATGGCGTTCGAAGAACTGGCTGTCACCCGAAACGAACGCCGCCCCGTCCCACCGCTGGATGGTGACGCGAATTCCCGATCCGTCGATCTCGATCCGGTTAAAACTCTGCAATTCGTCGCGAGTACGGGTCGACGTCGCGGTCCCGGCCTGGATGACCAGCGCCTTGCCGGCGCCCTTGGCCAGACTGCCGGCATCGTTGACCGACGCGCGATGATTGTGGCCGGCCAGCAGCAGGTCGACCCCGGCATCGGCAATGGCGTCGAGCGCCATTTGCTGGTCGTCCATCGTATGGCCAAGTTCGGGTCCGTCGCCGACCGGAAGGGCGAACAGGGGATGATGCGTGACCAGAATGCGCGGCTGATCCCGACTGGTCTTTCCGAACGTGTCGCGGATCATGTCCATCTGCTCTTCGCTGATGTGCCCGTTCTTGAAGGTCAGCGACCGCGCGGTATTGATCCCCAGCACCGCCGCGCCCTCGATCTGGATGAACGGGCACAAGCTGTCGTCGATGTAGCGCTTGTAGCGCGTCAGCGGCGACAGGAAGCGGCGCAGCACATCGTAGAGCGGGACGTCGTGATTGCCCGGCACGGCGAGCACCTCATGTCCCGCGTCGCGGACCCGCATCAGGAAGGCACCCGCTTCCTCGAACTGCTCGGTCCGCGCGCGCTGGGTGAAATCGCCCGACACCACCACCAGGTCCGGCTGCTCCTCGTCCAGCCGACGCTCGACCGCTTCGACGAGAATCGGGTCGTGCGCACCGAAATGGAGGTCGGACAAGTGGATCAGGCGGGGCATATCGACACAACACCGGTCCGCTTCACTTGTTTCAATCCGAAATGTGGTGAAGTGAGCGAGCATGGACCGGACCGAAGCGAATAGTGGAACGCGCGCCGTCGATGCGCGCCTGGCGTTCGATAATGAGGCGCTCGCCGCCTGGATGAGCGCCAATGTCGCGGGTTTCGTCGGACCGCTGACCGTCAGCCAGTTCAAGGGCGGCCAATCCAACCCGACCTATCGCCTCGACACCCCCGCCCGATCCTACGTCCTGCGCCGCAAGCCGCCCGGGCCGCTGCTGCCCGGCGCGCACGCGGTCGAACGCGAGGCGCGGGTGATGGCGGCGCTTGGCACGGTCGATTTCCCGGTCCCCCGCATCCACGGCCTGTGCGAGGACGACGCGGTTATCGGCACCGCTTTCTTCGTCATGGACATGGTCGACGGGCGGATCGTGTGGGACCCGACCTTTCCCGGCCTGTCGCCCACCGAACGCGCGGCGCACTTCGATGCAATGAACGCGACGATCGCCCAGCTCCACAGCGTCGATCCGGCCGCGGTGGGTCTGGCCGATTTCGGTCGCCCGAACAACTTCGTCGAGCGGCAGGTCGCGCGCTGGTCGAAACAATATGAAGGCGACGTCGAGGCCGGGCGGGTCCCGGCGATGGACCGACTGGTCGCGTGGTTGCGCGCCAACCTGCCGCCCGACGCCGGCGATGCGCGGATCGTCCATGGCGATTTTCGCTGCGACAACATGATCTTCGCCGCCGAAGCGCCGCGCGTGGCCGCTGTGCTCGATTGGGAATTGTCGACGCTCGGCGATCCCGCCGCCGACTTCGTCTATCATCTGATGATGTACCGCATGCCCGCAGGCATGTTCACCGGCCTCGACGGGCTCGACTTCGATGCGCTCGGCATCCCATCGGAGCAGGATTATATCGCCACTTATTGCCACCGCACCGGCCGCGAGACCTTGCCCCACATCGATTATCTGATGGTGTTTGTCATGTTCCGGCTGGCCGCGATCACGCACGGCATCCGCGGCCGTCTGGCGCGCGGCAATGCGTCGTCGGACCATGCCGCCGCAACCGCCGCGCTGACCGAGCCACTTGCCGATCTGGCATGGAAACAGGCCGAAACTGCGGTTCTTTGATCGTTGCCCGATGTCGCAACGCGGCACAGGCTGATCCACCGCACTCGCCTTAACCTGTATCCCAAGTTAAGCAGGGCCCCGATAACAACTCGATAATCGGTCGCGCGGGGAGCGGGCGCAGCTTGGATAAGCCGGTGAAATGGCCGCACGTTGACCGTCGCGCTGCGCCGCGACTGCCTACGCTTGCGTCGATCTCCAAGGATCTGGGAAAAGTCCCGCTCGCCCGACGCATCGCCACTTTGCTGTTCATCCTCGTCGCGGTGATGCTCGCACGGTTCAGCTGGGCGCAGCCGGCGATCTGGCCGTTCGAGGGCGGCAAGGATGTTCCCATCGCCACCGCCACGGAGCGGGCCTTTTACGACATGCGCGCCTCTTATGCCGCGCTTGCGACGCGCAAGGTGGCGCAGGACAAGCGCATCCTGTTGGTTCCGTTCATTCCCGAAACCCAGCGACGCACTGGAAAGCGGTCGCCGCTCGACCGGACGACGCTGGCCGACGCACTGACCAATATCGACAAGATGGGTGCGAAGGCGATCGGGATCGATATTTTGTTTGATCAATCCCAAGCCGACGATCCCAAGCTCATCGCCGCGCTCCGGGCGATGAAGACGCCGGTCTGGATGGGCTATGCCACCAACGCCTATAACAAGCGCGATATCGAGACCTGGCAGCAGGAATTCATGGATGCGTTCATCGCCCGGATCGGCAATCCGGTGGTGCGCAAGGCGTCGATCCGGCTGCAGGACGATCCCGACGGAGTGATGCGCAACTGGCCGTCACAGCCGCGCGACTTGCCGCCCTTCCTGCCGGTGGCGATGAGCGAGCGCAAGGGCGCGTCCGCTTACCATGGCAGCATCCTCTACAGCGCGCCGGTCAATTCCGAATATGACGTCTTTTCGGCGATGCCGATCGACCTTTTCGTCGATCCCGCCGTCGCGCCCGCACTGGCGGGCGAAGTCAAGGATCGCTTCGTCCTGATCGGCGGCGACCTGCCCGACGTCGATCAGTTCGATTACCCGCTGACCCGGGTGCTCGATCAGCCGATCGCCGGGCTTCAGGTCCATGCCGCAATGCTGGCGCAGGCGCTCGACCGGCGCCTGCCGGGGCGGATCAACAGCCCGGCGCTGTGGGTGCTGGCAATCTTCGTCGTGCTGGCTGGTACCTTTACATCGATGATCGACGTCCGCCCCGGAGCACTCAGCCTGCTGATTGTCGGGCAACTGCTGTTCTTCGGCGCCGCCCCGTTCGTGTTCGAGTGGCGCGGGATCGATACCCAAGGGCTGCCCGCGTTCGGCTGGATCGCCGGCTGGCTGCTTGCCTACATGGCGACCGAAGCGTCGGTAAAGGCGATGGGCAGTGATCAGAAGCGCTTCGCCCAGTCCGCGCTTGGCAAATATCTGCCGCCCGACATCGCCGCGATGATCATCCGGGATCCGACCAAGTTATCGCTGACCGGCGAGCGACTGCCGATCTTCACCCTGTTTACCGATATCCAGGGGTTCACCAGTCTCAGCCATGTCATTCCGGCGGAAAAGACTGCGTCGATCCTCAACGCCTACCTCGACGGAATGAGCGAGATCGTGCTCGCCAACGGAGGCACGATCGACAAGTTCGTCGGCGATGCGGTCGTCGCCTTCTGGGGCGCGCCGATCGCGCGTGACGACGACGGCGATCGCGCGCTCAACGCGGTCAATCAGATGCTCGACTTCACCCAGACCTTCGGCGTCAACGATTCCGATCGCGCAATGCTCGGCAAGACCCGCATAGGCCTTCATTACGGAGAGGCGATCGTCGGCAATTTCGGCGGCGAAGGCCGCATCCAGTATACCGCGCTGGGCGATGCCATGAATACCGCGGCGCGGCTGGAAGGCGCCAACAAATATCTCAAAAGCACCGCCCTGGTCAGCGACGATGCCCGCGCGCGCTCGGCGAGCCAGGACATTTTCCGGCCGATGGGTCGAATTACATTGTCCGGCCGATCGACGCCGATCGTGGTGTGGGAACCGGTGAGTGGCGGCGACCCCGCGCTCCATGCCGAACTGACCCGACTATGGCGCCAGTTCGAGGCCGGCGACAAAGAAGCGCTGCATGCACTTGAAGCTATCGCAGCAAAGCATGATAATGATATAGCTTTATCCGTATTCGCCAACCGGCTTCGCCAGACGGGGCCGGGAGGATCGTATCTTTTAGGGGAGAAATAGAATGAACAGGTGGATCTTGGCCGGCGGCGCTGCCGTGCTGGCAATGACCGCGGTCGCCGCCCAGGCGGCGGTACTGGTGGTACGATCGTCCGGCCCGTCGGCGAAATCCTATCCCGCCGGCCGCGCCTTGCCGGAGAATCAGACGATCACGCTGCGCGGCAACGACGTCGTGATCCTGCTCGATTCGCGTGGCACCCGCACGCTTCGCGGTCCCGGCAGCTACAGCACGTCGGCGTCGGTCGGCGGTTCGACCTCGGCGATGGCGGCGCTCGGCGGCCAGTCGAATGCGCGGCGCAGCCGCGTCGGGGCGGTGCGCGGCGGTCCCACCGGGGCCACTTCGGGCCGCAACGTGTGGCAGGCCGATATCGGTCGCACCGGCAACGTCTGTGTCGCCAATCCCGCCGACGTCGGCCTCTACCGAGCCGATTCGAATGTTGCGCGGACGGTGACCTTGACCGAGGTTGGGAGCAATCGGGTGGCGACGGTCGATTTCGCTGCCGGGCAGAAGAACGCGCCGTGGCCGACCACGCTGCCGGTTGCCGTCGGAAGTCGCTACCAGGTGAAGGGTGCGGGTTCGCCGGTGACGCTCAATGCCGTCCCCATCGCCCCGGTTCCGGCCGGGCTTGAGGGATTGGCGCAAAACCTTATCCGCAACGATTGCCAGGCGCAGCTCGATGTCCTGATCGACACCTTTGCAGGACCGAGCGCGAGCTGATCGAAAACGGGCCGCTTCCCGTCGAAGGAAGCGGCCCGCATCTTCGCTTAATTGACCGGAAAACCGCGTCGCCTGAGCAGTGCGGTCACGTCGGGGTCGCGGCCGCGGAACTGGCGATACGCCTCGGCGCGATCGGTCTCGTTGCCGGTCGATAGCAACACCGTCCGGAATTTGTCGGCGATCGCGCGGTTGAACGGGTCGGCGTCGAACATCGCCCAGGTGTCCGCGTCCATCGTTTCCGACCACAGATAGCTGTAATAGCCCGCCGAATAGCTGTCGGACGAGAACAGATGCCCGAACTGCGGCAGGCGATGACGCATCACCGTTTCCTTGGGCATGCCTAGCTCCGCCAGCGCCTGCTTCTCGAAGGCATCCGGGTCGATCACCCCGTCTTCCTTCGTATGCAGCTTCATGTCGACCAGCGCCGACGAGAGATATTGCACCGTGTCATAGCCTTGGTTGAACGTCTCCGACGCCTCGATCTTCTTGAGCAGCGCTTCGGGCATCGGCGCCCCGGTCTTGTAGTGGCGCGCGAACTTTTCGAGCACGGGGCGGGTCATCAGCCAATTTTCATTCACCTGGCTGGGATATTCCACGAAGTCGCGCTGCGAACCCCCGAGCGAGGGGTAATAGACATTGGTCAGCAGCGCATGGATGGCGTGGCCGAATTCGTGGAATAAGGTTTCGGCATCATCCTTGGTGATGAGCACCGGCTGGCCCGGTGCAGGCTTGATGAAGTTATTATTGTTGGAAACGAGTTTTGGACGACTGCCGAGCAAGCCGGCACTGTCGCGATAGCCAGTCGCCCAGGCACCTGAACGCTTGCCTTCGCGCGCATAGGTATCGAGATACCAGAGGCCGATGACCTTGCCGGTCTTGGCATTGGTCACCTCGAAGGTGCGGACGTCGGGATTCCAGACCGGGACCTTGCCGGTGTTTTCGGTGAATTTCAGGTCGTACAACTGCTCGGCCGCCCAGTGCATGCCCTTCACCATGTTGGACAGTTCGAAATAGGGTTTGATCTCGTCCTGGCTCAGGTCGTACTTCGCCTTGCGGACCTTCTCCTGATAGTAGCGATAGTCCCACGGCTCGATCGACTTGACGCCATCCTTCGCCGCGAAGGGCCGCATATCGGCGACTTCTTCGTTCACGCGCTTCACCGCGGCCGGCCAGACGCGCATCATCAGATCCATCGCCCGTGCCGGCGTTTTCGCCATCGTGTCCTGCATCCGAAGATCGGCATGGGTCTTGAATCCCAACAGGTGCGCACGGTCCGCGCGCAACTTCACGATCTGTGCGATCAGCGCATTGGTATCGTTGGCGTTGCCATTGTCGCCGCGGTTGACGAACGCGCGCCACACTTTCTCGCGCAGCGCGCGATTGCTGGCGAAGCTGAGCACCGGATCCGCGGCCGACCGGGTGTTGCGGATGGCGAAAGGCGCGGCGACCTTCTTGTCCTTGGCCAGACTTGCCGCTGCGTCACGAATGTCGGCTGGCACCCCCGCCATTTCCGCTTCGCTTGCCAGCGTCCACGTACCTTCGTCCTTCAACAAGCGCGCGTTGAAATCGGCGAATAGCGACGACAATTGCTTGTTGATCGACTTCAGCTGGTCCTTCTTCGCCGCATCCAGCTTGACGCCGCGGCGGACGCCCGCATCGTAGGTGCGTACCAGGATGCGCATCTGCTTGGCGTCGAGGCCGAGCTTGTCGCGAGTGTTGTAGAGCGACTCGACCCGCGCGAAATATTTGGGATCGAGCGAGATTTCATCGAACGCGGCCGACAGCAAGGGCGACCATTTCTTGTCGAGCGCTTCATAGGCCGCGCTCGACATATTGTCGGTCATCACCCCGAAGATGCTCAGGACGTTGCCGAGCCGCTCGCCGGTCTTGTCGCTCGCCTCGATGGTATTGGCGAACGTTGGTGCCGCCGGATTGTCGGCGATCGCAGCGCTTTCCCGCTTCAATTCGTCGATCGCGAACTGGATCGCTTCGTCGAACTGTTCGGGCTTCACCTGGTCCCAGGGGGGAACGCCCTGATAAGGGCCTTTCCAGTCGGCCAGCAGAATGTTGTTGGGGACGGCCACGGCAGCGTTGGCCGCGGGCGCTTGTCCCGACATCGGCTGCGCGGCCGCACCGACGCTGATCGCAGCGGCGCCTGCCAGCAGAAAAGCCTTCATAATCAACTCCCTTCGGTGAATATCTAGTTGCGCGACGTAATGGGACGCTGCCCGAGTGGCGACAAGAGTTGGTCGACGAATGGACGCGTGGTTCGACCGACAATCAAGCCAGCAGGCTCCCGGCAAGCAGCAGGAGCAATTTGGTGTCCATCGCCACCCCCTCGGCCCGTTTGGCGGCAACAAAGTCGGCCATCGCGGCGGGCGCGACCAGATGCACCTCGATCGGCTCGTCCGCCTTCACCCCGCCCGACCGAACGCCATGGGCACGCACCAAAGTATAATCCTCGGCGACCATCCCCGGCGAACTGTAGAAATTGCCGAGCACCTCGATCCGTTCGGCGACGAATCCGGTTTCCTCCTCCAATTCCTTGAAAGCGGTATCTTCAATCCCGAGTTCATCCTCGTCGCCGACCAGGCCGGCAGGAAGTTCGAGGCACCGTCGCCCGAGCGGCACCCGCTCCTGCTCGACCAGAATATATTGGTCGTCGATCATGGCGACGATGACCACCGCGCTCATTCCGCTGCAGCGTTCGACATATTCCCAACCCGCATCGGTGACGACGCGGATATACTTGCCTTTCCACCGGGCGGTCTTGCTCAAAGCTCAATCAACTTGTCGGGGATTTCATTGCTGTCGGCGTCGTCCTTGGGAAAATGTTCGGCCAGCACGGCACCGATGAGCTGGACCGCGTTGGCGATGCCTTCCGCGGCATTTCCGGCCTTCACGCCGGCCAGTAAGGCCACCATTGCCTCACCCCACGTATCGGGAGTCGTCACCGCAGTGATTGCATCGTCGCCGATGATCTCGGCGCGATGCTCGCCCATCGACAGGTAGATCAGCACCCCGGTGCGCCCGATGGTGCGCCGTTCGGCCGCCGCCTTGAACAGCATCACCGCGCGCCGCCGCACCCGCCGGGTCTTGGTCGCGCCGGGGGTCAGGGCTAGCCGCAGCGGCATGTAGCGCATGACCAGCAGGGTGATTAGAAACTTGAGCAGGCCGATGCCAAGCAACAGCAACAGCATTTGCTGGATTGTCGGCGGGGCGCTCCACCCCATCGCCAGCGTCCACCAATATTCCAGTTGAGTCGGCCAGGCGGTAAACCAGGCGATGACCAGGAACAGTACCGCCACCGCATAGTGCAACCCGACATCGTGATAGGAGTCCGACCGTTCGGCGACGACCGCGACGATCTCTCCATCGGTGCCACGTTCCGCCGCGGCGATGGCCTCGCTGACCTTGCCGTGATCGGCGTCGTCCATCGGTGTCACCAGCTACCCCCCGCGCCGCCGCCGCCGAACGACCCGCCTCCGCCCGAAAAGCCGCCTCCACCGCCGAAGCCCCCGCCACCGAAGCCGCCGCCGCCAAAGCCGCCCCAGCCACCGTCGCTTCGCCCGCGCGATGCCTGGCTGAGCGCTTCCATTCCCCAAAGAACCACCAACGGATCGATCCCGCCGCGCCGCCCGCGCGCCTGGTATCGCCGCCCGCCACCGGCACGGCTGATCCCGCCGATAACCATGAAGAAGATGATCACGATGAAGATCACGGGCACGAAGCCGGCACCGCCCCCCCCGCGACCGCGCTTCTTCTCAGCCGCGGCGGATGCCTGTGCCTGTCGGGCGGCTTCCTCAGGCGGGAGCCTCATGACCTGAATCACCCGATCGGCACCGGCGATGATGCCGCCGCCCATGTCGCCCGCCTTGAAGCGCGGGAGGACGGCCTCGCGGACGATCCGCCCGGTGACCGAATCGGTCAGATATGCGCCGGCGCCATAGCCCGACGCGATCCACACTTTTCGTTCGTTCGGCGCGACGACCATCACCGCGCCATCGTCGCGCTTTTCGTCGCCGATCTTCCAGTGTCGACCCAGCTGGTAGGTGTAATCGGCGATCTCCAGCCCATCGAGGCTGTTGACCGTCGCGACGACGAACTGCCGCCCCGACTGCGCTTCCAGCGCGGACAATTTGCTGTCGAGATCGACCTTCTGCTCGGGTCGAAGCAGATTCGCCTGATCGACCACCCGCCCCGTCAGCGGCGGAAAGTTCTGCGCCGCCGCCGGGAACGCGAATAGCGCCAGCCAGACGGCGGCGATGAGCCTGATCAACGGCTAGCTCGCCTTTCGGAAATCGACCTTGGGGGCTTCCTGCGCCGCGGCCGACGCCGCGAACGGCACCTTGGGCTTGGCACCGTAGAAGATCTTGGCGCCGATCGCGTCGGGGAAGGTGCGGATGCGCGTGTTATAGGCCTGCACCGCGGTGTTGTAGTCGCCGCGCGACGCGCGAATGCGGTTCTCGGTGCCCTCCAGCTGGTCCTGCAGCGAAGCGAAGTTCTGCAGGCTCTTGAGCTCGGGGTAGCGCTCCTGAATCATCGGCCCCATCAGCGGACGGACCGCAACCCCGACCTGCGCCTGCGCCTGATCGAACGCCGCGACCTTGGCCGGATCGCTGAGGTCGGCCGGGCTGAGCGTGGTCTGGGTGGCGCGAGCGCGGGCTTCGCTGACCCCGATTAGGACGCTGCTTTCCTGCGCCGCGGCCGCCTTCACCGTCTCGACCAGATTGCCGATCAGGTCGCTGCGCCGCTGATAATCGGCCTGCACGTCGGCGAAGCGGGCATTGACCTCTTCCTCCGCCGTCGGGACCGAGTTCAACCCGCATCCGGCCAGGCTGGCGGCGACGACGGGAGCGAGCAGGAAGGTGCGAAGGCGCGTAACGGTCATTGCGTTTCCCCCATAAGGAACGGTAGCGTCATGAGGTAGAAACTGCGCGGCGCGGTTTCAATGACCGAAGGGGAGCAATCGACATGCTGGGCGAATTCAAATCCTTCATCGCCAAGGGCAACGTCCTCGACCTGGCGGTCGCGGTGATCATCGGAGCGGCCTTCGGCACCATCGTCGCCAGCCTGACCGACGACATCATCATGCCGCTGGTCGGCGCGATCTTCGGCGGTGCGGATTTCTCCAGTTACTTCACCGTGCTCGGCACCATCCCCGCCGATTTCAAGGGCGACCCGACCAGTTATGCGGCGCTGAAAGCCGCTGGCGTCGCGGTGCTCGGCTGGGGCCAGTTCGTGACCGTGGTGATCAACTTCCTGATCCTCGCATTCGTCATCTTCCTGTTGGTGCGTCAGGCGAATCGGATTATGCGCAAGCCGCCCGAAGCCCCCGCGGGTCCCAGCGAAGTCGATCTGCTGACCGAGATCCGCGACGAGCTCAAACGCCGCTGAGCGCCCTTATTTGGGCATTCCGCTAAGCCCGCTCGCGGTCCGCAGGGCATCGCCGTCGAGGCGATATCCATCGAGGATGACGGTATCGACGTGACGCAGATTGCCGATGTCCTGCTCGACGTCGCCGTCGACCAGCAGCAGGTCGGCGTCCTTGCCCAGCGTGATTGATCCGGTCGTTCGATCCATGCCGACCATCCGCGCCGGGACGATCGTTGCCGATTGCATCGCTTCGGCATTGCTCAACCCGGCCTTGCGGTACAGCTCCAGCTCCCGGACCAGTTCCAGCCCGTAGCCGTCGGTCCCGGCAACGATCCGCACGCCGGCCTTGTGCATCCGCCCGGTGATCTCGATCAACTTGGCATAGCTGCGCTTGAAATCGTCGCGCGTCAGATTGTCGAACAACGGGTAGCCGCCGATTTTCCAGCCGCGCGCGACCAGCGGCGGCGCGACCGCGGCATAGGGTGCGTAAGCGGGGGAAATCGACGTTCCGTCGGCGGTCAGGCTGCCTTCCCACACCACCAGGGTCGGGTCGATGATCGTCTTTCGCTTGGCGAGTTCGGCATAGAAAGCCTTCAACGCCGGCGATCCGAGATCCACGTCCTTGCCATATTTGGCCGGCCCCTCGATCCGCGCCGCGGTATTGGCCTTGTCGACCACCGACTGCGGCATCGCCTGCATCATCAGGAAGTTGATGTGCGTGACCTCGTCATAGCCCGCGCGCACCGCGTCGAGCGGCCGCATGCCCGCCGGCACGTGCCCGTGGACGTGAAGCCCCAGGCGGTGCGCCTCCTTCGCCGCCGGTGCGATCCATTCGGGAGTCATCGAGGTGTAGAACTTCACCCCCCACATTCCGGCCGCCTTCACCTTGCGAACCGCGGCGATCGTCTCGTCCAGGCTCGACACGGTGAGCGCTCCCTGCGCCGCGAGCGGATCCTTGCGGTCGATGATGACCGACACCTTCCCGTCGGGGGCCAGCAGGTCGCCCGCGGCGCGGCGCCGCGCGATGCTTTGGGCATCCTCGATCAGCGATCCCGGGCTTCGATAGTTAAGGATTCCGGTTGCGACGTTCTGCATCAGATTCCAGTCGTCGCCGCCGACATGAAGATGCGAATCCCACAGTCCGGGCACCAGCGTCTTGCCACGCCCGTCGATGACGGTGGTGCCGGCCGGCGCCTTGACCGATCCGGCGGCGCCGATCGCGGTGATCTTGCCATTCGCGACCAGCACCGCGCGCGACGCCTGGTAACGCCCGTTGACGGCGTCGAAGATCTTGACGTTGTCGATCAGCGTCGGGGTCTTGTTGGCGGCCGCCAGGAAGCCGTGCGAGACATCGCGTGCCAGCTTGGCCGTCGCGGCTTCCTGCACCGTCTTCAATTGCTCGCGCACGCTTTCGTAACCGGCCGGCAGCAGGCCCATCCCGCCGGCAAAGCCGAAGAAGCGCTTGTCGCCGTCCAGCCACAACGGCGACGGCGCGAACCCGGTCCCCTTGATGAAGGCGAGTTGCAGCGTGCGCGGCCCGTCGGGCCCGGCAACGGTGACCTTCTCGGCCAACGAAATGCTTCCACGGCCGCTCGGCAGCAGGTCGATCCCCTTGTCGCCGGCGGCGAGCAGCGCGGCGATGTCCTGCTCCCCCGCCAGCCACGGACCGCCATAGGTGAAATAGCGCTTGCCGGCGGTCGGGGCGGAGCCTTCGTCGATCGACGTTTTCCATCGCCCGACACCCGCCGAATCCACGGTGTAGGTTTCACCCGCATCGCCCGAGTCGGTGAAGCCGCGAATGACGATTTCGGTCGGAGATCCGTTGGGGCCGTTGCGGATCGTTTCGTCGGTTTCGGTAATCCAGCCGCGGAGCGACATCGACATGCGATAGGCGGTGCGCCCGTCGGGCATGGTCCAGGCCCACATGTCGCCATGCTTGCCCGCGCTGGAACTGATGGTGAAGTGGCGCGCATCGGCCGGCGCGACCATCAATTGCTCCTTGGGCACCGGCGCGGCGGCCGCCGCGGCCGACATCGCACCGAGCATCAACGCAACCCGAAGTTTCGCTAATTTTTTCATCATCCGCCCCCATTATCGATGGGGCGAACCATATCCAGGTTAAGCAAATTAGCGAGGGAAAAGGTGGGGAGCTTCTGTTGCCCTGTGCTCCCGCGTCGTCAGATTGGACGGGCCGTTCGGAAGCAGTGAAAGTGGGGAGGTTCTGTTGCCCGGCCCTCCCCGGGCCGCTGGAATCCCATTCTGTTGCCCGGTTGGGTCCGACCGCGCTTTTGTCCTAGTAACTTATGACCGTTAGGCCGTCAGTTACGCGGCAATCGCAAGAGCCTCGTTATCGTTGGCACTTGTGTGAACGAGCCTTTGCGGTGGTCTCCTACCGATCGGCAACCTGGCCTTTACTGCACTCGTCGATCCTGTTTCGCCCCCATCAGCAACCCTTTTTCCAAAGGACTGATGGTGGAGGCGCCGGGGTACTGCCCCCCGGGTCCGAAATGCCTATTCCACCAAATACTCTACCGACATAGCCAGTTGCCTGGCCCCCTAAGCATAAGCATTGCCGGGGCGGTCTTCAAGCAATTGACAAATGGACCGGCAATGGGGAACCGTTTCGGAACCGGTTGCGTTCAAACCGTCATTGGAAGAGCGCGACACCATCGTCGCGATCAACAAGGGGACTAAAATGAAGAAGATTTCGTTCGCGCTGGTCGGCGCCGCCTCGCTCGCTCTCGCCGCCTGTGGTGGCAAGGGTGACGACGCCCTGGCCGAAAACGTCCAGGAAAACTACGACAACGCCGCCGACAATGTCGACGCCATGGCCGCCAATGCCACCGGCGCCGAAGCCGCAACGCTCGGCAACCAGGCCGATGCACTCCGCGAAGAAGGCGATCGCAAGGAAGAAGCGATCGACGATGCCGACGTCAACGCGGCCGCGACGAGCGCCAACGCCGTCAACGCGATGTAATCGCGTCGGGCCGCCTTCGGGCGGTTCGATCGAAAGGCCGGTGCCCCAACAGGCGCCGGCCTTTTTCGTACCAGCCCTCCCCCTCCTCCAGGGGGAGGTGTCGGCGCAGCCGACGGAGGTGCCCCTTCCCTCCAAAGCCCCTCCCCCTTCTCCAGGGGGAGGTGTCAGCGCAGCTGACGGAGGGGGCACTCATTCTCCCCCGCGAACCCCATTAACCCTGTCCCGAAACTCCCGATCAATGAACGGCAACTAAACGAGGGTCCGGGGCGGGCCCTTGTGTAGCGTGAGGTTCGAACATGGTTGGATTCGGTAAGGCGAACGGCGGCGGCAGACGCGAAGGGAGCCGCGAGTCGGCGCCGCTCATTGTCGTGTTGACGACGGTCTCCGCCTCCTACACCGCGCAATTGGTCGACCTTTCGGCGACCGGTGCCCGCTTGCGCTGCAGCGATCTTCCGACGATCGGCCTCGACCTGTTTCTCAATGTCGGCCGTATCAAGACCTTTTGCACGGTGCGCTGGGTGCGCGGCGGCGATTGCGGGGTCCAGTTCGACGAGCCTCTCCTTCAGGAGGACGTCATTGCGGTCCGACGGGAGGTCGCCGCCGGCATGGGTCTGGACCCCGTGCTGCGCGACGCGCTCGACGACTGGGTGCTCGGCATCGCGCGCTGACCGATTGCGGCGATCGTCGCCTCCGCCATGACGGGCTTTTGCTTCGTCACCGCGGCGGCTAACCGGGTGCGATGACCACCGCCGCCGCAATCCCAGCCGCAACGCTCATCCTGATGCGCGACCGCGATCATGCGCCGCCCGAGATCCTGATGGTCGAGCGCAGTGCGGGCATGGCATTTGCCGGCGGCGCGATGGTGTTCCCCGGTGGTCGGATCGACATTGCCGACGAGGCGCTTGCAAGCCAGCACGACGCGCCCGATGCCGCTGCTCGGATTGCCGCGATCCGCGAGACGATCGAGGAAAGCTCGGTCGCGGTCGGGCTGACCCCGATCCCCGATCCGGCCCTGACCGCGTCGCTAGCCCGATCGCTCCATGACGGCATGCCATTCACCGACTTGCTGGCCGCGCACGGATTTGCGCTCGACCTCGCGGCGCTAACCCTGTTCGCGCGCTGGTTGCCGGCATTCCACCAGGCGCGCATTTTCGACACCCGTTTCTTCATTGCCGAAGCGCCGCCTGGCGACTGGCATCCCATTCCTCAGGCCGGCGAATGCGAAGCCGTGATCTGGGTCGGCGCGGCGGAACTGCTCGATCGCATCGCGCGCGGCGAAGCGACCGCCATCTTCCCCACCCTGCGCAATCTCGAGCGGTTGGCGCAATTCGCGACCGTTGCCGACGCCCGCTCCGATGCCGCCGCGCACCCGGTCGACACCATTACCCCGTGGATCGAGGAGATCGACGGGGCAAAGTTCGTCACTATCCCGAGCGGGATCGGCTATCCCGTGACCCGCGAGCCGCTGCTGTCCGTCCGCCGCGGAGTCGGTGCCGCGGGCTTCCCGGCCGCGTGAGCCGATCGCACCGGCGCTGGCTGCTCGTCACGCTCGCCGCCATTGCTGGGATCGTCGCCATCATCGAAGGCGCGGGTTGGGTCGCCGCCCATCCGCAGGACTTTCCCTGGACCAAGCTCGATCTCGATCAGCCAACCGGGCGCTTCACCGGCGCCAAGCTGGCCGCGCTTGGCGACGATTCCCGCCGCTGCCGCGCGTTGCTGGCAAGCGCCGGAATCAGGGATCGGACGGCTCCCGCCGTCGCCGCCGCCCCCCCGTGCGCCTTTGCGGACGGCATACGGATCGATCGCGATCCGCCCTTTCGCCCGGCAGGATTGGTTACCTCCTGCCCGGTCGCCGCGGCGCTGGCGTTGTGGGAACGCGACTTCGTCCAGCCCGCCGCCCGCCGCCATCTTGGTACCGCAGTCACCGGTTTCGAACATCTGGGCAGCTACTCGTGCCGGCGCATCGGCGGCGGCAGCGAGGGGCGGTTCAGCGAACATGCGACCGCCGATGCGATCGACATCGCGGGTTTTCGCCTGGCGACCGGAGCGCCGGTCAGCGTCCTTCGCGACTGGTCGGGCGATGGCCCGCGCGCCGCCTTCCTGCGCGAAGTTCGGGACGGCGGCTGCCGCCTGTTCAGCACCACCCTGTCGCCGGACTACAATGCAGCCCATCGCGATCATCTGCATCTGGACCAGGCGGCGCGCGGTGCGGTCGGCGGTCGCCTCTGCGCCTAGTCTGACCAAGCAAAAGGGCCCGCGCCTTGCGGCGCGAGCCCCTTCTGGCGCTCGGCTTTCGCCGTTCGCTTATTTCAGATGGTTGGACAGATGCTTGTTCATTTCGAACATCGTGCAGCTGTCCTTGCCGAAGACCTTCTTCAACTTGTCGTCGGCCAGAATCTCGCGCTTGTTGGCGGGGTTCTGCAGATTGTTCTTGCGGATGTGATCCCAGACCTTGGAAACCACTTCGCTGCGCGGCATAGGATCGTTGCCGATGATCGCGCCAAGCTCGGGCGACGGTTGAACCGGGCGGGCCAGGCCACCCCCTGCTTTACGTGGTGTTCCGCTTGCTGCTTTTGCCATATGGCCCTCCTGTTAGGTGCGGCGTTCGATAGAGCGCAATCCAAAGCGCTTTGCAATGCCTAGCCGTGAGGGGCCGCCTCAGGCGTGCGACGGGCCGAATGGCACGATTTTATTCGCCGCATCGTGACCGATGTCCGCCGCTCCACCGAACACGATCCCGGCGCGGTCGCACCAGTCGCGCACGATCGCTTCTTCGTCGCTTGCGAATTCGGGTTCGTTTTCAATCACGTCGGACACTCTGCCGAGACGAAGTCTGCGGATCGTGCGGACGTTGGCGCTGCCCGTCAGGTGGAACATCGCCCGGTCGATGCGATAATATTGCTCGCCGACTTCCTCGATCAGCAAGTCGCGTCCCGTCAGCTCGGGCTCGAGCGCCGTTCCAAGTAAATTCGACAGGACGGTCAAGTTGAACGCCATCGCCGGCCCGTCCAGTCCAGTCTCCAGCGCTGAGTCGCTGCGCTGCACAATATAGTCGAGCGCGCGACGGATCGCCGCGTCGCCGTCCGTCCGCACCACGTCCTGCACCATCGGCCCGTGCGCCACGTCATGTCCCGCCTTGTGCAATCCGGCCAGCAGGAAGCCCGCGTCGCTATACCCCAAATAGGATTTCGCACGGCTTGCGGTGCATGATGCTCGCAGTGCGACTTCGGCGATCCGGTTGGACCCATATCCTCCCCGCGCAAACCACACCGCGTCGATACCGGGGTCGGCCATCACCTCGACCAGTGCCCCCGCCCTCGCCTCGTCCGGCCCGGCAAAATGTCCATCGGTCAAAAAGCATTGCGGGTGGATCACCAGCTCGCAGTCGCCCCTCGCCGCGACGATCGCCTGCACCGCCTCGGCGGCTTCGCGCTTCAACGGGCAACTCGGCGCGACCACGGCAATTCTCATCGTGTCCCCCAATTGCAAGCCAGCCTGCATAACCATAGGGCGGCACGTATGAGCAATGACACCACCTATTTTTTCTGCGGCATCGGCGGCAGCGGCATGTTGCCACTCGCCTCGATCCTGCGCGCTCGCGGCGCTCGGGTCGCCGGATCCGATCGCTCGCTCGACGCAGGCCGGCTGGCATCAAAATTCGATTATCTCCGCAGCCTCGGGATTGCCCTCCATCCCCAGGACGGCAGCGGCCTGGCGGAGGGCATGACATTGGTCACGTCGGCCGCGGTCGAGAATGACATTCCCGACGTCGTCCGCGCTGCCGAACTCGGCCTCGACCGGGTAACGCGTCCCCAACTCCTCGCCCAATTGCTTAATGCCGCGCAAAAAAGCGTTGCGGTCGGCGGGACTTCGGGGAAATCGACCGTCACCGGCATGATCGGCTGGATTCTCCATGCTTGCCACCGCCAGCCGACGGTGATGAACGGCGCGGTGATGAAGAACTTCGTCTCCCCTTCGGCACCCTTTTCGTCGGCGCTGGTCGGGGATCCCGAATTGTTCGTCAGCGAAGTCGACGAAAGCGACGGCTCGATCGCCTTGTATCGCCCTTCGGTGGCCGTGTTGACCAACGTCAGCCTTGATCATCATTCGATGGAAGAACTGCGCAGCCTGTTCGGCGCCTTCCTAGCCCGCGCCGGGAAGGCGGTGGTCAATCTCGACGATCCCGAAACTCGTGCGATGGCCGATGTCATCCGCGACCCCGCCGGCTACGGCTTCGACAGCCCGCAGGCCGCCTTTATCGGCCGCGACCTTCACCTCGGCCCCAACGCTTGCGCTTTCACCGTCGAAGCCAACGGGTCGAGCGCGCGGGTCGCGATTCGAGTGCCCGGGCGCCATAACGCCTCCAACGCGCTTGCCGCCATTGCCGCCGCCGTCTCGCTCGGCGTGCCCCTCCCCGACGCGGCTGCCAGTCTTGGCCGCTTCGAAGGGCTCAAGCGTCGGCTGGAGATCGTCGGCACGTCCAACGGCGTAACCGTGATCGACGATTTCGCGCACAATCCCGACAAGATCGCTGCCAGCCTCGCCACACTGACCGCGCACTCCGGACGGCTGCTGGTGATGTTCCAGCCCCATGGCTTCGGCCCGCTAGCCAAAATGGGGGACGAGCTTGCGGCCACCTTCGCTGACGGGTTGCGCGAGGGCGATCGGCTGTACCTCCCGGATCCTGTCTATCAAGGCGGAACGGTCGACAAATCGCGCGGATCGGACTGGTTGGCCGCCGCAATCGCCGAACTTGGCGGAGACGCGCACCATGTTCCCGCCCGCGGCGCCATCGCCGACGCGTTGATCGCCGACGCGGCGACCGGCGACCGCATCGTGATCATGGGCGCGCGCGACGACACGCTTAGCGATTATGCCGCGGAGCTGGTACAACGGCTCTGACCATGCCCAAGCTGTTCCTCGACTGCGATGGCGTGCTGGCCGATTTCGACGCCGGCGCCCGCGCCGGGTTGGGCGGCCTGACGTCGGCGCAATTCGAGGAGCGGCATGGTCGGCGCGAATTCTGGCGGCGGTTGGCCAACACCCCCGATTTCTACGGCACCTTGCCGCTAATGCCCGACGCGCAGCATTTGTTCGACGCAGTCGCGCACCTTCGACCGACGATCCTCACCGGGCTTCCGCTCGGGACCTGGGCCGCACCACAGAAAGTCGCCTGGGCCGAACGCCATTTCCCCGGCACCCCGATCATCACCTGCCTGGCGCGCGACAAGGTCCGCTATATGGAAGCCGGCGACGTCTTGGTCGACGATCGCGAAGACCATCGCGACAAGTGGGAAGATGCCGGCGGACTGTTCGTCCACCATCGCAATTCGGCTCAATCGCTCGACGAACTGACCGCGACCTTTCCCTCGATCGGCGCGTCCGACTGAGCCTTCCGCCATGGCAGCGACGACCATTCCGCAAGCGTTGCCGGCTCCTCGACCCCCGACAGACCGACATCGGGCCATTCGTCGGACCTGGGAAAGTAAGCGGTGCCGAACAGCCAGTCCCACAGCGGGGTCGCGGCGCCGAAGTTGCGATCAAAATGCTTCGGCTCGAGCGAATGATGGATGCGGTGATAGCGGTTGTCGACCACCAGCCGACGCATCACCGGGCCGAGTTTCAGGCGGGTGGCCGAATGAAGGTAGATTGGCTGCCAGCTGAGCAGCAATCCGATCAGGAACGGCCGTGGCCCGAACGCCGGGGTCAGCAGGCTCATCGGCAACGCGACCATCACCGCGAACATCGCGATCTCGCTCCAGTGATGCCAGCTGTTGAGCGCACTGAGATTGCGGATCGCGTGGTGCGGCGCGTGCCATTTCCACAACCAGCGATGCTGGATTCGATGCTCCCAGTAATAGAAGAAATCCTTGGCCAGCACGATTGCCAGCCCGACGACCGCCGCCGTGGCCCAGCCTGGAAGTCCCAGCAGCGCCTCCGGATCGACATCCGGCGAAAAACCGCTCGTCGCGACCATTGCCAGCACGAAAGCGGTCAGCGCTACCTGCGCCCCGACATAGACCAGCCAGATTCGCAGACCGCTAAGATTGCGCTCGGGTCGCGGCGCATTCTTTTCGGGAAAGGCGAGCTCGACCACGCGGAAGATCGCCAGCCCGACAAGCAGGCCCGCCAGCGTCCGAACCGCGTCGTGAATGATCGTGTCGAGGATCGAAAGGCTCCGGAAATGTTAACGGCGGCGGCTCTGATGGAGCCGCCGCCGCCTGCAATCAATGATTTAGCGCGACGTCAGGCCGCGGCCGCGACGTCGACCTTCTCGACCCATTCGGGCCAGAACACCGGCTCGCGGTTCGACCAGCCCGGCGCGGTTGCCGCGCTTTCGCTGATCGACTGCAACAGGGTGCGGCGACGCTCGGGATGCAGATGCGGAAGCGCTGCGGCCGCACAGAAAGCGGCGGGCAGCCACGGCCGGACGCTCGCGCCGAGCAAGCGTTCGTACAGGAAGCGAAAGGCGGCAAAGCTCGGCAGGCGATCCTGTCCCAGGTCGAAGGCGGCAAGCGTCACCAGAGTCCCGAGGAACGGTTCGATCATGTCGAGCCCACTGTCATCGGGGATCTGCACCCGCAGATGATCGATTTGCTTGTAGAAGCGCCCCTGCGCGCGGATCGACGCGGCTTCGCCCTCATCACGTGCCCAGATGTCGATCGGGTCGGCGCGACCGAAGCCGATGTCGAGCGAGCGGCGGATGTAGCGTTGCGTTGCCTTCGGGAAACTCGCGAACTCCTTGAGTTCCGAGATCAGCAGCGCCCCGCCTGCTGGCTGACTGGTCCGCGTCGTCATGAAACCGACTCCTTTTGCCTGGGTCGAATCATGCGGTCAGCTTAGTTGCAAAAAGCTTAACCACGATCCCACCCCCCATTCACATTGAATCAAAGGGATAGGGTCGCGGCAAGCGATAACTATTCACATCGGATCAGATGCAACAACAGTGTGGGAATATTGCAACTCGAAGTCAGACCCAAGTCTTCCCCGAGTCAGTAAAATCATTCCTGTTCGGGGAAGCTCGATGAAGGGACTGGTTCATTGCCACCCGGCTGGGTAGCGGCGATCGGATCGGACGCGTCCATCGACTGATCGGACCCCACATCGGTTTTGCTATCAAGGTCTTCGGGGTTCTTCTTGAGCTTCAATTCAAGCTCCCGGTCGGGCGCCTTCTGCTCGGTCGGTGCGGGCGCCGCCGCCTGCCGGTCGGGGTCGCTGATATTCGATTGATCGGTCACGCAGGTCGTTCCTCCCTCGGATGTGTCAAGTCAAACGATTGTCCGGTCCACGACGTTCCATCGCATCCTCCGCTCCGCTGTTCGACGGAGCGGGGCCATGCTTCTGCCAAGCGACAGTGGACGGATTGCGCCTGCCGGTGCCGCGCGCCACTGTCGAACGATGGATAGTGTCCCATTGAAAGCGCCGGCCCGCCTCGCCGACTGGCCGCTCGCCCTGAAATCGATTCTCGCCTTCTGGCTCGTCTATGCCGCAACCGTCGTCGCTCGTGCTCTGCTTGGTTCCGATCCGGTTGCGATGGTCCAGAACAAGCTGATCAATATCGCGATCGGGATCGTTCTGACGTGCTTGGTATATCTGGCAATCGCCATCATCGGGGGGCCTGACGGCGGCAGTCGCCGCAAGATCGCTGTGGCCGGGATCGCGTCGTTGCTCGCCGCCTGTGCGATGGCCGGTCTGCTCCTGCTTGCGGAAGATCGCATGCGCGAGAGCAAGGAGGAGTTTCGGTACGAGGCCAAGGAAGGCGTCGTCGTCATCGAGAAGGGCAATACGATCCGCATCGAACGTAGTGCCGCCGAGCCGCTCGTCCTGACGATGCCCCGGCTGCGCGACATCGATCCGTCGAAGAAAATCCGATATGCCGCCGACGCCGCGGTGATCTGGCTGTTCTTCTTTGCAGCATGGAGTGCTTTCTACCTCGCGGCGGTCGCCCAGGCCCAGGCGTTGCGTGCCCAGCGCCGCGCCGCCGCCGCCGAAAGCGCCGCCCAGACCGCGCAGGTCCGTGCTCTCCGTTATCAGGTCAATCCGCACTTTCTGTTCAACACGCTCAACAGCCTGTCGTCGCTGGTGATGACCGGGCGCAACGAGCGCGCCGAGGAAATGCTGCTGGCGCTGTCGACCTTTTTCCGAACCAGCCTGTCGCTTAACCCTACCGCCGACGTGACATTGGCGGAGGAAATCGACCTCCAACGCCTGTATCTTGATATCGAGAAGATCCGCTTCCCCAGCCGACTGAAGGTCGAGATCAACGTCCCGACCGAACTGGAGACGGTACGGCTGCCGGCGCTGATCCTCCAGCCTTTGGTCGAAAATGCGATCAAGTACGGGGTCTCCCCGACCAGCGACATCGTTACCCTGACCATTGCCGCCCGGTCGCTCGACGACCACCGGATGCTGCTAAGCGTCACCAACAGCGGCGCAACCAAGCCGGCAAAGTCGCGCGGCCGACGCGACAGCGATCGGATCAAGGGCACCGGGGTCGGTCTCGCCAATGTCTGTCAGCGACTGGAGGCGCGCTTCGGGAGCCAGTCGACCTGCGACTTCGGCCCGCAGGACGGTGGCGGGTTCGAGGTCCGCTTGGTCATCCCGCGGGACACGATCGATGGATGAATCGCCGCTAAGGGTCCTGATCGCGGACGACGAGCCGCTCGCGACCGAGCGGTTGCAACTGCTCCTTGCGCGTACCGGTGGGGTCGACCTGGTCGGCGCGGCGAGCGACGGCGATGCCGCGATCCGCATGGCCGAGGCGCTCGGCCCGGATGCCGTGCTGCTGGATATTGCCATGCCCGGCCTCGACGGAATCGACGTGGCTCGCGCCCTCGCCCGCCGCCGTCCCTCCCCGGCGGTAATCTTCATCACCGCTTTCGACCAGTTCGCGGTTGCCGCATTCGAAGTGGCGGCGGTCGATTATCTGATGAAGCCGATCGAGCCGGCGCGGCTCGCCAACGCGCTTGATCGCGCCCGGCTGCATCTGAATAATCGTGACGAGCGCGAAGCGGCGCACGACGTCGCCGACGTCTCCCCGTTCCTGGAAGAGTTCTGGGCGTCCGACCGAAGCGGCCTGGTGCGCATCGCCGCGCGCGATATCGACCGGATCACGGCCGAACGCGATTACATGCGGCTCCACGTCGGTGCGCGCAGCTGGCTGATTCATCATTCGATGGCGGCGCTGGAAGAACGGCTCGATCCGCAGGTGTTCGTTCGGTTGCACCGCTCGGCCATCGTCAGGCGCGAATTCATCGCCGGATTCTCGCGCAACCCCTCCGGCCGCTGGATCGCCCGCCTTGCCGACCATAGCGAACAACCGGTCGGGCGCCTCTATGCCGATCGCGTGCGAAGCATCGCCGGGCGCTAGGATTCGCCGACCGGCCTGTCCTTACGATCGACCGCGCCGGTCACCGCGACGTCCATCGTCACATTGCCAAGCGTGCGGAAGATGTCGGGAATCGTCTCGACCGCGATCAGGATTGCCAGCGGCGCTACCGGAACGCCCATCGAAAAGGCGATCGGCGCGATCGAACTGAAGAAGCTGATCTGTCCCGGCAGGCTTACCGCGCCATAGCTGGCCACCGCCGCCACCGCGATCCCGGCGATCAGTCCGGATGTCGGCACGTCGATCCCCATCCAGTGCGCGACATAGATCGCCACCGCGACGTTCATCGCCGGCCCTGTGGCGCGCAGCAGCGCCACCGCCAGCGGCAGGGTCACGTCGGCGACCTGGTCGCGCACCCCGATCAGCCGCGCCGCCGCCAGCATCGCGGGCAGCGAGGCGAGGCTCGACTGGGTCGAAATCGCCACCGCCTGCGGCGCGATCATCGCCCTCGCAAAGCTCAGGATGCCGCGCCCGCCAACCGCCGCCACGACATAGGCCGCAAGCGTCACCAGCACGCCGACCGTCGAGACGATGACGATGTAATGCGCCAGTGCCGCAAATGCCGCGCCGCCGGCCCCCGCGCCCACCGCAAAGGCCAGCGCGAAGACGCCAAGCGGCGCGATCCACAGCACCCAGCCGATCAGGACCAGCAAGGCATCGCCGACGCCTTCGAACAACGCCACCACCGACCGCCGCTTGGTCGTCTCGATCCGCGTCAAAGCGAGCGCAAACAGGAAAGCGAAGATCACGATCTGCAAAATCTGCCCGTCGGCAGCGGCGGAGACGACGTTCGACGGGATGATCGATTTGAAGAAGTCGGTCACCTGGGGCACCGGCGCACCCGCCACTGCGGGGTCGATCGCCACCAGCCCGGCACGCAGCGCCTCACCGGCGGTTGCCGGCAATGGAAAGGCGTCGAGCAGTCCGATCGTCGCCAGCGCGCCGAAAATGGCCGACGCGGTGCAAATGATCACGAACCAAACGACTGATCGTCCCGCGATTCTGCCGGCCTTTGCCGCCTCGGCCCCGCGCGCGATGCCGGTTACCAGCAGCGCGAAAATCAGCGGAATGACGGTCATTTTGAGCGCGTCGAGCCACAGCCCGCCGACCAGCGAAGCCGCCTTCAGCGCCGGTTCGCGCAACCCGTCGCCTATTCGCGCCGCCATCGCACCAAGCAACAAACCGACCACGAGCGCACCGAGAATGTAGATCGCCCGAGCGCCCTTGATCGTCCCCGCGGCGGTCGCCTGGGGCTTGTTCGCTTCGTCTGCCTTCAACCCATCGGCCATCGTCGCACACGCCTTTTTTTCGATACATCGAACGAACGGTCTATCCTTTGGCGACCGACCACGCCAGTTGCGAAATGCTATCGATTGTAGGGTCGGAACACGGACTGACGCTGCCCGTTCTAACGATATGTCCTTCACGCAGCTTGATCCGCCCCTTCCCCTCCACGTGCTCGATCGCGGCAACGGAACTGCCGTCGCGGTGATCGACTACGGACCGGAATTCGATTTGCTGTGGGTGGTTGGGTTCGACGAGGGTGGCGAAATCTGGTGCGTCCCCAATCCTCAGGTGCGGCTGCAGACCAATTGGTCGATGGGGCGCAGCAAGAAGCCAACTCCGGGCAAGATCGCCTCGATCGCCGGCTAACGCCCGATCTTGAACAGGATCGACGGGGACATGACCGTGCTCCGCACCGGCTTCCCGTCGGCAGCGCGCGCCGGCGTGAATTTTGCGCGTTCTTCGATCGCCTGGCAAACTATGGCATCGATCGCTGCCGATCCGCTCGATTGCACGGTGACGCAATCGACCACGGCGCCCTGTTCATCGATCATCAGCAGCGCTTGCGACGGAACGATCCGGCTGTAATCGACCTGATCCACGGGAAAGTCGTTTGCCGAGAATAGTCCCTGTACATTGCCGACTGGCGGCGTGGCTTTGATCAGTTCGGGCAACTTGCCGTCGATCATGCCCCAGTGACGTTGCAAATCGCCGACGCATTTGTCGAGCGCCTGAACGAGCCCGGACATCGGTCCCATCGCCAGATCCGCGGACATGACACGCGGGCTATTGGGCAATCCGTCGACCCGCTTAACCAGCCTGTCTCCCGACCAGATGGTGAATCGCCCGCCGCTCAGCACTCGCTGCGCATCGCCCGCCGCAACGATAGTCGTCAGGCCCCGGCGATTTTTCGCCTTGAGTGGATAGATCATGCTGCTCGACTGGATCGCGGGCTGGCCATCGCTCAGGTCGATCGTCGATCCGTATTGGTGGACGCGCCTTGCCTGGCCCGGCGCCTCGACGACGAAGCGCACCGTCTTGCCCAGTGGCGACGGCCGGATCGCCAGCATCGTGTCACCGAAGTTCCGCTTCGCGATGCACGCGCGGTCCGAATATTGCACTTCCCACTTGCCGGTAGCCGCCGTTGGCGCGGCCTGGGCGGCGCTGGAAATGCTGGCGATGGCAAGGAATAACGTCAGGAAGACGATACGCGACATGGTTCGACGATGCGGTCAAATCGCTTCCCCCGCAATATTTAATCGCGCATCGCCGCATCATGCGCCCGCGTCGTGCGTTTCACCCCCGTATCAACCATCATTCGGGAGCATGTGCATGTTAGGCACCGACGAAAATCTCACCATTCTCAAGACTCTGACCTCGACCCTCAACGATAGTGTCAACGGCTATCGCGAAGCCGCCGAGCATGCCGAAAGCGAGCAGTTCCGCGATATCTTCCGGACCAACGGCGCCGAGCGCGAGCGCGTGGCCGGCGAGCTTGCGGGCGAAGTGCGCCGCCTCGGTGGTTCGCCTGACGAGGACGGCACCGTGCTGGGCAAGACCCACCAGATCTTTCTTGATCTCAAGGCTGCGGTCACCGGCCGCGACGACAAGGCCATTATCAACGAAGTCGAGCGCGGCGAGGATTACATCAAGGAGAAGTTCGAAACCGCGCTCAAGGCCGACGATCTCGCTCCGGAAAGCCGCGACCTGATCGATCGGGCCTATCAATCGGTACGTAAGGGTCACGATCAGATCAGCGCACTCAAACATGGTCTGGAGGCATAAGATGAGCATTTTCAGCAAGATCAAGGACGCGATCTTCGGCAAGAAGGACGCCGCTCCGGAGAGCCGCCCGCAAATTCCCGCGGGCATGGACGGAGGCCCGCCCGTAGCGAGTCAGGCAGCGCCTGCCGCGCCGGCACCGACTACGGCGGCGCCCGCCCAGTCGGTCGACGTAGTTCAGACGCTCGACGACATGGCAGCGGCCAAGGGCAATCCCGATCTCAACTACAAGACGTCGATCGTGGACCTGATGAAGTTGCTCGGTCTCGATTCGAGCCTCGACAATCGCAAGGAACTGGCGACCGAGCTCGGTTACACGGGCGACAAGGACGGCAGCGCCGAGATGAACATCTGGCTCCACAAGGAAGTCATGCGCCAGCTCGCCGCCAATGGCGGTACCGTGCCGGCGTCGATGACCGACTAGATCAGCCGGTGAAGTAAGGGGGCGGTCGTCACGGACGGCTGCCCCTTTCGCTTATTTGGGCTTGCGGAATTTCAGGACAAAGCGGTCGGTCTTGCCGCGGATTTTGGAATCGAACACCTGCAGGCTGTGATCGTCCGCCGCATTCCGCAGAAGCGTACTTTCGCCCTCCAACTTGAAACCCGCGCGGATGAAATCGGCCTTCACGACGGCCGGATCGATACGATGAAATTTTTCGACCACGGCGCGGGTATCACCCGGCGGTCCGACATGGTCGACGACCCCCACGATCCCGCCCGGCTTCATCGCCGCATAGACGATCTTGAGCCATTGGTCAGGATCCATGCGGGTCACGCCATATTTGGTGCTCTCCCAATAGACATCATGATAGTCGAGATTGAGGATCATCAGGTCGAACGAATTGGGTAAAAGGTTTGGCTCGGCAAAAGCGCTCGACTGCCATCGGACGTTCAGATGCGCTGCTGCCAACGCAGTCAGTTTGGCGATGGCCTTCGTGTCGTAGAATTGGGTCGGCAGCCAGACGGTCACCTTTCCGTTCGGCCCGACCGCGGGGGCCAGTATCTCGCCCCAATAATTATTGCCGCCAAACATGTCGGCGACCCGCATGCCGGGTCGTAGTCCAAGGAATTTCAGCAGCTCGGTCGGCTTCCGGTCTTCGTCCAAGGCCACATTATCGGCCGTTCGGTGCGCGCTGTCGGCGACCGCTGCTGCCACCGGATCGATTGGCTTCGCCACAACCGGTGCGGCCATTGCCAGCGCCAAGCCCATCCCGATCGATTTTATCATCCGCATATCGCCCTCCAGTGACATTCGTTGAACCAAATAATCCCGGCATCGCCGCACTGAAACGGTCGTTCGACCAACGACGATCAGGTCACCGCCCGTGATCCCGCCATCTGGTGCACCAGCGACACCGCCTCGTGCGCCGACAGCGCCGACCCCTCCTGCCACAGCCCGACATAGCTCAGATGTTCGCCCGCGAAGGCAATCGGCCCCTCGGGTTTGAGCAGTTCGTCATAACGCGCGCCGCGCTTGTCGTCGCCGAAGTCCCGCCCGACCGCGCCGACCCCTTCCGACCACTTCACCTGTCCCCAGTTCACCGCCACGGGCGACGACAGCAATCGCGATTTTCCCGGATGAAGCGCCTCGATCGATGCGGCGCTGAGCCGGATCTGCTCGGCGATCGGACGCGCCACGAAGGCGTCGGGGTTGTCCTGATTGGTCCATCCGGCGACATAGGCACCGACGATCACGCCGCGCTCCCCGTGCAGCCCGGCCGACGGATACATGACATTTTCATTGGGCCGGTCGGTCCAGGCGTTGCCGCCGTAGATGCCTTCGTCGGTCTCCCAGAAACGCGGCGCCTCAAAGGCCACCTTCGCGCTCTTGAGATATTCGACCCCGCTCAACGCCGCCTTCTTCGCGGGAGAGAAGTCGCTCGGGATCCGCGCGAGGATCGGGGCCGGAAGCGTGCAGATGCAATAGTCCGCGCGGGTCACGCCGTTGCCATGTTCGATCCGCACCCCGGCACCTTCGCGGCGAATCGCCGTCACCGGGACGCCCAGGCGAACGCTCGATTTGACCTTCTCGAACATCGCCGCGGCGATCCGGTCCATTCCGCCGACCGGCTGCATCATCGTCGCCTGCATGTCGATGATCGTTTCGAACACCAAGGGCAGCCCGATTGCCGGCCCGGGCAATATTTCCTTCAGAACGAGCGGCTGGACCGCGACGCCCGGACGATCATAGGCGCCCGGCTCGCTGGCAAAGCCCGAACTCGCGCTTGCCCGCATCCTGCCATTGGGATCGAGCCCGCCCCAGCCGCGCAGGAATTGGCCGAACATGTCGCGGTCGGCCTTGGGCATGACGGCGTCGAGCCCGTGGGCGTCCATCGCCGTCACCAGCAGTTCGGCCAGCCGCCCGCGCAGATCGAAGAGCATCTGGCGTTCGCGATGCACCTTGCCGCCGAAGTCCCAGCCGGCCGATCTGTTGCTGTTGACGAAGATTTCCAGCGGCACACCGAGCTGCCGCGCATAGCCGAGGATGACGTGATGCGAACTCGGCAATCGTGCCGGACCAGCGTTGAAATATTGCCCCGTGCTAAAGTTTGCGTTTTGCAATGGACGTTCGATCTGCTCGATCCGCTCCTTGCCGCGCATCGTCCAGACCCGTCCGCCGAAGCGATTTCGTGCCTCGAGAACGGTTACCGCGTAGCCAGCCTTGCGCAGCTCCATCGCCGACACCAGTCCAGCGATGCCGGCCCCCAGCACGACCACCTTCTTGCCCGCGCCACTCCCGGGCGGGAGCGCAAAGCGTGCCGCTTTCGCCGATCCGGGTGAAGCGATGCCCAACATCTGCATTGCGGCCAGGCTCGCCCTCGCCCCGCTCAGCAGGCCTAATTCCCCGAGCAATCGCCGCCGTGTCAGTGCCATGTCGTCCCCCCGGAGATAAGCCTGCGTGCGACTCGCGTCGGTCGCTGGGCGAACGTATCACGTTGGACGTCGAAACGCGCCTGTGGCACCTTTTTCGGACTAGTGCGTTGTAAACACGTCGGGATCCCCCCTCCCGTCATCCAATTGCCTGTCTTAGAGCGGGCTGGCGGCGGCGCAGGACTTGCGTCGCCGCCTTTAATTGGACGATGGTTGCTCACCCCACGCCGCCAGGACCTTGTCATGATCCGAATGCTCGCCGCCGCCTTGCTCTTCGCAACGCCGGTTGCCGCCGACGCCGCGCCCAAGGCGCGGGCCACCGTCACCCTCACCAGCTATCGCTACACGCCGTCGCCAATCTATCTCGCGGCCGGCGTCCCGGTGCGCCTCATCCTGGTCAATCGCGCCGGAAAGAGCCACGATTTCACCGCCGAGGAATTCTTCCGCAACGCACGCCTTATTCGCGGTCGCGCGCCGGGCGGCGAGGTTCGCCTTGCCGCGGGGCGAAGCGCGGTCATCGACCTCATCCCCCGCCGCGGAAACTACAAGGTGCACTGCGGCGAATTCGGCCATCGGCTGCTTGGCATGAGCACGATGATCATCGTTCTCTAGAAACTTCGCTTCAAAGCCGACCGATCAATCGCTCGATTGCCAGATGTCGCTCGCTTTCGTTCCCACAGTCGGCCTCCACCGCGCGTCGAATCCGCTCGAGCTCGCCCTCGGTCAGGTGCTCGATGCCGATGAATTCATTTCGCGCCCCATCGATGGCGCGAATGATCTCGTCCAGCTTGGCCTGGATCGCGGCGGCATCGCGGTTCTGGGCATTCTGGATCAGGAACACCATCAGGAAGGTGACGATGGTGGTGCCGGTGTTGATCACCAATTGCCAGGTGTCGGACCAGCCGAAGATCGGCCCCGACAGGGCCCAACCCACGATGATCGACAGCGCCAGCGCAAACGCCCACGGGCGTCCCGCCGCCGCCGCGACACGGGTCGCCAGATGCTCGAAGATATTGCTCATCGAACCGCATTGCAGTCGCTCGGCGCGGCGCGGCCGGCGAAGCGATCCGCAATCCACGCCAGCGTCTCGGTCGCGCTGTCCTTGGCGCTGGTGGCGTGGCCGTCGCCACGGATCGCGATCCGCCGCACCCGATTGCCCGATCGGCACAGGCTGCGGACGTGCGCCGCGGTTACCGCCGGCGCGACCAGATCGTCCTTGGCGTTCTGCGCGATCAGCAGCGGCACGCCGATCCGTCCGGTCGTTGGGCTATTCTGCCGCGCCAGCCCGGCCCAGGGCTGTACCCGCCCGAGATCGATGGCCTTGAGCCGACTCTGCAGCGTCACGATACCCAGCACCAGGCCCAGCTTGGGCTTGGCATGAAGCTCGATGCAATTATTGTCCGCCAGCCGGGTCATGATCCCCCGCGTCTGCGGCCCGCCGAAAGTGGTCAGCGGCGCCCCGTAATGGCTCGACCAGCTACGCCCGATATACGCGGTGAAAAAGGTCTTCACGGTCTTGTTCGGGCTCTGCCGGAGATTTTCGATTAGGTTGGTCGGCGGTGCCGCCGCGGCCGCGCCGATCAGTTGCAGCTCAGGCGCGTAGGATGGCGACACCTGCGCCGTCCAAAGCGCGGCATGCCCCCCTTGTGATTCGCCCCACACCGCATAGCGCGCACCCGCGGCGGCGCCTGAAATCTGCCGCGCCGCCCGCACCCCGTCGACCACCGACCGTGCCGTATCCGCCCCGACCAGGAATGGATGCATGCCGGCACTGCCCAATCCCGGATAATCGGGCGCAACCACGACATTGCCCGCCCGCACCCCCGCCAGCGCCGGCGTGACGTTCCAGAAATTCGCGCTCAGCGACGGCGCACAGCGGCTGGCGATCCCCCATGTGCCATGGGTCCAAGCGATTACCGGTCGCGGTCGCGGCGGGATCGCCTCGCGCGGCGCGATCACCATGCCCGTCACCTCGCGCGGTTTCCCCGCCGCATCGCTCGTCCAGTATCGCACCCGCCAGGCCTGCATCCCCACAGGCGTGTCGACCACCGGCTCGGCGGCGATCAATTGCCCGGCCTTCTGGGCGGCGGCGGCCGTGGGGCCGATGATTAGCGACAGGCTGGCGGCGACGATCAGGACTTCACGCATGGCAAGTCTCCCTGGATCGAGCCACCCTATCGCCTTACCCCGGCCGCGTCACGCCGCGCGATTGGCTCGTTCGCAGCAAGCTGAACTCAATCCCTCTGACGACAAAGAAAAGGGGCCCGGCATTGCTGCCAGGCCCCACTGCGCCGAGTATGGATTTACCGGTGTTCGTTCGACTGACGGTCCGAGGACCCCCCGCTTCTCGATCCTGATTCACCAGCTCAGGCGTCGCTTCCGATCATGGCGGACCCGTGAGGATCCTCACTGCGTCGATCGTTTCCCCATCCCGAGAGATGGATTGCTTCCCGTCGCTGCTTCGCTCCGGACCCGAAGGCCCATGAACACCTTGAACTTCCGCGGCCCTTCTTGGGTTAGCCTGCTTCGCGCGGCTTGGTTTCCCTGGGGGGGAAACCGCCCTCGCAAAGACGGACCAACTCTTCCGGCGCCTCTTGCCGACTGGTCCGGATTTTGGATTTCGTCGCTTCATCGCCCGAAGGCAGTTCCGCATCGATCTCCGCATCCATCGCCTGCCGGCGGAGATCGGACTTTCCGCCCCCTCCTCGCCATCCTGCCGTTGCCGGCGCTCCGTTGAGGCTGGGACATCCGTCCCGATCACCTGATGAATATGCGCGCCCTTCCGAGTCGCACAAAATGGAATCTTTACCCTCAATGCTGTGGATAATGGGGATATCGGGGGAAAGTGACGGGATCGAATGAATCTCGGCGGTTGCCCTTCTGTTCCCCCGCTCCTACCTCGCAGAGGTGCCCGAATCTCCTGCCCTGACGCCCGAACCCGCTTACCTCGCCGGCCTCAACCCGCCGCAGCGCGAAGCCGTGCTGACGACCGAAGGGCCGGTGCTGATGCTGGCCGGTGCCGGGACCGGAAAGACCGCTGCGCTGACGGCGCGCCTGGCCCATATCATCGCTACCCGCCGCGCGTGGCCAAGCCAGATCCTAGCCGTCACCTTCACCAACAAGGCGGCACGCGAGATGAAGGAACGGATCAGTGCCATCTCGGGCGGTGCGATCGAATCGATGCCTTGGCTCGGCACCTTCCATAGCGTTGCCGCGCGCATGCTTCGGGCGCATGCCGAGCTCGTCGGGCTGCAGTCCAACTTCACCATCCTCGACACCGACGACCAGCTGCGCCTGCTCAAACAATTGATCACCGCCGCCAACCTCGACGAAAAGCGCTGGCCGGCGCGGCAATTGGCCGGGCTTATCGATCGCTGGAAAAACCGCGGCTGGACCCCCGACCAGATCTCCGCCGCCGAGAGCGAAGGTTACGCCAATGGCCGTGGCGCCGAATTCTATGCGGCCTATCAGGACCGGCTGAAGACGCTCAACGCCTGCGACTTCGGCGATCTGCTGCTCCACATGCTGGTCATCTTCCGCGCCCACGCCGACGTGCTCGATACCTACCGCGACCGCTTCAAATATATCCTGGTCGACGAATATCAGGATACCAATGCTAGTCAGTACGACTGGCTCCGACTTCTTGCCGAACCGCGCCGGAACCTGTGCGTGGTGGGCGACGACGACCAGTCGATCTACTCGTGGCGCGGCGCGGAAGTCGCCAACATCCTCCGGTTCGAGCAGGATTTTCCAGGCGCGACCGTCGTCCGCCTGGAACAGAACTACCGCTCCACCCCGCACATTCTCGGCGCCGCGACCGGCCTTATCGCCCATAACAACGGCCGGCTCGGCAAGACGCTGTGGACGGAAGTCGATGCCGGCGATCCGGTCAAGATCATCGGCGTGTGGGACGGGCCCGAGGAAGCACGCCGCGTCGGCGAGGAGATCGAGGCGCACCAGCGCCACGGCGGATCGCTCGACGACACCGCCATCCTCGTCCGCGCGCAGTTCCAGACCCGCGAGTTCGAGGAGCGGTTCATCGCCATCGGCCTCGCCTATCAGATCGTCGGGGGCTTTCGCTTTTATGAGCGAGCCGAGATCCGCGACGCGCTTGCCTATCTGCGCCTCGTTGCCCAGCCGGCCGACGACCTCGCTTTCGATCGCATCGTCAACGTCCCCAAGCGCGGTCTCGGTGACAAGGCGGTCGCCCGCATTCATCAGGCTGCCCGTGCAACTAGCCAGCCGCTGTTGCTCGCCGCCGCGCAGATGGTCGACAGCGACGAACTCACACCGCAGGCGCGAAGGTCCCTCGGTCGCTTTGTCGGCGACATTGCCCGCTGGCGCACCATGGCCGCCGAACTTCCCCATGCCGAGCTGGCCCGGATCCTGCTCGATGAAAGCGGCTATACCGCGGTCCTTTCCGCCGAACGATCCGCCGAAGCTGCGGGGCGGCTGGAAAACCTGACCGAGCTGACGCGCGCGATGGAGGAGTATGAAACGCTCGGCGCGTTCCTCGAGCATGTCAGCCTAGTGATGGACAATGATGCGCAGCGTGGGGAGCCCAAGGTCACCATCATGACCATCCACGCCGCCAAGGGCCTCGAATTCCCCCTCGTCTTCCTCGCCGGTTGGGAAGAGGGCGTGTTTCCCTCGCAGCGCGCCCTCGACGAAGGCGGGCTGGCAAGCCTCGAGGAAGAACGCCGTCTCGCCTATGTCGCCATCACCCGCGCCCGGCGGAAGGCGACCATTCTTCATGCCGCCAATCGCCGGATCTACGGCCAGTGGACCAGCTCCATCCCCAGCCGGTTCGTCGCCGAACTGCCCGAAGCCCATGTCGAAACCGAGACCACCATGTCGGGCGGCGAGTCGTTGTGGCGTGCGCAATGGAGTGAGCACTCGGACCCCTTCGCCCATCTTGGCCCCGCCCAGGCGATGCGCAGCGCCAATCGCGGTCCCGGCTTTCAGCGGGCGCTTGGCGATGCCGACGGCCGGTCATCCCGCCCCCGTCCGACGGGTCCGCGAGAATCGCATGCTCCGGCCATCAGCCTCGGCAATCGCGGACGCGACGACCTGAGCGTGGGCATGCGTATCTTTCACGGGAAGTTCGGCTATGGCTCGATCGAGGCGATCGAAGGCAATAAGCTCGAAATCGATTTCGAACACGCCGGCAAGAAACGCGTCCTCGACACCTTCGTCAGCCTAGGCTGACCAACCCCTCCCCCGGCTTCCCGGGGGAGGCAACTCGCCAAAGGCGAGCGGGAGGGGGCCCTTAAACCCGCAGCCCTACTTCCGCCCCATCGCCCGAACCCACGGCATCAGCGAAGACCAGCGCAATTGCTCCATCAGTTCGATCCCGGCCAAATTCCCCTTGCGCCACACCACTTCGCCCGCCGGCACCACCAGCCCCTCGATGAAGAGCGACACGAAGGTTTCGCGCGGCGGGAGGTCCTCGCCTTCGACCTGGAGCCCCCGCGCCGAAATATTGCGCAACGTTGCCGCGGCCAGGCTCACGCCCCACTTCATCCCCACGCCGCAACGCAATTCCACCCGCGGCATGGTGCGCCGCTCGCCCGGCTGGCTGATCAGCGTGCGGTTGAGCAGCGCAACCATGTCGATCGGCGACGCAAACCGGATGCCCGCTTCGCCACCGGCCACCCAGTCGATCGTTCCTGCCGGCCGGTGCCCGGTCGCCAGTTCGACCGACACGTCGGTCCCCGGTCGGACCGACGCGCTCGGACCCAGGCCGCCGCGCACCGTGGCCCCAAGTGCCGATATCTTGCGAACCCCGCACGCCCGACGCTCGCCGCCGACGGTCACCACGACCTGATCCAGCACCCCCAGCGCGTCGGCAGGGGGTGTGTCGTCCGGCCATGGCAATTCGGGGGCCATGACGAAGGTCGTGACGGACGCGGTCTCGGGCAATCGATGCTCCACGGGTTGGTCGACCGACGGTGCGCCCGCGAAGGCTAAGAAGTCGCTAACGGACCACCCGATCGAGCGGTCGCCGGCAACGCCTTTTCGCTTTCAATGTAGGATTTCATTTGCTTGGTGGGCCACGGCGCGCCGATCCGAGCGGCGTGAAGCTCTTTGAAATCGTTGCGAATAGCCGGCCGGCCAAGGCAAAGTTGATTCTGAAGTTTACACCCCCCCTGTCTGGGGGGTGGAGTGTCAACTTCGCCCTACCCGCGTACCCGTACCGGGATCCGCAAATAGCTGACGCCATTGGCTTCCGCCGGTGGAAAACGGCCGGCGCGGATGTTGACCTGGATGGCGGGCAACAGGAGCTTCGGAGTCTCCAGCGTCTTGTCTCGCGCTTCGCGCATCGCGACGAAGTCATCCTCGCTTTTGCCGCCGCCGATATGGATGTTGGCCTTGCGCTGTTCGGCCACGGTCGTTTCCCAGGCAAAGGCGTCCCGACCCGGCGCTTTGTAATCATGGCACATGAACAGCCGCGTTTCCGGGGGCAGCGCGAGGATGCGCTGGATCGATCGGTAGAGCATCCGTGCATCCCCGCCCGGAAAGTCGGTCCGGGCGGTGCCGAAGTCGGGCATGAACAGGCTGTCGCCGACAAACATCGCGTCGTCGATCCTGTATGCGACGTCCGCGGCGGTATGCCCCGGGACCGCCAGGACCTCAATCGACTGTTCGCCTAGCGCGATCCGGTCGCCATCCTTGAATAGCAGGTCGAAGTCGCCGCCGCCGTCCTTGACGTCGTCGGCGCCGAACATTGGCCGAAACACCTTCTGCACGTCGCGGATACGCTCGCCGATACCGATCTTCGCCCCGGTCCGTGTCTTGAACAAGGGCGCGGCAGAAAGGTGGTCGGCATGGGCGTGCGTTTCCAGCACCAGTTCGATTCGCCAGCCAAGATCGTCGGCCCGGGCCAGGATGTCCTCCGCCGACGCCGTGTCGACCGTTCCGTCCTCGGCATCGTAATCCAGCACCGGGTCGATCACCGCCGCCGCCCCGGATGACGGATCGCCGACAAGGTAAGACACCGTATTGGTCGGCTCGTTGAAAAAAGCGTGGATGGTCGGCTTCGTCATCCCGCCGAATTACGCACTTCGTCGTGATATTCCAATGGCCTCGGAACCGGGGAACGGGCCCGTTCGCTGAAGATGCAACCCCCATCTGGAGATCGACATGACCGACACCCGCACCGCCACCCTCCATCGCATGGTTCTGCCCGACCATGAATGTCCGTTCGGCGTTCGCGCCAAGGCCATGCTGGAGGACGCCGGCTACACTGTCGACGACCAGCAGCTGACCAGCCGCGAAGAGGTCGATGCGTTCGAGGAAAAAGAAGGCGTTTCGACCACGCCGGTCACCTTCATCGACGGCCAGCGGTTCAAGACGTCCGAAGAACTCGCCGATTTCCTCGAAAGCGCGTCGGCCAGCTAGCTGGCGGCGGCAAACCGACTTCGTCCGCCGCAACTTCGGATCGATTGCCTCGTTTTAACAGCTCCCCTGACCGCCACAGATAAGGAAGATCTCATGCCCCAAGCCAAAGCCAAAGACGGCACCAAACTCTATTACAAGGATTGGGGCCAGGGTAAGCCGGTCGTCCTGCTGCACGGCTGGCCGCTGACCGGCGACACTTTCGACGACATGGGCATCGCTTTGGCTGAAAAAGGCTATCGGGTGATCATCCCCGACCGTCGCGGTTTCGGCCGTTCCGATCAGCCATGGGACGGTAACGATTACGACACCTACACCGACGACGTCATCGCAATTCTCGACAACGCCGGCGTGCAGGAAAATGTCGCACTGGTCGGCTTTTCGATGGGCGGCGGCGAAGTTGCCCGCTTTCAGACCAAATATCCGGGAAAGACCTCGAGCGCCGTGCTGATCGGTGCGGTCGTGCCGTACATGCTCAAGTCCGACGACAATCCCAACGGCGTACCGCAATCGACCTTCGACGAAATGACCGCGGGAATGAAGGAAGACCGCGAGCATTTCTTCACCGGCTTTTTCAAGGATTTCTACGGGATCGGCGCTCTCTCGTCGCCGGTCAGCGACGAAGTGCTGATGAATAGCTGGCGTCAGACTATGCTGTCGGGAACGCGCAACATGCTTGCCGCCGCAAAAGCCTTTGCGACGACGGATTTCCGTCCCGACCTGAGCAGTTTCAAGGCGCCGACTCTGGTCATCCACGGCACTGCCGACAAGACGGTTCCGATCGATGCCACGGGTCGTGTCTCGGCACAGCAAATCGACGGTGCCCAGCTGATCGAATATGACGGCAGCGCCCACGGCCTTTTCGCCACCGACAAGCAGCGCTTGATCGACGACGTTGTTGGCTTCCTCGATGCCAATGTCGGTTCATCGGCGGAGGCAAAAAGCGCAATTCCGCTCGGCGCCTAACCCGACGGCGATGCCTCGACGCATTGCAGGTCACCTTTGCCGGGAACGGTAAAGGTGGCCTGTCGTCCTTTATTCCAGAACACGTAGGGCTGCCCCTCCCACCGTCCTTCGTATCGAGCCCCCGATCCGGACATCGCCTGGTCGATGGCAATCGCCTGCCCGCCCCATTCGATCGCCACCGCGCCAGGATTGCTGTTGAAAAATGTCGCGTTGATCGATCCTGCCAGACCGCCGCAGGTGAAAGCGACGGGGCCAATCGACGGCCCCTCGCCACCTGGAACTGTTTTAGAGACTTTCCGCAATTGGTGGATCTTGAGCATCGCGGAAGCCATTACGCACTGGCGTAGTTCGTCCGCCTTGTCGCAACGGTCACGCTGTTGCTGCCAGTCGGACTGGCTCGCCGGATCGACCGCCAAGGCCGCAAGCCGGGCCACTTCACGGTCCATCGCCGCCAGGCTGGCATCGCCGCAGATCAGTTCCTGCGCTTGTCCCCGCGCCCGGTCACAATCGAAGCTGGCGGTGATCGCTCGCTGATGCTTCGGCATCGGTGCCGCACTTTGCTCATTCGACGGGCGACTAGCCGGCGGCTGTTGATCGCATCCGGCCAGCGCCATAGCGGAAAATAGCAGGATCAAGATTCGCATGTTCGCCCCCACGTCGTGCAGTGGCATCGTACATCATTTCTTGCGGCCCGACCCGGATTTCTTGCCGCCTCCGTCCTGCTTGTTGACGGTCGCCCAGGCCCGGGCTTCGGCTTCGTTGCGACCGACCCCGTCCTTTTCGTAACTTTCCTCGATGTGCTCGGCCTTCCGCTTCTGCTTTTCGGTGTAGGCGTCTTTGTCACCTTGCGGCATGGTTCAGGTCCTCACTAGCCGTTGACGATGGTCCCCCCGTTGGGATGCAGCACCTGCCCGCTCATGTAGCTTGAGTCCTCGCAGGCCAGGAACAGGAAGGCCGGTGCGACCTCGTTGGGTTGTCCGGGTCGGCCCATCGGCGTTTTTTCCCCGAACGTTGCCAGTTTCTCCGGGCTCGCCCCGCCGGAGGGGTTGAGCGGCGTCCAGATCGGTCCCGGTGCGACTGCATTGACGCGGATGCCGTCCTTGACCAGATTTTCGGACAGCGACCGGGTGAATCCGGTGATCGCACCCTTGGTGGAGCTATAGTCGAGCAGTTCGGCCTCGCCCTGATACATCGTGACCGATGTGCAATTGACGATCGCGGAGCCCTTTTTCAGATGGGGGCGGGCCGCTTGCGTCAGGAAGAACATCGAAAAGATGTTGGTCTGGAACGTGCGCCTCAGCTGCTCTTCGGTGATGTCCGTAATGTCCTTGTCGGGGTGTTGCTCGCCTGCATTGTTCACCAGGATATCCAGGCCGCCGAATTCGTCGACCACCCGTTGCACCGCCGCGTCACAGAATTTCTTGTCCCCCAGGTCGCCGGCGACGGTAATCGCCCGTGCGCCTTCGGTTTCGCAAGCCTTGCGTGTCGTCTCGGCATCCTCATGTTCGCAAAGATAAAAGATCGCGACATTCGCGCCTTCTCGAGCGAACAATACTGCCGTGGCCCGGCCAATGCCGCTGTCGGCACCGGTGATCAACGCCGTCTTGCCCTTCAAACGGCCCGACCCGGGATATCTCGGCTGCCAGTGGGGTTGGCGGTCGAGTTCATGCTCGTTGCCGGGCAACGCATCTTCGTGGATCATCGGTTCGACGGTCTCGGACATTTCGGTCTCCCTTTGCTGGAAGAACGAAGCAGCACCCTACCCGTTTCACGGTTAACGCGAATTCGGCTCGCCCGACCTCGCATCTTCCGCCGGCTCCGCAACGGGCGAGCTTTTGCCGTCGATTTCCATCCAGTCGCGGAACGGAAGCTTGTAGAGCATGTCCATCACTTCAAACTCGAGGCCGCCGGGCTGCGACGTATTGCTGTTCCACAACGCCACCACCCCGCTTTTCAACTGCGGGTCGAACAGGATCAACGAGCGGTAGCCGTTGATTCCGCCGCGGTGGCCGACGATCCGGTGGCCGGCATAGTCGTAGCTGCGCCAACCGAACCCGTAGAAGGGAGCCGCGATGCGTTCGCGAAATTTGCGCAGCCGGCTGAGTTCACCGGGGGTCGCAACCAGCCGGGCATGCGCGGTGGCGAGAACCGCGGGACTGACCACCGCCGGCATTCCGCCCATCTGGGCAATCATCCACAGCGCCATATCCTTGATGTTGCTATTGACGCCGCCCGCCGCCGGGACGCGGTAATAGGCATCGCTCATCGGCAATTCGCGACGACCGACCGCATGGGGGCGAGCCCAGCTCTTGGCACTTTCCAGTCCGGCCCGGGTCAGACTGGCCGAGGTCATGCCGATCGGCTTGAACAACAGGTCTGGAATGGCGTCCTGATAGGGTTCGTTCATCGCCCCGGCGACTGCCTCGCTCGACGCATCGAACGCGATGTTCTGATAGCTCCAGCATGTCCCGGGGGCACAAAGCGACGCGAGCGTTCCAAGCGTCTGGCGGATGAGGCGAGGATCTTCCCCCGCTTCGAGCTTGTCGTCGTAGGCGTTGCGGTAAATCCCCAGCCGGTGGCTGAGCACGTCGCTCAAGGTAGCGCTATACTCGGTGCCGCCAGGAAGCTTGAGGGTCTTGGAATAATTGGCGATCGGAGCGTTGAGATTGAGTTTTCCCTGCTCGGCAAGTTTCGCGGCCGCCGTCCCCGCAACCCCTTTCGACACCGACGCCCATCGGAACACGGTTTGCGGCGTGACCATGTCGCCCGAACCGGCTTCCGTCTCGCCATAGCCGTGGAGGAAGGTGATGCGGCCGTTTTCGACGATGCCGACGGCGAGTCCGACCATCGTCGGTTCGGCAGCCATTCGCTTGAGCCGCTCATCCAGCCTGACGTAATCGATGTCGCGGCGATCCGCCGGCGATACCCGGGCCAAGGAAAGATAGGAGGCGGCCTGACGGTCGACCTTATTTTTTTCGGCGCCGAGCCGGAACACGTTCCCACCGATGGCGAGCGCCGCGACGACCAATGCGACGCCACCCAGTCCCAAATGCAATTGTCGTTTCAAAAGAAAATCTTCCCACCGCGAACCGATGCTGTGGCGGGGCGTTTTGCCGTGCTCAATCGGCGGATTCGCTCGCTGCGCCGAAACGAGTGCAGCGGGCGACGAATGAAGTCTCCAACTGGAAATCGCGGTCCGGCTCGCCTACAGCGCGCCAATATGCAATTCCTAAAGACCCTGCTGTGGGTGCTGATCGCCGTCGTGGTGGCGATCATCGCAAGCAATAACTGGCGCGACGTGACGGTCGATCTGTGGAGCAATCTGCAGGCGGACATCAAATTGCCCGTGCTGCTGCTGGCAACCTTTTTGATCGGCATGCTGCCCACCTGGCTGGTGATGCGCGGCAAAATCTGGCGGATGAAGCGGCGGATCGCAACCGAAGTGCCGGCCATCCCGGCACCGCCCCCTTCCACGCAGCACGTCGCCGCCATCGACCCGATCGGGGAGGCGCAATGAACAGCCCGATCTTCGTCGCCATCGACACATCCGACCTGGATCGCGCCAAGGCCCTGGCCAAGGCGGTCAAGCGCCACGCCGGGGGTATCAAACTGGGGCTGGAATTCTTCGCCGCCAACGGCCCGTCGGGCGTGTCGGAACTGGCCCACGACGGCCTGCCGATCTTCCTCGATCTCAAGCTGCACGACATTCCCAACACGGTGGCGAAAGCGGTCCAGGCCTTGCGGCCGCTCGAGCCGGCGATCCTGACCGTCCACGCGGCCGGCGGACGAGCGATGCTGGAAGAAGCCAAGGCCAGCGCCCCGGCCCGGACGAAGGTCGTCGCCGTCACCATGCTGACCAGCCTCGACGACGGCGACCTGCGCGATATCGGCGTCGGCGGACAGGCTCATGAGCAGGTCCTCCGGCTAGCCGGGCTTGCCCGTTCAGCGGGGCTCGACGGGATCGTCTGTTCCGGAGCGGAAGTAGCCGCGATCCGCCGAGACTGGCACGACGGGGTGTTCGTCGTTCCCGGTGTTCGCCCAAGCGACGGCGCGGTCGGCGACCAGAAACGCGTCATCACGCCGCGCGCGGCGATCGACGCCGGGGCGTCGATCCTGGTAATCGGACGACCCGTAACGCAGGCCGACGATCCGGACGCCGCACTCCGCGCCATCGCAGCGACTCTCTAGCGAAGTTTACACCGCGCCCCCCCCAAACAGGGGGGGTATCAACTTCAAAATCAACTTTGCCGTCCAAGCCACGAATTCGGTCGGCAATCATAGGCGCATCCGCTCCCGCCCGCTTCGACGATCGGTCGGAAACTTCGACAATTTGAAAGAGCAATATTCATCCAAGCAGTCGAAATCCTATTATGCCAGTGGTTTCGACCGGCGCTGCAAACTGGACAATCACGGCAGCCACGGGTTACCCGCGCGCATCCAATTGAAAGAGACGTCGAATGAGCTGGCTTAGCCGGGTCCGCAACGGGATCCCCTTCCTTCCCAAGCGGCAGACCGCCGACAATCTGTGGCACAAGTGCAAGAAGTGCGACGCGATGGTCTTCACCAAAGAGTGGGAGGAGAACCTGTTCTGCTGCCCGAAATGCGATCATCACGACCGGATCGGGCCCCAGGCACGGTTCGAGCAATTGTTCGACGGTGGCAATTTCAAGGTGATCGCGTCGCCCGACGTCCGCGAAGACCCGCTCAAGTTTCGCGACACGAAACGCTACACCGACCGCATCAAGGCGGCGCGTGCAGCAACCAGCGAAAAGGATGCGCTGATCAACGCCGAAGGGCTGATCGGTCGGCGCAAGGCCATCGTCGGGGTGCAGGATTTCGCCTTCATGGGCGGATCGATGGGGATCGGGGTCGGCGCGGCCTTCCTGGCGGGCGTGAAGGCCGCGATCGCTGCCAAGGCGCCCTACGTCCTGTTCACCGCCGCCGGCGGGGCGCGGATGCAGGAGGGCATATTGTCGCTGATGCAGATGCCGCGCACCACGGTCGCGCTGGCGCAACTGCGCGAGGCGGGACTGCCTTACATCGTGGTACTGACCGATCCCACGACCGGCGGCGTCACCGCGTCCTATGCGATGCTCGGCGACGTGCAGATTGCCGAACCCGATGCATTGATCGGTTTTGCCGGGCAGCGCGTGATCGAGCAGACGATCCGGGAGAAACTGCCCGAGGGATTCCAGCGGGCCGAATATCTACTCGACCACGGGATCATCGACATGGTCGTCACGCGCCACAATCTGAAGGACCGGCTGGCGACCCTGATCGACTATCTCGCGCCAAGCCGGGCGAAGGGCAAGAAGGCGGCCTGATGAAGGAAGTGGTGCGGGCCGACGATCCTCGGCTCAGCGCACTCATCGCGCGGCAGGCGACCCAGCATGTCGACGACGACCGGATCGGGCTCGACCGGATCCGCGCGCTGCTGGATATGCTCGGTCGCCCGCAGGACCGACTGTCGCCTGTTTTCCATGTCGCCGGGACCAACGGCAAGGGATCGACCTGTGCATTTCTCCGCGCCGGTTTGGAGGCAGCGGGACACCGCGTGCATGTGTTCACCAGCCCGCACCTCGTTCGGTACAATGAACGCATTCGGCTGGCGGGAAAGCTGATCAGTGACGCCCAGCTGGCCGACGTCATGGACCGGGTGCTCGACGCCAACGAGGAGATCAGGGGCAGCCTGTTCGAGGTCAACACCGCCGCCGCCTTCCTGGCATTTGCCGACACGCCGGCGGACGCTGTGATCCTGGAGGTCGGGCTCGGGGGACGGCTGGACGCGACCAATGTCGTCGATCGCCCGCTCGTAACCGGCATCGCCAGCATCGGCCTCGATCACCAGCATTTCCTTGGCAATACGCTGGGTGAGATTGCTGCGGAAAAGGCCGGTATCGCGCGCCGGGACGTGCCGCTCGTCTGCCTTGCGCAGGTGGCGGAGGCGCAAGCGGCGATCGAATGCGTGGCGACCGTCGCTGGGGCGGAACTGCTGATCGAAAGCCGCGAATGGAGGCTCGATCCGTCGCTGGTCCCGGCGCTCCCCGGTGCGCATCAAATCCGCAATGCCAACCTCGCCTGGCAGATGCTGGCCGCGCAGGATCGCCTACCCGTTGCCGACGACGTATTCCGCTCCGCCATCGCCGCCGCGACCTGGCCGGCCCGCTTCCAGCGCCTTGCCGACGGTCCGCTCACGAATGGCGTCGAAACCTGGCTCGACGGCGCCCACAATGCCGACGCGGCGGTCGCGCTTGCTCAATTGCTGGCGACCCGCGGGCGGACGCACATCGTGCTTGGCATCCTCGCCAACAAGGATGCCGCCGCCATCGTGGGCGCGCTCGGACCGCACGCTTTGTCGCTTACCTTCGTGCCGATCCCCGATCACGATGCGCACGCGCCCGCCGATCTGGCCGAGCGTTTTGGCGGTCGCGCCGCGGCATCGCTTGAAGAGGCACTGGTGGACCTGCCCGCGCCGCGCCTGATCGCGGGATCGCTCTACCTTGCCGGGAACGCCCTGGCGCTCAACGGCGAGATGCCCGACTAAGCGCGAAGCTTGGCCAGTTCGGCCATCGCCCAGTCGTACATGGTCGAGTCCGCTGCACGTTGCTGCCGCGATATGCGTTTCAATCGATGCTCGACTTCACCCAGCAGCCGCCGTGCATCGCCCTTTTTGCCCTGCCGGATCAGCAGACCCGAGTAGCGGCAACGCACTTCATCACCGGGATAGCGCTCGACCACGTCAGCATAGATCGTCGCCGCCTCGGCATCGCGCCCAAGATCTTCGAAAATCCGCGCGCGAAGAACCGCGATCCGGTCGATGTCCGACCGGGCGGACGAGGCGGCTATCGAATCAAGCGTCGCCAGTGCGGCTGTGCTCTGGTCAGACAGGAATTGCGCCCGCGCCACTTTCTCGCCTAGCCGATAATCCGGTGTGCTGCCCCCGGCTGCGTCACGATACTGGACCAGCGCTTCGCCGTGCCGCCCGCGCGCTGCCAGCGCGTCGCCAAGGCGAATGCGATTGGCCGCAGTCTTGGCGACATCCAGAGCCTCGCGCGCGTTTCGAAGGTCCCGCTCGGGATCGATCTTCTCGACGAGCTGCGCCCGCGCCTCCCGCATGTGCCGGTTGTGCTTCATGCGCGGGATGACTTCGACGATCACATAAGCGACCGCGCTCGCCACCGGAAGGAACATCAGTGCCATCACCCAGATCGTGTTGCGGCCATTGCGCACCACATCGACGATACACGCCACCTGTACGGCGATCAGAAGCAGGTAGAGCGGCATCTCAGGCCGTGTCCCCTTCCGCCTCGCGGGCAACATCGGCAGCTATGATATCGCCATCGCCCCGGTCGCGATCGGCCATTGCGGTGCGGATCCATTCGAGGATGACGAAACCAACCGCGACCAGCCCGATGAGGGCGGTGAAGCGGAACACCGGGGCATAGCCAATTCGGTCGATCGCCTCCCCGACGGCGGCCCGTCCGAGCGATCCGACGAGGAACGTGAGCGACGATAGCAACGCATATTGCACCGCGCTGAATTCGCGGCTGGTAATCGAGGACAGGTAGGCGACGAACGCGGCGCCCGCCAATCCACCGGCGATATTTTCCCCCGAAATGGCGACCAGTAAGCGAACCATGCGCAAGTCGTGCCCGAAGGCATCGAGACCAAAAAAACGGGCGAAGGCGTCGATTGCCACGGCTCCCGAGGCGAGATCTGCGTAGATGAGATTGCTCGCTGCTGCGACGATCGCGCCGATCAGCAAGGTGGGCATCCGGCCGATGGTGGCGAACATTCCCGCGCCGATGGCGATTCCCGCCATGGTCATGAAGACTCCGAAAATCTTCGACGCGAAGGCCACTTCGTCGCCGGTGTATTTCAGTTCCTGGAGGTAGAACGGAAAGGCGAACGAGCCCCAGATATTGTCGGTGATACGATAGCTGAGGATCAGCCCGAGCACGACAATCACGCCCCAGCCGATGCGGCCAACCAGCTCGCCAAGCGGGAGGATCAAGGCCGAATAGGCATGATCGGCGGCCCGCTCGCCATTGCTCGTTGCCGGGTCGTCTGCGGTCAGGATATAGCCCTTGCGCGCCCTGAGCCAATTGAAGGTCGCTGCGACGATCGCCGGGAGAATGACGGTCGCGGCCACGATCCAGGGCCCGTAGACCTTGGTGAAATCCCCGACCGCGGGCGGTTTTCCGGTAGCGGGATCAATCGCGCCACCAAGCATGACGACCATGAAACTTCCGACCGTCCACAGCGCCCAGGCCCACCCGATCCCGACGATGAGAAGGCCGATAGCGCGCAGGCGCGGCTGGATTGCACCGACTTGGCGAAGAGCTGTCTGTTCTCGCTCGGTCGCGTCGCGCGGGGTGTCGGGAGCGGCTAAAGTGGCGATCATGGTCAATGCCATGAAGCCGCCCATGATGGCATAGACCATCGGCCACGACACCCGTTCCGACAGGATCAAGGCCAGCGCCCCGCCGACTAGGGCCGCGATTCGGTAGCCGAACTGGTAAATGGATGAGAGGATTTCGACCGGCGCCCGGGCATCGGCAACGTCGATCCGCCAGGCGTCGATCACCACGTCCTGCGTTGCCGAGGCGAAGGCCCCGATGACGGCTACCAGCGCAAACCAGCCAAGCTGCAGGCGGGGATTCGAAACCGACAAAGCAAAGAAGGTCGCGGTCAGCAGCAACTGGCAGACAATCAGCCAGCTACGGCGTCGACCCAGCCGCTCAAGCAATGGCAGGCGCACCCGATCCACCAGCGGCGACCAAAGGAATTTGAACGCGTAGGCCAAGCCTATCCACGACAGTACGCCGATCGTGGCGAGATCAATCTCCCACTCCCCAAGCCAGGCGTTGAGCGTACCGATCAGAAGCGTGTAGGGCAGCCCCGCTGCGAAACCAAACACCAGCATTATCAGCGTCTTGCGATTGCCGAGCGCAAGTTTGAGCAAGCGCCAGCCTTTTGGAACTTCGCTGGTCACCGTCGGCTCGGCTGCCGCCATCTTTGTCTCTCCCGTTTGAATCTCGGCCATGCTAGCATCGATCAGGCCGCTGACCAGTGGCTTGAGTTTCTTAAACATAGAGAGCAATCTGAGTTAATGGATGCAGTTCGCTTTCCCCGGCCGACGGCTGGACAATTGGCTCTTGCAGAAGCTCTCGGGCGTGGCGAAGCTTCGCTTGGATCGGGGGTCCAGACACTGCCGGCGTCCGTCTATACCGATCCCGAGCGGTTCGAGGCCGAGCGTGTCGCCTTGTTCGAGAAATTGCCGCTGTTGCTTGCGCCGTCGGCGCTGTTGCCGCGCAACAATCTAGCGGTGGCGCACGATGGCTATGGCGTTCCACTAATCCTGAGCCGCGACGCGCAGGGCGAGGCGCATGTGATGGCCAACGTCTGCCGCCACCGCGGCACGAGGCTGATCGACAGCGAGGGCGAGGAGCCGGTGCCCGCGTCGCGGATCGTCTGCCCGTATCATGCGTGGACCTATCGCGCGGACGGCAGCCTGCTCGGCCTGCCGCGCGCCGATTGCTTCCCCGGGATGGACAAGGACGATCATGCGCTGATGCGCTTTCGCGACTTCGAATGCGGCGGGATGATCTGGTATTCGCGCGATGCGGCCGAGGATTTCGCCGAGATCGCGATGCTGAGCCAGGATTTCGACGCGTTCGGGGTAGGCGCGCATCATCTGTACAAACGCAAGACGCACGCGGTCGCCGCCAACTGGAAACTGGTGATCGACGCCTTCCTGGAATCCTATCACGTCCAGCGGCTGCACTCGACGACGATCGCTAATTTCTTCGCCGATGGGATCACCGCCGCCGACCGCATCGGCGACCATCAGCGCGCCGCCGTCGGACGAGCCGACTATCTGGCCGAAATCGACCGCGACGACTGGGCCGCGCTTCGTCGGGCGGTGACGTACACCTATCAGATCTTCCCCAATGCGGTGGTGATCGTCAGCCCCGATTACATCAACATCATGGTGGTGATGCCGCAGACGGTCGGCACCTGCCTGGTCGAGGATTTCATGCTCATCCCCGAAGCGCCGCAAACCAACGAGGCCGAGGCGCACTGGAAGCGAAGCTGGGACCTGCTCGATGGCGTGACCTTTGCCGGCGAGGACTTCCGTGCCGCCGAGCTATGTTATCGCGGGCTGGTCAGCGGGCTGTTGAAAGACGTCCAGCTCGGCACGCTGGAGAACGGAATCGCCGACTTTCACGCCAAGATCGATCTTCTGCTTGAAGCCTAGGCGTCGGCGTCGCCGCGCTGGATCGGGTAAAGCTGCAACCCCTTCGGCGGTTTCGATTCCTTACCGCCGAGATGCAGGTCGACCGCCTCCATCGCGCGGCGCATGGCACGATCGTTATAGGGCTTGAGCAGGCAGCCTACCGCGAGTTCGTGCGCATTATCGGGCGGGTAACCGGTGATGAACAGCAACGGGATGCCGCGGCGCTTGGCTTCGTGGGCGAGATCGATGCCGGTCTTGTCGCCGCGCAGACGGACGTCGCTGAGGATGAGATCGACCTGTTCGCGATCGAGCGCGGCCAGCGCTTCCTCGAAATCGTCATGGGTCGCGACTACTTCCAGGCCGCAATCGCGGAGGATCAATTCATTGTCGAACGCCGTCAGCGGTTCGTCCTCGATAATCAGGACTCGCTTGACGATTCGTTTGCGCTTCCCGAACAGCATGGCAACTCCAGTAGGACAGACCCAGTGACCTCGCAACGAACGAAGCGCCCGCCCGTGCCGCGTCCCCGCGGTAATAGGGCCAATGGCCCCGCCAGAGGGACCAATGCTTCGCGCAAGAAGCCCGCCGCCCCCTCCACAAAGGGTGGCCCGCCGCTGCCCCGCGACGAAGGACAACAGCGGATCGCGAAACTGCTGGCGCGCGCCGGAATCGCCTCACGCCGTGAAATCGAACGCATGATCGAGGATGGGCGAATCGCGCTGAACGGGACGACGCTGACGACGCCGGCGACGTTGCTCGACGATCTGAGCGGCGTGACGGTGGACGGAAAAGCCGTCGCCCCGGCGGCCGCGACGCAATTATATCTGTTCTACAAGCCGCCCGGCTGTCTGACCGCCGAATTTGATCCCAAGGGCCGGCCGACAATCTACGACCGATTGCCGCCGGGCCTGCCGCGGCTGATCCCCGTCGGGCGGCTCGACTATGCCACCGAAGGGCTGATGCTGCTGACCAACGACGGCGAACTCAAGCGCAAGCTTGAATTGCCGAGCACGGGCGTGATCCGCACCTATCGCGCGCGGGCGTTCGGGACGATCGACCAGGAGGCGCTCGACGAATTAGCCGACGGGATCACCATCGACGGATTTCGCTACGGATCGATCATCGCCAATCTTGAGCGTCGCACCGGACGCAATGGATGGATCGAAATGAGCCTGACCGAAGGCAAGAACCGCGAAGTGCGCAACGTGCTCGAGCATCTCGGGCTGCAGGTGTCGCGCCTGATCCGCACCGCCTACGGCCCATTCAACGTCGAGGGCATGGTGCCGGGAGATGTCGGCGAAGTGCCGCGCGAACTGCTGTTCCGCTTCAAGCAGGAACTCAAATGAGGATCATTGCCGGTCAGTGGCGCGGCCGGAAACTCATCGCGCCACCCGGCCAGCAGACCCGGCCGACCGCCGACCGGACACGCGAAACCCTGTTTTCGATGCTGACCAGCCGGGTCGGGAGCCTGGAGGATATGCGGGTCGCGGATCTTTACGCGGGAAGCGGTGCACTCGGGCTGGAAGCCTTGTCGCGAGGCGCGGCGCATTGCACGTTCGTTGAGAGCGATCGCGCGGCTGTGGAGGCGATACGCGCCAATGCTGCGAGCCTGGGCGCGACCGGCACCGAGGTATTGGCGACATCCGCCGTGCGATTGCCGACGGCGGCGCCCTATCACCTGATCCTGGCCGACCCGCCCTATGCCCAAGGATCGGGAAGCGCAGTGGTATCGTCGGTGGTCAAGGCGGACTGGCTTGCACCGGGAGGATGGATGGCGGTCGAAACCGAGCGCGGTACGGCGGTCGATCCGGGACTGTTGACGGTGGAAGTCGAGCGCGACACCGGCCGCGCCCGTCTCACGATTTTGCGCCGGACCTAAACCTTTTTCGCCTTGTCGCCCTTGGCCTTGGCTTCGGCGGCACTGTCCTTCACCGCCTGAAATTCACTCATCAGGCGCGCCCCGATGGCCGCAGCGGCGGCCTTGCCGGCATCCTTGACCGCCTTGCCCGAGGTCTTGCCCGACTTGCTCGACATCCCCGTCGCAATCGCGGTGACGGCGGCGGTCGCGCCGATGGCAATCAGATCGCTGACGATCGGATGCTCGGCCAGCCGGGACAATGCTTCATAGCTGGAATGCGCCTTGCCCGACTTGCCCTTCTTCGACTTGGCCTTGCCGTCGCCGCTATTCTTCTTTTTCGCTTTCACGGCGATCGTCTTGCTCTTGGCCATTCATTCCTCCTGTTATGCAGCATCGATACGCCGCATGTCGGTATCTGGAAAGGGAACGGCAAGAGCGCACGCCTGTTCCCGCGGATGCGCCAACCAGTCGAGTGCTGAAGCCGCGGTCAGCATGACGGGCATCGCCTTGGGGTGAACGGCGGCGACCATCGGATTGGCGTCGCAGGTCAGGAACGCCATGAAGGGCCCGTCGCTGCCGTCGTTCGCCCCCGGACGCCAGATCCCCGCGAAGGCGAACAGGGGATCATGGCGTTCGTGCATGCCGAACCAGATCTTGCTCTTCCGCTTGGTCACCGGATCGGGATCGGCGGTCCATTCGCAGAAACTGGTAACGGGGACGATGCAGCGTCGTGCGGGGCTATCGAGCGCGAATCGCCAGAAAGGGCTGGCGAGATTGCGGACGTTTGTCACCGGCCGCCCCTTTGCTTCCGCCGGTCCCGGGAAGCCCCAGGTCATCGTATCGAGCAGTAGATGGCCGTCGTCGCCACGCCGGAGTACCGGTGCGGCGCGACCCGGGTAGATTTCGTCGTAGGGCGGCAGATTGTCGCGATCGCCGACGAATGGCCCGAACAGGCGGCGCAATTCGTCGACCGTCGCGGTCATCGTGTAGAGATTGCACATTCACTCGCTCCCGCCGCCCATCGCGTGGCTCGGCTCATCGTTAACACCACTGAGTAACGTTAACGCAACGTCGCTTCTCACCTGAGGTTCATGCAGCGTCTGCGAAAGGGATCGGACACAACCGAAACAACTCAGGGAATTACCTTTGCGTACTCTAGTTCTGGCGCTCAGCGCCGCGACCCTCACCGTCCCCGTCATGGCCCCGGCCCCCGCGTTCGCGCACAATGGCTATCACGGTAAGACTTGGCGCGACTCGCAGGGCCGCCTGCGGTGCAAGCGATCCAACGGCACCACCGGCTTAATCGTTGGCGCGGCTGGCGGTGCGCTTGCCGGTCGTGCGATCGATACACATGGCGAACGCGCCACCGGGACCATCCTCGGTGCAGCCGCCGGCGCCCTGATCGGCCGCGAGGTCGAGCGCAGCCGCAGCACGCGCCGCTGCCGTTAACCAGCCCCCCGGCCGGCGCCCGATCCCCCCATCGGGCGCCGGCCAACCACTGTCTTACTGTATTGACCTGATAACACACCTCCGCTAATGCCGCCGGCACAGGGAGGATCATATGTATAGTCAGAACGATCTGGACGAAGCGGTTGCGTCGGGCGCACTCAGCGCGGAATCGGCGACCGCACTCCGCTCGTTCGTCGAGCGGCAGCGCGCGCTGCCGTCGGTCGACGAAGAGCATTTCCGGCTAATTACCGGTTTCAACGACATTTTCGTTTCGATCGCCGCCGCGATCTTGCTGTTCGCGGTCGGATGGATCGGCCAGTCGATCGGTGGTGCGTTGGGGCTGGAAGTCGGCTCCAACGGACCGAGCCCGCTGGCACCGCTGGCCGTGGCCGCGGTAGCGTGGGGCCTGGCACTGTTCTTCACCGCCAAGAGGCGGATGGCCCTGCCGTCGATCCTCTTGTTGCTTGCTTTCGTTGGCGGCGTGACGGTCGCCACCGGCTTTGCGCTCGCCCTGGCGATCGGTGATCCGCCAGCGGAAGCGGAAGGCGCCTACTTGGGTGCGACGGTGTTCCTGTCCGGGGTCGTTGGCGCCGTTGCCGCTTGGGCACACTGGCGGCGATTCAAGGTGCCGATCACCATTGCAGCGGGCGCGGCCGCTGCTGCGATGACGATTGTCGGTATCATCATCGGCATCTTCGGCGAAACCGACCGCCCCCGCGATGTCTTGCTGATCACCGTCCTGCTGCTCGGCGTCGGCATGTTCCTGTTCGCGATGCGGTGGGATTCATCGGATCCGGCGCGGGTCACAAGGCGCAGCGACGTCGCCTTCTGGCTGCACCTGCTTGCCGCGCCGATGATCGTCCATCCGGTCTTCACCCTGCTCGGGCTCAACGACGGCAATGCCACGATCATCGAGGGGCTCGTGGTGGTGGCGCTGTACATTGCGCTCGGGATCACCGCGCTTGCGATCGATCGGCGCGCCCTGCTCGTCTCGGCCCTGGCCTATGTTTTGTTCGCGCTGCAGGCCCTGTTCAGCAAGTTCGGCGCGGTCGAGCTCAACGTCGCGCTGACCGCACTGGTGATCGGCTCGTCACTCCTGTTGCTGTCGGCCTTCTGGCATCAGGCGCGGGCGGTGGTGGTTCGACCGCTACCCGAAGGACTGCGATCGAAGCTGCCCAACCTCGACCGGCCATTGCTGGACAAAGAGGTCAGTCCCGTACCAGCCGCATGAGCCGGCGCTCGAGCGGGGCGAGCACCGATCCGAGATCGTGCCCCCGCTTGAGCACCGCGCCATGTTCTGAAACCAAGGCAAACGCCCCCTGCTTCAATCGAAGCTCGGGGCGTTTTTCTATTCTCACCTCGGGGCGCTCGGTGGCTCTCCGGAAGGCAGCGAAGCACGCCAGGCCGGGATCGAACTGCATTGCATAGTCGCGCCAGTGTCCGGCCGCGACCATGCGCCCGTACAGGTCGAGGATGCGCGTCAGCTCGCCGCGGTCGAAAGCGGTGACCAGCGGCTGCCCCCGGCGGTCCGGGAACGGCGTGACGACATTCACGCGGATTTTTTCCGGGGCATGGCCGAGTCGCTCTTGAGCGCTTCGATTTCCCGCCGAAGCGCGGCGACTTCCAGTTCGAGTGCGGCGACGCCGGCGTTGGCGGGATCGCAATCCTCGCCGCAGGGCGTGCCATAGGGAATGAAGCCCGGACTGTAATGGACCAATTCCACGTCGATCGGCTTGGCCGGAATGCCGACCATCGTCGCGCCCGGATCGACGTTGCGGGTGACCACCGCATTGGCGCCGACTTTGGCCCCGGCGCCGACCGTGATCGGCCCGAGGATCTGCGCGCCTGAGCCGATGACGACGCCGTCGCACAAGGTCGGATGACGCTTGCCGCCGACCCCGGCGGAGGGATTGGTCCCGCCGAGCGTGACATTCTGGTAGATAGTGACGTCGTTGCCGATGTCGGCCGTCTCACCGATGACGGTGAAGCCGTGATCGATGAAGAAATTCTTCCCGATCGTCGCGCCGGGGTGGATGTCGATCGCCGTCAGCAGCCGCGAGAGATGATTCACGAAGCGGGCAAGGAAGAACAATCGCCCGCCATACAGCCAGTGGGCAACGCGGTGAAACGCAAGTGCCCACGCCCCCGGATACAGCAGCACTTCCCACCGCGACCGCGCCGCGGGGTCACGCGATTTCACCGAGTCGAGATAATCCATGAGCGCCATCCCGGTCGGGTCTTCCTGCAATTGCCAGCGGCCAATTTAGGCACGCGCGGCGGCAATTGCCAGATGGCACGGCTGGCCTTAGCGAGCGAATTGCTTAGAACGGGCGCATTGATCGGATTTGCCAATGATCGTCCACCATCCCACCCCGAAGCAATTACAATATCTGGTTGCGCTTCGCGCGCACGGCCATTTCGGCAAGGCGGCGGAAAGCTGCTTCGTCACGCAGTCGACGCTGTCGGCGGGCTTGCGGGAGCTGGAGACGCTGCTTGGCACCACGCTGGTCGAGCGGACCCGGCGGGTGGTGCGGTTCACCCCACTCGGCCTGCGCATTGCCGACAAGGCGGTGCGCGTGCTTCGCGAGAGCGAGGAACTGGCCGACATGGCGCGCGCGGAAGGCCAGCCGCTGACAGGGGAATTGCGCATGGGGGTAATTCCGACCATCGCGCCGTTTCTGCTGCCGTCGATGCTGCCGGTGCTTCGAACGCGCTTTCCGCGGCTTCGGCTGTTCCTGCGCGAGGATACCAGCCAGGCGGCATGCGATGCGCTCCATCGCGGTCAGCTGGACTGCATTCTGCTGGCGATGCCTTATGCCTGCGGCGACGTGGATTCGATCGACTTATTCGACGATGCGCTGCTGGTCGCCTTTCCGCATGGCGAGGCACCGGTTGGTGCGGCGGTTGACGCCGGGTCGATCGACGAAGCGCGACTGCTGCTGCTCGAGGACGGTCATTGCCTCAAGGACCATGCGCTCGCCGCGTGCAACCGGCCCGAGCTTCGCGCCGGGGCAACAATGATGGGCACCTCGCTCCACACGCTGGTCCAGATGGTCGACAACGGCCTCGGCCTGACGTTCATTCCGCAAATGGCGGTGGCAGCGGGACTGCTGGAAGGGACGCGGGTCACCGCGCTGCCGCTGACCGCCGATCACGGCAGTCGCCGGATTGCGCTGGCATGGCGCAGGTCGAGCCCGCGCGAGGAGGAATTCAAATTGCTGGCGGCGGCGCTTCGGAACATCGCCCGGAGCGCCGCCGCGGTCAGCGATCAGTAAAGGTCGAAACGGTCGGCGTTCATGACCTTGACCCAAGCCTTGACGAAGTCCTTCACGAACTTCTCCTCATGGCCGTTCTCGGCATAGACTTCGGCCGTCGCGCGAAGCTGGCTGTTCGATCCGAACACCAGGTCGGTCCGGGTCGCGCGCCATTTTTCGATCCGGCCGTTGCGGGTGTAGCCGATGAACTCCTCGTCGCTCGACGTGTCGACCAGGTCCCAGAAGGTGTCATTGTCGAGCAGGTTGACGAAGAAGTCGTTGGTCAACTGACCCTTGCGATCGGTGAACACGCCCTCGGGGATGTTCTTGTGGTTGGCGCCGAGCACGCGAAGGCCCCCGAGCAGCACGGTCATCTCAGGAGCCGACAGGCCCAGTAGCGAAGCCTTGTCGAGCAGCAATTCCTCGGTCTTCACCGACTGGCGGGTCTTGAGATAATTGCGGAACGCGTCGGCCTGCGGCTCCATCCACACGAAGCTTTCGACGTCGGTCCAGTCCTGGGTCGCGTCGCCGCGACCGCCGGCGAACGGAACCGAGACATCGAAACCGGCATCCCGGGCGGCCTTTTCGATCGCCGCCGATCCGCCCAGCACGATCGCGTCGGCCAGCGACATCGACCCACGCAGTTCGTTAAGCTTGGCCAGCACCGTGGCAAGCTCGGCCGGCTCGTTGACTTCCCAATCCTTTTGCGGGGCAAGCGCGATGCGCGCACCGTTGGCACCGCCCCGCTTGTCCGACTTGCGATAGGTCGAGGCCGAGGCCCAGGCGGTCTTGACCAGCTGCGACACGGTCAGGCCGCTCGACAGCACCTTGTCCTTAAAGGCGGCGACATCGGCGTCCGACGGCGCGCTGCCGGCGGGGACCGGATCCTGCCAGATCAAGGTCTCTTCCGGTACTTCCGGGCCGAGGTAGAGCGACTTCGGCCCCATGTCGCGATGACATAGCTTGAACCAGGCACGGGCGAAGGCATCGTCAAGCGCCGCCTGATCGTCACGGAAACGCTCGGAAATGGCGCGGAATTCGGGATCCATCTTCAGCGCCATGTCGGCGGTGGTCATCATCGTCGGGACGCGCTTGCTAGGATCGCGGGCGTCGGGGGCCATGTCCTGCGGCTCCGGATTGACCGGCTGCCACTGCTTGGCACCGGCGGGCGACGCGGTCAGTTCGTAATCGTACTTGAACAGGAGGCGGAAATAGTCACCGCCCCACTTGGTCGGATTGTTCGACCATGCCCCTTCGATGCCCGACGTGGTGATGTGACCCTGGCCGATTTCGTCGTCGTCGGTCAGCCAGCCGAGACCCTGCAGGTGAATCTCCTCCGACGCCGGGTTGTTGCGGAAGCTTTCGGCGGGCTTGGCGCCGTGGGCCTTGCCGAAGGCATGGCCACCGGCCGTGAGCGCGACGGTTTCCTCGGAATTCATCGCCATGCGGCTGAAGGTTGCCTTCATGTCGCGCGCCGACTGCAACGGGTCGGGATTGCCGCCCGGCCCTTCGGGATTGACGTAGATCAGGCCCATCTGGATTGCAGCGAGCGGTCCTTCCAGCTCAGGCAGGTCGTCGGTGATCCGAGTCGGCGCGCCATCGCTGACCCACAGCTCCTCGGCACCCCAGAAGGTGTCGCCTTCCGACTGATAGACGTCCTTGCGTCCGCCGCCGAAGCCGAACACCGGCCCGCCCATGCTTTCGATCGCGACATTGCCGGCAAGGATGAAGAGGTCCGCCCAGCTGATGTGCTTGCCGTATTTCTGCTTGATCGGCCACAGCAGGCGCCGCGCCTTGTCGAGATTGCCGTTGTCGGGCCAGCTGTTGAGCGGCTCGAACCGCTGCTGGCCGCTGTTGGAGCCGCCGCGGCCATCGGTCACGCGGTAGGTGCCGGCGGCGTGCCACGCCATTCGGATCATGAACGGGCCGTAATGGCCGTAGTCCGCCGGCCACCACGGCTTGCTGTCGGTCATCAGCGCGGTGAGATCGGCCTTGAGCGCAGCGTAATCGAGCGCCTTGAACGCCTCGGCATAATCGAAGTCCTCGCCCATCGGGTCGGGCGATTTGCCATGCTGGTGAAGCATGTCGACGGGAAGCGCTTCCGGCCACCAATGATTGTTGGTGCGGCCGAGCAGGGAGCGAGCCTTCGTGCCCTTCATCGGGCAACCGCCCTCGCCAGTGATCGCGTCCATAGTTCGTCTCCAGTTGAAATGTCGCGGCACGCTACGCTTCGACACGCGCTGTTGGAAACGACTTAATCCGGTCAGACTTAGTCGGAGAATCGATCAGTCGAGGTGTTTTAAACCAATGCGTAAATAATCCCAGCCGGTGACGAGCGTGAGCACCGCGGCCGCCCACAGGCTGACCAGTCCGACATTGTGGATCCACAGATGCGCCGGGAACGCGCCGCCGAGGATCAGCGCGCCAAGCGCCACGAGTTGGAACGTCGTCTTCCATTTGGCCAGCGTGCTGACCGGCATCGAGATATTCAGCGGAGCGAGAAACTCGCGAAGTCCGGACACGAAGATCTCGCGCAACAGAATGATTAGCGCGGCAATGATGTGAAAGCTGTGGATGACCGGTTCGCCGCTGTGATTGCGGGTCGACACCAGCATGATGATGACCGCCGCGACCATGATCTTGTCGGCAATCGGGTCGAGGAACTGGCCGAGCCGCGAGATCTGTCCCTGTGCCCGCGCCAGATAGCCGTCGAAATAATCGGTGATGCCGACGATGCAGTAGAGCACGAAGGTAATCGCGTAATCGATTGGCGTCGGTTTCCACAGCAGGAACACCAGGATCGGCACTGCGAAGATGCGCGATAAGGTCAGCAGGTTCGGCACGGTCAGCATGGTCGGCGAGGGCTTAGAGCCAATCGCTCGCTGCACCAAAGCCTAATCTTGCCGTTGGCAGGCGATGCTCTATGGCGGGATCGGGATTGGTCGGAGGCTGTTTCGCGTCATGCAAAATGTCAGGCATTTGCTGCGCACGCGTCGTTTCCTGCCCATTTTCGTCACCCAGTTTCTCGGCGCCTTCAACGACAATCTGTTCCGCACCGCGATGGTCATGCTGGTGATCTATGGCATCTATCGCGATGCCGAACAGGAAGCGACGTTCAGCGCGATCGCCGGCGGCCTGTTCATCCTGCCCTTCTTCCTGCTGTCGGCGCTCGCCGGACAGCTTGCCGATTCATCAGACAAGGCGAAGATCGTGCGGATCGTGAAAACCGCCGAGATCGGCATCATGCTGGTCGGGGCGGTCGGTCTGTACTTCCACATCATCTGGCTATTGCTCGCCGCATTGTTCGCGATGGGAGTCCATTCGACCTTCTTCGGGCCGATCAAATACGCCATTCTGCCGCAGCACATGCGCGATGACGAAGTGCTTGGCGCGACCGGACTGGTCGAGGCAGGAACCTATGTCGCAATCCTTGGCGGAACGCTGCTTGGCGGGATATTGGTGGTCGAGGATGCCGATGGATTCCACGCCATGTGGGCCGCGATCGGCGTCATCGTGATTGCGCTGATCGGCCGCTGGGTCGGCGGTCAGGTGCCCCCTGCCCTGCCCGACACCGACGCACCGCCGTTCAAGATGGACTGGCACATCGTCCGTGCATCGGTGCGGCTGGTCAGCGCGACATTGCACATTCCGCGACTGTTCCTGGCCATCATCGCCATCAGTTTCTTCTGGTCGATGGGCGCGGTGCTGGCCGCGCAATTCCCGCCGCTGGTCAAGAATGCGCTCGGATCCGATCAGCAGGTGGCGACCCTGTTCCTAGCCACATTCTCGATCGGGGTCGCGATCGGATCGGTCGCGGTCAACCGGCTGCTGAGCGGGCAGGTTTCGGCCAAGTATTCGCCGGTGTCCGCGATCTTCATGGGCCTGTTCGTCCTCGACCTCTATCGCCGGGTGAAGGGCTGGCCACCGGCGGGGCCGGACCTTCGCGACCTCTCCGCCTTCCTCGCCGTCGACGGAAGCTGGCTGATCGTCCTCGACCTGCTGGGCGTGGCGATCGCGGGCGGTATGTTCGTCGTGCCGCTGTACGCTTTTCTCACTACCACCGTGCCCAAATCGGAAACCGCGCGGACCATCGCGGCCAACAATATCGTCAATTCGGGCTTCATGGTTGCGGCAACCGTCATCCTGACCGGCGCGGTCATGCTTGGCGTGACGGTAACGGACAGTTTGCTGATCGTGGCCTTCGCCAGCGTCGTCGCCGCCTGGCTAGCATACAAACTGCATCTCGCCTGCGACTAGGTCGTTACGACCTCGATCAGGCGAGGTAGATCGTCATGAATAGCAGCCCGCCGACGAAGGTCGTGAGGAACAGCTTGAGGTCATCCGCCAACGCGATTCCATTATCGGTGGCCGTCGCCGCAAAGGTGAACGGCCGGCGTCGGCCGAAGCGTAAAGTAGGGATGCGGCTCTGAAGACCGTGGTGCGCGAACATGACAAACCTTAACGCCGTTTTTACCATCCCCTTCAACACATTTTGCGCGCACGTCGTTCCGCTTTCGTCCCGCATCGGGACGAGCAACGAAAGTTTTCCGGATTGGGAGAAGTTACGAAGTGGCGCGGCGCGATGGTGGCACCACGGGCATCCGCTTGATCAGATGTTCGGCCTGGTCGGCGCCCATCGGTTTGCCGAAATACCAGCCCTGGCCCATCTCGCAGCCAAAGCCGAGCACGGCGGCGTGGGTCGCGGCGTCTTCAATCCCCTCGACGACGACCGGGACCTTGATCGCATTGGCCAGGGTGGCAACGGCGCGGACGATCGCCGCGCTTTCCGGATCGCGACCGATGGTCGACGTGAAGCTGCGATCGATCTTGATGACATCGAACGGCAGTGAGCGAAGATGCGACAGTGACGAGAAGCCGGTCCCGAAATCATCGAGCGCGAGCCGAATCCCCTGATTCTTCAAACTGGTTGCGATCGAGCGCGCCAATTCCAGGTCGGTAAATAACGAGCTTTCGGTGATTTCCACCACCAGCCGTTCGGGTGCCACCCCCGCCTCGGTCAGCAGGCGAACGATCCTTTGGGCGAGCCAGGGATCGGCCAGTTGGACGGGCGAGATGTTGACGGCCAGGGTCAGCGCGGGATCCCAGCGCGCAAGATCGACCAGGGCGGCGGCAATTACCTGCTCGGACAGTCGCGCGATCAGCCCATGTTCTTCGGCCACTGGAATGAAGGTTTCCGGACCGATCAATCCCGACGAGGGATGAACCCACCGGGCAAGCATCTCGAATCCGACGATCTCGCCGGTCGACAGGTCCACCTGCGGTTCGAAAAACGGCACGAACTGGTGCTGGTCGAGCGCCGATCGGATACCCTGTTCGATCTCGACATGCGCGATCAGCGCGCGCTCCATCCCCTTGTCGAACCAGACCGGACGAGCGGTCCGGCTGCTCGCCGCCTGGTCCAGCGCAATATCCGCACGGCGCAGCAAGTCGGGCAAGGCAATGTCGGCACCGGCCGCTGCGATACCCGCATAGGCGCCGGCCTGAAGCATCTTGCCTTCGACCTCGAACGGGCTGGTGATGACTTGCAGGATGTCGCTCGCGGTCCGTTCGGCCGCCGAGCGGTCGGTCAGGTCGACCGGGAAGGCAACGGCAAATTCGTCCCCGTTCAGTCGCGCCGCGATCGCCCTTGGTGGAACGACACGACCGATGGCGGCCGCGATCCGGCGCAGCATTTCGTCTCCGGCTTCGTAGCCGTGGCGATCGTTGATCGCCTTGAAGCGGTGCATGCGGATCGAGGCTATGCCCCATCCCTGACCGTTAACTGCAAGCGCGCTGCGTAGCTGCTCGCCGCGATCGGCCAGACCCTTGCGATTGGCGAGACCGGTGACGACGTCGCTCGACGCGATATGCGCCGCGCGATGCTCGGCATCGACGCGCTTTTCCTGCTCATGCTGAAGATCGGCGAGGCGACGCCAGCCGACGAGGATCAGAGCGACGTTGAGGGTCAACATCACCATGGTGAAGCGAACGCCCGTGCCGAACGACGATCCTGCCTGAACCATTGCGCGATTGAAGAAGGCACTGCCGTTGACGATCAGCAGCAGCACCGCCGCGACCAGGATGACAGTGACAAGGCCGTCGGGGCGGAGCAGGCCACGACGAGCTGGTCCATGCTCGCGAAGAGCAGACGCGTTGCGAACGAACAAACTCACGACCGCCGGCTTTACGGACGATCCTTTAACAATCCCTCACGAATGGCGAGGAAACGTTCGAAAATGGCTGTTTTTCGGTCGCTGGTGCGGACGGCGGGACTCGAACCCGCACGCCCATTGGGCAGAAGATTTTAAGTCTCCAGCGTCTACCGGTTCCGCCACGTCCGCACAGGATGTCGATAGGCGGATTATTCCGCGGTGACTTCGCCTAAGTTCAACCGCTCGCGCATTTCCTTGCCCGGCTTGAAGTACGGCACGCGCTTGGCGTTGACATCGACCGCTGCCCCGGTCCGCGGATTGCGCCCGACGCGGGCATCACGGCTGCGGGTAGAGAAAGCGCCGAAGCCGCGCAATTCGACGCGGCCTTCCTTGGCCAGTTGATCGGTAATCGAATCGAACAAGGCGGCCACCACGCCTTCGATCTCACGCTGGGTGAGATCGGGAAAGTCATTGCACAGCTTCTGCACGAGCTCGGACCGGATCATTGCTTCCCCGCCTTATAATCGGATGCGCCCCCCGGCGATCCTGATGGAACAAGCTGTCAGCAAAATCCCGCAAGCGCAAGCACTTCGCTTGGATTTTGTGACGGACCGCCGGCGACGCAATCGAGCATCGCCGGCGGCAACACGCCTTACTTGGACTTCTTGTCCTGCTTTTCCTTCAGCGCCGCGCCAAGGATGTCGCCCAGCGATGCACCGCTGTCCGACGAACCATATTGCGCAACTGCCTGCTTCTCTTCGGAAATCTGCAGGGCCTTGATCGAGAAGGTCGGCTTTTTGGAACGGTCGAAACCGGTCACCATTGCGTCGAACTTCTGGCCGACCTGGAAACGCTCCGGACGCTGCTCGTCGCGATCGCGGCCAAGGTCGGTACGCTTGATGAAGCCGGTCGCTCCATCGTCGCCGATCTGGACGTCGAGGCCGCCATCGCGCGCTTCGAGCACGGTGACCGTGACGGTCTCGCCCTTGTTGGCACCGCCACTGACGGTCGTGCCGGTGGCGACGCCACCACGCTCGAGCTGCTTGATGCCCAGGCTGATGCGCTCTTTCTCAACATCGACGTCGAGCACGACGGCCTTGACCATCTCACCCTTGTGATGAAGCGCGAGCGCTTCCTCACCAGACACGCCCCAGGCGATGTCCGACATGTGGACCATGCCGTCGACGTCGCCATCGAGACCGATGAACAGGCCGAATTCGGTCGAATTCTTGACCTCGCCATCGACTTCGGTGCCGGCCGGATGCTTGTCGGCGAAGTCGGCCCACGGGTTCGACTGGGCCTGCTTGAGACCGAGCGAAATGCGACGCTTTTCCTCGTCGACTTCGAGAACCTTGACCTCGACTTCCTGTGAAGTGGAGACGATCTTGCCCGGGTGGACGTTCTTCTTGGTCCAGCTCATTTCGCTGACGTGGACCAGTCCTTCGATGCCCGGCTCCAGCTCAACGAACGCACCATATTCGGTGATGTTGGTGACTCGGCCGGTGAACACGCCGTCCAGCGCGTACTTGGCGGCGGCGCCTTCCCACGGATCGGCTTCGAGCTGCTTCATGCCGAGGCTGATACGCTGGGTCTCGCGGTTGATGCGGACGATCTGGACCTTCACCGTGTCGCCGATGTTGATCACCTCGCCCGGATGCTGGACGCGCTTGTAGCTGATGTCGGTGACGTGCAGCAGGCCGTCGATCCCGCCGAGGTCGACGAACGCGCCGTAATCCGTGATGTTCTTGACCACGCCTTCGATCACCTGGCCCTCGGCCAGCGACTGGATCAGGCCCGAGCGCTGTTCGGCGCGGGTTTCTTCCAAGATGGCGCGACGCGAGACGACGATATTGCCGCGGCGACGATCCATCTTGAGGATCTGGAACGGCTGGGCGATGTCCATCAGCGGGGTGACGTCGCGCACCGGGCGGATGTCGACCTGGCTGCCGGGGAGGAAGGCAACGGCGCCGCCGAGGTCGACGGTGAAGCCGCCCTTGACGCGACCGAAGATCACACCGTCGACGCGCTCGCCCTTTTCATGCTCCTTCTCGAGCTTGTCCCAGGCGGCTTCGCGGCGGGCGCGGTCGCGGCTGAGCATCGCTTCGCCGGCAGCGTTCTCGACGCGATCGACGAACACTTCGACTTCGTCGCCGACCTTCAGCTCGGCCTTCTGTCCGGGGAGTGCGAATTCGCGCAAGCTGACGCGGCCTTCGCTCTTCAGTCCGACGTCGATGACGGCGAGGTCGTTTTCGATTCCGGTGACGATGCCCTTAACGACCTTGCCTTCGAAGGTCTCGTTTTCGCCGCCGAGTGATTCATTGAGCATTGCCGCGAAATCGTCGCGGCTCGGGAATGCCGTAGTGGCCATAAAATGTGGTGCTTCCAATGTGTAGCGTTTCGGCCGCTGGCCGGACCAACATGGTCGGCTTCCGTCGAGCGGACTTGGTGAAACCCTCGTTGCCGCGACGACCCCATGTCGGCACGGCATCCGGCGGGCTCGGCTTTTTGCCTCACCCGTCAGACGGAGGCGCGCATAGCCCAAGGGCCCCTTAAGGGCAAGGAGGGCGGGACCGACCTATCCAAGGATCGCGCTTGCCGCTAGCAACCGCGCGATGAAAGCGCTGCGCGATCCCGACCAGATATTGAAGGAAGGGCTGGCGGCGATCCGGGCGCAGTATCAGTTGCCCGAGGAGTTTCCACCCGAGGTGATGGCCGAGGCCGAGGCGGCGGTGAAGCGCCCGCTCGACGACCATATCGATCGCACCGACATGCATTTCGTGACGCTCGATCCGGCGTCGAGTCGGGACCTAGACCAGGCGTTCTCGATCGAAGTTCACGGTCCGAGCATCATATGCCACTATGCCATCGCCGATGTCGCCTGGTTCGTCGACGATGACGGGGCGATGGACCGGGAGGCGTGGGAGCGGGGCACGTCGCAATATCTGCCAGATGGAAAGATATCCCTTTATCCTCAGATACTTAGCGAAGGAGCGGCGAGCCTGCTGCCCGATGTCGTCCGCCCCGCGATCCTGTTTTCGACGCGGGTCGAGGCGGATGGAGCGGCGGTGCTGGAGCGGGTCGAGCGGGTCAAGATTCGCAGTCGCGCGAAGCTGGGGTACGAAACGGTGCGGCCGACCGACCTGCCCGACGGCTTCGAGGAATTGAACCGCCGCGTCGCGTTGGGCGAGGACAAGCGCGGGGCGCACCGGTCGGACCCGCCCGAACAGGAAGTCGTCGCCCATGACGGTCATTACGATCTTCGGCTGAGTCCGCAGGAACCGGCCGAGGCGCAGAATGCGGCGCTCAGCCTGGCCAACAATCTGGCCGTCGCCGATGCGCTGATCAGGCATCATACCGGCCTGTTCCGGGTAATGCCCGAGCCCGAGGGCTGGGCGCTCAAGCGGCTGCGCAATACCGCCAAGGCGATGGGCATCGACTGGCCTAAGGGCCGCGAGGCGCCGGAGATGGAGCGGATGCTCGACCCCGCCGATCCGCACCAGGCGGCGCTGCTGCTGGCGATCCGCAAGGCCAGTCCCGGAGCGAGCTATGCGCCGTACCGCGAAGGCATCACCCCATGGCACGCGGCGATGGCGGCAAGCTATGCCCATGCCACCGCCCCCTTGCGCCGCCTTGCCGACCGCTATGTCGTGATGGCGGCGTTTGCCGTCGCCAACGGCCGTCCGGTGCCCGATGCGATTACCGCGGCATTCGAACGCCTGCCCAAGGTGATGGCAAGGGCCGATGCGTTGGGCGGCAACATCGGCCGCGCGGTGATCGACCTGGCCGAGGCGGTGGTGCTGAAGGACCGGATCGGCGAGAACTTCCGGGCGGTCGTGACCGACGTCGACCAGCGCGGCCCCCGGATCCAGCTTTGCGGCCTGCCCGTGGTCAGTCGGCTGAAGGATGCCCAGGTCGAGGCCGGCGACGATATCCGGGTGCGGCTTGACGAAGCCGATCCGGAGACGCGGAAGATCGCTTTCTCAGTGATCGGTTAGTCGGCGTTTCGGCTAGCCGGCGAGCGCAATTCGGCACTTATCGGGCGCTGCGGCAAAGCGCGCAGAATCCAGAACGATCTGCTGGGTCCGCAGCGTTCGCTTGGCCGCGGGTTTGAACTTGAAGGTCCGCTTGGTCGGACCATCCTGCACTTGAAGGACATATTCGACCGCGGAATTGCCGGGCTCGCCCGCTACCCGGCGGAGGAGCTTCATGCCATCGCGAAGACCCGCGGCGTAAGCATTGGATGCCGGATCGACACCGGCGAAGACATTGCCCGCCTTGGACGTGCGGCCCGTGTCCCAGCCGCGTTCGAATATCGGGAGGTCCGACGTTTCGACACGAGCGCATTCCCCGAACGCATTGGCCGGCAGTTCGACCGGTTCGCCCTTGGCGAGATAACGGTCGATATCCGGCCGGATATCGAATCCGACCCGATCCATCGCGGACTGCAGCGCCTCGACAAGGCCTGGCATCGTGCTGGCGGTCCTGGTGCGGCCGCGTTGCGCACGGAGGACGGTGTCGAGGTCCGCCCTGCCCCGGTCGCGAAGTCGGCGATCCCACAGCGCGGCGAGGATCGACCCGCGCTGGTAGGGAATCTTCTCGGCTTCGTAGTCGCCGCTCCAGAATTTGGCGGCGGCCGCGACATTGTCGGTCGAGCGGAACGGCGAGGCGGCGTACGCGCGCAGCATCTCGTTCCAGTCCGAAACGAACTTCTCTGGCGTCCAAAGGCCGGCGCGAAGCATAAGCCGACGGGCGTAGAAATCGGTGAAGCCTTCGCTCAGCCAATAGACTTCCGCCTCGTTCTTTTCCGGAAAGCGCCCGAGCTGCCGGGCATTCCAGCTGTGGAAATATTCGTGCGCGATCAGCCAGGTCAGATTGGGCAATTCAGCATCCCGGTCGATCCACGTGGCAAAGGCATCGCTTCGGCCGGTGCCGCCGAAACTGATGCGGGTGGGATCCGGCTGCAACGGGATCGCGGTAATCAGGAAGGGACCCGGGCGCGTGTCGCGCCAGAACTGACGTTCCACCGCGATGATCCGCTGCGCGGTTTGCGCAAAGGCCTTGATATCGAACCCGAACTTGCCGACGTGCGCGATCCGCAGCGGGGCGCCGTCGAGCATGACCCGATCGACCGCGAGGTCGCGTCCGCCGATGGCGATGCTTTCCAAAATGTCGCCGACCGTGCGTGGCCGGTCGTTGAGTCCCCTGGCATGTTCGGTGTCGGAAGCGAAGCCGATCCCTTTGGGTCCTTTCCAGACGAACGTGGCGGGGGCGCCGCTGCGGTCGACGGGATTCGCATAGAGCGCTTCGCCCACCGAGTAGAAATAGCCCGGCCGGACGACCGGCCGCGCCTGCTGGCTGTCATTCACGGTAGGATCGGCGGCGTAGGCCGAAACGATCCGGTAATGCATGGCGAGCGAAGCGCGAGGCGCCGATCGGACGATCCGGCCGCCGTTGGGCGCGGCGGATACCGACGACGCGCCGTCGATCCGGATATCGCGCGCCCATTGGCCAAGCTTTCGCTCCCCCGCCCATTCGTCGGCCCAGTCGATGGTCGTGACGCCAGACGCGTCGGCGCGGAGCCGGATGGTCACATTGAGCGCGGTAATGGCGTCGCCCTGCATCGCTGGCGACAGTTCGTAGGCGACCGGCGCCACCGGTGGCGGGGCCGCGGCGCCGAACAGGAAAAGCGCTGGCAGAAGCGCAAGTTGCAACCGACGCATTGAAAGCCCCCCAAGGACGTGACGAACGACGCTTTGCGCGATAGTCTTTGCGATGTGAAGACGCGTCGTCCTGCGCTCATGATCGCCCTTGGCCTGCTTTGCGGTGCGATCGGGCTTGCCTGCAGCGGGCCGGTCGAGGCGCCGACCTGGGACATTACCAAGAGCGGCTATGACCCCTATGGATCGGGTGCGATCCTGTCTCCAGCCAACGACACACGCGCCAATTTGATGCTGCTGCTGGCCGACCGCCACCGACTGCCGTTGAGGGGGGCCGCGGCCAAGGCGACCACGATACCCCTGGTGATGATGCCGTGGAAGGTGATGGCGCAGCAGGCAGACCCGACGAGCGATACCGAAGCGGCGTCGGTCGAGACCGGTTCCTTTCCGTGGGGAACGCGTTGCCAAACCCGCGACAGCGGTGCGGACGCCTATAAGGCGGCGCTTGCGCGGAGCCAGGCTACACCTGCGGAGAAGGCCGCGCTGACCGCGGCGCGCGACCGGTTGAAGCCCGATTGCAACGAAACTGCACTCACCATTCCCGCGATATCGACGACCACGCCGGCAGGCGGAGGCTATGCCGCCTATCTGCTGGCGGCGACGAACTTCTATGCCGGGCGGTTCGACCAGGCGGGGCCGTCGTTCGCCGCGCTTGCCGGGAACGGCGATCTGTGGCTGCGCGAAACCGCGCGCTACATGATCGGGCGCAACGCGCTAAACCAGGCGATCGACCGATCGGTCGACGAATATGGCGATCTGGCCGAACCCGCCAAGCGCGATCGCGTCGCCGCGCAGCAGGCGGGCACCGCCTTTACGGCCTATCTCAAGGCCTATCCCGACGGCGCTTATGCCGATTCCGCACGCGGACTGATGCGTCGCGTGCACTGGCTGGCGGGCGACAACGACGCGCTGATGGCCGATTATGGACCGATGATCGCATCGGTCGGCGACGTCGGCACCGCAACGGCGCTGATCGACGAGATCGAATATAAGGCGCCGACCGGGAGCGCGAAGGCGACCGACTCGATCTTGCTGGCGATCGACGATCTGCGGCGGATGCGCGGCGCGTCGACCAGCGACTGGAGCGACCTTCGCGATCAGCCGGTGCAGATGGGCAAGGCCGAACTCGATTCCCAGGCCGGCGTGTTCCGCGGCGAGCCCGCGCTGTACGGCTATCTGCAGGCGGCGCACGCTTTCTGGGTGCGAAAGGATGCGCGGGCGGTGTTGGCGCTGATCCCCGACGCGAGCCGGCAGCAACGCTTCACCTATCTGGAGTTCAGCCGCCAGATGCTGCGCGGAATGGCGCTCGATGCGATCAGGGACCGCAATGCCCGCGGGTTCTGGCTGAGCCTGTTCCCCGGCGCGACGCAGCCGTACCAGAATGGTGCCGTGCAACTGGCGCTTGCCGGACATGACGAGCGAAGTGGCAATGTCGCGGCGGTGTTCGCCGCCGGATCGCCCGTCACGCACATCGTGATGCGCGACCTGTTGCTGGAATTTACCGCCGGACCGGCGCTGCTCCGCCAGCAGGCGGAACGCGGCCAGAGCGACCATGAGCGCAAGGTCGCGAAATACATCCTGCTGGCCAAGCAATTGCAGCGCGGATTCTACCGCGATTTCGTCGCCGATTCGGCGAACGTCCCGCCGTCCGCCGCCGACAGCGAATATGGCTGGGCAGCGCAATATTACACCACCACTTACAACGACGTACTGGGCAATCCGCCGCTGAGCGCCTTCCTGGCCAAGCCCGAGGCGGCAACGGGGTGCAAGCCAATCCGCGCGACGGCGCAGGCGCTGGCCGCCGATCCCGATGCGCCGCGGCCGAGGTTGTGCCTGGCCGAATTCCTGCGCACGCAGGGCTTCGACGAATTCGACTTCGACAAGCCGCCCGAGTGGATCGGCCTGGGTCGCGGGCCGACGCAGTTTCCGGGCTCACTCTACGTCCGCATGGCGACCTATCGCGCGGTCCTGACCGACCCGCGATCGACCGCCGACGACAGAGCGTTTGCGCTCAACCGGATGGTGCGATGCTATGCGCCGAGCGGGAACAGCAGTTGCGGCGGCGCGGCGGACGAATTGCCGGTGCGCAAGGGCTGGTACGACCGGTTGAAGCGCGACTATCCGGCATCGCCGTGGGCGCGGGACCTGAAGCATTATTGGTAAGGCGCGGCGGGCGATCGCCGCGGTCGCGCTGATCCTTTGTGCGTGCGACCGGTCGCCGCCGGGACGGGTCGATCCCCGCGACTATTCGAGCTTCTGGCTGTGGGCGGGGGTCGACGCGCCGAGCGGCAAGCCGCCGCGCGAGCTGTACCTGCTCGATGGCGAGCGGCTGGCGCGGGATCGGGGTGCCTATGCGGCGCGGCGGGCGGGGACTCCGCGCCTGCCCGGCACCCGGTTGTGGCTGGCGGTGCGCACCGACACGATCGACTGGCCGGACACGGCGGTGATGCAATTGGTCGCGCGCGCCGACCGCTGGGCCAGCGTCGGCAACGACGTGGCCGGAATCCAGATCGATTTCGACGCGCGGACCCGGCATCTCGACCGCTACGCGACCTTCCTGGCGGCGTTCCGGTCGCGGATCCCGCCGCGGTATAAGCTGTCGATCACCGGATTGATGGACTGGAGCGCGAACGGCGACCCCAAGGCCTTCGCAGCACTCGCCGGATCGATCGACGAAGTCGTCATCCAGACCTATCAGGCGCGATCGACGATTCCCGGTTACGACACCTATTTCCGGCGGATGCGGGGCTTCCCGATCCCGTTCAAGGTGGGGTTGGTCGAAGGCGGGCAGTGGTTCGAACCGGCCGGACTGCCGGACGAGCGCAACTTTCGCGGTTACGTGGTCTTCCTGACCGCGAGGCGCTGATCGACCAGCGCCAGCGCAGCGGCGATCGCCGCCGCCACGTCCATGTCGCTGGTGTCGAGCAGCAAGGCGTCCTCCGCCCGGACCAGCGGCGCGGCTTCGCGGCCGGCATCGCGCTCGTCGCGGGCGCGGATGTCGTGGAGCACTTCCGCGTAATGGGCATTCAGGCCGCGTTTCGTCAGTTCGGCAAGGCGGCGTTGGGCGCGGACTTCGGGGCTGGCGGTGACGAACAGTTTCGCCGTCGCCTCGGGCGCGATCACGGTTCCGATGTCGCGGCCGTCAAGCACTGCGCCGCCGGGCTGCGCCGCAAAGTCGCGCTGGCGATCGAGCAAGTGGGCGCGGACCGCCGGATAGGTCGAGATGCGCGACGCGTAGGATCCGACGAGTTCGGTCCGCAATTCCTCGTCGTCGAGGCTGACCGAGCCGAGATCGCAGGCGCGTACTGCTTCGAACACATTGCCTGGATCCCCGCCGAAGCGCAGCAGATTGAGCGCGGCGAGGCGGTAGAGCAGGCCCGTATCCATGTGCGGCAGGCCGTAATGGTCGGCCAGCGCCCGGGCGATGGTGCCCTTGCCGCTGGCGGCGGGGCCGTCGACCGCGATGACGATCGAGCTGGGCTTGAAAAGGTCGCTCACGATGGCGGCGCTTTGACAGCCGCCCGATGCTATGGCAATGCCCGCGCCGCGTGCCCCCGACCCATTTGGACGGTGTGGCGATCAACCGATTAGCTGACTGGAGAATACCCATGGTGAAGCCCGAATGGGGCACCAAGCGCACTTGTCCCAAATGCGCGACCCGTTTCTACGATCTCGGCAAGGATGACCCGGTGGGCTGCATCGAATGCGGCCACACCTTCAATCCCGAGCCGGTGCTGAAGTCGAAGCAGCCAATGCCGTTCGAGGTCGCCGCGCCCGCCGCCGACAAGCCCGAAACGGTCGACAGCGATCTTGGTGCCGAGGATCTGGTGCCCGACGAGGACGAGGAAATCAGCGCCGACGACGAAGTCGACCTGGCCACCGGCGAGGACGACCTGGTCGTCACGAAGGGCGACAACGACGACGAAAGTTAAGCGTTCGGACGGCAGGCGATGTTTTGGGGTGCAGCCGCTTTTTTACGGTTTGCAACGCCCCGGATCATCGCTAAGGCCGCGACGAATTGGGGCCGTAGCTCAGCTGGGAGAGCGCTGCAATGGCATTGCAGAGGTCAGGGGTTCGATCCCCCTCGGCTCCACCAATTCCTTTGAAATAGTAGTCCCGCGCTCCCGTCTTCGGCCGCGTTTCGACGCCGCCCGCTTGTTAAATCGTTGGAAAGCCCTAATTTCGGTCCGCGTCGCGGTTTCGTCGACACGTGGCAGGGTGAGTAAGCAGCCAGATGAACGACGGGCATGAGACCGCGACCGCGCGGTGCGATCACCATTTCATGTTCGGCGGGGGCGAGGCCGGGGCGCTAATCCGGGCCAAGGATTGGTCCCGGACCCCGCTCGGGCCGCCAGGCAGCTGGCCCGGGCCATTGCAGACCCTCGTCGCGGTAATGCTGTCCGCCGACCAGCCGATGTTCATCGCCTGGGGCGTGGACCGCTCGCTGCTCTACAACGATCGCTACGCACCGATGCTAGCCGATCGCCATCCCGTAGCGCTTGGGCAGCCATTCCTCGACGTATGGGCCGAGGTTCGCGACGACCTGACCCCGTTGTTCGACCAGGTCGCGGCGGGCGAGCCGGTGCAGATGAGCGACATCACCCTGATGCTTGACCGGCCGGGTCGACCGCGCGAGGCGCATTTCGCCTTCTCCTACACGCCCGTGCGCGATGAGCGGGGCGAGGTCGTGGGCCTGTTTTGCCCGTGCACCGAAACTACCGACCAAGTGCTCGCCGAGCGACAGCGGCGCGAAAACGAAGAGTCGGAGCGGAATCGGCTGTGGCAGTTGTCCGAAGACATGCTGGCGCGCGCCGATTACGAAGGGCTGATGTCCGCGGTCAATCCGGCGTGGACGTCCGTACTGGGCTGGTCCGAAAAAAAATTGCTTTCGACCCCTTATTCGGAATTCATGCACCCGGACGACGCCGAGGTGACGCTGGCCGCGATCGGTGGAATGGCAAGGACCGGCCAGCCGACCCGCTTCCAGAACCGCATCGCGACGATCGATGGCAAATGGACACCGATCGGCTGGACCGTGTCGCCCGAGCCCGATGGGGTAAACTTCATCGCCGTCGGCCGAGATCTTAGCGATTATCACCGCCGCGAACTGGAGTTGCTGCAGACTCAGGAAGCGCTGCGTCAGTCGCAAAAGCTTGAATCGATGGGCCAGCTGACGGGTGGGGTGGCGCACGACTTCAACAACCTGCTGACCCCGATCATCGGATCGCTCGACATGCTGATGCGGCGCGGGTTGGGAAGCGAGCGCGAGCGGCGGCTGATCGACGGCGCGCTGCAATCGGCGGAACGCGCCAAGATGCTGGTCCAGCGATTGCTGGCCTTCGCCCGCCGCCAGCCGTTGCAGCCGATCGCGGTCGACCTGTCCGAACTGGTGCATGGCATGGCCGACCTGATCGGGAGCACCTTAGGGCCGAAAATCGACCTTCGCGTGTCGATCGGCGAGCATCTCCCCCCTGCCCGGGCCGATCGCAACCAGCTGGAAATGGCGATCCTCAATCTCAGCGTTAACGCGCGCGACGCCATGCCCGACGGCGGCGAACTGACGATCGAAGCGACCAACGAATATCTCGACGAGGACAATGCCGGCGCCCTGCCCGCCGGATCGTATAACCGCCTTGCGGTACGCGACACCGGCTGCGGCATGAATGCGGAAATCCAGACCCGTGCGATCGAACCGTTTTTCTCGACCAAGGGCGTTGGGAAAGGCACCGGTCTCGGCCTGTCGATGGCACATGGGCTTGCGGCGCAGCTTGGCGGCGGATTGACCATCCGGAGCGCGCCGAGCGATGGAACCACGGTCGAGCTTTGGCTTCCCGTCAGCGGCGATGTCGTATCCGATGAAACGATGCACAAAGCCACGGGCGCGGTCGGGTCGGGACGCGGCGTCGCGCTGCTGGTGGATGACGAAGAATTGGTGCGAATGAGCACCGCCGACATGCTGGGCGACCTGGGTTACGAGGTGGTCGAGGCCAATTCGGCCGAGGAGGCCGTCGCGCTGATCGAAAGCGGTACCTTCCCCGACGTGCTGGTCACCGACCATTTGATGCCAGGGATGAACGGCGACCAGTTGGCGCGTCTGATGCGCGACCGGCGGCCGGGCCTGCCGATCCTGATCGTTTCGGGCTATGCCGAAAACGAAGGCATGTCCGCGGACTTGCCGCGGCTCACCAAGCCGTTTCGCAACGCCGAACTGGCAGCCCTGCTAGCCAAGGTACATCCGGTAGCAGTCTGAAGCGCCGCGAGACCGATAGTAGATAGCGAAGCGACGGCGTCCTTCGACGCCGCCGCTTCGTTCAATCGGATGAAACAGGTTAGAGGCTGTTCGACGCGTTGTTGAAGGTCGTTCCAAGCTTAGTGCCGACGCTTTGCAGCGCGGCGATCGCGGCGACCGCGATCAAGGCGGCAATCAAGCCATATTCGATCGCGGTTGCACCCTTGCTGTCGCGGATCATGCTGAAGAACTTTACCATCGTACATCTCCTGTCGGTCCACCGCCGACGCTGCAAACAATCTGGTCCCGTCCATTGCTGGACCGTCGACGGCATTCTGAAGCGAGAAGGGTTAAGATTGGCCTAAAAATCAGCGTGGTAAGAAGATCGATGGAAATGCGAAGGGCTCCCGGACTTGAAGTCCAGGAGCCCCCCAAACGCCAGTAGCGGCGGCTAGAGCTGGTTGCCGACGTTGTTGAAGGTCGTGCCCAGCTTGGTGCCGATGCTCTGCATCGCGGCAATCGCGGCGACGGCGATCAGCGCGGCGATCAGACCGTATTCGATCGCGGTTGCGCCCTTGCTGTTACGCAACACGGTGAGAAACTTGGTCATGGTCATTCTCCAAAGAGGAACGCTGTCTTCAACTCCCCAATGCCGTGTCCTAAACGTCAAATGGTCCGACCGTTTTGCGCCGAAAAGGTTAATTATTTCTGGTCCGTTCCAAGTGGCTCGCTTCGACCGGCGAGCAAAAAGAAAGGCCCCCGGATCGTCTGATCCGGGGGCCTCCTTTTCCCGTGTCGCGGAAGGTTTGACCCCGCCGCTTCAGAGCAAGTCTTAGAGCTTGTTCGACACGTTGTTGAAGGTCGTGCCAAGCTTGGTGCCGATGCTCTGCATCGCGGCAATCGCGGCAACGGCGATGAGGGCGGCAATCAGGCCGTACTCGATCGCGGTCGCACCCTTGGAATCACGAATCATCTTGATGAATTTCGACATTTCTGGTCTCCTTGAGGCTCCACTGCAGGGGTCCACTTTCCCCCCACCCGAGCCCACCGAAGTGCGCTTGGGATGACCCTTATTTCGGCTCCAGAAGTTGAAAAGATGTTAAAAGCGCACCTTTCCAGCGCGTTAACCATATAAAATATTCGCGGCTTATTCGGTGATCAACTGATCGATGGCGTCGACTACTTCGCGAATGGCCTTGGCCGGTTCCGACCAGTCTTCCGGCAGCGGGCTCTTGCTTGGCGCGGCCGGCGGCGGCGGAGCAAGGCGTCGGCCACGGAAAGGCAGGTCGGGTCCGCGTCGGCCATCGACGGCAACGGCGGAGGCCATGAAGCTGCGCCAGATTCGCGCCGGTGCGGTCCCCCCGGTCATCTTGCCGAGCGACTTGTCGTCATCGCGCCCGACCCACACCCCGACCACCAGGTCGCCGGCGAAACCGACGAACAATGCATCGCGATTATTCTGCGTCGTGCCGGTCTTGCCGAACGTCGGCACATTCAGCGCAGCCCGACGACCGGTGCCTTCGTTGGTTGCGGACCAGAGAAGGTCGAGCATCGGCGCCTGGGCGCGGCCGCGATCGAGCGTCCCGCCTCGATCGGCGAAGAAGCCGGCGATCCCGTTGTCTTCCTTCGGCGACGGGAGGCCGTGGCCGCGTACCGGATAGTGGCCGCTGGCAATGGAGGCATAGGCCGCGGTGAGCTCGACCAGGCTGACCCCGGCCGTACCAAGCGCGACGCTGGGTGAGTTTGGCAAGGGCGAGGTGATCCCCAGTTCACGCGCGGCGCGGAGCACCTGCGCCCGGCCGACCCTTTCCGACAATCGCACCGCGGCGGCATTCGACGATCGAGCAAAAGCCTCGCGTAGGGTGATCTTGCCGCGATACACGCCATCGCTGTTCGCCGGGGACCATCCGTCGACGGTGATCGGCGAATCGTCGATCATGTCGTCGGGCGAATAGCCGGCGCGCAACGCGGCGAGATAGACAAATAGCTTGAACGCGGAACCGGGCTGGCGACGGGCCTGGGTGGCGCGGTTGAACGGACTTGCCTTGTAGCTTTTGCCGCCAACCATCGCGACCACGCGACCGTCGGGCCGCATCACGACCATCGCCGCCTGCGCATCACCAATCCCGGCGTTCGACACGGCGCGGACCGCGAGCCGCTGAAGATCGGCATCGAGCGTGGTCTGCACCTTGACCTCGCCATAGGTGGAATCGAACGCTTTTTGGGCCGACGGGGCGACCCAATCGGCAAAATAGGTGCCGGTCGGGACCTTGGCCGAACGACGCACCGGGATAGCGGAAGTCGTCGAGCGGGCGCGAGCCGGCGTGATCACCTTGGTGTCGGCCATTTCCTGGAGCACGAGACGGCTCCGTTTCTGCGCGCCGGCAAGATTGCGGGTCGGGGCGAGCCGCGACGGAGCTTGCACCAGACCGGCCAGCATCGCCGATTGGGCAAGACTGAGGTTTTCCGGCGCGCGATCGAAATAATGGCGCGCGGCAGCGCGAAGACCGTAGACCCCGTCGCCGAAATAGACCGACGAGAGATAGCGCGACAGGATCTCGTCCTTGGTCAGCCAGGCTTCGAGCCAGAAGGCGATGATCACCTCCTGCGCCTTGCGCTTGTAGGATCGATCCGACGACAGGAAGCTGGTCTTTGCCAGTTGCTGCGTGATCGTGCTGCCGCCCTGACGGACCCCGCCGGCGGAGAAGTTTGCGACGAAGGCGCGACCGATTGCCCGCGGGTCGATCCCCCAATGCCGCCGGAAACGACGATCCTCGATGGCGATGAACGCGGCCGGGGTCAGTCGGTCGAGTTTGGCGACCTCGACGGGCTGATCCTTGATCGCGCCGCGCCGGGCGATTGGCAGCCCTTCCTGGCTGAGTAGCAGCATCGCGGGATCGTCGAGCGGTTCGAGCGCGCGGCCGAGCGGCGCGGTGACGATTAGCCACAGTAATGTGACGAGGAAGAAAGCGAAGAAACCGGACAGCAGGTAGCGCCACAACCGACGTCGCGGTTTGACAGGTGCGACGGCGTCGCCCGTGGAAGCGACGCCGGGATCGAACGCCGGTGCCGCGAACGGATCGGGCAGGTCTTCGACGTTCTGACCGCCGCGCCGCCACATCGTATCGCCCTCGCCCATCGGCCCCTTTCACTACGGCGCCAGTCGCCAGTGCCTTAGTCATGTAAAACAGTCGGGCGGAGATATCCAGATGCTTGATGAACCCGGCCATAACGTTAGACCGGGGGCATGGTGCGTCTCACAAAGCTGGTGATGGTGGTGGCCGCAATGGCGACTCTGGCCGGATGCCGCGACCGCAACACCGATGCACTCGACGTGGTGGTCATCGGCGACAAGGCGCCCGTGATCACCGATCCCGGCGCCGGACCTCTAACCGCGGCACAGCAAGTGTTGATGGGAAGCGTTGCCCAGGGACTCGTTCGATTCGACGCGCGCGGCCAGATCGAGCCGGGTCTGGCAGAGCGGTGGAACGTGAGCGACGACGGGATGAGCTACGTCTTTCGTCTGGGTGCGGGCAAATGGCCCGATGGTCGTACAATCCAGGCGCGTGACGTGTCGCGGATGCTGACCCGCACGCTGCGCACCGCAAGTCGCAACGACCTGAAGGATACGTTGGGCGCGGTCGCCGAAGTGGTGGCGATGACCGACCGGGTGATCGAAATCCGGCTCAAGGCCCCGCGCCCCAACTTGCTGCAACTTCTCGCTCAGCCCGAAATGGGGCTTACGCGCGAGGGTCTCGGCACCGGCCCGTTCCAACCGGTGCAGCGGACGGCGCCGTCGGGGGCCATTCCGCTGCTTCACACACAACAGGTGATCGACGCGCCCGACAAGCGCGACTTGGTCGATCTTTCCGCTTTGCCTGCCGCCCGCGCGATTGCGGCGTTCGCCAATGGCAAGGCCGATCTCGTCCTCGGCGGCACCTTCGACAATTTGCCACTGGTACGCAGCGCCACGGTCGCGCGATCGGCGCTTCGGTTCGACCCGGTTGCGGGCCTGTTCGGACTGGTCCCGACACGCCGTAGCGGGCCGCTGGCCGACAAGAACCTTCGCGCCTTGTTGAGCGAGGCGATCGACCGCGATGCGCTGGTCGCCGCCTTCGATGTCCCCGGGCTCGGCCCTCGCGCGACATTGTTGCAGGCCGGCCTGGAGGGACTTGCGGCCCCGGCTCCACCGGCCTGGATCGCAACGCCCCTGGCCGAACGCCGCGCCGCCTTGGCCGACGAAGCACGGGCGCTTCTGGCCACGGACGAGCCGCTGCGTATTGCCATCGACCTGCCCGAAGGCCCGGGCGGGACCGTATTGTTCAACCGGCTGGCGGCCGATTGGGGAGCGATCGGGATCACCCTCGTCCGCGCCGGCAAGGACGTACCCGCGGACCTCCGACTGATCGACCTGGTGGCGCCGTCCGCTTCCCCCGCCTGGTTCGTCCGATCGTTCCGCTGCGCCGTGCGACCGATCTGCTCGGAAGCTGCCGACACGGCGATGGACCAGGGGCGCGCGGCGCTGATCGCCAGCGAGCGGTCGGCCTTTCTCAGCGAAGCGAGCCGGCTGATCGAGGAGGAAAATCTGTTCATTCCCATCGCGGTGCCAGTGCGCTGGTCTCTAGTCGGCGCGCGGATCCAAGGATTTGCGGAAAATATCGTCGCCCGCCATCCGCTGACGGGACTGAACGACCGGTTGCGGCGCGAAGGGCAATGATCTGATGAGCATCAACGACGGCGTCCGCAAATCCCTCCCGACATTGTCGAGCGAGCCGAAGGCGGTCCGCCAGCGGATCGAGGCGCTCGAGCGAATCATGGAAAATCTCGTGCGCGTGCCGGGTCTCAATCGCGGCGTCGGGCTCGACGTCCTGCTCGACTTCGTGCCCGTCGTCGGACCGACCGCGGCCGCAGCGCTCGGCACCTATCTTGCCTGGGAAGCGCGCAATCTGGGCATGCCGAAAAGCGCGGTGGTGCGGATGGCGGGCAATATCGGGGTTGACTGGCTGTTCGGAATGATCCCGTTCGTTGGTGCGGTGCCCGACTTCTTCTTCCGGTCAAACAGCCGCAACGTGCGGATCATCCGGCGACATCTCGACAAGCACCACCCGGAGACGGGAATCATCGACGTGAAAGCGCGGTGATGCACAGGCTGGCGGTCCTTTCGCTGGCGCTCGGATTGTTCCTGTCCTCACCCGCCGTTGCGGCACCCGATCTCAAGGCGATGCATGGCGTCTGGCAGGGCACGATCGGAGATCTGCCCGTCCGGGCTTGTTACGAGGCGGGGGAGTCGTGGGATGAAGGCAAATATTTCTACTTGCGGCGTCTAAGCACAATTCCGCTCAGGGCCGACGACCAGAAGCCGGGCGAGCTGACTGAAGGCTGGGCCGACGGCAAGGATGTCGCGCGCTGGCGGATGACCACGGTCGGCAAGGATCGCGCCGAGGGGATCTGGACCGCCAAGGGGCGTACGCTCCCGATCCGACTCACCCGCCTGCCGTTCGCGACGAGCGAGGATTTCGACGGCCCGTGCGCAAGCTTGGCTTTCGTCGATCCAATCTTCGCGGGCGCCCGTATCGTGAAAACTGCGGCGCGCATCCGCGGCCTTCCTGCCGAAACCTGGAAATTAGCCTATCCCGACGACAGCGTTTCGGTCGAAAGTTTCCAGCTGAGCGGCACCGGCCCGGCGATCGCGGCGATCAACCGGCGACTGCGCGAGCCGTTCGACAAGGCCGACGAGGGGTGGAAGTGGTGTGTGCGCAATGCCGGCGCATGGGGCGCCGACTATCATGATGCGGTCGAGACCGGACTGGTCACCGCACGCTGGCTTTCGGTAACGTTCCACAACGAGAATTTCTGCGGCGGCGCGCATCCGAACAACAGCAACCAGCCGGTCCTTTTCGATCGCCGGAGCGGGAAGCCGGTCGATCTTTACGACTGGTTGGACGACGCGTTCTCAAACCGCGAAAGAGTGGAAGGCTATGCGGAGACGATCGACACGCTGAAGGGCAAGTTGTTTGATCTCGTCCTGGCCCTTCATCCGCGCGCCAGCGAGAGCGAGGAGGAGTGCGGAGGCGCGGTCAGGACCGCTTCGAGCTGGACTTTGGAACTCAGGGCCGAGGGCATCGCGTTCACCCCCGACCTGCCGCGCGTCGTGATGGCGTGCGGTGACGAAGTGGTGGTACCTTGGAGCAAGCTGTTACCGTTCCTCGGCCCGGTCGGCAGGCAGGAGGTCGCGGCACTTCGCGCCGAACTTCGCCACTAGCCGTGCATGTCGCCCCGGTTCACGCTATCATCCGATCATGAGACACCGCTTCGCCTTCGCCATTGTCATATCCCTGGTGGGCGCGCCGGCCATCGCCGAAGACGCACGCCGGCTGACCCCGGCGCAGATCGAACAGGTCTTGCAGGATGCAGCGCGCAAGCGGGCCGAAGCCGAGAGAGCGCCGCCGCCGCGCGCGATCGAGGGCGAGGTCGGCGTGTCGATCGGCACCGGTGGCTATCGCGAAGTGTTCGGGACCGCGGTCGTGCCGGTGGGCAATGACGCGACTGCGATCATCTCGGTCGGCAACGAGCAGAGCGATCGCCGCCCGCGCCGGCGGCGTTAGTCCCCGCTCACCCTGGGTTTGCCGACGTCACCCTGCCCCACCGTGTGTCCGGCCATATCGAGCATCCGCTGCAGCGGGACGCGGGCCTTGGTCATGATTTCGTCGGACAACTCGATCCGAGGCGTCAGATCGCGCAGCGAGACGTAGAGCTTCTCGAGCGTATTGAGCGCCATGTACGGGCACATGTTGCAGTTGCAATTGCCGTCGCCGCCGGGCGTGCCGATAAAGGTCTTGTGCGGTGCAGCCTTTTCCATCTGGTGGATGATGTGCGGCTCGGTCGCGACCAGAATGACGTCGGCATCGCTCTCGGTGGCGAATTTGAGGATCGCGCTGGTCGATCCAACCATATCGGCATGGTCGATGATGTGCGGCGGGCATTCGGGATGCGCCGCAACCGGGGCGCCGGGATATTGCGCCTTCAGCTTGAGCAGCTCGGTTTCCGAAAATGCTTGGTGGACGATGCAGATCCCCGGCCAGAGCAGCATATCACGGTCGAAGCGACGGGCCAGATAGCCACCGAGGTGGCGATCGGGACCGAAGATGATCTTCTGGTCCTTGGGAATTTGGTCGAGGATCGCTTCGGCGGATGACGAGGTGACGATGATGTCGCTGAGCGCTTTCACCTCCGCCGAGCAATTGATGTAAGTCAGCGCGATATGATCGGGATTGGCTGCGCGGAAGGCGGCGAACTGGTCGGGCGGGCAACTGTCTTCCAGGCTGCATCCGGCGTCCATGTCGGGCAGGATGACAGTCTTTTGCGGGCTGAGGATCTTTGCGGTCTCGGCCATGAAGCGAACGCCGCAGAACGCGATGACGTCGGCGTCGGTCGCCGCGGCCTTGCGTGACAGATCCAGGCTGTCGCCGACGAAATCGGCCAGATCCTGAATTTCGGGCTTCTGGTAATAGTGAGCCAGGATGACGGCGTTGCGCTCGGTTTTCAGGCGGGCGATTTCGGCGAGGAGGTCGACGCCCTTGAGGCTGGTCGATTGGGCGGTCACGGCATCATTCTCCAGTCACTCACTGCTCGGCCTTTTGCCGGCCAAGCACTTCGGCGATCGAGGGGCTGACGTCCCAATGCTCGCTCCGCGTCACGCCGTCAAAGGGGAAGGCAACCTCGACCGTCACGTCGCCCAGCCCGGCAACCGAAAGCGGCGCCTCGAGCATTTTCGCAACGGCCTTGCGCGCATTGGCGCGCGCGGCGTTGAGGTGCTCCGGCTTCTTGGCTTCGGTATCGGCCGCGCGCGTCGCGAGTACAGCGGCACGCCGGTTGAGATTGTCGTAAGCCTCTCGGGTGACGAACACACCATCGGTGGCCAACGTCCGCCGCTTGGTTTCATCGATATTGGGCGCGGTCGGCACAACGTCCGGGATAGTGACCCGAAGGATGCGCTTGTCGGCATCCCAACGATAGTCGTCGGTGCCGAGCTTGCTGAGGTCGAGCTGGTAGGTCACCGAATAGGGCAGCGTCGCCTTTTGTGCCGAACGCAGAAAGCGGAAAAGTCCGGGATCGACCGTGGTTACGTCGAGCGCGCCGTCGACACGCCCGACCTCCAGCCGATCGGTCGCCTGAAAGGTCGCCGACAGCACACGGGCAATACCGAGGCTGGTCTGATATTCTTCCTGCTGCGCCGCGCGTCGCTGCCAGAAGAGATAGCCGAAGACGAGCAGGATCGCGATCAGGATGCCAGCGACCAGGTTGCGGTCGATCGGGGTGCGGGTCAGTGGCGGGGTGTCGTCCATGTTTCTCCATCCGATACAACCAATCCGCGCCGTTCAAGGTCCACCAAATGCGCCAGCACCGATCCACCTGCGGCACTGACCAAACGCGGGTCGAGTCCGGGATAGGCGGCAGCGACGATCGACGGGATATCCGACTTGCCCTCCCCCACCAGCCGGACGATCTGCTTCTCGCGCTGTATGCGGTGTCCGATCAGCCCGCGCAGGAATTGCTGCGGATTCGCGATTGGTTTGCCGTGCGCGGGGTAGAAGATGCGATCGTCGCGCTGGCGAAGTTTTTCCAGGCTGGCCATGAACAGGCTCATGTCGCCATCCGGCGGGACGACCACCGTCGTCGACCATCCCATGACGTGATCGCCGGTAAAGAGACTTTCGCGGTAGGCAAAGCAGAGATGGTTCGACGTGTGGCCGGGGGTGGCCACCGCCATTAATTGCTCGTCCTCGCCGAATTGGATGCACTCTCCGTCATGAAGCACGCGGTCGGGCGCATAGTCGCCGTCGAAGCTGGCGTCGGCGCGCGGCCCGACGGTTTCGAGATTGAGCGCGGCACAACCGACGATCGGCGCCCCAGTCGCGGCCTTCAGCGAGCAAGCGGCCGGACTATGATCGCGGTGGGTGTGCGTGCAGGCGATCGCGGCGATCCGTCGGCCGTCCGCGGCATGGAGGATGGCGGTTACGTGCTCGACAAGGTCGGGGCCCGGGTCGATGACCACGATCTCGTTCCCCGCCCCGGCGAAATAGGTCTGCGTGCCGGTGAATGTGTAGGGCGACGGATTGTGCGCCAAGAGGCGGCCGACCCCCGGTTCGAGTGTTTCGAGGATGGAATAAGGGGCGTCCACGGCATGCCTCTGCCATGGACGCCCCGACGGTGCAAAGGGCAGTCGCCCGCCCGTTGCGACCGCTTCGAGCTAATTGCCGCGATCGAGCCGGTCGAGGCGGGCTTCGACCTGGGCGAGCGATGCCCGTGCCTGCGACAGGTCGGCAGCGATCTTGTCGGGATTGATCGACGCCAGCGATTCTCGAACCATCTTGTCGATATCCATTTTCTCGACTTCACGAAGCGACGCCCTGACCTGCGCCTTGAGCGCTTCGGGATCCTGGCCAGCGGCGCGGATCGCAGGAGCATTGTGATCGAGTTCGGCCAAGGCCTGGCGTATCTCGACACGGGCATTGGCCATTTCGCGCTGGAAATCGCCGTTGCGGAATTTTTCCACCTCGCGGCTGGCATTGGCCATTTGCTGCGGCAAGCGCGCGACTTCCCGATCGAGCTGGCGGCGCGCCTTGGCGGTGTCTGCTCGAATCTCGGATCGTTCGGCAGCGGACAAGTCTTCCCACCGCTTCGTCTTGCCGTGGATGCGGACGCTGTCGTTGCGGATGAATGAAATGTCGGGATTGAAGGACGAGGCGCGTGTCGGCGGCACCGGCGGGGCGGGCGGCGCCGGCGGCGCGATGGCGTCCGGCACTTCTGGCGCGTCGGGTGCCATCGGTGCCACTGCGGCCTGGGCGGCAAACGGCGCGATCGGTGCTTTGGGGGCGGTCGGCGCTGATGCCGGCAATGGCGCGAGCGGCGGAACTGGCGGAGTCGGCGCGACTCGATCGACGGTGCGCGTGGCCCAGGTCGCGGTGAGCGGCAAGGCGGTCATCAGACCGGCGGCGATCAGAAAGCGACCGGCCAGACGGCGCCGGGGATTGGGTGAAATCAACATGGATTGAAGCCTCCGAGACAGGGTTTTTGGTCGATCGAGCGCGCCTGCGAACAGTAACGCTCTTCCCGAAGCGGCCTTGGCGATCGTCTGCCCGTAGGCGGCGCGATCGGAGCCATCGATCATGCCCAGCACCCGGGCGTCGCACGCCGCTTCCTGGTCGAACCGGAAAGCGGAATGCGCGACCCAGGCAAGCGGGTTGAACCACTGGAGGCACAGCAGGACATAAGCGACGAGGTTGGCCCACAGATCGCCGGCGCGATGGTGGGAAAGTTCGTGATCGAGCGCCAGGCGGCGCTGCCGCGCGTCGTAGCGCTGATCGAAGTCGATCGGAACGACGACCACGGGGGAAAAGATGCCAAAGGCCATCGGTCCCGACACCAGTTCCGACCGCACCAGCCGGACCCGACCGAGGCGCGCGAGTTGAACTGAGCTGCCCAGTACCCGCCGCGACTGGCGACGATAGATGGCGAGACCTTGCAGCAGCATCGCCGCAGCACCCAGCAGCCAGATCGCGATCAGTAGGTTCGACCATCCGCCAAGCTGGTCGATCAGTGACGGCTCGGCCAAGACGTTCGCAGTCGATGTGGGCGGGAAGTCGGTCAGCGCGAACGGTGCCGCCGCGACCGGATCGGCAGGAACGACCCGCTCAACCGTCTGCGTGATCGGTGGCATTGCCACCCGCGCGGCCGGGATCAGCCACAAGGCGTAGGCAGCGGTCGCGCCGAATTGGCGGCGGACCGGTTCGCGCGCGACCATTACGATCAGCAAAAGCGCCGAGGTGGCGAGCAAGGTATCGAGCGCCCAGCCGATCATGCCTTCATCTCCCGAAGCAATTTCTCGATCGCTGCGACGTCCTCCGCATCGAGCGGCTCGTCATCGGCCAATTGGGCGATCAGCGGCGAGAGGCGCCCGCCGAACAAGCGGTCCATCAGGCGCCGCGATTCACGGGCGACGCAGGCCTCGCGCGCGATGGCGGGCGAGTAGAGGAAGCGGCGGCCGTCCTTGGCCGGGGCGACGGCTTGCTTGGCAAGCAGGCGGGACAGCAGGCTCTTGACGGTCGCCAGCGACCAATCGCGGTCGCCCTGGCTCAAGCGTTCGTCGATATCGGTCGCGGTCAGTGGCTGCGGCGACGACCACAGCACTTCCATTACCTCCCACTCAGCTTCGCTCAACCGTACGTCCATCGAGTCGCTCCTAATTCGATTACAGATGTAATCATATCGATTACGTTTGTAAACGAAGAATTCGCGTCACTCGTCCGCGCGTACGGCGGGACGTTTCCGGACCCTAGCCGCCGGCGCGAAGCTCAGCGATTTTCGCGGTCAGCTTGGCCTTCAGCTCAGCCTTCACCGCCGGCGACATGTCGTTCTTGTCGATGTCGGCAATGACCTGCTCGATCCGGGTCGCGGTTTCGGCTTTCGACTTGGTGTTGAAACACAATTTGATCCGCGCCTGATCCTTTTTGTCCTTCGCGGCCGCGTCGGTCGCCGAGACGTCGATCATCTCGCCGCGGCAGTTGCGCATCGTCACTTCGGGATCGCCCGGCCTGCCCTTGCCGTCGTTGACTACGGTCCGGATTTCCGTCGTGCGAACGGTCTTCTGATCATCGGCGCGCGCCGTTCCGGCAATCATCACGCCGGCGACCATCGTCAGTCCGGCAATCCGAATGTTCTTGGCGTAAGTCGAAGATAGCATCGTCAGTTTCCCCTGTCGAAAGCGCCGAAAGCGGCTAGCAACGCATCTCGTACGGGCCGGCGCGACCGGCGATTGCGGTCGATTTCGGCGCGAGCATCTCGAGTTCGATCCGAGTGAACGACACCCCGCGGCACAGATCGGCCGGCAACTTGACCCGGACCGACTGCCCGGCGCCGAGCGGTGCGAGCGGAACCTCGCCGCGCACTTCGCCCTTGCGGCGGAAGCGCAGCGTGGCGCCCTTGTCCAAACCATCGATCGCGCTCAGCGCCAGGACGGTACCGGATTCGAAGAAATCGCATGTCGCGCCAGCCCCGGTTTCGCCGCGCGCCAGGCACTTGACCCGAAACCGGATCGCCGGGACCGGTGGCAAAGCGGACGCGCCCGAACCGCTGGCGGCCGTCAACGACGTTGCAGACTTGCGCGGGAGCGGGGCGGGCAGCGGCGGCAAGGTCGAGACTTCGTACCGCTCGTTGGTCGGAGCAAGCTTGCCGATTCCGCCGAGATTGCCGACGAAGGCGTCGGCGGACTGGCTTTGCGTGCGGGCAGCCCTGGCGGGGGCAAACTTGGCGATCTCGGCGCGCAGTTCGGCGATCAGTTTGTCCTTGGCCTCCTCGGGCATAGCGCGTTGCTCGATCTGGACGACGGCCGCCTCGAGCGTCTTGACCCATTCGGCGTCGGTCGCGCCGGGGTTGGCGCACAATTTGACGCGGGTCGACCGTTTGCGGACCGGATCGATCTGGACGATCGAATCAAATTTGTGTCCGGAACAGCGTTCGACCTGCTGAACACGGTCGGCGGTCGCCCCTTCGACCACATTGTCTCCCGCCGCCGGAGGGCTCGCCGGGCGGGTCGCATCCTGTGCGCTAACCGGAATCGCAATTGCGACCCCCGCCGCCAACAGCAGCTTGTTCAATCGACGCAAATCACCACTCCCCGATTACCCCAAGAACATTTGATCCGGCGGCTGAACCGCAATTGAACGGGTCAGGCGTCGGCCAGCGCCGATACCAATGCTCCGCCCATCAACTCAACACGTGCCGCGCGGCGCATCGCCATGGGATAAATCTCCCCGAACAGGATATCCATGCTCTTGTCCCACCCGAATTGACGCGCGTGGATTACCGCGCGGTCGCGCATGCTCGGTTGATCCTGCGCCCATAAGTCGAGGATATTGGCCGCCATCGCCACGCTGTCGCCGACCGGCCCGAGCCGGCCGATCCTGTCGTCGACCCGGTCGACCATCGCGCCCGCGGCAACGCCCACCACCGGCAGCCCCGATGCCTGCGCCTCGATGATAGAAATACCGAAGGTTTCGTCGGCCATTCCCGATACGTAGAGGTCGGCGCTTGCCAGCCAGCGGGCAAGCTCGGCCCTGCCGTTGACGAAGCCCGGCGCATGAAGGCGCGGGTTGGCTGCCAGTAGAAACTGCTCGCGCAACGGTCCGTCGCCGAGCAAGACCAGGTGCGCACCGAGGCTGTCGGGCAATTGATCGAACGCCTCGACCACCGCCTGCGCCCGCTTTTCTCCGTCGAGCCGGCCGGCGTAGATCAATAAAGGGGCGTCATCCGCGACGCCAAGCGCTCGGCGAAGCGCGGGGTCGCGTCGCGTGGGGGAAAATTCGCCCAGTTCGCAGCCGAGCGGGACGACTTCGACCGCGTCGAGTCCAAGATCGCGGAGCTTCGCGGCACCGCCGTTTTCCGACAAGGCGTAGACCAGATCGAACTTGCCGTAGAGCTTGCCGCAATACCAATAACAGAGACGCGACGCCGCCCCGGCCAGGGTTTCGCCGACCACCTTGGCGAACGGGCGTTCGACATAGACGGTTGGAAAGTCGGTCATATAGGCGGCGACCAGCGCGGTCCCCGGATGCCGGCGCGCATGGGCGATTGCGGCCCACGGGAGGTTGTACGCGTCCTGGCATTCGATCAAATCGGGTTTGTAGCGGCCAAGCACGCGTTTCGCCTCGCCCGATCGTAACAGCAGTCGGTAATTGGGACTGCCGGGTACACGGGGAGATGCGATGGTGGCGGTGATCGTCCGCCCGTCTTCGATCACCTCATCCTTGTCGCCGGGCACGATCAACAGGTGACGATGCGGCGTCGTATCCAAAATATGTTGGCGCTTGTGGCGCAGATAAGTTCCGACCCCGCCGCCGACAGCAGACCAGCTTTGAGTCATGTCGCACAGCAAGCGACCGGACATTATGGGATCATCCCTGCTCATTGCCCGGGACAACCCGTCATCGACAGGAAAGTGCCAAGGCAAGAAATTGCCGGCAAAGCCTGTCGGCAGGCTTTACAACTGCAGCTGGATCGGAACATGCGCATCGCCAGAAAGTCCCGGTTTTCCGCCATTGGCCAAGATTGGCACGGCGATTGCAATATTGTTTTCGTCCACTTGGTTCCACAAACCAAACATGAGGGGCGGCGATTAGCGGTATCTGGTCCCGCGTCGCCGCCCCTCCTCGTTTCAGGTCAGGCCGCAGCGTCGACGAGCTGCTTCAATTCGCCGCTTTCGAACATTTCCATCATGATGTCCGATCCGCCGACGAATTCGCCCTTCACGTAAAGCTGAGGAACGGTCGGCCAGTCGGAATAGTCCTTGATGCCCTGCCGGATTTCCTGGTCGGCAAGCACATCGACGGTCTCATATTTCACGTCGAGGTGATCGAGGATCGCGATTGCCCGGCTGGAAAAGCCGCATTGCGGGAAGAGTGGCGAGCCCTTCATGAAGAGGACGATGTCGTTCTGTCCGACAAGATTGCCGATTTTCTGCTGGATGTCGCTCATTGATGATCTCCCGATGGGACGACGGTTTCGAGCTGAAGCGCGTGGAGTTCGTTGCCCATCTTGCCCTTCAAGGCGGCATAGACCGCCTGATGCTGGCGAACCCGGCTCATCCCCGCAAACGAGGAACTGACGACACGGGCCGCATAATGATCGCCGTCACCGGCAAGATCGCGGATTTCGATCGCCGCGTCCGGAAAAGCGGCAAGGATCATCGCCTCGATCTCTTCCGCGGGCATCGCCACGATCAGTTGCTCGCTTCGATGATCTGGCGTCGCGCCTCGACGCTCTTGTGCTCGAGCGCCTCGCGAATCTTGGCTTCGTCGCAATCGACGCCGGCCGCGGTCACGTCGCCGAGCACCTTGCGGATCACATCTTCATCGCCGGCTTCTTCGAAATCGGCGCGGACTACGTCCTTGGCATAGCCAGCGGTTTCTTCCTCCGACAGACCCATCAGCCGTGCCGCCCATTCGCCGAGCAGGCGGTTGCGACGGGCGAGAATCCGAAACTGCATTTCCTCATCGCGGGCATATTTGGCCTCGAACGCCTTCTCGCGATCATTGAACTGACTCATGCGATATCCTCATCTTGGGTTCGCTGGGCAGATAGGCGGCACAGGCCGATGGCGCAATCCGGTTGGACGAAGGACGCGCTTAGTCGATGGTAACCACGACCTTGCCGATCACCGACCGCGCGGCGAGCGCGGCGATGGCGTCGCCGCCACGGTCGAGCGGATAGGTCGCGCTGACGCGCGGCGAGATCCTGCCCTCGTCCCACAATGCGAACAACGCCGCGACATGGTCGGCATTGGCCTTTGGATCGCGTGCCGCAAAGGCGCCCCAGAAAACTCCGCGCACGTCGCAGCTTTTCAGCAGGGTCAGATTGAGCGGCAGTTTGGGAATGCCCGCCGGAAAGCCGACCACGAGATATCGCCCTTCCCAGGCGATGCTGCGCAGCGCGGGTTCGGCATAGTCGCCGCCGACCGGATCGTATATGACATCCGCGCCCGCCGTACCGACCGCCGATTTGAACTGGCTGGCCAAGTCCTTTGACGCGTCCTTGTCGAACGGGCCGCGCGGATAGACGATCGCGTCGTCCGCGCCCGCCTCCCGGGCCGCCTTCGCCTTGTCCTCGCTCGATACCGCCGCGATCACGCGGGCGCCCCGCGCCTTGCCGAGTTCGACCGCGGCCAGCCCGACGCCGCCCGCTGCGCCGAGAACCAGCAAGGTCTCGCCCGATTTCAAATCGCCGCGATCGTAGAGCGCGTGGATGGACGTGGCGTAGGTCAGTAGCAGCGCCGCCCCGTCGGTGAAGCTGCGGTTGTCGGGCAGACGGAATGCCGACTTTGCGTCGATGACGATCTTTTCGACCAATCCGCCCCAGCCGGGCACCGCGATCAGCCGGTCGCCGACCGACCAGCCCTCGACTCCCTCACCGACGGCCTCGACCTCACCCGCGATTTCGCCACCTGGGGCAAAAGGGCGCGGCGGCTTGAACTGGTACTTGTCCTCGATGATCAGGACATCGGGATAGTTGATCGCCGCAGCGCGGACACGCACCAGCAACTGGCCGGGGCCAGCGACGGGATCGGGCAGATCGTCGACGGTGAGCGTTTCGGGCCCGCCGGGGGCGTGGCTGAGCAGCGCCTTCACTTGGCGGACGCCGGAAAGATCGGCAATTTGGCGACATCGTCCGGCTCGTGCTGGATGATCACCCTGGCCTTGAGATTGGCGACGAGCTTCTCGAACCGGTCGTGCGACGCCAGCGTGTCGGCGCGGTTGACGTTAAACGAGGGGACTCCGCCGACGCTGCGGTTCTGCGTGAAATGATATTGGTCGCCGCTGATCAGCACGGGTCCGCTGGCCAGTCGCACCAGCAACGCATGGTGCCCCTCGGTGTGGCCGGGCAGATCGATCATCGTCACCTTTCCGTCGCCGAACACGTCCTTGTCGCCCTCGACGGTTTCCAGCTTGCCCCCGCCGCTAATCCACCGCCGATAACGCGGTTCGGCCGGCGGATAATTCTTCACCACCTCCCAGTCTGCCTTGCCCTCGAGCAAGGTGGCGCCGGGAAAGTCGGCCAATTGGCCGGTGTGATCATCATGATAGTGGCTGATGCCGACAAAGGTGACGGCCTCGGGCTTGATCCCGATCCGGGCCAGTTGCGCGACGAGTCCGGTCGTAAGCAGCTCGCCTTCCTTGTTCTTGGGTTTACCCGCCAATTTGCCGTCGACCCCCGTGTCCCACAGTAAGTAACGGTCGCCATCGCGGATGAGGTAGCAGCTGGCGACCAGCGTGCGCTTTTGACCGGCGTACAGGCCGGTATCGGAAAACATGCCGAGATCGACGTCGAGCGATCCGCCGTCGAGACGCCACAGTTCGACGTCAGGGGCCTGGGCCGCTACCGGCGTCGGTGTCAGAAACGCCGCGGCGGCGAACAACAACGGGAACAATCGCATCATCGTCTCCTCGGTACCGGGCCGCATTCGGCGGTTGGCAGGTTAATCCACGTAATGTGCGGTGGTCTTCTGCCGAACCTCCTCGGCCGTCACCCCGGGCGCGAGCTCGATCAGCTTGAACGGGCTGTCGTGGTCCGGACGCTGGAACACGGCGAGGTCGGTGATGATCATGTCGACGCTGTTCTTGCCGGTCAGCGGCAAGGTGCAGGCGGGGATGAACTTGGGGTCGCCGTTCTTGCTGGTGTGCTCCATCACGACGATGATCTTCTTGACCCCGGCGACCAGGTCCATGGCCCCGCCCATGCCCTTGATCATCTTGCCCGGGATCATCCAGTTGGCGATGTCGCCGCCCTCGCTGACCTCCATCGCGCCGAGTACGGTCAGGTCGATATGCCCGCCGCGAATCATCGCGAAGCTGTCCGACGAGGAGAAATAAGAGGAACTGTCGAGCTCGCTAATGGTCTGCTTGCCGGCGTTGATCAGGTCGGCGTCGACCTCTCCGGGATAGGGGAATGGGCCGATCCCGAGCATGCCATTCTCCGACTGCAGGGTGACCGTCATCGCGCCGGGAATGTTGTTCGCCACCAAGGTTGGGATGCCGATCCCGAGATTGACGTAATAGCCGTCCTTCAGCTCGCGCGCGGCGCGCGCCGCCATCTGGTTGCGGTCCCAGCTCATGCCGCGCGCTCCCGGGTCGTAACGAATTCGATTTTCTTGTCGTAGGGCGCGCCGTCGATCAGCCGCTTCACGTAGATGCTCGGCAAATGGATCGCGTCCGGATCGAGCGTGCCGACGGCGACGATCTCCTCGACCTCCGCGACGCAGATCATGCCGCAAGTTGCGGCAGGCTGATTGAAGTTGCGAGCGGTCTTGCGGAACATAAGGTTGCCCACCTCGTCCGCCTTCCAGCCCTTGATGATCGACAGATCGGCGCGGATGCCGCGTTCGAGGATATAATCCTCCCCGTCGAAGCTCTTCACTTCCTTGCCCTCGGCAACCTGGGTGCCGACGCCGGTCTTGGTGTAGAAACCCGGGATGCCCGCGCCCCCGGCCCGCATCCGCTCGGCCAGCGTGCCCTGGGGGCAGAACTCCACCTCTAACTCGCCCGCCAGATATTGCCGTTCGAATTCCTTGTTCTCACCGACGTAGGAGGAGATCATCTTCCTGACCTGCCGCGTGCGGAGCAGCTTGCCGAGCCCTTCATTATCGATCCCCGCATTGTTGCTGGCGATGGTCAGGTCCTTGACCCCCGACGCGACGATGGAGTCGATCAGCCGTTCGGGAATGCCGCACAGGCCGAAGCCGCCGGCGGCGATGGTCATGCCGTCGAACAGCAACCCGTCGAGGGCGGCGGCAGCATCGGGATAGATTTTCTGGGCCATGGCAGCGTCCTTAGGCAGGCACCTGCATGCGGGCAAGACGGGTCAGGGGCGGATGACGACCCCGACGCGCGGGTCGGTCCGTCCGGCAACCGCATCGCGATACGCGGTGAGTGCGGCGTTGGGGCCGTCACTAGCTTCGATCCGGAACAGTTTGCGCGCATCGCCGATGAAGTGGGCCCAGGCCGCGCCCATGCGCTGCTGGAACCCCGCCGGCCCCCAATCCTTCGATCGCTTGGCGACACGGGCGGGAGCGAAGAAGCCGGTAGCCGGGAAGCGCTGCCCCGGGGCCGAATCCCAATGCGCTTTGCCGACCACGAGGTTGAGCTTGAGCCGATCGCCGAAGTAATGGTGGAGCGCCGCGGTCAACTGTCCGTCGCCGGCAATGTCGATGAAGGCCGAGAGGGTCGCGGGATCGAGCGCGGCGATGTCATCATAAAGGACCAGTTCGTCGTACAGCCCCGCGTGAGCCAGGAAATCGCGCGCCCGCGCCGAGGTCAGCCCCACCAGCTTGGGCCGATCCTTCCGCTGGTTCATCGCATGGGCGAACCCGGTCGCTGTCTTCGACGAGGCGCTGGCGACCAGCACCTGTTCCGCGCCGAAATCGCTCTCATCCTCCATCTGATCGGCGATCAGCCAGCCGGTGAGGTAGAGCGGTCTAAACACCGGCCACCAGTCGCGATCCGCCTCCGAAAAGTCGTCCAGCGCAGATACGCGGAGGTAGTGATCGTAGACTGCGGGCATGCCGGCGCGATGATCGGCGATGTCGACGAACCCGCCACTATTGATCCGACCGGGGGTCAGCCGGACGTGGCTGGCCATTGGGAAATAGCCATAGAACGCCTCCCCCTCCGCCACGCCATCAATCGCACTCGCAACGACCGTGGCGAAGCCCCAGACCGGAAGCCGACCCGGTCCTTGCCCGCCCGGCGAGAAGAAATCCCAATAGCCCTTGCCATTGTCGAACAGGCCGATCGGTTTGCCGAGTGCGGCATAGGTAACGTTATTGGCGGTCATCGCGAAGCCATCGACCCGCACCTCGACCTGCCCTGCCGCCAGCGGCAATCGAGTTTCCGTGAACAGGTACGCCGTCGCGATGTCGTCGCGGTCGATGTCGATGGCCCAGCGTGCGTCGGTCATGCGTTTCCCTTAACGACTCGCCTCGATCGTAGGCGATGCGAACGCCCACTGCCACATCATCCGGCCGGGGGCGAAAGCACTGACGCCGGCGATCACCAACGCGCCGACGAAGAAATTGCGCAACTGACGCTTGTGCGCGTCGATCCGCCCCTGGCGCGCGCTAACGATAGCACGCGGAACGGCGATGAAGGTGATCAGGGTGAACAGGTGGATCCAGCTTAATTGGCCGTCATTGACGTTGCGGATGAAGATCGTCGCGATGGCGGTGACGAACATCAGCGACAGCCAGATCTTGCCCAGCAACTTGTGCCGCGCGCCGCCCTTGCGGGACAGAATGACGTAGGCGCCGAGAGGAATTGCCGGAGTCACCGTCAGCAGGTGGACCACGAGCGCGACGCTGCGCACTTCGGGGGTCGCTGGCGACACGCCAACCATCCAGCGAACGAATGCGAAGATGCACAGTGCAAGCAGCAATATCGCCGCCGACGCGGACGAGACGCGCAGCCAGTGCGGAAGGTCGAAATCCTGCGCCGGGCGGCGCGGTGAAAGAGCGATGGCAGTCATGTCGTGTCCCTGGCGGTGGTTGATTGCTGGGACCATGACGCATGCCGCTTTGCCGCCAAGCGGCCTTGCGTTAGACGGTCGTCTGCTTCGTGGACGGTGACAATTTGCCAGTTCGCGAAGCGTCAAATGGCAGGGGGAAACGGTGCCGACACTTCGCGAATGGGTGATCGAACTGACCCTGATGGTCGCGATCGGCGTCGCGCTGGCCGCGCTGGGGCCATTTGGCAGCTTCGTCATCGGAGGCTTCGGCGCGCGACTCGCCTACTGGGTGCCGGCGGCCCTGATCGGCTACGTCATCTTCCGACCTACGACCCTGGTCGCGGCCTATCTGGCAAGGCGGCTCGACCTTCCCGAGCTTGTCGCGGCGTCGGTCGGCACGCTGATCGCGGCAATTCCGGCGACGCTCGCCATCGCGTATTTCGGCGGATATCGCCCCGGTCCGGCACCGCGTTTCGACGAATTATTCTCGCTGTACGTCAACGTTGCGCTGGTCGGCGTGCTGGTGATGGGAATCTTCGTGCTGATTCGACGCGCAGGCTCCGCACCCCCGCCGATCGCGGAGGCGTCGGCTGCCCCGTCGGTCGAGACGAAGCGACCGCCGTTTCTCGACCGCCTGCCGCCGGCCTGGGCTGACCGCCTGGTCGCGCTGGAGATGGAGGATCATTACGTCCGCGCGCACGGCCCCGACGCAAGCGCGCTGATCCTTTTGCGGATGCGCGATGCGGAGGCCGAACTTGTCGGTGCCGACGGCCTGCGCATCCACCGCAGCTGGTGGGTCGCGCGCAGTGCGGTGGAAAAGGCCTTGCGCGATGGCCGCGGCACCAAGTTGCGTCTCACCAACGGCCTCGAGCCGCCCGTCGCCCGCGACCGCGTCGCCGCGCTCCGGGCAGCAGGCTGGCTGGGCTAGCCCTTCAGCTTAGAGAGTACGCCCTGCAGCTGCATGGCGTTCGACATGTCGCCTTCGACCTTCAGCTTGCCGGTCATGAACGCCGTCATCCCGTCGAGCTGGCCGTCCGCCATCGCCTGCCAGTCTTCCCACGCGATCTTGATGGTCGTGTCGGCGGCGCCGTCGTCCTCGGTCACGGCATTGGCCTTACCGTCGAGCATGATCGTGCCCTGATCGCCGAAGTCGAGCTTGACCGTCTTGCCCGGGAGCACCGCCCCGACTTCATTCATCTTGGCGGCGAGTTCGGCTTTGGTCATGGGATGTGGCTCCTGTTGCGATTGGCAACCGATCTAACGGCGTCACGGGTTGGCGACAAGCGTGTCCGCGCCTATCTGGGCCCGCATGACCTATGACGCAGAGCTGAAGCTGTTCATCGACGGAAACTGGAAAAGCGGCGAAGGCCGCGATGCCCATACCGTCATCAATCCCGTCACCGCCGATGGCATCGCCGAGGTGCCACTGGCGACCAAAGCGGATCTTGACGAAGCGCTGGCGGCGGCGGAGCGCGCCTGGCCGCTGTGGCGCGCGACCGAGGTCGAGAAGCGCGCCGCGATTCTTCACAAGGCTGCCGATCTGCTCAAGGAGCGCGCCGACCACATCGCTGCCATTCTGACGCAGGAGCAAGGCAAACCACTGTCGGAAGCGCGGCTCGAAGTGCTCGGATCGGCATCGATGTTCGACTGGTACGCCGACGAGATCAAGCGAGACTATGGCCGGACGTTGGTGCGCCCGACGGGACAACGGTCGATCGTCATCCGCCAGCCGGTCGGCCCGACCGCGACCTTCACCCCGTGGAATTTCCCGATCTATCTGCTCGCCAAGAAAATTGCCGCGGCGCTTGCCGCTGGCTGCCCGGTGATCAGCCGTCCGCCGCAGGAAACCCCGGGCTGCACGGGCGAACTGTTCCGTGCACTCGACGATGCCGGCATTCCCAAGGGCGTCGCGCAGCTGGTTCATGGCAAGGCCGACCTGGTCAGCGAAACATTGTTTGCCTCGCCTGTCATTCGCAAGGCTAGCTTCACCGGATCGGTCCCGGTCGGCAGGCATCTGATGAAGCTCGCCGCCGATCACATGAAGCGCATCACGCTGGAGCTCGGCGGTCATGCACCGGTGCTGATCTTCGACGACTGCGACCTGGAAAAAACGCTCGACATGGTCGTGCCGCAGAAATTCCGGAATGCCGGGCAGGTGTGCGTTTCGCCGACCAGATTCTACGTTCAAGAGGGCATCTACGACGCGTTCCTGAAGGGGTTTGCCGAACGCACGGCCAAGGTGAAGACCGGTGACGGCCTGTCCGCCGACACCAACATGGGGCCGCTCGCCAACGCCCGTCGCCCCGACGAAATCGAAAAGCTCGTCAACGATGCCTCGGCGAAGGGCGCACGCGTCCTCGCCGGCGGGGAACGCGGCACGTCGGGTTTCTTCTTCCAGCCAACCTTGCTCGGCGATGTCCCGACCGACGCCGACATCATGAACGAAGAACCGTTCGGTCCCGTCGCCGTCAGCGCCAGCTTCAAGACCTTCGACGAGGCGATCGAGCAGGCCAATCGCCTGCCCTTCGGCCTCGCCGCCTTTGCCTTCACCGAGAATGGTCGCCGCGCCAATCTGCTGGGCGATGCCATTGAAAGCGGCATGGTGGGGATCAACACCTTTGCCATCTCGACGGCCGACGCGCCGTTCGGCGGAGTCAAGGATTCCGGCTTCGGGTCGGAAGGCGGCAAAGAGGGTCTGGAAACCTATCAGGTGGTGAAAGCGATCCACCAGGCATAGTCGCTTCCCGACTCGGCCGCGTTCCGATACGTTCCCGGTGCCAACAGCGGGGACAGGATCATGGCCGAAGACTGGTATGCCGACGTCAACAAGCATGCGCCCGGCGCCGACGACACCGTCGTGCGCAAGATCGTCACTCATTGCGGGATTGCGCTTCGCAATCGCGACAGCTCGCTGGTGTCGTTCGCCGACCCGACCGAAGTGGGGCGCATCCGCGAGCGGTTTCTCCGCAGGAAGCTCGCGCTGACCGACGGCGACGACGTGCTCGATCGGGGGATCAATGCCGTTCGCGACCATATGGCCGGCGATCGGACCAAAAACCGGGTGACGGTCTATTACCTGCTTGCCGACTGGTTCGGCAGGCACGACCTTTTTGGCGGAAGTGCAAGCGACTCAGGTCGCTTCAGCTTCGCCCAATCGATCGGGTCGGCAACAACGACCTCCAAGCGTCCGCGGAAGGCCGCGGCGGTCGCATCCAAGGCGGCCGCCAGACCGGTCGCGAAGAGCGCTCCTGCTCCCGTGGTGGGGCAGCCGATGCCGTCCCGGGCGAACAGTTCTTCCCCAGTCGTTTCCCCGACGTCGACCCGGCAGTCGCTTTATTCGCCGCCCGAGGGGTCCGCCGCTAGGCCGATGTATTTGGGGTATGATGATGAAAGCGGCAGAGCCGTTTGGCCGCACTGGTTTGCGATCGTCGCCTTCCTGATCGCGATCGTCGGCGCGCTATTGCTGATTAGACCATCCTAACCGACAAGCTTGAGCACCGGTCCGTGCATCAATTCCGCGCGCGATAGCGCTTCGGCTTCGGGGGCGGCGACGGGTTTGCCGAGCCAGAATCCCTGACCGAAACGGCAGCCGAGAATACGAAGCAGGATCGCCTGCTGCATCGTTTCGACATGTTCGGCGATGCACGGCGTACCGATGGCGCGCGCCAGGTTGATCACGCCTTTCAGCAGTGCCGTACCCGCGCTGGTGTCGCATGCGGTCAGTAGCGATCCGTCGAGTTTGAGCTTATCGAATTGCATCTCGCGCAAATAGCCGATCGAGGCGAAGCCGGCGCCGAAATCGTCGAGCACGACCAAGAAGCCGGCTTCGCGAAGCGCCTCGAGATTAAGACGCGCGGCAACCATATCGCCAAGCATTGCGGTTTCCGTGACCTCGATCTGCAGTCGGTCGGGCGGGAATTCGGCTTCGGAAACGATTGCCGTTATCCGATCCGCATCGCCAAGCGAGCAGAGCTGGACGGCGCTCAGATTGAATGACAGCCGCTGCTTCGAGGGCCAGGTCTTCGCGTCGGCAATAGCCCGGAGCAGCAAGGCGTCCGTCAGCGCTTCGACCAGGTGGGTCTGTTCGGCGATCGGAATGAAGTCGGCTGGCGAAACCGCCCCCAGTTTCGAATGGCTCCAGCGCGCCAGTGCCTCAAACGCGGCGATCTGCATCGTCTCCAGGTCGACGATCGGCTGGTAGACCAGTTCGATCTGGTTCTCGATCCCGGGTTCGCGAAGTGCCAATTCGATTGCGGTGCGACGCTGGACCGCCTCGCCGAGACCGCTGTCGTACCGCTCGACCTGCCCGCGGCCCAATCCCTTGGCGCGGTATAACGCAAGGTCGGCCTCCCGAATGGCAATCGCCGGATCGCCATTGCCGGCGGCCAGCGGCGCGAGGCCGCAGCAAGCGGCGATCGCGATGGTTGAGGATCCAATCCGGTAGGGTTGGCTAAGGGCGGATACGACTCGCTCGGCCATCCGCCAGGCGCGCTCGCCGTCCAGTCCACGCGCCAGCAGCGCGAACTCATCGCCGCCGAGCCGCGCCACCAATGTTTCGTCGTTGGAAAAGGAGTGCAGGCGTCGGCTGACCTGCTTGAGCAACTCATCGCCCTTGGCATGGCCGAACACGTCATTGACCGGCTTGAAGCCGTCGAGGTCGAGCAGCATCAGCGTGTCGCCCGTGCCAAGAACGGCGCGGTTGCGGATCGCGTCAAGGAACGCGCGGCGGTTCGGAAGGCCGGTAAGGAAATCGCTTTCGGCCGCTGCCCGGGCCTGGGTGCGTTCGCGCAACGCACTCTGTTCGGCCCGTTCGGCGCGCGCCCGCTCGGTCTCATGCTGGCGGCGAAGGCGAAACTGCTGGATGAACCCGCGATCTTGAATCCGCAGCAGATAGAGCAGGATGAGATTGCACAGCAGGAGGTTGAATGCCGAAACCGACACTGCGCGATCTGTCCCGCTAACCATCCCGGCGATCGAGGCGGGAATGCTGAAGATGAGATAGGAAACGCGCGCCGCCCGCGGAAGCAGCGTCATCGGCACGGTCATGGCGATCGTGCACGTCGACGCGGTGAGCATAAGGAGCTGCAGCTGCGACGTGGACAGGCGCAAGGCGATCTGGATGATCAGCAGGCCGACCGCGAGGCTGCCGATGATCGATCCGATCGCAATCGAACGAAGCAGCCTGCGGGCCAGCCTGTCGCGGATGACGCGCCGCCGCAGCGTCATCCATTTGGCACCGCGCCACACGGTGAGGACCAGCAGGATGATCGCCAACGCTGGCGGATCGCGCTGCAAGTCGAACGAAAGCATCAGGCCGGTCAGGCCGGAAAGCATCATCGCATAAAGCCACGGCATGCGCGGTTGGAGCGCAGCCAACCGTTCCTCCATGAGCGCGATATCGTCACAGCTCGTGCCATCGATGGCAAAGAACCGATCGAGGCGCTGGCAGATCGTGCTCATCATGGCGCGGGCTTAGGAGTTCATGATGATCAGGCCGTTGCAAGAACATCCACGATGGATCGTTTCGTCGAGGCCACGGCAATTTCGTGCGCCAATAACGTCGCAACCGAGCTCTTAACCCTTTGGTAGATGTGCTGGCGCACAGTGTCGCGCGGGACTCGGGAAAGACCCGGGCAATGCGGAGACTGCAATGGGCGCGCCGACCAAGGATATGAAACCCGCCGACGATAGCTCGGCCGAAGCGCTTCTGACGTCGTTGCAGACGATCGATCCGGCCGAGCGCCGCAAGCATGCCCTGGTGTTCAATTACTGGCTGTCGATCCGCGGCAAGCGCCAGTTCCCGGCGATCCGCGATCTCGATCCGCTCGAAATCTCCGATGCGGGGCCGTACAGCCTGCTGATGGAGATGATCGGTAGCGGCGAGGATGCCGAAATCCGTCATTTCGGGCATGCCATCAAGCAGGGTGCCGATGTGCAGCGCATCAGCGATGCCGAACCGAGTTCCCTCCTTTCTTGCATCCACGCCAAACTGCCCGTTGTCGCAGCGAGCATGCAGGCGTTTGCCTTCGAGGATCGATTTGAGTCGCTCGATGGTCCGAAGCGCTGCTGGGTCACCCTTCTGCCACTGAGCGCAAGCGGAACCTGGATCGACTTCGTCTACGGTTTTGTCAGTATCGAAGACTCGACGAACGAGGCCGAGCAAGCCGGATCGGCCCGCGCGCCGGTGTCGAGCGCCGACGAAGCGGCCGAACCGTTTAAGGTCGAGCTTCGCCCTTACGACGACGCGTCAGCTTCTCAGGAGGCGATAGGCGACGCGGGTACGAGCCCGGAGGTCGCGCCAGACCATACGGTCGAGGACGAACCGGTCGCGGAATTCGAGCCGGAACTGGTTGCCGAGCTCGAGCCCGTAGCCGAGCAGGCCGAAGAACCCATCAGTGATCCCGACCCGGAACCGCCGGTCGAAGCCGGTTTCTCGTCGAAGCTGCTTGCCGGACTCGCCAGCGTGGGCGGCTTCTATGGCAAGGTTACCAAGGCGGAACCCGCGCCACCGCAGCCAGAGCCGGAGCCAGAGCCAGAGCCAGAATGGGTCGACGAGCAAACGGATGCGCCGGAAGCGATCGAGGAACCCGAGCAGTTCGCAGAACCCGAGCCCGAAGTCGCATTCGAAGCCGAGCCGGAAGTCGAACCCGCGCCCGAGCCCGAACCCGAGCCCGAAGCAATCGTCGAAGATGTCGAAGACGAACCCGAACCACAACCCGAACAACAGCAACCGACCGCTCGACCGGTCGCGATGGAGGCAAGCTTGCAGGAAAAATTATCCGGCGTCCGCGCCATGGCCGAAGAAGCGCGACAGGCGCAGGAACGCAGCAATATGGCGCTTTATGAGGGCCTCGGCGCTGCTTACGACTTCGCGCTCGATGCCGAGGAACAGCCGGAGGATTATCTTCGCCTGGTTGAAAATCAAGGCCTCAAGATCCAGCTCCGGTCGCCGATGAAGCCGGTGGTCAAACTGGCCTTCGCCGGCCTGACGGACGATACCACGATCGGCCAGCTTGAGGCCGTTCTCACATGGGCACTGAAAGCCGATCTGCCACGCGGATCGCTTGCTGAACGCATCGTTGCCGAAGGCGGTATCGGTCGTATCCTGGAAAACAAGCCCCACTAGAAGGGCGTGCTGGATTGGCCGGTCGGTCCTGCCGCCTCAGCGGCGGCGGGCCGGCGAGTCGGTCAGTCGGAATCCTTCGATCGCCGCATCCAGCGCGCAGTTGCGCGACAGTTCGGCGAGAGTCTCGGCATCGCCAGCACCGTGCTTGGCGACCAGACTGTGCGTCCGGTTGGCGATGTCGCGCAGCTCGCGGATCGACGCCTCGCCCATCTTGTGATCCTGCAACAGCCGTTCGAGCACCGCCTCGGAAATCGGAGTCGCAAATTCGAGGCCGGCGAATTCGTTGATCCGCCAGACGATCCGGCAATATTGGGTTTCGATCCCGGCAATACTGAGCAGCATCCACGTCCCGGGCGCCGCCGCTGCGGTCGCCTCAATCTGGCAACCGTGGGTCGACATGTCGATGATCCGCACGCCCGTCCGGCTCCGGCCGGGCTCGCGGATGCTGGCGTTGAGGCGCAGGACGGCACGCGGCGCGCGGCGCCGATCGCGCTGACCGTCGGGTCGCTGTGTCGATTCCATCGGCGCATAGTGCGCGTCGATGGTGAACAAATGGTTGTCGAAGGTCCGATCGAGACGCCAGCCTCGCCTTCGCCTTACCAGAGAGGGCGGCTGGGTCGCGTCTTGGCGCGCGTGACGTCGCCCTTGATCAGTTTGGACTTGAGCCCGGTGCGCGCGGTTTCGGCGCCGTCGCTGCTCATGCAGACCAGGCGGATCCCACCCGAGCTAAGCTTTTCGACGGCGGACACGCCGACCGACTTGGTCTTGCAATAATCGACCGCGGCGGTCTCGCTCATGTTGAGGAAAAGAACTCGGCTCATGGGAATCTCCTGTCGAAAAAGCGAGAGCGCGCGGGGTCTCTCAGTCACAGGAGGCTTTTGAAATATCGATCGAGTGATGCGCGGCTCTAGCACAGTCTCAAGCCAAAGTCGCGCCGCCCTGCGATGCGAATGGGCTGGCGGGCACGCCGATGGCTTGGCAGAGTGGATCGCATGCCTTTTCAAACCGTTGCTTTGCTCACCGCCGGCGGCCTCGCGCCGTGTCTTTCATCCGCGGTCGGGGGCCTGATCGAACGCTACACTGCGGTTGCTCCCGACGTCCGGATCATCGCCTATCGCAACGGTTTTGCGGGGCTGCTGACAGGCGACAGTATCGAGATCACCCCAGCCGTCCGCGCCGCTGCCCACCGGTTGCACGCCTTCGGCGGAAGTCCGATCGGCAACAGCCGCGTCAAGCTGACCAATGCCGCCGACTGCGTAAAACGTGGCCTCGTCGATCCGGGCCAGGGTCCCTTGCACGTTGCCGCCCGCCAATTGGAGCGGGACGGGGTCACGATCCTCCACACCATCGGTGGCGACGACACCAACGGCACCGCCGCCGAACTCGCCGAGTTCCTAAAGGCCAGTGGCATCTCTCTGACGGTGGTCGGCTTGCCCAAGACGATCGACAATGACGTCGTTCCGATCCGCCAGTCGCTCGGCGCGTGGACTGCCGCCGAGCAGGGCGCGCTGTTCGCTCGCAACATCATTGCCGAGCACAGTTCGAGTGCGCGCATGCTCGTCGTTCACGAAATCATGGGGCGTAACTGCGGATGGCTGACCGCCGCCACGGCGCACGCCCATCACCAGTGGGTGAAAACCACCCGGTTCGCCGAATGGCAGGAAAACAAAGCGATCCGATGGGACGTGCACGGCGTGTTCGTGCCCGAACGCCCGATCGACATCGCGCGGGAAGCCGAGCGGCTACGCGCGATCATGGACCGCGAGGACAGCGTCAACCTGTTCGTCTCCGAAGGCGCATGCCTTGGCGAGATCGTCGCAGCGATGCAGGCGTCGGGGGACGAGGTGCCGCTCGACCCGTTCGGTCATGTCCAGCTTGATACCATCAACCCGGGCAAATGGTTCGCGCGTCAGTTCGCCGAAGCGCTCGGCGCCAGCAAAGTGCTGGTTCAGAAGAGCGGCTATTTTGCGCGTTCCTCCCCAGCCAATTCCGCTGACCTCGCGCTGATTGCCGAGTGCACCGCCTTCGCGGTCGATGCCGCACTGCGCGGCGAATCCGGGGTGGTCGGCCATGATGAGCAACGCGGCGATGAATTGCGCGCGATCGAATTTAGCCGCATCGCCGGCGGCAAGCCGTTCGATACGACGCTGCCGTGGTTCACCGATCTTCTGGTCGACATCGGCCAGGAGTGACCTTAACAGCCCCCGCTTCCCTCGCTAAAGCGCGCGCATGACCTTACGCACCGGTGGCCAGATCCTCGTCGACCAGCTCAAGATCCAGGGCTGCGACCGCATTTTCACTGTGCCCGGAGAGAGCTTTCTCGCCGTCCTCGACGCGCTTCACGATGCGCCCGAGATCGATACCGTGGTTTGCCGGCAGGAAGGGGGCGTCGCCTATATGGCCGATGCCGACGGCAAGATGACGGGCCGCCCCGGGGTCGCCTTCGTCACTCGTGGTCCTGGCGCGACCAACGCCAGTGCCGGGGTCCATGTCGCCTTTCAGGATTCGACCCCCATGATCCTGTTCGTTGGCGATCTCGACCGTGCCGACAAGGATCGCGAGGGCTTTCAGGAAATCGATTTCCCGGCCTTTTTCGCACCCATCGCGAAATGGGCAGCGCGGATCGACGATGCGCGCCGGATCCCCGAATATGTCGCCCGAGCCTATCGCATCGCAACTGCGGGTCGCCCGGGTCCGGTCGTGCTTGCCATTCCCGAGGATATGCTGCGCGATGAAGTCGAGGCGCTCGACCGGCCGCGCGTACCGCCAGTATCCGAAACGCCCGACCCCGGCGCGATCGGCGCGCTGTTCGACCTGCTGAAGGACGCAACCAACCCGGTGGCGATCGTCGGCGGCGCCGACTGGAGCCCGTGCGCCGGGCACCATTGGGCGAATTTCGCGGTTCGCCACGGAATTCCGACCGCCGCGGCCTTCCGCCGGCAGGATGCAGTCGACAACGAGTGCGGGGTTTACGCCGGTCAGCTCGGTTACGGTCCCAACCCAAAGCTTCTCCAGCGAATCCGCGAAGCCGACCTGCTGATCGTGGTCGGTGCGCGTCTGGGCGAGTCGACCACCGACGGCTACAAGCTCGTCACGCCCGACCATCCCGGTCAGTTGCTGGTGCACGTTCACCCCGACCCCAACGAACTTGGGCGCGTCTATCACGCCGACGTGCCGATCTGCGCGGACATGAGCGAGTTCTGCGAGATGGCGGCCGAGTGGAGCGATCCCGATCTGGTCCGCTTCTCGGCCGGCGACGAAGCCCACCGCGACTGGCTCGACTGGAGCGATCCCAAGCCGCGCGATCGCGTCAAACTCGACCTTGGCCCGTGCGTCCGCGCGATGCGCGATGCGCTCCCAGCGAACGCCATCATCTGCAACGGCGCCGGCAATTTTTCGGGTTGGTTGCACCGTTACTGGCATTACGGCGCGCAGCCTTCGCAGCTGGCACCGACCAGCGGAACGATGGGCTACGGACTCCCTGCCGCAGTTGCCGCCAGCCTCCGCTTCAAGGACCGGCCCGTGGTATGCATTGCCGGAGACGGCGACTTCCTGATGAACGGTCAGGAACTCGCCACCGCCGCGCAATATGGCGCTGACTTATTGGTAATCCTGGTCGACAACGGCGCCTACGGTACCATCCGGATGCATCAGGAACGCGACTATCCGACCCGCATCAGCGCCACCAGCCTTGCCAATCCCGATTTCGCAAAGCTGGCGGAAGCCTATGGCGGATGGGCGAAGCGGGTCGAGACGACCGAGGAATTCGCACCCGCGCTGACCGAAGCAATGGATCGCAAGGGCATTCGCCTGATCCATTGCGTGACGGACGTCGAGATCATCTCGAACGCCACCACGATCGAGAAATTGCGCGCCGGCTAAATCAGCCCAGCCAACGGGCTGCTCGGGTCGGCATAGCGGCGCTTTTGCATTCGACCCGCCAGATACGCCTCTCGCCCCGATTCCACCGCCAGCTTCATCGCCCGCGCCATGCGGATCGGATCCTTGGCCTCGGCGATGGCGGTGTTCATCAATACGCCGTCGCAACCCAGTTCCATGGCGACCGCCGCGTCGCTGGCGGTGCCGACCCCGGCATCGACCAGCACCGGCACCTTCGCGCCTTCGACGATGAGCCGGATCGTGACGCGATTTTGCAGTCCGAGCCCCGATCCGATCGGCGCGCCGAGCGGCATGATCGCGACTGCACCGGCGTCCTCCAGCTGCTGGGCCGCGATCGGGTCGTCGGTGCAATAGACCATCGGCAGGAAGCCCTCCTTGGCCAGCACCTCGGTCGCTTTGAGCGTCTCGCGCATGTTAGGGTACAGGGTGCGCGCTTCGCCCAGCACTTCCAGCTTGACGAGATCCCAGTCGCCCGCCTCGCGCGCCAGGCGCAGCGTTCGGATCGCATCGTCGGCGGTGAAGCACCCAGCCGTATTGGGCAGATAGGTGATCTTTTTGGGGTCGATATAATCCATCAGCACCGGCTGGTTGGGATCGCTGATGTTGACCCGCCGTACCGCGACCGTGACGATTTCCGCCCCCGACGCCTCGACCGCCGCTGCATTCTGGGCGAAATCCTTATACTTGCCGGTGCCGACAATCAGCCGCGACGTGAACTTCCGTCCGGCCACCGTCCATGTTTCGCTCACGCTCACCCACCCCCGACAAAATGCACGATTTCAAATGCGTCGCCATCGGCGATCGCCACATCGCCGAGCGTCGATCGCGGGACGATTTCCAGATTGCGCTCGACCGCGACCCGCTTGGGATCGAGTCCCAGCTCGGCAACCAGTCCAGCAATCGTCGATCCCGCCGCCACGCGCTTGGGTTCGCCGTTGATTCTCACTTGGATGATGTCGGGATGGGTCATAACGTCCGTGGGCAGATAGGAAGCGGGGCGCGGATACGCAAATGACCAGGACGATCTTCGTGCTTAACGGCCCAAATCTCAACCGCCTCGGCCGTCGCGAGCCTGCCGTCTACGGAAACCAAAGTCTCGACGATATTGCCGCGATGATGACCGACCATGCCGGCACGATCGGCGTCACGCTCGACATTCGCCAGTCGAATCACGAAGGGCATTTGATTGAATGGTTGCACGAGGCAGAGGATTCAGGGGCCGCCGCGGTCATCCTCAACGCCGGAGCATACAGCCACACCTCCATCGCGCTGCACGACGCGATCCGGTCGATCGCGACCCCGGTGATTAGCGTCCACCTCAGCGATCCAGCAACCCGCGAACCCTTTCGTAAAGCCGATTATGTCGCCCTCGCCGCGCGGCAGTTGATCAAGGGTGAAGGGGCACACGGTTACGTTACGGCACTGGACGCGGCCGCGCGGCTCTGACAGGGAGCGCGCTTCCGCTTTTTGTCACAGGAAATACGCATGGCCGACAGCAAGGACGGGCATCAGATGCGGGTCGACGGCGCCTTGCTGCGCGAACTCGCCGAATTGCTCGCCGCCAACGATTTGAACGAGATCGAGGTCGAAGACGGCGATCGAAAGATCAGGGTTCGCCGCGATCCCGCGCCGGTGATGGCCTATGCGCCAGCACCGCAAGCTGCTGCGCCTGCGCCCGCCGCTGCTCCCGTTGTCACCGCTGAAGCGCCCGCTCCTGCTGCTGCGCCCGTCGACTCGCTGAAGTCGCCGATGGTCGGCACCGTATTCCTCTCGCCCGAGCCTGGTGCGGCGCCGTTCGTATCGGTCGGTCAGGCGGTCAAGGAAGGCGAAACCCTGATGATCATCGAGGCGATGAAAGTCATGAATCCGATCACTGCCGACAAGGGCGGGACGATCAAGCAGATCATGGTGAGCGACGCTCAGCCGGTCGAATTCGACCAGCCGCTCGTGGTCATCGGCTAGGTCAACACGTGCCGATCAAAAAACTTCTCATCGCCAATCGCGGCGAAATCGCGCTGCGCATTCACCGCGCCTGCCACGAAATGGGTATCCAGACGGTGGCGGTTCACTCGACCGCCGATTCCGACGCGATGCACGTGCGACTGGCCGACGAAGCAGTGTGCATCGGGCCGCCCGCTGCGACCGACAGCTATCTCAACATCGCCAACATCATCTCCGCGGCCGAGATCAGCCACGCCGATGCGATCCACCCCGGTTACGGATTCCTGAGCGAAAACGCTCAGTTCGCGGAAATCGTCGAAAGCCACGGAATCCGTTGGGTCGGCCCCAAGCCCGAACATATCAGGATCATGGGCGACAAGGTCGAAGCCAAGCGCACCGCGGCCAAGCTCGGATTGCCGCTGGTCCCCGGATCGGACGGTCCGCTTGAGACGATCGCGCAGGCGCGGAGCATCGCCGCCGAAGTCGGTTATCCGGTAATCATCAAGGCGGCTTCGGGCGGCGGCGGTCGCGGCATGAAGGTGGTCGCGGAGGAAGCGCTGCTAGAATCGGCAATGATGCAGGCTGCATCGGAAGCCAAGGCGGCGTTCGGCGACGACACCGTCTACCTCGAAAAATATCTCGGCGATCCGCGGCATATCGAATTCCAGGTGTTCGGCGACGGCGAAGGCAATGCAATCCACATCGGCGAGCGCGATTGTTCGATCCAACGCCGTCACCAGAAAGTGATCGAGGAAGCGCCCTCCCCCGTGATCTCGGCGGAGCAGCGCGCGCGCATGGGCGGAATCGTTGCCAAGGCGATGGCCGACATGTGCTATCGTGGCGCCGGCACGATCGAGTTTCTCTACGAGAATGATGAATTCTACTTCATCGAGATGAACACCCGGCTGCAGGTCGAACATCCGGTGACCGAGTTCATCAGCGACATCGATCTGGTGCGCGAGCAGATCCGCGTGGCGCAGGGCGACGGCCTGTCGGTGACCCAGGACCAGGTCGTGCTTCACGGTCACGCCATCGAATGCCGGATCAATGCCGAGGACCCGGTGACCTTCGCCCCCTCGCCGGGCCTAGTGAAGAACTATGTCGCGCCGGGCGGAATGCACGTCCGGGTCGATAGCGGGCTCTACGCCGGCTACCGCGTGCCGCCTTATTACGACAGCATGATCGGCAAGCTGATCGTCTATGGCGCAAACCGGGACGACTGCATCATGCGGCTGAAGCGCGCGCTCGAGGAATTCGTGGTCGAAGGAATGAAGACCACCGTGCCGCTGCAGCAAAAGATCATCCGCTCCGAAGCGTTTCTGTCGGGCGATTATACGATCAAGTGGCTCGAGCAGTGGCTCGAAGAGCAGCAGGGATGAAGGCTACCATCTGGCATAATCCCGCCTGCGGGACGTCGCGCAAGACCTTGGCTTTCCTGGAAGAGGCGGGCGCCGATCTGACGGTCGTCGAGTATCTCAAGACACCCTTCGAACGATCGAAGCTCGAGCAATTGCTGCGCGATGCCGGGCTTTCGCCGAAAGAAGCGCTCCGGCTACGCGGGACCGATGCCGAGCAGCGCGGCCTGCCCGAGGCCGATGACGTCGCCGTCATCGACGCGATGGTCGCCAATCCGGCATATGTGAACCGACCCTTGGTAGAAACCGACAAGGGTGTGCGGCTGTGCAGACCGCAGGACGTCGTCCACGAAATTCTCTGACATCGGCGGGTCTCGCGTGATAGTCTCCGGTCATGAGCGGCCTTGACCCCCGGATCTTGTTGCGAGGTTATGCCGCCGGGATTTTCCCGATGGCCGACAGCCGCGACGCGGAAGAGATTTTCTGGGTCGAGCCGCGCAGCCGGGCGATCCTTCCGCTTCGCCAGTTCCAGCTTTCGCGCTCGCTCGCCAAGCGCGTGCGTAGCGACCGGTTCGCCGTCACCTGCGACACGGCCTTTGCCGACGTCGTTAAGGCCTGCGCCGACCGGCCCGAGACCTGGATCAATGACGATATCGAGCGCGCGACCAACGGCCTACACGCCGCCGGCCAGGCCCATTCGATCGAATGCTGGACTGGCGAAGGCGATAACCGCGAATTGGTTGGCGGACTCTATGGCGTTCGCCTGGGTCGAGCCTTCTTCGGCGAATCGATGTTCAGCCGCCGGACCGATGCCTCGAAAGTGGCGCTCGCGTGGCTTGTGGCGCGGCTTCGGGTCGGCAATTTTCTGCTGCTCGACTGCCAGTTCATCACCGATCACCTTGCCTCGCTCGGCGCGGTGTCGATCAAGCGCGATCTCTACGTCGCGTTGCTCTCCACCGCGCTCGGCTCGGGCGGCGCTGGGGCAGGCGAATCGACCGGTGCATCGTTCGAATTGTTCGGCGAAGGGGCCGCTCCCGGCGATCTCCCGCCACCCGATTTCGGAGCGCTCGACCGATTGCTCGGCGCGCCAGATGCCGACGGCGCCATTTCCGCCGCCCCCGGCCAGCTCATCGTGCAGCTCTTGACCCATACGTCGTAGATCGGATGCTCAACGACGTTGAGCGACGGACTTTCCTTGTAGAGCCAGCCCGAAAAGACTCGTTCCCAATTTGTATCGGGTCGGCGAATGTCGAGCTGGACGAATGCGCCGGTCAGCCGCTCTGTTTCCCAAGGCGCAGTCAACTCGCACGCACGCAACCGGATCAACGCATCCTTGGCGCGGATTGCCTGGCCGGGCTTCAGGGTGAAATCGCGGACGATTCCGTTGCGCTTGTTGAGCAATGCGATCACCGCCACCCGCTCGCCCATCGGGGTGACGCCGGCGGTATCGACCGACGGCGGAAGCGCTTCTGCGGTGACCTTGTTTTCGGACACGCTTTCCTGCGGCTTGGGACCGCACGCGGCAACCGACAGCCCGATCGCGGCAATTACCAGGGCAGTGCGTGCGTTCACGCCTCGTCGGGCGTCCAGGCGCTGTAGTCGCCGGTCGACGCGGCGCGCACGCCGCCGGATCGTATCGAACCCGCCGGGCGCCATGCCCCGTCGCTGCCGGTCAGATTGGCCACAGGCGGCTGCTCGAACGCCCGGCGTGGCGGAAGGCCCTTTTCGGGCACTTCGTCGATCGTTCCGCGAAGCCAGGCGTTCCAGCCCGGGGGCACCCGGCTGCTGTCATTGGCGCCGGAGTAGATCACCCAGCGCCGCGCCGGATCCTTAGAGTGCGCGAAATAGACGTTGCCCGCCTCGTCGCGGCCGGCTTCCTTGCCGTAACGCCGCGAAAACAGCGAGGTGCTCCACGACGCACCGTTCCACCACGTGAAGGCGTTTGCGAAAAGTCCCATGCGGGGCCGTTAGCGCCGTTCGGAGCAGCGACGCAAGCGGCTAGCGCTGCCAATCGACCTGGTCGCCCGCTTTCAACTTGAGCTCTGCCGATCGTCCGCCGGCGATTTCCAACACGGCCTCGACCGGACCGCCGGACGGTATCTGGTCAAGCGAATAGGGCACCGCATTTTCCTCGATCCGCAAGATCTTGCCGCCCGGGGCGATGAAGATCAGGTCGAGCGGTATCAACGTATTCTTCATCCAGAACGCCACTTCCTGCGGGGGATCGTAGGGGAAGACCATGCCGCGATCGGGCGCAACCGAATTGCGGTTCATCATCCCCATCTGCTGCTGCTCGGGGGTGCGCGCTATTTCGACCGTAAAGCGATGCGAAGTGCCGCCAGAGGCGATCGTGAGTTGCATTTGATCGAGCCCCGCAGCGGATTGTTCAAGTTTTGTCGCGCCGTCGGACGGTTTGCAGGCGGCCGGCACCGCCAGTGCGGCGAGGCACAGAAAATTGAGCGTCAGGCGGAGCGAAGTTCGACCGCGGTCAGCCCCTTGCGTCCTTCCGCAATCCGCGCCTCGATGATGTCCTCGGGCTCGAGGTCGACCAGTCCCGCTAGTCGTACCGTCTCCATATGCACGAAGATATCGGCGTCCGGCTCCCCCAGTCGATTGAGAAAACCATAGCCCTTTACGCGATTGAACCATTTGACCTCCACCGACTCGAACGTGCCTGCGGCATCGCTCAACGCCTGGCGATCCGCGCGGTCGGCAGCAGGAATGGCGGGCCGGACCGGGCTGGGCAAGGCCTCGCTGAGATCGATGGAGATGATCCGCCGCGCCTGCAGGCCGCGCTCCTGCTGCTCGACGATGCACTCGACCAGCGCGCCCTCTGGCAGGCTGCGACGACCATGATCCCGAAGCACCGAGAAATGGACCAGAACATCGCCTTCGCAGGCGTCGCTGACCAGAAAGCCGAAGCCGCGCGTAGCGTCGAACCATTTGACCCGTCCGGCGATCTGGAATCCATCGCCGTCGTCATGGACGATGTCGCTGTCGGGTTGGGTCCCGGATTCCGATTCTTCAGGCACGTCGGTTTCCGTATCCTCCTCGCCGCCGCCGATAATGGCGTGCGCGACAATGGGCTCGGCATTGGCCGACGAACTGGCTACAGGCGCTCTATGCTCTCCTGACTCACGCACGCCCTTTCATATCATGACGGCCGTGCTGGATAAACAGTTTTAGGTCGAAACCTGAAAATGACGGCAGGCCAGCTAGTTACGGCTCCGCATCAAAATCCGGCGGCATCGAAAGCACCTTTTTGGCCAGCTCGAATCCGTGGCCGGCGCGGATCATCGCAGCCATCGCACGCTCCGATTCCCTGCGATCGGACGGGGGCGGTCCATACGGTCCGATTCGCTTGCGCCGGGCAAAGCGAAGCGCCGATTCCTCGGCGGTCTCGCGGGAAAGATCGCGCGCCGCGACGCCGTCCTCCTCGTCGATCCTGGCGGCTCGAAGAGCGTCGCCAACGCGGCGCTCGCCGAAGCCGCGACCGCCCAGCGACTGGGCTTTGGCCAGCGCATAGGCGCGGTCGTCGACGAACCCCGCCTTGGCCGCCCATTCGACGATCCGTGCAACGGGCGGCTCACCGTCCCCTGCCCAGCCGCGCTCGTAGAGCTTTCGACGGAGGTAATCGGATAGCTTGCCGCGGCTGGTGGCGAACCGCGCGACATAGCTCAACCCAAGCTCCTTGAGTGCCGCCTCGTCGAGCGGCGGACGGGGCTGGCGAGGCTTTCGGTCACGCATGTCGCCATGTTTGTGCCACAGTCGGTGACCATCACGCAAAGCATAGGGAAATGACGTCAGTGCACCATTTGCCACACGCGTCGCGTATCTGGATCAGAGCATAGGGGCGTGAGTGACCGCGATTTTCGACCGATGACCGATCTTACTCCTCCCGGCGCGACGCCCACCACCGACGATCTCGATCGGCGCTTTGCCGACTTCGACACGCTCGGCCAGGCGCTGGACTATGCCGCTAGCGGGGTTCGGGGAATGAACTTCCACGATGCTCGCGGCACGCTGACCCGCGCTTATCCTTATGCGGCGCTAAAAAACGATGCCCTCGCTCATGCCCGGCGCTTCGCCACGCTCGGCCTCAATTCAGGCGATCGCGTGGCGCTGGTGGCCGAAACGGGGGCCGAATTCGCGGCCTGCTTTTTCGGCGCGGTCTATGCGGGATTGTGGCCGGTGCCCCTGCCCTTGCCGACCAGCTTCGGCGGACGCGAAGCCTATGTCGCGCAATTGCTGGTGATGCTTGAAAGCAGCGATCCGCAGCTGTTTCTCTATCCACCCGAATTGGCCGATTATTGCACCGATGCAGCCGCCCAGCGCGGGGTCGTCGCGCGCGATTGGGACAGTCTGGCCGATATCGTCCCCTCCGATGCGCCGCTGCCCAACAGCAGCGAAAACGACATCGCCTACCTTCAATACAGTTCGGGCTCGACCCGCTTCCCGCACGGGGTCGCGGTGACGCATCGCGCATTGCTCGACAACCTTCATGCGCACGGCAAGGGGATCGAGCTTCAGGACAGCGATCGCTGCATCAGCTGGTTGCCATGGTATCACGACATGGGACTGGTCGGCTGCATGCTCTCGCCGCTCGCCAACCAGGTCAGCGTCGACTATCTCAAGACCGAGGATTTCGCGCGCCGACCGCTTGCCTGGCTCGACCTCATCAGCCGCAATCCAGGCACCACGCTCAGTTACTCGCCGACCTTCGGCTATGACATCTGCTCGCGCCGCATGTCGTCGCAGACCCGTGCCGCCGATCGTTTCGACCTGTCGCGCTGGCGGATTGCGGGTAATGGCGCCGACATGATCCGCCCCGACGTGATGCAGGCGTTCGTCGACAGCTTCGCCGACGCCGGGTTCAAGGCCGCGGCATATTGTCCGTCCTACGGTTTGGCCGAAGCGACGCTGGCGGTGTCGATCATGCCGCCGGGCGAAGGCATTCGCCTCGAGCTGGTCGAGGAATCCGAACTCTCCGGTGTCGGCACGCCGGCGCAGGAACGTCCGCGCCGCTATCGCGCGATCGTCAATTGCGGAAAGCCCGTAATCGGCATGGAAGTCGAAATCCGCGACGCTGCCGGCGCCACCCTCCCCGACAGTTCGATCGGCAAGCTTTACTGCCGCGGTTCGTCGGTCATGGCCGGATATTTCCGCGATCCCGAATCGACCGCCGCCTGCCTCAGCGACGACGGTTGGTTGGACACCGGCGACATGGGCTACGTTTCGGCCGGCTACATCTTCATCGTCGGCCGCGCCAAGGACATGATCATCATCAACGGCCGCAACCATTGGCCGCAGGATATCGAATGGGCGGTCGAACAATTGCCCGGGTTCAAGTCGGGCGACATTGCGGCCTTCGCCATCACCGGTCCGCTAGGCGAGGAAACGCCGGCCGTGCTGGTCCACTGCCGAGTCAGCGATCCCGAGGAGCGCGGCCGCCTTCGCGACGACATTCGTGAGCGGGTCCGGGCAATCACCGGAATCACGCCGTTGGTCGAGCTTGTGCCCCCGCGCACCCTGCCCCGCACCAGCTCGGGCAAGCTCAGTCGAACGAAGGCGCGCAACCTCTATCTAAGCGGCGAAATCGTTCCCTTCGACGTCGCCGCTTAAGGGGCGCCGGACGGAACGAGCCCGGACATCGTCGGTTGACGAGGCATGGGGGATTGAAAGGTTCCGACCATGTCCCTGTCCGAAATGCTGTCCTCGCTCAATTTGATGACCTTGATCATCCCGCTCGCGATCGTCGCGATCGGGTTTATCTATTTTCTCCGCAAGCGCTCCAATCGCCACCCGATGGACGGTAAGCAGGAACGAAATGTCGGCGCGGACCTCGATGCTGGCCGGTCGGCTCCGGACCGTTCGCCGTCCGAATGACCGCAATCGGCCCCTTGCCGCCGCGCACCCCCACCGCTATCTGCCGCGTCGGCCTAGGGGTATAGCTCAGTTGGTAGAGCATCGGTCTCCAAAACCGAGGGTCGTGGGTTCGAGTCCCCCTGCCCCTGCCAGGCCCAAGCGAGGAATGTAGCGGAAAGCTAATCGTCGTTCGGCGAAGGCGACCCGACAAGGTCGGCCCGCTTACCTGCCAGCGGACAGAACTGACGGCATCAGGTTCAGTCCAATGCCGGCCCTAGAGACCGAAACGACCCCAATCCCCGCCTTGCAAACCCCTGCCCCCCTCGCTAAGTCGCGTTCCCATGCGGACATGGGTACTCATGCTTCCCCTCTCCGGCTCCAGGGCCCGGGCGGGGGAAGGGGGCTATCCGGCAAACCGCCAACGAAGAAGGCAAGCGACGTGGCAAAAACTTCCCCCGGCGAATTCGTCAATCAGGTCCGCGCCGAAGCGCGCAAGGTCGTGTGGCCGTCGCGCAAGGAAACCGTCACCACTGCGGTCATGGTCCTCATCATGACTACGATCTTGGCGATCTTCTTCCTCGGGATCGACGCCTTCTTCTCGACCATCGTCAAATATCTGCTCGGCCTGATCGGCTCATAAAAGGCACTTCATCCATGTCCCGCTGGTACATCATCCACGCTTATTCCGGCTTCGAAAACAAGGTGAAGGATCAGATCCTCGCCGACGCGAAACGCATGGGCCTGACTCAATTGGTTGAATCGGTCGAAGTACCGACCGAAAAGATCACCGAGATCCGCCGCGGCAAAAAGGTCACGAGCGACCGCAAGTTCTTCCCCGGCTACGTCCTCGCGAAGTTGGCGCTCAACGACGACGTCTATCACCTGGTCAAGAATACGCCGAAAGTGACCGGCTTCCTCGGCCCCAACGGCAAGCCGCAGGCGATCAGCGAGGCCGAGGCCGCGCGCATCCTCTCGACGCGTGAGGAAGCCGCCTCGGCGGCACCAAAGCAGAAGATCAAGGTCGATTACGAGATTGGCGACAACGTAAAGGTGCTCGACGGCCCGTTCGCATCGTTCAACGGCCTGGTCGAGGAACTCGATTTCGACCGCAGCCGGGTCAAGGTCAGCGTCTCGATCTTCGGTCGCGCGACCCCGGTCGAGCTCGAATTCGAACAGGTCGAACGGGTCAAGTAAACCCTCCCGCCTGTCGCGATATGAAGGGCGGTCCCTCGGGGCCGCCTTTTTCATGTCGGTCTTCCATTGGCGCCGATAAGCGTCACATAAGGCGCGATGGAATCAATCGCCGCCGATCTCGCCACCATGACACGCACGCCGCTGGAGGCCGACCATGTCGCGGCCCTTCGCGAAGCGGGCCGCGAGCGTGTCTATCCGGCGGGCGCGATGGTGGCCGAGGCCGGGTCGCCGATGGACCGCTTCATCTACATCGTCGACGGCGAGATCGAACTGGTCGACCCTTTCACCAACCAACGCTACGTCCCGACCACGCTTGGCCCGACCCAGTTCGTCGGCGAGATCGGCTTCCTGTCGGGCGGCAATTTCACCTTGCCGATGCGCGCTTGCGCCGAAACCAGGGTAATCGAAGTCGAGCGGACCACCATGCTGGCGCTGATGGCCAACATTCCCGAAATGTCGGACATCATCCTGACCGTCTTCACCGCCCGCCGTCGCCGCCAATATGAAGCCGGGGACAGCGCACTGGTACTGATCGGTGCCGAAGCCGACCCGGCGGTGCAGGCGGTGGCGGTCTTCGCCAGTCGCAACCGGATTCCCTTCCAGAGCCACGAACTGGGCAGCCCTGACGGCGACGAAGCGGCGCTCGAATGCCGCGTCGATCGTCGGCGCCCGGCGGTGATCTTCGGCAAGGGCGATGCAATCGCCGATCCGACCCCGCTCAAGGTGGCGCAGAAACTTGGCCTCGATCTCAGCCCCGGCGACGGTGACGATATCGACCTGCTGATCGTGGGTGGCGGCCCGGCCGGCGTTGCCGCCGCGGTCTATGCCGGCGCCGAGGGATTGCGCGCCTTGGTGGTCGAGGATCTGTCGATCGGCGGCCAGGCCGGAACCTCGAGCCGGATCGAGAACTACATGGGTTTCCCGACCGGTATCTCGGGCGGCGACCTCGTCTTTCGCGGCCAGGTGCAGGCGATGAAGTTCGGCACCCGCTTCGCGATGCCGCGCCGCGTCACCGGGCTGACCGAGCGCGACGACGGCAGTCTATGCGCCATGCTCGATTGCGAATTGAGGATCTGCGCGCGCGCTCTGCTAGTCGCGACCGGCGTCCAGTATCGCCGCCTGCCCCTTTCCGATATCGAAAAATACGAGGGTGCGGGAATTTATTATGCCGCGACCGAGATGGAGTCGCGCTTCTGCCGCCAGACCGACGCGGTGATCGTCGGCGGCGGCAATTCGGCCGGCCAGGCGGCGATGTACCTGTCGCGCACGGCGGCGCACGTCCATGTTCTGGTCCGCGGGGAAAGCCTTGCCGAATCGATGAGCGACTATCTTCGCCACCGGCTGGAGAACGATCCGCGCATCACGATCCACTACCGCGCCGCGATTACCGCGCTGAACGGCGACGATCACCTCAGCTCGGTGACGGTGGAGGAAGGCGGCGCGACGCGAGAGATTGCGACCCAGGCATTGTTCATCATGGTCGGCGCGGCCCCCAACAGCGATTGGCTGTCGGGCCTGGTCGAGCTCGACGACAAGGGCTTCGTTCGCACCGGTCGCGAGATCGGCGGCGCGTCGACCTACGCCACCTCGCACCCGCGAATCTGGGCTGTCGGCGACGTTCGCGCCGGCTCGGTCAAGCGCGTCGCTTCGTCGGTCGGCGAAGGCTCGGTTGTGGTGTCCGCCATATGGGCGGCGCTCGATAGCGCGCACAATGCCGACCGCTCGGGAGCCGACCAGCAACAGCCGAAGGAACTTGCATGACCGCGATCGACGAATGGCATGCCTATATCGAACAACCCGACCGCGCCGCCCTGCACGACCTGCTCGATCCCGACGCGACCTTCGACAGCCCCGTCGTGTTCGCCACGCAGCATGGGCGAGCGATCACCGAGGCTTACCTTCACGCGGCCGCCAGCGTGCTGAGCGGGCCGACGTTTCGCTACATCGGCGAATGGAGCAACGCGACCGGCGCGGTGCTCGAATTCGAAACCGTCATCGAAGGAACCACCATCAACGGCGTCGACATCATCGGCTTCACTCCCGACGGAAAGCGTATCGCGACCTTCAAGGTCATGATCCGCCCGCTGAAAGCCGTGAATTTGGTGCACCGATTGATGGGCGAGCGGCTGGCGGCCGGTCGCTAGAACCGCTCCCCGACTAATGTCTCGCTGACGCTCCACAGTTTCTTCGCACGCTCTTCATCGAAGGCATAGGGCCGCACTCCTGTCCGAGCCGTCGCATCGGCTACCACCTCGGCGACATGACAGTCCTCGCAATAGCGGCCACCGACTTCATCGGCCGATGCAACGATTGCTGCCCAAACGCTGGTCGCCGCGCCTTGAGGAATCGACTTGTACTTGAACGGGGCTGCGCCGATTGCCGCTTGCGAGGCATTTATTCGGTCGATCAACGCCTGTTCGGCCTCGGCGCTTAAGTGTCGCCCGAGTTCAGTCTTTATTCCGCCTGGGTGGACGGCGGCGGCGCGAACGCCGAAGTCGCGATGACGCCGATCGAATTCCACGGCAAACAGCACATTCGCCGTCTTTGATCGACCGTACGCGACCCAGGGGTCATAAGCCTGATTATCGAAGTTGGGGTCGTCCAAATCGGCATCGCTGAACCGGTGTCCCGCCGAGGACAAGTTCACTACCCGTCCGCCTTGAAGAATCAATGTTGCTAGGCGATTGATCAGCAAGAAATGTCCCAGGTGATTGGTGCCAAACTGAGTTTCGAACCCGTCGAAAGTCGGCCCCTTCGGGGTCGCCATGACCCCGGCATTCGCAATGATCACGTCGATTGGCTCGCCCTTTTCGACGAGATGGTCGGCGGCGTTCCTGACGCTGGCCAGCGATGCAAGGTCGAGCTCAATCAGATCGAATGATCCGGAATGGTCGCTCGCACTGATTGCCTCCGTAGCTTTCCGTCCCTTTACCAAGTCTCGGACAGTCCCGGTCACTCTTGCGCCATGCTCTACTAGGCTTCGCGCCGTCTCGACTCCGAGACCCGCCGACGTCCCGGTAATAAGCACTCGCTTGCCCGACAGGTCGATCCCCGACAGAACCTCGTCGGTGGTCGTTTCCGCACCAAATTTTGTTTGATCGGTCCGAGTCACGCTGCTGTCCTTTCGCTTCGCGTAAGCGGCGGCTCAGTTGCGAGCTCTCGCCCACAAGGTACCAAGTTCGTGATCGAGCGCGTCGGGCGTGAACGGGTCCAGCCCTGACCCCGGGTACAGGCAACATTCGCCGAACCACAATTTGTCGCCCTCGCAATAGAAATCGACCCGCAGGAAATCCTGTTCGCCTGCCATCGCCTCCGCCGCATCAAGCATCTCGGTCAGGCGCGTCGGCGGTGGGGCGGCGATTGGGTCGGCCGACAGCGGCGTCCATGCGCGATCGTATTGCGTCCAGCGATGCCGCGCGCTCCGCCCGACATGCAGCTGCACTATCGTCGCTCGCCCGCCGAACACATATACCTTGTAATCCAGCGGCAGGTCTTCCGTGCCGATGAACGGTTCGACCAGCAGCAACCGCCGCGCAGCGCCATAATGCCATTCGTCCAGCCAGGTCCCGTAGGCATGCTCCAGCCAATCGGGCGACTCCCGCCGTGCCCGCTCGTAGTCCGCCTCACACCGGACGACGATGAACTGGCCGCAGCCGTGGTTGGCCTTGACCACAAAGGGCATCGCCCATGGCGCGACCGCAGGCAGAACTTCGCCTAGCCAAAGCGTCGGGATGACATGGTGATCGCCAATTCGCGCCGCCGCCTGCTCCTTGGCGTGGGCCTTGTCGGTCAGCAGCGCGAGCGCGTGCTCGCGGTCGTAGAGTTTGCGCCACTGGACCCATTCGGTAAACCGCGCCGGCGAGTCCAGCTTGGGCCAGCGACCGTGCCGCCAGCGATAGGCGACCGCCACCCGCATCCGCGCTCCCAACCCGGCGATAGTCGGCGCGGCGATGTCCGGGAATGCCCAGGACGGTGCCAGCGCAACCGTGTTCAGGACACGTCCCAGGCAATCGGCTTGAACGACCCGCCGTTGGACAGCGGCGCCGAACAAGCAGTCAGTCCAATGATCAAATCCATCTTGGCCTCGAACACGATCCGGTCGCCCGCCTTGCTAAGCGGCGGAAGCACCCTCACCACGCCAGTTTCGCCGTCGACTGGCACGTTCATGAAGCAATTGAACGCGGTCGGGATCATGTCCGGGGTCACGCCATACGGTTTGAGCGCCGCGGCCAGATTGCCGAAGCAGCCGCGATGCGGCTCATTGTCGCCATAGAGGATGCGGAACATCTCCTTGCTGCACGGCGTGAGCAGGAAATCGTGCCGCCCGACCTCATCCTCGACGATGTCGAGCATGACGTTCGAACGATTGGAATAGAGCGGGTCGCCGGTCGTCAGGTAGATGCGGCTCGAATAATCGATCGTCCGACCGGCGCTGAGCACTTCCCCGATGTCGTCTTTCGCAAACGCCAGCAGGTCCGCAACCTGCCCACCTTCGGGATCGATTACCGAGAGCCGCTGTCCCGCCTGAATCGTGAAAGCCACCCCGCTACGGGGCGCGATCTCATGCGGCTTCATGAGCGTCCACGCGGCCGCTGTAGGGGCACTGCCACGCGTCGCCCACTGCCCGGCCGCTATACTGCCGTGCGGCGCTCTTCGACCCATGCTGGCTGAGCATCGGATTCTCGGATCCGGCAAGTTTGAGATCGCGCGACAGGATGGTGCCACGCAGCTTGTCGTAACGCCCTTCGGCCCGCAGCCGTTCGAACTGGTCGTGCAGGTTGAAAACCATTGCCGGCGCCTCGAACCGCCGTGCGGGGCGGCTCGATTTCGGGTGCAGTCCGACCACGAAAAATGCCTCCCCGCCGAAGCTCATGGCGAAATGCGGATCTTCCGGATCGTGCTTAACTCGGGGGTCCGGACGTTGACCGAGCCATTCGTCCTTGTCGCTGAGCGATTGCAAGCGTTCCCACAGTCCCTCTTCGAAGGCCAATTCACTATCGGGCGCACCCTGTTCGAAAAGGACCACCAGCGACTGAAACGGCACCGGGTCGGCGCGATATCGGCGCGCAATGTCGAGCAGGCCGGGCAGGATCCGAAGATCGTCCCAGCCCGACCGAAAATCGCGGGCCACGACGAACGAGATGCCGTCGCGATTTGCCGCTGCCTTGGCGCCGACGCAGGGGAATTCGGGACCGCCGATGAAGCTCAACAACCGCTCGGCAAGCGGGTGCTCGATATCGTTCGAATGACGTTGCATCCGGTCATAACCATGCAGCGGCAAACGAGTTGCATCGCCGCACTTATTAACCGGAAAAATAGGGAAAATTGGGAACTTCAGGCCGGTTCCGGCGGTTCTGTTATCTACGCTCATTCCACAACGTAGAAAAGGTCATGACAGCCAAGATCCTCATCGTCGAAGACGAAATGCTCGTCGCCATGGAGCTGGAATCGATTCTCGCGGATAGCGGGTTCGAGCCGGTGGGGAATCGCGCCCGACCTCAGCACGGCGGAGGAGTATTTCGATCAGTCGATCGATCTGGCGCTCGTCGACCTCAACCTTCGCGACGGGCTGACCGGTCCTCAAATCGGCAAGATGCTTGGCGACAAGGGCGTAACAGTCCTGTTTCTGACGGCCAATCCGCGCATTTTGGGTGACGGGATCGCGGGAACGGTCGGCGTTCTGACCAAGCCTACCGACAGCGCTATAGTGCGCGATGCGGTTGACTATGCTCTTGGCCTGCGCACCGGTCGTCAGGTCGCTGACCCGCCACAATCGCTCAAGCTGTTCGGCTAGCCTTCGCGCGCCATCGCTTTTCGTTTGACGTCGATTTTCGCCAGTAAACCTTCCTTCCGCCATACCCGTTCGAACGTCCCGCCCAGCTGTCCGACGACGCTAAGGTGCATCAGCTTGGACCCGAAGCCCTTGTGATCGGGATCGCTGGCGATTGGCGGTCCGCCACGCTCATCCCACTCAACCAGCACATCCTGCCCGTCGATGCGCGTGCGGATCGTCACGATCCCATCGTGCGTCGCCAGCGGACCATATTTTGCGGCATTGGTCGCAAGTTCGTGGATCACCAGCGCGATCGGGGTCGCGCCGCGGTCGTCGACGTGCAAATCGTCGCCCTCGATGCGAATCCGTCCGTCGGTCAATGCGGGATAGGGGGCCAGGATCTGCTTGAAGATCCCATGCAGACTTTCGGGCAGGTCGGGCGATCTGGATTCCTCGCTATGCGGGCGGACGAACTCATGCGCCCGGCCGAGTGCCGCGATCCGCTGCTGCAGATTGGTGCTGAAGGCCTCATTGCCCGGCTGCTGACGCGACGAAAGCGACACCAGCCCGCCAATCACTGCAAAGATATTCTTGATCCGATGGCTTAGTTCGCGGCTCAGGATTTCATTATTCTCGGCGACCTTCTTGGCCTCGTGAATGTCGGTACAGGTACCGATCCACCGCACGATTTCGCCGCGCGGATTGCGGACCGCGATCGCCCGGCCGATCGTCCAGCGATATTCGCCGCTATGATGCCGAAGGCGGTATTCGATTTCGTACGGCTCGCCGGTCTCAAGGCAGCGGCCCCAAACCTTCCACGCGCGCTCCTGGTCGTCGGGGTGGAACATGCCGTTCCACGCCTCGCCATCGGTCGATCCATCGGGCACGCCGGTAAACTCGTACCAGCGCGCATTGTAATAATCGTGGAAGCCGTCGGGCAATGTCGACCACACCATGTGCGGAAGCGCGTCGGCAAAGGCGCGGAACGACAGGTCGCTGTCCCGCAGCGCGTTGCGTGCGGCCACCTGGTCGGCCTCGCCCGTCACCATCGTATCGATTGGTCAAACTCCTCGTCCATCGCCCTCACGGGCGAATCCTTGCGCCTCATAACGACGTGACCGCCTGATAGCTCCGATTCGTTTCGGATCCGTGGAAAGAATTGCAAGTTACTTGCACGTATGGCGCAAGCCTTTTAGCGCCTCAAACGATGTGAAAGGGGCAGCACTGCGTGATTTCTGACCGCCGCTCATGGTTGCTGTTCGTGCTGATCGCGGCTTTGCCTCTGTTCCTCTTCATCTCGTTCTTTTCAGCGTTCGCGGCCCAGAATCGTGAGCGAGCGATTACCCGTAATGCGCATGCCGATGCGACCTTGCTCGCGGCGCGCGCGGACGGCCTGTTGCGCGAAGCGATGGCCACCAGTCGCTCGCTCGCCGCGACTGCTGCAATCGGCGATGCCGATCCGCGGGTCGCCCAAGGTCGCGCCGAGCGATTTCGTTACGACAATCCGGACTGGGTAGAAGTCGCACTCGACGACAATCGCAGCCAAAAGCATTTGTTCGATCTTGGCATCCGCTCCGCGCCTGCCCCGTTCCTCCAGCCTGACATGATCGATATCTCGCTTCGGCGCGAAGGCGGCTGTCACTGTATCGTCATCAGCCGCGGGCTTGCTGCGGCCAACGGGAGCGCCCGCACCCTTCACGTTTCCTTGTCGAACGGTTCGTTCTTCAAATTGCTGCCGCGCGCTTACGGCGACTATGAAGTCTCGGCGCTGGCGGATGAACAAGGCCAGTTCGTCGCCCGATCGATCGACGATCCCGGTCGTTTTGCGACGCCGGGTTCGGAATATCTCCAGCGTGCATCGCGATCGTCGGCCAAGACGGCATTCTATCGTGGTTTCACGCTCGAAGGGACCAGTACGTACACTGCCTTCGCCAGATCCGAAGTCAGTGGCTGGAGTGCGCACATTGCGCTCAAGGCCCAACGGATCGACAACCCCGTTCTCGCTTTCTGGGTGTCGATCGCGACCGCGACGGCGCTCAGTCTCGGCCTCGCATTTCTGCTATACCTCGCCGCCCGCCGGCAGATCGAGGACACCCGCCTGATCACCCAACGTATTCAGGAAGCGCAGAAGATGGAGGCGCTCGGCCAACTTACCGGCGGCATGGCGCATGACTTCAACAATCTGCTGACCCCGATCGTCGGTGCACTCGATCGTCTCAAACGCTCCGACAATCTCGACGCGCGGGAAAAGCGCTTTGCCAACGGCGCCTTCGAAAGTGCCGAACGGGCCGCTGCCCTGACATCGCAATTGCTGACGTTCAGCCGGCGCCAGAAGTTGGCGATCGCGACGGTCGACGTCGCCGCGACGCTCGAAGACGTCGCCGGACTCGCCGGCCAGTCACTGGAAAGCCGCCACCGGCTCGACCATGCGACCGACCCGGCCACGCCACCGGTCGCAACCGACAAGGTCCAGCTGGAGCTGGCCTTGCTCAACCTTATCCTTAATGCCAGGGACGCCATGCCGGGTGGCGGCACGGTGACCATGCGCGCCGCACCAACCAGTGAACACGGGCGGCGCTCGGTGATGATATCGGTTGCCGACAACGGGACCGGCATGGACGAGGAAACAGCGCGCCGCGCGCTCGAACCATTCTTCACCACCAAGGCCCAGGGTGCCGGCACCGGTCTCGGCCTTCCCCAGGTCAATGAAGTCATCAAGCAATCGGGCGGCCGTCTAACGATCGACAGTGCGCCCGGTCGCGGAACGATCGTCACCATGATCCTTCCGGCTGCGTCCGACGAGGTCGCGACGGCGGTGGTTCCCGGGATCGGGCGTACCCTGCCGCACAAGCTCAAGTTGTTGATTGTCGACGACAATGCCGACGTCCGCGAAACCTTGGTCCAGATGGTGGAAAATGACGGTCATCGGGTCGAATCGGTCGCGGACGGCCGCACAGGACTGGCGGCCCTCCGGCACCGCAAGCCCGACCTCGTGCTGGTCGACTTTGCGATGCCCGGGTTGAACGGCGCCGAGTTCGTGGTCGAAGCGCAAAAGATCCATCCCGACTTCAAATGCCTGATGATCACCGGTTACTGGGACAGCGACGCCCTGGCCAGGAGCGGGGTGACCTGCCCCATCCTGCGCAAGCCGTTCACCAACGAAGCCTTGCGCGATGCGATGGCCGCGGCACTCGAGTAGGTATTGCCGTAGGCGCTAGCCGCAGCTCGAGACCGCAACCTCGAACAGATGCCGGTTGCGCTGGTCGCGATAGGCCATCGTCAGGGTCGCCCCGGCATCGACGTAGCGGCGCATGGTCGGCACGCCGCATGTTTCTAGTTTGAGCGATCCCGCCATCGCACGACCGATCGCTCGCGCCTGATCGGGTCCAATCAGTCGGGCGATCCGATAATCCATTCTCAGTACGCGCTTGTCGGCGGTAACCCCCGTCAACTGCGTCAACTGATCGATCCGGATCGGCAGTCGTGGCAGGCTCGCCTCGACTTCGCGGGCCAGCGCAATCGCCACCGAGTCGATCGGCGGTGCCCGTCCCGCGACAGGCGTTTCGTCGCCGGTCAGCACCCCCGCGTCGATCAACTCGTCATAGGTCGGGTACCACATGTTGCTGGGCGCGGTGGCCATCATCCGGTCGATGAAGGGCTGCTTGATCCCCGCCTCGCGATACAGCCGACTATTGTCGGCGATCGCCGAGGTGCGGGTCGCCGGGTCCATCCCCGGGAAGTCCGGCTGGTGAAATCCCACTTTCGATAGTCGACCGGCCATCCGGTGGCGACCGGCAAGCAACACGATGGTGCAAGCTGAAGCGCATTGGTCGATCACCTGCGTGTCGATGCCCTTGGCCCGGATCAGCCCGGCAATCTTGTCGGCATCGAATATTCGCCCGCCCGGCGACGCCAAGGTGATCAGCTCGATTGCCGGGTTCGCCTCGACCATGCGTTTGAACGCAGGCCAGCTGCCCGATGCGAAAGCGCCGTTCAGGCTCAGCGTCCTGCCGTCGTCGACCAGCTCCATCGCGATCGGCTTGCCCAGCGTGTCGCGGCCCAGCGCCAGTCGACCATATTCGGCCACCATCAGTCCGTAATTACCCGCCTGGAACAGGCTGAGGAGCACGCCCAGGATGAGCAACAGCTTGGCGATCAGCGCCCAGGCCTCCGATCCGCCGCGCGCGCCATGGTGATCCGCCGATCGCCAGATCCCGACGATTGCCCAGGTTCGGACGACCAGGAACGACAGGAAGAACAGCAAGGTCGCAATCGCCACCGACTGGAGCGAGTCGGTCCACCCGCCGAACCACGCCAGCGCGGCGTCGAGCATCACGAACACGATCGCGCTCAACGCCCCGCCGACCAGGAACCAGCTCTTTTGCAACGACAAATGTCCGCGCCAGTGGCGAACGACGAAATTCTCGTCGAGGTCCTGCTCGTCCTCCAGGACGTCGGTCGCGTATCGATAGGACATGAATTCTCCCCCGGGGCCGCGGATCAACCCATTTGACGCGACCTTGGCAAGCGCGATTGTCCGCGGCCCCTTCCCTTTTTGATACGCGTCGGCTAGGGGGATCGCCTTCCACACAGCATCGCTGAGGGAAACCATTGCGGGAGGCAGCGCGCTGCCGTCTGGACCGCTAAACTTGAGCGAGGGCGTGCCGGTTGCGGTCGCCCCACAACAGAGTGAGATATATGGCTAAGAAAATTACCGGTTACATCAAGCTGCAGGTGCCCGCCGGCGCCGCCAATCCGTCGCCGCCGATCGGCCCAGCGCTTGGTCAGCGCGGCGTCAACATCATGGAATTCTGCAAGGCGTTCAACGCCGCGACGCAGGAAATGGAAAAGGCGATGCCGATTCCGACCGTGATCACCGTCTACGCGGACCGCAGCTTCTCGTTCACCACCAAGACGCCCCCGGCGTCGTTCCTGATCAAGAAGGCCGCCAAGCTGAAGTCGGGCTCGAAGGAGCCGGGCAAGGTTTCGGCCGGCAACATCAAGCGCTCGCAGCTTGCCGAGATCGCCGAGATGAAGATGAAGGATCTGAACGCCAACGACATCGAAGCGGCGACCCGCATCATTGAAGGCTCCGCCCGCGCGATGGGCCTCCAGGTCGTGGAGGGTTAAGGACATGGCCAAGGAAACCAAGAAGCTCAAGGCGTTGGCCGGCAAGGTCGACAGCAACAAGAACTACGGCATCGAAGAAGCGATCGCGTTGGTCAAAAGCCTCGCCACCGCCAAGTTCGACGAGACCGTCGAACTCGCGCTTAACCTGGGTGTCGATCCGCGTCACGCCGACCAGATGGTCCGCGGCGTGGTCAACCTGCCCAAGGGTACCGGCAAGGACGTTCGCGTTGCCGTCTTCGCCCGCGGCGACAAGGCCGAGGAAGCCAAGAAGGCCGGTGCCGAAGTCGTTGGTGCGGAAGACCTGATGGAAGAAATCCAGGGCGGCCGCTCGGATTTCGACCGGGTCATCGCCACCCCCGACATGATGGGCATCGTCGGCCGTCTCGGGAAGGTGCTCGGCCCCAAGGGCATGATGCCCAACCCGAAGCTCGGCACCGTCACGCCGAACGTCGGTCAGGCGGTCATCGACGCCAAGTCGGGCCAGGTCGAATTCCGCGTCGAAAAGGCCGGGATCATCCATGCCGGCATCGGTAAGGCCAGCTTCCCTGACGCCGACCTGAAGGCGAACTTCGACGCCTTCGTCGACGCGATCGTCAAGGCCAAGCCGGCCGGCGCGAAGGGCAAGTACCTCCAGAAGGCGGCGCTCAGCTCGAGCATGGGCCCCGGCGTTCGCCTCGACACCGCCGAAGTGACCGGCGCGTAAGCCAGTCACCATAGACGACTCATTCAGGCCGGGGTGGCGACACCCCGGCCTTTTTGTTGCCTTGCCCCCGGCCCCGCCCTCCGCTTAGTCTCGCGCCCATGGAAATCGAGGGGGATTACCAGCGCGACGGCTATGCCCTGATCAGGGGCCTCGTTGGGCGCGGCGTCGCGCGATCGCTGATGGCCCGGCTCCGCGCGGATCTGCCGCCCGGTCCGATTACCCCCCAGCCGCAAACCGAGTCCGAAATCCTCCTCGGGCGCGCATTCGAAATTTACGGCAACGACTATCCGCCATTCCAAAGCTTCCTGTGGGGCCTGACCCCGGCAATGGAAGTGGTCACCGGGCAGAAGCTGCTTCCGACCTACGACTATTTCCGGATCTACCGCGAAGGCGACATCTGCCGCGTCCACCGCGATCGCGCCGCCTGCCAGCACAGCCTGTCGCTGACCCTCGATTACAGCGACGACGTCCCCTGGCCGCTCGATGTCGGCGCGGCGGGCGAAGCCGGGCCGCAGGACCTGTTCACCGACGGGTTCGGCCCCGAGCGCAGTGCGTCGCTCGCCATGGCGGTTGGCGATGCCGTCGCCTATCGCGGGGTCGAGCATCGCCATGGCCGCACCCGCCCCAATCCCAACGGATGGTCGGCACACCTCTTCCTCCACTGGGTCGATCCCGAAGGACGCTTCGCCGATCAGGCCTATGATGGCGTCGGCAACCCCGCGCCGGTCAATTTCACCTTTGCCGAAAGCCCACCCTCATGAGCGGAAAATCGAAACTCAGCTGGCAGCAATATGAAGCCGCCCTCGATCCACTGACCAAGGAGTTGAGCGACGCCGCGCGCTGGATCCAGGAGACTGGGCAGCGCGTCGTGGTGCTGTTCGAAGGCCGCGACACCGCTGGCAAGGGTGGGTCGATCGACATGTTCGCGCGGACGCTCAATCCGCGCCAGTGCAAGGTCGTCGCGCTGTCGGCCCCGTCGCGGCGCGAGCAGGGCCAATGGTATTTCCAGCGCTATGCCGAGCACTTCCCGTCTCGCGGCGAAATCACCCTGTTCGACCGCAGCTGGTACAATCGCGCCGGTGTCGAGCGCGTGATGGGCTATTGCACCCCCGAGCAGACCAACTCCTTCCTCCGCGCTACCCCCGAGTTCGAACGCCATCTGGTCGAGGACGGCATGCTGTTGTTCAAATACTGGCTGTGCGTCGACCAGGACCGGCAGGAGGAACGCTTCACCAATCGCCTCAAGAACCCGCGCCGCCGGTGGAAGCTGTCGCCGATCGATATCGAATCGCGCACCCGCTACGACGAATATACCGCAGCCAGGGAAGCCATGCTTTCCGCCACCCACACCGAGTGGGCGCCCTGGACGCTGATCGATTTCAATGATCAATCGGTCGGTCGGCTGACTCTGCTTCGCGATCTGCTCGATCGCCTGCCCGACACCGAATTGCCGCAACCCGAGATCGAATGGCCCTCGCTGATGCACGAACCGCGCCGGGAACAATATGGCGTGCTTCGGCCGATCGCCGATTATCCGGTCCCGCAGGGCAGTTAATCGCTCCCCTTGCACCGCCGCCGGATATGCGTAGCCTCCGGATGACATGCATACGCGAAGGGGGGCACCATGAGCGCGACCAGACTGATCGTCCAGTTGAGCATCTACTATCTGCTGATCGTCGGCGCGATGTGGGCGGTACTGACCATTAATCCCGACCTCCGCGGCTATCTTCCGATTGGCGGGGCGGAAGCGCTGATCAAGGGCGCCAGCAAGTCCGCCACGCTCGAAGCCGCCCAGACCGCGGCAAGCGTCAAGAGCATCGGCGCCAGTCTTGGCTGGATGGCGGTGGCAATCCTTGGCGCCCTGGTCACCGCGATGCCGGTCAGCTGGGTCTACATGGCGACCCGCACCTCGGAAGAATATGACCAGTCCCTGATCAGCTCGATCCTCATCCTTCCGGTTGTGGTGACCTCGATCGTGATCGTCGTTCAGGGCAGCCTGGCCCTCGCCTTCGCCCTAGGCGGTATTGCCGGCGCGGTCCGCTTCAAGAACAGCCTCAAGAGCTCGGGCGATGCGCTTTACGTTTTGCTGTCGGTCGGCATCGGACTGGCGTCGGGCATTGGCGCGGTCGAACTCGCCTTTGTGATGAGCTTCGCGTTCAACCTGTGCTTCGTGATGCTCTGGATTACCGAATATGGCGAGCGCGAAGGCATGAAGCGCTACATGACCGACTTCGATCCGCTCAAGGGACCGGCCGGGGCCCCGCTCCCGCCGGTGTCAGCGGGGAGCGATCCCGCCCCCGCGCCCGATCCGACGCTGAAACCGCCGACCGTCTAGAGGCAGGTCTTCAGCAACTTGGTCTCGACGCTGGAATCGTTGGCGATGTCGGCGAAGAACCCGCCGAGATAGGTTCTCGCCTTGTCCGTCGTCTTGGGTTCCATCCCCGGCACCGCGGCAAAGGTTGCCATCAGCGCTGCCTGTTTGGCGCGGAACGCGGGAATCGCGGCCCGGGCTTCGGCATTGAACCGGCAGAATCCGCGATACCGCCGCTGGCGGACGCTCGTCACGTTCACCATGTCGGGCGGGGTTGCATAAGGCGTGCTGACCAGCCCGCTGAAGTCCCAGTCGTAGGGCACCGGGATCAGGCCCGCCGGGCCCGGTCCGACCAGCGGATTGTTGTGGCAGCAATTGTCTCCTGCCGGCCCGGCCTGCATCGCCCAGTCGAGATTGCCGACCATATATTCGAACAGTCCGACCCGCGCCGAATCCGCGGCGCTCAGGCTGGGCACGGGGATTCGCGCGCCCATCCGCGCCTCGCTCAATCCGTTGCGTCGGGCGACATCGCCCAGATCCTCCAGGAAGAAGCCGATGCGAGAGATGATCGGCTTTCCGTCACCGGTTACATAATCGACCTTGGCCAGCCGGGCATTGAAGCTCAATGGCGTGATCTGATTGTACAATTTGTAGGTCGCATATTCCATCAGCACATATTGCTGGAATGCCTCCGCCGCGCGGCAGTGGGTCACCAATTTCAGTCGCCGCTGGCCGGCGAAAGGCGATCCTGCGGGCGGAGGCGTCGTGAAGGTCACGCGCAACGGCGGAAATTGGCAGACGTCGCTCTGGCGGCGGGTGATCCCACGCTGTGCAAGCTGGATCGGAAGCACCTCGGCGGTCCCGGCGACCGCCAGGGTGCCGGGATAACTCGATTGCGCCTCCGCCGGCGCCCGGGCGATCGTGTCGACCGGGCCGCGGATCGTGATCCGGATCGGATCTTCGGAAGCGAACAGTGGCTTGGTCGGCTCCGCCGCTTTGGCTGAAACGGCCGATACAAGGGCCGCGAACGCAAGTACCAATGATCGTCTCACTTGCCGCTCCTATTTGTTGCTCCGTGCCGCTGCATGGGGGATTGCCCGATCGCCGATGATCTCGAGCCAGCCGAGCTTGCCGCCATAGTATCGCGAGATTCCCGTATCGATCTGGATCAGCTTCCCGCCGTAGAGGAAATTGACGCCTTTGAGGTCGGGGGTATGGCCGATCACCATTCGCTTCACTCCCTGGCCGAGCAGCGATCCATCGACTTCGGCCGCCATCGTCGGTCGTCCCGCCGCCGGTTCCCCGGCACGCGTGACTAGACCGCGGTACCAAAGCGGTCCCATCGGGTCGTTGATGATCGCGTCCTCGCGCGAATCCCCGGCCTGTAGCGCCGCTCGCGCCCGGCGATTGATTTCGGACAACGGCACCAGCGCATATTTGGCGCTGATTCCGCCATGCACGAACAATGTATCGCCAAGCTTTACCGCGGCGGGAAGCGAGGCCGCCCAGCGGCCGAGTTCACCAGTCGGCGCCCAGGCTGTGGTATGCTCCACCTTGCCCAGCGGATTGGTGGCATACCATTCGGCGCGGATCGCCTTGGGGCTCAGCGACGGGTCGCGCTGGTGATAGAAATCGATGATCGCTTTCGAATTGGCGTCGAACGCCGCGTCGCGCCGCGCCTTGCTCTGGCGGTCGGCGAAGGCGGCATATTCGCCTTCTGAAACATACCGGAAGTCGCCCGTGACCTGCATCGCCTCATGATTGCCGTTGAGCACGATGACTTGGCCGCCGGCGCGCCTGGCTTCTCCCTCCAGCGCCATCAAATGGCGGATGATCTTCAGGCTCTCGGCACCGCGATCGACGATATCACCGGTCTGCACCAGCGTCGTCCGCCCACCGATCCACTTGTTTGACGCATCGATCAGGCCGGCATCGCGCGCGATATCGATCCACGCGGCATAATCGCCATGCAGGTCCCCGACCGCCACGATCCGCTGCGGGGCGGGCTGCGCCAGCGACGGCGCGGCGACCAGCAATGCCAGCAACAACAAGAAACGCCGGACCATCCACCCTCCCGCCAATCGGATGGAATGGACCCCGTGGCACGCCTGTTTGTCAAGCAGGTCACGAAGTCGGGTTGAATTGATTCTGCTTTCCGCTATAGGCGCCCCCACGCGGATCGGCTTGCCGGTTCGCACTCGTCCGAGACAGTCGCTGAGGGTTTCCCTCTTAATCTGCGGCCTAGACGGGGAACGGAATCATTCGGGCTCCGGCGTTGCCGCCGCCCGACGTGCGTTGCCGCTAAGCAGCGCCATCGATCCAGCCCCCCGGACAATTGAGGCAGCCGTTCGCGGTTGCGCTCGCCCTTTGGTCGGATGGTCCGGCCATCGGAATGGTTAGGAGTATGGCATGGATCGTTCGCAAAAGGCCGATCTGGTTACCGAGCTGAAGCAGGTCTTCACCGAGACCAGCGTGGTGGTTGTCACCCGCAATCTCGGACTCACGGTCGCGCAATCGACCGACTTGAGGCTGAAGATGCGCGACGCCGGTGCCCAGTTCAAGGTCGCGAAGAACCGCCTTGCCCTGATTGCGCTCGAGGGATCGAAGTACAGCCCGATCGGCGACCTGCTCACAGGTCCGACCGCTCTGGCGACGTCGATCGACCCCGTCGCGGCTGCCAAGGTCGCGGTGGATTTCGCCAAGACCAACGACCGATTTGAAATCGTCGGCGGTGCGATGGGCGATACAATCCTCGACGTGAACGGGATCAAGGCGCTCGCCGAGCTTCCCTCGCTTGATCAACTGCGTGCAACCATCATCGGCCTCGTTCAGGCGCCGGCGACCAAGATTGCCCGTACGGTCAGCGAACCGGGAGCCCAGCTTGCCCGGGTCTTCGGGGCTTATGCGGCCAAGGCTGCTTAGTTCTTATATTTCCAACGCAACGCACATGGGCGCATTGAGCCCGCACACAGGAGTATCAAATGGCTGACATCACCAAGCTCGTCGACGATCTGTCGGCGCTCACCGTTCTCGAAGCTGCCGAGCTCGCCAAGGCGCTCGAAGAGAAGTGGGGCGTTTCCGCCGCCGCTGCCGTCGCCGCTCCGGCCGCCGCCGCAGCTGCCGGTCCGGCCGCTGAAGAGCAGACCGAATTCGACGTGATCCTCACCGGCGACGGTGGCAAGAAGATCAACGTCATCAAGGAAGTCCGCGCCATCACCCAGCTGGGCCTGGGCGAAGCCAAGGCGCTCGTCGAAAGCGCGCCGAAGCCGATTAAGGAAGGCGTCAACAAGGAAGAAGCCGAGAAGATCAAGAAGCAGATCGAGGAAGCTGGCGGCACCGTCGAGCTCAAGTAAGCTTCTTAGCTTTCAAAGCGAACAAGTTTCGCGGGTGTCTTGAAGCGCCCGTGGATGGGAAGGGCGGCCTCGCAAGAGGTCGCCCTTTTTCCTGTCAGGCGATGGCAGCTACCGGCCGTGACCCGGCGCGCCACCCCGCCCATCCGACCGCCATCCCGAACACGGCCGCAACGACCGCCAGCGCTGCTGCGGGGATCTCCGCGAACCGCGGATAGAGCGCCCACCACGCCGCGCTGCCGCCCGGCCACTCGAACAGCACGCTCGACAGCAGCACCAGCAGGCCCGCGATGATGAACGGTTGTCCGTTGCGCCCGGCCCGCCAGGCGACGAAAAAGGCGATCAGGGCGGTGGCGATGTTGCCGTAGTGAAACCCGGGATGCATCGCGGTGAAGAAATCGGGCGCCTTGGGATTTAGTCCCATCGCCAGCGGGGCCAGCCGCCCGAGCATCGGCGGCAGCAGGAAGATCGCGGTCGCCAGCAGATACGATGCATGCTTGCCGACAAATCGCCGATAACGAAGCGCCTGGAAATAAAAGGCGGAAAGCCCGCCGATGGCGACGAAATCCAGCCACGCGAGCCGCGGCGGATAAAGCTCGTAGAACGGCATCGGCGCCTCGACGAAGCGCTGCGCCATCCCGATGAAGATCGTTGCGCCCCCGGCCAGGAACAATGGAAACAAGGCGAAGCTGACCAGGCCGTTGGTGCGGTGGAAGGCGCGCTTGTCGCGGGCGATGCTCCAGCTCTGGATCGCGAGCAGGATCAACCATGCCAAAGCGGTCAGGCCGTGCAAATGGAACGACCACGGGCTGGTCCCGATCAGCGACAGATAGTTGGGCCAGAACGCCAGCGCGGCGAGCGGAAAAGTGGCCAGCACCCACCAATGTGCGCGACGAAACGGCATGAACTTCCCCCCCTTGCCCACGCCCCTTCTATCCCCGCCCTCCCGGCGATGCAAAATCGGCCGTCATCCGTCCAGCAACCGGTACCCGACCCCCGGCTCGTTGATCAGCATCGCCGGCCGCGACGGATCCTGTTCCAGTTTCTGCCGAAGCGCGCGCATGAGCACGCGCAGATATTCGGTCTGGTTTTCCTGCGCCGCGCCCCAGCCACTGCGAAGCAGATGCTGGTGGGTGATCACGCGCCCCGGCGCCTTCGCCAGTTCGGCCAGCACGACCCATTCCTTGGGCGTCAGATGCACTTCCTCGCCCTCGCGTCGCACCGTCCGTTCCAAGAGGTCGATGACCAGCGCGCCGACCGTCACCGTCTGTCGCTCGGTCTCGCTCGCCAGCTGCTGTCGAAGCGCCGCGCGCACCCGCGCCAGCAGTTCCTCGGTGTCGAACGGCTTGGTTACATAGTCGTCGGCGCCAAGGTCGAGCGCGGCTACCTTCTGGTCGATGTCCTCGCGCGCCGAAACGACGATGATCCGCACCGGGCTTTCGCGCCGCAGCGCCCCGATCAGTTCGATCCCGTCGCGGTCGGGCAATCCAAGATCGAGCAGGATGAGGTCGGGCTTGTCGATCGCCCGCGCCGCCAGCGCCGCGCGTCCGTCGGCTGCCTCGATCACTTGGTATCCGGCGCGGCCCAGCGTTGTCCGCAGCAGCAGCCGGATCTGCATTTCGTCGTCGACGATCAAGATCTTGGGTGCCTTGCCGGCCATTATCCGGTCACCGTCCGCTCGGGCGCAAAGCTCATCGTGATCCGCACTCCGTCCAGCGCCTCGTCCCGCGCGATTGCGACGCTCGCCCCCATCGCTTCGGCAAACTCCTTGACGATGGCAAGCCCAAGCCCGGTCCCGCCCCGGCTGTCCGATCCGGCGATGCGGCGAAAGGCATCGAAGTCGTTGGTGGCGACCGGGTCCGACGTCGCGTTGGCGACCGTCAGTCCGACCCCGCCGTCGACCGCGCGCCCGCGGATTTCGATCGCTCCCTGCTCCGGCGAATGGCGCAGCGCATTGTCGATCAGGTTGATCACGCAATGATGGAGCAGATGCGGGTCGACCCGTACCAGCGGCAGGTCGGGATCGATCCGTACCTCGATCGCGCGCCCGTTCATCGCCGGCTGGAGATCGCGAAAGGCCGCCCCGACCGCATCGACCAGATCGACCGCCTCCTCGCGGATCCGCACCGCCCCCGCCTCGATCCGCGCCATATCGAGCAAATTGCTGATGTAGCGCTCCAGCTTGGCCGCTTCCCCGGCGATCGTGCCGACCAGCGGATCGGCATTGCGGTTGCGGCGGAGTTCGCCCGCCGCGCCGATGATCGCCGTCAGCGGGGTGCGCAGATCGTGCCCGACCGACGACAGCAGGGCACCGCGCAGCCGGTCGCGCTCGCGCAGGTCCGCCATGCCGCGCATCTCGCCCTCCAGCCGGACCCGCTCGAGCGCGAGCGCGACCTGGTCGAGCAGGTTGGTCAGCAACGGCCGTTGCTCGTCACTAATCGGCGGCTTCCCGTCGTCGCGGGCCAGCCCCATCGCCGCGAGGATTTCCTCATCGGCGCGCACCGGGAAAAACAGCCAGTCGGCCGGGTCGATCCGGCTCGCGCCCCGCCCCGCGGGTTCGCCATCGGTCAGCGCCGACAGCGCCGCCGCCGTATCGCTCAGGGTCATCGTCGCGTGGCCCGGCGCCTGGGCGATCGGGCGCGGGTCGGGAAGCCCGCTCAGCAGCGCCGCGTTGCAATCGAACACGCGCGCGATTTCCCGTACCGCGACAGCGCCGATCTCCGCCTCGTTGCGCCCCGACAGCAATTGCCGCGCCAGACCCGCGATCGTCGCATTGCGCGCGGCGTGCCCGTCGGCTCGGCGGGTCTGTTCGCGCATCCGCCCGGCGAGTTGGCTGGTAACCAGCGCAACCAGGAACAGGATCGCCACCGTCACCACGTCCGACGCGCTGTCGATACGCAGGCTGTGGACCGGCTGGGTGAAGAAGTAATTGAACGCCAGCGCCGCCGCGACCGCCGCGAACAGCCCGGGACGAAGGCCATAGAGTCGCGCCGCCGCAAGTACCGGCGGAATGAACAGCAAGTCGACCGGCGATGTGCTCCACCGCGCCTCGAGCAATCGGCCGGCAACGATCGCGCCCGCGATCATCAGCAGGGATTCGATATAGGGCCGGATGAGGGCGATCGGTCCGGGTTCGGCGGCGGCGGCACGTGGCGGTGAAACGCTGGTCATGATCGCAAAATGCGGTGCTCCCGCCCCCGCGTCGAGGGCTGACCCCCCAAATTCATGCCAATTTGCCGGGGGCGGCCGACTTTCCACATGGAAACTTTACGCCCTTCGCCGCCACATCCTCTGCCATGACCGCATCCACCATCCCGCTCGATCGATCGATCACCCCTGCCGCCACCGTGCCCTCGGCTGGCCACCAACCGGGCGACCGCCTGCCCTTGCTGATGCTTGGCGCGATCGGCGTGGTCTATGGCGATATCGGCACCTCGCCGCTCTACGCGATGAAGGAAAGCTTCGTCGGGCCCCACCCGCTCGACGTCGATCCGCTGCACATCTTCGGCGTACTATCGCTGATCTTCTGGTCGCTGATGCTGGTCGTGACGGTCAAATATGTATTCGTCGCGATGCGCGCCGACAATCGCGGCGAAGGCGGCTCCTTCGCGCTGCTTGCGCTGATCCAGCGCAATATGGGCGGGGGTCGTTGGACCGCGCCGATCATCGTCCTCGGCGTGCTCGCCACCTGCCTGTTCTTCGGCGACGCGATGATCACCCCGGCCATTTCGGTGTTGTCGGCGGTCGAAGGCCTCACCATCGTCGAAGCACGACTGACGCCCCTCGTGCTGCCGATCTCGATCGCGCTAATGGTCGGCCTGTTCATGCTCCAGGCGCGCGGGACCGCCCGGGTCGGCCTGATCTTCGGGCCGATCGTGCTGGTCTATTTCGCCGTGCTCGCGGTGCTCGGCATCGCCAATATCGTGCAGCAGCCGCAGATCCTCGGCGCGCTCAGCCCGCATTGGGCGGTCGAATTCTTTGCCGCCAATCCGCGGATCGCCTTCCTCGCCATGGGATCGGTGTTTCTCGCCATGACCGGGGCCGAGGCGCTCTATGCCGACATGGGCCACTTCGGCCGCAAGGCGATCGGCTGGTCGTGGCTCGGGCTGGTCTATCCATGCCTGATGCTCAACTATCTCGGCCAGGGCGCGCTGTTGCTCGGCACGCCCGAGGCCGCGAGCAATCCCTTCTACCTGATGGCACCCGAATGGGCACGACTGCCATTGGTGATCCTCGCCACGATGGCCACGATCATCGCCAGCCAGGCGGTCATTTCGGGCGCGTTCTCGGTGACCCACCAGGCGGTCCAGCTCGGTTTCCTGCCGCGCCTCAAGACGCTGCATACCAGCGAGAAGGCGGCTGGCCAGATCTACATCCCGCTGATCAACTGGTTCCTGCTGATCATGGTCGTGCTGCTCGTGCTCGGCTTCCGGGAATCGACCAAGCTCGCCTCCGCATACGGCATCGCGGTGGTCGGAACGATGATCATCACCACCATCATGCTCGCCGTGCTGATGGTCAAAGTGTGGAAGTGGAATTGCTGGGCGATCGCCGCGCTGATCGGCGTATTCCTGTTCGTGGACAGCATCTATTTCGTGTCGAATATCACCAAGGTGCCCGACGGCGGCTGGTTCCCGCTGCTGATCGCGGCAATCGGCTTCGTCCTGCTGACCACCTGGGCGACGGGACGCCGCCTGATGCGCGAACATGCGTCCGAATTGAGCGTCCCGCTCTCTGTGCTCATCAAGTCTGCCGCCCCCGGCACGCACCGGGTGCGCGGCACGGCGGTCTTCCTCGCGTCGAGCGCCGAAGCCATCCCCAGCGCCCTGCTGCACAATCTCAAGCACAATCAGGTGCTTCACGATCGGGTGCTCATCCTGACCGTCAAGGTGGCCGACGTCCCGACGGTCGATCCCGCGAACCGCATCGAGGTGCGCGATGAGGGCCAGGGCTTCTACCGCGTGAAGCTTCATTATGGCTTTATGGAGGAAGTCGACATTCCGCGCGATCTGACGGGGATCGAGCATTGCGGCGGCCCGTTCTCGATGATGAACACCAGCTTCTTCCTCGGCCGGCAGAAGATCCTCGCCGGCCCGCGCCCCGGCATGATGCTGTGGCGCGAACGATTGTTCGCCTGGATGCTCAAAAGCTCGGAATCGCCGATGGAGTTCTTTGGCCTCCCCGCCAACCGGGTGGTCGAACTCGGCAGTCAGGTCGAAATCTAGAAGATCGACAGGTCCAGCGGCTCGCTCGGCCCGAACCACACGACATTCCGGCTGTGATCGGCCAGGTCTTCGCCGGTCGAGGCATGGGCGAAGATCGTCAGCCCGCCGCGATTGACGCTCAGCCAGGTCGCAACCGCCCCGAAATGCGCGGTCGGCACCGTCATCTGGCACGATCCGCGCGGGTGCGGGCCGACCGGGGCCAGGTGGAAATGCCCGACCCGGACGCCGAAGCGCTGCTGGACCTCGCCGGCCAGCGCCTTGGCCTGCTCGATCTGCTCGGGATCGTAATAGATATGCGCGTGGAAATCGTGGATCTGGGTCATTCGGCCGATAAGGGGCTGCAACCGTCCAGTTTCAAGCTTGGCCGCCCGGCTGCGACCACCGGACTTGCCGGGCCCCGCGCTTGCATCGCGGCGGCGGCGGCGCGAAAGAGTGCGCCATGCGTTTTCCCCGGCCCCTGATCCAGCTTCCGATCCGCTTCGATGCGGCGCGGCTCGCTGCCGAGGTCGCGGCGCTAAGCCCGGGTGCGTGGGTCCCGCATCCGCAAGGCTTCGCTGGCAATGATGCGGTTCCGCTGGTGACCGTCGGCGGCGGGCTCAACCATGCGTTCGACGGGCCGATGGCGGCCAGCGAACATCTCCTCGCCATGCCCTACGTCATGGCGCTGATGGCCAGGCTCGGCGGCACCTGGGGCCGAAGCCGGTTGATGGGCCTGGCCCCTGGCGCGCGCGTGCCGCTACACGTCGACATCCATTACTACTGGCGAACCCACACCCGCATCCACATCCCCATCGTGACCAATCCGCGCGTGACCTTCGCCTGCGGGCAGGAAACGGTCCACATGGCGCCCGGCGAGGCGTGGATCTTCGACAGTTTCCAGGCGCATGAAGTGCTCAACGCCGGCGCCGAAAAGCGCGTCCATCTGGTGCTCGACACGGTCGGCGGCGAAGCGCTGTGGGATCTGATCGAGGCGGCCAAGGCGGGCGTCGCACCGCCAACCGATCCCTGGTTGCCCGAACCGGGTGCGCCGCCCCCTCGCCTGAGCTTCGAACAGGTCAACCAGCCGAAGATCATGTCGCCATGGGAAATGCGCTGCCACGTCGAATATCTCTACGAGCATGTCGAACCCGCCCCCGCGTTCGCCCCCGTTCAGGGGCGCATCGAGCGCTTCCTGTCGGCGTGGCAGGCGGCGTGGAGCCAGTATGGCGAATCCGATGAGGCCCGCCCGATCTACCGCCCGATGATCACCGGCACGCGCGCCGATGTCGCGGCGATGAATTGCGCCCAAATCCCGCTGCGCAACAAGAGCAACCTGCTGCACGCGCTCGACGCACTGATCTTCGGCCGGGCACTGTCTCGGACCGCCGCGACGGCCGCCCCCGAACCCATCGTTCCGTGAGCCACGGGCCGTTTCGCGACCGCATCCGGCGGCCCATCTTCATCGTCAGTTCGCCCCGCTCGGGATCGACCTTCCTGTTCGAAACCATGGCCCGCGCCCCCGGCCTGTTCACCATCGGCGGGGAAAGCCACCGCGTGATCGAACATATCCCCCAATTCTCCGTCCCCGCGCGCGGATTTCCCTCTAACCGGCTCGATGCCGGCGATGCCGACCCGGCACCCGTCGAGCGGCTGGCCGAAGCCTTTTATGCCGAGCTTCGCGATCGCGACGGCACCCCCGCCTCCGGCCCGGTGCGAATGCTCGAGAAAACCCCGAAGAACGCCCTTCGCGTGCCGTTCCTCGATGCTGCCTGGCCCGATTGCGACTTCGTCTTCCTCTATCGCGACGTCCACGAAACCTTTGCCAGCATGGCCGAAGCCTGGGGGTCGGGCGGATTTCGCACTTACCCTCGCCTCCCCGGCTGGAGCGGCCCGCCCTGGTCGATGCTGCTCGTGCCCGGCTGGCGCGACCTCATCGGCTTGCCGCTGGCCGAAGTAATCGCGCACCAATGGGCGATCGCGATGGATATTCTGGTCGACGATCTGTCCGCGCTCACGCCGTCGCGCGTGCACGCCATCGACTACGCCGACCTTCGCCGCGACCCGCAGGCATCGATCGAGCGACTGGCTGCCAGTCTCGGGTTCAGATGGGACGTGGCGCTGGAATCGGACCTTCCGCTCTCGGTCCACACCGTCTCCCGTCCCGCCCCCGACAAGTGGCGCGCGATCGAACCGGTTATCGAAAGCATCTGGCCGATCGTCGAAGCCATTGATAAGAAAGCGAAATCATTTGCCGATAGCCACGCGGCCAAGCCTCTTGCCATATGATACTCGCAGTGTGACCGACCCCTTGCACCGCGCGAGATAAACGCTATATCCAATCCATCCAATCACATCGGCTCCGCCGCACCTTGTCGTGCGCCCGGGGCTCTTCCTGTCCTTGCCGGGACACGGACCGAAACTGCGCAGCGGTCTGCACGTATGGCAAGGAGTTCCCAGGACAAGCGCCCGACAATCAACTTGGGCCGCGCGGCTATTCGCGTACCCGGAGCGTAGGGAACATCATGGCGACCAAAGCGAAAGACGTGCCGACCTCGGCCCGCACCAACCAGCAACGCCGCATCCGCAAGATCTTCGGCAACATCCACGAAATCAGCGAGATGCCGAACCTGATCGAGGTGCAGCGCGAATCGTATGAGCAGTTCCTTCGCTCCGATCCCGCGACCGGCTACATCTCGGGCCTGGAAAAGACCCTTCGCTCGGTCTTCCCGATCCAGGATTTCGCCGGCACCGCGCATCTCGACTTCGACCGCTACGAGCTCGAGCATCCCAAGTACGACACCGACGAGTGCCGCCAGCGCGGGCTGACCTACGCCGCGCCGATGCGCGTCACGCTGCGCCTCACCAGCTTCGAGATCGATCCCGACACCGAGGCCAAGTCGGTCATCGATATCAAGGAGCAGGACGTCTACATGGGCGACATGCCGCTCATGACGATGAACGGCACCTTCATCATCAATGGCACCGAGCGCGTGATCGTCAGCCAGATGCACCGCTCGCCGGGCGTCCTGTTCGACCATGATCGCGGCAAGACCCACGCCAGCGGCAAGTATCTCTTCGCCGCGCGGGTCATCCCGTACCGCGGCTCGTGGCTCGATTTCGAATTCGACGCCAAGGACATCGTCAACGTCCGCATCGACCGCAAGCGCAAGCTTCCGGTCACCGCGCTACTGCACGCCCTCGGCCTGTCGAGCGAGGAAATCCTCAACACTTTCTATCAGACAGTCGCCTATGTGCGCGGTCCCAACGGCTGGCAGATTCCCTATGTCGCCGAAGCTTGGCGCGGGCAGAAGCCGACCCACGACGTGGTCGACGCCGACAGCGGCGAAGTGGTGTTCAAGGCGCATGAAAAGATCACGCCGCGCAAGGCGAATGCCGCCGGCAAGGATGGTCTCGCCAATCTCATCATCCCGACCGAGGAAATCTACGGCCGCTTCTCCGCGTTCGACCTGATCGACGACAAGACCGGCCAGATCTACGTCGAAGCCGGCGATGAGATATCCGCCGAGAATCTCGACATGCTCGACAAGGCCGGTACCGACCGGCTCGAGCTGCTCGACATCGACTACGTCAATACCGGCCCGTGGATGCGCAACACGCTGAAGGCCGACAAGTCGGAAGACGGCGACAGCGCCCTGTCCGACATCTATCGCGTCATGCGCCCCGGCGAGCCGCCGACGCGCGAGACCGCCGATGCCTTGTTCTACGGCCTCTTCTTCGATCCGGAACGCTACGACCTGTCGGCCGTCGGCCGCGTCAAGCTCAACATGCGCCTCGGGCTCGACGCCGAGGACACGGTCACGACGCTGCGCCGTGAAGACATCATTGCCGTTGTCCAGGAACTGGTGAACCTCAAGGACGGCAAGGGCGACATCGACGACATCGACAATCTCGCCAATCGCCGCGTCCGCTCGGTCGGCGAACTGCTCGAAAATCAGTATCGCGTCGGGCTGTTGCGCATGGAACGTGCGGTCAAGGAGCGCATGAGTTCGGTCGACGTGTCGACCGTCATGCCCAACGACCTGATCAATGCCAAACCGGCGGTTGCCGCGGTGCGCGAATTCTTCGGCTCCTCGCAGCTGTCGCAGTTCATGGATCAGACCAACCCGCTGTCCGAAGTGACCCACAAGCGCCGCGTTTCGGCACTCGGGCCGGGCGGTCTCACCCGTGAGCGCGCCGGCTTCGAAGTTCGCGACGTTCATCCGACCCATTACGGTCGCATCTGCCCGATCGAGACACCGGAAGGCCCGAACATCGGCCTGATCAACAGCCTCGCCTCGTTCAGCCGAGTCAACAAGTACGGCTTCATCGAGACTCCGTACCGCAAGGTCGTCGACAACAAGGTGACCGACGAGGTCGTCTATCTGTCGGCAATGGAGGAGGCCAAGCACACCATCGCTCAGGCCAACGCCGACCTCACCAAGGACGGCAGCTTCGGCGAGGAAATCGTCTCGAGCCGCCGCAATGGCGACTTCCTGATGGCCCCGCGCGATACCATCACGCTGATGGACGTCAGCCCCAAGCAGCTCGTCTCGGTCGCCGCATCGCTCATTCCGTTCCTGGAAAACGATGACGCCAACCGCGCGCTGATGGGATCGAACATGCAGCGTCAGGCGGTGCCGTTGCTGCAGGCCGATGCGCCGCTCGTCGGCACCGGCATGGAAGAGACCGTGGCCCGCGATTCGGGGGCGGCGATCGCTGCCCGCCGGTCGGGCGTGGTCGATCAGGTCGACGCCACCCGTATCGTTGTCCGCGCCACCGGCGATCTTCGCGCCGGTGAATCGGGCGTCGACATCTACACGCTGATGAAGTTCCAGCGGTCGAACCAGAACACCTGCATCAACCAGCGTCCACTGGTGAAGGTCGGCGATTCGGTGGTTGGCGGCGAAATCATTGCCGACGGTCCCTCGACCCAGTTTGGCGAGCTTGCGCTCGGCCGCAACGTGCTCGTCGCGTTCATGCCGTGGAATGGTTACAACTACGAGGATTCGATCCTGATTTCCGAGCGGATCGTGAAGGACGACGTTTTCACCTCGATCCACATCGAGGAATTCGAGGTCGCGGCTCGTGATACGAAGCTCGGGCCGGAAGACATCACCCGCGACATTCCCAACGTCGGCGAGGAAGCGCTTCGCAACCTCGACGAGGCGGGCATCGTCTACATCGGTGCCGAGGTCGAGCCGGGCGACATCCTGTGCGGCAAGATCACGCCGAAGGGCGAAAGCCCGATGACTCCGGAGGAAAAACTCCTCCGCGCCATTTTCGGTGAAAAGGCGTCGGACGTGCGCGACACCTCGCTTCGCCTTCCGCCGGGCGTTGCCGGGACGGTGGTCGAAGTGCGCGTGTTCAACCGTCACGGCATCGACATCGACGATCGTACCCGCGCCATCCAGACCGAGGAAAAGGAACGCCTCAAGAAGGACGCCGACGACGAAAAGGGCATTCTCAATCGTGCCACCTTCGGCCGTCTGAAGGACATGCTTCGCGGCCAGGTCGCGACCGCGGTCCCGAAGGGCATCAAGAAGGGCGCGACGCTTGACGACGAGACGCTCGACGCGGCCGAACGGTTCGACTGGTGGAAGATCGCGGTCAAGGACGACCAGCGCCAGGCCGATCTCGAAGCCCTGAAGGGTCAGTATGACGAGAGCGTTGCGGTCATCAATCGCAAGTTCGAGGACCGCGTCGAGAAGCTCGAGCGTGGCGACGAGCTGCCGCCGGGCGTGCTGAAGATGGTCAAGGTATTTGTTGCCGTGAAGCGCAAGCTTCAGCCGGGCGACAAGATGGCCGGCCGTCACGGCAACAAGGGCGTCATCAGCCGCATCCTGCCGGTCGAGGACATGCCGTTCCTCGAAGACGGGACGCATGCCGATATCGTGCTCAACCCGCTTGGCGTGCCGAGCCGGATGAACGTCGGGCAGATTTTCGAAACCCACCTCGGCTGGGCCGCGCGCGGTCTCGGCAAGCAGATCGGCGAGATGCTGGAAGGCATGCACGAGCGGGGCAAGGAGATTGGCGGCAAGGACGTCAAGGACATGCGCGCCAAGCTGAAAGACGTCTACGGGAGCAACTACGATCAGGAAATCGATGGTCGCGACGATGCGAGCATCATGGATCTGGCGCAGAACCTCGTCGGCGGCGTTCCGATGGGCACCCCGGTGTTCGACGGCGCGCGTGAAGGCGACGTGACCGATGCCTTGATGCAGGCCGGGCTCGCAAGCTCGGGGCAGTCGACCCTGTACGATGGCCGCACTGGCGAGCCGTTTGACCGCCAGGTGACCATGGGCATCATCTACATGCTCAAGCTGCACCATCTGGTCGACGACAAGATCCACGCGCGTTCGATCGGGCCGTACAGCCTGGTCACCCAGCAACCGCTGGGCGGTAAGGCCCAGTTCGGCGGCCAGCGCTTCGGCGAGATGGAGGTGTGGGCGCTGCAAGCGTACGGCGCCGCCTACACGCTGCAGGAAATGCTCACTGTGAAGTCCGATGACGTCATCGGCCGGACCAAGGTCTACGAGGCGATCGTCAAGGGCGACGACACGTTCGAGGCCGGCATTCCGGAAAGCTTCAACGTGCTGGTCAAGGAAATGCGTTCGCTTGGCCTCAACGTCGAACTGGATTCGATCGCCGACGAAGGCGACGAGCCTGCCGCGATCGCCGCCGAATAACCCATTCCTCCCCTCACCCCTCCCCACCGCGGGAGGGGATTGGAGACTTTAGATTATGAACGAGCTGACCAACTTCGCGAACCCGGTGGCAAAGCCGGAGACCTTCGACCAGATCCGCATCGGCATCGCCTCGCCGGACAAGATCCGGTCATGGTCGTTCGGCGAGATCAAGAAGCCCGAGACCATTAACTATCGCACGTTCAAGCCCGAGCGTGACGGCTTGTTCTGCGCGCGCATCTTCGGTCCGATCAAGGATTACGAATGCCTGTGCGGCAAGTACAAGCGTATGAAGTACAAGGGCATCGTGTGCGAAAAGTGCGGTGTCGAAGTCACTGTGTCGAAGGTCCGCCGCGAGCGGATGGGCCATATCGAGCTCGCCGCACCGGTCGCGCACATCTGGTTCCTGAAGTCGCTGCCGTCGCGCATCGGCCTGCTGCTCGACATGCAGCTGAAGCAGCTTGAGCGCATTCTCTATTTCGAGAGCTATGTCGTGATCGAGCCCGGCCTGACCGCGCTCGAAAAGTACCAGCTGCTGACCGAGGACGAACTGCTCTCGGCGCAGGACGAATATGGCGAAGACGCTTTCTCCGCCGGGATCGGCGCCGAAGCGGTCAAGATCATGCTCATGGACCTCGACCTCGAAGGTGAGCGCAAGGACCTGCTCGACGAGCTGGCGGTCACCAAGTCGGAACTGAAGCCGAAGAAGATCATCAAGCGCCTCAAGGTCGTCGAAAGCTTCATCGATTCTGGCAATAAGCCCGAGTGGATGATTCTCGACGTCGTTCCGGTCATCCCGCCCGAGCTTCGCCCACTGGTGCCGCTCGACGGCGGCCGCTTCGCGACCTCGGATCTCAACGATCTCTATCGCCGCGTGATCAACCGCAACAACCGCCTGAAGCGCCTGATGGAATTGCGCGCGCCGGACATCATCGTCCGCAACGAAAAGCGCATGCTCCAGGAAGCCGTCGACGCACTGTTCGACAACGGCCGCCGCGGCCGCACCATCACCGGTGCCAACAAGCGTCCGCTGAAGTCGCTCAGCGACATGCTCAAGGGCAAGCAGGGCCGCTTCCGCCAGAACCTGCTCGGCAAGCGCGTCGATTATTCGGGCCGTTCGGTGATCGTCACCGGTCCGGAACTCAAGCTCCATCAATGCGGCTTGCCGAAGAAGATGGCGCTCGAGCTGTTCAAGCCGTTCATCTACTCGCGCCTCGACGCCAAGGGTCTGTCGATGACCCTCAAGCAGGCCAAGAAGTGGGTCGAAAAAGAGCGTAAGGAAGTGTGGGACATTCTTGACGAGGTGATTCGCGAGCATCCCGTGCTTTTGAACCGCGCGCCAACGCTTCACCGCTTGGGCATCCAGGCGTTCGAGCCCGTGCTGATCGAGGGCAAGGCAATCCAGCTTCACCCGCTCGTCTGCTCGGCCTTCAACGCCGACTTCGACGGTGACCAGATGGCGGTCCACGTGCCGCTGTCGCTCGAAGCCCAGCTTGAAGCCCGCGTGTTGATGATGTCGACCAACAACATCCTCTCGCCCGCCAACGGCAAGCCGATCATCGTGCCTTCGCAGGACATGGTCCTCGGCCTCTATTATCTGTCGATGATGAAGGAAGGCGAGCCGGGAGAAGGCTCGCTGCTCGCCGGGATGGACGAGGTCCACGCCGCGATCAACGCTGGCGCGGTCACGCTTCACACTCGCATCACCACGCGCGTTCCGCAGACTAATGAAGCCGGCGAGCAATACATGATGCGCGTCGAAACCACCCCAGGGCGCATGCTGCTGGCCGAAACGCTGCCGCAGAGCCACAAGGTGCCGTTCGACACCGTCAACCGCCTGTTGACCAAGAAGGAAATCGGCGACGTCATCGACGCCGTGTACCGTCACACCGGTCAGAAGGAGACTGTGCTGTTCGCCGATGCCATCATGGGTCTCGGTTTCCGCCACGCGTTCAAGGCGGGCATCTCGTTCGGCAAGGACGACATGGTCATTCCTGGCGCGAAGGTCGAACTGGTCGACGAGACCAAGGCCTTGGTGAAGGATTACGAGCAGCAGTATCAGGACGGCCTGATCACCCAGCAGGAAAAGTACAACAAGGTGATCGATGCCTGGTCGCGTTGCGGTGACCGCGTCGCCAGCGAGATGATGAAGGAAATCTCGTCGGTGAAGAAGGGCGAGGACGGCCGCGAAGTCCCGATCAACGCCATTTACATGATGGCCCACTCGGGTGCTCGTGGCAGCCAGGCGCAGATCAAGCAGCTGGCCGGCATGCGCGGTCTCATGGCCAAGCCGTCGGGCGAGATCATCGAGACCCCGATCATCTCCAACTTCAAGGAAGGCCTGACCGTCCTCGAATATTTCAACTCGACCCACGGCGCCCGCAAGGGTCTCGCGGATACCGCGTTGAAGACCGCCAACTCGGGCTACCTCACCCGCCGCCTGGTCGACGTGTCGCAGGACGCGGTGATCGTGGAAGAGGATTGTGGTACCGATCGTGCGCTCGAAATGCGCGCCATCGTCCAGGGCGGTGCGGTCATCGCCTCGCTCGCCGATCGCGTGCTTGGCCGGACCACGGCCGAGGATGTGGTCGACTCAGCGACCAATGAGACCGTCATTCCCGAAGGCACGTTGCTCGACGAGCCGATGGTCGCCAAGCTCGAGGAAATGGGGCTTCAGGGCCTCAAGATCCGCTCGCCACTGGTGTGCTCGTCCAAACAGGGCGTGTGCGGCAAGTGCTACGGACGCGATCTGGCGCGCGGCACCCCGGTCAATATCGGGGAAGCGGTAGGCGTCATTGCCGCCCAGTCGATCGGTGAGCCCGGCACCCAGCTGACGATGCGGACCTTCCACATCGGCGGCGCGGCGCAGCTCAACGAGCAGTCGAACCTCGAAGCGCCGGTCGACGGCACGATCGAGTTCCGCGACATGCCGACCATCCAGGATCCGCGCGGTCGCCACGTGTCGCTGTCGCGTTCGGGTGAAATCGCGATCCTCGACATGGACGGGCGGGAGCTCAGCACCCATCGCGTGCCTTACGGCGCGCACATGCTGTGCGAAACCGGCCACATCGTCAGCCGCGGCGATCGCATCGCCGAGTGGGATCCCAGCTTCAGCCCGGTCATCACCGAGCGGGCCGGCAAGATCAAATATCAGGATCTGACCGAAAACCGCACGATGAACGAGCAGACCGACGAATCGACCGGAATCACGCAGCGCGTGGTGATGGACGATCTCGCCAAGTCGAAGAAGGAGGATCTTCGTCCCCGCCTGACCCTGCTTGGTGCGGACGATGCCGAAAGCGCGCTGTATCGCCTGCTTCCGGGCGCGATCGTCGCGGTCGAGGACGGTGCCATGGTCCAGGCCGGCGAAGTGCTTGCCCGTATGCCGCGCGAAGCGTCGAAGACCCGCGACATCACCGGAGGTCTGCCGCGCGTCGCCGAACTGTTCGAAGCCCGCAAGCCCAAGGATGCGGCGATCATCGCCAAGATCTCGGGCAAGGTCAGCTTCAAGAAGGACTATAAGGCCAAGCGCAAGATCGTGATCATCCCCGACGACGGTTCGGAGGAGGTTGCCTACCTCGTCCAGAAGTCGAAGGTGATCGACGTCCAGGAAGGGGATTACGTCAAGCGCGGCGACAATCTCGTCGGCGGTTCACCCGATCCGCACGACATCCTCGAAGTGCTGGGCGTCGTTGCCCTCGCCGAATATCTCGTGACCGAGATCCAGGAGGTCTATCGACTTCAGGGCGTGAAGATCAACGACAAACACATCGAGGTGATCGTTCGCCAGATGCTCCAGAAGGTCGAGATCACCGACGGCGGGGACACCACCCTGCTCGCCGGCGAACAGATTGACCGCGAGGAGATGGACGAGGTCAATGCCGGCCTGACCAAGAAGCAGAAGAAGGCGGAGGGCAAACCGGTCCTGCTCGGCATCACCAAGGCGTCGTTGCAGACCCGCAGCTTCATCTCGGCGGCATCGTTCCAGGAAACCACCCGCGTGCTCACCGAGGCTTCGGTTCAGGGCAAGGTCGATACGCTCAATGGCTTGAAGGAAAATGTCATTGTCGGCCGCCTGATCCCGGCGGGTACCGGTGCCGGCATGAACCGCCTGCGCGTCGCCGCAAGCAGCCGCGACGCCTCGCTCCGTGCTCAGCAGCGCAAGCTTCAGGAAGCCCTGATCGCCCCGGCGACCGCGGCCGAAGAACATGCCGCCGAGCTGGCCCAGTCCCCGCGCGACGCGAGTGCGTCGGGTCCGGACCCGTTGGCCGCGGTGACCCCGTCGGGCAGCGGTACCGATGCCGACGCCGGGGATTATCTGACCGAATAGTCGGATCTTCTCGAGCTGAACAAGAAGGCCGTCGCCCGACCGGGCGGCGGCCTTTCTTTTGTACAGATCACAGCGAGGCGCTGACGACGGGTCTGGATCTCGACTGGTGCTTCAACGCGCGCCGCGCTTATGAGGACGGTGCATCGGAGCACATGCGCAGACGAGGGCGGACGACGAGCGTGTTTCGCAGTCTCTATGTCCACTGAAGCGGAAGTCGATCACTTTTGCCTGTCCTATCTGCGCCAGCCTGTGCCAGCGTTTCGAAGCGCGGGGACGGGTTCTTTGACAGCTTGAATGAACACAATCGGGCAGCGATCCCGCGTGCGAGCATCGGCCAAATATTATTGGGGGGGGCAAAGTTGATTCTGAAGTTGATACCCCCCCTGTTGGGGGGGTCTGCCGGGAATGACCGTCAGCTTCGCCCGGGGTTCTGCATCGCGGTTTTGGATCAGCACACAAGAAAAAGCCCCGCTCGAACCTAGCGGCTCGGCGGGGCTGATTAAGACTTTTCCGATCTTAGCGGATCAGCACTTGCCGCCATTGATGGCGTTTTCGGTGCAGTTCGCGGCCGATTGAACGTCGCTGCCGGCACCGCGGACAGTGTTGCAGGCGGCGAGCAGCAGCGCACCGCTGATGATGGCGACGGTGGTCAGTTTCTGGATCATTTAATATCTCCTGGTTGGCGTCATAGAAACGCAGATGGCCGCCTTCGGTGCCATCACGCTGCCGAAATGTTTATCAAGCGCGACCTGCCGTCAACTCATACCGCTACGGGCGCCGCGATGTGGGGGTACGGATCGTAGCCTTCGAAGGCGAAATCTTCCGGCTCATAATCGAACAAGCCCTGGTCGCGGTCTTTGAGCACGAGCGTTGGCAAATCCCGGTGCTTCCGGCTCAGCTGAAGGCGCGCCTGTTCGAGGTGATTGGAATACAGGTGCACGTCACCGCCAGTCCACACGAACGTCCCTGGCTCCAGCCCGCATTCCCGGGCCAGCATATGGGTCAGCAGCGCGTAGGAGGCGACGTTGAACGGCACGCCGAGGAAAAAGTCGGCGCTGCGCTGGTAGAGCTGGAGATTGAGCTTTCCGGCAGCGACCTGCGTTTGAAACAGGCAATGGCACGGCGCCAGCGCCATCTGCGCCAGTTCTCCTGGGTTCCAGGCGGTAACGATCTGGCGGCGCGACCCGGGGTCGTTGCGGATTTGCTCCACCAGCCCGGCGATCTGGTCGATATGCCGCCCGTCGGCGGATTCCCAGTCGCGCCATTGTTTACCGTACACCGGGCCAAGGTCGCCATTCTCGTCCGCCCACTCGTCCCAGATGCCGACCTTGCGATCCTTCAGCCAGCCGATGTTGGTGTCGCCGCGCAGAAACCACAGCAATTCGACGATGATCGAACGAAGGTGCAATTTCTTGGTGGTCAGCAACGGAAAGCCGTCCGCCAGGTCGAACCGCATCTGCGCCCCGAACAGGCTCAACGTGCCGGTACCCGTACGATCCATCTGCTCGACTCCATGGTCGAGAATCTGCTGCATCAGATCGAGATATTGGCGCATCGCGCTACCCTAGCTGCACCGCGACTGGCAGCAAGGGCGCAAAGAACATCCATTCTGGATTTATTGCCCCGCCAGTATGGATTCGGTTGGAATCGCTTGCTTTGTGTTCCGCGCCTACGCCGTTGCCATGTTCCATCAGCGTGCCGAATCCCCGCTGCTGCTCAACGGCTTCGAAGCTTCCCGCCGCTTCTTCGCCGACTGCCTTGCCGAAACGGATCCGGCTCGCGAACACCTTTGGGTCGCTCATCTGGACGACCGCGCCCGGTGCATCCATTTGACGCGGCACGACGGGGACGACGGGAGTGCAGGCATTCCGGTGCGTCAGGTCATTGCCGATGCAGCGGTTCACGGCAGTGTGGGGGTCATCCTGGCTCATAATCATCCCAGTGGCGATCCGTCGCCCAGCGCAGCCGATCGTCAGGTGACGCGCCGCCTATCGCTCGCCGGTGAGGCGATCGATCTGACGGTGGTTGATCATCTGGTCATCGCCGGTCAGCAATGCTCCTCGATGCGGAGCATGGGATTGCTTTGATCCTTGCGCTGATCAGCCCTTCAACACGCAAGGTTTGATCGACGCGGGCTCCGGTCGAGCAGCGGTTGCCCGATAGAGCGTCATGTAACTATCGGCCCCATCCAGTGCCTGTTCCTTTTCCAGCGTCAGTCCCAGGCTTGCCAACTCGCACCGCAGCAGTGCCGGCGGCATCCCGTGACGTTTCACCGGTCGTTTTGCATCGACCACCACCACCAGGCCGCCGGGCTTCAAGCCGTCGCGAAGGTGCCACAGAAAGGGGTAAGGCTCTTCGACCTCGTGATACATGTGCACCAGGAAGATCCGGTCGAAACTGGCCGACGGCAATTTGGGATCGTCCGGCAATCCGAGACGGACGGTGACATTGTCGAGACCCTCTCGCTCCACCCTTACGCCTAGGCGGTCACGAGTTTCGGGCACGATATCCTGCGCTAGCACCCGCCCCTTCGCCCCGACGGCGCGGGCCAGGCGGACCGTATAATATCCTTCGCCTGCACCGATATCCGCCACCGACATGCCGGGCGTCACCCCGGCAAAGTCGATCACCGCTTCCGCCTCACCCAGACGGTCGCGAGCGTCCTCGGTAGAGAAGCTGTCGCTGACGATCGGGGCACTGTCGCGCTGAGCCTTTGGAAAAGCTGACTGGGGCTCGCTTTGCCGGCAGGCGGTTAGCGCCAGTGCGACTAGAGCAATCGCCCTAATCGACATCCTCGACCTCGACCGTTTCGCCGCTCACCCGCTGCGACAGGGCCGCCGCCATGAAGCGGTCCAAATCGCCATCGAGAACGTCGCCCGGCGCAGTCGACGTCATGCCGGTCCGCAGATCCTTGACCAATTGATAGGGCTGCAGAACATAGCTTCGGATCTGGTGGCCCCAACCGATATCGGTCTTGGCGGCGGCAGTCGCATCGGCTTCGGCTTCCCGCTTCTGCAGCTCGGCCTCATAAAGCCGGGCCTTCAATTGCTTGAGCGCCTCCGCCTTGTTCTTGTGCTGGCTCCTCTGGTTCTGACACTGGACGACGATATTGGTCGGGATGTGCGTAATGCGAACCGCACTGTCGGTGGTGTTAATGTGCTGCCCGCCCGCACCCGATGCCCGATAGGTATCGATGCGAAGTTCGCTCTCGTTAATTTCGATATCGATATCGTCGTCGACTTCTGGATAGACCCAGACGCTTGCAAAGCTGGTATGGCGCCGCGCCGAGCTGTCGTAGGGCGATATGCGAACCAGACGGTGCACGCCGCCTTCGACCTTGAGATTGCCATAGGCATTTTCGCCCTTGATCAGCAGTGTCGCGGACTTGATCCCGGCCTGCTCCCCGGCGTGATGGTCGACCAGTTCGACCTTCATTCCATGCCGCTCGCCCCATCGCGAATACATCCGCTGCAGCATGCCCGCCCAGTCGTTGGATTCGGTGCCGCCCGCCCCTGCGTTGATTTCGACATAGCTGTTGTTGGCGTCCGCTTCACCGGCCAACAATGCTGCCACCTTGTCGCGCTCGGCCCGCTCCGCCAGTTCGGCAAGGGCCGTGACGCCATCGTCAACCAAACCGCCGTCACCTTCAGCCTCGGCCATTTCTATCAGTTCGACCGTGTCCTTCAATTCGGTTTCGATCTTGGTAGTCGCGCCGATCGCTTCTTCGAGCCGGCGTCGCTCGCGCATCACTTCCTGCGCCGCCTTGGGATCATCCCAAAGTGTCGGATCCTCGACACGGTCGTTAAGCTCGGCCAAACGCCGCTGCGCCTTGTCCCAATCGAGGAACCGGCGAAGCAATTTCGTAGCCGCATTGATCTGGTCGATATGAGCTTGCGCTTCAGCGCGCATGGTCCTGGCTTTCAAACAAAAGGTAGCTTGGCCCTAGTAAATCCCGCCCTGCCTTTGCAAGAAATCCTCGGTCGGTGGCGTGTTGGGAGCCGCCGGGCGTGGGCGGGCGGGTCTCGGTTTGCGCGTTGCGGCGGGACGCTGTCCGGCGACCGTGTCGTCGGCGCTTGCCAACCGGTCCTCGCGGCGGAACGACCGGCGCGGCTCGGTTTCAGGCTGGAACGCCTCCCAGATCACCGAAGATTTCGGATCCTCGCTGATCGGGAAGGTGCCGAACACACGTTTCCCGCTCACCCGGTCGATCCGCACCATGCGGATTCCAGCGGGGGCGACGAATGGCGTCTTGGGCGCATCCTTGAAGGCAATCTGGGCGAATTGCTTGAATACCGGCGCCGCGATCCGGCCACCCTGGGCGTAGCCACCGAGCGAGCGCGGACGGTCATAGCCCAGGTAGACACCGGCAACGACGTCAGGCGTCCCACCGACAAACCAGACATTGGTCGGCCCGGATGTGGTGCCGGTCTTCCCAAACAGCGGTCGATTGAGATCGCGAAGCACCGTGGCTGTGCCGCGCTCGATCACGCCTTCCAGAATGTGGACCATCTGATACGCCGCCTGCGGTTCTAGCAATTGCCGCGCGCGCAGCGGCGGACGCGGCATTGGCTTCCCGTCCCACTCGGTCGCATTGCAGCCGTCCATCACGTCACAGCGGTTGTCGGTGCGGTAGATGACCTTGCCGTCACGATCCTGCACGAAGTCGATGATCGTCGGTCGAACTTCGCGCCCGTTGTTCGCCAGCACTGCATAGGCATTGGTAAGTTTCATCACCGTCGTGTCGCCCGCACCCAGCGCGATCGAAAGGTAATTGGGATAGTTGCCAACCCCCAGCTTGGCGGCGGTCGCAACGATCTTCGGCATGCCGGTTTGCGACGCGGCTCGCACGGTCATGAGGTTTCGCGATTGCTCCACCCCCCAGCGCATCGTCTTGGCGCCGGCATAGCCCGCGTCGAAGTTGCGGAAGCATTTGTTGCCGAGGCCCGCACCCTGCCAAACGCAGAACGGTGCATCGACGATGATCGACGCGGGAGTCATGCCGTTCTCGAGCGCGGTCACGTAAACCAGCGGCTTGAACGTCGATCCCGGCTGGCGGAGTGCCTGCGTCGCGCGATTGTAGGACGATCCGATAACATCGAAACCGCCCTGCATCGCCATGATACGACCCGTACGCACTTCTTCCGCCAGGAAAGCGCCGCCAATCTCGGGGATCGAACGGAGAGCATAGCTATCGCCGCCGATCGACTTCGCAATCACGACCATTCCGGGCTTGAGCGCACTGAATGCCGTGCCCCCGCCACCGCGTCGCGATTGTTGTGCGGCGGAAGCCGACAAGTTTCCCTCGCTCCCGTCGGAAAAGCCGAGCCTGGCGTTGCTGCCCGATTTGCTGAGCACGACCGCCTTGCGCCAGTCGGGGAATCCCGTTCCAAGCGCAGCGGCCGACAATTGCCCGCGCCAATCCTTGTCCAGATCGATCGTCAGCTTCGTGTCTTGCCAACCGCGACCGCCGTCGAACTTTGCGAGGCCTTCCCGAAGCGCATCGGCAGCAGCATCCTGCATCAACGGTACCATGGAAGTTCGCACCCACAGTCCTCCGGCATAGACGCTGTTGGGCCCCTGCTCTGCCTTTTCCCCGAAGCGGCGGATCAGGTCTCGGCGGACCTCCTCCATGAAATAGCCGCCGTTTTGCCGGAATTTCTCATTGCTACCGTATCGGATCGTGCCCAGCGGTAAGGCCGCCGCTTCCGCCCGCTGGCTTTCGGTGATGTAGCCATTGGCGGCCATTTCCCGGAGCACGTAATTGCGACGGATCGTCGCCTTTTCGGTAGCCCGGAGCGGATCGTAGTTGGATGGAGCCTTCGGAAGCACGGCCAGATACGCCGCTTCCGAAAGGGTCAGATCGCCGACGTCCTTGTCGAAATATGCGCGGCTGGCCGCCTGAATACCGTACGCGTTTCGACCCAAAAAGATGGAATTGAGATACAATTCCAGGATCTGCTCCTTCGAGAGCGTCGATTCCAGACGGAAGGCGAGGATCATCTCGCGAACCTTGCGGCTGACGGCATATTCGTCGTCCTGCAGCAGATATTTCGCGACTTGCTGGGTAATCGTTGAGGCGCCCGGCACTCGGCCGCCTTTTCCGACCGCGCTGAGCCCGTAATTCACCACAGCCTTGGTCAGTCCGGGGTAATCGAGCCCGCCGTGCGTGAAAAAGGTCTTATCTTCCGCAGAAATGAAGGCCTGTACTACAAGCGGAGGATATTCGTCGAAGGCAAGTTCGACCCGTCGTTCGCGAGCGAAGGTCTGAACCGGATTGCCGTCGTAGCCTCGGACGTTGCTGGGCAACGACGGCTTGTAACTGAGCAGCTTTTCCGACGTTGGCAGGTTGTACGCGAACCATACCCACATCAGTGCGAAGGCCATGAAACCGGCAAACAGCAACCAGACAAGTCGCCGAACCGCGCGGCGTGCAAACCACGGGTCGATTCGACTATGGATCCGCTGGTTGAGGCGGGCGAAATCGGGAAATGGCGCGGTGAACGTCGGCATGGATGGCTTGCGTCTAGCGGCTAAGTAGCCACTCGAAAAGGATAGTTAGCGCGTCATCCTGAGCGTTGCATCGACTTCGATCGCCCTTGCCAGCGCGGCAATTATGGGTGCCCGCCCCTCCGGCGTCCGAAGCAACGCCTCATCTTCTAGATTGCTGATGTAGCCCGCCTCGAACAGCACACCGGGAGTCTCGGACCGGCGAAGAATGTGGAATGCGGCGAATTTGTGGGGTTCCGGACGGAGAAGCATTCGCCCGTCGCGTCCGCTCACTACGCGGGCTGCGAGGTCAGCCGATTCTGCCATCTGATCGCGAAGCGCGAGATCGGACAGGAGAAAGCGCAGCCCCCCATTGGCCTCGCTGGTTATCTGCTCCCCGGCTCGATTTTCCGACCGCGCGAAGCGAGCAGCTTCGGCGTCGGAGGCGACGTCAGACAGCGAATAGACGGTTGCACCGCGGGCTAGCGGATTCGGCGCACTGTCCATGTGGACCGAGACCAAAAGGCCAGCACCGATCGACCGGGCGATCGCCGCTCGCTGTTCGAGCGTAAGCGTGGCGTCGGCGTCACGGGTCAGCGCGACCCTTACGCGGCCGTTCCTGGCCAGCAGGTCACGAAGTTCCTTGGCGAAGGCGAGGGTCAGGTCCTTTTCCTTGACCGTCCCCGATACGCTTGGCGCGCCGGGGTCGCGGCCGCCGTGGCCGGGATCGATCAAGACGATCGGACGACCGGGAACGCGTGCCTGCGTAATCGGGATCGCCGGAATGCCATCGCGAAGGGCAACGGTGAGGCCACCCTGCCGGGCCTCGCCGAACAACGCGTCGTCGGTGATCGCGCGTTTGCTGGGCAGCAGGGTGAGCGCCGCGGCGGCGACAAGCACCACTGCGAGCATCATATAGATTGCCCAGCGAACCCGCCGATCTACCTGTCTTAGCCACATAGGACGCTTATCGCCCGCGGAGGCATTGCGGGCAAGGGGCGCCGGTGCTACCTGAGCCATACCTGCAGCATCCCTGCAGACCTGCGCCGCTCGGTCGGCGCGGTATTAAAGGTTGACGCTGCATGACACCACAGGACGCCAGTCGCTTGCTCGCTATCGAGCCGGCTGGCGCGCTTTTCCCGGCGATGGTCGGGATGGGTCATCCAGCAGAGGCAATTCACGCACATCACGCCATCGCCGATCCGGCCGTGGCCACCACTATCGCGCGCTCCCGCCACTCGCGGTTCCAGCGCGCCCGGAGAATATTCAATGTCCATGCGCATGCTCATCGACGCGCGCCACCCGGAAGAGACCCGGGTTGCAGTCGCCAAAGGTAACCGGATCGAAGAATTCGACTTCGAGTCCGAAGAACACAAGCAACTCAAAGGCAATATCTACCTAGCCAAGGTCACGCGGGTCGAACCGTCGCTGCAGGCGGCGTTCATCGATTACGGCGGCAATCGCCACGGCTTCCTGGCCTTTAGCGAAATCCATCCCGATTATTACCAGATCCCCAAGTCCGACCGCGACGCTTTGCTTCGCGAAGAGGCCGAGCACGCCGCCGAGGAAGAGCGGCTGCGGGGCGAATATGACGACCAGTCGCTCGATTCGCATCACGACGATGACGGCACCGACGATCGCGCGGTCGAAGACGACGATCATGGCGACGACGAGGACCATGGCGATCACGACGGCGAAGCGACCGAGACCGGTACCGGATCGTCGCGATCGCCGGTCGACGAAAGCGCCGCCGACGAGCTTCGCCGCAAGCGCCAGAATCTGCGCCGCCGCTACAAGATCCAGGACGTCATCCAGCGCCGCCAGGTGCTGTTGGTCCAGGTCGTCAAGGAAGAACGCGGCAACAAGGGCGCCGCACTGACGACGTATTTGTCGCTGGCCGGCCGTTATTGCGTGTTGATGCCCAACACCTCGCACGGTGGCGGGATCAGCCGGAAGATTTCCAATGGCGCTGATCGCAAGCGCCTGAAGTCGATCATGTCCGATCTCAACCTGCCGCAGACGATGGGCCTTATCGTCCGCACCGCCGGGTTGGAGCGGACCAAGGTCGAGATTCGCCGCGACTTCGATTATCTCGCCCGCCTGTGGGGTGAAATCCGCGAAAAAACGCTCAGCAGTTCAGCCCCGGCTCTGATCTACCGCGACAGCGACCTGATCAAGCGCGCCATCCGCGATTTGTACCACAAGGAAATCGACGAGGTGATCGTCGAGGGCGAGGACGGCTTCAAGGCCGCCCGCGGTTTCATGAAGTTGCTGATGCCCAGCCACGTCAAGAAGGTCACGAGCTACGTCGATCCGACCCCGATCTTCCAGCGTTACGGCGTCGAGGACACGTTGTCGGCGATGTACCAGCCGGTGGTCCAGCTGAAATCCGGCGGATATCTGGTGATCAACCCGACCGAGGCGCTGGTGTCGATCGACATTAACTCGGGCCGCGCGACGCGCGAGCACAGCATCGAGCAGACCGCCTTCGCGACGAACATCGAGGCGGCGCACGAGATCGCCCGCCAGTTGCGGCTGCGCGACATGGCCGGTCTGGTGGTGATCGATTTCATCGACATGGAGCAGAACGGCCACATCCGTAAGGTCGAAAAGGCGATGAAGGACGCGCTCAAGAACGATCGCGCCCGAATCCAGGTCGGTCGCATCTCAAGCTTCGGCCTGATGGAAATGAGCCGTCAGCGGCTGCGCACCGGCGTGCTTGAAGCGTCGACCAAGCCATGCGCGCATTGCGAGGGCACGGGTCTGATGCGGACCGCGTCGTCGTCTGGCCTGAGCGCGCTCCGCATCATCGAGGAAGAGGCCGCCCGCGGTCGCGGCGACCGGATCGCGCTTCGCGCCGGTCGTGAGGCCGCTATCTACCTGCTCAACAAGAAGCGCCGTGAACTCGGCGAGATCGAACTTCGTTACGGCGTGACGCTGGAAGTGATGATCGACGAAAGCTTCGAAGGCGCCCGCATGGCGGTCGAAAGCAGCGGCGGCCGTCCGGTCGCGCCGCAACGCATCGCGCCGCCGATCGTCGACGAAGAGGATGACGACGACTATCTGACCGACGCCGAAGCCGATGCCGAAGATGCCGAGGACATTTCGGAGGCCGGTGACCGTGGCCCGTCCGAAGCGCGTCGACGCGAAGAAGGCGATGGCGAAGACGGACCGCGCCGCCGCCGCCGCCGCCGTGGCGGTCGCGGTCGCAACCGCAATCGCGAAGACGGCGTCGAAGGCGAGCGCAGCCAGCACGAGCCGCGCCAGTCGTCCAACGATGACGAAAGCGGCGGTGAGCAGCGCGAGTCCTTGGTGCGCGCGGAAGGCGATGCGCCCGACACTGAAAACGACGGCAACGGCGAAGGAGGCGGCCGCAACCGTCGCGGTCGCCGCGGCGGTCGGGGCCGCGGTCGTCGCAGCGAAGGCGTCGAGAGCGGAGCGGTTAGCGCCGACGAAGCGCCGATGGTCGAGCCGGTCATCGCCGACGAAGAGCCGCTGGCCGATGCCGAGCCTTCCGCGCCGGTCGAGGAGTCCAAACCAAAGACCCGCCGTCGTCCCAAGGCGCAAAAGGCCGCCGAGGAACTGGGCAGCTCGTCGGTCGTAGACCGGCCGGCAGTCGAGACCGCGTCGGTCGACGCAGCCGCGCCCGACAAGGCCGAGGCGCCCAAACGCCGGAGCCGGGCAAAGAAGGCGGCCGAGGTCCCGGGCGATATTGCGTCGGCGCCTGTCCCCAGCCCGGCAGAGATCGATCCCGAGGCGGAAGCCAAGCCTGTCGCTAAGCCGCGCGGTCGGACGAGCAAGGCCAAGGTGGCCAAGGCCGATGCGCCCGCTGCCGAACCGGCCACGGACGAAAATGCCGACACCACCAAGGTCGCGGCATTATCTGACAGTGCGCCGTCAACGGCTGCCGCTTCGCCCGCTGCCCAGGAAGACGATGGCGAGCCGCGGCGTGGCGGATGGTGGCAACGCACCTTTGGCTAAAAGAAAGGCCCGTGCCTGCGCGCCGCGGACGACGTCCGGGCCCGCAGGCGCGGCTTTCTCTTTCATGAATGGTTCAGGCGTCCGATGGGAGAGCGAGGCATGACCCGCCTTCCCATGCGCCTGATCCGTCTCGTCATGCTCGGCCTTGCATTGGCCTTTGCGACGATCCAGCCCGCCGCTGCCCAGTCGGTGCTTCGCGACAGCGAAACCGAACTGCTGTTTCGCGATCTGTCGCGCCCGTTGATCCAGGCGGCCGGGCTTGATCCGGCCAACGTGAAGATCGTCCTGATCAATGATCCAGAGATCAACGCCTTCGTTGCCGGTGGCCAGATCGTCTATATTCACACCGGACTGCTGATGGTGGCCGACAATGCCAACCAGTTGCAGGGCGTCATCGCCCACGAACTGGGCCATATCGCCGGCGGTCACATCATCCGCATCGGCGAAGGCGCAAAGGCGGCGACCGGGATCACGATCCTGTCGCTGCTGCTTGGCGCCGCGGCGATCGCGGCCGGCGCGCCCGATGCCGGCATGGGCATCATGATGGCTGGACAGCGCGCTGCGATGGGCAATTTCTTCGCCTTCACCCGCGCCCAGGAGAGCTCGTCCGACCTTGCCGGTGCATCCTATCTTTCGAAGGCGGGATTCAGCGGCCGGGGCAGCCTGGAATTCTTCAAGAAACTGCAGAACCAGGAATATCGCCTCGCCGTCTACGCCAAGGACAGTTACGACCGGACGCATCCTCTTTCGAGCGAGCGTATCGATGCGCTGACCCAGGTCTACAAAAAGGATCCTGCGTGGGATGCGCCCACCGACCCGGCGATCGAGGCGCGGTTCCAGCGGGTCAAGGCCAAGCTGATCGGCTATGTCGACGCGAAGAATGCGCCAGTGCGCTATCCCGAGAGCGACCAGAGCATCCCCGGACATTATGCGCGCGCTTATGCCTATCACCTAGGCGCTTACCCCGACAAAGCGGTGTCGGAAGCCGACTGGCTGCTGGCCAAGGCATCCGACGATCCCTTCTTCCTTGAGCTTAAGGGGCAAATCCTGCTCGAATCGGGGCGCCCGAAGGAGGCCATCCCCGTGCTCCGCCGGGCCGTCGCGAAGGCACCCGACCAGCCGATGATCTCGGTCATGCTGGGGCATGCGCTGATCGCATCCGAGGACCCGAAGAATTTCGCTGAAGCGAAGCAGGTGCTCAAGCTGGCGGTCAATCGCGACAACGACAATCCGTTCGCCTGGATGCAGCTTGGCGTCGTTTACGATCGCGAAGGGGACGAGCCGCGCGCCGCGCTGGCGACGGCAGAGCGCAACAATCTGGAAGGCAATCCCAAGTTGGCGCTGTCCAGCGCGCGGATGGCGATGGCGGGCATTCCCAAAGGCACGCCCGACTATCTTCGCGCGCAAGACATCTCCATGGTGTCGTGCGCCGAATTGAAAAAAGACAAAAAAGAGAAAAGGTTGAACTGCGAGCGATGAGTGAAGGTCGGAGCGTACCAATCGTCGCGGCAATTGGCGGGGGGCTGGTCGGATCGCTGGTTACCGCGGGCCTGCTGATCGTCGCCGCACCGCAATTCGGGGCGCGGCTGGTGCGCGATGCATTGGTCAAGCAGCCGCAAATCTTGGTCGACGCATCCGAAGCGCTTCGCGACGGTCAATATGCACCCGTACTCGCGGCCAATCGGAGTGCCCTGGAAACGCCCTTCGGGTCGTCATGGAAGGGATCGGCCAAACCCGACGTAGTGATGACCTATTTCTACGATTACGCCTGCGGATATTGCCGCAAATCCAACCCCGACATCGAGCGGCTGGTGGCCGAGGACAAGGGTGTGCGCGTAGTCTATCGCGAATTTCCGATCCTGGGCCCGGATAGCGTTGCCGCAGCGCGGGTCGCGCTAGCGGCATCCAAGGGCGGCAAGTTCGGCGCTTTCCACGACGGCATGTTTGCCGCCGGACGCCCGAGCAGCGAAACAATCGCGCTGGTCGCCGGGCCGCTCGGCATCGCGCCCGACCAGGCGCGCGACCCGGCGATCGAGGCGGAACTGGCCAAGAACATGAACCTGGCCGGGCAATTGGGGGCGACCGGCACGCCGCTCTTCGTGATAGGCGACAAGGTGATGAATTCGGCGGTCGGTTACGACATGCTCAAGCAAGCGGTGGCGGCGGCGCGCGCCAAGGGCTGATCGCGACGATTGCGGGGGGGGAATTTCGAACATGGACGGCCTTTTGGCGCTCAATCCCGGGCTGGACGTGGCCAGCCTGGCCGACGAATTCGCCGCCAAGGGCTGGATCCAGATCCGCGATGTCCTGTCCCCGCAATCGGCCGCCGCCATCCGCCAGGTGCTGATCGACGACACGCCGTGGGGACTGTCTTGGCAAGCCGCGCCGGGCGAGCCGCAATATGTCCCGGCCGAGGAACTGGCGCGGATCGACCCGGCCTATCTCAAAGCCGCGAACGAGCACCTGACGCGGGCCAAGCAGAGCGGCGCTTATAGTTATTCCTTTTATAGCGCGCCGTTGACGATGGCACCGGACGGTGCGGTCGAAACTCCCCTTCAATTGTTGTTCGCAGGGTTAAGCGGGCGGCCGTTCCTCGACCTGATCCGGACCGTGACGGGCGAACGGGACGTGATCCGGGTCGATGGACAGGCGACACTTTACGTCGGCGGGCATCATCTGGCGGCGCATACCGACGACGTTCCCGTCGAAGGGCGACGTTTCGCTTATGTGCTGAGCATGACCAACGGCGAATGGCGGCCCGAGTGGGGCGGATATCTCAACTTTTTGGCCAACGATGGCGATGTCGAAATCGGGCTGCGGCCGCGCTTCAACTGCCTCAACATCTTCACCGTTCCGCGCTGGCACCATGTCGCGCAGGTGCTCGGAGTGGCCCCGGTGGCGCGTTACGCGGTCACCGGCTGGGGCAAGGATCGCTAGACGGCCGCCCCATCGTCGCCGCGGCCCTTGAAGCCTTGAGCGACGACATACCATTCGCTCGACCCCTTGCGGCTGGCCGGCGGCTTGGCGTGCTTGACCGCCTTGAAGTGCCGCTTGAGCTCGGCGACCAGATTATTGTCTGCCCCACCCGCAAGCACCTTGGCGACGAAGGTGCCGCCGGGTTTGAGCACCTCGACCGCGAAGTCGAGCGCCGCTTCGACCAGTCCCATGGTGCGCAGGTGATCGGTCTGGGTGTGGCCAACGGTGTTCGCCGCCATGTCGCTAAGCACCAAGTCGGGCGCGACGTCCCCCAGCGCCTCGCGCAGGGTTTCGGGCGCGGCTTCGTCCATGAAGTCCATTTCGAGGATTTCGACCCCGTCGATCGGTTCGGTCGGAAGCAGGTCGATGCCGGCGATCCGTGCCTTCGGGCTGACGCGGCGGACGACCTGTGCCCAGCCGCCGGGGGCGATGCCGAGATCGACCACCGCGGTGACGCCCTTGAGCAAGCCGAAGCGCTCGTCGAGTTCGATCAACTTGTAGGCGGCGCGGCTGCGGTAGCCGTCGGCCTTGGCGCGCTTGACGTAGGGGTCGTTAAGCTGACGCTCGAGCCAGCGGGTCGAGCTGGCCTTTCGGCCGCGGGCGGTTTTGAGGCGGGTCATATCCGGTAACCGTCGCGCGCCATCAGGCTGCGCAAGATGCCTTCGCGGATGCCGCGATCGGCGACGCCGAGATTTTCGGCCGGCCAGATGTCGAGAATCGCCTCGAGGATGGCGCAGCCGGCCACCACCAGGTCCGCCCGCTCGGCACCGATGCACGGCAGGTTTGAGCGACCCCCGAAGTCCAGTTCCGCAATCATGCGCGAAATCCGCCGCATGTCGCCGATCGGCACGTGCAGGCCGTCGACCGCACGGCGATCATAGCTCGGCAGCGCGAGGTGGACCGAGGCGAGTGTGGTGACGGTGCCGCTGGTCCCGAGCAGGCGAATCCCCGGGGCTTTGCTTGGCAGCATCTCCGCGAAGCGCGAGAAACTGTCGGTGGCGCGTTTCTTCATCCGCGCATAGGCGGCCATGCGATCCTTTCCGTCGATCGCCTTGCGGCCTTCGCTTTCGGTCAGCGACACCACGCCCCAGGGTGCGGACCACCAGGCGACGATCCGCGGATTGTCGTCGCCGGGTTCGACCAGCACCAGTTCGGTCGAGCCGCCGCCGATGTCGAAAATCAATGCCGGCCCGTCGCCAGGCTCAAGCAATTTGTGGCAACCGAGCACCGCCAGCCGTGCTTCTTCCTGCGGGGCGATGATCTCCAGTGCGATTCCGGTCTCCTCACGTACCCGATCGGTGAAATCGCGCCCGTTGACCGCGCGGCGGCAGGCCTCGGTCGCAACCGAGCGAGCGATCGAAACATGCCGACGACGCAGCTTGTCGGCGCAGATGGCGAGCGCCGACACCGAGCGGTCCATCGCGTCCTGCGACAGCTTGCCCGACACGCCGAGCCCCTCGCCCAAACGGACGATTCGCGAAAATGCGTCGATGATCGTGAAGCTATCGTCGGTCGGACGAGCGATCAGCAGCCGGCAATTGTTGGTACCGAGGTCAACCGCGCCATAGGTGTGACGCTGCGTTTTCCGCCACTGGGGCGGTCCTGCCGGGGCCGCGGGATCGCCACCGATGGCTGGCCGCGGCGTGGTGGCGTCGCGATCCGCCATGTCCAAACGCCTATCTATCCTTGGCCGCGAGGAAACCGCCGCGGCTGACTTGGCACCTGTTTAACGGAGATTAGCCCCCGGGCGCAACCGCGGACGGATAAAGCGCGGTCGAGTTGACAGCACAGCCGCCGCTTCCTAACTGGCGCCCTGCTCTGCCCGATCGTCTAATGGTAAGACTACGGACTCTGACTCCGTCAATCGAGGTTCGAATCCTCGTCGGGCATCCAGCAATTCCGGAAATTCCGATTTCAGGCCTGGGTGCCGGCAATCCAATGCTCGATCCGCGTCTTGAACGACCGGCGCGAGGGGATGAACCCGGGTTCGCCCAAGTCGGTATCGCCCGCGGCCTGATGGTGGTCGGGCATTCCGTCGTAGATGAGCAGATTGGCGGGAAGCTTGGGCCGCAGAGTCTCGCGACCGCGCATCACATCTTCGGCCATGGCCAGCGTACGATGGACATCCTCGGCGGTGAACGGCTTGAGCAGGCATCCGAGCGCCAGGTCCGGCATCGGAAAGCCCGGCGATTTGCCGGTCACGAACAGGCAGGGGATATCGTAATCGCCAAGCCGGACAGCGACCGAAAAGCCGCTCGATCCGCGCGCCAGTTGGAGATCGACCAGGGCAAGATCGGGATTGTGCGCCTCGGCCGAGGCAACCGCGCTGTCGAGATCGTCGGCCCGGGCCACCACGCGATATCGCGGGTTGTCCTCCACCAGATATTTGAGCGTTGTCGCCAGTTGTGCGTCGTCTTCGACAATCAGGATTTTCAACATCGCAATGCCCTCGCAGTGAACGGAAAAAACCAATCACTGGAACGGGATGCTTGCCCATGGAGGACGCCATGCGAATCCCTCGCTTACCGGATTAACGGCAGAATGAATCTTATGCGCGACGGGACGAGGGAACCGGGCCGATCACGAACGATAAAAGATGTGCGCGCCGATTTTTTCGACCCGCGTCAGACGCTTGCCCCAACGAGGGGCAACGTAATCGGCATGGTACCAAAGCACGTCGGTCGGCAGGCTGGCGCTGGCATTGGCGACCGCGATACGGGCGATTGCCTGTGCCTTGCGCCATGCCTTACAGGCCGGATCGATGCGCGGGAAGCGGCCCGCGCGAACAAAGCTGAACTGGGCCTTCTGTTTGACCACGCCGCACCAATTGGTGGGGTACAGGCCCGAGGCGGCCCGGTTGATGACCACGCGCGCGACAGCCAACTGACCTTCGAGGGGCTCGCCCATGCTTTCGAAATAGACTGCGGTGGCGAGGCACTGTTGCTGCTCGTCGAGCGCCGCACCGTCGGCATATTTTTCGACCAGGAGATCGAGCCGATCCGGCGAAGTAGTTGCCGCCGTGACGGCGCGAATGGCAGGGTTGAAGCTGCTCAGAATGGCTTGGGGCGATTGACCGCCGATCAGTTTTTGGACCTCGGGAACCGAGGTGCCGAGCGCTTCGCTTGAACCGCCGATAAGTATTAATGTCATAAAGAACGCCGCGGCCATGCCGCGACGGCTAAAAAATCGAAACAAGAGTTTGTCCTAAAGGGCGGTCAGCCGACTTGGAGCAGCCTTTAAATCGAGGCTCGGCTACTCGGTCAGTCTGGCCGTCTTGCACGGGGGCGGCGCCAAGCGCTTCACCCACTCGCTGTTAAAATTGCTGCACCTGCACATAAAGCAGGTTGGGTCATCCGCAAGCTTAAGTCGTTGAGTCGAGCCCATGGTGGGTTAACCCGTCGGAACATTAGGAAATTTCCGCGATTTTGGCCGAAATTTGAGCCGCATCTATCGTTGGAAGCGTGGAGATTTTGCCATGCTTCTAAACAACAGCGATTGCGCGTAGCCTTCGCGCGTCTGGGAGAGCGGGCCGTGGGCGATACGGAATCGATAGACGAGCAGGCAACCGGCGGATCGGAATCGGCATTCATCAGCTACGCCACTGCCGATCGAAAGCAGGCACTTGCAATTTGCAAGGCGGTTGAAGCTCGCGGAGTGGGTTGCTGGATTTCCACCCGCGATGTCGCCCCGGGGGAGAATTACCAAGAGGCCATCGTCGAGGCGATCCGCAAGGCGCGGGCGGTAATCCTTGTGTTTAGCAAGGCGGCGAACCGCAGCGACGAGATCAAGAAAGAACTATCGCTCGCCAGTCGCTATCGCGTGCCGATCATCGCCCTGCGGCTTGAGGACGTCGAGCCGAGCGATGCCTTCGCCTACGAATTGTCGACGAGACAGTGGATCGACGTCTTCTCCGGTTGGGACAAATCGATCGAGGCGCTCGTTCGGCGCATCGGGCAGCTCTCCGGATCGTCGACTATTGCGCCGGACGCGCCGCCCGGCGTTCGCGATCGTTCCATCACCTGGCGAAATCCGAAGACGCTTGGCGTCGTTGGATCGCTGCTGCTGCTGATCGGGGCCGGCGCCTGGTTCTGGCTTCGACCTACGCCCGCGGCGGCGCACAGCATGGCGGTGCGCATGGGCGGATTCCGGATCCTGTCCGCCGACCTGCCAACAACCATGCGCGACGCCGTCGATGCGGAAATCGTCGATGCCTTCAACGCCGACGGCGTGGTCGGTGTTTCGACTGCGGCTGCACCCGCGCCGGGCACCGCGCCCGCCTACGCATTGGGCGGGACGATCCAGCGCGAGGGTGGGAAGATCCGAGTGATTACGCGGCTGACCAACGAGCGTTCCGGCGCCACGCTGTGGTCCAACAAATACGACTATGACGGCAAGGAAGCCGCCCGTGTCCCACGACACATCGCCGTCGATGCTGGAAACGTCGTCCGTTGCGGGTTATTCGGGGCGTCGACCTATCGCAAACCGCTGCCCGATAGCGTGCTCACCGACTATATGCAGTTTTGCCAGGGACACTGGGATCCGCAGCTAACCGAGGGACGCAAGGCGCTGGTCCCCGCTCAACGCGTCGTGGCCGCCGCACCCGACTTTTCCTGGGGCTGGGCCGCGGTTGCCGGCGGATATTGGAAAGTCTCGCGAACAGCTGACACCGAGCAAGTGGCGAAAGAAGCACGCATCGAAGGACAACGTGCGGCCGACCGTGCCGTATCGATCGACAGCAAGAACAGCGAGGCGCTGTACATCAAGTCGATGCTGATCGACCTGCACGACTGGGCCGGGCGCGAGACCCTGCTGAAGCGGGCGATCGCCGCCAAGCGCCTCGATTGCGGGTGCGAACATCATCAGTACGGCGGGATGCTGGCGAACGTCGGTCGGATCGCCGAGGCCGTCAACCAACTGCGCCAGGCCAACGATATGCTGGCACTTTACGTCTACACGCCGCTTTCCCTGGCCTATGCACTTCTGGCTGCGGGCAAGACCGAGGAGGCGAAGCCCTATTTTGATGCGGCGATCGATTTGGCCCAGGAATCCAGATTTGCCGACCGCCTGGCGTTTTACAAGGCGACCGACACGGGGGATATCGCGCTTTTGCTCGATCCGAAGATCATGATCCCCGCCGATGTCCGTGCGGCACTGGTCAAGGGTCATCGCGCGGTGGAATCGCAGGACTCCGGAGCGAAAGAATCAGCCATACGAGGTCTCCTCACGCTGCCGGAGAAAGAGCAGTCAAACTCGGTCGCGCTTTTGCTTGGAGCGTTGGAGGCCAATCACGAAGCCTTCCAGATCGCTCGACGGCTGGCCAACAAGGAATATCCGGGGCCGTCCTTATTCTGGTATCCGAGTATGCGCGGGACGCTAAGCGATCCCGAATTTCCCGCGGCGGCGGCTCAGCTTGGGCTGATAAGATACTGGAAGATGTCCCGAACCAGGCCCGATGCCTGCAAGGAAAAGTCGCCGCCGCCGTTCTGCCGAATGATCTGAAAGGCGTCCTGAACAGGTGCGTCCTCAGCGCTGCTTGTCGCAATCCAGCGAGAAGCCGAATTCTGGCGGCGCGGGGTCCGAAGGCGGAAGCAGATATTGCAGCGCCTGCGGGGACACTTGCTGATAAATCGTGGCGTGCGTGAGGTCGGGCCTCGCTTCGGCACAATAGGCCAGTGCCTTTTGCTCGAGAGCAGATCGTAGGCGGACGCTTGCTGCCGGCTCCTCCAATTGCTCCTTGGCGAAGGCCAGAAACAAGGTGCGGCCCTTTTGTTCGCTGTCGAGCTTCCTCCCCGCCAATTTGGACAGGGCCTCCTTGTCCCACCACAGGCTTGGATCGATCGCGCCATAAGCGTCGAACAAGGCCGGTTGGAGCAGATAGGTCTCGACCACGAACAGGCCGGCAAGCAATTCCCCCATGACCGCGCTTTTGCCATTAGTGCGATACGATAGCTCGATCAGCGGCTTCACTTCCAAGCGGATGAAGTCGCGAAATTTGGCCGAGGCGCCCGCGGTCGGATACTTGCGCAGCAGTTCGGGATCGGCAGTCGGCCCGACGAGTTCCCGTCGCCGGTCCTTCGTCTCGATGCCGACGATGATCGCATCGCCCGACCGTCCCCACATCGCGCCGAGCCTGGCCACCCCGGCGATGTGCACAAGGTCCTGATCAACCCCGCCATCAATCAGGTACAGCACGGGATACTGTCGCTTCGGGAACTTGGCGTAGGTGAGTGGCAGCAGCACATTGACGACGCGGTCTTCGGACAGCGCGCGAGATTTGACGACCCGGGAAATGCCGAACTCAATCGGTTTCGGGACGGGCGAAGCGGGAGCCCAGCCCTGCGCGGCGCCGACCAGGAATGCAGCGGCGGCCCATCGTCGAGACGGTCGACTGAAACTCATCGCCAAGGCAAAGCACGCGTCAATTCAACGCGCAACCTCGCTTCGGGATTGAAAGCCCTCGCGTTAGGCCGCTTGCTTCGCCCGGCTTGCGCGCTTGCGCTCGTGCGGATCGAGGTGGCGTTTGCGGAGACGGATCGAGGTCGGGGTGACTTCGACCAGTTCATCATCGTCGATGTAGGCGATCGCCTGTTCCAGAGTCATGCGCTTGGGCGGGGTCAGGCGGATGGCGTCGTCCTTGCCGCCGCTGGCGCGGAAGTTGGTCAACTGCTTGGCCTTCATCGGATTGACTTCAAGATCGTCAGTCTTGGCGTTCTCGCCGACGATCATGCCCTCGTATAGCGCTTCCTGATGCGCGACGAACAGGATGCCGCGCTCTTCCAGCGGGCCGAGTGCGTAATTGTTCGCCTCACCGGCGCCGTTGGAGATGAGGACGCCATTCTTGCGGCCCTCGATGACGCCCTTATGAGGTCCGTATTTCTCGTAAATGCGGTTCATGATCCCGGTGCCGCGCGTGTCGGACAGGAATTCGCCGTGGTAGCCGATCAGGCCGCGCGACGGGGCGCTGAACGTGATCCAAGTCTTGCCGCCGCCGCTGGGGCGCATGTCGGTCATCTCGGCTTTGCGCAGCGCCATCTTGTCAATTACGGTACCCGAATATTCGTCGTCGACGTCGATCACGACGGTTTCGTACGGTTCGGTCTTCTTGCCATGCTCATCTTCGCGGAACAGCACCCGCGGGCGGCTGATGCCGAGTTCGAAGCCTTCGCGGCGCATCATCTCGATCAGCACGCCAAGCTGCAGTTCGCCGCGACCGGCAACTTCGAAACTGTCCTTGTCGTCGCTCTCGGTTACCTTGATCGCGACGTTGCTCTCCGCTTCGCGCATCAGGCGGTCGCGGATCATGCGGCTGGTCACCTTCTTGCCCTCGCGGCCTGCCATCGGCAAGTCATTCACCGCAAAGCGCATCGACAGCGTCGGCGGATCGATCGGCTGGGCATGCAGCGGCTCGCTGACCGACGGGTCGGCGATGGTGTCGGCGACGGTCGCGGTGGTGAGGCCGGCGATCGAGATGATATCGCCCGCTCCCGCTTCGTCGACCGGCACCCGCTCAAGCCCGCGGAAAGCCATGATCTTCGACGCACGGCCAGTCTCGACGATCTTGCCGTCGGGGCTGAGCGCATGGATCGGCGCGTTGGTCTTGATCGATCCGGAAAACACCAGGCCGGTCAGGATACGACCGAGGAAATTGTCGCGATCGAGCAGGGTGACGAGGAACTTGAACGGACCATCCGGATCGGCCGACGGCGGGGGAACATGATTGACGATGGTTTCGAACAAGGGCGTCAGATTGCCTTCGCGAACGTCATCACTGGTACCGGCATAGCCATTGCGGCCCGACGCGTAGAGCACCGGAAAATCGAGCTGCTCGTCATTGGCTTCGAGCGTCAGGAACAGTTCGAACACCTCATCGAGCACTTCGGCGGCGCGCGCGTCCGGACGATCAATCTTGTTGACCACGACAATCGGCTTGAGACCGAGGCCGAGCGCCTTTCCGGTGACGAACTTGGTCTGCGGCATCGGGCCTTCAGCGGCATCGACCAGCAGGATCACCCCGTCGACCATCGACAGAATTCGCTCCACCTCTCCTCCGAAGTCGGCGTGGCCGGGCGTGTCGACGATGTTGATGTGGGTGGTCTCGCCGCCCGGCGGGGTCCATTCGACCGAGGTGCACTTGGCGAGAATGGTGATGCCGCGCTCTTTTTCGAGATCGTTCGAATCCATCGCCCGCTCTTCGACGCGCTGGTTGTCGCGAAAGGTACCCGACTGGCGGAAAAGCTGATCGACGAGCGTGGTCTTGCCATGATCGACGTGGGCGATGATCGCCACGTTGCGAGAGGTCATTGATATATCCCGGAAATGGAGTTGCCGGGCCCTTAGCCGAAAGTGGCCCGTGCTGCAACGCAGCGAAGTGTTAGCCGGGCAGCCGCTCCAATATCTCCAGGCCGCGTTCCAACGCCCGCAACTCACTGCTTCCCAAACGGCCAAGGCGCCCTTCCAGACCCTTGTCCGCCGCCGGCGGCCGGGCCATCGATTCGCGACCGTCCTCGGTCAGGCGGAGGGCAAGGCGGCGACGGTTGTCGGGATCGGACTGACGCTCAACGAGCCCGGCCCGCACCAGCGAATCGATTGCCCGGCTGATCGCGGGAGCCCCGCGCTTCACCTGTGCCGCCACCTGGTTGAGGGTGGCCGGCTCGAGGCTGGCCACCGCCTGAAGTAATTCACGCTGTTGACCCGAAGCGCGCGCGGCGACGGTATCGCCGCCTAAACGCTCGACCAGTCTGGCGAAGCGCGCCGCAAGGGCACCGGGGGATCCACTGTTCAACATGAGATGATGCTATCAAACATTTCGCGATTAGCAAAATTGTGGCACCGCAAGTATCTCATGAGCAAACGGCCTCCCCTTCCCCGCACCGTTTGGGTGCTCGGCGTCGTCAGCTTGCTGATGGACTTGTCGAGCGAGATCTACCACGCGCTGCTGCCCGCCTTCCTGACGGTCACTCTTGGACTTCCGGTTGCGGCGATGGGGGCAATCGACGGTATGGCCGAGGCGACGGCCAACATGGCCAAGCTGGTGAGCGGCCGGCTGAGCGATCGCGGCCGCAGCCGCAAACCGTGGATCCTTCTTGGATACGGTCTTGCAGCTCTGTCGAAACCGCTCTTTCCTTTGTCGACGGGCGCCGTTCCGATCCTGGGAGCGCGCTTTGCCGATCGCATTGGCAAGGGCATCCGCGGCGCGCCGCGTGACGCGATGATTGCCGATGAGACGACACCGGACATGCGTGGGCGCGCCTACGGCCTGCGGCAGTCCCTGGATACCGTCGGCGCCTTTCTTGCGCCGATTGCGGCGATCGGGTTGATGGCGTGGTTTGCGGGCGATATCCGGCTGGTGTTCTGGGTCGCGACGATCCCAGCCCTGCTGTCGTTCCTGGTGGCGTGGCTGGCGTTGCGCGAAAGCCGCGAGCATGTCGCGATCGATGCCAAGATGAAGCTGGCCGGCTTTCGCGACATCGATCCGGCAACGCGCCGTCTGATCCTCATCGGCTTTGTGTTTACCCTGGCAAGGTTCAGCGAGGGCTTCCTTATCCTCCGGGCGCTCGACATCGGGATTTCGGCGACGCTCAGTCCGCTGGTGCTGGTCGCATTCAACCTGTCGTTCGGGCTGCTCGCCTATCCGGCAGGGACGCTGGCCGACCGCATCGGTGCGCGCGGACTTCTGCTTGGAGGCATCGCCGTCCTGATTGCTGCGGACGTCCTGCTGGCGCAGAATATCGGGCTGATCGGTCTGGGACTGGGTTGCCTGCTGTGGGGCGGGCATATGGCGCTGACCCAGGGACTGTTTGCGAAGCTGATCGCTGATGCGGCCCCCGCCAACCTGCGTGCGACCAGCTTCGGCGCTTTCTATTTCGCCAGCGGCATCGCGACCTTGCTTGCGAGCCTTGGCGCGGGATTGATCTGGGACCGCGACGGAGCAAGTGCGACTTTCCTGACCGCCGCCGCTTTGGCCGCGGTCGCGGGTGCAATGCTGGTATTGCTTCCTAGCGCTTCGAACGGAACGGCGGCATCCGATCTGCGACCGGGCCGCCGGTAAGGAACTGATTTTTGAGTGCGGCCAAGACGTGCAGGACCAACAAGGCGATCATCGCGAACGCAAGCGGTTCATGAATCTCGCCGAGCGACGGGATCGGAACGACCGGAAACCAGGTGCCGCCCGCGAGTTCGGTAAGTCCACCCTTCGCGCGCTCCGACACGGCGGCCAAGCCGGTAAGGGGCATCGCGATCATGAAAAAATAGAACGCTCGGTGGGTCCAGACGGCTACCCGACGCTCCCACTTGGGGAAGTCGGCGGGGTATGGCGGCGGCGCGTCGATCAGACGGACCGCAAGACGCGTTAGCGCAAGCAGCAGAATGACCACGCCGACCGTCTTGTGCGCGGTAAACAATTCGGCGCGTTCGGCACTTCCTTTCGGAAAATTGCCGAACGCGAAACCGAGATAGATCTGGGTCAGGATCAAGGCCGCGCTGAGCCAGTGGATGGCCACTGCAAGATTGCTGTAGCGGATCGCCCGCGATCCGCTGGTCTCTTCCACCATATAGTCGGCCATGTGCGTTCCTTCGATCAGTCTCTTAACGCGTGAATTTCTCGTCTTTCTCGGCCTTGTCGAGCAGCAGTTGCGAGAAGGAAAAGCCGTCGCCCATCCGACCCTGCTGCGCCTTCAGGCCGTCGACGATCTTCTTCAGGCCCTCGCTGTCCGCCCAGTGCATCGGGCCGCCGCGATAGACCGGCCAGCCATAGCCGTAGATCCATACCACATCGATATCGGAGGCGCGCTGGGCCATGCCTTCTTCAAGGATCTTCGCGCCTTCGTTGACCATCGTGTAAAGCGTGCGCTGAACGATTTCCTCGTCGCTGATCTCGCGTCGTTCGACGCCCTTGTCAGCGGCGAACTTCTCGATGATGCCCTGGACCACCGGCGACGGAGTCGGGCGTCGCTTGTCGTCATAATCGTAGAAGCCGGCGCCCTTCTTCTGCCCCCAGCGGTCGATTGCGCAGAGGGCGTCGCGGAGGTTGTCGATGCGGCTGGTATCGCGGTGCCAGCCGATGTCGACCCCGGCGAGATCGGCCATCTGGAACGGCCCCATCGGCATGCCGAATTCGACGTGGACACGGTCGATCTGCTCCGGGGTCGCACCCTCCATCAGCAGCGCCTCGGCCTGCAGCTGGCGCGGCATCAGCATGCGGTTGCCGATGAAGCCGTAGCAAACGCCCGCGACGACGGCGACTTTCTTGATCTTCTTGGCGATCTGCATCGCGGTGACGAGGACGTCAGGCGCAGTCTTCTTGCCGCGCACGACTTCCAGCAACTTCATCACGTTGGCAGGCGAAAAGAAGTGCAGTCCGACCACATCCTGCGGTCGCGACGTGCTAGCGGCAATCTCATCGATGTTCAGATAGGAAGTATTGGAAGCCAGGATCGCGCCGGGCTTGGCGATCTTGTCGAGCTTGCCGAAGATTTCCTTTTTAACGTCCATATTTTCGTAGACGGCCTCGATGATCAGATCGCAGTCGGCGAGCGCATCGAAGTCGAGCGTGGGATTGAGGATCCCCATCATCTGCTCGACCTGTTCGCCGGTGAAGCGCCCCTTGGCGGCGCTGGCTTCGTAATTCTTGCGCATCACTCCAGTGCCGCGGTCAAGCGCGTCCTGCGCCATTTCGACGATCGTGACGGGGATGCCGGCGGACAGGAAGTTCATCGAAATGCCGCCGCCCATCGTACCGGCGCCGAGCACCCCGACGCGTTTGATGTCCCGGGGCTTGGTGTTCGGGAATGCCGTCGATCTTGGCCGCCTTGCGCTCGGCGAAGAAGAAATATTGCTGCGCGCGGGCCTGCTTGCCGCTCATCGACTCCATGAACAATTTGCGCTCGTCGAGGATGCCCTCGGCGTAGGGCTTGGCGACGGCCGCCTCGACCGCCTTGATGTTGGCTTCGGGAGCTCGAAGCCGCGGAACTTGCGCCCGTTGGCCTTGCGGAAGTCGGCAAAGATTTGCGCGTCGGTGCCGTCGATCTTGTCCTGCCGTTCGGACGATTTCGGCAGCGGGCGGATGTCCTTCACCTCTTCGGCATAGGCCACCGCATGCTGTTGCAGATCGCCTTCGACGATGCGGTCGATCAGACCGATGTCATGAGCCTTCATTGGCGCTCGTCATGCCGCCGCCCGTAACCATTTCGAGTGCTTTCTGGACACCGCGAGATGCGGCAAGGCTGGTGCCGCCGGCACCGGGAAGAAGCCCAAAGTTGACTTCGGGAACGCCCATTTCGCCGACGGGACCGCCACCCATGATGGAGGCCAAGAGAACTTCAGTTCGCCGCCGAGCGCGGTGCCTATCGCGGCCACCACCGGCTTCGAACAATTTTCGACGATGTCGACCACATTGGGAAGCATCTGCTCCGGAAAAGCTTTCGGGTTTCCGAAATCCGACAGTCGGCGCCGGCGAAGAAAGTTGGCCCTCGCAGCGGATGACCACGGCTTTGACCGCATCGACTGCTCTCCGCCTCTTCGATCGCGTCAATCAGGCCGTGGTTGACCGCTGCGCCAAGCGCGTTAACCTGCGGGTTGTTGTTGGTGACGACCAGGATGTCGTGATGGATCTGGGTCGAGATGGGGGAATTGGTCATGACGAGGGTTTCAGTTTAAGATGAAGTTCGGCCGTAGCTTTGATGGGTGAAAGGGTGGGAGGCGGAAAGGCCACTATCGACCGGAAGGGCCTGCCCATTGACGTAGCTGGCGTCGTCCGATGCGAGGAACAAGGCGGCGTTAGCGATCTCGATCGGTTGCCGCTGCGCTTCAGCGGGTTGAGCTGGCCGATGCGGTCGCCTTGCCCCTTTTCGCGGGCGCGCTCGTAGATCGGACCGGTCATGCCGGTTTCGATCAGCCCGGGCAGATGGCGTTGACGCGAATGTTGGCGCCGGTGAGCTGGGTTGCGGCGACCTTGACCAGATTGATGACCCCGGCCTTCGACGCCGAATAGGCCGCGCCGCCGGCACCGGCACGAAGCCCGGCGACCGAGGCGGTGCAGATGATCGATCCGCCGCCAGATCCTTCATGGCGGGCGCGGCATATTTGATGGCGAGGAACGGGCCGATGAGATTGATGCGCAGCATTTCTGCCCAGATCGCGGCGTCCTGATCGAAGAGTTCGTCGAACCCGCCCGACACGCCGGCATTGGCGAAGAAAACGTCTAGCCGACCGTGGTCGCGCACCGCTCGTCGACGAGGGCTTCGATCGCGCGTTCGTCGCCAGCGTCGCACTCGACGTCGGCGCCCTCGAGATCCGCGCCGACCACCGTGGCGCCCTCGCGTCGGAACAGCTCGACCGTCGCCTTGCCGATGCCCGATCCGGCGCCAGTAACGACTGCGACTTTCCCTTTCAGCCTCAAAGCCCGACCCCGATCGTGCTTCCGCCGTCGACGACAATCGCCTGCCCGGTCATGAAGGTCGACGCCGGGCTGGCGAGGAAGACCGCGGCGCCGGCGATTTCGTGCGGCTCGCCGATGCGGCGCATCGGGGTATGGCGGGTGACGGCTTTCAGCGTGTCGGGATTTTCCCACAGCGCCTTTGCGAAGTCGGTCTTGATCAGGCCCGGGGCGATGCAGTTGATCCGCACGCCCTGGGGGCCGAATTCCGACGCGAGATTGCGCGCCAGCTGGAAATCGGCCGCCTTGCTAATGTTGTAGGCGCCGATCGTGGCGGAGCCGGTCAGCCCGCCGACCGAGGAGATGATGATGATCGAGCCATCTTCGCGCGCCAGCATGTCGGGTGCGACCATGTTGATCAGCCAGTGATTGGCGATGACATTATTGTCGAGGATCTTGCAAACTGATCGTCGCTGATCCCCGCCATCGGACCGTAATAGGGGTTGGAGGCCGCATTGCAGACGAGAATGTCGACCTGGCCGAAATGGGCGCGGCTCCGATCGACGAGATTTTGGAGCGCTTCCTTCGAGGAAATACTGGCGGCGACGGCGATGGCCTTGTCTGGATGCGATGCATTGATCGCGGCGGCGACTTCTTCGCACGCATCCTGGTTGCGGCTGGAAATGACGACATTGGCGCCCTGGTCAGCCAGCGCTTCCGCAATTGCCTTACCGATCCCGCGCGAGGAGCCGGTGACGATCGCGGTCTTATCGGTAATGTCGAAAAGGCCGCTCAAGCGACGACCTCCGCATGCTTGCCGAATTCGATCAGCGCGATGGCCCGGTTGTGCACCTCGTCAGGACCGTCCGCGAGGCGCAGCGTGCGAATACCGGCCCAGCTGTGGGCAAGCGATGTGTCCTGGCTGACCCCTGCACCGCCATGCGCCTGAATCGCGTCGTCGATCACCTTCAGCGCCATGTTGGGCGCCTTGACCTTGATCATGGCGATCTCGGCCTTGGCTGCCTTGTTGCCGGCCTTGTCCATGAGGTCGGCGGCCTTGAGGCACAGCAGGCGAGAACAATCGATCTCGATCCGCGCTTCGGCCACGCGCTGTTCCCAGATGCTATGCTCGCTGAGGCGCTTGCCGAAGGCGGTGGCGACTGGAGCCGGCGGACCATCAGTTCGAGCGCTTCCTCCGCCGCGCCGATGGTGCGCATGCAGTGATGAATCCGGCCCGGTCCAAGGCGGCCTTGGGCGATTTCGAAGCCCCGCCCCTCGCCTAGCAACAAATTGCCGGCCGGAACCCGGACGTCCTTGAGTTCGATTTCCATATGGCCGTGCGGCGCATCGTCAAATCCGTAGACGCTGAGGTGGCGTTCGACGGTGATCCCCGCGGCGTCCATCGGCACCAGGATCATCGACTGTTGCGCGTGGCGCCTGGCCTCGGTGTCGGTCTTGCCCATCACAATTGCGACCTTGCAGCGCGGATCGCCGGCCCCCGACGACCACCACTTGCGGCCGTTGATGACATAGTCGTCGCCATCGCGCACGATCCGGCATTCGATGTTGGTGGCGTCCGAGGAGGCCACACCGGGCTCGGTCATCAGGAACGCCGAGCGGATCTCGCCACGCATCAGCGGGCTCAGCCACCGATCCTTTTGTTCGCGCGTGCCGTAGCGGTGCAACACTTCCATGTTGCCGGTATCGGGGGCGGAGCAGTTGAAGACTTCAGCCGACCACAGGATGCGTCCCATTTCCTCCGCGCAGATGGCATATTCGAGGTTGGTCAGTTGCTCGCCTTCAAAGGCGAAGGTCTCGTCGACATGTTGCAGCGCGCCGCCCGGCGGCATGAACAAATTCCACAAGCCGGCATCGCGCGCCATCGGCTTGAGGTCTTCGATCAGCTGGATCGGTTGCCAGCGATCGCCGGCGTCGATCTGCATCTTGTAGTCGGCGACTCGGGGACGAACATGTGAATCGATGAAGGATCGGACCCGGTCGCGGAAGAAAGACTGGCGTTCCGTAAGGTCAAAATCCACGTCGCATCACTCCCGTTGGATCGAGATCGGTCCTGTTCCACAACCGGCTAGGACGCGCGCGGCTGCAGGGCAAGAGCGTGCGCCTTGGAACGGTCGGCCGAGGTGTCGGTTGGACGGGGTATGACCCGATTTGTGCCGATTGCCGCGCTGTTGACGGTATTGACCGCTTGCCAGCAACAGATCCCTTCCGAGAGCCATGAAAACGCGATCGCCGGGAATGCCGGTGACGTCCAGCCGCCTCCAAAGGCAGTGCCGCCGTTTGCCCCGGCACCGTCGTCGCCATCGACCACCACCGCCGATCCGAGCGAGCCGCCGCCAGCTCATCTCGATCCCGACGCGCCACCCATCCCTGCAGAGACGAGCGCCCTTGGTGCCGCTCGCCGACTACAGGAATATTGCGATGCGGTTGCCACGAAGCGCTTCGACGACGCCTATCGATTGTGGAGCGACGGCGGCAAGGCAAGCGGCATGACGTCTGCACAATTTCGTGAAAGTTTCGCCAAAAATCGCGCCTATGATTGTCACATCGGAACGCCGGGTGACTCCGAAGGCGCGGCTGGGTCGATCTATGTCGAAATTCCCTTGCGGGTCACCGGCATGCTCACCCGCGGAGGCGGGTTCGTTCTCGAGGGGCCGGTGACACTTCGACGGGTGAACGATGTCGATGGATCGACGGCGGAACAGCGTCGGTGGCACATCGCGTCGAGCGGATTGAAGCCGCGACCCTAGGGAATGGTGATGTTTCCCGACATGCATTGACGTGGCCCCCTCCAACGCCCGAAAGTGACGGCGAGGAGAGCCCTTCATGACCGCCGATCTCGACGAATTCCGTACCACCACCCGTGCCTGGCTGGAGGCCAACTGCCCGGCCGAGATGCGCACCGCGATGCGATCCGAAAAGGACGCATGCTGGGGCGGGCGCAACGTCGTCTTCCAAAGTGCGGCGCAGGAACAATGGCTGCGGGTAATGGGCGAACGCGGGTGGACGGTGCCCGACTGGCCATCGGCCTATGGCGGCGGCGGACTGAGCGCTGCAGAAACAAAAATCCTGAAGGAAGAGATGGTTGCGATTCGCGCACGACCGCCGCTTACCAGCTTCGGGATCTCCATGCTTGGGCCGGCCTTGCTGAAGTTCGGTACCGAGGAGCAGAAAACGCATTATCTCCCGCAGATCGCGCGTGGCGAGATCCGCTGGTGCCAAGGCTATTCCGAGCCAGGCGCCGGCAGCGATCTTGCGGGGCTCCAGACCCGGGCCGAGGACGCCGGCGATCATTACGTCGTGACCGGCCAGAAGGTCTGGACCAGCTATGCCGACGAAGCCGACTGGATTTTCTGCCTCGTGCGCACATCGACCGAGAGCAAACATGGCGGCATCAGCTTCCTGTTGTTCGACATGGAAAGTCCGGGCGTTTCGACCAAGCCGATCCTGCTGATCAGCGGCAATTCGCCATTCTGCGAGACCTTCTTTGACGAGGTCAGGGTTCCCAAGGATCAATTGGTGGGCACCGAGAACAAGGGGTGGGACGTCGCCAAATATCTGCTCGGTCACGAGCGTGAGATGATCAGCGGGATGGGACTGGGCGGGGAGAAGCGGGCACTCGGCGCAAGTGTCGGCGGTGTCGACGATCCTCTGCTACGTGCCGAAATCGCCGAATTCGACGTCGATAGTCTGGCGTTTTCGGCAATGAGCGAGAAATTCATTGATCAGCTGAAGGCGGGCGAAGCTCATCCAGCGATGCCGAGCATGATGAAATACGCCGGGACCGAGCTCAACAAGCGCCGTCACGAACTGGCGATGGCAGCGGGGGGTTCGGACGCCTTGGAGTGGGAAAGCGATCGATCGAGAGGGGGAAAGCTGCCGCGCGATTGGCTGCGTACCAAGGCCAACTCGATCGAAGGCGGGACGAGCGAAGTCCAGCTCGGGATCGTCGCCAAGCACATCCTTCGCTTGCCGGGAGCCTGAGCATATGATGATTCTGACCGACGACCAGCGAATGCTGCAGGATGTCGTCCGCCCGTCATCGCCGAGGAAGGCGCGATCAAATCCCAACTCCGGCACTGGCGCAACACGGGGTGCAAGGACGGGTTTGGTCACGCACTCTGGAAGCAACTGGCCGAGCTTGGCCTAACCGGCGTGTTGATTCGTGAAGCCCAGGGCGGTGCGGGGTTGGGCCAGGCCGAGGCCAACCTGATACTCGAGGAAATCGGGCGCAACCTCACCCCCTCCCCATTTCTGACGACATCGGTGGCGGCAGTGCGAGCGCTGCAAGGGTCGGCGCAGGCTGAGCGATGGTACCCGGGGATCATCGCGGGTGAAACGGTCGCCGCGCTGGCGGTCGATGAAGGCAAGCGCCACGATCCGGCATCGACCGCGCTCGAGGCGAAACGCCAAGGTAATGGGTTCGTCCTCGACGGGCAGAAGCAGTTCGTGGTGCACGGCGCCTCGGCCGACCTGCTGCTGATCGCGGCGCGCACCGGCGGAGCTGCTGGAGAGATCAAGGGCGTGACCCTGTTCGCGGTGCCGCGCGACGCCGAGGGGATCGATGTCGAAAATGTAGCGATGGCGAATTCGTCGAAGGCCGCGCGGCTGACGCTATCCAACGTCGCGGTCGATGCCGATGCGGTCATCGGTGAAGTCGACGAAGGCTGGACGCCCTTGTCGCGCGCGCTTAGAGCGAGCCGGGCGGGGGCGGCCAGCGAACTGGTGGGAATTGCGGCCGGGGCCAGCGAAATGACGTTCGACTACCTAAAGCAACGCAAGCAATTCGGCCGGCTGATCGGCGAATTCCAGGCGCTCCAGCATCGCGCGGCGCATCTGTTCGGGGAAATCGAGATTGCGCGCGCGGCGACCACAAGGCGGCGCAACTGATCGACGGCGGCGACCCGCGCGCCGAATTGATGACCTGCGGTGGCCAAGGCAAAGGCCGGCAAGGTCGCCCGCCTGGCGGTTCAGGAGGGCGTCCAAATGCACGGCGGGATCGGCATGACCGACGAGCATGACATCGGCCTCTACATGAAACGTCAGGCGGTGCTGGACGAACTGTTCGGTGGGCCACGGTTCCACGCTGGAGAGGTCGCGCGGCTGAGCGGCTATTGAGGCCGATCGAGCAGGAAGTTGATCCGCGCCGCAGCGATCGGTTGCACGCCGTCGATCTGCCATGCCATCGCTTCGACATTGGCGATGCGGTTGCCGAGCCGCTCGATGATGGCTTCGGCAAAGGTATCCCCCTGTCCTTCGCTCCCCCCGCGTAGATAGTCGACCGTAACGGTCACCGGTTTCATAATGGCGTCGGGATTGCCAAGCGCGTGGGTCAGCGCGTCGAACGCGGTGAATTCGAGCAGCCCGGCGATCTCGCCACCGTGGAGAAACCCGGGCCGCCCGACGACATCGGGGCGAAACGGCATCACGAAACGCCTGGTTTCGCCCTCATGGTCGGCACGCAGGCCAAGGAGTTGCGCGTAAGGCGGAAATTGATCCATCGGCGGCTGTTAGCGGGCATCGATGCATCGGTCAGCCCCTTCGCGCCGGAAACGAGGCTTGCCCTGCGTGCTGGGCGTCGCCATAGGAGCGGCACTCGAACCCCGGCGATGGATCTGCTCATGAAAGCCCGCGTTTTCGTCACCCTGAAACCCGGCGTGCTCGATCCTCAGGGAAAGGCGATCCACCATGCACTCGAAGGCTTGGGATTTGCCGGGGTCAACGATGTTCGAGCGGGTAAGCTGATCGAGCTCGATCTGGCTGACGATGTTGGCGACAGCGACATCGAAACGATGTGCAAGCAATTGCTCGCCAACACCGTGATCGAGAATTTCAAGATCGAGCAATTCGACGGATGATCAGCGCAGTCATCGTCTTTCCCGGATCCAACTGCGACCGCGACCTCGCGGTGGCGATCGAAGCGGTGACCGGACAAGCGCCGATCATGGTCTGGCATCGCGACACTGAGTTGCCATTTGGTACCGGTCTGGTCGCCGTTCCGGGCGGCTTTTCGTACGGCGATTATCTACGGTCCGGGGCGATGGCTGCCCGATCGCCGATCATGCGCGCGGTCGGGGAGGCGGCCGGCAAGGGCATCCCGGTGCTCGGCATTTGCAACGGTTTCCAAGTATTGACCGAAGCGGGCTTGCTACCCGGCGCTCTGATGCGCAACGCCGGCCTCCACTTCGTCTGCAAACCGGTCGGGCTCAAAGTCAATCCAGCCAGTCAATCTTCACCAGTGCCTACGCCGCTGGCGAGGAAATCATAATCCCGGTAGCGCATCACGACGGCAATTATCAGGCCGACCGGAACACGCTCGATCGGCTCGAAGGCGAGGGCCGCGTCGCCTTCCGCTACACTGACGAAGTCAACGGATCGGCGCGCTCGATTGCCGGTATCTTGAACAATTCGGGCAATGTGCTTGGCATGATGCCGCATCCCGAACGGGCGCTCGAAACGGCGCATGGCGGCACCGACGGCCGCCGCTTATTCGAAGGAATGCTCGAAGCGGTCGCCTGAGACGCGCGAACACGCTCCGTTTCGGACGCATTAGTCGCTATCGATTGCCCACCATGCGCGTAGCCTGAGCGATCACCGGCGTTTTGGGCATCCGGCAACATGAACAAGGCTCCGAAATCGGCGTTCAGCGCCGCCCAGTTTGCAGTGGCGATGCAACATTCGCCAATCGGCACCGCGATCGTCGGCCTTGATGGTCAGTGGTTATGGACCAACATCGCAATCTGCGGGATCTTGAGCTTTTCCAGCGATGAACTACAGCGCCTAACGTTCCAGGATATTACCCATCCTGACGATCTTTCGAGCGATCTCGATCGCGTGCAGGACCTCTTGGCGGGCCGCGGCGACGCCTACCAGATAGAAAAAAGATATCGTCGGCGCGATGGCAGCTTCGTCTGGTGCCTCCTGTCCGTGTCGATCGTGAGAAACGGGTCCGGGACGCCCGAATATTTCATCGCCAAGGTCCAAGATATCAGCGAGCGCAAGGCCAATGAACTCCAGCTCGCGGCACTGACCGAGCGGCTGACGCTTGCGACGCGCGCGGGTGGAGTTGGGGTGTGGGAATGGGACCTGATTTCGGGAGTGATGATTTGGGACGCCCGCATGTTCCAGCTTTACGGTCTTGAGCCGGTCGAACGAGCGCCGGACTTCGGTCGCTTTCTGGCGGCCATCCACCCGGACGATCGCATTCGAGTTCGCGACATGGTCGCGGACGTTCCGAATGGCGACGCGCCCGAATATGATCTTGAGTTTTCGATCGTTACGCCAAACGGAGAGATCCGGCATCTCCGATCCATTTCGACCGTGATCCGCGATGATATGGGCAAGCCGAAGAGACTGATCGGCACCAATCTGGACATTACGGAAATGCGCCGGCTGGTCTTGCTTGCCGAGCAGGCAGCGCGGTCCAAGAGCGAATTTCTCGCGACGATCAGCCATGAACTTCGGACGCCGTTGAATTCGATCATCGGCTTCTCGCGGCTGGTACTCGACGTTGCCCCTCCGGCCGGCAAGTCCTCGCTGGCGCCGACCGCCAAACGCCACATCGAGCTGGTGCGCGACGCAAGCACGACGTTACTGATGATCGTCGACGACGTACTAGATTATTCGCGCATCGAGGCTGGAGGATTCGAACTGTCCCCGGCGCCGTTCGAGCTACGCCCGATGGTCGCCAATTCGGTCGAGATTGTACGAGCTACAGCGAACGAGAAGGGGCTGACGATGGATTTGTCCATCGCCGCAGAAGTGCCGATGTTCGTCAATGGCGACCAGAGTCGAATACGCCAGATCCTGCTGAATTTAATGGGTAATGCGATCAAGTTCACGGCTTCGGGACATGTTTCGATCGATGTTGCCATGTCAGATGGGAACATCCGGTGGACCGTACGTGACACCGGGATCGGCATTCCCGACAACAAGCAGCACCTGTTGTTCAAGCGCTTCAGTCAGGTCGACCAAACGATTGCTCGGCGGTTTGGCGGATCGGGCCTGGGACTAGCGATATGCGAGCGATTGGTGACCGCCATGGGTGGATCGATCGGGGTCACGAGTGAGCCGGGCGTCGGTTCGACTTTCTGGTTTTCGGTCGCCCTCCCTGGCGTTCCCGGCGCTTCGGCACTGCCCGCGCCGCCGACCATCGGACCGTGCGCCAACCGTGTGTCGCGGCGCGTGTTGCTGGCCGAAGACGTCGAGGTGAACCAGATGCTGGCAGTCGCCTTGCTTGACCGCGCCGGTCACCGAGTGACGGTGGTCGATAATGGCGCGGAAGCGGTCGCGGCGGTTCAGGCCGATGCCTTCGACATCGTGCTGATGGATGTGCAAATGCCGATCAAGGACGGGATCGAAGCGACGAAAGACATTCGCGCGCTCGGGGGGCGCTACGCCGCGCTGCCGATCGTTGCGGTGACGGCCAACGTCATGCCTGACGACATCGACCGCTTTCGCGCCGCCGGGATGAACGACCATCTTGGCAAGCCATTCCCGATCGACGCCTTCGAGATCCTGCTCGACCGGTGGTGCATCGACGAGCTGCCGGCCAATTCCAGCGTTGCGAGCGGCTAAATCGGCAAGGCACGCGACGATAGACGAACAAGGACCCTTTGAGCCGGCTCCGCAATCGGGCTAGGGCACCTCTCGGGCGCCCGTAGCTCAGCTGGATAGAGCACGAGACTTCTAATCTTGAGGCCGCTGGTTCGAATCCAGCCGGGCGCGCCATTCTCCACATATCTGACAGGTCGCCCGTCCGCTCGACGTTGCGTGTTCGCTCAAGTCACGCCATCAGCCGGTCATCAGGGAGTGGCAGTCGGATGAATGAGCATATGCTGGACGAACAGGCGGTTAAATCCGCGCGCCGGTTTAGTGCCGGCATCGCTGCGCTGCGCGAGCGGAAAGCCGGCTTCTGGGAAGTCGCCAGCAATAACCCGGTCTCCTACCCGCCCGGCGGCCATTCGAGCTTCGCCGCGGTTGAGGATTCGTCCTACTGGTTCAACCATCGCAACGCGGTCATCGCCTCCGTCATCCGGCGTTTCCCGCCCGAGGGCCTGATCGCCGACGTCGGCGGGGGGAACGGTTATGTGTCGCTTGGGTTGCGCCAGGCGGGATTTCAAAGCGTGGTCATCGAGCCGGGCGCGGAAGGTGCCCACTGCGCTTACGATCGGGGCCTGCCGGTAGTGATGGCACCGTTCGAGAAATTGTCGCTACCGGCGCATTCGATCCCCGCCGCCGGTCTATTCGACGTGATCGAACATATCGAGGACGATTCCGCCACGCTGGCGCAACTGCATACTTACCTCGAGTCGGACGGCCGGATCTATCTTACCGTTCCCGCCTTCACCTGGCTGTGGTCGTCCGAAGACGAGCATGCGGGCCACTTTCGCCGTTACACACTTGGATCGCTGTCGAAGGTGGTCGCCGCGCAGGGTTTTGAGGTGGAATATGCCACCTACTTTTTCGCACCCTTGGTTGCGCCCATCCTGGCGCTTCGGTCGATCCCGTCATTGGTGCGGCGGGGCAAGGCCGACCGGCCGTCGGCGGTCGATGTCGATCATCGACTTCCTTCCGGACTGGCCGGCAAGGCGCTGGCGCGGATGCTTTCGTGGGAAGCACACCGGATCGCGCGCGGCGGGTCGATGCCGTTCGGGTCGAGCTGCCTGCTGGTCGCACGGGCATCGAACGGGACACGAACGTGATCCCCCGCGAATTACTGGCGACGGCGATCGTCCCCGGCGGACGGGAGGAGCTGCGGCTGGTCCGGCGGGGGGCGGACTTCATGATCGTCCTCGACCGCAACGAACTGATGAACAGCCGGATGAGCGGGTCGGAAGAAGCATTGGCGACGATGGCCATCGATCGACTCGGCCGCCGCGACGGGCACGTGCTGATCGGTGGTTATGGCATGGGGTTCACACTGCGAGCATCATGCGGCGCGGTTGGCCCGCAGGCGCGGATCACGGTCGCCGAGCTTGTGCCGGAGATCGTTTCGTGGGCGAAATCGTATATGAAGGAGATGACCGGTGATTGCCTCGACGATCCGCGGGTCGACCTGATGATCGGCGATGTCGCCGACGCAATTCGCTATGGCGGCTACGATGCGATCCTGCTGGATGTCGACAACGGTCCCGACGGCCTGACCCGCAGTGCCAACAATCGCCTCTATTCCCCCGCTGGACTGGCGGCGGCGAGGTCCGCGCTCAACCCGGGTGGGATATTGGCCGTGTGGTCGGCCGCGCCCGACCGCAATTTCACGCGGCGACTGGACGAAGCCGGTTTCGCGGTCGACGAAGTGACCCTGACCGCGCGACCGAACAACAAAGGGCCAAGGCATACGATCTGGTTCGCAAAGAAGTCCTAGTTCGGGTGGGGCCGATTGGCGTCGGCCTGCGTTGCTTTGCAATGATCCATGACATCCGACGCGGCAGCGGCCGCAATCTCCTGCTCGTCCACGGCCTGGGCGCCAGCATTCGATCGTGGGACCCGGTTCTCAAGCCCCTGGCCGAGAAGCGGACGGTCATCGCGATCGACCTGCCCGGCCATGGCCAGTCCCCCGCCGAAGACGACAGCGGGACGTTCGTCGGACTGACCAATTCTGTCGAACGCTACATCGGCGATCAGGGACTTGCCGGGATCGACATCGTCGGGAGTTCGCTCGGCGCAAGGATCGCGCTCGAACTGGCGCGACGTGGAGGGGTCGGTGCGGTGGTCGCGCTCGATCCCGGCGGATTCTGGGAAGGCTGGGAGCGGCCATTCTTCAAAGCCACGATCGGAGCGTCGGTGGGCCTGCTGAAGGCCCTTCGTCCCGCGCTGCCGACGCTTTGCGCCAGCGCCGTCGGTCGCACCGCCTTGCTGGCTCAATTGTCGAGCCATCCTTGGGCGCTGGATGGCAAGATGGTGGCTGACGAGCTGACGAATTTTGCCACCACGCCGACGGTGCCGGCATTGATCCGCGATCTTGCCGACGGTCCGGGGCAGAAAGGGCCTGCCGCCGCCGACACCGGAAAGGTCGTCATCGGCTGGGGGCGTCACGACCGATTGTGTTTCGCCCACCAGGCCAAGCGCGCCTGCGCCGCCTTTCCGTCGGCCGAAATGCACTGGTTCGAGCATAGTGCCCACTTCCCGATGTGGGATCAGCCGGCCGAGACGGTCGAGTTGATCCTGGGGGCGACGGGCGGCTAGACCAGTTTGCCGGGGTTCATCAGGCCAAGCGGGTCGAGGCCGGCCTTGAGCGCGCGGATGGTGGCCACGCGCGCGGGGGAAAGGCGGGCGAGCTCATCGCGCTTCATCTGACCGATGCCATGCTCGGCGCTGATCGACCCGCCAGCCGCGGTTACGAGATCGTCGACCATGCTGGTGATGGCGGGACCTTCCCGATTTATCCAGTCAGGGCCGCCGCGCGCCATGGCCCGCACGTGGAAATGGATATTGCCATCGCCAAGATGCCCGAAGCCCGAAGCGCGGACGCCAGGAAAGGCCGCTTCGACCGCCATTGACGCCTTACGCAGAAATTGCGGCATGCGGTCGACGGGGACGCTGATGTCATGCTGCGTCGCCGGGCCGAATGCCTTCTTCTCGGCATCCGACAGGCTGTCGCGGATCCGCCAGAAGGCTTCGGCCTGCGTTTCACTCGCGGCGATGGTGGCATCCGCCACCAGGCCGCGAACGATCATGGGAGCGAGCAGGCGTTCCAGCAGTGCATCGGGCGATTCTTCACCCGCGGACGCCGATGTCGCCTCCACCAGCGCATGCCACGGATGATCGCCGGCCAGCGGCGAGCGGGCGCCAGCGACATGGGCGAGCGCGGCCTGGAGGCTTTCGCGCGGCAGGATTTCGAACCCTTCGACCCGGTCGGTAGCGGCCTGAAGCGCGCGGAGCACCGCCAGCGCCGCGTCAGGATCGGCCAGCCCGAGCCACGCCACCGCGCGCTGGTGGACGGCCGGGACAAGCCTGAGCCGGACCGCGGTAATCAAGCCGAGCGTGCCCTCCGCACCGATCAGCATCTGATCGATCGACGGCCCGCGATTGTCCTTCTTCAGCCCTGCCAGGCCGTCGTGGATCGTGCCGTCCGGAAGCACGGCCTCGACCCCCTCGACCAGCCCGCGCATGGTGCCGAAGCGGAGCACCTGGGTACCGCCGGCATTGGTCGACGTCAGCCCGCCGATGGTCGCCGTCCCGCGCGAGCCGAGGGTCAGCGGAAAGCGCTGACCGGTATCGGAGGCGGCATGGTGCAGGGCTTCGAGGATGACCCCGGCCTCGGCCACCGCATGTCCGGGATCAATCGATCGGATGACGTTCATCCGGCGCAGCGAGACGATCAGCGCCGATCCGTCGGCGGGCGGGGTCGCGCCGCCAACCATCGAGCTGTTTCCGCCCTGCGGCACGAGCGGGACGCCGAGCGTGCCCGCCAAGGTTACGAGCGCGGCGACTTCGGCGGTGTTGGACGGCTGGAGAACGGCCGCGCTGGCACCCGTCCAGCGCCCCCGCCAGTCGGTCAGCCAGGGCGCGATGTCGGCCGGGTCGGTCAACGCCGCTTTCGCCCCGAAGCGGCCCGTCATGGTCTCGATCAATTGCGCCTGCGCCGGGGTCATCGCCCTCCCCTACGCTTGCCGCCCGAGGCCCGGCAAGCGTAGGACGCTGCCATGGCACAGCAGGACATCACGATCGTCGTCGCGCGCGCGATCAACGGCACCATCGGCAGGGACGGGACATTGCCGTGGCACCTGCCCGGCGACCTGAAGCACTTCAAGGCGGTGACCATGGGATCGGCCATGATCATGGGCCGCAAGACCTTCGACAGCCTGCCGGGCATCCTTCCGGGGCGTCGGCACATCGTGCTGACCCGCGATGCCGGGTGGTCGACGGACGGGGTGGAGATTGCCCACGATCGCGACGGGGCGCTGGCGATGGCGGGCGACGACCGGGTGACGATCATCGGCGGCACGTCGATCTTTGCCATGTTCCACGACGTGGCCGACCGGATCGAGCTGACCGAAGTGCTGGCCGAGGTCGACGGCGACACCTTCATGGACGACCCCCGCGACACCGGCCAGTGGCGCGAAATCACTTGCGAGGATCACCTGCCCGAGGGAACTCGGCCGGGGTATCGATTCACGATGCTGGTGCGGGCGGACTGATCCCAGGCTGGTTGGCCGACGCTGTACGACCGACTATTCCCGAGGTGAGGATGAAGGCATGACCGCGCCGTGTTAGGCCTCTAGGGACGCTACCCGTCCAGGAACGCGTCGATCGCGGCCGCAACCGCTTCCACCGACGCCATGCCGTCTACCCGGCGGACCAGGCCCTTGGCTTCGTAGAACGGCAGGATCGGCGCGGTCTTTTCGCGATACTCGGCCATCCGCGTGCGGACGGTCTGTTCGTTGTCGTCGGGGCGGCGATGGAATTCGGTCCCACCGCAGATGTCGCAGACGCCCGGCACCTTCGGTTGGTGCAGCTCGTCATGATAAGGCGCCTTGCACCGCGCGCAGGTGAAGCGGCCGGTGATGCGGGTGACGAGTTCTTCCTCGTCGACCACCAGCTCGATCACATGGTCGATCTTGCGACCGCGTTCCTCGAGCAGGATTTCGAGCGCTTCGGCCTGCGGCTGCGTGCGCGGATAGCCGTCGAAGATCGCGCCGGTGGCACCGCCGAGATCGAGATGTTCGCCGATCAATGCCGAGACGATAGCGTCGTTGACCAGCTCACCGCGATCCATCACCGCGCGGACGCGAAGGCCGACCGGCGTACCCGCCTCGCGCGCCGAGCGGAGCATGTCGCCGGTCGACAGCTGGACCATCCCGCGCCGGTCTTCGAGCCGTTTGGCCTGCGTGCCTTTGCCCGCGCCCGGTGGTCCCAGCAATATGATATCCAACGCCAATTCCCCTCGGTTGCGGCAGTCCGGTCTAGCGCCGACGTCCGCCCTTCAGCTTCGCCTTCTTGATCAGGTCGCCATACTGGTGGGCGATCAGGTGGCTCTGGATCTGGCTGACCGTATCCATCGTCACGTTGACCACGATCAGCAGGCTGGTGCCGCCGAGCTGAAGCGCCAGCCCGGTCTGCGATGCCATGACTTCGGGGATCAGGCAGATCAGCACGAGATAGGCGGCGCCCAGCACGGTGATCCGGCTGATCAGATAGTCGAAGTAATTTTCGGTCGCCTTGCCGGGCCGGATGCCGGGGATGAAGCCGCCGTGACGCTTGAGATTCTCCGCGGTTTCCTCGGAATTGAACTGCACCGCCGAATAAAAGAAGCAGAAGAAGACGATGCCCGCGGCGTAGAGCGCGAGATAGAGCGGCGCGCCGTGCTGGAGATACGTGCTGATCGTGATCAGCAGGTCGCTCGAATCCGGATTGTTCTGTGCGCCCGACATCTGGATGACGGTCAGCGGCATCAGCAACAGCGACGAGGCGAAGATCGGCGGAATGACGCCCGCGATGTTGATCTTCATCGGCAGATGGCTGCGTTCCTGCTGCATCGTGCCGCGCGCCGTCTGCCGCTTCGGATATTGCACCAACACGCGGCGCTGGGCGCGTTCCATGAAGCAGATGAACAAGGTGAGCACGACGACCAGAGCGATGATGCCCATGACGACCGTGGCATCCATCGACCCCGAGCGGCCGCCTTCGAGCAACTGGACGATGCCGCGCGGCATGGCGGCGACGATGCCGGCCATGATGATCAGCGAAATGCCGTTGCCGATGCCGCGGCTCGTGATCTGCTCGCCGATCCACATCAGGAACAGGGTGCCGCCGACCAGGCTGATGGTGGCGGCGATCCGGAACAGCATGCCCGGCTCGACTACCGCGGCGATGCCCTGATTGGCGCCGAGGCTCTCGAGCCCGACCGCGATGAAATAGCCCTGCACGCTGGTCAGCAGCACGGTCAGGTAACGGGTGTACTGATTAAGCTTCTTGCGGCCGGTTTCGCCTTCCTTGCGCAGCGCCTGCCACGACGGATAGAGCGTCGCGCCGAGCTGAACGACGATCGACGCGGTGATGTAGGGCATGACGCCCAACGCGACGATCGACATGCGCGCCAGGGCGCCACCGGAAAAGGTGTTGAATACCGAGAGGATGCCGCCGCTCTGCGTCTGGTAGAGCGAGGCCATGGCGGCGGGATCGATGCCCGGCATCGGCACGAACGAAAGCAAGCGGAACAGCACCAGGGCGCCGAGCGTGAACCACAAGCGGGTTTTGAGCTCGGTTGCCTTGGAGAAGCTCGCCAGGCTGATGTTGGACGCGAGTTGTTCGGCTGCGGATGCCATTCGATACCCTTAAAAAATCAAGGCGGCGGCAGGCTGAAACAACCCCCCGCCGCCCGATATAGTCACTAGCGGCCCAATGCGAAGCCCCCGACGCGGTAAAAGCGTCAGGCCTTCTTCTTGGCGGCGTTCTTTTCGTCCTTGGCGGCGATCCGCGCGAGGCGGGCCTTGCCCTTCTTGGCGGCGGCCTTTTCGGCAGCGGTGACGACTTCCATCACCTCGACCTTGCCGCCATTCTTCTCGACCGCCTCGATCGCGCCCTTCGACGCGCCGGAGACCTTGAAGCTGACCTTGGCGGTGAGCACGCCCTTGCCCAGCAGGCGGACGCCGTCACGGCCACCACGCGCCAGGCCGGCGGCCTTCAGCGCTGCATGGTCGAGCGTGCCGCTTGTCGGCGAGGGTGCCGGCGTCGATCATCTTCTGGATCGCGCCGAGGTTCACTTCGGCGAAATCCTTGGCGAAGATGTTGTTGAAGCCGCGCTTCGGGAGCCGCATGTGGAGCGGCATCTGCCCGCCTTCGAAGCCCTTGATCGAGACACCCGAACGGCTCTTCTGGCCCTTCTGGCCGCGACCGGCGGTCTTGCCCTTGCCCGAGCCGATGCCCCGGCCAACGCGCATGCGGCCCTTGCGGGCACCGTCATTGTCGCGCAGTTCATTCAGTTTGATCGTCATGTGTGCACTCGCTTTCGCTTATTTCGCGCAGGGCCGAAGCCCGTGGTGGTGGATTAACGCTCGACGCTGAGCAGGTGGGCGACCTTGCGCACCTGGCCCGTCACTTCCGGGGTCTCCTCGACCTCGACCGTGCGGTGCATCTTGTTGAGGCCCAGGCCGACGAGAGTCGCGCGCTGGGTCTTGTCGCGCCGGATCGGGGATCCGGTCTGGGTGATCTTGATCTTGGCCATATCGATTACTCCGCGATCGCTTCGGCGGTTGCATCCGCTTCGGCCGATCCCATGCCACCACGACCGAGCAGGTCGGCGACCTTCTTGCCGCGACGCTGTGCGACCGAACGGGGGCTGATCTGTTCCTTCAACGCCTCGAAGGTGGCGCGGATCATGTTGTACGGGTTCGACGTGCCGACCGACTTGGTCACCACGTCGGCCACGCCGAGGCGTCTCGAACACGGCGCGCATCGGACCGCCGGCGATGATGCCGGTCCCCGACGGAGCCGAACGAACGGTCACCTTGCCGGCACCGAAATGGCCCTTGCCATCATGGTGCAGCGTGCGGCCGTCGCGCAGCGGAACGCGGATCATCGCCTTCTTGGCTGCGGCGGTCGCCTTGGAAATGGCTTCCGGCACTTCGCGCGCCTTGCCATGACCGAAGCCCGACCGGCCCTTGCCGTCGCCGACCACGACCAGTGCCGCGAAGCCGAAGCGCTTGCCGCCCTTGACGGTCTTCGAGACGCGATTGATGTGGACCAGCTTCTCGATCAGTTCCTCGCCACCGTCGTCGGCGCCGCCACGGCCGCCGCGCTTGTCGTCGCGACGACCACGGTTGCCGCCGCCGCGATTGTCACGACCGCCGCCACCGGGACCGCCACGGCCACGACCGCCGCGCGGACCGCGAGCGTCGCGATCGGGCTGGGCAGGAGCGTCGACCGAGGCCTCGACAGCCGCAGGGGCTTCGGACGCCGCGGGAGCAGCCGCTTCGGGAGCGGGAGCCGAGGTTTCTTCGACCTTCGGGGTTTCGTTTTCGTCAGCCATTTAGAACTCCAATCCGCCTTCACGGGCGGCATCGGCAAGGGCCTTCACCCGGCCATGAAAAAGGAAACCGCCACGGTCGAAGACGACCGCCGACACGCCGGCCTTCTTGGCCCGCTCGGCGAGGGTCTTGCCGACTTCGGCAGCACCGTCGCGCGTGGCGCTGGTCTTGCCCTTGAGATCCTTGTCCAGGGTCGAAGCCGAGGCGAGCGTCTTGCCCGCCGCGTCGTCGATGACCTGGGCGTAGATGTGACGGCCCGAACGATGCACCGACAGCCGAGGCTTGCCGACACCGCGAGCGCGGAGAGTGGAGCGAACGCGCTGACGGCGCCGATCGAAGAGAGAGAGTTTCGCCATGGCTTACTTCTTCTTGCCTTCTTTGCGGAAGATGAACTCGCCGCGATACTTGATGCCCTTGCCCTTGTAGGGCTCGGGCTTGCGCCAGCGGCGGATCTCGGCGGCAACCTGTCCGACCTTCTGCCGGTCGATGCCACTGATTTCCACCGTGTTGGCGTCGGGGGTCTTGACCTCGACACCGTCCGGCACGGCGTAATTGACGTCGTGGCTGTAGCCGAGCTGAAGCTTCAGGTTCTTGCCCTGGGCCTGCGCGCGGTAACCGACGCCGTTGATCTCGAGCACCTTGGTGAAGCCCTCGGTCACGCCAGTGACCAGGTTCTGCACGTTGGTACGCTGCATCCCCCAGGCGGCGCGCGAACGCTGCGACGGGGCGACCGGCTTGATGCTGATCTGACCGTCTTCGAGCGTCGTCGTCACCAGATCGTCGAGCAGGGACATCGCCAGGGTGCCCTTGGGCCCCTTGACGGTCAGGGTCCGGCCCTCGACCTCGGCACTGACGCCCGAAGGCATCGGCACCGGCTTTTTACCGATACGGGACATTAGAACACCTCCGCCAGCACTTCGCCGCCGACATTCTGGTCGCGCGCTTCGGCGTCGGACAGAACGCCGCGGGGCGTCGAGACAATGGTAATTCCAAGGCCGTTGCGAATGCGCGGCAGTTCGGTCGAACCCGAATAGACCCGGCGACCGGGCTTCGAGACACGAGCGACATGCTGGATCGCCGGCTGGCCTTCGAAATATTTGAGCTCGATGCGCAGGCCTTTCTGCCCGGCAAGCTCTTCTTCGGCATAGCCACGGATATAGCCTTCGCGCTGAAGCACATCGAGCACGTTGGCACGAAGCTTCGACGCCGGCGTCAGGATCGAATCCTTGCGCGCCTGCTGGCCATTGCGAATACGGGTGAGCATATCACCCAGGGGATCGGTCATCGGCATCAGCAGCCCTTACCAGCTCGACTTGGTGAGACCGGGAATCAGGCCCTTGTTGCCCATTTCCCGGAGCATGATCCGCGACAGGCGGAACTTGCGATAATAGCCACGCGACCGACCGGTCAGCTCGCAGCGGTTGCGGATTCGGGTCGCACTGCCGTTGCGCGGCAGTTCGGCCATCTTCAGGCGCGCGATCAGACGCTCGGTCTCGTCGACCGATTTGTCATTCGCCTTCGCCTTGAGGGCCGCACGCTTCGCCGCGGTCTTCGCGACGAGCTTCTTGCGAGCCTCATTCTTGTTCACGGAACTCAGTTTCGCCATGACTTAAGTTCTCTCCTGGGAGAGACGGGCAGACCGCTTACGCGGCCTGCTTCGCCTCGGTGGTTTCGTCGGCCGGGAACGGGAAGTTGAAGAGACGCAGCAATTCGCGCGCTTCCTCGTCCGTGTTCGCGGTCGTGGTGATGATGACGTCCATGCCCCGAACGGTGTCGATCTGGTCATAGTTGATCTCGGTGAACACGATCTGTTCCTTGAGACCCATTGCGTAATTGCCGCGGCCGTCGAACGACTTGGGGTTGAGCCCGCGGAAATCCCGGACGCGCGGAAGAGCGATGGTCACCAGACGGTCGAGGAATTCGTACATCCGTTCACGGCGCAAGGTGACCTTGCAACCGATCGGCATGCCTTCGCGCAGCTTGAACTGGGCGATCGACTTCTTGGCCTTGGTGATGACCGGCTTCTGACCCGAGATGAGTTCCATCTCGCGCGCGGCCGCATCGACCTTCTTCTTGTCCTGGGTGCCTTCGCCGACGCCCATGTTGATGACGATCTTGTCGATCCGCGGAACCGCCATGCGATTCTTGTAACCGAACTTCTCGACCATCGCCTTGCGCGATGCGCTCGTCATAATCCTTGCGGAGCTTCGGCACATAGGCCGAAGCGTCCTTGGCCTTCGCCTTGGGCTCGGCCTTGGCTTCCGCCTTGGTTTCAGTCTCAGCCATTGATCAGCTCCCCGGACTTGGCGGCCACACGGACCTTCTTGCCGTCCCTGGTTTCGAAACGGACGCGCGTTGCTTTCCCCGTCTTGGGATCGGCAACCGCGACCTTGGATACGTGCATCGGCGCCTCGCGACGCTCCAGACCACCTTGCGGGTTGGCCTGGCTCGCTTTCCGATGACGGATCGCGACGTTGATGCCCGACACGACGACCTTGCCGTCCTTGGGCATCGACTTGGTGACTTCGCCGGTGCGGCCCTTGTCCTTGCCGGACAGGATCACGACGGTGTCGCCCTTGCGGATTTTCTGTGTCGCCATGTTACAGCACCTCCGGCGCAAGGCTGATGATCTTCATGTGCTTGCGGGCACGCAATTCGCGGACCACCGGGCCAAAGATACGGGTGCCGATCGGCTCCTCGTTCTTGTTGACCAGCACCGCGGCATTGGTGTCGAACCGGATCACCGATCCGTCGGCCCGGCGGATGTCCTTGGCGGTACGAACGATCACCGCACGGTGAACGTCGCCCTTCTTGACCTTGCCGCGCGGCGCCGCTTCCTTGACCGAGACGACGATGATATCGCCGACGCCGGCCACGCGCCGCTTCGAGCCACCAAGCACCTTGATGCACTGGACGCGCTTCGCACCGCTATTGTCGGCAACCTCGAGGTTGGACTGCATCTGGATCATGGTTCGACCCTTACCCTTTCAATAATCGCTCAGGCGTCCGCGTCCGCATCGACCTTGGCCTTCTTGGCCTTGGTCGCTGCGGGCTTCTTCGCGGCTGCCCTTGGCCGGCGCGTCGGCCGGCTGTGGTGTCGGTGGCTTCCGGCGCGTCGGCGGCGACGGGAGCAGTGTCTTCGAGATCTTCCGGACGAGCGACGCCAACGCGATCGAGCACGGTCCAGTTCTTCTTCTTCGAGATCGGGGCGGTCTCTTCGATCCGTACCTGCTCACCCTTGCGATAGGCATTGCCTTCGTCATGGGCGTGATACTTCTTCGAAAGACGGATGATCTTGCCGTACAGCGGGTGCTTCACCCGACGTTCGACATTGACCACCACGGTCTTATCACCCTTGTCCGACACGATCGTGCCAGTGAGGACGCGCTTGGGCATGTTCCAATAACTCCTTACGCCTTGGCCGCGGCGGGCGCGGGCTTGGCGTCTTGGGCTGCCTTCGCGGCCCGGGCGGTCTGCTGGGTCTTGATCTGCGCGATCGAGCGGCGAACGACGCGCACCCGGCTCGGCTTTTCCAGCTGGTTGGTCGCCGACTGGAAGCGCAGGTTGAACTGCTCGCGCTTCAGCTCGGCCAGATCGGTCGCCAGCTGGTCGTCGGTCTTGACCTTGATATCGTCTTTCTTGGCCATGATTTAATCTTCCTCAACCAGGCTCTCGCCGAGGCGGGCAACAACCTTGACCCGGATCGGCAGCTTTTCGGCGGCGCGTTCGAACGCCACCTTGGCGAGCGGTCCGGGAACACCGTCGAGCTCGAACAGGATGCGGCCGGGCTTGACCCGCGCAACCCAGAACTCGGGCGAACCCTTGCCCTTGCCCATGCGGACTTCGGCCGGCTTCGACGACACCGGAACGTCCGGGAAAATGCGGATCCACAAGCGACCGGCGCGCTTGATGTGACGCGTGATCGCGCGGCGGGCCGCCTCGATCTGGCGGGCGGTGATCCGCTCGGGCTCCATCGCCTTCAGGCCATAGGCGCCGAAGTTCAATTCGGTCCCGCCCTTGGCGTTGCCGTGGATCCGGCCCTTGAAGGCCTTGCGGAACTTGGTGCGTTTCGGTTGCAGCATTTTATCGTTCCTAGCGGCGGTCGTCGCGCATCGGGCGGACGCCCGAAGTCTGCGAGTCCATCATGATGCGATCCTGCGCCATCGGGTCATGGCCGAGGATCTCGCCCTTGAAGACCCAGACCTTGACGCCGCACACGCCATAAGCGGTGTGCGCCTGGGCTTCGGCATAATCGACGTTGCCGCGCAGGGTGTGAAGCGGAACGCGACCTTCGCGATACCATTCCGAGCGGGCGATTTCCGCGCCGCCGAGACGGCCGCCGCAGTTGATGCGGATGCCCTCGGCGCCGAGGCGCATGGCCGACTGGACCGCGCGCTTCATGGCGCGGCGGAAGGCGATACGACGCTCGAGCTGGTCGGCGATGCCCTGCGCAACGAGGCGGGCATCGACTTCCGGCTTGCGGATCTCGACGATGTTGAGGCTGACTTCGCTGCCGGTCATCTTGCCAAGCGTCTGCTTGAGCTTTTCGATGTCGGTGCCCTTCTTGCCGATGATGACACCCGGACGGGCGGCATAGATCGACACGCGGCACAGCTTGGCCGGACGCTCGATGACGACCTTGGAGATCGCGGCCTGGGGCAGCGAGTCCATGACGTACTTGCGCATCTTGAGGTCTTCGAGCAGCAGGCGGCCGTAATCCTGGCCTTCCGCGAACCAGCGGCTGTCCCAGGTACGGTTGATCTGCAGCCGAAGGCCGATCGCTGAGGATTTGTTACCCATTATGCTTCTTCCTGCTCGCGGACGACGACGCGAATGCGGCTGAACGGCTTGACGATGCGGGTCGACCGGCCGCGGGCGCGGGTGGCGAAACGCTTGAGCGAAATCGACTTTCCGACCGACGCCTCGGCGACGATCAGGCTGTCGACATCGAGGTTATGGTTGTTCTCGGCATTGGCGACCGCCGAGGCGAGCACCTTGTAGACCGGCTCGGCCATGCCCTTGGGCGAGAACTTCAGGATGTTGAGCGCGTCCTCGACCTTGCGGCCACGGATGAGCTGCGCGACCAGGTTGAGCTTCTGCGCCGACCCACGAATGGTGTTGCCGACGGCCAGCGCTTCCTTGTCGCCGACGCGACGCGGTGCGGATTGCTTCGACATCAGCGCTTACCCTTCTTGTCCGACGAGTGGCCCGGGAAGAAACGCGTGGGCGCGAACTCGCCGAGCTTCATGCCGACCATGTCTTCGTTGACCGACACCGGCACGAACTTGCGGCCGTTGTAGACGTTGAAGGTCAGGCCGACGAATTGCGGAAGGATGGTCGAACGACGCGACCAGGTCTTGATCGGCGCGCGCTTCGTTGCTTCCTGAGCGGCTTCCGCCTTCTTCAGCAGCGAAAGCTCGACGAACGGACCTTTCCAGATGGAGCGAGCCATTATTTCTTCCTCGCGTGGCGCGACCGGATGATGAGCTTGTCGGTCGACTTGTTGTGACGGGTGCGTGCACCCTTGGTCGGCTTGCCCCACGGGGTAACCGGATGACGGCCGCCCGAGGTCCGGCCTTCACCACCGCCGTGCGGATGGTCGACCGGGTTCTTGGCGACACCGCGGGTCAGCGGGCGACGGCCCATCCAGCGGCTGCGACCGGCCTTAGCCAGCGTCTGGTTGCCGTTGTCGGGGTTCGACACCGCACCGACGGTCGCCATGCAATCCGAGCGGATGTAGCGCTGCTCGCCCGAGTTCAGGCGGACGATGACCATCCCCTTGTCGCGGCCGACGACCTGGACATAGGTGCCGGCGGCGCGGGCGATCTGGCCACCCTTGCCGGGCTTCAGCTCGACATTGTGGACGATCGTGCCGACCGGCATCTGGCCGACTTCCATCGCGTTGCCCGGCTTCACGTCGACCTTCTTGCCGGCGACGACCTTGTCGCCCGGCGCGAGGCGCTGGGGAGCAAGGATGTACGCCTGCTCGCCGCCGTCATAGGTGACGAGCGCGATGAAGGCCGAGCGGTTGGGGTCATACTCGAGCCGCTCGACGGTGGCCGAGACGTCCCAGGTGCGACGCTTGAAATCGATGATGCGATACTTCTGCTTGTGGCCGCCGGCGATCCCGCGCGAGGTCACATGGCCCTTGTTGTTGCGGCCACCCGACTTGCGCTTGCCTTCGGTCAACGCCTTGACCGGCTTGCCCTTCCACAGCGACGACTTGTCGACCAGGATGAGCCCGCGGCGTGCCGGCGATGTCGGCTTATATGCTTTCAATGCCATGGCTTAGATTCCGCTCGTGATATCGATCGACTGGCCGGCGGCCAGCGTCACGATCGCTTTCTTGACGTCCGACCGACGGTAAGGCGTGCCCTTCCACTTCTTGGTCTTGCCCTTGGTGACGATCGTGTTGACGTTGGTCACGCTGACGTTGAACAACGCCTCGACCGCCGCCTTGATCTCGGGCTTGGACGCGGTTCCGGCAACCTTGAACACCACCGCATTGTGATCCGACAACATGGTCGACTTCTCGGTGATGTGCGGTGCCAGGACCACATCGTAATGGCGGATATCGACCGCCGCTGGGGTGGGCTTCTTAGCCATTGAACCGGGCCTCCAGTTTTTCGACCGCGGCGCGGGTCAGCACCAGCGTTTCGTGGCGCATGATGTCGTAGACGTTGGCGCCAACCGCCGGCAGCAGGTTGATGCCGTGAAGGTTGGACGACGCGCGGGCGAAACCGACGTTGAGCGCATCGCCGTCCATCACCAGGATGGTCTTGCCGGCGCCGAGCTTGCCGATCTGCTGGTTGAGCAGGCTGGTCTTGCCGTCCTTCACGTCGAGATTGTCGACGATCATCAGATTGCCGCCCATCGCCTTCGACGACAGCGCCATCTTCAGGCCGAGCGCGCGAACCTTCTTGTTGAGGCTGAGCGTGAACAGGCGGGCGCGCGGGCCGTGGGCCTTGCCGCCGCCGATGAAGATCGGGGCGCGGCGATCGCCGTGACGAGCCGTACCGCCGCCCTTCTGGCGACCGAACTTCTTGCCGGTGCGGGCGACGTCCGAACGTTCGCGCGCCGCGCGGGCCATGCCGCGGCGGTTGGCGAGCTGCCATGTCACCACGCGATGCAGGATGTCGGCGCGCGGCTCGACACCGAACACGGCATCGTCGAGCTGAATGTCGCCGCCAGCTTGCGCATCGAGGGTCTGAACCTTGACCTTCATGACTTAGCCTTCCTTGCTGTCGTCAGCGGCGGGGGCATCGCCCTCGCCGGCCGCGGCATCATTGTTGTCGGCAGCAGCCTCGGCTTCGGCAGCGTCGGCGGCTTCCGCCTCGACCATGCCAGCTTCCTGCTGGGCGGCGATGGCGGCGACTTCGTCGTCACCGGGCAGCGCCGGAATTTCGTGGACCGCGGCGTCGTCGACCAGACCGGCAGCAGGACTGCTCGCTCTCGTCGATCTTGGCCTTCGTGTCGAACAGGCCGGCGGGATAGGGAACGTTCTCGTTGACGCGGAAGCTTGACCGCGTCGGTGACCTTGAGCCAGCCGCCCTTCGATCCGGGCACCGAGCCCTTGACGAAGATCAGGCCGCGCAAGCGCGTCGGTGCGAACGATTTCGAGGTTCTGCTGGGTGCGGTTCTTGGCACCCATGTGGCCGGCCATCTTCTTGTTCTTGAAGACCTTGCCCGGATCCTGGCGCTGACCGGTCGAGCCGAGCGAACGGTGCGAGACCGAGACGCCGTGGGTGGCGCGAAGACCACCGAAGCCCCAGCGCTTCATGCCGCCGGCAAAACCCTTGCCCTGCGTGACGCCCTGGATGTCGACCAGCTGGCCGGCAACGAAATGGTCGGCCGAGATGGTCGCGCCCAATTCGAGCAGCGCATCTTCGGCGACGCGGAATTCGACGACCTTGGCTTTCGGCTCGACCTTGGCCTTGCCGAAGGCCGCGCGCTGCGGCTTGGCGACATTCTTCGCCTTGGCCACGCCGGCGCCGAGCGCCACCGCGGTGTATCCGTCCGTTTGTTTGTCGCGAACAGCGACGACCTGCACATCTTCCAGCTGCAGGACGGTAACCGGCACATGCCGACCGTCAGCCTGGAACAAGCGGGTCATCCCCATTTTCTTCGCGATCACGCCAGTGCGCATGATCAAATGCTCCTCAACAGAGGCCCACGAACCGTGATTGGTTCGCGGGCTTGCAGCCCATGATAGAAGCGTGCCCCGCTGGGCTATTCCCGACCAGGAGTGGTCGGGATGCGGGGGACGCAGGCCGAGTGTCCCGAAGGACGCTCGCGGTATCCCTTGTCTGTGTCCGACAGGATCGCTTCGATAGAGCGATTCGACCGCCGTACGAGGCCCTTAGGCCAGTTTGATCTCCACGTCCACACCCGCGGCGAGATCAAGTTTCATCAGCGCGTCGACCGTCTGCGGGGTCGGCTGAACGATGTCCAGCAAGCGCTTGTAGGTGCGCACCTCGAACTGCTCGCGCGACTTCTTGTCGACGTGCGGCGAGCGGTTGACGGTGAACTTCTCGATGCGCGTCGGCAGCGGGATGGGTCCGCGAATGAGAGCACCCGTGCGGCGCGCCGTATCGGCGATGTCGCCAGTCGCCTGGTCGAGCACTCGATGATCGAACGCCTTGAGGCGAATCCGGATATTCTGCGTTTCCATGTCCACTACCGATGCGAAAGAGCCAGCGACGCGTTTGAAGGCGTCGCAACCATTAAACCAAAACTAAAAACGAGCCGCGCGACTCCCCGCATGTGGAGAATCGCGCGGCCCGGCTCGCCTATATTACTTCGAGATCGATCCGACAACCCCGGCGCCGACCGTACGGCCGCCTTCGCGGATCGCGAAGCGCAGGCCCGGATCCATCGCGATCGGAGCGATCAGCTTGACTTCGAGCGTCACGTTGTCGCCCGGCATCACCATCTCGGTACCTTCCGGCAACACCACTTCGCCCGTCACGTCGGTCGTGCGGAAGTAGAATTGCGGACGATAGTTGGCGAAGAACGGCGTGTGACGGCCGCCCTCGTCCTTCGACAGGACGTAGATTTCCGCCGAGAAGTCGGTGTGCGGCTTGATCGAGCCCGGCTTGCAGAGAACCTGCCCGCGCTCGACGTCTTCACGACCGATGCCGCGGATCAGCGCGCCGATGTTGTCGCCGGCCTGGCCCTGATCGAGCAGCTTGCGGAACATTTCGACGCCGGTCACGACGGTCTTCTGGGTGTCCTTGATGCCGACGATCTCGACTTCTTCGCCAACCTTGACGATGCCGGTCTCGACGCGGCCGGTGACGACGGTGCCACGACCCGAGATCGAGAACACGTCTTCGATCGGCATCAGGAACGGCTTGTCGAGCGGACGCTCCGGCTGCGGAATCCAGTCATCGACCGCCTTCATCAGCTTGAGGATGGCTTCCTCGCCGATTTCCGGATTCTTGTCTTCCAGGACGGCCAGCGCCGAACCCGGGATGATCGGAATGTTGTCGCCGTCGAAATCGCGCTTCGAAAGTTCTTCGCGGATTTCCAGCTCGACCAGCTCGAGCAGCTCGGGATCGTCGACCTGATCGACCTTGTTGAGGAAGACCACCATGGTCGGAACGCCGACCTGCTTGGCGAGCAGGATGTGCTCCTTGGTCTGCGGCATCGGGCCATCGGCGGCCGACACGACCAGGATCGCGCCGTCCATCTGCGCGGCACCGGTGATCATGTTCTTCACATAATCGGCGTGGCCCGGGCAATCGACGTGCGCATAGTGGCGCGCTTCGGTTTCATATTCGACGTGCGCGGTCGAAATGGTGATTCCGCGCTCGCGCTCTTCCGGCGCCTTGTCGATGTTGGCGAAGTCAACGGCGACGCCGCCACCGGTCTTGGCCAGCACCTTGGTGATCGCCGCGGTCAGCGACGTCTTGCCATGATCGACGTGACCGATGGTGCCGATGTTGCAATGCGGCTTGTTCCGCTCAAATTTTGCCTTCGCCATTTTTGCCTCTTCTACGTTTCAAAAACCGGGGCGCTCGCCCGAAGTGCGAGCGCGCCCATAGCCACAAAAAACAGGTTACGCCAGCTTCGCCTTCACTTCTTCGGCGACGTTTGCCGGCACTTCGTCATAATGCGAGAATTGCATCGAATATTGCGCCCGGCCCTGGGTGAACGAGCGCAGCTGGTTCACATAGCCGAACATGTTGGCCAACGGGACCATCGCCTCGACCGCCTGGGCGTTGCCCCGCGTGTCGGTGCCCTGGATCTGGCCGCGACGGCTGTTCATGTCGCCGATGACGTCGCCGAGATAATCCTCGGGGGTGACGACTTCGACCTTCATGATCGGCTCGAGCAGCTTGATGCCCGCCTTCTGCGCCGCTTCGCGCATCGCGCCGCGGGCACAGATTTCGAACGCCAGCGCCGACGAGTCGACGTCATGATATTTGCCGTCAAGTCAGCTTGACCTCGAAATCGATGATCGGGAAGCCGATCAGCGATCCGGTTTCGGCGGTTTCGCGCATGCCCTTTTCGACCGACGGAATATATTCCTTCGGCACGTTGCCGCCCTTGACCTCGTCGGAGAAGACGAAGCCCGAGCCGCGCTCGCCCGGCTGTCACCGAGATGCTGATTTCGGCGAACTGGCCCGAACCACCCGACTGCTTCTTGTGGGTGTAGGTCAGCTCGACCGGCTTCGCGAGATATTCGCGATAGGCGACCTGCGGCGCGCCGACATTGGCCTCGACCTTGAACTCGCGCTTCATGCGATCGACCAGGATCTCGAGATGGAGCTCGCCCATGCCCTTGATGATGGTCTGGCCGCTCTCGTGATCGGTCGAGACGCGGAACGACGGATCTTCGCGCGCCAGGCGATTGAGCGCGACGCCCATCTTTTCCTGGTCGGCCTTGGTCTTGGGTTCGACCGACAGCTCGATCACCGGATCCGGGAATTCCATCCGCTCGAGGATGATCGGCGAGTTGATCGCGCACAGCGTATCGCCGGTGGTGGTGTCCTTGAGACCCGCCAACGCGACGATGTCGCCGGCATAGGCGATCTGGATGTCCTCGCGGTCGTTGGCATGCATCAGCAGCATGCGGCCGACCTTTTCCTTCTTGTCCTTGACGCTGTTGGTGACCTGCGACGAGGTTTCCAGCGTTCCCGAATAGATGCGGGCAAAGGTCAGCGTGCCGACGAACGGATCGTTCATGATCTTGAACGCCAGCGCCGAGAACGGCGCCTTGTCGTCCGACGCGCGCGTGTCTTCGCTCGCCGTTCGGGCAGGATGCCGTTGATGGCGGGCACGTCGAGCGGGCTCGGCAGATAGTCGACCACGGCGTCGAGCAGCGGCTGGACGCCCTTGTTCTTGAACGCCGAGCCGCACACCACGGGGACGAACGCCATTGCCAGCGTGCCCTTGCGGATCAGCTTCTTGAGCATCGCCGTGTCCGGCTCGGTGCCCTCGAGATAGGCTTCCATCGCATCATCGTCCTGGTCGATGACCAGTTCGATCAGGTCCATGCGCGCCTTGGCGGCCTTTTCCTTCAGATCGTCGGGAATGTCCTGATATTCGAACTTCGCACCGAGGCTCTCCTCGAGCCAGATGATGGCGCGGTTCTCGACCAGGTCGACCAGGCCCTTGAACTGCCCTTCCAGGCCGATCGGGAGATAGAGGACGGCCGGCTTGGCGCCGAGACGATCGATGATCGACTGGACGCAATATTCGAAATTGGCGCCGGTGCGGTCGAGCTTGTTGATGAAGCACATCCGCGGAACGCCGTACTTGTCGGCCTGACGCCACACGGTTTCCGACTGCGGCTCGACGCCGGCAACGCCGTCGAAGCAGGCGACCGCGCCGTCGAGCACGCGCAGCGAACGCTCGACTTCGATGGTGAAGTCGACGTGGCCCGGGGTGTCGATGATGTTGATGCGATGCTCTTCGCCCTTGCCCTCTTCGGCGCGCCAGACGCAGGTCGTGGCGGCGGACGTGATCGTGATCCCGCGCTCCTGCTCCTGCTCCATCCAGTCCATCGTCGCCGTGCCTTCATGCACTTCGCCGATCTTGTAGGACTTGCCGGTGTAATAGAGGATGCGCTCGGTCGTCGTCGTCTTGCCGGCGTCGATGTGCGCCATGATACCGATGTTGCGATAACGGTCGAGCGGATGGCTGCGGGCCATGTCAGTTTCCTTGAAAGATTTGGGGTGGCCGAAGGCCGGTCACCCCAATGTAGGGGCTACCAGCGATAATGCGAGAAGGCGCGGTTGGCTTCGGCCATGCGATGCGTGTCTTCGCGCTTCTTGACCGCGTTGCCGCGGTTCTGCGACGCGTCCATCAGCTCGCCCGACAAGCGGCCGGCCATGGTCTTTTCCGACCGCGCACGCGCCGCCGAGATCAGCCAGCGGATGGCCAGCGCCTGGGCGCGGACGTCGCGGACTTCGACCGGCACCTGATAGGTCGCACCGCCAACGCGGCGGCTGCGGACCTCGATGCCCGGCTTGATGTTGGTCAGCGCCTCATGGAACACGCCGAGCGGATCCTTCTTGAGACGGGCCTCGACGGTTTCGAGCGCACCGTAGACGATGCTTTCGGCAACCGACTTCTTGCCGTCGAGCATGACGCTGTTCATGAACTTCGAAAGCGTGATGTCCCCGAACTTGGGATCGGGGAGGATGACGCGCTTTTCCGGGCGACGACGACGGGACATAATGTAATCCTTTCAGAGCGGCGCACCTGCGATCGAACGCGGTGCGGCCGGCGAGACCAGCTTATTTCGGGCGCTTGGCGCCGTACTTCGAACGCGACTGACGGCGATCCTTGACGCCCTGCGTGTCGAGCACGCCGCGAAGGACGTGATAGCGCACACCGGGAAGATCGCGGACACGACCGCCACGGATCAGCACGACGCTGTGTTCCTGCAGGTTGTGGCCTTCGCCCGGGATGTAGCTGATCACTTCGCGGCTGTTGGTCAGGCGAACCTTCGCAACCTTGCGCAGCGCCGAGTTCGGCTTCTTCGGGGTCGTCGTGTAAACGCGGGTGCAGACGCCGCGCTTTTGCGGGTTCTGTTCCATCGCAGGGACCTTGGACTTGGCCTTCTGCGGGTCGCGGCCCTTGCGGACCAGCTGGTTAATCGTCGGCATGAAGCCTTCACCTTTCGTTGCCGGGCAGTCCCCGGCGGTTACTTTTGCCCAACACGAATGAGCGAAGTGCGGCGATCCTTGCGGGTCACCGGCCTTCGCGTGGGGAGCAATGTTCAGCTCTTGTCCGTGGGCATGCGAAGAATCGCGAAGCCTCATGGACGAGCGGGCCAATACGGGCGAACCGGCGCTAGGTCAACGGGGTGGCGTCACGCAGGCGCTTGAACAGGCGGGGTTTACCCGTTGTTAGATACTCATCGACTAAGCCCGACGCGCCGGACACGTAGAAGAAAGGTGCGTCATGGGTAAAATTCATTTTTGGCTGATCGGCTTCGGCGTGGCCTGGCTGACCGGGGTGTTCCTGCTCGACGCGCCGATGGGCTTCGTCGGAATCGGCATCCCGATCGGTGCGATCGGCCTCGGCATCCGCCAGTGGTTCATGGCCTCAGCTTATGAAGAACAGCGCAGCGGCGCGTTCTCGAATACCGGGGTCGGCGGCAGCTACGACAAATATCACTATCACGAACTGGACTAGGGTCGGCGGGGACCGGGCACAATACCCCGTCCCCACCTTGCAAGGCCGAGGTCAGCCCTTCCGCCGCCGTCCGATCTCCTGGATGAAGGCGAAGGTTTCGGCGCTGAAGGGCGCCTGCGGCACATCGCCCTGCCATTCGTCCATTCGTTCGTAGAATTTGGTGACGCCTTGCATCATTGCCGGTGTCGCCGTCTGCGCGAAAGGCTTCAGCAATTCCTGCCACTCGTCGTACAACGCGCCAGCTTCCTTGCTGTCGGCACCAAGCGGTATCGCCGCCTGAACCCGTTTCCCGAGATCGGCCCATTTCGCACTATAGTCGGCCTGGTCGAAGTCGCCCGCGGGCGGATTGGCAGCGAATTCGGCCTTCTGTTCGGGGGTGAAATATCGGTCGGTCACCTTGTCCCATTGGTCTTTGGTCATGGTCAGTTCCTCATTGGCAATCAGCGAGCAAAAGGTCGCTGCATCGACGGGCTCGCCGCGGTCGATGCGTGACTTGACGGTAAGGAGCAGGCTTCTCGCCGACTCCAATTCGGTGCGTTTTGAATCGAGCACGATCAGCTGGGCGTCGATCAGGGCGCCGAGATCGAGCTTGCGATTACGGGTCAGGGCTCCGATTTGCGCAAGCGTCAATCCCGCGCGCTTCAGGACGACGATCTTGTTGACCTGCTCCAGTTCACCGGGGCCATACAGTCGTCGCCCGCTATAGGTACGTAACGGCGTCACCAACCCACGCGCCTCGTAAAAACGCAACGCGCGGCTGGTCAGCCCGGTCATCCTGACCACTTGTTGTATGTCGAGCGCCTGATTCATGCCGCGCTTCTACCGCTTGACGTTGGGTCAACTTCAAGCGGTTATTTTGTGCGCTCTGAGCAATTCGTAAAATGGTCGGCACTGATCGGCGACCTTCCGCTCTTCGACCGAGAGGTTCGCGTTAGTGGTATCGGGAGGACCAAAGCCGGTGCTTGCGGCAACGGCGTCGTACCAGTGCGACGCCCAGATGCCATCCGTTGCGCGAAGACCCGGTGACCAGACCAACATCGCGGGATCCCAGGCGATGCCGAGCGCAGCGCACAGGAGTCGAAGCGTTCCCTCCGGGTCGCCAAGAACGTCGGCGCTATCGACGACCGGCGGCGCGTGGCCGAGGCGATCCGCCTCCCGGTTGAAGAAATCCGCCTGGCGCGCTGTACCAAGGTGATCGGGGCGGACCGCTACCCTTTTGGCGGCGTAGCTCGCCACCACCCGCGCCGGATCCCGGATGAGGAAGGCGTGGGTCAGGCCAGGAAGGTCGTCATGCGCGATTGGCCCGACCATGTGGTGAGCCATGTGCTTCTGATACCAGATCGGCGCATGGCCTGGACTTGTGCCGGTCAGCATTTCGGCGACGCTTGCCCAATCGCAATCCATGTCGGCGATCACCTGTTCAGCCATGGCCTGCGGGTCGCCGGTCGCCTTCAGATAGGCGCCGTAAAAGGGTTCGTCGGTTACGGCCGTGTCGGCGCGGCTGCCGAAACTTCGCATCATCGCCGTCGACAGGTTGCGGGGGCCGGACCACATGGCGATCCGGATCGTCACGGGCGCGCCCGGCCCGCAACGTCGGCGGCGAGCCGCTCGGCATAAAGGGATTGAAGCCGCTCGACCATCGGCCCGCGACCGTCGCTGATGGCCCGCCCGTCGATCGACCGAACCGGGGTCAGGCCGGCGAACGTGCCGGTGCAGAACGCTTCCTCGGCGCCGTAGACATCGGTCAGCGAGAAGTTTTTTTCGAAAACCGGAATTCCAGCCTTGCGGCACATCAGGATGACGTTTTCGCGAGTAATCCCGCCGAGGCAGTAATCGCCGCTCGAGGTCCACACCTCGCCTTTGCGGACGATGAAGAAGTGGGTCGAATTGCAGGTCGCGACGAAGCCGTGCGGATCGAGCATCAACGCCTCGTCGGCACCGGCCTCGGCCGCTTGGATGCAGGCCGTGATACAGTTCAACTTGCTGTGGCTGTTGAGCTTGGGATCCTGCACCGCAGGGTCGCCGCGGCGGACGTGGACGGTGAACAGGGTGAGGCCGTTCACGGCAAGCTCGGGCGGTGGTTGCTTATATTCGGCAATGATGACGATAGTCGCCCCGCCGACCACCACGCGCGGATCCTGGTACGGGGTCGAGCGGAGTCCGCGCGTCACCATCAGGCGGATATGGGCGCCATCGCTCATGTCGTTGGCGTCGATCGTCTCATAAAGCCGTGCCTCGATCGCTGCCCGGTCGAGCCCGATATGGAGCGCGATTGCCTTAGCCCCTTCGAACAGGCGATCGAGATGCCGATCGAGAAAGGCGATCCTGCCGCCCTGCACGCGCATGCCCTCCCAGATGCCATCGCCGAGCATGAAGCCGCTGTCGAACACCGACACCATCGCCAGCCCGCGCGGCGTCATGACGCCATTGACGTTGATCAGGATCGTCGCGTTCCGCGGATCGGACGTATCGTGGAGCGGCTGGACCATGATGCGAGACTGACCGCCCCTGCCTCTATTGGCAAGCGGACCCTACTCGGTCGTTTTGCCGTCCCACTCCTCGTCCTGATGACGCGCGTCAGCATCGGCCTTGGTTGCTTGGGTGATGCCATCGAGATGTTCGGGCGGACCATAGAGCGTGTAAAGCTTGAGCGGTCCCGCGCCCGAGTTGCGGACATTGTGGCGCGATCCGGCCGGAACGACGACGCCGCTACCGTCGCTGACCTGGTGGCTGTGATCGTCGATATCGACGATCCCCTCGCCGTCTTCGAAGCGGAAGAATTGATCGCGGTCCTCATGTATTTCGGCGCCGATTTCCTCGCCCGGCTGCAGCGTCATCAGCACCAGCTGCAGGTGCTTGCCGGTGTAGAGCACGCGTCGAAAATCACCGTTATCGGTCGTCAATCGTTCGATATCGTCGTGAAAGCCCTGCATGGTCAGTCCTTCTTCATCGGGTCGTGGCCCCAATTCATCAAACTGTAGCGCCAGCGCGATTGGGCCGGATCGGCGGGTCGCTGCTTCAGGTGGCGGTGAACGTAACCGACAGCCTTGCGCATGTGGTCGTAGTCGTCATCGGTGAGATCGGCGACCTTCTTGCCCTCGATTCGGATGATATGGCGACCGCTGGCGTGGCCGACGCTTTCGCCCGACCCCTTGCCGTCTTCGCCCTTCCAGCGGACCGCCTTGCTGTCGTCACTGTCCAGCCATTTCTCGATTTCCGAAGGGCTCATATTGACCACCTCGGCAAAGTCATTGCGGATGTCGGCCTTATCATCGGTATCGGTGCCAGCCATGACGCGAAATCCTTTCTCTGTGGATCAGCGTTTCAACCCGGCAAAGGGATGTTGGTTGCCGAACCCGGCGCCCGCCGGCAGATCCCCGGCGCCGCTGTGCGGCCGGATGAACATGCGGCGCACCGTGGGCCAGCGATCGGCCGCTTCCTGCTCGATCGAATGGACCAGGCGCTCGACCTCGGCGGCGCTGATCATATCGTCGAAATCGACCGACACCATGACCGTGATCTGGTCGGGCGAACTGTGAACCGTCAGGACATCGCCGACGCCGGTAATTCCGGCGCGCGTTTGGATCATGGCCTTCAGCCCGTCGACGATCTCGATGTCGGCGCTTTCGCCGATGAGCAACTGCTTGCTTTCCACCGCCAGCACCCAGGCGGTAAAGCCGAGGATTGCACCGATCACTACGGACGCCGCCCCGTCCCAGCGCGGATCGCCGGTCAATTGCGACACTCCAAGCCCGATGGCGGCGACGATAATCCCGAACATCGCCGCTCCATTCTCGAGCAGGACGATGAAGCCCGGCGGATCCTTCGACCTCTTGACCGCTTCGATCCAGCCGAGCGGACCCTTGTGCTGCTTGAACTCGACGAAGGCCGTCCATGTGGAGCCGCCTTCGAGCAGGAAAGCGACGGCGAGCACGACGTAGGCGACGATTGGTGAGACCGCCGGCTCTGGCTCCGATATGTGGATCACGCCTTCGTAGATCGACACTCCCGCGCCGACCGCGAACACCATGACGGCAACGACGAAGCTCCAGAAATAGAGCTCCCGCCCATGGCCCAGCGGATGGGTCGCGTCGGCCGGCCGCGTCGCCGCCTTTCGGCCCCACAGAAGAAGCAATTGATTGGTCGAATCGACCACCGAATGGACACCTTCGGTGAGCATTGCCGACGACCCGGTGAACGCCGCCGCGACGAACTTGGACGCGGCGATGCCAAGGTTGGCGCCGAATGCGATCCACAGCGTGCGATTTCCGTGACCGGTCGCGCTCATTGGTCGTGCGGGACCAGCGTACCGCCCTTCACCACTGCAACCGGCGCCTCGAGCAGGCGAATATTCTGCAACGGATCGCCGGTCACCGCGACAAGATCGGCGTAGCGGCCGACCGCGATCACGCCTACATCGCGAGTCCGCCCGAGCGCTTCGGCGGCATTGCTGGTGGCGGCACGGATCGCCTGCAACGGGGTCATTCCATAGGTCACCATGGTGGCGAACTGCCGGCCGACCTGCCCGTGCGGCATGACCCCTGCATCGGAGCCGAAGATCATCCGCACACCGGCCCGGTTGGCGGCACGAAAATTGTCCCGCTGCGCCTGCGCGATCTCGCGATCCTTGCGCAGATTATCCTCCAGCGTGCCGTTCCTCTTGCCTTCCGCCTGGGTATATTCGGTGTTGTAGATATCCATCGAGAACCACACCGGCTGCTTGCGCGCGACGGCAAGACGGATGCCCTCCGCATCGACCAGCGAGGCATGTTCGATTGTATCGATGCCGGCGCGGATCGCCGCCTTGATGCCGTCGGCGCCGTGGGCATGAGCGGCGACCCGCACACCCCACTGATGCGCCTCGTCGGCGATGGCGCGCATCTCGATCTCGGACAACTGCTGCTGTCCGGGCTCGGTATTGCGGCTGAACACACCGCCGGTGGCACAGATCTTGATCACCTCTGCACCATATTTGCGCTGACGCCGGACCTGGTAGCGAAGCTCCTCCACCCCATCGCCGACGCCTTCCTCCTTTTTGGCCTTTTCCAGGCTCGGCGGAAGGAAAGTGCTGTCGCAATGGCCGCCGGTCGCGCCGAGCGCATAACCGGCCGGCACGATGCGCGGGCCGACCGCATAACCGTTGTCGATCGCCTGTTTCAGACCGATGTCGTTGCGGTTAGCCGAGCCGACGTTGCGCACCGTCGTGAAGCCGGCGTCGAGCATCGCCCGGGCATTGCCGAGCGCAGTCATGCCGAAAAAGCTATCGGTGAATTCCAGCCCGCGATAGCCGCCGATGTCGGCCGGACTGTCGAGATGGACATGCATATCGATCAAGCCGGGAACGAGCGTCCTTCCCGAGAGGTCGACATGACGGACGTCCGCGCCCCACTTGACCGTGCGCGCATCGACGATCGACGTGATCCTGCCGTCGTCGCCGACGAAGATCGCCGGGTAGTCGATATACCGGCCGGTGCCGACGTCGAGATATCGCTCGGCGGTGACGACGCTGGCGGCGTCGGCCATCCCCGAAACGGAAAGCAGCAATGCAAAGACCCGACCGCGCATATCGTCCCCCAATGATCGAGGATATGCTTAGCGGACCTCTGCCGGTCGTCCAGCCCTAGCCGCCGAACGGCAAGGCATCGGGGATTTCGTACACCTCATAACGACCGATGCCGATGATGCTGACGTCGCCGCGCCGGGTGACCCGCAACGGTGCATCGGCATCGCTCGAAACGGCTCGACCGTCGCGGAACAGGATCGTGCGTTCGCCGCCGTCGGGGGTGTCGAGATGAACGGTCGCCGAGCCGGGTCGCCGGATCACCCCGGCCTTGCAAATCGCCATCACGGCGCCGGCCGAGGCGCGGCAACGGACCGACGCAACCGCGTGGTACGGCGTGCCGCGGACGAGGGCATCGCCCGAGTGGTGCGCGGGCGCGCTGGGATTGCCGATCGCGCCGCCGCCCGCCGCCGCGATAGTCAGGCGATAGGCCGCCACCTCACCGCGGCGTCCCGATGCGCGCATCTGATAGACACGGATAGTGTAGGCGCCGCTCACCCGGGTCCGAGCGGCGAAGGTCGCCCCACTCGTCGACCCGACGAAGATCGCCACGTCGCGCGATCCGGGCTCCATCACATTGAAGTACGGGCTGCCGCGCTGGGTCGTCATGTCGACCCTCAGCATCTGCCCCGCACGAACCGAGATCCGGTAATCGACGAACTGATCGCCACGGATCGATCCGCTGATCGTGGTCGACGAAGCACCGCGCGCGAAATTGACCGCACTCACCGCCTGTGCTGACGCCGGGCCGATCGCCATTGAGGTGATCAAGACAGAAGCGAGTAGCAATCGGGTCCGGGTCATGGTGTCGTCCTCCGCGCGGAACGCGACGGAATATCGAGTCCCGAGCGACGAGTATCGCGCCGCTTGTTTCGGAACGCAATTGGCCGACTTATATGTGGATGACGCGGCCCTCGGACGCGAGAACGCTTTCGTGCATCATCTCGCTGAGCGTCGGATGCGGGAACACGGTCTGGATAAAATCCTGCTCGACCAGTTCGGCCGTCTTCCCGATGGTATAGCCCTGGATCAATTCGGTGACTTCGGCGCCGATCATGTGGGCGCCGAGCAACTCGCCGGTCGTGGCATCGAACACCGTCTTGATGAAACCTTCCACCTCGCCCAGCGCGATCGCCTTGCCATTGCCGATCGCCGGAAACTTGCCGACCTTGACCTCGTGCCCGGCCTCCTTCGCCTTGGCCTCGGTCAGGCCGACCGAGGCGACCTGCGGATGGCAATAGGTGCAGCCGGGGATGTTGCGCGGGTCCATCGCATGGGGGTGAACGTCCTTGTTGCCAAGCGCCTGCGCAATCGCCTCGGCGGCGATCACTCCCTCGTGGCTCGCCTTGTGCGCCAGCCACGGCGGCGCCGTGATGTCGCCGATCGCCCACAGGCCGGAGACGTTGGTGCGGCACATCGGATCGGTTTTGAGAAAGCCGCGGTCGCTGGCGACCTTGAGCGCTTCGAGACCGATATTCTCGGTGTTGGGGACGATCCCCACCGCGACGATGCAATGGCTGAAGCGCTGCTCGGCGGTCTTGCCGTCGGCGGTCTTGATGGTGGCGGCGATACCCTTGGCGTCGCTCTTGAGGCTTTCGACCCCGGCGCCAGTGAGGATCGTCATGCCCTGCTTGGTCAGCGATTTGTGGAGCGCGTCGGACACGTCCTTGTCCTCGACCGGGACGATCCGGTCGAGCATTTCGACCACCGTTACCTTGGCCCCCATGTCATTGTAGAACGATGCGAACTCGATCCCGATCGCGCCCGATCCGATGACCAGCAACTCGGTCGGCATTTCAGGCGGGGTCATGGCGTGGCGATAGGTCCAGATGCGCTTCCCGTCGGCCTTGGCGAACGGAAGGTCGCGGGCGCGGGCGCCCGTGGCCAGAATGATGTGTTTCGCAGTCAACTCGGACGTCTTGCCGTCCTTGATGACGGTCAATTTGTTCGCGGCGGTGAGCGCGCCCTCGCCCATGTGCACGTCGATCTTGTTCTTCTTCATCAGGTGCGTGACGCCCTGATTGAGTTGCTTCGCTACCGCGCGGCTGCGGGCGACCACCTTGGCGAGGTCGGCGGTCGGCTTACCCCCGGCGCTGAGGCCGAACGCGTCGGCGTGATTCATGTGATGAAAAATTTCGGCCGAGCGAAGCAGCGCCTTGGTCGGGATGCAGCCCCAGTTGAGGCATATTCCGCCAAGATTCTCGCGCTCGACGATCGCGGTCTTGAGGCCGAGCTGCGCAGCGCGAATGGCGGCGACATAACCGCCGGGACCGGAGCCGAGAACGATGAGGTCGTAGGTATTGGGCAACTTATTCTCCATTCGCCGCGATCGCTCGCGGTCGGTCATTTTCATCGAGCGCGACGAAGGTGAATTCGCCGCTGGCGATGGCGAAGACGCGTTCGCCGTCGCGATCCCGGGCCTCCGCGTCGACGGCAATGGTCATCGAACTTCGGCCCTGGCGCATCATTTCCGCATAGATCGAGATTTCGTCGCCCACCCGCGGCGCGCCGGTAAATTTCAACGCATCGCCCGCGACCACGACGCATTTGCCATGCGCGTTGCGCGAAGCAAGGCTGCCGGCGGCGAGCGCCATCTGGCTCATCAGCCAGCCGCCGAACACCCCGCCGTAGGGATTGGTGTCGGTCGGCATGGCCGTGACCCGGATGTGCGGAACGCGATCCGTCACGAACGGCCGGTCAGGTGCTGTGCCAGTTGAAGAACAGGCGGAAAGCCAGTGCCGCACCGAGGAAGACCGGGATCGAGAAGAGGAAACCGGGCGAACTTTCGAACGGCCGGATGGTGCCGACCTTCGTCCATCCGGTCATCCACACGCCGTTCGATCCGCCAAGCGCCATGGGCAGGGTGAATGCCAGGATAGCGCCAATGATCAATGCCGTGATCCATTTCATGTCAGGCCACCATTGCTAGAGGATTTTCCACCAACGACTTGAATGCTTTCATCAACCGGGCGCCATCGGCACCGTCGATAGCGCGATGATCGAAGCTGCCGGTCGCCGACATGATCGTCGCGATCTGCAGGCTGTCGTCGATGACGTACGGCCGTTTCTCACCCGCGCCGATCGCCATGATCATGGCCTGGGGCGGGTTAATCACCGCCTCGAACTGCTTGATCGCGAACATGCCCATATTGCTGAGCGACGCGGTGCCGCCCTGATATTCGGCAGGTTGCAGCTTGCCCTCCTTGGCGCGGCTCGCCAGGTCGTGCATCTCGGTCGAGATTTTCGACAAGGACTTGTCGTTGGCGCCGGCGACGATCGGCGTGATCAGTCCGCCTTCAATGCTCACCGCCACCGAAATATCGGCGCGGCTGTACTTGATCAACGTGTCGCCCGCGAAGCTGACATTGCATTCGGGGACTTCAATCAAGGCAACCGCGAGCGCCTTGATCAGCATGTCGTTGACGCTGAGCTTGATTCCTCGGCCGGCAAGCCCGGCATTGATCTCGGAGCGGAGCTTGAGCAGGCGATCGAGCTGGATATCGACCGTGAGATAGATGTGCGGGATCTGCTGCTTCGATTCGGTCAGGCGGCGCGCGATCGTCTTGCGCATGTTGCTGAGCTTCACGAATTCATGCGGAGTGTCGCCGGGTTCCACCGGCACCGGTTTCACAGGAGGCGCGGCAAGCGGTGCGGTGGCGGCGGTCGCGGGAGCAGCCTTCGCGCCCCCTGCCCCTTCACCCAGATCGGCGCGGACGATGCGTCCGCCGGGACCGCTTCCGGTCAGCGACGCCAGGTCGATTCCCTGTGCTTCGGCAAGTCGACGGGCGAGCGGACTGGCCTTGATCCGATCGCCCGCATCGGCCCGAGGCAAAGGCGCGGGCTGCGGAGCGGCCGCCGGCGTTTCGCCACCGCCCTTGGCGGGTGGCGCGGGTTGCGGTTTCGCGGCTTCCTCTTTGGGGATTGCATCTGCCTTGGGGGCCGGTGCTGGCGCGGGGGTCGCAGTCTCGCCGTCCCCGGACATCAATGCGATCGGCGTGCCGACCTTCACGCCGTCCGATCCTTCCGCCACCAGGATCTGGCTGATCGTGCCTTCGTCGACCGCTTCGAATTCCATGGTCGCCTTGTCCGTTTCGATCTCGGCCAGCAGGTCGCCCGATTTGACCGTATCGCCTTCCTTGACCAGCCACTTGGCTAATGTCCCCTCCTCCATGGTGGGCGACAAGGCAGGCATTTTCAGTTCGATCGGCATGGATGATCCCGGCTAATATGGTGCAAAGGCACAAACGCCAAAGCAGGGCGTGCGGTCAAGGGCCGCTTGCCATTGATTGGGGTTTCGCGCAGCAGTGACGCGATGAATGGGGCCGTCCACGACAAGCGCACCTATCTGGTGGTGATCGACGACAGCGCGGAAGCGCGCACCGCCTTGCACTTCGCCGCGCGGCGCGCCGCCAAGACCAATGGCGCGGTCGAGGTGCTGGCGGTGGTCGAGCCGCAGGACTTCGTACAATGGGGCGGGGTTCAGGCGGCGATCGAGGAAGAGCAGCGCCTGCGTATCGAAGCCAGCGTCGCCGCTTCGGTCGGCGAAATCGTCGATGCGGCGGGGATCCAGCCCAATATCATCGTCAGTCCGGGCGATCCGGTCGCGGCGGTCCGCGGGCTGATCGGCACGCGGAGCGATATTGCTGCCCTGGTGCTCGGTGCCGCCCCATCGGGCAGCCCCGGCGTGCTGGTCGCCAACTTTACTGGAAACGATGCGGGCAAGCTCCCCTGCCCGGTAATGATCATACCGGGCGGCCTCAGCGCGGAGCAACTGGAGCGCCTTAGCTAGGTCGCCTCCGCCAGAATGTCGGCAAGCGCGACGCACCCCGCCTCATCCTCGGCATCGAACCGCGCCCGATCAGGGCTGTCGAGGTCGAGCACCGCGATCAGCTTGCCGTTCTTGACGATCGGCACCACCAACTCGCTGTTCGACGCGCTATCGCATGCGATATGGCCCGGAAACGCATGGACGTCGTCGATCCGCTGCACCTGCATCGTTGCTGCTGCAGTTCCGCACACCCCCGTGCCAAAGGGAATACGGATGCATGCCGGCCGTCCCTGGAATGGCCCGAGGACGAGTTCGCCATCGATGGCGCGATAGAAGCCCGCCCAGTTCAGACCCGGCAGCGTTTCCCAGATCAGCGCCGCAGCGTTCGCCATGTTGGCGACCGGATCGGGCTCGCCGTCGGTTAGCCCCCGCAAGGCCGAGGCGAGATCGGCGTAGAGAGTTGGCTTGTCGGCGGCGTCGATCTTGAAGTCGTACATTCTAATAGTCCGTCACTTTCCCGCGGCCAGCCTTGATCGTAGCGCGGCCCTTCTTGGCGTCGACCCGCTTCGCCTTGGCGGCGCGGCTCGGCTTGGTCGGGCGGCGGCGGGCCCGCACGATATGGGCATCGGCGATCATTTGCGCCAGCCGCAGCCGCGCGTCCTCGCGGTTTGCTTCCTGGCTGCGGAAGCGGCGGGCGGTGAGAATCAATTCACCCCCCGCGGTCATCTTCGATCCTGCAATGACTTTCAGTCGCTGGAACGCATGCGGGGCCAGGCCGAGCCTGAAGACGTCGACTCGTAACTGACAAGCGGTCGCCACCTTGTTGACGTTCTGCCCCCCCGGCCCGGTCGCGGCGAGGAATTTCTCGCTGAGCGCGTCCTCCGGAATGGACACGTCCCCGGGTTTCACGCGAGCAGGTCCAACCAGCGGCCGAAGCGGTCGGGGACGGGCGCGGTGACGTCAATCGGCTCCTTTGGCTCGCGCGGCATGCCGATCCGCCAGGCATGCAATAACAGCCCGCTGTCGGGGAGGACCATGCTGCCCGGCTCATCGTCACCGTCGGCGCGGCTATAGACGGGGTCGCCGACGATCGCCGCGCCAAGACCGCGCGCCGCATGGACGCGAATCTGGTGGGTGCGACCGGTCGAGGGCAGGAACTCCACCAGGCTCTGGCCGTCGAGCGCTCCGATCCGGCGCCAGCGGGTGACCGCCTGCTTGCCCGAATCCTCGATCACCATCCGCCAACCCCGCGCCGCCGAGGACCGCTTGGCCACCGGCAAGTCGATCACTCCCTCCTCGCCCGGCGTCTCGCCATCGACCACCGCGAGGTAGGATTTGGTGACCAGTCCAGCCTCGAAGGCCTGCTGGAATTTCGCACGGCTTTTGTGATTGCGCGCGAACAGGAGGCAACCCGACGTGTCGCGGTCGAGGCGGTGCATGGCGACTGGCGGACGGGCGAAGCCGAGCGTCAACTCGCCGATCCGCGCTTCGATGCTCGTCCCCCCCGCCCGTGGCTGGTCGACCGGCAAGCCGGCCGGCTTGTCAATCACGATCGCCTCGCCATCGACGAACAGGATCAGGTCTTCGAGCGTCATGGCGGGCAGATGGCATCTGGCCGGTGCCGCGGCAAGGACTGATGCACCAGCGCAACGATTCGACCGGATTCCAACCTTTTAGGACTTATTAACCTTTTGCCTTCAGACATCGCATGGTTAATGAACGCTTCAGGGCCGTTAAGGCGGCGTAACGCTTTACGGTTTCGAAACGGGGGAATTACTCATGCGCGTGCTGTTGATCGAAGACGAGGCGACCATCGCCAAGAGCATCGAACTGATGTTGTCGACCGAAGGCTTCAATATCTACACCACCGATCTGGGCGAGGAAGGCCTCGATCTGGGTAAGCTGTACGATTACGACATCATCCTCCTCGATCTCAACCTGCCTGACATGCATGGCTATGACGTCCTCAAGAAGCTGCGCACCGCCAAGGTCGGCACCCCGGTGTTGATCCTGTCCGGCCTCAACGAGATGGACAGCAAGGTTCGCGCGCTCGGCTTCGGGGCCGACGATTACGTCACCAAGCCGTTTCACCGCGACGAACTGGTCGCGCGAATTCACGCCATCGTCCGCCGCAGCAAGGGGCACAGCCAGTCGGTCATCCGCACCGGCAAGCTGGCGGTCAACCTGGATGCCAAGACCGTCGAAGTCGACGGCAGCCGCGTTCACCTGACCGGCAAGGAATATGCGATGCTGGAGCTGCTCAGCCTGCGCAAGGGCACGACGCTGACCAAGGAAATGTTCCTCAACCACCTCTACGGCGGCATGGACGAGCCCGAGCTGAAGATCATCGACGTCTTCATCTGCAAGCTGCGCAAGAAGCTCAGCCTGGCCTGCGGCGGGGACAATTATATCGAAACGGTGTGGGGCCGCGGTTATGTGCTGCGCGATGCCGAAGGCGACATGGTGACCCCGGAGGCGGCGGTCGCCTAATAAACCAGTTCCATGAGCAGGGGCTCGAACGGCGGGGTGCGACAAGCGCTCCGCCGTTTTTTCATGGGGCTTAGGTTGTCGAAGTTTCCCGAGTGCGGCGGCTTTTAGGGGCCGTTTCGTCAACTTAAGCTGAGCGGCCCGACAAAGCTGCGAAACGTCTGGCGAATAGACGATTGGAAGAGTAGCGAGCCGGCATCGGCAGCCAAGCAGTCGAAAGCCTATTTTGAAAGGCTTTTCGCGGGGAGCAGCGATCCTGCCGTCCCAGTGTGCCGGGCGCCCTACCCGCGCGTTTTCATCAAGGCTTCGAGCGCCTTGGACCGTTCCATCAGCGCGGCGACTTCGCGCGGGTCGAGTTCCTGCGCGAAGGCGAGGCCCAGCTGGCCATTGTTCTGCCAGCGCACGACCCCGGTACAGGCAAGCGATCCGCAGTCGAGCAAGACCTGCGACCCCGATGCGATCAGGGCCGCGCAACTGATCTTGGCCCCGCCCGACGAAAGGTCGAGAATCTGGACCGACTGCCGAACGCCATCGGCCTGCAGAAACGCCGGCAAGGCCACCATGACGCGCGGATGAACGCGGCGGTCGGCGAAGGGATCGGGGTCTGTCAGCAGCGGATGAGGCTTGGTCATGCTTTCTCGTTTCGACTCGGGAAGTATCATCCAGATGCTGACGGAGTGTGAATGTCGCGAGCAGGACGGATGCAATTGCGCGAAAACTCTATGCGGAACAAACAAAGAACATGGAGGTTGGTAGGGAGAACTGAACATCGAGGCAAACATGACCGACCAAATCAGCGAAGACCCCAAGCAGAACCCAACCGGAAATGCCGTCAAGGATCCATCGAACTGGGTAACCGGCGACGAACCGATGACCGGCGCCCAGGCATCCTATCTGCAGACCCTTAGCGAAGAAGCGCATGATTCGTTCGACGAGACGATGACCAAGGCGCAGGCGTCCGAGCGGATCGACGAGCTTCAGGAAAAGACCGGACGCGGCGCATCCTGACGCACGATCGGTAAATAACGGGTCGGGGGTGAGCCCCCGAAATGCGATGCGAAAGGCATGAAAGCGGGCCATAACCGTCCGATGAGAAAAACCCCGCTTTCCATTTGCGTCCTGGGCGGGACCGGGACGATCGGCCAGGCCGTGGTAGCGGAGTTGGAGCGACGCGATGCCCGCATCCACTGCCTGGTGCGGATGCCGGTCGATCTGCCATCGGCGCACGTCCAGATCGTCGATCTTCAAAATCAGGCGGATGTCGACCGCGCGTTCGAGGCGACGCACTTCGACGTCGTAATATCGTGCATCGCTTCTCGGACAGGTGTTTCGTCCGACGCTTGGGCGGTCGATCATCGCGCGAACATGAACATCTTGCAGGCGGCCAGATCATCGGGCGTCGCTCATTTCATCTTGCTGTCCGCAATCTGCGTCCAGAAACCGCGCCTGGCGTTCCAGCACGCCAAACTGGCGTTCGAGGAAGCGCTGATCGCATCGGGGATCCGCTATTCGATCGTCCGGCCAACGGCTTTCTTCAAGTCACTGTCCGGCCAGATCGAGCGGGTTCGCGCGGGCAAGGCCTTTCTTCTGTTCGGCGACGGACAGGCGACAGCATGCAAGCCGATCAGCGACCGCGACCTGGCAACATATGTTGTCGATTGCATCGACGACGAGATGCGATGGAACCGCATCCTGCCGATCGGTGGGCCGGGGCCGGCAATGACGTCCCGCGCGCAGGGCGAAGCATTATTTTTCCTGACCGGCCAGAAGAGGAAATTTCGTTCGGTGTCGCCAAATCTGCTGGCCGTCGTCGCGCACATGCTTGGCGCTGTCGGGCGGCTCATGCCGGCCTTGAGGGCCAAGGCCGAATATGCGCGCATCGGGCATTATTATGCGACCGAGTCGATGCTGGTGTGGGACTCGACCCGCGGCTGCTACGACGCCGACGCAACGCCGGAAACCGGGCGCGATACCTTGGTCGATCATTATCGAATGATGCTGTCCGGCGAACCAGCGCCGGACAGCGCCAATTAATCCGAGTCAGGCTGCCGCGAACGACCTCCTGCGGCGGCGCAACGCGGCCCCGATCGCGCCAAAGCCCATCAGCATCATCGCCCAAGTCGCCGGCTCGGGGACGGCGGCGGCGACCGTGACAGGGGTCACCCGCGCAGTGACCAGCCCCGTTAGCAGGCCGGCGCCCATGGTGTTCACCCGATAGGACGTGCCGTTCGTCACGAACAGATTGGCCGACACGCCCGACGCGGTCGCGAACCCCAGACCGTTGCCATCAACGAAGAACGGTCCCGTGAGATAGAACAGATTGTTGCTGCCGGTCACGTTGGCGAGGCCCGTGATCGTCGAACCGTTAAAGGTGCCGCTGATGCCGGTGATTGTCTGCGCTGTATAACCGTTGAGCGCGTTGACGAACGAAACGTCGTCGGTCGTCAGCGTACCACTGCCGTTCAACGTGCCGCCGAAGAATCCGGTGCCCGAAAAGTCGAACAGATATTGCGCCGCCGAAGCTGGCGATGCCGCCAACAGGGCCAGCGTTGCCGCACTTACCAGGCCCAGACGAGCCGTTACCGATTTACGCATAAAATTCTCCCTGATCGCGCCACGCATAACGTGCGCGTCACAGATACGTGATCAATCGACAAAGGATGCGAAGGTCATTTGCCGGGCGAGACGCAAGCGCAAAAAAAGCGGCCCGGACAGCGAAGTCCGGGCCGCGTCGCTGCGTTCGTCGAGTCGGAGTTTCAGGCCATGCGGAGCGCAATGTCCGCCCGGCGACGACGACGCATCGAGGCACCGATCGCGCCGAAGCCGATCAACATCATGGCCCACGTCGCGGGTTCGGGGACCGCGCCGTTGACGGCGGTCACGGAGACATTGTCGAGCGTGAAGAAGCTCGGATCATTTCGGAAATTGAATGCAAGCAGAGTCGACGCGCCAGTCGCGGTCGCAGTGGTCGAAAAATTCGTATACCCGAACGCACCGGAATTCGAGGCACTGAAGAGCGAAACGCCGCCAAACAGAACATCGTAGAAATTCGAGCCGCCGTTCAGGTTTTGCAGGTCGAAGCTAATCAAATAGCTTTGCCCGGAAGTGGTTGCCAGGGCCTGAGTAATACCGCCGTTGGAGCCAATCGGGCCGAAAAAGGCCGCGTAGGTGCCCGAAGCGGGAATACCGGAACCCGAGCTTACACCTGTAAAACCGGTGTTTCCGGTCTGGGTAAAGCCGGTAAGGCTTCCGGTCTCAAAACCACCGTTGGTGACAAGTTGCTGAGCCGCGGCCGGTGTCGCAAACGCCAACGTTGCGCCAGCAAGAACAAGAAATGCTTTCATTTAGATTTCCCCTGTTTGGCGAGCATTCCGACATAGCGCCGCGCGATCCCGCCCTCGGCTCCATCCTAATCGATGCGCGATTTGGTTAACAGCAATTTTAGCAAAAAATTAATGTCCCGATCCGGGACAAGAAGGGTCAGGCGTCGACCAGGATACGCCTTGGGCTGCGCGAAGGCAGCTGGTCGCCGATCGAGGGAATTTGGACCGGCGCCGCGGCATCCATCGGGCCCCAGCCTTCGCGCCCTAAACGCTCCATCGGCCGGAAGCTGGCCTTATACGCCATCCGGTCGGAGCCTTCGACCCAATAGCCGAGATAGACATAGGGTAGATTGGCGCGTGCGGCGCGAATGATGTGGTCCAGGATGATGTATGTACCAAGCCCCCGGCGGGCATCGGGACCGACATCGTAAAAGCTGTAGATCATGCTGAGGCCATCGGCCTGCTGGTCGCTCAGACACGCGCCGACCAGTTTCCCGGGGCGTCCGTCAACCGAGGGTTCGCGATATTCGACGACGTACGTGCGGACCGGGGTCTGTTCGACCATGTCGGCGAAATCATGTTCGTCCATCTCGGCCATGCCGCCACCGGGGTGGCGTTGGGCGAGATAGCCGCGGAGCAGGGCATATTGTTCTTCCGTGGTCCATGGGCGGCACGCGCTGACTTCGAGGTCGGCATGGCGGCGCATGAGCTTGCGCTGGGTTGCCGAGGGACTGAACTGGTCCGCAAGAACCCGAACCGATACACAGGCCGAGCAATCGATGCAGCTTGGGCGATAGGCCACCGATTGCGACCGGCGGAACCCGATCCGGCCGAGCGCTTCATTCATCTCGCTGGAGTGGCGACCCGACAATTCCGTGAACACCTTCCGCTCCACCTTGCCCGGAAGATACGGGCACGGCGACGGGTTGGTGACGAAGAATTTTGGGAAGCGAAATGGTGCGCTCAACCCGGCGAACTCCAAATGGTTACGAAAGTCTTTATGCGACCGCTCAACGCGGTTGAAAAGAGGTTGTCACCAACGGAATGAGGTTAAGTGCGCACACTGTCCCGAAGCGGGATGGTCGGATCAGTCGAGTTGCGCGCGTTCGACCGTGAAGCCGGCATTTTCAAGGCGTTCGATGAGACGTTCGATCGCCTGTGCATCGCGCGCTTCGCACTCGACTTCGATCAGCGTGTCCTTGGCCGGCAAGCGGGTGAAAATGCGCTGATGTTCGACCTCGATGATGTTGACGCCGCATTCGTGAAACTTGGCGGTGATGGCGGCAAGCGCGCCGGGCCGGTCCTGCGCATTGATCTTCAATCGCGCGATGCGGCCGCAGCGGACCAGCTCACGCACCAGCACGTTGGCCAGTAAATGGGTGTCGATGTTGCCGCCGCATAGAATGGTGCCGACTTTCTTCCCGGTGAAGCGATCGGGATTGGCGAGGATGTAGGCCAGGCCCGCCGCGCCCGCCCCCTCGACCACGCTCTTTTCGATCGACACCAGCAAGGCGACGGCATGTTCGATGTCGCGTTCGGCAACCAGCTCGATCCGGTCGACCCGCTGGGCGATGATCGCGCGGGTCAGCGTCCCCGGCTCCTTGACCGCGATCCCCTCGGCCAGCGTGTCGCCACCGATCTTGCCACGCGAGCCTTCGACGACGTTCTTCATCGACGGATACAGCTCGGCCTCGACCCCGACGATTTCGATGCGCGGATTGATCGTCTTGGCGGCGATCGCCATGCCGCTGATCAGTCCGCCGCCGCCGATTGGGACGACTAGCACTTCTAGATCGGGCACTTCGGCGAGCATTTCGAGAGCGATGGTGCCGGTACCGGCGATGATCTGGCCGTCGTCGAACGGGTGGACGAAGACCAAAGCCTCCTCGGCCTCAAGCTCGCGCGCATGGGCATAGGCGTCGTCGAAGGTTTCGCCGTGAAGCACGACGCGCGCCTTGTGGCCTTCGGTCTGGGTGACCTTCACCGTGGGGGTCGGGCCGGGCATGACGATCGTCACCGGAATGCCGAGGCGTTTGCCATGATAGGCGACCGCCTGCGCGTGATTGCCGGCCGATGCCGCGATGACCCCGCGGCGACGCTCGTCATCGCTGAGCTGAAGCAATTTGTTGAGCGCGCCGCGTTCCTTGTAGGCGGCGGTATATTGCAGATTCTCGAACTTCAGCCACAGGTCCGCGCCGATCATCTTCGACAGGACGCCACTGTGCGACGTGGGGGTCTTTTCGATCGCGCCGTCGATGCGGTCGGCGGCGGCGCGAATGTCGTCGATGGTCGGGGCGGTGAGGATCGAAGGCGTGGTCATTGCGGCGGACTAGCCCTTCCGGGGCGGGCAAACAATGCTATGCCACGGGGATGAGACCATCGAAAATCGCGCTGCTTGCGCTCGCCGCCGTCCTGCCCGCCGCCGGTCCCGCACGGGCCGATATGCTGGTCGACAATGTCAACGGCGTGCAGGTCGATGCAAGCGGGAAGCTGGAGCGCTTCACCGGCATCCTGGTCGGCGACGACGGCAAGGTGCTGAAGGTGTTGCACGGCGAGAAGTTCAAGTTGCGCGATGGAACCACGGTCGTCGATGGCGCCGGGCGGACAATGCTGCCGGGACTGATCGACGCGCATGGCCATGTCATGGGCCTTGGCTTCATGGCGCTTCAACTCGACCTCACGGGGACGCGGTCGCTGGCCGACCTGCAGTCGCGATTACGGGCTTACGCGTCCGCCAACCCTGGATCCGGGTGGATATTGGGGCGCGGGTGGAACCAGGAATTGTGGGCGGACAAGCGCTTTCCGACCGCGGCCGACCTCGACACGGTCGTCGCGGGTCGCCCGGTCTGGCTGGGACGGGTCGACGGCCATGCGGGGGTCGCCAACAGTGCGGCGCTGAAGGCGGCCGAGGTGACGAGCGCGGCGACCGCCCCGACCGGCGGGCGGATCGAGAACGGTCTGTTCGTCGATGCCGCAATGGCGCTGATCGAGGACAAGATCCCTGCCCCGACCGCCGCGCAGCAGGACGCGGCGCTGGCCAAGGCGCAGTCGCTGATGCTGTCGGTCGGGCTGACCGCCGCGGCGGACATGGGCACTGATGCCGACGGCTGGGCGGCGATGAACCGAGCCGGGGCGGGCGGGACGTTGAGCGTCCGGATCATGAGTTACGCAGCCGGGAGTCCGGGCATGACAGCCATCAACGATGGTCGGCCGAGCGGCTGGCTGTACGGCGACCGGCTTCATCTGGGCGGGGTCAAACTCTATGCCGACGGCGCGCTCGGATCGCGCGGGGCGTGGCTCAAGGCGCCCTATCACGACAAGCCGGACACGCACGGGCTTCGCTTCCTGACCGATGCCGAGTTGCAGGCCCAGGCCGAGGCGGCAGCATCAGGCGGCTACCAGCTGGCGGTCCATGCCATCGGCGACGCCGCCAATGCGCAGGTGATCGGCGCCTATGAACTGCTCAATCGCACGCACAAGGGCGACCGGCGCTGGCGGATCGAGCATCTGCAGATCGCCGATCCGGTCGATCTCAAGCGGTTGAAGCCGGCCGGGATCATCGCGTCGATGCAGCCGACGCATCAGACCAGCGACCGGACGATGGCCGAGGCGCGGCTCGATCCGGCGCGGCTGAAGGGCGCTTATGCATGGCATACGATCGAAAAGATGGGCGTGCCTTTGGCCTTCGGGTCGGACTTCCCGGTCGAAAGCCCGAACCCGTTTCCGGGGTTGAGCGCCGCGGTCAGCCGGCAGGATCCCGACGGCCAGCCGCCGGGCGGCTGGCGGCCCGAGGAACGGGTGAGCTTCGCGACCGCGCTCAACGGGTTCACGCGGGGCGCGGCCTACGCCGGTTTCGCCGAAACCCGGATCGGGAGCCCTGGACCCCGGCAAATGGGCGGACTTCATCTTCGTCGATCGCGATGTGTCGAGGGTCGATCAGAAGGCGCTGGCGGCGACAAAGGTGATCGAAACCTGGGTGGCGGGGAAAAAGGTTTGGACCTCAAATTAGGCGGATGGCGTCAGCGTGGCCGCGCCGCGCGATCGCTCAATATTCCCGGGGTGAGCACTTGCGGCAATTCTTCGGGCTCGGCCTTGCCAGGCTCATACCACAGATAGAGCGGAACGCCTGCCCGGCCGCGACTTTCGAGCAGGCGCGTGATGGCCGGATCACCGTCGGTCCAATCGCCGACCAGGGTCACGACGCCAGCCTTGCGGAAGGCGGCTTGTACCGTGTCCCGGTCGATCGCGGCCGCTTCGTTGACCTTGCACGTGAGGCACCAGTCGGCGGTGAAATAGACGAATACGGGTTTGCCGGTCGCCCGCGCCTTGGCTACGGCGTCCACGCTCCACGTCGCCGTGCCCGGCGCCGGTCTGCCAACGACGGCGACTTCTCCGCGACCGAGGCCAAGGCCCGGAATAACCGCAGCGATCAGGCAAAGGATCACGGGCAGGGTGACGGCGGGATGGCCGCGCCGCTGGTTGCGTCCCGCAAGAGAAACAGCGGCGGAGAGAAACGCGACCGCGAGCAGCCCCGCGAGCAAAGCGCTGAAGCCGCCCTGGCGCCATAACAACCACAGGCAGGCCATCGCGGTCAGTGCCATGGGTATCGCCAGAATGCGCTGCAGCCGAGCCATCCATGGACCGGGCTTCGGCAGGCGATCCCTAAGCGCAGGGACGAACGCGACGATCACGAAGGGCATGGCCAGACCGAGGCCGAGCATTGCAAAGACCGCGATCGATCCGGCGGCCGGGAGCAGCAAGGCGGTGCCGAGAGCCGCGCCGAGGAACGGGCCGGCGCAGGGCGTGGCGACGAACGCCGCCAGCGCGCCGGTCCCGAAGCTGCCGGTCGGATTGCGTTCGCCGCCGATCACCGGAAGCTCGAAGACACGCAGCAGGTTCAGCGTGATCGCGGTGGCAAGCAGGGTCAGCAGCAAGATGGTTCGCGGATCCTGCAGCTGGAATGCCCAGCCTGCCGCATTGCCCCCGGCGCGGATCGCGAGCAGGACGATGCCGAGCGCGCCGGTGCCGATGATCGCCCCCGCCGCATAGCCGAGTGCGTCGCGTCGGGCGGTCGCCCGATCGCCGCCCGAGCGCGCGAGGTGGAGCGCCTTCAAGGCAAGGATGGGAAACACGCATGGCATCAGGTTGAGCAAGATCCCGCCCGCCAATGCGCCAAGCAGGGCAAGCAATAGCGCATTGGCCCCTACCCCGCTGTCCGGGACGGTGCCGGGAATGGCGCGAAGCTCCAGTCCACGACCGTCGCCCAGGGCCAGGACACCGCTGATCGCTGCCGGATCCCCGCGGCGGCGCTCGAGTTCGGCAATGAGCACGTCGCCTTTACGCACGAACGTCTGCGGCGCGGCATAATCGATCGGGCCATCCTCGGCGGGGAAGAATATCGGGTCGCCGATCGTCGCGCTGGCCGGGAGGGGGATGGCGAGGCGCAGGCGGTCCTTGGTCAGCGCGAACGTTGCGGGCGTTGCCAGCGGGCGAGGCAGTGCCTGGCGCCACGCATTGAATCGGGCATCGGGCGCGGCCGAGCCGCCGGTCGGCACCGACAGTGAGACGGTACCGCTTTCAGGAACGCAGACCTCGTCGGTGCAGGCCAGCCAGCGCATTTTCGCATCGATCCGATGCGTTCCGGTGATGCCTGCCGGTGCCCTGAGGCGAAGCAGGACGGCGTAATCCTTTTCATAGACGTGATTGACGATTCCCGAGACGAGCAGTTTGACCGGCACCGGGTAGCGCAACGGGCCGACCGACCAGCCCGTCGGCAAGGTCCATTCGATCGACATCGGCAGGCCCGCGTCGCCGGGGTTGAGCCAGTAGCCGTGCCAGCCCGGCCTGGTGTGCATGAGAATAGCAAGTTCGGTCTCGCCGCCGGCCACGGCGGGCGATTCGACCACCAGTTCCGGCTGGATCGCGTTCTGGCGCAGGGGCTGAGCGGCGACAGGGGTCGCCAGGCAGATCGCCAGAAGGATGAAAAGGCGTTTGAAGATCAAAATCTTTTGTCCCGAGCCCGCCGAAAGACCGCTCCATAGCCTCCGTTACGAACAAGCACCGCCGTTCGACAAGCTTGGGGCGACGCGAATGAGCAATCGGATCGTTGATACGTCTCGTTTGACAGTCGCTGGCGGGCGCCTATCCCTTGATCCATGCGTAGCGTCGTCGGCTTCATCCCCCTCGCCTTCCTCTCTACCGGGGCGGCGAAGCCCGATGCCGGGGACTTCTACCTGCTGACCACGGCCGATGGGACAGTGATGGGGCGGGTTCACGCGACCGTCACGCCGACGGCGCAAGGGTGGGTCCGGACCAGCGAACAGACTGTAACGCTGGATACCGCAGGCGAAATCACGCGGATCGTCGACAAGCGCACGACGACCGAGGACCAAACGGGGCGGGTCATCGCCTCGTCCGAGGAAACGCGCACCGGTCAGATCTGGTCGCGCAGTGAAGCGCGGATCGGGCCGTCGCAGGCCGAATTCACGGTCAGCAACCGACTTGGCACGCACAATGTGTCCCTGCCGCTGCCGGCCTCGGTACGTTTCGACAGCGGCAGCGGGTTGCTGGCCGCCTGGATCAAGGACCCGGCGAAGCGGCTCGAATTCGACAATCTCAGCCTGGATTCGATGGCGATCGACCGGGTCACGATCGAGAAGGTCGCCGACGGGTCCGCGCCCGGCACGATCGAGGCAATCCGGGTGCGATCGGGCGCCGGCGGCGACTTTCGCGGAATCGCCCGACTGACGATCGACCGCCGGGGGCAAGTGGTGCGGACCGTCCAGCCGATGTTCGGGATGACCGCGACCATGGTGCCCGTCAGTCGCGCCGAGGCGATGAAGCCGCGACCGCCATTTCGACTGCTCGACCAGACCATCGTCAAGGCGCCGTTCCGCATCGGCACGGAGGCCCTGACCGGCAAGATCCGCTACACCTTCGGATTCAAGGACGGGCTCGTCCTGCCATTACCGGTGACCGGTGAGCAGTTGAGCCGCGCGAAGGGAAACGAGGTCGCGCTGGATATCTGCAACGGTTGCGGGCCGGGATTGCCGACCAACTCCGCATTCCTGGCTGCGGCGCGGCAGCCGACCCAGTGGATGGAGAGCAGCCATCCGCGACTGCGCGCGATCGCCGATCCGGTGGCGGCAATGGCGATCAGCGATGCGCGGAAGATGGAGGCGCTTCGATCCCGCGCCCAGCCCTACATCGCCAAGGTCAGCTTCGCCGGCCACTTCACCGCGCTCCAGACGATCCAGCGCAAATCGGGCGATTGCACCGAAGCGGCCGTGCTGCTCGCCGCGCTTGGCCGCGCCGCGGGCATCCCGACCAAGGTCGTCAACGGCCTAGTCTATTCACGCGCTTATTATCACAAGATCAGCAATGCCTTCATGCCGCATAGCTGGACCTTGGCCTATGTCGACGGGCACTGGCAGAGCTTCGACCTGGCGCTGGAGAGCTTCGATTCGAGCCATATTGCACTGACCGTCGGGGACGGCGATCCGCGATCGATGGCGGCGTCCAGCCAGCTCGCTGGGCTGCTCGAATGGCAGAATGTGCAGGAAGTCCGGAGCCGCCCGACGGCGACTCCGGTGCGACGTTAAGCGGCGGGCGTGACCGGCGCTGGAGTGGCAACCTCGTCTTCGTAAACCACCGGAAGTGCGGGCAGCGACTTATCCTTCGGATTGTCGACCGCCTTGGTGCCGCGTTCCTTGGTCGCGCCCTGGACGTACACCGTCACTTCTTCCTGAGCTGCCGGGATCGCGGACGCCGACATCGTGTCCGCTGGCGGCGTAGCCTGGGCAAAAGCGGCGGCGGGCAAGGCAATTGCCGTCGCAGCGAGGAAAACCGACAGGCGGGAGCGCTGGTCGAGGCGTAGATACTTGGCCATTTTCTTTCCTTTCACATTGCGTCAGGCGGCGGGTGACCCCGTCGGAACCGAAGCCGGTTCGTCTTCGATAACGACCGGCAGCGGTGGAAGTGCCTCGTCGAGCGGATTGTCGACCAGCTTGGCATTTTTGGGATCGCGGATTCCGCCGCCCGTGACGACGATTGCATCATCCGCATCGACGGGTACAGGGGCAGTCGCCTCGATCGGCGCGGGCGGTGCGTCCTGCGCGACAGCGGCACTTGGAAAAGCCAAGGCTGCGGCAGCCAGGGCCGCAGCGGCGATCGCCGGGCGCACGGGAACGGCGTAGGTGACGCACACCTCGCCTTCGCAGGCCTTCAGAAATGCGCCGCGCTCGGCATCGGTCATAGCGGTCAGGTCGAACACCTGGCGATCGCACAGGCGACAATGGTCGCCATCGAGGATCGCCGAGAGATTGGCACGGTATGGACAAGGGCTGTCGATCCGCGGGAAGGCCATGATGAATTCCTTTCGCCGACAGTATGACTCAAGTCGATTACCGAGTCATTCCATATTCGGGCGCAGCCATCGGGCAGCAACGTCGGGTTCGATATTGCGGCGGGCCGCATAATCTTCGAGCTGATCCTGGCCGATCTTGGCGACCCCGAAATACTGGCTGTCGCGGTGGCCGAAATAGAAGCCGGATACGGCCGATGCGGGCAACATCGCGAAACTTTCGGTGAGCGTCACCCCGGCTGGATCGCCACCGAGCATGTCGAACAGGATCGGCTTCAAACTGTGGTCGGGACAGGCCGGATAGCCCGGCGCGGGGCGGATCCCGGTGTAGGTTTCGCGGATCAGATCGACGTTGGCGATCGTCTCGGTCCCGGCATAACCCCACAGGCTTTCGCGGACGTGCTGGTGCAGGCGTTCGGCAAACGCCTCGGCAAGCCGGTCGGCGAGGGCTTTGAGCAGAATGTCCGAATAATCGTCGGTCGCGGCACGAAACCGCTCGAGATGTGGTTCGATGCCGTGGATGCCGACCGCGAAGCCGCCGATCCAGTCGTCGCCCGCCGGGTCGACGAAGTCCGCAAGGCACATGTTGGCGCGGGCGGCGCGTTTCTTGACCTGCTGACGGAGGAACGGGAGGCGGACCTCCTCATTGCCGGCAAGCGCGACGACATCGTCGCCATCGCGGCGAGCGCGCCACAGCCCGACGACCCCGGTGGGCTTGAGCCAGTGGCCGGTGATGATCTTGTCGAGCATGTCCTGCGCGTCTTCGAACAAAGCGCTGGCGCTTTCGCCGACGACGGGGTCGGTCAGGATGGCGGGATAATTGCCCGCCAGCTCCCACGCCCGGAAGAAGGGCGTCCAGTCGATGTGGGCTTTCAAATCGCGCAGCGGCCATTCGCCGAAATGGTGCAGGCCGGGCTTGAGCGGCGGCGGTGCCTTGCCGTCGGGATCGAAGGGAAAGCTATTGGCACGGGCCTCGTCGATGCCGGCCAGATCCTGCGCGGTGCGTCCCGACCGCGCCACGCGGATGGCTTCGTAATCGGCGGCCGTCGTCGTGATCAGCTCGGCTTTCTGGGGGCCGTCGCTGACCAATGCGGAGGCGACTCCCACCGCGCGGCTGGCGTCGAGCACGTGGAGGACCGGACCGGAGTAAGCCGGGGCGATGCGCAGCGCGGTGTGGGCGCGGCTGGTGGTCGCGCCGCCGATCAGCAGTGGCATGGTCATGCCGGCGCGCTGCATCTCGCCCGCCACGGTCACCATTTCGTCGAGGCTGGGGGTGATGAGCCCCGACAGGCCGATCATGTCCGCCTTATTGTCGTTCGCTGCCGCCAAGATGCTGGTCCAGGGCGTCATCACCCCCAAGTCGATCACTTCGTAACCGTTGCACTGGAGCACGACCCCGACGATGTTCTTGCCGATGTCGTGGACGTCGCCCTTGACCGTGGCCATGACGATCCGGCCCTTGCCCTTGGCATTCTCGTCCTTGCCGGCCTCGATGAAGGGCAAGAGGTGGGCGACGGCTTTCTTCATCACGCGGGCCGACTTCACGACCTGCGGCAGGAACATCTTGCCCGAGCCGAACAGGTCGCCGACAACGTTCATGCCGTCCATCAGCGGGCCTTCGATGACGTCGATCGGGCGATTGGCGACGATGCGCGCTTCCTCGGTATCCTCGACGATATGCGCGTCGAGGCCCTTGACGAGCGCGTAGGACAAGCGTTCGCGGACCGGGAGCGAGCGCCACTCGGCCTGCGCCTTTTCGGCGGCGGCGTCGGTGCCGCGATAGCGTTCGGCAAGCGCCACCAGCCGCTCGGTGGCGTCGTCCTTCTTGTCGAAAATGACATCCTCGCACGCGTCGCGAAGCTCGAGGTCGATCTGGTCGTAGACGTCGAGCTGGCCGGCGTTGACGATCGCCATGTCCATGCCCGCGGGAATGGCATGGTAGAGGAAGACGCTATGCATCGCGCGGCGAACCGGCTCGTTGCCGCGGAAGCTGAAGCTCAGGTTCGACAAGCCGCCCGAGATGTGGACCCCGGGGCATTGCCGGCGGATTTCGCTGGTCGCTTCGATGAAGTCGATGGCGTAGCGGCGGTGCTCGTCGATGCCGGTGGCAATGGCGAATACGTTGGGGTCGAAGATGATGTCTTCGGGCGGGAAGCCGTCGGCGGTGAGCAGGTCGTAAGCGCGTTTGCAGATCTCGACCTTGCGGATCGCGGTGTCGGCCTGGCCGGTCTCGTCGAACGCCATGACGACGACCGCGGCACCATAGGCCCGGACCAGTCGCGCCTGGGTCAGGAACGGCTCCTCGCCTTCCTTGAGGCTGATCGAATTGACGATCGGCTTGCCCGATACGCACTTCAGCCCGGCCTCGATCACGCTCCACTTGGAGCTGTCGATCATCACGGGGACGCGGGCGATGTCGGGTTCGGCGGCGATGCGCTTGAGGAAGGTCGACATCGCCGCGTGACCGTCGAGCAGGGCCTCGTCCATGTTGACGTCGATGATCTGCGCGCCGGCGTCGACCTGCTGGCGGGCGACCTCGACCGCGGCGTCGTAGTCGCCGGCGAGGATGAGTTTCTTGAACCGCGCCGATCCGGTGACGTTGGTGCGTTCCCCGATGTTGACGAATCGCGCGCCGGCGCCGCTTCCGGTCACGCTGCGAGTATCATATGCTCGAGGCCTGCGAGCATCGTCAGATCAGGCTTGTCGGCGAGCGTTCTTGGCGGTTTTCCGGCGATTTCGGAGGCAATGGCGGCAATGTGCGCGGGGGTGGTGCCGCAGCAACCGCCGACCACGTTGACCAGTCCGTCGGCGACCCATTCGGACACCTGGCGAGCGGTCTCGTGCGCCGCTTCGTCATAGTCGCCGAGGTCGTTGGGCAGGCCGGCGTTGGGATAGGCCATGATCAACGTCTCCGCCCGTTGCGACAAGGCGGCCAGATGGGGACGAAGCTGCGCGGCGCCGAACGAGCAGTTGAGGCCGATGGTCAGCGGGCGGGCGTGACGGACGCTGGCCCAGAACGCCTCGACCGTGTGGCCCGACAGGTTGCGCCCCGACAGGTCGGTCAGGGTCATCGAAACCATGATCGGAAGGTCGCGGTCGAGCGCGTTGCCCGCCTCGATCGCGGCCATGATCGCGGCCTTGGCGTTCAATGTGTCGAACACGGTTTCGATGAGGATGAAATCGACCCCGCCGTCGACCAGGGCATCGACCTGCGCGCGATAGGCGGCCTTCACGCCGTCATAATCGACTTCGCGGAACCCCGGATCGTCGACCCGCGGCGACAGCGACAGCGTCTTGTTGGTCGGCCCCATCGCGCCGGCGACCCAGCGCGGGCGACCGTCGGCGGCGGTGGCGGCATCGGCGACCGAGCGAATGATCCGGGCCGAGGCGCGGTTCATTTCGTCGGCCAGTGCGACCGCTTCGGGGCCATAGTCGGCCTGACTGATCGAGGTGGCGTTGAAGGTGTTGGTGGCGAGCAAATCCGCGCCCGCATCGACGAACCGCTGGCAGATGGCGGCGATCAGGTCGGGACGAGTAAGGTTGAGCAGGTCGTTATTGCCGCGCTGGTCGAGCGTGACCGCGAGGTCGCCGCGATAATCGGCCTCGACCAGCTTTTCGGCCTGGATCATGGTCCCGTAGGCGCCATCCTTGACCAGGATACGCTGCGCGGCTTCGGCACGGAAACGATCGGCGGCAGTCATTTCCCGCGCACTCCAAGCAGGTGACAGATGGCGTAGGCCAGCTCGGCACGGTTCAAGGTATAGAAATGGAAGTTGCGCACGCCGCCGGCATAGAGCTGCCCGCACAATTCGGCGGCGACGGTGGCGGCAATCAGCTGGCGCGCTGCGGGGAGCGCGTCGAGGCCGTCGAACATCTCGTCCATCCAGCGCGGAATTTCCGCGCCGCACTGGCCGGCGAACTTGCGCGTGGTGGCGACGTTGGTGACGGGGAGGATGCCGGGGATGATTTCGATAGTGATCCCGGCGGCGGCGGCGCGATCGCGAAAGCGGAAGAAATTCTCCGCCGAGAAGAAGAACTGGCTGATGGCCCGGTCGGCCCCGGCATCGACCTTGCGCTTGAAATGATCGAGGTCGGCGTCGGGACAGGTCGCTTCGGGGTGAACCTCCGGATAGCAGGCGACCGAAATATCGAACGGCGCGACCTTCTTCAAACCCGCAACCAGATCGGCCGCCGTGGCATACCCTTGCGGATGCGGGGTGAAGGCGCGGCCGGCCTCGGGCGGGTCGCCGCGCAGCGCGACCAGATGCCGCACCCCGGCGTCCCAATAGGCGCGGGCCACGGCATCCACCTCGTCGCGGCTGGCATCGACGCAGGTCAAGTGGGCGGCCGCCGTCAGCGGCGTCTCGGCGGCGATCCGGGCGACGGTCTGGTGCGTGCGCTCGCGGGTCGACCCCCCTGCCCCGTAGGTCACGCTAACGAAGCGGGGATCGAGCGGGGCCAGCGTCTCGATCGATTGCCACAGGGTCGCGGCCATGGCCTCGGTCTTGGGCGGGAAGAATTCGAAGCTGACGGCGATGTCGCCGCGCGCCTCGGCGAACAAGGGTGCATGCTCGGCAAGCGCGGTTTCGAAGCGCGGGTTCATGCCGCGATCCGATCAAATTGCGCGGGCTTGGACCCGCGCCACAGCGTGACCGTCAGTTCGCCGCCTTCGAGATGTTCGCTATGGTCGAGCACCAGCCCCGCCGCGGCGAACCAGCCCGCGATCGCTTCGTCCGAGAAGCCGAGGCGCACATGCGCGTCGGTCGAGCGCAGATCGTCGCGATCGTGGGCCGCGAAATCGACCACCAGCAGGCGACCGTCGGGGCGAAGCACGCGCGCGGCCTCGGCAATCGCCGCCGCCGGCGACTGGGCGTAATGCAGGACCTGATGGATGATGATGCTGTCGGCGCTGCGATCGCCGAGCGGAAGGGCATACATGTCGGCCTGGCGCAGGCTGGCATCGGCGATGCCCGCCTTGTCGAGCTTGACCCGCGCGACCCGAAGCATTTCGGACGAACGATCGACGCCGAGCGCCTGGGCCGCGCCGGGGCCGAGCAATTCGATCATCCGCCCGGTGCCGGTGCCGATGTCGAGCAATGTGCCGAGCGGGCGACCCGTCTCCATCGCCGCGACGATCGCGCGTTCGACCGCGGATTCGGGGACGTGCAATGACCGAATCGAGTCCCACGCCTCGGCATGGGCGGAAAAGTAGCGCGCCGCGGCCTCGGCGCGGTCGGCGCGGACCGCGGCCAGACGTTCGGCGTCGTCATCGAACAGGGCACGGCTGTCGGCGTCGAGCCATTGGTCGATGAGGTCGATCAATGCCGCCGTACGCGGGCCGGGGGTCAGCGCCAGAAAGACCCAGCTGCCTTCCTTATGTCGGTCGATCAGCTTCGAATCCGCCAGGATCTTGACGTGTCGCGAAACCCGCGGCTGGCTTTGGCCAAGCACCTGAGCAAGCTCTCCCACCGACAATTCCATCGACCTCAAGAGCGCGACGATCCTGAGGCGCGACGGATCAGCCAACGCCTGAAAGAGGTCGGCCAGCGGCAGACATTTCGACGGTTCAAGGGCGATCGGCGTGGTCATCGGAACGAAGATATAAAGAATTCTTTATATCCGTCAACGAAGTCGGCGCCTTGCTAAGGGGAAGCGCAAGAAAATCGTGCGATGCGTGAAATCCCGATTGCGCAATTGCGAAGGTGCCATTACATCCGCGCGCTGGCCTGACCGATTTTTGCGGCAGGCCGAGCCCTGTTGCCACATCTGTGGCAAATTTGATGGAATGGAACGATCATGAAGAAAGTTGCACTGACCGTTGCGGTCCTCGCGCTCGGCCTCGCCGCGTGCCAGGATAACGCCCCTGACAACGCCACGAGCACGCTGAACACCATCGAGACGGAAGCCAATGCGGACACCACCGCGGCTGCCAACTCGGTCGACAATGCGCTCGACGCCACCGGCAACGCAGTCGACAACGCTGTCGTCACCGACAACGAAGTTGCTGCCAACAATGCGGTTGCCAACAACGCGATGTAATGTCGCGTGCCTGCCCTAGGGCAGGTGCAACTCGAAAGAGGGGCCGTCCGGGAAACCGGGCGGCCCCTTTTTTATGCCCGTCGAAATGCTAGTCTGGTCGCGATGAGATTTTGCGCCGCCCTGCTCCTGATCCTCCTCTCCGCGTGCGTGGAGGAACGGCCCCCGGCCCCGACGGCGCAGGAAAATCTCCAGCTCGACGAAGCCGAGGCGATGTTGAACGACGCGGGCACGGCCAACGCCGCGCGCTAGGACTTGCCCGATCGGCAGCGGTCGGAGCAGAATTTCACCTGGTCCCAGTCGCGCGCCCATTTCTTGCGCCACGCAAAGGGCAGCCCGCACGCGGCGCAAAGCTTGGTGGGCAGGTCGCCCTTCTTGACCATCTTCGGCATCGGCACAGTGTCGCGGTCCTTCAGGCGCGGCGCAAGGGCACCGGGAGGCCCGGCGGCGCGTTGTCGCGCGCAATGACCACGCTCATCCCCCTGCTCGGCGATCAATTGACCCACGACCTTGCGTCGCTGCGCGACGTCGATCGCGCCGATGCGATCGTGCTGATGATGGAGGTAGCGGAAGAGACGACCTACGTTCGCCATCACCAGCGCAAGATCGCGCTGATCCTGTCGGCGATGCGCCATTTCGCCGACGAATTGCGCGCCGCGGGCTGGACGGTCGATTACGTCCGGCTGGACGATGCGGAAAACAGCGGCAGCTTCACCGGCGAGGTCGAGCGTGCCGTCGCCAGGCACCGGCCAAGCGCGATCCGCATCGTCGAATCGGGCGAGTGGCGGGTCAAGCGCATGATCGACGGCTGGTCGGCGCGCACCGGCCTGCCGGTCGAGGTGCTTCCCGACGATCGCTTCATCTGCTCGACCCTGGAATTCCAGACCTGGGCGCAGGCGCGCGGCGACCTGATGATGGAATTCTTCTATCGCGACATGCGGCGCAAGACCGGGCTGCTGATGACCGCCGACGGCAAGCCCGAGGGCGGGGTGTGGAACCTCGACAAGGACAATCGCGCGCCGCCGAAGCGCGGGATCAACTACCCTGAGCCGATGCATTTCGAGCCCGATGCGATCACCGGCGAGGTGATGGCGATGGTCGCCGGCCGGTTCGGCGGGCATTTCGGGCGACTGGAGAAATTCGCGCTGCCGGTCACCGCAGCGCAGGCGCAAGGCGGCGCTGGCACATTTCATCCGCACCGCCCTGCCCGACTTCGGCACCTATCAGGACGCGATGGTCACCGGGCAGGACTGGCTGTTCCACAGCTGGCTGAGCCCGGCGATCAATCTGGGACTGCTGACCCCGCTGGAAGTCGCGGGCGCGGCGGCGGCGGCCTATGAAGAAGGGCTCGTGCCGCTCAATGCGGCCGAGGGCTTCATCCGCCAGATCATCGGTTGGCGCGAATATGTGCGCGGCTATTACTGGCTGGAAATGCCCGAGGTGGCCGACGCCAACGCGCTGCAGGCGACGCGCCCGCTGCCCGAATTCTACTGGACCGGCGAGACCGACATGCACTGCCTGGCCGAGGCGGTGCGCAACACCCGCGACCATGGCTATGCCCACCATATCCAGCGGCTGATGGTGCTCGGCAATTTCGCGATGCTGGCGGGGGTCCGGCCGCAGGAAGTCGCCGACTGGTTCCTGGTGGTCTACGTCGACGCCTACGAATGGGTCGAATTGCCCAACGTCATCGGGATGAGCCAGCATGCCGACGGCGGGCGGCTGGCGACCAAGCCCTATGCCGGGGGCGGCGCGTACATCAACCGCATGTCCGACCATTGCGCGCGCTGCAGGTACGACGTGAAGCAGAAGACCGGGCCCGACGCGTGCCCGTTCAACGCGCTGTACTGGGATTTCCTGGCGCGGCACGAGCGGCGTTTCCGGCGCAACCGGCGGATGGTGCAGATGTACGCCAATTGGGACCGGATGAAGCCCGAGGTGCGCGAGGCGTATCGGGCTAGCGCGGAGGTATTTCTGGCGGGGCTGGAGCCGGCGGCCGAGGGATGGGCAAAATAAGGGGCCGGTGAGTTAACTCACCGACCCCATATTCAGTCTGGAAGGCGAACGGGCAGAGCCCGTTCGGGACGTTGGACGGGTTCTTTCGGCTTGGGGGCCGAAAGCCCCGCCAGCCGACGCCTTCGCGAGTCCAACGGTAGCTAACGAACGCTGCGCGTTCGCTTCGCTACCGCTGGCCGCTTTGGCTTAGAAGTCCATTCCGCCCATGCCGCCCATGCCGCCGCCGCCCATCGGCATCGCCGGCTTGTCTTCCGGCAATTCGCTGACCGCCGCTTCGGTGGTGATCAGCAGGCCGGCGACCGAGGCCGCGTTCTGGAGCGCGGTGCGGACGACCTTAGTCGGGTCGATCACGCCGGCTTCGACGAGGTTCTCGTACTTTTCGGTCTGGGCGTTGAAGCCCTGGGTCGGGTCATTGCCCTCGAGCAGTTTGCCCGAGACGACCGCGCCATCGTGACCGGCATTGCTGGCGATCTGGCGGACCAGCGTCGTCAGCGACTTGCGGACGATGTCGATGCCGCGGGTCTGGTCTTCGTTGGCGCCCTTCATGTCGAGTAGGGCCTTGGTCGCGTAGAGCAAGGCAGTACCGCCACCGGGGACGATTCCTTCCTCGACCGCGGCGCGGGTCGCGTGGAGCGCATCGTCGACGCGATCCTTGCGTTCCTTGACCTCGACCTCGGACGCGCCGCCGACCTTGATCACGGCAACGCCGCCGGCGAGCTTGGCAAGACGCTCCTGGAGCTTTTCCTTGTCATAGTCGCTGGTGGTGTTCTCGATCTGCTGGCGGATCGCGGTGGTGCGGCCCTCGATCGCGCTGCGTTCGCCGGCGCCGTCGATGATCGTGGTATTGTCCTTGTCGATCGTGACGCGCTTGGCGGTGCCGAGCATGCCGACGGTGACGTTCTCCAGCTTGATCCCGAGATCTTCGCTGATCATCTCACCGGCGGTGAGGATGGCGATATCCTCGAGCATCGCCTTGCGACGATCGCCGAAGCCCGGGGCCTTGACGGCCGCGACCTTGAGGCCGCCGCGTAGCTTGTTGACGACGAGCGTGGCGAGCGCCTCGCCCTCAATGTCCTCGGCGATGATCAGCAGCGGACGACCCGACTGGACGACGGCTTCCAGGATCGGGAGCATCGCCTGCAGGTTGCTGAGCTTCTTTTCGTGAATCAGGATATAGGGATCGGTCAGTTCGACCGACATCTTTTCCGGATTGGTGATGAAGTAAGGCGAGAGGTAGCCTCGGTCGAACTGCATGCCTTCGACGACATCGAGCTCGAATTCGAGACCCTTGGCTTCCTCGACGGTGATGACGCCTTCCTTGCCGACCTTTTCCATCGCTTCGGCGATCTTCTCACCGACGACGGTGTCGCCGTTGGCCGAGATGATCCCGACCTGGGCGATTTCGTTCGAGCCCGAGACGGGCTTGGAGCGGGCCTTGAGGTCCTCGACGACGCGGGTCACGGCGAGGTCGATGCCGCGCTTGAGGTCCATCGGGTTCATGCCGGCCGAGACCGACTTCATGCCTTCGCGGACGATCGCCTGGGCGAGGACGGTGGCGGTGGTGGTGCCGTCACCGGCATTGTCGTTGGTCTTGGAGGCGACTTCGCGAAGCATCTGCGCGCCCATGTTCTCGAACTTGTCCTTGAGCTCGATTTCCTTGGCGACGGTGACGCCGTCCTTGGTGATGCGCGGGGCGCCGTAGCTCTTGTCGATCACGACGTTGCGGCCCTTCGGCCCCAGCGTGACCTTGACCGCGTCGGCCAGGATATCGACGCCCTTGAGAATGCGTTCGCGAGCGTCGCGCGAGAATTTTACGTCTTTGGCTGCCATGTTGAGCAATCCTTATTTGAGAATGGTGAGGAGGAAGCGACGGCTCAGGCGATGACGCCGAGGATGTCGCTTTCCTTCATGATGATGAGGTCTTCGCCGTCGACCTTGACCTCGGTGCCCGACCATTTGCCGAACAGGATCTTGTCGCCGGCCTTGACGTCGAGCGGGGTGATCCTGCCGTCGTCGGCGCGCGCACCGGTGCCAACCGAGACGACTTCGCCTTCCTGCGGCTTTTCCTTGGCGCTGTCGGGAATGATGATCCCGCCGGCGGTCTTTTCCTCAGCCTCGACTCGGCGGACGAGGACTCGGTCGTGAAGCGGCCTGAAACCCATGGTGTTGGACCCTTTGTTGGTTCGTTGATGTGGTTCGCTTGGCACTCACGGGTGTGGAGTGCCAGCGACGGACTGCATCTGGGTTGGCGGGTCCTATTAGTCAAGGACGGTCGAACTCGGAATGTCGGTCGGGGGTTGGCATTTGCAGCGCAGTGCGCAAAGCTTGATCCAGATTAACCATACAAGGCCCTGATTTGCCATGAAGAAAATCTTAATCGCGGGCCTCGGGCTAATCCTTGCGAGTTGCTCGACCTATCCCGGACCGCGCGCGCCGATGGCGCCGCCGACCCCGCAGGTGATCGACAATCCGCTGACGATGGCGGCCGAGTCCGAGGGCGCGGCCAAGTTCGGCACCACCGCGATGGCGCCGGGCACCTACAAGATGCTGCCAGCGGCGGCGATGCCCAAGAACGGCAAGGTCAATATCCTGGTCTCGCTTCGACTACAGAAGACCTATGTCTACAAATCGGGTGTGCTGGTCGCGATGTCGACATCATCGCACGGTGTGCCCGAACATCCGACCGATCCGGGCAAATGGACGATCCTGCAAAAGAAGCCGTTCCACCGGTCGAACAAATATTCCAACGCGCCGATGCCGTACATGCAGCGGCTCGATAAATGGGGCCGCGCTTTCCATGCCGGGGTCGTGCCCGGACACCCCGCCAGCCACGGGTGCATCCGACTGCCCGCGCCAATGGCCAAGGCGCTCTACGGGATGACCAAGCTGGGCGATGAAGTGGTAATCGAAGCCTAATCAGCGACCGGCGGCAGGAGGCCGAGCGCCTCACGCCGCCGCCAGCGGTAGAGCATCAGTACCGACACGACCGCCAGCCCGATCGCGAGACCGGTCCACAGGCCCACCCCGTCCCAGCCGCGACGAAACGCGAGCCAGGCACCGATGCCGATACCGATGCCCCAGTAACCGACGAAGGTGAACAGCATCGGCACGCGCGTGTCGTGCAGTCCGCGAAGCATGCCCGCCCCGACCACCTGCGCACCGTCGACGACCTGGAAAATGGCGGCGATGCCAAGGAACGCGACGGCCAGCGCGATGACCGGCGCGTTGACCGGCGTATCGTCGAGAAACAAGGTGATCAGGTCGCGCGGGATGGCCCAGATGACCAGCGCCATGACCGACATGAAGCCGACCCCGACCACCCAGGCGGTCCAGCCGGCGCGCGTCACGCCATCGGGATCGCCGCGCCCTAGGAACAGGCCCACGCGCACCGTCGCCGCCTGCGCCATGCCCCACGGCACCATGAAGCTGAGCGCCGCGATCTGGAGCGCGACGGCATGCGCGGCCAGGCTGTCGGCGTTGATCAGCCCCATCAGATAGGCAGCGGCGCTGAAGACGCCGCCTTCGAATCCCATTGCCAGCCCGATCGGCAGGCCGAGCAGCCACAATCGGCGATAGCGCGGCCAGTCGGCGCGCCAGAAATTGCCGAACAGCCGGAAGCGGCGGAACTGGCGGTCGGTGACGATGACGATCGCGAGCATCGTCGACAGCAGCGTCCACACGATCGAACTCGCCAGCCCGCCGCCGAAGATGCCCAGCCGGGGAAGTCCCCAATGGCCGAAGATGAGGCCGTAACCGAGCAGCGCATTGAGTACGATGCCGACCAGGCTGATCGTGAGCACCCAGCCGGGCCGTTCGAGCGCCGAGACGAAGTTGCGCATCGCCTGGAAGGCAAGGAACGGCAGCGCCGACCACATGTAGCCGCGCAAGAAGATCTGGGCGTCGCGGGCCAAGGCCGGCTCTTGCCCCAGGCCGCGGATGATCGGTTCGGCGAACCACAGCACCATCCAGATCGGTGCAACCACGGTCGCCACCATCCACAGCGACTGGCGGAACGTGCGGCGTACTTCGCGCACCGAACGCGTCTTGGCACCGAGGGCGGTCGCCATCATCGGCGAGGAGGCGGTAACGAGACCGAGCGCGATCAGGGTAAGGGCGAAAGTCAGATTAAGCCCAAGCGCGGAGGCGGCCAGCGGCCGCGGACCGAGCCAGCCCATCAGCACGACATCGCTCGCCTGGATCGCGGCCATGGTGAGATTGGCGAGGATCAACGGCCAGGCGAGTGCCATCGTCGCACGGATTTCGCTTCGCCAAGGGTGGATGGGAATCGCCATGAACCAGGCCGGTAGCGGGTTTTGCGGGCCTTGTGCCACCCTTGCCGTTGGTCGATTGCCCCTACCGAAGGTGGGCGGGGTCCGCTAATCCGCCGTCAAAGGAGCATCGCATGCGGTTCGTCAAAGCGGTCTGGAAATTGCTGGTCGGGATCAAGGACGCCTTGGTCCTGATCCTGATGCTGATGTTCTTCGGCGGACTCTATGCGGCCTTGTCGGCGCGCCCGGCGCCGGTTGGCGACGGCGTGCTGGTCATGGACCTGAAGGGTGTGGTGGTCGAACAACCACGGCAGGCGGCCTTTGCCGACATGCTGAACGGTGCGGGCGTCCGCGAATATCGCCTGAGCGATCTCACCGCGGCACTCGACCATGCCCGCACCGACCCCAAGGTGAAGGCGGTCGCGCTCGACCTCGACAGCTTTCTGGGCGGCGGCCAGACCGCGATCGGCGATCTCGGGGAGGCCGTGCGCCGCGTGCGCGCCAGCGGGAAACCGGTGGTGGCCTTCGCCACCGGCTACAGCGACGACAGCTATCAGCTGGCGGCCAACGCCTCCGAAGTCTGGCTGAGCCCGATGGGTGCGGTCGCGCTTGCCGGGCCAGGCGGCAAGAACCTCTATTACAAGGGGCTGATGGACAAGCTTGGCATCACCGCCAACGTCTATCGCGTCGGCACCTATAAATCGGCGATCGAACCCTACACGCGCAGCGAGATGTCGCCCGAGGCGAAGGAAAATGCGCAGGCGCTGGCGGGTGCCCTGCTGGAGACATGGCGTCAGCACATCGCGACGGCGCGGCCCAAGGCGGCGATCGATGCCTATCTGCGCGATCCGGTGGCGGTGCTCGACGGCAATGGCGGCGACCTTGGCAAGGCGGCGGTCGCGTCGCGGCTGGTCGACAAACTGGGCGAGCGCCAGGCCTATGAGGCGCGGCTTGCCGAGCTTGGCGGCAAGGACATCGATCGCAAGGGCGGCTTCAAGGGAATCCCCTTACGCGCCTACGCCCGCGAAACGGTCAATCGCGATGGCGACGGTCCGATCGGCATCGTCACGGTCGCCGGCGAGATCGTCGACGGCAAGGCCAACGGCGGAACCGCCGGGGGTGAGACCATCGCCCGGGCAATCGAGCGCGGCCTGCGCGACGACGGGCTGAAGGCACTGGTGGTGCGGGTCGACTCGCCTGGCGGATCGGCGATCGCGTCGGAACGCATTCGGCAGGCGATCCTGCAGGCCAAGGCGAAGAAAATCCCTGTGGTCGTATCGATGGGCAATGTCGCCGCGTCGGGCGGTTACTGGGTGGCGAGCGCGGGCGACCGGATCTTCGCCGAACCGTCGACCATCACCGGATCGATCGGGGTGTTCGGCATCCTGCCGAGCTTCCAGGGCAGCCTGGCCAAGCTCGGGGTCGGGGCCGACGGGGTCAAGACCACGCCATTGTCGGGCGAGCCGGACCTGCTGTCGGGCCCATCGCCCGAGGCGGGACGAATGATCCAGGCGGGCGTCGACAGCATCTACCGTCAATTCCTGGGTATCGTCGCCCAGGCGCGGCGCAAGACCCCCGCCGACATCGACCGCATCGCGCAGGGTCGCGTATGGGACGGGGGCACGGCGCGGCAGCTCGGGCTGGTTGATCAGTTCGGCGGGATCGACGACGCCATTGCTGCGGCGGCCAGCTTGGCCAAGCTGGGCGACGAGCGCGGCGTTCGCTATCTCGACCGGACGGTCACCCCGTTCGAAGAGTTCATGACACTGTTCGGGGGCGAGGACGACGCCGAAGCGGCCCCAACCGACGCCTTTGCGGCACTTGCGCCTGCTCCGTCGACCTTGCTCGATGTGGCGCTGGCCGACCTGAAGCGGATTCTGTCGGGGCCGTCGATCCAGGTGCGCTGCCTGGACTGCCCGGTCGAGCTTCGCCCCACCGCCGCGCCCGAGCGCGACGGGTGGAAGGCGATGCTGACGGGGTTGTTCGCCTAGGTCGACCCGCCGGCCCGGCGTTTCCGTCGGCCCGCCATGGGCAGTAGCGCCAGGGCCAGCAAGGTGGTGACGGCGGCAGCGATGCCAAAGCCGATCAGCCATGGATTATGCGCATCCTCGCGGGTCTGCAGGTCCATGATGTGCAGCCCCCACATGACATCGTAGAGGCGCCACCACGCGGTGCGCCGCGCGGCAATGTCGCCAGTGAAGCGGTCGACATAAAAATGCGTGCCGTCGCTCATCGTCAGCTGCCAGCAGTCGAGCGGCCGGCGCAGGTCGATCGGGGGACGAGACTTATCGACCCGCGTCACCGAGGCGATGCGCGCCATTCCGATGTAGCGCGTCATGACCTCCCGCGCGGCGTCGGCGGCGGAGAGCGGGGGCAGCAGTCGGCCGGTGGCGGGATCGGCGGCGCGGGTGGATCCGTCGGCGAAGGCGAGAATCCATCGCGGACCGGCGGCGCGTTGTTCGAGCGTGACTTTGCTGACCGGCTTGAAATCGAGCGCCGGGGCGATCGGCGGCGAAGTGACGACAATGGCCTGCGGATCGCGAAGCAGGTCGCTGCCGCGCACTTCCTCGATTGGCTTGACCACCATCAGTACGCCGGTGACGGTCCACAGCAGCATTGGCACGCCGATCAGCCAGCCGAGCCAGATGTGCCAGCGGCGGAGCATCGCCCGGAGACGGCGCATCAGATGTGGATCGGCTTGCCCGTCACTGCCATCGCCGCTTCCTTCAGCGCCTCGGCATGGGTCGGATGCGCGTGGCAGGTGTAGGCGATATCCTCCGACGTGGCGCCGAACTCCATCGCCAGTGCGGCTTCGGCGATCAGGGTGCCCGCGAGCGACGAGATGATCCACACCCCGAGCACGCGGTCGTTCTTGGCGTCGGCGACGACCTTCACGAACCCGTCGGTATCGCGATTGGTCTTGGCGCGGCTGTTGGCCATGAACGGGAATTTGCCGACACGGATGTCGTGGCCCTTGGCCTTGGCCTGCTCCTCCGACAGTCCGACTCCGGCGATTTCAGGGTGGGTATAGACGACCGACGGGATGACGTCGTGATTCACGATGCCCGTCTGGCCGGCGATATTTTCCGCCGCGGCAATGCCTTCGTCCTCCGCCTTGTGCGCGAGCATCGGGCCGGGGATGCAGTCGCCGATCGCCCAGATGCTGGGCACGGCGGTGCGGAAGTCGTGGTCGGTTTCGACCTGGCCCTGCTTGTTCGTGGCGAGGCCGACCTTGTCGAGCCCGAGACCGTCGGTGTTGGGGCGGCGGCCGATCGCGACGAGCACGACGTCGGCTTCGATGGTCGAGGCCTCGCCGCCCTTGGCGGGTTCGACCGACAGCGTGGCTTTGCCATTGGCGACGGTCGCGCCGGTGACCTTGGTCGCGGTCTTGATGTCGAAGCCCTGCTTCTTGAAGATCTTGGCGCTTTCCTTGCGCACTTCCTCGTCCATGCCGGGCAGAATCTGATCGAGATACTCCACCACGGTGACCTTCGCACCGAGGCGCAGCCAGACACTGCCGAGCTCGAGCCCGATCACGCCGCCGCCGATGACGACGAGATGCTCGGGCACCTTGGGCAGCGCGAGTGCGCCGGTGGAATCGACGATCACGCCGGCATCATTGTCGACCGCGACGCCGGGCAGCGGCGTGACCGAGGATCCGGTGGCGATCATGATGTTCTTGGCAGTGACGGTCCTGCCGTCGACGGTGACCGAGTTGGCGCTCTCGAACGTCGCATAGCCTTTCAACCAGTCGACCTTATTCTTCTTGAACAGGAATTCGATTCCGCCGGTCAGCTCGGTGACGGCCTTCGACTTTTCGGCATGCATCTGGTCGAGATTGAGCGACGCACCCTGGAGATCGATACCGAATTTGGCGAGCGCGCCCGACTTTGCCTCCTGATACAGTTCCGAGGCGTGGAGCATCGCCTTCGACGGGATGCAGCCGACGTTGAGACAAGTCCCCCCGAGCGTCGCGCGGCCTTCGGCGCAGGCGGTCTTGAGCCCCAGTTGCGCGGCGCGGATCGCGGCGACGTAGCCGCCCGGGCCGGAGCCGATGACGATAAGGTCGTAGTCGTAAGTGTCGGTCATTGGGGTTCCTTAAAGGTCGATCAGAAGACGCGTCGGGTCTTCGATCGCTTCCTTGACGCGGACGAGGAAGGTGACGGCTTCGCGGCCGTCGATCAGGCGGTGGTCGTAGCTCAGGGCGAGATACATCATCGGGCGGATGACGACCTGGCCGTCCTTCGCGATCGGGCGGTCTTCGATACGATGCATGCCCAGCACGGCGGACTGCGGAGGATTGATGATCGGGGTGGAAAGCAGGCTGCCGAACACCCCGCCGTTGGAGATGGTAAAGGTGCCGCCCTTCATGTCGTCGGCGGTGAGCGCGCCGTCCTTGGCCTTCTTGCCGAACGCGGCAATGGCCTTTTCGATCTCGGCAAAGGACATGCGGTCGGCGTCGCGGACGACGGGGACGACCAGACCCTTGGGCGCGGACACCGCGACCGAGACGTCGAGATAGTCGTGATAGACGATCTCGTCGCCTTCGATGCTGGCATTGACCGACGGCACGTCCTTGGCCGCGAGCGCGACCGCCTTCACGAAAAAGCCCATGAAGCCGAGGCGGATGCCGTGCTTCTTTTCGAACAGATCCTTGTAGCGGGCGCGGGCGTCGATGACCGCAGTCATGTCAACATCGTTGAAAGTGGTCAGCAAGGCGGCGGTGTTCTGCGCATCCTTGAGGCGGGTGGCGATCGTCTGGCGCATCCGCGTCATCTTGATGCGTTCTTCGCGCCGATCGCCGGAAGGAGCGGGCGCGGCAGCCTGGGCCCCTGCGGCCGGGGCAGGCGCCGCAGATGGGACTGGGGTTCCGGTCTTCGCCGTTGCCGCTGCGATCACATCATCCTTGGTCAGCCGCCCGTCCTTCCCGCTGCCCTTGATCGACGACGGGTCGACGTGGTTGGCGAGCACGGCGCGGCGGACTGCGGGGGACAGGGTCAGCGACGCATCGGCGGGCGCGGGAGTGGCGGATTGAGCGGTGGCCGGATCAGAGGCCTGTGCTGCCGCTGGCGCCGGAGCGTTGGCCGGAGCGGCAGTAGCAGCCCCTTCGCCAATCATTGCAATCAAGGCACCGACCGCGACGGTATCGCCTTCCTTGGCGATCTGCTCGGCCAGCGTCCCGGCTACCGGTGAAGGCACTTCGACGCTGACCTTGTCGGTCTCCAGGCTGACGATCGGCTCATCGATCGCGACCGCGTCGCCCGGGGCCTTGAGCCACTGGCCGACGGTCGCCTCGGTGATCGATTCGCCCAGCGCCGGGACTTTGACTTCAGTCGACATGAATCTTCCTCAACTCGCGGCCTTGCCGGCCTTTTGAACGGTTTCGACCGCGGCTTCGGCCGCCGCCGGCTTGGCCGCGGACTGGCCGAGCGCGTCGGCGATCAGCGCGGCTTGCTCGGCGACATGGCGCTTGGCAAGGCCGGTCGCGGGCGAGGCCGAGGCCGCACGGCCGGCATAGCGCGGGCGCAGATGGCCGAACCCGGCGTCGTACAAACTTTCCTCGAGCCGGTTCTCGACGAAGCTCCACGCGCCATTGTTCTTCGGTTCTTCCTGCGCCCAGACCAGTTCGGCCAGGTCCGTCATCGCCCGCAGGCGCTTTTCCAGCGGTTCGCACGGGAAGGGATAAAGCTGCTCGACCCGAAGGATCTCGGTGACTCCGTCGTTGGCCTGGTCGCGTGCTTCGATCAACTCGTAGGCGAGCTTGCCCGAGCACAACACGAGCCGTTTCGTCGCACCGGGCGCGGGCGGGTTAAGGTCGCTCAGGATCCGCTTGAAATGGCCTTCGCCGGTGAAGTCGTCGCGGGTCGACACGGCAAGCTTGTGACGGAGCAGCGACTTGGGGGTCATGATGACCAGCGGCTTGCGGAAATCGCGCAGCATCTGGCGACGCAGAATATGGAAGTAATTGGCCGGCGTGGTGCAATTGGCGACCTGGATATTATCCTCGGCGCACAATTGAAGGAAGCGCTCTAGCCGGGCCGACGAATGCTCCGGCCCCTGCCCTTCGAAGCCATGCGGAAGCAGCAGGACGAGCCCCGAAGCACGCAACCACTTGGCTTCACCCGCGGCGATGAACTGGTCGATGATGGTTTGCGCGCCATTGGCGAAATCGCCGAACTGCGCTTCCCACAGCACCAAGGTCTTCGGGTCGGCGATCGAATAGCCATATTCGAAGCCGAGCACGCCAAACTCGCTGAGCGGACTGTCGCGCACTTCGAAGCGTGGCTTGTCCGTATGGCCGTCGTTGATCTGGCGAAGCGGAATATATTTCTCGCCGCTTTGCTGGTCGATCCATGCGGCATGGCGCTGACTGAATGTGCCGCGACCCGAATCCTGACCCGACAGGCGAACCCCGAAGCCGTTTTCGACCAGGCTGCCGAATGCCAGGCTCTCGGCGGTCGCCCAGTCGATCCCTTGCCCGCCTTCGAGCGCCTTTTTCCGGCCGTCGATGATCCGGGCGAGCGTCTTGTGGACCGCCAGGCTGTCGGGGACGGTGGTCGTGAGCGCGGTCAGCTTTGCATACAGGTCGGCATCGATCGCGGTGTTGACGTTGCGGCGGGCGTCGACGGGCTCGCCCGGTCGTCCGAGCCCCGCCCAGCGGCCTTCGAACCAGTCGGCCTTGTTGGGCAGATAATTGGCGCCGGCGGCGAATTCGCCTTCGAGCAGGGTCGTGAACTGAAGGAGCTTCTCGTCGATCCATGCCTGGTCGACGACTCGTTCCTTGATCAATCGCTCACCGTAGATCGCGCTGATCGGTGGGTGCTTCGCGATCTCGGCGTACATCAAGGGCTGGGTGAAACTGGGCTCGTCGCCCTCGTTGTGCCCGAAGCGGCGGTAGCACCACATGTCGATGACGATGTCGCGATTATATTCCTGCCGATATTCGATCGCCAGCTTGCAACAAAAGGTGACCGCTTCGGGATCGTCGCCGTTGACGTGGAGGATCGGCGACTGGATGCCCTTGGCCACGTCCGACGGGTATGGCGACGAGCGTCCGAACTGGGGCGAGGTAGTGAAGCCGATCTGATTGTTGATGATGAAATGGATCGTGCCCCCGGTGCCGTAACCGGGCAGGCCAGAGAAGCTGAGGCATTCCCACACCACGCCCTGCCCCGCGAAGGCGGCATCGCCGTGGAGCAGGATCGGCAACACAGTGTCGCCCTCGCGGTCGCCCTTGATGGTCTGCACCGCACGGCTCTTGCCGAGTACCACCGGGTCGGCGGCTTCGAGGTGCGACGGGTTGGGGACCAGGCTAAGATGCACCTTGATGCCGTCGAACTCGCGGTCGCTGCTGGTGCCGAGGTGGTACTTCACGTCGCCCGATCCGCCGACATCGGCCGGGTTGGCGGCCCCGCCGGCGAATTCGCTGAAGATCGCGCGGTACGGCTTGCCCATGACGTTGGCGAGCACGTTCAGCCGACCCCGGTGGGCCATGCCGATGGTGATTTCCTGCACCCCCGCGGCGCCGCCATATTTGATGATCGATTCGAGCGCGGGGATCGCGCTTTCCCCGCCATCGAGACCGAATCGCTTGGTGCCGACATATTTCTTGGCGAGGAATTTTTCCCACTGCTCGCCGTGGATGACCTTTTCCAAGATCGACTGCTTGCCTTCGGGGGTAAAGGTGATCGCCTTGTCTCGCCCCTCCATCCGCTCTTGAAGAAAGCGGCGCTCGGCGAGGTCGTTGATGTGCATGTACTCAAGGCCGACCCGGCCGCAGTAATTGGCCTGGAGGACGTCGACGATCTGATTGACCGTCGCGCTCTGGAAACCGAGCACGCCGCCAAGCCAGATCGGGCGATCGAGGTCGGCGGCGGTGAAGCCATGGAAGGCCGGCGTCAGTTCGGGCGGAGTCTCGTAATGCGCCAGTCCGAGCGGATCGAGCTTGGCCGACAGATGGCCGCGTACGCGATAGCTGCGGATCAACATCATCGCGCGAATGCTGTCCTCGGCCGCGGCATGGATCGCGGCTTGGTCGGTAACGCCCGCGGCGACGGCGGCGGTCTTCGCGCCTTGCTTGACCTGTTCGATCGTCGCTTCGGTCGGGTCGAGCCCGTCATTGTTCGAATCGAGCGTCGTCACCGGCCAGTTCGGCCGTGCCCAGCTCGGGCCCTGTTCCTTCTCGATCGCGATGAAGTCCATTTCGGTCAGTTCCCTACAGCACCCCGGCGAAGGCCGGGGCCCAGGCCGGCGACAGCCGGGTCAAGCGAGCGTGGGATAAAGGTCCAGCCATTCCAGATTATCTTCCTCGATCCGCTTGATCTTCCAAGATCTTTTCCATTCCTTCATCTGCAGTTCGCGATGCCGCGCTTGCTGAAGATCGTCAAATGCTTCGAACCAAACCAGCAACTTGCAATCATGCTTCTTCGTAAATCCGGCAACGACGCCATGGCGATGCTCGTAAACGCGCTTGAGCAGGTCGGACGTCACGCCAATGTAAATCGTTCCGTTCTTCCGGCTGGCCATCATGTAGACGAGACCTGCCTTCAACTTCACTCCTTAAAGCCGCTCCGCAGCTCCTGGGCCCCGGCTTTCGCCGGGGTGCAGCCTGATTATCCCTTAAGCAGCGCCGACAGGGTGGTGCCGAGTTCAGATGGCGATGGCGAGACGGTAATTCCAGCCGCTTCCATCGCCGCGATCTTGCTTGCCGCGTCGCCCTTGCCCCCGGCGACGATCGCCCCGGCGTGACCCATCCGGCGCCCGGGAGGGGCGGTCAGGCCGGCGATGAAGCCGACGGTCGGCTTGGACCGGCCGCGCTTCGCCTCGTCGGCGAGAAACTGCGCCGCATCTTCCTCGGCAGAGCCGCCGATTTCGCCAATCATGATGATCGACTTCGTCGCTTCGTCGGCGAGGAACAGCTCGAGCATGTCGATGAATTCGGTGCCCTTGACCGGATCGCCGCCGATCCCGACCGCCGTAGTCTGACCGAGCCCCTCGTTGGTGGTCTGGAACACCGCTTCGTAGGTCAATGTGCCCGATCGCGAAACAACGCCGACCGAGCCCTTGGAAAAGATGTTGCCGGGCATGATCCCGATCTTGCATTCGCCCGGCGTCAGCACGCCGGGGCAATTGGGGCCGATCAGCCGTGACTTCGAGCCCGACAGCGCGCGCTTGACCTTGACCATGTCGAGCACCGGAATGCCTTCGGTGATGCACACGATCAGCGGCACCTCGGCATCGATCGCCTCGAGGATAGAGTCCGCGGCGAACGGCGGCGGCACGTAAATCACCGACGCGTCCGCGCCCGTCGCCTCGACCGCCTGCGCGACGGTGTCGAACACCGGCAGCCCGATATGGCTCGACCCGCCCTTCCCCGGTGTGACGCCACCGACCATCTGCGTGCCATAGGCAAGCGCCTGCTCGGTATGGAACGTGCCCGTTTCGCCGGTCATGCCTTGAGTGATGACCTTGGTGTTACGGTCGACGAGGATGCTCATTGGCCAAGGCTCTCATCGATGCCTTTGCACGCTTCAAGCAGTTCCTTCACCGCATCGACGCTGACAGTGAAATTCGACTGCGCCTCAGCATCCAATTCGATCTCGACGATCTTCTCGACGCCGCCGGCGCCGATCACCACCGGCACGCCGACGTAAAGATTGTCGATGCCATACTGGCCGGTGAGATTGGCGGCCGCGGGAAGGACGCGCTTCTTGTCCTTCAGGAAGCTCTCGGCCATCGCGATCGCGCTGGTGGCGGGGGCGTAGAAGGCGCTGCCGTTGCCGAGCAGGGCAACGATCTCGCCGCCGCCACCGCGGGTGCGCTTGACGATCGCGTCGATCTTGTCCTGGCTTGACCAGCCCATCTTGATCAGGTCGGGGATGGGGATACCGGCAACGGTCGAATATTGGACGATCGGGACCATCGTGTCGCCGTGTCCGCCGAGCACGAAGGCGGTGACGTCCTCGACCGAAACCTTAAATTCGTCGGCGAGGAAGTGGCGGAAGCGGGCGCTGTCGAGCACGCCGGCCATGCCGACCACCATGTTGTGCGGCAGGCCGGAGAATTCGCGCAGTGCCCACACCATCGCGTCGAGCGGGTTGGTGATGCAGATCACGAAGGCGTTCGGGGCGTTGGCCTTGATACCCTCGCCGACCGCCTTCATCACCTTGAGGTTGATGCCGAGCAGATCGTCGCGGCTCATGCCCGGCTTGCGGGCGATGCCGGCGGTGACGATGCACACGTCGGCCCCGGCAATGTCGGCATAGTCGTTCGAGCCCTTGAGCGTCACGTCATAGCCGTCCACCGGCGCCGCCTGGCTGATGTCGAGCGCCTTGCCCTGCGGAGTCCCCTCGGCGATGTCGAACAGGACGATGTCGCCCATTTCGCGCATGGCCGCCAAGTGGGCGAGCGTTCCGCCGATCATCCCGGCGCCGATCAGCGCGATCTTCTTGCGTGCCATGGGGCTATTCCTTGCCTTTCGTCTGCTGACCGCCAGCGGTCGAATGCCGCGTGCGGCGCCCGCTTAGCGGGATGCGCCGGAGCGGGCAACCGGGACCGGAGCGGAACGTCGGGTCAAGGCCCGCGTTGCTGAGGGTGAAAGGACTTTTCATGAACAAATTCATCATTCTTGCGGGCCTGGCGTCGATCGCCGTCACGACGCCGGCACTGGCACAGCCCGGCCACGGCAAGGGCCACGGCAACAATCACGGTGGGCAGCACGCCAGCCGCGAAGGCTGGGGCACCTATGGCGCGTGGGGCAATGCGTGCCCGCCGGGCCTGCGCAAAAAGCAGAACGGCTGCATGGCGCCGGGTCAGGCGCGCAAGCGGTACAATACCGGCCAGCGCTGGAACGACAGTTACGGGACTCGCTGGTCATACAACCAGCTGCCCTACGACTATCGTCAGCAGTACAATCTCGACCCGAACGATCGCTATTACTATCGCGACGGTTACATCTATCGTGTCGACACGCGCACCAGTCTGGTCGAACAGGTGCTCAGCGCGATCCTCCGTTAGGACCGTCGGCAACGAAAAACGAAGGGCGGTCCCCTTGGGGCCGCCCTTTTCGCTTATTGCTCCTCGATCAGGCTCAAGATGTTGCCGTCGGGGTCCTTGAACCAGGCGGTCTTCATGCCCTCGGCGCGGTAGATGTCGCCATCGCGCTCCAGTCCGTCCACGTCATAATGTTCGAACATCACGCCTTTGTTTTTGAGTCCGCTGACCTCGCTGGCGATGTCGTCCACGTTGAAGGACAGGGCGGTCGCCTTGTTGGTTCCCGCATATTCGGAGCGATAGACGTCGATCCTGGTGTCGCCGCTCTTCATCGACACGACTTCCTCGCCAAGCGTGTCGATCGTCGTCAGGCCAAGGGTCTCTTCATAGAATGCGCGGGCGCGATCGAGGTCTTTCACTGCGATCATCGGGGTCGGGTCGGTCTTGCCGAGCATGCTGCATCTCCTTCGCGTCTGAAAACAAACGAAGGGAAGACGGCGTTCCGCCACATGCCGCCTCAGCGGCTCGTCAGGTCGCGCAGGATCATCTCCCAATAGAACACGTCGTCGTACATGGCGCGCACCGGCACGCGCTCGTCGAGCCCATGCGCGCGCTCGTCGTCGGGGACGATCCCCCAGCTGCCGTCGATGTCGTACACCGGAATGCCCTTGGCGCGGAAAAAGCTGCCGTCGCTGGCGCCGGTCTGCATTACCGGCATGATCGGCATGTCGGGACCGTAGATGGCGGCAACCGCCTTTCCGACCGCCTTCATCAGGTCGGGCCGCAGCGGTGAAACCGGCGAGGATTCGCCGATGAAGCCGGGGTCGAGCGTGACCTCGGCCTTGGCACCCGCGACTCGTTGCAGCTCGGCCTGGATGGCGCGTGGATCGACACCCGGAAGGATCCGGCAATTGACCGTCGCTCTGGCCATTTGCGGCAGCGCATTGTCGGCATGCCCCCCTTCCAGCATGGTCGCGACGCAGCGGGTCCGGGTACGGCCGACTTCCGCGTCGCTCGCCTCGATGATGTCGGCGGCGGCACCGTCCTGCTCGTTGGCCAGCCAGCGGCGCATCGCGTCGCCCAGCGGCCCCTTTTCCATCTTGGCCCGCTGCGCAAAATACGCGCGCGTCGTTTCGTTGAGCGACGGGGTGAAGCGATAGGCGCGCAGCGCCTCGATGGCGTCGGCAAGGTCGTAGATCGCATTGTCGGGGCGCGGCCGACTGCTGTGTCCGCCGCGGTTATGCGTGGTGATGAAATAGGTCTGAAAAGTCTTTTCCGCGGTCGAGATGGCGAAGCTGATCGGTTTTCCGGCGCGGTCGAAACTGCCCGCCCCGCCGTCCGCATTGAGCCCGAACTCGGCGTCGGTCAGCGCGCGCCATTCGGTGGCACCCTTGGTCGCTCCGACCCCGGCGGTTTCCTCGTCGCCGGTGTAGAACAGGATGATGTCGCGGTCGGGCCTGAAGCCAGATTGCTTGAGCTTGATCAGCGCCAGCGATGTCGCGACGATTCCGTTCTTCATGTCGCTGCTGCCGCGACCGAGGAAATAGCCCCCCTCCTCGCGGAACACGAACGGATCGTATTTCCAGTCGGCGCGCTTCGCCTCGACCACGTCCATGTGGCCGAGCACCAGGATCGGCTTGCCGGTCGGATGCGCGCTCCGCCAGCGAACGATCAGGGCCGCGGTCTTGTCGCCGCGAAGCGCGTCATACGGCTTGATCTGGATGTCCGAAGCGGGGATGCCGGCTGCCGTGAACTGATCGGCAAGCAATGCCGCCATCCGGGGCACCTCGCCCCGACCCTTGACCGTCGGGATCTCGATTACTTGCTTGAACAGGGCGCGGGTCTTCGCTTGCCATGCGGCATCGAGCTTGGACGGGGCCGTGAGCTGGTCGGTCGCCGCTTTCGCGGGAACGGCAGCGGCGGCGAGCATGAGTGCAACGGCAACGCGCATGGGAAACTCCGGCAAGGGTTAGCTCACGCTAGGCGCGTCGCGCGGCCCGTCAAGCGGCGGTCCGCGCCCGTCCTCGTGAGGTCAGCCACACGATGATGACGATCGCCGTCGCAAGCGCCAGCGTCGCCAGCGACCGCGAAATGCCGAGCCCGCCCTTCGCCAGCGGTTTGTCGAGGAAGTCGCCAACGGTCGCACCCAGCGGACGCGTCAGAATGAAGGCCATCCAGAACAAGGCGACGCGGTTGATCGCGGTCGTGAAATACAGGACGGCGACAAGGGCGATGAGTTCCCCGAACAGCGCCGCGCCGCCGACATAGCCCAACCCGAGCGTTGCCGGATCGGCGGCCCAGTCGCCAAGCGCCGTACCGAGCGTCTGGCTGAACGTTATGGTGAGCCAGTAGAACGCCTCGGTGCGCGCGTCGACGACGTGATCGGATGCGATATGCCCTTCGACCCGGTGCCAGGTGACCAGCGATGCCAGCACCAGCCCGAGGAGCAGCAGCGAACCGCCGCTATAGCCGATGCCGAGCGATCGCGTGGCGAAGTCGGCCAGTGTCGTACCCGCGGTGGTCGAAGCGATGATCGTCGCCCAGTACAGCGCGGGATGAAATTTTCGGGCACGGATCTGGAGTGTGACCAGGACCAGCAGCAGAACGCCGAAGATCGCGGTTCCGACGAGATAGCCGTTGAGGCCCTGCGCGCCGGCTTCGGGTGTCGTTTCGCCGAGCCAGCTCATGCTCACCGCGTCGCCCGCAGTCTCGCCGAGGGTGGTGGCGAATATCTTGGCGATCCAGAAGCCGAGCGTGACGGCGGGGACCTTGCTCAAGGCATCGGCGCGATGGGCCTCTGTCATCATTGGTCGACTCCGCCTAGTACCGCCGCGTTGCGGAGGGGGTAGAACGCGTGGCGATGAGAGCAAGCGGTAAATGGGGGGCGATCGCGACGGCCGCCGCGCTTGCTGGCGCAAGTCCGGTCGCCGCCTCCCCTGCCGACTGGGGCAAAGCGAGCGATCTGGTCCGCAACGGATTGGTGATCGGCGCGGTCGGCGGGCCGGTGGCCGACCGCGACTGGCACGGAGCGAAGCAGAATGCGATCGCCCTTGCCGCCGCCGGCCTGACGACCGCAGCGATGAAATATTCGGTCCACGAACGGCGTCCCGACGGCAGCGACGACGACAGCTTCCCGTCAGGCCATACGTCGATCAGTTTTGCCGCCGCCGCGGGATTGGAGCAGCGCTTCGGGTGGAAAGTCGGCCTGCCGGCGCACCTTGCCGCGGCGTTGGTCGGGCTGGCGCGGGTCAAGGCCGACAAGCATTACTGGCATGACGTGGTCGTCGGTGCGGCGATCGGCGAAGCGGCGGGTCTGTTGCTTGTCGACAAGCGCCACAAGGGCGCCAAGCCGCCCATCGGACTTAGCTGGGGAATGCGTTTCTAGCCGGCAGCTCCGTGACCCTCGGCGAGATAGCCGGCGCTTTGCATCTCCTCAAGCCGACTAACGGTGCGGGCAAATTCGAAAGTGCCGTCGCCCGCCGGATAGAGATCGGCCGGCTCGGCGTCGGCGGCGGCGAGCAGTTTGACCTTATATTCGTAGAGTTGATCGATGAGCGTCACGAAACGCGCCGCTTCGTTGCGCTGCTCGCGCGTCATCTGCGGGATGCCGACAATGATCACGGTGTGGAAATGGCGCGCGATGGCAAGGTAGTCGGCAGCACCGCGCGGGCTGCCGCACAGTCGCTTGAACGAAAAGACCGCGACCCCCTTGAGGCTCTTGGGAACGTGGAGCGTCCGACCGCCGCCGACGTCCAGTTCCTCGGCGGGCACGTTGGCGCGATCCTCGACCGGATAATCGGTCATGCGGAAGAATGCCTCGCTCAATTTTGCGGTCGCATCAGGCCCGTTGGGGACCAGCCAGGTATCGAGCCCGGCCAGCCGGTCGAGCCGATAGTCGGTCGGTCCATCGAGCGAGACGACCTGCATCCGCGATTCGATCAGCCGGATGAAGGGCGAGAAGAGATCGCGATTGAGCCCGTCGCGATACAGGTCGCTCGGCGGCCGGTTGCTGGTCGTCACCAGCCCGACGCCGGCGTCGAGCAAGGCCGTGAACAGCCGGCTCATGATCATCGCGTCAGCCGGATTGGTGACCATCAATTCGTCGAAGGCCAGAAAGCGCACTTCCTCTGCCAGATCGGCAGCGACGATTGCCACGGGGTCGCCCTGCCCCGTCTGCCGCGCAACCCGCAGTCGTTCGTGAACGTCGAGCATGAAAGGCGCAAAATGCGCCCGCCGCTTGGGCTCGACCGCGATATGGCGAAAGGCGAGGTCCATCAGCATCGACTTGCCGCGTCCGACCCCGCCCCACAGATAGACCCCGCTGCGTACCGGGGTCTCGCGGCCGAACAGGCGCGAGAGGAAGCCGGATCGGCTCTGGCCGAGCGCGTCGGCGAAGCGGTCCAGCGCAAGCGCCGCCTTGGCCTGGTCGGGATCGGCCTTGAGTTCGCCCGCCGCGACTAGCGCGGCATAGGCTTCAGCGACCGGCGGCATCGCCGGTATCGGAGCGCGACTTGATCCGCTTTAGCGTGCCGGTGAACCCGTAGCAGACCGAACCGTCTTGCTCGCAATGGCCAGTCAGGAACACCAGTCCCCCGGGGGTTTGCTTGAGCAAGGTGAGATGCGCGTCGAGCGGAATGCCCGACTGGCCGCGCGCAATGAACCGCGTGTGCAGGTCCAGAGTCACGTAATGGCCGCTTGCCATGCCGCAGCAAAAGCCGCCCGAAAACAGCGCCATATCGATGAAGCTCATGACCGCGCCGCCGTGGATCGACCCGCCGAAATTCATGTGGCGTTCTTCGGGGAACATGCGGACCACCGCATGGCCTGGATCACCCGGGTGGAAGATGATCCGCCCGGTCTGCGCGGCGAAACTTTCGGGAGGAAGGTCGCCCCAGCGATACCAGCCGGGATGCTCGTCGTCGGGCCGCGCCCCTTGCGGGAGCGAAGGCGCGTCGCTCAACCGACCCGCTCCGCCACCATCTTCTTGACCTCGGCGATCGCCTTGGCCGGGTTCAGCCCCTTGGGGCAGACGCTGGCGCAGTTCATGATCGTATGACAGCGATACAAGCGGAACGGGTCTTCCAGTTGATCGAGCCGCTCACCGGTCATCTCGTCGCGGCTGTCCGCCAGCCAGCGGTATGCCTGCAGCAGCACCGCCGGCCCGAGGAACTTGTCGCCGTTCCACCAGTAGCTGGGGCACGACGTCGTGCAGCAGAAGCATAGGATGCATTCATAGAGGCCATCGAGCTTGGCGCGGTCGTCAGGCGATTGCAGCCGCTCCTTGCCCGACGGTTCGGGGGTCGCGGTCTTCAGCCACGGCTCGATCGAAGCGAGCTGGGCGTAGGCATGGGTGAGGTCGGGAACCAGATCCTTGACCACGTCCATGTGCGGAAGCGGGGTGATCTTCACCTCGCCCTTGATGTCATCGATCGCGGTGGTGCAGGCGAGGCCGTTGCGACCGTCCATGTTCATCGAACAGGATCCGCAAATCCCTTCGCGACACGAACGTCGGAAAGTCAGCGTCGGATCGATCTCGTTTTTGATCTTGATCAGCGCGTCGAGAACCATCGGTCCGCACTTGTCGAGATCGATCGAAAAGGTGTCGTAGCGCGGATTGGCCTTGCTGTCGGGGTCGTAGCGATAGACCTTGAACGACTTAGTCCGCCCGCCAGTTTGGGCCGGAAATGCCGTGCCACGCTTGATCTTGCTGTTCTTTGGAAGCGCGAACTCGGCCACGAACCACTCCTGATGACTTGCCTGGCGGTGCCGCTAGCATGGCATCGCGCCTTATTCAAAACCTTCACCCGAAACGGCCACGCTTGCCTGTCTCCGGTGAGGATTCCATAGGCCTTCAAATGGGGCGGACAGCACGATTTGCAATGAAGGTCATCGCGGGGATTCTCGCGATTTTGCTTGCGGCGCTGCTGCTCATGCGCGGGTTGGCCTGGGCACGCGAAGGCGGCTCGCCGCCCCCGCCCGGCACCCGAATGGTTTCGACGCCGACCGGCCACGTGGCGATCCACATGTCGGGGCCTGCCGATGGTCCGCGAGTGCTGATCGTCCACGGCACCGCGGCATGGGGCGGCTTCTGGCGGGACAGCGCGCGGGGGCTGGCGAGACGGGGCTGGCGGGTGATCGCCGTCGACCTGCCGCCGTTCGGCTGGTCCGACCATGATCCCAAGGCACGGTACGACCGGATCAGCCAGGCGGAGCGCCTGAACAACGTCATTCATGCAACCGGCAAGGGACCGGCGATCGTCGTCGCGCACAGCTTCGGCGCCGGCGCTGCGACCGAACTTGCCCTTCGCCACCCTGAGCAGGTCGGCGGGCTGGTGCTGGTCGATGCGGCGCTCGGCCAGCTCGATCCGGTCGCGGAAACGCCCGCGGCGAAGGCGATGCGCGTTCGACCGATCGCGCAGCTCGTCACCGCGGCGTCGCTGACCAATCCGGCTGCCTTGCCGCCGCTCGTGCGCTCGCTTTTGGCCAGGAAGCAAAGTGCCGCCCCGTGGATCACGACGTTGCGCGAACCGATGCGACGCGAAGGGACGACGTCGGCCTATGCCGCCTGGCTACCCAATCTTTTCACCGCCCGCGACGGCGCGCTTAGTCGGAGCAGCGCATCGTTGCGAAAGATCGCGGTGCCGGTGGCGATCATCTGGGGTGGCGCGGATACGGTGACGCCGATCGAGCAGGGGCAACGACTGAACGTCCTGATGCACGCGCGGTCGCTTACCGTCCTGCCCGGCGTCGGCCATATCCCGCACATCGAGGATCCGGCGACGTTCGATGCGGCGCTCGTTGAGGCCCTTGCAGGACTGACGACTAACGCGCCGACTTCTCCGACTGCCATAGGGGGTAGGCCGTCGTCCGCTTCACCGTCTCCATCGCGATCATCGAGGTAATCGTTTTGCACGGCACGGCGGCCGTGATCGCGCGATAGAAGGCGTCGTAAGCGGCGATGTTGGGCACCGCGATCTTGAGCAGATAATCCACTTCGCCTGCCATCCGATAGCTTTCCATCACCTCCGGCATTGCCGCCACGGCGGCTGCAAAGCGGGCCGTCCAGGCTTCGCTATGGTCGTCGGTTTCGACCGTCACGAAAATGGTGAGATCGATCCCCACCTTGGCAGCGTCGAGCAAGACGACCCGCCGCTCGATCACGCCGCTCTCCTCGAGCTTAGCGATTCGCCGCCAGCATGGCGTCGACGACAGGTTCACCTGCATGGCAACCTCGGCCAGCGTCAGCGCGGCATTTTCCTGAAGCAGTCCGAGAATGCGGAGGTCGGTGGAGTCCATTGCGTCAACCAGCCAGAGATTGGAATATTTTTCCACACATAGCTAATTTCAAGCCAATTAACCGCTATTTATTCTCGCCAAGGTCAATGCGCTCGCCAAGACCGGTACGAAAGCGTACATCGATCAGGATGGATTTTCTAATCCTTCTGCCCGCACAACTCCCAATTTTAGCGCGCATCTCACTGGAGCCCCGTTTCCGGGGCTCCTTTTTTTCGGGTCTGAGCAATCAGCGTTTGGGTTCGACCGGGTCCATCAACTTGCGGGTGAGGTAGACCATCTCCAGTGCCTGGGTCCGCGCCTGCTGCTTCAGGTTGGCACCCGCCGCATGGCCCCCCTCGGTATTTTCGTAATAATAAAAGGGCAGTCCATATTCCTCCATGCGGGCAGCGAATTTGCGGGCATGTTGCGGACCCACGCGGTCGTCCTTGGTCGTCGTGTAAATGAACGGTACCGGGTAGCGCTTTCCCTTCACCAGATTGTGATAGGGCGACGTTTTCTGCCAGAAAGCGCGCACCGCCGGGTCGTTGTCGACGCTGCCATATTCGCCTTCCCACGATGCCCCAGCGGCGATCTTCGAGATCCGCAGCATGTCGAGCAGCGGGATGTCGATGATGACCGCATTCCACAGTTCGGGATGCTGGGTGAAGGCAACGCCGGTCAGCAGGCCTCCGTTCGATCCGCCCCGAATGCCCAGCCGTCGAGCGCTGGTGATCTTGCGCCGGACGACATCGCGACCGACGGCGGCGAAATCGTCGTACACGATCTGCCGCTTCGTCTTCAGCCCGGCCTCATGCCAGGCCGGACCGAACTCTCCACCCCCGCGGATGTTGGCGAGGACGAACACGCCGCCGCGCTCGAGCCACAATTTGCCGGTGCTTGCGCCGTACGAAGGTGTCTGGCTGACCTCGAACCCGCCGTAGGCCGAGATGAGAGTCGGATTGTTGCCGTCGAGCTTCATGTCCTTGCGGTGGACCACGAAATACGGGATTTTCGTGCCGTCGCTCGATGTCGCTTCGAACTGCTGCGAGACAAGGCCCGACGCATCGAACTTGGGCGCCTGCTCGCGAAACTTGGTGGCCGTTCCGGATGCGGCGTCGACCAGCCATTGCGACGGCGGGGTCAGGAAGCTCGTGACGCTGAACAGCGCCCGGTCGTCGGTATTGCTGGTGTCGGCCACCGCGATCGTCGAATTGTCCGGCAGATCGAGCGCGGATCGGCTCCAGCTGCCATTCGGCCCCGGCTTGAACAGCAAGGTGCGGCCGCGGACATTATCGAGTATCGACACGATCAGCATGTCCTTCGTCGCGCTCGCTCCCTGCAGCGCTTCCTTCGCCGTCGGCGCGTAGATCAAGGTCGGGCGAAGCTTGGCCGGATCGGCCTTCAACGACACAAGATCGACCGACAGCAGTGACCCTGCGGGAAATGCCTTGGTTGCACCAACCGGCGTCCACGCCTCTTGGCTCTGGATGATCACGCGCCCGTCGATCAGGTCGACCAGACCGGCCTTTTCCGGCATCACCAGCCGCTTTGGGCCGGCCGGCGTGACGATGAAGGTTTCGTTGTGGAAAAAGTCGGTCCCGCGGACCAGCATTTCGAGCGTATTGCCCTGTCCGTCGCGAAGCACTGCACCCGATGCCGAAACATCGTCGACGGTTCCGCGATAGATTTCCCGGGCGGCGCTCAACGGCTGGCCGCGCCGGAGCGATTTCACGACGTAGGCATAGCCTGACTTGGTGAGCTGTCCCGGCTCCCATTCGCGGCTGATCAGCAGTTCGTCGTCGCTCACCCAGCTGGCGTCCTGTTTGCCCTTCGGCAGCACGAAGCCGTCGGCGACGAAGCTTTTGGTCGCCAGATCGAATTCGCGCACGGTCACCGCGTCTTCGCCGCCATCGGACAATTCGACCAGGCAGCGACGCTCGGCGGGGCGCGAACAACTCGCCCCCTTCCACACCCAGTTGGCCTTTTCCGCCGCGGCCAGCGCGTCAAGGTCCAGCACCGTCTCCCACTGCGGCGTCGCGGTGGCGTAGCTTTCGGCGCTGGTCCGCCGCCAGATGCCCCGCACATGATCGGCGTCCTGCCAGAAATTATAGATCTTCCCGCCCAGGAAACGACCGGTCGGATTGCGATCCTTGGCTTCGGCGATCGCGAGCGCCTGATCGTAGAATGTCTTGTAGCGCGGATCCGATTCAAGCTCGGCGAAGGTTGGCGCATTATGTGCCGCGATCCACGCATCGACCTCGGGCGAATTGAACGGTTCCAGCCAGAGATACGGATCGTCCGCCTGCACCGCGCTCATTGCCACTCCGGTCGCTCCAACACATGCCGCCGCAGCTAGCAGGACCAATTTCAGACCACGCATCAACAATCCCCTTCGCTCGGACCCTAACCTACCCCTTGGCCGCCGCAAGCACTTCGGCAGCATGACCCGGCACCTTCACCTTGCGCCACTCGCGGCGCAGCGTGCCGTCCGCATCGAACAGAAAGGTGGCGCGCTCCATCCCCATATATTTGCGGCCATACATGCTCTTTTCGACCCAGGTGCCGAACGCATCGCTGATCGCGCCATCGGTGTCGGCGATCAGCGGCACGGCAAGGTCGTATTTGGCGATGAACTTGTCGTGTTTCTTCATCTCGTCGCGCGATACCCCGACCACGCGCACCCCGGCCTCCGCGAAGTCGCCCGCCAATTGGGTGAAATCCTGCGCCTCGCGGGTGCAGCCCGAGGTGTCGTCCTTGGGATAGAAATACAGCACCAGCTTGCCGCCCGGCGACGCGAGATCGAGGGTCGATCCGTCGCTCAGGGTCGCGTTCAATTCGGGTGCCTTGCCGCCAATTTCGATCATTCCGCGTCCCTCACTTGTTTCCATCGTGCCGCGATCCTTTGCCGCGCCGAATCGTGCGCTTCAAGCAGGCTTGCCCAATCGGCATGGCCGCAGACCTCGGCGACCAGCGCGCGCGACGCCTCGTGCGGCTCCCCGCCGCCCGGGCTTACCAGCCGGCTCGTGACCAGGATGCGGGAAAGCAATCGAAGATCGGGGTCGGCCATCGCATCGATCAGGCCGGCGTCGACCAACTGCTCGATTGCGACTTCCAGCCGCGGGTCGAACCCCACGCGGTGGATCAATTGCGTCACGTGAACCGCGAATTCCAGGTCGACCAGTCCGCCTTCGCCAAGCTTGATGTCGAGCGGACCGGACGGTGGCTTATGCGCTGCTATGTCCGAACGCATCTTGGCGGCGTCGGCGCGCACTTTTGCGGGATCGCGATCCATCGACAAGACGCCGGCGATGATCGCCGACAGCTTCGCCCGTCCGGCGTCGCTTCCATAGAGGGTTCGCGCGCGAAGCAATGCCATATGCTCCCAGGTCCAGGCTTCGCTCCGCTGATAGCTCTCGAACGCGTCGAGCCGGACGGCGAGCATTCCCTTTTCGCCCTGGGGGCGGAGGCGCGTGTCCACCTCATACAACGCCCCGGCTGCGGTCGGCACCGACAGCGCCGCGACCACGCGTTTGGCCAGGCGATTGAAATAGTCCGTCGCACCGAGCGATCTTGCACCGTCGGAGCGGGCATCGTCCGGAGCGTCGAAGAGAAAGATGAGGTCGAGGTCGGAGGCATTGGTCAGCGCCATTCCGCCCAGCCGCCCGAGCCCCAGGATGAGCAGTTCGCCCCCCGGCACCCGACCGTGGGCATCCTCGAACTCGGAACGCGCCGCATCGGCCAACGCGACGATCGCGCCCTCCGCCACCGCGGCATAGCCAAGCGTCAAGTCCAGGGGATCGCGGTGACGGGCGATCAGCTGAACGCCAAGCGCGAAGCGCCGCTCACCGACCAGATGCCGCACCCGGTCGAGCCGCTCGTCGTAGCTCATTCGCTCGGTGCCCTCGGCAAGGCGAGCAGCGACCGTCGCGGCGTCGGGCGGGGCCGCGAAACTGGATGCGTCGATCAGCCCGTCGAACAAGGCCGGGCGCTGGGCCAGCTGGTCCGCCAGCGCCGGCGCGTGGACCAGGATCTGGCTGAAGACGCGGGCCAGTCCGGGCTGCGCCTCGAGCAGGCGATAGAGATTCACGCCGCTCGACAGTCGTTCGACGATATCGCCGAACCGGTTGAGGGCGTGGCCAGGATCGGGACCGTCGGCGAGCGCGCGCAGCAGTACCGGAAGCATCGCCTCGAACGCGTTGCGCGCCGCGGCCGAGCGGAGTGAGCGCACCTGCCCCGATCGCCAGCCGCCAATCAGCCGCGCAACGGTCGCGACGTCGGCAAAGCCCATGGCGATCAGTTCCTGGGCCAGGACGTCGGGATCGTTGGACAGGCGTGCGCCGCGGTCGGGAGACAGGCCATCGAATTTTTCACTGACGAAACTGACATGCGCTTTAAGAGAGTCGAGCAGGGCCGCGTTGCTAGCGAGCCCATCGAGCGCGGCGACGTTGGTGAGCGCCGCGTCGTCGACCGGCAGCTGATGGGTCTGCTGATCGTCGATCATCTGAATGCGATGCTCGACCGTGCGCAGGCGGCGATAGGCGGCGGCGAGCGCGTCGGCTTCGGCCTCCTCCATCCGACCGGCCGCGACCAGTGCCGGCAAAGCGTCGAGCACCGCGCGCGCGCGAAGTGCAGGATCGCGACCGCCGTGAATGAGTTGCTGCACCTGGGTGTAGAATTCGACTTCGCGAATTCCGCCGCGGCCGCGCTTCAGATCGTATCCGGGTGCAAGCGCCGATCCTTGCGCATAATGATCGCGGATCCGCGTGCTGATCTCCCGGATTTCGTCGATCGCTCCAAAATCGAGTGCCCGACGCCAGATGAAGGGCTGAATTTCGGCAAGGAACCGTTCGCCGAGCGGAATGTCGCCGGCGCATGCCCGCGCCCGAATGAAGGCTGCCCGCTCCCATGGCGCCGCTTGCGATTCGTAATAGGATATCGCCGCTTCGGCGGGCAGGACGATCGGCGTGACCTCGGGCGAGGGCCGAAGCCTCAGGTCGACCCGCGCAACATAGCCGTCCTCGGTCCGCTGCTGAAGCAATTCGACCAATCGCCGGCCGATCCGCACCGCCGCCTCGCCCGGATCGTCGCGCTCTCGTTTGGCAAGTGTCGCCGGATCGAACAGAAGGACCAGGTCGACATCCGACGAGTAATTCAGTTCGCGGCTGCCCAGCTTACCGAGCGCAAGGACCGCAAAGCCGCTCGTGTCGGCGCCTGCCATCCGCTCGTCGATGGCAGCGCCAAGTGCCGCGTCGATCGCGTGGTCCGCAAAATCGGACAACGCATTGGTCAATTGCTCGAGCGTAAGGTCGCCCGACAGATCGCCCAACGCGACCGCCAGTGCGAGGGCGCGACGCTGGCGCCGAAGCCCCCGGCCGACCGTCTCGCCATTTAGCGAACGGGCGGCGTCGATGGCGGCCTGTGCTCCCTGGGCTTCGAACGCGGTAACGATAGCCGGATAGGCTTCGATCGCCTCGCGAAGAAACGGCGCGAATGCGCTCGCTCGTTCGAGCGCCGATCGCCGCGCGGCAGGGATCACTGTGTCTTCCACGCCTCACGCTGTGCCTGAATCTCGTTGCAAACGAAACTAGCGGGGTTGGCGCGCGTTGTTACGATCTGATGTCAGTGAAATTCAAAGAGAAAGCCGAAGGCAAGATTTCAATGGATCGTCGAATTATCCAGGTTGAAAATTTGCCCGATCAGGCCGGGATCACCGCCGCCCTTCGCCGGGCGTTCGCGGCGCGGGCGGAGCCTGCACCCTGCCAGAGCGACGACGATCTCTTTGCCGCGCTTCTCAAGCAGATCCACTAAACTCCTAGACGACTGTTCGCTTATTCGTCTTCGTCGGGTTCGTCGGGCGCGGGCACCTTGTCGCGACTGAGTTCGTCGACCTGCGCCATGATCACCGACAAGGCCGAGACGTTCGGATCCGAAACGTGCTGACGCCGTGAAGGAAGCTTCCCACCCGTAAGCAGCGCCTCAAGCGCGACCCGGCCGCGCGCCACGCGGCTCTTGATCGTGCCGACTGCGCAGCCACAGATATCGGCCGCTTCTTCATACGCGAAGCCCCCAGCCCCGACCAGAATCAGCGCCTCGCGCTGCGGCTGGGGAAGGTGGAGGAGCGCGCGCTGCATGTCGCCAAGCTCGATATGCTTGTCCTGACTGGCCGGCGCGGCGAGAATCTTGGCGGCGGTGACGTCGTCCCATTCGCCCTTGAAGCGTGCGCGGCGCATCTGGCTGAGAAACAGATTGCGCAAGATGATGAAGGTCCAGGCCCGCATGTTGGTCCCGGCCTGGAAGCGTTTGCGCGCCGCCCATGCTTTCAGCAACGTTTCCTGCACCAGATCGTCGGCGAGATCGCGGCTTCCGGACAGTGAGCGGCCGAATGCGCGCAAGTGGGGAATCACCGCGCCAAGCTGAATTTTGAATTCGGGATCGTCGAGCGGCACCGGTTCGGGCCGAACTTCTACCTCGTCCAATTCCTGATCATCGTCGTTGGACAAATTCACACCCGTTCGCTCAGCACTGAGAAGTAGTTGGCAACCGCGCAGCGCCGGATGCCGCCCCCAAGATAGGGTTTAAGCGTAGACCAGCAAGATCACCGCGAAAACCACGACGACCAGCGCCAGGCTGGCGAACAGCACCACGCGGTTGACCGGGTTGCGATTGCCCGCACGAGCTTCGGTCGTCGTTACATGTTCAACTGGCTCGGCCATGGTTCCTCGATCGGATTGAATTGAATTGTTACGGATAGCCAACGCCGGGAACTCTTGTCGAGTTCCCTTGGTGCGCATCAATTCGCGGGTACGGTCGCCGCGTCGAAGAACAGTGCCTGGCTGATCGCGGCCTTGACCGTCGAGCGCTGAAACGGCTTGGTGATCAGGAATGTCGGCTCGGGCCGCGTGCCGGTCAGCAGCCGCTCGGGGAAGGCGGTGATGAAAATCACGGGCACCGCGAATTCGGCAAGGATGTCGCGCACCGCGTCGATCCCGCTCGAATCGTCGGCCAGCTGTATGTCGGCCAGCACCAGGCTAGGCGGCGACTGACGCGCCTGCGCCACCGCTTCCGACCGCGTTACCGCAACGCCGGTGACATTATGACCAAGGTCGCGCACGATCATCTCGATATCCATCGCGATGATCGGCTCGTCTTCGATGATCAGGACGTCGGCATGGGTCTGGCGCTCGATCTCGGCCAACGCCTCCGAAACCAGGCTGTCGACATCGGTCGGCTCGGCATCGATCAGATAGGCCGTATCTTCGGTCGAGAAGCCTTCCAGGCTGGTCAGCAGCAGCGCCTGGCGCGACAACGGGGTAATGCGCGACAACCGGGCCTGCGCAATGCCTTCGGCGCCGCCAAAGCTGCCGTCATGGTCGCCGTCTTCACCGGTCTCGATGTTCGCCGTCGACCAGATGGCGTGAAACGTCCGGTACAGCCCGAGCCGTGGTTCGACATCGCGCGGAAAATCGCCCGGCGAGGCAACGATCGCCTCCAGTGCGGCGCGCACGAAGGCATCGCCATGGGTCTGGCTACCCGTCAACGCGCGCGCATAACGGCGCAGAAACGGCAGATGTGGGGCGAGTTCCTGTCCAAGCGACATCGGTATTGGGCTCCCTTGAAAAACGTGGCGCCCTATTGGGCTGTGCCATAATTGGTTGCAACCCCGGAAGCAGCTTGACGTGTCATATAAGCGACAGCATTCCCCCGGCGTGATTTATGGTGGAACAAAGCTGGCGGCGTTTGGTTTCGTGTTGATGCGTCTGGGGCCGTTCGAAGCGATTGACGTTGCGCGTCCCACGATTGTAGGTGCGCGAAGCTTCGGTCGACCCGGGCTGATGTTCACGCGTTGAGTAGTAGTAAATGTGTCCAGCGTGAGCCGGCGTAAGGGGGACGAGAGGTTGAGTGACGTTACTGGTAGCGATCCCCGTCGGGCAGCCGGCAATCGCGACGACAAGGGCGCAGCCAAGCCGAACGCTGCTGCTAAGGGCCAAGATACGTCGTCCAAAATTGCCCGTTCGTCGAAATCGCCCAGCGATGTCGGCAAGGCTTTGCGATCGGTCTACGACGCCACACTCGGCGAGCGCGTACCCGACGATTTTCTCGACCTGCTCGGTAAGCTTAGTTAGCGCTTCCGCCGTTCCGCGGATGGCCTGAAGCTTATGGTGCGCCGTCCATCGAGGGTCGATCATTGGTCGACCGGTACTAAACTTCTCATTCTGCTGACCCTGGCGTTATTCCCGCTCGGCCTGGCTTTGGCTTGGGCGGCGCGCGCCACTTTGATCGATTCCAACGATTCTCTCGCGGAAGAATTGACCGCCGACGGGCAAATGGTCGCGGCGCGAATCGAAAATCTCATTACTCGAAACGGTCTTGCACTCAGGATTGCCGCCAATGGCGGACTATATGGCGGTCCAGCCAATGCCTGTGAGGCCACCGCCCGCGCACTGGTGCTGACGCCGGCGATTGCCGGCCGATTCTCGATCCGGGACACTGATGGAAGATTGATCTGTAGCCACGGGGTCCTCGTCCCGGGGGCCGATCGCGATTTGGTGGCCCCGGGCACCTTTCGGCTGTGGGTCAATACCGCCTCCAGATCGCTGCGCTATCGCGTCGGCATCAATGGCGGAATGGCGACGGGCGAACTGAGCCAGGCCGACGTCGCCAAAGCGGTCGGCGATTCGGTTGCCGAGGTCACGTCGATCGTTGTCCGCGATCGCCAGTCGACACTGGATATCCTCGCCAATGACGATCGGCCCGATACGATTCAGCACGAATATGCGATCGGCCGCGGGCAGCTGACCGTGATTGTCGGAACCCCGCGAGGAGTCCCCTCCTTGCTCGATCAACTGGCGGTATTCCTGCCGCTGTTGATGTGGGTCGTGGCGGCGTTGCTGAGCTGGTATCTGGTACGCCGGCTGTTGCTGCTCCCGCTCGGGCGGCTTGAACGGGCAATGACCGATTATCAGCCGGGCGAAGGCACGCTGGTGCTCCCCGAACATCTCGGTGCGGCCGAGGAAATCCGCTCGCTCGGCGCGGCCTTCGAGCGCGCCGTCGACCGACTGGAGAGTTCCGAGCAGCAGATGGCCGAGGCGTTGAGCGGCCAGCGCCGGCTGGTGCGCGAGGTGCATCACCGGGTGAAGAACAATCTGCAGGTGATCGCGTCGTTGCTGAACATTCACGGGCGAAGCGCAACGACACCCGAATCCCGCGCCGCCTACGCCGCGATCGGTCGCCGGGTCGACGCCCTGTCGGTGGTTCACCGCAACCATTTTGCCGAAGTCGAAGAAAGCCGCGGAATCGCGCTCCGCCCGCTACTGACCGAGCTTGGCCAGACCCTTCGCGCCTCGGCGCCCGAGGGGGTGGGAGCGGCCATCCATCTCAATGCCGACGCACTGCACACGACCCAGGACGCGGCAGTCGCAGTCGCCTTCTTCGTTACCGAACTGATCGAATATGCATTGCTGCGCGGCACCGACCAACCGATCGAGATCGAGCTTCGCCGGGTCAGCGAACTGGCAGCCAGCCTGACCGTCTCGAGCGACGCCTTGATTCCCGACAGCGACCAGCCCCAGGCCGACCGCCAGCAATTCGAACGAGTCATCGGCGGACTTGCCCGCCAGCTGCGCTCTCCGCTCGATCAGAAGCTCGGCCGGCTAGGCGTGAATCTTCCCGTATTCCCGGACTGATCGACGCAAGCGGCAGAGAATTTTCCGCGTCCCGGACGATTTATTTCGAAATAGTTGAGGTCGGGCGGAACCCGAGTCGAAGGTCGGCGTTATGATATTCGGATAGTGACCTTTTGCCCCCCCGCTCTCACTATCCAATCAAATGGGCCCGAAGTCGTCAACCCTCCCCCCCCCGGTGACGATTTCGGGCCCTAAATGTGTGCGGAGCGCGCGAACTCAGGCGCTGATCAGTTCAGACCGGCTGATCGTTCTCGACGATGCTTTCCGATTCCTTGCCCCGCGCGGCGTTGCGGCTTGCCCGCCAGTGCGTCACCCGGATGGCGATCAGCGCAAGTTCGTAAAGCGAATAGAGCGGCACCAGCAGCAAGAGCATCGAGACGACGTCGGGCGGCGTCAGCACGGCCGCTACCGCGGCGCTGACCACGATCGCATAGCGGCGCGATTTGGCGAGCTGCTCCAACGTCACGATCCCCGCGCGCTCGAGGATCATCAGCAGCACCGGCGCCAGAAAAGCAACGCCGAAGCCGAACAGGAATTGGGTCACGAAGCTGAGGTAATTGCCGATCGCCGGAAGCGCTTCCTGCTGAACCCCGCCGACATTGCCCTCGAAGCCGAGCAGGAACTTCAACGCCCACGGCATGGCGACGAAGTAGGCGAACGAGGCGCCCGCCGCGAAGAAGAAGGGGGTGGCGAGCAGGAACGGCAGGAAGGCGCGTTTTTCCTTGGCGTAAAGGCCGGGCGCGACGAAACGCCAGATCTGCGTCGCGAGGACCGGAAAGGCGATCATCAGCGCGGCGAAGAAGGCCACCTTCACTTCGACGAAGAATGCTTCGAAGATGTCGGTGTAGATCAGCTTGCCTTGCCCCGCGGCGAGCAACGGCTGGACCAGCACCGCGAAGATCGGCTTGGCGAAATACAGGCAGACGAAAAACCCGATCAGCAGTGTCGCGACGCACCACAACAGGCGTTTGCGAAGCTCTACCAGATGATCGAGCAGCGGTGCCTTGCTGTCGTCGATATCGCCGATCATGGCAGCGGACGCTCGGCCGGCGGCACGGGATCGTTATCGGGCGCGGCAGGCGCCTCGAACGGAAATTGCGGTTGGTCGCTGGGCGGCAGCGCGGTCATCACTGGCATGTCCTCAGCGGGTCCCTCAGTCGCCGCCGGCACCGGGTCGGGATAAACCGCATCGGCCGGATATTGCGCCAGGATCTTCTGGTTCTCGGCGCGCCACTTCTTTTCCATCTCTTCCAGTTCGGCTTCGCGGATGACGTTTTCGACTCCCGACGTGAAGTGCCGCGCATAGCCCCTCGCCTTGCCGACCCAGCGCCCGACCTGCATCATCACGCGTGGCAGATCCTTGGGGCCGATGAACAGCAGGGCGATCACCGCGACCACCAGGAATTCGGACGTGTCGACGCCGAACATCGGCGTTCAGCCGGCGCTTAGCGAAGCGGATCGTCGGTGGTCGACGACCCCGGCGGCGGGGGCGCGACCGGATCGGAACTTCGCGGCGTGATGTCGATCGGTGCCTGAGGCGCATTCTGGTGCGGCGGGATCTGGCGCGGCGGCTCGGGTGCGCGATCGTGCGTCCTCACGTCATCCTCGTCGGCCATGCCCTTCTTGAAGCTTTTCAAGCCGCTGGCGACGTCCCCCATCATGTTGGAAAAACGCTTGCCGCCGAACAGCAGGAGCACAAGAACCGCGAAAATTACCCAGTGAATGAGGCTGAAACTGCCCATGAGACGCTCCGATAAAGAGGAATTGCCCCCTACTTAGACCTCCTCGTCGCCGCTTTCCAGTTGAAGCTCGAACATCGCCTCCTCGAGCGGGTCGAGCAGGCCCGCCGCCTTCAGGTCGTCGATCCCCGGCAAATCCTTTCGCGATCCGAGCCCGAAGTGGGTCAGGAATTCTGGCGTCGTCGCGTAAAGCAGTGGTCGTCCCGGCCCCTCGCGCCGACCCGCGGTCCGCACCCATCCTGCCTCCATCAGCACGTCGATCGTCCCTTTGGAGATCTGCACGCCGCGAATTGCTTCGATTTCGCCCCGGCTGGCGGGTTCGTGATAAGCGATGATCGCCAGACATTCGGTCGCCGCGCGCGATAGCCGGCGAGGCTCCTCGCGCGTGCGGCGGAGCAGGTGGGCCAGATCGGGCGCGGTCTGGAAATGCCACCGCCCGCCGCGCTCGACGATTTCCACCCCGTGTCCCGCGTAACGGGCGGCGAGCGCGGCAAGCGCGGCCTCGATGTCGTCTCCGCCGACCAGGGAGGCAAGGTCGTCGATGCCGAGCGGTTCGGTAGAGGCGAACAACGCCGCTTCGATCGCGCGCTCCATCTCGGTCATGCAGCGACCCTTCGCACCATCAGATCGTCAAATGCGCTTGCTTGCTCGATCTCAAGGCGCCCCTGCCGCGCCAGTTCCAGCGTTGCCACGAACGAACTCGCGAGCGCCGACTTGGCGAAGGCCGGATCGATCGTCGCCGGCAGGAAACTCGCCAGCGTAGTCCAGTCGATCGCCGCCCCGAGCAGGGAAGACACACGCTGGATCGCATCTTCCAAGGTCATCACCGACCGGTGCGCCACGACGTGCATCGCCGGTTGAGTCCGCGCCCGTACCCGACCGTATGCGGCGAATAGGTCGAATGCGTTCGCCTGCCACTGTGCCTTGCGCACCACCTCAAGCCCTTCGGGACGACCGCGCAGAAAGACATCGCGCCCGATCCGGTCGCGCCCGAGCAATCGTGCACCGGCCTCGCGCATCGCGTCGAGCCGCTGGAGCCGAAGCTGCAGTCGAAGCGCTAGCTCCTCGGGGCTTGGGTCCTGCTCGGGATCCTTGGGCAGCAACAGGCCGGATTTGAGGTAGGCGAGCCACGCCGCCATCACCAGATAGTCGGCCGCCACTTCCAGCTTCAACGAACGCGCATTGTCGATGTAGGCGATATACTGGTCGGTGAGCGCGAGGATCGAGATTTGCGCGAGATCGACCTTCTGTGCCCGTGCCAGCGTCAGCAGCAGGTCGAGCGGCCCCTCCCATCCGTTGAGCGTCAGGGTGAGCGTCTCGTCCGCCGGGGCCGTGAAGAAGTCGTTGTCGATCATCCGGCTCAGCCTAGCGACGCCGTTCAGCTTCGCAACCGGCTAGGCCAGCGCCAGCAGTGCGTCTCGTTTGGCCACCGCCGCCGCGAAATCCATTTCATCGTCGGGCGTAAAGCGCTGCGCCATAGCCCGCGCCAGCCGCGCCTCCCCATCGTGCGACAGCGCCGGAACCGCCGCCGCGACCAGCCGCATATTGTCCATCTTGCCGTCGCAATGCAGCGCCACGTCACAGCCGGCGGCGACGCATGCGGCCGCCCTCGCCCCATGATCCCCCGCCAGTGCCTCCATTCCGATGTCGTCGCTCATCAGGAAGCCGTCGAAACCGATCCGTTGGCGGATAATGTCGTTGATGATCGTCGGCGACTGACTTGCCGGCCGCTCGGCATCCCAATGTGTGTAAAGCAGGTGGCTCGTCATCCCCATCGCCGCGTCGCGCAGCCGCTCGAACGGCTCAAGGTCGATCGCCAGATCCTCCTCGTCCGCGTCGACCACGGGCAGCGTCTTGTGGCTGTCGAACAGCGCCCGCCCATGACCCGGGATATGCTTGATCACGCCCAGCACGCCCGCCGACGCCAGCCCGTCGAGGATCGCCCGGCCCAGGGCCGCAACCTGCATCGGCTCCGACCCCAGCGCGCGGTCTCCGACAATGTCGGTCGCGCCGGGCTGGCGAACGTCGAGCATCGGCAGGCAGTTCACATTGACCCCAACCTCATGGAGCATCAGCCCCAACGCCCGGGCATTGACCCGCGCCGCCTCGATCGCGCTCGATGGTGCCAGTCGGTACAGCCGGTCGAACGCCTCTCCGCTAGGAAAGGCCTGCCATTCGGGCGGACGCATGCGCGCCACGCGACCACCCTCCTGATCGATCAGGACCGGCACCGCAACATGCCCTTCCAGATCGCGCAACGCATCGGTCAGCGAGCGGAGCTGCGCGCGGCTTTCGATATTGCGCCGGAAGAGGATGTATCCCGCCGGCTTCGAATCCCGGAAAAAGTCGCGTTCGCCGGGGCTGAGCGCCAGTCCCTCGATGCCGTAGATCGCCGCCTGCATCATTGGACCACGAAGCAGTTCTCGCCGCCCGCAGACACCGCGGCGCAGGCCGCCTTGGCCTCGGCGGACGAGCCCGCGACCGCACGCAGGCGGAACCCGCCGCTATACGGCGTGACCTGCTTGGTCAGCGCACCCACCGCGGGAAAGCGCGAGGACAGCATCCGCCACGCCGTGTCGGCCTTCGCGGTCGAACCGTAGGCACCAAGCTGGATCGTCGGCCCAGCCGCGCCCGGCGCAGCAGCCACTTCGGGCTTTGGTTCGGGCGGCTTTGGCGCTGGCGGCGGCGGCTTGGCCTCGCCTTCCGCGGGCGGCGGCGGCGGCGGTGGTTCGCTCATCTTGCCGACATCCAGCTGTGCGTCGCGATCCTCGCCCGCGCCAGTGGCGAAGGCGGTTCCGCTGTCGCCAGCAACATCGAGCCCGCCCGGATCATCGGGTCGCACCTTGTACGGCCCCGCTTCCGCGCGGATGAGTTCGGGCGGCCCCGATCCGCCGCTCTGCCGTCCCAGATAGAATAAGGTGCCGACAATGATCGCTACCGCGACCGCGACCATCACCAGGGCTGCAAGCATCTTGCGCGCCGAGACGCCGCGCGGCTGATCTTCGTCATCGACCGGCTCCAACCACGGCAGCGATTCGGAGTTGCCGCTGGCGGTCCTGTCGTTCATTTGGGCGTTCCTCAGCCGATCACGATGCAATGGTCGCCGCTGGCTTTCAGGTTGCGGCAGACGATGTGCGATTGTTGGCGCGAAGCGGTGCCGAGGCGCAAGACATAAAGTACCTGTCCGCGCGGTTTGGTGATCACCGGCACGACGACCCGCGGCATCGACCCGAGCACCGGATATCGTCCCAGGCGGGTTCGCCATGCCGCCAACGCCCGACCTTCGGTCCGGAATGCGCCCAGTTGGACCACCTGACCCGCCGGTCCGGGCGATGGCATCTTGGGCCAGGGACGAACATTCTGCGTGGCGGGACGGGCGGTTGCCGCGGCGACTGCAGCGGCGGCGGCTTCCTCCTGCGCAAAGCGTCGCGCCCGCAGTCGCGACCGCTCGGTGGCAAGGTTGGCCAATGCTCGCTGGCGGGCCGCCTCGCGACTTCGCTTGAGCGGCCCACTGGTGATCCGGTCAGGGTCCGACTTGGGCAAGACATCGGTCTTGCTGAAATCTGTGGGGGCCGCGTCGCCGGGCACGGCATCGGACCTGTCGGCAGACGAAGCCACCGGTATCGTTCCCGCCTCCGCCGGTTCCGCGACGCGATCTGGCCGGACGGTCACCGGCGCTTCCGCCACCAAGGTCGGCTCCGGCGATGCTTGCTCACGCTGTCCCAGGTAATAGCCACCGGCCATCGCCACCCCGATTGCCGCAACCACGCCGACCGCGAGCGCTGCGATCCGGGTCTTGGGCCCGTTCTCGGTCGACGGGCGGGGCGCCGGCGAGTTGCGATACGGCTCGAGCCAGGGCAGCCGTTCCTCGTCGTTAGGGGGCGACCCCTGGTTCATCAGCGCATTTCCTCGGCGGCCTCGACCCCCATCAGGCCGAGCCCATTGTGCAGCACTTGCCCGACGCTTCGCGCCAGTTCGAGCCGGGCACGGGTCACGTCGGGACGATCCTCGACCAGATAACGCTTGGCCGGGTCATCGTTTCCGCGGTTCCACGACGCGTGGAAAGCGGAGGCAAGGTCGTGCAGATAGAAGGCGATCCGGTGCGGCTCGTGGCTCAGCGCCGCCGCCTCGACCACGCGCGGGAATTGCCCGGCGACCTTGACCAGTCCCAGTTCCTCGGTGTCGAGCAAGCTGAGGTCGGCGGGCGTGTCCAACGATACTCCCGCGTCCGCTGCCTTGCGCTTGAGCGAGGCGATCCGCGCGTGGGCGTACTGGACGTAGAACACCGGATTGTCCTTCGACGCTTCGACCACCTTGGCGAAGTCGAATTCCAGCGGCGTGTCGGCGCGCTTGGTCAACATGATGAACCGTACAACGTCCTTGCCGACTTCGCGTACGACGTCGGCCAGCGTGACGAAATTGCCCGATCGCTTGGACATCTTGATCGGCTCGCCCGCGCGCAGCAGTTTGACCATCTGGATGATCTTGACGTCCAGGTCGACCCGCCCGTCGGTGAGCGCTTTCACCGCCGCCTGCACGCGCTTGACCGTGCCGGCATGGTCGGCGCCCCAGATGTTGACTAGATGATCCGCCTGCTCGGCCTTCTGCAGGTGATAGGCCGCATCGCCGCCGAAATAGGTCCAGCTACCGTCGGACTTCTGCAGCGGCCGGTCCTGGTCGTCGCCGAACTGCGACGATCGGAACAATGTCAGCTCTACCGGCTCCCAGTCGTCATCCTCGCTCAGGCTCTTCGGCCGTTCGAGTTGCCCTTGGTAGACCAACCCTTTTTCCTTGAGCGCGGCCATCGCGCGGTCCGGTCCCCCCGCCGCCGCAAGCTCGGCTTCCGACGCGAACAAATCGTGGTGGATCCCGAGCAGGGCGAGGTCCGCCTTGATCAGATCGATCATCGCCGCGACGGTCTTGGTCTTGAACAATTGCAGCCAGTCGCCTTCGGGCGCATCGACGTAGGTGTCGCCGAATTCCGCCGCCAGCGCCTGCCCCACCGGTTTCAGATAATCGCCCGGATACAGTCCCTCGGGGATCTCGCCGATGTCAGCGCCAAGCGCCTCGCGATACCGCAGGTGCGCCGACCGGGCGAGAGTGTCGACCTGGCTGCCCGCATCGTTGACGTAATATTCGCGCGTGACGGCAAAACCGGCGGCTTCCAGGACCGACGCCAGCGCGTCGCCCACCACCGCGCCGCGACAATGCCCCATGTGCATCGGCCCGGTCGGGTTGGCTGAAACATATTCGACATTGACGCGCTCGCCCTGGCCGACGGTCGATCGACCGTAATCCGCCGCTTCGCTCAGGATCGTGCCCAGTTCGTCGCGCCACGCGCCCTCGTCGAGCCGCAAGTTGATGAACCCCGGCCCGGCGATCTCGACCGCGGTCACCCCCGGCAGCGCCTCCAGCTTCGGCGCGATCAGCCCCGCCAGCGCGCGCGGATTGGTCCCCGCCGCCTTGGCCAGCACCATCGCCGCATTGGTCGCCAGATCGCCGTGCGCCGGATCGCGCGGCGGTTCGACCGCGACGTTCTTGCGATCGAGGTCCGCCGGCAGGGCGTCTTCGCCGACGAGCCCATCGAGCACGCCGTCGAGCAGCGCGGAATATCGTGCATATAGAGACATATCCGCCCTCTAGCGCAGCGGCATCGCCTCGTCACCCGTCGGATGATCGATCAGCGCCCGCACCGCCACGGCCGCCAGCCCCGCCCCGGCCAGTTGCGCAGCGACGAACGCCGGCGCGTCGCCCGGCGCGATTCCCGCGAAGGTCGCGGTCAGGCTGCGCGCCAACGTGATCGCGGGATTGGCGAAGCTGGTCGAAGCGGTGAACCAATAGGCCGCGGTGATGTACAGCGCGACGCTGGCCGGGACGGCGGCGGGCCGGAACTTGGCCGTCCCCCAGATCGTCAGCACCAGCCCGAAGGTTGCGATCCCCTCGCTCAGCCATTGCCCGCTCCCGCTGCGGACCTTGTCGGACATCTGCAGCAGGGGCAGGTCGAACATCGCATGCGCGGCCAGCATGCCGACCAGCCCGCCGGCCAGTTGCGCCAGGCCATAAGCCGCCGCATCGCCCCATCCCATCTCCCGCCGTGACGCCGCAACCAGGCTGACCGCGGGGTTCATCTGCGCGCCGGAGATCGGACCGAGCGCGGTGATCAGCACGAACAGGATCGCGTCGGTCGCGGCGGTGTTGCCGATCAGCGCCACCGCCTGATTGCCGTCACTGAGCGCGTCGGCCATGATCCCGGACCCGATCACGGTCGCAAACAGGAAGAAGCTCCCCAGCGCTTCGGCACATAGCCGGCGGGCAAGCGGCGGCGTGTCAGCCAATGGGCTCGCCCTTGTCCGCGGTCTCGCCGATCATCTTTAGCTTGCGCTGCAGGCTCATTACGTCGATCGAGTCGATCGGAAGCGCCAGGAAGAGCCGGATACGGCGCTCCAACGCCAGATAAGCCGCGCGGAACGCCCGTGCCTGTGCGTCCCCCTCGACCGCCGCCGGATCCTCGATTCCCCAATGTGCGGTCATCGGTCGGCCGGGCCAGATCGGGCAGGTTTCGCACGCCGCATTGTCGCAAACGGTGAAAATGAAATCGAGTGACGGCGCGCCCGGGGCGGCAAACTCGTCCCAGCTTTTCGAGCGATAGCCGGCGGTCGGGATCGCGTGCTCGGCAAGCGCCGCCAATGCGCCGGGATGCACCTCGCCCTTGGGGAAGCTTCCCGCCGAAAAGGCGCGAAACCTGCCCTCGCCGTCGCGATTGAGGATCGCCTCCGCAAGGATCGACCGGGCTGAATTGCCCGTGCACAGGAACAACACATTGTATGTTCGGTCGGTCATGCCGGTGTCCCCTCCGCGACGCGATCGGCCGGCGCGCATCCGGCACCGCCGCAGCAATTTTCCATGAGATAGGCGACCAGTCGGTCCATCGCGCGATAGTCGGCGGTGTAGATCAACGACCGTCCGTCGCGGCGCTGCCCGATCAGGCCGGCGCGATGCAACTGGCCGAGGTGAAACGAGAGCGACGAATTGGGGATGGCGATGGCGCGCGCCAGGTCGCCCGCCGCCATTCCATCCGCCCCCGCCTGGACCAGCAGGCGGAATAGCTGGAGCCGATGCTCCTGCGCCAGTGCGCCTAATGCGTCGACCGCCCGTCCGGCTTCCATCGCGCCAACCTTTCGATAATCCTCGAAATGTCAGGCGCGTTCGCGGTCGTCAATATTTATTTCGAATTTTCTCGAAATTTCGTCTCAGGCCAACAGGCGCTGTCCCATCAGCTTCGGCTTCGTCTCGGGGAACAGCAGTCCGGCCGTGCGTGCCCCGTCGATGCCGAAATGCTGCGCCAGCGACGTCGCGATCAGCGCGTCGAGGTCGAGCGTCGGCTTGAGGTCCCGGCCTTCGTAGAGAGCGCTAGCTGCCAGCCCCGGCCAGTCGGCAACGATCTTCCCGCCCGCGACCGCACCGCCCAGCAGCATCGCCATCGCCCCGGTCCCGTGGTCGGTGCCCCCCGTACCATTGGCCCGCGCCGTCCGTCCGAACTCGGTCGCGACTAGCACCAGCGTGTTGTTCCAGTCAGCGCCAAGCCCAACCTTCAGGTTCACCACCAGCGCATCGAGTTCCGCGCAGTTGCGCCGCCAGCCGTCCGCGCTGGCCGTTGTGCGTGTCCCAGCCATTGGTTTCGATCAGCGCGATCCGCGCGCCGTCCGCCCCGCCCATCAATTTCGCCGCAAGCTGCCCCGCCGCCGCGCCGCCCTTGGCATCGCCAAGCTCGCCGGCCTTCATCCGCGCCGCCTGCGCCTGATGCCACAGCGGTCCCAATTGCGCGTCGCCGGCGTAGAGGTCGCCGATCCGCTGCAGCAGATCGTCCCCCGCCGCGGGCAATTTGGACGGCGCATAGCTTTGCACCGGCCGCGGCCCACGCAGCGCCATCGGTACCGTCGGTGCAAGCGCGACCGCCTTCCCGCCCGGAAGCTCGGCCAGCAATCGATTCATCCAGCCGTCCTTGACCCGATACGCCGCCGCGCCCCCGCTCTCGAGCACGTTCTGTCCGTCGAAATGCGACCGGTCGCGGTACGGCGAGGCGACGGCCTGGACGAACAGCGCCTGTTTCGCCGCATATAATTTGGCGATGTCCGCCAGCGCCGGATGGAGCGTGAACATCGGATCGAGCTTGGTCCCGCCGCCCAGATCCGCCGCCAGATCGCCGCGCAGTCCCGCATAGGCCGGGTCGCCGGTCGGGGCGAGCGTCGCCAGCCCGTCGGCGGCCCCGCGCTGGATGACGAACAGGAACCTCTTGTCGGTCCGGGCGGTCGCGGCAAAGGTGACACCGGGGAGGCCAAGCATCCCAGCGCCGATCCCGGCACCGCCCAGTTGGATGAACTTACGGCGATCCAACATTTCTACCTCCGCAACATTTCGGGGCTGGCAAGAAGCAGCGCGAGCCCGGTCGTCGGACTTTCCGCGCGCGCGATCGCGGATCGGGTCGTGTCGCTCAGCCGCCCACCCAACAGGCGCGGTGCGATTGCGCGCGCATCGGCGGAATCACCGGCGCGGGTCGCCATCCGCTGCGCCGCCTCGACCCGCCGATAGAGCGCATCGGGTCCTGCCCAGCTCGCGGCATCGTCGTCCCATCCCGACGGGCTCGGCGGCATCCACACCGGCTGACCGAGTTCCCGCAGCATCGCCACCGCGGCCATCGGCTGGAGATCGCGTGTCCCCAGCGCCCGCAACGAGGCCACCGTCCAGTCCCACGGGCTACGGAACTTGACCGATCCGGGATCCCACGCCTCGGGACTGGCGATCAGCGCGCGATAGACGGTCGGCAGGTCGCCCCCGCTTTTCACGAACGCCGCCTCGATCCGCGCCACCATCGCCGGCGGCGGCGTATCGCTTGCAAAATGCCGCACCAGCTTGGTCGCGACGTGCCGCGCCGTGGCGGGGTGAATGCTCAGCATGTCGAGCACCGCCTTGCCCTGCCCTTCGCCTCCGGCGGCGAACGTGCGGCCAAGGATGGTCCTCGCCCCCGGTTCGTGGATCGCCTCGACAAAGGTGAAATCGCCCGGCGACCCTTGGGTGAAACGCGCTCCGGGGCCGCGTCCGACGCCGGCGACGGTCCACCCCGTCAGCGCCCGCGCGAATTCGGTAACGTCCGCCTGGGCATAGCCGGTGCGTACCCCGAGCGTGTGCAGTTCGAGGATCTCGCGCGCCAGATTCTCGTTCAGCCCGCGATTGTTGCCGCGCATCGCCGCCCGCTGGCCAAGCTGGCTGCCCGGCCCGATCGATTGCGCCTGGTCGAGGTAGAACAGCATCGCCGGGTGCCGCTCGACGCTCAGCAGCATGTCGCCAAAGCGGCCCATGACGTGCGGCCGGATCGCCTCCATCTCCAGCAGGCCGGCGAACCCTAGCGTCGTCTGCTTCTGGGCCGACACGGCGAAGTGGTTGGCCCAGAAATGCGCCATCCGTTCGAGGAACGGGGTCTGGGTGGTCAGCGCCGAATTGACCCGCGCCGCGACCAGCCGGGCATAATCCTCTCGATTCTCGCGCCGTGCCATGCGCACTTCGGGATCGACCTTGCGCTTGGGCATCTCCGCCGGGGTCATGGTCGCGGGGGGTGGAACGGCCGGGGCGTCGGCGCGCCGGTCCATGCGTGCTTCGCGCCGCATGTCGAGATAGTCGGCCAGCCCCTCCGCCACCTCGACCCGCGTCGGAATGCCCGCCAACCGTGGTTCGAAGCGCGCCAGTTGCGCCGTCGCCCAACCCCGTGGATCGCCCCCAGCGTCGGCGACATCGCCACGCGGTCCAAGCCCGAAGCGGTTCTCGGCAAAAGCGCGGTCGGTCATTTGGGCTCCTCCTGCCCCAACGCTGCGCCTTAGTCCCTGAACGCCCGATGAGTGCTCAGAATCGATCGGGCAGATGGACCGGACCGATCAGTTTTTCATGGCTGCGGATGGCGAAGCCATCGGTCATCCCGGCGATATAGTCGGCGATCCCCCGCAACCGACCGGTCTCGCCTTCTCCCGCCCACCCGCTCGGCAGCAGCGAGTCGTCGGCGCGAAAGGCGGACGCCAGATTACCGACGACCCGCTGCGCCTCGACCCGGACGGGCTGCAGCGCCGGGCTGTTGTAGAGACGCTCGTAGAGAAAGCGCTTTAGCGCCCGTTCTTCGGCGCCCAGTGCCGATGAAAATCCGGCCAGTTGCCGACCGGCCAGGCGGACGTCGTCGATCCTCGCCACCCCCGCTTCCGCCACCCGCCGGCAAGTCTCGTCGAGCACGTCCCCGACCATCGTCCCGATCCCGTCGCGGACCAGCGCCTTGACCTTGCGCCCTTCATCCAGCCCCGGATGGCGTGCCTCGATCGATCCCCACAGCCGCCGGACGATGGGCAACTCGAGGAGATCGTCCAGCCGCAGGATCCCGGCCCGCAGGCCATCGTCGATGTCATGATTGTCATAGGCGATATCGTCTGCGATCGCCGCGACCTGCGCCTCCAGGCTTGGCCACCGATCCAGTTCCAGCCCGAACGCCGAATTCGCTTCGGCGAGCGCCCAGCCCGGCGCCACCACCGGCCCGTTATGCTTGGCGAGGCCTTCGAGCGCCTCCCAGCTGAGGTTCAACCCGGCAAAATCCGGATAAGGCGCCTCGATCCGCGTGACCAGGCGCAGCGTATGGCCGTTGTGATCGAAGCCTCCGGCGTCGGCCAACGCCGCCGACAGCGAGTCCTCGCCGGCATGGCCGAACGGCGGGTGACCGAGATCGTGCGCCAGGCACAGGGCCTCGGTCAGATCCTCGTTGAGGCCCAGCGCCCGGGCCATCGACCGGCCGATCTGCGCGACCTCGATGCTGTGAGTCAGCCGGACGCGAAAATGGTCGCCGTCGGGCGCGACGAACACCTGGGTCTTGTGACGGAGTCGGCGAAAGGCAACCGAATGGACGATCCGGTCGCGGTCGCGCTGGAAGGTGTCGCGCGGCCCGCGCGGTCCGTCGGCACGCTCGGGGTGAGCCCGGCCACGCGATCGATCCGGCCGCGCGGCGAGCCCGTCGAGCAGGCTCATTTCGTGGCGATTTTCTCGAACGTCATGCCGTCGGGCGCAGTATAGGTGAACCCGTCGATACCCGCCTTGGACAGTTGGTTGACGAATTCCCCGCTGTCGTCCTTGCTCTTGAACGGACCGATCACCAGCCGGAAGAGATCGCGGCCGTTGGTCACCTGCGCGCTTCGGCCCGAGAACAGGCCGGGCTTCTTGGCGCGAATCCGCTTAAATTCGGTGGCCATGCGATCGGCATGCGCGCCGCTCGCCAGCTGGACGAAGTAGGGGCTGGATGGCGCCGGCTTCTTCTTCTCGACCTTCGCGTCCGCTTCCGCTTTCGCCTTGGCTTTCTTGGCCACGTCCAGCTTGGCCAGTTCGACCTTTGGCTTGGGCGCTGGCGGACGCTTGATCTCCAGTTTCGGGGTCGGGCGCGGCGGCGGTGCGACGTCGGCCTCGGCAATTCGGATCGGTTCGGGCGTCGCCTCGGGAACGATCGCCGCCGTCTCGACCGCGCGGATCGGCTCGCCATCCTGGTTGAGCACCGGCCCGGTGTTGACCGGCACCAAGGGCTCGGGCGCCTCCGCAACGTCGGCGACGGGCATTAGTTCGTCGGTGGCGGAAAAGCCCGGTCGGGGTTCCGGATCGGCTGGCGCCGTCTTGCTCGGGGTCGTCGCGGTTGCGGTCTCGGGCTTGCGCTGGCGCGAGGCATAGCGCGACGGATCGAGCGACGGCCGGACCATCGCCAGATAGGTCGACGGCGGGCTTGCCATCCGCTCGGCGGTGCGTTGCGGGGCATCGGGCTTAGCTTTGGTCTGTACCGGCGCAACGCTCGCGACGTCGACCGGCGCTGGCTTGGAAACCTTGACCTTGGCGACCCGTGTATTGGCCGGCGGGTTAGTTTGAAACGATGTGCTCCGGTTTGCCCGATTAGCCACCACCACTTCGGGCTTGTTGCCGATCGTCAGGACCGGTGACGACGGGATCCGCTCGGCGGAGGCGTAACGCTGCGCCGCATCCTTGGGGAACTCGCCAAGATGCACCGCCATCGCTTTCTCTTCGGGACGAAGCACCGGGAGCAGGCGGAAAAAAGGTTCGAACCGCGCTCCGGCGCCCGGCAAGGCGGCATCGATCGTTCGCCGCGCGCCCTCGCGGTCCCCGGCCAGCGCCATGACGAAAGCGTTCGTCCGCACCGCACCGGGGTCGCGCCGCCGGAGCAGCGGATCGAGCGTCGCGGACGCGCCCTTGATGTCCTTGGAAATCGCCAGGCTGAGCGCCAGCCGGCGCCGCGCCTCGTCGGCCTGCGTGCCGAACATCGCCGCCCGGTAATCGGATTGCGCTTTCGACTGCTGGCCGAGCAGGTCGAAGGCCAGGCCGCGATCGAGCGCCATCAGCGATTGCGGGGCACCGAGCGCGGAGGCGCGTTCGAAGTAGCTCATGCCGCCCGATGCATTGCCCATTGCGGTCATCGCCGCGCCCATGCCGATCTTGGGCACCGGACTTTGCGGGCTGACTTCTTCGGCGCGACCGTAGAACCCGGCGGCGGCCTGCGTATCGCCCATATCGAGCGAGGCGCGACCGGCCGCGATCAATGCTGCGAAGTTGCGCGGTTCGGTTGCCAACGTGCGCAACGCACCGGCGAGCGAGGTTCCCGGATCGATCACCGTCGGCGCGACCGTATATTGGGCGGCGGCCGGCAGTTGCGGGGCACCGAGCGCGGCGATCAGGATCATGGCGCGGGCCGCGCCGCGGGTCGGGATCATTTGCATGGCGAGAGCCATCGCCCAAACCAGCTTGCTCCAACATTGCTGGAGATCAAGACGCGCCGAATGGTGGCGAGGCGGCGATGAGTTGTTCATCGCCGCCCCGCCTGCAGTCCGAAGGGCAAGGCCCATATTTATTGGTTGTTCTGCCGATTGAGGAACCGCGGAATGTCGAGCGGTTCGCGACGGAAGCTCGGCACCGCTTCGCCGTCGCTACCTTCGGTCTGCGCCGCGCCGCGCGCGATGTTGCTCATCCGCTCGAACAGGGTGCCGCCGCCGGGGGCCAGCTTGGGCTTGTCCTCGGTGGTCGGGGCCGGCGTCTCGGACGCGATCTGCTCCTCGTCGGCGGGCGGTCCGACCGGCGCCGATCCGACCGTCGTCAGCACGTCGTCGCTGTCGAGCATCAGCTCGTCGGCCTCGTCGTCCTGGGTCAGCTCGAGCATGTCGTCGCTGCCGGCCGTCGTATCGGTGCTGCTGTCGGTCGCGGTCGGAGTGATGGTCTGCGTGACCGTCGGAGCCGGCGCAACGCTCAGGCTTGCTGGCGCCGTCCGGCCAGGGAAGCTGAACACCTTGGCCGGCTGGGCCATGGTGCCGGTTTCCGATTCGATTCCCGTGGCGACGACGCTGACGCGGATCTTGCCTTCCAGGCCGTTGTTGAATGCGCTTCCCCAGATGATGTTGGCGTCGGGGTCGACCAGTTCCTTGATGTGGCTGGCGGCCTCGTCGACTTCCATCAACTTCATGTCTTCGCCGCCGGTGATCGAGATGATCACGCCCTTGGCGCCCTTCAGGCTGACGCCGTCGAGCAGCGGATTGGAAATGGCTTTCTCGGCCGCTTCGATCGCGCGATTTTCACCCGACGCTTCGCCCGTGCCCATCATCGCCTTGCCCATCTCGCCCATCACCGACCGGACGTCGGCGAAGTCGAGGTTGATCAGGCCCGGCATGACCATCAGGTCGGTGATCCCGCGGACGCCCTGCTGGAGCACTTCGTCGGCCATTTCGAACGCTTCCTTGAAGGTCGTGTCGCTGTTGGCCAGGCGGAACAGGTTTTGGTTCGGAATGACGATCAGGGTGTCGACGTGCTGCTGCAGTTCCTCGATTCCCGAGTCGGCCGACCGGCCGCGGCGCGCGCCTTCGAAGGCGAACGGCTTGGTCACCACGCCAACGGTCAGGATGCCCTTGTCGCGGGCGGCCTTGGCGATCACCGGCGCGGCGCCCGTGCCGGTTCCCCCGCCCATGCCCGCGGCGATGAAGCACATGTGCGCGCCTTCAAGCGCCTTTTCGATATCTTCGATCGTCTCTTCGGCAGCGGCGCGGCCGATCTCGGGCCGCGATCCGGCGCCAAGGCCCTGCGTAATCTTCAGCCCCAGCTGGATCCGGCGATCAGCTTCCGAAGCGTTGAGCGCCTGCGCATCGGTGTTGGCGACGATGAAATCGACCCCCATCACGTCGCGGCGGATCATGTTGGCGACGGCGTTTCCGCCCGCTCCGCCGACGCCGATCACGCTGATCCGCGGACGAAGTTCGTCGACTTCCGGCCTGATGAAATCGATGCTCATGGGTGTGGACCCTCCCCTGTATGCCTGGCGCGTGCTGGCCGCCTGCCTAGCGCGTTGAACCGTCAGGGTGAATCATTAAATCATCATGACTCTAGCGGCAAGCGAAAACGTTAACGAAGCTCAAAAAACCTGCTCCGCCGTGGCCCGTTCGACTCACCTGATTCAAATTGGGACGATCATTCCAGGTCGAGCTGGCGGATTCGCGGGATCCCGGCGATCGCCCACAAGGCACCGGCCGCGCACACCGACGCGGTGAGGTAAAAGGCATTGTCGTACACCCCGGTGATGTCGACGATCAGCCCGGTGACGATCGGCATGACGATTCCCGGAATATTGCCGATCCCGTTCTGGATGCCGATGAAGCTGCCGGTCGCCCGCGGCCCGGCGAACATCTGCGCCACGGCATAGAGGTTGCTGCCCGACGTCGCAGCCGCCGCGCCGAACAGGATCAGCCAGCCGCCGATCGCACTTGCGGTGCCGGCGAACAACAGCCCGATGATCGCGACCCCGCCGACCGCGCTCCCCAGGAACAGGATCGCCCGGCGGATCGTCGCCTCGTCCCGCCCCGACCGGGTCCACGCGTCCGATCCCCAGCCGAGCAGCAACGCCGCCACCGCCTGCGCGATGAACCCCAGTGTCGCCAGCCACGTCATCTCCGGGATCGAAAAGCCGCGGCTTTGCACCAGGTAGAGCGGCAGCCAGGCGATGATGAAATAGAGCGGATAGGTGGCGCAGAAATGCGCGATCCCCATCGACCAGACTGCGAACTGGCGCGCGACCCGGCGGATCGGCACCGGCGTCTCGCGCTCGGCCGGACGGAACTCGGGCATCCGGCGCGCGGTCAGCAGCCATGGCACCACCCACAGCAATGTGATCGCCCCGAACAGCAGGAACATCGGCCGCCAGCCATAAGCCGCGACGATCATCCCACCGGCGAAGGTCCCGACCACCGGCCCGAGCGCGATCCCCGCCGCCACGACGCTATAGGCGAGTCCGCGATTGTCCGGCTCGACATGCCGCGCGATGATCTTCGATGCGCCCGGGAAAGTGATGCTCTCGCCCAGCCCCAGCCCCAGCCTCAGCAGCACCAGCAAGGCCAGCCCGCCGACCAGGCCCATCGCCATCGTGCTTACCGCCCACAGGGCGATCCCTGCCGCCATCAGCCGGTACACGCACCACCGGTCGCACATCCAGCCGACCACGAACTGCATCGGCACGTAAATCCAGGCGAAGGCCGACACCGCGACCCCGAATCCGGTCGCGGAAAGTCCGAGTTCGGGCTTGAGCTTGGGCGCGGCGATCGCGATCGCGCCGCGGTCGACATAGTTGAGCAGGATCGCGAGCCCCAGCAACAGTACCAGCCCGATGCTCGTCGACCGCGCCGAACGCACCCCGATCGCCTGGCTCGCCATCATCGCCTCCCCCTAAATCGCGCCCCGTCAGTACCCCTGCTTCAGTGCGTTCATCAGCCGCGAGACGAGTCCGCCGCTGGTCTTGCGCTCGACGTTCGATCCCAGCGCCAGGTCGCGGATGTCGCCGCTACCGCTCGCCGCCAGCATCGCCAGCCCGACCAGATTGGCGAACGCCGGTCCGCTATGCGCATCGGGCAGACCGGTGATCGTCTTGGGCCGCCCGACCCGCACCGCGCGGCCAAGCACGCCCTGCATGTAGTCGGCGATATTCTTCAGTTCGGCGCCGCCGCCGGTCAGCACCACCTGCCGACCGACCGGCCCGGTGAAGCCGAGGCTTTTCAGCGCCGCCTCGATCTGGCCGGTCAGGCTCTCGACCTGCTGGCGGATGACGGTCATCAGCTGGGCGCGCGTAATGCGGGTCGGCTCGTCGCCATCCTCGGCGCCCATCAGATTGGCCTCGATCATCTCGTGATTGTCGCGCGGTGAGGTCATCGCCGAGCCGTAGAAGCACTTCAGCCGCTCGGCGTCGCGCCGCTGCACGCCGAAGGCGCAGGCGATGTCGTCGGTAATGTCCTTGGCACCGAGCGGGATCGAACGAAGCCCGACCAGCATCCCCCCGGCATGGAGCGACACGTTGGTCACTTCGGCCCCAAGCTCGACCAGCGCCACGCCCAGCTCGCGCTCCTCGACCGTCAGGCACGCCAATGCCGCCGCCACCGGCGACGCGACGATCGCCCGCACGCCGAGATGCGCCGAGCGGATGACGTAGTCCAGGTTGCGCAACGGCGCCGGATCGGCCGCGACGACGTGAATATCGACCCCCAGCCGGTCGGCATGAAGCCCGATCGGATTGGGCACGCCCTGCACCCCGTCGATCGTGTACAGCGCCGGATGGGCATGGAGCACGGTCCGCTCGCCGCTATTGATCGCCGACCGGCCCCCGCGCAGCAATTCGTCGATGTCCGATTGCTCGACCTGGTGCCCGCCAAGCTCGACCTCGACATTGGCGACGTCGCTGACCAGTCCGCCCGCGCCGAAGCTCGCCCAGACATCGTCAATCGTCACCTGGCTCATGCGCTCGGCCAATTCGACCGCTTCGCGCACCGCCACTTCGCTCGCTTCCATGTCGGTGACATATCCGCGCTTGACCCCGCGGCTTTCGCGCTGGCCCGACCCGAGCACGCGCAGGCGCCCGTCGTCGTCGCGCGTGACGATCAGCGCGCTCACCTTGGACGATCCGATATCGAGCGCGGTGACGAGGGGTTGCTGGGTCGTGACGGCCATCGGGCTAGGGAATCAGCTTTCTTGCTTGGGTTCGGCGGCGGGGGTCGGGACTTGCGGCAGGCGGACGATCATCTTGCCGGGAATTCGAAGGTCGAAGCGCTTGATCCCGCGCCCCAGCAAGCCAGCCGATTTGTCCAGCTTGGCGAATTTTGCAAGCGCTTGTCTCGCGTCCGCATCGCCTTCGGGAAGAACCACCGTCTCGCCTGACTGGAACGACAGGTCCCAGCGCCGCTCGCCGACCCATGTCGCCGACTCGAGTTGCGGTCGCAAGGTCGGCACCGCGCCCAGCAGCGCGCCAAGCTTCTCGCTCTGGGCGTTGGCCTTGGGCCCGATCAGCAACGGCAGATCGGGCATGTCGCTGACCTTCACCCGGTCCAGTACCACCCCGTCGCTGTCGATCAGCGACAATCGCGACTTGTCCTGCCACAGCGCGGCCGGCTTTCGCTCGACGATGTCGATCACCAAAGTATCGGGCAGCCGACGCGACACGCGCGCATCCTTGACCCAGCCATACCGCAGCAGCTTCTCGCGAATGCCCGCCACATCGACCAGCGGCATGGCCATACTCTTCTGGTCGAGCGCGATCTGGAATACCGGCCGGCTGTCCATGCGCTGGACCCCGGTGACATCGACGCTGCGCACCCTGAAGCCCGCTTCGCCCATCGCTTCGCCCGCCGCCGCGCCGACCTTGGTCGGCACCTCCAGCGCGACCAGCGTCACCGCCACGATCGCCACGAAGAACAGTCCGACCGTCCAGCGCGCCAGCCGGTTGGCGCTGGCCTGCTCGACCGGCAATTTGGCGACCAGCTTCTTGGGCACGTTGACCCGCGATCCGCTCTTGGCGCGCGGCCGTGCCTTGCCGGGCGATCCGCGGCGGACGCGGGCGCTGCTCATGGCGCGGCCGTCCGGGTCAGCGCATCCTCGATCAGTCGCTCGACCAGCTCGCCATAGGAGATGCCGCGCTGCTTGGCCTGTTCGGGCACCAGGCTCAGCGGGGTCATGCCCGGCTGGGTATTGATCTCCAGGAGGTAGAGACCCTCGACGCCCTGCTCGTCGTCCCAGCGGAAATCGGATCGCGACGCGCCCTTGCAGCCGAGCAGCCGATGCGCGTCCAGCGCCATGTCCATCATCGCTTGCGCCATGTCGGCGGGGACGTCCGCCGGGCAGATATGGTCGGTCTCGCCGTCGGTATATTTGGCCGCGAAATCGTAGAATTCTCCGTGCGGGACCAGTTCGGTAACGCACAAGGCCTCATCGTTGAGCACCGCCACGGTCAGTTCGCGCCCGCGGATGAACGGCTCGGCCAGCAGCCGGTCGAACTCCTGCCACGGCCCACTTGCCTGGGCGCTGATCGGCTGGCCGTAATTGCAACCGTCGGTGACGATCGCCACGCCGACCGACGACCCTTCGTTGACCGGCTTGAGTACATAGGGCCGCGCCATCGGGTCGGCGTCGTAGAGCGCCTTGCTCTCGACCATTTGTCCCTTGGGCATCCGCACCCCGTGCGGCACCAGCACCGCCTTGGTCAGTTCCTTGTCGATCGCGATCGCCGACGTCGTGCAGCCAGAATGGGTGTAGGGGATCTGCATCAGATCGAGCATCCCCTGCACCGTGCCGTCTTCCCCCGGCGTGCCGTGAAGCGCATTGAACACCACGTCGGGGCGAAGCGCGGTCAGCACCGCACCGATGTTGCGGTCCATGTCGACCGGGGTGACGTTCGACCAGCCGCGCTCCGCCAGCGCCTCGGCCACGCCCTTGCCGCTCATCAGCGACACTTCGCGCTCGGCCGACCAGCCACCCATCAGCACCGCGACATGAAGGTCCTTATTCAATCACTCGACTCCGACCCGCTGGATTTCCCATTCCAGGTTGACGCCGGAATGGGCCTTGACCCGGCGCCGGACTTCCTCGCCCAGCGCTTCGATATCGCTACTGGTCGCATCCCCAAGGTTCAAAAGGAAATTGCAATGCTTTTCCGAAACTTGGGCACCGCCGATCGTCAGCCCGCGGCATCCCGCGGCGTCGATCATTTCCCACGCCTTGCGCGGCAACGGATTCTTGAAGGTCGATCCCCCCGTTCGGCTACGCAGCGGCTGGGATGCTTCGCGGCTGGCGGCGATCCGGTCCATCTCCGCCTGGATCGCGACCGGCTCGCCGGGCTCCCCGCGGAAGGTCGCCGATATGACGATTGCCTGCTCGGGAAGCTCGCTGTGCCGGTACGTGTACTTAAGGTCGCCGGCCGCCAGCGTCACCACTTCGCCCGATCGAAGTACCACGTCGCATTCGACCAATATGTCCTTGACCTCGCGCCCGTACGCCCCGCCGTTCATCCGGACGAAGCCACCGACCGTCCCCGGGATCGAGCGCAGGAATTCGACCCCCGCGATCCCCGCATCGCGCGCCGTCGACGACACGAGGATGCCCGATGCCCCCCCGCCGCAGCGAAGCGTTACCTCGTCCAGCGCTTCGACCTTGGCCAGCGCCTTGCCCAGGCGCACGACCACCCCCGGCACCCCGCCATCGCGAACGATCAGGTTGGACCCGAGGCCGAGCGCCATGACCTGTGTGTCGGGGGGCAGCGACTGAAGGAAGGCGATCAGGTCGTCGCGATCTGCTGGCTCGAACAGCGTTTCCGCCGATCCGCCCGACTTGAACCACACAAGGGGTGCCAAAGGCGCATTCGGCTTGAGTTTTCCCCTGACCCGGGTGTCCACTGCAACGCTCACTTCTTCTTCGCCCGCGCGCGCTCGATCCCCGTCGCAAGTCCGGCGGCCCATTTGGTGATGTCGCCCGCGCCCATGCACACCACGATGTCGCCCTCGGCGGCGATGTCGCGCAGATTGCCCGCCAGGTCGGCGGCATTGTCGACCGGCTTGACCATCCGGTGGCCGTGATGCCGAAGTCCATCGGCCAGCGCATAGGCATCGACGCCCTCGATCGGCTGCTCGCCCGCCGGATAGACCGGTGCGACATAGACGATGTCGGCGTCGTTGAAGGCGTTCTGGAAATCTTCCATCAGGTCGCGCAACCGGGTGAAGCGGTGCGGCTGGACGACCGCGATCACGCGTCCCCCGTCGCGGATGCCGTCGTTTCCGCTGCTCGGCTGGATGCTGTCGCGCGCCGCCGACAGCACCGCACGAATTTCGACCGGATGATGGGCATAATCGTCGATGATCGTCGCCCCGCCGATCTCGCCAACCTTGCTGAAGCGGCGCTTGACCCCGCCAAACTTGGCGAAGCCCGTGGCGATGGTCGCATCGTCCATCCCCAGCTCGATCCCGACCGCGATCGCCGCCAGTGCGTTGGACACATTGTGCTTGCCCGGCATCGGAAGATAGATGTCGGGGATCGTCCGCCGTGCATCGTCCCGCCCGCGCACCACCGCATCGAAGCGCGTTCCGCCGTCTTCGCTGCGGAGATTCTCGGCGCGCAGATCGGCCAGCGCGGAAAAGCCGTAGGTGACGACGCGCCGGTCGCGGATCCGACCCAACACCGACTGCACTTCGGCATGGTCGACGTTCATCACCGCCAGCCCATAGAAGGGGACGTTCTCGACGAATTCGACGAATGCGTCCTTGGCCCGGTCGAAGCTTCCGTAATGGTCGAGATGTTCGGGATCGATGTTGGTCACCACCGCGATCGTCCCGTCGAGCCGCAAGAAACTGCCGTCGCTTTCGTCGGCCTCGACCACCATCCAGTCGGATTTGCCGAGCCGCGCGTTGGAGCCATAGCCGTTGATGATCCCGCCGTTGATCACCGTCGGGTCGACCCCGCCGGCGTCGAGCATGCAGGCGATCATCGACGTCGTGGTGGTCTTGCCGTGGGTGCCGGCGACCGCAATGGTCGACTGCATCCGCATCAGTTCGGCCAGCATTTCGGCGCGGCGGACGCGCGGCAGGCGGCGCTCGACCGCGGCCACCACTTCGGGATTGTCGGGCCGAATCGCGGTCGAGGTGACGATCACCGCCGCATCGCCCAGATTGTCCGCCGACTGGCCGATCATCACCGGGATTCCGACCTTGCGAAGCCCTTCGACGACGTAATTCTCCGCGACGTCCGACCCTTGGACCTTGTAGCCCAACTGGTGCATCACCTCGGCGATCCCCGACATGCCGATCCCGCCGATACCGACGAAATGGATCGTCCCCATTTCGGTGCCCATCGCCTTCATGCCGGCACCCCCTGCGGCACCGGCGCGTCCGCGGTGCTCGTTACCGGGCCGACCGCGACCGGCGATCCGCCTTCGGAAATCCGCACCACCAGATCGGCCAGGTCGCTTGCCGCATTGGGCCGGCCGACCGACAGCGACCGTGCGGCGGCATTGGCCAGCGCTTCGGGATCGTGCGCCAGCGCCTCGATCTGCTTGGCCAGCATCTCCGGCGTAAAATCGGATTGAGCGATCATCCGCGCTCCGCCCGCCTTCGCCATTTCGCGCGCATTGACCGTCTGATGGTCGTCGGTCGCGCTCGGCAGCGGGATCAGGATCGCGGGCCGTCCTGCCGCCGTCAGTTCGGCGATGGTCGACGCCCCGGCACGCGCGATGACCAGGTGCGAATCTCCCAATTTTGCTGGCATGTCAGTGATATAGGTCATCAGCTCGGCGGGGATTTTAAGCGTCGCATATGATGCTCGGACCGCGACCACATCGTCGGGCCGGCACTGCTGCACGACCTGCAACCGATGCCGCAGCGAAGGCTCGAGCAGCCCCAGTCCCGCCGGCACCACCTCGCCCAAAATGCTCGCCCCCTGGCTTCCCCCGGTGACCAGTATCTTGAGCGGCGAGAATTCGTCGAACGGCGGCAGCGGTGCTTCGCCCAGTCGCTTGACGCTATCGCGCACCGGATTGCCCACCAGCGCCACCTTGGCCCGGTACGCCGGCTTCAGCCGCTCGACCTCGGGATAAGCGGTCGCGATCGCCTTCGCCTCCCCCGCCAAAAATCGGTTGACCCGCCCAAGCACCGCATTCTGCTCATGCAGGATCGTCGGGATCCCCCGCGCACTCGCCGCCAGCAGCGCCGGAAGTGCCGGATAGCCGCCGAACCCGACCACCGCGTCGGGCCGGAATTCCTTGTAGAGCTTCTTCGCCTGTCGCCGCCCCGCCAGGATCGACCGCGCGGTCCGGACCATGCCGAATACGCCGGTCAGCCGCCCGGCCGGCAACACGTGCACCGGCACCCCGTCGAACAGTCCCGGGATCCTTGCCCCGCGCTCATCGGTAATCAGCGCCACGCCGATTCCGCGCGCGGTCAGCTCGGCTGCCAGCGCATGCGCCGGTACCATATGCCCGCCCGTTCCGCCGGCGCTGAGGATGATATTGGTCACGTGGTCGATTTCACTTCGATTTGCTGTCGGCGGCCGTACCAGCCGGCTCCCCGCTCCATTTCACGACATAGGGCGATCGCGTCAGATAAGGGTTTCGCCGGGTGAAGGCGAGCAGCAATCCCATGCCGATGGAGAGCGCCAGCATCGACGACCCGCCATAGCTGATGAACGGCAGGGTCATGCCCTTCGACGGCGCGATCTGGACGTTGACCGCCATGTTGATCATCGCCTGCAGACCGAAGGCAATCGCAAGTCCGGCAGCGGCCAGGATCGCGAACGAGCTTTCCTCGTCGAGCAGCTTGATCAGCACCCGTGCCACAATCGCCAGATAGAGCAAAGCGATGGCGAGGCAGGCGATCAGCCCGAATTCCTCGCCGATCACGCTGAAGATATAATCGGTATGCGGCTCGGGCAGTCCGAACTTGCGCGTCCCGCCCCCCGGCCCCATCCCGAACAGTCCGCCCGCGGTCAGCGTCTTCATCGCGTTCTGGACCTGGAAATTATCGCCTTCGCCGAACAGGAAGCCGTCGATCCGCACCGTCGCCACGTCATAGGTGAAATAGGCCAGTACCACTCCGGCCAGCGCGGCAGCGCCAAGCATTGCGATCACCTTCAACCGCAGGCCGGCCAGCGACAGCATCGCGATCCAGACCGTGCCGTAAATGATGGTCGATCCGAAGTCGGGCTGCTTCATCAGCAATGCCGCGACGATCGCGGTCATCAGCGCCGACATCAGGAACACCGGCAGATTCTTGTCTTTCTCTTTCAGCGACAGCACCCACGCCAGCGTCACCACGAAGAACGGCTTCAGGAATTCCGACGGCTGCAATTGCCCGATCCCAAGCTCGATCCAGCGCACCGCGCCATTCTTCTCGACCCCGATGAACGGCACCGCCGCCAGCAGCACCATGAAGATCGCCGCGCCGCCGATCGAAAAGCGCTTGGCCCGCTCGCGAGGCATCATCGAAATGACGATCATCACCGGCAGCGACACCGCGATCCACACCAGCTGGCGGTAGAAGAAGAACAGGTCGTTCACGCGCACGGTCCCGCCCGAATAGCGCTGCGCCGCGGCGGGGCTGGCGGCGGCGACCGCGATCAGCCCGATGCCGATCAGGATGGCGAGCAGCAGCAGCAGCACCCGGTCGACTTCCCAGAACCACCGGCTTTGCGACGATCGGTCGGACCGGCCGTAACGGCTGGGGTCGGCAAGCGCCGCCTTGGCCTTGATCCGGCTCGTGATGTCCGCGTTCATAAAGCCCCCACTAACTCGCGAAACCGGTCGCCGCGCGCCTCGAAATCCCGGAACTGGTCGAACGAGGCCGAGGCGGGGGAGAGTAAGACAGTCTCGCCGCTTTGTGAATCCTCCGCCGCGCGTTCCACCGCATTTTCAAGCGTTTCGCATTCGACGACGGCAACCCCGGCCTCGCGCAGCAACCGCGCAAACATCGGCCCCGCTTCGCCGATGGTGTAAGCAGCGACGACATGGTCGAGATGCTTGGCGGTATCGCCCAGCGTTTCCGCCTTGGCCTGCCCCCCGACGATCCACCGCACCTTGGGATAAGCCGCCACCGCCGGCGCCGCTGCCTCGGCATTGGTCGCCTTGCTGTCGTTGACAAAAAGGACGGCATCGCGTGTCCGAATACGTTCCAAGCGGTGGGGTAAGCCGGGGTAGGTGCGAAGAGCATCCTCAATAACGTTTTCGGCGCCGCCCGTGCGATACGCTTTCCTATCGACGAGCAAGCAATATGACACGTTCTTTGCCGCTATTGCGTTCTCAAGATTGTGCGGACCTTGGAGTGCTGGCCATTCGTCCTGATCTTGCGTCGTGAAATCACGAAACTCCCGCATGTCGAAGAAGATTTTCGACATTTGTAAAAGTCGTTTTTTCGAGGCCGCATACGCCTCGAAGCTCTCATACCGATCGAGGTGGTCGGGCGTGATGTTGAGCAGCACCGCGATGTCGCAGTCGAGGCTCTTGGTCAGGTCGATCTGGTAGCTCGACAGTTCGAGCACATAGACCCCGCCCTTAGGTAACGGCTCCTGCGACAGGATCGGCAGCCCGATATTTCCCCCCATCAGGCTCGGCACCCCCGCGGTCTTCAGGATGTGGTGCACCAGCGCGGTGGTGGTCGACTTGCCGTTGGTCCCGGTAATCCCGACCACCTTGTGCGGGGGCAGCTCCGCCCGCGCACGGGCGAACAATTCGATATCGCCAATGATCTCGACGCCAGCCTCACGAGCGCGCCCCGCGATCGGGTGGCGGTTGAGGGGCAGGCCGGGGGTCACGACGATGCTGTCAAATTGGGTCAGGTCGCCGGTGGTGAAATCTGCAACACTAAGCCCCTCCCCCACTTCTGGGGGAGGTGTCGGCGCAGCCGACGGAGGGGGCTTGTCGGGGAGCGAAGAAGAAGTGCCCCCTCCGGCGCTTCGCACCACCTCTCCCTGGAGAAGGGGGAGGAGCTTCTCACGCGCCTCCGCCTTATCATCCCACGCGGTCACCCGCGCGCCGCTCGCCAGCAGCGCCTCGACCGTCGCCAGACCGCTTCGCGCAAGCCCAAGCACCGCATAATGTTTGCCGGCGAAGGCCCGCGCCGTGATCACCGCAATTTCAGCGTCGCCAGCCCCGCCAGCGCAAGCACGAAGCTGATGATCCAGAAGCGGATCACCACGGTCGGTTCGCTCCACCCGATATGCTCGAAATGATGGTGGATCGGCGCCATCTTGAAGACGCGTTTGCCGAAGCGCTTGAACCAGAACACCTGGACGACGACGCTGACCGCCTCAAGCACGAACAGGCCGCCAACGATCACCAGCACCAGCTCGTGATGCGACGCCACCGCGACCGCACCCAGCGCCCCGCCAAGCGCCAGGCTGCCGGTATCGCCCATGAACACCGCCGCCGGAGGCGCATTGAACCATAGAAATGCCAGCCCGGCGCCGATGATCGCCAGCAGCAGGACGGTAAGATCGCCGACCCCCAGCACGTGCGGGATCCCGAGGTAGGTCGCGAATTTCGCGTTGCCGACCAGATAGGCGATCAGGGTGAAAGCGATCGACGCGATGATCACCGGCATCGTCGCCAGCCCGTCGAGTCCATCGGTCAGATTCACCGCATTGCCGAACGCGACGATCACGAACGCACCGAACAGGATGTAAAGCAAACCGAGGTCGACCACCGGCCCGGTGTAGAAAGGTACGTAGAGCTTGGTCCCGCCCCATCCGACCATCAGCCAGGTCGCGAAACCGGCGATCGCGAATTCGAGCAGCAGCCGCATCTTGCCCGAGAGGCCGGCGTGATGCGCCTTCTTGACCTTGTCGTAATCGTCGAGGAACCCGATCACCCCGAACCCGCCCGTCACCAGCAGGCACGCCCAGGTGTAGCGATTGGTCAGGTCCATCCACAGGAAGACCGAAATGCCGACCGCGATCAGGATCAGCAGCCCGCCCATCGTGGGGGTGCCGCGCTTGGCGAGATGGCTTTGCGGCCCGTCGGCTCGGATCGGCTGACCCTTGCCCTGCTTGGTGCGCAACCAGCGGATGAACATCGGCCCGAAGAACAGACCGATCATCAGCGCGGTCGCGCTCGCCGCACCGGCACGAAAGCTGATGTAGCGGATCAGGTTGAGGATTCCGGGAAATCCCAATTGTTCGGCGATTACGTAAAGCATTAATCGCCCCCTGCCACCCGATCGACCAGCGCGGCAAGCCCGACCGAATTGCTGGCCTTGACCAACACGACGTCGCCCGGGGCAAGCAGCGTCTGGAGCAGCCGCGTCGCCTGCTCGACATCGTCGGCAACCACCGCCTCGATTTCGCCGTCCAGCGCCTGCGCAAGCCCGCGAAGCTCGTCGCCGACCAGGACCAGTTTATCGACCCCCGCCGCGCGCACCGGGTCGGCCAGCGCATCGTGCATCGCCGCGCCGTCGGGACCAAGCTCTCGCATCGGTCCCAGAACCGCGATCCGCCGCCCGGTCAGCCGCTCGCTGCCGAGGCTCGCCAGGGTCGCCGCCATCGATGCCGGATTGGCATTGTAACTCTCGTCGATCAGCAGCGCGGACCCGCCGTCGACCGGCACCTCGTGCCGCTCGCCCCGCCCCTTCAGCCCGTCGAGGTCGGCCAGCGCCAGACCCGCCGCTGCGAGATCGCCGCCGACCGCCTCGACCACCGCGAGCACCGCCATCGCGTTGGAGATCCAGTGATCGCCACGCTGCGACAAGGTAAAGGTAAGTTCGCTCTCGACCAGCCGCGCGGTGATCAGGCTCCCGCCGTCTTCGGACCGTGCCGCCGCCATCGTCGCCACCTCGGCATCCTCGCTTCGGCCAAAGGTGATCGTCCGGTCGGCATGACCCCGCGCGGCACGGACCAGCCGGTCGCGATAGGGCGAATCTTCGGGGATGACGGCGATGCCCTCTTCTTCAAGCCCTTCGAAGATTTCGCCCTTGGCATCGGCGATGGCTTCCATCGTTCCGAGATGCTCGATGTGGGCCGACGCGATGGCGGTCACCACCGCCACATGGGGCCGCACCAGCCGGGTCAGCGCGGCAATCTCCCCGGCGTGATTCATTCCCATCTCGAGCACCGCGAACCGCGTGTCGCGCGGCATCCGCGCCAGGCTGAGCGGGACCCCGGTGTGATTGTTATAGCTTTTGACCGAGCGATGCACCGGCCCCTTCCGGCTCCGCATCAGCGCCGCCGCGAGCGCCTCCTTGGTCGACGTCTTGCCGACCGATCCGGTGACCCCGATCACGGTCGCGTCGGTGCGCCGCCTGGCCTCGACCGCCAGGGCGGACAGCGCCTCGGCCACGTCGGGCACCAGCACGTGCGGCCCCTCGACCGCTGTCGACACCATTGCCGCCACCGCGCCTTGCGCCATCGCTTTGGCGACGAAGTCATGCCCGTCGCTCGCCGTACCCGGCATGGCGACGAACAGATCGCCCGGTCCCGCCTCGCGGCTGTCGAAGGTGATCCCCGTCGCCTCGAACGGCGCGCTTGCGGTCCCTCCGGTGGCGGCCGCGATGTCGGCGGAAGTCCATAATGGCGTCACGCCGCGCACTCCCGCGCGACCAGCGCATCGTCGAACGGAAGCACCAGGTCGCCGACGATCTGCCCCGTCTCGTGCCCTTTGCCCGCGACCAGCACGATGTCGCCTGTTCCCGCCAGGCGGATCGCTTCGCCGATCGCCTCGCGTCGGTCGCCGATCTCCATTGCCCCGACCGCGCCTTCCATGACCTGCGCGCGGATTCCGGCCGGGTCTTCGGTGCGCGGATTGTCGTCGGTGACGATGGCGATATCGCTCAGTCGCGCCGCGACCGCGCCCATCGGCGCCCGTTTGCCCTTGTCGCGATCGCCGCCCGCACCGAATACCGTAATCAGCCTGCCCTCCACATGCGGCCTCAAGGCCGCGATCGCCGCTTCCAGCGCGTCGGCGGTGTGCGCATAATCGACATAGACCGGTGCGCCGGCGCGGCTGATGACCGCGCGTTCGAGCCGCCCGCGGACCGGCGATACCCGGCCCATCGCGCTCAGCACGTCGGCCGGGTCACTGCCCGTCGCCAGCAGAAGCCCCGCGGCGGTCAGCACGTTGTTGGCCTGGTAGGCTCCGATCAAGGGCAGCATCAATCGCACCTCGCGCCCCTCGAAGCGAAGCAGCAGCTTTTGCCCCAGCGACGTCGGCACCTGCTCGGCAAGATCGATCGTTTCGGCCCCCGGCCCGACCGTAATCAGCTTCAGTCCGCGGGCACGAGCATGGTCGATCACCTCGGCGGACTTCGGATCGCCGGTCCATACCACCGCCGTTCCGCCATTATCGACGACCTCGTCGAACAGCCGCATCTTGGCCGCGAAATAGGATTCCATGTCGGGATGATAGTCGAGGTGATCGCGCGAGAAATTGGTGAACGCCGCCGCCGCGATCGGAAGTCCCTCGCCGCGATACTGGTCGAGTCCGTGGGACGAGGCCTCGAACGCGACATGGTCGATCCCCATGCGCTCCAGCCCCGCCATGTTCGACAGGAAGGTGACGATGTCGGGCGTGGTCAGGCCGGTCCTGACCTGGTCGTCGGCGGTGGTGACGCCAAGCGTCCCGATGCTCGCCGATCGTTGTCCCGCCATGCGCCACATCTGCCGCGCCATCTCGACCGTCGATGTCTTGCCGTTGGTCCCGGTGACCGCGACGATCACCTCCGGATAAGGTCCGTAAAAGCCACCCGCCAGCTGGGCGAACCGCCGCCTGGGTTCGACGGCGGCGATATGCGCGGCGCCATCGACCGTCGCCTCGGGCCGGGCAACGACCGCCACGGCGCCATGCGCGATCGCCTGCGGGATGAAGGTCTCGCCATCGAACCGCTCGCCGCGGAACGCGCCGAAGACGTTTCCCTGGGTCACTTTGCGATGGTCGATCGCGAAGCCGGTCACCACGGCGTCGCTGTCGATCCCGGTGAGATCGGACAGGCGCATGATCTCACTTTTCTTTGCGAACGAACGGCAATACTTCCGCCATGTTGGGCTCGCGCCTCTTATCGGGCCTGACCCCGAGCATCGGTGCAATCCGGCTCACCGTGCGACCCCACGCTGGTGCCGCGTTCCAGCCAGCGGTGGTAAAGCCGAAGGTTTTTGGCGTGGCGTGCGGTTCGTCGAGCATCATCACCATCGCATAGCGCGGCTCGTCCATCGGGAAAACGCCCGCGAAGCTCGTAATATTGATCGTCTTACTATAATGACCGTTGATCACCTTTTGCGCAGTGCCGGTCTTGCCACCGACGCGATAGCCAGGCGCATCGGCGTGCCCGCCAGTGCCATTGGTCACCACCAGCCGGAGCATCGACCGCATCTTGTAGCTGGTGTCTTCGGTGAACACTCGCCGTCCGGCCGCAACCTTATGGGTGGCGTTTATCTTCAGCAGCGTTGCTGGCCGGTAGATGCCGCCATTGTACAAAGTCGCATAACCCGTCGCGAGATGCAGGGGGGTGACCGCGATTCCCTGGCCATAACCGACCGTCAGCGTTTCGAACGGCCCCCAATTGTTGCCTGGCAATAAGGTCCGGCCGCGCTCACCCAGTTCCAGTTCGACCTTTTTGAGAAAACCCATTTGGCCGAGGAATTCTTTCTGGCGGTCGCGGCCCAGTTTGTCGGTGATCTGGGCGATCCCGATGTTAGAGCTTTCCATCAGGATTTCGGCCACCGAACAGCCTCGACCGAACGGATGCGTATCATGAACGATGTGACCGTAAATGTGCAGTTCGTTGGGGCAATTGTACATTTGTCCGACCGACTTCACCACGCCCGAATCCATCGCCATCGCGATGGTGAACGGCTTAAAAGTCGATCCCAGTTCATACACCCCAAGCGTCGCCCGATTAAACATCTGATCCGGCGTGTTCTTTCCGGCAATGTTCGGATTGAACACCGGCATACTGGTCATCGCGATGATCTCGCCGGTATGGATGTCCATCACCACGCCGGCCGCGCCGATGGCCGAAAATTCGGTCATCGCCGACGACAGTTCGTGCTCGAGCGCCTGCTGCACCCTGCTCGAAATCGACAAGGTCACCGGTTCGCCCCGGGTGGCAACGCCCGACAATTCCTTGTCGAACGCGCGTTCGATGCCCGACGTGCCGTGCCCGTCGACATCGGTGTAGCCGAGCACGTGCGCCGCCAGTGTCGTCTGCGGATAGAGCCGGTCGGGCTCGCGATCGATCGCCAGCCCCGGCTCGCCCAGCGCGTTGACGGCCTGCACCACGTCGGGCGCGGCGCGGCGGCGCAGGTAGAAGAACGGCCGGTCGGACCGCATCATCGCATAATAGGTCGCTTCGTCGCGCTCCGGCATCAGCCGCGCCAGCGTCCGCGCCAGTTCCAGCTTGTTGCCGATCATTTTCTTGGGATGGAGCGCGATCGTCCAGGCGTCGATCGTCCGTGCCAGAGCATGGCCGTCGCGATCGACGATGTCGCCGCGCTCGGGGATCAAGGTCGTGACGCCAAGCTTGCGCCCCGCATGATCGCCGAATGCCGCAAGATAAAGGATCCGGGCCGCGATCAGCCCGACCACGCCGACGTAGACCAGCATGCCGAACATCAGCCGCTGGTGCATCACCGCCAGGATCTGGCGACGCTGACCCACCAGCCGAAGCCGCTCGGGTCGGGCGACAAGGGCGGGGGCATGCGCGTTCATTGGCGGGAACCGGTTTCCTTGGATTTGCGGGACGTCGTGGTCGGCGGGGCCGCCTTCGACGACGTCGCTTTCGCAGCCGGCTTGGTGGCGGGCAAGGGTGCCAACCCGTCGACCGTCGCGACTTTGGTGCCCTTCGCCGCAGCCGGCTTCGTCAGCGCCATCTGGGCGTCGACCGCCTTGGGCTTGGTCATCGACGATGCCTTGGGCGCGACCGCTTTCGTTTCGACCGGCGGCCGCGAATAACTGGCCACGCGCATCATGTCGCTGGCGGAGGGCGCGGGAATCCGCACCGCGCCGACCGGCTTGGCGTCGTCGCCATCGCCCGCCACCGGCCGCTCGACGATCTTCTCCTCGGCCGGCGCGGCCGCGAGTACGACCGGCGCGTCGATTACCGGCTTGGCCTCGGGCTTGACCATCGTCGCCAGCTGGAAGCCGCCTTCCAGGAACTGGTCGGCGGACGGGGCCGAAAGACGGATGAAACCGACGTTCCACCGCTCCAACTGGGCCAGCCGTCCGCGCGTTCCGATTTCGGTCTGAAGGACGCGGATGTCGCGCTGGGCGAGAACGATCTTGCTTTCGACCGACTCCAGCTTGGCGCGCTCGGAAGCGACGTTCAGCGACACCAGGTAACAACCCAGCGCGGCGCCCGCGACGCTTGCCACCATGAACACCGATTTGAACCCGTGCGCGCTCATCCTGCGCTTCCCTTCACCTGGTCCCACGCGGGCGCATCGGTACGGACGGCAATTCGCAGCCGGGCCGAGCGCGCGCGCGGGTTGATTGCAAGCTCGGCGTCCGACGCGGACACCGGCTTGGCGACGTCTTGAAAACTGGGGGTCGGACCGCCCACCGCCATCGGGCGATGACGCGATCCGGCGGGGGTCGATCCGCTGCGTCCTTTCAGGAAGCGTTTGACGATCCGGTCTTCCAGGCTGTGGAAGGTGACCACCGCCAGCCGCCCGCCGGGGCGAAGCACCCGTTCGGCGGCGGCCAGCCCGGCCTCCAGCTCGTCGAGCTCGGCGTTGAGATGGATCCGGATCGCCTGGAAGGTCCGCGTCGCCGGATCGCTCTTCATCCCCTGGAAATAGCCGAGCGCCTTGCGCACCACCGCGGCCAGTTCGGCCGTGCGGGTCAATGGCCGCGCAGCGACGATCGCGGCCGCCACCCGGCGCGCCCGCGGCTCCTCGCCATATTCCTTGATGACCCGCGCAATCTCGGCTTCCTCGGCATGATTGAGAAAGTCGGCGGCGCTCGTCCCCGCCTGGCTCATCCGCATGTCGAGCGGACCGTCCTTGCTGAACGCGAAGCCGCGATCGGCGCGATCGAGCTGCATCGAGCTGACCCCGATATCGAGCGTCACGCCGTCCACCGGCACCAGGTCGCGCTGACGTAGCGCTTCGTCCATCTGGCTGAAGCGGTCGTGGATCAGGATCAGCTTCCCGTCCTGGACGGCATGCGGGACGAGCGACGGCCCGTCCGCGATCGCATCGGGATCGCGGTCGAAGGCAATCACTCGTCCCGCCCCCGCCCCGAGCAGAGCACGCGTATAGCCGCCGGCGCCGAACGTGCCGTCGACGTGAATTTCGCCGGGCTGGACGGCGAGGCCGGCAAGGACCTCGTCGAGCAGCACCGGCAGGTGCGGTGCCGGGGCAACGGCGGCCGCACTCATGACGTCACGCCCCGCTCTTCGAGCCGGTAGCGCGCAATATCCTTCATATCCTCGGGGATGTTCGGGTCGGCCAGGAACGCCGACGGGTTCCAGACCTGGAAGGTTTCGCCCACGCCGATGAACAGCGCCAGATCCTCGATCCCGCCTTTCTTGCGCATCATCGGCGGCAGGACGATTCGCCCCGAACTGTCGTAAGGCACCTCCTCGGTCGCGCCGAAGGCCATCATGGTGCGCCGGGCGTAATCGAGTTCGGCGGCGGGATCGGTTTCCTGCTTTTCGAGCAGCCGCTCGAGCTTGGCATGCTTCAGCGCGGCGTAAGCGGGATCGTAGCCGGACAACGCGGGGAACTGGTCGTGCTTGGCAAGGACGATGGTGCGGGCATCGCCGCGGCGCTCGATGACTTGGCGCAGGAAGGCGGGCACGGAGACGCGGCCCTTCGCGTCGACCGCGTTCAAAGCACTGCCCTGAAACAGATGCTCTAGCGCCACGTCCCACTCCTGCGGCGCGCAAGCGTCCCCTGTTCGCGAAGCGCACGCCCACGCGTGCAGTTCGCGCCCGTCACATCATGGTGAGGATCGCCCCGTGCCTGCCCTGTTGGTAACCCAACCGGACGCGGGATACAATGGAATTTGATGCCATTTCATGGGATTTCATGCCCGGCGCATTTCATCAGAGGGGAAACGGCGGAATTCGATGCAAACTATTCTTATTTTGTTCTCGATCCTTTCAGCGGGACAACCCTGTTGATAACTATGTGGGTGAGGCGAATCGGCAACAACTCACTTGAACCGCCCATCCAGTCCCGCGAGCAGCAATTCGAGGATCGCGGCATTGCCCTTGGTACGTCCGCCAGCCGCGCGAACGCCTTCGAAATTCAGCCAGTCCGCATCGGCGATGATATGGACTTCGCCCGGCCCGAATTGGCAAAATGCGCTCATGCCGCTTGGATCGGCTTGGCAACTGCCTCCCGTTTTGACGATCGATCCAGGTGAAAACGTATCGACGTCGGCCACTTCGTTCGGCAAGTGTCGAAGCCCCCGTTCGCTCGGCGCGTCGAGCCTCAACCCCCAATGCGCTAGCAGCCCTGTGTCGGCGAAACTGACCGGCGGTCGCAACCTGTCCCCCAACGATCGCTCGCTCGGCCACTCGAGCAGTGGGTCAGCCAGCAACAGCATCCTTCCACCGCCTCGCACCCACGTATCCAGCGCCACCAATTCCTCCGCCGGCAGGGCACGCGGTTGAGCTGCCAGCAGGATCGCACGCGGCGGAAGTTGGCTCGGCAGGTCGATGGCGTGAACTCGATAATGTTCGCGCAGGAAAGTCGCCGCCTCTCCAGTTGCCGGTCCCAGCCCAAACCCGTCGTCGAACACCAGCGGCAGCGATGTCAGTAGGTATAGCTCGGGCTTCGGCCTCCGCTCCGTCGCTCTGCCGTCCCCGCACCCCGAAACCGCCAGCAGCGCGATCAGCGCCGCTGCGACGCGTTTCACTGCTTATTGTCTCCGGCGGCATTGGCGGCGGAGGATTCGCCCGGCGCCGCGCCGATCTCCGCCAGTGGCTCATTGGGCTCGGCCGGGGCGCTGTTGACGATCGTCTGGTTGGGGGCCGGCGGATCGTCGCTCCAGTTGGTGATCGCCGCTCCGATCAGGACGAGCACGAACACGAACGCCAGCCCGGTCAGGCCGATCCGCACTCGCTTGACCCGCTCCTTCACAATACTGTCCGCTCCCGTTTGCGCATCGGTCCCCCCGGACTTCGCCCCGATCTTCATCGCCATTCGACGAACCTATGCCCCACTTCGGCGCAATGCAATTCCCTCGCTTGACGGGCCGCCCCTCCCCACGGCACAGCGGGCCATGCTCAAAACCCCCTTGACCATCCTCGTTGTTGCTGCCGCCGCGTTAGCCGGCTGCAACAAGTCCGAACACACCATCAACGCTTCCGAGCCGTACGACCCCCAGGCCAACCAGATCGCCAACACCGCGAACGTGGTGATGCCGCCGTCGATCGTCGCCAGCCATACCTATCGCTGCAAGGACAACAGCGTCGTGTCGATCGACTGGATGTCCGACGGCAAGGTCAGCAGCGCGCGCGCAACGCCGAAGGACGGCACCGCGCTCACCCTCACCCAGGCCACTGCCGGCGGCGCTTATGCCGGGGAAGGCACCAACCTGACCGGCGATCCCGAAGCGAAATCGGTCACCTACAACGGCAAGACCTGCGCTCGCTGATCGATCGACCCACGACCTCGACCCCCGGCCCGCGTGCCGGGGGTTTTTTTATGCCCCCCGCCCCGCTATCGGCTCGGCCATGATCACCGATCAAATGGTTGCCGACCACGGCTTCTCTCCGGAAGAATATCAACGCGTCCTGAACGCACTTGGGCGCGAGCCCAACCTCGTCGAACTCGGCATCTTTTCGGTCATGTGGTCGGAACATTGCAGTTACAAAAGCTCGCGTTTCCACCTCAAGAAACTCCCGACCGAAGCACCTTGGGTGATTTGCGGCCCCGGCGAAAATGCCGGCGTGATCGACATCGGTGACGGCCAGGCGGCGATCTTCAAGATGGAGAGCCACAACCACCCGTCCTACATCGAGCCCTATCAGGGCGCCGCGACGGGCGTGGGCGGAATCTTGCGCGACGTCTTCACCATGGGCGCGCGGCCGATCGCCAACCTCAACGCGCTCCGCTTCGGCCGGCCCGACCATCCCCGAATGCGTCATCTGATCAGCGGCGTCGTCGCCGGAATCGGCGGTTACGGCAATTGCGTCGGCGTCCCGACCGTCGGCGGCGAGGTTAATTTCGATGCCGCCTATGACGGCAACATCCTGGTCAACGCCATGACCGTGGGCGTCGCCGACCAGGACAAGATTTTCTACTCGGCGGCCTCGGGCGTCGGCAATCCGATCGTTTATGTGGGCTCCAAGACCGGTCGCGACGGAATTCACGGCGCCACCATGGCCTCCGCCGATTTCGCGGAAGGCGACGAGGACAAGCGCCCCACCGTCCAGGTCGGCGATCCCTTTACCGAGAAACTGCTGATCGAAGCCTGCCTCGAGCTGATGGCTTCGGACGCGATCGTCGCGATCCAGGACATGGGCGCCGCGGGCCTCACCTCCTCCAGCGTCGAAATGGCGAGCAAGGGCGGCGTCGGCATCCGCCTCGACATGAATGCCGTTCCCCAGCGCGAAACCGGCATGACCGCATATGAGATGATGCTGTCGGAATCGCAGGAGCGGATGCTGATGGTGTTGAAGCCCGGCAAGGAAGCCTTTGCCGAGGCCATCTTCCACAAGTGGGAACTCGACTTCGCGGTCATCGGCGAGGTCACCGATACCGGCCGCATGGTGCTGGAGCATCATGGTGAGATCGTCTGCGACATCCCGCTCGGCCCGCTCGCCGACGACGCCCCGCTCTACGAGCGCCCTTACCTCAGCCCCGAGGATTACAAGGCCTGGGCCAAGGTCGCTCCGCTTGGCGATATTCCGGTTTCGACCGACATCGCCGCCGACCTGCTGAAGCTGATGGCATCGCCCAACATCGCCAGCCGCCGCTGGATCTGGGAGCAGTATGACAGCCAGGTCGGTGCCGACACGGTGCAACGCCCCGGCGGCGACGCCGCGGTGGTCCGGGTCCACGGCACGCGCAAGGCGCTGGCGATGACCACCGACTGCACCCCGCGCTACTGCTACGCCGACCCCTACGAAGGCGGCAAGCAGGCCATCGCCGAAGCCTATCGCAACCTGTGCGCGGTGGGCGCGAGGCCGCTGGCGGTCACCAATTGCCTCAATTTCGGCAACCCCCAGCGGCCCGAAATCATGGCCCAGATTGTCGGCTGCCTGAAGGGCATGAGCGAAGCCTGCATCGCGCTCGACATGCCGATCGTGTCAGGCAACGTCAGCCTTTACAACGAAAGCAAGGCCACCGGCGGCGGCAGCGCGATCCTCCCCACCCCTGCCATCGGCGCCGTCGGCATCCTCGACGATTGGCAGCGAAGCGCGACCGTCGCGTTGAAGACGGAAGGCGAAACCATCCTGCTGATCGGCCATTCGACGGGCCATGTCGGCCAGTCGCTGTGGCTCGATGTCTGCCACGGCCGCCGCGATGGCGATGCTCCGCTGGTCGATCTCGCGGTCGAGCGCCGCGCGGGAGAACTCGTTCGCGCGCTGATCGACGGTGGCCTGGTGAGTGCGGTGCACGATTGCTCGGATGGCGGCGCGCTGGTGGCGATCACCGAAATGGCGCTCGCCGGAAACATCGGCGCGACCCTCGTCCTGCCTGCGCTCGCCAATCCCGCGACGATCCTGTTCGGCGAAGACCAGGCGCGGTTCATCGTCACCACCCGCGATGTCGATTCGGTCGTCGCGCGCGCCGCCGCCGCGAATCTCATGGCCGCGCCGATCGGCTCGGTCGGCGGCGACGCGATCGTCGGCAGGGATCTCGCCATCCCCCTCGCCACCCTCCGCACCGCGCACGAAGGCTTTTTTCCGGCCCTGATGTCGAACGAGCTATAATCGGCCATTCGTCGAAACGTCACTTGCCATACCGCTCTGCGAACGCAGAGTGTGCGGAAGGGGGGAATCGCTCATGCTTCGACCGATCGCGCTGGCGACCGCCATCAGCGGCACGCTCGACATTCTCTTCGCGATGCTGCTGACGCTCGCCTACGACCGGCACGTGCCCGACATGCTTCGCATGGTGGCCTCGGGACCTTTCCCGGCCGCGAAGGACTTGGGCACCAGTGGGGCGGTGCTGGGCATGGCCGTCCACTTCGTATTGATGGGGATCATGGCGACCATCTTCATGGCGGTCGTCCGCCAGCGCCCGTCACTGCTGGATAGTCCGTTGGCCAGCGGCATCGGGTTCGGGTTGATCACCTACGTCGTGATGAATTTGATCGTGGTCCAGCTTCGATTCGAACCGCCCTTCCCGCCCAAGCCGATGTCGATCGCGACCCAATTGTTCGCGCACATCGTGCTGGTCGGCATCCCGTTCGCATTGATCGCGGCGCGGACATTGCCGCGGCCCGCATTCCGCTGAGCACCGACGAGGCCTCGCGGATCGTCACGCTGGACCTCATCCGCGGGGTCGCGGTGATGGGCATCTTTTCGGTCAACGTGATTGCCTTCGCGATGATCGAAGCGGCCTATTTCAACCCCGGCGCCTATGGCGGGCATTCCGGCGTCGACCGAATCGTGTGGGCCGCCAATCTGCTGCTCATCGACGGCAAGATGCGCACCTTGTTCTCTATGCTGTTCGGCGCGTCGATGCTGCTGGTGATCGACCGGGCGGAGGCCGCCAGCGGGTCCGGGGTGGCGGTCCATCTGCGCCGCATGACGGTTCTGCTCGCCTTCGGGCTGGCGCATTATTTCCTGCTCTGGTTCGGCGACATTTTGACGCTCTATGCCTGCAGCGGGCTGTTGGCCTTCGCCTTTCGCCGTCGAACCCCGCGCCGGCTGATCGTCGGCGGAGTCATCGCGACGATCGTCGGCCTGTCGCTGTTCGCCGCCTATGTCGCCCAGCAACATGGCATCGACGTTGCCGCCCATCGGCCGTCAGCCGATCGTGCCGCCATCGCCGACTGGAATGGCGGTCTCGGCATCATGTACCCTAATGCTGCCGCGATCGCGCGCGACCTTGCTTTGTATCGAGGGGGCTGGTGGGACATTGCGTCGCACCGGCTCGCCGAATGGCAGGCGCTGATCCCGACAACGATCCTGTTCATTCCCGAAACCGTCGGGCTGATGATGTTTGGCATGGCCGGCTACAAATCCGGCTTCTTGACCGGTCAGTGGAGCGACGCCTCGTACCGCAAGTTCGCGCTCGCCACCGTCCCGCTTGGGCTCGTCATCTTCGCGATCCTCGTTTGGGTCGACATCGACAGCGACTTCGACGTGATCACCTTGTTCGGCGGCTTCGTGGTTGCGGCAACCCCGTTCCGCATCGCGATGGCGGCGGGCTATGCCGCGCTGATCATTCTCGCCACGCGCCGCCAGGGCTGGCTTTCCCGGCGCGTCGCCGCCGCCGGCCGGGCCGCATTCAGTAACTATCTCGGCACGTCGTTGATTGCCGGCTTCGTATTTTACGGCTGGGGCCTTGGCTTGTACGGCCATGCATCGCGGGCGCAGGCATGGCTGCTCGTCCCCATCGTGTGGATCGCCATGCTGACCTGGTCGAAGCCCTGGCTCGACCGCTTCAACTACGGGCCGATGGAATGGCTGTGGCGATCGCTGTCGCGCTTCGAGCGACAGCCGATGCGCCGACGCGGCTAGATCCGGCCGAATTCCTGGTTCGCGACCTTGCGCCCGAATCCGCCACCGGAGGCGCGGGTCTTGAGCGGGTTGGTCGCCTTGTCGAACAACTCCACCGTAAGGTCGAACATCCGGCGAAGTTCGACCACGTCGGGCACCAGCTCGTCGGGAAAGCGATGCGTCTCGATGCACGACCGCGCGACGATCTCGATCTTTTCGGCGATGTCGGCCAGCGGCTCGGCCCCGAACTGGCGTGATTCGCCTTTCAGCGTATGCGCCGGGATCACCAGCGCCACCGCGTCATGCTCGTGCATCGCGCGCTCGATTTTGGCGACGCTCTTCTCTCCGTCCTCGCGATAGTAACCGAGGATGCGGATGAATCCCGGGCCAAGCTCGGCCCGCGCTTTTTCGAAATACAGCCAGTCGACGACGTCCTGACTGTCCTCGCGGTCGAATTCGTCGTTCAATGTCCGCTCCATCAGCGCCGAAAGGACGCAATTCCACACCCCTGCCTAGTCCCGAAAGGGTAAAGAGCAGGTTAGTGCGGCCGCCTTATTCTGGCGTGTCGACGTACGGATTCTTTTGCGCGCGCATCGCCAGCCGCACCGGGACCGGTCCCAGCCCGAGGTCGCGACGCATCGAGTTGAGCAGATAGCGTTCGTAACTGCGCGGCAATTGGTCGACCCGCGATCCGAAGACCACGAAGCTCGGCGGCCGCGTCTTCACCTGCGTGATGTAGCGCAGCTTGATCCGCTTGCCGCCCGGCGCGGGGGGCGGGTTGGCGTCGACCGCGCGTTCGAACCAGCGATTGAGTTCGCCCGTCCCGATCCGTCGCGACCATTGCTCCCGCACCTCGAAGGCGGCGCCTAGCAGCTGGTCGATCCCCTTGCCGGTGAATGCCGACACGGTCAGCACCGGCACGCCCTTGAGTTGGCTCAGCCCTTCCTCGAGCGCGCCCTTGACCCCGTTGAACAGGCTCGACGCATTCTCCGCCACGTCCCACTTGTTGAGCGCGATCACCAGTGCGCGCCCTTCGTCGATCACCTGGCTCGCGATCTTGAGGTCCTGCACTTCCAGTCCGCGGGTCGCGTCGAGCAGCAGCACCACCACTTCGGCGAAATCGATCGCCCGCTTGGTGTCCATCACCGACAGTTTCTCGAGCTTGTCCTCGACCTTGGCGCGCTTGCGCAGGCCGGCGGTGTCGATCAGCCGCACCGGTCGTTCGTTCCACAGCCATTCGATGCTGATGCTGTCGCGCGTGATCCCGGCTTCGGGGCCGGTAATCATCCGCTCTTCGCCCAGCATCTTGTTGACCAGAGTGGATTTGCCCGCGTTGGGACGCCCGACGATCGCCAGCTTCAGCGGCCCGTCCTCGCGTTCCGAATCCTCGTCCTCGTCGAATTCCTCGCGCTCGATATGCGGGCGAAGCGCCTCGAACAGGTCGACCAGCCCTTCGCCATGCTCGGCCGAGATGGCGAACGGATCGCCCAGCCCCAGTTTGTACGCCTCCAGCCGCCCGGCCTCGCCGCCCCGACCCTCGGCCTTGTTGGCGGCGACGATCACCGGCGTATCTTCGGACCGCAGCCAGCGGCCGATTTCCTCGTCCAGCCCGGTCAGCCCCTCGCGCGCGTCGATCAGGAACAGGGCGACGTCCGCTTCGCGCACCGCGGCCTCGGTCTGCGCGCGCATCCGGCCCGGCAACGACTTGGGGTCTTCGTCCTCGAAACCGGCGGTGTCCATCACGCGGAAGTTCAGGCCCAGCAGTTCGCCTTCGCCCTCGCGCCGGTCGCGGGTCACGCCAGGGCGATCGTCGACCAACGCGACGCGCTTTCCGACCAGGCGATTGAACAGGGTCGACTTGCCGACATTGGGACGGCCGACGATGGCGACGGTGGCTTGGGGCATGGCGCAGCGCTTGGCCCCTCGACGCCGCCGGGTCAACATTGGCGCCGCCGCGGCCCCTTGCACAATGTGTGCGCGCGACGCAGTCTGCGGCGGTCATTTGGGGGAGTGAATGCACATGACCACGACCGTCTCGAACCGCCCGATCCCGCGCTGGTTCACCATCGCCGCCATTGCCGTGGTCCTGTGGGAGATGATCGGCTGCGTCATGTATCTGATGCAGGTCTCGGTCGATCCGGCGACGCTTCCGGTCGATCAACGCGCGATGTGGGACGCTGCGCCGGTGTGGATGGTGGGTGCCTACGCCATCGCCGTCTGGGTCGGGTTGGTCGGCGCGATCTTCCTGCTCCGTCGCCATCGCCTGGCCGAGCCGTTGCTGCTCATTTCGCTGGTCGCGGTGATCGTTCAGTTCTCGGCACTGTTGCTGGTGCCCGAATTGCGCAACCTGACCACTAGCGACGACTTGTTCCTGCCGACGATGATCCTCGTCATCGGAGTCGTGGTCTGGCAATTCGCGCGCACCGCCCGCCGTTCCGGCTGGCTCAAGTGATCGGCCGGCTGGCTCCGCCAGCCCTCCGCCGCTAGACAAGCGCCCATGTCCACCTTCACCATCGACAGCGGCACCAGCCGCGCCACCCCGACCCCGGTGCCGGGCAAGCGCATGACCGTGCCCGCCATCCGCGCCCGCAAGGTGGACGGCGCGACCGCCGAGCCGCTGGTCATGCTCACCGCCTACACCATGCGGATGGCGCAGCTGCTCGACCCGCATTGCGAGATGCTGCTGGTCGGCGACAGCCTCGGCCAGGTGATCTACGGCCTGCCCTCGACCGTGCCGGTGACGATGGAAATGATGTGCGCGCACGGGGCCGCGGTGGTGCGCGGGTCGTGGCATGCCTTGGTCGCGGTCGACATGCCGTTCGGAAGCTATGAAGGCTCGCCCGAACAGGCCTTCGCCAGCGCCGCCCGGATCATGAAGGAAACCGGCTGCGCGGCGGTCAAGCTGGAAGGCGGCGCGGCGATGGCCGAGACGATCGCCTTTCTCACCCACCGCGGCATTCCGGTCATCGCCCACGTCGGCCTCACGCCCCAGGCGGTCAACGTCCTTGGCGGCTACGGCGCGCGCGGCAAGAGCGCCGACGAGGCCAAGAAGATCGTCGGCGACGCCAAGGCCGTGGCCGACGCCGGCGCCTTTTGCGTGGTGGTCGAAGGCGTGCTCGAAAGCATTGCCGAGGAACTGACCACGGCGGTCGCGATCCCGACAATCGGCATCGGCGCCTCCCCCGATTGCGACGGTCAGGTGCTGGTGACCGAGGACATGCTCGGCCTGTTCGAGCGCACCCCCCGCTTCGTCAAACGCTACGCCGACCTCGCCACCGAGATCGGCGCCGCGGCCGCCCAATACCGCGAAGAAGTCCGCGCCCGCACCTTCCCCACCGACGAGCAGACCTACCGCCCGAAGGCGTAATCGCCGGTCCTTTGCATGCTCAATCGTCCATCGCTCTTGATTTAAATCAAGAACGTGCAACAATGCTCCTGGGCGGCGATCGAACAGATTGAAAGGTTACCCGTCACGGTGACAGGGCCTGCGTCCGCGATAGCGCCGCTTGCCGCGGTGCGAACAAGAGGGGAAAGTCATGAAGCTCAAGCTCATTCTCACCAGCACCGCGTTCATTGCCGGCGTTGTCACGGTCAGTTCGCCGGCGTCCGCCCAAGCGGTGTGCGAACTCAACGGGACCAATGCCGGCGGAGGTGCAACGGCAACGGGCGGCAGCGCCTTGGCCTGCGGGACGAATGCAACTGCGGCGGGTAGCGGTGCCACTGCCGTTGGAACAAACGCGCAGGCCACGGCGAATAGCTCTGACGGGAATACGGCAATCGGGTTTGTCAGCACCGCAGATGGGGTCGGTTCGGACTCGGCGACTGCGGTCGGTGCCTTTGCGTCTGCCGTGGGCGGTGGCGCAACTGCCGTGGGGAACGATGTCAGCGCAAATGGTGCTGGAGCAGTTGCATTTGGCGGCGATGACCCTGAAGACGGACCCACACAGGCGTCCGGTGCCAATACGACAGCAGTTGGCGCAGGAGCCATTGCATCGGCTGCCGATGCCACGGCAATCGGCAACAGTGCGGATGCGAACCAGATCGGCGCCACGGCAGTAGGCACCAATGCCCAGGCCACCGGACTTGGCGCATTGGCGATCGGAAACGCCGCAACCGCGACGCAAACGCATTCGACGTCGGCTGGCGAGCTGGCGGACGCCACTGGCATAGGATCCACCGCACTTGGCTGGGACGCCAATGCAACTGCGCAATTTGCGACTTCGGTCGGCAATTCAGCAAATGCGACAAATACCAATGCCACGGCGATTGGTCGGGGCTCGACCGCCAGCGGCTTGAATTCAACTGTTCTCGGCCAAGCCGCGACGGCGACGGGGGCCAATTCGGTCGCGATCGGGCAAGGCGCATCGACGGCGGCTTTCACCAATTCGGTGGCACTCGGCACGGGTACCGTCGCAACGGCGAACAACCAGGTCAACGTCGGCGGAAGAACGATCGGTAATGTGGCCAACGGTGTCCTCGCCGGCGATGCCGTGAACCTCGGTCAACTCAATGCGGCGACTGCCGGTTTCGCGAGCAACATCGCGTCGCTCCAAGGCAATGTTGATGATCTGTTCGATATTGCCGCTCATAATCGGAAAGAAGCCCGGCGCGGCACCGCAGCGGCGGTTGCAATGTCCGAAGCGCCGATGCCAAGCCAAGACGGCGGCGTCAGCTACTCGGTGCATGGCGCATCCTACCGCGGCGAATTCGCAATCGGTGGATCGCTCAAATATCGGGTTAGCGGCAGCGCCGCTTTCGACATTGGTGTCAGCCACGCCGGCGGGAAGGATACGGCCGTTCGCGCCGGAGTAAGCGGCGAGTTCTGAAGCTAAACCCACGCAAAGAACGGGCGGTACCTTCGGGTGCCGCCCGCTATGTCGGCGAGGGCACGGCCGTAGACTCCAATCGCACAGGTAGTACCGCCTCGATCATTACGGACGCTAAACAGAAAAGTAACGTAGCTCTTCTATAAAACGTTCATGGAACGCCGATCGAAGCAATTTGGACAGGGGCGCGGAGGTGGACGTCGGAAGCATCAGCGTGCTGCCGTTACGACCCGGGTACAGCTTGTCACATTCTCAATTCGCAAACTGGGTCGCTTGTTGAATCTTTCGGTTGGCGGAGCGGAAGTCGAAGTTGAAGCGGCTCTTCGGTCGGGAGAGGAAGTCTTTCTCATCCTACCTGCTGGCGATGTGTACGGACGTGTCACTTGGCAGGTTGGGGCCAAATGCGGGATTGAGTTTGATACTGAACTCCACCCATTTGACGTTCACAAGATAAGACGAGGTTTGAGTCTCGCCGGCGTGTGACTAGCGGAGCTATCCGCAATGGGTCGAAAGCGGACCGTCCGCTGGGGCTTCAATCTCTACAAAGCCGGACCTCCCCGATCCGACATTCTCCCTTCCTATAAGGAAACCCGTTGCCGACGCGGCTCGACCCGCTAGGCTGACCCGATGAAACTCCGCCTCGCTTTGTGCCTCCTCACCGCGCCGGTGTTCGCAACCGGCGGCGCGCCCCTCTCCGCCCAGACCCGGGCACACGCCCCGTCCGTCGCCGACCGTCAGTTAAAGTCGCTCTACGACGGCTATTCGGTCTGGATCGCGAAGGAATATGGCTCGATCGCCGACGCCAAGGGTGAATATCAGCCGGCCGGCTACCTTCCCAGGGTCGATCCCGCCAGCAACCTCGCCCGGGCCGCGTACCTCAAGCAGTTGCTCGCCAAACTAGACGCCATCCCTATCGCGCAGCTGTCGCTCGACGAACAGACCAATGCCGCGGTGCTGCGCAACGTCGTTGAGGCGTCGTTGTCCGACGCCCGCTTCCGCGAATGGGAAATGCCGGTCAATTCGGACAGCAATTTCTGGACCTATCTCGACGAGTCCGGCCCGCTCGACGATGCCGACGCCTATCGCCGCTACATCGGCCGGATGCGCGACGTGCCGCGCTTCTTTGCCGAGAATATCGCCAACATGCGCGCCGGGCTCGCCCGCGGCTTCACCCCGCCCGCCGTCACGCTCGGTGGCCGCGACAAGTCGATCGAAGCCTTTACCGCCGCGCCCGACGCCAATGCCTTCTACGGCGCCTTCAAGCAGATGCCCTCGACCATTTCCGCCGCCGATCAGGCCAGGCTGCGCGCCGAGGGCAAGGCGGCAATCGAGCAAGCGGTAATCCCCGCCTATCGCGCCCTGCTGACCTTTTACCGCGACACCTATGTTCCCGGCGCGCGCAAGTCCGCCGGCGCGCGCGACCTGCCCGATGGCGATGCCTATTACCGCGCCGAGGTGCGCGAATATACCACGCTGCCTTTGTCGCCCGAGGACATCCACCAGCTGGGCCTGAAGGAAGTGGCGCGCATCGACGCCGACATGAAGAAGACCATGGCCGAGGCCGGGTTCAAGGGCAGCTTCGCCGACTTCCTCAAGTTCCTCCGCACCGATCCGCAGTTCATCGCCCGCAACGCCCGACGATCTGATGGGCGTCTCGGCTTATGCCGCCAAGCGCGTCGACGGCCGGCTCAAGGATTATTTCGGGGTGCTGCCGCGCCGCCGCTTCGCGATCATCCCCGTGCCCGACGCGCTCGCCCCCTTCTACACCGCCGGCCGCGGCGGGCTGACCTCGTGCCAGATGAACACCTACAATCTGCCCGTCCGGCCGCTCTACAACATCCCCGTCCTGACCTTGCACGAATGCGCGCCCGGCCACAGCTTTCAGGCCGCGCTGGCGGAAGAAGGCAAGTCGCTCCCCCGCTTCCGCCGCAACCTCTATTTCTCGGGCTATGGCGAAGGCTGGGGCCTCTACACCGAGTGGCTCGGCAACGAGATGGGGATCTACCGCACCCCCTACGAGCGCTTCGGCCAGCAGAGCTACGAAATGTGGCGCGCCGCGCGCCTCGTGATCGACACCGGCCTCCATCGCTACGGCTGGTCGCGGGCGCAGGCGATCGACTATCTCGCCAGCCATACCGCCTTGTCGCTGCACGAGGTCGAGACCGAGGTCGATCGCTACATCAGCTGGCCCGGGCAGGCCCTGTCCTACAAGCTCGGCGAACTCACCATTCGCCGCCTGCGCAAGGAGGCCGAAGGCGAGCTCGGGACGCGCTTCGACATCAAGAGCTTCCATTCGACCCTGCTGGCGATGGGCGCGGTTCCGCTGCCGGTGCTGGAAACGCGGATGCGCGCCTGGATTGCCGCCGCCAAGGCCCGCAAGTAGAGTCCCTTTGCCTTTGCGCGCCACTTCGCTAGAGCGTGGCCGGCCAGCGTTGGTTCATTCAGGGTGGGGATAGTGCAGCTGGCCGTCACCCCACCGACGCACGAGGAATATCTTGGCGCTTACCCCCGATAGTACGAGCGACGCATTCGTCCGCGAAGTCGACGAAGATCTTCGCCGCGACCAGGCGCAGGCCTTTGCCAAGCGCTACGGTACGATCATCGCCGGCGCGGTGCTGCTGTTCCTCGCCGCGATCGGTGGCTGGCTCTACTGGCAGGACCGCCAGTCGAAGCTCGCCGCCGCCGATAGCGAGACGCTGACCAGCGCGCTGACCACGCTCGATGCCGGCCCCGGTGCCGCCGCCGCGGTCGGGCCGACGCTCGACACATTGACCAAAAGCTCGTCCGAAGGGATCGCGACCGAAGCGCGCCTGGCCCAGGCCGCGGTCGCGCTCGGCGCCAACAATCGCGCCTCCGCGATCGCCATCTATCGCTCGATCGCCGACGACAAGGGGCTGGCCGCCCCGTTCCGCGATCTCGCCTCGATCCGGCTTACCGCGCTCGAATTCGATTCGATCAAGCCCGAAGACGTGGTCGCGCGCATGAGCCCGCTCGCCAAGCCCGGCAATCCGTGGTTCGGAAGCGCGGGGGAGCTGACCGCGATGGCCCTGCTCAAGCAGAACCGCAAATCCGAAGCCGGCCAGCTGTTCGGCGCGATCGCCGCCGACAAGCAGGTCCCCGCCTCGATCCGCAGCCGCGCGATCCAGATCGCCGGCACGCTCGGGGTCGACGCCACTGCCTCGCTGGCCGAGCTCAACCGCTAATTCGACGATTTCCAACACGACATGTTTCAGCCGATAGGATGGCCCCGCATATGAACTTCAATCGCAAGCTTGCACTGCTGCTGGTCGCGTCGGTCTGCGTGACGAGCTGCAACCCGTTCAAGAAGGACAAGGTCGCAACCCCGGTGATCGGTGAACGCATCGCGGTGCTGTCGGGCGAAAACGACATCATGGTCGATCCCGATACGGCGGCGCTGCCGTTCGTCCTTCCCGAAGCGGTGGTGAACGAGGATTGGGCCCAGTCGGGCGGCAATCCGTCCAAGTCGATGGGCCATGTCGCGCTTCCCAACGCGCTCGGCGTCGCGTGGCAAGTGTCGATCGGCGCCGGCAGCGACCGCAAGGGCCGCCTGATCAGCGCCCCCGTGGTTGCCGGCGGCAAGGTCTTCACCATCGATACCAATGGCGTCGCGCGCGCGTTCGATACGCGTAACGGCGGCCAGGTCTGGGCCACCAGCTTCGGCAAGGACACCGGCAACAAGGACAGCAATTACGGCGGCGGCCTCGCGGTCGATGGCGGCCGGGTCTACGCCGTCAACGGCCTCGGCAACGTCGCCGCGCTCGATGCCGCGACCGGCGCGCAGGTCTGGGCGGTGAAGCCCGGCGGCCCGCTGCGCGGTGCGCCGACCGTCGCCGACGGCGCGGTCTACGTCATCAGCCAGGACAACCAGATCTATTCGCTGAAAGCCGCCGACGGCTCGGCCAACTGGTCGAGCGCCGCCGCGCTCGAAATCGCCGGCGTGTTCGGCTCGGCCTCGCCCGCGGTCGCGCGCGGGACGGTGATTGCCGGCTTCTCCTCGGGCGAGCTCAACGCCTATCGCTACGAGAACGGCCGCGTCGTGTGGCAGGACGCCTTGTCGCGCACGTCCATCTCGACCAGCGTCGCTTCGCTGTCGGACATCGATGCCAGCCCGGTGATCGACGGCAACCAGGTGTTCGCGGTCGGCAAGGGCGGCCGCATGGTCGCGCTCGAAATCAACACCGGCCAGCGCATTTGGGAACAGAATGTCGCCGGCATCACCACCCCGTGGGTGGCGGGCGACTGGGTGTTCGTCATCACCGACGAAGCCAAGGTCGTTGCCATGTCGCGCACTACCGGCAAGGTCCGCTGGATCAACGAACTTCCCCGCTGGGAAAATCCCAAGGGCAAGAAGGGGCTGATCTACTACAGCGGCCCGATCCTCGCCGGCAGCCGCCTGATCCTCGCCGGGTCGAACGGTACGCTGATCAACATCAATCCGACCAACGGCAGCTTCCAGAGCCAGACCAAGTCGGGTGCCAGCGTCAGCGTTCCGCCGGTCGTCGCCGGCAACACCCTCTACATCCTCACCGACAGCGGCCGCCTGATCGCGTACCGCTAGGAACGTAGGTCGCGCCTAAAAGCGGCGCGCGACACCGAACGAGAATTGCGCGTCGGGGCTCGACCGGTTCAGGCCGATCGCCGTCCCGACATCGACTTGCCAGTCGCCACCGGGCTGCCAGGCGAGCGATGCCGCCGCCAGCAATTCGGTCGCGCGGTCGTCCGGGTCGGTGTCGCGAAAGGCCGATCCTTCGACCGTGACCGACACGCTGTCCGACAGCGAAACGCCCAATCCCGCGACCGCACCATAAGCCAAATGGCGGCCATGCCCGTCGGAATCGACCGCCGCGTCGATTTCGGGCGTCAGTTGCACTTGCACAGTATCGTTGAGGTCGTTGCTCATCGGGATCAGCAGTCCCGCGCCCCAGTCACCCGCGCCGATCGCCTTGCCGCCGGTGGGAAGGGTCACGAACGGCTGGACCGCGATCGACAGAGCGCTGCCGTCCGGATTGCGGAGGCTCTGCTTGAAGGCCACCGTCACGTCGCCGGTCCCGCTGTCATGCTCGACCGTACGCGGCGCCGACTGCCGCGTGCGCACGAAACCCAGCGCGGTCCACCCGATCTGCACCTCGCTGCGATCGGTCACGCCATAGCGGATCGCGGTATCGCCGACGATCACCGTGTCGGTCCGGCCGTCCGGTTCGCGCTCGATCGTCCAGTCGGCCAAACCGATTTCGACCAGCACATGCCCTCGATCGATGATGCACGGCGCGGTTCCGAGCCCGGGACGCGCCGGACACAATTCACGTAGCGGCTCGGCCGCCATAGCTGGAGACCCAGCGGCGACGATGCACAGTAATGCGCAGTGCAGATACAATTTCCTCATCGGCCCGTCTCTACCGACGGCCTTGCGACTTGGCCAATGCACCGCGATAGTCCGCATCCTTCGACCGCCAGTGGAGTGGAATGATGACCAAGTTTGCGCGCCTGCTCGTAGCTACCGCCTTGATCGTGGCGCCCGTCGCGGCAAGCGAAGCGGCTGCGGCGCCGAAGTCGTCGTCGACCGCGTCGATCCGGCCTCTGGCCTTCACCCAACGGACCTTGCCCAACGGGCTCAAGGTTTTCGCGATGCGCGATACCGGCAGTCCGAACGTATCGGTCCAGGTCTGGTACGACGTCGGGTCGAAGGACGATCCGCGGGGTCGTTCCGGCTTTGCGCATCTGTTCGAGCATCTGATGTTCAAGGCCACGCGCAACATGGTCCCCGAACAGATGGACCGGATGACCGAGGACGTCGGCGGGTTCAACAACGCCAGCACCTGGGACGATCTGACCAATTATTACGAGACTGTGCCCGCCAATCATCTCCAGCGCCTGCTGTGGGCGGAGGCGGAGCGGATGGGCAGCCTGGTGGTTGACCAGGGCAATTTCGCTTCCGAACGCGAAGTCGTGAAGGAAGAACTCAGGACCGGGCTGTCGCGGCCCTACGGCAAATTATTCTCCCATTACCTGCCGACCGCCAGTTACGCGGTCCATCCCTACGCCCGCCCGGGGATCGGCAGCATCGAGGAACTGGACGCCGCGACGCTGGAGGACGTGCGCGCGTTCCACGCGACATATTATCGACCCGACAATGCGGTCCTCGTGGTCAGCGGGAATTTCGCGCCCGCCGAACTCGACCGTTGGGTCGACCGCTATTTCGCCCCGATCCGCCGACCGTCCGGTCCAATTCCGCGCGTGACGATCGCCGAACCCGCCCGGACCGCTACCCGCACTTTGTCCGTGACCGAGCCGAACACGCCGCTGCCCGCGGTCGTCCTGACCTATCTGCTTCCGCCGTCTCGTTCGCCCGACAGTGCGCCGCTCGACGTGCTTCAAGCGATCCTCGCCAAAGGCGACAACAGTCGGCTCAAGCGCGCGCTGGTCCGGACACGGATCGCGACCGATGCGTCGGTCTCGACCGATCAGAAGCAAAGCACTGGCTTGCTTTCGGTCTACGCGATCCTGGCCGGCGGCAAGACGGTCACGCAGGCCGAAACCGCGCTTCGCGGCGAAGTCGCCCGAATGACCCGCGATCCCGTCACAGCCGCCGAACTGACCGAAGCCAAGAACGAACTCATCACCGCCGCACTGGAAGAACGCGAAACGGTCGACGGCCGTGCGAATGCGCTCGCCCGCGGCGTGCTGCTCGATGACAATCCCCGTTCCTCGGACCAGCGCCTCACCGATATCGGGCGGGTCACGGCACGCGACGTGCAACGCGTCGCCGCGAAATATCTGTCCGACCGGCAAAGTGTCGTCATTCGCTATTCGCCTGCCGCCCCCGGCGCCCCGGCGGGCGGGGACAGGATCGCGCTTGCCGCCGGGGTCGTGACCGCGCCGCTGCCGCCGCTCGCCAACGTCCGCATCGTCCAGCCCGCGACGGATGCGGATCGGGTCGCGCCGCCGCCGCCCGGCCCGGTTCTGGCCACGGTCGCCCCGGTGCCCGTCACGACGCGCCTCGCGAATGGACTTACGGTCATCACCGTCCCGCGCCACAATCAACCGCTGGTCAACGCCAGCCTGATCGTCACCGCCGGCGCATCGAGCGATCCCGCCGCGGCGGCAGGGCTGCATATGCTGACCGCGGACCTCATGACCAAGGGTACCGCAACGCGGAATGCCGATCAGATCGCCGCGACGGTCGAGGCGCTCGGCGGTGAACTTGACGCCGGCGCGGCGCGTGAGGGGATGACGCTCGACCTGACCGTGAAGACCGATCAATTGCCGTCGGCTCTCTCGGTGCTATCCGACCTCGCCCGCAACAGCGTCTATTCGGCGGACGAACTGGAACGCGCGCGTGGACAGGCAGTCGACGAAGCGACGGTCGCCATGCAGACCCCCGGGACGCTGTCGCGGCTGGTTGCGGGCCGCGCCTTGTTTGGCACCGGCGCCTACGGCAGCCCGGTGAACGGCACCCCGCAATCGCTCGCGGCCATCGATCGCGCGCAGGTCCTGGCGACTGCCAAACGTGACGTGCGCCCCCAAAACAGCGTTCTGGTGCTCAGTGGTGACGTGACGCCGGCGCAGGCGCAAACGCTCGCCGACCGGGCATTCGGATCGTGGACCGGTGCCGCCGTCGTCCCGGGCGCGCCGATTACGCCCGCGGGCACCGCGCCGCTTCGCGGCAAGATCGTGTTGATCGACATGCCGGGCGTCGCCCAGGCGGCGGTCGCCGTAGCGCGCGAAACCGGGCCCCGGTCGAGTGCCGATTATTATTCCACCCTGGTCGCCAATGCGGTGCTTGGCGGCGGCTACAGCGCTCGCCTCAATCGCGAGATCCGGATCAAGCGCGGCCTGTCCTACGGCGCGTCGAGCGGGCTCCGTGCCGAGCGTCGGAGCGGCGCGGTCCTGGCCGCCGTCCAGACCAAGAACCCGTCGGCGCCCGAGGTCCTCCAGGTCATCCTCGATGAAATGCGCCGCCTCGGGTCCGAGCCGATTTCAGCGGCGGAACTTGGTAACCGTCAGGCCAATCTCGCCGGCAATATCGGGCGGCAGATGGAAAGCGTCTCGGGGCTGGGATCGATCATCGCCGACTACGTCCAGCAGGGAATCGCCCCGGACGAGATCGGGCGCTTCGCCGGCGCCGTGCAGGCGGTGACGACGGCAAGCGCGGGGGCATCGGCCAAAAGCGCCTTGTCCGCGGACGGCGCAACGGTAGTAATCGTCGGCGATTCCAAACTGTTTGCCGACGCGATCCGCAAGAACTTCGGCGACGTCACCATCGTCCCGATCGGTCAGCTGAAGCTCGACAGCCCGACGCTTCGCTAGCGTCGCGGCTGAGGCGGCTACCCTACCGGTCCGACGCTCATTCCGTGGCGATAGTTGAGCAGCACGTGGATCCGCGTCGGGCCGGCCTTCACCGGAATCGCGGTCTGGGCGAAGCTCGGGCGGCCGAGCAGGCTGAGCTTGGGATTGCGCGAAAAGCCGGCACCGTCGTTCCAGTCGCTTTTCTTGTTGGCATTGCTGTCGTGGCGCACGGCGATCGAATATTGGCCGACGGCGGGTAGCGGCAGGCAGATGTCGACGCTCCGGCGGCCGCCCAGCGGGACATCGACCCGCCCGGCCCAGCCGCCCTTGGCCAGATGCTTGGCCGCGCCCGGGCCATAGGCCTGGACCCGGACCTTGCCGGCACCGTTCTTCAGGCCGGTGACCCGCACCAGCACGGCGGGCGATCCGCCCCTGGCGCAGGTCTGGTCATTGGGCTTGGCCTCGCGCGGGTCGGCCGACGCGGGCGCCGCGATCGCCAGCGCCGCGAGCGAGAAAAGGAGGATTTTGTTGCGCTTCTTCATCGCTCCACTCTCGCAATCCGCCGCTGAACCTCGGCTGAAAGCCCCGATTAGCGCAATTCCTTCCGGGTCAGCCGCCCGTCCTTATCGACGTCGTAATTCGAAAAGCGTTTCGCCGCCGTGCGGCGGAATTCTTCGACCGTGACGCGCCGGTCCAGATTGGCATCGGCCATCGCCACCGGCTGCGGAACCTCGGCGAAGTTGATCCTGCCGCCACCGGGATGGATGCGGGTGGCCGATGGGGCGTCGCTCCCCGACACCACGCCGACCTGGCCCTGCTCGACCGTCGTCGACGCCTTGGCCTTGGGTCGCACGCTCGACGGCATTTGCGCACCGCCGCCGGCGGCGCGGGTCCGCCCCGGTGCGAGTTGCTCATATTTTGCCATTTCATCGCCGTCGATGATCTTGTCGCCGTTGAGGTCCAGGCTCTCGAAAAAGGCGTCGGCGTCCTTGACGAATTCGACGTTCGAAATCGCGCCATCTTCATCCAGGTCGGCCATCTTGAGCCACTGGTCGAACGGCGCGACGCCCGCCGAATTGGTCCAATAGGGTTCGCCCATCAGGCTCATGTAAACCGACCCCTTGGCCTGGGCGTTCCCCGCAACGAGCGAGCAGGCGGCGGCGGCAATCAGCAAGACGCGGGTCATGACATTCCTTCCAGGCGGTATCGGACCGCCCACCTATGCCGTCTCGCAACCGCAATCGCCAGACCCGTCTTTTTGTCGTCGCATCGACACGTTGCCGAACAAAGCGACGCCCGCCCGCGTTGCCCCTGTTTGGAGACCATCGATGACGACAGACCTGTTCCCGAACGCCACCGATGGGATACGTCGGTGATTGCCCGACCCCGGCTGAAGCCGCTCGATCGCCAGACGATCGTCATCACCGGCGCAAGCAGCGGCATCGGGCTCGCCACCGCCAGGCTGGCCGTCGAGCGCGGTGCCCGCGTCGTCCTCGTCGCGCGCAATGCCGGCGCGCTCGACGAGGTCGCGGTGCAGTTGCGGTCGATCGGCGGCAAGGTCGTGACGGTCGCGGTCGATATCGCCGACGCCGACGCCGCCGATCGCATCGCCGATGCGGCGCGCGCGGCGTTCGGCGGGTTCGACACATGGGTCAACAATGCGTCGGTCGGTGCCTACGGGTCGCTCGAGCAGATCGGCGTCGACGAGCATCGGCGGATGTTCGAGGTCAATTATTTCGGGCTGCTCCAGGCATCCCTCGTCGCCCTGCGCGAATTGCGTGGGCGGGGTGGCGGGGCGATCGTCAACCTGGGGTCGATCCTGTCCGACCGCGCGATCATCGCCCAGATTCCCTATTCGGCGTCGAAGGCGGCGGTGCGCGCGCTGACCGACGGGCTGCGGATGGACATCGAGCGCGAAAGGCTGCCGATCTCGGTGACGCTGATCAAGCCGGCCGCGATCCACACTCCCTTTGCCGACCATGCCCGCAACCACATGTCCCGCCCGCCGCGCCTGCCGCAGATCGTCTACGATCCGCGCTTGGTGGCCGAGGCGATCCTGTTCGCCGCCGCCCACCCGCGGCGCGATCTCTACGTCGGCGGTGTCGGATACGGCCTGTCGCTGCTCGGACGAATCTTCCCGCGCATCACCGACCGGCTGATGGAGGCGTTCGCGCTACGAGCCCAGCAGACCGCCGAGCCCGCCGCCAATCCGGCCGCGCGCGACAATCTGTTCGCGCCGCGCGACGACGGCCACGTCGACGGCGCCCAGAAGATGCCCGTCCGCCGTCACAGCCTGTTCCTCCGCGCGCAACAACATCGCGGGGCCGCTCTGCTGCTGCTCCTTGCCGGAGGTGCCGCGGCGGTCGCGCTGGGCGCGCGCACCGGACGCGGGTCGGGTACATCGTCCCGAAACGGGATTGCCACCCGGAGGCGGGCACCCAAGTCGAGCCATTGATCGTTCCCGCCTCAGGATCAATTCGCACAGGGAGAATTTCAATGACCGACTCGGCTTCGAGCCTCATGGCGCTTCTTTTCGGAATGGCGGTATTCGTGCTCATCGTCGCGGTGGGCTGGCGCAGCGTCCAGAACCGCCGCATCCTGCGCCTGCAGGGTTCCAATGGCGCGGAAACGATCATCATCGCCGGCGAAGACGACGATGTCACCAGCATCGCCACCGAAACAGACTCAGTTCGCTAGAAACGAAGTCCCGACCACGATGCGCGTCGCCCGAGCGACGCGTATCGTGGTCGCGTCTCCCATAATCGCCGCACGCCCATCATTGTGGCGGGCATGCGTGGAAACTTTACACGTCTAATAGTGTTGCGCATTAACCACGTAAGTATCGGATTTTATGTCTTTTCCCGATTTGGGAGTGTTTGGACGTATTTAGCCTGTTGTCGATAAACTATTCATTTTAGGAGAAAATTAACGAATCGGGGTTGTGCGCAACTTTGGGTCGTTGCGTCGTACCTTGTGGAGTAAACCTCATGAAAAATTTGATCCTGGCGCTCGCCGCCATGGTGTCGTTTAGCGCCGCCGCTCCGGCCGCGGCTCAGACGTTCGCCGACTTTACGATCCAGACCGACATCACCGGACAGAATGTCCCCGGTGCGCCGACCACGGCGACGATCACCGGCGGCATCAACTACAGCACCTTCTTCGCCAACGCGCAGGGCGGAAGCTCGGCCGTCACCGACTTCAACGTCCTGCTCGGCAATGGCAGCAACTACAATGCTGGCAACTTCGCTCCCTTTCAGTCGGGCGTGAATGCGATCCTGAACCTGACCTCGCTTCAGACTGGCACGCTCAATTTCGTCGCGAATGGCGGCAGTGCGCCGTTGTTCTCGTTCGCCCTTAGCGGACTGTTCACCGCGAATGGCCAAGGCGCGCTGCCGGGTGGCGGCCTGACCCTCACCAACCAGACCCAGATCGACGGCACCACCATCGCGGCTGGCTCCAACGGCACGCTTGCGGTGACCGCAGCGGTTCCCGAGCCGGCGACCTGGGCGATGATGCTCGTCGGCTTCGGCGCGATGGGCGTGTCCCTGCGCCGTCGTCGCAAGCCGACGGCCCTGGCACAGCTCGCCTGACGTCGACTACTGCTTAAACGGAAACGGCCCGGACTGATGTCCGGGCCGTTTTTGTATCAGTTGCCTCGCGTGCCTATTCCCACTCGATCGTGCCCGGCGGTTTCGAGGTGTAGTCATAGACCACGCGGTTGATGCCCTTGACCTCGTTGACGATGCGGGTCGCGACATTGGCAAGAAACGCGCCGTCGAACGGATAAACGTCGGCGGTCATCCCGTCGACGCTGGTCACCGCCCGCAGTCCGCAGACGCTTTCGTAGGTGCGATAATCGCCCATCACCCCGACCGTCTTCACCGGCAGCAGCACCGCGAACGCCTGCCAGATGGCATCGTAGAGCCCGGCATTGCGGATTTCCTCGAGGTAGATGGCATCCGCCTTGCGCAATATGTCGCACCGTTCCTTGGTGACTTCCCCGGGGATGCGGATGGCGAGGCCGGGGCCGGGGAACGGGTGCCGGCCGACGAACGCCTCGTCCAGGCCAAGCTCGCGGCCCAGCGCGCGAACCTCGTCCTTGAACAGCTCGCGCAACGGCTCGACCAATTGCATGTTCATTCGCTCAGGCAAACCACCGACATTGTGGTGGCTCTTGATCGTCACGCTCGGCCCACCCGTGAAACTGACGCTCTCGATCACGTCGGGATAAAGCGTGCCCTGGGCGAGGAAGTCCGCGCCGCCGATCTTGTTCGCTTCTTCCTCGAACACGGCGATAAACTCGCCGCCGATGAACTTGCGCTTGGCCTCGGGGTCGGTGACGCCCGCCAGGCCCGCCATGAAGCGCTCCTCGGCATCCACCACCACCAGCGGAATGTTGTAGTGATCGCGGAACAGCGTCTCGACCTGCGTCCGCTCGTTCATCCGCAGCAGCCCGTGATCGACGAACACGCAGGTCAATTGCGATCCGATCGCCTCATGGATCAGGATCGCCGCGACCGATGAATCGACCCCCCCCGACAGGCCGCAGATGACCCGCCCGTCGCCGACCTGGGCGCGGATCTCGGCGATCTTGCTGTCGCGATATCCGGCCATCGACCAGTCGCCCGTCACGCCGCACACCTTGGTCACGAAATTGGCCAGCAGCTTCGCGCCGTCGGGGGTGTGCACGACTTCGGGGTGGAATTGCGTGCCGTAATAGTGCCGCGTCTCGTCGGCGATCACGGCGAACGGCGCGCCGTCGGACACCGCGACGATGCGGAAGCCGGGCGCGAACTCGGTCACCTTGTCGCCATGGCTCATCCACACCTGATGCCGGTCGCCCACCGCCCACAAGCCGTCGAACAGCAGGCAGTCCTCGGTCACGGTGAGGAAGGCGCGCCCGAACTCGCCGGCCCACTCGCCCGCATCGCCCGCCTCGACGGTGCCGCCGAGCTGGTGGCTCATCACCTGCTGGCCGTAGCAGATGCCTAGGATCGGCACCCCGCTGTCAAACAGGATCTGCGGCGCGCGCGGGCTCCCCTCCTCCGGCACTCCAGCGGGCGATCCCGACAGGATGATCCCCTTGGGTTGCAAGCGCTCGAACGCGGCGGCGGCGCTCTGGAACGGCGCGATCTCGCAATAGACGCCCGCTTCGCGCACGCGTCGCGCGATCAGCTGGGTCACCTGACTTCCGAAATCGACGATGAGGATGGACTGGTGGGCCGTCATGACTGGCCGATACGGAGCCGCGTCGCGCCTGTAAACCGATCGCGCTCGCCATTTGCCCAAACGAAAGCGCGCGCCCCTCGCGGGACGCGCGCTTCCTTTGAGGCCTCAAGCCTTAGTTGCGGTAGCCGTAGCCGTTGCCGCGACGATCGATGTCGACATCGGTCACCTGGCCACGGAAGTTGACCTTGCAGTTGAACCGCAGGTTCGATCCGCCCTGGTTCCCATAGCCATAGCCCTGGTTGCCGTAGCCGCCGCGACCGTAGCCGGTGGTGGCAAGGCCGTAGACCTTCAGGTTGGTCGAACGACGCTCGACGTTCGTGATGCGGGTCACGCGGGCGCCATTGTAGCCCTGGACGTAGCCGTTGTTGCCGTAGCCGCCGTACTGGCCATAGCCGCCATAATTATAGGCGCCGTTGTACCCGTTCAGACGCGCTTCGGTGGCACGAACGCACATGTCGATCGCGTAGCGGTCGTCCTGGCGATAATTGCCGCCGCCGAGGATCTGGTTGAGGATATTCCCGACCACATTGTTATTGCCGTAACCCTGGTTGGGGTAGCCGTAACCGGGGGCAGGATAATATTGAGCGGCCGCAGGGGCCGCCGCCGCTACTGCCGCAATCGCCGCACCGGCGAACATCATTTTCGAAACAGTCTTCATGGAGACCTCCTGTCGAACGCACACGCTCCGAAATTGGAACGCCTATAAAACGCGTCTAGGTCGATTCGGCTGCATGACGGCTGAATGCGACGGTACCGTAATGTTCAGGTGGGCGAGCAAGTTCCCTGTGGCGCCCGTGCAGTGGCCACGAAGCCCCGACCTTCTCACGCTCAGCCAATGAAAAAGGCCACGAGGATTGCTCCCCGTGGCCCATTCGCTTGAAGGCAGTTTGGCTTATGCCATCTGCATCAGATGCGCGCCGCGACGACGACGACGAAGCGCCGCGCCCATGGCACCGAAGCCGAGCAGCATCATGCCCCAGGTCGCGGGCTCGGGAACGGCGGACTGGGCGACGAACGCCACCGAACCACCGAACGAACCGTTCTGCGTACCGGGCGTGCCTTCGACCGTGAGGACGAAATCACCGATTCCGAGATTGAGGCCCGTAAGGCTGCGGATCTCGGTGGGGTCGCCCGTAAGCTGCGGGACGAGCACGCTGCCGACGATCCCCGTACCCGTGAGGAACACGTTGCTGAAATCGACGTCGTTCGACGCCGTCGTCGCGGTCGACCCGACGAAGATCGACAGCAGGCCGGACGAGGTGGTGGAGAAGTTCAACGTCTCCGAAAACGGATTGGCCAGCGATGAATCGTTGAAACCCGTGGTGAACGAACCGCCGGCACCGACATCATTGCTGAAGTCGGCGATGGTTCCACCGGTTGCCTGGGCATTGGCGGCGGGGGCGAGAGCAACGAGCGCTGCGGCGCCAATGGCGGCTAGCGCCATGAATCTTGATTTGGTTTTCACGGAGGACTCCTTCAACGACAAGCCCCCCGGCTGCATTAACTATTCCAAACAACCGCCCGATAATAAAGTTGCCTAACAAAATATTACCATTTTCAAATTCTCGAAACCGTGGTTTCGGTGCAACAGTTTGCCACGTCGGACGGACGTCTTTTCGTTGCGCACCGACGCCGATTGTCCAATGATCGCGACGTGAACTTTCAACTCAAACTCTTCGCCCTTGGCCTGACGGCAACGCTTGCCGGCGCCCCGTTCCAAGCTGCCGCTGCGCCGACGACGACCAAGGGTTCCAGCCCGACGGCAATCGCTGCGGCGGCGGTCACGCGGACGGGTCCGGTCACCGATGCCGCCAATCTGCTCACCCCGGCGCAGCGCGCGGCCTTGGCGGCCAAGCTCGCTGGGCTCGAGCGGACGACCCGGCATGAGATGGCGATCGTCACCGTTCGCAGTCTGGGCGGCAAGGACGTCGCCGTCTTCACGCGCGACCTCGGCCGAAGCTGGGGCGTCGGTCGCAAGGCCAACGACGGGGTCGTGCTGCTCGTCGCCCCGGTCGAACAGATGGTGTGGATCGCGGTCGGCAAGGGATTGGAAGGCAAGCTGACCAAGGAAGCCTGTCAGACGATCATGGACGAAACCATGATGCCCCGCTTCCGCTCGGGCGATCTGCCGGGCGGAATCGATGCCGGCACCGACGCCCTCATCGCCAGGCTGCACTGAAGTCCATCCACGCGGCCAGCGATCTGCGGGTGGAATGCGCTGGCCGCGCGCATCAGCTTAGGCGGTCGATAATCGCCTCCGTCCCAGCCTCGATCCCGCCCGACAGGTCGCCGCGGCGAAATTGCGGCACCATCGTCCTGTCGATGATCCGCTGACACACTTCGTGCGACAGCGTTCGCTCCAGCCCCAATCCGACCGCGATGCGGACTTGACGCTCGGCCGGCGCCACGAGCACGATTACCCCGTCGTCGTGACCCTTGCGACCGATGCCCGACCGGTTGCCCATGGTCCTGGCATAAGCGGCCGGGTCGCGTCCTCCGAGCGTCGGGACGGTCACGATCACGATCTGGTGCCCCGTCGCCCGCTCGACCTCGCCCAATTTCACCGACAGGCGCCGCTCCTGCTCGATCGACAGGAGGTTAGCCAAGTCGGTGACCCGCTTTGTCAAAACCGGCACCGCCGGCCCTGCAGCCAGCGGAGCGACGGCTTCTTCCCGTTGCGACCGGTTCGCCCGCCCGTCCGAGCAAGCCCCGGCCGACAGCATCGACGCCAGCGCAACCACATAGAACGACCGTCTCACCCCGCGATCCTGCCCAGCGGCGACTCGACCGTCGATCGCTCCGCAATCCGCGACCGGCACATAAAGATCGGGCGCCGGAGCGATCTCTCGCCCAGCGCCCGCCTGTAACTCGATCGTGCGATCGGGTGTCGCTTAGGCGGCGACCTCGTCGTCGGTCATCACCGGGCCCGAGTCCTGGCCCTTGGCCGAGACGTCGCGGTCGACCAGTTCGATGATCGAGATCTGCGCCGAGTCCGACATGCGGATGCCGGCCTTGACCACGCGGCAATAGCCCCCGTCGCGGTCGGCGTAGCGGGTCGCCAGCACGTCGAACAATTTCACCAGCTGCGTATCGTCGAGCAGCCGCGAATGCGCCAGGCGACGGTTCGAAAGCCCGCCCTTCTTGGCCAGCGTGATCAGCTTCTCGACGTAGGGGCGAAGCTCCTTCGCCTTGGCGGTAGTGGTGGTGATCTGCTCATGCTTGATCAGCGCCGCGGCCATGTTGCGGAACATGGCGGTGCGGTGGGCGGAGGTGCGCTGAAGCTTACGATGGCCAACACGATGGCGCATGGGTCTGGTTCCTTGTTCGTCAGGGGTCCGTATAGCGGGTACCCATCAAAGTGAACTTTGATGGGATCCTCTGGTAACCCCGGCCACGCGGCACTCATCGGCGGCCGCGCAAAATCCGTCTCTGGTTAAGGAGAGGCGCTCCTCAACCCGATCCGCGCGCTCCTGTCAAGGTTCAGCCCCCGCGCCCGCCCCGACATACACCCACCCGGGCGGGATCCAGTCCTCGCCGTGCCGCGTATAGCCCGCCGCCAGCCGCCGCTCCTCGTCCTGCTCGATCAGCCGCTGCAGCTTGTCGTGGATCGACTTGCGGACTTCCTCGGCCCGCTCCATCTCGTCGACGTCCTCGTCGGTCACCCAGTCCATGTAGCCGAGCGCCCGCGCCCGCGCCCGCCCGTCCCCGCCCCCGCTTCCCGCCGGCTTGTGCTTCAGGATGCTGATCGCCTCCCCCACGCTCACCGTCGGCGCGCCCTCCGCGATCGGCAGCGTGTCGGGGTCGAAGGTGCGGTCCGCCGCCGCGATCAGGTGCGCCTCCAGCCGCGCCCGCCCGACCGCGATCGCGGCGTCCCAGCCGTCCGCGAACTGCCGGTCCTTCGCGCGCCTTTTGTACGCCGACGCCGCCGAGAACCCCACCGCCGCCGCCGCCCGCGCGACATTGGCGCACGCGGTCAGCTCGGCCAGGAAGCGCTCCTCCGTCCCCTTCGACCAGCGCCCCGCCGCCACCCGCGACACCTTCACCCCGTCGCAGGCGGGACCCACAGCTGAGGACCGCTCATCCTGAGTAGGGAGCGCAGCTCCCGTATCGAAGGGCCGCGCATCCTGAGGTGCGACTGAGCTCGTCGAAGCAGTCCTGACCCGTCGAAGGGCGCGCTCGGCCCGCTCGGCCAGCACCCGCTCGCACGCCGCCTTGAACTCAGGATAGCGATTGCGCCGGTTATACACCCCCGTCACATCCACCCCCGCCAACCCCGCCGACCGAGTAACATTCCCGCACGCCGCAAGCGCAGCAAGAAACGGAGCCACCCATTCAGGTTCCTGTCGAGACGCTGGCATCCTGTTATCCTCGTTGCAATCAGTGGAGTTCGCTAACCGATTTGGTTCAAGTAGGACAGGCTTCTTTTGAGGAAGTCAGTCAGAGATTGCGCTGACGAAAACTGCCTGGATTTAAACTTCCTCGAGCAACTCCCGAGCGATCTTCGCCTGCCCGACCATCTCGATCGAGACGCCAATCGGTTGTCTTAGAGTAATTCGCACAGCGCCGTGCTTTGCAACGACCCTTTCTTGGGCATCTCGACACTTTAAATGTCCAAGACGACCCGCTGCACTTTCGAAAGACCCTCCCGAACCATTGCCTTGATGCAGTTCGACGAGTTCCCGTTCGTTCAGATGCGATCACCATTGCTGGAACAAGCAAAGACCATTGCTCCTGATGCAACTCCCATCTCCGCAGAGAGCAAAAAAAGGGCGGTCCGTTACCGGACCGCCCTCAATTTTCAACCGGATAAAAGTACCACTTTTATCCGAGCAATTCCTGCTCCAGCTTCTTCGCCATTTCCTCGATATTCTCCGGCGGCCAGCCGGGGATGTCCATGCCGAGGCGCAGGCCCATGCTAGGCAAGGACTTCCTTGATCTCGTTCAGGCTCTTGCGGCCGAAGTTCGGGGTGCGGAGCATTTCGGCTTCGGTCTTCTGGACCAGGTCGCCGATGTAGATGATGTTGTCGTTCTTCAGGCAGTTGGCGCTGCGCACCGACAGTTCCAGCTCGTCGACCTTCTTGAGCAGGTAACGGTTGAGCTGGTTGGTGTCGGCGGCGATCTGCGCCTCGGTGCCGATCGGGGCCGGCCGCGGCGCCGCCGATCATGCCCGACGGGGCCGATCGCACCATGCTGTCGTCGAAGTGGACGAACAGTTGCAGCTGGTCCTGCAGGATCCGCGCCGCGAAGGCGAGCGCGTCTTCCGGGCTGACGGTGCCGTCGGTCTCGATCGTCAGCGTCAGCTTGTCGTAATCCAGCTCCTGCCCGACGCGGGTGTTCTCGATCTTGTAGGCGACCTGGCGGACCGGGCTGTACAGCGCGTCGATCGGGATCAGGCCGATCGGGGCGTCGGCCGGGCGGTTGGCCTGGCTCGGCACATAGCCTTTGCCGACGTCGACCGTCAGTTCCATGTTGAAGGTCGCGCCATCGTCGAGGTGGCACAGCACGAGGTCGGGATTGGTGATCTCGATGTCGCCGGTCGCGGCGATCTGGCCGGCGGTGACTTCGCCCGGGCCGGTGGCCGACAGCTGGAGCCGCTTGGGGCCCTCGCCTTCCATCTTGAGCGCGATCTGCTTGACGTTGAGCACGATGTCGGTGACGTCCTCGCGGACGCCGGCCAGGCTGCTGAATTCGTGGAGCACGCCCTCGATCTTGATCGAGGTGACGGCCGCGCCCTGGAGCGACGACAGGAGCACGCGGCGCAGCGAGTTGCCAAGCGTCATGCCGAAGCCACGCTCGAGCGGCTCGGCGACGAACACGCCCTTGCGGCGGACATCGCCCGCCTGCGCCTTGCGCTCGAGCGCGTTGGGCTTCTTGAGTTCCTGCCAGTTCTTCGCGTTGACGGTCATATCTTTTCCTTGGCAGCGGGGTGACGGCGTCCCATCAACCCCTGATTTCTAACTTCAAATTCTTCCCTCGATCAAAGGTCCACTTTGATCGAAGCCCATTACACGCGGCGGCGCTTCGACGGGCGGACGCCGTTGTGCGGGATCGGCGTGACGTCGCGGATCGAGGTGATCTGGAAGCCGACCGACTGCAGCGCGCGAAGCGCCGATTCGCGGCCCGACCCGGGGCCCTTGACCTCGACTTCCAGGGTGCGGACGCCATGCTCGGCGGCCTTGCGGCCGGCGTCTTCCGCCGCGACCTGCGCCGCGTACGGGGTCGATTTGCGGCTGCCCTTGAAGCCCATCGTGCCCGCGCTCGACCAGGCAATCGCATTGCCCTGCGCATCGGTGATGGTGATCATGGTATTGTTGAAGCTGGCGTTAACATGCGCCACCCCCGAAGTGATGTTCTTGCGCTCGCGGCGGCGGAGGCGCTGAGGTGCTTGTGCCATGGGAAATCCCTAAATCTTGAAACTGCTGAAGCGGCGAAAGGAAGTGGTTACTTCTTCTTGCCCGCGATCGGCTTGGCCTTGCCCTTGCGGGTGCGCGCATTGGTGTGCGTGCGCTGGCCGCGGACCGGAAGGCCCTTGCGATGGCGAAGCCCGCGGTAGCAGGCGAGATCCATCAGACGCTTGATGTTCATCGACGTCTGGCGGCGAAGATCGCCCTCCACCGTATGGTCAGCGTCGATCGTCTCGCGGATCTGGAGCACTTCGCTGTCGGACAGGTCCTGGACGCGACGCGCCGGCTCGATCTTCAGCTTCTCGGTAATTTCCTTGGCCTTGGTGCGCCCAATGCCGTGGATGTAGGTCAGCGCAATTTCAACGCGCTTGTTGGTGGGGATGTTGACCCCGGCAATACGTGCCATATGAAAATAGTCTCCCAAGCTCCACAGGGTGGCGTGGCACGCGCACCCCATCTCAAAGCGACGATCCCGCATTCCAATACGAAATCGACGGACGCACGAATGCGCCGCCGGTGTACCGGTGGAACGGGATAGCGGCCAGATATGGATTCGCGGGCCACGAGTTAAGCGTCTGGACTTGAAACTGATTGGCGTTAAGCCAACGCGCAACATGCAGCGCCTGACCCTCGACACCCCAATACCAGCCCATCTGCAAGGCGCAATCGTGGCGCTGGGCAACTTCGACGGATTTCATCTGGGGCACCAAGCGGTCGTCGGACGCGCGGTGCAGCGCGGGGCGCATGAGCGGAGGCCGGTGATCGTCGCCACCTTCGACCCGCATCCGGTCCGGCACTTTCGCCCCGATGCGCCGCCGTTCCGGCTGACCAGCCTAGACCAGCGCGCGCGACTGTTCGCCGCCGCGGGGGCGGATGCGATGCTGGTCTTCGACTTCAACGCCGCGCTTGCAGCGACGACGGCGGAAGATTTCGTCGGCGACCTGATGGCAGCTCGGATCGGCGCCGGCGGGGTGGTTACGGGGGAGGATTTCACCTTCGGCAAGGGTCGCGGCGGCAATGCACAGGTGCTGCGCGAGCTGGGCGCGGCGCATGGGATCGTTGCCGAGACGGTCGGCGCCGTGACCCTGAACGGCGAGCCGGTGTCATCGAGCCGGATCCGCGCGGCGCTGCGCGAGGGAGACCCCGCCACCGCGACGCGGCTGTTGACCCGTCCATTCGCCATCGAGGGGACAGTGGTGCACGGCGACAAACGCGGACGCGATCTTGGCTGGCCGACCGCCAATGTCGAGCTCGGGTCGTATCAGCGACCGGCCTATGGCATTTACGCAGTGCGGGTGCGGCTCGACGACGGCAGCGAGCATGACGGCGTAGCCAACCTTGGCGTCCGCCCAATGTTCGATCCGCCAAAGGAATTGCTCGAGGCGGTGTTGTTCGACTGGGACGGCGATCTCTACGGGCGGACGATCGAGGTAGCGCTCCACCGCTACATTCGGCCAGAGATGAAATTCGACGGGCTGGACGCGCTCAAGGCGCAGATGGACAGGGATGCGGCCGAGGCGAAGCGGCTGCTTGCCGGTCACGCCCCCCTCGCCTAAGGCCCGCGCCATATGTCAGACGCGCCGCAAAAACCCGACTATCGATCCACCGTTTTCCTGCCGAAGACCGATTTTCCGATGAAAGCCGGCCTGCCGCAAAAGGAGCCGGCGATCCTTACCAATTGGCAGGCGGCGGACATGGAGAAGCAGATCCGCGCCGCCCGCGCCGGGCGCGAGAAGTTCATCCTGCATGACGGCCCGCCCTACGCCAACGGCGACATCCATATCGGCCACGCGCTCAACCATATCCTCAAGGACATGGTCGTCCGCTCCCAGACTCTGCTCGGCAAGGACGCGCCCTATGTGCCCGGCTGGGACTGTCACGGCCTGCCGATCGAGTGGAAGGTCGAGGAGCAATATCGCAAGAAGAAGCTCGACAAGGACCAGGTACCGATCAAGGAATTCCGCGCCGAATGCCGGGCCTATGCCCAGCATTGGGTCGACACCCAGCGCGAGCAACTGAAGCGGCTCGGCATCGGCGGCCAGTGGGACAAGCCCTACCTCACCATGAACCGCGAGGCCGAGGGGACGATCGTCGGCGAGCTGATGAAGTTTGCCGAGAGCGGCCAGCTCTATCGCGGCGCCAAGCCGGTGATGTGGTCCCCGGTCGAAAAGACCGCGCTGGCCGAAGCCGAGATCGAATATGAGGACATCGTCTCGACCCAGATCGATGTCGCTTTCGAGATAATCGAAAGCCCGATCCCCGAACTGGTCGGCGCGCAGGCGGTCATCTGGACCACGACCCCGTGGACGATTCCGGTCAACCAGGCTTTGGCTTACGGGCCGGAGGTTGAGTACGTCGTCCTCGAATGGGAAGGGCGCAAATTCCTCGTCGCCGAGGAGCGCATCGAGCACTTTTATGAACGCGTGGGTCCAGGCAAGATCCTAACCCACGGCGGGCCTATGGGTCACCAACTCGCCGGCACCATCGCCCGCCACCCGATGCACCATCTCGGCGGCTTTTTTGCTAAGCTGCGCCCGTTCCTGCCCGGCGATTTCGTTACCACCGACACCGGCACCGGGTTGGTCCACATGGCGCCCGACCATGGCGAGGACGATTTCGACCTGTGCAAGGCCAATGGCATCAGCCCGCAATTCGCGGTCGAGGGCGACGGCAAGTATCGCGCCGACTGGGGCTGGCTGGGCGGCCAGGGCAGCGTCATCAACGCCAAGTTCAACGCGCCCGACGGGCCGATCTGCAGCGACCTGCGGGAGGCCGGAGCGCTGCTCGCGGCGTCGGCGGATTACAAGCACAGCTATCCGCACAGCTGGCGGTCGAAGGCCAAGGTCATCTACCGCTGCACGCCGCAATGGTTCATCGCCATGGATAAGGAATTGCCAGCGGGAAATTGCGCCGGGTTCGCCCAGTCGCGCTGGGAGAATGAGGGGGGCGCCACTTCACCCCTTCCGCCAGAGCGGGAGGGGAAGAGCGCGCAGCGCGAAGGGGAGGGCCTGTCCTCCTCGAACGAGACAAGCCCTTCCCCGCTCGCTTCGCGAGTTCGACCCCTCCCACTCTGGTGGGAGGGGGGCTACTTTGCGCCAGCTCGCGCTCAACGCCATTGCGGAGACCCGCTTCGTCCCCGAAAAGGGCCGCAACCGGCTTCACTCGATGGTCGCCGACCGCCCCGACTGGGTGATCAGCCGCCAGCGCGCGTGGGGGGTGCCGATCGCCCTGTTCGTCGATCGCAAATCGGGCCAGCCGCTGATAGATCCCGCGGTCAACGCCCGCATCGTCGCCGCGATCAAGGCCGGCGGGGTTGATGCTTGGGACGAGGCCAGCGCGGCCGACTTCCTCGGTCCCGACCGCGACCCCGCCGATTACGAGATGGTGACCGACATTCTCGACGTCTGGTTCGACAGCGGCTGCACTCATGTCTTCACGCTGGAAAGCGACACCTGGCCCGACACGCGCTGGCCGGCCGACCTGTACCTGGAAGGCAGCGACCAGCATCGCGGCTGGTTCCAGTCGTCCTTGCTCGAAAGCTGCGGCACCCGCGGCCGCGCTCCCTATGATGCGGTGCTGACCCACGGATTCACGATGGATGCCAAGGGCCTGAAAATGTCCAAGAGCATCGGCAACACGATCAGCCCGATCGACCTGATGCGCGATTATGGCGCGGACATATTGCGGCTGTGGGCGCTTTCGGTCGACTTCACCGAGGATCACCGCATCGGCAAGGAAATCCTCGCCGGTGTCGCCGACCAGTATCGCAAACTGCGCAATACCTTCCGCTATCTGCTCGGAGCGCTGGAGGGTTACAATGAGGCCGAGCGGGTCGCGCCAGAGGCGATGCCCGAGCTTGAGCGCTACATGCTGTCGCTGCTGGCGTCGTTGGATGCGCGGCTCCGCACCGCGACCGACGCGTTCGACTTCAACGATTACGTTCGCGCGCTGGCCGATTTCTGCAATGAGGATCTGTCGGCCTTCTACTTCGATATCCGCAAGGATTGCCTCTATTGCGACGCGGCGGATGATCCCAAGCGGATGGCTTATCGCACCGTCCTCGACACCCTGTTCCACGCGCTCGTCCGCTGGGCCGCGCCGGTGCTGGTGTTCACCAGCGAGGAAGTATGGGGAACACGCTATCCGGATGCAGGAAGCGTGCATCTGCTCGAATGGCCGGAGGTACCGCAAGGCGTACGCTCAAAGCTGGACTGGAGTGCCCTGCGTGCGCTTCGAACGACCGTGACCGAAGCGATCGAGCCCCTGCGCCGAGACAAGGTGGTCGGATCGAGCCTTCAGGTCGAAGTTGGATTGCCCGAAGGCGATTTGCTTCCCGACCTAGCCGAGCTCTTCATTACCGGGCCGGTCCAGACCGCCGAACGGCTGACCGTGCGCAAGTCGGACCTGAACAAATGCGGGCGATGCTGGCGGCATTTGCCAGAGGTCGTCGAGGACGGCGATTTGTGCGCGCGTTGCGAGGATGTAGTGAATGGCTAGTTTGCGCGCCCCCTATCTGCTTGCGGTCGCAATTTTCATTGTCGATCAACTGAGCAAGTTCGTCATGATCGGGCCGCTGGCGCTTCAATCGCGCGGCACGATCGCGTTGCTGCCGATCTTCAACCTTACCTGGGTCGAGAATCGCGGAATCAGTCTCGGGCTCGGTCAGGCGAGCACCGACATGCAGCGTTGGCTGCTGGTCGCGGGTACCGCCGCGATCGCCATTCTGGTCGGGTGGTGGATTCGCCGCGAGCAACAATCCGCCGACCGCATCGCGCTTGCGCTTGTGCTCGGCGGCGCGCTGGGCAATATCGTCGATCGGGTGCGGCTGGGGTTCGTCGTCGATTTCCTCGACCTGCATTTCGGTGAGTGGCGTCCGTTTTTAGTCTTTAATGTCGCCGACGCGGCGATTAGCATCGGCGTCGTCATTCTGCTGTTCCGTGCCTTGTTCATCCGGCCGGCGGCGCCCGAGGAGAAGATCGATCATGCGTAAGCTTATCACCTCACTGCTGGTCATTCCGGCGATCGCGCTTGGCGGCTGCAGCATTTTCGCGCCCAAGACCAAGCCGCTCGACGAGTTCGCCGTGGCGCGCAACGCGCCGCTGGTGATCCCGCCCGACTATACGCTGACTCCACCGGTCGCTGGCACGGTCAGCACCACTGCGGAAGGCGCGCAGTCGCAGGCGGTCGAGGCGTTGTTCGGCGGTCCGTCGCCACGCAGCCCGACCGAAAGCCAGGTGCTCGACAATGCCGGTCGCGACCGAGCCACGGTCGGTGCCCGTTCGACCGCCGGCGACCCCGACACGCGCGTGGTCGACAAGGGCGCCGATACACAGGCGATCATCGCCGCGCCCGAAAGCAACACCGCCGAGGCGACCGCCCAGCCGCCGCAATAAGGATTGCACCCAAACATGGCTTCCGAATCGCCCTCCGCCCGGCTCGCTGAACTGGAATCGATCCTCGACCGCGCCAAGCGCCGGTTCGAAGAAGGATTGCGGATCGTCGAGGAAGCCCATGAGACCTTCGGGGAGTTGCAGCAAGCGTTGCTCGGTGCGCCGGGCGTCCTGTCTGCCGAGGAGAGCGATGAAGCGGCATCGCGACTGCTGTCGAGCCTCAAGGCGAGCGGCGCGGACATGCCAGCAACCTTGTGCGGCGGCCGACTGGCGGTCGATCCGATGCAACGGCTGATCCGCATCGACGGACACCCGATCGGGATCACCGAGATGGAATATCGGGTGCTCGAGCTGCTGGCCTTCGCGCGCAATAACGTCGTCACCCGGACCATGCTATTGAAGCATCTATACCGCCGTGCCGACGACCAGCCGCAGCCCAAGATCATCGACGTGTTCATCTCCAAATTGCGCAAGAAATTGCGGATGGCGTCGAACGGGGCGGAGTTCATCGAGACCATTCCGCAGCGCGGCTGGATCCTGCGCGACATCGACGCGGACGGCAAAGCCGCCTCGTAAGGCGATTCAATCTTTCTTAAAATTCGCGCGGTAAACTCGCGCGATGATTCATTTCCTGCCCGAAGGCGACGCGTCCGCCGTCTGCCCGCCCTCCGACGCCTTGGCGCGAGTCGCCGGGCTCGATCATGCGCTGGCCGCGGCCGAAGCGCTTGGTGGCAAGGTCGCGACCCCCGCGGGTCATGCTATCGCGGCAGCATGGCCAACCGCAAACGACGCACAGCATGCGTTATTCGATGCCATGTCCGCCCATGCGGTGGCGGGATCGGTCGCAGGGCTGGAAGTGCTTGCAACCCTCCGCAATGCGGGCCTGGAAGCCAATCGCGCGGCGATCGATACGCTGACGGCGTCGATCAAGGATGAACTCGAGCGGTTGGGCACGCTGCTGACGCTCTAGCGCGCGGGCCCGGTTTCCTTCGGGGTCGAGGGGTCTGCGCCATAATCCGACCAGCTTCCGTCATAAAGCTTGGCGCCCCGACCGCCGAGCCGGCGCGCGGCGAAGATCAGGCTATTGGCGGTGACTCCCGACCCGCAGGTGGCGATGAACGGCTGTGTCGGATCGACACCCGCGGCATCGAACGCCGATCGAAGCGCATCGTCGGACTTCAAGGTGCCGTCGTCACGATAGAGCGCCGCATAAGGCAAATTGCGCGCGCCGGGGATGTGCCCGGGGGCGATCCCGGGCCGCGGATCGGGCTCGGTGCCGTCAAAGCGGGATGCACCGCGAGCGTCCACCACCGGCAGGTCTCGTTGGGCGACGACTTCGGCCTTGTCGACGATCGCGTCCGACTTGGCGATGGCATCGAAGCGGGACTTGCGCTCGGTGGCGGGGCCGCGTTCCACCGGCCGTCCTTCGCTCCGCCATTTCTGAAATCCGCCATCGAGGATGGCGACTCGTTCGGCACCGAAGTGTCGCATCATGAACCAGCCGCGCGCCGCGGTACGCAGCGGGCTGTTGTCGTAAACGACGATGCGGTCGTCGCGCCCGACACCAAGCTCAACCATCGCCGATCCGAAGTCCGAAGTCGTCGGCAGCATGTGCGGTGCATCGTGGGTGCGGTCGGCAACCAAGCCGATATCGAGGAAGCGCGCGCCGGGGATGTGGGCATCGGCGAATTCAGCAGCGGGATCGCGCCGGTCGGCGGGCATGAAAAAGCTGCAGTCGACAATGGCGAGATCGGGTGCGCCGATGTTGCGCGCCAGCCAGTCGGTTGTGACAAGATCGTCCATTGGCCGAATGCTACCGCTTCGGATAAGGGGCGACAATGGAAACCACGCATCTCGGCCAGACCAGTGCCCTGCCCGCCTCGCCCGAAGCGGCGACGCTCGACTATGTAGCCAATCCGCGGGTGGGCGAGCTGTATCTGGTGCGCTTTGCCGTGCCCGAATTCACCTCTTTGTGCCCGGTCACCGGACAGCCCGACTTTGCGCATCTGGTGATCGATTACGCGCCCGCCGCGACGATCGTCGAATCCAAGAGCCTGAAGTTGTTTCTCGGCAGCTTCCGCAATCACTGCGGCTTTCACGAAGATGTCACGGTCGGTATCGGCAAGAGGTTGTCCGACGAAATGGCACCGCGATGGCTGCGCATCGGCGGTTACTGGTACCCGCGCGGCGGGATCCCGATCGACGTCTTCTGGCAGTCGGGGGAGCCGCCCGAGGGTTTGTGGCTCCCCGACCAAGGTGTCGCGCCGTATCGCGGGCGGGGCTGAGCCCTAACGCGGTGCCGCTTCGGGCGGTGTCGCTACCAAGGGCTCGTTAGCCAGCTTGGCCGCCGCCTCGGCGCGGGTTTTTGCGTAGAGCAAAGCGATCGCTACTAAGAAAACGACAAGCCCCAGCGGGACCGCCCATTGGAAATCCTTGACCAATGCGAGCGGCGAATCGTTGTCGGTCGCACCGACGATGGCGGCGAATGCCACGCCGAACAGGCTTTCGCCGACGATGAGACCGGTGGCCATGAGGACGCCCAGCCGTTCGGCAAAGGCGGGATCGGGAGCACGCTCGGCCCAACGATTATAGAGGTAGCCGATCGTCGCGCCGATCGGGATCAGCAGGGTCAGCGACATCGGCAGATAGATGCCCATGCCGACGGCGAGCGGCGGGAGCGAATATTTACCCGACCGGCGAAGCACTTCGTCGACAATGATCACGCCCACCCCGATCAGCGCACCAAGCCCGATCAGATTCCAGTCGAGATTGCCACCTAGGACACCCTGCGCGATGGCCGAAATCAACGCCGCTTGCGGTGCGGCCAGCGCATTAGGTCCGGCACCCGGCGCACCGACGAAGCCGAACGCATCGTTCAAGATCGTCAGGATCGGGGGGATGACCACGCTGCCGAAGATCACGCCAATGATCAAAGCAACCTGCTGCTTCCACGGAGTCGCGCCGACCAGTTGACCGGTCTTCAGATCCTGAAGGTTGTCGTTGGCGATAGTGGCGACCCCGAAAATGATCGCGGTCACAAACAAAGCATAGGCCACTAGGCTTTTGGACGCGTCGACCCCGATTTCTCGCCCGAAGATTGCGACCAGCACGAGCGAGATGCCGAGAACGGTGAGGATTCCCACGCCAGATACCGGGCTGTTCGAGGCACCGATCAAGCCCGCCATGTAGCCGGTAATCGCAGCGATGATCCCGCCGGCGACCAGGATGTAGAGCAAGCTGGCGCCGAGAGTCAGGAACGGGGCTGCGGCGATCGGGCCGCTCTGCGCGAAGGCAGAAAGCAACAGGCCGATGGGGATCATCGACCCGAGAATGGTAACGCCAATGATCCCGATCGGGATGTCGCGCTCGGCAAGCGCCAGGCTGGCCTGTCCACCGGCGGCACGGGCGCGGCTGGCGGCAAGTGCGCCGGTCACGCCTTTGACGATCGGGCCGATGATCTTGAGCAAGGTCCAGATCGCGGCGACGCCGATGGTGCCCGCGCCGATAAAACGCACCTGCTCGCGGAACACGGTGCCGACCAAGGTTTCGAGATCGGCGGCCGAGCCGAGACCGGCAAGGCCGGTCTGCCACGGTACGAGCACGAACCAGCTGATGATCAGACCTGCCAGCATGGCGATGCCAACCGCCATGCCGACGAGATGACCGACACCGATCAGCGCCATCGACAGACTGGTCGATACGGTGGTCGCGCCACCACCGAAGGGAAAGGAGCGCGCCGCCTCGGTCGCAACGACCTTTGTCTGGGCAACCAGCGCATAAACGGCGGAGACGATCGAACTCCAGACGATCATCCGGAGGCCGATGCGATTTTCCTCCGCGCCTCCGACTCCGGCGCCGACCTTGAGCACTTCGGCCGCGGCGACGCCTTCGGGATACGGCAGGTCACTGCCGGTAACGAGTGCGCGGCGGAGGGGAACCGAGAACATTACGCCCAAGATGCCGCCGAGCGCGATCACCGCGACCGACAACCAAAAGGGAAAGCCGGTCCACCAGCCGACCATGATCAGGCCGGGGAGGACGAAGATGATCGCCGACAGGGTGCCCGCCGCCGAAGCGATGGTCTGGACGATATTGTTTTCCTGAATGGTGGCGTCACGGAAGAATTTGAGCACCGCCATCGAGATCACCGCGGCGGGGATCGAGGTGGCGAAGGTGATGCCGAGCTTGAGCCCGAGATAGACGTTGGCGGCGGTGAACAGCAGGGTGAGGATCGCGCCGATGACGATGCCGCGAAAGGTAAGTTCCTTCAGCGCGTCCTGGCGGGGTGCGGTGGCCATCGTCATTTCGCCTTGTCGAGTTTGGTGTTGCGGTTGGGCGGGGTGGGCAGAGCGGTGTCGCGGTTGAAGCGAATAGTGATGTCGTAGCGCTTGAGCAGCAGCGACGCGCCGTCGAGGGTCAGCGGCTCGCGGACGAATGCGGCCTGGCGGTAGGCGCCCTCCATGCGGGTCGAGGTCAAGTAGACGGTCGAGCCTTCGCTGGTCCAGCTACCTTCCGCAACTTCGGACACTGCGCCGTAGTCGAGCGAGTAAGCGAACTTGCCGTCGGGATCGAGGTCGATTGCGGCGGCGACCTCCATCTGGTTGGCGGTGTAGAAGCCGGTGAGGTCGGCGGCCGCCATAAGCCACAGTGCGAGTATCATATGGAATAACCTGTCGTCAGGAATGTCGTTGCGAAAGCGCAATGAAGTGCGGTGCCGCGCGGCATGGCGGCTTCATCGACCAGCATGGCCGGATTGTGAAGCGGGGCGCGGGCCAGCGGATCGCCGTCGGGCGGCGCAACGCCGAGGAACGCCATGGCGCCGGGGATGCGTTCGAGGACGTAGGAGAAGTCCTCGCCGCCCATGCTCGGCGCCGGCGCCTCGACATAAGCCGCACCGGCAAGTTGGCGAATCAGCGCGACGGCGCGCGGATCGTTGATCGTCGCGGGGTAGCCGGGATCGATATCGACCTGGGCGGTGCAGCCATGGGCGAGCGCGACATGAGTGCATATCCGCTCGAACGCGGCGCGGCCGCGGGCGCGGCCTTCTGGCGACAACGTACGCAACGTACCGAGCAGCTCGACCGAGCCAGGAAGGACGTTGTGGGTCGTCCCGGCGTGAACGCTGGTGATCGACAGGACGATCGGGTCGGTGGTTACCGGGGTGCGCCGCGCGACCTCGGTCTGCAGGGCAAGGATGATCTCGGCGGCGACCGGGACCGGGTCGATCGCGTCGTGGGGCATTGCGGCGTGGCCACCCTTGCCGACGATCGTCGCGCGCAGCGTGTCGGTCGAGGCGAGCATGGCCCCGGCGCGACAGGCGACGGTACCGCCCGGCAGATTGGGCCAGACGTGAAGCGCGAACGCGGCGTGCGGCGCGGGATCGTCGAGCAGCCCCTCGGCGATCATTTCCCGCGCACCGTGGTGCCCCTCCTCCCCCGGCTGAAACATGAAGAGGATCCGGCCGGCGAAGGTGTTCCGGCGCGCGCTCAGGACGCGTGCGGCGGCGGCAAGCATGGCCGAATGGCTGTCGTGTCCGCAGGCATGCATCGCGCCATCGGTACGGCTGGCGAAGTCGAGTCCGGTCGATTCATGGATCGGAAGCGCATCCATGTCGCCGCGCAGCAGGACGGTGCGCGAAGCGTCGCCGTCCCCGGTCCCTTCGAGCAACGCGACGAATCCGCTGGTCGAGCGACTGTCGCGCACCGCCAACGGTAAATCGGCCAGGGCGGCCTTCAGCTTGTCGCGGGTTCGCGGGCAATCGTTGCCGAGTTCGGGATCGGCGTGAATCGCCCGACGAAGCGCGACCATGTCGTGCTGCTCATCCAGCGCCGCTTCGTTCCAGCGTTCGAGCTGGTCGAGCGTCATTCGATCTTGACCCCGGCGGGCACCGGGCTGGAATGGCGGCGGACGACCTGCCAGCCATTGTCGCCATTCACCCAAACGTCGGTCAGCAACACGCGCTCGTCGATCGTGTGGCCCATGAATCGCAGTTTCCACTGGGCATCGACGGTCGCCACAATGGTCGATTCCAGGTGAAGCGAGTCCATCACGCGCACTTCGAGGCTGGCGATATCCATCTTTTCAAGCGCGCCGAGCCAATCGTCGAGCCCGACGGTTACCGTGCCGGTCGAGCGGATCCCGACCAGCTTGAATTGCGGATGGATCAGCCGGCGCAGTTCCGCCGTGTTTTTGGCGAACAATGCGTCGCGCCACTGGCGTTCGAGATCGGCAATGTTCTTGGCGTCAGCGGCCACGCAGCAATCCCCCGAAGATTCCGCGGAGCAGCTGGCTGCCGATCTGCCGACCGACCGACGAGGCGATCGAGCGTCCCGCCGATTGCATCATCTTGTCGGCCATCGACGGCTTGGCCGCCTCGCGCGCGGCGCGCGCGACCTCGCGCTCGGCTTCCTTCTGGCGCCGCTCCTCCTCACGCATCTGCTGGGCGGCGACGCGATCCTCGGCCAGCTTGGCGCGTGCGGCCTCCTTGGCGGCGACGGCATCGAGCCGCGCCTGTTCCGCCGCTGCCTTCTGCGCGTCACCCTCGGCGCGCACGGCGGCCGCGGCGGCGGCGGCTTCGTCGCCCTTGGCCTTGAGGATTTCCTCGGCGCTGTCGCGATCGATCAGGGTGTCGTATTTGGTGCCGATGACGTCGGTCGAGATCATGATCGCGCGTTCCTGCGCGGTCAGCGGTCCGACACGCGACGCGGGCGGCTTGATCAGCGTGCGCTGGACGGGTGAAGGCGAACCGTCGGCCTGAAGCAGGGAAACCAGCGCCTCACCGATCTTCAATTCCGTAATCGCGGCCGGAACGTCGATTTCGGGATTGGGGCGGAAGGTATCGGCGGCCGAGCGGACGGCGGCCTGATCGCGCGGAGTAAAGGCATTGAGCTTGTGCTGCACCCGATTGCCGAGCTGGCCCGCGACCTTGTCGGGAATGTCGATCGGGTTCTGGGTAATGAAATAGACGCCGACGCCCTTCGACCGGATGAGCCGGACGACCTGCTCGACCTTTTCGAGAAGTGCCGGCGGCGCATCTTCGAACAAGAGGTGCGCTTCGTCGAAGAAGAACGCGAGCTTGGGCTTGTCGACGTCCCCGACCTCGGGAAGCAATTCGAACAATTCGCTGAGCAGCCAGAGGAGAAAGGTCGAATAAAGGCGCGGGCTGGCCATCAGCCGGTCGGCGGCGAGCACGTTGACGATGCCCTGGCCATTTTCGTCGAGCTTCAGGAAATCCTCGAGGTCGAGCGCGGGCTCACCGAAGAAATGATCGCCGCCTTGCGAACGAAGCTGAAGGAGGCTGCGCTGGATGGCGCCTACCGATGGCTTCGAGACGTTGCCATATTCGAGCGTCAGCTCGTCGGCGCGCTCGCCGCAATGGACCATCATCGCCTGAAGGTCGTCGAGGTCGAGCAGCATCAGCCCTTCCTTGTCGGCGACATGGAAGGCGATGTTGAGCACGCCTTCCTGAACCTCGTTGAGGTTGAGCAGTCGGGCCAACAGCAACGGTCCCATTTCGCTGACCGTGGTGCGGATCGGATGACCCTGCGCCCCGAACAGGTCCCAGAACTGCACCGGCGCGGCGCGGTAGACCCAGTCGGTCATGCCGATTTCGGCCGCGCGCGCCTTGAAGATCTCATGCGTTTTCGCGGTCGCATCGCCGGGCATGGCGATGCCAGCAAGGTCGCCCTTCACATCGGCGACGAAGGTCGGCACACCGACCGCCGACAACCCCTCGACGATCCCCTGCAGGGTGACCGTCTTGCCGGTGCCCGTGGCGCCCGCGATCATCCCGTGGCGATTGGCTCGCCTGAGTTCCAGCGCTTGCGGGTTGACCCCGCCGCTGCCCGCACCGATGAAAATATTGGTCGGCTGATTGCCCATGTGTCGGTCCCTCGTCCGGCTAGGCGCCAAGCCTAGTCCGGATGAGCGAGCGCGGGCAAGCAGTTACACCCGTGGGCAGGGCGATTGCCCGAACTACTAGCGTGCGCCGATGTCGATCCCGACGAAGGCCTCGGGAACGGTGCCGCTCTTGACCAGCAGCAAGACGCTCTGCCGATTGGCACGGCGCGCGGCCGCCACGGCGGCGGCGACGTCGGCCGGCGATGCCACCGGCACCTGGTTGACCGAGAGGATCACGAAGCCCGGGCGAATGCCCTTTTCGGCGGCGTCGCTCGACGGATCGACCGCAGTGATGGCAACCCCGCGCGTGCCCGCCGGGAGATTGGACCGGCGCGCGAGATCGGGCGAGAGCGTACCGAGCGTCAAGCCCATCGCCTGAACGCCGACCGAGGGAGGCGCGACGACGCCGTCGGTCGCTCCGTCGCCGGTCCCGCCGGCCTGGGCCGCCAGTTGCTCTTCGGTCGGGCGCTGGCCGACGACCACGGTCACCGACTGGCGACGGCCGCCACGGATGATGTCGACCGGGACCCGCGTTCCGACCGTGGTGTTGGCGATCAGGAAGGAGACGGTTTCGTCGGGAGTCACCGCCTGCCCGTTGACGCGCAGGATGACATCGCCCTGCTGCAAGCCGGCACGCGCCGCGGCCTGACCGGGGACGACCGAGCGGACGAGTTCGCCCTGATCTTTGGGAAGGCCAAGCGAGCCGGCGATATTTTCGTCGAGCGGCTGGAGACTGACGCCGAGGTAGCCACGCTGCGGGCGCTGGCCGCGACGCAGCGAATCGATCACCGGACGAGCCAGTTCGGCCGGGATGGCGAGGCCGATGCCGACGTTGGCGCCGGTCGGCGAGATGAGCGCCGAATTGATGCCGATGACATTGCCGTTGAGATCGAACATCGGGCCGCCGGAGTTGCCCATGTTGATGCTGGCGTCGGTCTGGATGTAGCGATCGTAGGCGCCGACGCCGGTGATGCCGCGATGAAGCGCCGAGACGATGCCCGCCGTGACGGTGCCGCCAAGGCCGTAGGGGTTGCCGATAGCAAGCACCCAATCGCCGACGCGAACGCGCTGCGAATCGCCGAAATTGACGAATGGCAGGCCGGTTGCGTCGATCTTGAGCAAGGCGAGATCCGAGGCCGTGTCGCGGCCGACGATGCGCGCGCTATATTCCTTGCGGTTGGTCAGGATGACGGTGACGCTATCGACCGTTCCGGTGCCGCTGGCGCTCTGGATGAGGTGGTTGTTGGTAACGACATAGCCGTCCGACGAAATGATGAAGCCCGAACCGAGCGATCCGGCTTCGCGAGTGCGGCCCGGGGCGCCCTGCCCCTGCTGGCCTTGCGGGCCTTGCGGATCGGCCTGCTGCCCATCCTGATTGCCGAAGCGACGGAAGAATTCTTCGAACGGGTCGGCCTGGGTGCGGACCGGCACACGCTGCTTGGTCGAAATGTTGACCACCGCGGGCTGCAACCGGGCGGCAAGATCGGCGAACGACCCGGGAGCGCCGGCGGGTGCCATGGCGGCCGGCGCATTCTGCGCGACTTGTGCCCCGGCCTGACCCGTGGCGAGTGAAAAAGCGGTCCCCCCGACGAGCAGGGCGGTGGCTACTCCATAGGCGTAACGCACGGGACTCTTCTCCTTCGAAACCATAATATTCTCGCTCGCTTGCTGACGTTGATGGGACGACGGTAGGTCGAGCGCATGAACGCGATTTGAACAGATAAGTTCGTCTACCGTCCAGCGAATTCCTTCAGATATTCACTGTTGGGCGACATGATGATCGTGGTCGGCGACGACTTGGTGGTGGAATTGCCGATGAAGGTGACTTCGTACGACCGCATGGCACGATAAAAGTCGTAGAATGCGGGGTCCTTGCCGAAGCTGGCGGCGTAGATCTGCGCCGCTTCGGCATCGGCCGTGGCGCGGATAATCTGCGCGGTCTTGTTGCCCTCCGCACGGATCGAACGCGCTTCTTGCTGACGCGCGCTGCGCATCCGGGCGAAGGCGGATTCGAGCGGGGTTCCATCGGGAAGATCGGCCTTCTTAATGCGCACGTCGACCACCTCGACGCCATATTGGCGGGCGATGCGGTTCATGCCGGTGCGGATATTCTCCATCGCGCCCTCACGCTCGGGGCTGAGCATCGAGGAGAAGGGGCGCTTGCCGAGCTCGTTGCGAAGCTGCGAGCCGAGGATCGGCTTGAGTGCCTCCTCCACCCGGTCTTCGGAACGGGCGGCGATGAACATGCGCAGCGGGTCGATCACGCGATAGCGCGCGAAGGCGTCGACCTCGAGCCGGCGCTGATCGATCGACAGGACCTGCTGCCGGTCCATGTCGAGATCGCGGACGCGCTTGTCGATCCACACGATCGATTCGGCGAACGGGATCTTGGCATTGAGCCCGGCTCCGACCTCGCCGAAGCGTTCGCCTTCCTCGAAGCGATTGACGATCCGCACCGGCTTGCCGAAGCGGATGACGACGCCCTGGCTGGTTTCGGGGACGATCGTCACACTGCCGAGCAGGGCGACCAGCAGGATCGCGCCGATCACCGCGATCATCACCGGATGCTGGCGAAGGGGGGCGATCATTGGGCGGGGGTCCTTTCGGGCGCGGTGCGCTGAAGTTGCGGCAGGGGCAGATACGGCGTCACTCCGCCCGGGGTTTCAACGATTGTCTTGTCGACCCCGCGAAGTACGCGCTCCATCGTCTCATAATACATGCGCCGCTTGGTCACTTCGGGCGACAGCTTGTACTGGACGTAGACCTTGTCGAACGCGGTTGCTTCACCCTGCGCGAGTTGGCGCATCTGCAGCGCATAGGCATTGGCATTGTTGCGCGCGCTCTCGGCATCCTGCTGGGCGGCGGTAACGTCCTTAAAGGCGTCGTTGACCGAGCGCGGCGGATCGGCCTGCTTGATAGCGATGCCGCGGATCGACACGCCCGACTGGTAGCGATCGAGCGTCTGCTGCATTTCTTCCTGGACCCGCGCCTCAATCTCCCCGCGGCGGTTGCCGATCGCATCCTGCAGGCTGACTTGGGCGACGACCTGGCGCATCGAGCTTTCGGCGACCTGCTTGATCGTATCTTCCGGGGTACGAAGCTCGAACAGGAATTGCTCGGGATCGCGGATGCTCCAGCGCACCTGGTAGGCGATGTCGATGATGTTCTGGTCGCCGGTCAGCATCAACGTGTCTTCCGCCGCCGAACCGAGCGAAATCTCACGGATCTGGGACACGTTGACCTTCTGCACCCGCGCGATCGGCGCCGGCAAGGTGAAGCTGATGCCCGGCTGAAGCGTCGAATTGTAGCGACCGAACAGAGTCACGACGCCTTTTTCCTCCGGGCCGATGCGATGCATGGTGGTCAGCAACATGCCGAGCGCGAGCACGGCGAGCGCGATCCACAGCAGGCTGACGCCGCTCGGTCGACCGATGCCGCCGCCGCGGCCGCCGCCGTCGAAGCCACCCCCGAAGCGCCGGCGGTTGCGTTCGATGAAAGCATCGAGACCGGCGGCGCCGAAGCCGTTGTCGCCGCCGCGCGCGGTCGGCCGTTCGTTGCCCCACGGACCCGGGATCGGGCGCGACGGAGGATCGACGTCCCCGCCGCCAGCATCGCCGTCCGATTTGGGGCCCCAAGGCCCCTTGCTGTCATTGAACAGGCGCGACGGAAGCGAGCCCAACCCCGATAAAATGCTCATGATCCCACTATAGGAAGGCAAACAGGGGAAAAACAGGGGGTCGCTTGCGGTTATGTGGCGCGCGGGCCTAAGCGGCGCGGCATGAGCGACCCTTTCGACCACCACCCAGACGCCGCCCGCATCCGTTCGTCGAAAATCGCGGATGGCGTGGCAACGCTGATCGTCGACGGCAGCGGCATGCGCAACGATGAGCGAAAGGCGATGGAGGAGCGCCTGCGCCAGGCCGCGCCGGGGCTGGACGTGCGGATCGCGATGACTGCGATGCGCCAGGGCAAAGCGCCGATGATCGCGGTAGGGTCGGGCAAGGGCGGGGTCGGCAAGTCGACCGTCGCCGCGAACCTGGCGGTTGCGTTGCAACGGCTGGGCAAGCGCGTCGGGATGATCGACGCCGACATCTACGGCCCGTCGCAGCCGACCCTGCTCGGCGCACCCGAGCGGCCCGAGGCGCGTGACAAGCAGCTCATTCCGGTGACCAGCCCGAGCGGCGTGAAATTGCTGTCGGTCGGCCAACTGGTCCCGGCAGGCCAGGCGCTGGCGTGGCGCGGACCGATGGCGTCCGGGGCGCTGGCGCAACTGACCGACGGCGACTGGGGCGATGTCGACCTGATCCTGGTCGACCTGCCGCCCGGCACCGGCGACGTGCAATTGTCGCTAGTCCAGAAGGCCAAGCCGGTCGGGGCGGTGATCGTCTCGACCCCGCAGGACCTGGCGCTGATCGACGCTACCCGCGCGATCGACCTGTTCGCGCGAACCGACGTCCCGGTGCTTGGCATGATCGAAAATATGGCGGGCTACGCATGCCCGCATTGCGGCGAAAGCAGCGATCCATTCGGAAGCGGCGGCGCGGAGGCGTCGGCGGCGGCACTTGGCATACCGTTCCTCGGGCGATTGCCGCTATCGGCGAGCCTGCGCGCATCGAGCGATGCGGGATCGCCGGCAGCCGGTGAGGACGGCCCCGCGGGAGACGCATTTGCCGGACTGGCGCGGGCGTTGCTCGATGCGCTGGAGAAAAAGCCGGGCTGAAACATTGGTCGGGCGAAGGAGAACGAGATGCCGCTGACCAAAGACGAGGATATCGCCGCCCTGCTCCGCAATGCGCGAACCATCGCGATGATCGGCGCCTCCGACCGCCCCGACCGGGCCAGCCATGGGGTGATGAAGTTCCTGCAGGACCACGGCTATCGAGTCTATCCGGTTAACCCGCGCATTACCGGTGAGCATGTCCACGGCGAGTTCGTGTGGCGCGAGCTCTGCCAGATCGGCGAGCATATCGACATCGTCGACATCTTTCGCAATTCGGCCGACGCCGGTGCGGCAGTGGACGAAGCGATCGCGGCTGGCGCGGGTGCGGTATGGATGCAATTGGGCGTGATCGACGAGGAAGCGGCGGCTCGGGCCGAGGCGTCCGGCTTGAAGGTGGTGATGGATCACTGCCCAAAGATCGAAATAAAGCGGCTCGGATTGGGGCCTTTTTAAGCCGCAGTATAAGTCCGCGATGATAGTTAAACCGCTTCTCTGGATTTTGCTCCTCGTCGCATTCGACTGGATTTACTTCGGTTGGGTTGACCCATACTTCGATCGCTACGGCGAGACACGGCTCAACTGGTCCGAGACGCTTCATCCCCGCTGGATCGTATCGTTGGCAGGACTTTCCTTCGTTGCGCTGGACCAATTCGTATCAGATGATGGCTATCGATACATCGGGGCTGCGCTTTTTCTCGGTTCGATGGCATACGGCATTTTTCTTAAATGGCGTGGTCGTCGGCGCTGATGACCTAGGCCGACGCCACCGTCATTTCCGGCACCAATATCGTTGGGCTATCGACGCCACGGCGGAACGCCAGATCGCTTCCTGGTTCGAGGCTCGCGAACATCTCGATCAAGTTCGACGCGACAGTGATTTCCGCGACGGGGCCAATCACTTCACCGCCCTCGATCAGGAAGCCCGCGGCGCCGCGGCTGTAATCGCCGGTCAGGCCGTTGACCCCCTGCCCGATTAATTCTGTCACCAGTATGCAGCGCGGGAAGCGCGTTCGGAGGTGGTCGGCGCTGGCTTCGCCCGCCGCCATGTAGAGGTTGGAAGGACCGGCACCGGGCGACCCGCCGACGCCGCGAATGGCGTGCCCGGTGGGGGCAATGCCGAGTTGGCGGGCGGAAGCGCTTTCGGCGAGCCAGGTTTTGAGGATTCCATCTTCGACCAGGGCCATCGGCCGGACCGGAAGCCCCTCACCGTCGAAGGCGCGACTGCGGAGACCGCGCTTGCGGGTCGGGTCGTCGTGGATCGACACGCCCGGCGCGAACACCGGGGCACCGAGCCTGTCCATCAGAAAACTCGATTTTCGCGCCACCGCGCTGCCGGTGATCGCGCCGATGAAATGACCGAGCAAGGTCGTTGCGACCCGAGGGTCGAACAGCACCGGCATCCGGCCCGCGGCGATCTTGACCGGGTTAAGGCGGGCGACCGCGCGCTCGCCGGCGCGCAGCCCGATGGTCGCCGCGTCTTCAAGGTCGGCGGCAAAGCGTGCGCTATGCCAGGCGTAGTCGCGCTCCATGCCCGACCCCGTGCCGGCGACGACACTGGCCGAGCAGCTCTGCCCGGTTGCGCGATAGCTCCCCGAGAACCCGCTGGAGATCGCCATTGCAACGGTCGAGCCCGAGGTCGACGATCCCGCGCCGCTGCTGTTGGTGACGCCGTCGACCGACAGGGCGGAGCTCTCCGCCTGAAGCGCGCGCGCTTTCAACACGGCGGGATCGGGTTCGACCGGATCCCAGCTGTCGAGGTCGGCGAACGGCGGTGAGGCGAGCAGATCGGCGGGGGCGAGTCCGGCATAGGGATCTTCGGGCGCCTCGGCGGCCATTGCCAACGCGCGTTCGACGAGGATGGCGAGTGCATCGGGCGACAGGTCGGACGAGGACACACTGGCCGAGCGGGTGCCGCGAAATACGCGCAGACCGAGGCCCTGGCTTTCCGAGCGATGGACATCCTCGAGCTCGCCCTTGCGGACCTGAACCCCGCTCGACAATTCGCCGAGATAAAGGGCATCGGCGCCATCGGCACCGGCACGGACGGCCTGTTCGACGAGTTGTTCGGCTTTTTCGCGGGCTTGATCGACGCTCAACATGGTGGCGCGGTTAGGCCGTCACAGGCGCTGGCTCAACCCCACCACCAGCATGGCCGCGAACACCAGGGCACCGCACCAGCGGTTCGAACGGAACAGGGCGAGCGCACCCTCCCCGTTCGCGGAATCGGCGCGCACCGCTTGCGTGGCAAGGTGGATCGCGGCGGGGACGAGGGCGACAAGCGCCAGCGGATCGGGCCGCACCTGCCAGATCGCGGCGCCCCAGCCGAGCAAAGCCAGCGCGTAGAGCAGCCCGACGCCAAGCCGCACATTGGTCCCCATTCGTCTTGCGGACGATCGGACCCCGACCAGGGCATCATCTTCGATATCCTGGATGGCGTAGAGTGTGTCGTAGCCGATCACCCAGGCGACGCTGCCGAGCCACAGCAGGAATGCAGGAAGAGCCAAGGTGCCGGTTACCGCCGGCCAGCCGACCAACGCTCCCCAGCTGAAGACGAGGCCAAGCCAGGCCTGCGGCCACCATGTGATCCGCTTCATGAAGGGGTAGGCAGCGACTAGCGCAAGGCTGACGAGCGCGACAATTCGTGCCGCCGGCGGAAGCGTAAGGAGGACGAGCAGGCCGATCAGGCAAAGGCCGATGGTCAGGGCCCACGCGGCGCGCAGCGACACGCGGTTGCTGGCGAGCGGGCGGAGCCGGGTGCGCTCCACCTGCCGGTCGAGGTCGCGGTCGATGATGTCGTTGTAGACGCAGCCCGCAGATCGCATCACGAACGCGCCGATCGCAAACGCGGCGTAGAGGAGCAGCCATCCGCCGCCGGCCAGCGCGATACTCCATGCGCAGGGCCAGAATAACAGCCACGTCCCGATCGGCCGGTCGATCCGCATCAGGCTGGCGAAGGGCCGGAGCGCTGCCGGGAGCGCCCCGATCAAGCCGCGCCGTTCGCTGTCGGGAACGGTGTCGGTCCCGATCACGTGCGTCCCATTCTCCGCCCGATCGCGGCCTTGCCTTTGGCCCAGCTCAGGCCAAGCCCGCGCTTGCTGATCGGATCGAGCATGGCATCGGGGCTTTCGGGATCGAGCAACTCGTTGGACGCGATGAATTCATCGGCGTCGCCCAGCCTTTCCATCTCAAGCAATTCGAGCGATTTCCCGCCGCCTTTCAGCGCTTCGATTGCATCGACCATCGAGCCATGTTTTTTCTCGGCTGCGGCGTACTCTTCCGCCGTGCAGTCGAGATGCTCGGCGAGCAATCGGTGGCGAAGCGCCGTCATCGCCGCGGGCGCATCCTTATTCGCTTCCAGCCCGGCGTCGACGATCACGTCGCATTCGCTGTCGAGGCCCTGACTGCGATTATTGAGATTGGACGAACCCACCCGCAACAGGCGATCGTCGAGGATCGAGACCTTGGCATGGACATAGATGTCGGCGCGCTTCTTCGTCACCGGCACGTAGATGCGGAAACGATTGGCCTTATCCTTGTCGCCGATCGCGCGCATCAGCTTCAGCCGGGCACCGTCCATCGCCTTCTGCTCGAGCCATCCGTCGGCCTGACGAGGCATGACCATGACAATCTCGGGCGGATCGGGCTCCGCCATGCGTGTCGCGATCGCGGCCCCGATCTTGGCCGACGTAAAATACTGGTTCTCGAAATAGATGAACTTCTTCGCCGCGCAGATCATGTCGATATAGAGCGTTTCGATTTCCCGCACTTCGGGCAGGTCATTATAGGCGGCGCGGGTCCGGGCAATGGCGATGTCGACGTCGCGAAACATCACCGCCAGGTCGGATGGCCAATCGTCCTGACACTTGTCGATCGGCTTGAGCTTGGCCTTGGTCGCGGTCGACCAGCGTTCGCGTCCAAGCTCGGCAAGTTCGCCGGCAACGTCGCCGCGCATCATCATCGTCGCGTCGTGCCATGGCATGTAGGGCTTGCCGTCGGGCCCGGTGCGGTGCGGGTCGTCGTCCTTGTGTTCGGACGTGTCCCAGCGCGCGGTGGAGATGTCGATGCCGCCGCACACCGCGAGATTTTCGTCGATCACGACGATCTTTTGATGGTGGCTGCAGCCCGGCGGGTGCGAGCTGTCGAAGCGGAAGTCGATCGCCCTGGCGCGCCACCAGCGGGCCAGCCACAGCACCGCCTGGGGGCGGAAAAATTGCTTCAGCGCACCGAAATTCCACTTGAGGATGTCAATTTCCCGGTCGGGCTTTTCTTTCGCCAGATTGAGCATGAAGCGACCGAGCGTCTCGCCTTTGCCATGACTGTCGGGGTTAAGAGCGATCCGCGTATCGAAGTCCCAGCCGACGATGAAAATGCGTTCCTTCGCCGCGACCATCGCCTCGCGGATGATGCGGTAATAATCGGCGGCATCGACGATCACGCTGGCTTCGGTGGCGCGCGCGATCCGCCAGCAATTACGGCCCTGGGCGACGATCGGCTGGAGTTTCTTGGTCGCCACGTTTCCCCTGCATCACCGTTCGCATCGCCAATGCTTCAAACGACGCTTCGGGTAAAGTCAGGCCATCGCCTCTACCAGCAATTGGTAGGAACGCAGCCGCGCCTGATGATCGTAAATCTGGCTGGTGATCATCAGTTCGTCGGCACCCGTGCGGGCGACGAAAGCTTCGGTCGCAGCCTTGACGGTCGCCGGCGCGCCGATGGCGGAGCTGGACAGCACCGAAGAGATCATCGCCCGAAATTCGAGCGGAAGCGTATCGGCATAGCCAGCGAGTGGCGGTTTCAGCTTGCCCGGATTGCCCGAGCGGAGCGCGACGAAGGCCTGCATCAACGAGGTTGCAAGCAATTCGCCCTCCTCGTTGCTGTCGGCGGCGAAGACATTGAAGCCGAGCATGACATAGGGCGATGCAAGCTGGGCGGATGGCTTGAAGCGCGCGCGGTAGAGAGCAATCGCGTCCATCATCTGTTGCGGCGCGAAATGGGAGGCGAAGGCGTAGGGCAGGCCCAGCTCTGCCGCGAGTTCGGCACCGAAGGTGCTCGACCCGAGGATCCACAGCGGCACGTCCAGACCTTCGCCGGGGACCGCAACCACGCGCTGGCCCGGTTCGGCCGAGCGGAAATATGCCTGCAGCTCGACGACGTCGCGCGGGAACTGGCTGACATCGGCCGAAAGGTTGCGACGCATGGCGTAGGCGGCGGCCTGGTCGGTGCCGGGCGCGCGCCCGAGGCCAAGATCGATCCGGCCGGGGAATAAGGCGGCCAGTGTGCCGAACTGCTCGGCCACCTGCAGCGGGCTGTGATTGGGAAGCATGATCCCACCGGCGCCGATGCGGATCGTACTCGTCCCGCCGCCGACGTGGGCGAGCGTGACCGCGGTGGCGGCGCTGGCGATCCCGCGCATCGAGTGATGCTCGGCCATCCAGAAGCGGCGATAGCCGAGCCGCTCGGCATGGCGGGCGAGATCGCGGGCGTTGTTGAGGGCGGTGCCGGCATCGCTGCCTTCGGCGATGGGAGCGAGGTCGAGAACGGACATGGGAATGGTCATGACCGAGGATATGGGCATGACCGGTGCGCTTTGCGATGTCGGCGGCGACACTGTAGGGCGAGCCATGCCCGCCACCCCCGCCTGGCCACCGCGTTCGCTACCGCGTCTGTACGTCGAACCGCCGTTATCGGCCGGGGTCGCGGTGGGGCTGGATTCGGGCCAGGCCAACTACCTCGGCAACGTGTTGCGGCTCGGCGTCGGGGACGAGGTGCTGCTGTTCGACGGCGTGTCGGGCGAATGGCTGGCGCGGGTAGTGGAGGTCGGGAAGCGGCGAATGATCCTGGGTGTGGCCGAGGCGACGCGACCGCAGGAGCGGGTGCCCGACCTGACGCTGGCCTTCGCGCCGATCAAGAAGGGGCGGATCGAATTTCTGGTCGAGAAAGCCATCGAGCTTGGCGTTGCGCGGCTGGAGCCGGTGATTACGCACCGGACGATCGTCGACAAGGTCAATCTGGAGCGGATGCGGTCGCATATCGTCGAGGCGGCCGAGCAGTGCGGCCGGACGGCGCTCGCCGAGATCGCCGAGCCGGTGAAGCTGGCCTTTTGGCTGAAGGCACTCGACCCGACGCGGCCATTATATTTTGCCGATGAGACCGGGGGCGAGGCGGCGAATGCGGCATTCCGGAGCGGCCCTGCGACCATTCTCGTTGGCCCCGAGGGCGGGTTCACGGCCGAGGAAGGCGCGGCGATCCGCGCACTGCCGAATACCACGGCAATCAGCCTGGGCCCGCGCATTCTGCGGGCGGAAACGGCCGCGCTCGCGGCGGTAACAAGCTATATGGCGCTTGTCGGGGACTGGCGTTAAGCGCGTTTCCAATGACAACTAAAACCGACATGAGCGCAAGCCCGCTCATCGAGTCCCGCGCGGACCTGATTGCCGTCTTTTCGGGTGGGGAAAAGCCGCGCGAGAAGTGGCGGATCGGGACCGAGCACGAGAAATTCGTCTATCGGCTGGACGATCATCGGGCGCCATCGTGGGACGAGCCTGGCGGGATCCGCGACCTGCTGACCGGGCTGACCGAATTCGGCTGGCGACCGGTCGAGGAAAGCGGCAAGATCATTGCCATGGCCGGGCCCGACGGCACGATCAGCCTAGAGCCGGCCGGTCAGTTCGAACTTTCCGGCGCCCCCTTGTCCAACCTCCACGAAAGTTGCGCCGAGAGCGGGCGGCACCTGAAGCAGGTCAAGGCCGTCGGCGACAAGCTTGGGATCGGGTTTCTGGGGCTTGGCATGTGGCCCGACAAGACGCGCGCCGAACTGCCGATCATGCCCAAAGGGCGGTACAAGATCATGCTGAACCATATGCCGCGGGTCGGAAATCTGGGCCTCGACATGATGCTGCGCACCTGCACCATCCAGGTCAACCTCGACTATTCGAGCGAAGCCGACATGGTGAAGAAATTCCGCGTCGGGCTGGCGTTGCAGCCGGTGGCGACCGCGTTGTTTGCCAATTCGCCCTTCACGGAGGGCAAACCCAACGGCTTCAAGAGCTTCCGCAGCCATATCTGGGAAGATACCGACCCCCATCGCACGGGGATGCTTCCGTTCGTTTTCGAGGAGGGTTTCGGGTACGAACGCTATTGCGACTATGCGCTCGACGTGCCGATGTATTTCGTCTTCCGCGACGGCAAATATATCGACGCGGCCGGCCTTAGTTTCCGCGAATTCCTTGATGGCAAGCTGTCGGTGCTGCCCGGCGAGACCCCGACGGTGGCCGACTGGATCGATCATCTGTCGACCGCCTTCCCGGAAGTGCGATTAAAGAGCTTTCTCGAAATGCGCGGAGCCGATGGCGGGCGCTGGGGGCGGATTTGTGCGCTGCCGGCGCTGTGGGTCGGATTGCTCTACGACGATGCGGCGCTCGACGCGGCGTGGGAGCGGGTCAGGCACTGGACGATCGAGGAACGCGAGGCGCTTCGCCATGCGGTGCCGCGCCAGGCGCTTGATGCCCCGATCCCGGGTGGCGGTACGATGCGCGACCTGGCCGGCGAGATACTCGAGATCAGCGCCGGCGGCCTCAACGCGCGGGCGATGCTGAATGCCAGCGGCGACAACGAAAGTGGCTTCCTCGACCCGTTGCGCGAAGTGGTTTCCACCGGGATGACCTTCGCCGACCGCTTGCTGGAGCGGTATCACGGCGCGTGGAATGGCGACATTTCGCACGTCTACGACGAGTATAGCTTCTAGGCTGGAGACCGACATGACCGCCACCACGGAACGCCGCGCGCTTTATCCGCCAATCGAGCCGTACGAGACCGGCATGCTCGACGTCGGCGACGGGCACAGCGTCTACTGGGAGCGGTGCGGGACCAAGGGCGCCAAGCCCGTCGTCTTCCTGCATGGCGGTCCCGGATCGGGATGCAGCCCCAAGCAGCGCCAGCAATTCGACCCGGCGAAGTACGACATCTTGCTGTTCGACCAGCGCGGGTGCGGGCGATCGACGCCGTTCGCAAGCCTCGACAACAATACGACCTGGCACCTGGTGGCCGACATCGAGCGACTGCGCGAAATGGCGGGGATCGACAAATGGATGGTATTCGGCGGAAGCTGGGGATCGACCCTGTCGCTGGCTTATGCCCAGACCCATCCTGATCGAGTCACCGAATTGGTTCTGCGCGGCATCTTCCTGTTCCGCCAGCGCGAGGTCGACTGGTTGTACAAATATGGCGCATCGGAACTTTATCCCGAAGGCTGGCAGGATTTCGTCGGCCTGTTGCAGGACAGCGAGCGCGACAATGTCGTCGAAGCCTATCATCGTCGGCTGACCAGCGGCGACGACAAGGTGCGGCTGGCCGCGGCGAAGGCCTGGAGCACCTGGGAAGGGCTGACGGTGACTTTGCTGCCCGACGCCAAGATGCTGGAGGAATTCACCGAGGATCAGCATGCCATCGCGATCGCGCGGATCGAGAACCACTACATGCGCAACCTGGGCTGGCTGGATGACGACCAGCTGCTGGAAAATGCGCACAAGCTGAAGGGCATTCCGGGGGTGATCGTACAAGGGCGCCATGACTGCTGCACCCCGCCAAGCGCGGCGTGGGATCTGAAACAGGCGTGGCCCGAAGTCGACTTGCAGATCGTCGCGGACGGTGGCCATCTGTTTACGGAACCCGGGATCACCGACGGATTGGTGCGCGCCACCGAGCGGTTCGCGAACGCCTAGAAGTCCGGCAGCGCCTGTTTTGCCTGACCCCAGCTGGCGAGCAGCTTCGATCCAGCCCGTTCCAGAAGCTGGTCGGCGTCGCGGATGGTGAAACGTGCGGCGGTCTGCGTTTCATCCAATTCGGACCAATCGACCGGCGCCGCAACCGGCGCGCCTTCGCGGGCGCGAGCGGAATAGGGCATGACCGCGGTTGCGCCACGCTGGTTGCGGAGCCAGTCGAGGAAGATGCGGCCGGTGCGTTTGTTCTTGCGGATGTTGGCGGTGAAGAGATCCGGCTCGGCCTCGGCGATGGCACGACTGAAGCGTTCGGCGAAGGATTTGACCTTGGGCCAGTCCGCGGTCTGATCGAGCGGCGCGACAACGTGGATCCCTTTGCCGCCCGACAGCAAGGGGAACGTCTCCAACCCCAGATCGGCAAGCAGGCCGCGCAACCGCTCGGCCGCTCTTTTGACCTTGTCGAACCCGAGACCGACGTCGGGATCGAGATCGAACACCAGACGGTCGGGTTTTTCGAGCGGCTTGATCCGGCTGCCCCAACCGTGGAACTCGATCGTCCCCATCTGCACGCACGCTAGGATACCGGCGATATCGGTGACGTAGAGGTAATCCTCGCTCGTCCCGTCCTTTTCCTTGATCGCCACGTGTTTGACCGCGTCGCCCATCGCCCCGCTATCGTGCTTCTGGAAGAAGCAATGCTTGGCGCGGCCCTGTGGGCAGCGGATCAATGTCAAAGGGCGGTTTGCCGAATCGACCAGCAGTGGCGCCGCCATCGCGGCGTAGTAGTCGGCCAGCGCGCCCTTGGTCAGATCGTCACCGGGAAAAATTACGCGGTCCGGATTGGTAATCCGCGCGCCGAGGCTTTCGAACGTCGCGAGTTGGGTCGTTTTGGCCTTCTTGATATTTGGAGGCACTTTTTCCGGTACCTCACGCACCACCTCGCTCGCCTTCTTGTCGTCGCGAAGCGCGATGAAGCTAGGATGGCGGAGCGTGCCTTCGCGGGTGAACTCGGTGAAGGCGATCTCGGTCACCAGCTTGGGTTCGATCCAGTGCGATCCGCGCATCGCTGCCCGCGGCACGTCGAGGGCCGGCTTGTCGATTGCCAGCGGCCGCATGACTTCCGACAGATCCTCGATCATTTTCGTGTCGAAACCGGTCCCGACCTTGCCGGCGTAGGTCAATGACTTGCCGTCGCGAACTCCGAGATGAAGCGATCGAAAACCCCTCCTCTTGTCGCTCGCCTGCCAGCCGACGACGACGAACTCCTGGCGGTTGATGCATTTGACCTTGAGCCAGTTCTTGGCCCGCGAGCCGCGATAGGTCGCGCCCGCCTTCTTGGCGATGATCCCCTCGCCGCCTTCCTTGCAAATGGCATCGAATAACGCCTCCCCCTTGGCGATGACATGGTCTCCGTAGAGGATTGGTGAGGACACCCCTTTGAGCAAAGCGGCGAGGCGTTCCTTGCGCTCCAGATTGGTGAGGCCAGTGAGGTCTTCGCCTTGGTCGATCAGCAGATCGAAAGCGTAGAAAGCAAGATCGGCCTCGCCGCCCTTGAGTGTCGCCTGGAGCAGCTGGAAATCGGGCTTACCGTCCTTGCCAAGCGCGACTGCTTCGCCATCGATCAGACACCCGGCGGGGAGCCCCGCGGCGGCCCTGACGATCCCGCGAAACTTGTCACTCCAGTCATTGCCGTTGCGGGTGTACGCCGTCGCGGCGCCGTCGCCGGTGGCGATCAGCAATCTGTATCCGTCATATTTATATTCGAACAGCCAGTCCGACCCGCTGGGCACGGCATCGACCAGGGTCGCGAGTTGCGGCGACTGGAACGCCGGGGGAGCGACGCCGGCCTTTTTCTTCGCCCGCCCTGCCTTCTTGCCGCTCCTGTTCGAATGCCATTGATCGGTACCGGCGGCGATCTCCGCCATCGTGCGGTCAGAGGTGACGCTGGTGAGTCCGGTCTCCACCAGGGATTCGCCAGCGGCTTCGTCAGCGAATTCGTCGGTCACCTTTTTCAGCATCCAGGCCTCGCCTTTCTCGCCGGGCTTGCCCTTCATCCGGAACATCACCCATTCGCCCTTCATCCTCTCGCCCTCGAGCGTGAAGTGGAGATGGCCTTCGTCGATCGTCTTGCGCGGGTCCTTGTCGGGGTGCGGTATCCAGCGGCCGCGGTCCCACAGCATTACCGTGCCGCCGCCATATTCGCCCTGCGGAATAGTCCCTTCGAACATCCCGTAATCGAGCGGATGGTCCTCCGTTCGCATGGCGAGACGATTGACGCCGGGGTCGATCGACGGCCCCTTGGGAACCGCCCAGCTCTTCAACACGCCGTCGAGCTCCAACCGGAAGTCCCAGTGGAGCCGCGAGGCCTCATGCTTCTGGACGACGAAACTGTCGCCCTTGGCGCGACCCTTCTTGCCCTTCGGCTCGGCGGTTTTCGTGAAGTCGCGCTTCTTGTTGTATGTTGCGATGTCGAGCGCGCGGGCCATCGATCAGGCTCGTTTCTTGGCCGGTGCCTTTTTGGCAGGCGCCTTTTTCGCCGCCGCTTTGGCCGGTGCCTTGGCTCCGCTGTCGATGCTCTTTTTGAGCGCCGCCATCAGGTCGATCACGTTCGATCCCTTGGGCTGGGTATCGGACGACGTGTCCTGGATGACGCGCTTGCCCTTCTTCTTGATCTTTTCCGCGATCAGTCCCTGCAACGCCTCGATATAGCGATTGTGGAATTCCGACGCGTCGAAGCCGCTGGCCTTTTTCTCGATCAAGGTACTGGCCAGGTCGAGCAAGTCTGCGTCGGGCTTGGTGTCGCCGATATCGCGGAAGTAGCTCGACGCCTTGTTCACTTCATCGGCATAACGAAGCGTTTCGAGCACCATGCCACGGCCGCACGCCTTGAGCGAGACGACATATTCCTGGCCGCGCATCGCAAGCTGGCCGATTCCGACCTTCTTCGCCTTGCGAAGCGCCTCGCGCACGACGACGAAGGCCTCCTCGGCCAGATCGTCGGACGGAACGACGTAATAGGGCTTGTCGTAATATATCGGGTCGATGTCTGAATAATCCACGAACTGGGTCAGTTCGAGCGTCTTGCGGCTCTCCAGCTTGACCTTTTCGATCTCCTCGGGATCGAGCAGGACATACTCGCCCTTCTCGATTTCATAGCCCTTCAAAATCTCGTCCCGGTCGACCGGCCCAATCCCGGGCACGACTTTTTCATATTTGACCCGCTGTCCCGACGGTTCATGCACCTGATGGAAAGCGATCGACTTGCCGGCCTTGGTCGCCGGGTAGATTTCGACCGGGATCGACACCAACGCCAACCTGATCTGCCCACGCCAACTCGGCCGTGCCGCCATGCTTCTCGCTCCTCGATTGGTTCGGAGCCGATTCAATCATCGGCGCGATGAGTCGTTCCAACTTGCGCCGGATCGACGGCGCTGGCGAGGGCCATATCCAACTCGCTCCGGCGGAACGCTTCGGCCCATGCTTCATTTACTCGATATCAATCGTCCGCGTTTAGGGAGGAGCGCACACCACAGGGTTACTGATCGATGCTCGATACGATGACGCGAAGGATGCACGCCCGGTCGGCGGCGCTGCTCGTGTCGATCGAAGCGAGCCTCGGCCGGATCATGGCTTTGTGGTTGGTGCTTGCCGGATTCGCCGCGGCCTTGCGGATCGCACTCAGCCCCATTCCGGATGGCCTGCAGGCTGCGACCATCGCCCCATATGCCTTGCTAATCCTCGCCCCGCTCGCGTCAATGATGCTCGCCCTGCGGTGGTTCGAGAATGCCGATCGCCAGCCCCAGCCTGCCGTGCGCCTTTCGCGGATCGGGACCTGGCGACCGCTCGACCGCCGAGCGGCCATGCGCAACACGCTGTATGGGACCGGTGGCATCATGGTGTCGCTGCTGATCGGCATGCTGCTCAATGTGCCCGTCCGCGCGATGGAATACCTGGCGGCGATGCCTGCACTGTCGGGCGCCGTCCCGGCATGGTTGTCGATGCTGCACATGATGATGACGCTCGACGTCGTCCTGCTGACGAGCCTCTATACGATCGCTTTCGTCGCCGCGCTTCGCCGTTCGCCCTCATTCCCTCGACTGCTGGCAGCAATCTGGCTGCTCGACCTGGCGATGCAATTCGCGACCGCCCATTTTGCCGCGCAGATGCCGGGCCTGCCTGCCGCCGTCGCCGACGCTCTTCAGTCGCTGCTGCGTGGGAATGTCGAAAAGGTCATCGTCAGCGTGGCGATCTGGTTGCCGTATCTGATGCTCTCGAAGAGGGTCAACGTCACCTTTCGCCATCGCATTCCCGCCTGACCCGTTGACCCGCGCCGCCTGCTTGTGGCACTCGCACCGCGGTCGCGGGTGTAGCTCAATGGTAGAGCAGAAGCCTTCCAAGCTTACGACGAGGGTTCGATTCCCTTCACCCGCTCCAACGGCCTTCCGCTGTCGCCCCGGCCAACTTCTCCCCTGCCGCGCATTGACAGCACCGCCGCGCGCGGCCATTTGGCGCGCCGCGACACGGGACGTCCGTCCCGCCATCTGGACAGGTGGCCGAGTGGTTAAAGGCAGCAGACTGTAAATCTGCCCGCGCAAGCGTACGCTGGTTCGAATCCAGCCCTGTCCACCATTGCTGGCTGCCATCCCCGCCGGCAAAACCCCAGGGGCGGGGCCTGTCGCCCAATCCAAACCGTCATTTGTTAAGTAGAAGCGAAGTCGACGGGTGGGGATTCGCAACGGTATCAACCGTTTCGGATCAATTTCACGCCACCGACCGCGCCGCTCGCGCATTTGGTAGAGACTATTTGAGAAGCAACCGGGTTTGGCCTAGATCGGCTGACTGTTTGTACTGGGGGCAAGCGTATGTCGGTGTTCGGAACAGGAGCTTTGGTGAATAATTCGGCGTCTGGGGATGATCGTGATCCATCGGTGCCATCGCCCGCAGGCCTGGTATCGCGGCTTACCCCGGGGCAGCTCGATTGCTTGCGGCTCGTCGATCAGCATCTGTCGTCCAAGGAGATAGCGATCGAGCTCGGCATTTCCTCGCACACCGTCGACCAACGGATCCGCGTCGCCCTCCAGACTTTGGGGGTCGAGCGCAGGGCGCACGCCGCGAGGATGGTGGCGAGCGCAATCGGGCCATATCAACGGTTGATACATCAATCGCCGGACATTCCCGCCGACCCGCAAACTCGCCAGATCGATGGGGCGGTCGGTTTTCAGATTCGGCACGCTGACCGTGCAGGGAAGATTGGCGATGTCGGTTTCAATACCGAGCAGAAGTCGTCATCAACCCAGTCTTCCCTGCCTTTGCCGTTCGCAACACGGAGTCACCCCAGGAATGAAATGAGCGTCGGCTTTCGGCTGCTCTGGATTGTCCTGATCGCGATTGGCGCACTTTTTTCGGCGGGGATGTATCTCGCTGGCCTTGAAAGCCTCTCCAGGATGATCGGCAACTAGCCCGACCGCCCATTTCGCCTGAGCAACAGGACCGTCCGCCGAAGCGCGGCACGGCAAGGAGAAGTCATGCGCAAACAGGTCATCGAAAACGCCGCTCACGAAGTCGCCGCCCAGATCCGCATGGTCGAGGATTGCATCGAGGAGGCGCTCATTGAGATTGCCGATCTGCAATCCAAGATGTTGCGGGCGCGTGCCGCCACCGGAGTGGGGATCGCCACCGGCCATGCCGCATTCGAACAGCTTGCGACGACTGTTCAGGCGCTTGTTTCGGCGCGCGGAGGGATGGCCAATTGTCACGGGGAACTGGTCGACGCCAAGCAATTTGTCCCCGGGCTTCGAACAGTCAGCTTCGGCGAAGGCGAAGATTGCCCCAAGGTCGCGCGCACCGACCTTCGCGTCGTCGCTTAAGGTTGCCTCGCCGGACTACTAACCTGTAGTCCGGCGGTCGCCCCATGCTCAGCCCCTTTACCTACTACATTCTCCTGTTCGGAGTTTGTGCCTATGCCTTTCTGAAAGGACGGGTCGACGAACGCCTGGCCGCGGCGACGTGCATCGTCGCGACCTTCGCGACGAACATTGTCTACAGCCCCGCCGGGAGCTTTGCAGGAATCGAGCTTGGCGTCCTGATCGTCGATGCGCTCGCCTTTTGCGGGTTCGTTTTCATCGCCCTTCGGACCGATCGTTTCTGGCCGCTGTGGATCGCGGGCATGCAATTGACGACGCTCCTGGCCCACGCTTTCAAGGCCATCAAATTCGGTCTGATCCCTCAGGTGTACGCCGCTGCAGAGAGGTTCTGGGTGTACCCGATCTTTCTGATCATTGTCATCGGTACGTTCCGCAGTCATCGCCGCCGCCGGCAGGAACGCCTTGGACTTCCTTTAGCTGGATAGAAGTCGCACGGCTGCGCTAAGCAGCGTCATGGCCGTGCCAAATGTCACCACCACCGTCGCCTTTCTGGAGGCACTCGACGAACCAGCGCTCATCGTTGGCGGCGGGCGGACGTTGGCTGCAAACGCCATCGCCCGGGCATTGCTCGGCGACTCCATCGTGGATCGCGATATTCGCTTGGCGATTCGCCATCCGCAGGCCCTTCAATCGATACTTGCGGGAAAGTCCGCCGATCTGCCTGTCATCGGCCTTGGAAGTGCCCAGCGACCGTGGCTGCTTTCGGTACGACCGTTCGACAAGGGCCAAGTGCTGATCCGCCTGATCGATCGGACGGCGACGATTGCGGCCGAGCGAATGCGGGTCGATTTCGTTGCCAATGCGAGCCACGAGTTGCGCACCCCGCTGGCGACGATCTCGGGCTTTGCCGAGACGCTGGCCGAGGACGGGCCGCTGGATGAAGCGGCACGCGCCCGATTTGGAGCCACGATCCACACCGAGGCTGCCCGGATGTTGCGGATTATCGAGGATTTGATGGGCCTGTCGCGGATCGAGGCGGACCGCTTCGTTGCGCCGCGTGACGAGGTCGATCTTGTCGCCATCGCCGAAATCGCCGCCCAGCAAACTTCCGCTTTATGCGAACGGAAGGGTTGCACGGTAGAGGTGTCTTCCGGCGACCAGAAAGTGACGGTCCACGGCGACCATGCGCAGCTTTTGCAGGTGGCCGACAATTTGATTTCAAACGCGGTGCGCTATGGCTGCGGCCCGAACGCGTCGGTCGTCCTCGTCGAGATCCTCCGTGACGGAAGCCGCGGCCTGCTGCGGGTCACCGACCACGGGGACGGTATCGCGGCTGACCATTTGCCACGCGTCACCGAACGTTTCTATCGCGTCGATCCGGCGCGAAGTCGCGAATCGGGGGGTACGGGGCTTGGCCTCGCGATTGTCAAACATATCGTCGAACGCCATCGCGGGACCTTGGACATCCGAAGTCGACCAGGGGCCGGAACGGTGGTCGAGGTGCGCGTGCCACTTGCCACGAGCGGGTGAACGAAGGGGTTGTCTTCAAAGTGTAACATCGGCGTCACAAAGGCGCCGGGTGACCTCGCTAGGCGGCGCATGATCGGGCCACGGGGCGCCCCTCGATTCACAAGGTGATGGTATGAACAAGTCGATTGCAATCCTCCCGCTCGTGGCGCTGGTAGCTGCCTGTGGCGGTAGCGGATCAACTGGAGGCGGCAGCGCCGGCAACAAGCTGACGATCGTCGGCTCATCGACCGTCTATCCCTTCACCACCGCTGTGTCGGAGGAGTTTCAGCGCGCCAATCCGGGCAATAGCGCGATCGTCGAATCGACTGGCACCGGTGCCGGGATCAAACTGTTTTGCGGTGGCGTGGGTGACAAATTCCCCGACATGGTCAATGCATCGCGACCGATGAAAGCATCGGAATATGCCGATTGCGCCAAGGCGGGTGCCAAGAACGTGATCGAACTTCCGGTCGGGATCGACGGCCTGACGTTGATCCAAGCAAAAGGTCAACCGGCGCTCAACGTGACCGTTGCCGATATCTACAAGGCATTGGCTGCCAATCCGTTTGGCAAGGCACAGACGGCGACCACCTGGAAGGACGTGAACCCGTCGCTGCCGGCGATCAAGATCCGCGTTCTCGGCCCGCCGCCGACCAGCGGCACGCGTGACAGCCTGGCCGAGTTGATCCTTGAAAAAGGCTGCGACAGCGATCCGGCGATGAAGGCGCTGAAGGAAAAGGACAAGGATGCCCACAAGGCGACTTGCACCAAGATCCGCGAAGACGGCGCCTATGTCGAAGCGGGCGAAAACGACAATCTGCTGGTTCAGAAAGTCGCCGCCGACCCCGGCACGCTGGGGGTTCTGGGTTACAGCTTCCTCGAGGAGAACATGGACAAGGTCGCTCCCGTGTCGATCGCCGGGATCGCCCCGACCGAGGCGACGATCAGCGATCTCAGCTATCCGGGAAGCCGCAAGCTTTACGTGTACATCAAGGGTGAGCATCTGGCGGCCAAGCCGGCCATCAAGCAATTCATCGAGATGTATGCCAAGTCGATGGGTGCCGGTGGCGTCTTGTCGAAGCGCGGTCTGGTGCCGTTGAACAGCGCCGATGCGGCTGCGTCCGCAGCGCAGGCGACGGCGTTGAAGCCGCTCGATCCGTCGAGCCTCAAGTAATCGATCGAAACGGGCGACGAGCGCCATGAGTTTGACCATCGCGCTCGTCGTCGTCTTGGCGATCGCCGTCTTCGCTGGCCTGTTTGCTCGACGTCGGGCTTCCGGCCTGCGGGGCAATGGCGCGCGCCTCAACAGTCTGCCCAACTACCACGCGGTCTTCGTTTGGCTGTGCGCACTGATCCCGGCACTGGTGTTTCTTGCGGTGTGGACCCCGGTCCAGGGCCGGTTGGTCGACGGTGCGGTGATGGCGAGCCCGGCAGCGCAAGCGCTGCCGGCGTTCGAAATGACCCGCAATACGATCCTGGCCGAGGCGCGCGACATCGCCAGCGGCGCAATCGAGGCGGGCTTCAATCCCGAATCCACCGCGCTTGCGCCAGTCTATGCCGAGGCGAGCGCTCGCTATGCTGCGATTGGCGGCGGGGTCGCGATCCTGATCGCACTCGTCGGGGCTTTTGTTGCCCTGCGGAAGGTCAAGGTCGATTTCCGCGCCCGCACCGGCGTCGAGCGGGTGGTCCTTGCATTACTCGTGACGGCGTCCCTGATCGCAGTGCTGACCACATTGGGGATCGTCCTTTCGCTGTTGTTCGAAAGCCTGCGATTCTTCCGTCTTGTCAGTCCAACCGAATTCTTTTTCGGCACGACTTGGAGCCCGCAAACGGCGATCCGTGCCGACCAGGCCGGATCATCGGGTGCTTTCGGATCGATCCCCTTGTTCTGGGGAACCGCATTCATCGGTGCGATCATCGCCATGATCGTCGCTATCCCGCTGGGGTTGATGAGTGCCATCTTCCTGACCCAATATGCGCCGCACCGCGTCCGCGCATGGCTGAAGCCGATCCTTGAGATCCTGGCTGGCGTCCCGACCGTCGTCTATGGCTACTTCGCCGCGCTGACGGTTGCACCGCTAGTGCGTGATTTCGGAATCTCGATCGGAGTTTCGTCCGCCAGCAGCGAAAGCGCCCTCGCCGCCGGGCTGGTGATGGGAATCATGATCATCCCGTTCGTTTCTTCAATGGCCGACGACAGCATCGCCGCGGTTCCCCAGGCAATGCGCGACGGCAGTTTGGCAATGGGCGCGACAAAGTCGGAAACGATCAAGAAAGTGGTTCTCCCCGCAGCGCTTCCGGGCGTGGTCGGCGGCGTCCTCCTCGCGGTCAGCCGGGCGATCGGCGAGACGATGATCGTCGTTATGGCTGCGGGCCTTTCGGCCAACATGACGGCCAATCCGTTCGAAAGCGTGACGACTGTCACGACCCAGATCGTCCAACTGCTGACTGGCGACCAGGAATTCGAAAGTGCCAAGACGCTCGCCGCGTTCGCGCTTGGCCTCGCCTTGTTCGTCATCACATTGATCCTCAACCTCATCGCATTGCGCTTCGTGCGCAAGTATCGGGAAGCTTATGAGTAGTCGTGCCCCCACTCGCTGGACCGACGGCTCGATGGAGCGGCTGCTTGCCAAGCGCTATGCGGCCGAGCGACGCTTCAAATTCTTCGGGCTTGCCGCGGTCGGACTGTCGGTGGCGTTTCTTGCTTTCCTGCTGATCACCATGGTCCTGCGGGGCGCCAGCGGATTCACCCGGACCGAAATCAAGCTGTCGCTCGATTTCCCTCGTTCCGACCTGATGCTCGATCCGGCGGCGCTGAAAGGTCCCGACGCGAGCGAAGCGATCGGCGCTGCCGGACTCGACAATATCGTCGGCCAGGCCGCGATCGCGCAATTCGGCGAGGGCGGAGCGGACTTGTTCGGCGGTGCGACGACCCGGGTGCTGGGTGACCAGCTGATCGCCGATCCTGGCTTGCTCGGGCGCCGCTCCGACCTGTGGCTGCCGGCGTCGTCCAAAGCCGATGTCGCGGGCAAGGGTGACGGCGATCCCGCGATCGAGCGGATGCTTGCGAAGGCCGACCATCGACTGCGCTTCAACCCGACCTTCCTTACCTCGTCGGATGCTACCGACGCATCGGAGGTTGGCGTGTGGGGCGCGCTGAAAGGCACCTTTTTGACCATCCTTGTGACGATGTTGCTGGCTTTCCCCATCGGTGTCCTGTCAGCGCTGTATCTCGAGGAATTCGCGCGTCGCAATCGGTGGACCGATCTGATCGAGGTCAGCATCAACAACCTTGCGGCGGTGCCATCGATCATCTTCGGCCTGCTTGGCCTAGCGGTGTTTCTCAACTTCATGGACCTGCCGCGCTCCGCGCCGCTGGTCGGCGGTCTGACGCTCGCCCTGATGACCATGCCGGTGATCGTGATCGCTGGACGCAACGCGATCAAGTCGGTCCCGCCATCGATCCGCGATGCCGCGCTCGGGGTCGGGGCGTCGAAAATGCAGGTCGTGTTCCATCACGTGCTTCCGCTGGCACTGCCTGGAATTCTCACCGGAACGATCATTGGGATGGCCCGTGCCTTGGGTGAGACGGCGCCATTGCTGATGATCGGCATGCGCGCGTTCATCGCAGCGCCCCCCGGAAGCATCGTCGAGCCGGCGACTGTGCTTCCGGTGCAAATCTTCCTGTGGTCTGACGAGGTCGATCGCGGCTTCGTCGAGAAAACCAGTGCCGCGATCATCGTCCTGCTCGTCTTCATGCTGTTGATGAACGGGCTCGCAATCTACCTCCGCAATCGCTTCGAACGACGCTGGTGACCCACATGACCGACAAGACCAACCTGACACCCAATCCGGTCCAGTCGACCGCCACCGCGGCCGCGGCGGCCGAAGACCAGCGCGAAACACTGGGCGGCCCGGTCGTGGCCGAGCCCGAAGCGACCGCGAAGCCGATCGAGGTCCACGCGACGGTGTTCAACGATCCCGGTTCCGCGGCGTCGATTACGCGTGACGGCAAGCCGAAGATGACTGCGCGCGACATCCATGTCTTTTATGGTGACAAGGAAGCGCTGAAGGGCGTCGATATCGATATCCACGACGACAAGGTCACTGCCTTCATCGGCCCGTCGGGCTGCGGGAAATCGACGTTTCTGCGGTGTCTCAACCGGATGAACGATACCATCCCGGCAGCCCGTGTGACCGGCGACATCGAACTCGACGGTCGGAACATCAATTCCGCCGCGATGGATGTCGTCCAGTTACGCGCCCGGGTCGGCATGGTGTTCCAGAAACCAAACCCGTTCCCCAAGTCGATCTATGAGAACGTCGCCTATGGGCCCCGTATCCACGGGCTGGCCCAAGGCAAGGCCGAGCTCGACGCCATCGTCGAGAAATCGCTGCGCCGTGCGGGCTTGTGGGACGAGGCCAAGGACCGCCTCGACGAGAGTGGCACCGCGATGTCGGGTGGACAGCAGCAGCGGCTGTGCATCGCCCGCGCCATCGCCGTCGATCCCGAGGTCATCCTGATGGACGAGCCATGTTCGGCGCTCGACCCGATCGCGACCGCCAAGATCGAAGAACTGATCCACGAACTTCGCGGTCGCTATGCGATCGCTATCGTCACGCACAACATGCAGCAGGCAGCGCGCGTGTCGCAGCGGACGGCGTTTTTCCACCTCGGTGAAATGGTCGAATATGGCAAAACCGCCGACATTTTCACCAATCCGGTGGAGCAGCGCACCCAGGATTACATCACCGGCCGTTACGGCTGATCGGAGCAAGACAATGGCCACCACCGGCGGACATACGATCAAGGCATTCGACGACGACCTCGATCGATTGCGCGCACTCATCAGTGAAATGGGCGGGCTTGCCGAGCATAACATTCGCGAGGCGATGCGCTGCTTAGTCGATCGCGACCTGGATGGCGCCCGCCATGTGGTCGGGGAAGATCGAAAACTCGACGCGCTGGAAGTCGAGACCGAGCGACGAGCGGTCCGATTGATTGCATTGCGGGCGCCAATGGCCGGCGACCTTCGTGACGTCGTGGCAGCGCTGAAAATCTCGAGCGTGGTCGAGCGGATCGGCGATTACGCGAAGAACATCGCCAAGCGCGTGCCCCTGCTTACCGACATCGGCAATGTCGAACCGCTGTCCTTGATGCCCGAGATGGCACGGATCGCGACCGAAATGGTCCATGACGTGCTGAACGCCTTCGTCGAGCGCGATGCCGAAGCGGCGCTGGCGGTGATCGAACGCGATGCCAAAGTCGACGACTTCTACAACTCGATTTTCCGCACGCTGCTGACGTACATGATGGAAAATCCCCACAACATTACTCAGTCGACCCACCTTCTGTTCGTCGCCAAGAACATCGAACGGGTCGGCGATCATGCGACCAACATTGCCGAAATGGTCTATTACGCGGCGACCGGAAACTATCTGGGCGATCGGCCGAAAGGCAGTGATCCGCTAGAGGTGCAGGAATGAGTAGCGGTCGCCGTCTCCTGCTGGTCGAGGACGATCGCGCGCTGGCCGACTTGATCGGATTTCACTTCGACCGCGACGGGTGGGAAGTGACTCGCACCGGCGATGGAGAGGAAGCCCTGATCCTGGCCGAAGAGGTCGCCCCTGCGCTGGTCGTTCTCGATTGGATGATCGAGGGCATCAGCGGCATCGAAGTATGTCGCCGCCTGCGTCGCAAACCGTCCACCGCTGCGCTGCCGATCATCATGCTCACCGCGCGCGGCGAGGAAGCCGACCGGATCCGCGGGCTCGAAACCGGTGCCGACGATTATATGACCAAGCCGTTTTCGCCCAAGGAACTGGTCGCGCGCGCGAGCGCGGTGCTGCGTCGATCGCGCCCGTCGCTTGCCGCCGAGCAACTCGATTACGCCGGGATCGAAATGGACCTCGCCGCGCATCGAGTCCGGCGCGGGGGTGAACCGGTGAAGCTCGGCCCGACCGAATATCGCCTTTTGCGTCACCTGCTTGAACGTCCCGGCCGGGTCTTTTCGCGTCAGCAACTGCTCGAGATGGCTTGGCCGCACAGCGAGGAGATCGAGCTTCGAACGGTCGACGTTCACATCCGCCGACTGCGGCAGGCGCTTGGCGATCCCGACCTGATCCGAACCGTTCGAAGCGCCGGCTACGCGCTCGATGCCGAGGGGGTTGCCTAAGGCGATCCCCCGCCGCATGAGCCTGTCTCATGGCACGCAAGAACAAGGGCAAGAGCGGCGGCAACCCCAACCGGCCACGCTTCTGGGGCCGTCATGCGGTCGCGGCAGCGCTCGACAATGACCAGCGACGGGTTCTGAAAGCCTGGACGACGCTGGAAGCGGCGGCGCTGATGAACTTTCCCAAGGACATGGTCGTCATGCGTGCCGAGGGCACGGACCTCGGCCGGATGGTCCCGGCAGACGCACCCCACCAGGGCGTGGTGATCGAGGTCGAACCGCTGGATGATATCTGGTTGAGCGATGTGATCGCCGATGCACCCGAACGGGCCGTCATCCTGGTCCTCGACCAGGTCACCGATCCGCACAATGTCGGCGCCATCCTGCGATCCGCGGCCGCATTCGGGGCGATCGCGATCGTTACCCAGGACCGCCATTCACCGCCCGAAGGCGGCGCGCTGGCGAAGGCGGCGTCGGGCGCACTCGAACGTGTGCCGTGGGTGCGGGTCGTCAACCTCGCTCGGGCACTGGAAGAGATGGCGGAAGCCGGCTTCTGGCGGATCGGCCTGGCGGGCGAGGCAGCGACCGACATCAAGGAGGCGCTCGGGCCCGAACGGGTAGCGTTGGTCCTTGGGGCGGAAGGGCCGGGCATGCGCCACAACATCCGCGAGCATGTCGATGCGCTCGCCAAACTTCCGATCTCCAGCGCGATGGAAAGCCTCAACGTTTCCAACGCAGCGGCCGTCGCGCTTTATGCGGCCAGTATCGCCTGATGGTCCGCACCGTCGAAACGCTCAACCATAGCCTCGACGCATTGGCCGCTGCCGAACCGGCCTTCGCCCGGACCATGGCCACCCATGGCCGCCCCGAGCCTAGACTGAGCGAACCGAGTGTCGCCAGTCTGATGCGGACGATTGTCGGCCAGCAGGTCAGCGTTGCAGCCGCCCGATCGATGTGGGCCAAGCTGGCAGGCGCGTTCGGCGACCCGCCCGCCCTTGACCGTATATTGGCCGCGAGCGACGAAGAATTGCGCGCACTTGGTCAATCGCGGCAGAAAGCGAGTTACCTGAGGAGTCTCGCCAGCCTCGTCCTGACGGGCGAACTGGACCTTGCCAATCTGCCAACCGACGACGAGGAAGCAATAGAGCTGCTGACCCGGATCAAGGGTATCGGCCGATGGTCGGCGGAAATCTATCTGCTGTTTGCCGAAGGGCGTGGCGACGTCTGGCCGGCGGGCGATCTCGCGGTCCAGATCGAGCTTGGCCGGATGCTCGGCCTTGCCGATCGACCGAGCGAAAAGCAGTTGCGCGAACTGGCCGAGCCGTGGCGCCCGCACCGCGGCGCCGCCGCCGTGCTCGCCTGGCATTCCTACAACAATGTCGGGACCGCGCTCTGAAGCGCTAGTTGCTGGCACCGCCGCCGGTTGCACCCCAGGTCGAGAACATCGATCCGCCCCAGCTGCCGCGGAAGCCGTCGTAGATCGCCTTCGCCGCTTCCGCGATAGTACGCGGTCGGTCGGTTCCGCCACGGGCAAAGAACGCCACGGCAAGGCGCCGACCGTCGGGCATGGTGATGAAGCCTACATCACCGGTAAGACCGTTCAGCGTGCCGGTCTTGTGTTCGACCCGCGTCCCCATGGGCAGGAGTGCCTTCATCCGGTTGCGACCGGTGATGCAACGGCTCATCGCGGATAGCAGATAGGAGCGGCTTTCGGGCTTCAGCATCGTCCCGCGATCAAGTTCGCGGAGGAAGGAAATCATCGCTAGTGGCGAGCCAGAATCGCGCCGGTCAAAAAGATCGCGCTTGGCCCCGAGCAGTTGGGCGATCGTCCGGTCGATACGAATACCGGACATGTTGTTGAAGTTGAGCCACTGCTGAACGCTGCCCGGCCCCCCCAGATTGCGGATCAGCACGTCGGTCGCGACATTGTCGCTGCGGGTCAGCATCAGCTCGATCAGCTGCGCTGCCGAACGTGCGCCGATACGGTCGTCCAGGCTGCGACGACCGTGGTCTACTTGCGAGAGGTAGGCACCAGCCACCGCCAGCTTGACCGTGCTCGCAAGCGGAAAGGCCTGGTCGCCGTTGATGCTGACACTGCGACCGTTGCTAAGGTCGAGCGCAGCGATGCCATACTCACCCGAGCGAGAGCCGACCAGATACGCAAGCTGGCGTTCCACCGAGACCATGTCTGGCGACGATGCGGCAGCAACCGGCTGAGCAAGGAACGAGGCCAAAAAGGCAAGCAAGGCTAGCGCGCGCAAAGAAACCCCCGAAGTAGGAATCACCAGCTATGATGGGCGCGATTCCTCTTACAAACCCCTAAGAGCCGACGCGGTTGGAATGAGCGACGAATCGTGCCGAAAGCGTGCCGAATTAGGACCGGATGCCCTTTTCGTACCGCCGGACGCCAAGACCGGTCCACGACCGGTCTCCCTTGTCGAGGCGAAGTGGCGCAAGCTTGTCCTGATCCGACCCGGTCTGGCCGATCAGGAACCCGGCGGCGCTCTGCCCCTCCCCACTCGACCAACGATAGCGAACGTTAATTGCCAGCAGCGGCACGAACAGCTTGCGTCCTTCAATCTCATATTCGCGAATTTCGGCTCGGCTAAGCCGCACTGCGCTACGAAGCGGAATGCGTGCATATGGCGCGATCTGCGGGATCGGATCGCTGTTCGACGAGGTCACGAAGAAAGCGCTCAAGTCGACGTCCTGCTGGGCCCCGGCATTGAGCAAGCGCGCTTCAACCACCACGTCGCGCGCCGCAGCACTACCCGAATTGAATAGTGTCAGTTCGAAAGCGATCGCCGTCCCATGTGCATCGAGCAAGGCACGGTCTGGACTAAGCTCGATATCGATCCATGGCCGGAGTCCGGTCGACACGATGCCACCGGGCACGATCGGGTCAGGGCGGGGACGAACCGGGGGATCGGACACCGGGCGTGGCGCCGCGACCGGAGGCGCCGGCATCAATGTCGTGGGGAGCGGCCTTCGCGCGCCACTCACGCTGCTGCCGCCGGGAGGCGAGGACTGAGGTGAAGAAACAGGCTGCGGGACTGGGTCGGGCCGCGGGGATGCGGCGGATACTTCGCGGCGGCCGAGGTCGATCGGCGGACGGCCGACGGGTTCGGCACGCTGGCGGCGGCCGAAATACATGATCGCCATCCCCGCGACCGCAAGGACGGCAACGATCCACGGCAACAATGAAAAACCTTCGGATTGAAGCGAAGCGCTAGGTTCCGATGGGATCAGCGGCAAACTTGGCGGAGCGGCGGTCACCGAGTTGGGTGCCGTTGCGTCCGGCAGGGTCGGCGGTCGCCGGAGAATATCGGTACTCGGCCGCGGGCGAGAGGTCGGAGGCGAAGTCGTCGTGGTGGCAGTTGCGGCGGGGCGATCGGCAGGTCGATCAGCCGCCGGCGGCGCGGTTGCAGCGGGGCGGGTGGTCGGCGCGGGTTGGGTCGCCACAGGCGGACGATCGGCCGGCCGGGTTACCGTCCCGTTGAGGCTGAAGTTCGATAGTTCGCCTGGCCCGATTTCACTCGCGGGTGGCGCAGCCGTGCTGTCGTTCGACTGAGCGAGTACGGGGGACGCCGTCATCAGGTAGGCAGCCGCCAGCAGCGTCCTCTTCCAACCCGGGCGACGGTGACTCACAACACGATCCTTCACGCGCGGCCTATTGGCCTGCCTCGCCCCCGGCTTCAAGCGTGGAAAGTATCAGCGCGCGTCGACCAGTACCAATTCCACGTCGTCGGCCGCGCCAGCAACCACCTCAAGCCGGTCTTCTCCAGTGATCGCTATTCCGTCTCGCGCAGCGGCAGAGACGCCGTTGACCACTACCGGACCACTCGCCACCAGATATTGGTGGCGCGCCGGATCGAGTTCCATCGCGATCGTCTCGCCGGCCGGGAGGTTTGCGCCCAACATCCTTGCGTCGGCATGAATGGTCAGCGCCCCGTCGTTCGCATCGCCGCTGGCCAGGGTCTGGAATTTCCCGTCGCGGCTGTCCTTGGGAAAGGGCATTGCTCCCCAACCGGGCTGAACCCCCGGCCGATCGCTTTCGATCCAGATCTGGAACAAGGTGGTTGCCTCATCCTCGCGATTATATTCGGCGTGCTGGACGCCGCTACCGGCGCTCATGACTTGAACGTCGCCAGCCCCGGTCCGCCCCCTGTTGCCGAGACTGTCCTCATGGGTGATTGCGCCCGACCGGACGTAGGTGATGATTTCCATGTCGCGGTGACCGTGGGGCGGAAAACCCGACCGGGCGGCAATCGTGTCGTCGTTCCACACGCGGATCCGGCCCCACGCCATCCGCGCGGGGTCATGATAATTGGCAAAGCTGAAATGATGGCGGGCGTCGAGCCAGCCATGATTGGCGTGGCCGAGCGAAGCGAAGGGGCGAATGTCGATCATGAGGGGGAAATAAGTCCCCAATTCGAAGCTTTCTAGTGTCAGCGATGTAACCGCAATCCACTGGCATAGCGGGCGGCCTTGTCCGCGTAGTGCGCTGCCGAGATCGCCAACGCCGCCACCTCCGCTTCCGTGAGAGCGCGAATGGCACGCGCTGGAGATCCGACGATCAGCACCCGCGGATCGAACTTTTTCCCTTCGGTAACCAATGCGCCGGCCCCGACCAGGCATTGATCGCCGATGACGGCCCCGTTGAGGATGCGTGCGCCCATGCCGATGAGGGCACCTTCACCGACGGAGCAGCCATGGAGAATTGCCTGGTGGCCCACGGTGACCCGAGCGCCAATCGTCAAGGGGGCGCCAGGGTCGCTGTGACCGACCGAGCCATCCTGAACGTTAGCTTCGTCACCGATGATGATCGGCGTATTGTCAGCCCGGATGACGGCGCCGAACCAGATGCTGGCGCGACGACCGATCCGAACGTCGCCGATCAGATCGGCCGACGGTGCCGCCCAGGACCCTTCGCCGAACGTCGGCGCCTGACCGTCTATTTCGTAAGCGGGCATGTAGGCGTCTCCCCGTTTCGGCATGCCCAATGGCGCCAATTCACCATCCATTAGCGATTCTCGGCGAGAATTGTACGCGATGAAAAAGGTTCTCGCCTTGGCAATGTTGGTGGCGACCGCCGGCGCTTCGCCGGGCTTTGCGGCGTCAGCAGCGCCGGTCGAGGCGGGCAGTCTGGCCGCGCGTATCTTGGCCCTGCACAATCGCGAGCGCGCGGCGGTCGGCGCTCCCCCGTTGACGTGGGATCCGACGCTTGCGACGTCAGCCGCCAGCTACGGCCCGTCGCTCGCGGCGATCGGCCACCTGGTTCACTCTCCGCGTGAAAGCAGGCCCGGACAGCGCGAGAATCTCGCCATGGGAAGCGCCAGTCATTATGGGCTGGAGGACCTGGTCGGCTTCTGGGTCGAGGAAAAGGCCTATTTCCAGCCCGGCATGTTTCCCAATGTCAGCCGCACCGGGCAGTGGAAGGATGTTGCGCATTACACGCAGATGATCTGGAAAGGCACGACGAATGTCGGCTGCGCGATGTATGGCGCGGGGGATCGCAATTACCTCATTTGCCGATATTCCCCGCCCGGCAATGCCGACGGACGAGCGGTTCCCTGAGCGGTCCGTCTATTTGGTGATCGTGACCACGACATTCCCGGTCCGTCGAAGAACTGCGGTTGTGACGTCGCCGTCGACCCGGGCCAGCCTCAGATCGACCCGCAAATCGCCGATAGCGACGTTTCGGATCGTCAGGTCGTCGAGGAATTTGGGAAGCACCGGTCGATCGAGCGTCAGCGTTCCATCCTGCGGATCGATGATGCACCCGATCGCCGCCGCGACCAGGGCAAACGGAGTTGCCGCCGCCCATGCCTGGGGCGAGCAGGCCACCGGATAGCTGGTCGGTCCCTGTCGACGACGACGTTCGAATCCGCAGAACAGTTCCGGCAGCCGTCTGAGGTCGTCATAGAGCGCGGAGTCGAAGATTCCCTCGAAGATGGACAGTGCCGCTCCCTTGTGGCCGTAGCGCGCCAGTCCGAGCGCGATCAGACCATTATCGTGCGGCCAGATCGATCCGTTGTGATAGGACATGGGATTGTAGCGGGCCTCTCCCACGGCCAACGTCCGCACGCCCCAGCCCGAGTGGAAGCGTTTGCCGCTTAGCAGCTTGGCAATCCTCGCGGCGCGTTCGGGCGATGCGATTCCGGCGAATAGACAGTGGCCGGCGTTCGACGCGAGCACTTCGCATCGCCGTTTGTCGCCATCGAGCGCGATTGCATACGTGCCAGCATCCTCAATCCAAAATGCTTCTTCAAACCTGGCACGCAGGGTTTCGGCCTGGTCGGCAAGCTTGGCCGACAGATCGCTATCGCCAAGGCGTGCAGCCAGAACCGCCGCACCCTGCTTTGCAGCGAAGACGTAGGCCTGGACCTCGCACAAGGCGATCGGCGCCGAGGCCAGCCGCCCGTCGCGATGGAAGATGCTGTCGCTGCTGTCCTTCCATCCTTGGTTCGACAGGCCCTTCTCGGTCTGTCGTGCATATTCGACGAACCCGTCGCCATCGACGTCCCCGTAGGTGTCGATCCAATTCAAGGCGGCGAGAATATTGGGCCAGATTTCCCGGATCGTGTCGAGATCGCCTGTCCGCTCGAAGTATTGCGCGGCGAGCATCACGAACAAGGGCGTTGAATCGACCGATCCATAATATCGACGGAACGGCACTTCCCCGAGCGCGGCCATCTCCCCACCGCGTCGTTCGTGAAGGATTTTACCCGGCTCCGCGTCCGACGCAGCGTCGACGTCGGTCGCCTGCAAATCGGCCAGCGTGCGCAGAACGCCCTTTGCGAAATAGGGGGCGCACCACAGCAGAAGCATGGCCGTAATGATGCCGTCGCGACCGAAGATCGTGCTGTACCAGGGCACGCCGGCATAGGGATACGCCCCTTGCGGTGTTTCGGTCATCAGCATGTCGAGATCGGACCAAGCGCGCGCAATGACCGCATCGAACTGAGGATTGCTGCTGTCGAGAACCGCGCGCTGCTTCGCAAAGGTACGGCGTGCCTTGTGTCCGGCGCGAAATGCCGACGCGATCGTTCCCTCGTCCTCGCAATCCTCGTCGATAAGGCAGCAGGTCTTGATGACGATGGCCTGCTCGCCACTCTGGTCGAGATCGACATCCCAGCGCGCATAGCCGTCGCGAAGTTCGCTCGGTGGCGGATCGAAGTGCATTCGCGTGGTGCGGGTGACGTCGTCCAGCCCGACGTATCGAAATTCGAACAGGCATTCGCTGACCCGCCGAAAGGTTCGCTGCCCGTGCTTGGCCCGCCGTGTGCCGCGCACCTCGAACAGGTCGGCGAAGTCCGCGTCGAATGCGATTTCCACCGGGATCGACCGTCCGATCGGGCCGTAGCTACGCAAACGAATGCGTTCGTACGAGGAGTTGCCGCCGAGGAACTTGAACCGAGAAAGATGGACGGACTCTCGTTGCAGCCACACCCGCCCTTTGGCGGTATGAAGATCGGCATTAGTAAGATCGACGACCATCGCGCCATTATCGTCGAGCAGGACGGATCCCAGTTGGAGTGGCTCGGCCCCGCCCAGACGAACGGTAAATTCGCTCAGAAAACGGGTGTCCTTGTAGAACAGCCCGTCGGGTCCTAGCGCCCCGCCCGCGAAGTTTCCCTGGCTGTCGAAGACCGCGAAAAGATCGTCGTTCTTAAGCGTTCGAAGCGTTCGCTCGACCAGGCTTTCGGTCGCCTCGATATGATAATCTTGCTTGTGCTCGCTAAGCACCGGGAAAAGCGGGCCGGGCATTGTCGTCATGTCAGTGCGATCATCCGGCCAGTTTGATGGGTTCCCGGAGTAGGGATCGGGTCTCAATGGGCGCGCCGTCGAACAGACGCAAATAATCTTCGGCCATACGCCGCGCGGTGAACCGCCGTTCGAAACAATCGCGCACTTCCCGGCGCGGCAGGTCATCGCAGGCTCCCACCGCCGCCACGGCCTGATCGACACTGCTGACAAGGAAGCCAGAACGGCCGTGGTCGATGACCTCGGGAGTCGATCCGGTGGCCCAGGCGATCGTGGGCGTTCCCGCTGCCATCGCTTCGATCATCACCAGCCCGAACGGCTCCGGCCAATCGATCGGAAATACAAGCGCGCGTGCGGCACCGAGGAAGGCAGGTTTGTCGGCATCGCCGATCTCGCCGATGAACTCGATCAACGGATGATCCATCAAAGGCGCAATTTCCTTTTCGAAATATTCGCGATCCGCATGATCGACCTTGGCGGCCATCTTCAGCTTCATGCCCGACTTGATCGCGATCTCGATCGCCCGGTCCGGCCGCTTTTCGGGACTCATCCGACCAAGGAAGGCGAGGTAATCACCGCCATCGGGGTTGAACGGGATGAGCGTTTCGGGAAGCCCGTGATAGACCGTACCGGCGAAATTCGCCATTGGCACGGGTCGCCGTTGGTCGTCTGAAATGCTGACCAGCCGCATTTCGGGAAATTCCGTGAATGCTGGCAGGAAGTCCGGCAAATCGAGCCGACCGTGTAATGTAGTTAGGCACTTGTCCGCGAGATGCTTGAACAAAGGAAGTTGCACGAAATCGACGTGGAAATGGATGAAGTCATATTGATCGGCGGCGTCGTGTACGCGATCGATCATCGCCACCGTGTAGGCAAGATGGTTGTTGATCCCGTCCAGACGGAGTCCGCGCGGCGCACAGGGAATGAGCCTTGCGGAGGTCTCGCTGTCGCCGCTGGCATAGAGCGTCACCTCATGGCCAAGGTCGACCAGCGCTTCGGTCAGCCACCAAATGACCCGCTCGGTCCCGCCGTAGAGTTTTGGCGGAACGGCCTCGGCTAAAGGCGCAATTTGGGCAATACGCAGCGTCATGACTCCTTGTGGCCGGTACGATCGCTCAACGAAATCTTATTGCGAGTGTTCCGTTCCGTCCGGTGCGCGGCTAGGCCGCGACGCAATGACCAATCTTGACCTTCCCTCACCGGACGTCCTTCGCGACGCATCCCTGTTTCTCGACTTCGATGGGACGCTGGTCGATTTCGTGATCGATCCCGACGCCGCCGCGGTCGATCAGCGCTTGAGGGTCCTGCTGAGCGAGCTTGGTGAGCGCCTCAATGGGCGGCTGGCAATCTTGAGCGGGCGCTCGCTGGACGAACTGACCGAGCGCATCGGTCTGGGTCCGATCGCCATGGCGGGTAGCCATGGTCTCGAACGACGGACAGCCGACGGTAAGGTCACGCGCGCCGTCATCCCGCCAGGCCTGGCAAGCGCGACAGTCGCCGCACGCACTTTTGCCGAAGCCCATGATCTGTTGCTCGAACCGAAAGCGGCGGGGGTGGCGATCCACTATCGGGATGCTCGCCATGCCGAGTCCGCGGTCGACGCCTTCGCGCGCGAGCTGGCTCAGGAAACCGGGCTTTATCTGCAATCCGGCAAGTGCGTGCGCGAGCTTCGCGTCGCCGGAGCGGACAAGGGCGACGCGGTGCGGGCGTTCATGACGGAACCGCCCTTCAATCTCGGGAGTCCTGTCGTGTTGGGAGACGATTTGACCGACGAACATGCATTCGAAGCCGCAGTCAGGCTTGGCGGCAGCGCCATCCTCGTCGGCGATGCGCGCCCCACCTCGGCTGGCTATCGACTGCCGTCGGTCGACGCGACGCTCGACTGGCTCGACGCGCGATGAAGAAATCGCTCACCCTCTGGCCGATCGGCAATTGCCAGGTTAGCGCCCTGGTCGATCAGTCTGCGGGAATGGTCTGGGCGTGCCAACCTCAAGTCGATGGCGATCCCTTGTTCTGCTCGCTGCTCGACCCGAAGCGTACGGAGCAACCTGACCTTCCGGCCGGTGAGTGGCGCGTTTCACTGAAAGACCAGGTCAGCGCCGTTGCCAATTACCTTCCCAACACCGCGATCCTTTCGACCATTCTGACCGACAAGCGCGGCGCGTCGGCTGAGGTCATCGACTTCTGCCCTCGCTTCGAGCGGCGCGGGCGGATGTATCGTCCGGTGTCGTTCATTCGTTTGGTGCGTCCCGTCCAGGGGTCGCCACAAGTCCGCATTTTCCTCAATCCCGCCACCGATTGGGGATCTGCGGACGCCGAACGGACCAGCGGCACCAACCACATTCGTTTCCTGACCGAACCGCAGCCGCTACGCCTGACGACCGATGCGCCGGTCGGCCGCTTGCTCGATGGACGCTATTTCCGGCTCGAGCGGACGCTGTCTTTCTTCCTCGGACCCGACGAGCCATTCGTCGGCAATGTCGAAGTCGAAGCGGCCCAGATGCTTCATGAGACCCGTCGCCACTGGCGATATTGGGTCCGCACGCTCGCCATTCCGCTCGACTGGCAGGAAGTCGTAATTCGATCGGCAATCACGCTGAAACTTTGCCAGCATGAGGAAACCGGCGCGATCGTCGCGGCGCTGACCACCTCGATCCCCGAGCATGACGGATCGCAACGCAATTGGGACTATCGTTACTGCTGGATCCGCGACGCCTATTACACCGTCCAGGCGCTCAACCGCCTCGGTGCCCTCGACGTGCTCGAATCCTATCTCAGCTATTTGCGCAACATCATCGACCATAGCGAGGGAGGCGAGATTCAGCCGCTCTACAGCGTCAGCGGCGAGGGCACGCTGACCGAGACCTTTGCCGACGGTTTGGCCGGCTATCGCGGGCTTGGCCCGGTTCGCGTCGGCAATGCCGCTTACTCGCAGGTTCAGCACGACGCCTATGGCCAGATCGTCCTGTCCAGCGCACAGGCATTTTTCGATCATCGCCTACTTCGTCCCGCGACCGCCGACGATTTCGTCGCACTCGAACAGGTCGGTGAACGCGCGCTCGCCATGCATGATCGCCCCGACGCCGGCCTGTGGGAATTCCGTACCAAATCGTCGATTCATACTTATAGCGCAGTCATGTGTTGGGCAGCCTGCGACCGGCTTGCCAAGATTGCCACAAATCTTGGGCTTGGCGATCGCGCCGGGTACTGGCGCAAGGCCGCGGAACGGATTCGCCGGTCGATCGAGAAGAAGGCGTGGGACGAAAAGGGCCAACGCTTCTCGGCCACCTGGGGCGGATCCGAACTCGACGCTAGCCTGCTGCAACTGATCGACCTTCAGTTCCTCAAGGCCGACGACCCCCGCTTCGCGGCGACGTTCGAGGCTGTTGAGAAGGGCCTGCGTCGTGGCGATCACATGCTTCGTTATGCCACCGAAGATGACTTCGGCCTGCCCGTCACGGCATTCAACTTCTGCACCTTCTGGCTGATCGAGACGCTTCATCTGGTCGGCCGCACCGCCGAGGCACGGAAGCTGTATGAGGCGATGCTCGACCGACTGACGCCGGCGGGACTACTTAGCGAGGATACTGACTTCAAAACCGGAGAATTGTGGGGCAATTACCCGCAGACGTACTCCCTCGTAGGGCTGATCAATTGCGCCGGCTTATTATCGAGGCCGTGGAGCGCGGTGCGATGAGCCGACTGATCATCATGTCCAATCGGGTCAGCAAACCCAAGGCGCGCACCAGCGAAGCGAGCCAGGGAGGCTTGGCGGTGGCGTTAAGCGCCGCGCTCAAGGAATCCGGGGGAATCTGGTTCGGCTGGTCGGGCCAGGTCACCGACCGCTTCACCGGCCGCATGGACGTCAGCAGCAACGACGGAGTAACCATCGCGACGGTCGATCTGGAAGAGCAGGACGTCGACGAATATTACAATGGCTACGCCAACCGCACGCTCTGGCCTCTATTCCATTATCGCGTCGACCTGACCGAATTCGATCGCAATTTCGGCGCCGGCTACGAGCGCGTCAATCAGCGCCTTGCGTCGACCGCGGTGCCGATGATCGAGCGCGACGACGTCATCTGGGTCCAGGATTATCACCTCATACCACTCGGCGAGCAGTTGCGGCAGATGGGAGTCACCAACCGGATCGGCTATTTCCTCCACATTCCGTGGCCGCCGCACCGACTGCTCACCGCGCTGCCCTATCACCGCCGGTTGGTCCAATCGATGCTCGCCTACGATCTGATTGGCTTCCAGACCGCGCAATGGCTGGAAAGCTTCCACCATTATGTCACGCGTGAGATGGGTGGAACGGTCGATCCCGATGGAACGGTCCATGTCGACGGACGGACGGTCCGGACCGGTGCATTCCCGATCGGCATCGACGTTGGCGAGTTCGACGAGTTGATGACCCGTCCTGATGCGCTGGAAGCGCAGCGCACGTTGCGGGCCAGCGCCGACGGCAAGAAAGTGATCATTGGCGTCGACCGGCTCGATTACACCAAGGGCTTGGTCGAGCGGTTCGAAGGTTATCGCCATTTCCTCGAGGAAAAGCCCGCCTGGCAGCATCGCGCCTTCCTGTTGCAGATTGCGCCGCCGTCGCGCGGCGAAGTCCATACGTACGAAACCATCCGGGAAGAACTCGATGGCCTGTCGGGGCGGATCAACGGTCAGTTCGCGCACGTCGACTGGGTGCCGATCCGTTACGTCAATCAGGGTTACCCCCGCGCCGGCCTGGTGGGTCTGTATCGCGGGTCGGACGTTGCGCTCGTCACCCCATTGCTTGACGGGATGAACCTGGTCGCGAAGGAATATGTCGCCGCGCAGGATCCCGCCGATCCTGGCGTGCTGATCTTGAGCAAATTTGCCGGCGCAGCGCTTCAGATGACTGAGGCTCTGATGGTCAATCCCTATAGCAAGGTTGAGATCAGCGACGCGCTTGCAACCGCTCTCGCCATGCCTCTTGAGGAGCGTAAGCGTCGCTGGGAATCGCTGATTGCGGGCGTTCGGCAGGACAATGTGCACGACTGGCGCAAAAATTTCCTCGAAGCCCTTAGCGATGCGCCCTCGATTGGCGCGAATGCGCGCGTCGATCGACTCTCACCCGCTGGTTGATTGCGGACCCGGTCAGGCGGCTTCGCCCAGGATATCGCCAAGCCGCGTCATCGGATCGACCTCTTCATCGTTGTCGAATTTGAGCAACCAGCGGTCGCCGCTCGGCTTGAACGGCAATGCTTGGGGCAAGACCGTGCCCTTGACGGGCGTAAGCGCAATTCCGGCGGGCCCGACCTGGATTCGCTCTACCCCAAACGATCGCGCGTCGTGGGCCAGGCGACGATTGGCAATCAACGCAAGCGCCTCGCTGGGCATGGCTCCGTAGCGATCCTCCAATTCGTCTGCCAGGGCGTCGAACGAATCAGGGGAAGTCGCGCGGGCCAGCCTGACATATGCGGCAATCCGGGCATCGGGCTCGACGATCCAGGTTGCGGGGAAATAGCCAAGAGCCGCCCCCTCGATCGGCGGCAGCGGACGTTCCGATACGTGGCCGGCAAGTTCGCGCAGCACGCCCGTGAGCAGATGCTGGTACAATTCGATACCGACAAGTTTCATATGCCCCGACTGGTCATCGCTCATCAGGTCGCCGGCGCCGCGCATATCCAGATCATTCGCACTGACCGCAAAACCGGCACCGAGCGAATCTTGCGCGGTAAGATGCATCAGGCGCGACCGGGTCCGGTTCGGGAGATTCTTGCCGGCCGGGGTCGTGAGGAGCACGGTCGCCCGCCGTGTCGAGCGACCGACCCGTCCGCGCAACTGGTGGAGCTGACCAACCCCGAAGCGCTGCGCGTCGATCACGATCATGCTGTTGGCGCGCGGCACATCGAGCCCGATTTCGATGATGCTGGTCGCCAACAGGATGTCGCCCTCGCCATGAGCAAAGGCGATCAACTTGGACTCGCTCTCGTCGCTCTTCATCTTGCCGTGGATCGTCACGATATCCTGATCGGGGACCAGCTGCGTGAGCAACGCACGCGTCGTCTCGATATCTTCGATCCTCGGCACGACGACAAAGGATTGTCCCGCGCGGGCATGCTCGCGTCGAAGAACCGCGCGCACGCTTGCCTCATCGAACGAAGCAAGCGTTGTCCGGACCGGAACCCGCCGCGCCGGTGGGGTGGCGATGACCGACAAGTCGTTAAGCCCCACGAGCGCCGTTTGAAGCGTCCTCGGAATTGGCGTTGCCGACAGGCGGAGCACATGCCCTGGCCCCATCCTCGCCAGCTTGTCCTTCTGCGCTCCACCGAAGCGTTGTTCCTCATCGATGATGACCAGCGCCAGTTCGGCGAAGCGGATGCTGTTGGATGCAAGTGCCGAGGTGCCGACGACGACCCGCAGACTGCCGTCGGCGAGGGCTGCCTTTGTCGCCTTGGCGGCGGCACCTCCGTTCAGCCGACTAAGCATCCCGACCTCGATGCCAAGACGCGCGAAGCGGCGCGTGAACGTCTCCAGATGCTGGCGGGCTAGCAATGTCGTCGGTGCAACGAGCGCCACCTGTTTCCCGGCAAGCACGCATTGGGCCGCGGCGCGAAGCGCGACCTCGGTCTTGCCGAAGCCGACGTCCCCGACCACCAGGCGGTCCATCGGCTTGCCCGACAGCAAGTCGCCGCGGACTGCTTCGATCGCTTTCCACTGATCGGCAGTTTCCTGGAACGGAAAGCCTTCCGAGAATTGCTCCAGCTTCTCGACCGGCGCTTCGAGCACAGGGGCCTCGGCGGCTTCCTTTTCCTCAGCGAGCGCCCTGATGCCGCGCGCGGTAGCGGCGATCGCAGCATCGATCGGCGGCCGACGGCGGTCCCAGCTCTTTCCGTCAAGACTGTCGAGGGTGACCGCGTCCGGCTCCCCGCCATAACGCCACAGTTTCGCTGCATCGGCCACCGGAACCTGGCGGATACCCGCCTTGGCATATTCCAGTTCGATCGTTTCGCTTTTCCCCCCATCGGGGGTCGTTGCCAGCTTCAATCCTCGAAGGATCGCAACGCCGTGATCCTCGTGCACCACCGCATCCCCGATGCGCAGCTCGATCGCCAGCTGGTCGGGCTGAATACTATTGGAAAGCGCGTCGTCGCGATCGGCGCGCGCCCCCATGATGTCCGCGGCCGCAATCAGCGCGAGCTCATCGGTGAGAATACCGGCATCGAGCGGTGCCGAGACGAATCCAAGCTTTGTCTTCCCGGCCAACGCCGTCGACAAGTCTGGATGGCGCGGCGCCTCGCGCTTCAGGTCCCGTGCCAGCCGCCGGGCGAGAAACCGTATATCGCGATCGCTCCCGGCGATGATCACCTGGCGCCCGTCGCCCTCCTGTCCTTTAAGGAAACGATTAATCGCGCGACCGGGATTGCGTTCGGTGACGAACCGGGGCGCCGGATCGTTGGCTTCGACGGGGATCGAAGTCCGCCGGCCCAATTCTTCGGTCCAGTCCGCCGCGGCAATGAATTTGATGGGGTCCAGTCGACGCTTGCGGCCGTCCATATTGCCCAGAAAATCCACCACACGTTGCCGCCGTCGTCCTGCTTCGGGCTCGACCAGCAGAGTCGCGTCGGGGAGATGGGCCAGAAGCGAAACGCCGTTGCCATCCACCGCAGGTTCGGTCGCCCGCCCAAGCGCGAGATCGTCGACTTCAGCGAGGCTGCGCTGGGTCAATGGATCGAAGGTGCGAAGCGCTATCACCTTTCCATCGGCGACCTCGATCCGAACCGGGCATTCAGCGTCGACCGGGAAGACGTCGAGCACCGCGCCCGACGCGCCGACCTCGCCAGGCTCGTCGATCCGATCGTCCGCACGATAACCGATGTCGATCAGTTCTTCGCGCAATCGCGTGAGATCGACGCGTTCACCAACCGACACTTCAGGCAGTTTTGCCCGGAACGCTTTGGGCGGCGCGTAGCGATAAACGGTTGCTTCACCCGAGACGATGAGGACCGTCGTCGACGAATCCTCTTGTTTCGACAACGCATGGAGCGCGGCAACACGCAAACCGGCGTTTGCGGCGGACGGTGGTGACGCCTCGCCGGGGATCGCGTCGCTGGCCGGACAGTGCAGGACGTTGGCATCAGGCAAGGCGCAGCGTGCCAGCCGCGCCATCCGTTCGGCACGCTGCTCGGTCGCCGCGATATAAAGCAACGATCCCTTATCGACACGGGAAGCAAGGGCGAGCAGCCCGTCGGCAAGCGAAACATCCATTGGCAGCGGCCCCAAGTCGGTAAAGCGGCAGGCCGCGGAGTGCCGGTCCAAAGCAACGCCTTTGCCAGCCAACTCATAAAGCGCACTGCACTGGCTCGTTCCCATGGAACGGCCACCCGGTGATAAATTCGATGAGCGACGAGAATGGTGCCCAGGAGAGGACTCGAACCTCCACGCCCTTGCGAGCGCCAGCACCTGAAGCTGGTGCGTCTACCAATTCCGCCACCTGGGCACAGGGTCGTCAATTGCAGGTAGGCGGCGGCGCTTAGAGGGGGGTGCGGCGGCTTGTCAACGACCTTCAGCTGGCGCTAGGGCAGCGACCATGCCCAACCGCTCCCCTCGCTTCGTTACCGTCTTCGGCGGCGGCGGCTTCATCGGCCGCTATGTCAGCGAATCATTGCTTCGATCCGGCGTCAGGATCCGGGTTGCCCAGCGCAATCCAAAGCAGGCCTATTTCCTCCAACCGCTCGCCCCGGTCGGCCAGATCGACGTGGTTCGCGCCGACGTCACCGATCCGGCCAGCGTTGCGGCGGCGGTGGAAGGTGCCGACGCCGTGGTCAATCTGGTCGCGGTCATGGGAAAGCACATGCTGGCGATCAATGCCAACGGCGCTGGCCACGTTGCAAAAGCAGCCGCTGCAGCCGGCGCAGCCACGCTGGTGCACGTTTCGGCGATCGGTGCCGACGCGGCTGGCGCCTCGCAATATTCCCAGTCGAAGGGCAAGGGCGAAGCTCAAGTGCGCGCCGCCTTCCCGACCGCGACGATCATCCGGCCGAGCCTGGTATTCGGGGCCGAAGATCAGCTTACCAATCGCTTTGCCGGGCTGCTGGCAATGCTTCCAGTCTACCCGGTGATTGCGCCGAAGACGCGCTTCCAGCCGGTGTTCGTTCGCGATCTCGGGCGGGCGATCGCCGCGGCCGTCACCGATCCCGCTAAGCATCGTGGGAATGTTTACGAGATCGGTGGGCCGCAGGTGATGACCATGCGCGACCTGACCGCTGCGATCGGGACGGCCGCCAACCAGTCCACCGATCTCGTCGACATGCCTGATTTCGCTGCCGACCTGATGTCGCGTTTCGGTTTTCTGCCGATGGCGCCTTTGACCCGAGATCAATGGATTTCGCTGCAATCGGATAATGTCGTCGCGCCCGACGCCCGAACGATTGCCGATTTCGGGATCGAGCCGGTGACGCTCGCCGCCGCGTCCCCCGAATGGCTGGGACGGTTTCGTGAAGGCGGACGTTTTGCCCGCCAGCCCTTGCCCCGCCCGGCGCCTGGCGCATGAACGAACTACTGCTGGTTATCATCCTCGGCATCGTCGAGGGGATTACCGAATATCTGCCTGTCTCCTCGACCGGTCACCTGATCCTGGCCACCGAGTTGCTGGGGTTCAGGGCCGACGAATGGGCTCTGTTCAATGTCGCCATCCAGCCCGGCGCGATTCTCGCCATTCTCGTCCTCTACTGGCGGACGTTCCGCGATGTCCTCGTCGGCATGTTCCAGCGCGAGCCATCGGCTTGGCGATTCGTCCGCAACCTAATCGTCGCCTTCATCCCGGCGGTAGTGCTGGGACTGGCGATCGGCGATTATGTCGAACTGCTGCTCGGCAATGCCGTCGTGGTCGCCTGGGCGTTGATCGTCGGCGGGATCGCCATCCTGATCGTCGAGCGGCTGGCGCGGCCGAGCGATTGCGGCGGGGTCGCGAACGTTTCGCTCAGACAATCCCTGGTCGTCGGGCTGGTACAATGCCTTGCCATGGTGCCGGGGGTCAGCCGATCGGGCGCGACGATCCTCGGGGCGATGGCGATGGGCGTCGACCGCAAGACTGCGGCCGAATTCAGCTTTTTCCTTGCGGTGCCGACATTGACCGGCGCGACCGCGCTGCAATTGTACAAACACGGGGCCGAGATGCCGCCGGGCATGACCGGCAACATCCTGATCGGCAGCGCGGTGTCGTTCGTGGTCGCGGTGGTGGTGGTCAAGGCATTCGTCGCGATCATCCAGAAATATGGGTTCGCGCCCTTTGCCTGGTACCGGATTGCGGCCGGTGTAGCGGCGCTGATCTGGCTGGGAATGCGGTAAGCCTTTCCTTCGCCATGCTTTTTATCGATAATAGGGACGTGATTCGAAAAGGATGATGTCATGCGCCTGTTGCTGATCGCCCTTCCCCTCGCTGTGGCCGCGACCCCTGCGGCCGCCCAGCAGTACAATGCGCCCCAGCTTCCGCGTGAGCTGACCGATCCGGCCCAGGCCGACAAGGTCGGGCGCATGGCGGGTGCGCTGTCTCGCGTCCTGCTCGATATCAATGTCGGCGAGATCGAGGCCGCGGTGCAGGGTCGCCCGGTGACCGATGCCGACCGGCGGCGGACTGTCCGGAACGTGGTTGCGGGCGGCGATCCCGACATCGAACGGCGGATCGAGCGCCAGGCCGCCAGCAGCGGTGCGGCGATTCAGTCGAGCGCGCAGGCCATGGCCGCAACATTGCCGTCCATCATCCAGTCGATCGACCGCGCGGCGGCCGAAATCGACCGGGCCACGGCCAATCTGCCGACTCCGGGCTACCCGCGCCGCTAATTTTCGGGCGCGCCGGTAGACGCCGCCGACGATCGCGTTAAAGCCGAGCGATCATGTGGCAGCTATTCCAATTCCCGCTTTGTCCTTTCTCGCGCAAGGTTCGGCTCGTGCTTGGCGAGAAGGGCGTCGCGCATGAGCTGGTGCGCGAAAATCCATGGGAGCGGCGCGACGAGTTCATCGACCTCAACCCGGCGGGCGAAACCCCGGTGCTGGTCGACCAGGCGGCGGGGACGGTGCTGATCGGAAGCCAGCCGATCTGCGAATATTTCGACGAGACGGTCGATCGCATGCCGATGATCCACGGCAATAGCGTGGCCCGGGCCGAGGTCCGCCGGCTGGTCGCCTGGTTCGACGAGAAACTGTTCCGCGAAGTGGTCGAGCCGCTGATGAACGAGCGGATGCGCAAGCGGCTGGTCAGCAACGGGTCGCCCGATACGCGCGTGCTCCGCGAATCGATGAAGGTCGCCAACAACCATCTCGATTACCTCGACTATCTGCTCGACCACCGCCGCTGGATCGCGGGCGCGGGCCTGAGCCTGGCCGACTTCACCGCCGCGGCGCATCTGTCGGTGATCGACTATCTCGGCGCGCTCGACTGGCGCGGGCACAAGGCGACCAAGGACTGGTATGCGGTGATGAAAAGCCGCCCCTGCTTCCGGCCGCTGCTGGGCGAGCGCATGGAGGTCATCGTGCCCCCGGCGCATTACGACAAGGTCGATTTCTAGCGCGTTCGTCTAGGCTTAGGTTGACGAAGTTTCCCAAGTGCGACGCCATTTCCGGGCCAATTCGTCAACTTAAGGAATGGGCCGCGATCGGGCTGTTGGGCATCGCAGGGCCAAGACGTCACGATTCGAAAGAGCCGAAGCCCAGCCAAGCAGCCGAAATCCTATTGTGCCAGCCTTAATCGCGGGTCGCGGCGGGGCCGACGTCGATCATCGGTTTGCCTGGATCGAACTGGACGCCCGTCACCGCCGGCGGAGACGTGTCGGCCGCGCCCATTTCGTTGCTCACCTCCCGGAATTTATGGAAACCGGTGTCGCAGCCCGCGGCCTTCAATCGACCCTCGACCGCGTTCAGCGTCATCGCGGTGCGGGCGACGCCGGCGAAGCCGATTTGTCGCTCGGGCGGCGGCGCATTGGCTTCGAGCAGCTTTTCCGAAAGCTCGCGGCACGCCTCCTCCCCTGGTCCGGGCGGACGGGTAAGATCGTCGAGCTGGTCCTCCAGCACCATCCGGAACAGGCCCGAGGTAATCCCGACCGAGCGGAAGGCAGGCGAGACGAAGTCGTCGGGCGCATCGCCGCGTTCGACGCTGGTCGTGACCCTGGTTTTCGCGCCCCCGTCGAGCGGCTCGAGATGCGCGATCATGCGGATCGCGACGTCGTTGCCGCTCTTGACGGTCCACACCATGTCGTTGCCCTGCTCGGTCAGCTCGAACAAGGGGGCGACGCCACCCGATCGCGAAGGATCGCTTCCCGGCTCCCCCGGTGCGTCGCGGATGTCGAGGTCCTGAAGCGCGGCGCGGACTTCGACCGGCGACGCACCGACCACGCGCTCGTAGCCGCCGCCACCGAATGCGCCGCCGAAATAGGCGCCGCCCGACAGGATCGCCCCCAGCCCCACCAACACTTTGCCGTCCATCGCCCGCCTGCCCACGCCACAAGATCGGGCCGACGCTATCGCAGACCCGTTAAGGGAGGCTTGCAATTTCGTCGCCCGCACCGGCTTATTCGCGCCGGGGGGAAAGATCATGGCGTTCGACGAACCCGAAGTGCGGTTGCTGTTCCCGGTGCCGCTGCTGACAGTTCGACTTCACGAGGACGGACTGAACGCGCGCCTGATCGAGGAGATCATGGCGCGCCGCGCGATCGAGGCGGGGATCGACCGGTCCAATCGTCATGGCTGGCATTCGGCCAACGACCTGTTCGACCGCACCGAGCCCGCGCATCGCGCCCTGGCCGGCGAATTGAAGGCGATCGCCACGGCGGCGAACGCCAAGATGATACCCGACCTGCCGCGCGACCTGGCCGCGAGCCAGGAAGGTTGGGTCAACATCAATCCGCCGGGCGCGATGAACGCCCCGCACGATCACCCCCGGCGCTTTCTGGTCCAGAGTCTATTACGTGCAGGTGCCACCACCCACAGACGCCGCCGACCTGACGTCCGGCGCGATCGAGTTCGTCGATCCGCGCGGATCGATCGGCACCAATGCACGCGTCGAATTTCCGATCACGAGAACCCGCTTCACGTCCCGACCGGTGGCCGGCACGTGCCTGTTATGGCCCGCCTATCTCAAGCATTGGGTCTACCCCAACCAGTCCGCGGGTGACCGGGTGACGGTGGCTTTCAACAGTTGGTTCAACCGGGTCGAGCGGCAACCAGATGCGTGAGCCGCAGTTAATCCGCGGTGTGATCCAAGAATTCGCGTAAATGTCCACTTTCGGTGGAAAGCAAAGCATCGCTGAACGACTGACTTGGGTGGAAAGCGGACGTTAGACCGGTTAGCATTCAACCCATCCGCACAGTCGCATCGAAAGCAGGAGGAAATTTGGACCGCAAATCTCTTTCGGCATATGCGGAGTGTGACTGGCCGCATTCTGACGCGTGGGAAGCAAATGCGGCAAACGCCTTGCACGCGCTCCCAGAGGAGTCGGAAGATCTTTTGGACCTCGTCAAACGCGCCGACGAGATTTTTGATTCCGATCCCGCGTCCGCTTTCCAATTATTCATCGAGGCAGCGGAAGCTGGGTCGGTGTATTCGATGGAAAGGGTCGGATGGCACTTTTGGACTGGGATTGGCGTCGTAGCCGACACCGCGAGAGCGTTGGAATATTATCATCGCGCGATCGTCGGAGGGTCTTGGAATGCAACGATCGCCTATGCTCGAACTCCTGTTCCAAATTGGCCGGCACGAGGAATGTCAGATGATCCTACAAGATGGTGTCAGGCTGGACTTCGCGCCTGCTTATTTCTGGCTCGGTTGGCTGCGCTACCTGCAAACCAAGACGCCCGAAATGCGTAACGAGGTGAAACCCTTGCTTGAACATGCGGCTCAGCAAGGTCACCCAGCCGCGAAATTCTTTTTGTCCCGCTGGATGGCACGTGGCAAACTTGGTCTACGTAACGTTCCGCGCGGATGGAAATTGACCATCGAAGAAGCCAAAGAGTTTGCTTCTCGTCACACTTAACTGTTGAAGACCGATCAAGGCCAACCGCTAAAAGGCTTTTCAATGTCCGCAATGGCTCGACGACCGGCCGGTCGCTCAACGACCATGATGGGTGGAAAGCGGACGTTAGGGCCCACGGCAGCTATCAGAAGGGCAGTTGATGCTTGCCTTCGTGCCGGTTCGATCACAGCATCCGCGAATTAGTTTGTGCGTGGAGGGTTTATGCTGATTTCAGGACGGCTGGTTTTGCTCGCGGCTATGCTTGGGCCGGTTGCTCCGGCGAAGGCAGAGGATCCACCGCGTATTGTCGTCGAAGGCTATGGCGAAGCGGAAATGCCGGCGGATGTTGTCAGCATCGGTTATAACGTGCTTGGCGAAGGCAAAACGAGCGACGACGCGGTGCGCGACCTGGTTGCCAAGACGGCTCGCATCGGTGGGCGTTTGCAAGCGATTGACCCCGACATCGCGCCGGAAACCAAGAACATGACGATAACGGGCGTTCGCGGGACGACATGTGGCCGCAGCACCAGCGGAGACGATGATGACGCGGTGAAATTGTCGATTGGGTCGTGCGCCATTGCCGGCTACGTCGCCGAGCAGAGTTTCACCTTCGACAGCAAGCGTGTGAAAGATGCCGGAACCTTGGTTGGCATCGCTGGCCAAGCGGGTGCTACCAAACCCGCAATTCGCAATTTCGCGGTTAGCGACGAGAAGCCGTTGAAACGAAGGGCCGTCGCCGACGCCTATGCCAATGCCCGAGCCAAGGCGCAGGCTGTCGCGGAAGCGAGCGGGACAAAGTTGGGGCCGATCATCTCCGCGTCCCTCGACCGGGCATATGGTGACGACGATGATGCGATCGTCGTTACTGGATCGCGTATCACGCGCCCCGATCTCGAAGCGCCCACGCCGGTGACGGTTGTGATGCACGTCGGGCCGATCAAGACCAACGCGACGCTAAAAGTGACGTTCAGCGTTCTCCGTTAGGCGCTGGTGTGCCCGAGTAGCGGCAATGCGGACACGGGCTGGATTGTAGCCGCGCGCTCGCGGCCGCTTTGGGTCGGACGCCAAGCGGCAGCTGATCGACCATCATCGGTGGAAAGCGGACATCACAGGCTCAGCAAGATTGCACTGAGTTGATCTCCACAAAAACCAGCCGGGATAACGGATTGCGTCGCACTCGTGACTCGATTTCGATCTTCGAGGGAGACACGCCGCGTCGAACGAGCGCCGTCTTGATCACTTCGGCACGAACCTTGGCCATCCGGACGTTCGCCTTCGACCCATCGCTTTCGATAACGAGGCGGAGCTTCCCGGAAGGTTCTTTGCGGAGACTTTTGATAAAACCATTTAATTGTTCTCGGTCCGCGTCATCTAATGACGTGCTGCCATAATCGAACGGAATGTTCGGAGGGATGCAAGCGCTTGCCGGAGTCACAGCAACAACCGTTGTGACGGCAACGACGTATGCCAATGTTCTATCTATCCTGCGCATGGGGCAATCTCACATGTCAGGCCATCGTCCGCAATGGGTCGAGAGCGGATATCGGGCGTGTCCGGTAGCCTCTGTCTTGAGAACTTACAGCATTCGTGGCAGCGATCCTCGGATGGATGGCACATTCAAGGGCTGCATCATCCCGATCGCGGTTTTGATCCTTATTTTCCTTATTGTAACTAGTGGGGAACGTCGGGTGCCTTTAGCGTCGGTCCCCAACTGTTATGACACACTGAAACGCGCGAAAGACGGCGCGAAATTAAGCGAAGCTGATCAAGCCTTCATAGACGAATGCGGCCAAGCGATTGATGAGGATCGAGATCCATTGGGCATCCGCTGACGATCCAATACGTTAGCGTCGGGCGAGGCCAAAAGCCGAATTTGTGGGAATTCCCAACGTCCGCAATGGGTCGAAAGCAGACCGTCTGCTTCTGGCGGCATTGCGTAGAAAGCGGACGGTCTTCGATACGATGCTCCGTATCGTCCACGCGCATCCTTGCCCGTCTCTCGAGCACTTTATTGACGTCCGAAAAGGTTGGTGCGCGCGCTCAATCGACGGCTTCGAAGACAGCTCGCTCGACCGCCGAGCGATAGATCCTGGTCGAGTCCGCCGAGTAGCAGACGAACACTATCCGGTCGAATGACCCGGGATCTCGCGACAAGCGAGCGGCGACGGTCGTTGCCGCAATCCCGGCTGCCTCTTCCATGGGGAAGCGGTAGATGCCGGTCGAGATGGCGGGGAAGGCGACGGTTCGAAGCCCGTGCTTGCGAGCCAGTGACAGGGATTGATCGTAGCAGCTGGCGAGAAGATCGCGTTCCTCGTCGTTTCCGCCCCGCCACACCGGCCCGACCGTGTGAATGATGTGGCGCGCGTTTAGGCGGTATCCCCGTGTCAGCTTGGCCTGACCCGTCTTGCATCCGCCGAGCAGCCGACATTCGAAGACCAGATCGGGGCCGGCCGCCCGGTGGATTGCGCCATCCAGGCCGCCCCCGCCCAGCAACGATGAATTCGCCGCATTGACGATCGCATCCACATCGCAAGCGATGATGTCGCCCTCAAGGACATCCCAGCGCGTATCCCCGATGCGCATGCGACCCGTAAGCGGTTGTCAGTTGGCCGCTGGATTGGCGGGCTTCGATGCGCGCGGCGCCTCGACCGGCTTTTTGAGCGGAGTCGCCGAGGCAAGCTTCGCTTTATCGGGCATCGCTAGGCCGCCGCCCCCGTTGGACGCGGATTGCGCAGCAAGCGCGGTGCCGGCCACTCCCCCACCCGCGAGCATCCCGTTCATCGAACTTCCGTCCATGCCGAGCTCGGCCATCAGCGAGTCGATCAGCGGGCCACCCACCCGGTATCGCATCGCGGCGGCGACTGCCGCGTCGGCGAGGTTGCCCGTACCACCACCATTGCTGTCGCCAGGACCATTTTCGCCGTGCAGGCCACGCGCATCGACGATGCTGATCTTGTCGATATTCTCCATCGGCTTGCTGGCTGCGGCGATGATCTCGGGCAGCGCCTCGAGCATGGCCCGGCGTACCAGCAGGGCGGTCTGTTCGGGGCTCAGGATATTGGTCGCTTCGTTGATCGCGGCCTGACCGGCGGCATCGACGCGGAACGCGGCCTCGCGACCTTCGGCGCGGGCCTTTTCGGCGTCCGCTTCCGCCGTGGCTTCGGTACGGATGGCGGAAGCGCGTGCTTCGGCGGCCTCCTTGTCGGCGGTCGCGGCGACGGTGATCTGGACCGCTTCTTCCTGCGCGCGCTGGGTCGCGGCGATGACCGCGACGTTCTTGGTGCGGTTCGCGACTTCGGTCGCCTTGGCGGTCTCGACGCTTTCCTCGGCGCGCACGGCCAGGGCGCGGGCCTCGTTCGCGGCGGCGGTGGCGGTCGATTCTTCTTCGGACTTCTGCGCCGTCTGGACCGCGGTCGTGATCCGCGCGAGCTCGATATTGCGATCGCGCTCGATGGTCGCCGTCTGGATCGCCCCGTCGCGTTCGATCGTCGCGGTCTGGATCACCTTGTCGGCTTCGGTCTGCGCGACGGTCTGGGCCTGGCCGGCGCTGATCCGCGCCAGTTCGGCCAGACGGGTCTGCTCGGCTTCCGCGGTCGCGATCGCCGTCGCCTGCTCCGCCCGACGGGCCGACAGCGTCTGTTCCTGCAGCAGTCGGGCCTGTTCGGCCGCTTGCGCGATCTCGAGCGACTGATTGTTGGCGTCGAGGTTGCGCTGCTCGATCTCGACGCGGTTGGTCGCGACGATGTCGTTGCGAATCTTCTTCCGCTCCTCGATCGTGCGGGTCAGCACCGTCAATCCCTCGGCGTCGAAGGCATTGTTCTCGTTGAAATGCTCGAATGCGGTCTGGTCGAAATGCGTGATGCTGACCGATTCGAGCTGAAAGCCGTTCATGTCGAGATCGGTCATCAGCGCTTCCTGCACCTTCTGGATGAAGTCGGCGCGATTGGCGTGGAGATGTTCCATCGTCATCGTCGCGGCAACCGATCGAAGCGCCGACACCAGTTTGCCGTCGAGCAAGGATTTGACCGCATCGGGGCTGTTGACCGAATCGCCCAGGGTCTGCGCGGCCGCGGCAATCGACGTCGCGTCGGGTTTCACCTTGATGTGGAACAGTCCGACGACATCGACCCGCAACTTGTCGAGCGTGATCAACGCATCCTTGTTGAGCCGCGACACCTCCAGTTTCACCGTCGTCAGCCGAACCTGCATCAATTCGTGGAGCACGGGGATGACCATGATCCCGCCGTTGAGCACCACTTTCTCACCGCCGAAGCCGGTCCGGATCAGCGCGACATCCTTGGTGGCGCGGCGATACAGTCGGGTCAGGATGACGCCGATCACAAGCAGCGCGAGCAGGACGATCCCCGCATAGATTAGCAGGTTCAACAGTGATGCGGGCATGTCGGTCTCCAAGACGGATCAGAAGGATATCGGGTCAAAGGGCGCGCAGCGTGCTGGCGTCGGGCAATGCGAAGAACAGGGAGCCTTCGCGGCGGACAAGCAGTGCCGTTTCGCCCTGGGAAATGACGTCGCCATCCTCGTGCGGCTCCACCATGACGTAATGCGCCTGCCCGTAATGATCGACGACCTTGGCCCGCGCCGGCTGGCCCCGCCGTGCGGCTCCCTCCAGGATCGTGCCGCGCCGCCTGACCAGCTCATCGCTGGCGATGGCGGTCGTTTCGGTCCCTGGCAGGATCCGGGCGAGTCCGTTGGCCATGAAGGTATTGAGGATCAGTCCGCCCACGATCGCCCCTCCCGCCGCCAGTCCCGGCGACACCGGCGCGCCGAGGCTGGCGGCGGCGACCTGCTGGATGGCGATTCCAAGCAAGGTGAAACAGGCGAGCAGCGACGTCAGCCAGATCAGGATGGGAATTTCTCCAAGACCAAGCCAGTCGAGCAAGACCGCGCCCGAGCCGTCGGACGAACCGTCGACGTGCGCCCCGCCGTCGAGATCAAGATTGCCAAGGCCAAGTCCAATCGCCTCGATCAACCCGATTCCGAGCATGACCAGAAAGGAAATTGCGAACGGCATGTACGGAGGCGATAATATTTGATCGAACACGCCCGCCTACGCTTCCCTGTCCGGGCCAATCGCGGCGTCCAGCATCCCTGACTGTAACAACACGATTACTTTAACCGACGCCATTTCAACTACCTCGAGCAAAGGCTAGCGGGACCGACCCGCCCCGGCAACACTTTTGACGCCGGCGGATCTGGCATCGTTATCGGGCGGTCGATGACCTTGCCGCCACCAGATAATTGAGCCGCACGTCCTCGCTCAAGTGGAGCCCGCGCATCGGGCTCATGGCGATGCCCTTGATGTCGTCAACCGCCAGCCCTGCCTCGGCCAGCATCACGGTCAGTTCTTCGGGCGCGATGAAGGCGTCGTAGTCGTGCGTGCCGCGAGGGATCCGGCCGAGGCCTTCGGCCAATGTGATGGTCAGCAGCCGCGACCAGGCGGTGCGGTTGGGAGTGGAGAGGATGAGCAGGCCGCCCGGGGCCAGGCGCGCGGCGAGGCTGGCGATGAAGGATTGCGGGTTTGCGACATGCTCGATCACTTCCATCGCGGTGACGAGATCGAAGCGGCCGTCGAGCGCTTCCACACCGACGGCGCGATAGTCGATGGCCAGACCCGCGCCGGCGGCGTGGGCCTGCGCCGCGGCGACCAGCTCGGGCGCGGCATCGATGGCGGTGACGGTCGCGCCCATGCGGGCGAGCGGCTCGGCCAGCAGCCCGGCGCCGCAGCCGACATCGAGCGCGGTCTTCCCCGTCAGCGGGCGGAGCGCGCATTCGTCGAGATGCCAGTGCTGGTCGATGCGGTCGCGGATGTAGGCCAGGCGAACCGGATTGAGCTTGTGGAGCATCGCCGATGCACCGTCCGGATCCCACCAGTCGCCGGCCAGGCCCCCGAAGTGGGCGGCTTCACGCGCCACGATACTCGTTGCCATGCTTGTCTCGGTCATAAGCGCCTCCTAACAGGACGGCGCGCTTCAACCAAGGAAACCCGCTCGTCCAATGGCCCGCATCGTGATGAAGTTCGGTGGCACGTCGATGGCCGGGATCGAGCGGATCCGGTCGGTGGCTGCCCGGGTCCGGCGGGAGGTCGAGGGCGGCAACGAGGTGCTGGTCGTGGTGTCGGCCATGGCCGGCGAGACCGACCGGCTGGTGCAATTGTGCCGCGAGGCGGCGGCGATCCACGACAATCAGGAATATGACGTGGTGGTGGCGTCGGGCGAGCAGGTGACCGCCGGGCTGCTGGCGATGACGTTGCAGAATCTGGGGCTGAAGGCGCGCAGCTTCATGGGCTGGCAATTGCTCCGCGCCACCGGGATTCACGGCAATGCCCGGGTCGAGGCGGTCGAGTCCGCGACGCTCGACGAGGCGCTGAAGGCCGGGACGGTGGCGGTCATCCCGGGTTTCCAGGGGGTGAGCGAGGACGGCCGGGTGGCGACGCTGGGACGCGGCGGATCGGACACGTCGGCGGTGGCGATCGCGGCGGGGCTGAAGGCCGACCGCTGCGACATCTATACCGACGTCGACGGAGTCTACACCACCGATCCGCGGATCGTGCCGCGCGCCCGCAAGCTGCCGCAGGTGACGTTCGAGGAGATGCTGGAGCTGGCCGGCGTGGGGTCGAAAGTGCTCCAGGTGCGCAGCGTGGGCCTTGCGATGCGCGAGAGGATGCCGCTGCGCGTATTGAGCGCGTTCGAAGATCTGCCGGGGACCGAAATCGTCGCCGAACTGGGAGCGAACATGGAGAGAAATGCCATCGCCGGGATCGCGGCGGACCGCAACGAGGGGCGGATCACGCTGACCGGAATTGCCGACCGGCCGGGGACGGTCGCGGCGATCATGCATCCGCTGAGCGAGGCGGGGATTTCGGTCGACATGATCGTCCACGCGGCGACCGCGGGCCAACCGGTAAGCGACCTCACCTTTACCGTCCCGCGCGCCAGCCTGGCGCAAGCGGCGGGGGTGATGGAGCGGCAGCGCGAGGCGATCGGCTTCACCGAGATGCTGACCGACGATGCGGTCGCCAAGGTGTCGATCGTCGGGGTCGGGATCCGGTCGAACCCGGCGCTGTCCGCGACGATGTTCGACACGCTGGCAGCGCGGGGCATTAATCTGCTGGCGGTGACGACCAGCGAGATCAAGGTCAGCGCGCTGATCCGCGAGGACGAAATGGAGCTTGCCGTGCGGTTGCTGCACACTGCCTTCGGGCTGGACGACGATGGGACAAAGGAATGAGCGGTGAAGGCATGATTGCGGAGCCGCGGGCGATGCATGGCAGCGGCGTCGGCCCGTCCCGGCTCAAGCAATTGATGCATCGCGGGACCGACTTTCTTGGCTGCGACGTCGCGATCCTCGGCGGGGCGATGAGCTGGATTTCGGAGCGCAACCTCGTGTCCGCCATTTCCAATGCCGGCGGTTTCGGGGTCATTGCCTGCGGGGCGATGACACCCGACCTGCTCGACACCGAAATTGCCGAGACCAAGAAGCGGACTGCGAAGCCGTTCGGCGTGAATCTCATCACCATGCACCCGATGCTGTCGGAGCTGATCGACGTTTGCGCGAAGCATGAGGTCACGCATGTCGTGCTCGCCGGCGGTCTTCCGCCAGGCGGCGCGATTGACCGGATCAAGGGCAATGGAGCCAAGTTGATCGCCTTCGCGCCGGCGCTGGCGTTGGCGAAGAAGCTGATGCGATCGGGGGCCGATGCGCTGGTGATCGAGGGAATGGAGGCGGGCGGCCATATCGGACCGGTGTCGACCAGCGTGCTCGCCCAGGAGATCCTGCCCCATGTCGCCGCCGACATTCCGGTGTTCGTCGCCGGCGGGATCGGTCGGGGAGAGGCAATCGCCGCCTATCTGGAGATGGGCGCGGTCGGCGTTCAGCTCGGCACGCGCTTCGTCTGCGCCACCGAATGCATCGCCCACGCCAACTTCAAGAAGGCCTTCCTTCGCGCCTCGGCCCGCGATGCCATCCCCTCGGTCCAGATCGACCCGCGATTGCCGGTCATCCCGGTGCGCGCACTCAAGAACCAGGAAATGACCAATTTTGCCGCCAAGCAGGTCGAGGTCGCCGGCCTGCTCGATTCGGGCACGGTCGAGATGGCCGAGGCCCAGCTGCAGATCGAGCATTACTGGGCAGGCGCGCTGAAGCGGGCGGTGATCGACGGCGATGTCGAGCGCGGGTCGGTGATGGCCGGGCAAAGCGTCGGCATGGTCAAGCGCGAGGAGCCGGTCGCCGACATCATCGCCGAACTGGTCGAGGAAGCGGCGGTGGCGCTGGAGGGTCGCGGTTGACGGAAAATCGTGATGGCCTGCCGATCGTCGCGTTCGCCGATGCGGAGGCCTTCGCGCGCTGGATCGCGGCCGAGCCAGCGACGTCTGGCGGACTGTGGCTCAAGCTGGCCAAGGCGGCTTCGGGTATTGCTACCATTTCCAAGGCCCAGGCAATCGATACCGCCCTGTGCCACGGGTGGATCGACGGTCAGCTCGACAAATATGACCGGGACTACTGGCTCGTGCGGTTCACCCCGCGCCGTCCGCGATCCAAATGGTCGGCGGTCAACGTCAAGCGCGCCAACGAATTGATCGCCGAGGGCCGCATGACCGCGGCGGGTCAGGCCGAGATCGATCGTGCAAAGGTCGACGGGAGATGGGACGCGGCCTACGCACCCCAGCGGAGCGCGGTGGAACCCGCCGACCTGACCGCCGCGCTCGATGCCGATCCGGCGGCACGCGCCTTTTTCGATCAACTTACCGGCCCCAACCGCTACGCCATCCTCTACCGCGTCGGCGAGGCCAAGAAGCCCGAAACCCGCGCCGCGCGCATCGCCAAATTCGTCGCCATGTGCGCCGCTGGAGAGACGCTTCACTAAGCCGCCGACGTCGACTCCCCGGCAATCAGCCGATAGCGTCGGCGGAAACCATCTGTTAGCGTTTCGACCATGCCTTTGACCGCCGCCATCGCTTCTCGTGAGATCATCGTCGGCCTTCATGATCTGATGGCCAAGCGGAGCAGCCCGCAAGGAAAACTGGACCATGTCGTCGACCTGATCGCCGAGGCGATGAAGAGCGAGGTGTGCTCGATCTACGTCCAGCGCGACGGCAAGCTGGAATTGTTCGCCACGCACGGGCTCAACAAGGAAGCGGTGCACGTCACGCGGATGTCCCCCGGCGAAGGCCTGGTGGGGACGATCGCGCTGGAGGGGCGAATCCTCAATCTGGCCGAGGCCAGCACCCATCCCGCCTTCGCCTATCGGCCCGAAACCGGCGAAGAAAGCTTCCACAGCTTTGCCGGCGTCCCGATCGTCCACCGCGAGAATTCGATCGGCGTACTGGCCGTCCAGCATGCCGACCCCCGATGCTACGAAGAAGTCGAGATCGAGGCGCTGCAGACGGTGGCGATGGTGATCAGCGAGCTGATCGCCAGCGCTCGCCTGTCCGACGGCAGCCGCGCGACCCAGCGGGCGGCGGGGGCGCAGCGCATCAGCGGCCTGAAGCTGGTCACCGGCATGGCCAAGGGCGTCGCCGTGTTCCACCAGCCACGGGTGGTGGTCGAACAGACCGTGGCCGAGGATACGGAGGCCGAGCGGGCGCGGGTCTACACCGCCTTTCGCCGGATGCGCGAGCAGATCGACACCATGACCCGCGAAGCCGAATTCGGGACCGCCGGGGAACATGAAGAGATCCTCGAGACCTACAAGATGTTCGCCTATGACGAGGGGTGGTCGCGGCGCATCAACCAGGCAATCGACAGCGGCCTGACCGCCGAGGCGGCGATCGAGCGGGTCCAGCAACGTACCCGAAGTCGGATGCAGGAAATCGACGATCCGCTTGCTCAAGGAGCGGATGCACGACCTGGAGGACCTGTCCAACCGGCTGATGCGGATCGTGTCGGGGCGGATGGGCACCGCGGCGCAGACCGGGCTGTCAGAAAGACACCGTGCTGATCGCTCGCAACCTGGGGCCGGCCGAACTGCTGGAATATGACAAGAGGCGATTGAAGGCGGTGGTGCTCGAAGAAGGCAGCCTGACCGCGCACATGACGATCGTCGCCCGCGCGATGGGGGTGCCGGTGGTCGGCAAGCTGCCCACCATCCGCCACGTCGCGAGCGAAGGTGACGTGATCCTGGTCGATGGCGACAGCGGCACCGTCGTGGTCCGGCCGAGCCGGCCGCTGTCCCAAGGTTTCGAACAGCGCATGGCGATGAGCCAGAAGCGCCGCGCCGAATATGCCGCGCTGAAGGATTTGCCGGCCGAAACCACCGACGGGGTCAAGGTCTCGCTGATGGTCAATGCCGGGCTGGCCGAGGATGCGGCGATGCTCGAAGCGTCGGGCGCCGACGGGATTGGGCTGTTCCGGACCGAATTCCAGTTCCTGGTCTCTGCCGCCTTGCCCGGACGCGAGAGCCAGCAGCGACTGTACAAGTCGGTGCTCGACGCCGCCGGGCGACAAGCCGGTGGTGTTCCGCACGGTCGATATCGGCGGCGACAAGGCGTTGCCCTATCTCAACGACGTCAAGGACGAAGCGGAGAATCCGGCGATGGGCTGGCGCGCGCTTCGCCTCAGCCTGGAACGATCGACGCTGATGAAGGCGCAGGCGCGCGCGCTTGATCGAGGCTGCCGGCGGGCGGACCTTGCGTGTGATGTTCCCGATGGTCGTCCGAGCCATGGGAATATGAGGAAGCCCGCGCCCTATTCGAGGAGCAGCTGGCGTGGTCGAAGAAAGGCCAAGCGTCCGATCCCGCGTCAGGATCGAATATGGCGCCATGCTGGAAGTGCCGAGCCTGGCCGAGATGCTCGACGTGATCCTGCCGCAGCTCGATTTCCTGTCGATCGGGACCAACGACCTAACCCAGTTCCTGTTCGCCGCCGACCGCGCCGATCCCGCGGCTGGCCGAACGGTACGACTGGCTCAGCCCGGCGATCCTGCGGTTTCTTCGCCGGGTGGTGAAGCAGGCCGACGAGGCGGGTGTCACCATTCGCCTGTGCGGCGAAATGGGCGGGCGGCCGCTGGAGGCGCTGGCGCTGGTCGGGATCGGGTTGCGCAACTTCTCGATTACGCCGGCCGCGGTCGGGCCGGTCAAGGCGATGATCCGCTCGATCGATACCGCCGCGATCACCGATCGGATGGACAAATATGCTCGCCAGGCCGCCGCGCGACCTGCGCCGGTTGCTGACCGACTGGGCGAAACGGCATGGCGTTGCGCTCGGTTGAGTGTAAGCGACTGGTAATCCGAGGCATGGCGGTTGACACCGGTGCTGCTGGACTCAACAAGCCCTTGATCACCATGGGGACCTGACGCGGGGGATGGCGATGAGCGAAGGCGAAGACCAAATCGAAGCTGGGATGACCGCCGGCGAGCGACTCCGGGTGGCGCGCGAGGGACTCGGACTGTCGATCGACGACGTCGCCACCTCGACGCGGATTCCGACGCGCCACCTGGCGAGTCTTGAAACCGGAGATTTCAGCAAGCTTCCGGCCCCGACCTATTCGATCGGGTTCGCCAAGAGCTACGCCGGCGCGGTCGGGCTCAATCGAAACGAGATTGGCGAGCAATTGCGCGCCGAGCTTGGCGGTAGCACGCGCGTCCACGCCAATCAGGCCGACCAGTTCGAACCCCTCGACCCCGCGCGGGCGATGCCGAAATGGCTGATCCTCGTGGCCATCGCCGCGATTGCCGTGGTCGTCATCGCCGCGACCTGGCTCAGCAATCGCGCCCAGAACGCCCCCGACAATGTGACGAGCGAGGAAGCGAGCGCCGATCCTGGCCTGACCGTCCCGCCACCCGCCCCGGCCGCCGCACCCGCCGCGACCGGCCCGGTGCTGATCACCGCGACCCAGCAGGCGTGGATCCAGGTCAAGGATGGAACGACGCTGCTTAAGGAAGGCGTGCTCGAACCTGGCCAGAGTTTCGCCGTTCCACCGAGTGCGACCGCGCCGGTCCTGACCACCGCCAAGGCCGAAGGGCTGCGGATCACGGTCGGCGATAGTCGTGGCACCCGCAGGTCGGACCGCCGGCCACGCGCGTCAGCAAGGTCAGCCTGCTCGGACCGGCGCTGCTCAAGGGACCGGCAAGCGCACCGCCGTCCGGGGCCGGGGTGTACACTGCGCCTGCTCCGACGCCGCCCGCCCGTACGGAAGCCCGTCCGACCGCTCGCCCGCCCGCACCGCCGCCCGCAACCGCACCGGCCACCGCCAACAGCGTCGAGCCGTCCACGCCCACCGAATGATCCGCCAGGCTGTCATTCAGGATTTCGAAAGCCGGCGCGAAAGAGTGTCGCCACCGCCAACCCACAACAGGAATTGATATGCGCCTGCCTCCGCTCGCCGCTTCGGCTCTTTGCCTCACCCTGCTGACTGCGACCCCCGCCGCCGCCCAGCGCCAGGTCACGCCCGAGCAGCGCATCGACCGATTGGAACGGCAGGTCAAACAGATGCGCCGCCAGGTTTTCCCCAAGGGCCAGCCGGCCGATACCGCCGGCTTTTCCGACGAGCCGGCAGCGACCCTGACGCAGGCCAATCAACTGTCGGCCCGGCTCGACGCGATCGAGAGCCAGATGGCGGAGATCGTTCGCAATTCGGAAGAGGCGACCAATCGCCTTGCCACGATCGAGGCCGAGCTTGCCCGGCTGCGCGCCGACCAGGACCGCCGATTGCGGGCAATCGAAAGCGGTAGCGGCGACGGGCCGCCGCCGCGCCGACACATCCGCGGTGGTGGATGACCAGGTGCCGCCACCGGCGCCGCGACCGCGCACCGAAACACCGACCGCGAGCCTGGATGGTGCCGAAGCCGCCTACGACGCCGGCTTCCGCCTGTGGGAGGCGAAGAAGTACGACAGCGCCATCGCCGCCCTGCGCAAGATGATCGCCGCTTATCCCGGGCATCGCCGGGTCAGCTGGGCCAACAATCTGATCGGTCGCGCGTGGCTCGACAAGGGCGAGTATCGAACCGCGGCCGAAGTGTTGCTTGCCAATTATCGAGGCAACAAGGCGGGAGAACGCGCCCCTGACAGCCTCTATTACCTTGGCCAGGCGTCGATGAAGCTGAACCAACCGACGCAGGCGTGCAAAGCCTATGCCGAGCTTGAAAATGAATATGGCGCGTCGATGCGCCCCGCACTTCGGACATTGTTGCCGGCGGCGCGGGCCGAGGCGAAGTGCAAATAGAGGAATAGCTTTTAGCGCTCCCCCCGCCCTACCCGGGGAGGGGCTGGCGGCGGTGCTTGCGGCCATCCGCGCATCGCGCAATGACGGGCCGGCCATGACCGCCCTCGCCCCCGACCCCGCCGTCCTTGCCCGCTTCGCCGCGGATCTCGACCCGCTGGTGCCCGCCGACACGCGCCTCGGGATCGCGGTGTCGGGCGGGGCCGACAGCCTGGCGCTTCTCCTGCTTGCCGCCGCGGCACGGCCGGGGATGGTCGAGGCGGCGACGGTCGATCATGGCTTGCGACGAGAGGCGCAGGGCGAAGCGAGCTTCGTCGCCGGCGTGTGCAAGACGCTTGGCTTGCCCCACCACGTCCTCCACGCCCGCGTCGCGCCCGGTTCCAGCCTCCAGGCGCAGGCGCGGACGGCGCGCTATCGCGTCCTCGGCGCTTGGGGAATCGATTGCGATCTGGGCGCGATCGCCAGTGGCCATCATGCCGACGACCAGGCCGAAACCCTGTTGATGCGCCTTGCCCGCGGTGCCGGATTGTCGGGTCTTGCCGCAACGCGCCGCCGCAGGGTGCTCGAGCCCGGGGTGACGCTGGTCCGCCCGTTGCTCGGATGGCGGCGGTCCGAACTGCGCGCCATCGTCGCCGCGGCCGATCTCGATCCGGTCGACGATCCGACCAATCGCGATCCCCGCCACGACCGCACGCGCTTTCGAAGCGTGCTGGCCGAGGCCGACTGGGCCGATGCCGAGCGCCTGGCGAGCAGCGCGCGCTGGCTGGCCGATGCCGACGAGGCGATCGAGTGGGCGATGGAAGGTCTGGTCGCCACGCGCCTGGCACAGGACGATGCCGGAATGGCGGTCGATCCATCGGATCTGCCGCGCGAACTCCAGCGGCGCCTGTTGCTCGTGGCGTTCGACCGTCTTGGCGCCCCGCGTCCCCGCGGTCCCGACCTCGATCGCGCGCTGGCGGCGCTGACGGGGGGACGGAAAGTGACACTGTCGGGGCTGAAGCTGAAGGGCAATGGAGTGTGGCGGCTGACACCCGAATCCGGAAAACGCGGCTGATCCGCGAGGCTTTTTCCTGATTGTCAGCGCGCTAATTCGGTCAACGACGATCTCCGGACATCCTACGATTATGCCCCTTCGCGGCACAGTTGGCGGCCATTCCATTGTCATTAAGGCGGAAACGCCTATTTTAGTGGCAAGCCCCAGGAAAGACGCATCGACATGAACGAGAAGAAGCCAACCAACCCGTGGACCAAGTCGCTGTTCATCTGGATGGGCGTCCTGCTCGTGCTGGTGTTTTTCGTCCAGTCGATGGGCGGCAGCAAGGAAGCGCCGGGCACGGCAATGGCCTATTCCGAGTTCGTGAAGCAGGTCGACGAAGGCAATGTGAAGAGCATTGCGATCGCCGCGACCCAGACCGGCAACAGCAACATCGTCGGCGTGCTCAACGATTCGAAGACCTTCACGCACCGTCGCTCCCAAGGACGCCAAGGTTTCCGAACAGGTGATCGCGCGCGGCGGATCGGTGTCGGTCAAGGCCGAGGAAACGTCGAGCATCTGGCAATATCTGTTGCTCCAGTCGCTGCCCTTCATCCTGATGATCGGCATCGCCTTTTTCATCATGCGCCAGATGCAGAAAAGCTCGGGCGGCGGGGCGATGGGCTTCGGCAAGAGCCGCGCCAAGATGCTGACCGAAAAATCGGGCAAGGTGACCTTTTCCGATGTCGCCGGGATCGACGAAGCGCGCGAGGAACTGCAGGAAATCGTCGAATTCCTGAGGGATCCGGGCAAGTTCGCGCGGCTCGGCGGCAAGATTCCGAAGGGCGCCTTGCTGGTCGGCTCGCCGGGTACCGGCAAGACCCTGCTCGCCCGCGCGATCGCCGGTGAAGCGGGCGTTCCCTTCTTCACCATTTCCGGTTCCGACTTCGTCGAGATGTTCGTCGGCGTCGGCGCAAGCCGGGTCCGCGACATGTTTGCCGAGGCCAAGAAGTCGGCCCCGTGCATCGTCTTCATCGACGAAATCGACGCCGTCGGCCGCCATCGCGGTGCCGGCCTGGGCAATGGCAATGACGAGCGCGAACAGACGCTCAACCAATTGCTGGTCGAGATGGACGGTTTCGATGCCAATGAAGGCATCATTATCATCGCCGCCACCAACCGCCCCGACGTGCTCGACCCCGCGCTGCTGCGCCCGGGTCGCTTCGATCGCCGCGTGACGGTGCCGCTGCCCGATATCGAAGGGCGGATGAAGATCCTCGATGTGCACATGAAGAAGGTGCCGCTGGCCCCCGACGTCGACGCCCGCACGCTGGCGCGCGGAACCCCGGGCATGTCGGGTGCCGACCTTGCCAATCTGGTCAACGAAGCGGCGCTGATGGCGGCGCGCCTCGGCAAGCGTCTGGTCGCCATGGCGCAGTTCGAGCTAGCCAAGGACCGGGTCATCATGGGGACCGAATGGCGGTCGCTGGTGATGACCGACGACGAAAAGAAGATGACCGCCTATCACGAGGCCGGCCATGCGCTCGTCCGGATCCACGAAAAGGCGTCCGACCCGATCCACAAGGCGACGATCATCCCGCGCGGCGGGGCGCTCGGCATGGTCGTGTCGATGCCCGAACGCGACAATTACAGCTATCATCGCGACAAGATGTACGCCGACCTTGCATCGGTCATGGGCGGCCGCGTCGCGGAGGAAGTGATCTTCGGCCACGACAAGGTGTCGTCGGGCGCGTCGAGCGACATCCAGCAGGCGACCAAGCTGGCGCGTGCGATGGTCATGCAGTGGGGCATGTCCGAAAAGCTGGGGCCCCTGCAGTATGAGGAAGCGCAGGGCGAGACCTTCCTGGGCTATTCGCAGACCCAGCGGCACAACATGTCGAACGAGACCGCGCTGTTGATCGACGCCGAGATCAGGGCCCTGGTCGATGGCGGCCATGCTCGCGCGACGGAGATCATCAAGACCAACGTCGACCAGCTTCATTCGCTGGCTGGCGCCCTGCTTGAGCTCGAAACGCTGACCGGCGACGAGATCAAGACGATCGTCGGTGGCGGCAAGATCGACCGTAGCGGTGACGTGCCTGCGGTCCTGCCGACGGCGGGATCGTCGATCCCCAAGTCGAAGCGTCCCAAGCCCGGCGTTGGTGGTCCCGCGGCCGCCGGGGCTTGATCGTCATTCAATAGCGATTAATCCCCGCCTGGCCTAAAGTCGGGCGGGGAGAATAGTTCATGCGTTTGATGTTGCTTGCGGCCGGCATTGCCCTCGTCGCGCCGGCCATGGCGTCGGCTCAGTCGATGAATGCGGAAACCTATTACAAGCGAGCATTGGCGTTGAAGGCCAAGGGCCCATTGGCGCTTCTGGCACAAGACGAGATCAAGGCGCTGGTGACCGAGGCGCAGAACGCGGGCAAGGCCTCGCGCGCGCAGCGGCTGGCGGCAATCAAGGCCGGCAAGCCGAAGCGTGCCTGCCCGCCTGAAAATGCCAAGATGGACACCGACGAATTCATGCGGCGGCTAGCCGCGATCCCGGCTGCCGAACGTGCGCGCATCAACATGACCGAAGCCATGACCAGGATCGCCGTCGCGCGCTTCCCGTGTCCCCGCTAGGTCGGATGCTCGTCGCGGCCGTGCTGGTCGCGACGCCGATTAGCACGGCGAGTGCGGCGCAGGACGTCAAACATTTCCTGGTGCGGGTCGATCGCCTGCTGGCGCGCGGTCCGTTCGCCCTGCTGTCGCGGGATTTTTACCGCCTCAAGCGCGAGATCGAGGCCGATGGCGAAACCCTGAAGGCGGAATATGCGCGAGAAAAGGCGGCCGGACGAAAGACCAGCTTCTGCCCGCCGACCGCCGACAAACCACGGGTCGGCAAGAACGAATATCTCGCGGCTTTGCGGGCCGTCCCGGTCGCGCAGCGATCGACCACCACCACCAAGGACGTGCTTCGTCGTGTGCTGGAGCGCAAATATCCCTGCCGCTAGAGCACACCGATCGCGGCGATCACCATCGCGAACAACAGGCTGGCGATGAAGCAGAAGATGACCAGCGCGGTCGCCCTGACCAGCGCGCTGAGCCAGCCCAGCTGATACGCGCCGCGCAACTGCCAGTACATGTGAATTGGCGGCACGAACCACAGGAAGGCCGCGACCGGGGTCCAGCCGATTGCCAGCAGCAATCCCGCGACGATCACCAGCATCATCATGAACGACAGCGAGTAGGTGACGAACACGGTGTGATCGTAAAGACGGTAGCGGCGGTTGAAGGGGAACAGCAGCCACATGAACGGAATCGACAGCGGGATCAGTAGCCAACTGTATTTCGATGCCGCGTCCTGCACCGACGTGACGGCTTTTTCCGGATTGGCTTGAACTTTCGACACGGTCGCGCGGACGATGGGTGGAACCCCCGGTTCATCCATTCCCTCGGCCTGGAAGGCCTTTCCGGCCCGGACCCGCTCGATGCCCTCGAGGTCGTCTCTGGCTTCCGCCAGCCGACGATCGATTTTCGCAAGGCGCGCGGGCGTCGACACGGCCGACCGGCGTTCCGTCTCGAGCTTGGCGATGGTGGCGCGTTGGTCGGCCGCCGCTTCCGCCATGTTGGTCTTGACCGACCCGCCAATGTCGTCGCCGCCGATCATGCCGCTGAACGACAGGACGGCGAACATCAGGAATACGCTGAAGAGATAGAGCGCGGTCGGCGAAATGAAGCGCGCCCGCTCCCCTGCAATGTAACGGCGGGTGAGCCCGCCCGGCCGCCACGCCAGCATGGGCAGGGTTCGCCAGAACTTGCCTTCGAAGTTGAACAGGCCGGCGATCAGGTCCGCCCCGAAGCCGCGCAGCGACCGGCGGATGTGCGCTTTCTGGCCGCAGGCCGCGCAATACGGGCCGACCAGCGTCGTGCCGCAGTTGAGGCAAGTCGTCTCGCTGGTCCTCCCGACCCGCGCCTCGCCCGCTTCGGGCTCGACCGCGCGGGCCAGCAACGTTCCCGTCACCGCGTCGCCGATTCCGTCCAGTTCGCCCATCTTTGTCCCCCTTGGATCGCACCATAATCGCGACCGGTGGCGGAGGTCGAGGGGGACTGCTAGCAACAATGGGGCATGGCACGACGCATCGGACTTCTCGGCGGAAGCTTCAATCCGGCCCATCGTGGGCATCGTGCCACCAGCATTGCCGCGATGGCGGCACTCGATCTCGACGAGGTCTGGTGGCTGGTATCCCCCGGCAATCCCCTGAAAAGCAAAACGGGAATGGCGCCCTTGGCGGCACGGCTGGCATCGGCTCGCCACGTCGCCCGCCGAAGCCGCATCAAGGTCAAGGATTTCGAGACGAGGGTCGGGACGATCTACACGGTCGATACCGTCGCCGCCTTGCTCGGCCATTATCCGCGTCACGATTTCATCTGGCTGATGGGCGCCGATACTGTGGCCCAATTTCACCAATGGAAGCAGTGGCGGAGGCTCGCGGCAATGGTGCCGATTGCGGTGCTCCCCCGCCCGGGGTATGATGGCCCTGCCCGCGCGGCCCGCGCGATGGGCTGGCTGAGGGGATTCGTCCACCCCGCCGCCACCGCAAAAGACTGGACGACGTGGAGTGCACCGGCGATCACTTTTCTTCGCCTGCCGCCCGATCCGACATCCGCTACTGGCCTGCGTGGCCAAGACCCTTTCTGGTATCGTCGCGATCCCGACGCTGCCGCCATACCCGATCCAACCCCTTCATAGGAGCCATCTTGGCCGACCCCCGTTCGAAGTCCGAAAGCATCCTGCCGACCGGCAACACCGACATCGCCGTCGATGTCGACGCGCTTCATGCGCTGATCACCAAATCGCTGGACGACGATCAGGCGGTCGAGATGATCTCGATCCCGCTTGCCGGAAAGTCGTCGATCGCCGACCATATGGTGATCGCCAGCGGCAAGTCGTCGCGCCAGGTGGCGTCGATGGCGGCCAAGCTTGCCGAGCGGATCAAGGCCGAATTCGGCAAGCCGGTGCGGATCGAGGGGTTGCCGACCGCGGACTGGGTGCTGATCGACGCCGACGACGTGATCGTCCACCTGTTCCGCCCCGAAGTCCGCAGCTTCTACAACCTCGAACGGATGTGGGCCTTCGGCGACGAGGGCACGTCGGCCAGTCCGGCCGCCGCCGCGCCGGGCGCCTGATTTCATGATCAGGCGCGCGGGCCTGTTCGCGCTCGCGCTCGCGATGGCCGCGCCGGTTCACGGCCAGGTCGCGTCATCCCCCGCGCCGGTTCAGTCGGCGTCGCTCGAAGCCCAGCTCGACGCCCTTGCCGCGGTCCCCACGGGACAGGTCGGGATCGCCGCCATCGACCTTTCGAGCGGTCGCGCCGTTGCCGTGCATGGCGGCGAACGGTTCCCGATGGCCAGCGCGGTCAAGATCGCGGTCGCCGCCACCTATCTCGCCGAAGTCGATGCCGGGCGCCGATCGCTCACCAAAGCGATCACACTCGACGAGCGGATTCGCAGCGGATCGGACGGGATCGGCAAGCTGATGCCGCACCCGGGGGTTACCCTGTCGGCCGCCAACCTGATCGAACTCATGCTGACGGTCAGCGACAACACCGCGACCGACATGCTGATCGCCGACCTTGGCGGCACCCGCACGATCCAGCGCTGGCTGACGGCCAACCGCGTCGAAGGCGTGCGCATCGACCGCGAGATCGCCCGGCTCGTGCTCGACAATCTCGGGCTGCCGATGATGCCCGGCAAGACCGCCGCGCAAACGTTGTGGGCGTCCGATCCATTGACCGCGGACGCTCGCGCCGCGGCAGTGGCCGGATTCGACGCCGACCCGCGCGACACCGCCACACCGGTTGCGATCGCGCGACTGCTCGCCCGCCTTGACAAGGGCGAGTTGCTGAAAGCCGACAGCCGCGCCTTTCTGCTCGGGGTGATGGCGCGTTGTCACACCGGCGCCGACCGCATTCCCGCAGGCGTCGCCCCCGGCACGCCGGTGGCCCACAAGACGGGCACGCTGTTCGGCATCAGCAACGACGTCGGCATCGTGACGCTTCCCGGCGACCGCCGGATTGCGATCGCCATCTTCACCCGCGGGATGGCGGAAGGGCCGGCGCGGGCCAAGGTCATCGCCGATGCCACCCGGGCGATCGTTGCCGCCTGGGCGCCCTGATGCAGCTTCACATCATCGCGCGCGGCAAGATCGGTCGGTCGCCCGAAGCCGAACTGGTCGACCGCTATTTGAAGCGTATCGCCTGGCCGACCAAGGTCTCCGAACTTTCCGACCGGGGCGGGACCATTCCGGCCGCCACCGCAGCCAGCGTCACCGTCCTGCTCGACGAGCGCGGCGACCTGCTGTCGTCGGTCGAATTCGCGAAGCGGTTGGAGGGTTGGCGCGACGGCGGGAAGCGCGAGGTACGATTTCTGATCGGTGCCGCTGATGGGCACGCGCCGGCACTTCGCGCCAGCGCCGACCTGGTCCTGTCCTTCGGCCCGGCGACCTGGCCGCACATGCTGGCGCGCGCCATGCTGGCCGAGCAATTGTTCCGCGCGACGTCGATCCTTGCCAACCACCCCTATCATCGCAAGGGTTGAGGCGATGAAGCGCGCGCTGATCCTGCTGGCGATACTTGCACCGATGGCGGCATCGACCGGCGTCGCCCAACCGTCCCCGGTGTCGGCGATTGCCAAGGTTCGCGACGAGGCCGCCCAAGCCGAGCAGGAGGCACGGCGACTGTCCGCGGCCGCCGGCCAGGCGCGCGGCGAGGCGGCGCGGCTGGCCGCCGACCGGCTGGCGGCGGCGGCCGCCATCGCCGCCGCCGAAGCGAAAATCAGTGCGATGGACGCCGACCTGGCGCTTCGCGACGCGCTGGTGCGCGCCAATCAGGCACGACTGTCCGCAAAGCAGGCGCCCGCGGCGGCGCTGGTGGCGGGTCTGGTCAATCTCGGCCGCCGACCGCCGCTGGTCAGCCTGGCCGACGAGCGCGATCTTTCCGGAATCGTGCGGATGCGGTCACTGCTGGAGATCGCGGTGCCGCGGATTCGCGCCGAGAGCGTGGGATTGCGAGCGGATCTTGCCGCTAGCCGCAAGCTTGCCGAAGGCGCACGGCTCGCGCGTCGGCAATTGGCCGATGCGCGCGCCGGCTTGAGCAAGCGTCAGCAAGAGTTTGCGGCGCTCGAAGCGAAAGCATTGAGCCGTGCCGGCCAGCTCGATGCCGGGGCACTTGGCGCCGACGACCGGATGACCGTCGCCAGCGAAGGCGCCAATGTGCTCGGCAGCCAATGGGACCGCGACCGCGCGGCGCGGCGACTGTCGGCGGAACTCGCCGCGTTGCCCGCCGCCCCGCGCCGTCCATTCGCACCCGACGCCAGGGTTGAGGCGCCGCCGTTCGCAATTATCTTGCCGGTGAGCGCGCCGGTGATCGACGGGCTCGGCCAGGTCAATGCCAGCGGCATTCGATCGCGCGGCACGACTTTTGCCGCCCGCGCCGGGGCGGCGGTGCTTGCCCCGGCGGACGGGGTCCTGCTGTTCGCCGGACCCTATCGACGTCATGACGGCATCGTCGCGATCGATCACGGGCGGGGCTGGATGACGCTGCTGGTCGGGGTTCGCTCGCCGATCGCCAAGGGCACGCGGGTCGCCCGCGGCGCGGCGCTCGGCCGGGCGCTCGGTCCCGTCACGATGGAATTGTCGATCAAGGGGCGGCCCCGTTCGGCAATCCTCATGGCCGGTGCGTCCTAGTCACTGTCCATTAAGGCGTGGCGGGGCTAAGGTGGGGCAGAATCCAAAGCGAGGAATTGATTGATGACGCGTCTCGCCAAGTTGCTCCAGCCGCTCGCGGTGGTCGGGGCACTGACCATGATCCCGCTGACGACCAGTTCACTGGCGGCCGCCGACGCCAATACGATGAAGGAACTCGACACCTTCATGGACGTGTTCAACCAGGTGCGCGCCAATTACGTCGACAAGGTCGACGATCATGTCCTGGTGAAAGGCGCGATCGACGGGATGCTCGCCGCGCTCGATCCGCACAGCAGCTATATGGAGGGGACCGAATATACCTCGCTTCGGACCACTACGGACGGCAATTACGGCGGGCTCGGCCTGTCGGTCACGATGGAAGACGGCGCGGTCAAGGTCATCACTCCGACCGAAGATACCCCGGCCTACGCCGCGGGCATGAAAGCTGGCGACTACATCACCCATATCGACGGTCAATTGCTCTACGGGCTGGAACTGGACGAGGCGGTCGAGAAGATGCGCGGCGCGCCGGGCACCAAGATCCGCCTGACCGTGGTCCGCCGCGGTCGCGACAAGCCGTTCGACCTGACCATCACCCGCGCCAAGATCGAGCTTCGCCCGGTCAAGTGGGAGATCAAGGACGGCGTCGGGATCATCAACATCAACACCTTCGCCGGCAACACCGGCCAGGCGACCGAAGCGGCGTTGACCGCGATCGACAAGGCGACCGGCGGTCGGCCGACGGGGTATATCGTCGACCTTCGCTCCAATCCTGGCGGACTGCTTAACGAAGCGGTGCGGGTCAGCGATGCCTTCCTCGATCGCGGCGAGATCGTGTCCGAGCGCGGCCGCGAAAAGAGCGATTTCCAAAGCTGGAGCGCAAAGCCCGGCGACATGGCGCATGGTCTCCCGATCATCGTCCTGGTCGACGTCGGGTCGGCGTCGGCGGCGGAGATCGTCGCCGGTGCGCTTCAGGACCATCGCCGGGCGATCGTGATGGGCGAGCGCAGCTTCGGCAAGGGCTCGGTCCAGGGCGTTCAGGAACTCAATGCGACCAGCGCGCTTCGACTGACCATCGCCCGCTATTACACCCCGTCGGGCCGGTCGGTGCAGGCCGGCGGGATCGATCCCGACATCAACGTGCCGCAGCTGTCGGACCCCGATTACAAGGATCGCCCGGCCATTCGGGAGGCCGACCTTCGTCGCCATCTGGTCAGCCAGTCCGGGGTGAAGGACGAAGTGCTGGAAAAGGACGACAATGCCGATCCGCGCTTCAGCGCGACGGCGGAAGATTTGAAGAAGCGCGGCGTCAAGGACTTCCAGCTCGACTATGCGATCCGCACGTTGAAGCGGCTGGCACCGTCGGCGGCACCGTCGGCCCCGGCCCGCGCCCGTTAGGAACGCCACGATGGCGAGCAACGCGATGACCGTGGCGCAGCCGGCGCCCCCGGCGCTTGCCCGACTGGTTGCGCTCGTCGTGCCGGCGGCGCTGCTGGCCGGCGCCTATGGCTCGCAATTCTTCGGCGGGCTCCACCCGTGCGAGATGTGCTACTGGCAGCGCTGGCCGCACTTCGCCGCGGTCGGACTTGCCGCGCTTGCCTTCGCATTTGCCGCGCCCAGCCGAAACGCGCGGCTGCTGACCGGACTGGCAGCCCTCGCCATTGCCGTGTCAGGGGCTATCGGCATATTCCACGCCGGGGTCGAATATGGCTGGTGGGAAGGGCTGACGCGCTGTTCGAGCAGTGGGGCGATGACGCTGGAGGATATCATGAAGGTCCCGCTGGTCCGCTGCGACGACGTCCAGTTCAAATTCCTGACCATCAGCATGGCCGGCTGGAACGCGATCATCTCGCTCTGCTCGGCGGCCTTCATTACATTGATGCTCAAGCGAGCCGCCGCATGACGGGCGGTTGGCGCCCGGGCGATCGCAAACCGGATTCGGACAGCATGCTGCGCGTCAACCAGGCCGGCGAATATGGTGCGACGCGAATCTATGCCGGCCAGTTGGCGGTACTCGCCAAGGGCAGTCATGCCGCGCACCAGATCGCGCGGATGGCGAGGCAGGAGCAGCGCCACTTGGACCGGTTCGATGCCTTGCTTGCCGAGCGGCGAGTTCGACCCACCGCGCTGCAGCCGATATGGAACGTCGCCGGGTTCATGCTCGGCGCTGCCACCGCGCTGCTGTCCGAAGAGGCAGCGATGGCCTGCACCGACGCGGTCGAGACCGAAATAGATCGTCATTATTCGGCGCAGCTCGACGAACTGGGTGACAGCGACCCGGAGCTTTCGGCCGACATCGAGGATTTCCGTGCCGAGGAGCTGGAGCATCTCGAGACCGCGCGTTCGCTTGGTTCCGAGAACGCGCCCGCCTATCCCCTGCTCACGGCAGCGATTCGCGCCGGATGCCGCGTCGCGATCGGCCTGTCGAAGCGGATTTGAGGAACTTGAAAGCGCCACAACCGCTTATTCAGTCGAAAGGATTGATCATGTCGAAACTGCCCCTCAGCCTTGGCGCCGCGTCGCTCGGACTGGCCGCGCTGATCGCGCCGACCGCGCCGGCCATCGCCCAGAATGGCAAGGTCAGCGAGATCATCGTCTACGGCACCGACCCCTGCCCGCGCTCGACCGACGACGAAATCGTCGTCTGCGCGCGCAAGCCCGAGACCGAGCGCTATCGGATTCCCGAAAAGCTGCGCCAGGGCGGATCGCTGCAGTCGCGCCAGTCGTGGGCGGCCCGTGCGCGCAGCTTCGAAACGGTTGGCGCCACCGGCACCAACAGCTGTTCCCCTGTGGGTCCGGGCGGGTTCACCGGCTGTCTCAACCAGCTCACCCGCCAGGCGTTCGATGAGCGCCGCGAACAGAACGACAGCGACTCGACCCCGCGCTAGACACTCAGTCGCGGGGCTGGGTCGCGATCCAGGCGGTCATGCGTCGGTCCAGTTCGCCGATCGGCACCGGTCCCTCGGCCAGCAAGGCGTCGTGGAATTTGCGCAGGTCGAATTTCTTGCCGAGCGCTTGCTCCGCCTTCGCACGGAGTGCGCGCATCCTCAGTTCGCCGATCTTGTAGGCCAGCGCCTGTCCCGGGGTGGAGATGTAGCGATTGACCTCGGCATCGATATTGGCGTCGGTCAGCGCGGTATTGTCCTTCATGAAGACGACCGCGCGGGCCTTGTCCCAGCCCTTGGCGTGGATGCCGGTATCGACCACCAGCCGGCACGCGCGCCACATTTCGTAACTCAGGCGGCCCATGTCCTTTTGCGGCGTATCGTAGATGCCGAGCTCGATCCCAAGCCGTTCCGAATATAGACCCCAGCCTTCGACGAACGCGGTGTAGAATGCGAGATTGCGCCGCCAGGCGGGAGTATCCATTTCCTGCTGAAGCGCGATCTGCTGATGATGGCCGGGCACGGCTTCGTGGACGGTCAGCGCGGGCAATTCCCACAGTGGGCGCTGGTCGAGTTTGCTAGTGTTGACGAAATAGGTGCCGGCGATGCCGGCCTCCGGACTGCCCTGGTAATAATAAGCCGTGGTCTGGCCCTCAGCCGTCGCAGCAGGGATTTCCTTCAGGCCGTATGGCAGGCGCGGCAGCTTGCCGAACAGGCCGGGCATCTTGCCGTCGATACTTTTCGCCAGTCGCGATGCCTTTTCCATCAGTTCTTCAGGGGTCTTGGCGAAATATTTCGGGTTGCTCCGCATGTCGGCGATCATCGCTTCCCGGCTGGCGAACCCCGACTTGGTGGCGAGCGCCGTCATCTCGCCGCGGATCCGCGCCACTTCGCTCAGGCCGAGCTGGTGGATCTGCTCGGGGGTCATGTCGGTCGTCGTGTGATAGCGGACTAGATAGGCGTAGTTCGCCTTGCCATCGGGCAACGCCGACAAGGAGTCGCTCTTCAGGCATCGCGGTTTGAGATCGGTGCGATACTCGGACCGGAATTGTTCGATCGCCGGATTGATCTGGCTGGTGACGATTCCCTTCGCCCGCGCCTGGATATCCGACCAGCGCGCCACGTCGATATCCTTTGGGGCCGCCTTGGCGAACGGCTCGTAGAAAGGCGATTTGGCGGGATCGGTATTGGGCGGAGTGGCGACCGCCTTGTCGAGCGGCGCGAGCGTCGAGCAGGGGCGCGCATAACCTTTGCGGGCGCTGTCGACCGCGATTGCATTGGTAACGCGGATCGCCGCCCCGACCTTGCCCAGCTTGATCAGGTAATTCTCGTAATCGGCGGTCGTGTGCAGCGGCAGGAAACCCAGAAATTGGGCCAGACCGTCGGAGATCGTCCCGCCCGACGAGTAGGGAATATAGTTCGATCCGAAATCGGCGCCGGCGATCGTATTGGTCAGCTGGTCCTTGAGGATCGCGTAGTTGGTCTGCTCCCCGACCGGCAGCGACGATTGCTGGATGGCATCGAGCCGGGCGAGGAACTGCTTGGCCTCACCGACCTGGCGCATGGCCTCGGCGCGCCCAAACACCTCCAGCTCGCGATTGTAGGTAGAGACGCCGTTCAGCTGGGCGAAGGTCGGATTGTCCTTCAGATAGGTCGCCCAATAATCGTTCTGGAGCTGCTGGAAATCCTCGGCCGGGCCCGCGACCGCAGCTGATGAAAGCGTGAGCGACGCCGACGCAGCGGCGGCGAGCAAGAGGTGGCGCAGGCGCATGATGTTTCTCCCCGTTCGGGCGCGAGACTAGCCACGCCCGTGCGCGCTGCAAGCGCTCTTCACGCACGTGCGGCCAACCGCCTGATTTTACTCGACTCTCGGCCAAACGGAACATAGAGTGAACCTATGGCCCAATTGGACACCAGAGAGAAGCTCGCGATCCTTGCCGATGCAGCGAAATATGATGCGTCTTGCGCGTCGTCGGGAACGTCGAAACGCGACAGTCGCGGGGGCAAGGGCATGGGATCGACTGAGGGGATGGGCATCTGCCACGCTTATGCTCCCGACGGACGGTGTATCTCGCTGCTCAAGATCCTGCTGACAAACAGCTGCATCTTCGATTGCCATTATTGCATCAACCGCAAGAGCTCGAATGTGCGACGTGCCCGGTTCACGGCCGAGGAAGTGGTCCAGCTGACCCTCAACTTCTACAAGCGCAATTACATCGAGGGATTGTTTCTTTCATCGGGGATCATCGCTTCATCCAACTATACCATGGAACAGATGGTGGAGGTGGCGCGGAGCCTTCGCGAGGATCATGATTTCCGCGGGTACATCCACCTCAAGACCATTCCCGATGCCGACCCCGAGCTAGTCCGTCAGGCGGGGCTGCACGCCGATCGCGTGTCGATCAACGTCGAACTTCCGACCCGCGCCGGGCTCGAGCGCCTTGCGCCCGAGAAATCGGCCGAACGGATCGACGGCGCGATGAAGTCGACCAAGCTGGAAATCGAGGACGGCAAGGACGCGCGCAAGAAATACAAGTCGGCGCCGCGCTTCGCACCGGCCGGTCAGTCGACCCAGATGATCGTCGGCGCAGATGCAGCGAGCGATGGCGACATCGTCGTTCGTGCCAGCCAGCTCTACGATCGCTTCGCGCTTCGCCGGGTCTATTATTCGGCCTTTTCCCCGATCCCCTCGCCGTCAGCGGTACTTCCGCTCAAGCGTCCTCCCTTGATGCGTGAGCATCGGCTGTATCAGTCCGACTGGTTGATGCGCTTCTACGGATTCAAGCCTGCCGAAGTGGTCAGCGCGGCAGGTGCCGACGGCATGCTTCCGCTCGATATCGATCCCAAGTTGGCGTGGGCACTGAAGTTTCGCGAAAGCTTTCCGGTCGACGTCAATCGCGCGCCGCGCGAGGCCTTGCTGCGCGTGCCCGGACTGGGGACGAAGGCGGTGGGACGGATTCTCAAGTCGCGTCGCTGGCGATCGATGACGCTCGACGATGTAGCGAGACTGACCGTGTCGGTAGCCAAGGTGCGACCGTTCATCATCACGACCGATTGGCGCCCTACTCTGCTCACCGATCGCGCCGATCTGCGCGCACTTGTCGCGCCCAAGCTTCAGCAGATGGACCTGTTTGCAGCCTGAGCCGTTGCAGGCGCAATCATTGGAGACACGAAATGACGGCGAGCAACATTTTCGAGCGGCTGATAAGCGATCACAACAAGCATCGCGAGATGATCGCGACGATCGAAAAGACCAAAGGCGATACCCCCGAGCGGCGCGAGTTGTTCGAGGCCTTCAAGACCGACGCAACGGCCCACGCCACGAGCGAGGAAGTCACGCTCTATTCGATTCTGATGGCCGAGGTCGAAATGCGCGAATATGCGCAGCATGCCGCCAAGGACCACCACGAGATCGCCGACGCGTTCAAGGAAGTCGAGGAGACCGATTACGGCGCTTCCAACTGGCTGAAGAAATTCGCCGCGCTGAAGGACACCTACCTCGACCATTTGAAGGAAGAGGAGGAGACGATCTTTCCCGACGCGCTGAAGGATATCGGCGACGAGAAGGCGGTCGAACTCAAGGACGCCTACAACGCGATCAAGCCCGAGGAGATCGAACGGGCCGAGTCGGGCGCCGACGAAAAGATCGCCGAAAAGATCGGCTAAGCCTCGCCGATGCTCGCCGATGGACCGATGATCGACGCTCACCATGTGTCGTTGGCGAGCGAAGACGATTTCGACGGCTGGCGAGATGCTGCCCGTGGTCTTGCCGAAGCCGCGATCCCGCCCGAGGCCATCACTTGGCAAGTGGCCAGCGGCGAAGCCGATCTGTTCGCCGGGCCGGGCACGGCGCCGCCGCCGCCGGGTCCAAGCTTTGCCGTTCCGCGCGCCTTCGTCGATCTGGCCAAGGCGGCGATCTGCCACTCGGATCGGGAGCGCTTCGCCCTGCTCTATGCGCTGCTGCTCAAGCTTCGGTCGAACAAGCGGGCGCTCGAGGATCGCGCCGATCCGCTGGTCGACCGGCTGGAAAAGATGGCCAAGGAGGTGCGCCGAGATGCGCACAAGATGCACGCCTTCGTCCGCTTCCGCGAAATGGAAGAACCGGATGGCGGTACCCGTTTCGTCGCCTGGTTCGAGCCCGATCATCATATCGTCCGGCGCGAGGCGGGATTCTTCAGCCGCCGCTTCGCCAACATGCGCTGGTCGATCCTGACGCCCGAATTGTGCATTCACTGGGACGGCGCAAAGCTCACCACCAGTCCGGGTGCAACCCGCCGCGATGCGCCCGATGGCGATCCGGTCGAGGAAACGTGGAAGACCTATTACGCCAGCATCTTCAATCCAGCGCGGGTCAAGGTGAAAGCCATGACCAAGGAAATGCCCAAGAAATATTGGAAGAACATGCCCGAGACGGCCCTCATCGGCGGTCTGCTCGCGGGGGCCCAGGCGCGCGAGGCGGCGATGATCGAAACATCCAGGAGCCAGGAGCCGATGCCGCGATCCAATGTCAGCGCCTCATGGGAGGCGCTTCGCGAAGAAGCGGCGGCGTGCACCCGGTGCGATCTGTACAAATGCGCGACCCAGACTGTGTTCGGCGAGGGTCCGCTCGATGCCAGTATCATCTTCGTCGGCGAGCAACCGGGGGACCAGGAGGATCTCGCCGGTCGGCCCTTCGTCGGTCCCGCAGGCCAATTGTTTGATGCGGCACTGGAAGACGCACAGATCGATCGGTCGACCACGTACGTCACCAATGCGGTCAAGCATTTCAAATTCGTGCTTCGCGGGAAAAAGCGCATCCATGCCCGCCCCGACGTGAGCGAGATCGACGCCTGCCGCTGGTGGCAGGAACAGGAGCGTGGCCTGATCCGCCCGGCACTGACCGTGGCGCTGGGAGCGACGGCGGCACGGTCGCTGACCGGCAAGACGGTGACGATCGGCAAGGTCCGCGATTCGGCGCTGACCTTGGCCGACGGCAGCGAATGCTGGGTGACGGTCCACCCGAGTTTCCTCCTGCGCCTGCCGGATGCAGAGGCGCGGCTGACCGAGCGCGCGCGGTTCGTCGACGATCTCAAGCGGATCCGCGACCGCGCCGCGGAGCTTGCCGCTTAAAAGCTGAAACGCAGGCTGCCGCGAACCGTGGTCGGCGCGCCAGGGGCCAGGTTATTGTCACCGTTGCTGGTCGTGAAATAGTCGGTGTCGGTGATATTCTCGAGGTTGAGCTGAGCCTCCAGCCCCTTGCGGACCTTGTAAAAGATCGCGGCATCGACCCGCGCATAGCCAGGCAATTTCACGGCATTGCTGATCGAGGCATAGGATTTGGAGCGTGCGATCAAGCCAAGTCCAAGCCCGAGCTTGTCGGTCACCGCATAGCGGTTCCACAGCGAGAAGGTGTGTCGCTGGACGAGCGGCACCTCGCGACCCTCGGGCGCGGCAGCGGTCGTTCTGGTGATCTCGGCCTTCTGGTGCGCGTAGCCTGCGGCGATCTGCCATCGGTCGTTGACCCGGCCTTCCAAACCCAGCTCGATACCGCGGCTGCGCTGTGCGCCGGTCAGCACCGTCAGTAGCGTCACCGGATCGGTCGCGCGGGTGTTGGTGCGGTCGAGCTGATAGATTGCCGCCGTCGCCAGCAGGCCGCGCACCGGTTCCCACTTGGCGCCGAGGTCGTAATTGTCGAACCGCTCGGGCTTGAGTGCCTGGGTGGTCAGGGTCAGCGATCCGAACTGATCGCCCGATTGCGGCAGGAACGACCGACCGTAATTGGCATAGATCGACAAATTGGCGGTCGGCTTGAAAATCAGACCGAGCCGTGGCGACACCAGATTATCCTTGCGGCTGAACTCCGCGCCGGTGCCGTGAAAATCATCGACATGAAGCTTGAAACTGTCGAACCGAAGACCCGCGACGATTTCGATCATCGGCATCAGGCGGATCTGGTCCTGAAGGTAGATTGCAGCGACGGTGGCGCGGACCCGATTGTTCGCGTCGCTTGCCGAATTGGCGAAGACGACCGATGCGTCGACCGTCGGATCGCTTAATGGAACGCGATTGTCGCCGAATGCAAAACTGCCCGTCTGGCGAAGATTGCGCGATTTCTGCCGACCGATTTCGAAGCCAACCAGCAACGTCTGATCGATGCCCGCCAACCGGTTGTTCCAGATGAGATCGGTCTGGTTGAACACATTCCGACGGTCGTTGCGCGTGTTGTAGGCCCCGAGCACGACCTGGCGCCCGACCTCCGCCCCGACCGGCGACGACAGGCCGCTTGGATAGATGTTCTGATAGAATTTGTCGTAATCGCCGACCAGGGTTCGGCTGCGAAGGGTCAGCGTTTCGCCGAATTTGTGCTCCACCGCTAGGGTCGCGACGTTGATGTCTGCCACGGCGAAGCTTTGATCCGGATCGCCGAAGAAGGTCCGGTCATATCCCTGGAGCGGTCGATCGCCGTCGGCGGGGACCCCGCGGTCCGTCGTCCGGCGATCGTGGAAATATTCGTAGCCGAGATTGATCCGTGTCGCGTCGCCGAGCTTCGCGCCGAGCACCGGATTGATCCCGTAGCGCTCGAGATCAACGTGACGGCGGAAGCTGTTGCCATCCTCGTACAGGCCGTTGACCCGAAGCCCGATATTGGCGCCGAGCGGCTGGTCGACGTCCCCAGTCAGGCGAACGCCCCCATTGCTATCGCCCGAGACCGAAAAGGCGCGCAGCGCATCGAGGCTCGACCGCTTGGTAACGCGATTGACCACGCCCCCGCCGCCGCCGCGGCCGAAGATCATCGCATTGGACCCGCGCAGGATCTCGATTCGCTCGGCGTTGTAGAAGTCGCGGAAGTACTGAACGTCGTCGCGCACCCCATCGACGAAGAAGTCGGCGGTACTGCTATTCCCGCGCAGTACGATGGTATCTCGATTGCTCTCGCCGCTGCCGAACGACGCGCCGGGGACATATAGCATGACGTCGGAAATCGATCGCAGGTCCTGGTCGTCGATCTGCTGCTTCGAAATGACGGTCATCGCTTGCGGGACGTTCCTGATCTCGGTCGGCGTCTTGGTCGCGGTCGTGACGACCTCCGCGCTCGTATTGCGCTGTCCGGTGACGATGATCGGCGTATCGCCTTCCTCCTCGGCGCAAGCGGTGGAGGAAAGTCCAAGTGCGACTAGCGCGGCGGCGGTGTGAAAGATGGATGAACGCATGCGAGCGCTCTACCGTTAATGATAATCACTCGCAATAGCGATTCTTTCGATGGCACTTTATTCCGTCATTCCGCAGCCAACAGTCGCTCGGCCCCTCCCAAGTCGACCGATACCAGTCGGCTTACCCCTTGTTCGATCATGGTGACGCCATAGAGCCGGTGCATTCGCGCCATGGTCACCGCATTGTGGGTGACGATGAGGTAACGCGTGTCGGTCTGCGCGGTCATCCGATCGAGGAGGTCGCAAAAGCGATCGACGTTCGCATCGTCGAGCGGGGCGTCGACTTCGTCGAGGACGCAAATCGGCGCCGGGTTGGTCAGGAACAGCCCGAAGATCAGGGCGACGGCGGTCAGTGCCTGTTCGCCGCCGGACAGCAAGGTCAGCGCGGACAGTCGCTTACCCGGCGGTTGGGCCATGATCTCGAGCCCGGCATCCAGCGGATCGTCGCTCTCGACCAGTTCGAGATGGGCCTGACCGCCGTCGAACAGGGTCGTGAACAGGCTTCGAAAATGGGTGTCGACCTGCTCGAACGCGGCAAGCAGTCGCACGCGTCCCTCGCGATTGAGGCTGCCGATCGACCCGCGGAGGCGATTGATCGCTTCCTGCAATTCGTCGCGTTCGGCGGCGCCCGAGGCGCGGCTGGCCTCGAGCTCGGCGAGTTCGCTTTCCGCGACCAGGTTGACGGGTCCGATCCGCTCGCGCTCGGCAGTCAGCCTTTCCAAGGTTTCACGCTCAATCTCAGGTGGATGGAGTGTTGCGGCGTCGAAACCGAACTTCCTCGGCAGTAGCGGAGGAGGGCATTCGAACTTTTCGCCGCACTCGCGCGACAGTTCGAAGCGCCGCGCTTCTTGGGCCTCGGCCCGTGCCACCGCACCGGCCCGGGCTTCGCGCGCCGCGGCAAACGCCTCGCCGGCGTCGGCCAAGGCCCGGGCGGAGACCGCCACGGCTTCCTGCGCCGCACGCTCGGCTTCCAGCGCTTCCGAAACCTCGGCTTCGCTGGTCGAGGCGTCGCGTTCCAGCCCCTCGATCGTGATGGCCAGTCGCTCGGGTTCTCCGGCAAGCTCCTCTTGTTCATCCTCCAGCGCCATGGCGCGCGTGGTCGTTTCCGCGAGCCGCTTTTCGGCCATCAGCGCGCGGGTCCGCCACTCGCCCGCTTCCCGGCCGGCGGCCGAATGACGCTCGCGGTCGCTGGCCGTTTCGCGTGCCCGGGTGGCGGATCGCGCACGACACTCGGCCACCGCTTCCCCCGCCGCCATCGCGACGGCGCGCGCGCCGTCGATCTCCGTCCCGAGCGCGGCGGGATCGTGCAGGCCGGCGAGGACGCGGCCTGCGGCCTCGACCGAACCGTTCGCCTGTTCGACCAGCGTGGCGAGGTCGGCCTGTCGATCGACCAGCGCCGAACGCTGGCCGTCAAGTCGCTCCAGCGCCGCCGTGGCCGAATCGCCCGCTCTGGTGGCATCGCGAGCCGCCCGCTCGGCAACGGCGGCAGACGCGCGCGCCTGCTCGGCAGCAGCGCGCTGACTTTCGACCGCGGCAGCGGCATCGTCCCGCGCCTGCTCGGCAGACGTCAGCGCCTGCTGGAGATCGGGGAGCTGGCGGTCAATCTCGGCCAGGCGATTGGCGCGCAGCAATCGTTCCGCCGCTGCCGCCCCGCCGCCAATGCTGACGAATCCATCCCACCGCCGCAGTTTGCCGTCGCTCGTGACAAGCCGTTGCCCGACGGCAAGGGCCTGCCCGTCGTCACGATCAACGACGGCGATCTGTGCCAGCCTGCGTCGCAACTCTGCCGGCGCCTCGACATGGTCGAGCAACCGATCGAGACCCGATCCCAACGCGGGGTCGGTAGCCTCCGCGACGCTTCCTTCCCAGCGTTGCGGGCCGTCGGTGCCGAGCGCCGCTTCGAGATCGTCACCGAGCGCCGCCGCGAGCGCGCGCTCGTAGCCGGGCTGGGCTTTCAGCGTCGCCAGCGCTGCGCCGCCGCTGCCATGCGCCAGTGCCCGCGCCAGTGCATCGCGTTCGGCGCGGGCTGCGCTCAAAGCTGCCCGCGCCGATGCAAGCAGGCTCTCCTGCTCATCGCGCGTCTGGGCAGCCTCGGTTCGTCCCTGCTCGGCAGCAGACAGCGCCAGATCGGCCTCGGACAGCGCCGTCGCGGCCGCTTCGCCTTCGTTCCGGGCGGATTCGATTGCCAGGCGGAAGTCGCTGCCATCGCCCAGTGCCTCGACCTGCGCAGCCAGCCGGCCAGCTTCGTCGGCAAAGCGGTCGGCCTGTGCGCGGGCGGCATCGACCGCGGCTTCCGCGACGCGCCGCTCGGCGCGCATTGCCGCATCGCGGGCGAGCAGGCCGGCGAGCAATGCCTCGGCTTCACGCGACGAGGCTTCCGCGGCGGTCAACTCTCCCGCAATCCGCGCCGCGACCGTCTCGGCATCCGCAAGCCGTTCCTCGATCGATCGTCGTTCCTCGTCGAGCGCGGCGATCGCACCGCCCGCGTCCGCCTTGAGCGCCTTCTCACGCGCCGTATCCGCAGCGATCGCATTAACCAGTCGGTCGAGTTCGGCCAGCCGCCGGACGACCGTGTCGCGCTGCGCCCGGGCAGTTGCCAGTGCATGGGCAATGGTCCGCCCGGCATCACGTTTCTCGACCGCGGCGTCGCGCCGCTCGGCAAGGCCGGCCGCCGCCACCTCCTGCAGACGCTGCGCATCGATCATCGTCTGCTGCAGTTGCTCGACCGACCCGCGCGCGACCTCGGCTTCCTGATTGGCCTTGGTCGCCAGTTTCTGCGCTTCGTCCCACCGAGCGAACAACAATTTGGCCTCCGCCGCCCGGATCCGGTCGGTCAGCGATCGATAGCGTTCGGCCGCTCGAGCTTGTCGCCGCAGCACCGCCGCACGCGCCTCCTGGTCGCCCAGCAGTTCGTCGAGTCGGGTGATGTTGGCTTCGGCGGCGCGTAGTTTCTGCTCGGCATCCTTGCGTCGCGCGTGGAGCCCCGAGATGCCGGCGGCTTCCTCCAGCATGATCCGCCGCTCGACCGGTTTGGCCGCGATGACCGCGCCGATTCGACCCTGACTGACCAGCGCCGGAGAGTGGGCGCCGGTCGCGGCATCGGCGAATAATAAGGAGACGTCTTTCTGCCGGACGTCGCGGCCGTCGATGCGATAGGCCGACCCCGCACCACGCTCGATCCGCCGCGTGACTTCGCTTTCCCCGGCGCCCTCGCCGTCCCCCGGCTGTTCGATCAGCAATGAGACTTCGGCGAAATCCCGCGCCGGGCGGGTCGCGGTGCCTGCGAAAATGACGTCTTCCATGCCCCCGCCGCGAAGCGACTTGGCACTGGCCTCGCCCATCACCCAGCGGATGGCTTCGAGCAGATTGGACTTGCCGCAGCCATTGGGCCCGACAACCCCGGTCAGGCCCGGCTCGATCCTAAGCTCCGCCGAATCGACGAAGCTTTTAAACCCGCCGAGCTTGAGCCTCCGGATCTTCAAGCGCCGACCTTCGCCCCGTCAGCCGCCGATGGCCGTCTTGAGCGCCGCTTCGACCTGGCTCCACGTGCTCGATCCCGGCTTGATCTCCAGCAGCGTCTTGTTGATCACGAAAGCGGGCGTGCCGGCAATGTCGGGATAGGTCTGGTTGGCATCGGTCTGCATCTGCACCAATTTGCTCGGCGCGTTCACATCGGCCAGGCAGGCATTGAGCTTGGCCGAAGGAATGCCGCGCATCGCCGCATATTGAGGGAAGCCGGCCAGTTTGGCGACTTCGGCCAATTGCTGGTTAGGCTGCATGGTCGACAAAGCCTGCAACTGGGCCGGATCGGCACCTTGGGCCTTGGCAACCCACTCGGGCTGATCGGCATAAAGCTGACGGGTCATGCCGAAAAAGCCGCTCGTCCCGGCGCAGCGCGCCATCACCGACGCCGCCATATCGTAAGGGTTCATGACATAATTGCGGAATTCATAGGAGACGCGGCCAGTCTTCACATAATTGTCGATCAGCGACTTCACGCCGGTCTCGTCGAACTCACGGCAATGCGGGCAAGTCATCGATCCGAACTCGATCAGCTTCACGCCGGCGTTGGGATTACCCATGACGAAGCCGCCTTCGGGGCTCTGCGCAACGGTTGTGGTCCAGTCGCCGCCATTGGGGGCGGGCACGGCCTTGATCGGTTCCGCCGGCTTGGCGACCCCGCTGTCGCCGGACTTCTCGCCATTGCAGGCAGTGAGGGCGAACGCAGTCGCGGCGATGCCGCACAGGATGGATTTGTTGATCACTTGAGCTTGCTCCGGATGATTGGAATTGGGCGATTGTCAGCGGTGTCGAGGACGGGCGCACCCTTGCTGCCCGAAATATGACCGGCGAGCAATTCGAGGCAAGCTCGAAGCTCGGGATCGGCGATCGCGCGAAGGCCTTCGCCAAGTTCGGCCGGAACCGGCCCCTTGGCCGGCAGGGCGCGTCGCGGCGCGGCGGCGGGGATGCGGCCTTGGCGGAAAGCGATCTGGACGATCGCTTCGTACCCGAAGAATCGATTGACCCTTTCGATGATCATCGGCCCCAAGTGCTGGACCAGGGGTGCGTGCGCGCCTTCGACCAGTAGTGTCAGCGTGCCGCCCGATTTCTTGCCGGTCGGGAAGCGAATCGATTCGGGACTGGAAACCCTGGCGTAGCGTTCGCCGACGATTTCCTTCCACCGGCTTACGACCGCGCTCTGGACGAAGCCGAAGCGCTTGAACGCAAGTCCGCCGATATCGCCGATGATCTCGCCCGTTGCGCGGGCGCGATTGCGCCGGGGCGCGTCGGGGTCGGTCTTGGGCGGTTTCGACATCGCGCCGGTCATGCCATAGCAGCGTCATGCCCGCCAGTGCTCCTGCGGTACGCGCCGCGACCGACCTGATCGACCATTATCGAGAGCACGCGCGCGACCTGCCGTGGCGCGCGAAGCCGGGTGCGGCACGGACCGATCCGTATCGCGTGTGGCTGAGCGAAGTGATGCTTCAGCAGACGACCGTCGCGACCGTGATTCCACGCTTCCTACGATTTCTGGAGCGATGGCCGAGTGTCGAGGCACTGGCCGCCGCTCCCGACTCGGACGTGCTCCAGGAATGGGCTGGGCTTGGCTATTATGCGCGGGCCCGCAATCTGATCGCCTGTGCACGCGCGGTGGCGGAAGCGGGCGCGTTTCCGGACACCGAGGCCGGCCTTCGCGCGCTCCCCGGGATTGGCGATTATACCGCCGCCGCGATCGCCGCGATTGCCTTCGGGCGCGACTGCACGCCGATCGACACCAATATCGAGCGCGTCGTGGCGCGGCTCCACGCGACATCGGACAGAGCGACGATCCGCGCTCGGGCCGCGGCGCTGGTGCCCCGCGGTCAGGCGGGAGATTTTGCGCAAGCGATGATGGACCTCGGCGCTACCATCTGCCGGCCGCGCAACCCCGACTGCGGCAATTGCCCAATCCGAGACCATTGCTTGGCTTACGCGATGGGCACGCCCGAAGATTTTCCTGCGAAAGCGGCGCGCAAAATCCGACCGGTCCGCTTCGGCGTCGTCTGGTGGATCGAACGGGACGGCATGCTGTGGCTGGTACGGCGACCGGCAACCGGCCTGCTCGGCGGGATGGCTTCACTTCCGGGCTCGCCTTGGAGCGACGAGGCGGCTGACGGACCGACATTGACCGAAATCAGCCACGTCTTCACGCATTTCGAGCTTCGATTGTCGATCGTCGTGGGCGCGACGGCGGAAGGCGATGGCTGGTGGCATCCGATAGAGAAAATCCGCGATGCCGGCCTGCCGACCCTCTACCTGAAGGCCATCGACGCGATGCGTGCGCAAAGGAATGAGCTTGCCGCCTGAACCCTTTTTCTCCGGCGCCGGTATCGACCGCGCCGACGCGCTCAGAGCCCGTCCCGAAGCGATCGCCGACCTGATCGCATCGCCCGACGCGCGCTCGCTGAACTGGAGCGGAGGCGTTCCGACCCTCGATCCGGAAGGCGCGCTGGTCTGGATTCCCGTGTCCGGCGACGAGCCCATATTCCTGGGCGTCGACCAGGGCCAACCGCGATTTGCCGCACTCCCCAAGACTCCGGCCGGCCCTGAAGCGCGCGCTGCGCTCTCGAACCTCAGCCCGGCCGACGCTCCGCTGTTTGCCACCGCGCTCAGCCTTGCCAACTGGCATCTACGCCACGGCTTCTGCTCGGTCTGCGGACAGGCGAGCCGGATTTTCCGCGGCGGCTGGGCGCGACGCTGCGACGCGTGCGGCGGGGAGCATTATCCGCGCACCGATCCGGTGGTGATCATGCTCGCCACGCACGATGATCGACTGCTGCTCGGTCGCCAGCCGCAATATCCGCCGGGTCGTTATTCGGCGCTCGCCGGGTTCGTCGAACCCGGGGAGACGATCGAGGCAGCGGTGGCGCGCGAGCTTGGCGAGGAGGCCGGCATCGAGGTCACCGACATCCGTTATCTCGCGAGCCAGCCGTGGCCGTTCCCAAGCTCGCTGATGATCGGCTGTACCGCCAAGGCCACCGGCGACGCCCTCACCATTGATCATCAGGAACTTGAGGACGCGCGCTGGTTTACGCGTTCCGAGGTAGCCGTGGCGGTCGCCGGCGACCCATCGGCATCGTTCATCGCGCCGCCGCCCTTTGCCATCGCGCGAACCCTGCTCGAACATTGGATCGCGAATGCTTGAAGTCAGCGATGGTGCACCGTAAAGGCATCGCCAATCTTTCCCACCTTAGACATTGCCTCAGGGGTTTCATGGACGACCGCAAAAACACCACCACCGGCTGGCTGCTGTTCGCCGGCATTATCGCGCTTGGCGGCTGGACGTTCAGCGGACTCGCGTTCAGCAACCATCCGGTCGAACAGGGTGGCTATCCGCTGCCGGGCGGCGAGGAAGCCGCCGCTGGTGGCGCCGCAGCCAAGCCGGTCGAATTCTATCTGGCCTCGGCCGACCCGGTTAAGGGCGAGGCGGTGTTCAAGAAATGCGCCACTTGTCACGTCGCGGCCGCCGGCGGTGCCAACGGCATCGGACCCAATCTGTGGGGTGTGCTTGGCGAGCCGATCGGCAAGGGTGCCGGCGGATATGCCTTCTCCGAGGCGCTGGCGGGCAAGGGCGGCAACTGGGACTGGAAGTCGCTCGACGCGTGGCTGGCCAGCCCGCGCGCTTTCGCCCCTGGCACGAAGATGACCTTCGCCGGACTCGGTGATCCGCAGGACCGTGCCAATGTCATCGCCTACCTCAACAAGCAGGGCAGCAATCTGCCGATCCCCGCCGCACCGGCCGAGGCCGCACCCGCCGCGGGCGCTCCGGCTGACGGCAATGCTGCCGCTCCCGCCGCTGGCAACGATGCGGCCCCCGCTGCTGAAAACGCGAGCGCTCCGGCCAATGCCACCGCTCCGGCCGCGGCGACGCCACCCAAGGCAAATTAGGGACTTGCGGCGATGGTCAGCTCCAAAGCGCTGACTGTCGCCGACTATCTGGCCGAACTGGAGCCCGATCGTCGGGCGGTCGTCGCGCACGTCCGCGATCTGGTCAATCGAGCGATCCCGGATGGGTATCGTGAGCAGATGACCTACGGCATGATCGGGTGGGTAGTGCCAACGGATGCATATCCGACGACCTATAACGGGCAGCCGCTGGCCTGTGTCGCGCTCGCGGCGCAGAAGAACGCTTACTCGCTCTATCTGAGCTGCGTCTATTCGTCGCCCGATCACAAGAGCCGGTTGCAGGCGGCTTATGCGGCAGCGGGGAAGAAGCTCGACATGGGCAAAAGCTGCCTGCGCTTCAAGCGCGTCGATCAACTGGTGGAGGATGCAATCGCTTCCGAAATCGCGTCACTGACACCGTTGGACCTTATCGAACTGACCGAGCAGGCCAGGGCACGCGGCGGCTGTCAGTCGGGATAATATTCCCGAACGAAATTCCAGGCGTCTTCGGCAGTTTCGCACCAGTGGAGCAGATCGAGATCGCCGGGCGATATAACCCCTTCTTCCGCAAGCCCTTCAAAATCCACAACGCGCTTCCAGAATTCGCGGCCAAACAGCAGGATCGGCATCGGACGCACTTTCCCCGTCTGGATCAGCGTCAGTAGCTCGAACATTTCGTCGAACGTCCCGAACCCGCCGGGGAAGACCGCGACCGCGCGCGCGCGAAGCAGGAAGTGCATCTTGCGAAGCGCGAAATAATGAAATTGGAAACTGAGGTCGGGCGTAACGTACGTGTTGGGCAACTGCTCGTGCGGAAGCACGATATTCAGCCCGATCGATTCCTTGCCCTGGTCGCAGGCACCGCGATTGGCGGCTTCCATGATCGACGGTCCGCCGCCCGAGCACACCACGAAATGACGCTTCCCCTCGGGATCGACCGGAAATTCGCTCGCCAGCCGCGCCAATTCGCGCGCTACATCATAATATTTGGACTTCGCCTTGAGGCTCTCCGCAACCCGACGCTGGCGATCGTCATGCGCCGCTTCGATCAATGCGTCGGCCTTGGACGGTTCCGGAATGCGCGCCGATCCGTAGAAAACCATGGTCGAAGCGATATTCGCCTCGTTCATGAACAATTCGGGCTTCAGCAGCTCGAGCTGGAAGCGGACCGCGCGAAGATCCTCGCGCAACAGGAATTCGTTGTCCTGGAACGCGAGCTTATACGCCTCGCTCTCGGTCTGCGGGCTGGATGGCACATGCTTGGCGGCTTGCGCGTCGACCTTGGAGGTCGGAAAAATGCGCTTGGGGGGGACATTGTCGGTCATAGGGGGCGCGGCTTAGCGGGGCCTGCCCCGCAACAAAAGCTCTATTCGCCGTAGCCGCCGATCGACGTTCCGGTCAGTAGCATTTGCTCCGCATCACCTGCCGCGGGGCAACACCGTCGTACCAGACGTCGGTCGCGCCGATGGCGTGATCGACCAGGTTCCAGCGGCCGTAGCGGAAGCGGAGCAGCGCGGTGACGTCGAGACCGTCGCGATTATCCCAGTCGGCGAGGATTTTGGGATCGATCTTGCGCCCGCCACGGCGTCGCGGCTCGGCATTGACCAAGGCCCAGCCGTTCCACACCTGAAGGCAGCGGCCAACGAAGACGATGCCGGGACCGAGCTCAGTCTCAAACGCGGGGCGGACGGCGTCGAGGATCGCCTGTCGCTGTGTTGTGCCGGGTCGGGGCGGATGCGTATCGCTCACTTGGGCAGTTGCAACGGCGGAAACGAAGGCCAGTGCTAACGCCAGTGTGAACCGCTTGGACCGCATCACTCGCCCTGCGTTGATTGTCCCGGGCGTAATACCGAACTTTAAATCGCTCTTGCAACCATGGATCGACGAAGCGACTCTCTGGAGAACAAATCGCCATCGGGTAACTTATATTCGACGACCACAGCCTCCGTTACAATCGGCGTCGTTTCTCCCCTATGAGTCACGATTACGCCCAATATTTCTCCACGCTGCCCAACGGTGTAGAGATAAGTGCCCTTCTTTTCGGAGATCTCGACCTGATCGCTAATTCCGAATTGCCCCTGTTTTTGACCTAGCCATTTAGCCGAAAGAATTTCGCGTTCCGCGCTGATGCCGCACGCTTGCTTCGCGTATTTGGGGTCGACGGAATAGGCATTGCCTCGATCTTTGCGAGCACGCAGCGCAACCTGCACGCCAGCTCCAATTGAGCAGTCGGCAACGATCCGGAACCAGGCGCTTTCGGTGCGATACCGCGTCCCTTGGTGGAAGACCGCAGACCACCAAACGCGTGGATTCGCCTCTTTCACAAAGGAGTACGCCCGGTAGTAAATTACGTGTTCAGCGGTGGTGATGCGCGTCCGGTCGATGACCTCTTGCGCTTTGACATCGACGACGTTGCTGGCAGGGACTGCGACTGTCGCGGCAAGCCCCAATCCAATCAGGCCGCCGCCGAGCATCAATAGACCCGCGCCTTTGGCTTGATGTAGCCGATGTCGTCGGTGAGCGTGAACTCGTGGACCGGGCGGTAGTCGATCTTCACTCCGCCACCCTTGCCGCCCCAGCCGTCGAACGTGGCGATGGTGTGCTTCATCCAGTTGGCGTCGTCACGGTTGGGGAAATCCTCGTGCATGTGCGCGCCGCGGCTTTCCTTGCGGTTGGCGGCCGAATGCATGGTGACCACGGCCTGGCCGAGCAGGTTGTCGAGTTCTAGCGTCTCGATGAGGTCGCTGTTCCAGATCAGGCTGCGGTCGGACACCTTGACGTCCTGCATCTTGGCGTTGACCGCGTCGATCTTCGCAACGCCTTCGTCGAGCGTGCGCTCGGTACGGAACACCGCGCAATCGGCCTGCATCGTGCGTTGCATTTCCAGCCGGATCGCCGCTGTCGGAGTAGCTCCTTCGGCATGACGGAACCCGTCGAGCCGCGCGAGAGACAGATCGGCGCTATCCTTGGGCAAAGGCTTGGCCGCCGCATTGGGCTTGAGGATTTCACCAAGGCGAAGTCCCGCCGCGCGGCCGAACACGACGAGGTCGATCAGGCTGTTCGAGCCAAGGCGATTGGCACCATGGACGCTGACGCACGCCGCCTCGCCCACCGCGAACAGGCCCGGGACGACATGATCGGGGTCGCCGTCCCTAAGCGTGACGACTTCACCATGATAATTGGTCGGGATTCCGCCCATGTTGTAATGCACCGTCGGGGTGACCGGGATCGGTTGGCGGGTCATGTCGACCCCGGCAAAAATCTTCGCGGTCTCGGTAATCCCGGGCAGCCGCTCGGCCAGGATGTCGGCCGGAATATGGTCGAGGTGAAGGTAGATGTGATCCTTGTGCTCGCCCACGCCGCGGCCTTCGCGAATTTCCATCGCCATCGACCGTGAGACGACGTCGCGGCTGGCGAGATCCTTCGCCGACGGGGCGTAGCGTTCCATGAAGCGCTCGCCTTCGGAATTGGTAATGTAGCCGCCTTCGCCGCGCGCCCCTTCCGTGATCAATACGCCCGCGCCATAGATCCCGGTCGGGTGGAACTGGACAAACTCCATGTCCTGCAGCGGCAGGCCGGCGCGAAGGACCATCGCATTGCCATCGCCCGTGCAGGTGTGCGCCGAAGTCGCCGAAAAGTAGCAGCGACCGTAACCGCCGGTGGCGAGCACCACGGCCTGCGCGGTGAAACGGTGGATCGAGCCGTCGTCGAGGTTCATCGCCACGATCCCGCGGCACTCGCCATTTTCCATGATCAGGTCGAGCGCGAAATATTCGATGAAGAAGTCGGCGTCGTACTTGAGGCTTTGCTGATAGAGCGTGTGGAGCATGGCGTGCCCGGTGCGGTCGGCGGCAGCGCAGGTGCGTTGCGCAGCGGGGCCCTCGCCCATGTTCTGGGTCATGCCGCCGAACGCGCGTTGATAGATCTTGCCTTCGTCCGTGCGGCTGAACGGCAGGCCGGCATGCTCAAGTTCGTAAACCGCGGCCGGCGCTTCCCGACAAAGATATTCGATCGCGTCCTGGTCGCCGAGCCAGTCGGAGCCCTTGACCGTATCGTACATGTGCCAGGTCCAGTGATCGGGGCCCATGTTTCCCAGGCTGGCGGCAATCCCGCCCTGCGCGGCGACGGTGTGGCTGCGGGTCGGGAAAACCTTGGTGATGCAAGCGGTCTTCAGACCTTTGCCCGCCGCGCCCATGGTGGCGCGAAGGCCGGCGCCACCCGCACCAACAACGACGACATCGTAGACATGATCGATAATCTTGTAGGCGGCGGTCATTTAAGCGGCTGCTCCAAAGGCAATTCTGGCGAGACTGAACAAGGCGAGTGATGCGGCGCCGATCCCGGCGAAGGTCAGGATGCCGTGCCACAGCAAGCGGCCTCCCTCGTCATGCACGTAATCGTCGACGACGGTCTTCAGGCCGTCCACCGAGTGAATGAAAAAGACAACGATGAGCAGTGCCATCGGCACCGCTCCGCTCGGCGCTTGTAGCCATTCGGTCAAGGTCAGCCGGTCGAAGCGCGGGAGCAGCAACAAGGAGGCGATCAGCCACAGACCGAGCAGCAGCGACGCCGCGCTGGTCAGCCGCTCGCGCATCCAATGTTCGCCGCCATGCCCCGCGGCGCCATGCCCTCGAACCTGGCCGAGCGGCGTCGAACTGTTACCGGCGCTCATCCCCACACTCCCATCAGCAGCGCCCAAGTGAGCGCGGTCAGAAACGCCGCACCGGCGATCGTCAGCCAGGCGAACAATCGGTTGACGCGCAATTCGAACCCCGCGCCAGTATCCATCACCATGTGGCGGATGCCGGACAGGGTATGCTGCCAGAAAGCCCAGGTCAGACCGACCAGGATCAGCAGCACCCAAGGCACGCCGCCCGCTTCCCACAGGATGCATTCCACGAACGACTGATATTCGTCCGCCCCCGCGGCGATCGCCCACAGCCACCAGGTGAAGATGCCCAAGCCGGCCACCGCCAATGCGCCGCCCGTCACGCGGTGCAAAATCGAGACCAGCATGCCTGGCCCCCATTTCCAGATCGTCAGATGCGGCGACAAGGGCCGGTCGGGATTGCGGGTCATGGAGCCTCTTCGATTGGGCAAGCGAATATGGTCCCGCTCCCTAGGGAGCATCGTCCGAAGTCGCAAGCATGGGTCAAGCGGGGGCGAACCACTAACCCGGCCTTAACCAATGGCGTCGCATAGTCCTGGCCAACGACGGTCAAGCAAATGGGAAGCATAGACAATGGGCACTGTGGTCGGCTCGAATTCCAGCGGCGAGTATGATGTGGTGCGTGGTCTCGCCCTGTACGACCCGGTCGGCGACCTGCCTGCCCGGTCGCGCGACCTGTGGACCCGGCTGGAAGCGGATTCGATGGCGATGGCCCGGGAATTCTGGGCCCGTTACGCCCAGTCGCCCGAACTGAAGGTTCCATTCGACCATTCCCGGCTCGACGATTTCGCAGCCAAGATCCAGCCCTACATCGCCACCAAATTCGCGCGCATCGAAAGCACCGAATGGACTGCCAAGGCGAAGGTCTATGTCGAACGTGCGTTTGCCGCCGGTCTCAGCCTTTCAACCTTGCTTGCCGGCCTTGCCGCAGAGACCGAAGCGGCCTTCGCCATTCTTCGCCGCCAGAATCCTGACGAGGATCAGCTAGTGCACTTCGCCCGCACCCTGTCCGAAGTGCAGTCGGTCGAAGTCGACTGCTTCATCCATCACGCCATCCAACTGGCGCGCGGCGAGGGCGAAAAGGTCCATTCGCGCCGGGCCAACGACTTCAACGGCAAGATGCTCGGCATCGTCCAGAATTGCACGCAGCAGAGCGAAGGCCTGCGAAGCCAGGCCTCGGCGACCAGCGCGTCGGCCCGCGGCATGCTGGGCAAGACCAGCGAAGTCGCCGCTGCGGCCGAACAATCCGCGACGGCGATGCGCGAAGCCGCCCAGACCGCGGCGGGCCTGATCCGCGCCATCGAAGACGCCCGATCCGAAGTCGAGGTCGCTTCCGATGTCGCCACCCGTGCCGGCGGTCAGGCCGAGCAGGCGGTGCAAGTGTCCAAGGCCTTGTCGACCCATGTCGAGGCGATCGAAATCGATCCTCGGGCTGATCCGCGACATCGCCGGCCAGACCAATCTGCTAGCGCTTAACGCGACCATCGAGGCGGCGCGTGCGGGCGACGCCGGGCGCGGTTTCGCGGTCGTCGCGCAGGAAGTGAAGAGCCTGGCCAGCCAGACCGCCCGCGCCACCGACGACATCACCGCCAAGATCACCGCCATCCAGCAGGCGACCCGCCAGACCGTCGACAGCAACGCCTCGATCCAGTCGACGGTCGAAGAAGTGCAGACGAGCGCCGACCGGATTCGCCAGGCGATGGAGTTGCAGGCCCAGACGGTGACCATGATCACCGCCGCGGTCGACGAGACGGCGCTGGCCGCCGACTCGATGAGTTCGACCATCGCCGCGATCCGCAGCGACACCGAAAATGTCGCGCAGGACATCGACAGCGTCGAACAGGGCTTCGGCCGCTTCAGCGACCAGATCGAGGAATTCCGCGCCACCACCAGCGCGTTCGTGTCGACCTTCGCCGCCTGACCCTCTTTGCCCCCGGCCGGCGTTTCGCTAGGCGGGGGCAATGAACATCCTCCTCACCGGCGCGAGCCGCGGCATCGGCGAGGCAACCCTCGCCGCCCTCACCGACGCCGGCCACCATGTGGTCGGTCATTCGACCGCCGGCAGCGAGACGCTGGTCGCCGCCGATTTCACCAATCCGGTCGCCGTCCGCGGCGTGTGGGAAACCGCGTTCGAACGACTCGACGGGCGGATCGACGTGCTCGTCAACAATGCCGGCGTGTTCGAAGGCGTGGCCGACAATGCCGGCGACGAAGAATGGCACGCCGCCTGGGGCCGGACCCTGGCGATCAATTTGCAGGCGAGCGCCGATTTGTGTCGCCTTTCGATCGCTTCCTGGCGCGGCGCCGGATCGGGCGGACGGATCGTCAACATCGCCAGCCGCGCCGCCTATCGCGGCGATTCGCCGATGCACTGGCATTATGCCGCGTCCAAGGCGGGCATGGTCGCCATGACAAAGAGCATCGCCCGCGCCTACGCCGCTGAGAACATTCTCGCGTTCGCCGTCTGCCCCGGCTTCACCGCCACCGGCATGGTCGAGGACTATATCGCCAGCCGCGGCGGCGAGAAGTTGCTTGCCGACATCCCGCTCGGTCGCCCCGCCAATCCGGAAGAAATCGCCGAAACGATCCGTTGGCTCGCCGCCGATGCGCCTCCCTCGGCGACCGGCGCGGTGATCGACGTCAACGGAGCCAGCTATGTTCGCTAGCGTCGCCTTGCTGGCCTTCGCGATGCAGCAGATTACGATCCCGCTCGGCCCCAAGCCGCGCGTCAACGAACCCGATCGGGCACCGATCGCTCAGTCGGGTCCGGCCTGGGCCGCCGCTTGCGGCAATTCGACCGACTGGAACCAGCCGGCGCCGCCTGTGCGAATTCATGCCAATACCTATCTGGTCGGCACCTGCGGAATCTCGGCGATCCTGATCACGGGTAGCCAGGGGCATGTGCTGATCGACGGTGGCACCGAGCAGGGCGCCGACCTGATTGCCGACAATGTCGCCGCGCTCGGTTTCAAGATGAGGGACGTTCGTTTCATTCTAAGTAGTCATGAGCATTTCGATCATGTCGGAGGAATCGCGCGCCTGCAGCAATTGTCGGGCGCGACGGTCGTTTCCTCGGCGGCCGCTAAGGCAGTGCTCGAAAGCGGGCAGCCCGCACGCGACGATCCGCAATATGGTTCGCTCAAGGCTTTTCCGCCGGTGCGGGTCGAGCGGGTCGTTGCCGATGGACAGGCATTGTTGTTCGGCGATCTTTACCTGACGCCGGTCGCCACGCCGGGCCACACCCCCGGCGCGCTTAGCTGGCGGTGGGAAGCGTGCGCGGGCGCGGTCTGCCGGACCATCGTCTATGCCGACAGCCTATCGCCGATTAGCAGCGACACCTATCGCTTCTCCGCCCATCCCGCCTATCTCGCGGCATACCGCGCCAGCCTGGCCAAGATCGCTTCGAGCCGCTGCGAAATCCTGCTCACCCCGCACCCGTCGGCGAGCAACATGAAGGACCGGATGACCGGCGCTGCACCCTTGTTCGACCAGCAGAGTTGCCGAAATCACGCGCAGAAGCTCGGCGTCGCGCTAGACGAGCGGCTTGCGAAGGAAGCCGCGCAGTGAGCTGGCGCGTAACCCTGCACTGCACCCGCGCCGAGGCCGAGGCCGTGCCGGATAGCGATCACCTGTTCCAGTTCAGCGATTCGCCCCCCGTGCTGGTGGCCGACGAACCCGATCCCCATGCGCCCGACGACTGGCGTATCCACGCCTATTTCGCCGACCAGCCAACCACGCAGGAGCTCGTGCTGCTCGGCCGCATGGCGGACGGCGCGCAGCCCGAGGTCGAGCATCTTGGCGAGGACGACTGGGTGACGATGAGCCAGGCGGGGCTCGAGCCGATCCGCGCCGGGCGCTTCTTCGTTCATACGCCGAGCCACCTGCCCGACGATCATGCGATCAATTTCGAGATCGATGCCGGACTCGCGTTCGGCACTGGCCAGCACGATACGACCGCCGGCTGCCTCGCTGCGCTCGACCGGCTCCAGGTGGCAGGCAAGCGCTTCGCCAATGTCGCCGATATCGGTACCGGCACCGGCCTGCTGGCCTTCGCCGCGCTTGCATTGTGGCCGGACGCCAAGGCGATCGCCACCGACATCGACCCGATCAGCATCGACGTCACCGCCGACAATGCGCGCATCAACCGGGTGACGATCGGGCATGGCGCGGGCGAATTGCTGCTCGCGGTGGCCGACGGCATGGAGCATGAAATGCTCGTCGCCCGCGCGCCGTTCGACCTGCTGATCGCCAACATTCTCGCCGGCCCGCTGATCGACCTGGCGCCCGCGTTTGCAAGTTCCGTCGCCTCCGGCGCAACCCTGGTCCTTGCCGGCCTGCTCGATACACAGGCCGATGCAGTGGTCGCCGCCTACACCGCGCAAGGCATGACGGTCATCGAGCGCGGGGACGGCGAGTGGTGCGTTTTGGTACTGGTCGCAGGCTGATCCAAGCTTCGCGGAACCGCCCCAAAATCCGCGCGTTCGTTACGCAGCGAAAATAAGTTCAACAGGGAGTATCAACATGGCAGACGAACATGATCACGATCCGGTGGTCGAACGCACCACGGTCGTCGAAACCGGCGGCGGCGGGAACGGCGGGTTGCTCGCGGTAGTCCTGCTGATCATCGTCGTCCTCGTGCTGCTCTTCGTCTTCAAGGACCAGCTTGGGCTGACCGGGTCGAAGCAAGACATCAACATTCCCGACAAGATCGACGTCAACATCAACTGATCGGGCCCGCGCTGCTTCGGCGGGCTTTGACCCGGCGCGCGGCGAAGCGTAACGACCCCCTCGCTTCCCAGTGGAAACGAGGGGGTTTTGCGTTGCCGACCACGGATTATCTGACGGGTTTCGGGGGGACCTTCGAGAGCGAGGCCGTGCCCGGCGCGCTGCCGACCGGCCGCAACAGTCCGCAGCGACCTGCCTTCGGCCTCTACACCGAGCAATTGTCGGGAACCGCCTTTACCGCGCCGCGCCACGAGAATCGACGCAGCTGGCTGTACAGGATGCGTCCGACCGCCGATCACCGCCCCTTCACCCGCTACGACGGCGGCCGCCTGTTCGCGCCCGGGACGATCGACGATCCGTTGCCGCCGAACCGCCTGCGCTGGGATCCGCCCGCCGACCTGCCCGCCGATTGCGATTTCGTCGACGGGCTGGTGACGATGATGGCCAACCGCGACCCCGCCGATCTGGAGGGCGTCGCGATCCATTTGTATCGCGCGTCACGGTCGATGGAGCGTCGACTGTTCGCCGATGCCGATGGCGAACTGCTGATCATCCCGCAGTCGGGCACGCTCCGCCTGTTCACCGAGATGGGGCGGATGGAAATTGCCCCCGGCTTCATCGGACTAATCCCGCGCGGCCTTCGTTTCCGCGTCGAGGTCGATGGCGAGGCGCGCGGATACGTCGCGGAAAATCACGGCGCGCTGCTGCGCCTGCCCGAGCTCGGACCGATCGGCGCCAACGGTCTGGCCAATGCGCGCGACTTTCAAGCGCCGGTGGCGGCCTATGAGGATATCGACGGCGAGCACCAGCTGATCCAGAAATATCTCGGCTCGTTGTGGACCACGACGCTCGATCATTCGCCGCTCGATGTCGTCGCGTGGCACGGCAACCTCACCCCCTATCGCTACGATCTGGCGCGTTTCAACGTCATCGGCAGCATCAGCTTCGACCATCCCGATCCGTCGATCTTCACCGTCCTCACCAGCCCGAGCGACGTGCCCGGTCGCGCCAACGCCGACTTCGTCATCTTCCCGCCGCGCTGGCTGGTTGGCGAGGATACGTTCCGCCCGCCCTGGTTCCACCGCAACGTGATGAGCGAGGCGATGGGGCTGATCCATGGTGCTTATGACGCCAAGGCCGACGGCTTCGCGCCAGGCGGGCTGTCGCTGCACAACCTGATGAGCGGCCACGGGCCTGACGTCGATAGCTGGCGCAACGCCAGCGAGGCGGACCTGAAGCCGCACAAGATCGATGGCACGATGGCGTTCATGGTCGAATCCTGCTGGCCCTATCGGCCAACGCGCTTCGCGCTCGACCGCGCCCAGCCCGACTATGACGCCGCCTGGGCCGACTTCCCGAAGGCGCAACTCCCCTGACCCTCCCGGAGATTTCATGAAACTCGCTTCGCTCAAACATGGCCGCGACGGCCGGCTCGTCGTCGTCTCCGGCGACCTCGCCTATTTCGCCGACGCCGCGCACATTGCCCCGACGCTGCAGGCCGCGCTCGACGATTGGGAGCGAGTCGAACCTCTGCTCCGCAATCTCGCCACCGATCTCGAGCATGGATCCATCCCGCGCGAACGGTTTCACGAACGCGAGGCTGCGGCACCCCTCCCCCGCGCCTATCAATGGGCCGACGGCTCCGCCTATGTGAATCATGTCGCGCTCGTACGCCAGGCACGCGGTGCGGAACTGCCCGACAGCTTTTGGCACGATCCCTTGATGTATCAGGGCGGATCCGACGCCTTCCTCGGCCCGCGCGACGACATCCCGCTGGCCGACGAAGCGTGGGGCTGCGACCTAGAGGCCGAGGTGGTGGTGGTCACCGGCGACGTTCCGCAAGGCGTGTCCGCTGCCGATGCATTGCGCTACATCCGGCTGGTCGGCCTGACCAACGACGTCAGCTTGCGCAATCTTATTCCGGACGAACTCGCCAAGGGGTTCGGCTTTTTCCAATCGAAGCCGGCATCGAGTTTCTCGCCGGTGTTCGTTACCCCCGACGCGCTCGGCGCGCGCTGGGCTGGCGGCAAGCTGAGCGGTGCGCTCGAGGTCGAACTCAACGGCCAACCCTTCGGCCGGGCCGAAGCGGGCGAGGATATGACCTTCGATTTCGGGACGCTGATCGCCCATGCCGCCAGATCGCGGAAGCTTGGCGCGGGCACGATCATCGGATCGGGCACAGTCAGCAATCGCGATTCCGACGGTGGACCCGGCAAGCCGGTTGCGGCGGGCGGGCGCGGCTACAGCTGCATTGCCGAAGTGCGGATGGTCGAGACAATCCAGTCGGGTGCGCCAGCCACCGAGTTCCTGAAAGCCGGCGACCGGGTCGCAATCACCATGCGCGACGAGAAACACCATCCGATTTTCGGCACGATCGATCAGCAGGTCGTCGCCGCCTGAGGTCCGGATTAAAGCAACCCGCGGCTCTCGCCCATCAGCCGCGCCAGACCATGCAGGGCGGCAAGGTTGGGTGCCGGCACGCCCACCCGCGCTGCAATCTCCAACGGTGCGGCGAGCAAGGCATCGAGTTCGATCCGCCGTCCGGCCTCAACATCCTGCAGCATCGACGTCTTGAATGCGCCGAGCGTCGCGGTGACATTCATCCGGTCTTCGCCACTTTCGGCGATCGGGCACCCCACCGCCGCACCGATCGCTGCCGCCTCACCCATGCAATCGAGCATGAACCGGCGCACCTGGTCATTGGCGAGAATCCGATCGGCGGTCGCGAGTGTCAGCGCGCTAATCGGATTAGTCGTCATGTTGCCCCACAACTTGTACCAGATGGCGCGGCGGATGTCGGGCACGGCACGCCCCGCGAGCCCTGCTTCGTCAAGCATGGTCGCGATGGCGTCAGCCCGCTCGCTGGGTCCGCCCCCGATCTCGCCGACCGCGAAATGATCGAGCATCGCGACCGCGAACCGGGCCGGCGCCTCGCGTCGACAGGCAGCGTGGACGACGCATCCCAGCACCTGCCCAACCGGGAGCGCCGTCGCGATTCGCCCGCCCGGATCGACACTCTTCAACGCCTCGCCGTCCATGAACCACCATGGCACGCCGTTCATCATCGGCACGATGATCGTCGCCTGCCCGATCAACGGACGCGCTGCCTTCGCGGCTTCGGCAAGCGCCGGTGCCTTGACCGCGATAATAACGACGTCCTGTGGCCCGATCTCCGTCGGATCGTTGACCACCGAAGGGCGCGCGATCGTCTCGGCGCCCTGCTCGACAATCGTAACGCCGTCCGACAGCGCGTCCCCCGCCGCGCCGCGGACGATCAGGCTCACGTCATGTCCGGCCAACGACAGCCGTCCGCCGACCCAGCCGCCGATGGCGCCGGCGCCGACGATGCCAACCTTCATTCAGCCTTGCTCCCGCGACCGTCGACGAACGGCTTGAGACAGGCATAGGCCACATCGTGCACCGGCGTCGAAATTGAATGATCGCGGCCCAGGCGGACCACCGTTCCGCTGATCCCCTCCAGCTCGAGCCGCCGCCCCGCGTCCAGATCCTGGCGCATCGACGCGACGACGTCGGGATGGAAATTCTGCAGGGTCGTGAGCGCCTCGGCCTCGGCGTCGGGTGCCAGTCCGACCCCCTCCGCCTTGGCGACCGCGGCAATCTCGGCGATCGATCGCCGCGCCAGGTCGAGCAGCAGTGGATCGTGATAGACTATTCCGGCGGGTTGACGGGCAAGGCACGTCAGCGCGGCATTGGTCGCGAGAACTAGGAATTTGGTCCACAGGCTCGAATTGATGTCGGACGATAGTGATGCCGCAACTCCGGCCTTTTGCCACAGGGCAATCAGCCGCTGGGCATGGGGATGGGTCAAGCCCGCGACGTTGCCGATGACCACGTCGTTGCGGCTTCCCTGATGCCGCACGGTGCCGTCGACGCCGAGCACTGCTGCGCTATAGACGGGCCCGACCATCACCTGCGCGGGGTCGAAAATCGTCCCCAGCGTGGCGGCGGTGTCGACCCCGTTCTGCAGCCCCACGACTAGCCCGCCGGGGGCGAGCGTGCATGCCGCGCTGCGGGCGGCCTGCTCCAGATCGTACAATTTGACGGCGAAGATGATGATATCGGCGGGCGGCAGGTCGGTGGCATGTTGCGCGACGACGACTTCGGGAAATCTGAGGTTCGACTGTCCTTCGACCGACAGGCCGTTCTGCCGAAGCTGGGCGAATCGCCTGCCGCGCGCAACAAAGGAGACCTCGCCGCCTGCCGCCAGCAACCATCCCCCGTAGAGGCTGCCGATGGCGCCGGTGCCGATCATCATGATGCGCATCCGACACTCCTAGCCTAGTCTGGGCGAATGGAGAACGACCCTGCCACCAACCCCCACCCAGTCATCCATGGTTAATGCTAAGTCACTGATACCGCTTGCTGTATTGTCATTCGTGCGATTTTCGAATAGGCGCTTGGGGTAGAGGGTCGGGGACTGGAATGTTGGCACGTTTTATCCTTGCCCTGTTGCCGCTGGCGGCGGCCTCGATTTCAGGGAGTGCTTGCGCGATGACTGCACCATCCACGCCGCTGGTGGACTGTCGCGTCGTCGGCGCCGAAAAGCTGCCCACCGCTTCGGGTGGTGCCGATGCCTTTTGCAACGCGCTCAAGCGCGCAGCGGCGAGCGATGCGCCGAACAAGAAGTTCAGGGTCGATGTGCAGGTCCGCGGCGCGTCGACATTGGTCGCGACGATCACGCTTGCAGACGGCAAGAAGCTTCCCGAACAGACATTTTCGATCAGCGATCGCGTCCTGACCAAAGGATCGCTCGAGCGCTTTGCGCAGGGCCTCGTCAGCGACGTGGTCCGTGCTGCATCCCATTAGCTCATAAGCACGTAGTTTTACCTAGAGCCGAGATTTGATTAGGACGATCTTCAACCACTTCATCAGTCATCCCTCCTGCGAGCGTTGATCTGACAGTAACAAGGGCGGAAACATGCCGGACATTGCAGACAATCAGAGCACGACTTCGGTCATCACCGTTGACGGTGCGGCGGTTACCGACCAGCTGGAAATCAAAGGTGACCACGATTGGGTGCGGGTCGTCCTGACCGCCGGGCAAAAGGTCTCAATTCTGGTCGACGGCCTCACGCTCGACGATAGTTTTCTGCGCGTTCGCGATTCCGCCGGCAACGAACTGGCGTTCAACGACGATATCAGCGACGGATCGGTGCGCGACTCACGCCTGGTGTTTACCGCGCCGACCAGCGGCACCTATTACCTCGATGTCGGCGCATTCAACGACAATTACACGGGCACCTATGCGCTGACGGTCAAGACCTGGGCACCGCCGCAGGTCGTTCCGGTCAGCGATCTCGCCAACTTCCTCACCGACGGCTATTGGGGCGGCGAGCGCCATCATTTCCCGGTTTCGCAGGGCGGAACGATCAGCGTCAACCTGACGGCGTTGACGACGGCAGGCCAGTTCCTGGCCCGTGAGGCGCTGGCGCTTTGGTCCGACGTGCTCGGGATCGGCTTCAACGAAGTCACGACGGGCGGCCAAATCACGTTCGACGACAATGAAGACGGTGCGTTTGCGACCGCGACCCGGTCCAATGGGATCACGACCAGCGCGCATGTCAACGTGTCGACCGCCTGGCTCCAGACCTCGGGCTTCACGATCACCAGTTACTCGTTCCAGACCTATGTCCATGAAATCGGCCACGCGTTGGGGCTTGGACATCAGGGCTATTACAACGGCGACGGAAACTACGCGACCGATGCGGAGTTCGCCAATGACGTCTGGTCGAACAGCGTCATGTCCTATTTCGATCAGCAAGATAATACGCTGTATTCGGGCCAGGGCTTCACCCGTGCCTATGCGATCACGCCGATGATCGCCGACATCGAAGCGATCAGTTCGCTCTACGGCGTATCGACGACCACTCGCCTGGGGGATACCACCTATGGGTTCGGCAACACGAGCGGTCGGGCGGTTTACGATCCAAGCTTCGGACGGGTCGTTGCCTACACCGTGTTCGACAGTGGTGGGATCGACACGCTCGATTACTCGGGCTTTTCCGAAAACCAGCGCATCAGCCTGATCGCCGAAACGTTTTCCAACGTCGGTGCCGGGATCGGCAATGTCACCATCGCCTTCAACACGGTGATCGAGAACGCGCTTGGCGGCGACGGTAACGATACGATCATCGGCAATAGCGCCAACAACCGCCTCGACGGTGGGGCCGGCACCGACGTGCTGACCGGCGGCGAAGGTCAGGACACGTTGATCGGCGGCGCCGGAATCGACACGCTGACCGGTGGTTCGGGCAGCGATATCTTCCGCGACACCCTCGCGGGCCTGAGCGGGGACACGATCACCGATTTCACGACGGGCGATCTGATCGTCTTCACCAACGCCTCACTGGCCGGGTTCGTGTACAGCCTCAGTGGATCGGCGCTGACCTACAGCGGCGGCTCGTTGACCCTGACCGGCGGGATCTCTGGCACTTTGGTGGCGAGCGCTTATTCGGGCGGTGGCGTCCAGCTTGCGATCCAGACGGTTTCGGTTCCGATCGCCGACGTCCGCAACGACTTCAACGGCGACGGTCGCTCGGACATCTTGTGGCGCAACATCGATGGTCAGCTGTCCGACTGGCTGGGCACGGCCAATGGCGGGTTCGTTCAGAACAATGCCAATGCCGCCGCGGTGGTGCCGACCTCGTGGTCCATCGCGGGCACCGGCGACTTCAACGGCGACGGGCGCGACGATATCCTGTGGCGAAACGTCGACGGGCAACTGAGCAACTGGCTGGCGACCGCCAGCGGCGGGTTCGTGGCGAACAATGCCAATGCCGCCGCGGTGGTCCCGACCGCGTGGTCGGTGGCCGGCACCGGCGACTTCAACGGCGACGGACGCGACGACATCCTGTGGCGCAACACCAACGGCACGGTCAGCGACTGGCTTGGTCAGTCCAACGGCGGCTTTGTCGCCAACGACGTCAATGCGGCGCGCTTCGTTCCCACCTCGTGGAGCGTGGTCGGCACCGGTGACTTCAACGGCGACGGGCGTGACGATATCCTGTGGCGCAATAGCAATGGTCAGATCAGCGACTGGCTCGGCCAGGCCAATGGCGGGTTCGTGCTCAACGATGCCATCGCACTGACCCAGGTCGACACCGCGTGGAGCGTGGTCGGCACCGGCGACTTCAACGGCGACGGGCGCGACGACATCTTGTGGCGCAACGCCAACGGCACGATCAGCACCTGGTCGGGTCAGGCCAATGGCGGGTTCGTCAACAATGGCGCCATCTCGGGCGTGTTCGTGCCGCTGGCATGGAGCGTGGTCGCGGTGGGCGACTACAATGGCGACGGGCGCGATGACATATTGTGGCGCAACGCCGATGGCACGGTCACCGACTGGCTCGCCAATCCCAACGGCAGCTTCACCCCCAACGATGCCGCCGCCGCGCAAAGCGTGCCGACCGCATGGCACGTGCAGCCGGAAGCGCCGTTCATCTAGGATCGCGCCACCTTGTTGGCGGATCGTCGCTGCCCTAGGGCGCGGCGACCGCCATCGAGGAACAGCCTGACATCGTGATATCTTCCCGCGCACAGTCACGATTCGCGCTCGGACTAATCCTGCTCGTCGCGCTTGCGTGGCGGCTGTACAATGTCGGCTTCGGCCTGCCGTCGATGTACGATCCCGACGAGCCGATTTTCATGATTACCGCACTCAGAATGCTGGTCGAGGGCACGCTTAATCCGGGCTGGTTCGGCCATCCCGGATCAACCACCATCTATCTGGTCGCGGCAATCGACGCCGCCGTCGCGGCGATCGGGCTCGGGTCGGGCCGCTTCGCCGACATCGCCGCCTTCTCGAACGCCGCTTACGCGGACCCGGCGATGCTGTTCGTTCCTGCACGGGTGGCGATGGCGCTGATCGGGACCGCTTGCGTCGGCCTCACCTACGTTCTCGGCCGCCGTCTGCACGGCCCCGGGACCGGCCTCATCGCCGCTGCACTGCTGGCGATCAACGGACTGCACATCGCTTGGAGCCAGGTGATCCGCACCGACATCACCGCCAGCGCCTTCATGCTCGCCTGCCTGATATTCGCCGCCCGCTTCGCCGACCGAGCGCGCCTGCGCGACCTGCTGATCGCGGGCACCTTCGCCGGTTTTGCCACCGCCACCAAATGGCCGGCCGCCATCGTCTTCGTCGCCGTGATCGGCGCCCATACTATCGTCGGCCGAACTCCAAAGGTGCCCCTGTGGTGGCTCCCGGCCGCAGCGCTTGCCGCGCTCGCCGCGATCTTTGTCGCCTCGCCGTTCATCTTCCTCGACTGGCAGACGGTGCTCGCCAACGTCAGTGGCGAAGTGAAGACGGGTCATCTCGGCCATAATGGCGGCGGCTTCATCTCCAACCTGCTCTATTATCTTGGCGACCCGGTTCGCGGATCGATGGGCTTGGTGGGCCTTGCCCTCGCCATCGTCGGCCTTGCCGGCTCGGCCCGGCAGAGCCCGATCGCTCGCTGGACGATGATCCCCGCGGCCGTGCTGTTCCTGGTGCTCATTTCCACCCAGCACATCATCTGGTCGCGCTGGGTGCTGCCGGTGCTTCCGATGCTGTGCATTGGGGCCGCCTTCGCCACCGTCACCATCGCCCGCCTGCTCGCGCGCCGCCTTAGCGGCAAACGCCGGCGCCTCGCGATTGCAGCACTTACCACCATCGTTTCGGTCCAGCCGATACAGGCCGCTTTCTCCCAGGCCCTCGAGCGCTCGAACGACACCCGCGCCCGGGCCGCGGCCTGGGCGACCGCGCACATTCCCGCCGGCAGCGGGGTGGTGTTCGAGCATCTCGAACTCAGCGTGCGCGGCCAACCCTGGACGATCCTTTTCCCGATCGGCAGCGCCGGCTGCGTCGACGGTCCCGCGCTCCTCGCCGGCGGGGTCGACTTCGACGAGGTCCAGTCGCTTCGCGGCGCAAGCCCGATCGTCGATCTCGGCAACGTCTCCCCCGCCCGCCTCGACAGCTGCCGCGCCGACTTCGCGGTGCTTGCTTATTACGACCTCTACCGGGCCGAGGCCCCTCGCTATCCCCTTGAGATCGCAACCTATCGCAGGCTTCTCGCGGGCGGTCGCACGGTGGCATTATTCCGCCCCGAACCCGGCCGCAGCGGTGGACCCGTGGTGCGGATCGTGGCACTGCCGACGGCGGGATCGGGCACGACTGTCCGGCCACGTGCGATGGAGCGATAAGGTGCAAGCGGTCATTCTTGCCGGCGGATTGGGAACCCGGTTGGGGGAGGAAACCGCGATTCGCCCCAAGCCGATGATCGAGATCGGCGGGATGCCGATCATCTGGCACATCATGAAGCTCTATTCGGCCCACGGCGTGAACGATTTCATCGTCTGCCTTGGCTACAAGGGCTATCTGATCAAGGAATATTTCGCCAACTACTTCCTCCACACCGCCGACGTCACGATCGACCTGAAGCAGAATGCGATCGAGGTTCACCAGAACCGCAGCGAGCCGTGGAAGATCACACTGGTCGAAACCGGCGCCGACACCCAGACCGGCGGCCGGTTAAAGGCGATCCGGCCCTATCTCAACGACGGTGAGCCATTCTGCTTCACCTATGGCGATGGCCTCGCCTCGATCGACATCACCGATCTCATTGCCTTTCACCGCGCCCATGGAAAACGCGCCACCATTTCCGCGGTCGCGCCGCCGGGCCGCTTCGGCGCGATCGAATTCGACGGCGACCGGGTGCGCAATTTCCGCGAAAAGCCCGACGGCGACGGGGCGATGATCAATGGCGGCTTCTTCGTCGCCGACCCGTCCGTACTCGACCTGGTCGAAGGGCCGCACACCCTGTGGGAGCGCGATCCGCTGGAACGCTTGGCGGCTGACGGCGAATTGATGGCCTATCGCCACGACGGGTTCTGGCAACCGATGGATACGCTTCGCGACAAGGTCCATCTCGAGGAATTGTGGGCCAGCGGGGCGCCGTGGAAATGCTGGTGAAACGCGATCTGTGGGCCGGTCGACGCGTGCTAGTCACGGGCCATACCGGCTTCAAGGGCGGCTGGCTCGCGCTGTGGCTCCATCGGCTCGGTGCCGACGTCACCGGCTTCGCGCTTCCCGCCGACGATCCCGCTTTCTTCGGTCAGGCCCGGCTCGGCGCGCTCCTCACCCACGTCGAAGGCGACATTCGCGATGCCGCGACGTTCGAAGCCGCCATCGCCGCCGCCCGGCCCGAATTGATCTTCCACCTCGCCGCCCAGCCCCTGGTTCGCGCCTCCTACGCCGACCCGGTCGGGACCTATTCGACCAACGTGATGGGCACCGTCCATCTGCTCGACGCCTGCCGCCGGATCGAGGGCGTCAAGGGCGTGGTCTGCGTCACGTCCGACAAATGTTACGAGAATCTCGAGGATGGGCGGGCCTATCGCGAATCCGACCCGATGGGCGGATTCGACCCCTACAGCAGCAGCAAGGGCGCGGCCGAAATCGCCATCGCTTCTTTCCGCCGCTCCTTCTTCGCCGACGGGCCGCTCGTCGCCTCGGTCCGCGCCGGCAATGTCATCGGCGGCGGCGATTGGGCGGAAGACCGGCTGGTTCCCGATATCGTCCGCGCCTTGCTTGCCGGGGAGCGGCCGCAGATCCGCAATCCGCAGGCCATCCGCCCGTGGCAGCATGTGCTCGACGCCGTATCGGGCTATCTGACGGTCGGCGAAAGGCTGCTCGACGGCGATGGCAGCGTCGCCGACGGCTGGAACTTCGGTCCCGCCGACGAGGATAGCCGGCCGGTGGCCTGGATCGCCGACGAATTGACCAGTGCGTGGGGTGCCGAAGGCTGGGATTCGCCCGACCTCCACCAGCCGCATGAAGCCATGACTTTGAAGCTCGATTGCGCCAAGGCGCGTAGCTTGCTCGGCTGGGCGCCGCGCCTGCCGCTGAAGCGCGCGCTCGGATTGGTCGCCGACTGGCACCAGGCGGTCGCCGGCGGAACCGATGCGCGTGACTTGAGCGTTGTGCAGATCGAGGAGTATCAATCATTGCAACCGGTTAGGCAGATGGCATGGGCGTGATCGACATCTCGAGCGCCCCCGATCTGCGGGCACTTGCCGAACAATCGGACGAGGCCGGGCTGCGCGCCATGATCCTCGATCTGGTCGGCGAATATGCCCGCCGCCACCATGCCCCGCGGGCCTTCGTGGCGGGCACCAGTCCGGTACCGGTGTCGGGCAAGGTCTATGGCGCGTCGGACATGCAGTCCTTGGTCGACAGCGCGCTCGATTTCTGGCTGACCACCGGCCGCTTCAATGCCGCGTTCGAGGAAAAGCTTTCCGCCCGGGTCGGGGTCCGTCACGCGTTGACCACCAACAGCGGGTCCTCGGCCAACCTGCTCGCTTTGTCGTCGCTGACCTCGCATTACCTCCGCGGCGATGCGCTCAAGCCCGGCGACGAGGTGATCACCGTCGCCACCGGCTTCCCGACCACGGTCAATCCGTCGCTCCAGTACGGACTGGTCCCGGTGTTCGTCGACGTCGATATCCCGACCTACAACATCAAGCCCGAGATGATCGAGGCGGCGGTCTCGGACCGGACCCGCGCGATCATGATCGCGCACACCCTAGGCAATCCTTTCGACCTCGGCGAAGTCATGCGCGTCGCCGAGAAGCATAATCTGTGGGTGGTCGAGGATTGCTGCGACGCGCTTGGCGCGACCTATGACGGCCGGGGCGTCGGCACCTTCGGCCATATCGGCACGCTCAGCTTTTACCCCGCGCACCACATCACGATGGGCGAAGGCGGGGCGGTGTTCACCGACAAGCCGCGGCTCAAGCGCGTGATCGAATCGATGCGCGACTGGGGCCGCGACTGCTGGTGCCAGCCTGGCATGGACAACACGTGCGGCAAGCGCTTCTGCCGCAAACTGGGCGACATGCCGTTCGGCTACGATCACAAATATACCTACAGCCATTGCGGCTATAATCTGAAGATCACCGATATGCAGGCCGCGGTCGGCCTCGCCCAGCTCGACCGGCTCGACGGCTTCATCGATGCGCGCCAGCGAAATTTCGATCTGTTGACTGAGATGCTGTCCCCGCTCGAGGATGTGCTGATCCTGCCGAAGGCGACCCCAAACAGCCAGCCCTCCTGGTTCGGCTTCCCGATCACGCTCAGGGACGGTTCACCGGTCACCCGCGATGCATTGGTCCAGCATCTCGATGCCCATCGCATCGGGACACGCCTGTTGTTCGGCGGCAACCTGACCCGCCAGCCCTACATGAAGGGCCGCGACTATCGGGTGGTGGGGGATCTGACCAATGCCGACATCGTCACCGACCGCACCTTCTGGATCGGCCTCTATCCGGGTCTGGATCAAGATCACCTGCACTACGCGACAGAAACGATTAAGCACTTTATAGCCGGGTGAGCCCCGAGGAGAATTTGCGTGTCCGCTTCGATTTTCAACGAGTTGTTTGTTCTGGAACTGGCGAACAACCACTGGGGCAAGCTCGATCGCGGGCTGAAGATCGTCAGCGATTTTGCGCGCGTGGTCCGCTTCAACGACGTCCATGCCGCGATCAAGCTGCAGTTTCGCGATGTCGACAGCTTCGTCCACCCCGATTACCGCGCCCGCTCGGACATCCGCTACATCAAGAAGACGCTGGATACGAAGCTTCACTGGGACGATCTTCGCACCCTGGTCGATGCCGTGCGTAATGCCGGCATGGTGACCATGGTCACCCCGTTCGACGAAGTGTCGGTCGACAAATGCGTCGAATTCGGCGTCGACATCCTTAAGATCGCAAGCTCCGATATTCGCGACCGCACCTTGCTGGAAAAGATCGCGTCGACCGGCCTTCCGGTGATCGCATCGTCGGGCGGGGCCGACCTTGCCCATATCGATAGGTTGGTCGGCTTCTTCGCCGGCAAGGGCATCCCCTTCGCGCTCAACCATTGCGTGTCGCTCTATCCCTCGGAAGACGGCGATCTGGAACTTAACCAGATCGATCACCTGCGTGTGCGCTATCCGCACATCACGATCGGCTTTTCGACCCACGAGCATCGCGACTGGCACGATTCGATCCTCATCGCCTACGCCAAGGGCGCGCGAACCTTCGAACGTCATATCGATATCGATCACGAAGGCGTGCCCGTCAGCAGCTACTGCACCAAGCCCGAACAGGCCGACATCTGGTTCCGTGCCTTCAAGAAAGCGCGCGAAATGTGCGGCGGGGCCCCGGTCGAGCGGCGACGGGTGCCCGAGGGCGAACGGCGCTACCTCGATGCGCTGGTGCGCGGCGTTTATGCCAAGCGCGACCTTGCCGAGGGCGCGGTGCTGACCCGCGACGACGTTTATTTCTCGGTTCCGCTGCTCAAGGGCCAGTTGTCGACCCGCGAGTTCGACGGCGGCGAACGGCTGACCGCGCCGCTTGTCGCCAACGAGCCCTTGCTCATCCACTCGGTCGATTCGCCGCTTTGCGCCGACCCGTCGATCGTCGACATGATCCTCGACCGCGGGCTGACCGACGAACTGCCGGCCAGCCAAGCAGTCGGTATCTGATCCAAATTCCGGGAAGATAATGACCGTCCGACTTTCCGACTATGTCGCCGCGCGCCTGGTGCAGCACGGCATCGCGCACGTCTTCATGCTGACCGGCGGCGGTGCGATGCACCTCAACGACGCGCTCGGCCGTGCCGAGGGCCTGCGCTACATTTGCTGCCACCACGAGCAGGCGCTGGCGATGGCGGCGGAAAGCTACACCCGCCTGTCGGGCCGGTTGGCGGCGTTGAACGTGACCACCGGCCCCGGCGGGATCAATGCTCTCAACGGGGTCCACGGGGCCTACACCGATTCGATCGCGATGATCGTTCTGTCGGGACAGGTTAAGCGCGAGACCTTGCGCTCCAATGCGCCGGGGCTTCGCCAACTCGGCGATCAGGAAGCCGACATGATCGCCATGGTCACGCCGATCACCAAGTTCGCCGCCTTGGTCGACGACCCTGCCGACATCCGTTTCCTGCTCGAAAAAGCGCTCTGGCTGGCCGAGAATGGCCGACCCGGCCCGGTGTGGCTCGACATTCCGATCGACGTCCAGTCGGCGATGATCGACCCCGAATCGCTGCGCGGCTTCGATCCTTCGACGGAAGACGACGGACGGATGACCGGCGACCGCCTCCGTGCTCCTGCCAACCAGTTGATCGACCTGCTTCGCGCGTCCAGGCGTCCCGTCCTGCTGCCGGGCACCGGGGTCAGGATTGCCGGCGCTCACGATAGGTTCCTCGCCGTGGCGGACAAACTGGGCATCGCCATCGCTCCGGCATGGAACGCGCAGGACGTCGTTCCCGACGACCACCCCCTGTACGTCGGTCGACCCGGCACAGTCGGCGATCGCGCGGGCAATTTCGCCGTACAGAAGTCCGATCTGCTGCTGGTGCTCGGATGCCGCCTGAACGTTCGCCAGATCAGCTATAATTTTGCCGCCTTCGCGCCCGATGCGACCAAGGTGATGGTCGACGTCGACGCCGCCGAACTAACCAAACCGACCATCTCGATCGACCTGCCGATCCATGCCGACCTCAAGGACTTTCTCGCGGTCCTGCTCGAGGAATTGGACCAATACGTCGTTCCGCCGTCGCATTCAGCTTATCTCGAATGGGGCCAGCAGCGCCGTCACCGCTACCCCGCCGTGTTGCCCGAATATTGGGATACGAAGGGCGTCGTTAATCCCTATTGCTTTGTCGAAACCCTGTTCGACGCATTGGGCGAGGACGAAGTGATCGTCATGGCCGACGCCACCGCCGCGGTGTGCACCGTCCAGGCGGCCAAGCTCAAACGCGGACAGCGGCTTTACTCGAACAGCGGCGCGGCCTCGATGGGCTACGATCTTCCCGCCACGATCGGCGCGTGGCACGCCATGCCGCCCGGTGCGAAGCGCATCATCTGCCTTGCCGGCGACGGCAGCATCATGCAGAACCTTCAGGAATTGCAGACCATCGTCGGGCAGCGCATCCCGGCCAAGATCTTCCTCTACAACAACAGCGGCTACCATTCGATCCGCCAGTCGCAGCAAGCCTATTTCGATGGTTTTTCAGTCGGTTGCGGGCCGGACAGCGGCGTTACCTTCCCCGACTTCGCGAAGATCGCCGCGGCGTTCGGACTCGATTACATATCATGCTCGGACCATGACGCGATGGCCGACGCGATCGCCACGACCCTCGCCTTTCCCGGTGCCGCCTTGTGTGAGATCATGGTCGACAAGGCCCAGAATTTCGCTCCCAAAGTCTCCTCGCGGCGGCTTGAGGACGGCTCGATGGTCACCGCACCGATGGAAGACCTCGCCCCCTTCCTCCCCCGCGACGAACTGGCCGAGGCGTTGGCGGTCCCCGAGTGACCGGCCTACCGGCGCTGATCATCGACCTCGACGGCACCCTGGTCGACAGCGCCCCGCTCATCGCCGGTATCATCAACCGGATGCTGGCCGACCGCGGCATCGAGCGTGCGACTTCACCCGAAGAGGCACGCACCTTTCTCACGCAGGGCGGATCGCAACTCGTCGCCGCTCTGCTCGGGGACGATCTGGTCGATCTCAATCGCGATTTAGCCGACTTCCGCATCCGCTACGCCGCGCTCGACACCCCCGAGGACTGCCTCTTTCCTGGTGTTCGTGAAGGCCTCGACGCGCTTGTGGCGGTGGGCGTTCGCATGGCAATCTGCTCGAACAAGCCACAAGGCCTGTGCGACAAGATCGTCGCCGACCTCGGGCTTCGAGATCTTTTCGCTGCGGTGGTAGGGAGCACGGACGACCTGCCCCTCAAGCCCGCCCCCGACCTTGCCTTGAAAGCGCTCGGCGCACTCGGCGTCGCCGCATGCGACTGCCTCTACGTCGGTGACAGCGATGTTGACCGACAGACCGCTGCAAATGCCGGGATCGGCTTCCTGTTCGTCACCTATGGTTATGCCGAGGCCAGCGCGCCGATCGAAGCCCTCGCCCGTTTCAACCGGTTCGACCAGGTCGCGCCCTACCTCCACGCACGATGACCGCTCTGGCTGCTCATGTCGCCGAAGCCCTCCGCGCAAGCGACGACCGCATCGTTGTTGCCGGTGCGGGAGGCTGGATCGGTCTCGCCACCATCGATCTTCTCCGTGAGGCGCTTGGGGACCAGTTCGATCGGCGGGTCGGTTGCTTCGGATCGAACCATCGCGATCTCATCCTCAAAGACGGCACGACGGTCGTCCAGCACCCGCTTGGCAACCTGTCGATGCTTGCGCCTGCGCCAACCATCCTCCTTCATCTCGCCTTCCTGACCAAGGACCGTGCCGAGGCGATGGATGAGGAAGACTTCCGGGCCGCCAATCGAGCGATTGACGATCAGGTCCTGACCGCCCTCGAGCCAATCGGCGTGCGGGCGCTGTTCGTCGCTTCGTCGGGCGCTGCCGAACGCGCCGACGATCCGGCCGCCAGCCCCGCCATGCGACTCTACGGGGACCTGAAGCGCGAGCAGGAGGAGCGCTTCGCCAGTTGGGCGGATCGCACCGGCCATCGTGCGGTGATCGCGCGCCTCTTCAATCTCTCCGGTCCGTACATCAACAAGCATTCGAGCTACGCCCTCGCTTCCTTCATTCTCGACGCGCTTGCGGACAAACCGGTGCATATCCGCGCTCCCCACACGGTCGTCCGATCCTTCGTCGCGATCCGCGAACTGATGTCGCTTGTGTTCGCATTGCTGTGTGAGGACGACACGTCCCTCGTCCGGTTCGACAGCGGCGGCAAGCCGATGGAGATGCAGGAAATTGCCTCGGTGGTTGCGGCTCAGCTTGGCAATATTGTCGATCGGCCGACTTTCGCCGCGCAACCGGTCGACGACTACACCGGCAATGCCGTTGCCTATGACGCGCTGCTTGCCCGGCACGGGATCGACCCTGTGCCTTTCGCACAGCAGGTTGCGGAAACCGTTGAATATCTATCGTTTTCCAATGGACGGACGGACGTCGGCGGGCTGGCGTCCGGTCGCCCTGCATGATAGCCACGAAGATGCAGTTTGGAGGGGATGCCGGAGTGATGAAGTCGTTGGTGCGGACGTCGATGGCGGCCATCGTTGGCGCTGTTTTGCTGGCCGCGACGGGCAGTGGCGCGCAGGTTCTGCAGCAGATCGATCCGCGTAATGTGCCGTCGGGTTCGCCGGTCGGCACGGTCGATCCCCGTAGCCTGCCCAATCAAGGTGGCCTCGCCACCACCGATCCGCTCGGAACCGCGATCCTCCGGCCCGATTCGGTGGTCGACACGGAACGCCAATTGCTGCTGACCGAGCAATTGCTGAACGCCCAGCGCCAGACGACTGCCGACGCGACCGTCAAGCCGATCGCCAAGCCGGGCGAATTTGAACGCTATGTCGAGCGCGTGCTTGGCCGCAAATTGCCGCGCTTCGGATCCAATCTGCTGCTTCCGGCCCAGCGCGATTTCGCTACCCCGGCGACCGCGACCGTGCCGCCCGATTACATCCTCAATGTCGGTGACGTCGTGTCGATTGCCATGGCCGGATCGATCGAGGGCAGTGTCGAGCGCGAGATCGACACCAATGGTCGCATCTTCCTGCCGAGAGTGGGATCGATCAATCTTGCGGGGATCCGTTACGGCGACCTGCAGGATAGGGTCTCGGCGGCCATCGGGCGGCAGTACCGTGGCTATAACGTCAGCGTCGGTATCCGCCGCCTGCGCGGGATCCGCGTCTATGTCACCGGTTTTGCCAACAACCCCGGCGCGTTCACCGTCAGCAGCCTGTCGACCATGGCCAACGCCGTTTTCCAGGCTGGCGGACCGAATGCCGGGGGCAGCTTCCGCACCGTCAAGCTGTATCGCAATGGTGCCGAAGTAGCCGATTTCGACCTTTACCAGCTGGTCCGTGGCGGCAATCGCGTCAACGACGCCGTGCTGCAGAACGAAGACGTATTGTTTATCCCCCCGGCGGGGCCGCAAGTCGCCGTCATCGGCTCGGTAAATGAAGAGGCCATCTACGAAACCCGTCCCGGGGAGACGTTGGAGACGGCGCTTGCCCTGGCCGGCGGCACCAACGACCTTGGCGATGCCAGTCGCGTGGTCCTTTATCGCACCGCCGACACGCAGCGCATCGGCCCACAGGAAATCCGCCGCGACGCGATGACGAATTTCCCCGCGCTCGGCGGCGACATCCTCCAGGCCCTGTCGCGCGGATCGTTGATCCAGCCGGTCGATCGCCAGTCGGTGCTGGTCCGGGTCGAAGGCGAAGTGAACCGTCCGGGCAATTATTACGTCGCACCCAATACGCCGATGAGCCAGGTGATGGCTCTTGCCGGCGGCCTGACCCCGCGCGCCTTTGCCTATGGCACGCGGCTTACCCGCCAGTCGGTGCGCCAGCAGCAGCGCGAAAGCTTTGCCGAAGCTATCAAGCAGCTCGAGCTCACCCTGGTTTCCGCGCCGTTGACTGCCGACCCAAGCACGGTCCCGGGCCAGCGAGAGCTGGAATTGGCGAGCGCCCGCCAGGTGCTCGAGCGGCTTCGTACGGCCGAGCCGGACGGACGGGTGGTCATGCCGATCCACCCCGCCGCGGGGGCACTTCCTGCCAACGTGCTTCTCGAGAATAATGATTCGATCAATGTTCCTGTACGCCCGTCGACGGTGGGTGTGTTCGGTGCCGTTTATCGCCCGGCGTCGTTCCTGCTCGACGGCGACGTTCGCCCGCTTCGGGTCAAGCAGTATCTCGACCGCGCCGGCGGGCCGCTCCGCGCCGCCGACCGCGGCAATATCTTCGTCGTACGCGCCAACGGCGAGGTCGTCCCCCGCTCCAAGGGAGCGTTGAACGCTACCGTTTTGCCGGGCGACGTGATCTTCGTTCCGGTGAAGACGCAGTCGAACAGCTTCTGGACCCGCCTGCGCGATATCAGCACGATCCTGTTTCAGGTCGGGGTCGGCGCGGCCGGCGTCGCCTCGGTCGCGCGATGACTCCGCCACGCACCGTGACCGGTAGCTTCGCCCGACTGCGCTGGGTCAGCAGCCCTGCCATCCGTCGAACCGTCTTCGCCGTCCTGATTCTGGTTTTCCTGGCGTTGACCTTCTTCCCTGAGCGCTACCGCGCCGCGGTCACACTGACGCCGAGCGATCCGACGACCCTCGGTTTCAACCCGACCCAGGTTCAATATGGTGCGCTGAACAGTGTTTTCGGTAACCAGAGCGCGGTCGAGATTGCGCTAAAGGTCGCTTCGAGCGTCCAGGTTCGGGACCGTGTCGCAACCCAGCTCAAGCTACAGGACAAGCTGCACCTGTCCAGTCGCGCCGCGGCACACCGCTGGTTGGAACGCGAAGTCGACATTCGCGCGCTCCGCGGCGGGATCATTCAAATCCAGACCCAGCTCAGCGACCCCGCCTTCGCCAAGGCGATCGTCGGAGCGTACGAAGAGGCGGCACGCCTGCAATTGGGCGAGATCAACCGTCGCCAGACGACCTACAAACAGCAAGTGCTGATGAAGCTGGTGACCGACACGTCGGATCGGCTTGCACGTGCGCAGGGCGCGTTCGACACATTCCGCCTGAGCGCACGAAGCCCGGAGCCGACGATCGAGGCTGGCGCCGCCGCTGCCCGCGTCAGCAATCTGCAGCAGGCGATCAAGCAGAAACAACTGGAACTCGCCGCCGCGCGTCAGTTCTACAGCGACGACAATCTCGTCGTCCGGCAGTTGCAAGCCGAGACCGCGACCCTGCGCGGCCAGTTGGCGCAGGCTGATACTACCTCTCCGGAAGGTGCCCAGGGCATCGGCCGCGCGGTCCAGACGTCGACCCAGTATCGCAAGTTGCAACGCGAGCTCGGGATCGCCCAGTCCCTGTACGACACCTACATGCGCCTGCTCGAAGGAACTGCGGTCGATGACATGACGTCGACGGCAAGCATCCGCGTGCTGGAGCCGGCCTATGTCGACACGGCACGCCAGCTTAACTTCCCGGCACTGGCGATGGTGATCGCGCTGTTGCTGATCCTGCTCGCGGTCGAATTCTACAACCTTCGACCGCCGGTCGGCACACGCACCACCATTCGCGAAGTCCATGCCTGACATTCGGGCATCGCGGGGCAAGACGGGGCCGGAGTTGTCGGTCGTCATCCCCTGTTTCAACGAAGCAGAGAATGCCGCGGCCATCGGCGCCGCGGTGGTCGAGCAGATCTCCAAAGCCAGCGCTGATTACGAAATCATCTTCATCGACAATGGCTCGACCGACCGAACCGTCGAAATTATCCGCGGCCTGTGCGCGGCCAATCCACGCATTCGATTGATCATCAACACCCGCAATTTTGGACAGCTTCGCTCGCCGACCCATGCGCTGTTCGAGGCCAGCGGCCGGGCGGTGATCGGGATCGTCGCCGATTTCCAGGATCCGCCCGAGATGATTCCCGAGTTCGTCAAGCGCTGGCGGGCGGGGGCCGACATCGTGCTTGCCACGAGCGAGACGAAGAAGATGTCGCCGGCCTTCGCCTCGCTACGACGCCTGTCCTACGGGTTGCAGCGCAAGTTCGGCGATTACCCGATCATCCCCAATGCGACGGGTTTCGGCCTTTACGACGCCAAGGTCGTCCGCGCGATCGCCGCGCTGAACGAGCCCGAGCCCTTTTTCCGCGGGCTCCTGGTGGAAACCGGTTACCGTATTGAGACTATCCCCTTCAAACGACCGCCACGTGCTGCGGGCAAGTCCAAGAATGGTTTCCTGGCCCTACTGGATTTCGCCTTGTCCGCGCTTGCCGGATCGTCGAAGGGCCTGCTCCGCGTTCCTCTTTACGTAAGCTTCTTCATTTTCATCGCCACGCTCTTCACCACGGCAGGCGCTTTATATTCGGCGATCGTCGGCGCGAACCCGCGGATGTGGCTGTTCGCTGCCGTGCTGGAATTCCAGTTTGGCTTGCTGTTCCTGTTCCTCGGACTGCTGGGCGTCCAGGTGCGAATGATTTCGGATCGCACGCGCGGAACGCCCCTGGTGATCGAGCGCGAGCGGGTGAATTTCCCGCACGGCGAATGACCGCCGTGACCATGAGTTCGGCCAGGCGGCTGTGGCGTTATTATCAGGCGGGGATCGTCAACACCGCCTTCGGCTATGGCCTTTACGCTGCCTTCGTCGCGCTTGGCCTGAACATGTATGTCGCGCAGATTTTGGCTCACCTGCTTGGCGTGATGTTCAATTACGTCACTTACAGCCTCCATGCCTTCCACGATTCCAGCGTTTCGAAGAGCCGCTTCGTCGCTTCGTACGCGGTCAATTATCTGCTCGGCCTCGCCGCCTTGTGGGGCGTGTCCCGGTTCATCGCCTCGCCTTACCTTGCGGGATTCGTCGCGGTGGTCTTCGTCTCGCTGATCAATTACCTCATCCTTAGGCACTGGGTGTTTACCGTGCCGAAAACCGAGCGATGAGATCGCGCGGACTGGCGGTCGAACGATCGTTCGCCGTGCTGGTGGCGATCGGGCTGGCTTATACCCTCATCTTCCTGTGGACGAACGGCTACCTTCCGCCGCCCTATTTCTACGAGCCGAGCGGCACCTTCATGGACTATTCCGCACCGGCGACCTTTGCCCATCATCGCGGTGCCTACGATACCTTCGCCACCATTTACCCGCCGCTGTCGTTTCTACTGCTGAAACTGACCAGTTGGGGTCCCTGCTATTCGATGGACGTCAACGAAACCGCGCGCGACTGCGACGTCTACGGGATCGGCTGGCTGGCGATCATCTACGCCATCGACGCCTTCCTGATCTGGCGCACCTTTCGCAAACTCGACCCGGCAACCGCGATACCGCGTACCTTCGCCCTGTGCGCCGGGCTGTCGATGACCTATGCGCTCGAACGCGGTAATGTGCTGTTGTTCACCTTCACTTGCCTCATCCTCGCCTACGGCCCGCTGGTGAGATCAGCGCGGCTGCGCTGGGTGTTCGCGGGGCTGGCGGTCAACTTCAAAGTCTATCTGGTCGGCACGATCTTCGCGCAACTGCTGAAACGGCGCTGGCGATGGTTCGAAGGCGCACTGCTCGCCAGCATCGTCATCTATCTCCTCACCTTCGCGCTGTACGGCGAGGGCAGCCCCAGCGTCATCCTGCGCAATCTCACTGCTTATGCCGGCGCATTCCAGCAGGCGAGCCTGCTCGAATTCTGGTATCCAAGCTCGCTCCAGCCGATCCGCCTGCTGCTCCAGGGGGACACGCAATTCCCCGTCATTACCGCCCTGGGTTCAAACACGCTGGCGGTTGCCGGGGGGATCGTCCACGCCATCATCCTCGCCACCACGCTGAGCATCGTCGCCGCTGCCGCCGCCGCCTGGTGGAGGCCCGGCGCAGTGCCCATGCACAGGCTCATCCTGCTCAGTATCGGGATCGCTGTGATCAACAGCGAAGCGGGTGGCTATACCCAGATGATCCTGATCTTCTTCATTTTCTTCGAACGATGGCGGGGGGTTGGTCGGCCGGTCGCCATCGTCACCGCCTATATCCTGTGCGTCGCGCTCGATTTTCCGATCGAGCAGGTCCCGCCAGTGGTCCGCGACAGCTACCTCGGCGGGCGTGAGGTTATCGCCCAATATTCCGTCGGTGTCGGGACTCTGCTTCGCCCGATTTTGATCCATCTGATGCTGGGAAGCCTGGCGCTGGTCACGATCCGCGACGCCTGGGCCGATGCCCGCGCCAACGGCTGGCGCTCGCCACTCCCATGGCGCAACGACGCCCGCCTTGGAGAGGTGCGATGACCCAACCGCTGATTGTCTACGGGCTGGGGTCCACCGGCCAGAAGATTGTCGACGAACTGCTCGACAAGGGGGTTGCGATCGACCTGATCCTCGATCGCGGGAAGGCCGGGCAAAGCTATCGCGACATTCCGGTCCGCGCGCTCGACCGCGACGTCGTCGTGGGGCGTACTGTGCTGATCGCGCTGCACAATCACTATGTCGATCTCCACCAGCTGGACACCGATCTCAGAACGGCCGGAGCGTCGGATATCCTCACCCCGATCAATCTTCCGCAATTGGTCGATCGGTCCGCTATCGGCGGATATTGGCTCGACCCGGCGTTCGACCATGACGCTCATGCCGACGAGTTCCAGCACGCTCGCAGCCTGCTGGAGGACGAACGCAGTCGCAATCTGTTCGACTCGATCATCCGATATCGCCAGACCGGATCGATCGCCGATTGCCCGCGTCCTAGCCTCGATGACGAGTATACCCCGCGCGATCTTCCCCGATATCCCGGTCCGTTACGGTTGATCGATTGCGGCGCCTTCACCGGGGTCGCGATTCAGAAGTTCCTGGGTGCCGGCTATGCGATCGAAAGTGCCATCGCGTTCGAGCCCGATCCGGCCAGCTTCGCCACCCTCGCCGCCCGAAACTTCCCGATCGCCCGCCGCCTCAACCTCCCTTTAGGCACCTGGTCGTCGACGACCCAGCTTCGCTTTGCGAGCGACAGCTCGATGGCCAGCCATCTGAGCGACGATGGCGACACCGTGATCCAGTGTGTCGCGATCGACGACCTGCTGCACAACGAGCCGGTCAACATGGTCAAGCTCGACGTGGAAGGCGCGGAGATCGAAACGCTCAAAGGGATGATCCGGCTGATCCGCAACCAGCGCCCGACCTTACTCGTGTCGGCTTATCACACGCCCGGCCACCTGCACGAAATCGCCACGCTGATTGCCGACTGGAAGCTTGAATACCGCTTCCATTTGCGCGTTCATGAGCACAACAGTTTCGGGATCGTGCTCTACGCTATTCCCACCTGAGCCTATTGCTCCCGAAGGGCGCGCCAGAAATGCGCCGACAGGGGCTCGAGGATATATTGCAGCGCGGTGCGCTTGCGTGCCGCGAGCACCGCCTCCACCGGCAGCCCCGGGCGAAGCTGTCCCTGGCCGAGCGCTCGCCGCACCTTGTTCAACTCAGACGGCGGGACCTCGATTTCGGCCTGAAAGTACGACACGCCGCTCTTTTCGTCGGTCAGCCGATCGGCCGAGATCGTGCGCACCGTTCCTTCGATCATCGGCAATGTCTTGTCGGACACGCTGACGAACCGAACCTGGGCCTTTTGCCCCTGGAATACGTCATCGGCGTCGGTTGGCTTGACCTGTGCTTGGATAACCAGCCCGCGCGTGTCGGGGACGATCTCCATCAGCGTCTGGCCGGCGGCAACGATCCCGCCGACGGTGAAGACTTTCAGCCCCACCACCTGGCCCGACGTCGGCGCCTTCAGCGTCGCATTCTGCAATTGCTCGCGCGCCGACACGAGCTTGGGCAGGATGTCGCTCAATCGCGTTTGTGTGTCGCGAAGCTCGGTGGCGGCCTCTTCGAGGCTGGACTTGCGCAGGCTCAGATCCTGCATGCTGGTTTCGCCCTTGCCTTCGCCGGCCCGCGCGATTTCGGCGGTGAGCGACGCTTCACGACCGCGCAAATCCTCCAGCGCCCGCTCCATCGCTCGAACGCGGTTGATCGATGCGAAACCCTTCTTTTCGAGTTCGCGAAGACCGTTCAGCTCGTCCTGCGTGATGCGTTGCTGCTCGCGCACCGACAAACGCTGCTGCACGAAGCCGATCTGCTGCTCGGACAATTGGCGCGACCGTTGGCCGAGGACCGACGATTGCGCCGAGAGCGATCCGGACCGCGCCGCAAGCTGCGCGCGCTGGAGCATCAAGGCCTGCTCGGCGATCGGCCGATCTTCCGCCGGAAGATTGAGGAACTCGACCGGTGGCGGGAAACCGCCGCGACCCATACGTTCCGCCATCAGTCGCGACCGCTGTGCGACAAGGCTGAAATATTCGGTGGTGAGCGCGCGCTCGGTAGCGCGGAGATCGGGTGCCATCATCTCGATCAGGGTCTGTCCGGCTTTGACCTTCTGACCTTCGCGAACGAGGATCTCGCCGATCGTCCCGCCGGACCGGTGCTGTACCGCCTGTCGATTGCCCGACACCGCGATCGCGCCCTGGGCATAAACGCCGGCGTCGAGCGGGGCGAGCGCCGCCCAGCCCAACAGGACGACGAAGAACAGGAAGGCGATGATACCGCCAATGCGGATTTCGCGCCGCGGATCATCCGCTTCCAGCAACACGTCGTTCGGACCTTCGCGCCATGTCAGGCTCGGCACATTCACTGGAAGGATTCCTTTTGCGGCGGGGGCGAGAAGGGCGGCGATGACCCTGGCGTCGGCGGCGGTGGGCCAGGCTGTTGGGGAGTCTTGGGGGCCTGCAACCTGGCGACCACTTCCTTCGCCGGACCGAACATTGTCGGGCGGCCTGCTTCGAGCACCAGGAGATGATCGGCGGTTTCGAGCACCGAGCGGCGGTGCGCGATGATGACGATTGCCGCGCCGCGCGACCGGGCGGTCATCATGGCCGCGACCAGTGCCGCTTCGCCTTCGGCATCCAGAAAGGCGTTGGGTTCGTCCAGCACCAGCACCGCCGGGTCGCCGTAGAACGCCCGCGCCAACGCAATCCGCTGCGACTGGCCCGACGACAGGCCCGCGCCCATCGGTCCGAGCATCGTGTCATATCCTTGCGGCAACTGGAGGACGAGATCGTGCACTCCCGCCAGCTTCGCTGCGACCACCGCCTGACCGTCGATGTCCTCGCCTTCGCGGCCCGACCAGCGGGCGAAGCGCGAGATATTGTCCTTGATACTGCCCTCGAACAGGCTTGGCTCCTGCGGCAGGTAACCGAAGTGATGACCCAGCTGATCCTGATCCCAGTCGCTGCGCTGTGCGCCGTCGATCCGGACGGTGCCGAGATCGGGCACCAACGCCCCTGCGATGACCTTGGCCAAAGTCGACTTGCCAGACCCGCTTGGCCCGATGATGCCCGTAATCTGCCCCGGGGCGGCGGCCAGGTTGATCCCGGCGAGAATCGCCATCCCGTCGGGTCGGCGCACACCGACGTTTTCGACTCGCAAGTGGCCATCGGGGCGCGGCAAAGCCGTACGGATCCGCTCGGCATCGTCGGGGATCGACAATACGTCGGCCAGCCGCTGAAGCGCGACTTTGGCGGACCCTAGTTGTGCCCAGCCACCGATCAACGCCTCGACCGGCTGCAATGCTCGGCCAAGCAGGATCGAGGAAGCGATGATCGCCCCCGAAGAAATGTAGCCGGCGATCGCCAGCAAGGCGCCAAGCCCAAGCGCCGCCGATTGGACGAACATCCGGACGAAGCGACTGGCCGCGGCATAACCGCTCCCGTCGAATTGCGATTCGACGAGTTTTCCCAGCCCCGATGACCGCAACGCAATCTGCCGGTTGACCATCGATCCCGACATGCCGAGCGCGCGGACTGCCTGCGCCTGCGTCGCCGCCGCAGCCTGGCTGGCATGCGACTGGGCCAGCAATGTGGTTGCCCCCTCGACGCTCTTCCGGGTTGCCAACTGGTTGCGCCAGGCAACCAACAGCAGCACCGCAATCGACCCGATGGCCAACATTCCGATCCAGAAATGCAGCAGGAATCCGACGATGATGAAGATCGGCGCGAACGGCGCGTCGAGCATCGCCGCCATAAGCGGACTGGCGATCGTCTGGCGGACAGTATCGAGATCGCGCATCGCCTGGCCATTGGCGGGTCCGCCGACGGTCATCATCCTGTGCAGCACCATTGGCGCGATCCGCGTTTCCAGCCGGATACTCGCCCGCACCAACAATCGCGACCGGACCGCGTCGAGCGCGCTTAGCGTCAGCAACGCGATGACCAGCGCCAGCGTGATGAACAGCAGCGTCGTCTTGCCGCCGGTCGAAACGACCCGATCGTACACCTGCAGCATGTAAAGCGCCGGCGCGAGCAACAATATGTTGAGCAGCAGCGTGAAACCGAAAGCGGCGGCGAAATGCGGCCAGCAGGCGCGCATCGCGTCTGCCAGCGGCTTGGGCAGCTCGACCCCGGCGATCCTCATTGTATCGGCGTTAACGGCCATGATCTGATGTACTTCCCCACGCGCGCCACGGTCGCTCGGCAGACCGTCCGCTCCTTATCCGCCATGCTGTGCCAAATACCAGCCCCGACGCAAGGGGGCCGGCACGATCCCGCATCGAATTTATCACTGTTGGCAACGATTTAGCCGTCGCATGCACTTTCCGTGCGCCGACTGTCGACTGAGCGGCCATTCTATCGGTTACCAAGTCCGCACGACACGTTCGTCACGCTGTTCCGAACGAACAGCGTCCAGAACGCGGATCGACGACAAGGACGGAAGTCCTGGCCCATCCGCGTCCGGAGCGCGGCGCTGACCAACTCCAGCTGCGGAATCTCGTCCAACATCATGACCATGTCCACGTCGGCCTCGAGCGGGCTTCGACTGATGAGTTCGGGCGATTGCATGGTCGGCCAGACGGGATAGCTCTTGACCACCTTTGCTCCCAGCGGCGCGGTAAAATCGAACATTCGTCCGTTGGACACGATCCCGAAGTCCGCCGCATTGCCAAGCGCGTGCAGCAGCGTCGCCCCGTCGGCGAACATGACGAATTCGTCGCGTTCCGAAGTCTGGCGGCGTGCGATCCGCCGCCGCGTATTCGAAGACGCTTCGGCCAGCCGTTCGGCGACAGGCCCGGCGCTATACGGCTCGCTGGGCTCGAACACGGCATAGGTGGCGAGCGGCCCCTGTTCAACGAGGACTGCTTCACGGCGTTCGAACGATCGAGACAAGGCGATCGCCGATGTCGCCAAGGCGGGCAAGACAAGCAGATAGGCCAGGATTATCGGGACTGCACCGATGAGGACGGCGTCGACACGACTGGTGTTTGCGGTTCGTGCCTCGGCCAGCCTCCTGGCCATCAGCAAGGCGGCCAGGGCGAGGAAAGGCAACAGTTTATGCTGCGGACTTCCTCCGGTCGACAACATCGCGGCCCCGTAGCCCGCGCCACAGATCAGGAGCGACGCAAGGAGCAAGAGACTCTCCGTTCTCGATCGGCGCCACAGCACGACCGCCAGCACGAAGACGATCGCGATCGGGACCGTCTGGGTCAGGATCATCAGCCACGCGACGCGGATCCGGCCATCCACGCCGCCCGCGTCCGACGCCGCCGTGCTGGTGAGCAGGAGCTTCAACGATCCCGAAGCTTTCGCCATCGTCGGATCCAGCAACAGCATGACGATCACGGCACCCGCTACGACGAGCCCTGCCGACCGCCAGCGGTTCTGGATCAAACAAGCAAGAAGCACCGCCAACCCGAAGGTGCCGAAGGGGGTTTTTAGGAGAACCAGCACATACAGAACCCCGCCGGCGGCGAGCGCGGAGATCATTTCCGAGCGCCGATCGTCGAGTTCCAGGCACGCGAAGACGGTCAATCCCAGCATCAGGACGATGGCCACGTGATTGTAGACGAACGAATGGCCCGGGGTGAAATTCTGATAGGCCTCGAGCGGGTTGAGCGACAGGATGAGCGACGCGGCGATCGCCGCCAGCAGGCTGAGTTCGACCGCCCGCAGCCGCTTCCAGCACAGCAGCCAGCCGAGCGACGCCGCCGCCGCGAACAGCATGACGAAGGCGTAATTGATGACCTTGTAGGAAACGCCGAACAGGCGGAAGGCGGTGGTGACGAACCATTCGGCGAGGCCACCGTAGAAATGCGGGTAATCGATCACCGGCCTATACCCGTTGACCCCGCGCCACCCGAGATTGGCGAGGAATACGGTGTCGTCCATGTGAATCTGGTCGATCGCGATTGGCGCGATGACGAGCGCGACGATGAGGAAAATCACGACCGCAAGGTTCAATCCAAGCAGGACGATTCCGAGGCGGCGGCCCGCGCTATCTTGCTCCACGCCCAGGCTCACTCAGAAATACCATTTATGAAAAGTGTGGCGGGCGCTGGCGAGCCGGAAGCCGAGTTTCGACCAGACACGCTGGACCCGGAAGTTGTTGAGCTGGGTCGAAACGACGACCCGATCGGCGCCTGCTTCCCGGCCAGTGACCAGGGAGTCGTGCAGGAGGCGCTCATAGTATCCGCGGCGCTGCAGGTCGGGGTGCACGGCGTTGAGGACGATTTCGATTTCCGACGCGCTGTTGCGCTTGGTCGTCAGGAAGCCCGCCAAGCGATCTTGGGATTGCAGCACCCGGGCCCGGTCTCCCTCCGATCGAGGGGTGACGCTATTCTGCGCCCAATCGATGTAGACCGCGTCGGCGGCGGCGCCGTCGAGGCGCGGATCGGCGTGGAAATGGCCGAGGTAATTGGCGAACGCCGCGCGGGCGATGTCTCCCACCCCTTCGGCGTCGGCGGGCAGTGCGTCACGGATCGAGCCGTCGTCTGCCACCGGTAGCTCGGGCAGGGAACCGCAAAGGGTTCGCTCGTAATAAACGATCGTGTCCATCAGGCGGAAATCGTTCGCTTCGGCGGCGTGGATCAAGGGGTGATCGCCGCACTCGATCTTGAGCGTGAGCATCTGCACGCCGGACGCCGCCGCGGCGGCATCGATTTCGGCATGCGATGCACCCAGATCACGAACGTGCGCGGCGATCACGCCGAACCGCGCACTTTCCAGCGCATTGATTTCAACGGACACGGGTCCCCCCAAAGCCGAGCAATAGCAGCACGCCATAGTTGATCACCGCGGTGATCGCGATGTTGATGAGCTGGGCGATCTCGGGCCGAAGCCAGGTCAGGAGCGATTTCAGGACGAAGATGGTCGAGCAAACCCCGACACCCTGCGCGAGCAGAAACTTGGGCAGGTCCTTACCATGCTGGTCGCGACTCTTGAACGACCAGGACCGGTTGAGCAGGTAGCTGACCGCGATCCCCATGAGATAGCAGGCAGCGGCCGCCCATAATGGCTCGACCACCAACGTGAGGAGCAGAAGGAAAACGAGGTAAAGCGCAAGGTTGCTGGCCACGCCGACAATCCCGAAGCGCACCAGGCTGCGCCGAGCGAAAACAGCGGACGTCATGCTAGGGGTGTGGTCGGGACGGTTGTCGCTTCGATCGACAGTCGCGGTCGCTTCCTTACTTCGGCGAACACCCGGCTGAGGTAGAATCCGTGAATCCCGAGCACCAGCATGATCAGCCCGGCCAGGAACCACAGCGACAAAACCATGCTCGTCCATCCAGGGACGGTGAACGCGCCGAGCATCGAGCCGATCAGCAGGAAGAGCGACGCAATCGCCGCTAGGCCCGAGAAGGCGAGGCCCATCAATGCGCTGAATTTCAATGGCCGGTCGGAAAAGCGAACGATGACCGAGGTCGCCATGCCGAGCAATCGACCAATCGAATAGGAGCTTTTGCCGGCGTGGCGGTCGCTTCGGTCGAGACGCAGTTGCGTGGTCTTCAGCCCGGTCAGACTGACCATGATCGGAAGGAACACTTCCTGCTCCTCAAAGCGGAGCAGCATGTTCACCATCTTGCGGCTGTAGATGCCGAAGTTGCCGACGTTTTTCAGGCGGATGCCCGCGAACAGGTGGATCAGCCGGTAGAACATCTTCGACGCCATGCGCCGAAAGGCGGAATCGGACCACTCGCCGCGATCCACCACGACGCCGTCGACCCTGGCGCGCTGGGCTTCGTCGTGAAGCTGGGCGATCAATGCCGGGTCGTCCTGAAGATCGCAGTCGATCACCGCGACCCATTCGCCTTTCGCGGCTTCCAACCCGGCCCATATCGCCAGCTGCTGTCCGTGGTTGCGGGCAAGCTGGATGCCCAGGATGCGACTGTCATCCGCCGCCAGTTCGACGATCTTGGACCATGGCGCATCGGACGAGCGGTCGTCGACCAGCACGAGTTCCCAACTCAGGCCGGACGAGTCCATGGCAGCCCGGACCGACCGGACCAGGGTATCGAGACAATCGCGGCAGCCGTAGACTGGACAGACAATGCTGACCCGAGGCGCGATCATCAATAAGGTCCGTCCTGCCGACCGTCCCGGTTGAAGAAATCATGGACGCAGTCGCACACCGCGTCGACCTTCGATCCCATCTCGAAGAACAAGGGCAGTCGCACCAATGTGCTGGACACGCGGTCGGTCTCCGTCATGAGCCCGACCGTCCGTCCGAAGCGAAGGCCGCCGGGCGCGCTGTGCAGCGGCACATAGTGGAACGGTGCGATGATCTTGCGCGACTTCATGAAGGCGATGAAGGCATCGCGCTCCTCCGGCGACCGCATCAGCAGATAGAACATATGGCCGTTGCCCGTGCAGTCGTCGGGAATGACGGGCAGGCCGACCAGCCCCCACTCGGCAAGGGGTGCCAGCGTCTTCATGTAATGGTCGAAGATCGACAGGCGGCGCTCGCGGATGACCGGCTCCATTTCGAGCTGTCCGAACAAGTACGATGCGACCAGTTCCCCAGGCAGATATGACGACCCCACGTCGACCCAGGTATATTTGTCGACTTCGCCGCGGAGGAATTGCGAGCGATCGGTCCCCTTTTCACGAATGATCTCGGCGCGCAGAACCAGCTCGGGCCGGTTGACGGTCAAGGCGCCGCCCTCCCCACTGACGACATTCTTGGTTTCGTGAAAGCTGAATGCGCCCATGTCGCCCAGGCTTCCGGCCGGCCGGCCCTTGTAGGTCGAACCGAGCGCCTGGGCCGCATCTTCGACTAGAAACAGATCGTGCTGTCGGGCAATCCGACCGAGCGCGTCCATGTCCGCCGGGAAGCCGGCGTAGTGAACCGCGAAGATGGCCTTAGTGCGCGGCGTGACCGCAGCTTCGACCCGCGCGGGATCGATATTCAGCGTTCGCGCGTCGATATCGACGAACACCGGCGTCGCGCCGCGCATGACGATCGCATTCGCGGTCGATACGAAGGTGAACGACGGCAGGATGACTTCGTCGCCCGGCGCCAGGTCGCACAGGATCGCCGCCATTTCGAGCGCGGCGGTGCAGGAATGGGTGATCAGTGCCTTCGACGATCCGGCAATGCGCGCGATCGCGGCGTTGCACTGCTTGGTGTAATGGCCGTCGCCGGACAATTGGCCGCGGCGGATCGAATCGCGGACGAATTCAATTTCGTCGCCGACCAGGCTCGATCGATTGAACGGGATCGCCCCGTCGGTCTGCGCGACTTGGGCTTTCGTGGCGCTGGATTGGCCGATCGATCCGATCCTGCCCGGTGCCGGCGGATCGACCCGAACGCCGGCGAGCAGGCCGCGCACGCTGTCTTCGGACATCTCGACATGAAAATTGCCGCTGCAGAACTGTTTGCTGGCCCAGACGATGGCGCCATCGCGCGGTTCCAAGCCGGGCAAGGTCAGGCGCACGACCGACCCCGGTTCCAGCCCGGTCGGATTGTCGATCAGGAACGTCGTGGTCGACAGATCATGAAGCACCACCGGCAAGGGCGATTGAGCCCCGTCGGCAACTTCGTGGTGCAGCGATCGAGCGAACTGCCGCGAACGACGATCGTCCAGCGCAGCGCCTGCTTCAATCTTGATCTCGAACATCGACCCGCCCCCCGTGCGAAAGGATCTAAAACTTCATGGTTAAGGAAAACTTACTTGGCAATTGGCGATCCGAGCTACTCAGCCAGCGCCGGGGCAATTTCCGCTTTGCGATCATCGGCAAAAATGGTGCCGCCTACAGGACTCGAACCTGTGACCCCCGCATTACGAATGCGATGCTCTACCAGCTGAGCTAAGGCGGCGCCTGGTGCGCGCACGCCCCTAACAGCGCCTTCCGCGCGGGGCAAGCAGTGTCGGATCACCTCCGGATGTTGCCCCTGAATCGATATGCTTAACGGTTTCTTCAAGCCTGTCGGTCAAATTGCCATCGATTTGGACCAATCGGGACCCGCGAGCATGGACAGTTATTCCGACCAATCGGGCGAGTACGACCTCGAAACGGCCGAAGCCGTGGCGGCGGACGACGACGTGGCCGGGGCGATCGGCGCAGACGAACGCCGGATGCATGTTCGCGCCTATAATTACTGGGTCTCCCTGCTCGACGGTCGCGACTATCCCTCGATCGAGGACCTCGACCCCGGCAGCATCACCGACTTCGCCCCCAACAGCGTGTTGCTCGATTTCACCGCCGGCAAGGGCGATCCCGCGACCCCCTATGTCGGCGCCGCCATCCGCGCCGAGTGCGGCCTTCCCGATGGCATCAACCAGATTACCCAGGTGCCGAGCCGATCTTTGCTGTCGCGGCTGACCGACCATTATCTGCAGATCATCGCCAATCGCGCGCCGATCGGTTTCGAGGCCGAATTCGTCAACCAGCGCGGTCATTCGATCTGCTATCGCGGGATCCTGATGCCCTTCAGCTCGGACGGCGACACCATCGACTTCATCTATGGCGTCATCAACTGGAAGGACGCCGGCACAGCGACGACCGCCCAGCCGCTGGCCGCCGCGCTTGCACCAGTGGAGGCCGTGCTTGAACTGGAGGAGGAGGCGATCGATGCCGACGCGCCTGCCCACCTCGCGTGGGAAGACGGCCCGCTGGCCGATCCCGATCTAGCCGGGACGCTTACGCCGCCCGAGGTCGACGAAGAGACCGGCCTTGCCGACCATCTGTCGGCCGCGCGCGAAAGCGCCGACATCTGCAAGGCGGCCGACGGGCGCAGTCGGATCGCGCTCTATCGCGCGCTCGGCATGGCCTACGATTTTTCCATCGCGTGCCAGCGCGTGCCCGGCGACTACGCCGAGATCCTGGAGGACGCGGGCGTCAAGGCGCAGGCTCGCGCACCGATGACCCCAATCGTCAAGCTCGTCTTCGGTGCCGATTACGACAAGGCGCGACTGACCGAATTCGCGGCCGCGCTGAGTTATGCCGAACGGCGGCAGATCGCCTTCGGCGGCTTCCAATCGTTCGTCGAAACCCAGATCGGCGGCCTCAAGCGGCTGGTGGCCGAAGAACGCAATGCGCGCCGACCGGCCGACAAGATCGACAATCGCGACGAGCAGGCCCGCGCGGCGCTTCGATCGGCCGCCGAAATCGCGCTTGCCGACCTTCCGACCAACGGCGAATTCGCGCTCGTCCTGACGCGTCGCGGATCCGACGGCGTGCACGTTCCGGTCGCGGTGGTGGCCGACGACAAGCTGCTCGATCGGGCCATCCGCCAGGCCGCGCCGGCGAAAAACTAGCCCGCACCCGCCTTGTCGCAGGCCGGACGCCGGGTCTATAGCCCGCGCCCGATGACCCTTAGCGATACGGTAGACACTATGACCGCCATTCCGGGCGTGGACGAACGCATCGTCGGCCTGCTGCGCGATGCGCTCAACACCAACGCCCTGCCGGGTGAACTCGACGGCTTCGTCGGACCCGAGCTCGAGGAAGCGGCAAGCTTCGTCGCCGCCACGGCCGCGCGTCGCAAGCCGGGCGATGTCGCGATCCAGTTGACCTCCAGCGGGGGTGAAGCGGGCCATCGCCGGATGCGGCTTGCGGTCATCAACGACGACATGCCGTTCCTGGTCGATTCGGTATCCAGCGCGGTTGCCGCGCGCGGCATCGCCATCCACCGCCTGCTCCACCCGATCGTCAGGGCGACCCGCGACGCGAAGGGCAACCTGACCGCGATCGGCGACAGCGACGGACTGACCGAATCGATCATCTACATGGATCTCGACCGGGCCGACGCGCGGACCCGATCGGCATTGCGCGCCGAGCTGGCACAGGTGCTGGCCGACGTTCGTGCCGCGGTCACCGACTGGCCCGCGATGCAGGCGCAAATGCGGGCCGATGCCGACACGATCGACGACCCCGAAGGCGCCGATTTGCTGCGCTGGTTCGCCGACGGCGCGATGACCCTGGTCGGGTTCGAGATCGAGCGGCCGGGCAAGGAAGGCGAAGGCGGGCTTGGCCTGTTCCAGTTTCCCGGCGAGCCGACCGACGAGGGCGGATGCGAAGGCGCGATCCGCTATTTCAAGGCGGGCGGCCAGGTGCCGTTGATGGCCAAGGCCGACCGCAAGTCGTCGATTCACCGCCGGGTGCCGCTCGACCTTGTCGCGGTGCCGATCCGCGAGAAGGGCGAGATCGTCGGGGTCGGGGTCCATGTCGGTCTGTGGACCAGCGAAGCGCTGAGCGCTCCGGTCGAGCAGATCCCGTTGCTGCGCCGGATCCTGCGCGAGCTCGACGACCGCTTTGGCTATCACCCGTCGAGTCACAGCGGCAAGGCGCTGCGCCATGCACTGTCCGCGCTGCCGCACGATCTGATCCTCAACCTGGATCGCGACAGCGTGCGCAAGCTGGTGGTCGCGGCGATGACGCTCGCCGACCGCCCACAGCCGATCCTGGTGCTGGTCCGATCGATCCTGCGCGGCCATTTGTTCGCGTTCGTCTGGCTGCCGCGCGAGGAACTGTCGACTTCCCGCCGGCTGGCGATCGGCGAGATGATCGGCGCCGCCGCCAACGGCACGCAAAAGGCCTGGTCGGTCGACCTGGGCGACGGCGACCTCGCGCTGCTGCGCTACACCTTCACCATCGATTCCGACCGCGACACGCCCAACGCCGCGCTGCTCAACAAGAAGTTGTACGACATGGTGCGCGGTTTCCAGCCGGCGCTCGAGGAGCGGCTGGCGGAACTGGTCGGCAGTGCGCCGGCACGACGCCTTGCGTTGACCTATGGTGCGGCACTGCCCGACGCCTATTGCGATCGCTACCCCGCCGACGACGCCGCGCAGGACGTGATCCGCCTCGATTCACTGGCCGACGATGGCCAGCGCTCGATCCGCCTCTACCGGTTGCCCAACGATCCGGCGGAGCAACTGCGGCTCAAATTGTACAAGCGCGGCGGCCTGGTGCCGCTGTCCGATGTCGTCCCGGTGCTCGAATATTTTGGGTTCACGGTGCTGAAGGAAACGCCGACCCTGCTGCCCGCGGTCGGCGCCAACATCTACGAATTTTCGCTGGTCATGGCCGACGGATCGGCCGCCGCGCGGCTGGAGGAGCGCTCGTCGATCATCGAGCAGGCGATCGCGTCGGTGTTGCGCGGCGAGGCCGAGAACGATGCCTTCAACCAGCTCATCATCAGCGCCGGGCTCAGCCCGAAGGCCGTAGTCTGGCTTCGCGCCTGGTTCCGCTACACCCGCCAGATCGGTGTCGCATACTCGCTGGTCACCGTGGTCGACGCACTGGGCCGGGCCCCGGCCGCGACCAAGGCGCTGGTCGGACTGTTCTGCGCGCTCCACGATCCCTCGCTCAAAGGCAAGCGCGACGAAGCATCGCTGGCCGCGGCGCATGCATTCGACGAAGCGCTGAAGGATGTGCGAAGCATCGACGACGACCGCATCCTCCGGCTGATGCGGTCGCTGGTCGGTGCCACGTTGCGCACCAATGCCTTCGCCCCGGCGGCGGACGAGGCGCTCGCGTTCAAGATCGATTCCAAGCAGATGCCGGGCCTCCCCGCACCGGTCCCGTTCCGCGAGATCTGGGTCTATTCGCCCCGGGTCGAGGGCATCCATCTGCGCGGCGGTCCGATCGCCCGTGGCGGGCTTCGCTGGTCCGACCGGCGCGACGACTTCCGCACCGAGATCCTCGGCCTGATGAAGGCTCAACTGGTCAAGAATGCGGTAATCGTGCCGACCGGTGCCAAGGGCGGTTTCTATCCCAAGCAATTGCCCAGTGCCGCGATCGATCGCGATGCGTGGCTGGCGGAAGGGACCGAAAGCTACCGGATCTTCATCCGATCGCTGTTGTCGGTGACCGACAATATCGTCGACGACAAGGTCACCCACCCCGTCAAGGTCGTTCGCCACGACGGGGACGATCCCTATTTCGTGGTCGCCGCCGACAAGGGCACCGCGACCTTTTCCGACGTCGCCAACGGCATCGCGCTCGACCGCCAGTTCTGGCTTGGCGACGCCTTCGCCAGCGGTGGATCGAACGGGTACGATCACAAGGCGATGGGCATCACCGCCAAGGGTGCCTGGATCTCGGTCCAGCGCCACTTCCTGGAATCGGGCATCGACGTCCAGACCCAGCCGATCCAAGTAGTCGGCTGCGGCGACATGTCGGGCGACGTATTCGGCAACGGCATGCTGTTGTCGAAGGCGCTCAAGCTGGTCGCTGCTTTCGATCATCGCCACATCTTCATCGACCCCAACCCCGATCCGGCAAGCAGCTGGGAAGAGCGCAACCGCATGTTCGCCTTGCCGCGCTCGAGCTGGGACGATTACGATCGCTCGACGATGTCGAAGGGCGGGATGATCATCCCGCGTTCGCAGAAATCGATCAAGCTGACTAAGGAAGCGCAAGCCGCGCTCGGCATCGCCGCGAGCGAAATCGACCCCAACGGGCTGATCACCGCGATCCTCAAGAGCCCGGTCGACCTGATCTGGTTCGGCGGCATCGGCACCTACGTCAAGGCGTCGACCCAGCCGCATGGCGACGTCGGCGATCCGGCCAACGACGTGCTTCGCGTCGATGCCAGCGAGATCAGGGCCAAGGCGATTGGCGAGGGCGCCAATCTTGCCATCACCCAGGCCGCGCGGATCGAATTCGCAACGCTCGGCGGACGGATCAACACCGACTTCATCGACAACAGTGCCGGGGTCGATTGCTCGGATAACGAGGTCAACATCAAGATCCCGCTCAACCGGGAGATGGTCGAAGGCCGCCTAACCGAAGCCAAGCGCAACGCCTTGCTGGTCAGCATGACCGACGAAGTGTCCGAACTGGTGCTCGAGGACAACCGCCTGCAGAGCCTGGCGCTGTCGATTGCCGAATTGGGCGGCGCCAAGGCGTTGCCCGAACATGTCCGGGCGATCGAGTTGCTCGAAGCCAGCGGCCGGCTGGACCGCAAGGTCGAAGGTCTCGGCAGCAGCGACGTTCTGCTGCGCCGCGGCCTCGACATGCGCGGCCTGACCCGTCCCGAACTGGCGGTCGTCCTGTCGATGGCCAAGCTGTCGCTTCAGGATGCCATCGAGCAGCTGAAGCTGGCCGACGATCCGTTGCTCGGCCCGCAATTGTTCGCTGCCTTCCCTGCGCCGATGGTCAAGGCCCATGCCGAGGCGATCCGCACGCATCGGCTGCGGCACGAAATCCTTGCCACCAAGGTCGCCAACCGGATCGTCAATCGCCTCGGACCGAGCATTCCGCTGAGCCTGACCGAGGAAGAAGGCGCGTCGCTCGGCCAGGTCGCGGTCGCTTTCCTGGCAGCTGAGCATCTGCTCGACCTTCCCAAATTGTGGGAGCGCATCGAAGATGCGGCGGTGCCCGAAGCGGTCCGGATCGAACTGTTCCAGGTCGCCGCACGGTCGGTGCGAAGCCACGTGTCGGATATCCTTCGCTCGACCGGCGCGGAGGACGGCGTGGCCGATCTGGTGGCGCTACTCAAGCCGGCGATGCGCACCATCTCCGCCGCGACGACGAAGCTGATCCGGTCCGAAGTCCGCAACGAAGCGCTTGCCCGCCGCGAACATCTGCTCGGGCTTGGCGCCGATGCGGCGATCGTCGATGGACTGGTGCGGATTTTCGAACTCGACGGCGTGTTCGGCATTTCCGCGCTTGCCGCCAAGCGCCAGCTTGACGCGCAGGTGCTGACCGAAGCCTACACCCGCCTCGGCGAGACGCTCGGCCTCGACTGGGCGCAGCAGCAGGTCGCGCGGTTCGAACCGACCGACCAGTGGGAACGCCTGCTGGTCGCCGGCCTTGAACGCGATTTCGAACAATTGCGGCTCGAATTCCTCGCCCGCGGGCGGGACTCGGATCCGGCGCTCGCGGTCGACCGGTGGATCGACCGCCAGGGCCCGCGCATCGACCAGTTCCGCAAGCTCATCGCCCAAGGCCGTACGGCGGGCGCGGTGACGGCCTCGATGCTCGCGCAGATCGCCAGCCAGGCGAGGATCCTGCTCGCCCGATGAGCCGGACCCGGGTCGCGCTGCTCATCCCCGATCCGGATTACGCCGAGGATTATGCGTGGACCTACGACGTCGAGGCCGCGATCCTGGCCGAGGCGGGGCTGGAGGTGGTCGCTTTGCCATGGACGGAGGTTGCGGAAGCTTCCTCGGTCGACCTGATCCTGCCGCTCGTTGCGTGGGGTTATAATCTCCATTATCCGCGCTGGCTCGACTTTCTTGAGCGCGCCGAGGCCGGCCGCTGGCCATTGCTCAATCCGCCCGAACTGCTGCGCTGGAACGGCGACAAGGCCTATCTCCGCGAGCTTGGCGACAAGGGCATCCCGACCGTCGCAACCGTCGAGGTCGGCTCGCTCGACCAAGATACACTGCGCGTCGCAGCGACCAGGCTCGGCTCATCCGACCTGGTGATCAAGCCGCCAATCTCGGGCGGCGCGCACGGCACGTATCGGATCTGTCCCGACGACCCGATCCCCGACGACGTCGCCGGCAGGCGCATGATGGTCCAGGCGTTCCAGCCGACCATCAGCGCCGGCGAATGGTCGATCATCCTCTTCGGCGGGCGATTCAGCCACGCCGTGCTCAAGACCCCGGCGGAAGGCGATTTTCGCGTCCAACCGCACCTTGGCGGAACGGATACATTCGCCGTCCCGCCCGCCGGCGCGATCGACTTGGCCCAACGGGCACTCGCCACTGCCCCGGCCCCCGCCCTCTACGCGCGCGTCGACATGATCGCCGATGCCGCCGGGGCGCTGCAGGTGATGGAACTCGAGCTGATCGAGCCGGCGCTGTTCCTCCACCACGCGCCCGACAGAGGCGCCGCCTTCGCGTCCGCCGTTCGTGCCGTCGCGGACTCGGTGCTTTCCTGAGGGGACGAATTATTGGGGGTAGCGATGCTGCCGGCCGCGACCTAGGCCGGTCGACCAGGTAGCAAGCGCGAGCGTCCGATGTCGACCAAGGTCCAGGCTCTCACCGAGAAAGAGAAGCAGACGCTGCGCCTTGTGGTGCGCGGTCATGATGCGAAGTCGCTCGCCCGGCATCTTGGCCTGTCGGTGCACACCGTCAACGAACGACTGCGCGATGCACGGCGGAAACTGGAAGTTTCCAGCAGCCGGGAAGCGGCGCGAATGCTTCTGGCGGTCGAAGTCGACGCCCCCGAAAATGATGCGGACAAGCAAATCGGGGATGCGGCGGCCGAACAACCGTCGGACAAAGTCACCCCAGGCACCGCGAGCCATTCAACCGATCGGCGCGCTGGTGTCGTTGCAGGAGTGACCATCATGTCGATTATCATTGGAATGGCCTTATTGTCGTTGGTTTCGGGACAGACCCCGGCCGCGATCCAAGGCGACCCGGCCCAGTCGTCCGCCGCCATCGATACGGAGGCGGTGCGGTCGGCGCGCTACTGGCTGGTGCTTGGCGATCAGGGACGCTGGAAAGACGGCTGGCTCGCCACCGCGGCATCGTTCCGCAAGGTCAACAGCGTCGAGCGATGGACCGATGCCGCGACCAAGGTGCGGGTCCCGATGGGCGCGCTGGTGTCGCGCACCCTGTTGAGTTCAATGAGTACGCCGACCCCACCAAACGGTGCCGAGATCGTCCGCTTCCGAAGCAGTTTCGCCAATCGGGCCGATGTCATCGAAACCGTCAGCCTGGTTCGCGAAGGGGGCATGCTTCGGGTCAATGGAATCTATGTCGAATGATCGGGAAGCGCGACGCGCGCGAATAGCCACTGGCGGATGGCGGAGGTCAGGTTGGGGGGCGGATCCCCGTCCATCCGCTCGACGTCGATCCGTGCGATCAGCGCATTGAGTGGCAGATCGCGCAGCGCCGCCTCGGCCTCGAGCGCCGCCCAGAATGCGGGCTCAAGGCTGATCGACGTTTCATGTCCGGCGATCGTCACCGACCTCTTGGTGGGAACGCCGAACCTCATTGTCTAGTACATGTGCTGCCCGCCGTTGATCGACAGCGTCGATCCGGTGACGAACCCGGCATCCTCGCCGACCAGGAACGCCACGCCGCGCGCGATTTCGCTGGCCTTGCCTAGCCGGTTGACCGGGATCTTGGCGACGATCTTGCCGAGCACCTCCGGCGGCACCGCGGCGACCATGTCGGTGTCGATATAGCCGGGTGCGATGGCGTTGACCGTCACGCCGTTACGCGCGCCTTCCTGCGCCAGCGCCTTGGTGAAGCCGTGGATACCCGACTTGGCGGCGGCATAATTGACCTGGCCGTATTGACCGGCCTGGCCGTTGATCGACCCGATATTGACGATCCGCCCGTAGCCGCGGGTCTGCATCCCCTCGAACACCGCTTTCGCCATGTTGAAGCAGCCGCCAAGATTGGTGTCGATCACGTCCTGCCACTTGGCATGATCCATCCGCTTCATCGTCGTATCGCGGGTGATGCCGGCATTGTTAACCAACACGTCGACCGGGCCGAGCTCGCTTTCGATTTGCGCCACGCCGTCGATGCACGCCTGATGATCGGCGACGTCGAACTTGTAGGCCTTGATCCCGGTGCGGTCGGAGAATTCCTTGGCCCGTTCTTCATTGCCGGCATAGGTCGCGGCGACCTCCATGCCCATGTCCTTCAGCGCGATGCTGATCGCCTCGCCGATCCCGCGGGTACCGCCGGTCACTACTGCCACTCGAGCCATCATTCTCTCCGTTTTTTCTTTGGAGAGTTAGACCGCCGGCCACCATCCGGCAAGTTCGCGGCGGATCAGCGCGTCAAGCATCGCCATCCCCGATGTGCCGTCGTTGAGGCAGTCGAGCCGTGCGAAATGCGTGCCCCCCGCGGCCTCGAAATCCTCTTTGCCGCGAAGGCCCAGCTCCTCGATCGTTTCCAGGCAGTCGGCGGAGAAACCGGGAGCGGCGATGGCGACCTTGGTCACCCCCTGTCCAGGATAGGCCTTCAACGTGTCGTCGGTTGCGGGTTCCAGCCAGATGGCACGGCCGAAACGCGACTGGAACGAGATGTCGATCGGACGTCCCATTGCCTCGCCCAGCAACCGTGCGGTTTTCTGGCAATGGCAATGATAGGGGTCGCCCAACTCTAATGTGCGCTGCGGCATGCCGTGGAAGCTGAGCAGCACGCGATCGGGCACGAAGTCGAGTGCCGCGATCTGTCGTTCCAGATCGGTCTTCAGCGCGCCGATATAGAGCGGATCGTCATGATAGGGCGGCAAGGTTCGAAGCGCGGGCTGCCAACGCATTTTGGCAAGTGCCGCAAATGCGGCATCGTTGGCAGTGGCCGTGGTCGCCGCGCAATATTGCGGGTAGAGCGGCGCGACGAGGATGCGATCGCAGCCCGCCAGTTTCATCGCCGCCAGCGTCGCCGCAATCGACGGCTTGCCGTAGCGCATGGCGTGATCGACCCGCACGCTGTCGCCCAACGACGCCTGGAGTCCCCGCGCCTGTCGGGCGGTGATCGCGGCGAGCGGCGATCCTTCGTCGGTCCACACCTGGCTATAGGCATGGGCGCTTTTCTTGGGCCGCGTGTTGAGGATGAAGCCGCGCAGGATCGGCTGCCACACGAGCGGCGGGATTTCGACGACGCGCCGGTCGCTCAGGAATTCGGCCAAGTATCGCTTTACCGACGCCGTGTCGGGCGCATCGGGCGTCCCGAGATTGGTCAGCAGCACGCCGACGCGCGGCGCGGGAATGACCGGATGATCGGAAGGCAGCGCAGGCGGCATCAGCCCGCCATGCTATCGAACGGCAGGTCGCGCAAGCGCCGCCCGGTCCCGGCCGCGATCGCATTGGCGACCGCCGCGGCCAGCACGATGTGACCGAGCCCGCTGACCCCGCCGGATGCCTCCCCGCTCGGAGCGATTTCGACCTCGATCCGTGGCACGGCGGCGAAGCCGGGTTCGCCCGATGGCCGCACGACGGGCATCCCGGCGACAATTTCGGGCGCGGCGGCAGTGGCGAGCGCCAAGGCCTGCAGCAAGGACCCCTCGACCTGCTGGCGCACGAGCCCCGGATTGATCGCCCGCCCGCAGTCCACCACCGCCACCAAGCTCTCGACCGTAACCTGCTGGTCGGCGCCGATCCCCGCCTCGGCAAGCAAGGCGATGTGCGATCCGAAGGCGGAGGCGCAGGCCAGGCCCATCCGGCTTCCGGGGCCCCCGCCGTCCCACCGGCCAAGCGCCGCCACCGCGCTCAGCACCTGCGCCAGCCGGACATTGCTGCCGAGCAGGCCCATGCGGAACGAGAAGGGTTCGGCGCCCAGTCGCCGGACGACTTCGTCGACGAAGCTTTCGGTCGCGAACGCGGTCAGGGCTTCGCTTCCGCCGCGCATGTACCCGGTCGCAATTGGCAGGTCCGCGGCGACCTGCTCGATCCTCAGGGCCGGCACCGAATATGGCGGCGTCGCACCCGGCAATGCAAGGCCGGGTGCTGCGGCAAACCGCGCGCTCCACGCCGCAAGGCTTCCGTCGGGCTTGGGCAATGCGGTCATTCGGGCGATCATCGGACTGCGCATCGGCAGGTGGTTGCGGCTGCCCCTGGCGGTGATTGTGACCTGCACCGGCTTGCCCGAGCGCCGCGCGAGATCGATCGCGATGGGGATAGCGACGGTGGCCATACCGGCACCCGACGGATCGCCGATTGGCATGGGATAGAGCGTCACCGCCCCGACCTCCATTCCGGTCGCGGCGAGTGCGGCGTCATGATCCTGCACCGGCGCCCAGACTTCCAGCCGCTCGCCCGAAAATCGCGCCGTGGCGGACATCGGCTCGAGCGACCGATGGTCGCCGGCGGCAATCCGATAGGTCGCCGCCAGTGGCCGCGAATCGCCGACCGTCCCGACATAGTCACCACGGTCGAGCAGGGACTGCCGGTCCCCGGTCTCGAGCGCGGTCTGCAGCGCAAGGTCGATCGCCGCATTGTCGGCATCGGCATTGCCGGTGAAGCGCGGATCGGCCGCGGCCAGGGCGCGTTCCGCGGCCCACCACGTCGCCCCCAATCCTGCGACCCAATCTGCCCCCGCGACCACCCGCGCATTCGGCGACTTTGCAAATCCGGTCAATTTGCCGCCCGGCGGTGCAATCCGCGCCGATGCGAACAGCATTTCGGGCAAGCGCACGTCGCCCGCAAACCGCCACGATCCGTCGGACTTGGCTGGGCCGTCGAGCCGGGCGAGCGATTGACCGACGAGCTTTCCACCCGCAGTTGCGCGCCGGCGCGGCGGCTCGGGGTCGAGTTTCGCTGCCGCTTCGGCCACTTGCCCGAATCCCAGCCGCTGCCCGCCATGGATGACGAAGCCATCGACCGCCTGGCATTGCGCCGGATCGACGTCCCAGCGGTCGGCGGCCGCACGCACCAACAGGTCGCGTGCGGTCGCCGCGGCATCGCGCAGCGGCCGCTCGAACGCCCTCACCGATGTCGCTCCTGCCGTCGCGCGACGCTTCAGCAATGTGTTCGCATAGACCGTCCCCGCCGGAGCGGGCTCGACCGCCACCTGCTCCCACGCAGCGCCCAGCTCGTCGGCGGCGATCTGGGCAAGTCCGGTCCATATCCCCTGCCCCGTTTCGGCCTGCGGGATCGCCACTGTCACCCGCCCGTCGGGCGCAATCTTCAGATAATCACCGAACACCCGCTCGTCGCGCGCCGCGGTGAGCGCGCTCCCCGGATCGCGCGGCCACGCGGCGAAGGCGACGATCAGTCCGACGCCGACCCCGCCGCCGACCAGCAGGCTACGACGACTGATCGGCTTCAATGCGCGTATTTCTGCTTCAGCGCGACGCGATCGATCTTGCCCGTTCCAAGACGCGGCAGCGGCTCATCGGAAAAGATCATGCGTTCGGGGATCTTGTAGGCGGCAAGCTTGCCGACCAGGAACGCGCGCAAGGTCGCTTCGTCGACCGTCTCGCCCTCCGCCGGGTGAAGCACCGCGACGACGATCTCGCCAAGTCGCTCATCGGGTGCGCCGAACACCGCCGCCTCCCCGACACCGGTACACCCGTAAAGAGCCGCCTCGACTTCCGCCCCGGCGATATTTTCGCCGCCGCGGATGATGATGTCCTTCTTGCGATCGACGATGAACAGATATCCGTCCTCGTCGAGGTAACCAATGTCGCCGGTTTTCAGATAATGGTCGGCGCTGAACGCGGCCGCGGTCGCTTCTGGATTGTGCCAGTATCCCTTGATATTGGCCGCCGTGCGAATGCCGATTTCGCCCCGTTCCCCGGTTTGCAGATGCCGATCGCCCTCGCCCAGGATCGCGACTTCAACATAGGGTGCGGTCGCGCGTCCGGTCGATGCCGGCTTGTCGGTATAGTTGCTCCAGAAATTGCCGCAGCCAACGGCATTGGTCTCGGTCAGGCCATAGCCCAGCGCCGGTTGGGCACCGGCAAAACTCTCTTGCAACCTGGTGACGTGCGCCGTCGGCCGTGCCGCCCCGCCGGCGGCAATATCGGTCAGCGACGACAGATCGTAGCGGTCACGATCGGGGTGGTTCATCAATTCCAGGCTCATCGTCGGGACGCCGACGAAATAGGTTACCTTCTCATGGGAGATCAGGCGCAACGCCTCGCCCGCGTCCCACTTGGGCATCAACACCATGCCGCGCCCGATCAGGAAGCTGGTCAGCAGCACCGGAACTTCGCCGGTGACGTGGAACAGGGGCACGTTGACCAGGGTTTTGAGCGCATTGGTCGGCGGCGTTCCGCGCTTGGTGAGGATTCCGAGCAGCGTCAGCAGATGCGTCGCATAGACGTAGATCGCGGTGGTGACGGCGCGGTGGGTCGACAGCGCACCCTTGGCCTCTCCAGTCGATCCCGATGTGAACAGGATCGTGGCATCGTCGTCCGGGCCAATCGCCGGCAACGCCACGCCTTCGTCGGCGCCAAGCAGGTCCGCCATCGCAACATCGGCAGGTTGCTCGATCGGCAGCGACAGCAATTCCCAATCCCCGTCGATGTGCGCGATCCGCGCCGCGCGCGGGGCGTCGGCAATGATCAGGCGGGGGGCTGTCAGTTCCAGCGCGTGGCGCAATTCCTCGGTCTGCCACCAGCCGTTCAACAAAGTCGCGATCGCGCCGGCCTTCAGCGCGCCCATGTAGCCGATGATCCAGCTCGGGCAGTTGCGCATCGCGATCCCGACGCGGTCGCCCTTGGCGATGCCCCGTGCGATGAGCCCACGCGCGACCGCATCGGACAAACGGCCGAGATCGGCAAAGGTCAGCCGCTCGTCGCCCGAGATCACCGCCTCGACCGCGCCGTTCAGGGCGCAAAAGGCCTGGAAGAAACCGGGCAGCGTCGCCGGGAAATTGCCAACGATCGCCTGCCCCTTGGAATCGCGCTCGATCACGATCCGTCCGCCGGGCCCGATCACCGCGGCCAGGGTCTCATCGAATTGACGGTCGAGCTCGCTTGGCATCGCTTCTCCTTTGCCTTCCCCGCGTCGCACCTTATGAGGCGTCACCGCACGAAGGAAGACCCATGACCGCCGTTACTGCCAACAATGTCGATGCGATAAGTTATTATGACCTCGGCCTGTCGCCGGTCGCGCTTCATCTCGGCTTTTTCGACCTTCGCTGGTACAGCCTCGGCTACCTCGCGGGGATCTTCCTCGGTTACTGGTACCTGCTCAAGTTGATCAAGCAGCCCGGCGCTCCGATCGCTCGCCGCCACGCCGACGATCTGGTGTTCTACGCCTCGCTGGGCGTCATCTTCGGCGGCCGGCTCGGCTATGTCCTATTCTACAATCTCAAGCATTATCTCGCCAATCCGGTCGAAATCTTCAAATTGTGGGATGGCGGGATGAGCTTCCATGGCGGAGTCATCGGGGTCACGCTCGGCATTCTCTATCTGGCCCGCAAGGAAGGGCTGAACTGGCTGCGGGTGCACGACTATGTCGCCTGCGTCGTGCCGATCGGCCTCGGGCTGGTGCGCATCGCCAATTTCATCAACGGCGAATTGTGGGGCCGCGCGACCGACGTGCCATGGGCGGTGCGCTTCCCGATCGTGATGTACGAGCCCGCGCTCGGCCCGCCGCGCCATCCGACTCAATTGTACGAGGCGCTGCTCGAGGGCGTCGTCCTGTTCGCCATCCTGGCCTACCTGTTCTGGCGGACGAAGGCGCGGTACGAACCGGGCAAGCTCGTCGGTGCCTTCATCCTGTTCTACGGCCTGTTCCGCTTCGCCGTGGAGTTCATTCGTGAACCCGACGACCAGTTCCGCGATACGATCATCCAGGCATCCGGCCTCCACATGGGCCAATGGCTGTCGCTGCCGATGATCATCGGCGGGATCTATCTGATCGCCACCGCCAAAGGCCGGCGCGACCGAGTCGAACCGATCGCCGGCACGGAGAGCGTGGCCTGAATTTCGCCGATTCGCTGAAGGAGCGTATCCGCACCCGCGGCCCGCTCACCGTCGAGGCCTATATGGCCGCCTGCAATGCACATTATTACGCCAGCCGCGACCCGCTCGGCGTCGCCGGCGATTTCACCACCGCGCCCGAGATCAGCCAGATGTTCGGCGAAATGGTCGGTGCCTGCCTCGCCGATTGCGCCGCGCGGTCGGGAGTCGAGGGAGCAATCTACGCCGAACTTGGCCCGGGCAGGGGAACGCTTGCCGCCGACGCGCTTCGCGTGATCGGCGAGCGCCAGGTTCATTTCGTCGAGACCAGCCCGGCGCTGCGCGACGCCCAGCTAAACCGAGTGCCCCGGGCCATCTTCCATGACCGGATAGAAGAACTTCCTCCGCAACCTCTGCTTCTCGTCGCCAACGAATTCTTCGACGTGCTTCCCGTCCAGCAGTGGGTCGGTGACGAACAACGACTGGTCGTCCTGAACGGCGATCGTCTTTCCTTCACCGCGCACGGCATGATCGTCGAAACATCGCCGGCGCGCGATGCCGCCATGGCCGCTTTGGCCCACCATCTCGCCCGGCATGGAGGCCTCGCCATCATCATCGACTATGGCCACGCGAAGCGTGCTCCCGGCGACACGCTGCAGGCCGTCCGCGCCCACGCCTTTGCCGATCCGTTGAGCGACCCCGGTGCGCAGGACCTGACCGCGCACGTCGATTTCGAGGCACTGTCGGCGGCCGCGTGCAACGCGGGCGCGGCGGTCACGCCGATCGTCGGCCAGGGAGACTGGCTTGTCGCGCTCGGCATTCATCGGCGCGCCGAGGCGCTTACCCGCGCCAATCCCGACCGCGCGGAATCCATCGCTTCGGCGCTTGCCCGCTTGACCGCTCCCGACCAGATGGGTGATCTGTTCAAGGTCATGGCAATCCATCATCAAGACTGGCCGGTCCCTGCGGGATTTCAGCCCTTGCCCCGCGACGAATCATGACCGTCACGCTGCGCGACGCGACGAAGGCCGATGCCGCGACGCTGGCCGCGCTGGGCAGCCGCACCTTCACCGACACCTTCGGTCATCTCTACGATCCCGACGATCTCGACCTGTTCCTGAAGAGTCACGCAGAGGAGCATTGGGCGGCCGAACTGTGCGATCCGGAATTCGCCGTCCTGCTGCTCGAAACGGCCGCGGGCGAAGCGGTCGGCTATGCCAAGGTCGGCCCGCCCCACCTGCCGTTCGAGCCGCGCGGCGTCGCGGTCGAGCTTCGCCAATTCTATCTGGTCAAGGACTGGCAGGGTCACGGATTGGCCGACGAGATGATGCGCTGGGTCATCGACCAGGCCGAACAGCGAAAGGGTGACGACCTGTATCTTTCGGTGTTCGTCGACAACCATCGCGCCCGCAGATTCTACGAGCGCTGGGGATTCGTCGCGGAGGGCAGTTACGCGTTCATGGTCGGCAACCACGCCGACGAAGACATCGTCATGCGCCGTCCGCTTTGACGGTCGAAGTCGTTCGTGCCGCGGCGCTGGCCGAAACGCCGCACGGTTTTCTCGGACGGCGCGGCGGCGTGTCGTCCGGCGTGCTTGCGGGTCTCAATTGCGGCTGGGGAAGCGACGACGATCGCACCGCCATCGTCGAGAACCGCCGCCGCGCGGTCGCGGCAATACTGCCGGGCGCCCGGCTCGTCACCGTCCATCAGGTGCATAGCGCCGACGTCGTCGTGGGCGGCGACTGGCCCGACGATGCTCGCCCCCACGCCGATGCGATCGTTACCGACCGTCCCGGCCTGCTGCTCGGCATACTCACTGCCGATTGCGCCCCCATCCTACTTGCCAATTCGCAGGCCGGCGTGATCGGTGCCGCCCATGCCGGCTGGCGCGGCGCGGTCGCCGGGGTCGCCGCGAGCACCGTTGCCGCGATGGAAACACTCGGGGCGCGTCGCGACCGCATCGTCGCCGCGGTCGGCCCCTGCATCGCGCGCGGCAATTACGAGGTCGATCATGCCTTCGCCGAGCGCCTCGGCCCCGACGCCGATCGCTTCTTCACCGACGGTCCGTCCGGCAAGCCCCACTTCGACCTGGAAAGCTTCGTCGTTGCCAGCCTTGCCGAGGCCGGGATCGGGCGCATCGAGGCGAGCGGCCTCGATACCTATGCCGAACCCGACCGTTTCTACAGCTATCGCCGGGCCACGCATCGCGGCGAGCCTGATTACGGGCGGCAACTGAGTTTGATCGGCCTCGACGCCGGTTGAAATCGCCCCGGTGCGGAGCTAACTGCCCAGCCGACGGCAAGTCGGCGGAGATGCATCCTGCGGAGGTTAGGATGCGAGCGCCCCGGCTTCCTCGCTCAGCAGTCCCGCCTCCCTGGGACGATTGAAACGAGGATCCTCATGGCCGACACTACTTCGCGCAAACCCAAGGCAGCCGCCACGCACATCGGCAATCATCGGCTCGACCCGTCGACGATGATGATGGGCCACGGGTATGACGCCGCGCTCAGCGAAGGCTCGTTGAAGCCGCCGATCTTCCCCACCTCGACCTTCGTGTTCGAGCGCGCGGCCGACGGCAAACTGTTCTTCGAAGGGATCACCGGCCGCCGTCCCGGTGCCGGCGACGGGCTGGTCTATTCGCGCTTCAACAATCCCAACCAGAACATTCTCGAGGACCGGCTGAAGCTGTGGGAAGATGCCGAGGAAAGCCTCGCCTTCTCGTCGGGCATGACTGCCATCACCACCTTGTTCCTGACCTTCGTCCGCCCCGGCGACGTGATCGTCCATTCGGGCCCGCTCTACGCCGCGACCGAATCGATTATCGCCAAGATTCTCAGCCAGTTCGGCATCAAATATGTCGACTTCCCCGCCGGCGCGACCCGTGCCGAGATCGACGAGGCGCTGGACCGCGCCAAGGGCATGGGCAACGTCAGCCTGATCTATCTCGAAAGCCCGGCCAATCCGACCAACGCTTTGGTCGATGTCGAGGCCGTCCGCGACGCCCGCGCCGCTGCCTTCACCGGCGAGCTTCCCCCGATCGCGATCGACAATACTTTCCTCGGGCCGCTTTGGGCACGCCCGATCGATCAGGGCGCCGACATCTCGGTTTACAGCCTGACCAAATATGCGGGTGGGCACAGCGATCTCGTCGCCGGGGGCCTGACCGGATCCAAGGCGTTGCTCGACAAGGTGCGGATGATCCGCAACACGATGGGCGGCATCTGCGACCCCAACACCGCCTGGATGCTGCTCCGCAGTCTCGAAACGCTCGAACTGCGCATGAGCCGCGCCGGCGAAAATGCCGCCAAGGTCTGCGAATTCCTGCGCGACCATCCCAAGGTCGACACCGTCGGCTATCTCGGCTTCCTCGAGCCGGGAAGCCGCCAGAAGGACATTTACGACCGCCACTGCCTCGGCGCCGGATCGACCTTCTCGCTCTATCTGAAGGGCGGCGAGCGCGAAGCCTTCGCCTTCCTCGATGCGCTCAAGATCGCCAAGCTCGCGGTCAGCCTCGGCGGCACCGAAACGCTCGCCTCCGCCCCCGCTGCCATGACCCACCTGTCGGTCCCCGACGACCGCAAGGCCGCGCTCGGCATCTCGGACAATCTGGTGCGGATCTCGATCGGGGTCGAAAAGGCCGAGGATCTGATCGCCGACTTCGACAATGCGCTGAACGCGATCTGACTTGCCCCTCCTCTCCCCGAAAACGGGAGAGGAGCCTTTGTCAGCCCCAATCCTCCACCGGCCATCCGCGCTCGCTCGCCAGCCGTCGCAGCCGATCGTGCGGGTTCACCGCGATCGCTTCGTCGGCCCAGTCGAACACCGGCGCATCGCTGGCATGGTCGGAGTAGAAGCGGACATGGGCGCGGGTCAGGCCGTGTTCGGCGAGCCATGCCTCGATCATCTCCAGCTTGGCGGGGCCGTAGCAATTGACGCCGTCGATCCTGGCATGGACGCGCGCGTCGAGGCCGAGGATCGAATTGGTACCGATGCAATCGTCGAACCCCAGTTTCTCGGCGATGGCGCGAGCGTAGAAACGATAGCTCGCGGTGGCCATCACTACGCGCCGCCCCTCAGCCTTGTCCCGCGCGATCGCCGCCAGCGCGCCGGGGCGAATATTATGGTCGATGGTCGACTGGGCGAAGCTGTCGACCAGCGGCGCAAGCACCGCCGGGTGAGTCTCGCCGCCCAGCAGCAGGCGGTGATTGATCTCCTTCAGCCGTCCGCGGTCGATGATCTTGGCGACGTAGAGCAGCATCGATGCGATCACGAGCGGGATCGCGAGCAGCCGCCATGGCGCGCGTTTGGCGGCGCAATGGAGCAGGAACGGGGTGTAGGTCGCGCGTCGCGTGACCGTGCGGTCCATGTCGTAGATCGCGAGGTCGGTCATGCTTTTCCTGCCAATATCTGTTCGACCAGCGCGAGGTCGGCCGGCTTGTCGACATCGACCGCCGCCAGCGGATCGGTCATCGAAATCGCCCGAATCGTCAGCCCCAGCTTATGCCCCATCGCTTCCAGCACCTGATCGAGCGTTCGCAGCCGCGCCAGTCCGAGCAGCCCGGGCAGGCCGAGCGCGGCGAGCAGCTTCCAGCCTTTCTTGCGATCCTGTTCGACTTCGCGCCACAATGCCACCGCGCGCGCTGCTTCGGGCGATCCCAGCGCGAACAGGTTGGCACCTGAATAGGCCCCGCCGCGAAACCCGATCCAGGTCCGCCTGGTCTGGGGCAAGCGCGCCATCAGCACTCGCCGTTCGACCAGCCCGATCGCCACTTCGGCGCCCGCCGCGCGCGCGCAGAAATCGTCGATCATCGCGGCGTCGAGCAGCGCATGATCGGCGGTCGTCACCAGCAAGGGAAAGCGTGTCGCCGGGTCGGCGATGATCGCCTCGATCGTCGCCGCAATCGTCGCGCCAGAACGCTCGACCGTCAGCCGCTCGTCCTCCGAAAGCACGGGCGTCAGCGAACGCTCATCCTGCGTCAACACCCGGACCCGATCGATATGGCCGTTGCCGAGCAGCGCCCGCACCGGCCGGGCGATCATCGGCTCGCCCGCCACCGGGATCAGCGCCTTGGCCTTCACTCCATTGGCCTCGGCAAACGGATCGCCACCGGGCCGCGACCCGGCGAGCAGCAGCGCGGTCCAGCCGGTCACGCCAGCCAGCTGCGCAATACCTGCCCGCGTTCGGCCCGTGCATTGGCCTGCGCCAGCCGAACGGCATGGAAGATCAGGCTGATCAGGGTCCACAGCGCGACCAGTTCCAGCCCCATGTCGGGGCGACGGAAGATCAGGCTGACCAGCAGGATGATCATGTTCGGGTTGCGCCGTGCGGTGACCAGCCGGAAGCGGCTGTCGAGCTGATGCCAGACATGGATGTGCATGCCGAACTTGCGCATGAAAATGCCCTCGACAAACCGCTGGACGACATAGCCGCCGACGATCGCCAGGACGATCAGCACTTCATACACCCGCTCGAACGGGTCTCCGTGATAATTGAGGCCCTCGGCCCATGCCCACCACCAGAATGGCGGGTGGATGAGGTCGATTCCATGGTCGAAGATATTGCCCCACCAGCTCGACTGGCCGGTGCAGCGCGCCAGTTTGCCGTCGACCGTATCGAGCACCATGAAGCTGAAACCCGTTGCCATGCCGGCCCAGTAATCGCCGCGTGCGAACAGCCAGATCGTGACCACGCACAGGATCGCGCCGATCAGGGTGATTTGGTTCGGGGTCATCCCCGCCTTGGCCGCCCAGCGGGTCAGGTGGAACGCCAGCCGCCGCCACAGGTATAGGGTCAGGAAATCAGTCACGCCCTTGTAGCTGGCGTCATAGGCAGCGCGCTCGACCGGTTCGGGGTCGGCGGCGTCCAGCCTGAGCACGAACGGCCGCTCGCGCTTGCGTAATTCGTGATTGTTGAGTTCGGTCGTTTCGGCGTCCAGCCGCTCGAGATCGCTGCCGGTCCACGCCGCGCGCTGCCCCATCGCCGCTGCAATCGGCGCTGCATCCTGGTCCGCCGGAACATGCGCCAGCACCGCCCGGTCGCCCAGCATCAGCACGCTGCCCGGTCGCTTGGCGATCGCCGCCAGCCAAGCCGGATCCCACGCGTAATCGAGGTCGGACAGCAATACCGCCTGGCCCGCCGGCGCGTCGTCGGCGCAATCGAGCTTGGCCTTGACCGCGAGCCGCCGCGCGCGCGTCGCCGCGTCGAGACCGAACACCCGCGCCGGATTGTCGCCGATCGGCACGAAGATTGGCGGCGCACTGGCCTCGGGGTTGGACAATTGCTCCATCACGGAGCGTCCTATAGGCCACAAAGTTCGGCAAGAAAGAGGCGTTGTCGCCGGAAAGCCGCCATTCCCCTTGCCGCTCTTGCCAATTTCGCGCAGTCAGTGCGGCAATGGCCAGTCAAAGCATCTCCGGTAAAGGCGGCGATAACGTCGACCATACGTATCGCTGCATGGGCACGCTGACCATCCTTCGCGCCGCCACGACCGAGCGCGAGATTGCGGCGATGGACGACGGCATGACGATCGACCTGTCCGGGGTCGAGAAGATGGATACTGTCGGCGCCTGGCTGATCTATCGTGCCCAGCGCGACCGCGGCGCGCACATCGTCGGTGAAAGCGAGAAGATCCGCGGCCTGCTTGACCAGGTCGCCGACGCCGATCAACCGGTCCGGGTTATTCCCGACAAGCGCGGCGGAATTTTCGGCGGGGTCGAGGAACTGGGCTTGTGGGTCTCGGAGCTGGGCCAAACCTTTCGCGGCCTGCTCGGCTTCTTCGGCGCGACGCTGATCGGTTTCTACAACGTCGCCAAGCGGCCCAAGCGCTTCCGCCTCAACGCCGTCGTCCAGCGATTCGACGTGGTCGGCGTGCGCGCGCTCGGCATCATCGGCCTGATGACCTTCCTCATCGGCATCGTCATCGGCCAACAGGGCGCGGTCCAGCTCGAGGCATTCGGCGCCGAGGTCTACACCATCAACCTCATCGGCCGTCTCAGCGTCCGCGAACTGGCGACGCTGATGACCGCGATCATGGTCGCCGGCCGATCCGGTTCGGCCTTCGCCGCGCAGATCGGGACGATGAAGCTGACCGAGGAAGTCGATGCCATGCGGACCATCGGCGTTTCCCCGGTCGAGGCGCTGGTCCTGCCGCGCATGATGGCCGCGATCATCATGATGCCGCTGCTGTCCTTCTTCGCGATGATGATGTCGATGCTCGGCGGCGGCATCTTCTGCTGGATCTACCTCGGCATCCCGCCGCTGACCTTCGTCCAGCGGATCCAAGAAGTGGTGCCGCTGACCGATTTATGGGTCGGGCTGATCAAGGCCCCGGTGTTCGGCTTCATCATCGCCCTGTGCGGTTGCTTCCAGGGCATGCTGGTCAAGAGCGATGCCGAAGAAGTCGGCCAGCGCACCACCGCCGCCGTGGTCCAGTCGATCTTCATGGTGATCGTCCTCGACGCGGTGTTCGCGGTGTTCTTCAGTTCGGTCGGCTGGGCATGAGCACCAACCCGATCCTCCCCGACGACCAGCAGGCGGTGATCAAGATCCGCGGGCTCGACAATCATTTCGGCGAACAGATCATCCACCAGGACCTCGATCTCGACGTGCGCCGCGGCGAGATTCTCGGCGTGGTCGGCGGGTCGGGCACCGGCAAGTCGGTGCTGATGCGCTCGATCATCGGCCTCCAGACCCCGGCCGAAGGCCAGATCGACGTGCTTGGCGAGAACATGATCGGGCGCGAGGAGGACGAGGCCAAGAACATCCGCCGCCGCTGGGGGATCCTGTTCCAGAACGGCGCGCTCTTCTCGACCCTCACCGTGGCCGAGAACGTCGAGGTCCCGCTTCGCGAATATTTCCATTTCTCGCAAAAGCTGATGGACGAGATCGCGAGCTACAAGATCGCCATGTCGGGTCTGCCTGCCGACGCCGGTCCCAAATTTCCCGCCGAACTGTCGGGCGGCATGATCAAGCGCGCCGGCCTCGCCCGCGCTTTGGCGCTCGATCCCGAACTGCTGTTCCTCGACGAGCCGACCGCCGGGCTCGACCCGATCTCGGCGCAGAACTTCGACGAGTTGATCCTGTCGCTGCGCGGAAAGCTCGATCTGACGGTGTTCCTCATCACGCACGACCTCGACACGCTGTACGCAATCTGCGACCGGGTGGCGGTGCTGGCGGACCGCAAGGTCGTGGCGGTGGGGACGATTGACCAGTTGCTGGCGTTGGACCATCCTTGGATTCAAGAATATTTTAACGGCCCGCGCGGACGCGCCGCGGCCAAGGCCTGAGAGGGGTTAGCGGTCACGCGATGGAGACTCGGTCCAACCATATTCTCGTCGGCGGGGTGGTGCTTGCGTTGCTTGCCGCCTTGCTGCTGTTCGTCATCTGGCTGGCCGGCCTGTCGACCGAGAAGAAGCAATGCTTCGACGTCTATTTCGCGCAGGACGTCGGCGGCCTCAACAAGGGCAGTTCGGTGACCTTCGCCGGCGTCCCCGTCGGCCAGATCACGAAGATCAGCCTGCTGCCCGACCGGCCGGAATTCGTCTGGGTGCGCCTGGAAGTGAACGACGACACCCCCGTGCTCCAGGGTACCTCGGCGCAGATCAAGGGCGTCGGCTTCACGGGCGTGTCCGAAATCCAGCTCGGCGGCGCGATCCGCGGTGCCAAGCGAGTCACACAGGTCGGCCCGCAGGGCTGCCCAGTGATCCCCGCCACGTCGGGCGGGCTCGGCGCGTTGCTCAATTCGGCGCCGGAACTGATCGACCGCATCCAGCGGCTGACCGAGCGGCTGACCGAACTGGTCAGCGACAAGAACCAGAATTCGATCAGCGACATTCTCGAGAATGTCGACAAAACGACCGCCGTGCTGGCCGAACGTGCGCCCGATCTGGCCGACGCCATCGCCGACGCCCGGATCGCCGCCCGCAACGCCGGGCTTGCGGCGCAAAACGTCGGCCGCCTTGCCGACAGTACCAACCGGCTGGTCAACGAGCAGGGTCGTCCGGCGGCGGAGGATCTGCGCAAGACGATCGCGTCGGCGCAGCGCGCGGCGGACAATCTGGATGCGATGATTACCGAGGCGCGGCCCGGGGTGCAGAATTTGACCAAGTCGACCCTGCCCGAGGCCAACCGGCTGGTGCGCGACCTGCGCGACCTCACCGACTCGCTCGGCCAGTTCTCCGATCGGCTCAACAACGACGGTGCGCTCGGCGTGCTCGGTGCCGAAAAGCTTCCCGATTACAAACCCGGAAAGACGAAATGATGCGTATTGCCCGCCTGATCCTCGTCGCCATCGGATTGCTGTCGCTCGCCGCCTGCTTCGGCGGCAAGAAGATCCCGCCGACGCTGCTGACCCTGACGAGCAGCGCCCCGGCCCCGGCCGCGATCAGCCGCACCGCCGCGCCGGGCGAGGCCGTCACGATCGACGTCCCCGTGGTGCCCAAGGAACTGTCCACCACCCGCGTTCCGGCGCTCGCCGGGCCGACCGCGGTCGCCTATATCAAGGACCTGCTGTGGGTCGATGCGCCCGACAAACTGTTCCAGGACCTGCTCCAGGAAACCACCGTCCGTACTACCAACCGCGTCGTCCTCGATCCGCGCCAGGCCAGCCTCGATCCCGGCCTCAAGCTGACCGGCACACTGACCCGTTTCGGCTATGATACCGCCGCAGGCATGGTCATCGTCCGCTACGATGGCGCACTTGCCACCGCCGGCGGCACCCGCGTCGAAACGCGCCGTTTCGAATCCAGGATCCCCGCCGACGGCACCGCGGCCACGGTCGGCCCGGCGCTCAATCAGGCCGCCAACCAGGTCGCGGTCGAAGTGGCGCGGTGGATCGGCGGATAAGGGACAAAGGACCCTTACCCAACCCTCTCCCGTAACTACGGGAGAGGGCTAGATCGGCCCCTCTCCCGTTCTAACGGGAGAGGGAGGGGCCCACCGCCCTTCGCGGTGGGAGGGTGAGGGTTCTTTCTTGATCGGCAAAACCAATCCCAACGCTACTCGCCTCCGCCGCCACGCGACCGACGCCGAACGGTTGCTCTGGCAACGTCTCCGCAGCCGCCAGCTCGCCGACGCCAAGTTCCGCCGCCAGGCGACCGTCGGCCCCTACGTGGTCGACTTCCTGTGCATTGAGGCAAAGCTGGTGATCGAGGCCGATGGCGGCCAGCATTCTCCCGAACGGGATGCAGCGCGAACAGCCTGGCTGGAATCGCGCGGGCTGCGCGTGATCCGCTTCTGGAACCACGATATCTTGCGGAATATCGACGGCGTACTTCAGGCGATCATGACGCACTTGGAAGAATTAGAAGAACCCTCACCCAACCCTCTCCCGCCAGCGGGAGAGGGCTAAGTCGGTCCCTCCCTTCTCCCCCCTCTCCCGTCCTTCACGGGAGAGGGTCGGGGTGAGGGCCCTTCCTTCTACCTACCCCAGCGACTTCGATGCCTGCTCGTACACGTCCTTGCTCAACCCCGGCGTCGTCAGCACCCGCTCCAGTTCGCCGCGCATCAGCGCCGCGCGGTCTTCCGCGAACCGGCGCCAGCGGCCCAGCGGCGGGACCAGCCGCGCCGCAGTCTGCGGGTTGATCGCGTCGGCGGCGATGATCAGGTCGGCCAGCAGGCGATAACCGCGACCCGATTTCTCATGAAACACCCATTGCCCGGCAGCGAAATTGCCCGCCACCGCGCGCAGCCGATTGGGGTTCTTCATAGTGAAGACCGGATGCTTCAGCAGCGCCTCGACCGTGTCGATCGAGTCGGCGCGCGGCGCCCCCGCCTGCAGCGCGAACCATTTGTCGACCACCAGTCCATCGTGCGCGAACCGGGTGTAGAAATCGTCGAGCGCCTCCGCCCGCTCGGGCCCGTCGAGCATCGTCAGCACCGCCAGCGCGCCCTGCCGGTCGGTCATGTTGTCCGCCGCCTCATATTGCGCCTTGGCCAACGCCGCGCCGCGTGCCGGGTCGCCCGCGGCGATCAGTGCCAGCGCGACCGTCTTCAACCGCCGTACCCCCTTGGCCGCGCTCGACAGGTCGCTACCCGCCGCATTCGCCGCCTGCGCCTCGCCCAGTTCGCGCACCAGCGCCTGGCCGATCGCGGCACGCAGTCCTTCGCGCGCGGCGTGGATCGCCTCGGGATCGACCACGTCCATCCGGTCGCCGACCAGCGCTTCGGACGGCAGCGTCAGCGCTTCGCCCTTGAACGCCGGATCGAGCGCGTTCGAGGTCAGCGTGTCGCGCATCGCGGCGATCACCGGGGCCGGATCGAAGTTTTCGCCCCGCGCGCCCGCCACTAGTGCCGCGAACATCAGTTCCTGGAGCGCTTCGTACCGGGCGAACGGATCGCCGTCGCATTGTGCCAGTCGTTCCAGTTCGCCCGGCGCGCGATTCACCTCCAAAATCACCGGCGCCGAAAAACCGCGGTTGATCGACAGCAGCGGCGGTTCGTCGACCCCCTCGAACGTTACAGACGTCGCAGCGCTTTCCAGGACGATCAGCCGTTCGGGCGCGATCTCCGCCCCGCTGGCCGCGCCGATCAGCGCCGTCGCCAGCGGGATCGGCATCGGCTGCTTGTCGGACTGCCCCGGCGTCGGGGTCATCGATTGGGTCAGGTGCAGCGTCGCGGTTCGCGCTTGTGCGTCATGCTCCAGCCGCGCCGTCACCCGCGGCGTCCCCGCCTGCTCGTACCAGCGCTTGAACAGGGTGAGGTCGGCGCCGCTCGCCGACTCCATTGCCGCGACGAAATCGTCGCACGTCGCGGCCTCGCCATCGTGCCGCTCGAAATAGAGGTCGGCCCCGGCCCGGAATGCTTCGAACCCCAACATCGTGCGCATCATGCGAATCAGTTCGGCGCCCTTGTTATACACGGTCGCGGTGTAGAAATTGGTGATCTCAAGGTAGGAATCGGGCCGCACGGGATGCGCCAGCGGACCGGCGTCCTCGGGGAATTGCGCCGCGCGCAGCAGGCGCACGTCGTCGATCCTCTTGACCGCCTCCGACCCGATATCGGCCGAAAAGCACTGGTCGCGGAAGACGGTGAAGCCTTCCTTCAGACTGAGCTGGAACCAGTCGCGGCAGGTCACCCGATTGCCCGACCAATTGTGGAAATATTCGTGCGCCACGACCCCGGCGATGGCATCGAAGTCGGCGTCGGTCGCGGTTTCCTGGTCGGCCAGGATGTAGCGCGAGTTGAAGACGTTGAGCCCCTTGTTCTCCATCGCGCCGAAGTTGAAGTCGTCGACCGCGACGATGTTGAACAGGTCGAGGTCATATTCGCGACCGTAGGCGGTCTCGTCCCACGCCATCGCCTGCTTCAGGCTGGCCATGGCATGCGCCGTGCGCGGCAGATCCTTCTCTCTCACCCAGATCGCCAGGTCGACGTTGCGCCCGCTCATCGTGGTGAAGCTGTCGCGATTGGCGGCCAGGTCGCCCGCCACCATCGCGAACAGATAGGACGGCTTGGGGAAGGGGTCGTGCCACTCCGCCCAGTGCATTCCGCCGTCGCCCCCGCCGCTGGCGACCAGATTGCCGTTGGCCAGCAGGATCGGGAAGCGTGCCTTGTCGGCCTGCATCCGCACCGAATAGACGCTCAGCACGTCGGGCCGGTCGGGGTGGAAGGTGATCCGGCGGAAGCCCTCGCTTTCGCATTGGGTGCACAGGATTCCACCCGAAGCGTAGAGTCCCATCAACTCGCTATTACCCTCGGGCGCGATGATGACCTCGGTGTCGACCGTCGCCGCGTCGCCATCGATCGGCAGCACTAGCGTGTCGCCGTCCATCCGCCACGCCGCCTCCGCCCCGTCGACCCGAACCGCAATCGGCACCAGCCCGTCACCCGCCAACCGCAGCGGACGGTCGTGCGTGCCGTTGCGCTCGATTTTCAGCGTCGCCCGCACCCGCGTCGTCGCCGGATCGAGCGCGACGTCCAGCGTCACTTCGCTCACCGAGAAATCGGGTGGTCGATAATCGGCGCGGAAGGTGGCGGCATGCTCCGGGCTGGGCGGGGCTTCGGGGTTCAATCGTGCGTCCATCAGGCGCTGCTAGTAGGCGGCGACAGCAGAGGCAACACACGGCCCCTCCCCGTCCACTTCGTGGGACGAAGCTCCCCAGCCCCTCCCCCACTTCCTGGGGGAGGTGCCCCGAAGGGGCGGAGGGGGGCCTGTCGCGGACGGTACTACCCCCTCCGTCGCTTCGCGACACCTCCCTCTTAGTAGGGGGAGGGGCTTAAAGCTTGCGCACTGTTGCAGGACAGCTAGTCTTCCTTTGGGGACAGGGGACAAACACATGCTCATCGACACCATCTTGGCAGCGGTCGCCGCCGCCGCGCCGCCGTTCGATCCGGAAGCTGCCACGCGCGCCTATCTCGACACGCTGAACGGCGCGGCGCGGGCGCGCTCGGACGCCTATTTCGAAGGCGGCTACTGGCTGCCCCTGTGGGGCGCGCTGATCTCGATCCTGTCCTACTGGCTGATGCTCCGCCTCGGCTGGTCGGCCTCGTGGAGCGGCTGGGCGTCGAAGCTGACGCGTCAGAAATGGCTCCGGCCGGCAATCTACTCGGTGCCGTTCGCCATCGCCGGCGCGGTGCTCACCCTGCCTTGGTCGATCTACACCGATTTCTATCGCGAACATCAGTACGGCATGTCCAACCAGACGCTGGCCGACTGGCTGATCGAGCAGTCGAAGCTGCTTGGCGTGTCGCTTATCGTCGGCGCCTTGATGTTCATGGTAATCTACGCGGTGATCCGCAAAAGTCCGCGACGCTGGTGGTTGTGGGCCACCGCCGCGCTGGCCGCGATGATGGCGGTGATGATCATGCTCGCGCCGATCTTCATCGAGCCCCTGATCAACAAATACACCCCGATGGCCGACGGGCCGGTCAAGGCCGAGATCCTCCGCATCGCGCATGAGCAGAAAATCCCCACCAACGACGTCTTCGTGGTCGATGCGTCGAAGCAGACCAAGCGCATTTCGGCCAATGTCGCCGGGCTCGGTCCGACCATTCGCATCGCGCTCAACGACAATCTGCTCAACCGGTCCAACATCCACGGGATCAAGGCGGTGATGGGCCACGAAATGGGCCATTACAAACTCAATCACATCCAAAAGCTGCTGCTCTACATCACCCTGATGGCGCTCGTCGCGTTCGGCGTCATGTATTGGCTAGCGCCTAAGTTTCTGGCGAAAAACAGGGAAAAATGGGGGATCGACGACGTTGCCGACCCGGCCTCGGCACCGTTACTCTATATGATGCTCGCAGTGGTGCTTATCCCTGGCGGGATCATCTTCAACTCGCTCGTCAGGATGCACGAAAGCGAAGCCGACGCCTTCGGTCTTGAGTCGGCACGGGAGCCCGACGGCTTCGCCATGACTGCGATGCAGCTTAGCGAATATCGCAAGATCGAACCTTCGGCGCTGGAGGAAATCCTGTTCTTCGACCATCCCTCGGGCCGCACCCGGGTGAAGATGGCGATGGACTGGAAGGCCCAGCATTTGTCCGAACTTCCCGCCGACCAGCAGCGCCAGATCGTGATGACGACCCCGCCGCCACCGCCCACGAAGTAGCGTCAGCCGGCGTCGGGGGCGGCGACCTTGCTCCCCCGGTTGCTGCTGAGCGCGACCAGCATCCCGCCCAGGGCAAGGATGCCCCCGGCGGCCGCGAGCAGGCTCCAGTGATAGTCTTCGAAGATCGTCGACAGGCCCATCGCGATCACCGGCACCAGCACGCTCGAATACGCCGCCCTGCCCGGTCCGATCTTGCGCACCACCGGCAAATACAGGCTGAACGCCAGCACCGTCGCCGCCAGCGCGAGGTACACCAGCCCGAGCCAGTAGCCGATGCTCCAGTCGATCGTCGGCGGCCCAGCGATCGCGATTGCGAACAGCCCGTCGGCCAGCGCTCCGATCGCCATCGCCCACGCCAGCATTGCCAGCAACGGCTGACGCCGCGACTTCTCCAGCGCCTGATAAACATTCGCCCAGGACGCCGACAAAAGTCCAAACAGCGTCAGGCCTAGGCCTGCGAGCACGTCGCCGGTGCCGGCTTTGCTCGACTGCAACTCGTTGACGAACAGCAGGCAGATCCCCGCCGCGGCAATTGCCCCACCGACCGCGAACCGACCGCTCGGCCGCTGGCCCAAGAGAGCCCACGCAAGGAGGCTGTTGGGGATCAACAGCAGCGCAAAGACCGTCGCGACGATGCCGGATGTGATGAAGCGTTCGGCGACGTAGACCCCGTTGAAGTTGAAGCAGAACTGGCTGACCCCGACCACGGCCGCCACCACGAGCATCGCCCGGGTCGGTCGCAGCGACTGGCCTTTCCAGTGCGCGACCGCGGCCATCGCCGCCGCCGCTATCGCGAAGCGATAGGTCACCGACCATTGCGCCGGGACGGTGTCGATCTGGCCGCGGATCACCAGCCAGGTCGATCCCCAAATGAGGGTGAAGACGGTGAACGGGACGATGATCGACCGGTCGAGCCGAACCTCATGCGGTTTGGTCACAGCGCGCGGATCGCCTTCGCCAACGCGTCGACCGCGGCCATGTCCTGATCCCAGCTCGTCACCAGCCTTACCTCGCCCAGTGCCCAGTCGTAGAAGTCGAAGCCCTGCGCGCGGATCGCCGCCGCTTCGGCGGGCGTCATTCGAACGAACAGCTCGTTCGCCTCGACCGGATGGACCAGCCGCTCCGCGCCGCACGCCGATGCCAGGGTCGCCGCCGCCGAATTGGCGGCCCGCGCATTGGCAAGCCAGACGTCGCCATCGAGCATCGCCAGCAACTGCGCCGCGAGGTAACGGCCCTTCGACAGCAGATGCCCCGAACGCTTACGAAGCACCTTCGCCCGCTCGGCGTGACTGGGTTCGAAGAAGATCAATGCTTCGGCATTCATTCCGCCATTCTTGACGAATCCGAAGCTCAACACGTCGACTCCGGCCTTCCAGGTCAGCGCAGCCGGATTCGCACCGGTCGATACCACCGCATTGGCAAAGCGCGCGCCGTCAAGATGAAAGCCCAGCCCGCGCCTTTTTGCGGCTGCCCCTAATGCCGCCGTCTCGTCGGGCGTGTAGGTCAAGCCGTATTCGGTGGCGTTGGTAATTGAGAGCGCTGCAGGCTGGACCTGGTGAACGTCGGGGCGCACCCGCGCGCAGGCTGCCTCGACCGCCTCGGCACTGACCTTTGCGCCCGGCCCATCGAGCAGGGTCAGCTTGGCGCCGCCATTGTACATCGCCGGCGCCCCGGCCTCGTCATTCTCGATATGCGCATCGCGGTGACACAGGATCGCCCCGGTCGGCGGGCACAACATGGCCAGCCCGATGCTGTTGGCCGCGGTGCCCGTGGTGACCCACATCGCCTCCACTTCGATCTCGAACAGATCGGAAAAGGCTCGGTTGAGCTTTCCGCTCCACGCATCGCCATCGTAAGCGGTGTCGAGCCGGTTGGCGGCGGCCATGGCGTCGATAACCTGCGGGCAGGCAGCGGCGGCATTGTCGGAGAAGAAGCGCATGTCCGCGCATGGCGCGATGCGTCAGGGGGGTCAATGCAGAGATGGAATCATCGAAAATTGATTGCCCGGTGGGCAGTCAATTTTCGATGATGGTGCTGCCGGTGAGGATTGAACTCACGACCTCAGCCTTACCAAGGATGCGCTCTACCACTGAGCTACGGCAGCATTGTCCGCAAGGACGGGCGGCCTATGGCCAGCGCGGCGCTTGGCGTCAACCCGCTTGGCCCCACGCTTCGGTGCGGATAAGACACGGCCCATGTCGAAAGCCGATCAGCAACGCGATCTGAAACTTGCGGCGGCACTGCGCGAAAATCTGCGCCGTCGAAAAGCGCAGGCGCGCGATATCGACCCTCAGAAGACCGACGGCACCCAGGCGGCCAACGAATAGCCATGATCGAGGCCACGGTTCAACGCCGTGCGGGGACCGAGAATATATAAAGCGGCAAGGACCCAACCGAGCGCAATCCACCCCAGCGGTCCTGCCGCCCTTCGCACCTTCGTCATCGTAGTTACCCCTAAATCGACGCGCAGGCGGCTTCGAGCCACGCGCGCTCCTCGCCGTCGAGTTGCGGTCCGATCTTCGTCAATACGTCGGCATGATATTCGTCGAGCCACGCCCGCTCGCGCGCCGACAGCATGTCCTTTACCACCAGCCGCCGCTCGATCGGCGCAAAGGTCAGCGTCTCGAACCCAAGCATCGCCTTTTCCGCGCCCTCGACCTGCTTTTCGACCACCAGAACGAGATTTTCGATTCGGATCCCATACTCGCCGGTCTTGTAATAGCCGGGCTCGTTGCTGAGGATCATGCCCGCCTGCAGCGGCTCGTCACCACCCGCTTGCCCGCTCCCGACGGGTGAAATCCGCTGCGGCCCTTCATGCACCGACAAGAATGAACCGACGCCGTGGCCCGTCCCATGCGCGTAATCGAGCCCCGCTTCCCACAAGGGTCGCCGTGCGAAACTGTCGAGCTGGCCGCCACGCGTCCCCTTAGGAAACAGCGCGGTCGCGATCGCGATATGGCCCTGCAGAACCCGCGTGAAACGGTCGCGCATTTCGTCGGTCGGCTCGCCGATCGCCAGCGTCCGCGTGATATCGGTGGTGCCATCCTCATACTGCCCGCCCGAATCGACCAGATAGAGCGAGTCCATCTCGATCGGCCGGTTGGTTTCGGGCGACGCCTTGTAGTGAACGATGGCGCCATTCGGCCCGCTGCCCGAAATCGTGTCGAACGACAGGTCGCGCAGCATTCCGCCTTCTTCGCGGAATGCCTGCAGCCGGTCGGAAGCATTCAGTTCGTCGAGCCGGCCCGCCGGCGCTTCGGTTTCGACCCAGCGCAGGAATCGCGCGATCGCCGCGCCGTCGCGCGCCTGCGCCGCCTGGTGTCCGCCGATCTCGGCATCGTTCTTGATCGCCTTGGGGAGTACCGCGGGGTCGCGGACGCGCCATGTCTTGGCACCAGCCTGCTCGAGCGCCTGACCGATCGCCGCCACCGAACGCTCGGGGTCGACCGCCACCGTCTTGCCCGAAAGACCCTGGAGATAGGATTCGAACGCGCCGCGATCGTGCAGCCGGACGCCATTGCCGAGATGCGCCTTGACCTCGTCGCCGACCTTATCCGGATCGACGAACAGTTCGGCCGTCCCGTCGCGATTGACCAGGGCATAGGCCAATGCCACCGGCGTATGGCTGACGTCGGCACCGCGAAGGTTGAAGGTCCAGGCGATCGAATCCAGCGCCGCGAGCACCGCTACGTCGGCCTGGTTGTCGCTTAGCCAGTCGGCCATTTCCTGTCGCTTGTCGGCGGACGATCGCCCGGCCAGTTCGTCGCGCTGGACCACCAGCCGCGCCTTCGACGGCTCGGGCCGGTCGGCCCACACCCGATCGATCGGATTGACACCGACAGCGACCAGTTCGGCCCCCTTGGCCGCCAGCTGCTCGGTCGCCTGCTTGACCCAGTCGCTGGTGTGGAGCCACGGGTCGTACCCGATGCGGCCCCCCTTCGGCGCGTGCTCGCGAAGCCACTCGGCGGCGCTCGTTTCCGGCACGGACTGGTAACTCCATTCCGAACCGCTGACCTGGCTGCGGACCTGCAAGGTGTACCGCCCATCGGTGAAGATCGCGGCCTCTTGCGGCAGCACGACCGCGGAACCGGCCGATCCCTTGAACCCGGTCAGCCATTCCAGCCTTTTGGCATAGCTTCCGACATATTCGCTCATATGTTCATCGGTCAGCGGCACGACGAACCCGTCGAGCCGCTCGGCCTTCAATTGTTCACGAAGCGCGGCAAGACGATCGGCATGGGAAGACATTGGGCAAGCTCCTATTCGCTCGCTAGATAGAGCCGAACTGACCGTTTCGCCAATGCCCCAGGAGAATGAATGAGCCTGCCTCCCGCCCCAGTGGCCGCACGCAAACCCTTTAGCGCCACTTTTCACGGCGTGACGATCGACGACGACTGGGCATGGATCCGCGACCCCGGCTATCCCGACGTCACCGACGCCGAAGTTCTCGACTATCTCAAGGCCGAGAATAACTATTTCGAAGCGGCGATGGCGCCACATGCCGACCTGGTCGAGAGCCTGTTTCAGGAGATGAAGGGGCGCATCAAGGAGGACGACAGCTCGCCGCCGCTCAAGGATGGAGACTGGCTCTACTGGTCGGCATTCAAGGAAGGAACGCAGTACCGCTTATGGTACCGCAAGCCGGTCGCCGGCGGCGATGACCAGCTCATCTTTGACGAAAATGCCGAAGCCGAGGGCAAGGAGTATTTCCGCCTGGGCGCGTTTGCGGTCAGTCCCGATGGCCGTCTGCTCGCCACGCTCGTCGACGATGACGGATCGGAACGGTTCAAGCTGGTCGTCCGCGATCTCGGAACCGGCGAGAATTTCGAAACCGTCACCGCGGTCGGTATCGGCCAGCCCGTCTGGACCAGCGATTCTGCCGGATTGGTGTTCACCGAGGTCAACGACCAATGGCGCAGCTATCGCGCGCGTTATCATCGCATCGGTGCCGATCCGCTGACGGCCGTCACCATCTACGAAGAGAGCGAAGACATCGCTTTTTCGGTCAACGTCGGGCGAACGACCGATGACCGCTTCATCCTGTTGGCGACCGGCAACAACAGCTCGAATGAAGTCCGCTTCGTCCCCGCCGACAATCCCTATGCGCCGCTGACCCTGATCCGGCCGCGTCGGCCCGACGTGCAATATGAAGTCGACGCCGCGCACGGCAATTTATGGATCCTGACCAACGACGATCACGTCAATTTCCGGATTGCCAGCGCCGACCCGGCCAGCCCCGCCGACTGGAAGACGGTCGTGGCGGGTAGCGACCGCACGTATTTGCGTGGAATCGCCAGCCACCGCGATCATTTGCTCGTCACCAGCCGAGTCGACGGTCTCGATCAGCTCATCCTGTGCGACTACGCCACCGGCGCGGAAACGCGCGTTCCCTTTGCCGAGGCAAGCTACAGCGCCGGTTTCGCCGGCAATCCGGATTATGCGCCCGACGCCTATCGGATCGCCTATTCCTCGATGGTCACTCCGGGGACGGCTTACGATTACCATCCCGGCGACAACCGGTTGGAAGTGCTCAAGGTCCAGGAAATCCCCTCTGGCTACAACCCGACGAAATACACCACCGACCGGCTGATGATCCCGGCGCGCGACGGCAAGCTGGTTCCGGTCTCTGTGCTTCGCCTGAAGGACAGCAAGCTCGACGGATCGGGCAAATTGTTCGTCTATGCCTATGGTGCGTACGGCTATGCCATTCCGCCGAGTTTCGCCACCAGCCGCCTCAGCCTGGTCGACCGCGGCATTGCCTTTGCCATCGCCCACATCCGCGGCGGCGACGACCTTGGTTATCAGTGGTTTCTCGACGGCAAGCTCAAGGCCCGTACCAACACGTTCAACGATTTCGTCGACGTGACCCGCGGCCTGATCGATGCCGGCTATGCGAAAGCTGGCGAGGTAGCGGCACAGGGCGGGTCGGCGGGCGGCGAACTGATGGGCGCGATCGTCAACCAGGCGCCCGAGCTCTACGGCGCGGTCGTGGCCGACGTGCCGTTCGTCGACGTGCTCGCCACCATGCTCGACGACACGCTTCCGCTGACTCCCGGCGAATGGACCGAATGGGGCAACCCGATCGAGGACGCCGAGGCGTTCGATCTCATCCGCAGCTATAGCCCGTACGACAATGTCACCGCGCAGGCTTATCCGCCCTTGCTCATCACCGGAGGACTGCACGATCCGCGCGTCACCTATTGGGAGCCCGCCAAATGGGCCGCCCGCCTGCGCGCCACCAAGACCGACGACAATCTGCTGCTGCTGAAGATCAACATGGGTGCGGGCCACGGCGGCAAGTCAGGCCGCTGGAACGCGCTGCACGAGGTCGCCGAGGCCTATGCGTTCGTGCTGACCCAGCTGGGCGTCGAATGAGCCGGCCGGTCTTTACCCACCGCGTGACCGCGCGGCCCGAGCACATCGACGAGCTCGGCCACGTCAACAATGCGGTGTGGGTGCAGTGGATTCAGGAAGTGGCGCTGGCGCATTGGTATAGCGTCGCCGATCCGACGCATCAGGACGCGTATATCTGGGTCGTGGTCCGACACGAGATCGATTACCTCCGCCCCGCTTTCGACGGCGAAACCCTGACCGGGCGAACCTGGGTCGGGGAAGCCCCGAAGGGGGCGCGGTTCGACCGGCACATGGAATTCGTCGGCGACGACGGCAAGGTCCGCGTCCGCGCGATCACCCAATGGGCGATCATCGACAAGACGGCAGGTCGCCCGATCCGCGTCCCGCCGCAGGTAGTGGCGCCGTTCATGGATGCCGGTTAGACTGACGTCATGACGCGCCCGCTGCTTCACGATTATTATCGCTCCTCCGCGGCCTATCGCGTGCGGATCGCGCTCAATCTCAAAGGCATCGACTACGACCGCCATTCGGTCAATCTGGCCGAAGGCGCGCAGAAGCAGGCCGACTATTGTGCGCTCAACCCCCAAGGGTTTGTGCCGATGCTCGAGATCGACGGGCTCAAGCTCACCCAGAGCCTTGCCATCGCCGTTTATCTCGACCAGAAATTCGCCGATCCGCCATTGATGCCGCGCGATCCCGCCGACGGCGCACATGTCCGCGCGCTTGCGATGACCGTGGCGTGCGACATCCATCCGCTCAACAATCTGCGCGTGCTGAAATACCTCAAGGGCACGCTCGATGCGACGCAGGACCAGAGCGATGCCTGGTACGCACACTGGGTGACCGAAGGCCTTGCCGCGCTTGAAGCGCTTGCGGCGCCGCGCGCTGGTGCCTTCCTGTTCGGCGACGAACCGAGCTTGGCCGATGTCTGCCTGGTGCCGCAATTGTACAATGCCCGCCGGTTCGCGGTTCCGATAGCGCCCTATCCGTCGCTCCGCCGGGCCGACGAATCAGCCAGCGCGCATCCCGCCTTCGCCGCCGCCCATCCCGATATGATCGCCCAGCAGGACGCCCTCCAATGAACCGAGTCGACAATATCAATCGCGGCATGGATCAGATCCATGCATTCTCCGAAGTCGAAATCCCGTCATTGAAAGACAAGGTCAGCCCCGAGGAGTGGGCGATCCGGGTCGATCTTGCCGCTGCCTATCGCCTGGTCGCTCATTATGGCTGGGACGACTTGATCTTCACCCATCTGTCGGCGCGGGTGCCCGGCGACGAGCATCATTTCCTGCTCAATCCCTATCAGTTGATGTTCGAGGAGGTGACCGCTTCGTCGCTGGTCAAAGTCGATGTTCACGGCAATCCGGTCGATCCGACACCGTTCATCACCAACCCGGCCGGCTTCATCATCCACAGCGCAATCCATATGGCGCGCGAGGACGCCCATGCGGTGATGCATCTCCACACGCCGCAGGGCCAGGCGGTCGCCGCGCATGAGGACGGCCTCCTGCCCCTTACCCAGACCGCGATGCTGGTTCGCGGCGATCTCGCCTTTCACGACTATGAAGGGGTCGCGACCGAACTCGAGGAGCGCGAGCGTCTGGTGCAGGATCTTGGCAACAAGAACGCAATGTTGCTCCGCAACCACGGCACGCTGGCGGTCGGCGGCAATGTCGGCGAATGCTTCATCAAGATCTATTTTCTCGAGCGCGCATGCCAGGCGCAAATCATGGCGCTGTCGGCCGGCGACAAGCTCAACAATCCCCCGCAGGGCACGCCCGAACTGGCGGCTGAACAGGGCGGCGTCGGACTGAAGCTGGCGGCCAACCTGCTGGCGTGGCCGGCCTTGCTCCGAAAAGCCTACCGCCTGGACCCCGGTTTCGCGACATGAACTTTTCTGCCTCATGCCGCGTTCTCTGAAAAACTCCTGGTTCGGGAAGTTCTGGAGACGTCGCGATGAACATTTTGATGGTGCTGACCAGCCATGCCAAGCTTGGCGATACCGACCAAAAGACCGGTTTCTGGCTCGAAGAGTTCGCGGCGCCTTATTACGTCCTGAAGGATGCCGGCCACGACATCACGCTGGCCAGTCCTCGCGGCGGCCAACCCCCGCTCGATCCGAAGAGTGATGCGCCCGATGCCCAGACCGATGCCACCCGCCGCTTCAAGGCCGATGGCGATGCTCAGGCGCAACTCGCCGCGACCGATGTTCTCGGCGACATCGACCCGGCCGGGTTCGACGGGGTCTTCTACCCGGGTGGACACGGCCCGATGTGGGACCTCGCCGAAGACGCCGACTCGATCGCGTTGATCGAAGCGACACTCGCCGCCGGCAAACCCGTTGCGCTTGTGTGCCATGCGCCTGCGGCACTGAAAAACGTCACCACGCCCGAGGGCGCGCCGCTGGTACGCGGGAAGCGCGTGACTGGATTCACCAACGGAGAGGAAGACACGGTCGGCCTGACCGACGTCGTGCCGTTCCTGCTGGAAGACATGCTGAAGGCCAAGGGCGGCGACTATTCGAAAGGCCCCGATTTCCAGCCCTATGTCGTCGAGGACGGGTTGCTTATCACCGGCCAGAATCCGCCGTCAAGCGAGCCCGCCGCCGAGGCATTGCTGAAGGCGCTGGCCAAAGTTCCTGAAACGGCCGAGGCCTGAGCCGCTGCGTTGGTTCGAGTCGCCTGGTCTTGAGGGCCGGCTTGCCTAGTTGCGCTCTCGGACCGCGCTGAACTTCACGCCTGGCCAGTCTTCCTGAAGCCGCCCGAACTCCCACACGTTGCGCATCAACAGAACCGGCACATTGTCCTGGTCGTCCGCCATGCTGGAGCGAAGCGCTTCCAGCAGCTTCTTGATTAAGGCGGGATCGTCCGAATGGACCCATCGCGCCACCTCATAGGGCGACGGTTCGAATTCGATGACGACGCCATATTCCTGATCGAGCCGGGCCTGAAGGACGTCGAGTTGCAGCTCGCCGATTACGCCGACGATCCACTGCGAGCCGATGACCGGTTTGAACAGGCGGATCACGCCTTCCTCGGCGAGGTCCGATAGCCCCCGGCGCATCTGTTTGACCTTCATCGGATCGCCCAGGCGAACCCGTCGCAGGATTTCGGGCGCGAAATCGGGCAGCCCGGTGAACGTCACGTCGCCGCGTTCGCTCAGCGTATCGCCGACGCGCAGGGTGCCGTGGTTCGGGATCCCGACGATGTCGCCGGCCACCGCGCCATGGGCAAGCTCACGATCACGCGCGAAAAAGGTGATCGGATTGTGCAGCGCCATCGGCTTGCCATGGCGGGAATTCAGCACCTTCATTCCCCGTTGCAGCTTGCCCGAACAAACCCTCAGAAACGCGACTCGGTCGCGATGGTTGGGATCCATGTTCGCCTGTACCTTGAACACGAAACCGGTCAGCCGCGGCTCGTCGGGTAGCACCGGCGCCGGCCGCGCCGGCTGTGCCTGCGGCGGGGGGCCATCCTCGGCAAGGATGTCGAGCAATTGTTCGACTCCGAAGCCGCGCAGCGCGCTTCCGAAAACGACGGGCGTCAGATCGCCCTGTCGGAAGGCATCAAGATTGAAGGCCGGATATGAGGCCATCGCCAGTCCGCCATCGTCGCGCAGGCTGTCGGCCGCCGCTACGGGGATGACCGCGTCGATTTCCGGATCGTCGACACCGCCGGTCTCGATCCATCGTCCGGGGACAACTCCGTCGCTGCGGTCGGCAAGCTGAAACCGGTCCCGACGCAGATCGTAAAGGCCGTGGAAGAGCCCGCCGGTCCCGGTCGGCCAATTTTGCGGACTGACATCCAGCTGGAGAACTTCCGCAATTTCGTCGAGCAACGCGAACAGGCTGAGGCCTTCGCGATCGACCTTGTTGACGAACGTGATGATCGGGACGTTGCGCAGCCGGCAGACCTCGAATAACTTGCGGGTCTGCGGCTCGATCCCTTTGGCGGCATCGATGACCATGATCGCAGAATCGACCGCGGTGAGCGTTCGGTAGGTGTCCTCCGAGAAATCCTGATGCCCCGGCGTATCGAGAAGGTTGAACAGGACGTTCCCCCGCTGAAACGTCATTACCGAGCTGGTGACCGAGATGCCGCGCTGCTGCTCGATCTTCATCCAGTCGGACCGCGCCCGACGGCGATCGCCCCGCGCCTTGACCTCCCCCGCTTCGTGGACCGCACCCGCGGCCTGGAGCAGACTTTCGGTCAGCGTCGTCTTGCCCGCATCGGGGTGAGAGATAATCGCGAAGGTCCGCCGTTCCAGCGCGCTGAACGACGTGGAATCGGGCGCCGAATGATCGACGACCGCCGGATTGGCAACGCTCAACGTAACTCGTTCGATATTCAAGCCGGGGCTCCTGCTGGCAATAGGTTCGCTGGGCGTGTTGGTTGCGACCGCTTAGAGCAATGCCGTGCCCAGGCGAAGGGGCGGTAGAAAGGCAGTCTGAGGTTTGTCGACGGCACGAAGAGGACGGACCTATCCAGCCTTGTCGGGGATCGATCGACCCAGCTGCCGTTCGGCGAGGGCCAGCAGCCTGAGCGTAATTGGAGCAACGTCGCGGGGCAAATCGGCGAGCGAAAATTCGGCCACTGCCCGCACCTCGAGCGACCAGCGCGGACGGTACCGGGCACCCCGAACGACGTAAAGCGTGGCGTCACCGTGGCGGAAGTCGGGACGATGCTTGAAATCGCAAACGGGGTCGATGTCCACGTGATCAAGCAGGCCAATCTCCTCGCGCAACTCGCGGAGCATCGCATGGTGCGGATCCTCCCCGGATTTGAGCCCGCCGCCGGGCAGTCGCCAGCCCTTGGCATAGCTCAAGGTCACCAGAACGATCTTCCCGTCCGGAGTGAGCGGGATGCCGTGAACGCCTTGGGTGCGCGGGCGCGTGACGAACCACAGGCTCCGGCGCAGCGACTGGAAGGCATAAACACCAAGATGGAGGATGCGGGTAATCAAGTCGCCGCCTTGGCGACCCCCGCCGCCGCTTGCAACTCATGCCGGCCGAAAACCATTCGGCTGTCCGAGACGGCAAAATCATCAGCGATCGGAAACGGCCGCATCGCCCCTTGCGCGACAGCAGACGAAAAGTGGTCGGGGAGAGAGGATTCGAACCTCCGGCCCCTGCCTCCCGAAGACAGTGCTCTACCAGGCTGAGCTACTCCCCGACCGGGACCGAACCCATGGGTTCGGTGCAGGAGCGCGGGCTTCCTAGCGGGGGGTGGGTCGATACGCAAGCGCGCGCGGCTAGTGGCCGAGGATTTCCAGCCAGTGGTGGTGCCGGACGAACTTTTCGCGCGGCGAATCGGGTCGTGCCGCTGCGGTCTCCGCCTCCTCGATCCGTCGCCAGTCGTCGAAGCTCGTCGCCTTTATTCCCTTTGCGGAGAGCAATTCGTCGAGCCCAATTCCGCCGCTTCTGGTGCTTTCCGACCCGACAGGCATCGCCGCGGCAATCTGCTCGGCCACCTCATATCCGTCGGGTCGATTGGTGCCGATCGTCCCCGACGGCCCGCGCCGCGCCCATCCGACGCAGTACAATCCGTCGTCGATCATTCCGTGGTCGTTGCGATATTTGCCGCCGTCGGTGTCGAACGGCACGCCGTCGATGTGGGGCGAGGCATAGCCGATGCAGCTGACCACGAGATCGGCGCCCATGGCGTAGGTCTCCCCCGTCCCCACCGCACGCCCCTGCTCCAGCCGCGTTCGCTCGACAATTACCCGCTCGGCCTTGCCCTCGCCCTCGATCGCCAGCGGCTTGGCGAAGAAGTCGAACGCGATGGTTTTCGGCTTGGACTCGGTGCCGGTGGAGTGGGCGAACGAACGCAAGTGAGCCACCGACTTGCGCAAACCGGGTTCGAGCGCGTCGTCCTCGCTCGCCGGCGGCAAGTCCTCCGGCTCGACGGTCGGCGCGGCCTGGTCGAGATGGCCAAGCTCACCCAGTTCCTTCGGCGTCATGGCGATCTGGTGCGGTCCGCGTCGACCGAGGAAGGTGATGGTCCGGATCTTGCTGTGGTCGAGCGCATCGATTGCATGGCCAACGATGTCCGACCCGGCAAATTCGGCGCGTGTCTTCGACAGGATGCGCGCAACATCGAGCGCCACGTTGCCGTTGCCGATGACCACGGCGTCCGAGCCGTCCAGCGGCGGGTCGAGATCGGCGAAGTCGGGGTGACCGTTATACCAGCCGACGAAGGCCGCCGATCCGATTACGCCGGGCAAATCTTCCCCCGGAATTCCTAGCGCGCGATCGTGCGGCGCCCCCGTCGCAAGGATGACCGCATCGTACAGTTCGCGCAGTTCGGCAACCGACACCGCGTCTCCCACCGCGACATTGCCGACAAACCGCACCTGCGGATCGTCGGCGACCTTGTCGTACCGCTTGGACACCGCCTTGATCGACTGATGGTCGGGCGCCACCCCGAAGCGGATCAGGCCATAGGGGACCGGCAATTTGTCGATGATGTCGATGCGGGCCGTCTCGCCATAGCTCTTGGCAAGTGCTTCGGCGGTGTAAAATCCTGCCGGTCCCGAGCCGATGATCGCGAAATGACGCATGTGCTGCCGTCCCCTTCGCGGGAAGACTAGCCGCGCTTGTCCTCGAGCAGCAAGTCGTCGCCTTTGCGTTTCAGGAAACCTTCGATCGTCCCGGCGAACATCCCGAGCATCCCCGGCAGGTCGATGTTACAATGGACCACGGTTTCGTCGACCTCGATCAGGGCTCTCACATTCTGGCCCATCGCGCCGACGTCGAGATGCAGCGTGTCGCCGTCCCATCGCGACTTCACGTCGGCTGCGCCGCCCGGGATATGCCCGGCGAGTTGATCGATATTGCCGGCGATGCGGCGGCGGGCTTCGTCGCGGCCGAGCTTGTGCGGCAAATCGACGTTGATCGGGCGTGACATTGCGCCAAGATGAAGCGCCGCCCGTTGCTTTTCAATGGCGCGCGGGTTTTGATGGCATGATGAAGCGCCTGCTGCTCCTGCTGATCGTCTTGCTCGCGCCTGCGGCCGCGCCTGCTCAAGTCTTCAATCCGGCCGCAGACTATGTCACCGCAGGTCAGGACGAGCCCGGCTATCGCGCGTGGATCGCCGCCGACCGATATCGCCCGATGTATGTCCGCGCGTTCAACGACTACCTCACCGCCAACGGTGTCGGCGGGGTCACGCCGACCTGGCAGCTGCTCCGCACCGCGACCGACTGGCGGCGCTGCAACAACCAGCCGTTCGAAGTGCCGCCGACCACCGCCTGGCCGAACATCGTCGCCGCACTGCGCTTCATCGGCGCCTATATCGAGCCCGCGATCGGCCCCGTCGAGCCAGTGTCGGTCTATCGCAATCCCTTCCTCAACGTCTGTGCCGGCGGCGCGAAGACCAGCACGCACCTTACCGCCGGCGCGGTCGACATGGTGCCACTTCGACCCACCACACGCGACGGGTTGATGCTCGCTTTGTGCCGGATCCAGCTCGACAAGGGCATCTGGAACAGTATCGGCCTCGGTTTCTACAAAGGGTTGCGGTTCCATATCGACAGCAAGAAGACGCGCGAATGGGGCACCGCCGGCCCGCGCGGTGGTTATGGCTGTCCGGCCGTCCTGACGGACAATGGTATCCCTTACCACGCGCCGACGCCGGTGGTCATTGCACCTTCGCGGGTCGCGCAACCGGATGCGACGCTCGACCCTCTCGCCCCGCGGCGCTGACCGAAAAGTCTTGTGCCCGACGCCTGAGACACCACATCCTTGGTAGCTCGAGGGGTAAATAATGGATTTCGACAAACTGACCGACCGTGCGCGGGGCTTTCTGCAGGCAGCGCAGACCATCGCCGTGCGCGAACATCACCAGCGGGTCACGCCGGCGCATTATGCCAAGGCCTTGCTCGACGACGATCAGGGCATGGCGGTCGGACTGATCAATGCGGCGGGTGGCGACGGCGCCCAGGCCCGCCGCGACGTGGACGCACTGGTGGCGAAGGAACCGGCGGTCACCGGCAGCGGTGCCACCCAGGCACCGGGGATCGATGGCGATCTGCTGCGGTTGCTCAATTCGGCGCAGGCCGTCGCGACCAAGGCCGGGGACCAGTATGTCACCGTCGAGCGGATCCTGCTTGCCTTCGCCCTCGCCAAAGGCACGCCGGTCGGCGATGCTTTAACCAAGGCCGGGCTCACGCCCCAGGCGCTCAATGCCGCGATCGAGAAACTGCGCGGCGGGCGCACCGCCGATACCCAAGGGTCGGAAGATCGCTACGACGCACTAAAGAAGTACGCTCGCGATCTCACCGAGGTCGCGCGCGAGGGAAAGCTCGATCCGGTGATCGGACGCGACGAGGAAATCCGCCGCACGATCCAGGTTCTTGCGCGCCGGACGAAGAACAATCCCGTGCTGATCGGCGAACCGGGCGTCGGCAAGACCGCCATCGCCGAAGGCCTGGCCTTGCGGATCGCCAATGGCGACGTCCCCGACGGGCTGAAGGATCGCAAGCTGATGAGCCTCGACATGGGCGCTCTTATCGCCGGGACGAAATTTCGCGGGGAATTCGAGGAACGGCTCAAGGGCGTGATCGACGAGGTCAAGCAGTCCGCCGGTGACATCATCCTGTTCATCGACGAGATGCACATGATCGTCGGCGCTGGGAAGGCCGAGGGATCGATGGACGCGGGCAACTTGCTCAAGCCCGCTTTGTCGCGTGGCGAACTGCACGTCATCGGCGCGACCACCCTCGACGAATATCGCAAGCATATCGAAAAAGATGCGGCGCTGGAGCGGCGCTTCCAGCCGGTGATGATCGGTGAACCGACCGTGCCTGACACCATCTCGATCCTTCGCGGGCTCAAGGAAAAGTACGAGCTTCACCATGGCGTGCGGATCACCGATGCTGCGCTGGTCGCGGCGGCGACGCTCAGTAATCGCTACATCGCCGACCGGTTTCTGCCCGACAAGGCAATCGATTTGATGGACGAGGCTGCGTCGCGTCTGCGGATGGAAGTCGAATCGAAACCCGAGGAGATCGAGAACCTCGACCGCCGGATCATCCAGCTGAAGATCGAGCGCGAGGCGCTGAAGAAAGAGAGCAATTCGGCTTCGAAGGATCGGCTCGCCACGCTTGAAGGCGAGCTTGCGAACCTCGAGCAATCCTCGTCCGAATTGACCGGCCGCTGGCAGGCAGAAAAGGAAAAGATCGGCGCCGAAGCCGAGCTCAAGGCGCAACTCGACGCTGCGCGGATCGAACTGGAACAAGCACAGCGCGGTGGCGATCTCGCCCGTGCCGGTGAGCTTCAGTACGGTCGAATCCCGGATCTGGAGAAGAAGCTCGCCGAGGCCGCCGTTGCGTCCAAGGGCGCGATGCTCCGCGAAGAAGTCACCGATCAGGATATTGCTTCGGTGGTCAGCCGCTGGACCGGCGTTCCGGTCGAGCGAATGATGGAGGGCGAGCGCGAGAAACTGCTCGCCATGGAAGCGACCATCGGCGCGCGCGTCATTGGTCAGGAGCAGGCCGTGAAGGCTGTTTCCGCCGCCGTCCGCCGGGCCCGCGCCGGCCTGCAGGATCCGGGCCGGCCGCTCGGGTCCTTCCTGTTCCTTGGCCCGACCGGCGTCGGCAAGACCGAGTTGACCAAGGCACTGGCGGGTTTCCTGTTCGACGATGACACCGCCATGGTTCGCATCGACATGTCCGAATATATGGAGAAGCACAGCGTCGCCCGACTGGTTGGCGCACCGCCGGGCTATGTCGGTTATGAAGAAGGCGGGACGCTGACCGAGGCAGTCCGCCGCCGCCCCTATCAGGTAGTCCTCTTCGACGAGGTCGAGAAAGCGCACGGCGACGTGTTCAACATCTTGCTGCAGGTGCTCGACGACGGTCGCCTGACCGACGGTCAGGGCCGGACGGTGGATTTCGCGAACACGATCATCATCCTGACCTCCAACCTCGGCTCGCAATATCTCGCCAGCCTGGGAGAGGATGAAGATGTCGCCAAGGTCGAAAATCAGGTGATGGAGGTGGTCCGCGGCCACTTCCGCCCGGAATTCCTGAACCGCCTGGACGAGATCATCCTGTTCCACCGCCTGTCGGCCAGCCACATGGCACCGATCGTCGATCTTCAGGTCGCGCGTCTCCAACGCCTGCTCGACGACCGCAAGATCAAGCTCGACCTGACCGATGCCGCGCGGTTGTGGCTCGGCCGTGTCGGCTACGATCCGGTGTATGGCGCGCGCCCCCTGAAGCGCGCGGTGCAGAAATATCTGCAAGACCCGCTGGCCGATGCCATTCTTGCCGGCAAGGTGCACGATGCGTCGACGGTTCGGGTCGACGAAGGCGACGGCGCGCTCAGCCTCGTTCCGGTATAATCAAGCCTTTGACGCGATTGGTGGAGTTGGGCATGGTCGCACCCGACATTGGCTTTGGGACGGGGTGGATCATGGCACGAGTTTGGATGAGCGCGCTCTTGGTGGCCGGCATGGTATTCGCAAGTCCGCTTGCGGCAAAGACCCAGCCTCTCGCCGCGGCTCCACCACCCAAGATTTTCACCGATGTCGTGCAGTGCCGTGCGATCACCGATGCGGCCGAGCGGCTCGCCTGTTTCGACCGAAGTGTCGACACGTTGGCGGCGGCGCAGGCCAACAAGGATCTGTACATCGCCGACAAGGAAGCGATGCGTGAGGCGCGCAAGGGTTTGTTCGGCTTCAATCTGCCCAACCTGAAGATCTTCAGCGACGACGACATGCAAAAGGATGTAAGCTCGATCGAGTCGACGATCACCGCCGCGGTGCTCGGTCAGCGGGGCTACATCTTTACCCTTCAGGACGGCGCACGCTGGATGCAGACCGACGGCGCGTATATGGACAAGCCCAAGATCGGGGCCACGATCAAGATCAAGCGCGCCGCCTTCGGCAGCTATTTCGGTGAGATCAACAAGGGTCCCGGCGTCCGGGTCGAGCGTCTCAACAACTAGCCGTCCGCGAAAGGCCGGGCCTCGTCGTGATCAATCAGGCGCAGTTGTTAGGCCAACTCCAGCGCGTCCAGCAGCTTCATCAGTCGGGACAGACGGGGGCAGCGTGGGCCGCGGTCGCGCCGTTACGATCGGCGATCGGCGATCATGGGCAGGCGTTACGCCTTTACGCGCTGGTCGCCCAAGGCGCCGGTCAGATCGACCCCGCCGCAGACGCGCTACGCCGGATCATCGCGATCGAACGCGAACCGCCGGAGATCGTCGGAGCACTGGGCGACATGCTTGGTTCTGCGGGGCGGCACGACGCGGCACTAAGCCTGTGGACCCGACTTACCGTCCTGCAACCGGGCAGTGCCGAAGCCCATCTCAATCGCGCGATCAGCGCGGATAACGCCGCCAAGCCGGGAATTGCAGTCGCCGCGGCCGAACAAGGTCTCAGGCATTTCCCCGGTCATGCCCGGCTGTTGGCGGTCAAGGCGATGGCGCTCAAGAACGCGGGGCGGGTGGACGAAGCGCTGCCTGTGTTCGATGCGGCCATCGCTGCCGATCCCGACCGGTCGCTAACCCGCCACAATCACGCGGTGGCGCTGCGCGCCGCCTGCCGGTTCGACGAGGCGTGCGCCGAGTTCGCGACCGCCGAAAAGTTGGGCATGTGCGGCGCTCAATTCCACACCAATTGGGCCGCGGCTGTGCTTGAAGCCGGAGATGTCGACGGCGCGCTCAGCCTTTACCGTCGTGCCCTCGAACAGGATCCTAGTCTCGACGAGGCGCTCAAGGGTCTGACCCAGATCCAGATCGAGTATCGCGACGGCCGCACCGCATTCGATCATTATCAGAAGTGGGTCGATCGGCTTCCGGCAAGCCCCGAGCCCTGGATCCGCTGGACCAATGCACTCGTCGTTCACAATCGCTTGAGCGAGGCTGCGGAGGTGGCGGAGCGAGGGTTGAAATCTCATCCCGCGCTTCTGCCCTTGATAGTGACTCAGGCGTTCGGACACGGGATGAGCGACGACGCTGGCGTTTGGCTCGATCGGCTGGAGTCATTGCTTTCCGCTGACCCCGGCAATCGCGCCATCACATCGACCATCCCGCAACTCGCCTTGCGCGCCGGTCGGCCCGAGCGCGCTGCGCAATTGCTCGAGGAGGCGACGGGCGCCGATCCCACCAATCAGGTTGCCTGGTCGCTGCTGTCGATCGCCTGGCGCCTGCTCAACGATCCGCGCGAACATTGGCTGAGCGATTATGAGCGGTTGGTGATGGTGACCGACGTCAAGCCGCGCGATGGCAGTTCGTCGGCCCGAGACTATGCGCACGTCGTCGCGGCGGCGCTTGACCCGTTGCATCGCGCGCAGTCCGCGCCGGGAGATCAGTCGTTGCGCGGCGGCACACAGACCAGCGGCGCGCTGTTCGACCGTCCGGACCCCGCGATCCAGGCGTTTCGCGATGCGGTACTTGCGGCGGCCGAAAGCGCGGTCGCCGATCTTCCCGACGATCCCGAGCATCCATTCCTGCGGCGCAAGGCGAAGCGGCTCGGGGTAGCGGGCAGCTGGTCAGTGCGGTTGGCGGCAAGCGGCCATCACATTCCGCACGTTCACCATCAGGGCTGGATGAGTTCGGCTTACTACGCTCGCCTGCCCGCCGATTTGAACGGGAACGATGATGGACAGCAGGGCTGGATCCAGTTCGGCGTGCCACCGGCCATCCTCGGGCTCGACCTAACGCCTCGCCGAGTTATCGAACCTCGGGCCGGCAGGCTGGTGCTATTCCCATCATATTTGTGGCACGGGACGATCCCGTTCGACTCTGGCGATCGGCTGACCGCAGCATTCGACTTTCTTCCTCGCTGAGCGAGGCCGGCGGGCGCTCAGCGACGCATCGCGCGGCTTGTTTCATCGCTTCACCCGTCGATGCGAAACGTCATGCCTCTAAAGACAATAAAAAAGCGGCGGGAGATTGCTCTCCCGCCGCCAATTTTCAGTTCAAGCCCGGATAAGCTTAGAGCTTAACCTTGCCCGAGATCGTGAAGTAACGACCCAGGATGACCGGGGTGTAGTACGAGATGTCCGTACCACCTTCGAGCAGGTTACCACCGACGCTCTTACGCGCCTTCTGGTTGAACATGTTCTGCACGATGCCGGTCAGCTCGAAGTTGCTGCCGATCTTCTTGCGCAGCGACAGATCGAAGTAGCTGAGCGCCGGAAGCTTCGGAGCGCAATTGTCGCCCGGGCCACAGAACACAACGTCCTCGGTCTTCGACTGCCAGTTCCAACGGAGCTGGGCAGTGAAATCGCTGCTGTCGTACGCCACGGTCAGGGTCGACTTCCATTCGGAAAGCGTCGAGCCGATGCCGCCGCCACTGGTGCCAGCGAAGTCGGTGCCGTTGAAGTCGAACTTGTCGAGCCAGGAGATGTTTTCCTGGAGACGCAGACGACCACCGATCCCGAGACCGAGATCCGCGAACGGGACAACGAAGTTGAGCGAGCCGTCAACACCCGAGGTCTTGAGCGTTCCCTGGTTCGCGATCGACGTGTTGATCGCGACGATCTGACCACTCTGCGGATCGCGCGAAATGCGCTGGCAGGCATCAGAGAACGGATCGGCACTGGCGACGCAGGCGTTGAGGTAGAACCCAGCACCGAGCGTCGTCACGAGATCCGTGATCTTGATGTTGTAGTAATCGATCGTTGCCGAGAAACGGCCGAGGCCGAAGTTCGGGGTCAACACCGCACCGAGCGTGTAGGTCTTCGCGGTTTCTTCCGTCAGACCCGGGTTACCGAAGGCAAACGCCTGCACCTGGGTGTTGTTCTGAGCGAAGCCAGCGAAGTTCACCGCCGGAGCCTGAGCCTGGCAGAGCGCCAGTTCAGTGGCCGTACGGCCGCCAGCGACGTTACAGAAATCGCTGTAGCCCGGGAAACCCTGGTCACCGTTCTGGAACAGTTCGGTGATCGAGGGAGCGCGCGCCGCCTTGTTGTAGATGCCGCGGAACTTCAACCAGTCGATCGGCGACCACTGGGCACCGAACTTGTAGTTGAACAGGCCACCGACCGTCGAATAGTCGGAGAAGCGGGCACCCGCTTCGATCGACAGTTCCTGGAAGAAGGGCATGTCGCCAAGGATCGGAACACGGACTTCGCCGTAGACTTCCTTGACGTTGACCTTGCCGGCCTGGCTCTGCGTGGCGTTGAAGCCATAGATGTTACCCGTACGCTGGGCGTCATCGACGGTGATCTTGCCGCGGTCGGTGCGGACTTCAGCGCCGATCGCGACGCCGACCGGACCGGCCGGGAGTTCGAGCAGGTTGCCGGTGATGTTACCAGCGATACGAGCCTGATCGAATTCACGGGTTTCCTTGGTGTCGAGATTGACGAAGCTGAGCGCCGCGCCAGTAACCGTGCCCGCACCGAAGATGTCGAGCGGTACGCAACCCGGAAGCGATCCGAGCGGGCAGTTGTTGAGCCCCTGCGCAACCGCGGTGCGGTTGATGTTGCCCCGCAGCGTGGCGGTCGCATCGGTACGACCGTAGCTGCCCGTGAGATCCCAGTTGAAGCCATGCGCCAGCGGACCCGAGAGGGTGGCGCGGAGCGTGGCAGTGCGCGAGTCGTAAATGCCGACGCGCGGTCCGGTTTCGAGGAAGCGACGATCGATCGTGAACGGCCGCGTCGGATCCGGACGGCTGTTGAGGGCCGTCAGAAGGTCGGGGTTGCACGAAATGCCGACACCGCACGGCGCGTTGCCAACGACACCAAGGCGGATGAACGCATTGTTGACCGGGACGACGATGCCGGTGGCCGGGGTCGGCGCAAGGTTAACTTCCTGCGACGAGTCGGTGTAGTTCGCCATCACCTTCAAACGGATCGAATCGTTGAGATCGTAACGACCGGTGACCGCCATCGACAGACGATTGTACGGCGTCTGGAGATAGTTGAGCGGGTTGAAGTTGAACCGGCTCGAACCCACCGAACGATCGGCGAAGGCGCACAGCCCGCCGGTGAAGCGTGGGGTAAGGACGCCAGCGTCGTTGAACGACAGGTTGCCGCCGTTCACCGCAACGCCCGGGGTCGCCGTGTTACAATCGGTATTCGCCGCACCGAACTGACCCGGAAGCAGGGTCGAAAGGTTACGGAACGGGTTGGCCGCATTGTTGGTGATGAAACCGAACGGCGGGGTACCCGAACCGGCCGGCGAGTACAGGCCAACCTGGCCGGCTGCGCCGAACTGCGACGGATAAGCGCTCGTCGGGGTCAGGTGATCGGGGACGAACAGACGAAGGATGCTGTTCTCCGGGTTCACCGAGTCGTAGAAGTAATCGTAATAGACCACGCCGCCATCGCGGGTGACGTCACGATCGCCCTGGCCGACCGAATCACGAGTGAAGTAGCTCGCGAAGAAGGTCATGTTGCCACGGTCATCGCCGAAGTTGCCGCCGAGGAGGCCCTGGACGTTGAACGTCCCGCCGTCGCCGTGATCCGAAATGCCGTACAGCGCCGACAGTTCGAGACCTTCGAAGTTGTCCTTGAGGACGAAGTTGATGACGCCGGCCATGGCGTCCGAACCGTACACCGCCGAGGCGCCGCCGGTGACGACGTCAACGCGCTCGATGAGGCCGGCCGGGATCGTGCCGATGTCGACCACGCCCGTGGTCGAGGAGGCGGGCACGCGCTCGCCGTCGACCAGGATGAGGGTGCGCTGCGGCCCGAGACCACGAAGATCGAGGGTCGAGAAGTCTTCACCACCCTGGTTGTTCGAGGTGCGGGTGTTGCCCGGGATCAGCTGAGGAAGTTCGTTCAGCAGGGTTTCGACGGTGACCGTTCCGGTCAGGTCGAACTGCTCGGCACTGACGGTCGTGACCGGGCTCGGAGCCTCGAGGTCAGGACGGGCAATGCGCGAACCGGTAACGACGATCGCATCGTCCTCATCGGCCTGAGCTTCGGTCGCCGTGGTGACCGGCTGCTGGCTGGCCGACGGCTGGGTTTCATTCGAAGCGGGCGCAGTGGTCTCCTGCGCGGCCGCGGGGCTGGCGATAAACACGCCGGCGCCAAGAAGCGCGAGAGCCTGCCATCCGGCAGTCGCACGCAAATTGGATTTCCTCATTGTAATCTCCCGAATCGGGGCACCATTTTTGGCGGCGCCTCTGGTTCGCGGGCGCAATCCACCCCCACGTGGATTTGGTTTAGCTTCAAAAGGTGCCTTGCTGTCCAGCGCCGCGAAGGGGTCGTGCAGCTTTTGTTAATCCACTGTGACAGCCGCGCCACAGTGAAAAGTCTTGGCCGCGCGGCGGCTTAACGCCCGCCGTCCGAGCGGGTGACCGGCGCTTGTGCCGCCGAACGTCGCTCGGCGGCCAGGCTGGCCGCGGCGTCGACATAGGCCTCCTGCCGCTCGACACTCCAGTATCGCAGATGTTCGAGCGGGATCATCACGTTGGTCTCGGCGCACCGCACGTGATCGCCGGCGCCGAGCATGCGAAACGTCCCGGCAAGATAATGCAGTCGCGCCTCGCGTCCGCGTCCGGTGTTCAACATGTCGCGCGGCTCCTAATCATCGAACAGGCCGGGCTGTGGCTTGTGGGTCGCACCCGATTTCGCCGGCCGATACGATTTCGGCGACGCGCGCTCAAGCCGGGCGGCGGTTCCGTCGATTGTCGCATCGACCGAGCCGTCGGCAAAGCGCAACGACACCAGGGCGGCCTCACGCGCGTCGCGCGCGTGGACGATGGTCTTGCCATGCCGGTCGGTGACTCGAACGTACCCCTTGCTCAAGGGCCGTTCGGGATGCGCGAGCCCTGCCAGACGCCACAATGCGTCCAGCCGTTCGCGGCCGCGTTCGATCCGTTGGGCGACGAGATCGGCGCGCAGACGCGGGGCCACCGCGCCGAGATCCGCACGGGCATGCGCGGCCCTGGCGCCCAGCGCCCGCGGCAGTCGTGCGGCCACCTCGCCAAGTTTCGTTCGCGCCGGCTCGAACAGCCGCGACGTGTCGGGCAGGCGTGCGACGGCCTGTTGCAGGCGCTCGTCCGCCCGGCCCGCTTGGAGCGCCAGGCTCGAACGCATCCGATTCCCCCGGTCGGCGATCATGGCGGCAAGCTCAGCGATTACCGGCACCGCCATCTCGGCCGCCGCGGTCGGGGTCGGTGCACGGCGGTCGGCGGCGAAGTCGATCAGCGTCGTATCGGTTTCATGCCCGACCGCACTGATCAACGGAATCGGCGAATCGGCGGCGGCCCTGACGACGATCTCTTCGTTGAATGCCCACAGATCCTCGATCGACCCGCCCCCACGCGCGACGATGATCAGGTCGGGCGGCGCCTCTAGCGTCGCGAATCCCCGGATGGCCGCGGCCACCTTGGCCGCCGCGCACTCACCCTGCACCGGGACCGGCCATACCATCACGTGCGTCGGGCAGCGATCGGCCAGCCGGTGCAGGATGTCGCGGATCACCGCCCCGGTCGGCGAGGTCACGATTCCGATCGTGCGGGGCAGAAACGGCAAGCGCCGCTTCTTCTCCTCGGCAAACAACCCTTCGGCGGCCAGCGCGCGCCGCCTTTTGTCGAGCAGCGCCATCAAGGCGCCTTCGCCGGCCAGTTCGAGCCGGTCGACCACCAGCTGATATTTGGATCGACCGGGATAGGTGGTCAGCTTGCCCGATGCGATGACCTCCGCGCCGTCCTCGGGAACGAATTGCAAGCGCCCGGCCTGCCCGCGCCATAATACGGCGTCCATGCAGGCGTCGGGGTCCTTCATGGTAAAATAGCAATGGCCCGATCCGTGGCGTTTCCACCCCGAGATCTCGCCGCGCACCCGGACATGGCCGAAGGCATCCTCCACCGTCCGCTTCAGCGCGCCCGACAATTCGCTGACCGAGAACGGCGGCGAATTGTCGCCTGCCGCATCCTTGGCTAACAGGCCGGATGCGTGATCGTCATTCGGGCCGGGGTCGGAACTGTTCATGAATATCCTGCTGCTCGGGTCGGGCGCTCGTGAAGATGCGCTCGCCAGGCGCCTTTCGCAATCGGCAAGCTGCTGGTCATTGGCCGCAGCACCGGGCAATCCGGGGATCGCGCGTTGGGCGACCTGCCACGCGATCGATCCGTGCGATAGCGCCGCGGTCGTTGCCTTGGCCAAGTCGCTGCCGACCGAACTGGTGGTCATCGGTCCCGAGGCCCCGCTTGTTGCCGGGGTCGCGGATGCCCTTCGTGCCGCGGGCATCGCGACCTTCGGACCGGGCGCCGCCGCCGCGCAGCTCGAGGGCAGCAAGGGTTTCACCAAGGATTTGTGCCGCCGCGCGCAAATTCCGACCGCCGATTACGTCCGCGTCGATACAGAAGCTGCCGCGCTCGCCGCGCTCGACGATTTTTCGATTCCGGTCGTGATCAAGGCTGACGGTCTCGCGGCAGGCAAAGGCGTCACCGTGGCATTGACCCGCGCCGAAGCCGAAGCCGCGATCCGCGCCGCCGGCGACGGACCCATGGTGATCGAGGCGTTCCTCGATGGCGAGGAGGCCAGCCTGTTCGCGTTGGTCGATGGTGTTCGCTGCGTCGCGCTCGGGTCGGCGCAGGATCACAAGCGCGTGGGCGAAGGCGACACCGGCCCCAACACCGGGGGAATGGGCGCCTATTCGCCGGCGCCAATCCTCACTCCGGCGCTGCAGGCACGCGCGATGCGCGAAATCATCGAGCCTACGGCGCGCGCCATGGTCGACGCGGGCATGCCATTCCGCGGCGTCCTGTTTGCCGGCCTGATGCTTACTCCGCAGGGGCCCAGCCTGATCGAATATAACGTCCGCTTCGGCGATCCGGAATGCGAGGCGATCATGGCCCGGGTCGAGGGCGACTTCGCGGCGCTCCTTTACGCGGTGGCGACCGGGCAGGCTTTCTCCGCGCCGGCTTTGTCCTCCGACGCGGCGATGACTGTCATCGTCGCCGCCCAAGGCTATCCAGGATCGCCGCGACAGGGGGGAAGGATATCCGGTATCGATCGGGCCGAGGCCTCGACCGGGGTGACCGTATTTCAGGCCGGCACCGCCAAGAACGCCGACGGGGATCTTGTGGCAACGGGCGGACGAGTGCTCGCGGTGACCGCGACCGGCACGGACCTTCGCACGGCCCGCGATCGAGCCTATCGTGCGGTCGACATGATCGACTTCGCCGACGGGTTTTACCGCCGCGATATCGGCTGGCGAGAATTGGAAAGGACCCGATGAAACGCAATCCTGCCCTCGCTCTGGGGATTCTGGCGACGATTGCCGCTTCCGCCATCTGGCATGGCCCGGGCGGCGCCGGCGACCGCTTCACGGCGACCGCCGAACGAACGATGCGGATCACGCTCGATCATTACGAGATGCCCGGCGTCGCTGTCCGGATGCAGCGCGATCCGCTTACCCGTATCCTGCGTTTCGACGGGGTCGCCGACGAATTTCAACGCGGTGAGATCCTGCGCATCGGGCGCGAGGTACCCGGAATTGCTGACACGGCCTGGGCTGGCCGCCCTACCCCCCGCGCCCTCCCCTTGCTGGCAGAAGTCATGCTGATGGCGCTCGCGTGCTTCGCGGTTGGTGCCGTGTTGGCGTACGTTGCCGCGCTCCGTCGCCGCGCCAGGGACGCAATCTACGCATGATGACGATGTTGAGCTATTATTGGCCACTACTGGCGGTGTCGTTGTTGATCGGAATCGTCAGCGGCGTGCTGGCCTTTCGCGCGCCGCGCCGCTGAACGAGGGAATGACGATGGATCTTCTGATTGCGTATTGGCCGATCACACTGGTTGCGGCGCTGCTTGCCGTTGTTTTGCTATACTTTCTGTTCCGTCCGCGTCAGCGGGTGGCGCTGACCGACGACACGCCGCTCCGCCCGCACATGGCGATGAAGCCGCAGCCCTCACTACGCGCATCGACCGTCGGGTCTTCCGAGGGGGAAGGCCGGGGACTGGTTGACGAGGCAGCCGCAGCCGCGGCCGACGTTAGCGGGTCGATCCTGTCCGCACGGGTTCACGATGCCTTGCCCGGCGCCTCGGGGCCGCCCGACGATCTCATGAAGTTGAAAGGCGTCGGTCCGAAACTTGCTGCCTTACTCAATGATCGCGGCATCACGCGCTTCGACCAGCTGTCCACACTGACCCAGGATCAGGTCGACACCCTGGACGAAAGTCTGGGCGCCTTTCGTGGCCGCCTGACCCGTGACAAGGTCGTCGACCAGGCAAACTATCTTGCCCGCGGCGACGTCGACGGCTTCGAGTTTAATTACGGCAAGCTCTGATCGGTTAGTCGGCCTCGGTCACGCGCCGATCATGACCGGCGTGCCGACCTTGGTGACCGTGAACAGCTTGGCAGCGAACTTGGCCGGAAGACGGATGCAACCGTGCGATGCGGGCCTGCCGGGGTTCATACCGGCGTGCAGGGCAATTCCGTAGGTGTCCAGACGCTGCATGTGGGGCATCGGGGCGTCGTCATACTTCCGGCTGTGATGCATGACCTTCTTTTCCATGATCGGGAAGTATCCGGTCGGGGTCGGATTGCCTGGCCGGCCGCTCGAGATGCTCGTCACCGCCGCCAGCCGATCACCGCGATAGAGGTAGGCCGTCTGGCTGGACAGGCTGACGATGACGCGCGGCTCGCCATTGCCCGCTTCGTCGTCCCACAGATACTGGCCCGGTTCCAACTGGTCGACACCGAAGGTGGCGACCATGTCGGCATGCGCTTCGGCGGCGGCGTCGGCCGCTGCCGCTTTGGCTTCCGGGGTTTCGATCATGGCAATTGCAGGGGCGATGGGGATCGACAGCGCAAGCGATCCCGTGACCGCCAGCGCGAGGGCTAGCTTCCGCATTTTTCTCACCTTCGTCAGTATGTTGCGTTTGGTGGGATAATGCGCTGGAACCACTGGGGTTCCAATCAGTCCTTATTTAGGACTGACAAGCCCGTTTGGAGTGGTGTTTGTCGCGACTTCAGTTCGCCGCATGGCCAGTAGCGGGCGGGCTTACGAGGGTCGCCATCATCGATTTCCCGCATCCGCTTGAGCTACGCCGAAAAGAAAAAGGCCCGCCGGATTTCTCCGACGGACCAATTTCTTGCTTCGTGCAGGCCGGACTGACCGACCTTGCCGCGAGGCTATCGCTTAGCCGCGTTCCGGCTCCGGCGGCGGCGGCGGCGGCGGCGGCGGCGGCGGGCACGCGTCGGTCGCCAGGATCACCGAACCGTCCGGGCACGTCTGCGTCGCGGGAGGCGGCGGAGGCGGCGGCGGGGGCGGCGGCGGCGGCGGGGGCGGCGGCTCGGGGGTGTAGAAGTTGTAGTCGAGCGTCAGCAGCAGGCTGTGCGAACGGAAACGACCCGAGAATTCTTCCCCGCCGTCATTATTGTCGCCGAACTTGAGCTTGCTGGCATTGAAGTAACGATACTTCAGGCCGAGATCGAGGTTAGGCGAAACCGACTTCTTGATGCCGGCGAGGACCTGCCAGGCGATCGTGCCGTCGCTGTCGGTGACACCGATCGTGCCGCCAAACTGCGGGACCGAGACGTCGGCGTTGTACTTGACGCGGGCGTAACCGGCACCGGCGCCGATGAAACCGCTCCAATTGTCTTCGTCGCCGAAGTCGAACAGGACGTTGCCCATGATCGACAGAACGCTGACCTTGCCATTGGCGTCATACGGTTCGGTCGGGTTGGTCGACGGAACGAAATCGGTGTCGAGCTGAACTTCGTCGATCGACGCGCGCTTGTAGCCGAGTTCGGCTTCCGCACGGACCAGACCGAAGTCGTAGCCAGCGTGCAGGTCGACGTCGAAACCGAGCTTATGATCGATGGTGATGGCGTCCCGGACTTCGGGAGTAAAACCGTCGCTGTAGTCAAGGTTGGTATCTTCGACGAGCATGACGCCGCCCGAAACACCAACGTACGTCGACTTATCGCGGGCCATGGCCGGCGAGGTCAGCGCAGCTGCTGCCACGGCGGCAAGCAAGTAATTACGCATGCGGGACTCCCCTCTTTTGCATCCAATTGATGCGGATCCAGTGCTTTCTATACCGCAAAGTTCCGCGTCTGGAACGGCCCGTGGCGTTTTCGGACTGAAACGTTGCACCAAGGCCACAGTTTCCACGGTGTTTGGCCGTTTTTTGCGCTATTTCTCGCTTTCCTCGGGCTCGTCGCGGCGCTTTCGCCGCGGTCGCGACGCGATCAGCTTGTCGATCTTGCGACCATCCATGTCGACCACTTCGAAGCTCCACCCGTCGTGACCGAAGCGTTCGCCCGTTTCCGGAATATGCTTGAGTACCCACAGGGCAAAACCGGCCACGGTCGAGAATTCGCGGTCTGCGGGCATCGTCACCCCCAGCCGGTCGGTCAGCATGTCCGCGCTTGCCGCGCCCGACACCAGCCAGCTGCCATCCTCGCGTTCGGCGAACGGCGGATGTTCGTCATGCTCCAGATCGCTCGCGAAGGCCCCGGCAAGTGCCGCGATGATCGACCCCGGCGTGACGATTCCGTCGAGGTGGCCGTATTCGTCGTGCACCAGCGCCAACGGCACGTCGGCGGACCGCAGCACCGCCAGCACGTCCATCGCATCCAGCAAATCCGGCACCACCGGCGCGATTTTCGCAATCCGCCCCAAATCGAGGTCATGCCCGTCGAGCATTTCCATCAGCAGATCGCGCGTCGACACGACGCCGACGATATCGTCGACCGACCCCCGCGCCACGGGCAGCCGGCTGTGCGGTGTTGCGGCCAGCGCCGCTCGGATCTCGTCGCGCCCGCAATCGAGATCGATCCAGTCGATTTCGGTGCGCGGCGTCATCACTTCGCGCACCGGTCGATCGGCCAGCCGGACGATTCCCGAGATGATCGCCCGCTCGCTTTCCTCGATCACCCCCGAATGATGCGCCTCGGCCACCACCAGATGCAATTCTTCGGCGGTCACGACATTTTCCGCCTCGCGCTTCATCCCCAGTGCTTTGAAAATTCCGGCGCTCGTCCGGTCGAGCAACCAGACGAACGGTGCTGTGGCCTTCGACAGCCACAACATCGGCCGGGCCACGATCACCGCGATCGGCTCGGGCTTGCGCAAGGCAAACTGCTTGGGGACGAGCTCGCCGATGATTAGGCTGGCATAGGTCGTCAGCACGATCACCAGCAGGAAGCCGATCGTCTCGGCCGTTTCCGGATCGATCCCCAGCAACGCGATGCGCTGAGTGACCGGCGTCCCGAGGCTCGCCCCGGAGAAAGCACCGGTCAGGATCCCGATCAGGGTGATCCCGATCTGCACCGTCGACAGGAATTTGCCCGGGTCCGACGCCAGTTGCAGCGCCACCTTGGCACCGCCGCTGCCGCTCTTGGCCATCGCCTTCAGCCGCGCCTCGCGCGCGGAGACGATGGCCAGTTCGCTCATCGACAACGCGCCGTTGAGTGCGACCAGCGCGAGGATCAGGACCAGGTCTAACCAGGGGAAGGGAAGCAGGGCGTGGTTCATCTTGCGACCCGAACCCTAGCGCCTGTCGCTTGGTCCCGACAAGGATGTCCGTTCATTCGCGTCGCGCCGCGAAGAAGTCCTTCAATTGCGCTGCCGCTTCACCCTCGCCAATTCCCGACTGGACTTCGGGGCGGTGATGACACGTCGGCTGGGCATAGATGCGCGCGCCATGCTCGACCCCACCACCCTTGGGATCGCCGGCCGCGAAGTTCAGCCCGGCCAATCGCGCCAGCCCGATGGCCGCCGCGCACATCGCGCACGGCTCTAGCGTCACCCACAGGATGCAGCCGTCCAGCCGCGGCTGGCCAAGCGCGAGCGCGGCGCCACGAATCGCCACCATTTCGGCGTGCGCGGTCGGGTCGTTCGTGCCGCGCATCGCGTTGCGGGCCTCCGCTACGATCTCGCCATCCCTGGTGATAACCGCGCCGACGGGCACTTCACCCGCCGCGGCCGCTTCGGCCGCCAGGTCGAGCGCCCGCCGCATCGGCGCTGGCAAGGGGAAGGAACTCAGCGGGTTGCCGGGGCCGGCTGGGGCGCGGCTGGAGCGGCCGGCGCGGCTGGCGGCGGCGTCGCCTGGTTCATCCCGGGATTTCGGACCTCGAGCGTTGGCACCGGAACCGCCACGGTCGCGTTGCGCGTCCCCACTGCGACCGATCCTGTCTCGACTTCGAACGACGGCGCCTGGCCGCCGGTCGCGGTAATACCGTTGGATGTCACTTCGACCCCCGGGGCCTGCGCCGGCTGCTTCTGGACGATCCCCAGCAGTCCCAGCTGGATCGCGGCGATGATCGCGATCACCAGAACGATCAGAATCAGGAATAATTTGCGCATTTGTTGCCCTCCACCCTTCGCAATTGTACCGTCCGTCCAACGCGGTCGCGGTCAAAGCGTTGCTTCTTGGCCGTGGCCTAGCGGTTGACGGCGGACCTGTGCAAGGCTATCGGGCCACGCTTTCCGGAGGCACAGGCTTCCGTTCAAATCAGGATCGAAGATTATGTCGCGCGTTTGCGAGCTGACCGGCAAGACCCGGCTGGTGGGGAACAACGTTTCTCACGCCAACAACAAGACCAAGAAGACGTTCCTGCCGAATCTGCAGAACGTGACCTTGCTGTCCGATGCGCTCGAACGCAGCGTCAAGCTCAAGGTGTCGACCCATGGTCTTCGCTCGGTCGAGCATGTCGGCGGTCTCGACAACTGGCTCGCCAAGACCAATGACGAGAAGCTTAGCCTTCGCGTCCGTCGTCTGAAGCGCGAGATCGCCAAGAAGGCCGTCAGCGCGGCCTGATTGCGTCGTGCCGGGCCTTCGGGCCCGCTGCCGGCAAGTCGACGGCAATCAGCAATGTCCGCCGATAGGCGGTGAAATCGTTATCGGTCACGATCCATAAGCGTGTCCCGCCGCCGGCCAGACGCTCGGCGGTCAGCCCTTCCGCATTATCAAACATCCCGAGTGGCAGCCCACCGCGCTCCATGATCCGCCATCCGGCGCGGTCGTGAACCAATTCCCCGATGGCATTGCGAAAACCGGTGGCGGTCACCCGGCGGAGCAGGACGAACAAGCGTCCGTCGGGCAATCGCGCCGCGTCGCTTACCGTCCAGCCCAGGCTTGCCAAGGGTCGAGTCTCGACGACGGCCGTAATCGCCACCAGCGTTCCATATCCTTCGGGTATCGCGACGAGACCGCCGCCCGAATCGACGGCCATCGCCTCGATTCCGCGGTTTGTCGCCCAGCCCTGACGCATGAAGCTGACGACTTGCCGTCCGTGCCTGAACGCCGGATCGTATCGCCAAATCCGATTGCGATTTTCGAACGCGACCAGCCAGTCGCCGTCCGACAGGCGCGCCAGTGCCTCGCTGTCGCGCCGCGACTTCCGGCCCGGATCGCCCGGCCCGTCGGGAAGATCGCGAAAGCTCGCCATCGCCGGCGACACGCCCGGTTTTGGCAACCCGATCACGACCCCCGAATCGTTGAGCGCAACCAGCCGATCGCCGTCTATCCCCAGCGCGGACAAGCCCCCGAACCTCGCTTCGCGTGATCGAATTTGCCACGCACTAGCTGGCTGCAACTCGCCCGTTCCTGCCGTCAGCTCGACAGGTTCATAGACTACGGCCGCCTGGGAATCGGGGCGAGCTTCCCGGTCGGGCATTCTGCTCAGCAGGGACTGCGTGCCGACCACCAGCCCGGCGATCAGCAACCCGCTGAAAACGCTCGATTTGCTGAATGATTGCTGCAAACGCCGTTCAGCCTGCGCTGATCGTCGATCGGGCATAAGTCATTGCATCGACGGGGTTTATCCCCCTTTTCCCCGTCACGATCGTTGGCTTCGGCCAATCTGTACCCTCGCGTCGCGTAACGAGGGGGGCCCGGAGCGGGAAACTGCTCCGGGCCCATTGTTTTCCGGCCGTCATCGACGCTGGTCGAACAAGTCGGCAAGCTGTTCGATCAGCGCGCCGCCGAGCGCCTCGGCATCCATCAGCGTCACCGCCCGCCGATAATATCGGGTGACGTCGTGGCCGATACCGATTGCCGACAGCTCGACGTTCGACCGCGTTTCGATCCACCCGATCACTTCGCGCAAGTGCCGCTCCAGATAGGTCCCGCCGTTGGCCGATGCGGTCGAATCGTCGACCGGCGCGCCGTCGCTGATGACCATCAGGATCCGCCGCTCTTCCGGCCGCGCCAGCAGCCGCCGGTGCGCCCACAACAAGGCCTCGCCGTCGATATTCTCCTTCAGCAGTCCCTCGCGCATCATCAGCCCGAGGTTCTTGCGCGCATGGCGATACGGTTCGTCGGCCCGCTTGTAGACGATGTGGCGAAGATCGTTGAGCCGACCCGGCGTCGGCGGTCGTCCTTCGGCCAGCCACGCCTCACGGCTTTGTCCGCCTTTCCATGCCCGCGTCGTGAACCCCAATATCTCGCTGGTCACCCCGCAGCGCTCCAGTGTCCGCGCAAGGATGTCCCCGCACATCGCCGCGATCGAGATCGGCCGTCCGCGCATCGATCCCGAATTGTCGATCAGCAGGCTGACCACCGTATCCTTGAAATCGGTCTCGCGCTCGATCTTGTACGACAGGCTGTGGCTGGGGTTGATCACCACCCGCGCCAGCCGCGCCGCATCGAGCATGCCTTCTTCCTGGTCGAAGTCCCAGCTCCGCGCCTGCTGCGCCATCAGCCGCCGCTGCAGCCGGTTGGCCAACCGTGTCACGACTCCAGAAAGTGTTGCCATCTGCTGGTCGAGATAGGCCCGCAGCCGCGCCAGCTCTTCCTCGTCGCACAGTTCGGCGGCCGCCACGACCTCGTCGTAGCGCGTCGTGAACGGCGCATAATCGCCTGCCGGCTCGTCGATCCAGTTGCGCCGCGACGATGTCCCTCGCGCCTGCTCGCCATCCTCGCCGCTCGAAGAATCGCCGTCGTCCAGTTCGCAGTCGCGTTCGGCTTGCTCTTCGCCGCCTTCGTCCTGCTCGGACGATTCGCTGCGCATCTCCAGTTCGCCGCCTTCGCCCCCCGCGTCGGTATCGGCATCGTCGCCCTCGTCGGGGCCCTCGTCCTCGCCCGATTCGTCCTCGCCCGCGTCGTCGGGTTCCTGCTCGGCTGGGTCGGCGGCGGCTTCCAGTTCCAGATCTTCCAGCAACCGTCGCGCCATCTCGCCGAATGCGCGCTGGTCGTCGAGGGTCAGCGCGAGCGCGTCGAGCTCGGCGCCGGCCTTCTCCTCGATCCAGGGTCGCACCAGCGCCAGAGCGCTTGCCGCCGCCGCCGGAGGTTCGGCGCCCGTCAGCCGCTGCCGCGCGATCAGTCCGACCGCGGTCGCTAGCGGCACTTCCTCCGCGCTCCGCGCCCGGCCGATCGCATCGCCGCGCACCCGCGCCTCGACGTGCCGCTCCAGATTGGCCCGCACTCCGGCCATGGTCCGTGATCCCAAGGCCTCGACCCGCGCCGTTTCCAGGGCGTCGAACACGGCGCGGGCGTCGGCATCGCCGGGGCTCAGCGCATTGTGCATCGCTCCATCGTGGAATCGGAGCCGCAAGGCGGTCGAATCCGCCGCACCGCGCGCCTCGGCGACCAGCCTGGGCTCGAGCCCCGCACCCGGCGACACCACGCGCGCGATCCGACCGGTCGTGCCCGCCGTGTCTCCGGCATAGACCACGTCGGCAGCCACATCGCGCGCGATTGCGCGGGTCGCGCTTGCCAAAGCCGTGCGGAAGCGGTCGAGATCGGTGGCAGCCATCAGCCGCTGCGATGCCGTGCGGCCGCGTTCAGGTCAACGCGGTCAAGCAAGACTTTACTAACCATTGGCACCCTAGATTCGCCGACCAGTGCCGGAGGGCGGACATGGGCGGTAATGGTTTCATGACGGTGATCGGACTGACTTTGGTCTTCCCGGTCATCTTCTTTTTCCTCAAGGTCTGGCTGTTCGCCACCGGAACCCCGGGCAGCACCCACCACCGCGTCCAGCGGATCGCCGAGATGGACGGCCACCTGTCGTTCGACGAGCGACTGGCCGAAAAACTGCGTGAGCTGGAACGCGAAAAGGAGGAAGCCACCGGCAATCCGCCCGCGACCCCCCCGGAAACCAGATCACCGGGCCCTGCAGGGTTCGGGCGCCGCTGGCTCTGATCTTCAGCTTGGGCCGGCCAGGCTCTCGGGCAGGTCGACGCCGAACACGCGCTGGTAATATTCGGCGATCACCGGCCGTTCGCTCTCGTCGCATTTGTTGAGGAAGGAAACGCGGAAGGCGTAGCCGACGTCGCCGAAAATCATCGCATTTTGCGCCCAGCTGATGACCGTACGCGGGCTCATCACGGTCGAGATGTCACCGTTGATGAAGCCCTGCCGCGACAGGTCGGCGACCTTGACCATCTGGTCGACCTCCGCCTTGCCGCCCGCGTGGTCATATTCGCCCGACTTGGCGAGCACGATCTGCGCCTCGGTCGCGGCAGGCAGATAGTTGAGCGTCGCGACGATGTTCCAGCGGTCCATCTGGCCCTGATTGATCGCCTGGGTGCCGTGGTACAGTCCGGTGGTATCGCCCAGCCCGACGGTATTGGTGGTCGCGAACAGGCGGAAGAACGGGTTCGGCCGGATCACGCGGTTCTGGTCGAGCAGGGTCAGCTTGCCCTCGGTCTCGAGCACGCGCTGAATGACGAACATCACGTCGGGCCGCCCCGCGTCATATTCGTCGAACACCAGTGCCACCGGATGCTGAAGCGCCCACGGCAACAGGCCTTCCCGGAATTCGGTCACCTGCTGACCATCCTTGAGTACGATGGCATCGCGCCCGACCAGGTCGATTCGGCTGATGTGCGCGTCAAGGTTGATCCGCACCGTCGGCCAGTTGAGCCGCGCCGCGACCTGCTCGATGTGGGTCGACTTGCCGGTCCCGTGATAGCCTTGGACCATTACCCGCCGGTTGCGCGCGAAGCCGGCGCAGATTGCCAGCGTCGTATCGGGATCGAAGACGTAGGCGGGGTCGGTATCGGGAACGCGCTCGTCGGCCTCACTGAACGCCGGAATCTCCATGTCGCTATCGATCCCGAAGACGTCGCGCGCCTTCACCATCTTGTCGGGAACGGCCAGAATCGTGTCTTCGCGGCTGTCGAGCGTCACATTGGGGATATCGGTCATGCCTGCCGCCTTAAAGGCTCGTGCTTCCCGTCTCAAGCGACCTTGGCGGGCAGCGGGAACAGGGTGACGAATTTCTCGGCCAGGCCGCGATCCCCTTCGACCTGCACGCTTTCCAACGGCGCTCCGCCGTAGACGATGGCGGCGATCGCCGTCGGAGATGCCGTGAACAATACGTCACCCGCGCCCGCCTCGCCCCGCGCCACCCGGAACCGTCCCTTCTTGATCCGCGCAAGATACGAATTGGGCCCGAGCCGGAAGCCGATCCGCGCATCGATCTTCTTCGCCCTGTCGGGGTCGAACATCGTCCCGAACGACAACATCAGCGACACGCCCGACAACGGCAGTGTCGGATCGTGCTCGGGCGACCGCGCCGCCCAGCGCCCGAGCGACTGGACGATCGGCTCGGCCTCAAGCCCCCATGGAGTCGCTTCATATACCTGGACCGACGCAGGGGGCGGCAGCCGCTTGCGCTTGACCAGCCCGCGACGTTCCATCTCGGTCAGGCGCTGTGTCAGCGTGTTGGCGCTGATCCCGGGCAGGTCCCCCCGCAATTCGGAAAAGCGCCGACCGCCTAGCATCAGTTCGCGAAGGACCAGCAAGGTCCAGCGATCGCCGATCAGTTCCAGCGCATGTGCCGTCCCGCAGGCATCGTCGTACCGCCGTTTCGGCTCGACTGATCGCGCTTGAGTTACTTTTTCTAACTGCATGGTTGTGAAATATGACTTGATAGGTCTAAAAGCAAGCCGAATCGAGTCGTGTTATAGGAGAAACAGTATGTCCCAGAAGATTTTCGTGAACTTGCCGGTCAGCGATCTCGCCGCCTCGCGCCGCTTCCTCGAAGCGCTTGGCGCGACCAACAACCCGCAGTTCAGCGACGACTCGTCGGCCTGCATGGTGCTCTCCGACACGATCTATTTCATGCTCCTGACGCATGACAAATATCGCCAGTTCACCAGTCTCCCGATCGGCGATGCGAAGACGTCGAGCGCGGGTCTGATCGCGCTGTCGATCGACACTCGGGCAGACGTCGACCGCATCCTCGACGCCGCGGTCGCCGCTGGCGGCACCGCCGACCCCGGACCGGTGGAGGATCATGGCTTCATGTACGGGCGCAGCGTCGCCGATCCCGACGGCCACCATTTCGAACTGTTCTGGATGGACATGGCCGCGGTTCCCGCACCGACCGACGAAACCGTTGCCGCCTAAGCGCCACTTTGGGAGACAGGTGATGAGCAAGCCGACGATCACGGCCTACGACTGGGTGCCGGACTTCGCGAAAGGCCAGGTGCGCGACCTGCGCGTTCGCTGGGCGCTTGAGGAAGTCGGCCAGCCCTACGCCGTCCGCTATCTGACGCAGGGCAGCCAGAAGGCGCCGCCCCACCGCGCGATCCAGCCGTTCGGACAGGTGCCAACCTATCAGGACGGCGAGCTGACCCTGTTCGAATCCGGTGCGATCGTGCTCCACATCGCGGGTGATCATCCCTTGCTGATGCCCGCCGATCCCGCCGCCCGCGCCCGCGCCGTCGAATGGGCCTTCGCGGCGCTCAACACGGTCGAACCGCCGATCATGGACCACGCGATCGCCACCTTGTTCGAGGCCGACAAGCCTTGGTCCAAGGCGCGTCTGCCCGCGGTCAAGGCGCGGATCGACGAACGGCTCGGCGAGCTGTCCGATCGCCTTGGCGATCGCGAGTGGCTCGATGGGCAGTTCACCGCCGGCGATCTGCTGATGGTCGCGGTGCTGCGCAATCTTGACGGCACCGACCTGCTGGAGAGCTATCCCAACCTCACCGCCTACGTCGCGCGCGGCACGGCCCGGCCTGCCTTCCAGCGGGCGCTGGCCGACCAGATGGCTGGCTTCACCGGATCACCGTCGCCGCAAATCGTCCAATGGCTCGAAAAGATGAAATCGGCCCAGACCCAACTTCAAGGAGAACAGGCATGACGTACATCGACGGCTTCATTCTACCGATCAAGGACTCCAGTCTCGCCGACTATACGCCGATGGCGGAAACGTTCGCGAAAAAGGCCAAGGCGCTCGGCGCGCTCGGGTCGCTGGAAGCGATCGGCGACGGGCTTGAGCATGGCAAGGTGACCGACTTCTATCGCGCCGTGCAGGCCGAGGATGGTGAGAACGTGATCTTCTCGATCGTCATCTGGCCCGACAAGGCGACCCGCGACAAGGGCTGGGAAGCAATCATGGCCGATCCCGAAATGCAGCCCGACGCCATGCCGATGCCATTCGACGGCAAGCGCATGTTCTGGGGAGGATTCAAGCCGTTCGTGAACTCGATTGAAATTGCCGGCGCGGAGAAGATCGATGCCTAACCCCAAGGGTTCCTTCATTTGGTACGAATTGATGACCCGCGATCACAAGGCGGCAAAGCAATTTTACGACGCCGTCGTCGGGTGGAAGATCGACGAGCAATCCGTCGCGCCGGGGATGGAATATCGCATGATCGTGCGCGGCGACGGCGGTAATGCCGGCGGCGTGCTGACGCTCACCGAGGACATGATTTCGGGCGGTGCCCGTCCGGCGTGGATCGGTTATATCCATGCCACGGATGTAGACGCGACCCATGACGCGATGGTTGCCGACGGCGCGAAAACGATGATGCCGCCCTGGGACCAGCCCGGTGTCGGCCGCCTCGCCATGGTCACCGATCCGCAAGGCGCGCCCTTCTACCTCATGGCTCCGCTCCCGCCCGAGGGGCAGCCCGACGCGATCAGCGACGTGTTCGATCCGATGAAGCCGCACCACGTCCGCTGGAACGAGCTTGCCACCAGCGATCCGGCGGCCGCGATCGACTTCTACAAGCGCCACTTCGGCTGGTCGCAGGAAGGCGCCATGGATATGGGTGAAATGGGTCAGTACCAGTTCGTCCAGAATGACAATGTCGGCATCGGTGCGGTCATGCCGCTGATGCCTGGCATGGCCCAAGCCGTCTGGTCTTATTACATAGGCGTTGACGACATCGATCGCGCGACCGCGGCGATCACCGACAATGGCGGCACCATAGTCCAGCCAGCGATGGAAATTCCCGGCGGCGAATATTCGCTTGCCGCAACCGACCCGCAGGGCGCCAACTTCGGCCTGGTCGGCCCGCGCAAGCAAGGAGGATGATGATGGCGGAGAAACTGACGACAGTGCTGTGGTTCGACCATGGCGAGGCCCGCAAGGCGGCCGAATTCTATGCGGCCACCTTTCCCGACAGCCAGGTCGGTGGGGCGATGACCGCGCCGGGGGATTATCCCGACGGTCGGCAAGGCGACGAGTTGACGGTCGACTTTACCGTGCTCGGCCGCGCCTTTTCCGGGCTCAACGGCGGTCCCAATTTCAAGCCCAATGAATCGGTCAGCTTCATGGTCGTGACCGAAGACCAAGCCGAGACCGACCGCTACTGGAACGCGATCGTTGGCAATGGCGGCGCGGAGAGCGAGTGTGGCTGGTGCAAGGACCGCTGGGGCTTCTCCTGGCAGATCACGCCGCGCGTCCTGCTCGACGGCAATACCGACCCCGACCCGGCCGTCGCGAAGCGCGTGTTCGATGCGATGATGACCATGAAGAAGATCGACGTCGCGACCATCGAGGCCGCGCGGGCGGGGGCGAAAGCCGATGCGTAGGATCATCGGCGCCGCCTTCACCAGCCTCGACGGCGTGATCCAGGGTCCGGGTGGTCCGACCGAGGACACCACCGGCGGGTTCAGCCATAGCGGCTGGCTTCCGCCCGTCGGCGACGACGCGATCGATGCCCGCATCGGCGAATTGTTCGGCCGTCCGTTCGACCTGCTGCTCGGCCGCCGGACGTATGACATCTTCGCCGGGTACTGGCCCTACGCGCCCGACGAAATGAAGGACATCCGCGACCCCTTCGACCGCTGCACAAAATATGTCGTGACGCATTCGGATGCGGCGCTGGAATGGCAGAACAGCCGCCGGACGACGATCGACGATCTAGCCGCAATCAAGCAAGGCGAAGGGCCCGACATCGTCATCCAGGGCAGCAGCACGCTCTATCCGCAATTGCTCGCCGCCGACCTGCTCGACGAGCTGACGCTGATGATCGCGCCAGTCGTCCTGGGCGAAGGCAAGCGCCTGTTCGGCGACGGCACCCCGCCGCGCACGTTGCAGCTCGACAGCCATACCGTCGGCGATAAGGGCAATATCGTCGCGACCTTCGTGCCTACCGGCCCGGTCGAGACGGGGACCTACGTCACCACTCCGCCAAGCGAGCGCGAACAGGCGCGCCAGGCGGCGATGGCGGCGGGCAAATGGTGAGCCTCACCCTCTACGGCCATCCGTTCAGCAGCTTCACCTGGAAGGCGCTGATCCCTCTCTGGGTCGACGGCACGCCGTTCACCTATCGCAACGTCGATCCCGCCAACCCCGGCGTAATGGACGAATTGAAGGCCCACTGGCCGCTCGGCAAGTTTCCGCTGCTGGTCGACGATGGCCAGGTGGTCGCAGAGGCATCGTGCATCATCGAGCATCTGCAGGCCCATCATCCCGCCGAGACCCGATGGATCCCCGACGGGGAAGACGGCCGCCGCGTGCGCTTCCTCGACCGCTTCTTCGACCTGCATGTTCAGGGCAACATGCAGCCTTCGGTCAATCACGCGATCTGGCCCGATGGCGAGGGGCTGGCCGCGGCGCGTGGCCGCGATGCGTTGCTTGTCGCCTACGACTGGCTGGAAGCGAACTTGTCCGGCGACGGCTGGGCGGTCGGCGACACCTTTACCCTCGCCGATTGCGCCGCGGCACCGGCCTTATTCTATGCCGACTGGGTCGTCGCGATCGGCAACCGACGGCCGCGCCTCGCCGCCTATCGCCAGCGCCTCCTCGCCCACCCCGCGGTCGCGCGCGCCATCGACGAAGCCCGCCCCTACCGCCACTATTTCCCCCTCGGAGCCCCCGACAGGGACTAACCGGCCGAGCCCCTCCCCCCTCCAGGGGGAGGTGTCGGCGCAGCCGACGGAGGGCGCCCACTACTCAATGAACACCCCCCTCCGCCGCTTCGCGCCACCTCCCCCTAAAGGCGGGGGACGGCGCCCTCTCCTCAAGCAAACGCCCGCGCCGCTTTCAGCAATTGATACGCCTCGATCACCTTGCCCAGTTTGCCCTCGAAGCCCCGATCCCCGCCATTGCGGTCGGGGTGATATTTGCGCACCAGCTCCGAATAGCGGCGCCTCAGCGCGGTCCGGTCGGCATCGTCCTTCAGCCCCATCACGCCCAGCGCATGGCGTTCGCCCGCGGTGAACCGATCGGGCGCCGCCCGCGTCGTTCCCGGCCGGAAGCGCGCGGCGATGGCATCGAGCGGATCGGTGAAGTCGCTCCACGCCGGCCCCGGCGCGGCGCCCGCGGTGGCGAAGGCCCGAGTCTGCCGTTCCCACCCGGCGATCGGCGATTGCGCCGCCTCGATCTCGTCCGGGCTCATCCCCGCGAAATAATTGTAACGCGCATTATGCGCCCGCACATGGTCGAGGCACAGATAGAGATAATCCCCCGGCCCGTCGAAGTCCCCGGCGCTGAGCGGCGCTCGAAACTCGCCGGCCTCGTCGCAGCCCGGCACCGCGCATTGGTCCGCCGCGCCCTCGATCCGCCCGTGAAATTTGGTCTGTTTCGTCGCCACTTGCCGTCTCTTCGTCCAACGCCTCTATATAGTCGCCATGACCGATGCTTCCACTGCCCATGCGCCCGGCCCCGTCGCCGCCGAGATGATCCGCCGCCTTGAACAGGCGCTTCATCCCGTCCGCCTCGATCTGGAGGATCAGAGCGACCATCATCGCGGGCACGCCGGCCATGACGGCCGCGGCGAAAGCCACTTTGCACTGACGATCGAAAGCGCCGCCTTTGCCGGTCTCAACCGCGTCGCCCGCCAGCGCGCGGTCTACGCGGCGCTCGGGGAATTGATGCAGGATCGAGTCCACGCGCTGACCATCAGGGCCATCGCCCCGGGGGAGTGAGGGCGGAACGTCCGCATTCTACTGTTCGCGACCAAAAGCGGACAGTCCGCTTTCGACCCATTGCGGACATTGGGGGCAGCATTCCCTGGTCAGTGTGCGCTTAGCGCCCCGTCGGCTCGACGTGAAGATAACGGGGGTGAAAATCGCCGACTTTGGAGAGTTCCTGCCAATCGTTGACGGTAATCATCCGCTTCGACCGCTTAATGAGGCCCATGGATTCCAATTTCATTAGGGAGGTGTTGACGTAAACGGAAGTGAGCGCAACCGCGTCACCAAGTTGCTCTTGCGTGATAGGGAGTTCAAACTCCGATTGCCGGCCTAGCTCAGCGATCTCCAGCCGGAGAGCAAACTCACATAGAAGGTGCGCGATGCGGGTCAGAGCATCTCGGCGGCCTATGTTTAAAATCCACTCTCGAAAAATGGATCCTTCGACCAAAGTTTCATACCAAAGTGCCATTCCGACGGACGGCCGGTCGAAAGCAATCTTGCGCATGGAGTCGACCGGTATCAAAGCGACGCTGCCCTTGCTGAGCATCTGGACGTTATGATCTGCCACGCCCAGTAGCGAGTTCTGTAAATCGACAATGTCGCCCTTCATATGGATCGACATGATTTGACGTCCGCCCCCACCCGCAGATTTATGGCGGTAGGCGAAACCCGACAGCAAAAGGCAAGTGTTCTGAGGTTTATCGCCTTCCCAGACGATGTACTGACCGGCGTCCAAGTCGCGAGCGACAAACGGCAATGAGAGCAACGCTCTGCAGTCCTCGTCCGTCAACGGGTTCCACAATTGAAGCTTGCGCACCAGAGGCGCGAGGACGTGTGGGCTAGTTTCGGTCACAAGGGCGCTCCGCTAGGCGGGAGCGCAAGACACGTCTCTCAGCCACCAGTCAGCCACAGTAGAGGCCTGGTGATGCGCGCGCCTTAAACTCTTTTAGAGCGACAACCTAATTGGCATTTCATTTAAAGTGGAAATTCGATCGACCAGTGCTGCGATGACGCTCTTGGGATGCCGAGGCTTTGACAGGAAGGGCAAATCCGGGTGGCCATCCGCAAGCTCTGGAGGAAGACTTGTTCCGCTATGGATTACGAAGGGAATGCCAAGATCAATCAGCAGGAGTGCGACTGGCGTAACGTCATGGTCCGACAACTGACAATCCAGCACCGCCGCCGAGATTCGCTCTTTCCGAATGAGCGATAACGCCTCTACCACACTTCCGGCTGGCCCAACGACTGTGCCGCTCAAATCTTCAACGGCCATGCTAAGGTCAAGCGCAACAAACGCGTTGTCTTCGACAATCAGCACCAATTTTTTGTCCAACATGCGCGTCTCCGGCGGAGCGGGAGCGCATTGTCTCTCAGTCGTCGGTCAGCTCGCGAAGGCCGACGATATGGGCACAACAAACATCATGTGGATTAAGTTCAGAGGTTCGGGCAAATTGGAAAAATAATTCAGATAGTCTCGTCCGACAGGAGAGGCGCGTCTCTCGTGACGCCAGGCGATACGATGTGAAGAGTAGGACGAGGCCCTTTCAAGCGATCAGCCAGCCCTTCGTACTTTGCCGCCAGCAGCGCGTGTATATCGCGACTGCTTTTATCTACAGCTGCTTCGCTTGCAGCTCGCTCGGCGATCGCGCGAGCCATGAAATACTCAAAATCGTCCTCGGTATGCATCTGACGCTACTCCCCGATGCGAGGAATTATCTCGAAACCGAGACAGGCGCTTTAAAGTGCATTAGCTCGGCGCGTTCAAGTGTCCGCTTTCCACCCAGCACCTTCAATTAGCGGACAGTCGGCAACCGACCCATTGCGGACATTAGGATGCTTTTATGGGCCTGAGTTCGCTTTACGCATAAAGGGCACGGCCCACACGGACCGTGCCCTTCCCGAGTTAAACCGAGCGCCCTTTATGCCGATTGCAGCAGAGTATTTACCCGGCGCCTGCGACGCATGGAAATGCCCATCGCACCAAAGCCGATAAGCATCATCGCCCAAGTCGCGGGCTCGGGGACGGCGGCGACCTGAGTGCTCGTGATGCGGGTAATTGCTCCGGCGGTCGACAATGTGCCGGTGGTCGCGTTTCCGTTGTTGATGTCGAGAACGCTGAAGACGCCATCGTCGAGCGTGTTAGCAGTGTCAAAAGTAAGGAAGCCAAAGCCGGCGCCGGACACCGTCGCGGTAGTCGGAATTAGGAAATCGAAAATCAGGCTGCCGTCAGCTGGGTTGTAAATGAACGGGTTCATGAAATTGATGGTGTAATCGAACGGTTGATCGCCTGTACCAGTTGCTGCCGTCGTCAACGTTAAAGCGCCTGAATAGACGACCTGAGGATTGAAGATATTGTCAGCAAATGTCGCGCTCGCGAGACCCGAGGAATCATTGCCTGACGCGGTGCTGTTTCCTGCAGTGATGGTGATGTTCGACGCAGTTACGCTGTTGCCGAAAAATCCGCTTGGCGCAGCGCCAGGATAGGCGCGGAAACTGATTGCGCTGATGGTCTGCAATCCAGTGAAGTAGCTCGACGAATAGATCTGTTGAACGCGACTTCCACCAGTGCCGTAATAGCGAAGCGGGGCAGGCCCTTGAGCGTTGCCTGGATCAGTCGGAATAACCTGCTGAGCGAAACCGGCTGAACTGAGGACAAGAGCCGAAGCAGCAGCCAATCTTAGTGCGGTACGATACATGAGCGAATCCCTACAAAGAGCGCTCCCCCGAACGATGGGGTAAAAGGTGGTTAACCTTTTAGCAATGAACTAATATTTGCAGGCGGTTGCATCTTTTTCGACTTCCGGACGTGTTCGAGTTCCGCTGAACTGCGCGGCGACCTTATTTCTCGCGATCGCGCAAATTTGAGGCAAAATTATCGGTAGAATGGGTTCACGGAAACTGGCTGACATTTTGAGCAGCGCTGAGCGGCCGCTTTCCACCCTTAATTGCTGTTTAGCTGCCGTTCGGTAGTCGACCCATTGCGGACATTTGCAATTCACGCAAACTGTAGAAGTGACCATCAAGCCGACACTACTGACAGCGACGCTAGCGGCCATGCTCGGAAGCGCCGCCGTCGCTCGCCCGGAAAGCTGCTACTGGATGACCGGTCGCTTGACAGTCGGTAACGGCACGCCCGCAATTCACATTTGGCCGCATGGCGCGAACCGGCTGCTGGGCGTGACCGCCGCCGACGGGCCCGAGTCTGACAGAGCATTGCCCACAAAGGTTTGGAATTTCCTTCGCCGGAATCAGGCAAATCGCATTTGGGGTTCGTTTAAAATTTGTCCACTCGCTCCGGATCGAAGCGCCACGATGCGGCCCTTTACTGTCGTCGATGCTCGCAGTTTAAGGCTACGTTCCTAACGCTTGCTTCCTGCCCTTGATCGCTTTTCAGGCAGAGGTCGGCATCCAGCGATTGTGGATGTCGCCGGCTATTCGTCGGGCGTCTCGGCCTTCGACCTCAAAGCGAGGATCAGGCCTGTGGCGATGCACAGGATGAAGCCGAGAATGATCGCAATGTTGGCGAGTGACTGGGTCATGCTAACCTCCAGCAATTCTCGGCACCCTAGTCGCAGTCGCGTCCGCTTTCCACCCAATGCCGATGCCCGGACCAAGGTCGAGCGGCCGGTGTCCGAGATGCTTGCCCTCCCACAATCCGAAGTCCGAAAGTGAAACATTCCGCAATCGGGGAAACGTTGGACAATCGCGTCCGCGCGCTTACCATCCGTACCGTGGCGCCGGGGTGATGATCGGCACCGTTTCGCGGGGGGCGTTGGTGAAGCGTATCGTTCTTGGGCTTTCGGTCGTGTTGCTGGCGACCTCTTCCTGCTCGCAAAGAGAAGACGATCGTGGCGCCGATGGCGTCCAGACGATGGACATGTCCGAATCGCCGGGGTCCGAATCCGCGGCATCGCGCGCCGCGCCGGGCATCGTCCCGACCGCCGCACCGGGCGTCGCCTTCGCCTATAATTACGGCTTCCGGATGCCCGACGCGGCGATCAGCGCGGCGCAGGAAGCCCATGCCGCGGCGTGCGAAAAGCTTGGACTGGTGCGGTGCCGGATCACCGGCATGACCTATGAACTCGACGATCGCGACCGGGTCGAAGGAACGCTCGAACTGGCGGTCGATCCCCTGCTCGCGCGATCGTTCGGCCGCGATGCCATCGCCACGGTCGAACGAAGCGACGGCAAGTTGCGCTACGCCCGAATCACCGGCGAGGACCAGAACCCCGCGCTCGACGACGTGGCGCGGCGTGAAGGCGGCGCCAACCGCACCATCGCCCAGCTTGAGGCCGATCTCGTCAAGGCGAAGAACGAGAATGAACGCGTCCAGCTTCGCGAACAGATCCGTGAGCTTCGGGCCGAAATCCAGACTGCCCAGGCCAACGCCGCCGACAGCGAGGCGAAGATCCGGCGTACGCCGATGACCTTCACCTATCGCGGCGGCGCGGCAAGCCGTGGTTTCGCCGGCGAAAATCCGGCGACCGAGGCCTGGTATCTGTTCGTCGACAGCGCAGCGACCCTGGTCAGCCTCGTGCTTAAGTTCCTCGCCATCGCCTTGCCCTGGCTGGCGCTGGCTCTGCTGATCGTCCTCGGCTGGCGGTCGCGGCTCGCGGCGCCGCTCCGGCGGGCGTGGAACAAGCCGCTCGATCCGGCGGACGACATCCGAACGCCCCCGGTGGCCGCATCCACGCAGGAATAAGCTTCCAATGTAGGATTTCGCCTGCTTGGCTCGATTGGCACCAACTCTACGGCGGCGCAGGCTCTTTCCGATTGGTTGATCGGGCACGCGCCCACGGCATCCTTGCCGTCGTGCGGCCGATTCCTTAAGTTTACGAAACACCCCCGAAAATGGCGCCGCACTTGGGAAACTTCGTCAACCTAAGCGCCTCGAACAGGAAGCTGCGGTCATGATCGAAATCGTCCCCGTCACGCACGATCTTGGCGACTTCAAGGTGCGCCGCGCACTCCCCGCCCGGGCCCGCACGATGGTCGGCCCGTTCATCTTCGTCGACCAGTTCGGCCCCGCCCGGCTCGATCCGGGCAAGGGGATGGACGTCCGCCCCCACCCGCACATCAATCTCGCCACCGTCACCTATCTGTTCGACGGCGCGATCCGTCACCGCGACAGCGTCGGCTCCGACCAGGTGATCCGCCCCGGCGCGATCAATCTGATGACCGCCGGCAGCGGCATCGTCCACAGTGAACGTTCCCCCGATGCCGAGCGCGCCGACGGGCCCGCGTTTTACGGCATGCAGACCTGGCTCGCGCTGCCCGACGGCAAGGAGGAGATCGCCCCGGCATTCGAGCATGTCGCCCCCGATGCGTTGCCGGTGATCGAGGGTGATGGCCTGAGCGCCCGCGTGCTGATGGGCAGCCTGTGGGGCCGCACGTCCCCCGTCACCCAGCATGCCGCGACCATCTACGCCGACATCGCGCTCGCCCCCGGTGCGTCGCTGTCGATCGATGCCGAGGCCGACGAACGCGCGGTGATGCTGACCGAGGGCGCGGCCAGTCTCGACGGCGTGCCGCTCGCCCTCTTCAGCCTCTACATCCTCGCTCCGGGCGAAGCGCTCACCTTGCGCGCCGACGTCTCCGCCCGCGCCCTGCTGCTCGGCGGCGAGGCCTTCGCTACCAAACGCCACGTGTGGTGGAATTTCGTCTCCTCGTCGCGGGAACGGATTGCGGCGGCGAAGGACGATTGGACCGCCCGCCGCTTCCCCCTCGTCCCCGGCGACGAGGAGGAATGGATCCCGATCCCCGCCGTCCCCAAGACGGTCAGCTATCCATGATCGAACAGCGGCGCATCGCGCTCTCCACCGGCATAACGATGAACGTCGCGCTCGCCGGGCCGGTCGACGCGCCGCCGGTGATCCTCGTCCACGGCTTCCCGGAATCGCACCGCACCTGGGCCAGGCTGGTGCCGTTGCTCGACCACGATCTTCGCCTGGTGATGCCCGACCTGCGCGGCTTCGGGGCGACCGACAAGCCGCAGGACGTCGAAGCCTACGCCACCGACAAATTGCTCGCCGACCTGCTCGCCCTCGCCGATGCGCTGGACATCGATCGTTTCGCGTTGGTCGGCCATGATTGGGGAGGCGCGATCGCCTGGGCCGCGGCGATTTCCGGCAACTCCCGGATCACCCGCCTCGCCATCGTCAATTCGCCGCACCCGGCAATCTTTCAGAAAAGCCTGATCGACGATCCCGATCAGCGCGCCGCCTCGCAATACATGAACGCTTTCCGCAATCCCGGAATGGAAGCCGGCATCGCTCGCATGGGACTCGGGACGTTCTTCGACAAAAGCTTTTCGGGCCATGTCGATCTGGCGTCGATCCCCGTCGCCGACCGCCAGTCCTACCTCGACGACTGGGGGCAGCCCGGCGCGCTTACCGCAATGCTCAACTGGTACCGCGCCAGCCGCATCGTCGTGCCCCTGCCCGGTGAGCAAGCGGCGATGCCGAACTGGGTCGATCATGTGCCGAAGATCGGGATTCCCGTGCGCATCGTCTGGGGTCTGGACGACAAGGCGCTCCTCCCGGTCCAGCTCGAAGGGATCGGCGAGGTCGGCACCGATGTCGAGGTTTTCCCTCTTGCAGGCGTTGGCCACTTCGCGCCGTGGCAAGCGCCCGACCAGGTGGCGGCGGCGCTGCGCCCCTTCCTGCTCGCGGCCTGAACCGCTAGAGGCGCGCCCATGTCCAGAAGCTCGACCCGATCCAAGTCCCGCTCCGCCGCCCGCCTTGCCGCGGTGCAGGCGCTTTACCAGATGGAGATGGAGGCGACCCCGCTTCCCCGCCTGCTCCACGAATTCCACCAGCATCGCCTGGGCGCGACCATCGGCGATGTCACCTACACCGATGCCGAGAGCGACTTCTTCGACGATGTCGTGACCGGCGCGGACGCCCGCCGTGACGAGATCGACTCGCTGATCACCGGTCGCCTCGCGGAAGGCTGGAGCCTGGCGCGGCTCGACAAGCCGATGAAGGCGATCCTGCGCGCCGGCAGTTACGAATTGCTTGCCCGCCCCGATGTCCCCACTGCGACGGTGATCAGCGAATATATCGATGTCGCCCACGCTTTCTTCGACAAGCGCGAGACCGGCTTCGTCAACGGCCTGCTCGACGCCATCGCCAAGTCGGCGCGAGGCTAGGATGGACGAGGCCGAGGCGCTTGCCCGGCTCAAGCGGATCGCCACCGCGGATGCGGCGCGCGGCCTGCTCGACGACGTGGCGGTGCTCGGCGACCTCGTCCTGACCCACGACAGTATCGCCGAGGGCGTCCACTATCTGCCCTCGGATCCCCCCGCTTCGGTTGGGTGGAAGCTGGTTACGGTCAATCTCAGCGATCTCGCCGCCAAGGGCGCGACCCCGCTGGCGGCGCTGATGAGCCTGACCATCAACGGCGACGCCGAATGGGAAGATCGCTTCCTTGGCGGGGTCGCGGCGGCGTGCGAAAGCTACTGCCTGCCTTTGGTCGGCGGCGACACCATCGCTCTTCCCGCCGATGCGCCGCGTGTGCTTGGTCTGACGGCCATCGGCAAGGCCGGTCCGGCGGTTCCGCCGCGCTCCGGCGGGCGACCGGGGGACCTCCTGTGGCTCGTCGGCACGCTCGGCGACGGCGCTGCCGGGCTCGCCGAACTCCGCGCCAATCCCAAGGCCGAAGGCGTGCTGGTGGAGGCCTATCGCCGTCCGGTTCCGCAACTTGCAGTAGGAGCGATGATCGCGCCCCTCGCTTCGGCAATGATGGACGTGTCCGACGGTCTGTTGCTCGATACCGCCCGGCTCGCTTCGGCGAGCGGGGTCGGGGCGCAAATCGACCTGTCGCAATTGCCCCTGTCCCGCGCGTTCATCGCCGAGCGCGGCACCCACCGTGCCGCGCGCCTGTTCGCGGCGACCGGCGGCGACGACTACGCCTTGCTCGCCGCGCTTCCCGACACGGTCGACCCGTTCACGCTTTCTTTACCGTCGGGGACCACAATCACCGCGATCGGACGGCTTGCCGCCGGCGAGGGACTGTCTCTCACCGACGGTGCAATGCCGGTCCCGATCCCGGAGCGTCTTGGATATGAACATCGCGGCCTATAGCCACCGGCAATGGATCATCGCCCTGATCGGCCTCGCCTCGGGCATGGCGACCGCCGTCCTGCTTCACTAAACGACCGCTAGACAGACGCGAATTATCCCTTACACCTTCGCCTGTTTCGGGCGGAAGGGCCGCTAGCCAAGCGCCGCCAAGCTCTGGGTTGAACAGGGGAAATTCGTCAATGAATCTGGTTCTTATCGCGATCGCCTGTGGCGTCGTTGCTCTGCTGTACGGCATTCTCACCAGCGGCCAGGTGCTTCGCGCCCCCGCCGGCAATGCGCGGATGATGGAAGTTGCCGCCGCCATCCAGGAAGGCGCCTCGGCCTACCTCAAGCGCCAGTATATGACGATCACGATCGTCGGCGTGGTCGTCGCGGCGATCGTCTTCTATTTCCTCGGCGGACTGTCGGCCAGCGGCTTCCTGCTCGGCGCCATCCTGTCGGGCGCCACCGGTTTCGTCGGCATGAACATCTCGGTTCGGGCCAATGTCCGCACCGCCGAAGCGGCAAGCCAAGGCTTGCAGCAGGGCCTGACCATGGCGTTCCGCGCCGGTGCCATCACCGGCATGCTGGTCGCCGGCCTGGCACTGCTCGCGATCGCGGGCTTCTTTTATTACCTCATCGGCATCGCCGGGCACGCGCCCAACGACCGGATCGTCGTCGACGCCCTGGTTGCACTCGCGTTCGGCGCGTCGCTGATCTCGATCTTCGCGCGCCTTGGTGGCGGTATCTTCACCAAGGCCGCCGACGTCGGTGCCGATCTGGTCGGCAAGGTCGAGGCTGGCATCCCGGAAGATGACCCCCGCAATCCGGCGGTCATTGCCGATAACGTTGGCGACAACGTCGGCGACTGCGCGGGCATGGCCGCCGATCTGTTCGAAACCTATGTCGTTACCGTCGGTGCGACGATGGTGCTCACCGCCCTGCTTGTCACCACCGGCGCGGCGGGCGATCTGCTCAACCTGATGGCGCTCCCGCTTCTCGTTGGCGGCGTCTGCGTGCTGACCTCGATCCTCGGCACCTATTTCGTTCGCCTTGGCTCGGGCACCAGCATCATGGGTGCGATGTACAAGGGCTTCGGCGTGACCGCGATCACCTCGGCAGTTGCAATCTACTTCGCCACCCAGTTCGCGCTTGGCGACCTCAACGCGCCGATCACTGCCGGCACCACCACCTTCACCGGTATGTCGCTGTATTGGTGCATGCTGCTCGGTCTGGTCGTCACCGGCCTGATCATCTGGATCACCGAATATTACACCGGCACCAATTATCGCCCGGTCCGCTCGATCGCCAAGGCGTCCGAAACCGGCCACGGCACCAATGTCATCCAGGGTCTGGCGATCAGCCTGGAATCGACCGCCTTGCCGACGCTCGTCATCTGCGCCGGCATCGTCATCGCTTATGCCTTGGCCGGGCTGATGGGGATCGCCTTCGCGGCCACCGCGATGCTTGCGCTGGCAGGCATGGTGGTCGCATTGGACGCGTACGGCCCGGTCACCGACAATGCCGGCGGCATCGCCGAGATGTCGGGGCTGGACGACAGCGTTCGCGCCAAGACCGATGCGCTCGATGCGGTCGGCAACACCACCAAGGCGGTCACCAAGGGCTATGCCATCGGCTCGGCGGGTCTGGCAGCGCTGGTGCTGTTCGCCGCTTACACCACCGACCTCAAGGAATTCTTCCCGAACCTGACAGTCAACTTCAGCCTCGAAAATCCGTACGTCATCGTCGGGCTCCTGCTCGGCGCGTTGCTGCCTTATCTGTTCGGCGCGATGGGCATGACCGCGGTCGGCCGTGCAGCGGGCGACGTGGTCAAGGACGTGCGCGAGCAGTTTCGCACCAACAGCGGGATCATGGATGGTTCGTCCAGGCCCGATTATGCCCGCACCGTCGATCTCGTCACCAAAGCGGCGATCAAGGAAATGATCATTCCGTCGCTGCTTCCGGTGCTGGCCCCGATCGTGGTCTATTTCGTGATCACCGCGGTTGCCGGCCAAGCCGAAGGCTTTGCCGCACTCGGCGCGCTCCTGCTCGGCGTGATCGTCTCGGGCCTGTTCGTCGCCATCTCGATGACCTCGGGCGGCGGCGCTTGGGACAATGCCAAGAAGTATATCGAGGACGGCAACCACGGCGGCAAGGGCAGCGAAGCCCACAAGGCCGCGGTTACCGGTGACACCGTCGGCGATCCCTACAAGGATACCGCCGGTCCAGCGGTCAACCCGATGATCAAGATCACCAACATCGTTGCGCTGCTGCTCCTCGCCGCACTGGCAGGTCATTCGGCAATCTGACCCCATTCCGGCTGCAACGATTGGCCCCGCCCGACATCCGTCGCGGCGGGGCTTTTCGTTTTGAAAACCAATGTTAATCTACACCTGCTCGGGGTTCTTATTGGGGGTGGGTAGATGCGTAAATTCGTATGCTTGGTGGCGGGCGCCGCCGGTGTGTCAGCAGTCCCGCTTGTTGCGGCACCACTCCCCGATACGATCCCGATCGAGCAATTTGCCGCTTTGCCGACGATCGAATCGCCGCGCCTGTCGCCCAACGGCACGAAGGTCGCGGCAAAGGTTGCGATCAACGGCAAGCAAGTACTGGTCGTCTCCAGCCTGTTCGACACCAATGCGCGCAAGGCGCTCCCACCCGGGAAACTCGACATCAATTGGTGGCGTTGGGTCAACGACGACTGGCTAATCGTTGGACTCGGCGACAAAGACAAAATCTACGACGAGGAAGTCTACGTCACGCGCATTGCCGGGGTGAAGGCCGACATGAGCAAGATCGTGCCTCTGGGCTGGACCAAGACCGGTCTCGATGCCGACGACGTGCTGTGGGTGGCAAAGGACGGATCGACCAAGATCCTGACCTCGAAATCGACGGGCTATTTCGTCAGGGAAGATTATCTCCCGAGCGTATGGATGGCCGATGTCGCAACCGGCGAGATGACCCGTATCCTGAAGTCGCAGGAGGATGTCTTCGATTGGGATGCCGATGGCGATGGCAATGTCCGCATGGGCTACCTATTCTCGAGCGAGGGCCGGCCCAGCCTGCTGTATCGGCGCGACGGCACCAGCAAGTTCGAAAAAATCGTCCTGAAACCGGGCAAAGACAAGTCGGTCCCCGCCCCGCAGGTCTATCGGCGCGACGGCACTGCGATCGCCATCGCCGACGATGGCGGGCGCAACGAAGTCTACGAGCTCAACTTGCCGTCCTTCACGCTCGGCAAGAAATTGTTCGGCGATGCCAAATATGACGTCGAAGACGTAATTTCGAACAGCGCTTCCGACGATCTCGACGGGGTAGTCGTGGTCGACCGCAAGATGCGCGTCGACTGGCTCAATCCGGACCTGAAGGCGGTCCAGGCCGACCTCGACAAGTCGGTCGGCGTTGGAAACGGTCGCATCGTCAGCCTCAGTCGCGATCGCAAGAAGATGCTGGTCGAAGTCGGCGATCCGTCGCAGGCGGGTTCGATCTATTATTGGGATACCAACGGGTCGCGGATGGATCGCATCGGTTACAACCAGCCGGCGCTGAAATCGCGCAAATTGTCTCCCGTCAAGACGATCACCTACACCGCGAGGGACGGAATGCCGATCGAGGCGGTGCTGACCTTGCCGCGCGGTCGCCCTGCGACCAATCTGCCGTTGATCGTGATGCCCCACGGCGGGCCGGTGGCACGCGACCTCGAAGCCTTCGACTGGTGGACGCAATATCTGGCCGAACAGGGATATGCGGTCATCCAGCCCAACTATCGCGGCTCGTCGGGTTATGGCGTGGCGTTCCAGAAGGCTGGTGAGGGCGAGTGGGGCCTCAAAATGCAGGACGATCTGCTCGACGCCATCACCTACGCCGCCAGCCAAGGCATCGCCGATTCCAAGCGAGTGTGCATCATTGGCGCCTCCTATGGCGGTTATGCCGCGATGCGCGGGGCGCAGCGGGATGCGGCGCATTACAAGTGCGCCATTTCCTACGCCGGTGTTTCCGATCTGTCGGCGATGAAACGCTACGACACGCAATTCCTGATCGGCAGTTCCGCCAAGGCCTATTGGAAAAAGCAGGTCAGGGATTTCACCGCGGTCTCGCCCCGCTTCCAGGCGGCCAGTTTCGGCGTGCCGATCCTTATCGCCCACGGCGTCGAGGACAAGCGTGTGCCCGTCAAGCAATCGCGCTGGCTGGTCGAAGCGCTCAAGAAAGAGGGCAAGACCTACCAATATCTCGAGCAGAAGGAAGGCGACCACCATTTCAGCCGCGCCGAAGACCGGCTGGAATTCCTAAAGGCGACCAAGGCGTTTCTCGACAAGTATAATCCGAGCTAAGGCCGTCGCGCTGCCGCAGCGTGTCGTTGCGTTCGATGGAAAGGGTGACCATGTCAAATGCGATCCAGGTTGACCGTACCGGTGGACCCGACGTCCTGCGCTGGGGTCCGTCCACGGTTGGCGATCCGGGCCCCGGACAGGTGCGGCTTCGTCACCGCGCGGTCGGACTCAATTATATCGATGTGTATCATCGCACCGGCCTTTACCCGCAGCCTTTGCCGTTCATCCCGGGCGTGGAGGGTGCCGGTGTGGTTGAAGCGATCGGCGATGGAGTTACCAATGTCGCGATCGGCGATCGCGTCGCCTATGCGGGACCGATCGGCAGCTATGCCGAACATCGGCTGATCGACGCCGACCGCCTCGTCAAACTTCCCGATGACATCGATTTCGATCAGGCCGCGGCGATGATGTTGCAGGGCATGACCGTCCAGATGCTGCTTCGGTCCGTCATCCGGGTGGAGGCCGGCGACACGATCCTGGTCCATGCGGCCGCCGGGGGCGTCGGGCTCATCTTGTGCCAATGGGCGTCCGCGATCGGTGCCACGGTGATCGGCACGGTGTCGACCGAGGCCAAGGCGGATCTTGCCCGCGCGAACGGTTGCCACCACGTCATTCGCTACACCGAACAGGACTTCGTTGCCGAGGTCGACCGGACCACCGAGGGCGGCAAGGTGCGGGTGGTCTACGACTCGGTCGGCAAAGACACTTTCCTGCGATCGTTCGACTGTCTGGCACCGCGCGGCATGATGGTCAGTTTCGGCCAGTCGTCAGGGGAGATCGAGCCGTTTGCCCCCGCAATCCTGGCGCAGAAGGGGTCGCTGTTCCTCACGCGACCGACCCTGTTCACCTACATCGCCGACCCGGCAGAGCTTCAGGCTTCCGCCGCCGAACTGTTCGACATGGTCGGATCGGGCAGGGTCCGGATCGAGATCGGCCAGCGTTTCGCGCTCGCCGATGCCGCCGACGCGCATCGCGCGCTGGAGGCTCGCCAGACGGTCGGCTCGACCATCCTGACCGTCTAAGCGCCGCCGACTTCCTTTTTCGGCGTCTTGCGGCTAAGGGGACCCGACTTTTTCGTCTCTGCTCCCCCGAAGGATTTGAATGGCCAAGGAAGAACTTCTCGAGATGCGCGGCAAGATTGCCGAGCTGCTGCCCAATGCCATGTTCCGCGTCACGCTCGAGAATGGCCATGAGGTTCTCGGTCACACGGCCGGCAAGATGCGCAAGAACCGCATTCGCGTTCTTACCGGCGACGAGGTGCTGGTTGAACTGACGCCCTACGATCTGACCAAGGGTCGGATCACTTATCGCTTCATGCCCGGACGCGGGGGTCCGCCAGGCGCGGCCTGACCGTGACCGGCCGCCGAACACGCTTTTTTCCCTGATGCGTCTGATCCTTGCGTCGGCGAGCCCGCGCCGGCTCGACCTGCTCGCCCGCATCGGCGTCGTGCCCGACGCGGTCCATCCCGCAGACATCGACGAATCCGTTCCCAAAGGCGAACTTCCGCGCGACCATGCGCTGCGCTTGGCGATCGAAAAGGCATTGCTGGTCGCGAGCAAAACCGACGATGCCATGGTCCTCGCCGCCGACACCGTGGTCGCGGTCGGACGCCGCATCCTCCCCAAGGTGGAGGATGAAGCGACGCTCCGTTCATGCATGGCGCTGCTTTCGGGCCGCCGCCATCGCGTCTTGACCGGCGTCGCTTTGGCACTTCCCGGCGGAGAAATGCGGAGCCGTCTCGTCGAGACGATGATCGCAATGAAGCGTCTGTCTCCCGACGAAATCGATTTTTATGCTTCTCATGGCGAGTGGCGCGGCAAGGCCGGCGGCTATGCGCTGCAAGGCTATGGCGAAGTCTATGTTCGCTACATCGCCGGCAGTTACTCCAACGTCGTCGGTCTGCCACTGGCGGAGACGAGGCACATGCTGAAAAGCGCAGGCTATCCGCTTGCCTGAGTGGATCATCGAGACCGGGATCGGTGAGACCCGCGCCGCGCGGATCGACAATGGCGAAATCGTCGAAGCCCGGGTTCGGCGGGACGGCATCATCCCGGCCGGGACGATCCTCGACGCAAGACTCGTTGCCATCGCCCCACGCGTGACCGTCGAAGCGGCGGGCGAGCAATTCCTGCTGCCGCACGGCGTTTCCGGCATAAGTGAAGGCAGAAATCTTGTTATCGAAATCACCCGTGAGGCGCTGGGCGGCGCCGAATCCTGGAAGCGCGGTCTGGCCCGCCGAACCGACCAGTCGCCGCGGCCCGCGCCGCCCTTGGCCGAAGGCCGGCCCGGGATCATCGATGACTGGGACGATCTGCTCGACCAGGCGCGAAGCGGGATCGTCGTGTTCGATGGCGGTGAATTGCGGATCGAGCCGACAGCCGCAATGACCATGATCGATGTCGATGGCTGGCTGGTACCCGACAAGCTGGCGCAAATGGCGGCCTGGGCGTCGGCGCGCGCGATTGCCCGCCTCGACCTTGGCGGATCCACCGGAATCGACTTTCCCGGGCTTCGCGGCAAAACCGACCGCGCTGCCGTCGACGGGATTCTCGACGACTATCTTCCCAAACCGTTCGAGCGCACCGCCATGAATGGCTTCGGCTTCGTCCAGGTCGTACGCCCCCGTCACCGCGCTTCGCTGATCGAACTGGCCCGCGATCGCGCTCCGTTCGAGGCCCGCGCCTTGTTGCGCCGCGCGGGATCGGCAATCGGCGCAGCTATCATAACCGCTCATCCCGCGGTGATCGCGGCGATCCTGCCTGCATGGCAAGCGGCGCTCGAGCGACAGATCGGCGGTTCTGTCAGCTTGCGTCCCGACCCATCGCTCGCCATGTCCGGTGGCCATGTCCACTAAACCCTGCCCCTTGTGCGGTAAACCCGCCCAGGCCGACCATGGCCCCTTCTGCAGTCGGGGATGCAAGGACCGCGACTTGTTGAAATGGCTCGGCGAAGGATATTCGATCCCCGGGCCGCCAGCGGAGAGTGATGGGCTGGACAGCGACGAGAGCGCCGGTTAGGGACCGCGACGCTCGAACGGACCTTGATGTCCCGACGGTGCGCCCGGGTAGCTCAGTGGTAGAGCAGACGATTGAAAATCGTCGTGTCGGTGGTTCGACTCCGCCCCTGGGCACCACTCCAAATATTTCGCAGAGACACTGAGGCGTAATTTCTCAGTAATCCGCCATTTGTGGATGCCGCCAACCTTCCGGAGACCTCAATAACGGGCCTCCATTTGCCTTAATTTCGAACTTCGTAGGAGCAAGTCTCCGATAGGTGGTTAGGCGGACCGGAGATCGTAGCGCCGGATCCCCGAAATCAGCGTGTTTGTGCGGGGCTCATCAATTGATATGTTGGTGGTTCGTTCATGGTGCAGAGCACCACTCCAACTTTCACAGTCGCGGGCTGGCTATTCCTCATCCGGACGGGTCAAACCCACTGATCGTTATGTCCGCTTTCCACCCATGATCGCCGTTTAGCAGTCGGCGCGGATTCGACCCATTTCGGACATTAGCGATCAAACCGCCGCGACCAATTTAGGGGCGGCCTTTTCCAATGGAGCCGGCGCTGAACTGAAGGAAGCAAGGCCATTAGAGAGCTACACCCATGACGCCATTGAGAAGTCCGTCGGCTACGACCCATTGCAGACAATCGCATAACTGTTATTTTAGCGCGGATGCGCCCATATCGATCCGTGCGAAAAAACTTTGCCGTGTTTTTCGTTATCTTTCTGCTCGCGGCAGGGCGAATATTTCTGGATCCTCCATTTCCAGGGGGAACACTTGGTGCCATCTTTCTCTGGGCAATTCTCGTTATTTCGCTGTCGGCTACCGTCATCGCGGGATTGAAACTCCTGCGACAAAACTGATTTTTTTACTTACATTTGTCAGTTTAAATAGCAGTCAGTCTTCTACCCAGAGCGCTCGCAAATTCGAAACGGTGAGCCGCTACAAACATTTCGTCGAGACAGGGGAACACCAGTTGCCGTAACGCCTCCGCCGGCGTCGTTGAAAATCATTCTAGGTGTTCGCAGAATGCAATCCGACTTTCCGGAATGGGGAACCGCAGCACCATGGTTTCGAGCCCCCGCGCTTAGTGGAAACCCGAGCTATTCCTTCGACACGGTGGCGGGCCGACATGTCATAATGCTGTTCTTCGGGAGCACGCGCTCCAAAGAGGTGGCTATGGCGCTCAAGTTGGTGACAGCTAATCGCGAGCTTCTCGACGACAACGGTGCTTGCTTCTTCGGTGTGACTTCCGATCCCGAGGATGCTGCTACGGGCGCAATTCGCCAAGAACTTCCGGGCATTCGTTATTTCCTCGACTATGATCGGGCTGTCAGCGATTTATTCCGCGCAACAGACGGCGATCGCTATCGGCCGCATTGGCTGGTCCTTGACCCGCAACTACGCATTTTAGGTCGTTTCAGGTTAACTGAGGGCTCGCAAGCGTTCACTCTGCTTCGTTCGTTGAAAGCAGCGCTGGAGTCTCAGTCCCGATGGGCTCCCGTCCTTCTCGTACCGCACGTCTTTGAGCCCATACTTTGTCAGGATCTCATCGCTCGCTACGAGCGGGACGGCGGTGAATTGTCCGGTTTCATGCGCGAAGTAGACGGTAAAACGCTGTTGGTTTCGGACCCCAAGCATAAGCAGCGTCGCGATTTCGCCATTGAAGAATCGGCCTTAAGGTCATCGTTAAACGCGCGCATAAGAGCTCGTCTGCTTCCGCAGATCGCCAAGGCTTTTCAGTTCAAAGTGACACGCGTCGAGCGTCACATTATCGCCTGCTACGAGACCGGGGCCGGCCATTTTCGAGCCCACCGCGACAATACAACGAGTGGTACTGCTCATCGGCGTTTCGCCGTCACGATAAACCTAAACGCGTCCGACTATGAGGGCGGAAACCTGCGATTTCCTGAATTCGGCGACCGGGAATATCGCGCTCCAACGGGCGGAGCGGCGGTATTCTCCTGCTCCCTCCTTCACGAAGCGATGCCCGTTACAAAGGGCAAGCGCTACGCGTTCCTGCCATTCTTATACGACGAAGCCGCGTCGCAAGTCCGTGAAGCAAACAATGCGAACCTAGGAGACGGAGTTCCGGAATATATTCCATGATACTGCTCGCACCGTGCGAGGAAATCCGTGGTCTTGGGCGCTTCGAGGGCTAAGCCTAAACCAAACAAAGAGCTGATCACTTGGCAGGCTGTGTCACCAACCGGCCCGACACACTGTCGATCGGATTCTCGCCAACGAGAGCTTGCCAGCCTTTTCGAACGCCGAACTGAACGGCCCAGCCGAGCGCCCAGGTCGCAAGGATCGGAGCGGCAACCCGGATTGTTGTCTCGGCGACAGTGCCAACGATCGCACCTTTGATTCCACTATCCCCGTCCTGCCGATCAATAGCTGCGCCGATGAGCGCGCCCAGCAAATTCGCCATGTCAGTCTCCTTTGTAACAGAAGGTCTGGCGTACCGATCGGTTCCCGCCACGGAACGCCGCCAGCCTTCCAAGAGCTTGTCTGCCACTTCCCCATTGAAAAGGATGGACGGAATTGGCCGCTCTTGCATTGCGTTGCGGACGATTGGTGGCGAGTGCATTGCGAACCTATGCTTAAGCCGGGTGAACCGAATTCGCAGTCGCGCCTTTATCGGTGGGCGACCTTTGGCCTTGGTCTTCTGTTGATCATCCTATCGCCAATCGTCGGTGCTCTGCCGGGTCCAGGCGGGACAATCGTGTTCGTAATCGGATTGTCGATGGTGCTTCGAACAAGTCCATGGATGCGCCGTCGCTACGTGCGTTTCAAAAGATCGCAGCCAAAAATTGGCAGATGGATCGACTGGGGTTTAAGGCGGGGGGCCGCAAAACGCAGGAGCAGTGGCGCCCAATCTGCCGAGGAGCCGAACGTCGATTTGCTCTGACGGCGGGGAGATCGCCGTGCGCAAACTTTCAAGATGAGGCCATGACTGAGACTCTTCTGGACCTTGACGCAATAAACGCGGCGCACGTGAGCAGAGTGCCGTACCCGTATTTTGTTTCAGAAAAGGCACTGAAAGCCGGTACACAAGCCCGCGTCTTCGACGACTTTCCACCGATTTCGCGCCCTGGCGCTATCGAGGCCGAAGAAACCTTGTACGGCCCCGAGTTTGGACGGCTTCTCCAGGAGCTCCGCTCTCGACCATTCGCTGAAATGCTTTCGGACAAGCTAAATCTCGAACTAGTGGGGCGGCCTACGACGGTCAACGTTCGTGGCATGATGCGCTGGACAGACGGAAACATTCACACCGACAGTCCATCAAAGCTTGTGACCGTGCTAATGTACTTTAATTCGCCGGGTCAGGCCGAAGGGACAGGCTTGCGGATCCTGAACGGAAATCATTCGATCGAAGACTACGTCCTGGAAGTTCCGCCCGTACTTGGCACTATGGTCGCCTTCAAGGTGACTCCCGACTGCTGGCACGGACATTTGCCATATGAAGGCCCTCGCTGTTCTTTACAGCTGAATTATCTTAGCAACAGAAAACCAGTCGTAAAGCATCAGCTCGCCTACCGGCTATGGAGCCGGTTCAAGCGCAAGTTGGAAAAGACATGATCGGCGAGCGCGGCTATGATCTAGGGGGATTACTGGGACCTGCGCTCGTGGCCTTAACGGCCATGGTCGGAATCCCATTCTATTTTGGCTTCATCCACCTCCCCATCTTCCAATTGCTTGTCTACGCTCCGTTCGCGGGTTCTGCGATGGTTGCTGGGACTCATTTCGACAAGGTGCAATGTGAGATTAGTAACGAATTGAAGGACATTGCCATCGCACTGGGGTTCTGGACACTCCTGACCCTGGTGATCGGGGCGACGTCTTATTTGTTGGCGCTCGTACTCTGATCGCGGCTGGTTTCATTTTCAGTTTGCGATGTGCTGTTCTCCGGCCCGACTGTCTGCCTATTGTATCTGGTTGGCACCGAACCGTTGTCAGCGTTTCTCGTTGTCTCATCAAAAGTGGAATTCTCATCGATGGTTTCGACCTTGGCGCACGCCGTCAGCAGCGCCGCGAATACGACACATAAAACCAGAAGGACTACCCCCACGAGAACGCGGAGTGATGTGTTATCGCGGTCGGGCAAACGACTTTTCAATTTTATCTCCCGGCTCGGTCCGCTAAATGCGATGCGATAGGTTGTAGCACGCCATACCGCTCACGCCTTGGCTCATGTTTCAGTGGTGGTAACGTCGGGATAGTGTCAGGCAACTGCGTGTCGGGAATTCTGTCGAGAAGATCTCGTACAAGGGTCAGCTTGCCGAGTGCCTGATCGTTAAAGTCAATAATTGTCCACGGAGCATGGTCGGTGTGAGTCGCCGCCAACATCCGCTCCCTCGCGTCGGTATAGGTGTCGTAAAGCCTTCGTGCGGCGGCATCGACGTCATTCAGCTTCCACCGACGTCGAGGGTCTCTACGTCGAGCTTCAAAACGCCTTTCTTGCTCTGCCTGGTCGCAGGCAAGCCAGTATTTGAAGAGCAGTATCCCATCGTCGACCAAGTGCCGTTCGAATGCAGGTGTTGCCGTTAGAAAGGCTTCCGTGTCAGCCTCCGAGCAAAAGCCCATGACGGTCTCAACGCCAGCCCGATTATACCAACTTCGGTCAAACAACGTGATTTCGCCCGCGGCCGGCAGGTGGCAAAGATAACGTTGGAAATACCACTGCTGACGTTCTCGAGGGGTAGGAAGAGGCAAGGCGGCAACGCGGCATTGCCTTGGATTGAGCGTACGGGTGATCACGTCGATAGCTTCACTCTTCCCCGCAGCCTCCCGACCCTCAAAGATTACCACGACGCGCTGGCCGGCCTCGGCGACCCAGCGAGCCAGGTCTGTCAGCTCCTCCGTGAGAGGATCAAGCAGGCGCTCGTAAGTGGATCGATCCATGTTCCCATTTGGCATTATGGCAAGAGCAATTGATTGCCCGACGCTTCTAAACGAACCAGGCGCATCTTTCACAGTTCCACGATTAAAAGCGCCGTGATACTCCCAAATAAAGCTGCAGGTCCGGACTATCTCCGTTGAGCCCGACGTTCGTTCCGATATCAAATTGAGTATCTTCGCCGCTTTGCCAAGCCAATGACAATGCAGCAAGCGCCTCGGTAATGTGGCCAGAGGGATCTCGATCTCGGAATAGAGAGCCTTCGATCGTTAAACTCATCGCGTCAGAAACTTTAATGCCAAGGCCTGCCACCGCACCCAGCGTAAGGTGCCGACCATTTCGATCCTCATCGACGTTGGCATCAAGTTCGGGCGTTATCTGTAGTTGGAGGTTATCGGTCAAATCCCAGCTGGTGGGAAGCAAGACCCCGGCAGCCCAATCGCCGCTACCGATCGCTTGTCCGCCAATCGGAAGCGTCGCGAACGCCTGGATCGCAACTGACATTCCGCGACCGTCTGGATTGCGAAGTCCGTATTTGAAACCGACTGTTGCATCGCCAATCCCTGAGCTTCGTTCGACTGTCGAGCTAGATCTATCGCGGCGTCTCACGTGACCGAAAGACTCCCAGCCGAACTGAAGTTCGCTTGCGTCGGTTAGCCCGTATCGAACGAGGACATCGCCCGTCAGAATGGTATCAGTACGATCTTGGGAAGTGTCGACCAAGCTCCAGTCCACGAGGCCGAGTTCAACGAAAAAGTACCCAGGATCGACAATGCAGGGAGCCGTGCCTAAGCCAGGTCGAGTGGGGCATAAATCGCGGCTTGGCCGATCATTTGGAGCCGCACGCAGAGATGCGGGGATGAAAAGCGCCAATAGAAGCGCAAATAGCATCAACCTAATAGGATAAGGCATCCCGGTCCTCGCTTGTGAACTTCTCGTCTTCGCGACCTGCTTGATCGGAATCAGTCGCGCTCCCGATTGACCGTGGGCAGGATCTCAACAATGATATCTCCGGTCCGAAGCGTTTTCGCTTCAACCTCCCAAAAACCATGGGGCGCGCCGTTCCGGTAAAGTCGCAATCCAACGCTATTGGCCAGCGCACTCATTGGCAGTCCAACCTCATGGGGATGGACAGCTCGCTCGGCTAGCTGGACCTGTCCATCTCTGGAAACCAAATCTGCCATGTAATCAACTAATCGGGGACCGTCCGATGAATTCGCAAGCAAAAGGCCTGCAAAACTGACAGGATTTATCACTGTGGTAGCGCCAGCTTGGCGTGCCGGAAGCTCGTTGTCCTGATTGCGGACTGCGACACTGATGGGCAGCTCAGGGGCCAAATGACGCGCGGTCAGCGTGATGAGAATTGACGTATCGTCGCGTCCTCCAGAAATAAGGAGAGACTTGGCCTTCGATATCTGCACGTCTCTCAGGATGCTATCTCGGGTCGCATCGCCGGCTAACACCGAACATCCGATTTTGTGTGCTCTTTCCAATGCAGCCGGATCGCAGTCGATAACAACGATGTTGCCAGGCTTCATCCCGCGTTTGATAAGTTCATCGACGGCCTGAGCACCACTTGTCCCATAGCCGGCGATGACCGTGTGGTGTGTCAAATTTCGTTGAATGGTCGCCATCCGCCATTTGTCCCAAGTTCGTCGAAAAACAAACGTGTAGGCAGTGCCTACGAAAATCAGAACGACAAAGATCCGAATGGGGGTTACAATCAAAGCGTCAAAAAGACGCGCCCGATCGCTGACGGGGACAATGTCGCCATAGCCCGTCGTCGTGACGCTGATCATTGTGAAATAAATCACGTCTAAGAAGTCTACGACCCCGTCGTGAGAGTCCTCGAGTCCATCGCGTTCGAGCCAGTGCACCGCAATCGCGAACGCCAGCAATGCGACGCTTGCCCCGACGCGCCACCCGATCGATGCCCAGACAGGAAACGGGCTCTTCCGGTTTAGTGTCGCGTGAGTTTGTTCGGTCATGAGCGCTGGTTATGCCGGTCTACTTCTCCCTACAACAGTCGATAGAAGTCAAAGAGACGGAATGCCTGTCGATCGGGGACGCGCCCAGCATGGCCGACCGAAGGAATTACATAGCGGAATTAGACCGTCCGCTCTGAATGCGCACTTGTCACGGTTTTGAATTGCATATGACCAGATGCAGCCTTCTTACGTGCCAGACCATTTCGCGGGACTGTACTGCCCACCCAATTTCCCAACCTAAGCAAGATTTGCCATTATAGGCGTCTCGTTCTCGACGATTGTGATGAACGACGCTAACACGCGTTATGGGGACGGACGTACAAAAACAACGGCGGTCAGAAGCTGCAGCAGGGCTGCTTTTGATTGCCTCCGCTGCGCTAGCTCTGGGCTTGGCCAATTCGTCCCTTGGCGCTGCATATTTCCACCTCTTGCATCTAGATTTCGGCCCCTCGATGCCGCGCTACGGCGTACTCAATCTACATGAGTGGGTAGCCGATGGATTGATGGCCTTATTCTTCTTGCTTGTAGGGCTGGAAGTAAAACGTGAATGGTATGAGGGACGATTGGCGACGCCCGAGGCAAGGCGTCTGCCAGTGGTAGCAGCAGCAGCCGGGATGCTTTTTCCGGCCATTATCTATTTGCTCGCTGTCGGGTTTGATCCGGAATTGCTTAGGGGCTGGGCAATACCTGCCGCTACCGACATTGCCTTCGTGGTCGGATTGTTAGCTCTACTCGGTCGGCATGCACCGCCAGCGTTGCGCTTGTTATTAGTAACGATCGCAATCGTCGACGACGTCGGTGCCGTCGCAATTATCGCGCTCGCTTACACAGAAGATCTGAACGGCGTCGCTCTGGGAGCTGCAGCGGCCGTCGCCGCCACTATGGCAACGATGAACGTATTAGGCGTCAGGAAACTTTGGCCATTTCTTGTTGGCTTCCTGGCGCTTTGGCAAATGACGCTTGCGAGTGGTGTCCATGCTACAATCGCCGGGGTAATCGCGGCGCTAACCGTCCCTCTGGCAGTGAACGAAAGTCACTCCCCGCTGAAGCATCTCGAGCATGCGTTGCATCCCTGGATCGTGTTCGGGGTGGTTCCACTCTTCGGTTTTGTTAGCGCTGGTGTCCTCCTCCCTCAAACTATAAGCGCCTTTGCCAACCCTGTTACGTTTGCAGTCGCCTTGGGACTGGTCATTGGGAAACAAATTGGTATTTTTGGTGCGGTCTATGTCTGCTTCATGACTGGGACCTGCCCCAAACCGATGGGGCTCAGCTGGCCTCAGCTTTATGGGGGGGCACTGCTCTGTGCCGTCGGGTTTACGATGAGCTTATTCATTGGAGCTCTCGCTTTTCCCGGGCAAACCGATTTGATCGATGCTGCGAAGCTCGGCACTTTGAGCGGCTCATTGCTCGCTGCTGCTCTTGGTTGCTTGGTCTTGCGGCTATCTTCACCAGCCGCACTTAGCCAAAGCGATTCTGACGAATATGGAAAGGTGTTTGGAAGAGAGCATAGCGATTAGGGTGTTCGTCCTTCCCAGTGGAATAACACCGGCTTTCGGTCTGCCCGCTTGGTTGGCGCTCTCCGGGCAAATTTAGAAATAAAGAAGCTGCGCCGGCGGACCGATTAGTTGCACGATGGAAGGCTGAGACGTTGCGCTCGCTTTAAGCTGGTTCACGCTCCCAGGTGCAGCATGGCGACGACCAAAACTGCAAGGACAAGACCCAGAAAAAGCCTCATTATGATCGACGAGCGGGAGCTGACTGGAGGTACGCTCTGCCGAAGCTCGCGTTTCATTGAGACAGCCGAGACAAACACGTGCAACCCGGCACATTCCCGATAGTTTTGTCTTGCGTCATCTAGGCCCCCACCGACGTTTGCAGACGATCACGACTGACTTCCAGCTTACCTTACCACCACGGTCACGGCGCGGCGGTTCTGGGCCCAGCTGCTCTCGTCCGATCCGGTCGCGACGGGGCGTTCCTTGCCCCAGCTGGTGACCAGTAGCCGCGATGACGGAACGCCCTGCGACAGCAGGAAGTCGCGCGCCGAATTGGCCCGCCGTTCTCCCAGCGCCATATTATATTCGCGCGTGCCGCGCTCGTCGGCATGGCCTTCGATCGAGGCGCGAACGCTGGGATTGGCGAGCATCCATCGCGCCTGTGCGGCAAGCGTCGCCTTCGACTGATCGTCGAGCGCGACCTCGTCCGTCCCAAAGTAGACCGTGTCCGAACCCGCCTTGGCGACCAGATCGGCCTGCATCGCGGGAAGTTCGGTCAGTTCGACGTCGCCGGGCGCGACGTTGGGATCGACCGGCTCCTGAATGGCGGGAGTCGAGGCGTCGGCGGGCGGAACGCGACGCTTGTTGGTGCAGGCACCGGTGGTGAGGGCAATCGCGGCGAGGCCGAGAACGATGGATTTACGCATGTTGTAAGCCTGCAAGTTTAGAAAAAGCTTTTTAGGCTCTCCGATCACGAGCCACTCAGCCCTATCCAAATGGCGGATGCAATGGCCAGTGCGACGATCCCCCAGATGACGAAAAGCTCCCGCATATTCAATGAGAGTTCGCGGCCGTTGTCTCGCTTGAAGGCATTGAGAGCATCAGCGAGTTCCATATTGAACGTAAGCATGTCGCGATCGCGCATTGCGCCCTTGCGTAAGAAAGAGAAAACTACCTCCCGCTCGTTAGCGTTAATTGCGGGATATTTGCGAAGGATCGCTTCCACACTTTCTAATCGCTCTGGTTCCACGACAAACGAACGCGCTGGGACTTTCTCTAAAGTCATTCCATTGCTCAACTTTTACATCCTACAGAAACTCAGCGCTGACCCAAAAACGGGCAGCTTTGACGTGCAATGACGCATCCAATCGCAAAACGTTATTATGGAAGCTTTATGCTGTTGCATAACGATCTTCGGGTTGCGCTAGACGGTAGCCGATGCCCGGCTCTGTAAGAATGATGGCCGGCTGCGAGGGCTCGGCTTCCAATTTTTGACGCAGCAACCCGATGTACACGCGAAGGTACTGCGCATCCTGGAATTCATTTCCCCAACCTGCTGCCAGCAACCTTTTGTGGGTAACGACTTGGCCAGCCGATATGGCCAACTCACTCAGAAGGGACCACTCTTTCGGGGATAATCTAACTGGGTCCGAACCTAAGGTTACTCGTCGTCCTAGAAGATCGATCGTCATCAGCCCAGCGGACACCATCCTTGGTGGGTCGTTGATAGCTTCACGACGGCGCAAAGCGGCGCGGATGCGAGCCATGAGTTCACCAATTTCGAATGGTTTGTCGACATAATCGTCTGCGCCTTCATCAAGGGCAGAAATCTTTTCGTTCTCTTGGTGGCGCGCCGATATAACGATGATCGGAGTATCGGATCGCTGACGAAGCAGACGAATCACCTCTTTACCGTCCATGTCAGGCAATCCTAGATCGAGGAGGATCACATGGGGATCCATCTCGTCAGACGATCTCAGTCCCGACGTGCCGTCAACAGCGATGCTGACGCGATAACCTGTCGCCTCAAGCGCCGGCCGCAAAACACCGACTAAAGCCGGTTCATCGTCGATCAGCAAAATCCGACTCAAGGTCGTCACTGCTCGATCCAAGCTGAAACACTGGCTCGCGGAAGGCGGATGGCAATTAATGTCCCGCGGCCTCCAAGCCCCGGGGTCGCGGCCCAAATTCGTCCTTCGAACGCCTCAACAAAACCCTTTGCAATTGCCAAGCCAAGCCCACTTCCTCGTGGGGCGGAACCACCGCGAGCTACTCGGTGAAATCGTTCAAAAGCGGTTTCAAGCTGACTGTCAGGTATGCCAATCCCTTCGTCCCTAATTTCTATCGCTACCTGATCACCGTCCGAAAAAACCTCAACTGCAATTTCGCTACCCGTATGGCTATAAGTGATTGAGTTTGTCAGGACGTTAAGCAGAACTAGATCGAACATTGCTGGATTGCAGTTTACGAATAGAGGTACGCCTTTGGAAGCGACGGTTATCGTGCGGTCCCCTGCAAGCGGTCTTGCCCTTGCCACGGCGACGCTCACTGAATCAGCAACTTCAATTGTGTCGACATCGATCTGGTCACCAGCCTGCAATCGGCTGAGTTCCAGGAGGTTGGCCGTGTACCGATTCAGTTGCTGGCACTCATCCACAATTGTCTGAAGCATCGCGGAACGTTGAGCATCATCGAATTGATGGCCATAGCTCAGCAGGCTGCTTGCCGACGCGCTTATCGTCGCCAGTGGTGTGCGAAAATCATGGCTCACGGACGAAAGCAGCGCAGTTTTCAGCTTCTCCGATCGAGCCGCCGCGCCCGCTTCGCTTTTCCGCTCAAGAAGATCAGCGCGCTCCAACGCAAGCGCGATCAGATTGCAATAAGCATCCAACAGACCCTCGTCGGCAAGCTCCAAACTTTCTTCTGCTACCATCGCTCCGGTGATGCCCTCGCTTCCAACCAAAGGCATGGCTGTGCAGTAATTGAGGTGGACCGTTTCACCGCGTTCAAACGCGTCATGAGCTACATGCGGCGCATCGCCTTGTAAGGAGCCGTCCGGCAATCTTCGAAATGCTTTGACTTGAAGTCCGGAATGCGAAGCTTCGTTGCGAAGCTGAGCAATGACCTCGTCCTGGGTAATCGAGGAATGGATCCGGTTACTGCTGTTCAATAGGAGCTGAAGTTGTCTCCGAGCTCGCTCCGCAACCTCCGCACGATCACGAAGCTGACCTGCCAATGCTCCAGCGATTACAGCTGCGACATTGAATGCAATCAGGGGGACCAGATCTCGTCCACTTGTCAGGCCCAAAGTATGAAACGGCTCGGACAGAAAAAAATTGAAAATCAAAAATGCCAGCAGGGCAGACAGAAGGGCTGGCGCAAGCCCCTGGGTAGCGCCAACGAGCATTACTCCGAGACCAAACAATAAAGTGGCGGCAGCTAGGCCGATGTACGGCTGTGACAATATGGCGATCGCAGAGGCAGCCGTGATAACGAAGACTGCGATCATCGCCTCGCGCAGAGAGAGATGAAGGCGCGCAGGCTTTTCGCTAACTCCGTATCTCTGTCTCCTCAGCATACCTACAGTCGCTCTCGACCCTAAAAAGCCAGCATGGCCGGGCCAAGAAGCCATGACAAATAAAGAGTTCATAGTAATTTGAGCTTTAAGTTTCTGATACTTACTCCGCGTGAGCGACTTGATTTGCAGGTCCCCGCCTCAAAATGGTGCGAAAATTATGTATCGGTTTCCAAGTCCTGTGACCGTCGTAGCGATGATCGCCTGCTTTACGGCGGGTTGCACACCGACCGCCTCGATGGGAGCAGCGAGAGACGAGAAGGTCACCATCACGGACCAACGAGCAGCCTCTCAACTGAGCGCCGAAAGGGAAATGGTTGAGGCATTCCGGGATGTTGCAGGAAAGGATTACGTCAAATTCGATCCCCGGTCTTTCGAATTATCCAATCCCTCTAAGTTCACGTTGGAGCGGCAGGCCCTTTGGCTCATCGACAACCCCAGTGTTCCGGCAAAAATCATAGGCTCCGGAGATGACCGCCATGATGCCAGGCAGAACGAAAAGCTAGCACTTCGCAGAGCGCGCGCGGTCCGAGACTACCTTCGCTTGAACGGGGTTGCTGACAAGCAACTGCAGATCTCTTCTCAAGGTCTGATGCACACAGCAGGCGATCTCAGCGACAGCCCGTTCGGGATCGCAATAACGGTCGTCGGTGACTTGTGGTCAAATGCATCTCTCTCATTCGCTGAAGCGCATGATTATACGCGCAAATAGCCTACGTTGGGCACCGGCAGTCGTCGCGGGAACTGCTGTATCGGTGTTCCCTTTTTACCTTGGCCTGCGTCATACTTCCTTACCTGGGATGCTGTCGTACTTGCTCGTAGCAAGTACCCTCCTTGCCATCGGGACGTGGGTCGAAACCAGGCAGATGGAGGGTGTGGGCCGGTGGCACTTCCTGGTCTCGATCGCTACCTGGACATTGTTGACCGGATTCATCGGCAGTATCTCATACTGCGTCGCACTTTTCTTCTAACTGGGAGAATTCGATTGTTATCGGCCGCTTTTCACTGGTGCGGACTCACCTTGTTCGGCCTCGGCCTCACGACTGCGGCCGTCGTGGTGAGTGAACCTCCGCCTAACTTGGCGGGAGAAAGGACCGTGAAGTTCGCCCAGCTACCATCGTCCAATTCCACTTTGCCTTCAGTTCGGACAAATGAAAAATCAGAGGAGTTTGCGGCGACGAAGGCAAACTTCGAACTTTATAAACAAAACCTCGTTCTTCTTGCGCGGGCCAGTGGCGTCCGTGAACCAACCATCCAGCGTGAATTCGCGACGATCACCCTGAGTGACAAGGCTATTCAACTCGATCGTGCGCAGCGTCCCGCAGCGACGCCGGTCAACAGCATTTCGCCGCCACTTTCACCCTATCTGCGCATCCACGTCACACCGACGCTCATCTCAAGAGGGCAGTCGCGCTATTACCAGCGGTGGCCCGATTTGATTCGTATATATACACGCTATGGGGTTGATCCCGCTGTCCTGATGTCGATCTATGGCAAAGAGACCGGCTTCGGGTCAGTCACTGGAAACTTCGATCTGCTCAACGTTCTTGGCTCACTTGCCTTTGAAGGGCGCAGACGAGCAATGTTCGAAAGTGAGTTTATTGCGGCCTTGAAACTCATTGAAGCTGGGGTCCCGAGAGAGCGGCTCCGAGGAAGTTACGCCGGCGCAACAGGTTATCCACAGTTCATGCCGACAGTTGTGCTGAGACTGCGCGCCGATGGTGATGGCGACGGACAGGCGGACATCTGGGCCAATGAGATTGATGCTTTAGCATCCATTGCGAATTATCTGAAAGAGGCGGGTTGGAAGCCGGGCGTTCCCTGGGGTGCCGAGGTCATCGTGCCGCCAGGGCTCAATCGCGCAGTGTTGCAGCGAACCGAACAAGCATCCAAGTGCCCCGCGGTGTTCCGCCGGCACACGAAGATGCTTTCCGTATCACAGTGGCAGTTGCTCGGCGTTCGACCGAGGAAGGATTCACTCCCAGCTAACGCATTGGCAGCTCTTATGGAGCCAGGAAGCGGCGAACCCGCCTATTTACTCACTGAAAACTACAACGCGATACTCGAGTATAATTGCTCAAATTTCTATGCAATGTCAGTTGCTCTTCTGGCCGACCGAATTGCCCGACGGTAAGTTGGATCGCCCGCAAGCTTCTACTACCCAAGAGGTGGTTTGGAGCCGAACGCAGCAGGTATCTTCAGGGTTCAGACCGTCCGATCCTGATTTTTTCGGTGGTGCGAACAAGCAACTCACTAGTTGGATATCTGGATAACATCAGACTAACGTGAGCACTTCCGGAACCGGGTATTGGGCGATGCCGGCCGGTTGTAGCCCACCCGCCTAGTGTTTCGATCAGACAGGGTAGCGCCAGACTAAAAAGGTGCTACAACCGGCAAATCCGATCTCCAGCCAAGATTGGCGTTTCGAACCCGTCTCACTACGGCCCGAAACAGATTTGCGCGCTACGCCCTTGCTAGACGGTCCCGTCAGTGAGGAATCGCCCCAATCTCGAAACCGGTCTTGTCGTGGAGAGCGAACTTGTCGACGATGTCGGCACTGGCGCGATTGTAGCCAACCATCTCAACCATGCGACCCTCTCGCCTCAGGCGAGCGACAATCTTGTCCAAGGCACCCACGGCTGAAATGTCCCAGAAATGCGCGCCGGTCATGTCGATCCGGATGTTCTGAGCCGATTCCTCGATTTCGAAAGCGCGCACAAACCGGTCAACCGAAGCGAAAAAGATCTGGCCGGTGACACGATAGGTCGCAGTCGTCCCCTCGGTCGAGATGTCGCGATCGATCGCAAACATTCGTTGCACCTTGCCAGCGAAGAAGATGCCTGACAGCAGGACGCCAGCGAGGACGCCCATCGACAGATCATGCGTCGCGACCACCACGACAACCGTCGTAAGCATTACCACCGAAGATGGCCACGGATGATGCCGCAGGTTCGGTATTGAGTTCCAGCTGAACGTCCCGATCGACACCATTATCATGACAGCGACGAGGGCCGGCATCGGGATTTGCCCGACAAATGACCCGAGCACCGCCAAAAGGAACAGCAGGAATCCGCCAGCAGTGAAGGTAGATAGCCTGCCGCGTCCTCCAGACGTAACGTTGATAACCGATTGCCCGATCATCGCGCAGCCGCCCATTCCCCCGACCAGAGCGGCCGCAATGTTGGACGATCCTTGCCCCGCACATTCACGACGCTTGTCGCTGTCGGTAAGGGTCATGTCGTCTACGATTTGCGCCGTCAGCAGCAACTCCAGCAGTCCGACGGCGGCCATCGCTAGGGAGAATGGCAGAATGATCTGAAGCGTTTCCCATGTCAGCGGAACATCCGGCCACACGAATGACGGCAAGCCCTCCGGCAACCGCCCCATGTCACCGACGCTGTTGACGGGGGCACTGGTCCAAATGGAAACGCCCGACAGGACCAAGATCGCCACCAAGGGCGACGGCACGGCTTTGGTAAGGCGTGGTAGCAGATAGATGATCGCAAGGCCGCCAGCGACCATGGCGTATGCCTGCCAGGTCACATTGGTCAGTTGGGGAAGTTGAGCCATGAAGATAAGGATCGCCAGCGCATTGACGAAGCCAGTGATCACTGATCGCGATACGAATTGCATGAGCAAGTCGAGGCGGGCAAGCCCTGCTGCAATCTGAATAAGGCCCATCAAGATCGAGGCCGCGAAGAGATATTCTACCCCATGGTCCCGAACGAGCGGGATGACGAGGACGGCGACAGCAGCGGTCGCGGCGGAGATCATGCCGGGCCTGCCGCCTGTGAACGAGATCACGATGGCGATCGCCACGGAAGCATAAAGTCCGACACGGGGATCGACCCCGGCGATGATTGAGAAGCCAATCGCTTCGGGGATCAGCGCAAGTGCCACCACGATGCCGGCCAAGATTTCATGCTGTAGCGAACCATTGTCGCCCAGCGATTGCTGCCGGACGCGCGCGTAAATATTTTTCATTGAAGTTCCACATCAAAACGCATGGCGCGAAAGCTACGCAAGTCGTTTCATGCGTGATGTTGTCCGGCGGATTGGCGGCCGGAATAGCCACCCGGATTTGCACCGGGTCCTTGCGAATGGCGTCCCTTAACGCTCTTGCACCTGAATTAACAAGCTTTTGGCCAGGGCAGGCACGGTTCTCGACTGGATTGCTTTCTCAGGGCGAAGCTACATTGCGCTATCCACTGATACCCGCCTTCCACCCATCTTGGTCGTTAAACCGCCGGGGCGCTTTCGACCCGGAAGGGACATTCCAAATTGCACCATTTCTGACATTCACAACTCTATCTCGGCGGATGAACTTGCATACTCAGCAGCGGTGGCGCGAGTAATTTCGTTGCGCGGCGTGCCTAAATTAGCGTCTCGATCAATTCTGCCGCTTCCGCTTCCATGTACTTGGCCATGCGCGCCCTAAAGCTCGTAGCAGCCGCTCTGGCCCGAGCGTGAAGCAAGTCATCGGACCAGACTCTGCGGAGAAAGGTGGCAAAGGTGTCGGCTTTCATTTCCTCGAAACTGGCGAGCACGCAACCGCCGCTCCGAGCAGCCGCTTTCGCCGTCAGAAGCTTCTCGTCGTCAAACGGGATGATGATTTGAGGAAGGCCCGCAAGCAGGCCCGACGAGACGAATCCAAGTCCGCCATGCGAGAGCAGGAGTCGCGACCGCGCCACAATGTCTTTGAACGGAAGGGGCTTGGGAGCAACGCGAATGCCTTCACGTTCGAGGTCGGCACTATGGTCCGCGTTGAGAAGCGGATCATAAATGCGGATCGGTAGGCGTGAATCCCTGAGGCCCTGCCAGAAAGTGCCCGGTCGCTTTGCATTTCCGTTAAGATAGACAAACAGCTCATCGCCCGCGCCAGTCGTGAATGGCACCGACCCGCGGATTGTTGGCGCTCCGACCGGTTCGCGCCGCCACTGACGATAGGGGTCGAATTCCTCGAAGGTGGATATTAGAGAGCGGTCGGAAGCGAATATCTCGGGCAACGCCGCGATTGGCTGGCGATCGGTCCGGCCAAGCGCGTCATTGAGGGTAGCGAGAAGCGCGCCTTCGGAGACGACCGCAGGATTGCCGAAGAAGCCGGGGAAGCATGTCATGTGCGCGGGGGGTAAAGTAAACCCCGTCCCCATCGCTAGCGTGGGCACGCGGCCCTTTGCCGCGAGTTGGAGCATCGGGGCATAATCAGTAACGATTACATCCGGCCGTTCGTCGAGGATTATGCGGTCCCAGGCCATGATCATCGCGGCCATTGCGTCGGGGTCGTCGAGGCCGAGATAGGCAAGCACATCGCCCATCGTTGCCGGTCGCTGCGGAAAGCGGCGGATCAGCGGTCCGAGCAGACGCGGCCAAACAGGCGCTTGCCGGGTCGGCCAATGCGCCGCGAACGGTCCGATCTGCTGCGGCGCGCAGATGGGTTCGTGGCCGCGGACGGAAAGGCTGGCCGCAAGCTCCAGAAGGCGCGTGGTATGACCATTCCCCGCTCCAAGTTCCCAACCCAATAAGATCCGCGCCATCGTTTGCGGCAAGTCCCACAATTGTCTGGTTCTTGGGCTGAAACCAAATGACGCTTCATTGCAACCAGCATGATGACAAGCTCGGGCCTCCCTTGCTTGTTTCGCTTAGTCACACGTGGCCAGAGTACGCCCTAGCCCATTTCTCGCGTCCGCTTTTCACCCATGATTGACGCTTCGATGCCGATCGGCTGGCGACCTATAGCGCTTACCAGGCGACGGCTCCGACGCTCAGATTGAAGGCCAGACTTGCTCGCACCTGTATCGCCGAGAGGCATATCGGAACGTCTCTCTCACCGTCGGCGTTACGTCATCGGGTGGGTTAGTCAGGAGTGCGTAATGAAGAAACTGATTTTGGTAGCAGCAGCGACGGCATCGCTGAGTGCTTGCGCGGGCTACGGCGGCAGCTATGGCAGCGGCGTTAGCGTCGGCGTGAGTGCGGGCTACGGCACCACGGGTTACGGCAGCCGCTATGGCTACGGCCAGTACGGTTACGATAACAACTGCATAACCTACGATCGCTACGGCCGCCCTTACTACAGTTACAGCTGCAACACTTATTATGGTGTCAGTGGGTATAACCAGCGGAAGGTGATCTATTATTATCCCGGCTACACTTACCGCCAGGGCTACTATTACGATCAGGTTAATCGTCGCTACGACGGCGTAACACTTTATCAGCAACATCGTTGGAATCGGCAGAAGCATCGTTACGACCGACGACGTTAACTAAACGAGGGCGGCTCGGGACGCCCTCGTATTAACGAACCAATCCCCTCCGGTGAGCGCGTTTTGCCTCGCCCCACGCCGCTCGTGCGCGGACTACAAGGTGTTCTGGCACGATGTCGACATCCCCTAGATCCCCCTAGGCTTCGGCGAGCGGGGACAGTTCGGCGGAAGCCGCGGCGCAGGTTTGGTAACCCGGGACATGGCTGGACTCGCCGCGATTGTGCGTAGCGTTCATTTTCCACCCGTGATGGTTGTTAGCCGTGAGTCGATAGTCGACCCTTTGAAGAAATTTGTCCCGCACGGGACGTCGCACGCACGACACAATCAACGTATCGGCGCACTCGACATCGCCGCCATCCACGAATGCATCGGCTCCCACGTTGATATAAAGTTCGTGCAGTTCTTATCGGTCGAGGGCGACTGTATCCACTGCTGGTGCATGAACAGCGATAGAGAGGGGCCAAAGTTTGACATCAGACTTACTCGCGATGGCGTCGGTTGGAGCGTTGTACACTAATGAAGCAGAGAATTGGTCCCGTCAGCAGACCAAGGAAGAGGACGGGTCGGCATTCCACAGCGATCAACCGAGCAACCGTCCTGGTCCGAAGTCGTTCTCTAAGTATCAACCAGGACATGGAGAATCAAAATGGGTGAATTCACTGACAAGGTCAAAGGTGCGACCAATGATGCTATCGGCAACTTGAAGCAGGAATCGGGCGATCCCGACACTCGCGCAGAGGGCCGCAATCAGGAAGTCAAAGGCGAAGTCCAGAAGAAAAAAGGCGACATCGAAGGTACGCTTGGAGACGACATCTAACTCCCTATGCGTCTCTAATTTAGATGGGTCGCCTCTTCTGGGCGACCCTTTTTTTTGCCCACGAAATATGACCCAAGGCTGGCACTTCCTTAAAGTCGGCTACTTTTATCGATCGGCGCGGAGCCTCGTTTTCACGGCCAATCTGGGTGCGTCCATGGCTTAGAGCCGAACGCAGCAAGTTTCCTTCCCTGTCAAACCCACTGCCATTTGCGCGATGCTTTTACTAGACGGTACCGCCAGCGCGGAACCGCCCCAATCGCGACTATCGGACGCTTCCGTGTCGGACAAGATTGACGATTCCTAACAGCACGACCGCACCAATCAGCGAAACCAAAATGGACATCAGGTTGATGCTATTATTGATCGACCCCTCATTGAATATCAATCCGGCAATAAATGCGCCGATGACGCCAACGATTATGTTGAGAAATAGGCCTTGCTGAACATCGGTCCCCATGATTTTGCTCGCAACCCAGCCAATTAAGCCCCCAATTATGATCCATGCGATAAAGCCAAGCATGCTCTTCTCCAAAATAGATTTGAGCTGGTGCGTACCGCACCCGCAATCGGTAGAGAGCTATTTGAAAGGGTTGCTTTTTCAGGCGGTACGGAAATAATAAAGCCGGACCGTGCGATCATAATCGTCAGACCACTCAGGCTCCTCGCTGCGACCGAAGCTGGGTGCTTTATTCTTCGCGAGATCGTCCTTCGTAATCGTCTTCAGCTTGTAGCCGTCGAGCTTCGTATCATAGTCAAGACTGTCCCACGGCAGTGGGAAATTGTCCTCGCCCATGCCGAACAGACCACCAAAGCCCATTACGACGTAACGGACCTTTCCGTCATATTTGCCGATCATGACCTTGCGGACAGTGCCGAGCGTTTCGCCTTTAGAGTCAAACACGGCGGTGCCTTCAACCTTGTCCGAAGCAATCATTGAGTCGGTCTCGTTCTTATCCAGAAGATCGGCATTAGATTCGCGTGTCTGAGTGGATGTGGTCATCATGTGGATGCCTCCTTGATTGGGTTGTGCTGTGCGAATTCGCACAGGAGAGACTGCGGCATCGGGTGGAGCACCACCCGGCGGCACGCGTGGTGCCTGCAGTAAGGACGCCCTCGGCGACCTCGAACAATCAACGGCTGGACACGGCGATGGTTGCGAAGACAACAGAGATTCTTGAACGGTCAGCGCAGTTTGAATTCACAGTAATAACCCTTGCGTCTTGGCAGTGTGCGGCTGCTCAGAATTTTTCGGTTAGGCGGTAGGTTTAGTCTTCTTCATCTTCCTTTCGCACCCGCGTGATCCCGGTCTTGCCATCAACGACATGCTCTTCCTCGGCTTGGGTTGCGATATCACGCTGCAACGTGCCACCGGAACGGCCTCCCTGCGATGGCGTGGCATCCTGATTGTCGATCATGTTGCTGTCGTCATGACGACGAGCATCGTGGGTTCGGCTGTTTCCATCGGCCATTTAGCATGCCTTCCTTTATGACGGGGAGCGCGTCAGTTTGCGCTCAGTTTACCGCGCCACGTTAACCTCTGCCGGAGCGCGCGGGAGGTGTTATGTAACAACTGACGCGCGGGTGTCGCGTTCCATAGCGGCCCGTCCAGCTGGTGAATCTGGCTCGTAGGTTTTGTTTTTTCCATTATCCGCATGGTGGCTGCATGCAGGCTTGGCGCAAGCCCATAGAGCGCCGCAAAGCGCTATCACTCAGATGGTGCATTCCCCATCTAATGCGATTGAGGGGCCGCTTAACCTCCGCCTGGAGCCCTTGTCCCCATAGGTAAGGCGTCGGATAACGAAGCTTCACCGCGTTGACCGCGTTTCCAGTCGATTCGGTAAAGGTCAAAACGCCTGTCGGCGAGATTGCGCACCGTCCCTTCCGCGCGAGCCCAAGTCAGATCGGCGAGGTTGACGTCAGCAATTGTCAGCGTTTCAATGTTCTCGCTTGCCTCGGCTGCGATACCGTCGCGTGCGAAAGGGAAGTCACAAGGCGTAAGGATACACGATTGCGCATACTGCACGTCCATATTGTCGACCCCGGGCAAATTGCCGACATTTCCTGATAACACCACGAAGCACTGGTTTTCGACGGCCCGTGCCTGGGAGCAATATCGCACCCGCATGTAGCCTTGCTTGTTGTCAGTGCAGAAAGGCACGAAGATGATCCGCGCGCCTTCGTCGACAAGTCGACGCGCGAGTTCCGGAAACTCACTGTCGTAGCAGATTAGCACGCCAACCGGCCCGATATCGGTCTGGATTACGTCGACAGAATTTCCGCCTTTAATCTTCCACCAATAAGCCTCATTCGGCGTAGGATGGATCTTCTCCTGCGAATGGACCGAGCCGTCCCGCAGGCAAACGTAGGCAACGTTCTGGATACTTCCGTCTTCGGTGCGCGTAGGATGGGACCCACCGACGATGTTTATATTATAGCGCAGGGCCATGCGCGACAGTTCCGCAACAATCGGCGCCCGATGCTCGGTAAGACGGTCTATCGCCTCCATTGGCGACAATTTGTTCTTTTCGAACGAAAGAAGGGACAACGTAAAGAGTTCCGGGAACACCACGAAATCCGAACGGTAGTCTGCCGCGACATCGACGAAATACTCTACGTTTTTTACGAACTCCGCAAAATTTCCGACCGCGCGTGCTTGAAATTGAACGGTTGCGAGCCGCACGCCTTCAACGTCGCGGGGAACGCGAAACGCTGGGGGTTCGTTTGGATCGACGTAAGGGTTGCGCCAAACCATGTGCGCGGCAAACCCGTCGGATGCTTTGTCGAACGGTAGATAGCCAGGCAGCACGCCAATCGGCGAGAACCCATTGGCAATCTGAAAGCTGATCACCTGATCGCGATATTTCCCATCTAGAATATCGGCCAGATAGCTTTCTGGGCTCGCTACCTTGGACTTGACGCGTGCATACCCCGGCATCCGGCCACCAAACACGATACCGCGGAGCTCTAGGCGCTCTGCCAACGCGCGTCGCGCGTCGTAAAGTCGTTTGCCGATCCGCAGTCCGCGCTGGCCTACATCCACTGCCATTTCGATGCCGTACAGCCAGTCGCCAGTCGCATCATGGCGGCTGCCGAAACCGTTTCCGGTAATAGTCGCCCAGTCGTGCGGAGAAAGCGCCACCGCTTCGTCGATACGAGAGGATGCGCAATAGCCGACGATCGCGCCGTCCAAGACGGCAACGAACTGCCCATCGGGGAAATTGTTGATTTGGCCGCGAACCTGGCCGGCGCTGTAATTCTCAATCCCGGGGTATGCACGGCTAATCAATGCAAGGATACCCGGCACGTCAGCGGGAACGGCGACGCGCACTTCGAGCTTGGCAGGACTCTTCTTGGGCATGGTATTCCTTACAGGCCAGGCTTGATAAGCAGTTTCGACCCGCTCTTATCGGAGAGGCGCTTCCTTGGAGACGCCGTAGAACTGGATCTGAAATCCATTGCCGCTGGCAAGCGTTAAGCCGCTTCTCGCCGACGGTAAAGGCTGGGAAAGCCCAGTACGTTCGATCGGTTTCACGAGCGCGTCCTGGCCCAATTCCGGCGCAAGCAGATTGGCCCCTAAGTGCAGGCACGGCGTTCAAATGGACAGTCCGCTCCCACCCATTGGGTGCGGACACCTAGCACCGCGGTTACCCTCAGAGCAGGCACCTCCGACAAGAAATGTTGGATTGACGCTTTGAACCGCTGTTACTTCCAGCAGAAAAGGCCTGCCCCTTTTAGAGCAGGCCTTCAATGTTAGTCGAGAAACATCAGTTTACATCGCGGGGACAGCGCGGGTGCGGGTGCTATTGTGGCCTCCGCCATTGTATAGGACGTTCTCGGCAACCTGCCGATCGATCGGTGCAGCGGAAACGTCGACCGAAACGAAAACGCCACCATTGTTGATACTGTTTTCGTAATATTCGGCATCTTCGTGACTGACGCCGTGATCTTTCAATAACCCAGTGATACCGCCCGCTGCTGCACCGATTGCTGCGCCGGTAATAGCCGCGCCCGGGATCGCTGCACTCGCAATTGCACCAGCAGCAAGCAATGGCCCAACCCCCGGGATTGCGAGCGCGGCGATGCCAAGTAACGTGCCTGCGCCCGCACCGAGCGCTGCAGTGCCAACTGCATCCTTTACGACTTCGTCACCCGCACCATCGGTCGTCACGGCGCTTTCGCCGTCGGCCTGAGCGATTACAGAAATTGCACTGTCTTGGACACCGGCTTCGCGCAATTGCCTGACCGCGCGCTGGGCTTCGGCTTGGTTGTCGAAAGTGGCAGATACGAGATTGCTGTTCATGAAAAATTCCTTGCTTCGTGATGATACTAACCAGTCGATAAGCGCGCCTTGTTTGCTCAAGGCCGCCTTCTTTTTACGGCCGACCGCTCGACGCTTTTTTCAGACGTCATGCTCCCTGAAGAGCAAACGCTGATGCGGTGCGACCTGCGCGCGCAACTCGCCTTCTGGCCGTTGCTCAGCGCTGGTTGTTTGACTGACCGCCTGGGTTCGTAGTCGAACCGCCTTTGGTATCGCGGTTGGCTCTTTCGCCGCTCTGCTGCTGGCTGCCGATCGGGCCCTTATTTGCGAGCTTTTTGTCGTTCTCGATATTTTGCTCGCGGTCCCCATCGCTACCCCCGCTGACTTCGCTATCGGCCCGCTCTCGCTGCATCGTCTGATTAGCATTATTGCTATTATTGTCGGTCATGGTGGGGTCGGCCATAAAATGGCTCCTTTCAAAATGGTTGGAGTGTGGCACCGCGATGCGGCACCATTACGCAACCAACGGAGCAACATCCATTTTGTTCCATGAAAATGACAGATTTCCGCCGTTTTCTGCGTTTTGCTGTCTTCACACAGTTAGTTTTGCAGCGATTTCTGAGCGTTCGCCACTTGGCTACCAAACAGTCGATGTCGTCGCTCTCATCCACGAGTGCCATTACTCAGTGTGTCATTTCTCCGTCCCCTTTGAACCTCAAACGGATTGGCGTTCTCGCTCGCTTGATGGGCCTTCGACGCGCTAATTTAGGGTCGAACGAAGTTCGCCTGTTTGCGAACGTCCGGACGAATTGCTTGGGTTGCCGATGGAAAGTCACGATCCACCATCCCGGCGTTGTGCTTTGTGGACTCAGGGCGTGAAAGACACTCGGATGGCAAGGCCTCGAAAACGCATCTTTCCAGGAAACAATGGAACGCGAGGGAGGCACCCCTGACTACTGCCCTGGCTGCGCTGCCTTGACCTGCGCTTCAAGCTCAGAGGCCGTCCAAGCGATCATCCCGCTGCCATCCGCCTGTGCGGCAATGCTTGAACGTGGAATGCTGATTTTGCGTTCGCTTGCGAGAGTGATCGTGACGTTAGCCGCATCGAGAGCGTCAATAGTGCCAATGCTTGCGCCCTTCGCTCCTCTAACTTCGGCACCGACCTTCAATTCTGGCGCAGGGTTGGCGGCAATGAGTTCGTCGATAGACGCGTTGAGTTCTGCTTGTGACATAGCAAACAGGGCCTTCCCATTGCTTACTGTAAAGCTTGACTGGGGCAGTTTCGCTTGATGCCTGTCCGTCTGGACCGTCACACCGTCAGGTCCCATCGCTGTGATGCTACCGACTACGCCTCCTTGCGGGTCAACTACTGACATGCCGACGGCGAGCGTTGCGATGACCGATGCTGTACTCACCGGCTCTTGCACGTCCGCCGGTCTCTCGACAACTTCGGAGCACACGCGCTTGGTGAAACGAGAGTTCGGAATCGGAATATTGCGGCAAGCCTTGCGAGACTTTGGTGCATCAGCCGCTTGGGCAGCTACGGTCGAAGCTTGCACCAGCGAAATGAGAAGGGGCGGTGGCGAGGCTGCGGAAGCGGAAATCAGCGAGGCCAGAATGATGGTATTCATGATCTTCCCTTTGACTATGAACGAATGGTGCGCCGAATAAGAAAGCCCTGAAAAAGCTTATCGCATCTCCACGATGTCTTCCGGCCAAAGATCCACACCCACTACGTCAATCGAGAACGGCGACTTCAGTTCCCTGAAAGTCCGAAACAACCCCAATCCTGGTCCATTTGGTTTCGTCAATTCCGGGTAATGGAAGCCCGAGCGCAGTCGCCCACGGATCCGTCTTTAGAACGTGCGGCGAACCCAAATCATTTGGCGTCTTGCTCTGCCTGCTCAGCCTGATTGAGGTCGTTCTCTATCCGATTTGATCGATCCACCAGATTGCCGGCCGTGTCATTGTACCGCTCATCAAATGTGCGGCGATCACCACAGCCGCTGAGCGCCATCACTGAGAGGATAATCATCCACCGCATCAATAGGTCTTTCGATAGCGAATGTTGACGTTGGTTGAATTTGATCCCCCCGCTTGGCTGAGAATCGACAGGCCTTTGCTTAATGCGATCTCAAGCTGCGTCGCGGTAAAGCCGCGGGCGTCGGTGACAACCTCGATGTAGATGTCGTCGGTTATATACTTGCCTGCTGCCAACGCTGTTCCACGTCCGCTGGTCTCGTCGGCTCCAAGGATGCGGAGCCGATCGAGGCCGGTTGCGGCGCGGAGCTTGCCCAACGGATTGAGCCCGCCGCCCGACCCACGCAGCGAATTAAGGGAAGCCGCCAATTGCACTGCCTGAATGGCGGACAGGCTGCCTACCGAGTTGCCGAACAGAATGCGCGACACGATTTCATCCTGTGGCAGGCCCGGACTGCTAGAGAAGCTGATCGTCGGGTTCGTCGCCGAGCCGTCGACGTTGACTGTCACGACGACGTCTTCAATCGTTTCTTCGGCCCGCAGTGTCAGATTTACGTCGCTGGCGCTTCCCCCGGCGAAACGCGCTCGCCCTTCTCGAAGTTCGAAAGAGCGACCGGCGAAACCGAGCGTTCCGCGAACGAGATCCACCGTACCCGCGACCCTCGGGGCGACGCTGGTGCCGGAAACGGAAAGGTCGGCTCGCCACTCGGATTCAAGGCCCATTCCGGATACAAACAATTCGCCCGGCGCGACGATCCGAAGGTCCAGACGAACATCCCCAAAGCCGCTGGCCGCCGATTGCGGCGACGCATCTCCCGTCACGCGCAGAGGGCCGCGGGGAGGCTTAAAGCGCACTCCGGTCAGTTCGGGCACGCGCGCCGAACCCTGGCGGATTATCTGATAGCGAGTGGAAGGCAGCCGCACGGTGCCGGTCAGCAGGGGGGACTGATTGGCCGCTTTGATCAGCCTGACATTGCCGCTGGCGGTCGCGCGCAGGGCGTCACTGTCGGCAAGTCGGGCGTTGTCCAGATTGAGCGCAAAATTGGCCGGATAGCCGTTTGCTGCGGCGAGGCTTATATAGCCCCGGCCAGTCAGGGTGCCCTTGCCAGCATCGGCGGTTAGCGAGTCGATTTGCAACCGTTCGCCAGTGAAGCGTCCGGCAATGGACAGATTGGTCAATCGCGTACCGTACGTTGCATTGCTGTAGGTCAGGCCCCGACCGCGCACGACACCGGTCAGGCAAGGGCTGGACACCCGGCAACTGAAGTCGGCCGCGACTCCCAGCGGTCCTGCCAGGCTCTGATCCGCAAGTCCCGCAAGTGAGAACAATGCATCGGCCGGTCCGACGTAGCGAATGCCACCCCGAACCGGGGCGCCCGAAATCCTTTGGGTCCATCCGCCCGCGCTTGGCCCCAGTGGCTCCACGAACACCTGGATCCTGCCAACCACGGCACCGCGGGTGCGCATCACGGCGCGCAGGTTACCTTGGTTGGACCGCAATTCCCCGATGAGATTGACGTCAAGCGGGCGGCTCACGGACGCCGCAGTGGTCCGGGTGAAATTGCGGATCGCAAGCCGAACGTCTGCCTGCGGTAGGGCGCTGCCGGCCCGGACGAAGTCAACACTGCCGATAGCGCGGCCGCCAACGCCGAGACCAGGAATGAAGGCATCGATCAGCGACAGATCTAGGCCGTCGATCCGGCTTTGCAGTCGCAACTCGCGACCGTAACTGCCAGCGAGCCGGACGTTGCCGCGGTCAAAGTTCAACCGGGTGGGCAACAATTCATAGGTGTTACCACGGGGGACGATCCGTGCCGGGGAGGCAGTCTGGATATTGATTCCGTTGACCCGGCCCCGAAGCGCGGCGCGCCACACGTCAGGCTGCAGTTCGCCATTGACTGCAATGCGGAAGGGGACACCCGAAGTTCCTTCCGCCAGTACCCGCGCAACCCCACGACCGTCCTGATAATTGATGATGCCGCGAAAGGCGGTCACGTCGGTTGAACCGAACCGCGCCCTCGCGAGCTGGACGTCGGCTACAATCTCCGGATGATCGTAAAGGATGATGCGCGCATCGATCTTCGCACTGCCGACCGCGATATTGGCAGGTGGGGGAAGAATCGTATCATTGGCCCGAAGATTCAGGACCGCTTCCTGAAAACGGCCGACCGCCGCCAGTCGAACAACACCGCCTAACCCAGGACCGGTCGCATCGAGCCGACCGGCAAAAGGCCCTGCAGGCGTTTGGCGGACGATCCCGCGTGCAAGGATGCCGGCAAGTGTCGCGCTTCGGACATCAATCGTTAGTGGCCCGGTAGCAGTGCGAACCGCGACATCGGCTACAAAGGGGCCATAAACACTCCGTCCAATCGCTCTTACCAAATAAGCGTCACCGGTTCCCCGGATTTCGGCTCGGAGGCCGGCGATCCCGACGCCCAGCCCGGGCCGTGTAGCAGTGATCACGGCACGTGGGTTCGCGATCGTGCCGGCTACCTGCAGCCCAACCGGGCCGTAATCAGTCGATATGGCTGATGCCTGAAGATCAATGCCCCCGTTGGGCGAATAGCTTCCGCGACCCTCCGTCACTCGCAGTTTCGGAGCGCGGAGGCGCAATCTTGAGAACCGAACAATTCCGTCGCGCCCGTACGCGACGTCGCTCGACGCAATCAGATTGCCGCCGATGAAATTGCGCACTCCGTCATTGAACAGGCGCGTCGATCGTGCGCTGAGGCGGCCGACCAGGCTGAGCCCGCCATTAGCCAATGTTTTGATATCAGCTCGAGTATCGAGGTTGAACAGGCCGACGCTCTCAATCCGGTAATCATTGACCCGCCCGTCGATCGCCCCAGTGTACAGACCTTTGGCGACATCGGCCAAGATGATCGCGGTGGCGTCAATCCGGTCCGACCGGATACGCAGATTGTCGGACAGGACGCGGGGCCAGTCGATGGAGAGATCGCCATTCAGGCGGACGTTGCGGATCGTCCCACCGGCAGCGACGTCCAATCCGTTGATGGCTTGCGCACGAGCGGCGACCGGAACGACGATCCGGTCCTTGGCAAACCTGGCGATGCCGCGAGCGTCGAGCGCCTGCACCGCAATATCGTTGAACGCTAAGCTGGCCGCGGTAATCCGATAATCAATGGTCGGTCGGGCAAGCGCGCCATCGAGCGTTGCAGACGCTCGAATGTTGCGTCCCGCGAGATTAGGCGCAATTGCCCCCGGTTTTACGAGACCGAAATTGAGCCGGAGATCGTCGAAGACGTTGCGGCCGAGGTCGGCCACGCCGTTCGCGACCAAGATGAACGCATCGCTTGCAATGCGGCCGGCAATCTCGGCACGACAATTCTCCCACGTCGATTGCAGCGCAACATTCGTAATCGGACCAAGTAAAGCAGCAGTAGGCCCTTCGGCTACCCGCGCCATTCGGGTCGGACCGCGAACGCCGAAGGTGCCGCTCCGCGCGGTCAGGCTGAGTCTTGCGAATGGCAAATCCTCAAAATTGGCGGCTAGTCGCCCGTCCCATTTGCGCCAGTCGCCCCGACCGTCAATTCGGACGGTCATAGGTGCCTTCAGACCGGCCATTGTCGCGATCACGCCGCCGCGCGGAGCGCTGACGAACAAGTTCAGGGCCAGGCGGTTCGCTTCGGGAACCGCGTCCAGCTCCAGGGCCAGACTGTCGCCTCCGGGTCGGCCTTCGAAGCCCAGCACCGCCGCGTCCAGCGTCACTTGGGCACGGCGGTCGGCGATATGAGCTTTGCCGTCGATGAAGGCGACGCGTCGCTCGCCGCTCACCGCCGGTGTAATGATCAGGCGATCAACTTTCAGTCGCCCGACGTCGATGTCGAGGTCGGGCAATAGCGGAGCATCGCTTGGCGGTGTCGGGCGAAACTCGGGAATTCGGCTGAGCGATGCCGTCGGCGCAGTGAGGCTCCTGATGTCGAGATGATTGCCGAGATAAGCCAAGGGTCGCCAGTCAAGCCGCGCCTTGGGCACGCGCAGGAATTCACCTTTTGAGTCGGAAAATGTCAGACCCCGGATAGTCATTAAACCATAGAGCGATCCATCGATCCGGCCTATCCCGATTCTCATTCCGTTGGCGAATTCGAGCGCCTCGACCCGGTCGGCAACGAGGCGGCGGCCGGGCACGGTATTGAGCCCTGCCACCAGCAACCCTGCGAGCAACAATAAGCCGCCTAGCGCGATCAACAGCAATCGAGCGATTTTTGTCGCCGACCATCCGCCCTCCCGACGCAGAATCCGAGGTGCTTCTTCGTCGGCCGAAACATCGATGATATTGGCCATCAGAAAGCCTGTCCGATCGATACGTAGACGTTCAGGAGGCTTTCGCCCTTCTTGCGCCCGACCGGGGTCGCCACATCGACGCGCAAAGGTCCAAAATTGGTGTAATAACGCGCACCTATCCCGACGCCTGCGCGCATGCCCGAGAAATCCGGCACCCGTTTTTCATATACCTGGCCGGCGTCGATGAAGCCGACCACACCAAAATCGCCAAACCGGTAGCGCACTTCTGCAGCCACTTCTGTCAAGCTGAGTCCGCCCAGCGGCCTGTCGTCAGGATCCTTTGGCCCTAGTTGCTGATACGCATAACCCCGTACAGAACCGCCGCCGCCGGCGTAAAATCGCCGCGACGGCGCAAGGTCGAAGCGATCGATGCCCAAGGTTGATCCAACACGCCCCCGTCCGGCGATAACCAGATTTTTTCCGACTGAATAATATGCACTCGCATCGAGCTGGCTGCGCACATAAGGACGAAATCCGTCGCTCAGCGCGCCCTCGGGCTGGACCAGGACAGACGCACGGAAGCCGCTTGTCGGGTCGAGCAGGCTATCGGTACGGTCGAACCCGACCTGGCCGGAAAGCCCGCCTATCAAGAATTTTCGTTTGTCGCGCTGGCCGATCGTGAAATCGTAATCCTCTTCGACCGTGCCGAGGATTTCCGCTCCAGCTGCCCATGTAAATGTCTTGCGCCAGATCGGCGTACTGTCGCGGCTTAGCCTGGCATACAGCCGCCCGGTCAGCGCATCGAAGGCGTCATAGCGGCTGCGGAGTGCCTGCAGACCAACTTGGAAGTTACGATCGCGTTTGCCCGCGTTGGACCGACGGAATGCCAAGGTCACGCCCTGCTCCTTAGTGCCGAATACCGCACTGGCCTCAAGCGCCCCTTCGGGCGGAAAAAGATTGCGGTGGGTCCAACTTCCCTCAAGCCGGAAACCCTGGCCTGATCCGTACCCGGCGCTGGCCGCCAGCGTCCGCGGCGGGCCGGCGTCCTGCGTAACGACCATCGTCACATATTCGGTGCCGTCAGCCGCAAGCTTGCCGGTCCGTTCGGGTACTGCCGCAACAGTTGAGAACAGGCCAGTCGCGACCAGCGCCTGACGCAGGTCGTCAACCTGGCGACTGTCGTACAATTCATCGCGCCTGAACCGGGCCAGCAGCTCAACATGACTGACGTCGAAAGCAAGATCCCCGGTCGTGCGGAACCCGCCAAAACGCGAGCGCGGTCCAACGGTAACCGGTAGCGTATAGTCACCGAGATGCGTGTCGGGATCCAGCAAAACGTCGCGCTGGCCAATCTCGGCGAACGGATAGCCATTTTGGGGAAGAACGATTGCCACATTGGCCTCGGCACCTTGAACTCTCTCGGCAACGATCGGCGCGCCGGGTTCTAGAGCCAGATTTTTCTCGATGAGGCCAGTCGGCACGGTCGGGTCGGCGGTAATCGCGACGGTGCCGAAGACGTAGCGCTGACCCGGCGATACCTGCAGCACGGCGCTGACCGGCTGCCCATCCTGCGCGGACGACCGGTCGATCCGGGTCTGGACTTGAGCGTCATACCACCCTTCCGCGTTAAGGATGCGCTGGAGCAACTTGCTGTCTTCGGTCAGCCGCGCCGACAGCATTGCCTCGTTGGCGGCCTTGCCTTCGCCTTCGCGGAGTGCCGAGAGTTCGTTGAATTGCGCACTTAGCGAGACCTCGGTCTGGGCATCCGCTTGCTCGACACCTTCAATCCTTGTCGCGTAGCGCAGTTCGACCGGCGCTTCATTCGGCGACGCTTCCGCCAGTTCGACCTCACGCACGTTAAATTGGTTAAGCGGCGGCAGTGCCCGGTAGAGTTCGACGTCGCTGCTCGGCGGAGCGCCGAAAGCTGCTCCCCCATCACTGAGCAGTTTTTGTTCGAATTCATCCACGCTTTCGAGCGGACGCTGCAGTTCGGGATCGTCCGAGCGCAATGGCGGCACGGCGCGATCAAGTTCACTTTCACAGATTATTGGAGGCACCAAAGGCAAGTTGGCGTCCGCAGGAGGAGGCGGTAAAACCCCATTATCGACACCCCGACATTCGACAGATTGGTTCGTGTCGACAGAGGCGCTCGTCTGAGCGAGCGAAGGAGCGGCGACCGACCATGCCGTGGCTGAAATCAACGACCTGCCAAGCCAGCGCGTTAATACAGCCTTGGGATAAAACTGAAAGCGGGGCACGGCCAACCTTTGTCTATAGCGCTTGCCCCGCCGAGGCCTGTGGCAAACCGTCTGGATTTAGTCACGTTGGAACCTTGGATTTCGCGGTTTAGCTTTGCCCCTGTATCAACTTAGCCACATTTGGCGGGGCAGAGATTATCGCAAGCTTCCGCAACTGGACGGGCCCTAAAGCTTTGGTGTCAGCCTGAGATTGGAGAGTGGCGATGGCCTATACGCAGTTCTTTCCGAAGGTGGAGATCCGACCCGTCCGTCGCGACATCGCCCGAGTGGACGCGAGGACTCCACAGCCTTCCCTCAGCCAGCCACCTCATTCTGCGTCGCCAAGTGGTCATGAAACTCTGCTGCGCTGCGCTTTTGGTCTCGCACAATGCGAAGGCGTTCGCGATGCTGGCCATCGGGAGTCAGCTGCATTTTCTTCTCAATTGCCGTAGCCTCGCGACGGTACTCGCGAGCAGCCTTCTGATGAAATTTTGGTGGAAACAAGCAGTAGATCTGCATTCAATCCTCCGAAGTGAAAAGAACAGGCTTTCCGTATTTACTGCCTGATCCGGCTAACGTTTCCCTGCGACTTGCGGCCTTGCGCTGGTTTCACCATCGGTTGAACGCGTCTCGTATTGTCGGGCCATTTCCTCATGCACCATCGCTACCTTTATCTCGTCGGATGCCATGGCTGCCGCACGCTCATCGGCAGCGCGTTTCTTGTAATATTCTGCTTTGTTCGAAGTCATTTCCTCATCTCGCCCTGTATTATGAAAATGGGTGTTCCCATCGCATTCATAGCCAAAAGTCTCTTCGGCAAGTTCGACCAAAGAGGGTTCTCTTTTTCACCGCACTGCAGGAGCCTCGTTTGCAACAATGGCGTCGCGACGATCCTGGGTCATGGTTGCAGTCACGTTGCGGTCAGCGGCGGAGATGGCATCTGCACGCTCGTTTCCAGAGCGTCGGATCTGCTCTGCACGATCGTCGAGTGCATCTGCGCGATTTTCCAGCGCATCAGCCCGATTATCAGCGGCAGTCTCCACGCGGTCCGCGAGGTTCTCGGCGGGGCTTTTGTTGCAACTTACGAGGCCGAGCCCCGTCAGAATAAGGGCGGCTGTGAATCGTAGCTTCATGTCAATCTCCTGATGAAATATGGTCCGCGCTCCCTGTGCGGATGCGAAAACGGCGGCATAAAGACGCCTCGTGAGCCGGGCGTTTCGATCGGGTCACAGTGAATTCGTCTTCGGTGTCTCCCCGTGCTGGACGCGCACTTCCTGCAGCCGCAATGCGCTAGAACGCAGCAAACCCATTCCCACGAACGAATATGCTCGATGAGATTCACGGCGTGACCTTTGGGTGCACGCCGGAAGACGACTACGATATAGTGTGATTAACTAACCAATAATCCGAAAAAATGTTCCATGGCTCAATCCGAAGCTGCTCCTCAGAACAGCGGCCCAAACGATAAAGTAAAAACGTTTTTATATTTTTTCATGTCGACAAAATATAAATAGAAGAATAACTTATATATCGGTAGTTTATCTAATATCATTTCTCTAATACTTCGTCAAACGAGCCATTTTCCTGTTTGTGAGTATTTGCTGTCTGAATAGTGCGAAATTGTCGAGACGTACTGTCGCACACACTCATTGCTGCAAACATTCACAAGATTCAGATTTGATCGTCGGCAGAAGCTCCAGCTGCTCCGCGAAGGGTCCCGTCCGCCATGCTAGGTTGATTTTGAGCTTTCATCCTGTCTTCCAGCAGCAGCCGTTCATGGGCTAGCGCAGCTTGCGCGATCAGCGTTGAAAGAAGCACCTTGCGTTGCGGGGAGACGGGGCTGCGGCCGTCATCACTCGCCAAGCCAAGAACGGCAAGCATGCCGAGAGACGTCTTAATCGGTTGAAACTGCCAATTTGCCGCCGACAGCATCGAAGTTCCGCTCCCTGCCTCCTCACCATTTGACCGGGTCCAATCAAGGGCAGTTTTATCCAAAGGTTCCAAGCCGGCCCCAGGCGGCGACGAGGCAACAACAACCAATGAGCCATCAACTTCCCGAAGAAGCACGGTTTGCACCTCGAGCATCGCGTAAACCTGCTTACAGACTGCCTCGGCTGTCGTCGTCCAGTCCGAGACGCGAGTTCAGCTGAAGTGCAAAGGATGCGAGGCTCGCGTTCTCCTGCGCGCTCCGGTCGCTGAGCGCCACACGGCTGCGCAGAGTGGAAGTGACGGCACTGGTATAGAATGAGACGACCAGTAGCACCGCGCCCATCACTAGGCTCTGTAACGCCCGAGGCTTCAGGACATAAACGGGGTCGAGAAAAAAGATGTTGTAAACGCAAACCGACAGCAAGGCCGCAAGCATCGCAGGTTTGAGGCCAAGGCGCGCTGCGACGGCAATAACCGGTAACAGGAAAAGCAGGCTCAGCGAGCGCACACCCGCCGTCAGATTGAGCGCGACCGCCAACACCAGCGTGAGCGCCACCGCTACGGCGGCGTAGGTATAGTCGAGAACAGTCGCCGAGGACGAGCTTCTGGGACGGGAAATTGCTGCTTTGCTGGGCTTAACCGGAACGATGTGGACGACCGCCGCGATTGGTCGTCCAAGCAACGCATTGAGAGTGTCATGTCGCCGATACCAGCGGTGCCTACTTCTAACGCGGGATCCGATGACAAGATGCCCGCCTGAAGAGTTGGCGAGGTGTTGAACGAGGCCTTCAGCAACTGTGGCTGCAGGAATTGCCGCTATAATTGCGCCCGAGTTAGCTGCGAGTTGAAGCGCTTCGGAAACCATTGCAGGATCAACTCCATCCATTTCATCCGACGTCTCGACGTGGACAACGTGCAATTCAGTCCCAAGGGCTTGTGCGAGGCCTCGTCCGAAAGCGATGAGGTCGGCATCGCCGCTCCGTCCGCTAATGGCGACCAAGACATCACCTGCGCGGTCCGGCTCGCCGGCTTCGTTGTTATGAAGGGTCTGCATGGGGAATGGTACGACAGTGGGCCGAGCAAGCCAACAGAGTGTGGAACACATTGTACCGATCGGTCGAGGGCGGTTGCCTCCGACGCATCAACCGAACAACGTTTCGTCATGGAGTCGGCTCGCGCTCTCCATTCCCAAGCCTGACGGATCAGATGGGCTCGCTAAGTTTTCTGGACCGGAGGTCTTTTCTAAAGGCGACACCAGCGGAGGAGAATTCGAACTCCCTCCCCCTTTTTTTCAACTATGCTGGCTGATCGGTGATCCGGTGATCCGGTAAGATCAAGGCATCTTTAGCTACTAGTCAGGGCAAGCGCGAGAACACGGGTTCTGTTGTTGATCACATTCGATTTCCGTTTTCGTTCGCTGCTGATAGCCACGACGGATTATTGAACCATGTGCACTGCGACTGACTCTACATTGGCTCGCAGGGTGAGAACCGCTTCACAAAGCGCTCGATGCTGCTTCCTTGGACGATGACGGAAAAGATCACGACCACGTAGGTAGCTGCAAGGATGATCGTCTTTCCGGGTCCCGACGGAAGCGACAGAGCCAAGGCCACGGAAATTCCGCCTCTAAGCCCACCCCAAAGCAAGGTCGGCAATGTGTTCCGCCCGATCGAACCAGCAGAGCGCATGACCACCAATGGCGCCGTCACTGACAAGGTTCGAGCGATGAGCACAAGAGGAATGGCAAGTGCCCCAGCCACCAGTAACACAGGATCCGGAGAGACCGCGACAAGTTCAAGGCCGATAAGGAGGAAGAGCACTGCGTTTAGCAGCTCATCGATCAAAGCCCAGAACTTGAGGACGTGGTCGCGTGTCTCCTCGCTCATTGCCAAAGCAACGCCGGCGTTACCAATCAGCAACCCTGCGACGGCCATGGCCACAGGACCACTGACATGGAGGAACCGTCCCAGGGCGTATCCGCCCATAACAACCGCCAGCGTGATCATCAGCTCGACATTGTATTCGTCGATGCTGCGCATTGCCCAAAATCCAATGTAACCGACTAGCAATCCAAGAAGGACGCCGCCGCCGGCTTCGATGATGAAGGATTGAGTTGCACCGGCGATTGTGAAGGGTTCCGCTCCTAGGGCGGCGGTCAGCAGGATCGAAAAGATGACGACCCCGACGCCGTCATTAAACAGGCTCTCTCCTGCGATCGTCGCCTGCAGAGTCGGGGGACAGGACACACGTTTGAGCACGGCCATCACGGCTACGGGATCAGTCGGACTGATCAACGCACCGAACACAAAACACCACAACGGCGGCAACGACAGGCCTAGAAAAAGAGTGATGAAGTAGAACCCAAAGCCAACAACGAGCGTGGAGAGAACGACGCCTACGGTGCTTAGCGCGAGAATCGCCCAGCGGCCCTTCTTCATGCAGGCCCAGTCGACATGCAGGGCTCCTGCGAACAGCAAAAAGGACAGCATGCCGTCCATCAACGTGGTTTCAAAATCGATGCCGGCAAGGAATGTCGAAACAATGCCCGAAAGGTCGCTCGAGGGCAGCAGGTAGTCAATCGAGATAACAAGCAGAGAGGCAACGGCTCCCATCACGGTCATGGCAACAGAAGAAGGGAGACCAAACAGCCGGTGATTGAGGTAGGCCAACACGGCGGTCAGTACGATGAGGATAGCGGCAGCATCGAACGGGGTCAGGGCGACAGCATGCATCCTGGAGTGTCTGGCGCAGCGCGAGTAAAAAGACCAGCAGGCTCAAGCGAGATAGGTTATGTTGTCATGCTGTCGAGGCCTCGAGATCGGGATCACCAAACATCGGTGAGCGGTCGGACGAAGTTCTTAAAAGCACGAACAAGTGGATTTGATAATCAAAAATTCTCGTTTCCGGTTAGCCACACGAGGTACATTCTATGTGGCTCTTCTTGCCATTGCAGGCCTGATCAACACGGCCGGATATTTGTTCAACCTTTGGCACGACAAGACCATCTTCGATGAAGCGGTCCACATGTTCACCACCTTCGCGGGAATAGCAGCGATTGGTTTTCTTGGGCACCGAGCGGGTTGGCTCCCATCCGGCGCACGGCGATGGTTTGCTATGCTCGCATTGGGCCTGGTGCTCGGCATTGCCTGGGAGTTTTTCGAGCTAGCGATTGGCATTATCGGCAGTCCCCGCGACACGATAATTGATCTTGCAATGGATGTGCTCGGCGCTTTTGCTGCCGCAGTGCTGATTTCCGCGGTTTCCGCGAATTGTGCGACTGCCAATAAAGCATAGACGCTCTTAAACATCAGGGTGGGCCCTGCTCGCTGGCCAAAACTTGCGTGATCGTGAATGTCCTGGCCGGAATGCAAACTATTGTATCCACATGCATGCGACAGCGGTCTGCCAGAAGGCTCCAACAAACTGCCGCGCAGCAACTCCCTTGCTAATACCGCTCGTTCCAATCGGTAGTGTCTGATGATGCGGCCATGGAACGTGTGACCAATCAATCCGTTCGAGAAATGGCTGGGACGAAGGGTTTTTCGTCTGTTGGCGAGCAATTGGGCAAGAGCGCTGCCAACGCCGGCTGCTTTTTTCCCGCAATTGCGGAAAATGATTGGGGCACGACCAATCAGGCCGCGGCCGTAATAGATGTAGCACGATTAGGGACAGCTTTTGACGCAACGGACTATCTTGCTCCGCCTATCGAACAATGAGCGCGTGTGCGGCCAACAAGAATGTTAGTTCGGACGCGCTTGGCTGAGATCGGACATAAGGTCCGTGGCAGTTACTGGTTTCTTCCAGCGCTGTTCGCCTGTGCCGGCCTCTGTTTAGGGATCCTGCTCGTGCTCATCGATGCTGAGCTCGGCGACGCATGGCTAGGCCAGTACGAATGGTTTTACGGAAGTCGACCAGAAGGTGCGCGAGCGATGCTGTCGACGATCGCCGGCTCGACGATCACCGTCGCCGGTGTTGTGTTCTCCATCACGCTTGCGGCAGTGACCTACGCATCAGGCCAATTCGGACCACGCCTGCTCGGCAACTTCATGGAAGATCAGGGCAACCAGACCACACTCGGAATCTTTATTGGCACCTATCTCTATTGCTTGGTGGTTCTGCGCACCATCAGGAGCGCTCAGGAGGCAAGCGCTGATTTAAATGGAGCGGTCCGGGAGGCATTCGTTCCGCATATCGCAATGTTCGGTGGGCTTGCGCTTGCGATCGTATCAACCGCTGTCCTCATTTATTTCGTTCACCACGTCACCAGCGGTATACACATTAACAACGTCATTGCCCGCGTTGGCCGAAACTTGATTGACGATATTCGTAAGATTGAGAGCGACAGCAACACACAGCTGCCGGACTCTGCTCAGCTGGCGCATGACTCGGTGGCCATCCCAGCATCGACGACTGGCTATATTGAGGTGATCGACTTCGATGCGCTCTGCACCATTGCTTGCAGGCATGACATGTTGGTGCGGACGCTTCGGCGAGCCGGTGACTTTGTAGCGCAGGGGTGGCCGCTGCTCGAAGTTCATTCCGACTGCGCAATTTCTCCAGCTTTGATGGAGGAGTGTGTCGCGGCCATATCAGTTGGGCGGCAACGGACGTCCCAGCAGGACATAAGGTTTGCAATCGACGAACTTGTGGAGATCGCTTCACGTGCACTGTCTCCCGGTGTCAACGACCCGTTTACCGCAATTGCATGCATCGACTGGTTATCGGCTGCGCTAACAGAGTTCGACCGTTGCCCAGCGCCCTCTGAAGTCCTATCCGACCGCGCCGGTACCGCTCGCGTATTGCTGCAACCCCTAGACTTTGCAGATTTTCTCGAGGCGGCATTCGGACAATTGCGCAGTTATGTTGCGGCCGATCCTAATGCGCGAAGACATGCTGTCCTCGTGCTTACCGAGCTTGCCTTTCAAGTGGTCCAGCCGCGACATCGCGACATGATCGCTGCCGAGAGGGCTCGCCTGTCCACATTTGACCCGACCCATCATGATTGAACCGACCCTACCTCGGACAAGTGAGGTGGCTCCGACATCGCCTCCCAATCTGATCGAGTCAAATGTCGGCATAGTTCGTGCAGCCGTTGATCGCTTGCTTGATGGGTTTCTCTCGACACTGCCCTTGCTGGTGACGGCGATTATTATTTTTGGATTGCTACTGCTGCTCGCTCGGGGTGTTCGGCGCCTTGTAGAGAAGGCGATGAAGCGATCGTCAAATCAGGGCGCTGCGACTGCCATAGGCCGGTTGCTTTACGTTGCGCTGGTTGGGCTTGCCGTGATGATTGCGGTGACGATCGCCTTTCCATCAATGACGCCGGGCCGGCTCATCTCGCTGCTTGGAATTGGCGGTGTTGCGATCGGATTTGCATTCAAGGATATATTCCAGAATCTACTCGCCGGGATTCTTCTACTGCTGCGTCATCCTTTCCGCGTGGGAGATGAAATCAACACAGGTGAGTTTACTGGAACGGTTGAGGCAATCGAGACACGTGCGACTTTCGTTCGCACCTATGATGGACGACGAGTCATAATCCCAAATAGCGACGTTTATACCAAGCCGGTTACGGTCATCTCAGCGTATGACATGCTCCGTTCTGAATACGACATCGGTATAGGTTACGGAGACGACCTCGGCCAAGCGAAAGCGATCGCTCTCAGCGCGCTGACGCAGGTGACGGGTGTGCTCACCGATCCAGCACCGGACGTACTGGTGTGGGAACTGGGAGAATCGTCAAAGACCATTCGCATCCGCTGGTGGACCAATCCCGGCCGCGTCAATGTGCTGCAGATTCGCGATAGAGTTTTGACGAAGGTCGCCGAGGCGATCGCTGACGCGGGTATGGACCTCCCATTTCCAACGCAAGTTGTGTTGTTCCACGATCAGACCGAAGAGACCGACGGCGATCGCGCGTTACAGCGGGAGGGCTGGCCGGCGGGTAAGGACCCTCCGAAACCGCGCTACCGTCTGCCGTCGCGCCGGCGGTAGAAAGCTTCACCATAGCGTGCCCAGAACATTCGCAGGGCATCAAGCACCTTGGGCAATGTTGCCCGCATCCATTGGGAGGACGGCCTATGTCTTATGTTCGTTTCGCCGCCATGATAGCTGTATCAACGGTAGTAATGTTTGGGTTGATGTATCTCAACACCTACACGTCCGACCACATCTACTTCAGTCAAACGCGAGCCTGGATGGCGCTTTTGATGGGCGCAGTCATGGCTCTGATCATGCTTGGCTTCATGCTCGATATGTACAAGCACCGCAGGACTAACCTCGTCATCGGTATTACGTCGGTCGCCGTTTTCGCCGGAGCGCTGTTCATGGTGCGCAGCCAGGCTGCAGTCGATGATACAGCGTGGATGAAGGCGATGATCCCCCACCACTCCATAGCAATCCTGACCAGCCGTCGTGCGGAAATCAGGGATCCCCGTGTACGAAAACTCGCGGACCGCATCATTGACGCGCAACTACGAGAAATTGTGGAAATGGAACAGCTGGTTGCCGAGTTGCAAAGACATCCTGTCGAGCCAGATTCCCCGCTACTCCCGCCAGGTCGTTGAGAGGAGGCACTTCCATGCGCTCACACGATTTCTGCACGCAGGGGAAGTCAGCAAGATTGCAACATATTCCCGTCCCTAGCGTTGATACTTTTTGCATTATACATGAGAAATCGAGTGTTTAATTCTAACAAGTATAGCGGAATGTCGTGCTTTGGCGTAAGAATTGCTTTCGTTATATTTGGTTTGACGTTCACGATGCAGGCCGGTGCTCAACCACAAGGGCCGGTGCCTGAAGCAGAAACTTCCGTATCGCTGCCGGTGCTGCCAGACCGTGTTTTTTCATCTCAACGAAACCGAGACGTTCTGGCTGTACAAATTATGCTGGACCGGCTCCGATTTTCGCCGGGAGTGATCGATGGCCTTGGTGGAGAAAACACGGCGCGAGCGGTGCGCGCGTACCAAGGTGCACAGGGGCTGGCGCAAACTGGGCGCGTCGATGCGGAACTGGTGGCGTCGATGCGCGGCGGTGGAACTGAGCCGATCATCAAGCGATACGCACTGACAGAGGCCGATCTTGCAGGCCCGTTCGGCAAATTGCCAAACGGGATGGAAGCCTTATCCGAAATTGAGGCCCCGCATTTTGAGAGTTTAGCGGAGGCGATCGCCGAAAAATTTCATATGTCTCAGGAATTTCTCCGCGCGCTGAATCCCAACGTCGATTCCGCTGGAGTGGGGGAGCTGATCGCTGTTGCCGCGACAGGCACAGCGCCGATCGACGGTGTGGTGGCGAGGATCGAAATTGACGGCCGGGAGGCGGCGCTGCGCGCTTTTGCAAACGACGGTCGACTGCTTGCGTCCTATCCCGCGACGATAGGCAGCGCCGACTTTCCTTCTCCCGAAGGTAGAATGGAGGTGCGTGCGGTCGCACCTGCGCCGGCATATTATTTTTCTCCGGAAGGTCGAGAATGGGGCCCAGACAGACGGCTAACCATCGCCCCGGGACCGAACAACCCTGTCGGCTCAACCTGGATCGACCTTACGAAGGAAGGTTATGGTATCCACGGCACTCCTGATCCCAGCTTGATCGGCAAGACCTCGAGTCATGGCTGCGTGCGTCTCACCAATTGGGACGCCCAGGAACTCGCCAAGGCGGTCGAGAAAGGTACAATCGTCGAGTTCCTTTGAGGTTAGCGTTTTCGGAGTTCCACGAGGCCGCTTTGCGACGCCTAATATTTTGCCTTCCGTCGTTATCTCCTTCGCTAGAAGTGCGGACGGTAGACGGTAGACCGAAGGTTCAGGCCTTTCCGCCGCTCTTCAGAACCAATGTGCCATGAGGTGCGTTACCAGACCCAGCTTTCAGCCTAGGGGCAGAAGCCAAACGGCAAGAGCCAATGCCACTGCTCCGATCGAAATGCAGGATGAAACAAAAAGTTGATGTGGTCGCCTCGCTCGATCCACAACGTGCGCACTTAGCCGTTCTGACAATAGAGTTGCCCGTCGATAGGCGAGCCAGACGATCGACGGAGCGAGCAGCAGAAACGTCGTCGCAATAGCTTTAGGTACCCAAGATGGCTGCATCGTATTAAATAGGGCGTGGAACCCGATACCGATGGCGATGCACCCCAAGCTAGTCCGGATCCATCCTGCAAACGTCCGCTCGTTCGCCAGGATCGTGCGGTCCTCAGCCAGTTCGGTCCGCGTAGGTCCGGGATCCTTTTGATCGTCTTCCATTGACTAGTAACGCCCACCGGCTTGCGCCCGTTGCCAAATTTTCAGACCAAGTCCTTTCCCAGCTCAGAATCGCGTTCTCAGCGCAATTCCCGATGCGAGGAGAGATGGCACTCGGCCGTGTGGGTCAAAGATTTCTAGTTGGTACAACGCTGAAACTGCCGTCGGTCTCGAGTACGACAAGATTGATTGAACCCTTGTCGCAATAACCTGCGCCGCGGATGGCGGCGTCTACTTCCTCGATCGTTATCCGTTCTGCGCGCATCGCCTCGGCTATAAGGGATCCATCACGGAGCAATACGCGGGGTTCAGACTTGACCCAGGACCTGAACCGCGAAGAACGGACTGATGTCCAGGTTATGGCATACTGTGCGCCCGCGAGGAGCGAGAATGCTGTGATACCTTCGACGAGAGAAACGGTCTTTGACAACAGAACGGTTGCCAGTGTCGACCCGAGTGCCACCGTGACAATGAAATCGAACGCATTCATTTTGGAAAGAGTACGTTTGCCGGTGGTGCGCAGAATGATCACCAAGCTGATATAGGCAAAAAGACCAACCGTGAGCGTATGATAGAGGCCCGTGAAATCTTCGAAAAGCATCATCTTCCTTCCGCATAATCAGCCTTAGTGAGCACGTTCACGGCCGCGAGATCACCCTGAGGAAACAGGGTCGCTCGAAATCCGGGCAGTGCCGCCTTGCCGGGTGCGACCATTCAGCGACCTAGAAGGGAAAGAAGATGGGAATTGCAACGATCGCCGCGACCATCGTTATGACGTTGAGTGGGAGGCCAACCCGCACGAAGTCCATGTAGCTGTAACCCCCCATCTGATAGACAATCACGTTCGTCTGATAGCCGAAGGGGGTAGCGAACGCCGCACTTCCAGCCATCATAACCGCTACCAGGAATGGACGTGGACTAACGCCTAAACTTTCGCCCAGCGCGACCGCGATGGGAGTGATCAGAACGGCCACAGTGGCATTCGACAACAGCTCGGTCAGCAGGAGTGTTGCACCATAAAGAATGATGAGTGCGCTCAACGGGCCGACGCCATCGACCAGAGTCAGCATTCCCCGAGTCATATCCTCGGCAAGGCCGCTCTGCTCCATAGCAATGCCGAGAACGACCATTCCTGCAATTAGCATCAGGATCTCTGGGCGCAGCCCGCTGTATGCCTCATCCGGGCTGAGTACTCGAAGCAGGATTAGCAGGACCGCGCCAGCAAATGCGGATGCCGCAATGGGCGCAATGTCGAAGGCCGCAATCGCGATCGCGACGATAAATATGAGAACCGAGATCAGCGCCTTGCCGGGCTGAAAATCACGATGCTCACTGAATTTTTCTGTGGTGCCGACCTGCCCTCCGGACACTTCGGGGTCGTTTGAGTCCGGAGCAATTAAAAAGGGACGATCAGGATTTTTGCGAGCCTTGCCGCCACTGCGGATGAGCCTTCCGCTAAACAAAAACAGATAAAGGCCACCGGCGACCGCCACACAGATTCCGACTGGTGTGATTTCGAATAAACCAAACTGGGGCTGGCCAGACACTCGAGCCATGTCGCTGACAAGCAGGTTAGTGGACGTGCCAATGAGCGTCATGCATCCACCAAGCACGGCGACGTAAGACAAAGGCATTAGGAAGCGCTTGGGATCAAGCTCGAGCTTTTCGGCAACATCCCGAACGACCGGGGCGCCCAGAACGACAATCGGCGTGTTGTTCAGGAACGCAGACGCGCCACCGCAAAGGCCGATGAGGATCCATATCCCGAACGATCCAATTCGACTGCACAGCGCGACGGCCAGTTCAATCGCTCGATCAAGCAGGCCGGTAAGCTCCATTGCGTACGCCATGACGAACAGCGACGCGAGAGCGATAATTGCTGGACTGGCGAACGCGCCCTGAACTTCGGACGGACGTACCGCGCCACTCATCAGAAGAACCGCCGCTCCTGTCAGCGCAACGACATCGGCGCGAAGCTTGTCCATGATGAGGGCAGCAACCACTGCCGCCAGAACGGCCAGTGTGACGAGCTGGTCGAAATTCATTGATGCCGTCGCAACACTGGAGCCCTTCTCGCATTATGGTATTAAGGACAATGAACCATAAAGCCGATGGCTCCAGTATGAGAAACATTCTTGCAGCCATGGTTGTCGCCATGGCGGCAGGTGGAGCGGGATATGTGTTGGGTCGGAGCGAAACTCCAACGCAGTCCCCACAGCCTCCTGAGATCGAGGTGACGCCTGTTGAGCCGGCAGTCCCGGTTGTGAGCAACGTAACGTTGGGACGTGCCGATATCATTCGGCTCGCCAATGAGGCCGCCGACGCGGCATCCGGAGGCCCGTCGATTGCTGACTCGCTAGACGGTCGAAGGTTCCTCGTCCGCATCCCGTTCGGGTGCGAAGCCACTGATCCGAAAATGGCTGGAAATGGCGCAACCTATTCCGTGGACGAGCGCGCTTTGCGGGTCCGCGTTCAGCCACAGGACTGGGCGGAATTCCCATGGATCAAGCGTGTGCTATCAAAGGAAAAGGCAGTCGCGGTAGAAGGTTTCTGGATCCCGCGGCCTTGGACGAGAAGTGCAGCCTGCCTCGCCGAAACCGCGGGTCAACCTGATCGCGGGTCTTGGCTGGGTCTTGCACAATTGTTCGACACCGAAAGTTCTCGTGTCGGTCAACAGGACGGGCGAGCGCTTGAGGCGACAATCCCAACCGATTCAAATGATCTGGATCTCAGCAAAGGATTGACGCTGGTCCTGTCGGGGCGGGTAGCCAGCTGGCCAACTGGAGGCACGGTGATCTGCGACACCGCGCAGCAATCGGAGCGACCAACCTGCCTGGTCGGGGCCGAACTGGATAGCATATCCGTCGAAAGCGCCAGGAGTGGAAAGCGCCTTTCTCAATGGCAAGTCGGAACATAATTCATGAATGCGAAACTTCGACGACGGTCAAAAACCAATGCTTGAAAGTTTTGACTGGACCAGGGTGACGTGAGCCCGGCATGATCGACAAGCAAGACCTTCAGGAAGGCGCCTTGATCGGGCCAGCATTAACGGTCTTTGCGGCGATGGTGGTCATCCCTTTCTACCTTGGGGCGATCCACATGCCGATTGTCCGACTGCTGATTTATTGTCCAATTGCTGGAATTGCGCTGATGGCTGGCACGCAACTCTATACGCTCCAGGGCGACATCGGCAGATCTTGGGGTGCCATTCTGACCGGAGTCGGCGTCTGGACATTTTCGACGATGGTCGTTGGCGCAGCTTCCTACCTTGTTGCGCTCATTTTTTGAGTCGCTTTCCAAGCTGCTTCTCAACAAGCCTGTCGCCAGCCGAACTTGTCATTTCCTTGCTCGCCCCAGTCGAAAGGTGATGCATTTTGAGCGCACTTCATCGTGAATTGAGCTGGCGGGGAACGGCGAGCGCCGTGAAACGTCTCGTCCGCACAGTTCGCGTCTTTCCAAATTTCCAATCCTGCAACCGGAGCTGACGCGATGGATGGCCGTCCAATTGTTGTTGTAGTCGACGATGAAGCTCTAATCGGCCTTGTGGTCGAGGAAGGGCTCAGCGAAGCCGGCTATGACGTGCGGCTGTTTCACACGGCCACCGCGGTTCTGCACGAGCTCGAGTGTGCCGCCGAGATCATCAGTGCTTTGGTGACCGACATTCGGCTGGCAGATGATCAAGACGGTTGGCAGGTTGCTCGCCGTGCACGAGAATTAAATCCGTTGCTGCCGGTTGTGTATATGTCGGGGGACAGCGCCGCTGAGCATAGCTCACAAGGCGTGCCGCACAGCATAATGGTTCAGAAGCCATTCGCTTCTGCTCAAATCGTTACAGCAGTTTCAACACTCATAAATAAGGCTCCCCCAATTCTATAGTGAGCGCGGTCATGCCTGAGTACGAAGGCAAGTGTCGGCCCAGGTAGCATCGCCTCGGGGAATGTATTTCGAGAGCCCGAACACTCTATGTGATTCGTGCGGCTGGCACTATTGTACGCGCAATCCAATGGAACCGATTAATTCGTGATGGGTCATTTTGGGCGTGGGACGAACGTCCGAACTGGGTCGATTTTACAACGGCTGCAAGCAACGCTTTTGGGTGGAAAGCGGACATTAGCCTCAGGCTTTTGAGCTTAGTCAGCGAGGCCCAACTTTGTATCCATCTACCGGGGAAACCCACATGACGCGCTTCCCAGGTAGCTTCAGATCAATCCCTTCGACTTGTCCGTACTTAACGAGCCCGTCGTTCTCGAGCCGAATGGCATCGCAAGCTTTTTTTCCGACAAGTGGCCCCATGGTCGCCTCAAACCTTTCCAGCATAAGGGAATGCCGATCAGCGGGCAGCGGCTCTCCACTCAGCCGAACTTTACCCCGCCGCAAGTCGTCCAGCGCCAACGCTCCACAGAAGGTCTCGCCAGCGACTTGAATTCCAGTCGACATGGTCAGTGTGAGAGGCTGGGCAGGTGTCAGAAGGAACTCTGTCGTTTCAATCACTGATCCGTCGGTAGAGGCGCTGAACGACGTGATAGACGAACAGGTTTTTGTGGCTGCGTCAGGATTGGAGCAGAGCACCTTACCGGATTTTGATTGCGCCAGAACATCCACCTCCGCTTGGACATTTGCTCCAGCTAAAATCAGAAGAACGGCAATCATGGACAGGACCCATCGCTAGAGTTCGACGGGCGACAATACCGAACGGGCTAGTGTCCGCAATGGCTCGAAGGCCGATGTCAAATTTTGAGCTTTAGCCTTTTGAAAGCACCCCAGCCCTACGATGATTTCTTGAAATCGAATGATGGGGTCAAAATGATTCGAACGGCTGCTTGTATAGGCTTGCTGGGGGGACTTGGATGGTTTCTCATGCCGAGCGGTTACTCGCGAACAGTAGACCGCCCGCCGGCCGAAGTAGCGGCGGCGATCGCCGATTTGGACATTCGCGATGCGCCGGGATCCCCTGGCAAAGGGCCATCACGGCAGCAAGGGCTAGGAGTTGGAGCTTCATGCCGTGAACTTAGCGCCTGAGCTAATGTCCGCAATGGGTTGGAAGCCGATCAGCAGCTAAACGACAGTCTTGGGTGGAGAGCGGACATTGTCAGCCAGTTCGATTTAGCAGCGCCTTGCCAGCGTCGGTCCACATACCGCCCCGTATGGAAGTGACTTCGACAAGTCCGTAATCTGCAAGGATCGCAACAGCATCTTCACCAGCGCTGATGCACTCGTGGTCGAGCGTGTCGGTATGACCCTCGGCGAGATATTGTTCGCACATACAAGCGAGTGCATGCAGCAGGCGCTGCTCTTGTTCCGTCATTCAGGCACATTGGGGCAAGTCGCTAATGATCGCAATTGGCCAAGGGACCTTAGCCCGCTGATGGTAGTGAAGGGTGGAAAGCGGACATTAAAAAACGACACCAGAGGAATTGGCGACTGTTTGCCAAGACCCGTCTGGCTTTCGACGAAGGTGCTCGGACCAAGCTCCACTGTCCGTCTGCACAGCCATAACAGCCTCCTGCCGGTCGGCGCTGAGGACAGGGAGCGATACGCGTATCGTCGTGGTTACGCTTCGGCGCGACTGATCCTCCCGTTTTGCGGCTGCCACCGCTCGCGTTCCGAACCTTATACGGTGGACTTTCAAAAAGGCCTGAACTGATTGGCATTCGGCAACTGCGCTGACATTGGACCGGAAAAGCGCGTTTCTTAAGTCTTCCGACGGCGGAACTGCGGCGTCGGTCGCGTTGGCGAACCACTGGGCGTCAAACAACCCGGTCGGACCTACCAACGCGGGCCTGAGACTGTAAACGACGGGTGCATTCGAAGCTCGGTCGGCATGTGAGGTGGCAAAATATGTCAACGCGACCGCGCATGCGTCGTCGTGCTTGCTGGCACTCGAGTTAGTGTAAGCTGCGGCCCACATCATGGAAAAGGCAATAGCGATCATCGCTTGAGCATAGCCTTTGAGCTAACGTCCGCAATGGATCGATTACGGAGCGGCGGCTAATGACGGCTAAGGGTTGAAAGCGGACGTTGCGGCGAAGTGCGTCCCGCATTTGCCGGCAAGGGCGCCCTCGGAAATTTCAACTCAATGACGAGCAGTACTTATTTCCTTGCTTATTCAGTCTAATCGTATCCTCGATGACAAATACATAACAAATGATGGCAGATTAAAAAATTCGCTAACGGAATGATTTCGGCCTAAGTTTCTTTCGTCGTCATCGGGCCTCGGCATTGACGCTTGAGAGACCTCGCGCTCCCGCCAGTATTTGGGATTGCCTGATGCGAGCGTTAATCATTGAAGACACTGCGCTCGTCGCAATCCTGATTGCAGATGAATTGAAAGATCTCGGTTATGATGACGTCGTCTGTGCTTCGACAACGTCGGATGCCATCGCATTGGCAACTGACCTTTGCCCCGATCTGATAACAGCGGATCACCGATTAGGTGACGATTCAGGGATCGAGGCCGTTCGCATAATCTGCAAAGATCGCTACATTCCTGTCCTGTATATCGTCGCACTGCCGGATGACGTATTGAAGGAAGAGCCTTTGGCTCATGTTCTTGAAAAGCCATTCAGCTCACGTCAGCTAGTGACGGCAGTTCATCAGACCATTTCGCTGAGCAAGTGACTTCTGCAGGCCCACAATCGCCATAAAGCTTTGATTGAGGGCATGAATTGCCCGAAATCGGCAAACGCCGGACCCCATGTCTCAAGGTGCACGATTGCCAAAGGCCTTGGTAGCCAAGGAACGGGTTGCCACGGACAATCATTCTTCTCTTACCGCGCACCAACATATGGCCGTTCGCGGCTGAGAGTGCACGTGCTCCCGCCAAGTCCTTACTGGAGCAGTTATGCCGCGGTACTTCTTTCACACCGATACCGACTCACGGGTTACCGACGAGGAAGGCACGGAGTGCGTTACAGCTACCGAGGCTCGTCGGCTCGCAATTACCATGTGCGGTGAAGTCATGCGCGATTGTGCCGATACATTCTAGGGTTCGCGGCCTTGGGGCGTCACAGCTACCGATGCCAGGGGGCTCATTCTTTGGGAAATTATGTTGGATGGAGTGGCATCGGCTGCTGCGCCGAATTAGAACATTTTGAGAATAAAGCAGTCGCATTTTGCCTAGTTTGTTACCGACCCTAATGTCTCCAATGGGTCGATCACCGACAAGCAGCCAAACAACCTCTATGGGTGTAACGGACGTAGACGGCCCCGAACTAATTCATTTTAATGCGCCATCCTCAGCCTGGAGATAATTCTCCGACTCCGGGAGTGGCTTCTTATGTCGATAGAAGATGATTTCGAATATTTCACCGCGCGCTCGCTCGCCGAGCGGGCTGCAAGTGAAGCTGCCGCCGATGAGAGAAGTCGCGAGATACATGCTACGCTAGCGGCGGAATACGAAGAGCGGGCCTGTCGACTGAAAAAACCCCGATCGACCCTCCATATTGTATCCCCCGCGTCGTCAGACGAGCCTCCAACAAAACTGACAGGACGTTTTAGCAATTCTAAAACAAACAAACTTTGAACTTAATGTATATGATGTCAGTTGCAGCCTCATCGCTAGCCGTTTCGAGCTGACCAGCGACTGAGAGACAATTGCGCTCCCGCTCCTTCGGAGATGCGCATGTTGAATCAAAGATTTGTTCTGATTCTCGAGGACAATGCGTTTGTCGCCCTTGACCTAAGCATGGCCGTTGAAGATTCCGATGGGATTGTCATTGGACCTGCCGGAAGCGTGGCAGAGGCGTTAGCGCTTATCGATGCCCAAGAAATATCGGCGGCGGTGCTAGATTGTCAGTTGTCGGACCGCGACGTGACCCCAGTCGCACTCCGCTAATCCATCGTGGCGTTCCCTTCGTGATCCATAGCGGTACAGGACTTCCTGCGCTGCTCAGAGACGCCCATCCAGATCTGCCGGTACTGTCAAAACCTTTGCAACCCAAGAGCGTCATCGCAGCGTTGGTTGACCGTATCCGGACCCTTGGTTCAGGCTCTTCGACCTTAAATGAAATCCCAGATTAGGTTGCTGCGCTAAAAGAGTTTAAGGTCAGCACATCACCAGGCCTCTATTGCGGCTAACTGGTGGCTGAGAGACGTGTCTTGCGCTCCCGCCTAGCGGAGCGCCCTAGTGACCGAAATTGCCGAACACGTCCTTACGCCCCTGGTGCGCAAGCTTCAGTTATGGAACCCGTTGACCGACGACGACTGTCAGGCATTGCTCTCATTGCCGTTTGTCGCTCGCGAGTTGGACGCCAGTCAGTACATCGTTTGGGAAGGTGATAAACCGCAAAACACGTGCCTCTTGCTGTCGGGCTTTGCTTACCGCCACAAATCTGCGGGTGGGGGCGGACGTCAAATAATGTCGATCCACATGAAGGGCGACGTTGTCGATTTACAGAATTCGCTATTGGGCGTGGCCGATCACGACGTCCAGATGCTCAGCAAGGGCAACGTCGCACTGATACCGGTGGAAGCCATGCGTAAAATTGCTTTCGACCGGCCGTCCGTCGGGATGGCACTTTGGTATGAAACTTTGGTCGAAGGATCCATTTTTCGTGAGTGGATTTTAAACATCGGTCGCCGTGACGCACTGACTCGCATCGCGCACCTTTTATGCGAGTTTGCGCTTCGGCTGGAAATCGTTGAGCTAGGCCGGCAAATTGAGTTCGAACTCCCAATCACGCAAGAGCAACTCGCAGACGCGGTCGCGCTGACCTCTGTGTATGTCAACACCTCGTTGATGAAATTGGAATCCAGCGGTCTTATCAAACGATCGAAGAGAATGATTATCGTCAACGATTGGCATGAACTAGCAAAAGTCGGAGACTTTCACCCACGTTACTTGCACGTTAATCCGGCGGGTCGCTGACCTCGCTCAAGCACTGTTTGCTCAGCAGCCTACGTC
>CAVUFW010000007.1:0-213440 GCA_963740965.1 uncultured Alphaproteobacteria bacterium
CGTAACTAATACCGACACGGACGCCAGCTGTAATCGGAAACCAGGGTACCTCGCTTTGCGCTCATTCCCGCGTCCGGTGTGCTCAAGATTTGCGATAGAGCGGCTTTCTAAGCGCTTTCGAGGCTCATCGAACAGTGTCCACTTACCACCCAAAACCGCCATTTCGCTGCCGGTCGGCCTTCGACCCATTGCGGACATTACCGGTTGGGACGCTGGTGTCAGGGCAACAGCCGGGTGGGGAACAGCCACCTGTCGTTCCGAAGACGGGAGCGATCGATGCTGAGGTTCCGACGCCCGTGATTGCCCCTCAGCAAACACTTTTCGAACCACGATTGCCGTTCGAATAACGCTCCGCTGGGCCCCTCCTTGTCAGTTCGTCCGGCAGTAGCTCTTGTAAGCGGGGCAGTGATAAGTGGCGCGGCCGGGTACATAGCCGATGCCGTGCCGCACCGCTTGGTCCCTAGCCGTTGCGTCATTACGACTGTCCGGATGCAATCCATAACCGCAACCGAACAAACGTGCGCTTCCAACTATACCTAGGTCGCGCACCGATTCTGGATTCCCGCCACAGGCCTGCGAGAGAGCGAGCGGCCCTGGGTCGCCCATGTCTGCAAAGCCGGTCGGGGCTTTTTCGTCGAGCTTGGCGTAGGTCATTTGCAGTGGGCCGTCGCAACGCCAGTTGCCGAACTTGCTTTGGCCGTCGCTCGGACTTTTTTCGCAAACGACGATGGCTTCTTTCCACTCGACCTTGCGCTCACGGTCGGTCTTGGTTTCGTTTAGCGCAACCAACCGCTGGTGTTCGGCAAGTTCCTGTTGATAGCGTCGCTGCGCCGCAGCTACTTCGGCTCGGTTTCTGGCGACATCCTGCTCGTGATTGGCTATCACTTGTTTTGCCGCCGCTTGATTTGCTGCATGGCGCGCGGCGGCATCGGCCTTAATTTTCTCAATTTCAGCGATGCGCTGATTGAACGCTTCCATCTCACGCTGGTATTTCAGTTGATTGGGCGTCGGCCCTTTGGCTACGGAGAGCTCCGCACGGCGTGGGTTCCCGACAGCCGGCTGCGACTTTTTGGCCGGGCGTCGAGCAATGGATGCCTGTCCGGCAGTAGGAAAGCCACCGGTCCAGCCGTTGCGCTCAAAGCGCGTATTTGGGTTATTTTCGATCCAGCGCTTAATATCGTCGTCGGCCCCTCCCGCGTAGGTAAAATCGTCCCGGCAGAAAGTGTCTCGGATCGAACCAAGATTAGCACGCCCGAAAGCTTCATACGCTTTCTGGAAGACCCTTCTGATATCGTCCTGCGGAAGATAAATTATGCCACTCACGTAATTCACTTCGCCTACCGTTAACCAGCAATAGCCATAGCGCTGTTCGCGCTGGACGGCCTTCTCTCCTTCCCGAAGGACGACAATTTGCGCCGAAGACGTTGATCCGGCGAAGGCAGCCGAAAACACTGCGGAACAGAGGTACAGGAGCTTGGTCAGTCGCATCAATTTCCCCCCGAGACACGATATTGCTCTACCTAGATTACAAATAAGGACGTCTAGGTCATCCTCATTTTCCCATATCTGAACCTATCTTAAGCCTCTCGCTGAGTTTGGCTCATACTTGTTGGGCGTGTGATGCGGCTGTTCGCTTTCCACCCTTTGCCGCCGTTAAGTAGCCAGCGATCGGCCAGCCCTAACCGGAGGTTCGATCAGTCTCCCACATAATCTTGCCGCAGCGCCCGGTCTCTTCGCAGTTCTTCCAGCGCCTTCCCCTCGCGCGATGCTCCTTCGGCATACGACCGACTTTCAAGCTTCATTTTATGCCGCTTGGGCAAAATGTCGTTGATGATGTCGAACATCCGTTGCTCAAAATGCCACTCTCGCAGCATGAGGGCTTTCGCTTTCGGGTTTCGAGCACGGCAATATTTTGCCGCGAAAAAGAGCACCTCTTCCTGTGCCTGGGCGCGCCGCTCGATCGCTTCGTCAAACCGTGCTTTTTGCTCTTTGGTTTGCGGTCCCTCGTACGCCACGCCGCCCGTTTTGACATCCAGGATGATATCGTCGGGGTGGGGAATGGGCGTGGGCTCAGGCAACCCTGCCTTCCGGCATCGCTCAATCTCTTCATCCCACTTATGCTTATATTCGACGGCTGTGCCGAACGCTTCCATGCGAAGCTGATAATGATCGCGCTCCATCGTCCCCACGAGCTCCGCCAGGGTCTTTTGCGCAAGCCTGTTGCCCTTCATTGCAGACACACCCATCGCCCGAAACACCGCCTGGATCGCGGGCAACTCGATGACATCTTCGCCTTCACGGATCCTGACCGGTCGATAAGCCTCAAGGCGCAGATATTCTTCTGCGCCCTGCATTCCGAAGCCGGTGTTGATCACTTTCGGTTTGGCCTTGGCGCCGCGCGGCCGCCCCTTGGCGTTGCCTGATTGGCCCTTCTTGAACCGGTGCTCAACAGGCGGCTTGGCGTAGCCAACTTCGAACTTGCCCGACATGTCGCTCATCAGGCGGCCTCGCTTTCAGGACGCTGGGAGAAGCGACGTTCGGCGAGGTCGTCCAGGCTCTCGCCGGTTTCCGCCAGCCTCACCCGCTTGCCGGTCTGGGCCTCCCAGCGTTTAAGGATCGTGTCACAATAGAGCGGATCATATTCGATGAGCCTGGCAATGCGGCCGGTCTTCTCGGCGGCGATGAGGGTCGATCCAGAGCCGCCGAACCCATCGAGCACGATCTCTCCACGCTTCGAGCAGTCACGAATGGCATCGGCAATCAACGCGACCGGTTTGACCGTAGGATGCATCGCGAGCTCTTCGGCGCGGCCTGCCCCCATCGAGCTGATGCCGGCATAGTCCCACACGTTGGTCCGGTAGCGGCCGGTCTCTCCCAGTCCGAAGCTGTTGGTATGCGCGGCCGTTCCTTGTTTGAAAACGAAAACCAGTTCGTGCTTCGAGCGATAGAAGGCGCCCATCCCGCCATTTGTCTTGTTCCAGACCACGAGGTTCTTGAGCTCGGTGAATGCCGTGGAGCCCGCAGCGATCAACTCGCCCATGTGGCGCCAGTCCATGCAGACGAACGCGATTGCGCCATCGCGCATCACGCTTGCCAGGTTCGACAAGGTATCGGTCAGAAAGGTTGTAAATTGGTCGTCGCTCATTTCGCCGCTGGCGAAGGCGAACTCGCGATGCTTGACCGAACCCAGTCCACACACGTTGCCATCGATCGCGACATTGTAGGGCGGGTCAGTGAACACGAGGTCGGCACGATCGCCGCCCATCAGCCGAGCTAGGTTCGCCGCGTCACGCGTATCGCCGCAAAGCAATCGATGCCGACCGAGTTCCCACAGGTCGCCGAATCGGGTCACCGCGGGACCGGATACCAGTGGGACCTGATCCTCAGGTGCATCGCGGCCCTCGGGGTCCGCCTCCCCTGCCTCATCGAGGACAAGATCGACTTCTGCGAGGCTGAAACCGGTATGCTCGACGTCAAACTCAAGATCGATCAACGCCTGCAACTCGATCGCCAGAATCTCTTTGTCCCATCCGGCGTTCAGCGCCAGCTTGTTGTCGGCAAGCACATAGGCGCGACGCTCGGTCGCCGAGAGATGCGATAGCGCGAGCGTTGGCACGCTTTGGCGCCCTAACAACTTTGCCGCCTCCACGCGGCCGTGCCCGGCGATGATCTCGAAGTCGTCGGAGATCAGCACCGGATTGGTGAACCCGAACCGCTCGATCGATGCCGCGATCTGCTTGACCTGCTTCCTGGAGTGCGTGCGCGCATTGCTGGCGTAAGGCCGCAACTTGCTGATCTGGTGCTCGACAATCTGGCGATCTGACATAATCCCGCTCCGAATCGATTTTACGCAATCGTTCAATACAGTGAACGCTTGACGCTGTCAATCATGGGCGTATGCTTCTGTCCACTTCATTGAACGGATTGTGACGATGAGTTTAGCCCGCAAGCTGAGCGAACAGCGCATCGCCAAGCGATTGTCGCTTCAGGACGTCGCCGACGCGATCGGCGTTTCCAAGGCGCATGTCTGGAACCTCGAGAAGGGCACGACCACCAACCCTTCGATGGATCTGGTCGTCAAACTTGCCGAGCTTTTCCGAGTGCGTGTTGCCGACCTGGTGGGCGAGAATCCCGACGCCTCGGAAGAGCCCGCCGAGATGGTCGCGATGTTCCGCGACCTCAAAAAACTCGAGGGACCCGATCGCGAGATGATCAGGATGCTCATGGAGTCGATGAAGAAGCGCCAGGGCAAGGCTGAGTGACGATCAGTCGCCTCGACCTTGACGGCCTGGGATCGCCAGCCGCCATCGCCAGGCGAATACATGAACTCGACAGCGAACTCCCTCTCGTCGTTCCCCTGGAGAAGTTGTGCAGCGAACTGGACATCAGCTCGGTTGAGGATGTCGACACCCAGGCCTTCGAGGCCGCCCTCATTATGGACGTCAACAAGGCAGCTGGTGCGATCCTATTGGCGCGTGATCGTTCACTGCAGCGGCGTCGTTACTCCCTTGCCCATGAACTTGGACACTGGCTGATCCCGACCCATCTTCCCGACGCAGGCCAAGGTTTCGAGTGCCAGCTCGAAGACTTGCACCTCGTCGACGAAAAGGAGCGGAACCGGCGCCGGCGGATCGAAGCCGAGGCCAACCGGTTCGCGTCGGCGCTGCTTATGCCGCCACCTCGCGTCCGAGCCGAAATGAGCGGCACTCCCGATCTGCAGGATATCATCGCTCTTGCCGAGAAATTTGGCGTGAGCAAGGAAGCGATGGCGCGCGCTTATGTCTACGCGTCGCGTGAGCCGGTTGCCATTCTGGTCCTTCACCGCGGACTGGTGACGCGGGTCTACCGCAGCGAGGAGTTCCCCTGGATCGACGTGCGCATCGGGCACAAAGCTCCATCGGAATCGATCGCCAGCGACACTCGGCCAGCCGCGTCGATGTCCGAGCTGGAAGAATGCGATCCGACGATCTGGTTGACTGACCGCGATGCTGCTCGGACCGAACTTCTTCTCGAACAGGTGCTCGGCCAGGCACATGACTACGCCATGGTCCTGCTCCATGCCGAACTCACCGATCCTGACGACGAAGTACGTTAGTCGCCTTCCATTTTCCGATCCCTGATCCGCTGGACTGCGTTCCCTGTTCGGACAGATGCGGTCCCTGTTACCGCGACTCAAATTTCCCTGTTCGGCGGATAGGGAATTACTGTTAGAATTGGCGGGAAACTGACGATTATACAGGGCTGAGAGTCGTCGGATAGTGCCTGAAAAAAGGTCCTTTCCCTGTATATTCCCTGATAAACAGGGAAATACAGGGGAGAGCGGTTAGCGGCGCACTGGCCGCGTCACCACGAAAAATGATCGTCCAGGGGACGATAATTTCGTGGTGAAGGCGCGAAGACGCCTGGGACGCTGTCATTTTTACTTGTCACAAAGACCGCAAGGCCCGCGACGGCCGCGCATTGAGGCTCGACAGGCTGCCGGCCAATCCGACCACCAGCACCGTCAAGAGACCGGCCACCAGCGTTTCGCCGATCAGCCAGGCATCGGGCGCCCAGGCGAAATCGAACAGCTTCGTCACGATCAGCCACGCCCCCCCCAATCCCAGGCCGAGCGCCACCAGCGTCACCAGCGCCGCAAGCAACAAATATTCGAGCAGCTGAAGCCAGAGCAACTGCCGCCGCGTCGCGCCCAGAACCCGGAGGACGACCCCGTCGTAAGTCCGCGCCTCGCGCATCGCCGAGGTCGTCCCTGCAAGCACCGCGATCCCCGCCAGGATCGCCGCCGACGCCGCCCACGCGATCGCCACCGACACCCCGCTCGCGACTTCGCCGACCTGTTGCAGCACGTCGCGCACCGGGATCAGGCTGGTCGATGGAAAGCGCGCCGCTATTCTCTCGCGCACTGCCGTGTCGGCGCCTTCGGGCAGGCCGATCGTCGCCGACAGATTGTGCGGCACGTCGGCCAGCGCATTGGGCGACAGCACCAGCACGAAGTTGAAGCCGAGCGTGTCCCAGTCGATCCGCCGGAAGCTCGCGATTTTCGCGCGGCGTTCGCTCCCGTAGATGCTGAACCGCAACTCGTCGCCGATCCTCAGCTTCAACGCCTCGGCCAATCGCTCGTCGACCGACACCAACGGTGGGCCCGCATAATTTCTCGGCCACCACTTCCCCGCCACGATGCTGCTCCCGGGCGGTAACGTCTCGGCGTATGTCAGCCCGCGCTCGCCACGCAGCGCCCAGGCGCCGTCGGGGATTTCCGCCAGGTCGGCGACATTGGTGGTGCCATATCCGGTGATTGTCCCGCGCAACAGCGGCACCAGTTGCACCTCCGCCGCCGGACTTGTCGCCTTGACGATGGCGCGGAACTCATCCGCCCGGTCGCGCGGCACATCGAGCGCGAAGAAGGCCGGCGCGCGTTTAGGGATGTTCTGCGCCAGATTGGAATCGAAGCTCGATCGCACCGCCGCGATCTGGACGAACATCGTCAGTCCGACGCCAAGCGCCACCACCAGCCCGATCGTCCCTGCGCCGGGCCGGTGAAGCCCCGCCAAGGCCAGCCGCAGGAACGGCCCGCGCGGACGCGGCACGCGCGCCGCCCCCCAGCGCACCAGCCAGCCGAGCGCCCCTAGCAGCGCCAGCACCGTCGCCACCGCGCCGAGAAAATAGCTCGTCAGCAGCGGCCGGCTCGCGGTGCCGACGGCCAGCGCCAGAATCAGCGCGGCGGGCACTAGCAACCACCTCAGTCCGCTAATCCATGACACCCGGCGCCCTTCGATCGATCCGCGCAACAATCCCGCCGCGGGCACCGTCGCCGCACGGGTCAGCGGCAATGCAGACGCGGCCGCCGCCGTCAGCAGCCCGAACCCCGCCGCAAGTAGCAACGGGCCCCACGCCAGCGAGGTATCGAGCGCGATCGGCAGCACATTCGCCGCCACGCGGGCGACGACCGGCACCGCTGCTGCGCCGATTGCCAGCCCGGCCATTGTCGCCAGTCCGGCAACCAGCGCGATCTGGATTGCGTAGATCCGCCGCACCATTGCCGAATCCGCGCCCAGCACCTTGAGCGTAGCGATCGTCGACTGCCTCGCCCGCAGGAAGCTCGCCACCGCATTGGCGATGCCGATCCCGGCGATCACCAAGGCGGTCAGCACGATGAGGGTCAGGAATTCCGCCATGCGCGAAAAGAACCGTCCCGCGCCCGGCGCGGCATTGTCGCGAGTCTTGGCTTCCCAGCCGCCCGCCGGAAAGGCCTTGGCAACCCGATCCGTCAAACCTTCCGGATCGGCCCTCGTCGCGATCCGGTAGCGGATCTCGAACAGGCTCCCCGGCTGCATCAGTCCAGTCGCGGGCAGGTCGCGCATTCCCACCATCACCACCGGCCCGAGCGAAAAGCCCTCGCCCAGCCGGTCGGGCTCTTCGGCGATGACCCCGGCAACGCGGAAATTCTTGGTGCCCAGCCGGAAACTCGATCCGACCGGCACACGCCGTGCCAGCGCACGGTCGATCCACGCCTCGCCGGCCGCCGGCACGCCAACCCTGCGCCCGTCGGCCAGCATCAGTGCCCCGTACAAGGGATAGGCCGCATCGACCGCCTTCAACTGGACCGGGATCGACCGGTCGCCGGTCACCGCGGTCGACGTCATCGCCACCGATTGCGCAACCCTTCCGGCCCGGGAGAACAGCGCCGCCTCCTCCGGCGTCGCCAATCGCGCCGATCGCGCGAATTCGACGTCGCCGCCCAGGATCACGCTGCCGCGATCGTTAAGTCCGCGCTCCATCGCGCTTGCCAGGCTGCCGACCGCCGCCAGCGCCGCGACCCCAAGCAGCAGGCTGAAGAACAACAATCGCAATCCGCGAAAACGCCAGTCCAGGTCGCGTCGCCCGATCGTCCAGGCCAGTCGCCAGCGGCTCACTTGTCGACCAGTCTGCCGTCGGCCATCTCGATCACCCGGCTGCACCGCGCGGCCAGCACGGGCTCATGCGTGATCACCACCAAAGTCGCGCCGGTCGCGTCGCACCGCTCGAAGAGCAGGTCCATCACCGCCGTGCCGGTCACCGCATCCAGATTTCCCGTCGGCTCGTCGGCGAAGATCAGCCCCGGCCGCGGCCCCAGCGCCCGGGCGATCGCCACCCGTTGCTGCTCGCCGCCCGACAATTGCGCCGGATAATGGCCCAGCCGGTGCCCCAGCCCGACCGCCTCCAGCTCGACCGTCGCCGCGCCGAACGGATCGTCAGTGCCCGCCAGTTCCATTGGCACCGCGACATTCTCCAGCGCGGTCATCGTCGGCAGCAGGTGAAAGGCCTGCAACACGATCCCGATCCGTCCGCGTCGCGCCTCGGCCAGCCGGTCCTCGTCCAGCGTGGTGAAATCCTGCCCGACGATCCGTACCGCGCCGCCGCTGGCCCGCTCCAGCCCGCTCAGCACCGCCATCAGCGACGACTTGCCCGATCCGCTTGCGCCCAGGATTGCCAGCCGCTCGCCACTGGCCACATCCAGGTCGATCCCACGCAGGATGTCGGTCGCCGCCTCCCCCGATCCCAGGCTGAGGGTGACATTGCGCGCATGGATCATCATATCGGTCATGGCAGCGCACATGGGTGAGGGCAGGCGAATGACAAGTTTTATTCGAGCAACGGCGGTCGTCGGGGCGGGCCTGTGCCTGTCGCTGCTCGTCGCTTGTTCGGACGACGCCGCCACGCCAGTGACTTCCGCGCCGGCCGAGCAAGGGCCGGTCGCCACCCCGCGTCCGCTCGGTGACGAGCGGCTGATCGTTGCGTTCGGCGACAGCCTCTATGCCGGCTATGGCCTCGGCAAGGGCGAAAGCCTGCCCGCCCGGCTGGAATCGAAACTTCGCCAGTCGGGCATCAATGCGACGGTGATCAATGCCGGGGTCAGCGGGGACACCAGCGCCGCCGGTCGACAGCGCCTCGCCTTCACGCTCGATGGCCTGCGCCGCGCGCCAGATCTCGTCATCCTCGGGCTGGGGGGCAACGACGCGCTTCGCCAGATCCCTGCCGCCGAAACTCGCCGCGAAATGACCGCGATGATGGAGGAGCTAAAACGGCGAAAAATCCCGGTGCTGCTCACCGGCATGCGCGCGCCGCCCAACCTCGGCCCCGATTTCGCGATCTCGTTTGAACGCATCTGGCCAGACCTCGCCAATCAATATGGCGCCGGCCTCTACCCGTTCGTCCTCGACGGCGTGATCACCGACCCGTCACTGATGCAGCGCGACGGCATCCACCCCACCGCGGATGGTGTGGCCCGCATGGCCAACGCCATCGCGCCGTTCGCGATCAAGGCGCTGCCTGCCACAGCACCGTAAGGCCAACTTGTTGCAATCCGGTCACAAATCGCAGGATTGTGGCCGCGTCCCTCCGCCGCCCGCCCCTTGCAATCGACCCGCCCGTCTTTAAACCCGGTCACCAACAAGGCCGCGCGGCATCTGCGGGCCAAGGAAACGAATTGCACAAAATCGGTTTGGTCGCTCGGCGCCACATCTTCCTTTTCATGGCGTTGCTTGCGACGGTCCTTGCCTCGCCCGCCTCCGCCCAGGTTCCGGCGGTGGTGGAGGAAATCAAACTCGTTACCGCCGACGACAGCCGCGCTTCCTTCATCATCCGGTTCTCCCCTGCCGAGCCGCAATACGCCGCGGTGAATACCAATCCGACCCGGCCCGAAGTCATGATGCGGGGCACGCTGCGTGCGCCGCGCGTCGGGCAGCGCGCGCCGTGGCGCGGGATCGTCCGATCGACCAATTTCGCGAGTAGCGATTCGGGGCTGACGCTTTATTTCGAGACGGCCGCGCCGGCCAAGGCATCGGTCGAACCGGCCGGTGATAAGAGCATCCAGATCACCATCACCAAGCTGACCGAGGCCGAGGCACTGGGCAGCCGTCCGCTCGGGTCGAGCGGAGAGGCGGTCGTCCCGGCAACCGAGATTCCGACCTATGTCGATTATAATCCGGGCGATGCTTATGAGCTTGTCCCGCTCAAATATGCCGATGTCAGCGAGATCATCGGGTTGCTGACCCAGGGCGAGACGATCCAGCCCAACAACATCTTCATCCGCCGTGAACCGGGTTTCGGCTCGCTCGCCACGACATCGCAGCCCAATTATGTCAGCGCGCAAAGCCAGGCGCAGCAGCAGCAGCTTCCGCTCGGCCAGTCGTTCGGCAACGGCCTCGCGATCGACCGCCGCCTCAACGCCATCTGGATCACCGGCAGTCCCGACCGGATCGCCCGCGTCAAGGCACAGATCGCCCTCATCGACGTACCGGTTGATTCGGTGATCCTCGAAACGCAATTTGTCGAACTTACCGAAAACGGCGCGCGCAACCTCGGCGTCGATTTCTCCAACAGCTCGGGCCAGATCGCGGTCGGCACGATCAATACCGGATCGAACCTGCCGTTTGGACTCGATCCCAATCGCATCTTGCCGTCGGGACAACTCCAGGCCGCAATCTACGCGCAAATTCAAAAGGGAGAGGGACGGATTGTCTCGCGTCCACGCATTGCCGCTCAATCGGGATCGACGGCCAAGATCATTACCGGCGATGCAATCCCGATCCTGACGAACATTACGCTGTCGGGCGTCAACGGCGTTTCGCAGCAGGTCCAGTATGTGAACGTCGGCGTGACATTACAGATCGCGCCCCGGGTCAGCTCCGACGGTTTCGTGACCAGCCAGATCTACGGCGTGGTATCCTCGGTTACGGGTACCAGCCAGGGTTATCCGACCATTAGTCAGCGCGAGGCCGAAACTTCGGCATCGGTCCGCGACGGCGAAACCTTCGTGATCGGCGGCCTCACCCAGGACAATGTGCTGAGCACCAAGGGCAAGGTGCCGATCCTGGGTGACATCCCGCTTGCCGGGCAATTGTTCCGGGTCGAGCGATCGACCCGATCGAAGACCGAATTATACATCGTCATCACACCGCACATCGTGCGCCATCGACGGTTCGAATCCGATTCAGGCGAGCCGCTTCCGGATGCCGGTCCCTTGCCGCCGCCTACATCCCAGCCCAACCTACCCGTGGGTAGCCCCCTGGGCCCGGGCAATCAGGGCCGCTGATCCACCAGTTGCCATTAAGCCACGGATTTTACAGCAATTTAATTTCAATACTGATGCGATTTGCTATCGACAATCATCGTCGCGCCATTAGCATCCCCTCATTCCGCGCGATCGGTATCGTCGGGTCGCGGTGCGAATTTGGGGAGACACAAGCATGAAGAAGTACCTCTTGGCCGCTGCGGCCATGCTGCCGATCGTGGCCGTCACGCCGGCGCACGCTCAGCGGGCTGGCGACAAAATCGCCAACAGCTATATCTGCGTCTTCAAGAACAATGTTTCGCGTGGTGAGGCTCAGTCGGAAGCCAATCGATCGACCCAGGCGGTCGGCGCCCGCGCCAAGCATGTCTATTCGGTTGCGCTGCGCGGCTTTGCTGCTGACCTTCCCCAGCAAGCGGTCGAGCGGATGCAGGCCAACAACCCCAACATCGCCTATTGCGAACAGGATCAGGTCGTAACCGTGGTGCCGATTCAGGCGCAGGCTCGGCCGGGCGGCGGCGGCGGAACGCAGCCGGCGCAGGAGACCCCGTGGGGGATCGCTCGAGTCAACGGCGGCGCGGCAGGCTCCTTCGCTACCGCGTGGATCATCGACACCGGTATTTCGGTTCATCCCGATCTCAACTTCGACACGACGCGCAGCCGCAGCTTCCTTGATCGCGATACGTCGCCGGTCGACCAAAACGGCCACGGCACCCACGTTGCCGGCACCATCGCGGCCTATGATAATGCCATCGGCGTGATCGGCGTTGCGCCCGGCGCCAAGGTCGTCGCCGTTCGGGTGCTTGATCGTCGCGGCAGCGGATCCAATTCGGGCGTCATCGCCGGAGTGGATTACGTCGCCGCAAATGGCCGCGCGGGCGATGTTGCCAATATGAGCCTTGGTGGCGGTGTGTCGACTGCACTCGATACGGCGGTGATCAACGCCGCTGCGGGCGGAGTGCGCTTTGCACTGGCTGCCGGCAACGAAAGTGACAACGCTAACAATCATTCGCCGGCACGTGCCAACGGCCCGAACGTCTTCACCGTCTCGGCCTTCGGAGTCGGCGACAAGTGGGCCACATATTCCAATTTCGGCAATCCGCCGATCGAGTATGCGGAGCCTGGCTCGGCGATCAAGTCGACCTGGCTCGATGGCGGCTATAACACGATCAGCGGGACCTCGATGGCCACCCCGCACCTCGCGGGCCTGCTACTTGCTGGCGCGGTCCGCAGCGGCGGCAATGTCGCGGGCGATCCCGACGGCAACCCCGACGTGATCGGCGTCAAGTAAGCTTAGACCAAAACAAAGAAGGCGGTCCGCAGCGCGGGCCGCCTTTTTCTATAGCCGCAGGCAGGCGACGCCGATGCTCGCCGCCAGGAAGAGCGTGCTTGCACCGAGCGCCAATGCGGCGGTCTTGCCCGCGCTTTTCGCATAGGCCAGCGTCACCCCGATCTTGACGACCATGTTGGCGACGACGGTCCCGCCTATGGCGATCGCAGCCAGCGTCGCGCCGATCGTTTCCGCCGGCAGGCCGCCCGCAGTGACGATCGACGCGTCGACGTCCATCGATCCCATGAGGAACAGCAGTAGCGCGATGCCTTGCTCGCCGAACTGGCCTTGCGCCCACCGCGCCGCCACCGCCGCGCCCGCGACGAACGCCAGGAAGGTCAGCGCCGGCACAAGCGCAATCGGATTGCCGGGGGCCGCCGCGTCCTTGCTCGCCGACGCAGTGCGATACAGCCACCATCCCGCGATCCACGCGACGACCAATGCCGGCCCGACGATGATCGCCAGCGGCACCAGGATCCGCGTGGCCAGCAGCGCGACCAGCACCAGCACGCGCAAATACATCACTGCCGACGCCAGCGCGATCCCCGCCGCCTCGGCCCCGCCGGCCTCCTTCGACCCGAGCCGTTGTGCCAGGGACTGGGTGACCGCGGTCGAGCTGTAGGCTCCGCCGATCAGGGCCGCAGCGATGGTGCCGTGGCGAGCGCCGAAGATCCGGTTGGCGATGTAGCTGACGAAAGAAAAGCCCGTGACCAGAACGACCACGAACCACAACTTGAACGGGTTCCAGGCGTCGTACGGACCATATTGCTGATCGGGCAGGAACGGCAGCACCGCCAGCGCGATCACCGCGAACCGCGCCAGCGACTTGATGTCGCGCTCGTCGAGCCGGTCGACGAAGCCATGCACCTCGTCGCGCATCGCCAGGATCAGGACGACGACCGCCGCGATCGCCAGCGCCGGCCCGATCAGCCCGATCCCAGCCAGGTAGGACGCGCCCAGCGTGACCATCGCCGCCACCGGGCTGGTGGCATCGCCTTGTGCCTTCAGTCGGGGCGCGTAGGCCATCGCCAGCATTGCGATCGACCCCAGGATCAGCAACGCCGCGACCAGCATCTGTCCGAGCGAACCGATCAGCCCGGCAATGCCGCCGCCCAGTCCCAGCAGGGTAAAGGTGCGCACCCCCGCGACCCGCCGTCCGTCGTGCTGGTCCTTCAGCTTGAACCCGCGTTCCAGCCCGACCAGCAGTCCGACGACCAACCCGACCGCGACGCGCAGCCCCTGCTGCGCCCACGGATCGAGGCCCGCGATCATTGCGTCAGCCGCTCCGCATGCCACGCGACATGGTCGGCCATGAAGGTCGAGATGAAGTAATAGCTGTGATCGTACCCCGCCTGCCGCCGCAGCGTCAGCGCGATCCCGGCCTCGGCGCATGCCGCCTCGAGCAGGTCGGGCTTCAACTCCTTGTCGAGGAATGGGTCGGCATCGCCGATATCGACCAGTATCTCCGCCACCCGCGCGCCGTCGGCGATCGCGGCGCAGGCATCATGCCGCCGCCAATTCGCCTGGTCTGCACCAAGGTAATGCTTCAGCGCTTTCCGCCCCCACGGCACCTGGCTCGGCGCGACGATCGGCGAAAAGGCGCTCACGGATTTGAACCGGCCGGGCAACCCGAGCGCCAGCGTCAGCGCGCCATGCCCGCCCATCGAATGCCCGCAGATCGACTGCCGCGCCATGTCTGCCGGGAACTGATCCCCGATCACCCCCGGCAATTCGTCGGCGAGATAGGACCACATGTTGAAATGACGGTCCCACGGCGCCTCGCTGGCATCGACGTAGAAGCCCGCGCCCTGCCCAAAGTCCCACAGGCCATCGGGATCGTCGGGCACCTCGTCCCCGCGCGGCGACGTATCGGGCGCGACGAAGATCACCCCCGCCTTGGCGCAGGCCGCGCGAAATTCGCCCTTCTCGGTGACGTTGGCATGGGTGCAGGTCAGCCCCGACAGATACCACAGCACCGGCATCGGACCGTCGACACCGCCCGGCACGAACACCGAAAATACCATGTCGGTGTTGGTCGCGGCGGACGCATGGCGATACACACCCTGCGTGCCGCCATGCGACCGGACTTCGCTGAGCGTGTCGATCATGCGTCGGCGGGCAGCCGGTGCAGCGCGCACAATTTGTTGCCCGACGGATCGCGCAGATACGCCAGGTACAGGTTCATCCCCAGCCCCGAGCGAACCCCCGGCGGATCTTCGATCGCGGTGCCGCCGGCCGCGACCCCGGCCTTCTCCCACGCCTGCGCCTGCTCGGGACTGTCGACCGCGAAGCCGATCGTCGATCCATTGCCATGCGTCGCCGGCTGCCCGTCGATTGGCGGGCTCACCAGGAAGATGCCGCCATTGTTGACGTAGACCAGCCGCCCCTTAGGATCGAGTTTCCCTTCGCGCCCGCCGGTCGCGGTAAAGATCGCGTCGTAGAATTTCTTCGACGCGTCGAGGTCGTTCGACCCGACCATCACATGGCTATACATATTCGCTCTCCCTAAAAAACGACCACCGCACGAATGCTCTCGCCGGCATGCATCAGATCGAACCCCTTGTTGATCTCGTCGAGCGTCAGCACGTGGGTGATCATCGGATCGATCGCGATTTTGCCGTCCATATACATGTCGACGATCCCCGGCACGTCGCTTCGCCCCTTGGCCCCCCCGAAGGCCGTCCCGCGCCAGTTGCGCCCGGTCACCAGCTGGAACGGCCGTGTCGCAATCTCCTTGCCCGCTTCGGCCACGCCGATGATGATCGACGTCCCCCAGCCGCGATGGCAGCATTCCAGCGCGGTCCGCATCACCTCGGTATTGCCGGTCGCGTCGAACGAATAATCCGCCCCGCCGTCGGTCAATTCGACGATCTTCGCGACTATTTCCTCGCGGCTCATGCTTGTGGAGTTGAGGAAGTCGGTCATCCCGAACCGGCGCCCCCATTCTTCCCGCGCGGGGTTGATATCGACCCCGACGATCCGGTTCGCGCCGACCAGCCGCGCGCCCTGGATGACGTTGAGCCCGATCCCGCCAAGCCCGAACACCACGACATTGTCGCCCGGCTGAACATTGGCGGTCTTGGTCACCGCCCCGACCCCGGTGGTCACCCCGCAGCCGATATAGCAGCTCGATTGGAACGGCGCGTCGGAGCGGATCTTGGCGACCGCAATTTCGGGCAGCACGGTGAAGTTGGAGAAGGTCGAGCAGCCCATATAATGGTGCAGCATCTGCCCCTTGTAGCTGAAGCGCGAGGTCCCGTCGGGCATCAGCCCCTTGCCCTGCGTCGCGCGGATCGCGGTGCACAGGTTCGACTTGCCGCTGAGGCAGGTTTTGCACTTGCCGCATTCGGGCGTGTAGAGCGGAATCACGTGGTCGCCGACCGCGACCGAGGTCACCCCCGCACCGATCTCGCGCACCACGCCGGCACCTTCGTGCCCCAGGATCGACGGAAACAGCCCTTCGCTGTCCAGTCCGTCGAGCGTGTAGGCGTCGGTATGGCAGATCCCGGTCGCCATGATCTCGACCAGCACCTCGCCGTCGCGCGGTCCCTCCAGGTCGACCTCGACGATCTCCAACGGACGCTTGGCTTCGAACGCGACGGCGGCACGGGTCTTCATCGATAGGGTCTCCTCGCCAAACCGCTTGCCATGCCCTCACCCGCACGCCAACCCCCCTCCGTCAGCTACGCTGACACCTCCCCCTGAGGAGGGGGAGGAGCAAAGACACAGCCCCTCCCCCTTCCAGGGGGAGGTGGCCCGAAGGGCCGGAGGGGGCCTGCACTGTCTCCCCAAGCCGCGCCACCCCGCTTGCCACCCGCCACCCCATCGGCCAAGCTTGCACCGGGCAATCAGGGGACACAGCTTGGGCTTCGCAACGGGCAAACACGCACTCATCACCGGCGGGGGCACCGGCATCGGCGCGGCCGCCGCGCGGATGCTCGCCGCGGAAGGCGCCTCGTTGTCCCTGCTCGGTCGCCGCCGCGACCCGCTCGACGCGATCGCCTCCGAAACCAAGGGCACGGCAATCCCTTGCGACCTCACCGACCGCACCGCGATGGAGGCGGCGTTCGACGCTGCCCGCGCCGCCAACGGCCCGTTCGATTATGTCATCCTGAACGCCGGAATCGGCGACAGCGCGCCTTTCCTCCGCACGCCCCGCGCGATGTTCGACGCGATCATCGCCACCAACCTCACCGCGGTGTTCGACGGCGCGCAACTGGCGCTGCCCGACCTGCTGGAAGGCGACGGGCAGGACAAAAGGCTGATCGTCGTCGCCTCGGTCGCGGGCCTGCAGGGCGGGGCTTATGCCGCACCTTACGTCGCGTCCAAGCATGGCGTGATCGGATTGGTCAAAAGCATGGCGCTCGAATTCGCCAAGACTCGGCTGACCATTAACGCCATCTGCCCTTCGTTCGTCGACACGCCGATGGTCGACGACAGCGCCGCGCGCATCAGCCGGGTCACCAAGCGCAGCGACGATGAATCGCGCGCCGCGCTGGCTGCTCTCAATGCCAACGGCCGGCTGATCACTGCCGACGAAGTGGCGTCCTCAATCCTCAACCTGTGCCACCCCTTGAGCGGATCGATCAACGGGGCCAGTGTCACCATCGACGGCGGAACCAGCGCATGAGTATCGACCCGTACAGTCTCTTCCCCTCGCACTTCCTGTGGACCTTCGCCGACGGCGTCGGCACGGTCACGCTTAACCGGCCCGAGCGCAAGAATCCGCTGACCTTCGACAGCTATGCCGAGCTTCGCGACCTGTTTATGCAATTGTGTCACACGCCGGAGGTGAAGTGCGTCGTGATCACCGGCGCCGGTGGCAATTTCTGCTCCGGCGGCGACGTTCACGACATCATCGGTCCGCTGACCCGCATGGACGACAGCGGACTGCTGCAATTCACCCGCATGACCGGCGACCTCGTCCGCGCGATGCGCGCTTGTCCGCAGCCGATTATCGCGGCGGTCGACGGGGTCTGCGCCGGGGCGGGCGCGATCCTCGCCATGGCCAGCGACATCCGACTTGCGGCACCCGATGCCCGCACCGCCTTCCTGTTCGCTCGCGTCGGACTGTCGGGCGCCGACATGGGCGCCTGCGCCATCCTGCCGCGCCTCATCGGCCACGGCCGCGCCGCCGAGTTGCTGTTCACCGGCCGCACCATGTCGGCGCAGGAAGGCGAACGATGGGGCTTCTGGAACCGCTTGTGCAACGATCCGCTGGCCGACGCGCTGGCGCTGGCCGGCGAGATCGCCCGCGGCCCCAGCCTCGCCCATGCCGTGACCAAGCAGCAACTCGACGCCGAATGGCACGAAAGCATCGAAACCGCGCTCGACATGGAGGCCGAGGTTCAGGCCGAGCTGATGAAGACCAACGACTTTCGCCGCGCCTACGACGCGTTTGCCAACAAGCGCACGCCCCAGTTCCGGGGTGACTGAGTGGATCTCGACTGGCCCTTCTTCGACTCCCGACACCGCCAGCTTGGCCGCGATCTCTCCGGCTGGGCCGCCGCCAACCTCTCCGCCCATCACGCCGAAGACGTGGAGGCCGAGGTCCGTGACCTCGTCGCCAGGCTGGGCGCCGCGGGTTACCTCGGCCTGACCATCGCCGATGGCGCGCTCGACGTGCGCTGCCTAGCCATCGCCCGGTCGACCCTGGCCTATCATTCGGGGCTCGCCGATTTCGCCTTTGCCATGCAGGGACTGGGATCGGGCGCGATCAGCCTGTTCGGCACCCCTCGCCAGCGGGCCCAATTTCTCAGTCAGGTCGCATCGGGTCAGTCGATCGCTGCCTTCGCCATGACCGAGCCCGCCACCGGCTCGGACGCCGCCCACATCGCCACCACCGCCACTCGCGACGGCGACGATTACGTCATCGATGGCGAAAAAACCTATATCTCCAACGGTCAGATTGCCGACGTCATCACGCTGTTCGCGCGCACCGGCGAGGCGGAAGGAGCGCGCGGCATTTCGGCGTTCATCCTCCCCGGCGATACCCCGGGTCTTGAGGTGGCCGAGCGGATCGAGGCTATCGCCCCCCATCCTCTTGCTCGCCTGAAGCTGACCGATGTCCGCCTTCCCGCCACCGCCATGCTCGGCAATCCCGGCGAAGGCTTCAAGGTCGCGATGCAGACCCTGACCCTGTTTCGGGTCACCGTCGCCGCCGCCGCGCTCGGTTTCGCGCGACGCGCGCTCGACGAGGCGATCGCCTTTTCGACAGGGCGCAAGCTCGGCAACGGCACGCTGGCCGACAATGCCGTCACCCAGGCCAATCTCGCCGACATGGCGACCGCGATCGACGCCTCGGCTTTGCTCATCGCTCGCGCCGCTTGGCAACAGGACAAGGGCGAAGGCGACAATCGCCGCGCCGCCGCCATGGCCAAGCTTCATGCGACCGAGGCGGCGCAGAAGGTGATCGACATGGCGGTCCAGCTCCACGGCGGCATGGGCGTTACCAAGGGCGCGATGGTCGAAAGTCTCTACCGCGAAGTCCGCGCGTTGCGCATTTACGAGGGCGCGTCGGAGGTCCAGCGCGTGATCATCGCCCGCGACCTACTCAAGGAATATGGCGCATGAAGACCCTGCTTCCCCCCGGCTGGCCGCGCCCCAAGGGCTATGCCAATGGCGTCGCCGCAACCGGGCGCTCGATCTTCACCGCCGGCGTCGTCGGCTGGGACGATCGCGAACAGTTCGTGGCGGACGATCTCGCCGGTCAGTTCGCGCAGGTACTACGCAACATCCTCGCCATTCTCGCGGTCGATGGCGCGGGTCCCGAGCATCTCGTCCGCCTTACCTGTTACGTGACCAGCATCGATTCCTATCTCGCTGCAAGCGCCGAAATCGGTGCGACGTGGAAGGCGATCGTCGGCCCGCATTATCCGGCGATGGCGCTGGTCGAGGTCGTGCGGCTGGTCGAGCCCCGCGCGATGGTCGAGATAGAGGCGACGGCGGTAGTGCCGGCATGACCCGCGACGACTTCGTCGAGCGGCGGCTGCCCAAGCCCGACCAGCTGCCACGCTTCGACCTGCTCGACTATCCCGAACACTTCAATGCAGCCGAACAACTGTTGCGAGGCGGCAAACCTGACGATCTCGCAATCGTTAACGAGCATGGTCGATGGACCTACGGTCAACTCGATGAAACATCAGGCAAAATCGCCCGCCTGCTGGTCGACGAAGGACTCATCCCCGGCAACCGCGTCCTCCTTCGCGGGCCCAACTGCCATATGATGCTCGCAGTGTGGCTTGGCGTCCTGAAAGCCGGCGGAATCGCCGTCGCCACCATGCCATTGTTGCGCCCCGGCGAGATCGCCACCGTCATCGACCAAGCCGAAATCAGCCACGCGATCGTCGACAGCCGCTTTATCGGCGACTTCCGCGATGCGATGGAGCAGACCCGCTTCGTCAAGCATCTGATCAAGTACGACGGCGACTACGGTCATGGCGAGCTCGAAGGCAGGATCGCCGCTCTCGATCCCTTGCCCCCGGTCGATACCGCCGCCGCCGATCCCGCGATTATCGCCTTCACCAGCGGCACCACCGGGGTCCCGAAGGGTTGCGTCCACCTGCACCGCGACATCCTCGCCCCGTGCGACACGTTCGCGAAAACGCATCTGCCGATGAAGCCCGGCGACATCGTGCTCACCTCGGCGCCGATCGCCTTCACCTTCGGCCTCGGCGCGACCTTGATCTTCCCCCTTCGCTTCGGCGCCGCCACCGCCACGCTCGAACAGGCGACGCCCGCGAATATGCTCGATGCGATCGCCCGCTTCGGCGTCACCCACCTCGCCACCGCCCCCACCGCCTACAAGGCGTTGCTCGCCCAACCCGATCTCGACCGCGCTCTTCCCTCGCTCACCGCCTGCGTCAGCGCCGGCGAGCATCTCCCCTTGTCGACCTGGCAGGCGTGGAAGGACCGCACCGGACTGTCGATCGTCGACGGCATCGGATCGACCGAGATGATGCACATCTTCATTTCCGCCAGCGGCGACGGCATCCGTCCCGGGTCTACCGGGCAAGCCGTCCCCGGTTACACCGCAGCCATCCTCGACGTTGACGGCAACGCGCTGACCGAGGGCGAAGGACGCCTCGCCGTGCGCGGCCCGACCGGTTGCCGCTATCTCGACGACCCCCGCCAGTCCGACTATGTCTCCGACGGCTGGAATATAACCGGCGACAGCTACCGGCGCGACGCCGACGGCTATTATTGGTACCTGGCGAGAAGCGACGACATGATCGTCAGCTCGGGCTACAACATCGGCGCGCCAGAGGTCGAAAACGCACTGCTTGCCCATCCCGCGGTCGCCGAATGTGCGGTGATCGGCGTTCCCTGTGCCGAGCGCGGTCAGAAGGTCAAAGCATTCGTCGTCCTGGCCGATTTCGCGGAAGCCAGCGACGAATTGGCCGACGGCCTCAAAGCCTTCGTCAAGGACCGTATTGCCCCGTACAAATACCCCCGTACGATCGAATTCGTCGAGGAATTGCCGAAGACCGCGACTGGCAAGCTCCGCCGCGTCGATCTTCGCAATCGTCAGTAGCGTACCAGCCGCCGGGTCGCCTCGGTCACTCCGCCGAACACGACGTGAGACGCCAGCGCGTAAGCATGCGTCGCCGCCGGAAATTCAGTCGGCGGGCCGCTCAGCCCGGCTGCGGGAACACCGAATTCATCGAAGGCGGCCGATGCCACGCCGAATGCCGTCCCATGGCCCAGGGTAACTTCGGGCCGATATTCGGCAAGCAATCCGTATGCCCCGCCAAGCAAAGCGCCGAACAGATAATGGACCGCCTCGCCCGCCGCCTCCTTATCCTCGGCCGGGACATATTTGCCGGTCGTCAGGCGGCTCACTCGCTGCGCCGCCTTGACGGTTGCCGGGTCCCCGCCAGTGCTGGGCATCGGCAACGTCTTGGCCCACGCCTTCTGGAACAAATTCATCGCCAGGCTCGCAACGATCCCGGCCGCGATCCCCGCTGCGACTCCGCGGATCGGGTCTGGCTGTCGTTCGGTCATTAAGTCGCTCCTTCGGCGACCCAATGCCGGGGTCTGCGCGATCGTTCCCAATGCGGCCAATCTATGCGCGCAATTGACCCTGCTGCTGCGGCCGATCTTCATCTTCGTGCGGAAAGTCCTTCCCGAACGGACCGATGTGGGCCTGCCAGTAGCGTTCCGACAGACCGTATTTTCCGTCGGCCAGTTGCTCGAGCCCGGATCGCGATCGGACAATCACCGCGCCGCGCGCAATGTCGACCAGGCCCTGATGTCGCATCATTTTGAGCGCGATGCTTACGGTCGGCCGGTGCGCAAAGATGATCTGCGCCAGCATGTCGTGGGTGATCGGGATGCAATCGCCTTCTATCCGGTCGTGACACATGAGTAGCCAGCGGGCGAGTTTGGCGCTGACCATCCCCTGTTCGGAGGACGCGATGTTGGACGCGATCTGCGTGATGAAACTGTAGATATATTTGCGGAGCAGGGCGCGCGCATCCACGGATTCGCTCAGGATGCGATGAAAGTCCCTCGTCCGCAGTCGTTGAGCCCGCAACGGTCCAACCTGGCACACGACGATATGTGGTGCCGCTGGAACGCCCAACAGGCCGCTCAGCGGAAACAACCCTTCATTGCCGACCATCCCGATCTCGGACAGATGGCCGCTCTCGGAAACCTGGAGTTTCGACACGACCCCGGCGAGGACGATGAAAACATAATCGCCGCCCAGATGCTCCTGCGGAACGCTTCCCCCGGCCTCGATCGTAACCGGGGCGCCACTCAGCAAAAGTTCGTCCCGAACCGGTTCCGATATCAGATTCAAAAGCGAATTGAACATTGCACAACCTTCCCGTCGGACAGGACACGAAGTTCGATTCGGCGATTTAACGAATATCACTCCCAAGGGTGGCGGTCAAAGACCAACGTAATTCAGATTACCGACGAAAACGGATCAATGTATGACGAGATACCGAAGTAAGTCCAGATTCGTACGCTTCAAGACAAATAACTGTTTAATTTCTTTACACTAGCTTCCTTGACTGACGTCCTCAACAAGGAAGCAAAGCAATGTCGCCCTTTCAGCAAGCAAACATCAACAACTTCTCGCCCCGCTCTTGCCTGAACAACAAAATTCGAGAACGAAAGTCTTTCCTTTCGAGCAACTCTGCGCGGCGTGCGGGTCGAACGATGCTCGCTGCCAGCGTGGCGCTGGTCGCGTCGACCTTCCCGACCTCGGCACAGGCCGTCGTTCCTTTGCCGGCACCCGACACGCTGGTCAGCGTTTGCTCTGGTGTCAGCCTGCCGCCTTCGGTGGTCACCGGCATCATCGACCCGATCGTCACCGGTATCTACGGACCGATCGAAGGCAACGTAAATCAGACGCTTGGCGCACTGTCAGCGCCGCTTCTCGGCCTGGTCGGCTTGCCCGGTGCCCTTTCGGTCGATGTCAACGGGCTACTCACGACTGCCGCGTCGGGTAGCGATATCGGCCTCAGCGTTCTTGCCAGCGACGGGACGCTGGTCGGCCCGTCAGACCAATGCGATGCCACCGCGGACAGCTTCACGCTCGACACGCCGGCCGGAATTGCCATCGGTGGCAACCAGATCACCGGCTTGGGCGACACGGGCGAGCAGGCGATTGCCGGCGAAATCGACTCGGTTGCGATCGGTAATCGTGCCTCTACCGATGCATCGGCCACCGGATCCATCGCCCTGGGCCCGGATGCGACGGTCGGAGCAGGTGCGGTCGGATCGGTCGCCCTCGGCGACGGCGCAAGCGCGACTGCCGCCAATAGCGTCGCCTTGGGGGCGGGCTCGACCGCAACCCGCGCCAATACGATATCGGTCGGCGCGGTGGGCGCCGAGCGTCAGGTCACCAACGTCGCCGCAGGAACGATCGGCACCGACGCCGTAAATCTTAACCAGCTGAATGCCGTCGCAGCACTGATCCCGGACAACGCCGTGCAATATGACGACGCCAGCCATAGCGTGGTTACGTTCGACGGTGCTACGGGCACACGGCTGACCAACGTGCAGGCCGGCGCCGTCACCGCAACTTCGACAGACGCGGTCAACGGGTCGCAACTGTTCGGTGTCCAGACCCAGGTCACCAACAACACGACCGCGATATCCAACCTCGCCACCCAGGTTGGTGGCATCAATACGCAAGTGACGAACAACAGCACTGCAATCACCAACTTGCAGACCGACGTCGCGGGCAACACGACGGCGATCACCAATCTGTCGATTGCCATCTCCAACGGTGCGATCGGCCCGCTGCAATATAGCAACCCGGGAACGCCGACCGTCCCTAACGGTGGCACCCCGACCAACGACGTTACGCTGGTCGGCGCGGCAGCAGGGCCGGTCGGTCTGCATAACGTTGCCAACGGCGTGATCGCCGCGGGCTCGACCGATGCGATCAACGGTGGGCAACTCTTCGGCCTTTCCTTCGCGGTCGCCAACGCGGTCACTTACGACAATAGTTCGCGGACTTCGGTAACGCTCAATGCAGGCGGCCTTGCGACGATCGTCCAGAATGTGGCTGCCGGCGTCGCCGCAACCGACGCCGTCAACGTCGCCCAGCTCGGCGGCGCGGTGAATGGCGCGGTCAACGTGTCGAATGCGTATACCGACGCCCGCGTCGAAGCGCTCGGATTCGATTTGAAGGACGTCCGTAATGACGCGCGCGCCGGCTCGTCGGCCGCGCTCGCAGCGGCCGGCATGCCGCAGGCGATGGACGCCGGCAAATCGATGATCTCGGGAGGCGTCGGCACCTATCGAGGTGAGGTCGGCTTTGCACTCGGGGCTTCGTTCCGGGCGTCCAATGGCCAGTCGGTGTATAAGGTCGGGGTGACGTACGACAGCAGCAAGAGCGTCGGTGCCAACGCCGGTGCCGGCTTCCAGTTCTAACGGTGTAATGCGTGGCAAAGGCGTCGCTGGAGCAAACCAGTGGCGCCTTTCGCTATTCGAATTCGACGATCACCTGGTCGACGCTCAGGCTGTCGCCGACGCCCGCCGAGACGCTCTTGACCGTGCTTGCCTTGGCCGCACGCAGAATGTTTTCCATCTTCATCGCTTCGACCACCGCCACCGGCTGTCCAGGCTCTACCTTGTCGCCCGGTTTGACCTCCAGCCGGGTCAGCAAACCCGGCATCGGCGCGATCAGGAAACGCGACAGGTCGGGCGGGACCTTTTCGATCATGTACCGCATCATCGCGGCGATGTGCGGCGCCATCACGGTGGCATGGTGCGCGGCGCCCCGCGTCGTCAGCGTCCACCCGCGACCCTTGCGGGCGACCTGTACCACGCGGTGGCGGCCGTCGATCTCGGCCTCCAGCAGCCGCTCGCCCGGCCCCCAGTCGCCGACCACGTCCATTTCCTCCCCATCGTCGATGCTAACCAGATTGCCGTCCTCGTGCGGGGTCACCGTCGCTTCATAATCGCGACCCGCAAGGCGAACGATCTGAGTCGCATCGGGGAATTGCGGCTCGCCCAACTGGCCGTCGATCAGCGCCCCGCGCGTATCGACCGTCAACTCGACGATCGCCGCAAGCGCCGCCAAGTCGCCAAGCAATTCGTCATCGGCTGGAGCGCCGTGAAAACCGTCGGGATATTCCTCGGCGATGAAGCCGGTGGTGAGTTTGCCGGCACGGAACCGCTCATGCTGCATCAGCGCGGAAAGAAAATCGATATTGTCCGACACCCCGTCGATCTGAAATGAATCCAGCGCCGTCACCTGCGCCTCGATCGCCGCGTCGCGGGTCGGAGCCCATGTGATCAACTTGGCGATCATCGGGTCGTAGAACATCGACACTTCGCCGCCTTCCATCACCCCGTCGTCAACGCGGGTGCGGACGTCGTCTTCGTCGTCGCTTTCAGGCGGTCGATACACCGTCAGCCGCCCGGTGCTCGGCAGAAACCCGCGATACGGATCCTCGGCATAGACCCGGCTCTCGATCGCCCAGCCATCCAGCTTTACATCGTCCTGACCGAACGACAGTTTTTCCCCCGCCGCCACGCGGATCATCTGCTCGACCAAATCGAGCCCGGTCACTTCCTCGGTCACCGGATGCTCGACCTGCAACCGGGTGTTCATCTCTAGAAAGTAGAAGCTTTTGTCCGCGCCTACGATCAACTCGACCGTCCCCGCGCTATAATATCCCACCGCCGCCGCCAGCGCGACCGCCTGCTCGCCCATCGCCTTGCGCATGTCAGGATCGACAAACGGCGACGGCGCCTCCTCGATCACCTTCTGGTGGCGGCGCTGGATCGAGCATTCGCGCTCGCCCAGATAAAGAACCGTCCCGTGTTGATCACCAAGCACCTGGATTTCAATATGGCGCGGGTCCTCGATGAACTTCTCAATGAATACGCGGTCGTCGCCGAAGCTCGACAGTCCCTCGCGCTTGGTCGCCTCAAACCCTTCGCGCACGTCCTGCTCGGAATATGCCAGCCGCATGCCCTTGCCGCCGCCTCCCGCCGAGGCCTTCATCATCACCGGATAGCCGATGTCGCTCGCGATCCGCACCGCTTCGTCGGTATCGGCAATCTCGCCGAGATAGCCCGGCACCACCGACACGCCCGCGGCCTTGGCAAGTTTCTTGGATTCGATCTTGTCGCCCATCGCCGCGATCGCGCGCGGCGGCGGCCCGATGAAGGCGATCCCCGCCTCGGCCAACGCGTTGGCGAAACTCTCGCGCTCGGAAAGGAAGCCATAACCCGGATGCACCGCCTCCGCCCCCGTCGCCTTGCACGCATCGATGATCAGCTCGGCCTTGAGATACGACTCCGCCGCCGGCGCCGGCCCCAGCCGAACCGCCTCGTCCGCCATCCGCACATGCGGCGCGCGCGCATCGGCATCGGAATAAACCGCGACCGTCGCGATGCCCATGCGCTTGGCGGTGCGGATGACTCGGCAGGCAATTTCGCCCCGGTTTGCGATTAGGATCTTATTGAACATCGTCATCCTTACTCAACTGCCTCCCCAACCGGCGGCCTGTTGTGCCCGAGCAGCCGCAGCACCTCGTCCGCCGCGTCGGCTAGGTTCGTCCCCGGCCCGAAGATCGCCTGCACCCCCGCAGCGCGGAGCATGGCATAATCCTGCGCCGGGATGACCCCGCCCGCGACGACCTTGATGTCCGCCGCGCCAAGATCCTTGAGCGCCTCGATCAATTCGGGGATCAGCGTCTTGTGCCCCGCCGCCAGTGACGACGCGCCGACCACGTCGACCTGCTTCGCCACCGCCAGCTCCGCCGCCTCGCGCGGGGTCTGGAACAGGGGGCCGGCGATAATCTCGAATCCCAGGTCGCCGAATGCCGAGGACACCAGGTTCGCCCCGCGGTCATGCCCGTCCTGTCCCATCTTTGCGACCAGCATCCGCGGCGCCCGCCCCATCCGCCGCGCCACTGCGACGGTGCCCGCAAGCGCCTCGTCCCAGCGCGTGTCGTCGCGGGTCTTGCCATAAATTCCGCTGACTGGCGTAGGAGACGTCTCGTACCGCCCGAACGCCCGCTCAAGCGCATCCGAAATCTCACCAAGCGAGCAACGCGCACGCGCGCAATCGACCGCCAGAGCCAACAGATTAGCCCCTCCCCCAGCACTTCCTGGGGGAAGTGTCGGCGCAGCCGACGGAGGGGGCCCGTCGGAAAGCGAAGCACTGGCCCCTCCGTCGCTTCGCGACACCTCCGCCTGAAGAGGGGGACGGGCTTTGGCCGCCCTCTCCAGCGCTTCTAGTGCCACCCTCACCGCACCCTCGTCGCGCTCGCTACGCATCTTCTCCAGCCGAGCAATCTGGCCGGCCCGCACCTTTGCATTGTCGACCTCGAGAATGTCCATCTCGGCCTCGTCGGCCAGCCGGTACCGGTTGACCCCGACGATCACCGTCTCGCCGACATCGACCTTCGCCGCCCGCGCCGCCGCGGCCTCCTCGATCCGCTGCTTGGGCAGCCCTTCGGCGACCGCCTTGGTCATCCCGCCATGCGCCTCGACCTCGTCGATAAGCGCCTGCGCTTTCTCCTCCAGCGCCCGCGTCAGCGCCTCGACATACCACGACCCGCCGAGCGGATCGGCAACCGCGGTCACCCCGCTTTCCTCGGCCAGGATCAATTGCGTATTACGCGCGATCCGCGCCGAAAAATCGGTCGGCAGCGCCATCGCCTCGTCGAACGAATTGGTGTGCAGCGACTGTGTGCCGCCAAACACTGCCGCCAGCGCTTCGACCGTGGTCCGAACGACATTGTTGTACGGGTCCTGCTCGGTCAGCGACACGCCCGACGTCTGGCAATGCGTCCGTAGCAGTTTCGACTTCTCCGACGTCGCGCCAAGATCGCCCATGATCCGCGCCCACAACGTCCGCGCTGCACGCAGCTTGGCGACCTCCATGAACAAATTCATGCCAATGCCGAAGAAGAAGCTCAGGCGCGGCGCGAAGGCATCGACATCCAAGCCCGACGCCTTTGCCACACGGACATATTCCATCCCGTCGGCGAGCGTATAGGCCAGCTCCTGCACCGCCGTCGCCCCGGCCTCGTGCATGTGATAACCCGAGATCGAGATCGAGTTGAACTTGGGCATCTCGCGCGACGTGAAAGCGATGATATCCGCCACGATCCGCATCGACGGTTCGGGCGGGTAGATGTAGGTGTTGCGGACCGCGAATTCTTTCAGAATGTCGTTCTGGATCGTGCCCGACAAAGCGGCGCGCGGAACCCCCTGCTCCTCTCCCGCGACGATGTAGAAGGCGAGCACCGGCAGCACCGCGCCGTTCATCGTCATGCTGACCGACATCTCGTCCAGCGGGATGCCGTCGAACAGCAGTTTCATGTCTTCGACAGAATCGATCGCGACGCCCGCCTTGCCGACATCGCCGGCAACGCGTGGATGGTCGCTGTCATATCCCCGATGCGTCGCCAGATCGAACGCGACACTCAGCCCCTTCTGCCCCGCTGCCAGGTTGCGGCGGTAAAAAGCGTTCGATTCCTCGGCGGTCGAGAACCCCGCATATTGACGGATGGTCCACGGCCGCCCCGCATACATCGTCGCATAGGGTCCACGCGTGTACGGCGCGACGCCCGGGTAGCCGCTGTCGATCCCGACCGCATCCTCGGGACCATAAACCGTCTTGAGCGTAATCCCCTCGAGCGTCTCGCGGCTCAAATCCTTGCCCCACGACTCCTTGTCGGCGAGGGCATTCCACTGGTCGAGCTTGGTCTTGTCGGTCATCGCCACGGCCCTAGCGCGGGCGGGCGCGACTGCCAATGATCAGCGCGGCTCGATGACGACGTCGGCCGAGATCGAATTGGCGATGAAGCAGGCTTCGTGCGCCGCATGGTGCAAGGCATCGACCGCCGCCGCTTCCGGCGCCACGCCCGAAAAGACAATGCGAGGCCGCAATGTCACCCGCGTGATCCGCACTTTGCCGTCGGCGCATTTCTCGAGCGTTCCCTGCGCGTCGTCCTCGTAGCGCAGCAGCGCATGACCCGCCCGCCGCGCCAGATCGAGAAACCACAGCATGTGACAGCTGGCGACGCTAGCGACGAACGCTTCTTCCGGGTCGACCCCAGCCGGGTCCGACCACGGCTCGCGCACCACGCTCGGGCTGGACGAGCCGCGGACCACCGCCCCGCCATCGAACCGCCATTCGTGCGCACGGCCGTAGTGTCCCTTGGCGAATTCGGGCGGATCGTCGTTCGACCAGACGATGGTGGCGTCGTGTTGGGCCATCAGTGCGCCTGTTTCGGGCTTTCCATGATCTCGGTCAGCACCCCGCCCATCTCCTTGGGGTGGAGGAAGAAGATCGGCGTCCCGTGCGCTCCGATCCGCGTCTCGCCCAGGATGCGCACGCCCTTCCCCTCATACCAGGCCCGCGCCTCACCGATGTCCGCCACCTCGAAGCATAGATGATGTTGCCCCCCGAGCGGGTTCTTCTCGAGGAATTTCGCGATCGGCGAGTCCGCGCCAAGCGGCTCGATCAATTCGATCTGCATGTTGGGGGCATCCACGAAACAAACCCGCACCCCCTGCGCCGGCAAGTCGAACGCATCCCCCGCCGGCTCCGCCCCCATGGTCGAGCGGTACATTGCTACCGAAGCGGTAATTGAAGGGGTTGCGACCCCGACATGATTGAGGCGACCGAGTTTCATCTGAATATTCCCAGTTCGAGGGCCCACCCTGCTATCCCGACTGCAAGGAAGAATACGCCAATCAAAACAGCAGCAATATTGCCGGCCATAACTAGCCAAAACCCGGTCGGCGACGAAGCGCGCTCATAATCGCCATACTTGCCACCCAATGCCCGACCCGATCTCATCTCTTTTACGGTAGCTCGAGCACAATGAACCGAAAAAAATGCGCCGAGGGCAATCATGGGCAGCCAGATTATCAGCTCACTCACAGCGGAATATTGTCGTGCTTCTTCCACGGATTTTCGAGCACCTTATCCCGCAGTTTCCGCAACCCCAGCGCCACACGCCGCCGCGTCGAATGCGGGTAGATCACCTCGTCGATAAAGCCCTTGCTCGCCGCCACGAACGGATTGGCGAAGCGTTCTTCATACTCGCGCGTCTGTTGCGCCTGTTCCTCAGCCGTCTTGCCGCGGAAGATGATCTCGACTGCACCCTTGGCCCCCATCACCGCAATCTCGGCGGTCGGCCAGGTGTAGTTCAGATCGCCACGCAGATGCTTCGACGCCATGACGTCATACGCTCCGCCATAGGCCTTGCGTGTGATCACCGTGATCTTGGGCACCGTCGCCTCGGCATAAGCGAATAGCAGTTTCGCGCCATGCTTGATAATGCCGTGATGCTCCTGGCCCACCCCCGGAAGGAACCCCGGAACGTCGACGAAGGTCACGATCGGAATGTCGAACGCATCGCAGAAGCGCACGAACCGCGCCGCTTTCTTCGATGAATTGATGTCGAGGCAACCGGCGAGCACCATCGGCTGGTTCGCGACTACGCCCACGCTGCGCCCCTCAATCCGGCAGAAGCCAACAATGATATTGCCGGCGTGGTTCGGCTGGATTTCGAAGAAGTCGCCCTCGTCCGCCACCTTCCGGATGAGTTCGTGCATGTCGTACGGCGTCGCGGCGCTCGGCGGCACCAGCGTGTCTAGGCTCTCCTCGATCCGGTCCCATGGATCATCGGTCGGCCGCTCGGGTACGTCGTGGCGATTGCTCGACGGCAGGAAATCGAAGAAGTCGCGCGTCGCCAGCAGCGCATCGACATCGTTCTCGAACGCCACGTCGGCGACGCCCGACTTGGTGGTATGCGTCACCGCGCCGCCAAGCTCTTCCTGAGTCACCACCTCATTGGTGACCGTCTTCACAACGTCGGGCCCGGTGACGAACATGTAGCTTGAATCCTTCACCATGAAGATGAAGTCTGTCATTGCCGGCGAATAGACCGCGCCCCCCGCGCACGGCCCCATAATTAGGCTCAACTGCGGCACCACACCCGACGCCAGCACGTTGCGCTGGAACACTTCGGCATACCCGCCGAGTGAGGCCACCCCCTCCTGAATCCGCGCCCCGCCGCTGTCGTTCAGGCCGATCACCGGCACCCCGATTTTCATCGCGGCGTCCATGATCTTGCAGATCTTCTGTGCGTGACGTTCGGACAGCGACCCGCCGAACACGGTGAAGTCCTGGGCGAAAACATAGACCAGCCGACCGTTGATCGTACCGCTGCCGGTGACGACGCCGTCGCCCGGGAATTTCTGGCTCTCCATGCCGAAGTCGACGCAATTATGCTCGACGTACATGTCGACTTCTTCGAACGAGTCGGGATCGAGCAAGACGCTCAATCGCTCGCGCGCCGTCAGCCGGCCCTTGGCATGCTGCGCGGCGATGCGCTTTTCGCCGCCGCCCAATTTCGCCTCGGCCCGGCGGGCCTCGAGTTCGTCGATTCTGGTCGCCATTCATTCTTCCCTTGGACGCTGCCGGACCTCTTCCACGCGTCGCCGCACCGGTCAATCGCCGTGGAATCCATTCTTCACGCGATCCTGAGGGAACGAATTGAGCCTATCATAGGTAATGTAGTGGAACAGGGCAGCTCCAAGCTCCGTTCTCTGACTCTACCCACTTTTCGACAAGGAAAGCGTGACAATGCTGACGGGCGTCCCTGTGCCAATCGACGAATATCCTGACGAACCCATTTCCCAGTCAGCTCGACCGACCCTCCTTTGCTTTTCTCACCTTCGCTGGGATTTCGTCTTCCAGCGTCCTCAGCATCTGATGACCCGGTTCGCGCGGGACATGGACGTGATCTACTGGGAAGAACCGGTCGTCGTCGCTCGTCGTGAGACTGCGCACCTCAAGGTCCGCCTCGCCGAACACCATCCCGGGGTCCGCGTGGTCGTCCCCCACCTGCCCCAAGGACTGACGATGGATCAGGCCGAGGCAACGCTGACCCGCCTTTGCGAGGCTTTCACGTCCGCGCTTCGCGGCCCGCTGATCGCTTGGTATTACACGCCGCTGATGCTGCCCTTCTCCCGTGGCATCACGGCCGACGCAATCGTCTTCGACGTGATGGACGAACTATCCAAGTTCCGCTTTGCGCCCGACTATCTGCTGGCGCTGGAGCAGGAGTTGCTCGACCGTACCGACGTCGTCTTCACGGGCGGATCGAGCCTGTTCGAGGCCAAGAAGGACCGCCATCCCAACGTCCACTGCTTCCCGTCGTCGGTCGATCGCGACCATTTCATGGCCTCACGCGCCAAGCCCGAAGAGCCTGCCGATCAGGCGACGATCGCCGGTCCGCGGCTCGGCTTCTACGGTGTGATCGACGAGCGGTTCGACATCGCCCTGCTCGATAAACTCGCAGTCCTTCGCCCCGACTGGTCGTTCGTAATGGTCGGCCCCGTCGTCAAGATCGAGGACGCCGATCTCCCGCGTCGCGCCAACATCCATTACCTTGGCGGCAAGAGCTATGTCGAGCTTCCCGCCTACCTCGCCGGCTGGGACGTCGCCCTGATGCCCTTCGCGATGAACGAGTCGACCGAATTCATCTCGCCGACCAAGACACCGGAATATCTCGCGGGCGGCCGCCCGGTCGTCTCTACTCCGGTGAAAGACGTGGTGCGCCATTATGGACACCTTCAGGGCGTCATGATCGCCGACGGCGCAGCCGCCTTCGTCGCCGCCTGTGAAGCTGCGCTGGCCTTGTCGAGCGATCCGACCGGTGACTGGCTGGCCGAGGCCGATGCCATGCTCAGTGCCGCCAGTTGGGAAACGGTTCAGTCGCGCATGGCGGGCCTGATCGCCGAGGTGCGTGCCGCCCCCGCCGTCACCGCCCTTCAAAAACCGGCGCTGCTGGAGGCAGCCGAATGACCGCCATTCCAGAGGCTGCGAACCGCCCCCATTACGATTATCTGATCGTTGGCGCAGGCTTCGCCGGATCGGTGCTCGCCGAGCGTCTGGCCAGCCAGCACCAGGCGCGAGTATTGCTCGTCGATCGCCGGCCGCACATTGCCGGCAACGCCTATGACGAACTGAACGACGCCGGCATTTTGTACCACAAATACGGTCCACACATCTTCCATACCAACAGCGATCAGGTGGTCGACTATCTGTCGCAATTCACCGAATGGCGCCCCTACGAGCATCGCGTGCTGGCCGAGGTTCGCGGTAAGCAGGTGCCGATTCCCATCAACCGCACCACGCTCAACGCACTGTTCGATCTCGATCTTAAGAGCGACGAAGAGGCGGCTGACTATCTCGCGTCACGCGCCGAGCGGGTCGAGGACATCGCGACGTCCGAAGATGTAGTGATCAATGCCGTCGGGCGCGAGCTCTACGAATTGTTCTTCCGCGGCTATACCCGCAAGCAATGGGGGCTCGATCCCAGCGAACTCGACAAGTCGGTGACCGCGCGAATTCCGACGCGCACGAACGTCGACGATCGCTATTTCACCGACACTTTCCAGGCCATGCCGCGCAACGGCTACACCGCAATGTTCAAGGCGATGCTCGACAATCCGCTGATCGATATCCGGCTCGGCACCGACTATCGCGAGGTGCGCGACAGCGAAGCGTTCGATCATCTGATTTTCACCGGCCCGATCGACGAATATTTCGACTTCCGCTTCGGGAAACTGCCGTATCGAAGCCTGAACTTCGATCACAAGACGCTCGAGCAGGAACGTTTCCAGCCGGTCGGCACGGTCAATTACCCGGCCGAAGACGTCCCGTTCACGCGGATCAGCGAATATAAATATCTGACCGGGCAAGTCTCTCCTCGAACCACCGTGACCTACGAATATCCTTCGGCGGAAGGCGACCCCTATTATCCGATCCCCCGACCCGAAAATCAGGCGTTGTTCAAGCAGTACGAAGCACTTGGCGACGCGACCGACGGGGTGACCTTCGTCGGGCGCCTGGCGACCTACCGCTATTACAACATGGACCAGATCGTCGGCCAGGCGCTCGCTGCATTCCGCCGGCTCGACGGTCGTCGGCGCGGTACGCCCGAAGTAGAGGCTGCCTGACGCGCGGCGGGATTGGAATGTTGCTGCGTTTCGTGCTTCTTTCGATCGATTAGGAGAGAAAGCCGATGCCAGTCTCCGAACATTGGCCCGAGCGATTGTGGATCGTTCGCCACGGGCAGAGCCAGGGCAATCTGGCGCGCGACGCGGCGGAAGTGTCGGATGCCAAGGTAATCGATCTCGCAATGCGCGATGTCGACGTTCCTTTGTCCGATCTCGGCCTTGCCCAGGCGAAAGCGGTCGGCCACTGGTTCGCCGCCCTGCCCGATGACCAGCGCCCCGAAGTGTTGCTCAGCTCCCCCTATCTTCGCGCCCGTCAGACGGCCGAGGCGATCTGCGCCGCCGGCGGCCTGGTCGGCGGTGCCAAGCCGACCATACTCGATGAGCGGCTGCGCGAGCGCGAATTCGGTATTTTCGACGGTCTCACGCCGCTCGGCATTGCCGAAAAATATCCCGAGGAGGCCGCACATCGTGCCAAGCTAGGTAAGTTTTACCATCGTGCGCCGGGCGGCGAGAGCTGGGCCGACGTGATCCTCCGTCTTCGCTCGGCGCTCAACACGATCAACCTGCAATTTGCCGGAAAGCGCGTGTTGGTGATTGGCCATCAGGTAGTAGTGATGTGCCTTCGCTATATCCTCGACGAGATGACCGAAGAAGAGTTGATGGCCTTGAACCGCGAGGGCGAATTGCTCAATTGCGGTATCTGCGCCTTCGACTTCGATACCCAGGATCGCCGCTTCGGCAAGCCTACGCTAGCATTGTGGAATCAGGCCGCTCCGCTCGACCAGGCTCAGCAGACCTCGGCGCCGGACCGGATGGCCGGCTCGCGCTAGCCCTAGTGGTCTTCCAGCTCGTCGCCCTCGATCTTGACGACATGAAGCACGTTGGTCGATCCGCTTCGGGCAAACGGCACGCCGGCCATCAGCACGATCCGGTCACCCGCGCCGACCACGTTGTGGCGTAGCGCCATGCGCTTGGCCTTGCCGACCATCTCCTCGAAACTGCCGACATCGCGCGTGTGCACGGCATGGACTCCCCACTGCAGGCCCAGCCGACGCGCCACCTTCAGGCTCGCGGTCATCGCCAGGATCGGCACTGGCGGCCGTTCGCGGGCGATCCGCCGCGCAGTCGATCCCGATGAAGTGTAACAGGCCATCGCCTTGGCGTTGATGATCTTGGCGATCGTCGCCGCGCTTTCGGACAAGGCATCGGCCGTCGTCGCCTCCGCCGGTGTCTCGGTGAAATGAATTCGCGCCGGATAGACCGGATCGCTCTCGGCCGATCGCGCGATGCGGTCCATCATCGCCACTGATTCAACCGGATATTGTCCCGCTGCGCTCTCCGCCGACAGCATGATCGCGTCGGCACCGTCATAGATGGCGGTCGCCACGTCGCTGACTTCGGCCCGCGTCGGCGTAGGGGACACGATCATCAATTCCAGCATTTGCGTCGCCACCACCACCGGCTTGCCGCGTTGCCGGGCAAAAGCGACGATCCGGTTCTGCGCCGGCGGCACGTCCTCGGGCGGAAGCTCGACGCCAAGGTCCCCGCGCGCGACCATCACTGCGTCGGCGAGGTCGACGATCGCGTCGAGCTGCTCGATCGCCGCCGGCTTCTCGATCTTGGCGAGCAACGCCGCGCGGTCGCCGATCAGTTGCCGCGCCTCGGCGACATCCTCGGGCCGCTGCACGAAGGACAGGGCAATCCAGTCGACGCCCTGGTCGAGCGCGAATTGCAGATCGCTGCGGTCCTTGTCGGTCAGCGCCGGAATCGGCACCACCACGTCGGGGACGTTGACCCCCTTGCTGTTCGACACGCGCCCGCCGACCTCGACCACGCAGGCGATCTTGTCGCCCTCGACCGCGACGACCCGCAGCCGCACCTTGCCGTCGTCGATCAGCAATCGGTCGCCCTTGCCCACCGCGGCGAACAGTTCGGCATGCGGAAGCTCGACCCGGTTGGCGTCGCCCGGTCGCGAATCGCGATCGAGCACGAACATCTGCCCGGCACCGAGCATCGCCGCTCCACCCTTGAACGATCCAACCCGAAGTTTCGGCCCTTGAAGGTCGACCAGTATGGTCGTCGGGCGCATCGTTTCGGTTTCCAACGCGCGGATCGCTTCGACCAGCTTGGCTTTGTCGGCCTGGCTTCCGTGGCTCATGTTGATGCGGAAGGCATCGGCCCCGGCGTCGAACAATTTACGGATCATCGCCGGGCTGCTGCTTGCAGGTCCGAGCGTGGCGAGGATGCGCACCTTGCGTGCGCGCGGGTGGATGGCGGTGGTCACTGCGGCCTCCCATAAAGCTTCGCAGGCATCGTTCAACCGGCTTGAGGCAACCCGATGCCTCGCCTAAGGCTCCGCCAAATCAACCTTGGAATCGGAGTGTCCATCAAATGGCCGAAGGCAATGTCGCGGCGGATCAGCTGCGGCTGTTCATCGAACGAATCGAACGTCTCGAGGAGGAAAAGAAGGGCATCGCCGACGACGTCCGCGATGTCTATTCGGAAGCCAAGTCGAACGGTTACGACACCAAGACGATGCGCAAGATCGTCGCACTCCGTCGTATGGAAGCCCACGTCCGTCAGGAAGCCGACGCCCTGCTCGACACCTATCGCAATGCCCTAGGTCTCGCTTAAGGAGCTAAGCCATGGCAGGTCATTCCAAATATAAGAACATCATGTACCGCAAGGGCGCGCAGGATAAGAAGCGTTCGGGCATGTTCTCCAAGCTGTCGCGCGAAATCACCGTTGCGGCGAAGATGGGCCTGCCCGATCCGGACATGAACCCGCGCCTACGTGCCGCGATCAACGCCGCCAAGGCGCAGTCGATGCCGAAGGACAATATCCAGCGCTCGGTCGACAAGGCGGCGCGTGGCGATGCCGAGACCTACGAAGAAATCCGTTACGAAGGCTTCGGCCCCGGCGGCGTCTCACTGATCATCGAAGCGCTGACCGACAACCGCAACCGCACTGCCACCAACGTCCGTACCGCGGTCGCCAAGAACGGTGGCAATCTGGGCGCGAGCGGAAGCGTCAGTCACGCCTTCGACCGCGTCGGTCTGATCAACTACCCCGCCGCCGCGGGCGATCCCGACAAGGTGTTCGAAGCCGCGTTGGAAGCCGGCGCGGAAGATGTCAGCTCGTCCGATGAAGGGCACGAAATCTGGACCGAAATCGGCTCGCTGCACGAAGTCGCAAAGGCGCTGGAGCCCGTGCTTGGCGAGGCCGAAGGCGCCAAGCTCGCCTGGCGTCCACAGGTCATGGTCGAAGTTGGCGAAGACGATGCCGGCACCTTGTTCAAGCTGATCGACGCACTCGACGACGATGACGATGTGCAGACCGTCTGGGGCAATTACGACGTCCCCGATGCGGTGATGGAGAAGCTTGGCTGATCGCGAATTTGAGCGCCCTCACCGACGGTTGGACGCCAACCATCGGCGATCCGACGCCGATGGGCGCTGTTACGGTCGCCGCATATTTTCTGGCCGCCATCGCGGCCGCGCTGGCCGCCGCGCGGTCGCCGACGGACACCAGATTCTGGTCGTTCACGACGGTCCTGCTAGTGCTGCTCGGCATCAACAAGCAGATCGATTTCCAGTCATTGTTGACGATCGTCGCGCGTCATCTTGCCCAGTCGGAACATTGGTACGCACAGCGCCGCGAATATCAGCTCGTCTTCATCCTGGCGCTGCTGGCGCTCAGTGCCATCGTCGCCATCTTCATTGTGGTCCGCATGCGACGAGCGAGGACGCCGGTCCGCATCGCGGCCGTCGGGATCGTCCTGCTGCTCGTATTCATCGTCATCCGGGCGGCCTCGTTCCACCATGTCGACGCGCTGTTGACCGGCCGCCTCGGAAGATGGCGACTGAATTGGATCTTCGAACTCGGGGGCATCGCGCTCATCGGCATTCCCGCCGGCGCATTGGCCATGACGTCCAGGCGAGCCACGAGACGCAAGCGATGATCGCCCGCGAATGATCATCCTGGGACTCGATCCTTCATTGTCGTGCACCGGTTGGGGTCTGATCCGTGCCGAAGGCAATCGCCTGACGCATCTCGCCAATGGCCAGTTGAAAACCGATGCGACGTCCATGCTCCCGCAACGTTTGGCCCACCTCGCGGTTCAGCTCGAAGCACTTCTCGTCGACCACAGGCCCGACAGTGCCGCCGCGGAAGAAATATTCGTCAACAAAAATCCCCAATCCACGCTCAAGCTAGCCCAAGCCCGCGGCGTATGCCTGATGGTTGCCGCGAAGTCGGGCATCGACGTCGGCGAATATGCAGCGCGGCTGGTTAAAAAGGCCGTTGTCGGCACCGGCGGCGCGGACAAGGCGCAGGTGCACGCGATGATCCAGCGCCTGCTCCCCGGCGTCGCCATCGCCGGTCCCGACGCCGCGGACGCGCTTGCCGTCGCCATCACCCACGCCCACCACTTGGCGAGCGCGCGCTCCGGCCTTACGCAAGGGCGATGATCGCACGCCTGACCGGGATTCTCGCCGAAACGACTGCCGACGGTGCGGTGCTGGACGTTGCCGGGGTCGGCTATTTGGTTCTCACGTCTGCTCGCACTCTAGACGCCCTTGGCCCGGTCGGTGGCACGGTCATGTTGCTCACCGAAATGCAGGTGCGCGAGGACAGCATGACCCTGTTCGGTTTCGGCACGGCGGGGGAGCGCGAGAGTTTCCGTGCACTAACCAGCGTGCAGGGCGTCGGCGGCCGCGTCGCGCTCGCCATCCTGTCGGTCCTCGATCCGGCCGAACTCGCCGCCGCTGTCAGCCGGGGCGACAAGGCGATGGTGGCGCGCGCCAACGGCGTCGGCCCCAAGCTAGCGATGCGCATCGTCAACGAGCTTGCGGGCAAGCTCGGCAGTCCGGCGCTGGCGGCCACCGCCGGAAGCCCGGCCCCGCGTGGCGGAATCGCGCAGGACGCCCTCTCCGCTTTAGCCAATCTTGGCTTCAAACCCGCCGATGCCAGCGCGGCGGTCGCAGCGGCGGTAGAGGATCTGGGCGACGGCGCGACGCTCGATGCATTGGTCAGGCTGGCATTGAGGAAAGCGGCCAAGTGAGGCGGTGGCTGGCTCTCGGACTTCCAATTGCTGCGCTCGCTTGCCTCGCCGTCACCGCCGTCGCCCGCCCCGTGGCAAGCCGTTTTGGCGCCGTCGACCGCTGCCTCGCTGCCGGTCGCGCGTGGAATTACGGCAGGGGAAAATGCGATCCGCTCCCCGCCGGTCCCGTCGATCTGATCGTTGTCGACAAATCGGATCGGACCTTGGTCGCCTATCGCGGCGAACGGCCCATTCGCAGCTTTCGCATCGCGCTCGGACGCGGCGGGCTCGCCCCCAAGCAGCGCCAGGGCGACGGGCGCGTCCCCGAGGGCAGCTACCTCATTTCTTTTCACAATCCCGATAGTCGTTATCATCGCTCGCTAAAAATCGACTACCCGACCGACGCGCAACGCGATGCCGCCCGACTGTCTGGCATTGACCCCGGCGGCGACATCATGATCCACGGCCTTCCCAACGCCATCGGCGGCGTCGGTAGTCGGCACCTGCTGCGCGACTGGACCGATGGCTGCATCGCCCTTACCAACCGCGAGATCGACTGGCTTTTCGACGCGGTTCCCGACGGGACAAGGATCGACATTCATGCCTGACTCTCACCCCGCGTCCTGCCGCTGCGGCCAGCTGACCGCCACCGCCACCGGCACCCCGATCCGAATCTCGGTCTGCCATTGCCTCAATTGCCAGAAGCGCAGCGGCTCCGCTTTCGCCGCGCAGGTCCGCTTTCCTGCTGCCCAAGTCACCACCTCGGGCGAGGCCGAGACCTACACCGCTATCGGCGAAAATGGCGCGGCGCATTTTCACTTCTGCCCCGAGTGCGGATCGACCGTCTTCTTCGCCAACGACGCCGTCCCCGACACCATCGCCATCGCCTTGGGCGCGTTCGACGATCCGCATGCCTTTACGCCGACCGTGACCGTGTTCGGCAACCGCAAGCATGACTGGGTCGAAGTCACCGGCGCGATCGAGCAGTTCGACTAGCCGCCCCACGCCTCGCGATAGACGCGCAGGAAGTTGCCGCCGAACAGCTTTTCCAGTCGGCCGACGCTCCACCCGCGCCGTTCCAGGTCGCGCGCCAGGCGTCGATACCGGTCGATGCTATTGTAAGCCGCAACCAGGGTGTAGACGCCCGTCGCCTCGCCCGGCGCGGCAATGCCCTGCTTGATCCGCTCGAGCGTCCAGTCGTCCATCCGTTTACGGGAAACCTCGTCGAGCACGATCGGCATCACCCCATTGTCGGTGCCGATCCCGACGCCATCCTCGCCAGCCACCTTTGCGACATGCTCGATATGGGCGATCAATTGCTCGCCGCTCGGTTTCATGTCGGCCGAGAGGAAGGGCATGAAGTAGACACCGACCACGCCTCCCTTGTCGGCCACCGCCTTGATCGTCGCATCGGCGGTGTTGCGCGGATGGTCGGTCAACGCGCGTGCGCCGGTGTGACTGATCACCAGCGGTCGCTTGGCGAAGGCCGCACCCTCCGCCATCGTTCGCGCCCCGCCATGGCTCAGGTCGAGCAGCAATTTCTCCGCCTCGATCCGCTCGATCGTCTTGCGGCCCAGCTTGGTCAGCCCGCCGTCGCGCGGCTCCAACGCGCCGTCGCCGGCCAGATTGCCATTGTTATAGGTCAGCTGGACGGTCATCACGCCGTCCTTCTTGAGCTGCGCTACCCGGCCAACGTCCCCGCTCACCATGCAGCTGTCCTGCGTGCCGACGATCACCGCGAACTTCTTTTCGCGCTTTGCTTTCAGGATATCGGCAGCGCTTCGGACGAGCAGGAGTCGATCGGGATTAGCCGCGAAATAGTCACCGAAATCGCCGATCGCCTTTGTATAGTCGCCCCACGGGTCGGCGGTGTTACCGACCGGGAAGACCGTGTCGCGAACTACCGTTACTCCTGTCTGCATCGTCTCGGCAAAGGCGCGGTTGCTCATCCGCGATACGCCCTCGGCGCCATAAGGATCGTTGAGCCCGCCCAGCGCGTCGATCACGATCGCGCGGTCGAACCACGCCGGTCCTGCCGCATTCCCCGCCTTCGCCTTGCCCACGGCGGGCACCGCCGCCAGCGACGCCAGCGCGCCGATCATGGTCCTGCGGTCAACGATCATTGGTGCCCCCCTGTCTGCCCGCGATGACGCTGCCTTGCCGGTTCGCGCGATGCAAGGGCTGGCCTCTTGGCCGCGCCATGCTAATCGACGGGCAATGGCCACCGACCCCGCACGACTGACCACGCCCGAGCGCACCGCGGAGGATGCCAATTCTGCGCTTCGCCCGAAGTCGCTCGACGAATTCGTCGGCCAGCAGGGCGCGCGCGAAAATCTCCGCATCTTCGTCAACGCGGCCAAGGCGCGCGGTGAGGCGCTCGATCATGTGCTGTTCTTCGGACCGCCTGGGCTCGGCAAGACCACGCTCGCCGCCATCCTGGCGCGCGAAATGGGGGTTGGTTTTCGCGCCACATCGGGCCCCGTGATCGCCAAGTCGGGCGATCTCGCGGCCCTGCTCACCAATCTCGAGGACGGCGACGTCCTGTTCATCGACGAGATCCACCGCCTCAATCCCGCAGTTGAGGAAATTCTCTACCCGGCGATGGAGGATCGTGCGCTCGACCTCATGATCGGCGAAGGCCCGTCGGCCCGCTCCGTCCGGATCGACCTGCCCAAGTTCACCCTCGTCGGCGCGACCACCCGCCAGGGCCTGCTGACGACCCCGCTTCGCGACCGCTTCGGGATCCCGATCCGCCTCAATTTCTATTCAGTGGCCGAGCTCGAGCAGGTCGTCCGCCGCGCCGCACGCCTGCTCAATGCCCCGCTGACCGACGACGGCGCGCAGGAAGTTGCCAAGCGCTCGCGTGGGACCCCGCGCATCGCCGGGCGTCTGCTTCGGCGGGTACGCGACTTCGCGCACGCCGCGGGTCACGACAGCATCGACGCCGCCGCCGCCGATCGCGCACTGCATCGTCTGGAGATCGACGCGCTCGGGCTTGATTCGATGGACCGCCGCTACCTGACCATGATCGCCGACCTTTACGGCGGCGGTCCGGTCGGGATCGAAACGCTCGCCGCGGGCCTCAGCGAGCCGCGCGACACGCTCGAAGATGTGGTCGAACCTTATCTCATCCAGCTCGGCCTGATCGCGCGAACCGCCCGGGGCCGCTGCCTCAACGGCCGCGGCTGGACCCACCTCGGTCTCAATCCGCCCGCCGGCGCGCAGACCGGCTTGTTCGACACTGGAGATGCAGTGAAATGATGCGTTTGCTCGCGGGTCTTGCCCTGCTCTTCGCCACCCCCGTCACTGCCCAGACGTCCGCCGCTGTCGATTATACGAAGCCTGCCAACTGGCTGTGCCTCCCCGATCGCGGTGATGTCTGCGCGACCCCGCTCGGCACCGTCGATGTCAATCCGTCCGGCTATGGCACGCGCACAACCTCGCGCCCCGCCGCCACCCCGTCGATCGACTGCTTCTACATCTATCCTACCGTGTCGCGCGACAATGGCCTCAACAGCGATCTCGTGATGGATGCGGAGAATGATCTCGTCGCCGCCCAGTTCGCGCGTTTCGCTTCGGTGTGCCGCCCCTTCGCCCCCAAATATCGCCAGATGACGGTCGGCGCGATCGTGGCTTTCTCGGCCGGGCAGGACATCACCGCCGCGGCGGTCAAGTCCTATGGCGACGTCGCGGCCGCCTTCCGCAACTACATCGCCACAAAGAACCAGAGCCGCCCGTTCGTTCTCATCGGCCACAGCCAGGGCAGCCTCCAGCTGATCCAGCTGATCGCGCAGGAGATCGAGACCAAGCCCGCCATCGCCGCGCGGATGAAACTCGCTATCCTCCCCGGCTTCAACCTGCTCGTGCCCCGCGGCAAGACCGTCGGCGGGAGCCTCAAGAAGACCCCGATCTGCTCCACCGCGAGCCAGACCGGCTGCGTCATCAGCTGGACCAGCTATCGCGAAAAGAACGCGCCCCCGACCGGTGCCTTGTTCGGGGTCGCGACCGCTCCCGGAATGACCGTCGCCTGCGTTAATCCCGCCGCGCCCGGCGCGACCGACTGGCGTAAGCTCGACAGCATCTGGGTCGCGAACAGTTCGCTCCCCGTCCCCGGCGGCCCGATCGCCTGGTCGAGCGAAGGCCGCGCCCCCGCGCCCTATGTCCACACGCCCGGTCTGGCTTCGGGGCGCTGCGTGTCGGATGGCCCGCGCGGCTACTTCTCGGTCCGGACCAATGCCGACCCGGCCGACAAGCGGACCGACCGGATCGGCGGCGAGGTCGCGGTGTTCGGCCTGTTCATCCCGGGTTGGGGAATGCATCTGGCCGACATGAGCCTGGTCCAGGGCGACCTGATCCGGCGTGTCGGCGCGCTCAATCGCCCCTGATCCAGAACAACTCCTCGACCGTCTGACCGAGCGCCCGCGCCATCTTCAGCGCGAGAAGCGCCGAGGGCACGAACACCCCGTTCTCGACCGTGTTGACCGTCTTTCGGGTCACGCCACATCGCTCGGCGAGATCGGCCTGGGTCAGCCCAAGCTCCGCGCGCTTTTCCTTCAGTCGATTGCCGAGCGTATCACTCACCGCGCATCGCGCGCCGCTCGAGCGCACCGAACCGCAACAGCGCCGTCGCGATCCCCAGCGATACGATCAGATGGATCGCCTCGCGCTCGGTGACCGTCGCTCCGCCGATGATGTACAGCACGATGCCCGTCACCATCGCCACGACGAAGCCCCAGCCAAGCGCGTCGCTGCGGTGCGCGCGGCTGGTGTCGTCGTTGAGCAACGCCCGCACTTCACGGCTTCGAAACCAGCCGCCGCCGGTCAAGATTCCGACCAGCAGCACCGTCGACATCACCGCCCAGGCGCCGACCCGTGCATGATCGATCATCGGCGCACCGTCCGCTGCGGAGAAATAGCTGTACTGCTGGCCGAGGTAGATCACCGCCAGGAACGGCCACACCCGCGCCCGTCTTTTGCTGAGCCGTTCCGCATGTTCGGCCGTCGTTACGTCACTCATCACTCGCCCCTTATGTAACCTACAGGTGACAAGTAACGTGAAGGTTACATCGCTGTCAAGCATCGTTTCGCCGCGCCGGGGTTGCCCCGCGACTCCCGCCTTGGGTAAGGCCGGTGGGGTGGACAGCGCGGACTATGACCAACCCTATCGTGGCGGCTTCATCGGGGCCGAACACCGCTTCGCGCTGACCGTCTATTTCGAGGACACCGACACCGCCGGCATCGTCTATTACGCCAACTATCTCAAATATATCGAGCGCGCCCGGTCGGACATGCTGCGCGCCGCGGGTATCGACCAGCGGTCCGCGATAGAGGCCGGCACCGGCGTCTATGCGGTGGCGGAGGTGAACATCCGCTACCTCCGCCCCGCCCGGCTGGGCGACGACCTCGTCATCGTCTCGACGCTCGATCAGGTGCGTGCCGCAAGCGTGCTCATTCATCAGCGAGTCATGCGCGGGAACGAACCATTGGCCGATGCCCGCGTCACTGCCGCCTTCCTCGGTCCCGACGACCGTCCACGCCGCCAGCCCAAAGACTGGATCGAGCGCTTCAACCAGCTACGCGAGGGATCACTGACTTGACCGCACCCACCGACATGATGTCCCCGCTGGCGTTGTTTCTCCACGCCGACATCGTGGTGAAAGCGGTCATGCTTGGGTTGCTCGCGGCCAGCGTGTGGACCTGGGCCATCATCTTCACCCACGCTATCCGTCTCCGCCGGATCAACCGCGCCACCGAACGTTTCGAGACCGATTTCTGGGCGACCGACGATATCGACGCCTTCCACACCAAGCGCGGCGCGGAAAAGCTGCCAATTGCCGCCATCCTTTCCGCCGGTCTCGATGAATGGCGCCGCTCGACCGGCAGCCGCGCGATCGACCGGTCGGGCACGCGCGAACGCCTGTCGACCCGGATGAACGCCGCGCTGGCCGCCGAGCTCGACCGCCTCGGCGACCGGCTCAACATTCTCGCGACGGTCGGTTCGGTCGCGCCGTTCGTCGGCCTGTTCGGGACGGTGTGGGGCATCATGCGTGCTTTCACCGCTATCGCCGATGCCAACAATACCTCGCTCGCGGTTGTCGCGCCGGGCATTGCCGAAGCCCTATTCGCCACAGCCATCGGCCTGTTCGCCGCCATTCCCGCGGTCATTGCCTACAACCGCCTGACCCATGGGCTCGATCGCCTGGAAGCACGCCTCGGCCGCTTTGCCGATCGCTTCCACGCCACCTTGAGCCGCGAACTCGAGGTCGAGGCTTAGGTCTTGGGCGCATCCCTTCCCTCCCGAAGCAGAGGTCGCGGCCGCGGTCGCCGCGCGCCGATGAGTGAAATAAACGTCACCCCGCTCGTCGACGTCATGCTCGTGTTGCTGATCATCTTCATGATCACCGCGCCGTTGCTGGTCGCCGGGGTCCCGGTCGACCTGCCCGAAAGCCGCGCCGCCCCCCTCGATCAGCAGGCCAAGCCGGTCCAGGTTTCGCTCGACGGTCAGGGCAATATTTTCATCGACGATTCCCCCGTTACCGCCGCCGCGCTCCCCGGGCGCCTCGCCGCGATCGCCGCCCAGCCCGAGTCTCCCGAAGGTCGCCGCATTTACCTGCGCGCCGACAAGGGCCTCGATTACGGCCAGGTGATGAGCGTCATGGGTGAACTCAATCGCGCCGGTCTGAATCGCGTGGCGATGGTCTCGGTCGAGGGCGATACGCCATGACCGCCGACCGCGCCGAATGGACCGGGATCGGGGCGGCGCTGATCTTTCACATCGCGCTGATTGCCCTGCTGTCGACCCGCCTGGCGTCAACCGACGACATGCCCGAGCCGCCGTCGATGGAAGTCGAACTGGTCGAAGATGTCGCGCTTACCGCAGCGGCGCCGACCCCGGTCGCCCAGCCCGCGGAGTCCAAGCCCGCGCCGGCCGATCCGCCTCCCATGCCCGCTGCGCCTCTCCCTACGCCGGTCCCCGCGCCAATGGCACCACCACCGCCGTCACGCCCCGCGCCCGCCCCGGTGGCCCGCCCGGTCCCGCAGGCCCAGCGGCCCGTCGCGCGTCCGACGCCGCAGCGTCCCGCCACCCGCCCGGCGCCGCAACGTCCCGCGCCCCGCGCCCCCGCACAGCCTGCGCGTCGCGCCGGTCTGGGCGACGATTTCCTCAAGAACCTCGACGACGATCTCGCCCCACGCGCCGGTTCGTCGCGGGCCGCCGCACCCGTCTTCAGCGCCAGTGCCCGCTCCAGCGTCGCCAACTCGATCGCCAGCCAGGCGCAACGCTGCGCCGACCGGCAGCCTTATCTCGGCGATGGCGCTGATCAACTGCGGGTCCAGGTCCGCCTGAGCTTTGCGCGTTCAGGCCGACTGTCGCGCCCGCCCGGTATCGGTGCAATTACCGGGAATTCCGATCTTCGCGCCAAATATGGCGAACTGCTCGAGGATCAGGTGCGCCGCATCTTTGCCGATTGCGCGCCATTTCGATTGCCAGCCGACCTCTACGACACCGACAATGGCGGCTGGAAAGAAACCACGCTTACTTACAGGGTGAGAAAATGATCAGGACCACCATACTTTTCGCCTCTGCCGTTTTGCTTGCCACCGCCGCCCGGGCACAGGACGCAGGCGACCCGCCTGAAGTCGTCGGTGGCAGCGTTCGATCGGCCCAGACCATTGCCGTCCCTGCAATGCCCGCCCAGTCCGGCGCGTCCGAAGCGCTGGGTCGCCAGATCGCCGACGTCATTTCCTCCGACCTCCGTTCCACCGGTGCCTTCACGCCGCTCGGACCGAGCGGCATTGGCGGCTATTCGGTCGCCCAGGCCACCGCCCCTGCCTACGGCGAATGGCGCAATGCCGGGGCGGGCGCGCTCGTCGCCGGCTATGTCGAGGCACGTGCCGACGGGCGGATCACCGTCGCCTGCCTGCTGCACGACGTCACCGCCGGTCGCCAGCTTGCGTCGCAGGGCTTCACCGTCGCCGCCGACGACTGGCGCCGCGCGGCGCACAAATGCGCCGACACCGTCTATGCGCGCCTGACCGGCGAAGGTGCCTACCTCGACACCCGCATCGTCTACGTTGCCGAGACCGGCCCCAAGACCAATCGCGTCAAGCGCATCGCCCTGATGGATTCGGACGGATCGAACATCCGTTATCTGACCACCGGCCGCGCCAACGTCACCACGCCGCGCTTCAGCCCCAGCGGTAATCAGTTGGTCTACACCGGCATGCTTGCCCGCAAGCCGCGCGTGTTCGTCGTCGATATCGCCACCGGCAACGAACGCCTGCTGGTCCCTGGCGGCGCGATCACCTTTGCCCCGCGCTTTTCGCCCGACGGTCGCCAGATCGTGTTTAGCTGGGCGCAGGGTGGCAACACCGACATCTTCATCGTCGGGGCCAATGGCGGCACGCCCACCCGCCTGACCAGCGCGCCGGGCGCCGACACCTCGCCCAGCTTCTCGCCCGACGGGCGCCGGATCGTGTTCGAAAGCGAACGTTCGGGCACGCAGCAACTCTATGTGATGGACGCCAGCGGCGCCAATCAGCGCCGGATCAGCTTCGGCGGCGGGCGATCGGCCTCGCCGGTATGGAGTCCGCGCGGCAATCTCATCGCCTTTACCCGCATCGGCGGCGGCGGAATTCCGCATCGGCGTGATGGATTCGTCGGGCGGGGGCGAGCGGCTGCTCACCAACGCCTGGCAGGACGAAGGGCCCAGCTGGGCACCCAACGGACAGTTCATCCTGTTCCACCGCACCGCGCAGGGTAGCGGCAATGCGACGCTCTACGCCGTTCCGCTCGCCGGCGGCGCGCCGCGCAGGATGCCTACCCCGCAGGGCGGCTCGGACCCCAGCTGGTCGCCGCTCAAGAACTGACTTTTTTCTTTCCGACAGGAGAAACTCCCATGCGTAATTCGATCGTTCTCGGCCTCGCCGCGATTGCCCTCACCACCGGCGCCTGCACCAACAAGCGCCGCGTTCCGCCCGCCGACGCCTCGACTCCCGCCAATCGGGAACCGGTCGATCCCAACGTCGCGCCCGGCGACGTCGAACTGACCGAACTTCCCGCGATGCAGGCCGATCTAATCGCCAAGGCGGGTTCGGACACGGTCTACTTCGGGACGGACGAAGTCGCGCTCGACGACCAGTCGAAGGCGACGCTTGCCGCACAGGCGCGATGGATGCTCGCCAATCCCAGCGTTCGTGCCTCGATCGAAGGCCATGCCGATGAGCGCGGCACGCGCGAATATAATATGGCGCTGGGGGAACGGCGGGCCAATTCGGCGCGCGACTTCCTGCTGTCGCAGGGCGTTCCGTCGTCGCGGCTACTGGTCACCAGCTGGGGCAAGGAACGTCCCGTCGCGACCGGATCCGACGAAAGCAGCTGGGCCCAGAACCGCCGCGCAGTCACCGTCGTGGTAAGATAAAAACCCCCTCCCCACGCCCTTGCGGGGGAAGGTGGCCGCAACGCGGCCGGAGGGGGGCTTACTCCTAAGCCGCGTACCGCTGCGACGTCGCCCCGAGCCACGACCGCGCCTGGCGCTGGGCTTCGGCGATTTCTCGGGCCGACATTTCGACCGCGATTTCGGCGCGGCACTGTTGCGACCTGGTGTCGCCCGACAGCGCGCCGAGGTTGAACCATTTATGCGCTTCGATCAGGTCGACGGCCATTCCGCCGCGGCCGGTCGAATAGGTAACCCCCAGCTCGAACAAGGCATCGACATCGCCGCGCGCCGCATCCGCAAGCCGGCTCCGTACCAGAAACTCCGCCCCTTTTTGACTGATCGCCATTGCACCCACCCCTTTTCCTGTTGGGGCATTGATCGGCCGGTGATCCCTATCAAATGGTTAACGCCGCGGTCACCCTTCGCGGCGGGCTGTGGCCATTTGGACACGGACGTTGTCGATCAGCCGCGTTTTGCCGATTGTCGCCGCCGCGATCAGCCGCATTTCGCCGGTTGCATGGTCGACGGGGTCGAGCGTCCCCGCATCGACCAGCGCCAGATAATCCACCTTGCCGAAACCGGCGGCAGTGAGCTTCGCCCGCGCCACCGCCAGCAAGGTCGACACCAGAATATGCTCGCCCGACTCGATCGCTGCGCGGGCCTCGTCCAGCGCACGCGGAAGCGCCAGCGCGCGCGCGCGTTCGTCGGCGCTCAGATACGCATTGCGCGATGACAGCGCGATCCCGTCGCCGTCGCGCACCGTCGCAACCCCGACGATCTCGACCGGCAATCCCAGGTCGGTGACCATCCGCCTGATCACCGCCAGCTGCTGGAAATCCTTTTCCCCGAACAAAGCGACATCGGGCTGGACCGCGATGAGCAGCTTGGCGACCACCGTGGCAACACCGGCGAAATGGCCCGGGCGCGCCTCCCCGTCCCAGCGATCGCTGACCCCGGTGACCGTCACGCTGGTCGCGAACCCCTCGGGATAGAGATCGCCGACCCCCGGCATCCACACCGCGTCGGCTCCATGCCGTTCGAGCAGCGCGGCATCGGCATCCTCGGTGCGCGGATAGCGGTCCAGATCCTCGCTCGGCCCGAATTGCAGCGGATTGACGAAGATGCTGGCGATCACCCGGTCGGCGGCCACCTTGCCGGCCTCGATCAGCGCCATGTGCCCGGCGTGGAGCGCGCCCATCGTCGGCACCAGCGCAATCCGTTCGCCCGCGCGTCGCCAATCGGCCACCAATTGCCGCAAGGCGATGGTTTCACGAACGATTTGCATGCGAATCGCGCCTCCGATACACCGGTCGCAAGGGGGCGAGCCACCATGGCGCGCCAATCATGTCTAAGGGGCGCGAGGGCCATGGGCCAGCCGCATTTCATCATCTTCGCCAACGAAAAGGGCGGCACGGGCAAGTCGACGACCGCGGTCCACACCGCCGTTGCACTTGCCGCCTCTGGCCACCGCGTCGGCGCGCTCGACCTCGATCATCGTCAGCGCACGATGACCCGCTATCTCGATAATCGCGCCGGCACCATCGAAAGGCTCGACATCGCGCTGCCCCAGCCGGCTTACGAAGTGCTCGACCATCAGGACGAAGCCAGTCTTTCCGCCGCGCTCGACCGGTTGTCCGCCGACGCCGACGTGATCGTGGTCGACACGCCCGGCCGAGACGATCCCGTCGCCCGTGCCGCCATCTTGCGCGCCGACACTCTAGTCACTCCGATGAACGACAGCTTCGTCGATCTCGACCTGATCGGCCAGGTCGACCCCGACAGCTTCAAGATTACCAAGCCCAGTTTCTATGCCGAATTGATCTGGAACAGCCGCACCCAGCGCGCCCGCGATACGGGCAAAAGCGTCGATTGGGTCGTCCTCCGCAACCGCCTGCAGCATATCGAATCGCACAACCTTCGCCGAGTTGGCGCCGCGCTCGACGAGCTTGCGCGCCGCGTCGGCTTCCGCGTCATTCCCGGGCTCGGCGAACGCGTCATCTATCGCGAGCTTTTCCCGAAAGGTCTCACCCTGCTCGACCTTGCCCAGATCGGCGAGGTCGGGATCGGTCATGTCGCGGCGCGGCAGGAGCTGCGCGAGATGATCGCCGGGCTCGGCGTTCCCACCCGTCAGCTGCTTGCCGAAGAAGCTGCCTGACCGGCTTCGTCGTGCACAGCGCGTCGTTCAGGACGAACCGGTTTATCAATTGGCCGATCCTGAGTAGAGGCATGGCCGAGCGAAACTACCGTATCGAAGGACGTTCATGACCCATCTGTTCCACCCGTCCATCCTACGCGAATATGACGTTCGCGGTATCGTCGGCGACACGCTGACCGAGGCCGATGCCCGCGCGCTTGGCCGCAGCTATGCCGCGCTTGCCTTGTCCGAAGGCGCGCGGCGGATCGCCGTCGGCCGGGACGGCCGGCTCCATTCGCCCGATCTGGAGGCGGCGCTGATCGAAGGCCTGACCCAGAGCGGGCTCGATGTCGTCAGCGTCGGCATGGGCCCATCGCCGATGCTCTATTTCGCGGTCGCGACGCTCGGCGTCGACGGCGGCATCCAGGTTACCGGAAGCCACAATCCCGCCGACTATAACGGCTTCAAGATGCTGCTCGGCGGACGCTCGGTCTATGGCGAGGAAATCAAGGCGCTCGGCCGCCGTGCCGAGATCGCCGACTGGGTCGACGGCCTGGGGCAGGTCACCGAAGCCGATGTCGTCCCCGCCTATATCGACGCCCTGCTCAAGGATTTCGACGGCCAGCCCTATCGCATCGGCTGGGACAACGGCAACGGTGCCGGCGGCGCCATTCTCGACCGACTGCTCGACCGCCTACCGGGTGAACATCACGCCCTCTACACCGACGTCGACGGCACCTTTCCCAATCACCACCCCGACCCCACGGTCGAGGCTAATCTGGCCGATCTCAAGGCGCTCGTCGCCGACAAGAAGCTCGATTTCGGGATCGCGTTCGACGGCGACGCGGACCGTATCGGCGCGGTTGACGGCCAGGGCCGCGTGATCTGGGGCGACCAGTTGCTGATGGTGCTCGCCGCCCCGGTGCTGAAGGATCAGCCGGGCGCGACGATCATTGCCGACGTCAAGGCCAGCCAGACCCTATTCGACCGCATTGCCGAAATGGGCGGAACGCCGCTGATGTGGAAAACCGGTCATTCGCTGATCAAGTCGAAGATGAAGGAAACCGGCTCGCCGCTGGCGGGCGAAATGAGCGGTCACATCTTTTTCAAGCACCAATGGTACGGGTTCGACGACGCGCTCTACGCCGCCATCCGCCTGATCCGCGCGGTCTCGGCCAGTGGCAAGACGCTGACCCAGTTGCGTAGCGAAATGCCGGTCTCCGTCGCCACGCCCGAACTGCGCTTTCCAGTCGACGATACGCGCAAGTTCGCGGTGGTCGATGAAGTCGCCGCTCGCCTCGCCACTGACGGCGCGACGGTCGATACGACCGACGGCGTGCGGGTCAAGACCGACGACGGCTGGTGGCTGCTCCGTGCATCGAACACTCAGGACGTGCTCGTCGCCCGCGCCGAGGCGCAGGACCAGGCCGGGCTCGATGCCCTCGTCGCGGCGATCGATGCCCAGCTCGCCGCGTCGGAGGTCGAGCGGGTCGAAGCTAGTCACTAGGACGCGATCCCGCCGTCATATTCTCGACCCACAAGGCGGCTAAGCCATCTTTCAGTGGGGAGAAGGCTGATGCGGACGATGCTGCGATCGAAGTCACTCTGGATGGTGGGCGGCGCGCTCGTCATCGGCCTTGGCGTTGTCGCCACCCGCGCACTGCGCGTCGACATCGATTTCGATCCGTGGAGCGATGATCTGCTGGGCGTCTAGCCAGCCTCCGCAGCACCATCAGGAAAGAGCCCGGCCATCGCTGACCGGGCTCTCCTAATTCGTTATTTTAGAGAGCGTCTTAGCTGACCTGAAGCAGGGTCGCGGGACGACGGCGGCGGCGCATCGAGAAACCGACCGCGCCAAAGCCGAACAGCATCAGGGCCCAGGTGCTCGGTTCCGGAACCGCGGCGACCGTGCCGAAATTGTCGACCTCGAGCGAGTTGCCGCTCGACGTCAGCGTCAGACCCGTGATCGCCGGGCCCGCACCGGCGAAGAACGTCAGTCGGCCGTTGGTGCGCGCCGCGGCCTGGTCACCGTCGGCGGTGCCGAAATCGATGATGTTCTGGCCGGTCAGGATCTGGTTGGTCCCGTTCGAGAAAAACAATTGGAAGAAATTGTAGGCGTCGGCCGAACCGTAATCGAGGCCCAGCTGCGACAATCCGCCGGCGAAGGTGAAGGTCGCGGTCTGACCGGTCAACACGGCGAGGTACGGATCGCCCTGGCCGCCGACGGCCGGGTCAGCCGCGATGCCCGAAGTCGTTCCGGTGTAGATCATGCTCGGGGCGACGCCCGCGGTGCTGCCCGGCGAGAAGCTGGCATAGAGCGTTTCGCCCGCGCCCAGGCCACCGGTTCCGCCGGTGAAGGTGGCGGTGCCGCCCGAGGTCAGGGTGGCGTCGGCCAATGCCGCGGTCGACCCGAGCATTGCCGCCGAAGCGAACATTAGGGAAAGGATCGTCTTGCGCATTGGAATCTCCAGATTCTCGTTTGACCGTATCGTTTCGGCTTGACCGAACGGCTAGGTCGACGTGTCTATGGAGTTTACGCGAATTTAACAGCCGTAGTTACCAATGTGTTTCAGAGCGGGACGGCGCCCCGGGCGACCCATTGGAATCGAAGTAGAAAATGCGATCGGCCCAACGCCGCTCGTTTTTGCCTAGGCATCATTCGCGAAGGTGAGGTCGATCTTCATTTCATCGGACTCGAATTCGCGCTTGAATTTCCCCATCGCCTGATTGCGGAAAATGCCGCGGATCAGGGTCGATCCAAAGCCGTCGCGCTTGGTTGGCGCGCCGATCCCCGTTTCGCGCCAGGACAGCGTCACGCAATTTCCGTCGGTCGACCAGGCAATGCTCAGCGTCCCGTCATTGCCGAGCGCTCCATATTTGCACGCGTTGGTGGTCAGCTCGTGAAACACCATCGCCAATGGCTGCATCAGGTCGGCGCTGATCGGAATTTCGGGACCATCCATCTTGACCAGGACCAGCTGTTCGCCGGCAACCGGCTCGATCGCCGACCGGATGACCTCCTCGAGCGTGACCTGTCCGACTTGTGTCTTGGCAATGAGATCCTGGGCTTTGGCCAGGTTGATCAGCCGTTGTTCGAACCCTTTGTAATCTTCCTTCGACAATTTCTTTCCGACCGTCGAATGCGCCAGCCCCTGGATGAGGGACACCGTATTCTTGACACGGTGGGTCATTTCTCGCGCCACCAGCGCGTCGCGTTCCTGACGCATATGCTGTTCGGTCACGTCGACGAACGCACCGATGCTTCCGCAAACCTCGCCGCTATCGTCGGTGATCGGGATGCAATGGCCGGCAATGAAGATCCGGCGCCCGTCCTCGAACCTAATTTCGCATTTTGAATGGCCCACCCGCCGACCGGTTAGCGCCGCACGCTGCATCGGCAGATCGTCGGGGTGAACCAGGTCTCCGTCCGCATAGACTAGGAATGGTGGCTTCTCGCTCGGCGGCGCGCTTTGCGAAAGATTGGATCCCAGTGGCGATCCGAGCATTGCGCCTGCGGCGATGTTACCGACGATCCGGCTGCACGACCGGTCGGTGCTGATCAGGATCGCAGCCGGAAGGTTGTCGAGCAAGCTCCACAACTCGCTCCGCTCGACCCGAACGACGTCGGCGTGCTCGATCACCCCGGCAACGACGTTCTTCAACCAGGCGTCGACGCGATACTCGGGTTCGTCAAGCGCTATCGAGTGCATCAGACGGCCTTCCGAGCCATTAGCTAACCGTTACTCATTACACGTTTGCAACGTATCTGACAGCTACGTCCGGCAAAGTCCGCGGACCCCCATCCGAAATGGATCGACGCTGCAAGTTTCGGGTCGACGATGCGCCATCGTGCACCCGGACAATCGTTGCCAGTTCTCCCCGTGAGGCGTAGGATAACCCGATGGCGATCAATTTTCGGCGGCTTGCTGATGCCAACGTCAGCGCCAAACCCTATCCGCACCTCGTCCTGACCGCCGCCATCGATGCCAATCTTGCCGATGCGGTCGCCCGGGATTTTCCGCCGATCGAATCGCCGGGCGCCATCCGCGCTGACGATACCCAGCCGGGCCCTGCGTTCGTCGATCTTCTCGAGGACCTGCGCAGCGACCGCTTTCGATCGATCATCGCGCAGAAGTTCGACCTCGATCTCGACGGCAAGGAGGTCGTCATCAATGTGCGCGGCCTGTCTCGCTGGACCGACGGGAATATCCACACCGACACGCCATCGAAGCTCGTCACGGTCCTGCTCTACTTCAACCGACCGGACGCGATGACCGCGACCACCGGGCTGCGTATCCTCAACGACGACTCTGACATCGACAACTTCGTGGTGGAAGTGCCGCCGGTGTTGGGCAATCTTGTCGCTTTCCAAGTGACGCCCGACTGCTGGCATGGATTCAAGCCGTATCAGGGGGCACGCCATTCGCTCCAGCTCAATTACCTCGGCGGCGTCCGATCGTCGCGCAAGCATGAGGCCGGGCGCCGCATGATCCGCCACGCGGTCCGGCGGGCGCATGGCGCGCGGATCGCGGCGCGGACGATCGCCCGCAAGGCGGAGCGCGATGTCGGCGCCCTGTGGCTCGCCGCTTGGGAACCCCGAACACCGTGGGTCGCCAAGGCCATTGCGGGCTTTTGCGCCGTGTTCGCCATCTCCCCCGTCGATTTTTCACCCGACTTTATTCCGGGCGTTGGCCATCTCGACGATCTCGCCATCCTCGCGCTCGGGACGTTCGTCACCGCGCGGCTGGTGCCGGCACCGCTCATGACCGAATTACGCGCCCGCGCCGAAGCCGGCAATTTCACCTTGGCGCGCCAAGGCGCGGCGGCGATGATGGTCTTGTGGTTCGCGGCCGCCAGCATTGCCTGGTTGCGCGCCACGGCAATCGCCTGAGCGCCAAATGTTCGCTCGGCCCCTGTTGGGAGGGGGCGGGCATCAACTTCGCCAGCACTTTCTGCCGCGCTCAATCGTCCTCGTCCTCATAACCGACCAGGTGCAGTTCGCGCGATTTTACCTGGTGGAGCATGCACCAGTGCATCAACGCATCCTCGCGGCCATGCGTGATCCACACCTCCTTCGGCGCGACCTCGCGGATCGTCCGGGTCAACTCTTCCCAGTCCGAATGATCTGAAATGACCAGCGGCAGCTCGACATTCTTCTGCCGTGCGCGCTGACGGATCCGCATCCATCCGCTGGCCATCGCGGTGATCGGATCGGGCAGCCGGCGCGACCAGCGGTCGTTAAGCGCCGACGGCGGGCAGATCACGATATGCCCCGCCATGTCCTCCTTCTTGGCCCCCGTCGCCGGCCGGAGCTCGCCCAGCGGCACGCCAAGCTCCTCGTACAGATTGCACAATCGCTCCATCGCCCCGTGATAAAAGATCGGTGCATGGTGACCCCGTGCGCGAAGCTCGGCGATGACGCGCTGCGCCTTGCCCAGCGCATAGGCGCCGACCAGCACGCACCGCTCGGGCTCGGCGTGAAGCCGCTGGATCAGGCGGTCGACCTCGCTTCCCGTGTCGGGATGGTGGAACACCGGCAGGCCGAACGTCGCTTCGGTGATGAAAATGTCGCACGGGGTGACCACGAACGGCGCGCACGTCGGGTCGGGGCGGCGTTTGTAATCCCCCGACACCACGACCCGCTCGCCGCGATAGTCCAGGATGATCTGCGCCGATCCCAGCACATGACCGGCGGGGACGAAACTGACTTCGACCTCGCCGATCGTCACGCTTTCCCCATATTCGACCGGGTTGGCGTTCTGCTGGCCGTACCGCACCCCCATGATCGCCAGCGTTTCGGGGGTCGCCCACACCGCTCCATGACCGCCGCGCGCATGGTCGGCATGGCCGTGGGTGACGAGGGCCTTGTCCTTGGGTTGTGACGGATCGACCCACGCATCGGCAGGTTTGACGTAGATGCCTTCGGGAAAAGGCTCGATCCAGGAACCCAGTCGGGCCATTGAACGGTTATACGGGTAAGTGGGCGGACAGGTTCCGCTCCGCAGGTAGGGAGAATCGCATGGACCTTGGTGGTATCAATCTGGTGCTGATCGAAATCGTCGGCGTTGCCGCGCTCGGCATAATCCTGCTGATCATGGTCATGCGCACCCGCAGCCGCGGCAAGCAGGACAATACGGTCGCCGACGACCGCGAAACCCGTCAGCGCTATGCCGAGGCCGAGGCCGACCTGAAGAACCATCCGGACGAAGGCGACTGAGCGACTCCCCCCTTCCCGACATCATCGATCGCTGGTTCGCCGGGCGGGGCTGGGCGCCGCGTCGGCATCAGCTCGACATGCTCGATGCCGCGCGGGCCGGGGATCATGCCCTGCTCGTCGCGGCAACCGGCGCGGGCAAGACGCTGGCCGGCTTTCTGCCGGCCCTCGCCGATCTCGTCGACCAACCGCGCGAAGGGCTGCACACGCTCTACGTTTCGCCGCTCAAGGCACTGGCGGTCGACGTGCAGCGCAATTTGCTCGCCCCAATCGAGGAAATGGAGCTGCCGATTCGCGTCGAAACGCGAAGCGGCGACACGCCGTCCGATCGCAAGGCGCGCCAGCGGATCCGCCCGCCGCATATCCTGCTGACCACTCCGGAAAGCCTTAGCCTTCTCCTGTCCTACCCCGACAGTGCGTTGCTGTTCGAACATCTGCAGACCGTGGTGATCGACGAGATCCATGCCTTCGCCCGCGAAAAGCGAGGCGATCTGCTCAGCCTCGCCCTTGCCCGACTCCAGCATCTCGCCCCGCAGGTTCGCCGCGTCGGCCTGTCCGCGACCATCGCCGATCCCGACGCCTACCGCGCCTGGCTTGCGCCCGACGGCGATCTCGATTCGGTCCGCCTGGTGGCTGGGGAGCAAGGCGCCGAACCCGATCTCACCATCCTCATCCCGGAAGGCCGCGTGCCTTGGTCCGGCCATTCGGGTCGCTACGCCGCGCGTCAGGTCATGGAGCTGGTCGAACAGCACAAGACCACGCTCATTTTCTGCAATACCCGAAGCCTGGCCGAACTGATCTTCCAGGATCTGTGGAAAGCCAATGAGCAGTCGCTTCCGATCGGCATCCATCACGGCAGTCTCAGCCTGGAAGCACGGCGCAAGGTCGAGGCGGCGATGGGCGACGGGCGATTGCGGGCGCTTGTCGCCACCGCCAGCCTCGACCTCGGAATCGACTGGGGCGACGTCGACCTTGTCGTTCAGATGGGCGCCCCCAAGGGCAGTTCGCGACTACTGCAGCGGATTGGTCGGGCCAACCACCGGCTCGACGAACCCAGCCGCGGCATGGTCGTCCCCGGCAATCGCTTCGAATATCTCGAAGCCCGCGCCGCGCTCGACGCGATCGACGACCGCGAACTCGATCCCGACATCTTCCGTCCCGGCGCGCTCGACGTGTTGGCCCAGCACATCCTCGGAATCGCCTGCGCCGGTCCGTTCGACGAGGCCGAATTGCTCGCCGAAGTCCACTCCGCCGCCCCTTATTCGGGTTTGACGCACGAAGTCTGGCGGCGCGTGCTCGAATATATCGCCACCGGCGGTTATGCGCTTCGGGCGTATGACAAATTCAAGCGATTGATCGAGGAAAGCCCCGGCCGCTGGCGGATCACCAAGCCCTCGGTCGCCGGCCAGCATCGACTCAATGCCGGGGTCATCGTCGACAATCCGATGATGGAAGTGCGCTTCGCCAACGGCCGTAAGCTGGGCAAGGTCGAAGAAGGCTATGGCTCGACGCTGGTGGTGGGCGACCGCATTTTCTTCGCCGGCCTCGGGCTCGAGGTCATGCGCTTCAAGGACGATGAGATCACCGTCCGCGCATCGTCGGGCGAAGGCCGCCTGGTGACCTACGGCGGGCAGCGCATGAGCATGTCGACCCATCTTGCCGACCGCGTCCGCGGCTTCCTTGCCGACGATCGCGACTGGCATCGTTTCCCCGACGACGTGCGCGAATGGCTGGAAGTGCAACAGCGCCGATCGATCCTCCCCCAGCCCGATCAATTGCTGGTCGAGACTTTTCCCCACGACAAGCGCCACTTCATGGTAGCCTACAGCTTCGAAGGCTGGAACGCGCACCAGTCGCTGGGCATGTTGCTCACCAAGCGAATGGAAAATGCTGGCCTGAAACCGCTCGCCTTTGTCGCCAACGACTACGGGATTGCGGTTGCCAGCCTGGAACCCGTGACCGATCCGCGCCCGCTCTTCTCGCCCGACATCCTCGAACAGGAATTCGTCGAATGGGTCGAACAGTCGCACCTGCTTAAGCGCGCCTTCCGCGAAGTCGCGGTGATCGGCGGGCTCGTCGAGCGGCATCATCCGGGCAAGAAGAAATCGGGCAAGCAAGTCAGTTTCTCGACCGACCTCATCTATGACGTGCTCCGCCGCTTCGAACCGAGCCACCTGCTACTGACGGCGGCGTGGGACGATGCCCGCGCTCGCATGACCGAACTCGGCCGACTCGCCAGGCTGGTCGATCGCGCGGCGGCGACGATGGTCCATGTCCAGGCTAGTCGCGTAACCCCGCTGGCCGTGCCGCTGATGGTCGTCATCGGTCGGGAAGCCTCGCCCACCGGCCTTGCCGACGAAGCCCTGCTGATCGAGGCCGAGGCGCTTGCCGAGGAAGCCATGCGATTGGATGAATGAGCGTCAACACAAATGAACCCGACGCAAATGCCGGCCTCAGAATTCGTTCAGCTACCGAAACCAATGATGGCCGACAGAAATCGAAGGGTGGAATGATGACTGATCGGACCAAGTTCGGCGCCGCCATACTTGCCTCGCTCGCCATCACGGTTGCGGCATCCGCGCCGGCCCAGGACCGCCGAGCGCGGCTTCGGGAAATGCTCCAGCGACCGCAACAGCCTAGCAACCCGACGGAAGCGAAAATCACCGCCCCCGGCACCTATCGTTTCAGTTTCGTCCATGACGGACTGACCCGCCAGTACATCGTCTACGTACCGGCCAGCGTTGCCCGTAACAAAGCCGCGCCATTGCTGCTCGGTCTGCACGGTGGCGGCGGCAACATGGAGTTTCAGTCCAACAATTACGGCCTCAAGCAAAAGGCCAACCAGGCTAGTTTCGTCGCCGTCTTTCCCAATGGCTACTCCCGCTTTCCGAACGGGATGCTGGCCACCTGGAACGCCGGCGCTTGCTGCGGGAAGGCAGCCGAAAACAAGGTCGACGACGTCGGCTTCCTCAAAGCAGTCATAGAGCGCGTGTCGCGGCAGATGCCGATCGACCGCAACCGCATCTACACTACCGGCATGTCGAACGGTGCGATGATGTCCTACCGCCTCGCCTGCGAGCTTCCGACCTTGATCCGCGCCATCGCGCCGGTTGCCGGGACCGACAACACTCTTGCCTGCACCCCGTCGCGGCCGGTGCCGGTCATCCTGTTCCATGCACGCGACGACAGTCACGTCAGTTTCGACGGCGGCGCCGGGACGGACGCCCTGGCCAAGGTCGACTTCAAGTCGGTCCCGGCCACCATCGACAAGTGGCTCGCGATCGATCGCGCCACGGGATTGCCTAAGCGGATCGTCTCGGTTCCGGGCGCGACCTGCGACCTTTACCCCGCCACGTCAGGCGGCGCGCCGGTCCAGGCCTGCATCACCGACACCGGCGGCCACAGTTGGCCCGGCACGCCGAGCGTCCGCGCCAACAAGAACCCCAGCCAGGCGATCAGCGCCAACGATTTGATGTGGCAATTCTTCCAGTCGCTTTGATCGCCGACAGCCGCTAAACCGGTGACAAGCAAAGGAATTGTCATGCGAATCCTGATCCTCGTCCCGTTGTTGGCGCTGACCGGCTGCTACACCGTCGCCAAGACCGCGGTCGATGTCGTCACCCTCCCGGTCAAGGTCGCCGGGGCGGGCATCGACGCCGCCACCACCAGCCAGTCCGAAGCCGACGAAAAACGCGGCCGCGAATTGCGCAAGGCCGAAGAGGCAGCGGGCAAGCGCCAGCGCGAATGGGAAAAAGCCTGCAAAAAGGCCGAGGCACGCGGCGAGCCCTGCCCGCCGCGGCCCAATCCGACCTTCTAGCGCTTCGCCTTCGCCGCGCGCGCGATCTCGTAAAGGAAATCGGTGTAGACGATCGCCTGCTCGTCGAAGCCGGCGACCTTGGGGTTGCTGCTTTCGATCAGGAACCATTCGTTAGGGGCATGCGCCCCGCCACCGCGTCCGGCACCGAACTGCCCCGCCGCCATGCGCAGCGGCGGCCCGGTGAACACCACGCCCGGCCAGCTTCCCGCCGACCGCGCCGACAGCGTGTTGGCGATCTTGGCCTGGTTCAGCGTCGCCTGCTCGGCCTTGATCAGCATGCTGTTCTCGTCGGTCTGGTTGGGACCGTATCCGCCGCTGACGTTGACCTCGATATCGCCGAACCCGCGTTTGGCGAGATGCGACTTCAGCTTGGCGACGACCTCGTCCTTGGTCATGTCGGGCACCAGCCGAAGGTCGATCTTGGCTTCGGCCCGACCCGGAAGCACGGTCTTGCCCCCCGGCCCCATGTAGCCGCTCACCAAACCTTGAATGTTGACGGTCGGTTGCTCGGCCAGCCGGTATGACGACGTCAGATAATCCTCATCTTTGAACCATCGCTTGAGCCCCAGGGTCTTGAGATCGTCGGCCTCGTTCCCGGCGTCGACGTCGGCCTTGATCAGTTCTTTTTGACGCGGCGTGAGCGGCTTCACATTCTCGAACCAGCCGTCGATCGCCGGCGTATGTCCGTCGTCGGCGACCAGCGTGTTGAGCGCCTTGATCAGGTGCCATGCCGGGCTATCGACGTTGGCCATCAGCGACGAATGGATATCCTTGCTCGGTCCGCGGCCCCATTTCTCGCCGCTCGAGATGAGCTGAAGTTCGACCGCGCCCTTGGCCCCGAGCAGCAGCGTCACCTGCCCGTCGACCGACTGACCGGCCGAGGGAATGATGATCCCGACCGCTTTTGAAAGCGCCGCCTGGACTTCGGGCTGGGTCACGATCTGGCTGAAGTGGGTCGAAGCGATTTCCTCCTCGCCCTCGGCCACGAAGACGAGGTTGACCGGCAGCTTGGTGCCGGACGCCTTGAACGCCCGAAGCGCCGCCAGGAATGCCGTTTCCGGCCCTTTTTGATTGACCGCGCCGCGCCCGACCAAGGCCTTGCCCTCGCCCGGCCGGTCGACGATCCGTCCCTCGAGCGGCGGCGAACTCCATTCCGAAGGTTCGTAATGCTTGACGTCGTACATGAAATAGATCGCCAGCGTGTCCTTGGCCCCTGCGTCCAGGGTCGCGAAGACACCCGGCACACCGTCGGTCTTGATCACCTTGGCCTGCTGGAACCCGGCGTCGAGCACCAGTTGGCGCATATATTCCGCACCTTCCTGATGATTGATCCCCATGTTGGCGATCGTCGGCAGCTTGATCCAGGCGCGAAGCCGCTCAATCGCCGCGTCATGATCGGCGCGGATCGCGGCGGCGACCTTCGCGCGGCCCGGGTCGTTGGGTGCAGCAATCGCCGGCGCGGCGGCGAACGCCATCGCCAGTGCGCTGATCCCCACGAACATTGTTGAGCCCCGTGATGCCATGACCTGTCCCCTGTTGCCGACGAATCGATGGCGGGAGACTGGACGGAGCAATTGGGAACGTCCAGTGACCTTGGTCGATGCGTTATTTTCTCGATACCGAGTTCGACGGGGTCGGCGGACGATTGATCAGCCTGGCGCTGGTGCCCGAGGACGGCGGCGAGGAATATTATGCGGTGATCGCGGGCGAGGCCGAAGTGCCGTGGGTCCAGCGCCACGTCATGCCTTACCTCGACATGGTACCCGACCCGCTGAAGGCTCCACATGCATCGCGTGCCGACGTGGCCCAGGACGTTGCCCGATGGCTTCGCCACGACGACCGGATCGAGATCGTCGCCGACTGGCCCGAAGATATCGCTCAATTCTCGATGCTGCTGATCACCGGTCCCGGCGACATGGTCGACATCGGGCCGGTGACCTTCCGCATGGTTCGGCTAGGCGGCTTTTCGTGCGCCGCCAACAGCGCGGTCCCCCACAACGCCTTGCACGACGCGCGTGCGCTTCGAACGCATATCCTGGGATTGGAGCCATAAGCGCTTTCCAAACCCGACGCGTTCGCTAAAGGCGCCTCATGGTTCCCTTTTCGTTCGCCGGCCAATCCTTTGCGGCAAGCCTCGATGGCGCGCTTTACTGGCCGTCGCGCAAGGCGCTGCTGGTCGCCGATCTGCACCTCGAAAAGGCGAGCTGGTTCGCCCGGCTCGGACAGATGCTGCCGCCTTACGATTCGCTTGCCACGCTGCAGGCGCTGGAACGGCAGGTCGATGCATGCGCGGCCACGACGCTCTACTGCCTGGGCGATTCGTTTCACGATCGCTTCGGCTGCGATCGCCTGCCCGACGATGCGCGGCTGCTGCTCACCGGTCTGACCGCGCGGCTCGATTGGGTATGGATCACCGGCAATCACGATGCCGGTTTCGTCGACCATTGCGGCGGACGGATTGAGGAAGAACTACTGGTCGACGGGATCGTCCTTCGTCACGAAGCAGATCCGTCCGATCCTCGCCCCGAGATGTCGGGCCATTTCCATCCCAAGCTGCGCATCAACCTGAAGGGTCGCCACGTCGCCCGCCGTTGTTTCGTCGCCAGCGCGGCCAAGCTGATCCTGCCCGCATTTGGCTCGCTGACCGGCGGGCTCGACGCGCATCATCCCGAGATCGTCAAGAAGGTCGGCCCCGGCGCCGCCGCGCTCGTCCCCGTCACCGACCGCCTGCTGCGATTCCCGATTGCGGCTTAAGCGAGTTTCGCCCGGATCAATCCGCGGATCATGTTGCCGATGGTGAAGCCGTCGGCGAGATCCTCGACCGTCAGGTCGGCTTCGACGGCCTTGCCCTCCTCGATCATCCGCGCCCGGAGCAGGCCCGGAAGCAGCCCGCGGGCGATCGGCGGGGTCAGATAGCAGCCATTGCGCTCGACGAAAATCGACGTGTAGCTGCCCTCGGTCAGATACCCATCGGGGTCGACGAAGATCGTCTCGTATTGACCGCCTTGTCGCCGTGCGTCCTCCATGAAGGCGCGCGCGGTGGTCTTGTAGCCAAGCCGAAAATCGTCGGCCGCAACGGGCAGTGGTCGCACCGCCACCGCGACCGGCTGGTGCGGAGGCTCGGGGAGCGGCTTGAGTTCGATCGCCATGCTGCCTTTGGGGGAGAGCAACAATCGCAGCATCGCGGGCTCGGTGCGGCGGAAGGTCGCGGCCTGCAGTTCGTTGCGCGCCGAGTGCCGGTTGAAGGGAAATTCGAAGCGCGTGGCCGACCTGTCGAGCCGATCGAGGTGGCGGTCGAGATCGGCAATTCCGACCTCCGGGTCGAAGCGCATGGTCTCGATCAGATCGAATTCACTGCTGTCTGATGCCACGAACTTCCCTTTTAGCAGACACTCGGCCCACTCATCCTCCACGACGCTATCGACGACAAGCCCGGATCCCAGTCCGAGGCGGATTAACGGCGTTTTTTCCGCATTTTGAACGCCAGCATCGCTGATCTGGAGGGTCCTGATGAGCACGTTGAAGGCGGCATTTCCTCCCGGCTCGATCCATCCCATCGATCCCGTGTAGGCGCCGCGCGGTTCGGGTTCGAGGTCGCGAAGCGCGCTAATGGCGGCGATCTTCGGTGCACCGGTGATCGATCCGCAGGGAAACAGGGTTTCGAGCACGCCGACCGCGTCCATCCCGGGTGCGATCCGTGCGACCACGCGGCTGACCATCTGGTGGACGGTCGGAAAAGTTTCGACCGCGAACAGGTCGGGCACCGCGACGCTGCCCGGAGCGGCAACCCGCGCCAGATCGTTGCGCAGTAGATCGACGATCATCAGATTTTCCGCGCGTTGTTTAGGGTCGGCGGCGAGCTTCTCGGCCTCGAGGCGGTCCGCAGTCGGATCGATCCGACGCGGGGCGGTGCCCTTCATCGGCTTGGCCTCGAGAGTCCCGTCCTCGAGCGTAAAGAATTGCTCGGGACTGAGGCTGAGCAACCATCCGCCGGGGTGACGGATTACTCCCCCCCAACCGGCATTCGACCGGCGCCGCATCTGGGCATAAGCGGCAAGCGGCGGGCCGGTCAGCGGAGTGTCGCAGCCAAAAGTGAGGTTCGCCTGGTAGAAGTCCCCGGCGAACAGATGCTCGCGCACCCGGCGCGCGGCGGCGAGATAGTCGGATCGTTCGATGCGAGGTCGCGGGCGCCCAAGCCACGCCGCGGCGGGGTCGCCCAAAACGGCTTCGCGATCGACCGCGTCGAGGATGCGATACGAATCGAACACGCCAAACCATAGAAGTGGCGTCCCGGGGAGATTGCGTGCCAGCGGCCGAAGCTTTGATTCCAGCGCATAGCCGGCGTCGTAGCCGATCCACCCGGCGACATGCTTGCCCTTCGCCACTGCCCCGCGAAGCCGCGCCAGCGCAGGACCAACGTCGTCGGGGGAAAACGCGGCGATCTCTTCCGCCGGGGTGTCATACAATCGCGTCGGTGCGCCATCCCTGCGGGCATCGTCGAACAGAATGAAAGGCGCGATCATTGTCGCTCCGCATTGACCGCGTGCGCCGCCCTCGTAAAGTCCGGCGATGCGCACCTTCATCCTCGTCGCCGCCGCGATCGCCATCGCCGCCCCTGCCTCCGCACAGTCGATCGATCCCAAGGTAAAGGCGAGGATCGACCGCATCCTCAAGGCCACCCCGCTGATCGACGGGCATAACGACCTGCCCGAGCAGCTGGTCGAAAATTACGGATCGCGGGTCGATCGCCTTGACAGCGGCACCGCCGCCTGGACGCCGCAGGCCCTGATGACCGACATGCGTCGGCTCCGCGAAGGCCGCGTCGGGGGGCAGTTCTGGTCGGTCTACATCGACGGCACGGTCACCGGTGACGAAGCCATCCGTCAGACGATCAATCAGATCGACATCGTCGACCGCCTGATCGCCGCCTACCCGCGCGACCTCGAACGCGCCTCAACCGCCGACGACATCGTGCGCATCCACAAGGCGGGTCGAATTGCTTCGTTGATCGGAATTGAGGGCGGGCGTCAGATCGGTGGAAGCCTGCCCGCGCTTCGCCAGTTCTACCGCCTCGGCGCGCGGTACATGACGCTGACCCATAACCAGACCACCGAATGGGCCGACAGCGCGACCGACGATCCCAAATGGGGCGGCCTGTCGCCATTCGGTCGGACCGTGGTCGCGGAAATGAACCGGCTCGGCATGCTGGTCGACTTGAGCCATGTCTCGCCCGACACGATGCGCGACGCGATCGCCGCTACCCGCGCTCCGGTGATCTTTTCCCATTCGTCCGCCGGCGGCGTGAACGGTCACCCGCGCAACGTGCCCGATGACGTACTTCGCCTGCTCCCGGCCAATGGCGGGGTCGTCATGGTCAATTGGGTTCCGGGGTTCCTCTCGCCCGACGTGTGGCGGTGGGACGGCCTGCGCGCCGCCGAGGAAGCCCGCCTCAAGACCATCCACCGCGACAGCAAGAAGGCGGTCGCCGACGGCGTCAAATCCTGGGAGGCGTCCAACCCGCGCCCGGCAGTGACGGTCACGCAGGTCGCCGATCATATCGAGCATGTCGTAAAGGTCGCCGGTTACGATCACGTCGGGATCGGCGCCGATCTCGATGGCATTCCTTACACGCCGACCGGTCTTGAAGGGGTGGAAACCTACCCGCGCCTGTTCGCCGAACTGATCCGCCGCGGCTGGAGCGATGCCGATCTTGCCAAGCTGGCGGGCGGCAATCTGCTCCGCGCCCTCCGCCGAACCGAAGGCGTCGCCGCCTCGCTCAAGGGGCAAGCACCCGCGATGGACAAGCTTTCCCCCACTCCCTAACTCCCCGCCATGGAAAATCCCCCGCTACGCGCCGCGATCATCCCGGTGACCCCGCTGCAGCAGAATTGCAGTTTGATCTGGTGTACCGCGACCATGAAGGGTGCGCTGGTCGATCCCGGTGGCGACCTCCCCAAGCTGAAGGCGGCGGTGGCGCAATCGGGCGTGACGCTGGAAAAAATTCTCCTCACGCACGGCCATATCGATCATTGCGGGTCGGCGGGCATTCTCGCCGCCGAACTCGACCTGAAGATCGAAGGCCCGCATATCGACGACCTGTTCTGGATCGATCGATTGGCCGAGGATGGCGCCCGATACGGCGTCCCCGGCCAGCCATTCGTGTCCGATCGCTGGCTGGTCGACGGTGACACGGTAACCGTCGGCAACCTCGTGCTCGATGTTCGACATTGTCCCGGGCACACCCCGGGCCACGTCGTCTTTCACCATCCCCAATCCAAGCTTGCGATCGTCGGCGACGTCCTGTTCCAGGGCTCGATCGGGCGGACCGACTTTCCGCGCGGCAATCACCAGGATCTGCTCGACGCCATCACCCAGCGCTTGTGGCCGATGGGCGGCGACACGGCATTCATTCCCGGCCATGGCCAGATGTCCACCTTCGCGCACGAACGCGCCACCAACCCCTATGTCGCGGATCGGGTGTTGAACCCGGCCTAACCCGCTTGCTTCCCCGCTCTATTTCGCTATAGGGCACCCTCGTTCGCGACGATCCGGCCGCCGCCTTGGGACTTGTCCTATGAGCTGGGCGAGGAGAGTCGCCAATTTTTTTGGCAAACACACAGCACAGGTGCCGCAATGGCCGTCCCCAAGAGAAAAACATCGCCCTCGAAGCGCAACATGCGCCGCAGCCATCATGCGCTGACCCCGGCTGCCTTCCAGGAATGCCCGAATTGCGGCGAATTGAAGCGGCCGCACAACCTGTGCTCCGCGTGCGGCCACTACAACGGCCGCGAGATCATCTCGACGGAATCCTGAGCGGGTGGTGGCGGTGACCGCCAACCCCCGCACTTCTAGCGACGCCATGGCCAAGACCGCGGCAAACCCGCGCATCGCGATCGATGCGATGGGCGGCGATATCGGGCCGGCCGTGATCGTTGCCGGCATGGCCCGCGCGCGTCGCAAGCAGGCCAGCCTGCGCTTCGAGCTTTTCGGCAACGAAAAACTGATCAAGCCCGAGCTTGCCAGCCATGCCAATCTCGCCGGCGTCGTCACCGTTCACCACACCACTGATTCGATCGAGGGCAGTGAAAAACCCAGCCAGGCCATCCGCCGCGCCAAGACCACGTCGATGGGCATGGCGATCAATGCGGTCAAGGAAGGTCGGGCCGACGCCGCCCTTTCCGCGGGCAACACCGGTGCGCTGATGGCGATGGCGAAGCTCGCGCTCCGCACCATGCCGGGGATCGATCGCCCCGCGCTCGCCGCGCTGCTGCCGACGATGGGCGAGACCGATCTCATCATGCTGGATCTCGGCGCCAACACCGAGTGCGATGCGCAGAACCTTGTCCAGTTTGCCGTGATGGGTGCGGCCTATGCGCGGACGGCGCTGTCGATCGACAAGCCGCGGGTGAAGCTGCTCAATATCGGCACCGAGGAGCTCAAGGGCACCGGTGAACTCAAGGAAGCAGCAGCCTTGCTCCGCGAGGCCGATTATCTCCCGTTCAGTTTCATCGGCTTCACCGAGGGCGATCAATTGTCGCGCGGCGAAGTCGACGTCGTCGTCACCGACGGTTTCTCTGGCAATATCGCGCTCAAGACCGCCGAGGGCACCGCGCGTTTCGTCACCGATCTGCTGCGCCGCGCCTTCACCTCGTCGTTGCGGTCGAAGGCGGGATTTGCCTTGTCGCGGCCGGCGCTGCACATGCTCAAGGTCCACCTCGACCCCAATAATCACAATGGCGCGGTGTTTCTCGGTCTCAACGGGTTGGTCGTGAAAAGCCACGGCAGCGCGACCCCCAAGGGTGTCGCCAATGCCATCGGCGTCACCGCGCGGATGATCGCCAACGACATCACCCGCAAGATCGGCGACGATCTCGACAACTTCCGCGCCCATGCATTCAACGGCGAGACGACCGACTCGAAGGCGGCCGGCAAATGACTCGACGCTCGGTAATTGCCGGCGTCGGATCGGCGCTTCCCCGGCGCTGCGTGACGAACGCCGAGCTGGCCGAGACCGTCGATACGTCGGACGAATGGATCGTGGAGCGGACCGGGATCCGCAGCCGCTACATCGCTGGCGATGGTGAAACCACCGCCAGTCTCGCCACCGATGCTTGCCGCCGAGCGCTCGACCATGCCGGAGTCGACGCCAGCGAGATCGGGCTGATCGTGCTTGCCACCGCCACGCCGGACCAGACCTTTCCTTCCTCGGCAACCAAGGTCCAGGCGACGCTCGGGATCGCCGATTGCATTGCCTTCGACGTCCACGCGGTGTGCACCGGCTTCCTCTATGCGCTGAGCGTCGCCGATTCGATGCTCAAGTCGGGCATGGCGGACAAGGCGCTGGTGATCGGTGCCGAGACCTTTTCGCGGATTCTCGATTGGGAAGATCGCGGTACCTGCGTATTGTTCGGCGACGGCGCCGGCGCGCTGGTTCTCTCTGCCGAGCAGGGCGACCGGGGCATCCTGTCGACTCGGCTCCACGCAGACGGCCGCCATAACGAGCTGCTCTACGTCGATGGCGGCCCGTCGACCACCGGTACGGTCGGCAAGCTGCGCATGAAGGGTCCTGAGGTATTCCGTCACGCGGTTCGCAATCTGGCCGATGTGCTGGGCGAAGTGCTCGCCGCGGCCGACGTCTCGCCCGCCGACGTGGACTGGGTCGTGCCGCATCAGGCCAATGCCCGAATTCTCGATGCCACTGCGCGCAAGCTCGGACTTCCGATCGAAAAGGTGGTGGTGACGGTCGACAAGCACGCCAACACCTCCGCCGCGTCGGTCCCGCTCGCGCTCGACACGGCGGTGCGCGACGGACGCATCAAGCGCGGCGACCTGATCGTGTTGGAAGCGATGGGCGGCGGCTTCACCTGGGGCGCGGCCGCCATCCGCTTCTAGAATATTTGTTAGTGATTAATGGTCTTGCGATTCAGTCGGATTGCCGTCGGCCATGTTTTTGGTTACGTTGCAAATTGCAGGGCGGGGGGCGCCCGCTCGGGAGACTATAGATGGCGGATGCGGGGATTGCTCGACAGGACGGACTTCATTCGGGAACCCTGACCAGGGCCGACTTGTCGGACATCGTCCATCGCAAGCTGGGGCTGTCGCGCGCCGAAAGCGCGAACATGGTCGAACGCCTGCTCTACCACATGTGCCACTCGCTCTCCGAGGGGAAGAACGTCAAGATCTCGGGCTTCGGCAGCTTCATCCTGCGCGACAAGGGTGAGCGCGTCGGTCGCAACCCCAAGACCGGCATCGAAGTGCCGATCGCGCCGCGCCGGGTGATGACCTTCCGCGCCAGCCAGATCATGCGCGACAAGGTCGCCAAGTAGCGGTCGTGACCCCAGTCAAGGATCCGGGTGCCTTCAAGACGATCGGCGAATTGTCCGAAGAACTCGGCGTGGCGCAGCACATCCTGCGCTATTGGGAGAGCAAGTTTCCCCAGCTGCGCCCGCTACAACGTGCCGGCAACCGTCGCTATTATCGTCCCGCCGACTCGGCGCTGGCGCGGCGTATCCACGATCTCCTGTCCAACCAGGGCTATACCATCCGCGGGGTGCAGAAACTGCTCGCGGCCAAGACCGATCCTCCGCCGCCGGTCGTCGAAGCGCCCGCTTTCTCACTGTCGTCGAAGCCCGTCGAGCAGGCCTCGTTGCGCTCCCCGTCGGTGCCCGCCTCATCGGTCGATTATGTGCGACTCATCGGCCTGCGCGACAAGTTGATCGCCGCCCTCGGGGAATAGCCGCAACCGCACCCGGTTGAGTGCGACGTCGAATTTTACCCGCGATACCTGGACATCGGCCGGAAAGGCCGAGAGCAGACGCGACGGAAAGGCGCTCGACAACACCACGAACAGCCCTTTGTCCCCCTCGCGGCGAATCAGTCGTCCGAACGCCTGCGCCAGGCGCGCTTTCACCGTCCGGTCGTCGTAGGCCGCGCCGCCATTGGCCATCCGCCGCGCCGCATGGAGCACCGTCGGGCGCGGCCACGGCACGCGTTCCATCACCACCAGGCGCAGCGACTCGCCCGGCACGTCGACCCCGTCGCGAAGCGCGTCGGTGCCGAGCAACGACGAACGCGGATCGTCGCGGAAAATGTCGACCAACGTTCCGGTGTCGATCGGGTCGACGTGCTGGGCGAGCAGAGGAAGTCCCTCGCGCGCCAGCCGGTCGGCAATCCGCGCATGAACCGCGCGCAGCCGCTGTATCGCGGTGAACAGCCCCAGCGTCCCGCCCCCCGCTGCCTCGATCAATCGTGCATAGGCACCTGACAAAGCGGCAATATCACCGCGCGGGATGTCGGTAACGATCAGCACTTCGGCATTGGCGGCATAATCGAACGGGCTCGGCGCCTCGAAGCGATCGCCCGGCCGCGGCAGGTGCAGCGCCCCGCTGCGTGCTTCTGCCGCTGGCCAGTCCTCACCGCCGCGCAGCGTCGCGCTGGTCACCAGCACGCCATGCGCCGGTTCCAGCACCGCCTTGGCGAACGGGCGCGTCGGGTCCAGCCAGTGGCGCCGCAGCCCGACGTCATACTCGCGCCCCTCCACGCGCTCGATCGCCAGCCAGTCGACGAAATTCTCGTCGACCGTGCCGCCGATCCGGCCCAGCAAGGCGATCCATGCGGTGAGCACATCACGGCGCCAGCTCAATCCGCCGAGCGCTCCTTCGACCCGCGCTCGCGCGGCCGAATCGAGCCAGTCGGGCGCATCCTCCATGATCGCCTCGAGCCGCCGCGTCAGCGCCGCCAGCGGCCGGGCCAGTGCCTCGAGCGCCTCCATCGCCGCCGTCGCGGCATCGATCAGCGCCCCGTCCGGGTCCGCCAGTTCGGTTTCCAGCCCGTATCCCGCTTCCTGCGCCTTGGCGCGCGCATAGACCGTGCCGCGCGCTTCGCTCAGCAGTCGCTCGACCGGGCCGAACGGATCGCCTTCTACCAGCCGCGCGATCCAGCCGTCACTTGGCAAGGCCCGCGCCGCCTCGACCGCCGCATCGAGCGCCTGGTTGCCCGCCTCGTCGTAGGAGCAGACATCGAGCAGCCTTGCCGCCAGCCCGCGCCTGCGACCGCGCGATTTGCCCTCCGGCCCGACGATCCAGCGCCGCATCTCGATCGCTTCCTGCCCGGTCAGCGCTACCGAAAAGGTCGAATCCGCTGCATCGAACAGATGATGGCCTTCGTCGAACAGGATTCGCGTCGGCGCATCGGGCCGCGCCCGGGCCGCATTGACCATCACCAGCGCATGGTTGGCGATGACGATGTCGGCCTCTCGCCCCGCCCGCTCCGCACGTTCGATGAAGCATTTTCGATAATGCGGACATCCGGCATAAACGCACTCGCCGCGCCGGTCGGTCAACGCGGTCGCGCCGGCGCGTCGAAACAGGCTCGGCAACCAGCCGGGCAGGTCGCCGCCGACCATGTCGCCGTCCTTGCTATACGCCGCCCAGCGCCCGACCAGATGCGCCAGAACCGCCGCCCGCCCCGCGAACGCGCCTTGCATCGCGTCCTCCAGGTTGAGCAGGCAGAGGTAATTTTCGCGCCCCTTGCGGATCACGATCTTCTGCTTCCGTTCGACCTCGTCGGGGAAGAGTTTGTGGCCCTCGGCATCCAGTTGCCGCTGCAACGCCTTGGTGAAGGTCGACACCCATACCGCCCCGCCGGCGCGCTCGGACCACAGGGCCGCCGGCGCCAGATAGGCCAGCGTCTTCCCGATCCCCGTGCCTGCTTCGGCCAGCAGCAGATTAGGTTCCCCGGCCGCACGCCGCGGGGAGAATATTGCCGCCGTTTCCGCCGCCATCGCCCGTTGCCCGAGCCTCGGTTCCGCGCGCGTGCCCGTCAATTCGGCAAGCTTGGCTTCCGCTTCGGCCCCAGTGATGGTCACGCCGCGCGGCGGCGGGCGGTCGCTCTGCTCCTCCCACTGGGGCAATCGCCCGAACAGCATGCGTTCGCCCCGTTCCGGCTTCGCAATCCGTTCTCCGACGAAGGGTCCCCACGACCAGCCCAGCCGCCACAGGGTCTGGGCGGCGGTCCACGCGCCTTCGCGCTCGCCCCAGTCTGCCGCCCCAGCCCGGTCGAGCAAGGCGCTTGCCACAGCTAGCAGGGCAGCCGCCGAATTCCGTTCCTCCACCGGCGGCTCGATCCCGACCGCCCGGCACATGCCCGGCACCGTCGGCACCGCGAAGCGCGCGGGGTGGACGAAGGCGAACAATTCCAACAGGTCGAGGCCCGACACCTCCCCGGTTCCCAGCCGTTGCCCGACCAGCGGCGCATTGAGGATGACGTGTGGCGTTTCCGCCAACCGCCGGATCGCCTCCGACCGGGATGCCTCGCGCACTTCGCCCTCCGCCGCGATCCAGATACCGGCATGGGTTGCATGCAGTGCGGGAAGGGGCAAAGGAGCGGCCACGGCCCATGCTTTGACGCCACGAGAACGAAAGGGCAACAGTTGAGCGACGAGATCCTCCGCAATGCAGCCCTCGCCGCCAAGGCTTGGCCCTATGAGGAGGCGCGCAAGCTCCTGAAGCGGTACCCCGACGGCAAGCCAAACGGCGAACCCGTGCTGTTCGAAACCGGCTACGGACCCTCGGGCCTGCCGCATATCGGCACCTTCAACGAAGTGCTCCGCACGACCATGGTCCGCCATGCCTATGCTGAATTGACCGGTGGCGCGCCGACTCGGCTGCTCGCCTTCAGCGACGACATGGACGGGCTGCGCAAGGTGCCGGACAATATTCCCGATCCAGAAATGCTGACTGCCCACCTTGGCCAGCCGTTGACCAGGATCCCCGATCCGTTCGGCACCCACGACAGTTTCGCCGCGCATAACAATGCGGAACTTCGCCGCTTTCTCGACCGCTTCAGCTTCGATTACGAATTCGCCAGCTCGACCGACTATTACACCAGTGGTCGGTTCGACGAGGCGATCCGCGGCGTGCTCCGCCGTTGGGATGCGATTCTCGGCGTCATGCTCCCGACGCTGCGCGAAGAACGCCGTCTAACCTATTCGCCGATCCTGCCCATCTCACCGACCAGCGGCCGCGTGCTCCAGGTCCCGGTGACCGTGGCGGATGCGGAAGCCGGCACCATTTCATTCACCGACGACGATGGCGCCGCCGTCACCCAGTCGGCGCTCGGCGGCCTGTCCAAGCTGCAATGGAAGGTCGACTGGGCGATGCGCTGGGTCGCGCTCGGGGTCGACTATGAAATGGCCGGCAAGGACCTGATCGATTCGACCATCCAGTCGGGCAAGATCGCGCGCATCCTCGGCGCCCGCCCGCCCGAGGGTTTCAATTACGAGATGTTTCTCGACGAGAAGGGCGAAAAGATTTCCAAGTCGAAGGGCAATGGCCTGACCCTCGACCAATGGCTGACATACGGCAGCGAAGAAAGCCTGGCGTTCTTCGCCTATCGCGAACCGCGCAAGGCCAAGAGCCTGCACATCGGGGTCATCCCCCGCGCGGTGGACGAGTATCTCCAGTTCCGCGGCAATTATGCAGGCCAGGAAATCACCCAGAAGCTGGGCAATCCGGTCCATCACATCCACGGCGGCAAGGTGCCCACCGGAGCGCTTCCGCTGACCTACGGCCTGTTGCTGAACCTCGCCTCACTGCCCGGCGTCGACAACAAGGAAACCGCCTGGAAGTTCGTCCAGCGCTATGCTCCCGGCACGTCGCCGGAGGGCGATCCCGAACTCGACAATCTCATCGGCCTCGCGGTCAATTACGCCCACGATTTCGTCGCCCCGACGCTCCAGCGCCGCGCCCCGGTGGACCACGAGATCGATGCGCTTCGTGAACTCGATGCCGCACTCCAAAAGCTCGACCCTGCAACGCCCGGCGACGAGATCCAGAACATCGTCTTCGAAATCGGCAAGCATCACCCATTCGAAAGCCTGCGCCACTGGTTCCAGGCGCTCTACGAGATCTTGCTCGGCAGCGCCCAAGGCCCTCGCATGGGAAGCTTCATCGCGCTTTACGGGATCGACAACAGCCGCCGGCTGATCGCCGAGGCGCTTGCCGCCGCCTGATTGGCTTCAGGACAATCCGTGAATTCGGCCGTCGATGCCCAGCCGCATGCCCTCGGCGGCGGGGACTCGCGGAAGCCCCGGCATCGTCATCAGGTCGCCGCAAATCGCGACCACGAACCCCGCACCCGCCGCCAGCCGTACTTCGCGCACCTGGACGACATGCCCGGTCGGCGCGCCGATCAGCGCCGGGTCGGTCGAAAAGCTGTATTGCGTCTTCGCCATGCACACCGGCAGGCTGCCGTGCCCCGCCGCTTCCCAGCGCTTTAACTGCGCCATCACGCTCGGCACCGCGACCGCTTCCTTGGCGCGATAAATGCGCGTCGCGACCGCGTTGATCTTGTCGAACAACGGCAGGTCGTCATCGTAGAGCGGCGCGAATTGCCCGCTCCCACTCTCGGCGATCGCCGCTACCTCGCGCGCCAATTCCTCCGCCCCGGCGCTGCCCTCGGCCCAGTGCCGGCACAGGATCGCGCTTGCGTCCCGTGCTGCGCCGCGGCTTCCTCGATCGCCGCCAGTTCGGCCGTGCTGTCGCCGTCGAAATGGTTGATCGCGACGATCGCCGGCACCCCGAATTGCCGTATATTCTCCAGGTGCCGGATCAGATTAGAGCAGCCTGCGCGCACCGCCTCGACATCCTCGCGGCCGAGGTCGGCCTTGGCCACCCCGCCATTCATCTTGAGCGCGCGCACCGTGGCCACGATCACCGCCGCATCGGGGTGAAGCCCCGCCTGCCGGCACTTAATGTCAAAGAATTTCTCTGCCCCAAGATCGGCGCCGAATCCCGCTTCGGTCACTACGAATTCGCCCAGCGACAGTGCGGTCCTAGTGGCGATGACCGAATTGCAGCCGTGCGCGATGTTGGCGAAGGGCCCGCCGTGGACGATCGCCGGATTGCCCTCCAGCGTCTGCACCAGATTGGGCTTGATCGCCTGGCCCAGCAGCACCGCCATCGCTCCGTCGGCCTTCAGGTCGCGGGCTGTCACCGGGCGGCGGTCGCGAGTCTCGGCCACGACGATCCGGCCCAGTCGTTCCTCCAGATCCTCCAGGTCGCGGGCCAGGCACAGGATTGCCATCACTTCGCTCGCCACGGTGATGTCGAACCCGCTTTCGCGCGGGTAACCGTTGGCCGGCCCGCCGATCGACTGGACGATGTCGCGCAGCGCCCGGTCGTTCATGTCGAGCACGCGCTTCCACGTGATCCGCCGCACGTCGATGTCCAGCGCATTGCCCCAATGGACGTGATTGTCGATCATCGCCGCGAGCAAATTGTGCGCCGATCCGATGGCGTGAAAATCGCCGGTGAAATGGAGGTTAATGTCCTCCATCGGCACCACCTGGGCATAGCCGCCCCCGGTCGCCCCGCCCTTGGTCCCGAAACACGGGCCCAGCGACGGTTCGCGCAATGCCAGTACCGTCCGCCGCCCGATCCGGTTGAGCGCATCGGCCAGCCCGACCGAGGTAGTCGTCTTGCCTTCCCCCGCCGCGGTCGGGTTGATTGCAGTGACCAGGATCAAGCGCCCGCGCGGACGATCGCCGGTCGTGCCCACGACATCGATCTTGGCCTTGAAGCGTCCGTACGGCTCGACCGCCCCGTCGGGCAGCCCCAGCTTGGCCGCGACCTCTCCGATGGGCAACAGCGCCGCGGCGCGCGAAATCTCGATGTCCGGCTTCATGCCCCACCCTTAGCCAACCCGACCGTCCTTAAACCAGCCCAGAAAGCGAGCGGCGCGCTCCTTTTAAGGCAATATCGGGACGCCGCTAAATCGACCCGCAGTCGTTTGGCGCCGGTCTCCCGGCGAAGCGATCGGCGATCCACTGGAGTGTCGGCGCAGCGCTATCCTGCGCGCTCGTGGGATGCCCCTTGCCGACGATGTCGATCCATTTGACCGTCTTCCCCGCCCGGCAAGCCTGGCGCGCGTAGTTACGGGTCACCGCCGGCGCGATGATCACGTCCGCCGGATTCTGCCCGATCAGCATCGGCACGTTGATCGCCGTCGGATCCACGCTGTTGGTCCGCGCGATCCCGGCCCACGGCTGGATCGATCCCAGGTCCACGCCGGTAAGCTGTTTGCGAAGCACCACCATGCCGATGAGCGCACCGAGCTTGGGTTTGGAATCGATGCTGACGCAATTGTTCTGGGCCAATTTCGTAATGATCATCTGCGTCTGGGGCTTGCCTAGGCTGCTGAGCGGCGCGCCGTAATAGCCTGACCAGCTATAAGCGGTGAAGGCGGTCAGAAAGGCCCGGATCGAAGGGTCTTCGCCACCGCGCAGATTGGCGATCAGGTCGGTCGGCGGAGCTGCCGCCGCAACACCGACCAGTTCAAGCTCGGGCGCATAGCTTCGACCGAGTTGGGCGGTCCAGAGCGCCGCGTGACCGCCCTGGCTGGCTCCCCATAGCGCGTACCGTCGGCCCGCACCGGTGGCCCCGATGCTTCGCGCCGCGCGGATGGCATCGAGTGTTGATCGAGCGGCCGGAACGCCGCCCAGATACGGGTGAACCCCGTCGCTGCCGAGACCCGGATAGTCGGGCGCAACCACCACATAACCGTTGCTGACCGCATCCAGTGCGGGGGTCGCCGTGAAAAACGTCGGCGCTGTTCCTGGCGTGGAATCGAAAAAGCTCGATGACAGCGACGGCGCGCATTGCCGCGCCACGCCCCAGGTGCCGTGAGTCCAGGCGAGCACCGGGCGCGCCGACGTGGGCTGCCCTGCAGGCGCAACGACCACCCCGGTGACGTCGATCTGCTGGCCGGTTTCGGCGGTCGTCCAGTAATGGATGCTCCATGCCTGCGTCCGGAGCGGCGCGCCGCTCATCGGCTGCGCTGAAATCAGTGTGCCGGGGCGTTGCGCGTGAACGATTCCGGAGGCCACGAAGGAAACGACGAGCGCGGCAAACAATAGCGCTTTGTTCATGACATTACTCCGTTACCCGCCAAGCATAAATTGGAAGCTTGCACGGCCCGGGGTGCGGCACAAGCTGTTCAGGAATTACCGATCGGAAGCTTGGGGTAATTCTCGTGCTAAAAAGGGCGCGAGCCCGTCTGATCGACTTCATGTCGGCCCGAGCGAAGGACCATTGTGAAAGCGTCTTGATCTGTTACTTTTCGTGGCAGACGGGGGCCGAGTAATGCATCTTCACCTACCCAAGCCGGTACACGGCTGGCGCGCCTTTGCCGGCGAAGTTGGGATCATCGTCATCGCCATTCTGCTCGCACTTGGCGCGGAACAGCTGGTCGAGAGCCTGCACTGGAAGCATGAGGCGACAAAGGGGCGAGAGGCGATCGATCTCGAACTATCGCACGCGGCTGGCGTCTTCGAGGAGCGGCGGCTGGTTCAACTTTGTCTCGACAAGAGGCTGGACGAAATCGATGCCCGCCTTCGCGAAGCTCGACGCACCGGTCGGATCGACTACATTGGCGAGATCGGCCGACCGCCCTCCCGCCCGATCGAAAACGAAGCCTGGGCAACCGCGCTGAGCAGTGGCCTGCTGCAACATTTCACGCAGGGCGAGCGCAATACCCTGTCGATCCTCAATGCGCAGATTACGAGTTACGACAACGATCTGGTCGAGGAACAGCGCGCTTGGGCAACACTGCAGATGATCGAGCGTTCACCCGGACCGATCAGCGACGGCATGCTCACCGAGGCATCGGCAACGGTCGCGCGGTTGCAGTATCAGACCTGGATGAACGGGCTGGTGGCCGGTCAGATGCTCAACCAGATCAAGTCAATAAAGGTGCCGGTCAGCTATTTCTCGATTTTCGATCGAGAAGGGACGCTCTCCGCGCTCGAAACGAAGGTCCGCGAACGGTCGGTGTGCCAACCGCTCGCCGCTCTCAGCCCGCCTTCTTCACCCTGATCCAGTCGTCCACCTTAGCTTCCAGCACGCTTAGCGGAAGCGCGCCGCTCATCAGCACCTGGGTGTGGAATTCGCGGATGTCGAACTTGGGACCAAGCGCCTTTTCGGCGCGCGCGCGCAATTCGCTGATCTTCATCTGCCCGATCTTGTACGATAGCGCCTGCCCCGGACTGGCGATGTAGCGCTCGGTCTCGGCGGTCGCATTGCTCAACCCGCGCGAACTATTGTCCAGGATGTACTTGATGGTCGCATCGCGGGTCCAACCCTTGGAGTGGATGCCGGTGTCGACCACCAGCCGGATCGCGCGGAACAATTGCGAATCGAGATAGCCGAAATATTGATAGGGGTCGGTATAGACGCCGAGCTCGCGCCCGAGCGTCTCGGCATAGAGGCCCCACCCTTCGACATAGGCGGTGTTGCCGCCGAACCGCTGGAAGTCGGGCAGGCTCGCATTTTCCTGGGCTAGGCTGATCTGGAAATGATGCCCCGGCGCGCCTTCGTGCAGGTAGAGCGTCTCCATCGCCGGGGTCGATCGCGACGGCAGATCGTAGGCATTGAAATAGAATACGCCCGGCCGCCTCCCGTCGGGCGATCCGCGTCCGTAGGATCCGCGCGCCGCTCCCTTCTCGGTCAGCGCCGGGGTCGGCTGGATCAGCAGTGGAGTCTTGGGGATGGTCGCGAACATCGACGGCAGCGTCGCGTCCAACTTTTTGCCGGTCGCGACATATTGCGCCTGCATCCACGCCCGCGAACTCGGGCCGGAACTTGGGGTCGGTGCGGATATGCTCGAAGAATGCGCGCAATGTGCCGGTGAAACCGACCTGCCGCTTCACCGCCTCCATCTCCGCCTGGATGCGCGCGACCTCGCTCAGTCCGATACGATGGATCGCATCGGGGGTAAGGTCGGTGGTCGTGCTGCTGCTTGCCAGATAGGCATAGAGCTTGTTGCCGCCCGGCATCGCCGACAGGCCGACGCTGTCGCGCGCCTTGGGCATGTAGTCGTTGGCGATGAAGGCCCGCAGCCGGGTCAACGCCGGGCGGATCTTCTGCGTGTCGGCCGCGACATAAGCGGCCTTCAACCGCGCCCGCTCGGCCGCCGGGATCGCTGTCGGGAAGTTCTGTACGGGTTTGACGAAGCTGCTCGCCGCGCCCTGCTGCGCAAGCATCGCGTCGAGTTGCTCGACGACGTTGACCATCACCAGCTTGGGCTGGGTGACGCCGCTCGCCATACCCTCGCGCATCCGCGCGATCGCGCGGTCGACGTAGGTGACGAAGCCGTCGATCCGGCTAAGCCCGTTATCGTAATCCTGAACTGTCTTGAACGGTGCCGCGCCGTCGCCGCTGCTGATCTGCGCAAAGGCGGTATGGACGCTTCCGAAATGATCGATCGGGCGGACTGCGGTCAGGGCGAGCAGATCGGGCTGGAGGCCGCGCAAATCGTTCGCTCGCTGCCATTGGAACACGTCGTAGGAAATGCGTTCGGACGGGGTCAGCCTGGCGCGATCGATCCGCTTCAGCGCCGCCAGGTCGGCCGCCGCCGCGGCGCGTTCGGCGGCGTAGTAGGCATCGCTGATCCCGTCGCCGAATTGACCCGCGTAGCGCATGTCGCCGCGATACATGGCGCTCAGCGGATTACGCCGCAGGTCGCCCTCGTTGCTCGCCGCAAACAACGCCGCCAGCGCCTGCGACGGCGTTTGGGCAGCGGCGGGTGCGGCGGAGGCGGACGATTGCGCCCGGCCAACCGCCGGGACGGTCAGCACCGACAGGGCGACCGCCCCGATCATCATCCCACGCTTCATCGCCACCCTTTCGACCATGCTTCCAAAATAGGAATTCACCTGCTTATCTTCGCCACTGTGGGTCGCCAGGGATTCGCCGGATGAGCGACTGCCCTTTTCCCAATGGAAAGGGGCAAATCGCTTAAGTTGACGAAACAGGCCCGAAATGGCGTCGCACTAAAGAAACTTCGACAAGCTAAGCGCCCTTCTTTTCCGCGATCCAGGCGTCGATCTTCTTCTCCAGGATCGGCAGCGGCAGGGCCCCGGTCATCAGCACCTGGGCATGGAAGTCGCGGATGTCGAACTTCGGTCCAAGTTCGGCCTCGGCCTTCTTGCGCAGCCGCTGGATGGTCAGCGCCCCGATCTTGTAGGCCAGCGCCTGGCTCGGGATCGCGATGTACCGTTCGACCTCGTTGGTCGCGTCGGTTTTGCCCATGCTGCTGTTGGCAAGCATGTAGTTGATCGCGCGTTCGCGGGTCCAGCCCTTCGAATGGATCCCGGTGTCGACCACCAGCCGCATCGCGCGCAGCATCTCGTCGTCCAGCGTTCCCATCCGCTGGTAGGGATCGGCGTAGAAGCCCATGTCGAAACCCAACGTCTCGGCATAGAGCGCCCAGCCTTCGACATAAGCGGTATTCCCGCCGAACCGCATGAACGGCGGCAGCGCTTCATTCTCCTGCGCCAGGCTGATCTGGAAGTGGTGCCCCGGCGACCCTTCGTGCAGGTACAAGGTGGTCATTCCCGGGGTAGTCCTCGACGGCAGGTCGTAGGCATTGAAGAAGAAGGTGCCGGGACGCGATCCGTCGGGAGTCCCCTGCTCGTAGCTTCCGCCTGCCTGGAACCGCTCGATGACCGGATCGTACGGCCGGATCGCCAGCTTGGCCTTGGGGATGGTCGAGAAATATTGCGGCAGCTTGGCATCGACCTTTTTGCCGATCTCGTAATAACCCTGAGTCAGCGCCTCGCGGGTCTTCATCTTGAACTTGGGGTCGTTGCGCAAATAGTCGAAGAACTTGGGAAGGCTGCCCTTGAAACCGACCTCGGTTTTGACCTTTTCCATTTCCGCCGTGATCCGCGCGACTTCGCTCAGACCCAGATTGTGGATCTCGTCGGCCGACATCGACACGGTGGTGGTGTCGCGAATCAGCTTCTCGTAAACAGCCGCACCGCCCTTCATCGCCGACAGTCCGACCTGGTCGCGGGCACGTGGCAGATATTCGGTTCTCAAAAAATCGCGCAGGCGGGTCATCGCCGGATAGATGCGATCGACAATCACCGCCCGCGTCGCCGCTGCCAGCCGAGGGCGGTCGGCTTGGGGCACCTCGGCCGGGAAGGCCTTTACGGGGGCGTAGAACATCGAATCTTCGGGCTTCTGCTTCAGCTGCTCGTCCAGCTGGGCGACGACATTGCGGATCGTCAGCTTGGTATCGAATATCCCGGTCGCCATCCCCTCGCGGAAACGACCGATCGAACGATCGAGCAGGGTCGCATAGCCTTCGTGCCGTTTGATGTTGTTTTCGTAGTCGACGACGGTCTTGAACGGTGCCGCGCCCTTGCCGCTGGCGAAGTTCGGATAAAAAGTGTGGAAGCCGCTGAAGTGATTGATCGGCCGCACCTTGCTCGCTTCGAGGTACTGCGGCTCGTAACTTTCCAGTCCGGTGACCTGCTGATATTCGAAGACGTCGTAAGCCAGCTGATCGGTGGCATTCAGCTTGCTTCGGTCGATCGCCCGAAGCGCTGCAAGTTCGCTGACAATCGCAGCCTTTTCGCCCGCGAGATACTCGTCGCTGATGTAATCACCGAACTGGTCGGCGTATCGCGTATCACCGCGAAACAGGCCGAACAGGGGATTACGCTTGAGCTGCGCCTCGTCGCTGTCCTTGAACAGTTTGAAGAGCGTGTCGTGCGCGTTTGCAACCGGGACGGCGGGTTTGACAGGCGCCGCCTCCGCAGTAGTCGGAGAGGCAAGCGGGGCGGAGTTCGTGGTGGCACAGGCGCCGAGCAAAGCGGTGGAAAGAAGCAGGACGGCGGAAGCGCGAACGGTCATGTGATTGTCCCCTGAAACGGCTGTATCACATTCCTAATACACAGAGGGGGCGCCGCGACAAGTGCCGCGACGCCCCCTTCGACCAATGACGGGTCAGTTTCTACCAGAAGAAGCCGTAGATCACGTCCACCACTTCACCGGTATAAGTGTCGATCATCACCGCGTCGTTGTGATATCGCACCCAGCGATACGGACCGTAAGCCGGCGGCAGACGATACTGCCAAGGGTCGTTGATCCAATAATTCGACTGGTAATAATCCGGGTAAAGGTACGATCCGATCCCGAACCGGCGATAGCTGAAGCCAAACGGATCATAATAGAATCCGAGGCTGAATATGGACCGGTGACGGTTGCGATAATCGCGCCAGTTGTAGCGATTGTCGTTGCGCCACGCGTTGTTCCAGCGATCGCGATTGTTGCGGTCATAGCTTCGACCGTCACGCTCGTAGCGCCCGTCACGCCCGATGCGACGGACATCGGTACGAACTGGGCCGATCTGACCCGCTTCAGGCTGGATCACCGGAACCGGACGGACCCGACGATCACGCTGGACCAGACCACCGCTCTGCTGGACTGTTCCACCTTGGCGCTGACGCCATTGTTCGATGCGCTGTTCACGGGTCAGATCACCCTGCGCCTGCTGGGCTTGCTGGCGCTGCTGATAGCGCAACACGCGCTCATTTTGAGCGTCGCCAGCCTGCTGCTGACGCTGCTGCATCTGCTGCTGGTACCGTTGCATGCGCTCGGCCGCCCGCGGATCGGGTTGGCCCTGGCGCTCAGCCTGAACCTGACGCTCGACCCGAACTTGCGGCGCGACATTTCGCTCGGGACGCTCGGCGCGTTGCGGACGTTCGGCGCGGCCTTCCGATCGCTCTGCGCGAGCTTCACGCCGGGCTTCCTGGGCACCGTCGCCGCGTTGAGCAAGCGCCGGCATCGCGCTGGTGGCAAGGAGAAGAAAAAGACTGATCTTACGCATTGTTGGCTCCATTCGAACCGATGTTCACTGCGATGGAAAGTGCGCCTCGTCAGATGAGCCGTTGCTGAACCGCGTTGGCTCCTGTCGTTCAGCTTTCGGCGGTGCCACTTCACGCGCAATCGCCCCCAAACTATCGCCACCGGTCATGGCCATCGATGCACGCACGATGGCCTGCTTAGCGCGCTGGCCGATGCCGCAGCGGCAGTGATTGGTCAGTGCAAAGATATCGGCTTCGCTAGGCCGCGGATTTGCCTTCAGCAGCGCAGCGATGCCAAGAATTATTCCCGGTTCGCAATAGCCGCACTGGCTGACCTGCTCGGTCACCCACGCCTGCTGGATCGGATGGCCGCGATCGGGGGCGAGCCCCTCGATCGTCACCACTTCTGCGCCTTCAAGCGAAGCGATCGACAGCATGCAGCTTTTTGCCGCCCGTTGGTCGACGATGACCGTGCATGCGCCGCAATCGCCGCTGTCGCAGCCATATTTGGCGCCGGTTAGGTTGGCCGCATCGCGAAGTGCCCACAGCAAGGGCGTCGCGGGGTCGAGCTCGAAGCGCACCGCTTCGCCATTGATCGTCATGCTGGTCATTGCGCCGGACGCTACCGTCGACCAGCGCGCTTGCAAAGCGGTCTGCTGCGCCGGAGAATGCAGCCATGGGGGCAATTACCACAAATCGCGGGCTGATCGACATTGCCGAAGTCGGCGATGGCGACCGCCTGCCAATTCTATTCCTTCACGGAGTCGGGTCGAACAAGGATGTCTGGGCCCGTCAGCTTGCGCATTTTGGCGAATACCGCCGCGCCGTCGCTTTGTCATACCCGGGGTATGGGGATAGCGAGTTCGTGCCCGATGCCACACGCGACGACTACGCGGCCGCGGTAGTGGCGGCCATGGACGCACTGGACATCGATCGTGCCCACATCTGCGGCCTGTCACTTGGTGGCGTGGTGGCAATTGCCCTTCACTCGGCCGCGCCTGATCGCTGCGCATCGCTGATCCTGGCTGACACGTTCGCGCTTCATCCGGACGGAAAGGAGATTTTCGAGCGGTCGGAGGCAACCAGCCGGACGATTGGGATGCGCGCGCTGGCGGAGGCGAGGGCAGGCGCTCTTCTCGGCGCCAATGCTGTCCCCGATCTTCATCGAGAAGTGATCGAGACGATGAGTGAAATCCACCCTACGGCCTATGTACTCGGCGCGCGTGCCGTCTGGATGGCGGACCAACGCGACCGCGCGTCCGCAATCGATGTGCCGACCTTGGTGCTTGTCGGAGAGGAAGACACGATTACGCCACCCGCATTATCCAGAGAATTGGCGCGGCTCATCCCCGATGCCGCGATGCAGACCATTCCGGCCGCTGGTCATCTCGCCAACATCGAGCAACCAATGATATTCAATGCGGCCATCGATGCCTTTCTGGAATCGATTGAGATCGATCGATGAAGATTGCCTGTGTCGGCGCGGGTCCTGCGGGACTTTATTTTGCAATCTCGATGAAGCTGCGCAATCCGACCCATGAGATCCAAATCTTCGAACGCAATCGACGCGGTGTGACGTTTGGCTGGGGCGTGGTCTTTTCCGATCAGACGGTCGAAAATCTGATGGCCAACGATCCGGTCTCGGCAGCCGCAATTCGCGCCAACTTCGCACATTGGGACGATATCGCGGTACACATCGGCGGCGAGTGCCAGACGTCGTCGGGTCACGGTTTCATAGGGATCGGACGGAAAGCGCTCCTCGATCTGCTCGCCGCCCGGGCCGAGGAGTTGGGAGTCGAGATTCATTTTGACGCGGAGTGCGATCCCGATCCCGCGCGGTGGGCTTTATACGACCTGCTTATCGCCGCCGATGGAATAAACAGCCGCATTCGAGACGCACGCTCCGGAGCGTTCGAAGTCGAGATCGAGGAGCGCGCCAACAAGTTCATTTGGCTCGGTACGCCCAAAACATTCGACGCTTTCACTTTTGCCTTCGAGCAGACCGAAGCGGGATGGATCTGGGCGCACGCCTATCGCTTCGCGCCCGATTGCTCGACCTTCATCGTCGAATGCTCGCCGTCGACCTGGGCGGGTCTTGGGTTCGATGCGATGGACACGGCATCGGTCATCACGCGCTGCGAACAGATTTTTGCTGCCTACCTCGGCGGTCAACCGCTGCTCAGCAACGCGACCCATCTTGTCGGTGCTGCCGCGTGGGTAAATTTCCGACGCGTCAAATGCGGTCGATGGAGTGACGCGAAAACTGTCCTTATCGGCGACGCGGCGCACAGCGCACACTTCTCGATCGGCTCGGGCACAAAGCTGGCGCTCGAAGACGCCATCAAGCTGGCCGAAGTTCTCAACCGTCCCGACCTTCCCTTGGGCCAGGCGCTGGACGAATATCAGGGCGAGCGAAGTCTTGAAGTCCTCAAGCTGCAGAACAGCGCGCGCAACTCGACCGAATGGTTCGAGACGCTCGACCGTTATCTCGACTTCGAGCCGTGGCAATTCGCCTATTCGCTGCTGACGCGGAGCCAGCGCATCAGCCACGAAAATCTGCGCCTTCGCGATCCGGATTGGCTAGGAGGGATCGAGCGCAAATTCTGGCAGAGGGCGACGGGCGAACCGAAATCGGCACCGCCGCTGTTCGCGCCGTTCAAGCTGCGTGAATTACGGCTCGACAACCGGATCGTGGTGTCGCCGATGGCGACCTATTCCGCCGCCGACGGAATCCCGAATGATTTCCACCTGGTCCATTATGGCGCGCGCGCCATGGGCGGAGCGGGACTCGTTTTCACCGAAATGACCTGCGTGTCGCCGACCGGCAGGATCACGCCGGGCTGCACTGGGCTGTGGTCGAACGAACAGGCATCGACTTGGCGGCGGATCACCGATTTTGCCCATTCCAATGGCCGGGCAAAGATGTGCCTGCAACTGGGTCACTCGGGCGCCAAGGGCTCGACCCAATTGGGTTGGGAAACGATGGATGCACCCTTGGCCGATGGGAACTGGCCGCTCGTGGCGGCAAGCGATGTCGCCTGGACAGACGGCAATGCCCGACCGACCGCGCTGACCCGCGCTGACATGGACGACATCCGCGATCAGTTCGTCGCTGCGACACGGCGAGCGATCGACGCCGGATTCGACATGGTCGAACTGCACGCCGCGCATGGATATCTGCTGTCGAGTTTCATCACGCCGCTGCAAAACAAGCGCGACGACGATTATGGTGGCAGCCTGGCCAACCGCCTCCGCTATCCGCTCGAGGTGTTCGGTGCGATGCGCGACGCGTGGCCAGCCGACCGGCCGATGTCGGTGCGGATCTCCGCCACCGACTGGGCCGGCGAAGAGGGGGTAACGCCCGACGAGGCGGTGGCAATCGCCCGCGCGTTCGCCGAGGCCGGGGCGGACTTGATCGACGTCAGCGCCGGCCAGACTTGGGCCGATTCCAAACCGATATATGGCCGGATGTTCCAGACTCCGTTCTCCGACAAGATCCGTAACGAGGCCAAGCTGGCGACGATGGCCGTCGGCAACATCACCGATGCCGATCAGGCGAACGCGATCCTGGCGTCGGGCAGGGCGGATCTGGTGGCGATTGGTCGGCCTCATCTGGTCGATCCGAGCTGGACGCTGCGTGCGGCCGCAGCGGCCGGATATCGCGACGTCCATGTGCCGCCACCGTATTTGAACGGCATGGCCCAACTGGCGCGGACACTGCAGCGCGAAGCCGAGATGCACGCGTCGCTCAAGGCCTAGCAACCCCCTGCCCGGCATACGCGTTTCAGGATCCGTCATGCGCAGCGAGTTTTCACTGTCAGACCCGCGCGATCGGGCGCGATCGCTGGCTGCGACCGCGGCGATCCACATTCTGCTCGGCGCGGCTCTGCTGACCGGATTGGCGCTGAAGGCAGATCGGAAAGCTGAGAATGGGCTGAAGACTTTCGACGTTGATCCCCTGCCTCCACCGCCGCCGGAAACGATACCACGGCGAAGAGCGACCGAAATCAAGCAGCCTGCAACGGCGGGAAAGAAATCTGATCCCAGTCCGATCGTCGCGCCGCCAGTGCGTATGCCGGTGCCCCAGCCAATACCTGCCGCTCCGACGCCGGGAATTGGTTCGGCGTCGACGAGCGGGGCTGCGGTCAACGGAACGGGAACCGGCGCCGGCGGGATCGGCGACGGTCGAGGCGGCGGTGGCTCCGGCGGCGATGGCGCGGGGCGGGTCGGTGCGCGCCTGATCTCCGGAGCGCTCGGCCGCCGCGACTATCGGCAGATCGACGCGATGGGATCGACACGCGGCAGCGCGGAGCTTTTGCTGTTGATCAACCCCGTCGGTCGAGTTCGAGCGGTGTCGCGCGCTTCGATCGAGCGGCAACCTTGCCGTCGACGACATGCTTTGCCAGCGCCTGGTCGACGGCGCGCGATTTCAGCCTGCGCGCGAAGCCGATGGAACGCCCTTGTACCAGGACATCCGATACTTCCCGCGGTGGGATCGTTGATCAGCGGCTCGCAACCCGATTTTGATGGGCGATTGCCGCAAGCGCCGCGGGGTCGCGATTGTACACGTCAGGCAGGTGCACAATCGTTCCGCCACTGGGCACGGCGGTGAGATAAGTGAGATAGACCGGCACCGGTTGCGGCAAGTCGACGCGCTGCTCCGGGCTGGCCGAGCGGGTCGTCGGCGCAGTACCGCCATAAAGCCAGCGTGCGAGCCGCGGCGCATCCTCCAGTCGGACGCATCCACCGCTGAACATGCGCGACGCCTCGCCGAGCAGGTTCTTGTCGGGCGTGTCATGGAGATAGATTCCCTGGGCATTGGGGAACATGAACTTCATCCGGCCCATGGCGTTCTCCGCCCCGGGTTGTTGGCGTAGCCGCACCTTGACCGTACCGGCAGCGACTGCGGACCAGTCGGCCGACATCGGATCGATAACCGTCGCATCGTCCGCCCAGCTCGAAAGAAGCTCGTACCCCTTGGACTTCAGATAGGATGGCCCGCCCTTGACGACGTTCGGCGCAATCCGTTCCGCCGCCAGGTCTGCTGGAACATTCCAATAGGGATTGAGCGACGTAAACCGGATCATCGCGGCCATCATCGGTGTCGGATGGACGGGTTTGCCGACCACCACGCGCATCGTGTCGACCACCCGCCCATCCTCGACCATGGAAAGTTCGGCAGCGGTGGCGTTGACGATCACTGCCTTCCCACGCCCCGCCGGAAGCGCGCGAGCGCGCTCGAGGTTGAGTTTGAGAAGATCATGCTCGGCCGGACTTGTCAGCTCACCGGCGATCATCGCCTGTCGCAGGCCGACGTAAATCGGGTTCATCCAGGCCATCTCGGCAACGTAGTGATCGAGCGACGGCGCAGCGGCTGCCTCTTCAAGCAATTGACGCGGAGAGAATGCGGCCGGGCGGAGCTCCGGATCGACCCAGATCATGTCGATCGCCGGCGTGCGACGCGTGTCGCGCGCGTAAGCAACAAACATTTCGCTCAGGATGCGATCGGCCCGGCGGATGGTTTCGGGGTTGCTCGACCACGCAGCCCGGAGCGCGCGGTCTAGTTCACGAGGCGCGTAACTGTCGGGATCGAGCCCGTCCGCTCCGGCACTGCGAATCATGTCAAACAGCGCTTGTGCGGCCGCTCCGTCGGTATCGCGGCCAAACCAGAGCGGCTGCCCGTTGCGAGCCGCATAAAAGTTATCGATCGTCTCGCCGGGAATTGACTGCGTGCCCGGCGCTTGGGCGGCGGAGGTCGCCGCTTGGGGGACTAGTAACGCTGCCGCAGCCCACAACGACAAGCGCGCCGGACGACTGAGTCGTCCGGCGCGCCTATCATTTAGGACGCTGGTGTTAACCGCGCTCACCGGCACCCATCGGCATAGGCGCTGGCGCCGGGGCCTGCCCAGTCGGTGCACCCTGATAGTATTGACCGTTGTACATGTAGCCGTCGACACGGCCGTCACGATCCTGATCGGCCCAGATCGCGCCAGCGAGGCCGCCGACGACGGCACCGGCAATCGCCCCTTCGAGCAGGCTGACGCCAGGGATTACTGCACCGGCAACGGCGCCAAGCGCGGCACCACCGACGGCGCCCGTGCCAACGCGGCCAAGGGTCGAATCCCAACCCGACGGGCGACCTTGATAATAGGTGCCGTTCTGGCTGTAGCCATCGACGTATCCATCGTTGTTGCTGTCCGACCAGACCGCTCCGGCCAGACCGCCGATGGCGGCACCGACCACGGCACCCTCGATCGGCGAGACGCCGCCGACAACCGCGCCAACGCCGGCACCGCCAACCGCGCCGATCGCGGCACCGGTTCCGACGTCCGACATCCGGGCATCGTCAACAGTCGAGCAAGCCGACACGGCCATCGATCCGGCCAGCAATGCGGCCATGATGTGATTTCGCATAGATATTCTCCCTTGGTTTTTTGTTGGCCTCAGCTCCGGGCCCTCGGCCCCGCGAACGGCGCGTGAAGTCAACTCGCCAAACGACAATCGCTTCGGATCGTTCCCGAATCGATTTCCGTAGACTTTGCCTTGGGTTGGCTAAGCGGTTTGAAACGTTACAAAAGGTATTTCATTTTCAGCGCCGGTAACGGCGAACCGTTATTTCTGAACGACGCTTCGTTGAAATATGGCGCGCGAGGCCGCATCGCTGGATTGCGCGAAAACGCAAAGCCTTCTCTTGGGACGCCCATCATCGTGTCGAGCTTACCGTTCCCGTTCGCATCGTGAAACGCGGCAATCGCGTAAATTCCCTGCGGAAGTGCCTTAAATTGGTACCGGACGGTGGTCAGTGACGCCTTGACGGTCGCGTGGATCGCATCCTTACCCTTGCAGTCGGGAAAGCCCCTCGGGTCGGCGGTCAGGCAAAGCCGCACGACCCCGCGGGCGTCACGCAGCCCGACGATCTCGATCGTGAGATCGGTTGTCGATTGAGTCGACACTTGCGCCGGTGCGGCGGCGCTGAGCATCAAAGCGGCCAAGACCGCGGTCGGTCGCGCACAGGCGATCCCAAAGTCGGAAATAAAGGCCATAATTGCACTTGTTCCGTTGGTGATGAAGCTGATGATGGCTCGCGGTTATCAGCCAATTCCCTGCCGGACCGTGAACGATGGCCTTGGGAAAGATTTCCCACCCCATGTGATTAGTAACGCCCATCACGGTCATGATCGTCAGCACCATGCCCAGTGCCCCGATATGAATCGGCACGGTCAGGATCAATGCCGGGATGACCACCGCGCCGGTCAGTGTCTCCCACGGATGGAAGCTCATCGCCGCCCAAGCGGTCGGCGGATGGCTGGCGTGGTGGACCGCATGGACACGGCGGTAGATCGCCGGAATGTGCATCCAACGGTGCGTCCAATAAAACCAGGTGTCGTGAATCAGCAGATACGCCAGCACCGACGCCGGCAACCACCAGAGCGGATAAGCATTCGGATCGGTGTACAGCCGGGTCCAGCCGAACCTGTCCCAGCCCCACAATAGCACGCCGGCCGGAATGCCGTACAGCGCCGCGCTCAGTAGCGACCAGCCGATTTCCGATCGGATCTGCGGGCCGCGTCCGGTGTAAAGGTCGGGATGTCGCCGCCGGGTCAGCCAGTCGAACCCGCCGCTGGTGACAACATAGCGCACGGCGACGATCGCCGTCATCGCTATCGCGCTGGCAATCGCCGGCCACAGCAGGTTGCTTGTCCACTCCATTGCCAATGGCCTTACCAGCGGGATGTCTCTAAGGCGAGCGGCGATGAGTTCGAACAAGCCCCTGATCATCGTCGGTGGAGGACTTGCCGGATCGCTCGCCGCGCTGGCGATCGCGGATGCCCGGCCCGACGTTCCATTGTTGCTGCTGGAAGCCGGCGATACCTTTGGCGGCAATCACGTCTGGTCGTATTTCGATGGCGACGTTCGCGGGCCGGAACGGACGTTGGTCGAGCGGATGCTGCCGCATCGTTGGCCGAGTCACTCGATCCGCTTTCCCAAGCGCGAGCGGCACCTCGGGTTCGGGTACAACAGCGTTCATTCGGAAAGTCTGGACAAGCTGGTTCGCGATCGCCTCGCGCCGGGCCAGTTTCGCACCGGAACGTCGGTCGAGCGAATTGCGCATGACGAAGTGACGCTAGTCGGTGGGGAGACGATCGCAGCGGAAGGGGTGATCGACGCGCGCGGTCCGTCGGGGCCGATGCCGGGGATCGAGATTGCCTGGCAGAAATTCGTCGGCATCGAATATTCGGTGCCCGGCCATGGGCTCGCCGAGCCGATCATCATGGATGCGACGGTCGACCAGTCCGAAGGATACCGGTTCGTCTACAGCCTGCCGTTCAGTGCCGACCGACTGCTGGTCGAAGACACCTATTATACCAACGATTTCGATCTCGACGGCGGCAAAGTAGCCGTGCGGGTTGCCGATTACGCCGCGGCTCAAGGCTGGCGCGGCACCGAATTGCGCCGCGAGGATGGACAGTTACCAATCCTGCTCGGCGGGAATCCCGACGTGTTCTGGCCCGCGAACGATCGGGTCGCGCGGCTCGGGCTGCAGGGCGGCTTCTTTCACGCCACGACCGGATATTCGCTCCCCCAGGCCGCTTCCAATGCGGTCGCGCTGGCGCGGCAGGCCGATCTTTCGGGTCCGGCGTTGGCCCGTTGGACCCGGTCGCGGTTCATTGACCAATGGGAAGCGGGCGGCTTTTATCGCCTGCTCAACCGGATGCTGTTCAAGGCCGCACGGCCCCAGGAGCGAGTAAAGATTTTCCAGCATTTCTACCGGCTCGACGAGGCACTGGTGGCGCGCTTCTATGCCGGCAAACTGACCCGCTTCGACAAGATGCGCATCTTGTCGGGCAAGCCGCCGATCCCGATCCTGCGCGCCTTGAAGGTAATCGTCCAGTGAACGCCCTGCCCACTAACCTACCCTCCCCCGCGCCCAAGTCGGCGATCGTCATCGGCGCCGGCTTCGGCGGGCTCGCCCTTGCCGTCCGGCTGCAATCGGCGGGGATAAAGACGACCGTCATCGAAGCCCGCGACCGGCCCGGCGGGCGTGCTTATGTGTGGAAGAAAGACGGCTACGTGTTCGATGCCGGTCCGACCGTGATCACCGATCCACCGTGTCTGGAGGAGCTGTGGTCACTGTCCGGGCATCATATGAAAGACGACGTCGACCTGGTGCCGGTAAGCCCCTTCTACCGGCTGATGTGGAACGATGGCACGGCGTTCGATTATTCGAATGATGACAAACAGTTAGAGGCGTCGATCGCGGCGCTCAACCCCGATGACGTGGCCGGTTATCATCGCTTCCTGAAATATGCCGAGGGGGTCTACGTCGAAGGCTATGTGAAGCTTGGAGCGGTTCCGTTCCTGGACTTCGCGTCGATGCTGAAGGCTGCGCCGGCGATGGTCAAATATCAGGCGTGGCGGTCGGTCTATTCAATGGTCGCGAGTTTCGTGAAGAGCGACAAATTGCGCCAGGCGCTGTCGTTCCATACGCTGCTGGTCGGCGGCAATCCGATGAACACCAGCGCGCTGTACGCGCTGATCCACAAGCTGGAACGCGATGGCGGCGTTTGGTTCGCCAAGGGCGGGACCAATGCGCTGATCGACGGCATGGTCCGCCTGTTCGAGCGGATCGGCGGCACGGTGAGACTCGGCGAGCCGGTCGAGCGTATCACCACCCAAGGCGACAGAGTCACCGGCGTGATCACCGACCAAGGCGAGCTCAAGGCCGATCTGGTCGCGACCAATGGCGATGTCGTTCACAGCTATGGCCTGATCAAGGACCACGCTCGTGGTCGCCAGGCGGAAGCCAAGCTGAAGCGGCGGACCTTTTCGCCCAGCCTGTTCGTGGTTCACTTCGGCCTGAAGGGCACCTTCCCCGACATTCCGCACCACTCGATCCTGTTTTCGGATCGCTATGGACCGCTGCTCAAGGACATCTACAAGAATGGCGTCCTGGCCGAGGATCCGTCGCTCTATCTGCATCATCCGACAGTGACCGATCCGAGCATGGCCCCGCCTGGCTGTTCGTCCTTCTACGCGCTCGCCCCTGTACCGCACCGCGGCAAGATGGATGTTGACTGGTCGGTCGAGGGACCGCGTTACCAGGAGGTCGTGATCGACCGGATCGAGAAATTGCTCATCCCCGACATCCGCGACCGGATCCAGACGATTTTCCATTACTCGCCGACCGACTTCACGCAGGATCTGGGGGCCCACCTCGGGTCCGCCTTCAGCCTCGAGCCGGTGCTGACCCAGAGCGCCTATTTCCGGGTCCACAACCGCGACGACGTGCTCAAGAACCTCTACTTCGTCGGCGCGGGCACGCACCCCGGCGCGGGCATCCCGGGAGTTGTCGGAAGCGCCAAGGCGACTGCGGGTCTGATCGTCTGATGAATGCCGCGCTCGACCGTCCGGCGCTGGTCGAGGCGTCGTTCGAGATCATTGCCAAGGGGTCGAAGAGCTTTCGCAGCGCGAGCCGATTGTTCGACCGGCAAACGCGCGAGCGGGCATGGCTACTCTATGCGTGGTGCCGGGCGTGCGACGACCTGACCGACGGGCAGACGCTGGGCTACGACATAAAAGCGCCCGCCGATCCCAAGGCCGCGCACCGCCGGATCGTCGCCTTGACCGACCAGGCGCTGGCGGGGAAACCGACCGGCGTCGTCGCGTTCGACGCACTCGGGATCGTCGCAGGCGAATGCCGCATTCCACGTCAGGCGGTGTCGGATCACCTCGACGGTTTCGCGCTCGACGCCCAGGGCTGGGTGCCGCGGACCGAGGAAGATTTGTTGCGCTATTGCTTTCATGTCGCCGGCGCGGTCGGGGTGATGATGGCGCTGGTAATGGGCGTCGCGCCCGAAGAACGGGACACGCTCGACCGGGCAAGCGACCTAGGGATCGCCTTCCAACTCGCCAATATCGCGCGCGACATTGGCGCCGACGCTGCCGAAGGGCGCGTCTATCTGCCGCAGGATTGGCTCGACGCCGCCGGGCTCGACATCGACGCGCTGGCCGATCCAGCAAATGGCGAACGGATCGCCCCCCTTGCCGAGAGGCTGGTCAGATTGTCGCGCGGCTATCGCGCATCGGCCCGGGTCGGCGCACGCCGCCTGCCCTTCCGGTCACGGCTTGCGGTCCTGGCCGCATCCAATGTCTATGGGGCGATCGGCACCAAGGTCGTCGAACGCGGGGCCGACGCCTGGACCAGCCGGACGATCGTCAGCGATCCCGAGAAGCTGGAAGAATTTACGATGGCCCTGTTCCAGGCGATTATGCCCGCCGGAGGGCGCGTTCGCGACGGACTTTGGACACGCGCCTCCGCCTGAGTGGGCTAGCCTTGAATCGGAGTTTCGCGGCCGGTCGGCGAGCGAAGTTTTGCCCGACTGGAATCTAGCTGCGCCATGAGTTCGTTGATCGGCGGCGCAATCAGGAAGCCGAAGCTGAGGCCATGATGCTTGCTTTTCAGCGCATGGTGAAGCCGATGCGCCTGGACGATACGTTTCATATACGCCGATTTGGGGATGTAGCGATGCTTGACCCGGCGGTGGACGATAACGTCATGGAAACCAAAATAGATTGCGCCGTAGGTCGCGATTCCCACCCCGACTGCGGTTGCCCAACCGCCCCAGTCTGCCTGCACTCCGCCGTAGATCAGCACGATCGAGGGAATGGCGAAGATCGCGCCATAGAGATCGTTAAGTTCGAAGCGACCGTGACGAACGCGGTGATGACTTTCGTGGAGGAACCAGCCGGGTCCGTGCATCACCCAGCGATGCATGACGTAGGCGAAGCCTTCCATCGCCGCGACGGTGGCGAGCCAGATGAGGAACAACGAGAGCATGAAGTCCATATAGGGCTGCAGCCTCGGCAACTCCAGCGGATCGACGGTCGATCCGGTCAATTCACCTGCGAACTTCCTGTTCGATCCAGCGAACCAATTGCTCGACCGTTCGGCCGACGACCCCGGCATCACCGGCCGCATGCGCCAGTGAATAGCTGCCCTGCAGACTGGCAAAGCAGAAGTCGGCAAAACCGGATGCTCGTGTTTCATCATCAACGACGAGGCCGAACTGACGGTCGAACCAGCTACGTATCGCGGCGAGCGGACGACCGGGCAGAAGTTCGGGGGATGTCTGCCGCAAGTCCCGGTCCAGCGCGGCAAGCGGGCAGCCGAAGTCGGCGTACTCTTGTTGTCGCGATCCCGCCCGACGCAAGAATTCGATAACGCGCTTCACGGGATCGTCGAGCGATTCGAATTGCGCCAGATGAGCGTCGACCCGCGTCGTCCACCGGTCGATCACGGCTTCGTAGAGCGCGCCTTTCGATCGAAAATAATAGAAGACGTTGCCCGGTGGCACGCCCGCGTCAGCCGCCACCGAAACAAGCGATGAGTATGCGACGCCCGAGCGATGAAAACGAACCATCGCCGAGTCGACCAGTCGATCCTTCTTGTCGGTTGCAGGGCGCCCCATCGAAAAATCCATAAAAGTGAGTTGACCGACTAACTATCACCGCCTAGCAATTAGGCAAGCGCCCTGATCGATCGGAACCGCTCGTGCATCCTGCCGAAACCATCGAAACACCGATCGTGGTCGAGGAACCGGTTCAACCCGTGGAGCCCCGACCTGGCGATCTGGTCAGGCGGCACCGCCTGTCGACCCGCCTGTGGCATTGGCTTAACGTCGTCACGCTGGCGGTAATGATGATGAGCGGGATGATGATCTTCAACGCTCATCCACGACTTTACTGGGGTCAATATGGCGCGAACGCCGACCATGCCTGGTTCGAGATCGGGTCGACCGAGACAAGTGGATTCGTGACGGCAGGGCCGCTGCGGATCCAGACCGATGGGGTGCTCGGTCGCTGGACCGATGCCGATGGACAAGTCCAGCGTCGCGCCTTTCCGCACTGGATCACGATCCCGTCGCGCTACAATCTGGCAGATGCGCGGCTGTGGCATCTCGCCTTCGCCTGGGTGCTCGGCCTCAGCCTGCTCGCCTACATGCTCGTCAGCCTGTGGAACCGCCACTTCCGGCAGGACCTGACGATCAGTCGCGCAGAGATCAGGCCGTCCCACCTGTGGGCCGACATCAAGGATCATGCGCGGCTCAAATTCCCGACCGGTGCGGCGGCCTTGCGCTACAACATATTGCAGAAACTGGCCTACGCCTCCGTGCTGTTCGTGCTGCTGCCCCTGATCATTCTGAGCGGGCTGACGCTTTCCCCGGCGATGGATTCGGGCTGGCAGTGGCTGCTCGACGTTTTCGGGGGTCGACAGTCGGCACGGTCGCTGCATTTCATCGCGATGATCCTGCTGATCGGATTCTTCTTCGTGCATATCGCGATGGTCGTGCTGGCCGGGCCGATCAACGAATTGCGGTCGATGCTGAGCGGCTGGTACCGGCTGCCGGGCGAGCGGGCCGCGCCTCCGGAGTCTGTAACGTGAACCGCCGTGAGTTGATTACCGTCGGTGCGGGCGGGCTGCTGCTCGCCGGGTGCGACCGGCTCAATGCAAGCCCGCAATTCCGGCGCATCCTGCAGGGCGGGGAAGGATTGCACATGGCAAGCCAGCGCGGGCTCGCGGGCGGACTGGCGCGCGAATATCGGCGCGACCAGATGTCGCCACTGTTCCGGACCAACGGCAACAGCCGCCCCGCATCGAGCGACTATCAGGCACATGCGGAGACCAATTTCGTCAACTGGCGGCTGATGGTCAACGGGCTGGTGGCCCGACCGCTCAGGCTTTCGCTGCGCGATCTTGGGGCATTTCCGCAACGGGCCCAGATCACGCGCCACGATTGCGTCGAGGGATGGAGCGCGATCGGCAAATGGCAGGGGCCGCTGCTTGGCGATGTGCTGAAGGCGGCGGGGCTGCGCAGTCAGGCGCGCTACATCGTCTTCCACTGCGCCGACGACAGCAACGGCGTGCCATATTATGAATCGATCGATCTGTACGACGCGTTCCACCCGCAGACGATCCTGGCACTGTTGATGAACGACCGCCGACTGCCGATGGGGCACGGCGCGCCGCTGCGGCTGCGGGTCGAGCGACATCTGGGATACAAGCACGCCAAGTTCGTCATGCGGATCGAGGCGCGCGACCGGATCGACAATCTCAATGGCGGGAACGGCGGCTATTGGGAGGATGTGTCGGGTTACCAATGGTATGCCGGGATATAGGGTGCGCCGTCTCGCCCTCATCTTTCCGTGCCTGCTCGCGGCCTGTGCGCCTGGCGGCGCCGCGACACCTCGCGTGGATCGCGATCCGGTGGTGGTCGAACTGTATCAGAGCCAGGGTTGTTCGTCGTGCCCGCCCGCCAATGCCAATCTGAATGCCGTCGCTGGACGGCCCGACGTCCTGGCACTGAGTTTCGCGGTAACATATTGGGATCAGCTCGGCTGGAAGGACCGCTTCGCGCGGCCCGAATTCACCAAGCGTCAATGGGACTATGCCAATGCTGCCAAGCGCGGCCGGGTCTACACGCCGCAGGTCATCGTCAACGGCAGGGCAATGATGCTCGGGGGCGACAAGGCTCATTTCAATCGGTTGATCGCAGCCGGCGGTCCGACCGGTGGGCCGTCGATCACCGGCCGCAGGGGCAATGTCGAGCTCAGCGGCCCACGACCCGCCAGGCCGGCGACGATCTGGCTGGTGCGTTACGATCCCAGGGTGCACAACGTCGCCATCCGCGCCGGGGAGAATGGCGGCCGCACCCTCCCCCATCGCAATATCGTGACCGAGTTACGCGTGATCGGGACCTGGACCGGACGACCGGTGACGTTGGCAGTCGGCCCGGTCGCGGATCGCGCGCTCCGAAGCGCCATCCTGATCCAGCAGGGAACGGGCGGGCCGATCGTCGCCGCGCGGCGGATATGAGCCGCCAATGATCGGTCTTGCCGCGGCGTTTTTCGCGACGGCGCTGATCTATGCCATCGCCGGCTTCGGCGGCGGATCGACCTATACCGCGTTGCTGGCGCTCGCCGGGACCGACTTTCGCGCCATCCCGATCCTGTCGCTGGCGTGCAATATCCTGGTGGTCGGCGCGGGAACGTGGCGCTTTGCACGCGCCGGACATTTCGAATGGCGCAAGGCATGGCCACTGTTCGTCACCAGCGTTCCGGCAGCGTGGATCGGCGGATCGTTGCATATTCCGAAGCAATATTTCCTCGGCCTGCTGGCGGGATCGTTGCTGGTCGCCGGGCTGACGATGCTGTGGCAGCCGTATTGGAAGCGGGAGAGCGCGCCGGGTGCGGGGCATCGCTGGGTCGAGCCGGTGGCGGGCGGATCGCTGGGATTGCTGGCAGGGATCGTCGGGATCGGTGGCGGAATTTTCCTCGCGCCGCTGCTTTACGTGTTGCGCTGGGACGCGCCGAAGCGGATTGCAGCGACATGTGCCGCCTTCATTCTGGTCAATTCGATCGCCGGCCTTGCCGGTCAGTCGAGCAAGGGCGTCGGCGCGGTCGGGGCGGTGCTTGGTGACCACGCGCTGCTGTTTCCCGCGGTGTTCGTCGGCGGCCTGCTCGGCGCCGGACTTGGGGCACGGACCTTTGCACCCGACTGGGTGCGGGTCGTGACGGCCCTGCTGATCCTGTACGTCGCGATCACCTTGATGAGGCAGGTGCTGTGATGCGTTCGGGTCACGGTGCGAGCATCACTTACCTGCGGCTGTCGGTGACCGACCGGTGCGACCTGCGATGCGCCTATTGCATGCCCGAGCGAATGGAATTTCTACCGCGATCAGAAATACTTACCATCGAAGAGCTGGATCGGCTGGCAAGCCTGTTCGTGGCCATGGGAATCACCAAGCTGCGCCTCACGGGGGGCGAGCCGCTGGTTCGCAAGGGTTTCGTCGAGCTGGTCGAGGGGCTGTCGCGGCATCTCGGGCGCGGGCTCGACGAGATCGCAATCACCACCAACGGTACGCGGCTGGCCGAATTCGCCGCGCCGCTGGCCCGCAGCGGGGTCAAGCGGATCAATGTGTCGATCGACAGCCTAGACCCCGGAACCTACGCGCGGATCACACGCGGCGGTGACATCGGGCGTGCGATCGCGGGGGTCGATGCGGCGCTGGCGGCGGGGATGGCGGTCAAGATCAACGTCGTCGCGCTGAAGCAGGACAATCTGGAGGAGGTGGTCACACTGGCCGAGTGGGCGCACGCGCGCGGCGCGGCGATCAGCTTCATCGAAGTGATGCCGCTGGGCACGGTCGAGGCCAAGAGGATCGACCAGCATGTGCCGATGATGGCGGTGCGCGAGCGGCTGGCGGGGCGCTGGACGCTCAGTCCGGACCGTCTCGATACCGGCGGTCCGGCGCGCTACGTGCGAACCGATGCGGGCGGATTGATCGGGTTTATCACCCCGCTGAGCGACAATTTCTGCGGGTCGTGCAACCGGGTGCGGGTAACCTGCACTGGGCAGCTCTACCCCTGCCTGGGGGATGCCGGGCGCGTCGACCTTCGCGAGCTGTTGCGCAGCGGGGACGATGCGGCGCTGCGTGAGGCGATCGGCGGCGCAATCCACCGCAAGCCGGCGCGCCACGACTTCGCCATCGCCGCCGCGGGAACGCGCGGGGTCGACCGGCACATGTCGGTGACCGGCGGGTGAAGCTGACGTTCTTCGGACGGCTGCGCGACGAGATCGGCATGCATGAGTTCTATTGTTCACCACCCGAAACAATTGCCGATAGCGAATCGTTGCGTGCGTGGATCGGCGAACAATACTCGCCCGTGCTCGACCGCAAGATCCAGCTGGCGATCGACGGGGTGCTGGCGCGCGGTGCGGTGCCGATCGCTGGCGTGCGGGAGGTGGCGTTCCTGCCGCCGGTCAGCGGCGGATGAGCTTCATCTCCGCCGATCCGATCGATACGGTCGCCCTGCTGGAAACCTTCACCGCGCGAACGAAAGGATCCGGGGCGATCGTCAGCTTCACCGGCGTCGTGCGCAGCGATGATGCGGTGCGGTTACTGTGGCTGGATCATCACCCAGCCCTAACCGAGGCCAGCATCGCGACGATTGCGGCAGATACGCGAGACAGGTTCGCGATCGACGATCTGCTGATCGTTCACCGCATCGGGGGAGTCGGCGCGGGCGACCCGGTGGTGTTCGTCGCCGCGTCGGCCCGCCATCGCCGTGCCGCCTTCGACGCGGTTGACCAGATGATGGACCGATTGAAGACAGACGCCATTTTTTGGAAGCGCGAAACACGCGACGATGGAGTAAGCTGGATCGAGGCGCGGCGGCAAGATCATGTCGACCGCGCGCGATGGGGGAAGGACGCATGAGTGAACGGCAGGTCGGCATCGCCATCATGACCGTGTCCGACACGCGGACCAAATTGACCGACACATCGGGTGGTTATCTGGTCGGCGCGGTCGAAGCGGCGGGACATCGGCTGGCGGCGCGAGCGATCGTGCCCGACGCCATCGAGGCAATCCGCGCCGCGGCGCAGGAATGGATCGACGAACCGATGGTGGACGTGATCATTACCACCGGTGGCACCGGCCTGACGGGTCGCGACGTGACGCCGGAGGCGATGCAGCCGTTGTTCGACAAGACGATCGACGGCTTTTCGGCCATGTTCCACCGGGTGAGCTTCGACAAGATCGGCCTGTCGACGATGCAGTCGCGCGCCTGCGCCGGAATCGCCAACGGCACCTTCGTCTTTTGCCTTCCCGGATCGGGTGGCGCCGTCCGCGACGGATGGAGCGTGATCGGACCCCAGCTGGAGCGAACCACCAAGCCGTGCAATTTCGTCGAGATCATGCCGCGCCTGATGGAACGCTAAGCATGGCCGGTGCGCATTTCGATGCCGACGGGCGGGCGCACATGGTGGATGTGTCGGCAAAGCCCGAAACGCATCGCGAAGCAAGCGCGCGCGGCCGGGTACGGATGGACAAAGCGACGCTTGATGCGGTCGGCGACGCCGCCAAGGGGGACGTGATCGCGGTCGCCGAGTTGGCCGGGATCATGGCCGCCAAGCAGACGGGTACGTTGATCCCCTTGTGCCACCCCATCGGCCTTGATTCGGTGACGGTGCGGATCGATCCCGACATCTCCCTGCCCGGCCTGACGGTCACCGCCGAGGCGCGCTGCACCGGGCGGACGGGGGTCGAGATGGAAGCGATGACCGCGGTGTCGGTCGCCTGCCTGACCATTTACGACATGCTGAAAGCGATCGATCGCGGTATGAGCATCGAGGCGGTCGAGCTGATCGCCAAATCGGGCGGCAAGTCGGGCGACTGGCGCAGAAGCTGATCGATTGTTCTAGAACGCGAGTGCGCGAACCATCGTCCCGGCATCGAGCGGCCCTTGATTGGCGGGACAGCGAATCAGCCAGTCGGCGTGGCCGAGCGCGCGCTGGGCGCCGGAATCCTGATTGGCGACGGGGTGCAGTCGACCATCGATCATGGTGGCGCGCAGAAAGGTTTCGCGGTCCCCGGTGCTGGGGATCGGAGCGGCCGATGGAATCCCGATCCATTGCAACACCGGTGGCGTCTGCTGTCCGAGCAGCCGGGCAACGAGCGGCGCGAGCAGTAATCGCGCGGTGACCAGCGCTGAACCGGGATTGCCGGGAAGTCCCATCACCAGCGTCGAACCAATGCGGCCCAGCCAGACCGGCTTGCCGGGCTTGATTGCCACCTTCGAGAACAGGATTTCCATCCCGAGCGGCGCGAACATCGCCTTGGCATGATCGCGCGCGCCGACCGATGCACCGCCGGTGACCACGACCAGATCGGCGACGGCGACCGCGTCGGAGGCGGCCCGCTCGAGCGCCGGCAAATCGTCGTCGAGCAATCGGTGGCCCAGGACGTCGGTGCCCATCGCGCCGAGCATCGTGGCAAGGCCGAGACCGATGCTGTCGGGGATGGAATCCACGTCGAGAGGCGCGCCGGGCGCGCGCAACTCGTCGCCGGTGGCAATGGTCACGACGCGCGGGCGGCGGGCGACCTCGACCCGGTCGGCGCCGGCACCAGCGGCCGCCACCAGACCTCCAGGAGTCATTCGCACGCCGACATCAACGACGATATCGCTGGTTTTGAAATCGCTGCCTTTCGCGCGGACGAATGACGTGGTGGACGAGTCCACGATGGTCATCCGATCACCGTCGATCAGGACATTTTCCTGTATCGCCACGCGGGTCGCGCCGTCGGGCAGCGCCGCGCCGGTGAAGATCCGCACCGCCTGCCCGGCACCGACCGCGCCGCCGAACCGCCCACCGGCGGCCGACGTGCCGATCACGTCGAAGGTTTTGTCCTCTTCCGCACCGCCGATCGCGTAGCCGTCCATCATCGACACGTCGGATCGCGGGCTGTCGAACGTCGCGACGACTGGCGAACGGAGCACGCGACCGGCGGCGGCGGCCAGCGGCAATTGCTCCGATCCGGCCAGCGCCGACACGCCGGTGACGATTGCCAGGGCCTCGTCGAAATCGATCGGTCGCATCGGTGCACGTTCCTGTCGGATGGTCGATCATCGCTAGCGCGTGGCGGCCCGCGCCCGCAAGGCAGCGAACGTTATTCCATCGGGCGATGGGCTAAAGTCCTTGCGTGTTCGCGCGCAATCCGGTCCTTTCCCAATCCGGATCCGTTTTGCGCGAGGCAAATGAAGTCGATGGCCGTCACCTCCGCCGCCTTGCCGCCAGCCGACACCGGCACAGAAAGCACCGACGCCCCCGAACTTCGCCTGTTCGTGATGGCGTTGTTCTTCATCTTCGGCGGGATCACCAGCCTCAACGACGTCGTCATCCCCAAGCTGAAGGAGCTGTTCACGCTCAGCTACACGCAGGCGATGCTAGTGCAGTTCTGCTTCTTCACCGCATATCTGGTGATCGGCATTCCCGGCGCGCAACTGGTCAAACGTATCGGCTACATGCGCGGCGCGATGGCGGGGCTGCTGATCATGATGGTTGGGTGCCTGCTGTTCATCCCGGCATCGCAAACCGCGACCTACGGCCTGTTCCTATTCGCCTTGTTCGTGCTGGCGAGCGGGGTGGTCATTGTCCAGGTGGTGGCCAATCCGCTGATCAGCCTGCTCGGGCCCGCCAGGACGGTGCACAGCCGGCTTACCTTCGCGCAGGCGTTCAACAGTCTGGGCACGACGATCTTTCCGATCGTCGGGTCGGCGCTAATCCTCGGCGGACTAGCGGCGGTGTCGGCATCGCAATTGTCGGGCGCCCGGCTGGACGCCTATCGCACCGCGGAGACCGGCGTGATCGTGAAGACCTATATCGTCCTGGCCATCGCGCTGGCGGTGGTCGCGCTGGCGGTATTCCTGTTCCGTAACCGGCTGAAGGGCGAGCAGCACGACCATAGCGCGCTGCTCGACGGATTTGCGCTGCTCAAGCGTCCGCGCTTCGGGCTCGGAACGATGTGCATCTTCCTTTACGTCGGCGCCGAGGTGTCGATCGGTTCGTTGATCGTCAATTATCTCCAGCAGGCCCAGGTGATGGGGCTCGACGCGGCATCGGCCGGATCGTTGATTTTCATCTACTGGCTGGGGGCGATGATCGGGCGGTTCATAGGCTCCTATTTCCTGCGTATCGTCAGCCCCGGGCTGATCCTGGCCGGGGTGGCGATCGGCGCCATCGCGCTGATCCTGATATCGATCAGCACCACTGGAACGATCGCGGGATATAGCCTGCTGGTGATCGGGCTGATGAATTCGATCATGTTCCCGACCATCTTCAGTCTCGCCTCCGAAGGGCTTGGATCGCGCACCGCTGATGGATCTGGAATCATCAACATGGCAATTTTCGGCGGGGCGGTGGTGCCGCTGCTCACGGGGATCGTCGCGGACACGTCGGGTAGCCTGGCGATCGCCTTGCTGCTGCCCGCCGCCTGCTACGCGGTGATCGCCTATTTCGGCCTGTTCGCGCGGCGGACGGCGGCTCAGCTAGCGGGATCGACCCCGCCGCCAAGCGCGACGTAGAGATTGACCGCGTTGGTCAGCTGCTCGCGCCGGGTGGCGACGGTCTGCTGCTCGGCGGCGAACAGGTCGCGCTCGGCATCCAGCACCTCGAGATAATTGGCGACCCCGTTGCGATAGCGGAGCGTGGCGAGGTTGGCCCGGACCCGCTGGGCGGCCAACTCACGCTGTTGAGAGGCCATCCGCTCCATCAGCCAGCGACGCGCGACCAGGGCATCGGATACTTCGCGAAAGCCGCTCTGGATGGCGCGCTCGTAGCTGGCGATGGCGATCCCCTGCCGCGCGTTGGCGACGTCGACATTGGCGCGGCCGCGGCCACCGTCGAACAAGGGGAAATCGACGTTGCCGCCAAGCGACCCGGTCAGCGCGCCGCCGCTCAGCAGCGACGATAAGGCGTTGCTGGCGAAGCCCAGTGCCGCGGTCAGGCTGATGCGCGGGAAGCGAGCAGCGCGGGCGGCGCCGACGTCGGCATTGGCGGCGCGGAGCAGTTCCTCGGCTTGCAGGATGTCGGGGCGGTTGAGCAGCAGGTCGGACGGGAGGCCGGGGGTGATATTCTCGACGATCCCCTGCGCATCGAGCGGAAGCGGCGCGGGCAGCGGCGTCGACAATGGCGCACCGACGAGCAATTCGAGGAAATTGCGGTTCTGCGCCCGCTGCAACTGGAGGTTGGAGCGCTCGGTTTGCGCCTGGGTCAGCAGCACCTCGGTCTGGCGATAGTCGAGGCCCGAGGTGACCCCGGCGTCGAGCCTGAGCTTGGCGATCTGCAATGCTTTGGTGCGGCTGGCAACGGCGCGATCGGCGAGCGCGATCCGGTCGTCGAGCTCGCGATCGTTGAGATAGGCTTCGGCGACGTCGGCGACGAGGCTGATCTGGAACGCGCGCCGGGCATAAGCGGTGGCGAGATAGTTGGCCCGCGCGGATTCGGTAAGGCTGCGCACGCGGCCCCAGAAGTCGAGCTCGAACGAGGCGACCGAGGCGCCGATGTCGAACCGGTTGGCGGTGATCGAAGGGCCCTGGCCGAGCTCGCCCGAGGTCCGGGTGCGGGTCGCGCTGCCGTTGAGATCGACGTTGGGCACACGGTCGGCGCGCTGGATGCGATACTGGCCGCGCGCTTCCTCGATCCGAAGCACCGCCACGCGCAGGTCGCGATTGTTGACCAGCGCCCGCTCGATGAGCGCCTGCAATTGCGGGTCGCGGAAAAAGGATCGCCAACCGATCTCGGTCGCGCGCGGACCGGGCTGGCCGGTCGCGCCGGTGAAGACGGGCGCGGTCGGAAGGCCGGGCTGGAGATAGGGCGGGTTCTGCGAGCAGCCGACAAGCAGCGCCGCGAAGACGAAGGGGGCGGCGTTACGCATTGGCGGGGACTTCCTCGGGCGGTGGGGTCGGTCCGGCGCGCCGTCGCTCGGCAAGCCGTGCCAGGAGGGTGCGGACGACCACGTAGAACAACGGAATGAACAGCACGCCAAGCAGGGTCGCGGTAATCATCCCGCCCATCACGCCGGTGCCGAGCGCGCGCCGTCCGGCCGCGCCCGCGCCGCTGCTGATGACCAGCGGCAGCACGCCGAGGATGAAGGCCATTGAGGTCATCAGGATCGGCCGGAACCGAAGCCGCACCGCCTCCATCGTCGCGTCGATTACCGACTTGCCCTCCTGTTCCTCCAGGTCCTTCGCATATTCGACGATCAGGATGGCGTTCTTCGCGCTCAGGCCGATGATGGTGATGATGCCGATGTTAAAATAGACGTCCATCGGCATCCCGCGGATGAGGCCGAACAACAGCGCGCCGAGCACGCCGAGCGGCACCACCAGCAGCACCGCGACCGGGATCGACCAGCTTTCATAGAGCGCGGCAAGCAGCAGGAACACGACCAGCAATGAAAGACCGAGCAGCAATGGCACCTGCGATCCGGCCTGCTGCTCCTCGAGCGACAATCCGGTCCATTCGTAGCCGATCCCGGGAGGCAGCTGGCCCGCGAACTTAGCCATTTCGGCCATCGCCGCGCCGGTCGACTGGCCGGGCGCGGCATCGCCGGCAAGGCTCATCGAGGGAAAGCCGTTATAGCGCTGAAGCTGCGGCGAACCGGTCTGCCAGGTGGCGGTGGTGAAGGCGGAGAAAGGCACCATCCCGCCGGTCGCGTTGCGCACCTGAAGGCGCAAGATGTCCTCCGGCGTCATGCGCTGCGGCGCGTCTGCCTGGAGCAGCACGCGAAGCACGCTGCCTTCGCGGTTGAAGTCGTTGGCATAGGCCGAGCCGAACGCGATCGACAGCGTGTCGTTAATGTCCTGGATCTGCACCCCGAGCGAGCGCGCCTTGATACGGTCGACCGACACCTTGAGCTGCGGACTGTCGTCCAGTCCTTCGGGACGGACGCCGACGACGACCTTGGACTGGCCGGCCATGCCCAGCATCTGGTTGCGCGCGTCGAGCAATTTCTGGTGGCCGAGGCCGCCCTTGTCCTGCAGCCGCATCGCGAAGCCGGTCGAATTGCCAAGCTCGGGAATGGACGGCGGGGCGAGCGAAAAGATCATCGCGTTGACCGATCCGCCGAGCGCGCCCATCGATTTGCCGGCCAGCGCGGAGGCGCTGTTCTCGGCCCCCTTGCGGTCGCCCCATGGCTTCAACGGCACGAACACGATCGCCGCATTCTGGCCCGATCCGAAGAAACTGAAACCGAGCACGCTGATCACCTGGCGGACCTGCGGCTGGGCCATGAAGAAACCTTCGACCTCATCGACCGCCAATTGGGTCCGCTCCCGCGTCGCGCCCGGCGGCGCTTGGACGACGGTGATGATGTAGCCCTGATCCTCCTCGGGCAGGAACGAGGTCGCCACCGACATGTAGATCACGCCGACCAGCGCCACGAGCGCGGCGAATACGGCCATCCAGCGCCGGCGATGCGAGACGACCTTGCCGACCGTTCCTTCATAGCGATCGGTGGTGCGCGCAAAGCCGCGATTGAACCGCGCGAAGAAACCACGCCCCTCGGTAGTGTGTGAGCTCGGCTTGAGCAGGGTGGCGCACAAGGCCGGGGTCAAGGTCAGGGCCAACAGGGCCGAGAAGGCTAGCGAAAAAGCGAGCGTGACCGAGAAATTGCGGTAAATGCCGCCGGTCGATCCGGGGAAGAAGGCCATCGGCACGAACACCGCGATCAGTACCAGCGTAATGCCGATGATCGGGCTGACGATCTGTCCCATCGCCTTGTAGGTGGCGTCCTTCGGCGAAAGGCCTTCCTCGGCCATGATCCGCTCGACATTTTCGATCACGACGATGGCGTCGTCGACCAGAATGCCGATCGCCAGCACCATGCCGAACAGGGTCAGCACGTTGATCGAATAGCCCATGACGAAGAGACCGAGGCAGGCACCGAGCAGCGCCACCGGGACGACGATCGTCGGGATGATGGTGGCGCGAATGTTCTGCAGGAAGAGGTACATCACCAGGAAGACAAGGATCATCGCCTCGACCAGGGTCTTGACCACTTCCTCGATCGAGATCGAGATGAAGGTCGTGGTGTCGTACGGGATCGAATAGGTGACGCCGGCGGGGAAGCCGGCCTTGAGCACTTCCATCCGGTCCTTGACGCCTTGTCCGGTGGCCAGCGCGTTGCTGTTGGGGGCAAGCTGAACCGCGATGCCCGCCATCGGCTTAGTGTTGAGCCGCGTGGTCGTGTCATAGGATGCAGCTCCAAGCTCGACCCGGCCGACGTCGCCCAAGCGGATGCTCGACCCGTCGGGATTGCTGCGGACGATGATTTGGGCAAATTCCTCAGGGGTCGAATAGCGGCCCTGGGTTACGACGGTGGCGTTGAGCTGCTGCCCGGCGACCGCCGGAAGCGCACCGATCTGGCCGCCCGGGGTCTGGCTATTCTGTTCGCGTACCGCGGCCAGCGCTTCGGCCGATGAAAGATTGAATCCGGCGAGCTTTTCGGGATCGAGCCAGATGCGCATCGCATATTCCGACCCGAACAGAAACGCGTTGCCGACGCCGGGCACGCGGCGAATGTCGTCGAGGATACGCGTGCTCGCGTAATTACCGAGATCGAGCGCGTTCTGACTGCCATCGGGCGACGTCAGCGCGACGATCAGCAGGAAATTGCTGTTCTGTTCGCTGACCGTGATGCCCTGGCGGCGCACTTCCTCGGGCAGGCGCGGTTCGACGCGGGCAAGCCGGTTCTGGACGTCGATCTGCGCCTGGTCGATGTCGGTCCCGCTTTCGAAAGTGACGGTGATCGTCGCGGAGCCGTTGGCGGCCGATGTCGAGGCCATGTAAAGATAGTTCTCGACCCCGTTCATCTCCTTTTCGATGATCGAGGTGACATTGCTTTCCAGCGTCTGCGCATCGGCACCGGGATAGGTCACGTTGATCGTCACCGAAGGCGGCGCGATCGTGGGATATTGTTCGACCGGTAAGGTCCGGAGCGCGAGGAACCCGGCGAGCGTGATCGCCAGCGCGATTACCCAGGCGAAGACCGGGCGCTCGATGAAGAAATTAGCGAGCATTGGCGGGTGCCGCTGCCGGACGGCGATAGGGCGGGCGCGCCGCGCCGAGCGGCTTGGGATCGACCTTGGCGCCCGGCATCACCTTCTGCAGGCCGTCGACGATCACCTTGTCGCCGGGTTTCAAACCGCCGAGAATGACCCAGCGATCGCCTTCGACCACGCCCAGCTTGACCGGGCGCGGCTGCGCGACATTGCCCGGCCCGAGGACCATCACGCTTCCACCCTGCTGGGTGATCTGCACCGCGCGCTGCGGCACCGCAATGCCGTTGGGATTGCTGCCGGTCTGGACCCGAACGCGGACGAACTGGCCCGGCAACAGCAGCCGGCCGGGGTTGCGGAAGGTTGCGCGCAGCCCGACGCTGCCGGTGGTCGGATCGACCGACTGATCGAGGAAATTGAGCGTGCCGGTCAGTCCGTACGGTTGGCCGTTGTCGAGCAGCGCGGTCACCGTGGGCGATAGGGCGCGCCCGGTCCCGTCACTGCCGAGCCTCAACTTGTTCAGCTCGTCGCTCGACTGGGTGAAGTTGACGTAGACCGGATCAAGCTGTTCGATCTTAGTCAGCAGTGTGCCGGTCGACTGGCTTGCGAGAGCCCCCTCGGTCACTTCGGCACGACCGACCCGGCCCGATATGGGCGCGGTGACGTTGGTGTAGTTCAGCGTCAGCTGGGCTGCGCGGATCTGCGCCTGCGCCGACCCGGCGGCGGCGCGTGCCTTGGCGAGCCGCGCCCGCGCCGCGTCATATTCCTGCTTGCTGATCGCATCGACCTTGACCAGCGGCGCATAACGCTGGACCTCGCGCGCCGCATTGTCGACCTCCGCCTGGGCGCTGCGGGCGGTGGCGAGCTGGATATCGAGCGCCGCGCGGAGGGGGCGCGGATCGATCCGGAACAGCAGCGTACCACGGGCAACGTCCGATCCTTCGACGTAGGTCTTGCGCTCCACGATGCCGTCGATCCGGGCGCGCACTTCGGCGGTGCGAACCGCGGCCACGCGCCCGGGCAACTCGACCAGCATCGCCACGCTGGTCGGAGCAACAGTGACAAAGGTGACGGCGGCCGGCGGGGGCGGAGGCGGCGCACCGCCCTCCCCCTTGGAGCAACCAGCAAGGGTGAGCAGCGCGGCCAAGGGCAGGCCCATCAGCCGATATCGACGTGCCGATCGGGTCCGAACGCCCGAAACTGGAGAGGTGGCGGAAGCGGCGCGCATAGGGCATCCTTGAGACTGGCGTTCGGTGGGGCGATGGAAAACGAATGGACATGCACGCGGGACAGACTGGAACATCCAGCGTCGGAACGGACTATGCCGCGTGTCGCAGCCCGAATCGCATCGACCCGGACGGGTTCGATAACGATTGGACACGGGCGATTCGCGGCGGATAGTCAGCGCCTGTTCATTCGTGTAATGTAGCTTACACTACGCGTCAATGTCTGACGACAAGGGAGGGTTGGTCAATGTTGGAAGCCGTGTGCGGCCACAGCAAACGCGGCAAGCGCCGTGAGGCAATCCTGTGTTCGGCACATGAACTGTTCGTCGAAAAAGGATTCGACGCGACCACCCTCAACGACATCGTTCGCCGTTCGGGCGGATCGTTAGCGACGCTTTATGACATGTTCGAGAACAAGCCCGGCTTGCTCCGCGCGCTCGTCACCGAGCGGTGCCTCAATATCAACGGGGCCCTCGATTCGGCGCTGGCGACCGACGCGCCCTACGATCGTTCGCTTCGGTCGATCGCCGAAGAAATGCTCGATCGCTTCCTCGATCCGACCTTTGCCGGCCTGTTCCGGATCGTCATCGCCCAATGCACCGCGCATCCCGACCTGGGTCGGCAGATTTTCGAGGCCGGACCGGTGGTTTGCCAGTCGCGAGCCGCCGAATTCTTTGCCCGCCAGATGGAGACGGGGACGATCGCCCGGGGCGATCCTATGGTGGTGGCGAAACTGTTCTTCCAGATGGTTTGCGGCGAATTTCAGTCGAAATTGATTTTCGGTCTCGACATCGAGCCGTCGCGCGCCGAGCGCGCCGAACACCTCGATCGGATCGTACCGATCTTCATCAAGGCCTTTGCCCCCACGCCGGCCTGAAACGGTATATTCCTAGATCCAATCTGCCGTGAGCCTTCCCCTGTGCCCGTCCGGTGCCAACGCGTCTCGAAAAGACCGTAGCAGGTGCGACAGGACGTTCGTGAAAGCGTAGGGCGGATTGACGATGAAAAGGCCCGCGCCGTTGTAGATATCGGGCTGAACGGTGTCGTACAGCCAATGCTCAATCGTCAGAAGTTTTGGAATATCGAGCTGAGCCAACTGCTGCTTCCACCGGACGTGCGTCGTGCCGTCTTTCAGCGGATACCAGATCACCGTAACGCCATGGGCCCATTTGCGGTTCGCCGAAGCGAGGGTGGCGGTGATCCGAGCCCGTTCGTCCGGCTGCTCATATGGGGGGTCGACCACGACTACACCGCGCGGTGTCCTGGTGGGCACCATCGCCAACCATAGTTCATAGGCGTCGCGCTGATGCACGGCGGCAGAAGTGCCGCGCATTGCACGGCGCAATGCAACCACATCCTGGGCATGTTTTTCGTTGAGGATCAGAGTATCTTGCGGGCGAAGAAGCTGCGCAAGAACGCGCGGCGATCCGGGGTAGAAACGCCTTTCGTCCCCCGTATTCACTGCCGCCACAGCAGCGCGATACTCGTCCAGCAGCGGATCAGGATCGACAAGGGCCCGCATCACGCCCTGCGCGGCCTCGCGCGTCCGCTGGGCGTTTTCATCCCACAGATCGTATAGCCCGCAGCCGGCATGGGTATCGATCAGCGTCAGCGCGGCCGGCTTCTGCTGCAAGGCGCGAACCAGTGCGATCAGCAGACTATGCTTGACGACATCGGCGCTGTTTCCGGCGTGGAAGGAATGGCGATAGTTCATTGAGGTTCAGACGTCCGACGACCTGCCTGTAGATGAGAAGCCGCCCCGACTAAACAGCGATTTCCCTGAATTGGCCCGGAGCGATTCCGCCGACTGTCCAGTCGCCGATCGACCAGCGTACCAGCCTTAGCGTAGGCAACCCGACCGCCGCCGTCATCCGGCGCACTTGTCGGTTACGCCCTTCGCGAATGGTGATCTGGATCCAGCTGTCGGGAATGGACTTGCGCTGGCGTATCGGCGGATCGCGTGGCCACAGCCCCGGCTCGTCGATGCTCGCAACATCGGCCGGAAGGGTGTTGCCGTCTTTGAGCCGAACGCCGCTGCGCAAGCGTTCCAGATCCGCCTCCTGCGGATCCCCTTCGACTTGCGCCATGTAGGTTTTGGGCAGCTTGTACCGTGGATCGGTTATTCGCGCTTGAAGGCGCCCGTCGTCGCAAAGCAGCAGCAGGCCCTCGCTGTCCCGGTCAAGCCTTCCAGCCGGATACACGTTCTTCACCGAGATGAAGTCCGACAATGTCGAGCGAACCGTTGGCGCTCCACGGTCCGTGAATTGCGACAATACTCCGAAGGGTTTGTTGAACAGGAGAAGCCGCGCCATCCCAAGCGCATATCGCTTGATCGAGGCAAAGTCTCCCGGCCATGCCGCCATCGGCGACCGCAAGATCAAGAAGCCATGCGGGGGACCGCATTCCTGCGCATCAAACGATTTTACAAGATCAGCGATCATGGCGGAGACGGGGTCCGCCTGACTAATAAGTTCAAATAATTGGACTTCGGCAACATTCTACGTCAGGTCGAATAGCGATCTGACATAACTCCCCACATCGTGCGATCGTCACTCGCCTCTGCCGCGAACTTCGGGCCGATGTCCGAAACTGGAAGCGGCTAATTATGGCTGAACAACTGCACCATCTCCAAACCATCGCAATCCGGATCCAATAGGTTGGCCCATTCTTTGGAACCCCTCACTGTCCGAACAGTGGCGCTCTGCCTACGGCCCACGCTAACCCACGCCCGCTCAAAGTTTTAAGAAATTTGCTTGGGCCGAAGCGCCGCAACGCCGTGACGAGGATCGGGACATAGGGGGTCGCATGGCCCATCGAGCCACTTTGCTTCCCATGAATCATGCGCGGCCCTCTCGTTCGGATTCACTGTATCCCAGCGCTCTGCGTTGCCACGTCGCAACCAGATCTGCATCCGATCGATCTTGAAGACGGGCTCAAACCCATCTTTCAGCGCGGCGCTTGCAAGGGCCTTGTCGAGATTGATGCCTCGCCGGCTTTTTTCCTCGCGGCCGGTCAGCACTACGGTCGGATGACCCGATGTGAACCTGTCGACACGATGACGGGTGACGAAATGCCAAGCCAAGTCCTCCGCCGCAGTCGTCACGGAGCCCATCCTAAACAGGAACGGCCCGGCAGCGAAATCGCGGTCGATCGGCCGGCCCGAATCGGCGAAGAATACGGGTGAGAGTCCAGCCATCGGACCGTGGATACTGGCTTCGTCGAGCTCCATCCCGATTCGGTGTGCATCGCGCTCAATGTCGATCACAACCAGGCTTCGATCGCGTACGGCAAACGCCGCTGCCTGTATGCTTGGAGCTAGTCCGAAAGCGATCGCGCAGGCCCAAATTGGAATCAGTCGAGGCAAGCTAGTCTGCCACCGGTTAAACGCCAGGCCGAGACAAACGAACAGTGGAGGCAGCAGCGGCAATAGATATTGGGGGTAGGATGGATTGGGCAAATAAGCCGCAATCAGACCGGCAAGCAGAAGCCCGCCGAATATCAATTGGCGTCCGTCTGGCCGGAGGCGCATCCTGTGAAGCCGCCATATCGCTAGAGCGATCGTGACTAATGCGAGGAGCGCTGGTCCACGCGCTAGCGCCATCGTGAAATCGATATTATGCCACCAGCCCGTCTTCCAGCCGCGCCCGATGGCCGAATACCATTCGATCGGCGCTTGGACGGGGTAAGAGATTACTTCGAAGAAAAATGCGCGTGGTGCCCCGGCCGCAAGCAGGAGGACCAGCGCGACCATTGGCAAGATACCGATCAGGATCGGACATAACGGCAGGCGCATTCGCACGGTCGACGGCCCGAATATGGCCATCAGCAGCAGGGCCGCAGTCGGAATTGCAAAGCTGATTTTGGCTGCCGACGCCGAAGCGAGGGCGAAGGCCGCGCCGGCCACCTGAGCCGGGGTAGGCCGCCCAGCGAGCATTGCCAGAGCGGCGGCAAACAAGGCGGTCGGCAGGGCGTCGTTGCGCGCAACTCCCGCAGCATACATTGTCGCGTCGCACGCGACGAATAGCACCACCATCGCCACGGCATATCGTTTCGCGACCTCGGCGCGCGCAAGCGCCACTTGGATAAGCCCGGCCGCAGCGCAGATCAGCAGAGCATTGACCAGCCGGAGACTGAGGAACAACCAGCCGGGGAAGGCCAATGCGAGCGGCGCGAACAGTAACGGCTGGAGCGGCGTCTGGAGGTAAGCGAAATCGCGATATGGCAGGCCGTGTAGCGCCAGCGCGGTGGCTGCGACATATTGGCCCTCGTCATGGGTGTATGGGCGGACAAGCGCCAACGCCAGCATGCAAACCAACAGCAGGAAGAAAAGCGGCAGGCCGAGCCAGCGGTTGCGGTCGACGCTAAGCGTTACATGCATACGTCCGCAATTCCGATTCTAAGTGCGGCCATTTTTCGTCCGCAATCGCTGTCAGGGGAGTGACGGCACCGTTCCGGCACCACCTCAGTTCGCGTCATTGAAAAGGAACATTCACAGGGTTAGCCCGCGATGCGTGCATTGCCTGCACAACTTGGCTCGCTCGTCCGCGATGGTTTTGAGGCTGCCGCGAGCCGCTAGCAAATCGAGATGGGTTGAGGCCGTCCGGTTTCTACATGGTTGCCATGGGTCGAAGACCGATTGGCAGCCTAATGGTCGGCATGGGTGGAAAACGGCTGTTGAAACTTCGCTCTTCAGGTCCTTTCGGATGACTCCGGCCCGTTGCGGCAGGATGATCATCAGAAGAATCATCCGGTCTCTCCACTGGCTCCGGGTGCCGAATATGAACTACCCCCAGCCAAATAGCGATTTTCAATCCCGCCCTTTGCAGCCAAAGGTCATCAATGGACGATGAGCCGAGGATGGTGGGATTGGCGGCGTTGTTTGATCAACATCGCGCCGATCTCCTACGTTTCCTCAGCGCTCGTAGCGGAGATCGTTCGGCGGCGGAGGATCTGCTGAGCGATCTGTGGCTAAAGGTTCAGGCCATTCCGACCGGGCCGATCGATAATGGTCGGGCCTATCTGTTCAGGATGGCCAACAATCTGGTGCTCGACCGGGTCCGCGCGCAGCAACGCCAAGCGCGGCGTGAGCAGGCCTGGACAGAGGACCGCCACGGCGCGGTCATTGCCGGGCGTGAATTGTCGGATGAGGCAGCGCCAGCCGACGAGCGGATGATCGACAAGCAGGAAACACGTCGTCTGCGCGATGCGATTTCTCGGCTTCCCCCCGGAGCCCGGCGTGTCCTGCAGTTACACAAGCTGGAGGAACTCAGTCATCAGGAAGTCGCGTCCCGACTTGGAATCAGCAAGAGCGCTGTCGAGAAACATATGGCTGTGGCGATGGCACATTTGCGCAAGCATCTAGCGGACTGCGGCGATGACTAAACCGCGGCGTCATCTTAATGAACAGGGCAATCCGAACGCCGGGCGTGCGGATGGAATGGGACAATGACCGACCAGAGGATCGAACAGGAAGCGGTAGCTTGGCTGACGCGCCAGCACGACGACGCAATGGACTGGGACGGCTTTACGGTCTGGCTCGAGGCGGATCCGCGCCATCGCGAAACGTTTGATGCGTTCGCGCTGCTCGACTCCGATCTCGACCGACACGCCGCCACTATCTTCCCGCTCGAGCAGGCCAATCAGCCGCAACCCGCGCCCGGTAAGTTCCGTTGGGCTGCCTGGGGTGGAGGCGGAGCGATCGCCGCGGCGCTGGCATTGGCGTTCTTCGTCCAGCGACCCGAGCCTGCCGCCCGCCCGACGCAATTTGCAACCGTCGCCGGTGAGACAAAGCAGATTCGGCTGGCCGATGGCACGCGTGTCGCGCTGGCCCCAGCAAGTTCGCTGTCGGTCGCGGGCAATGGGCTGGCGCTTGCCGGGACCGCTTATTTCGATGTGCCGCATCGCGACGGGCGGACACTGACAATCACGGCCGGCGATTTCGTCATCAGCGATGTCGGGACGCGGTTCGCGGTCAGCAATGACCCGGAGGGGGTGCGGGTCGACATGGCCGATGGCGTGGTGATGGTCGGGTCGGCGAGGCTGGCGGCTCCGATCCGCCTGACGGCAGGGCGATCGATGATCGCGAACAACGCGACCGGCTCGGTAAGTCTCGGCGGCGTAGTCCCGGCCCAGGTCGCCGGATGGCGAACGGGTGAGCTGCGCTTCGACCATGCGCCGCTAACGGTGGTGGTTCGCGAATTGAGCCGCTACTCCGGCACGAAGGTCAGCGTCGATCCGGCAATCGCCGAGCGGCCGTTTAGCGGAGTGATCACGATACGGAATGGTTCATCGTCCGCACGCAGCTTGGCGCAGATCATGGCGCTCGATATCCAGCCGGTGGATGGTGGCATGCGGCTGGAGCCTAGCGCTCGCTAGCCTTTCCGTCGTGCCGCAAGCCGCGATCGCTTCGCAGCAGTCGATCGACCTTCCCGCCGAGCGCCTTGATCAGGCAATCGATCGGTTGGCCGCGCGATACCATTTGTCGATCGGGATCGACGGACGACTTCCCTCGATCCGGGTAAAGCCGGTCCGTGGCGCGAGGACCGCAGCGGATGCACTGCGGCAGTTGCTCGACGGCAGCGGCTATCGTGCGGTGGCTGTCGGGCCAGCCGCGTTTCGGATCGAAGTCGCCGCCGCCGCGCCGCGTCCGGCCAGTAGCCCGGTGCCGATCGAAACCCGTGACGAGCCGGAGATCATCGTTACCGCGCTCAAGCGCCGCCAGTCCCTGTCTACCACGCCGGCGACCGTGCGGAGCGTCGCCGGCGACAGCCTGCGGTCGGCCAGCGGGACGGCGGGCATGGGCGAATTGGCGCAGGAAGTCCCCGCGCTCAGCATGTCTCAGCTCGGGCCGGGCCAGAACCGGCTATTCCTGCGCGGGATCGGCGATGGACCGCTTGGTGGCTTCAACCAGGGCAGCGTCGCGATCCTGTTCAATGAATCGCGGCTGACGTTCGACTCTCCGGATCCCGATTTGGCGTTGATCGATATCGACAGGATCGAGGTCCTGGAGGGACCGCAAGGTCCGCTCTACGGGACCGGCGCGCTGGGCGGGATCATCAAGATCATGTCGGCCAAGCCAATGCTCGACGAAGCCTCGGCTTGGGTCCGGGCAGGACTGTCGACGACTGAGGATGGCGACCTGTCGACGTCGCAGTCGGCCATGGTCAACCTGCCGATCGCGCGCGATCGGCTGGGCTTGCGGGCGGTGATCTACCGCGCGGATTCGGCGGGGTGGATCGACAATGTCGGCGGCCGAAGCGATTCGAACCGCGGCCATCTCGCGGGAGGGCGACTGGCCTTGCGCTGGCTTCCCGTGCCGAATTGGTCAGTCGATCTGGCCGCTGCGGTGCAAGCGCGCTCGTCGAGTGACAGCCAATATGTGGATGGCGACCTTGGCCAGCTGGAGCGACCGGGGCGAAGCGCCGAGCCGCGCGATGCCGATGCGCGACTGCTGACACTGACGGTGAACGGTATGGTTGGTGGACTGCGGCTGGTCTCGGTCAGCGGGGTGAGCACGCAGGAAGCCGTCGCCTTTTACGACGCCTCGCCCCTGGCCGGCCTGCTTGAAACGAGCGGGACGACGATTGTCCGGGATTCGCGCAAATACGTCCTGCTCGATCAGGAAGTGCGGCTTTCCAATGCCGGCGGCGAAATGCTTGACTGGCTGGCCGGCGCGTCGCTGGTGAAGGCATCGACCGATGCCCGGATCGCGATCCGCTCGGCCGGAAGCAGCGCGCCCCTGCTGACATTTCGCCGAGACGTGACCGAGGCTGCGGTGTTCGGCGAAGCGACCGCCACTCTCTCGCCCAAATGGTCGCTGACCGGGGGAGCGCGACTATTTTACAACCGGGTCGAGGATGAACGCAGTGCCGGCGGCGATCAGGCTACATCGGGGCGCGGACTGGTGCGGGCGTCGGCCAGCGCCAGTCTTGGATGGAAGCCACGCGCAGGTCGATATTTCTTCCTACGGGCGGCGACGGCCTATCGCCCTGGTGGGGTCAATATCGGGCAGCAGGACACAGGCAGTTACGAAGCGGACGAGCTTGCCAGCGTGGAATTGGGCGCCCGGGCCCAGCTGGGCGCTACGATCGCCGCCGACGGGACGTTGTTCGCGACCCAGTGGAAGCATGTCCAGGCCGACGAACTTCTTCCCGATGGATTGGTGGCGACGCGGAACGCTGGCAACGCGTCCAATTTTGGGCTGGAGGGCAGGGTTAGGTGGACGGCAGCACCGGGACTGCACCTCGAGACGGCCTTCATGGTCCAATCGGCGCGGCTCGAGGCTGGGTCGGCAACCGCGGCCAATATCGACGATCGTCGCCTGCCCGCGGTCCCGCACCTCGCGGTTCGGGCATCGGCGGCGCGGTCTTTTTCTATCCGTGGCTGGTCCGGCGAGGCGCGGGCCGGGGTTCGGTATACCGGTGCCACCCACCTCAGCTTCGATCCCGCGCTCGACCGGCGCAGCGCCGGCCTCGTGACCGTCGACGCCGGCCTGACCTTGTCGCGCGACGGCTGGTCGTTCGACCTCGTTAGCGAGAATCTCGGCAACAGCGCAGCTGACAGTTTCGCTTATGGCAATCCCTATCGGGTCCGCACCAGTCCGCAGCGCACCCCGCTCAAGCCGCGCAGCCTCGGCATCCAGGTCAGCCGGCACTTCTGATTAATTTGCGTCGCCCGGCTGGGGCGGACCAACGACCACGGCGTCTACTCCCCGAACCGCCGGGGAAAACTGATGCAGGCACTCGCAGTCAAGGATTTAATCAACCAGCGCTACGCTGACGTCTACGGCGCGGTGCCGGCGGCCGATTTCCCGCATTTCTGCGTTATCGATCGCGATGACGGGATAGGCCCGCGCGCGGCGCTCGGTCTTCGCCTCGGTGACGAGGGCTCCCTGTTTCTCGAACAATATCTCGACCGTCCAATCGAAGACGAATTGCGCGATGCGTTTGGAAACTCGTTCGAGCGCGCGCGGATCGTCGAGATCGGGGCGCTCGCATCGAGCCAGAGCCGGGCAACGATTGCCTTGTGGGCACGGACCGCGCGCCATCTCGATGGCGCAGCCGATGTTGCGGTCGCCGTCCTCACTGCCCCGATGCGCGTTATGTTCGCACGACTGGGCATAGCCATCGTCGAACTCGCTCCCGCCGACCCGGCACGACTGCCCGATCAGGGCGCGGCCTGGGGCAGCTACTACGAGCTCGACCCGATCGTCTGCGCCGGCCTGATCCATCCCGCGCGACCGAAACTGTCCGGCTGGGATACGATCGGGGGACATTGCGCATGATCCTGCTCGACGCGATCAAGCACCATGCCGAAGGCGGCCGGGCCACCGCGGCATTCGAGGGCATGCAAGGCGCCGTCAGCTGGCCCGAAGCGTTCGCAATGGTTACCAACGCGGTCGCCGCTTTGCGCGACGTCTATCGTGACGGTCGTCCGGTCGGCCTTGCGCTCGATCATTCGCCGGCCAGCGCGTTGTTGTTGGTCGCGTTGCTTGAATCGGGCGTCCCCGCGATCCCGCTTCCACCTTTCTTCTCGACCGCGCAGCGCGATGATGCGCTCGCCCACTCGGGGGCACAGGCGCTGCTGACCGATGCGCGGATCGATCGCGGGCTGGTCCGCTGGGACTCGTCGCGACTAGACAATGTCGCGGCCGACCTTCCCGCCGGGAGCGCGGTGATCAGCTACAGCAGCGGATCGACCGGTTCGCCCAAGGGTATCTGCCTGTCGGCCGATCATCTGACCGCGGTCGCCTCTTCGGTGGTCGACTTCCTCGGCGCCGACCATGCCGGCCGCCATCTCGCCTTGCTGCCGTTCGGGATCCTGCTCGAACAGGTCGCGGGCCTGTTCGCTTCGCTAATTGCCGGCGGCACCTACGTCGCCCTCCCCGGCTCGGCGGTCGGCCTCGGCTCGCCAATGCAGCCTGACGCAGCAGCACTTCTCGCCGCGATTGCCGGACAGCGCGCCACTTCGCTGATTCTGGTTCCCGAATATCTGGCGCTGCTGGTCAGCGCGATGGAGGCTAGTGGTAAACGCCTGCACATGCTCGACCTGGTCGCGGTCGGTGGGGCTCGCTTGTCGCCCGCCCTGATCACCCGGGCGAGGGAGGTCGGACTTCCCATCCGCCAAGGCTATGGCTTGACCGAGACCGGTTCGGTCTTGACGCTCGAAGCCGCTGTCGATGGCCCGCCGGGCAGCGTCGGTTGTTCGATTGGAACGCACAAGCTGAGCCTCGCCGCTGATGGCGAAATCGTCGTCGATGGGCCGGTGTTTCTCGGCACCATCGGCCGGCCGCGCAGGCCCGGCCCTTTAGCAACCGGCGATCTCGGACGAATCGATGACGACGGGCAGTTGTGGATCGAGGGGCGCAAGTCCAACCTCATCATCACCAGCTTCGGCCGTAACATTTCGCCCGAGTGGATCGAGGGCCTGTTGGTCGAGCAGCCTGAAATCGCCCAGGCGATGGTCCGTGGCGAAGGTCAGGCAGTGCTCGAAGCACTCGTTGTCCCGGCGCGCCCGACCGCCGATCTCAACGCTGCGGTGGCTCACGTCAACGCCGGCCTGCCCTCTTATGCCCGGGTCGGCAAGGCAACCCCCGTGCCCCCGTTCACGCCAACCAACGGCCTGCTGACGGGCAACGGCCGGTTACGACGAGCGGCGATCGACGCGCTTCACTCAAAACAAGGTCTCGACATGCCATTTTTCGACGAGCTGGTCACCGCCACCCGCGAAGCGCAAGCACGCTTCGCAATGACCCCGCAGCTGATCGCCGGGCTCACCGGCCAGGTCAGCCGGGCCGACTACATCGCCTATCTGGCGCAGGCCTATCACCATGTGCGCCACACGGTGGCGCTGATGCAGGAAGCGCGATCGCGGCTCGAGGCTCGGGGCGACGCAAAACTGGTCGCGGCGCTCGACGATTATATCCTTGAGGAAACCGGACACGAGCAGTGGATTCTCGACGACATCGACGCCGCCGGGGGCAGCGGCCGCGAGATTGCCGAGAGCGCCCCCGCCCCCGCAACCAAGGCGATGACCGATTTCGCTTATCACACTATTCGCACCGGCAATCCGGCGGCCTTCTTCGGGATGGTGTTCGTGCTCGAAGGAACCAGCATTGCCATGGCTACATCGGGCGCGGCGGCGGTGCAGCAGGCGCTCGGCCTGCCGCCGTCCGCATTCCGTTACCTGACCTCGCATGGTTCGCTCGACCAGGACCATATGCTGTTTTTCGAGAAACTGATGAACCGCATCGACGACCTGGCCGACCGAGCGGCAATCATTTCCATGGCGCGGGCAATGTTCAGCCTGTTCGGCAATGTGTTCGGCACGATCGAACTTGAGGCACAGCGTGTCGCGGCTTGACGGCAAGCTGGTTGTCGTGACCGGCGCGGCCGGCGGGATGGGATCGCTGCTTGCCGCCGGGCTGAAGCGTGAAGGCGCGCGAGTCGTCGGGGTCGACCAGATCACTTGCGACCTGTGTGACGACAGCATCGTCGCCGACCTGTCCAGAGAGGCGGGCATCATCGCGCTCGCCGGGGATCTAGCGAATCGCCCGATCGACGTCTTGTGCAATGTCGCCGGGGTCCAGTTCTTCGGCCCCTACGAACGCCAAAAACTTGCCAGCATCTGGCGCGGCTATGCGGTCAATCTGGTGGCACCCGCGATGCTGATCCGAGCCGTCCTCCCGGGAATGCAAGCGCGGGGATCGGGCCAGATCGTAAGCATCGGTTCGGTCATGGGCTCGGTCAACTATCCCCACTTCGCGACCTACTCGAGCGCCAAGGCCGGACTTCGCGGCCTGTCGGAAGGATTGCGCCGCGAACTAAACGGATCAGGCATTGCAGTGACTTATATCGCGCCGCGCGCCGTCAATACGCCGTTCAATAGCGACGAGGTTCGCCGCTTCCTCGACGTTGCCGGGATGCGCGCCGACGAGCCAAGCACGGTGGTGGACATGATGGTTGAAGCAATTGTCAGGCGCCGCAAGGACGTGACGGTCGGAGTGGCAGAGCGCTTCTACACCCGTCTCAATGGCGTCTTTCCGCGGCTGGTCGATGCTGGCCTGGCCTCCACTACACGCAAGGCGCGCGCCCTGTTCGATTGATCAAAAGGAGACGACAATGGATCGCAAATATTTGGCAAGGACAATGCTGGCGGCGCTGACGATCGTCGCTTCGGTGCCGGCGGTTGCGTCGGACAATCCACGAATGGATGCGGACGTCATGCGCATCAACAATGCCTGGGCGCACATCCGTTACCAGGTCAAGGATCGCAATGCGCAATTCACTCAGCTGACCGCGCTCGCCGGCCAGGCGCACCAGGTCACCGTCCGCTACCCGAACAGGGCCGAGCCCCTGCTGTGGGAGGGGATAGTGATCAGCGAGGAAGCGGCTCGGGCCTCGACTTTCCGCCAGCTGAGCCTCGCGGGAAGCGCCCGTGACGTGCTTGCCAGGGCCTATGCGCTCAACCCCCGGGTCGCAGACGGCGGTGCCGCGATGAGCCTGGGTGTGCTATACTACAAGGTGCCGGGCTGGCCGATCGGGTGGGGCAACACCAAAAAGGCTCGCTCCTATTTCCAGCAGGCTCTGGCCCAGGACCCGCATGGTCTCGACAATAATTTCTTCTACGGCGATTTCCTGCAGCAGGAAGGCGACAAAGCCCACGCGCGCCAATTTCTCCAGCGCGCGTTGCAGGCTCCTCCGACCCCTGGTCGCCCGGTGTGGGATGCCGGGCGCCGGGCGGAAGTTCGCGCATTACTAGCGAAGCTGTGACGGTTGGCGTCTCGTCGGTGGGACTTGGCCTCAGGATCGGTCGCCAACTTGCGCATCCGAGTGGCTGGGCTGGCAACTTGCTGGCGGTCGCGATGCGATTCGCCAATCGCCTGCCGAACCAGGCGATTCTCGCCGTGCTCGACCCACTCCCCGAGCAGACTGTTCTTGATTTGGGGTGCGGCGACGGGACGCTGATCGCTAGTTTGCCGCCGTCTGTCTGGTCAATCGGGATTGACCGGTCGGAAGCTATGATCGCCGTAGCGCGGCGGCGGAACGGCAAGGCCGTCAGGGTAAATCGCTGCCGGCTGCTGACCAGCGACATCCTCGACCTGCCCTTGGACGACGGTTCGGTCGACCGGATCGTCGCGTCCAATGTCCTCTATTTCTGCAGGGACGTCCCGCGCCTGATTACGGAATGCCGCCGCGTCGCGCGCCCCGGCGCGAGACTCATAATTTACGTCACTGCCGAGGCGACGATGCGCAATTGGAGATTCGCTTGTGCCGCCACCCACCGCCACTTTAGCGCGACCACGTTGATGACCGAATTGCATAAGGCGAGCATTGATCCGCAGGACATCAGCCTTACCCGAATGCGCTTACCGGCTAACGTCCAGGGACTGCTCGCCGTCATTCGGCTCTCCCCAGCCGCCTAGTGTATCACGGCGCATGCGACCCTTGCACCGGCACCACCAATCGGCTGCGACCGATAATCGTCGGCCCCGGCGTGAATCACGAGCGCCGAACCATCGGCGTCGAGCAACAACAGTCGGCTACCGTCTGGCAGGAGTGACAGGCTGGGCGCGAACAAATCGACCTTCACCCGGCCATCCTTACCCGCGAAAATGTTGGGCAGGTCACCTTGGTCGGTTGAGGCGGGGTTTAATTGCCCGTGCACAGACATTGTGGCGCCCATCGCATGGACATGCCCGCCCGAGGCCTTGAATCCGGTATCGCTGCAGTCGGCAACTGAATGGAAGTGGGTGCCGTGCCAGCCCGGGGTCAACCCGGACGCGTCGATCCTGATGATTATGCCGTGCGGTGCCTGGGTTACGGCCACGGTGCCAATGCTGACCTGCGACTGATTGACGATAGCTGCGGTTCGGGAAAGTGGCTCGGGTGTTACCTGCGCCATCGCCGACCCGGCCAGCACTCCCAAAGCCAGTGCGCTAAACTTCCAGAGATTCATCGTTCGTCTCCCGCTGCCGTTCAAGTCGAGACGTCACCGGCGAACGACTGCCTCAGTCGAGTGTCCGTTTCATGCCGATTGTGTTCATAAAACGGTCCGTCTCCTTTCGCGAACCGGCCGCAAATTCAGGGGGCCATTATGGGAATAAGAACTCACTGTCCAAAAATACATGAGAACCAGTAGTTAGTGGCGGAGACGGAGGGATTCGAACCCTCGATACAGTTTAACCCGTATGACGCTTTAGCAAAGCGTTGGTTTCAGCCACTCACCCACGTCTCCGGCTTGCAGCAGCGGAGCGGGCTGTAGCGAAGGGTGCGGACGGGTTCAACCGCCTGTTTGGGGCAAACCTTCCAGCCGCCAGCCAAGGCTCGTGCCGGCGTGGAACGGGGTAAGGTCGCCGATCCTGTCGGGCACCGGCTGGTCGGCGCGGGTCAGGGTCACGGTCCCTTCGTTGAGCGGCATGCCGTAGAAACGTGCTCCATGCCCGGACGCGAAACCCTCCAGCCGGTCGAGCGCGCCTTCCTCATCGAATACCTCGGCATAGCTTTCCAGCGCGAACGGGGCGTTGAAGATGCCCGCGCAGCCGCAGGCGCTTTCCTTGAAATCGCGGGCGTGGGGCGCGCTGTCGGTGCCGACGAAGAATTTGGGTGACCCACTGACCGCCGCCCGCCGGATCGCCAGTCGGTGCTCCTCGCGCTTTAGAACCGGGAGGCAATAGGCATGCGGTCTGAGACCGCCCGCGAACAGCGCGTTGCGGCTGAGGTGAAGGTGCTGCGGAGTGATCGTCGCGGCGACCGTGGCGGGGGCGTCGGCGACGAAATCGGCCGCCTGGCGGGTGGTGATATGTTCGAACACGATCTTGAGCGCGGGGAAATCGCGCACCAGGCCGGTCAGGATGCGGTCGATGAACACCGCTTCGCGGTCGAAAATGTCGATCGCCGGATCAGTGACCTCGCCGTGGACCAGCAGCGGCATACCGATTGCCTCCATCCGGGCGAGTGCCGGACGGATATTGACGATGTCGGTCACGCCGCTCGCGCTGTTGGTGGTTGCGCCCGCCGGGTAGAGCTTGGCCGCGACCCACACGCCCTCGGCATGACCACGCGCCAGTTCGTCGGGGTCGGCCCGGTCGGTGAGATAGGCGGTCATCAATGGGATGAAGCCGGGACCTGCCGCCGCCTGTATCCGGTCGCGATAGGCGGAAGCCTGCGCGACATCGGTAACGGGCGGCGATAGGTTGGGCATGACGATCGCCCGCGCGAACTGCCGCGCGGTATACGGCGCGACGGCGGCCAGCATCTCGCCGTCGCGCAAGTGGACGTGCCAGTCGTCCGGCCGGCGGATGGTGATTGTGTCGGTCACGCCTCGTCCCTAGCTAATGCGCATGGCTGAAACCACCCTCACCGACCGTGCCCTCATTCGCCTTTCTGGGGAGGATGTGCGGGGGTTCCTCGACGGGCTGGTGACGAACAAGCTCGACGCCCTGCCCGCTTATGCCGCGCTGCTGACCCCGCAAGGCAAGGTAATCGCCGATTTCATCATGTGGGCCGACGGCGAAGATGTGCTGCTCGATTGCGACGCGACCGTGGCGGACGCTCTTGTACAGCGCCTGTCGATGTATCGCTTGCGCCGCGCCATCACGATTGCGCGCGATGAAGGATTGGCGATCCACTGGTCGCCCGACGGTGCCGACGATCCGCGGCTTCCCGCCCTGGGTCGCCGCTGGGTCGCGCCGCCGGGCGAGGCCGCGGATGGGTGGCATGAGCATCGGCTGCGGCTTGGCGTGTGCGAAGGCGCGGCGGAGCTTGGCGACCTGTTATGGCTGGAATGCAATGCCGACGAACTGAACGGGGTGAGCTTCAACAAAGGCTGCTTCGTCGGCCAGGAGAATACCGCGCGGATGAACTGGCGGGGCAAGGTCAACCGTCGGCTGTTCGTGGTGCCGATCGGGGTTGCGCCGGAAGCGCGGGTACGGGTTGAATATCCACAGGACGGACTGGCGGTGGCGCACCTTCGCGTCGACGAGGTGCCGCCCGACGCTACTCGTCCGGCCTGGCTCAAAGCCGATGGTTGACTCGGCACCGGTCGAGCAGGCCATCGTCGTCACCGGGCGCGGAATCGAGGTTGACGAACGCCTTGCCGCGACCCGAACGATCGGTCGCGCCGAAATCGAGCGCGCCGCCTCCGGACGGATGGAAGACGTGCTTCGCGTCGTTTCCGGACTGGCGAGTTTCCGCCGTTCGGACTCGCGATCGGCCAACCCTACCAGTCAGGGACTGACCCTGCGCGGGCTCGGCGGGAATGCGGCGAGCCGTGTCACCCTTACCCTCGACGGAGTGCCGCAGGCCGATCCGTTCGGCGGCTGGATCGGATTTGCGGCGCTCGACCCATTCGCCATCGACCGCATCCGGATCATGCGCGGCGGCGGGACCGAGGCGGTGGCCGGTACGATCGCGATCGACAGCCGAAAGCCCGACCGGGTCGCTGCGAGCCTGCTCGTCGGATCGCGCCGGTCGGTCGATGCTCGCGCGCTCGGCGGCATTGTGTGGAGGAACGGGTTCGCCAGCCTGTCGGGCAGCTTCGCGCGCGGCGACGGCTTCGTGCCGATCGTCGCCGCCGACCGTGGCCCGGTCGATCGCGCGGCGCCGTTCGAGCAGGGAAACGTCCGCGTGCGCCTGGTGCAGCAGGTCGGTATGGTCGAAGCGCAGGCCAACCTGTCGACCTATCGCGATCGCCGCGACCGGGGCACCGACTTCACCGGCAATCGCCAGCGCGGCACCGATGGCTCGATTCGGCTGGTCGGCAAGGGCGATCTTCGCTGGTCGGCAATGGCCTATGTTCAGGACCGACGCTTCGACAGCCAGTTTGCCGCGATCGGCCCGGATCGGAGCGCCGCCTCGCTCACCCTCGACCAGCGCGTTCCCGCACGCGGCTATGGAGTGCGATTCGAAGCGCAGCCGAAACTTGGCGCGGTCGACACCAGCATCGGCGCGGAATGGCGGCAAGTGTCGGGCGAGACCGATGAGGATTTCCGCTATGTCGCCGGGATTCCCACCCGCCAGCGGGAGGCGGGTGGTCGCAATACCACCACGGGGCTGTTCGCCGGCGCAGCCTGGTCGGGCGGCGGCTGGTCCATAGCTGCCAATGCGCGCCTCGACCGCTGGACGACGGCGGACGGCCACTTGGTTGAGCGCGACATCGCCGGCGCGCCGCTCACCGACAGCCAGTTCGCCGACCGTTCAGGCTGGGAAGGATCGGGCCGTATCGCGTTCGGTCGACGCCTTTCCGACCGCGTCGCGCTGCGCGCGGCGACCTATCGCGGTTGGCGGCTGCCCACGCTCAACGAACTTTACCGCCCATTCCGTGCCGGGGCGGACGCAACTGCCGCCAATGCCGCGCTCGATCCGGAGCGGCTTCAAGGTGTCGAAGGCGGACTTGACTGGACTCCGGTCGAGGGCGGGAAACTGGCGGCCACCGTCTTTGCCAACCGCTTGAAAGGCGCGGTCGCCAATGTTTCGCTCGGCGCCGGCCCGGGCACGTTCCCGCAAGTCGGGTTCGTCGCCGCCGGCGGTGTCTACCGTCAGCGCCAGAACGTCACTGCGATCGATAGCCGCGGCCTTGAACTCGACGCCACCTTCGCGCGTGGCTCATGGCGCGCCGCGGTCAGCTATGCCCTGACCGACGCGCGGATCCGGGCCGACGGCACGGCGGCTGCGCTCGACGGCAAGCGTCCCGCCCAGGTCGCGCGCCACAGCGGATCGGCCTCGCTCGGCTGGAGCCGCGACCGTGTCTCGCTCGATGCCACCGCGAGGCTGAGCGGCCGGCAGTTTGAGGACGATAACAACGATCGCCGCCTGCCATCGGCATTGACCTTCGACGGCGTGGCGCGGTTCGCGCTGACGGATCGCGTCTCGCTCGAAGTTCGCGCCGAAAACATTTTCGACAAGCCGGTCATCGCCACCCTTTCCGCCGACGGCACCCGCGAACGGGCCCTCCCGCGCACCGTCTGGATCGGCCTCAGCCTGCGTTAGCCGACCGCCGCCCAGGCGCGCACCGGAAAGGTCCCCATCCCCCTGATCTTGGGCGGGACGGCGGAGAAGCGGAAGCCCGTGTCGGGCAACTCCCCGAGCCTAGTCAGATGCTCGCCGATCGGAATTTCCGCGCCCAGCAACGTCGTATGCACCGGCCGCGAGCGAGTCCGCGTGTCGTCGATATTGTGGCTGTCGATGCCGACGAACGCCGCACCTTGAGCCGCCAGCCACGACGCGGCACCGGCGGTTAGAAAGGGGTGATCGGCATAATAAGTGTCCGTCCGCCAATGCCGATCCCAGCCGGTGTGAACCAGCACCGCCTTGTCGCGCACGGCCAGCCCGTCGAACGCCCCGACGTCGACTGCTACGCTTCGCTCATAGGGCGCGCGTACGACCAGTCCGTCGATATTCGCAAGCGATTCAAGCGGCAGTTCGGACAGATCCTTGCCTTGGGCAAAACGGTGGAAGGGACTGTCGACATAGGTCCCGGTATTGGCGACCATGTCGATCCGCCCGATCTGGAAGCTCGACCCGTCATCGTAGTTGGGCGCGGATGCCTCTCGCGTCCAAAAGTCGCAGATGTGCGGCCCCGGCAACCCCTTGAAGGTCGTCATCCCGTTTTCAATGACATGGCTCAGGTCGATCAGCATTGCCGTATCCCCACGAACGTCGGGGCGCGATAACCCGGTCCGGCCTTATCCCGCCAGCAATTGCTTGAGTTGGGCCGGCGTCAGCTGCGGCGCGAGTTGGTCGCGCGTGCATTGCGCCGGCGCCTTGTCCGGTCGGCGACGGAGCAATTTGGTGCCGTGGCGAAAGCGGCCGGCGGTGACCTGGTCGTACAGCACTTCGACCACCAGTTCGTGCCGCAATGGCTGCCATTCGGTCGATCGTTCGGTCGCCCAGCGGCTCGGGCCCCCGGGGGCATTGCCGGTAAACCCCGGCGGGCCGATCAGCGCTTCGAGCTCCGCGGTCCAGGCGGGCTTGTCGGCGGCCGCAATGGAGGAGGTGTAGCCGACATGGTCGAGCTTGCCGTTATCGTCGAACAGCCCCAGCAACAGGGACCCCACCTCCCCGCCCTTCGATCCGTAGCGGAACCCGCCGACCACGCAGTCGGCGGTGCGGCGCTGCTTGACCTTGATCATCGCCCGCTTGCCCGGCTGATAGGGCTCGTCCACGCGCTTGGCGATCACCCCGTCGAGCGCACCGCCGCCGCGATTGAGCCAGCCCATCGCCGTACTGCGATCGTCGGTGACGGGGGACAGCAGCAGCATCGCCTCGGTCTCGCCGGCAAGCAATTTCTCAAGTGCTTCGCGCCGGTTGCGCAGCGGCTCATCCGCCAACGCCTTGCCGCCCGATGCGAGACAATCGAAGGCCATGAACATCGCCGGGGTCGCCGCCGCCAGTTTTCGCACCCGGCTCTCGGCGGGATGGAGCCGCTGCTGAAGCGCGTCGAACGCCACCGCTCCATCGGTCGCCACCAGCAGTTCGCCATCGATGACAAAGCTTTTGGCGTTCAGTCGCCCAAGCATCGCCTCTATCTCGGGGAAGTAGCGCCCAAGCGGTTTGCCCGACTTCGACCATAAAACGATATCGTCGCCGTCGCGGATCGCGATGCAGCGAAACCCGTCCCACTTGGGCTCGAATTGCCAGCCTTTGCCGTCGGGCAACGCCTCGGCCAGCAATGCTTCCATCGGTTCGATCGGTTTCATGCCGAGCGAACGCGTAGCGGCCGGCTCCGCTCCATTCAGGCCTTCGCGGCCTCGCGCTTGCCGAAGATACGAACCAGCGCGACCACGCCGATGCCGACCCAGATGATGTTGAGGATCGCCGAGGGCCAGGCCTGATGCCAGATGCCATTGGCGATGAAGCCGGTCGCGCCGATCACGTTCATCGCCTGGTACGACACGCTCTTCGACGTCACCTTCTCGGCGGTCAGCAGCGCGTAACCGGCAAGGATCAGCAATGCGCCGATCCAGCCGGCCACCTCCATCGCCAAGTCGAGTGTCATGCGGCGAGGTTTCGAAGCACGTACTGCAGGATTCCACCGGCGCGGAAATATTCCAGCTCATTGTACGTGTCGATGCGGCACCGAGCGACGAGGTCGAATGCGTCACCATCGGCGCGCACCACCTTGACCGTGATATCCTGCCGCGGCTCGATCTCCGCCACGCCGTCAATCGAATAAGTTTCGGTCCCATCGAGCGCATAGGTCGCCGCGCTCTCGCCATCCCGATACTGCAGCGGGATGACGCCCATGCCGACCAGGTTGGAACGATGGATGCGCTCGAAGCTTTCCGCCAGCACCGCTCGAACACCAAGGAGGATAGTCCCCTTCGCCGCCCAGTCGCGCGACGAACCGGTGCCATATTCCTTGCCCGCCAGCACCACCAACGGAACGCCCGCCGCCTGATATTCCATCGCCGCGTCGTAGATTGCCTTGGTGGCGCCGTCGGGGCCGCGCGTCATGCCGCCTTCCACGCCGTCCAGCATGCGATTGCGGATTCGGATATTGGCGAACGTCCCGCGCATCATCACCTGATGATTGCCGCGCCGCGCGCCATAGCTGTTGAACTCGGCCCGCGGCACTTGATGTTCGCTGAGGTAGCTTCCCGCCGGGCTATCGAGCTTGATCGCACCGGCCGGCGAGATGTGGTCGGTGGTGATCGAATCGCCGAACAGTGCAAGCGCCTTGGCCCCCGCGATATCGGTCAGCGGCTTCGGGGTCATGGTCATGCCCTCGAAATAGGGCGGATTCTGGATGTAGGTCGACGACGCCGGCCATTTGTAGGTGTCGCCGCCGGTCACCGCGATGTCGCGCCAATTCTCGTCGCCATGATAGACGTCGGCGTAGCGGGCGCGGAACATGTTGCTGTGAACATGGGCGTCGATCATCGCGCGGACTTCGTCATTGGTCGGCCAGACGTCCTTCAGGAAGACGTCGACGCCCTGCTTGTCCTTTCCAAGCGGGGTCTTGTTCATGTCGTTGACCACCGTTCCCGCCAGTGCATAGGCCACCACCAGCGGCGGCGAGGCAAGATAGTTGGCGCGGCAGTCGGGCGACACGCGTCCTTCGAAATTGCGATTGCCCGACAGCACCGACGCCGCGACCAGGTCGTGCTCGGCGATCGCCGCGCTGAACTTGGGATCGAGCGGCCCTGAATTGCCGATGCACGTGGTGCAGCCATAGCCAACCAGGTTGAAGCCGATCGCGTCGAGATCCGCCGACAGGCCCGCCGAATCGAGGTAGTCGGTCACCACCTGGCTGCCCGGCGCAAGACTGGTTTTGACCCATGGCTTGCGGTTAAGACCGCGCTCGCGCGCCTTGCGGGCAACCAGACCGGCGGCAACCAGCACCGACGGGTTTGAAGTATTGGTGCAGCTGGTGATCGCGGCGATCATCACATCGCCGTGGCCGATGGTGAAATCTTCTCCTTCGATCGCGCAGCGCTCGCCGCCTTCTTTCTTGTAGGTGCCGCTGAGCTCGGCATTGAACAATTCGTCGACCTCGGACAGGCGCACGCGATCCTGCGGGCGCTTGGGGCCGGCAAGCGACGGCTCGACCGAACTCATGTCCAGCTCCAGCGTATCGGTGAACAGCGGCTCGGGGGCCGACGCATCGCGCCACAAGCCCTGCGCCTTGCAATAAGCGCGCACCAGCTCGATCCGGTCATCGTCGCGGCCGGTAAGCTTGAGATAGTCGATCGTCCGCTCGTCGACCGGGAAGAAGCCACAGGTGGCGCCATATTCGGGCGCCATGTTGGCGATCGTCGCGCGATCGGCCAGCGAGAGCGCATCGAGTCCCGGCCCGAAGAATTCCACGAACCGCCCGACGACGCCCTTGGCACGGAGCATCTGGGTCACCGTCAGCACCAGATCGGTGGCGGTAATGCCTTCTTTCAGGCTGCCATCCAGGCGAAAGCCGACCACTTCGGGGATCAACATGCTTACAGGCTGCCCCAGCATTGCCGCTTCGGCCTCGATCCCGCCGACGCCCCAACCAAGCACGCCAAGGCCGTTGACCATCGTCGTATGACTGTCGGTGCCGACCAGCGTGTCCGGATAGGCCACTTCTTCGCCATGCTGGTCGGGGCCGGTCCACACCGTTTGCGCGATATGCTCCAGGTTGACCTGATGGCAGATGCCCGTTCCTGGTGGCACGACCTTGAAATTGTCGAAGCTCTGGCTGCCCCACTTCAGGAACTCGTAGCGCTCGGCGTTGCGCTGATATTCAAGCGCGACATTGTCGCCGAACGCCTTCGGCGTGCCGAATTCGTCGACCATCACGCTATGATCGATTACCAGATGGACCGGGACTTGCGGATTGATCTTCTGCGGGTCGCCGCCGAGTTGCTTCATCGCGTCGCGCATTGCCGCCAGGTCGACCACCGCGGGAACGCCGGTGAAGTCCTGCATTAACACGCGCGCCGGGCGATATTGAATCTCGCGGTTGATCGATCGCTCTTTCAGCCAGTCGGCCATCGCCTGAAGGTCGTCCTTCGTGACCGTCACGCCGTCCTCGAAGCGCAACAGATTCTCCAGCAAGACTTTCATCGAAAACGGCAAGCGCGACACATCGCCAAGCGCCGCCGAGGCCTTGGGCAACGAGTAATAAGCGTAGGTCTTGCCGCCGGCCTCCAGCGTCGAGCGGGTGTTCAGGCTGTCGTGGCCGGTCGGGATCATCGGGAAAACCTCATGCTAGGAAGTGCGCGGGCCGCGGCCCGTCGACGCTGCGCGCGCCCTAGCAAGTTCGCCCCGGCAGGGCAAAGGGTGGTCCGAGACTTACGGTCCGAAACGGTCGGCCTGATAAAACTAGGGCGATCCGCCCCGATCGTCAGGCGACCGCATCCAGTTCACAACCGAGCTCCATGCAAGCGTAAGCGCCGCGGATTTCCTGATTGTAGAAACGGCCCTTGGACAGGGCGTCCGCGAAACGCTGCGCCACGTCCACCGGGACGTTGGAGTAGCGATAATGACGACCGCTGCCGAACATCAGATCGAGCTGCCGCCGGTTAGGCTGATACCACGCACCACGGATTGCTGGATGGGTCATGCACAACATAACGCATCAAACGCGATTTGGATTCATGCGGCCGTTGCGAACTATTCACCCTTTAACGGCTGCTTCCCGGATTGACGTTGACCATCGGCTGCCCGGCTTGGAACTGGACGCCGGCATGCGCCCGCGCATTTGCGGCCGCGTCCGCATATTCGTCGTCGGACTTCTCCATGTCGCGCGCCATCTTGTGCATTTCGCGCTCCATCTTGAGCGCATCGCCGACCGCCGAGCCATAGCTGCCGTCGGCCTGGCGGGCGTCGGACGGCCAGCCAGACGCGGTCGATCCCTGCGCAAGCTGAACGTCGAACGGGCGCTTTTCGAGCGCCGCGTCGATATGTTCGATCAGCGCCCGGCGCGCCATGCCGGAGACCATTCCGGCGGCCGCGCCCTCGCCCGCGCCCCCGCCGCCGCAAAACGCGGTCAGACGGCTCTTTTCGGCACCTTCGGGCGCGATGTTCGCTTCGCAATGGCGCATGGCGTGCGATCCGCTGGCATTCCAGTAGACGACGTTCTCGCCATTGCCGCTGACGGTGGTCTCCAGATTGCCGAACGGCGCTCCGTTGCCTTTTTCGACCTTGGCCGCGCGGAGCGTCGCGTAAACTTCGGCGGGCGTCATCGCATAGACATTGCCTTCGCCGCGGCCGAACCACGCATAGCCGATGATCCCGGCGACTGCGGCGCCAAGCAGAAGATACTTCATCACAAACCCCAACGCACGTAAGAACGGCACCGATCGTAGCCGGCGAGGGTTAAAAACTGCTTGCCGTCTCGCGGGATCGTTCCGGCAGCGTGATGCGTTGCCCGTGCATCAGCTTTTTACAAAAGGGAGAATGCAATGACCGACCTCAGCCAGATCCGTGAGCATATGGAAGTCATCGGCGCCGACGGCGTCCATGTCGGGACCGTCGACAAGGTCGAAGGCGACCGCATCAAGCTGACGAAGAAGGACAGCGGTGCCGGCTTCGAGGGTGGAAGCCACGAAGGCCACCATCACTTCATCTCGCAGGGCCTCGTCGCCGATATCGAGGGCGACCAGGTACGCCTTTCGGCCAATGCCGATGTCGCGGTGACCTTCGAAGAAGAAGAAACCGGAAACTAGGACGAAAAACGGCGCCGGTCGCATTCGGCCGGCGCCGGAATCTTACAGGTTCGCGATCGTCTGCTCGAGTTGCTTGACCTGTTCCGGATCGACCGGCGCACCGGTGATATCGGTCACCGTCTGATTATTGCCGTCGGTCGATGTTTCGGGCGTGCTCGAAACGTCCAGCGCAATCCACACGATCCCCGCCGCCCAGACCAGGGCGAACCAGCGATTCAAAAAGATTTGGTGGAGCTTCATGTCGGCCAGCTTAGGCCGCGACTGGTTAAGGCTTCGTCTGCAAGCTAGGGTCGCCGTCGAACGGAGATCGGCGAATGGCGAAGCTGAAACGCAAGAAATACGACAAGTTGATCGAGCCGCTGCAGGCCGAGCTGGTGGCGATGGCGCGTTGGGCGGCCGCCACCGGTCAGCGCATCTGCGTCCTTTTCGAAGGGCGCGACACGGCGGGCAAAGGCGGCGCGATCCGCGCCGTGGCCGAAAAGCTTAATCCGCGCCAGTGCAAGGTCGTCGCCCTGCCCAAGCCGAGCGACGTCGAAAAGGGCCAATGGTATTTCCAGCGCTATGCCTGCCACCTGCCGGGCAAGGGCGAAATCACCCTGTTCGACCGCAGCTGGTACAACCGCGCCGGGGTCGAGAAGGTCATGGGGTTCGCTGACGACAAGCAGGTCGACGATTTCCTTAAGGCGGCGCCTCTGTTCGAGCAGCAACTCGTTCACGACGGCATCCTGCTGTTCAAATATTGGCTGACCAGCGATCAGGCGTGCCAGGAAGAACGGTTTGCCGAACGCGTTGCCGATCCACTGAAGCGATGGAAGCTATCCCCGATCGACCAGGCGGCGCGCGACAAGTACGACGATTACACCAAGGCGCGCGACGCGATGCTGAAGGCGACGCACACCAAATGGGCGCCGTGGACGCTGGTCGACTTCAACGATCAGAAGCGCGGCCGGCTGACGCTGGTCCGCGACCTGCTCGATCGTCTGCCGGAAACGACTATTCCCGAGGACAAGATCGACTGGCCGCCGCTTGGACACGAGCCGCTGGAAGAAAGCTTCGGGACGCTCAAGCCGATCCCCGATTATCCACTCAAGCGCGATCGGAAAAAGGACGATTAGACCGCCGCGGTTCAGGCGCCGGATGCCGAGGCGCGACTGGCTTGCACCGCGGCTCAAACGCAACTTCGCGGGCCAGTTCGCGAGTGCCGCAGCGCGACCCTTCGCGCTGGCCGCGATCCTTGCCGCGCTGTGGCCGACGCTCGATCCGGCGCTGGTCGAGCCGCCCGCATTCCTGTCCGCGGCGCCGGAGCGGGTGGCGGAGACCTTTACTCGCTGCGGTCGGGGGCGCGGTCATGCCTGCGTGATCGACGGCGATACCTTCAAGCTGGGCAAGCGAAAGATCCGCATCGTCGGGATCGATGCCCCCGAAACGCATCCCGCGAACTGCCCGGCGGAGGCGACGGCGGGGGAAGCGGCGACGGTCGAGCTGATGCGGCTGCTCAACCAGGGGCCCTTCACGATGACCGGGCGGATCGACGACATGACCGACCGCTACGGCCGCGACCTGCGCGTGATCGCGCGGACTCGGCCCAACGGATCGCAGCAGTCGATCGCCGAGGATATGCGGTCGAGCGGGCTGGCCCATCGCTACCTCGGTCACAAGACCAGCTGGTGTGATTAGCCGCGGACTACCGGTCAGCAGCGCCAGCCGCCGCCGGTCCAATATTGCCGTTCGCAATTGTTGGAGCGGAGCCAGCGCGGCTCGCTGCGGTCGGGGCGCGAATGCCACCAGTCGTTGAAGCCGTCGGCGCGGAACGCGCTGTCGCCCCGATATTCGGGAACCGCGAGGTAGCCGACATCGCCATAGCCGCGCCGCCGCTCGAAACGGTCGCGACTGAAATTGCGGTCGCGCGCGAACGGGCCGACGAACGGGCCGATGTTGCCGCGATGAATGGTGACCGCCGCGCCGGCGGTGGCATTGGCCAGGCCGGCACGGTCGACGGCACCGGCGGGCGCGATCGGGAGCGCGGCAGCGCCGGCGGCGAGCAGAAGCAGGAAACGGGTCATGATCTTCCCCTTTCGTCTGGACGATCCAGTTAACCATAAACGCGGCAGGGCACCAAGCGGTTGCGCCTGTCCCAAGTCGAGAAGCGGCCACCCGCCCGAAGGCCGACAGGCCCCCTAGTCCTTGCTCTTCTTCGCCGCCGCGCCCTTCTTGCCCAGGATCGATTGCGCCTTCGATGAGGTGCGCGGATTGGACTTGCCCTCCTTCGCGGCGGCGGCATTGGCCTTCTTGGCGGCGGTGCTGCCCTTGCCCTTGGTCTCGGCCATCATCCTCCCCTCATCGGCTAACCACTTGCTAACCCAAGCCCGCTACAACTCGTTCCATGGCAACGCCCCTTCCGACCGCGAAACAGACCGTCAGCCTGGCGACGAGCGGTCCGCGCGTGTCGCGCATCCGCCGCGATCCGCCCCCGCCCCCGCCCGAAGTGATCCTGGCCGAACGCCAGGAGCGCGAGTCGCGGATGGTCATGCTGGGCGTGATCGTCTTCGCGCTGGCGCTGGTGGTGATCGGGATCGCGGTGATGAGCTACGCCGGATCGTCGCCGCGCAGCTATCATCTGGACGTCTAGCCCCCGCTTGGGTTGACGAAGTTTCCCAAGTGAGACGCCATTTGGGGCCTCATTCGTCAACTTAAGGAAACAGGCCCGGCCGGTCGCACGATCGGGTGCGGAGGCGGTGCGCGAAGGGGCCATCGGTCGATTCTCGAACATTGTGCGCGGCGATGGCGCGGACGATGTTTGGCCGCGGTCGAATAGGACAGGCTTTTCTTCCGTGGGTCATCCGGGGATAAAAGGCACGGCGGGACGGCGGAAACGGGAGGCCAGGCGTGGCGACGAGCAATTGGGAGCGGATGTTCCGGACGAACGTCGCCGCCATCCATCCGCATTATGTTACCAAGGCCGAGAAAAAGGGACGGACCCGGGCCGAGGTCGACGCGGCGATCGCCTGGCTGACCGGTTATAGCCAGGCCGGGCTGGAGGCGGCGCTGGCCGACGGCACCGACTTCGCGGCCTTCTTCGCCAAGGCACCGGCGATGAACCCGAAACGGCTGACGGTCACCGGCACCATCTGCGGCCACCGGATCGAGACCATCGACGACCCCCTGATCCGCGATATCCGCGTGCTCGACAAGTTGGTCGACGAGATCGCCAAGGGACGGCCGATGGACAAGGTGCTGCGGGCTTGACGCGGTAAAGCCAACGACAAAAGGAAGTCTTGGATCTCACGCAAAGGCGCCAAGGTTTACCGAATTTCAGGAACTGCCCTCTTAATCCAAGCGGATGAATGCGCCGCTCGTCAAAACGGAACTTCGCAATCGCGACGGTGGACTTTGCTGGCTTTGCCAGAAGCCGATGGATTTTGGCGCAACACCCAATAGTGATATGGCGGCCACCCTCGAGCACCTAATTCCGCAGTGCCGAAATGGCCCGGACACAATGGACAATCTCGTCTTGTGCCATCGCCCGTGCAATCAAGAACTTAATGATCTTCCGCTGGTCGAGAAGATTAAACGGAGAGATGCTCGGCGCGAAGAGCAATGGAAGAAAGCGATGCGCAAAAGGATTGCAACTCTCCTGATCGCCTAGCCGATAGGGTCGTCGATCGATTTGACAGCTTCGTTTCGCGGGAGTAACCGCGCCGCCCCGACCAACCGCGATGAAGGGAGCATGCCATGTTTGTCATTCGTCTTGCCCCCCTGGGCTCACTGGAACGCCATCAAGGCTGAGGCTGTGCCCGGCCGTGCGCCGGGCGTTCGTTTCCAATTTGCAGATACGCGCCGGCGGATCGCCGTCGGCGACGGGGTTCATCATGTATGTCCGGTTCATCACACCGTGGTGGCGATTGCGCCGCCAGGTCGACTGCGGCTTGTTCGGCCCGGCGTATGACGCCTGGCACGACGAGCGCGTGGCCGAGGCGCTGCGGATCGCGATCCGGATCCAGCTCGACTGGTTCGAGGCCGAATTGCCGGTCCCGCGCCGGGCGGCGTTCCGGGTCAAGTCGCGCCGGGTCTGGCGTTCGGACGGCATCTGCTGGTTCACCGGCGGGGCCGACCGGATGATCGCCGAAGCGTTCGTCCTGGCGTCGCTGCTGCGCGAGGTCGGGGTGCCGGTGCGCAAGGTGGCGACGCACCGTCCGGGGACGGTGCTGTACCGCGACCCGTGGCAGATCGTCGCCAAGCCGCGCGCGGCGACGCCGACGCTGTTCCACTAAGCGGCGGGGTCAAGCAGCAATGGGCGGGCGTGCGGACGATCCCGCACGCCCGCTTTGCCCCATCAAACGAAGGAGAATGACTGTGACCCATCATCATGACGACGACCCGCCCTGCTTTCGAGGTGATATCGAAGCGGCGTAAGGGTTTCCCGAGCGAGACGAACGTGAAGCGGGGCCTGCGGTTCTTGCGCGGCGGCGAGAAGGAACTTGTCGAGAAGCTCGGCCGCAACGATCCCTGCCCGTGCGGCTCGGGGACGAGATTTCAAGCAATGCTGCCTGACCACGGGCCGGTTTCGACGGCGCGGGGCGGGATGATTATTGGCGGTGAGGGAGGGGCGGGGCGTGAAGGCGACCCACCCCTAAATAAGCCCGCTGCATCCCTCGGCCGTCTGTGTCATGATCCGCGCACTTAGAGGGGGTTGAGTATGTTGCTGTTCTTTCTTTTGCTTCAGTCCGCGGCGCCACAGCCGTTGAACCTGACTTGCGTGGGCGCGGGGACGGCCAACAAGATCGCGGTGACAAACGTCTACGGCACGGGTCGCGGCAACGGCACGGTAGGGACGACGCCCTATTCGTATAGCAATTCGGGCAATGCGACCGCCTATAGCAGCCGGCAGCAGGACTTTGCCGATCAGGTGGATGTCCGACTGTTCTCCGGCGACGATCGAATCCGCATGCCTCGGACGATGCTTCCGGCCCTTCGCGGCGGCAACGGTGGATGGTTCAAGCTAAAGAATGTGGTCGTGGACGCGCGATCGATCCGGGCGAAGGCGGCGGTGAATTTCATCAACAACCCTAATGTCTTTATAGACCGAGTGACGGGCACAATCTCAATCTCCGGCAAAGCGGGCGATTACTCGGGCCGGTGTGAAGCAGTCGCGGCGGACGCGCCGACGAGGTTCTGATGGATTAAGTCTACTGTCACCGTTCTCCGTTAATCGAGGCAGGCTTGCTGAAAAACACGACCGTAGGAAAGGATCTCAATGTAGCCCCTGCGCCAAACAATGTCTCCCTCGGAAATATCACTGTCGGCCATCAGGCTAACTTGGAGCTCGCCATTCTTTATGCCCGGAAATTCGCGTCCGGCCTTCTCAAGCACCGGTTCGTAGAGGCTCTCTTGCGTAAGCCAAGCATTATGTCTTTGGGCCAAAAGACCCAATCCAGCCATGTTGGCAGCATAAGGCGAAAGCATTGAACTCGTCGTTGATTGGGACTGGTGGAACCAGCATCAAATCACGCACCGTGCTTGCTGATCCGTCAATTCCCGCTCTAAAGATCGATAGACAGGGAGAAAGGGGAAGCGACTTCCACCCTTTAAGAAGTAGCGCCTCATCAGGCGAGAGGCTTTCGATAACGCGAACAAAGCTTGGGTGAGCTAGTCCAACTTTCTTTTTGTCGGCTGCACTCGCGAGCAACTCGATGAATAGTCTCCTCAAATCCGGGTCGTGCGTGATAGCCAGTTTTTCCAGAATTGGAACGCCAATCTCTGGCCGAACATCCACAATATCATCTTCGGGAATTCTACTGAACCGATCAGCAATCGCTGCAAAATTAACCTTTTCAAACGCTGCCGCGTACTCGTTCAGCATCCGAAGTGGCAGAAGTAAAATATTGCCAGTTTTCAGGACGGTTTCCAACGCTTTACCCACTTGTTGGACACCTGGTGCTGCGAGGTCCGTATAAAGCGCGTGTAAAACGCCTTGTGACTTTGTCACTGCTCCCAAAGCTGCCGGTAGTGATCCCAACATCCCTATTCCGCCACACCTACGCGGACAATCCGGCGACGAAGCGCATCGCCGGTGCCCTTAAATCCGCTTCGCCAGCCTGACTGGAGACACCGACATCTCATTCAGCAGCGACACCGGCGCGGCTGAACATGTCCTCGCCGCCCTCTTCCACCGCCTCGACATCGTTGCTCGCCTTCGCCTTCTGCCGGCGGTCGAAGCTGTCCCAGACGTCGTTCCAATTGCCGCGCGTCGCGGCCTTGGAATATTCGGTGGCGCGGGTTTCGAAGAAGTTGGCGTGCTCCACCCCGTTGAGCAGCGGCGCGAGCCAGGGGAGCGGGTGTTCCTCGACCATGTAGATCGGCTTGAAGCCCAATTGCCCGAGCCGCCAGTCGGCGATGTAGCGGATGTATTTCTTGATCGCGTTGGGGGTCATGCCCTCGACCGGGCCATGTTCGAACGCCAGGTCGATGAACGCATCTTCCAGCCGCACCGTCTTCTGGCAGGCGTCGATGATGTCGTCCTGCACCGCGGGGGTCAGGCAGTCGCGTTCCTTGACGAAGGCGTGGAACAGGCGGGTGATGCCTTCGCAATGCAGGCTTTCGTCGCGCACCGACCAGCTGACGATCTGCCCCATGCCCTTCATCTTGTTGAAGCGCGGGAAGTTCATCAGCATCGCGAAGCTGGCGAAAAGCTGCAGCCCCTCGGTGAAGCCGCCGAACATGGCCAAGGTGCGCGCGATATCCTGATCATTGTCGACGCCGAAGGTCGACAGATAGTCGTGCTTGTCCTTCATCTCCTTATATTGGAGGAACATGCCATATTCGCTTTCGGGCATGCCGATGGTGTCGAGCAGATGGCTGTAGGCGGCGATGTGCACCGTCTCCATGTTGGAGAAGGCCGCCAACATCATCTTGATTTCCGTGGGCTTGAAAACCCGCGCGTATTTGTCGTGGTAGCAATCCTGCACCTCGACATCGGCCTGGGTGAAGAAGCGGAAGATCTGGGTCAGCAGGTTGCGCTCGTGATCGGTCAGCTTCTGCGCCCAATCGCGGCAATCCTCGCCCAGCGGCACTTCCTCCGGCATCCAGTGGATCTGCTGCTGGCGCTTCCAGAAGTCGAACGCCCAGGGATATTCGAACGGCTTGTACTGCTTGCGGGCTTCGGTGAGGGACATGGCGGTTACTCCGGGCGGATGGCGGTTGATATGGGGTGCGGGGCGGTCGAATTCACCAGAACAGCTTGCGCGGGGCGCTGGCGCGGTTGGCGCGGCGGCGGAACATCTGGATGTACATCCACAGGCCGCTGAAGGCGAAGAAGATGAGCGCCACGCCCGAGGCGATGCTGAGGATCACGCCGACGGGGCCGAATTCCTCACCCGAGTGGATGTGGTGGAGGAAGCCGACGTTCCAGTCGCCCGGCTTGGGGGTGCGCTTCGGGCGGCAGGTCATGTCGGCCGGGCACACGAACGGGGCCGCGGCGGGCGCGGTGGCGGTGGCGGTACCGGAGGTGGCGTTGCCGGGGGCGGCGGCGTCCTGCTCGTGCGCCTGCGCGGACGGGACGATCGCCTGCCCGACGGCGGCGGCCTGGCGTCGGCCGGTCTCGCGCGCTTCTTCCTCGAACCCGCCATTGTTGACCAACGTGCCGATCTGGCTGAGCACGCCGGTGACGGCGATGAACAGGATCAGCACGCCGAAAATGACGCTGAGCCAGCGGTGATAGGTCCGCATCAGTTACGCACTCCACGAAGCCCGAAGGCGAAGATCGACAGGAAGATACCCAGCGCGAGCGCCATCGTGCCGGCGATCATCCGCGCCTGCCGCCCCGCATCGCTGCCGCCGCGGCGGACGAGCAGGGTGACGCCGATGGCGAAGGCGGTGAGGCCGAGGCCGAGCATGATGAGGTTGGCGAGGGTCATGACGTTACTGGCAGGCCAGGCATTCGTCATAGTCGGTGGTGGGGAGCTCGTACTTGGCCGGTTCGGCGGTGTTGTCGGCCTCGACGCCGCCGGCGAAGCCCGCGCGCTGGACCGATTTCGAGCGGAGGTAATAGAGCGACTTGATGCCCAATTCCCACGCGCGGAAGTGGAGCATCAGCAGGTCCCACTTGTCGACGTCGGCGGGGATGAACAGGTTGAGCGACGTCGCCTGGTCGATGAACGGGGTGCGATCGGCGGCAAGCTCGATCAACCAGCGCTGGTCGATTTCGAAGCTGGTCTTGTAGACGTCCTTTTCCTCGGTGGTGAGGAAGTCGAGATGTTGCACCGATCCGCCCTGCTCGAGGATCGAGTTCCACACCGCCTCGCTGTTCTTGCTCTTTTCGGTGAGCAGTTTCTCGAGGTGCGGGTTGCGGATCGAGAAGCTGCCCGACAGCGTCTTGTGGGTATAGACGTTGGCGGGGATCGGCTCGATGCAGGCCGAGGTGCCGCCGGCGATGATCGAGATCGACGCGGTCGGGGCGATCGCCATCTTGCAGCTGAAGCGTTCCATGACGCCCATGTCGGCGGCGTCGGGGCAGGGTCCGCGCTCCTGCGCCAGCATCATCGAGGCTTCGTCGACCTGGGCGCGGATGTGCTTGAAGATCTTCATGTTCCACGACTTGGCCATCGCGCCCTCGAACGGGAGGTTGCGGGCCTGGAGGAAGCTGTGGAAGCCCATTACGCCGAGACCGACCGACCGCTCGCGCTCGGCGCTATATTTGGCGCGCGCCATCTCGTCGGGCGCGCGGGCGATGTAGTCGGAGAGCACGTTGTCGAGGAAGCGCATCACGTCCTCGATGAACAGCTTGTCGCCGTTCCACTCGTCCCAGGTTTCGAGGCTCAAGGACGACAGGCAGCAGACCGCGGTGCGATCGGCGCCGAGGTGATCCTTGCCGGTCGGAAGCGTGATCTCGCTGCACAGGTTGCTGGTCGAGACCTTGAGGCCCAGGTCGCGGTGATGCTTGGGCATCGAGCGGTTCACCTGGTCGATGAAGATGATGTACGGCTCGCCCGTCGCAAGGCGGGTTTCGACCAGTTTCTGGAACAGGCTGCGCGCATCGACCGACCCGCGGACCTCGCCGGTCTTGGGCGATTTCAGATCGAACTCCGCCCCGGCGCGGACGGCTTCCATGAATTCGTCGGTGATCAGTACGCCGTGATGCAGGTTCAGCGCCTTGCGGTTGAAATCGCCCGACGGCTTGCGGATTTCGAGGAATTCCTCGATTTCCGGATGGTTGATGTCGAGATAGACCGCCGCCGAACCGCGCCGCAGACTGCCCTGGCTGATCGCGAGGGTCAGGCTGTCCATGACGCGGACGAAAGGGATGATGCCGCTGGTCTTGCCGTTGAGACCGACCGGCTCCCCGATACCGCGCACCGCGCCCCAATAGGTGCCGATGCCGCCGCCCTTGGACGCCAGCCAGACATTCTCGTTCCAGGTGTTGACGATGCCGTCGAGGCTGTCGCTGACCGAGTTGAGATAGCAGCTGATCGGCAGCCCGCGGCCGGTCCCGCCGTTGCTGAGCACGGGGGTGGCGGGCATGAACCACAGCTTGGAGATATAGTCGTAGATGCGCTGGGCATGCGCCTGGTCGTCGGCGTAGGCCGAGGCGACGCGGGCGAACAGATCCTGATTGGTTTCGCCGGGGAGCAGGTAGCGGTCGCGCAACGTGTCCTTGCCGAATTCGGTCAGCAGGGCATCGCGCGATTCATCGGTGACGATGTTGAAGGCGGCGACGTCGATCGTCTTGCTGGTACGTTCGGGCGAGACGCTGGAAACGCCCGTTGCCGGGCTGGTGACGTCCGTGTCCGTGACCTTGCTGTCGCTCAGAAAATCCATGTCCTTACCCCGTCCGCTGGGCGGCTCTGCGGCCGCCTGTTCGCTAAATGTTCGACTCGCTGTCATCGGCGCGAGCCTACCCTAAAACCACGTGCCGGTGCGGGTTATTATCGCGCCGTCCCCGATATCCACAGGACGCGCGCGGGCTCATGCCGAAGATAGTCATCTTCAGCCCCAACCACAATAGATTGAGATCGGCCCCCACCGGAACACCGCATATTGTGTCTAAACCAATTTAAAACACAAGAGGCAAAATGAACGAAGAATTAAAAAATCGGTGCGCGCAGAGAGGGATGTGGCGCTTTCGCAACGCCGCCCCGGTCCATTCGGGAGAATTTGCGAAACGATGAAACCGAATGCGTCGCGGGGCATTGAGTAACTTGCGGACCGGGCCCCTCTGGCACGCCGACGCCCCATGGGCACAGGCGTGTGATGTCGGACCGCATCGGATGTTTCCGGTGCGATCTCGAGCGGCCCCTGCCCTCCAGCCTTGCCGGAACCATCCGATCGAAAGCCACCGCTTTTCGAGAGGATCGATCATGGAGTTTCTGACCGCCGACTGGCTCGGCACCCCGGCCTGGTTCTGGCTATCCTTCCTGGGCCTGGTCGCCGCACTGACCGCCTTCGACCTTGGCGTCTGGCACAAGGAAGACCGCGAAATGGGAATCGCGGAATCGCTCAAACTGAGCGCCTTTTACATCGCCATCGCGGTCGCCTTCGGGGCGTGGATCTGGTTCGCGCGCGGCGCCGATCTGGGGATGAAATATTACACCGGCTTCTTCATCGAGAAGGCGTTGTCGATCGACAATGTGTTCGTCATCAGCCTGATCTTCACCTTTTTCGCCATCCCGCTTCGATATCAGTACCGGGCCTTGGTGTGGGGGATCATCGCGGTGATCGTGCTGCGCGGCGTGATGATCGCGGCCGGCGCGGCGCTGGTCGATCAGGCATACTGGGTGTTGTACATCTTCGCCGCCTTCCTGATCGCGACCGGGATCAAGATGTTCTTCAGCGGCGACAAGCCGATGGACGTCGGCAACAACCCGGTAGTGCGCTGGATCAGCAGCCACATGCGGGTGACGAAGGACCTGCACGACCAGCATTTCTTCGTGACCGTGCCCGACGAGAAGAGCGGCAAGATGGTGCGTGCGGCGACGCCCTTGTTCCTGGCGCTGGTGGTGATCAACCTGGCCGACCTGGTATTCGCGGTCGACAGCGTGCCGGCGATTTTCGCCATCACCACCGACACCTTCGTCGTCTACACCAGCAACATCATGGCGATCCTCGGCCTGCGCGCGCTGTATTTCGCGCTCTCGGCGATGATCCATCGCTTCCACTATCTGAAATATGCACTGGCTGCGGTGCTGGTGTTCATCGGTGCCAAGATCTTCGTCGCCGACTTCGTACTGGGAGGGGACAAGTTCCCGCCGCTGCTCAGCCTTGGCGTGACCGCGGCGCTGATCGCGTCGGGGATCCTGTATTCGCTGTGGAAGACGAAGGATCGACCGGTGGCGGCGCCAGCACCGTAAGCGCCCGCGGATGGATGCGGTAGGTCAACGGCGGGGCCAGATGCACGGTCTCGCCGTCGATCGCCACCGACAGGGTCGATCGGCGGCTGTCGACCCGGAGGTCGGACGCGGTATCGACGCGGATCATGTCGTCGTCGTTCGACCGGCCGATCAGCGCGCGGGCGATGACGCCGAGCAGGTGCCACCGTCCGGTGCGGCGGAGGACCATCACGCACAATCGTCCGTCGTCGAGCGACTGGCGACGACCGGCGGCAGGAAGGGCGACGCTATAGTCGTTGTTGCCGACGAACAGCAGCGGCGTGTCGATCGTCGCTTCGCGGCCATTGCCCGACAGCCGCAGGCGATGATGATGGAGCCGCGCCAAGGTGCGGATCGCGGCCGGGATCATCGCCCGCCGCTTGGTCCAGCCGAAGCGGCGTTGCCCGGCATCGCGGCTGTCGACCAGCAGGGAGTAGAGACCGACCGAGCTGTTGTTGAGGAACATGCGATCATTGACCGACACGGCGTCGATGCGGCGGCGGTGACCGGCTGCGATCACCGCCGCGGCCTCGTCGAGATCGAATGCAATACCGAGATCGCGGGCGAGATGGTTGAGCGTGCCGAGCGGAAGGATGCCGAGCGCGGTGTCGCTTCCGGCCAGCGCGCCCCCGACCGCGCTCATCGTGCCGTCGCCGCCGGCCGCCACCACGAGCGGCAAGCCCGACGCGGCAAGATCGGCGGCGCGGTTGGCGAGATCGGGGCCCGGAACTTCGTGAATGTCGGCCGACAGGCCGGCCTTGCCGAGCGCCGCCCGCACCCGATCGACCGCATCGGCACCCGCGCTCCCTCCGCCGGGATTGATCAGCACGGGCACATCCATCCCGCAGCAACGTCCGGTCGAGGTGATCGGTGCCCTAGCCGGCCGCCGGCGCTGCCGCCCCCGTCCCTGCCGCGCAGTCGCCGAGGCGTTTGCCGGTCATCTTCTGGGTAAGCGAATAATCGCCCGATCCGGAGAATTGAGTCGCGGTCACAACCAGCACTTCAAAGGTCCGCTCGTCATATTTGCCGTCGAGCGTGACCGCCACCTGGCCCCGGCCAGGGCGCATGCACTGCAGCGCCATGTTGAGCCGGCCATCCTTGGCATAATCGCTGTCGAGTTTGCAGTCGTCGCCCTTGTCGGCGAACAGCGCCGGCGCCGGCTTGGGTCCGGCGGGCGAGCAGATCTTGTTCGTCTCGACCTGTCCGACCTTGTGCGCGGTGGCGGGGGTGGTCTTGTCGGTACTGTTGAGCTTTTCGGTAGTCGAGGTGACTTCCCACTCGCCCGCGGGAAAGGCGGCCGGCGCGACCTTTTCCTCGACCGGCTTGGGCTCCTCGCCGCAGGCGGCGAGCGGCAGCAGCGACAGTGCGAGCATCAGGTGGCGCGCGTTCACTGCACGTTTCCTGCAGGAGCCGGAGCCGGTGCCGGCCCCGTCGCCGGTGCGGGCGCGCCCGACATCGACGGCGGCTTGGGTTCGGTACCGTCGCATTCGCCGAGGCGCTTGGAATCGACCTTCATCTTCATCGACATCGACATCGCCGGCTGGCCCGCGACGGCCCCCGCGGGGGCGGTGGTGCTGTTGGCGATGGTGATGCTGTACTGATCCTTGGAATAGGTGCCGGCGACGGTCATTTCCTGCTTCAGGCCATTGACGTCGCAACGCAATTTGCCGTCCATCTTGCCGCTGCCCATGGTGTAACGGTCATAACGGCAGCTGGCCGGGATCTGCCCCAGCATGTTTTCGGGATGATCCACCTGTTCGGGGGTCAGGCAGGCGAGCACCGTCTGCGGCTTGCCGATGCGCTGCTTCATCATCGCCTGCATTTCGGGCGGCATGCCCGGGCTGTTCATCTCCAGCACCGCGACGGTCGACGACCATTTGCCCGGCCGGACCATTTCGCGCGTCGCCCCGCTGTCCTTCATCGCCTTGGCGACTTCGGCCGGGGTGGCATTGGTAAGATCGACCTGCGGCCCGCGATTGCAGGCAGCGAGCATGAGGCCGGACGCGGCAAGCAAGTAGAGGCGCATAGATTCTCCCGAAACAATTCGCCGCCAGCATAAGCGGTCAGGCGACAGGCGCAATCTCAGCCTTTCGGCGGCATCTGCCGATACGGACCATCGAACCACAAATAGTGCGAGAAAGAGACGTTCCCGTCCCGCCCGATCCCGAAGGTCATCACGATACCCTGATCGTGTAGCCCGACGACCCCGACGGCAAGCAACTCCTCGTCAGGCAGAGAGGCAAGCTCGAGCGTCGTTGACGGATCGTCGATCTTCGTCGCCACGATGAGAGAGCGTTTTCGGCCGACGGTGCGACAGCCGACCCGCCAATTCCCGATCGTGGTATTCGCCTGATCCGCCCCGCAACGCGCCGAGACCAGGGGTCTGTTGGCCATTTGCCCGCACTCGGAAGAACTTGCGATGGCGTCCTTATCGTCCGATCGACCGTCCGCCGGAGCCTGTTTCAAGCGGACGCACCGTCCGTCCTTCAGGCGAGCCACACTCTGGAGAATACCGATCCGCTCAATCGATCGTGCCAGCCGGGGCGATAGTGCAAGGTGTCGGCGATAGGTCAGGCTCAACAGCCCAACGGGCTTCATAGGTGTTACTTGCTCGTCCTGCACGGCAAGACGCCCCGATCCGGAGTGGGCGACCGACGTTGGGGGCGGCGCGGCGCCCATGCACGTCCAGGCGGCGACCAGTCCGGCAAGGGCGACGACGCTCCTCATACTAACGCTGCGGACATTTGCCGGTGCCCGGGCCGCGGACGGCGCGGCCTGGGCGGGCGGCGGTCATCGCGCCGTCGAGCAGCACCGGCCGGCCGTTGACCAGCACGTGGCGCATGCCGACCGCGAACTGCTGCGGATCGGCGTAGGTCGCCTTGTCGGCGATCGTCGCCGCGTCGAACATGGCGATATCGGCCTTCATGCCGGCTTTCAGCATTCCGCGATCCTTGATGCCCAGATTGGCGGCGGGGAAGCTGGTCAGGCGACGGACCGCGTCGGCCAGGCTCGTGCGCCGTTCGTCGCGGACATATTTGCCGAGCAGCCGGGCGAAGGTGCCGTAGGCGCGTGGGTGGGTGTTCGATTTGAGGAACACGCCGCGCGGTGCCTGGCTGCTTTCGTCGCTGTCGAACGCCATCCACGGCAAGGCCACCTGCCGCGCGACATTGGCTTCGTCCATCAGGAAATATGCGGTGCCGACCCGGGTACCGTCCTCGATCACCAGGTCGATCGCCGTGTCCTCGGGGCTGGTGCCGCGCAGCCTGGCGACCTCGACCAGCGTCTTGCCGGTATATTGCTTGAGCGCGGGATTCTTGAAGGCGAGGAACAGCACCTTGTCGGGTCCGCCGGCCTGGAAATAGAGATTGTCCCAACCGACCGGACGGACCTTCATCTCGGCAATCACGCGGGCGCGCTGGGCGGGATCCTGAAGGCGCTTCTTCCACGCGTCATAACCGCCGGCGCGGACCCATGGCGGCATCGCCGCATCGAGCCCGGTCGCGCCGGCGGTGTAATTATACATGTCGGCGGTGATCCGGATGCCGGCGGCGCGCGCCGCCTCGATTCGGTCGATCATCGGCTGCAGCTTGGCCCAGTTGCCGGTGCCAGCCTGCTTCATATGGTAGATTTCGGCCGGCCCGCCCGACGCCTTGGCGATGGCGATCAATTCGTCCGTGGCATCGAGCACCTGGTCGCTCTCGTTGCGCATGTGGCTGATGTACATCCCGCCGCATTGCGCCGAGGCGGTGGCCAGCGCGATCAGCTCGGGCGTTTCAGCGAAGGTGGCGGGGGCGTAGATCAGCGAACTGCCGAGCCCCATCGCGCCGTCGTTCATTGCGGCGCGGACCAGGTTCTGCATCTGCGCGAGTTGCGCCGGGGTCGGGTCGACATCGTCCTCGCCGAGCACATAGGTACGCACCGAGGTCGCGCCGACGAAGCTGGCGACGTTGGGCGCGATCCCCTTTTTTTCCAGGAAGCGCCAATAGCCATCGAGCGTGCGCCACGGGATGGGGTGCTTGACGTCGACCTGCTGGGCCAGCGTGTCGGCGACCATCTTGTCGGTATAGGGGCCTTCGCTAAAGCCTTCGCCCATCACTTCCAGCGTGACCCCCTGGCGAATGTCGCTCTCGCTCGCGCCGTCCTCGACCAGCGCATCATTGGCCCAGCTGAGCATGTTGACGAAGCCAGGCGCGACGGTGAGACCGGTAGCGTCGATGGTGCGCGCGGCGCGGCCCGGCAGGCGCGGGGAAACGGCGACGATCGTGTCGCCCTTGATCGCGACATCGCCGACGAACGGCGCGTCGCCGCTGCCATCGACGATCGTGCCGTGGCGGATGAGCAGGTCGTAATCCTGCGCGCTCGCAAGCGTCGCGCAGGACGCGATCAGCAGGAGCGACAGTGGCATCAATTTGGTGGTGACGGTCATCGCAGCCCCCTGCTTTTCGGGGGAGATTGCGCCGCTCCCTCCCGCGCACCATATGCCCATTCGATGGCAATTCAAATTCGCACCAGCCTCGCCGAGCCCGATACCGGCGACAGCTTCGTTCCGCATCGCCCGGCACGCCCCGACAAGAGCGAGGGCGGGCGCAAGTTCGTGCTCCGGTCGGACTACCAGCCCGCCGGGGACCAACCGACCGCGATCAAGGAACTGGTCGAGGGGATCGCCGAGAATGGCGAGGTCAATCAGGTGCTGCTGGGGGTCACCGGCAGCGGCAAGACCTTTACCATGGCCAAGATCATCGAGGAGACGCAGCGGCCGGCGCTGATCCTGGCGCCGAACAAGATCCTGGCGGCGCAGCTGTATGGCGAGATGCGGCGGCTGTTCCCCGACAATGCGGTCGAGTTTTTCGTCAGCTATTACGATTATTACCAGCCCGAGGCCTACGTTCCGCGATCCGACACCTACATCGAGAAGGAAAGCTCGGTGAACGAGGGGATCGACCGGATGCGGCATAGCGCCACGCGGTCGCTGCTGGAGCGCGATGACGTGATCATCGTCGCGTCGGTATCGTGCCTGTACGGCATCGGGTCGGTCGAAACCTATTCGGCGATGATCTTCGATCTGAAAAAGGGCGCGCATGCCGACCAGAGCGAGATCATCCGCAAACTGGTGGCGCTTCAATATCGCAGGAACGACGCCGCCTTCGCGCGCGGCAATTTCCGCGTGAAGGGCGACAATCTGGAAATCTTCCCGTCGCATTACGAAGATAGCGCGTGGCGCATTTCCTTCTTCGGCGACGAGGTCGAGGAGATTGTCGAATTCGATCCGCTGACGGGCAAGAAAAGCGCGTCGCTCGACAGCGTCCGGGTGTTCGCCAATTCACATTACGTGACGCCGGGACCGACGCTCAAACAGGCGACCGAAGCGATCAGGCACGAGCTGTCGGAGCGGCTCAAGGAATTGGAGGCGGAGGGCAAGTTGCTGGAGCTTCAGCGGCTCGAGCAGCGCACCAATTTCGACCTGGAGATGATCGCCGCGACCGGCAGCTGCGCGGGAATCGAGAATTACAGCCGCTTCCTGACCGGACGCCTGCCGGGCGAGCCGCCGCCGACGTTGTTCGAATATCTGCCCGACAATGCCTTGCTGTTCGTCGACGAGAGCCATCAGACGGTGCCGCAGATCGGGGCGATGGCCAAGGGCGACCACCGCCGCAAGATCACGCTTGCCGAATATGGTTTCCGCCTGCCGAGCTGCATCGACAACCGGCCGCTCCGTTTCAACGAGTGGGACGCGATGCGGCCGCAGACGACGTTCGTCTCCGCGACTCCCGGAACGTGGGAGATGGAGGCGACCGGCGGGGTGTTCGCCGAGCAGGTCATCCGGCCGACCGGGCTGATCGACCCGCCGGTCGAGATCAAGCCGGTCGAGGATCAGGTCGACGATCTGGTGCACGAGGCGAAACAGACCGCGGCCAAGGGTTATCGCACGCTGGTTACCACGCTGACCAAGCGGATGGCCGAGGACCTCACCGAATATCTGCACGAGGCGGGACTGCGCGTGCGCTACATGCATTCGGACGTCGAGACGCTGGAGCGCATCGAACTGATCCGCGACCTTCGCCTCGGGGTCTATGACGTGCTGGTCGGCATCAACCTGCTGCGCGAAGGACTCGACATTCCCGAATGCGGGTTGGTCGCGATCCTCGATGCCGACAAGGAGGGATTTCTGCGGTCGGAGACGTCGCTGATCCAGACCATCGGCCGCGCCGCGCGAAACGTCGATGGACGGGTCATCCTTTACGCCGACCGAATCACCGGCAGCATGGAACGCGCGATGGGCGAGACCGACCGGCGGCGCGAAAAGCAGGTCGCCTACAATCTCGAGCACGGGATTACGCCCGAATCGATCAAGAGTCACATCAACGACATCATGAGCGACGTCACGATGCGCGACGGCGTGCTGGTCGAGACCGGCGACGACGAACGGCCGCATCTCGTCGGGCATAATCTGAAGGCCTACATCGGCGACCTCGAAGCCAGGATGCGCAAGGCCGCAGGCGACCTGGAGTTCGAGGAAGCGGGCCGGCTGCGCGACGAGATCCGGCGGCTGGAGGAAGACGATCTCGGCATCCCGGTGCAAGACCGCAAGGCGCCGCGACCGAGCGGCAATGCGACGCAGGGCAAGCCCGGGACCCGGCGATCGGGCTTCGGCAAGACGACGCGCAAGTGGGGTGGCGCAAAACGCTAGGCGGCTGGCCGGAGCGCTGATAGGTCCGGGGCATGTCGGCGCTGTTCCTCGCCCTGATGCTGCTGCCCGACGTCACGGCGGAAGCGAGCCGTGAGGTAGCGCGCGCGGAGTGCAAGGCGGTCGACAAGGATGAAGTCGTCGTTTGCGCGAACCGCAACCAGCGCAGCCGCTATCGATTGCCCGATGCCAGCAACGACCCGTTCGACCCCGAAGGCGAGATGAAGAGCGTGATGAACGAGCGCGTCGGCTGGGCGGCGGAGGGCGATATCGGCACGCAATCGTGCAGCGCGGTCGGGCCCGGCGGCTGGACCGGGTGCATGGTCAAGAGCTGGAAGGAAAGCCGCGACCAGACGCAGTGGGGCAAGAACGGGCCGTCCAAGCGCAATTAACGCGTTCAGCGGAAGGCAACCCTGCCCGGGCCAGGGCGTTGGTCGGAAAATGCTCGGGACGACGACATGAAGAAATTGACATTATTGCTGAGCGCATTCGCGCTGGTGGCGACCATGCCGGCGACCGCTCAATATCGCGGCGACGAGCCGGTGGCGGTGCCGCGCGCGGTCCGACAGGGGATCGACTTCGTCTATGTCGACCCGCAGATGTCGAGCGTCGCGCGCAAGAAGCAGCGGCCGCAAAACTGGCTGGGACGAATGTTCAGCGGCGACGGCGGCGGACGCCAGGGCGCACCCAACCCGATGTTCGTCGACCTGGCGCGTGGGCTGCAGCAATATCAGTCGAACTGGGGATCGCTGCCGCAGACCAAGGTGCCCGCCGGCGCGGCGCTCAAGCTTGGCGCGACGGGCAAGAGGGTCGCCGCGCTGCGCACGCGGATCGGGCTTGCGCCGGGCGGCGGCTATGACGAGCAGGTGGCCGGCCGGGTCGCCGATTATCAGCGTGTGCACGGGCTGGGCAAAGCCGACGGCGTGGCGGGGGCGGCGACGATCGCTTCGCTCAATCGCGGATCGACCTATTATGCGCGGCGCATCGCGATCAATATGGAACGGGCTTATCGCCTGCCCGCGGTACGCGCCTTCAACCGTTACGTGGTGGTCGATTCCGGCGCCGCCGAAGCCTATCTGTTCGATCGCGATCGGCGGGTCGACGACATGCGCGTCATCGTCGGATCGGTAAAGACCAAGACGCCGATGATGGCGGTGCTGATGCGCAACGCCAAGGCCAATCCGTACTGGCATGTGCCGCCCGAACTGGTGAAGAGCCTGACCGCGGCCAAGGTCAAGGAAATGGGCCTCGGCTATTTCGACCAGTTTCATTACGAAGTGATGTCCGACTGGTCGACCAGCCGCCGCCCGGTGGACCCCAAGACCATCAACTGGCGCGCGGTCGCGACCAGCAAGGCCAAGCCGACCTTCATGGTCCGCCAATTGCCCGGGCCGTGGAATTCGATGGGCGCGATGAAGTTCGAAATGCCCAATGATTTCGGGATTTACCTGCACGATACGCCCCACAAGGAGAAGTTCGACGTCGCCGACCGCTGGATCAGCAACGGCTGCGTCCGGTTGGAGGATTATCGCCGCTTCGGAAGCTGGGTATTCGGCCGCATGCCCGAGCCGAGCGGGACGCCGGAGCAGATCATCCCTCTGCCGCGCGCGGTGCCGGTCTACATGACCTATTTGACCGTGTCGGCGGGGCCGGGCGGGGTGATGTTCCGCCCCGATCCGTACGGCTTCGACGCGCTGGCAATGCCGCAGATGTTCGGGCCGGCGACGCGCATCGCCTCGGCCAGCTGACCGTTCGACCAACGTCGCACTGCCATCGACCGGTAATCTTGCCGCACTGAGTCGTCGCGCCTAGCCTTTCGTCCCACAGCGAAGGATTGCGGGCATGACGAAATCGATCGGGTTGGCATTGGTGTTGATGGCTTCGGCGGGAATGGCGCAGGCGCCGCGGCCCGCGCCGCCACCGGCGCCAGTGTTGCCAGCGGCCGGCACGGCAAAGGTCGAGCCGCCCAAGCCGGTCGAAAGCGTTATCCCGCAAAAGCGGACGACGCGCCTGTCGGGCACCTTCGGCGGGCAGCGGATGAACTACAGCGCGACCATCGGCGAGACGATTTTGAAGGGCGAGGACGGGACACCCAAGGCGGCGATCGTCACCACCGCCTACGTTCGCGAACCGCGCGATCCGAACCGCCCGGTGACCTTCCTGTTCAATGGCGGGCCGGGATCGGGGTCGGTATGGCTGCAGATGGGGGCATTCGGCCCGAAGCGGGTGGCGATCCCGTCCAACGGTACCGACGACGGCGCCCCGCCCTACCCGATCGTCGACAATCCGGACTCGCTGCTCGACGTCACCGATCTGGTGTTCATTGATCCGCCGGGCACGGGCTTCAGCCGCCTGATCGGCAAGACCGAGGGCAAGGAATATTATGGGGTCACCGCCGACGCCAAGGCGGTCGCCGAGGTCATCCGGCGCTGGCTGGGCGACAACGGGCGCTGGAACAGCCCCAAATTCCTCGGCGGCGAAAGCTATGGCACGTCGCGCAGCGCGGCGGTTGTCAACCAGTTGGCCAACGCCACCTACAATGACGTCGGCCTGAATGGGGTGATCCTGATCTCGACGATCCTCGATTTCGGCGCCGGAGCCGACCGGCCGGGCAACGAATTGAGCTATATCACCAACCTGCCGTCGATGGCCGCGGCGGCGCATTTCCACGGCAAGGCGCAGGCGGCCTCGGTCGAGCAATTCGTCGACGAAGCACGGGCCTGGGCGATCGGGCCCTATGCCACGGCCTTGCTCAAGGGGCAGAAGCTGCAGGGTGAGGAACGGGCCGCGATCCGTCGTCAGCTGGCGCGGTTCACCGGGCTTTCCGAGGCCTATCTCGACCAGGCCGATCTGCGCGTGTCACCCGACCGTTTCTACAAGCAGTTGCTGCGCGACCGCGGCCTGACGATCGGCCGGCTGGATTCGCGCTACACCGGCAAGGACTATGACAATGCCGGAGAGAATTACGACAACGACCCCAGCTTCTACGGCATCGATGCCGGCTATACCGCCGCGATCAACAGCTGGGCGCGTGGGACCTTGGGCTTCGTCACCGACCGCGAATATCAGTCGATCAGCAATCTGGTGCGCGACTGGGACTGGAAGATCGAGGGCGGGCGCGACGCCAATGCCTATCTCAACCTCACGCCCTATCTGGGTCAGGCGCTGCGCGAGAATTCGGGGCTGAAGATCTTCGTTGGCCAGGGCTATTACGACTTCGCCACGCCGTTCTTCGCCGCCGAATATGCGCTGTCACGAAGCGGCATCCCGCAGGACCGCGTCGAATATCATTATTACCAGTCGGGCCACATGATGTACGTCCGCGACCAGGACCGATCGAAGCTGAGCGCCGACGTACGCGGCTTCATCCGGCGGCGGTGAGCCTTATCGCAGCACGCCCCTGATCCGCATCGCGCGGGCGTAAATGAACAGGCCGACGGTAACCGCCATGATGGCGATCGGCACGAAGACGTTGGCCCCGTCGCCCATGCCGGCAACGCCGCTGGGCGGTTTCGCGATCTGGTAGCCAAGCCCGACGACCGCGCCGAGCATCGACAGGAACAGGGTCGGCACGGCCAGCCCCCTCCGGAGCAGTAGCAGGACGCAGCCCGCCAGCCCGAACCAGACGCCGATCGCCCAGCCCGCGCTGGCCCAGATCGGAAAGGAGTCGATGTAGGCCATGTAGGCGGCCCCATCGACGTCGGGCATCATGGATTTGATGTGCGCGGCGCCGCGGGTGCGGGTCATAAAATAGTCGAAACAGCCGAAGGCGTTCCACACGGTGGCAAGCCCACCCACGATCCATAGATGGATCGGGGTTTTTCCAACAGCCTGGTCCATTGTCCCCTCCCTCGTCCGGATTGGCTTCGGATCCGGCAAGGAGGAAATGCCGATCCGGCCCGCCTGTCAAGACGGAGCCGGAACGACCATGATGGTAGGGAGGGTTAGAAGCCGGCGCGCAGGCCGACGTGGCCCGACGTTTCGTTGCCCTGATCCTTGCCCGCGGTCATCGAGATGCCCGCGTCGAGGTTGATCCCCGAGAAGATCCGCGCCGAGGCGCCGACCGTGCCGCGGCCGTAGACCTTGCGCGACACATTCTCGAAATCGAAGCTGTTGACGATCGTCGGTGCGGAAACCTGCGAGAAATTGACGTCGCGGTTGCCGCCCGACAATTCCTTTTCCGCGACCAATGCAAGGTACGGCCGGAGCTGGATCCCGCCGCCGGCGAAATCGCCGCGGATCTCCGCGCCGACATTGCCGCGCAGACTGTTGTAGCGGGTCGAGCCGACGTTGAGCGTGAGCGCGCTGTCGCCGTCCTCGGTGTAGCCGTCGACGCGGACGCGGGCATAGTCGAGACCGATCACGGGGCCGACGCGCACCGCGCCGAGGCCCATCAGATAGCCGGCCTTCGCGCCGGCGACCCAGTGGCTGCCGTCGGGCTTGGCCGACATGCCGTCGACCACGCCGGCCCGCTCGATCTTGTGCGTGTCCCAACCGTAACCGAGATAGCCCTGGGCGAATGCGCCGCCGACGCCGAACCCGGCATAGACGCCAAGCTGCGCCGAGTGCGACTTCACGTCGGCCGCGCCGGTGTCGAAATTGCTCTTGGGGCGGCTATAGTTTCCGGCCACGCCGACCACGCCGCTGCCGAAGCCATATTCCATGCCAACCGTGACGCCGACGCTGTCGCTGTCGAACGGCTGGTTGCCACGGCTGCCGTCGATGGTGCGCGAATAGCTGTCGCCGACGATGTAGCCGGCCAGGCCTTCGGGCTGGTCGCCGTCGCGCGGGCTGCCGAGATCGAGTCGGCTGGTCATGGTTCGACCGAATTGCTGGCCGACGTTCATGCCCGCCTCGCTCGGCGCCTGCAGCGTCAACGGCGCGGCCAGTTGAGCGGCGACGTAGCGGGCGACGACCGCGAACCCGTCCGACGTCAGGTGCAGCTGGTCGGCGTAGAAAAGATAGCCGGTCGAATTGACGACGCAGGTCGGGTTGGGAAGCGCCGGGCAGACCAGCCCGTTGGTGATCCCGAACGCGGCCGGATTGGCGGCGACATTGTCAAGCACGCGGCTGAGATCGAGATAATGGACGATCACGCCGTTGGCGGCATAGCCCGACAGCGTGCCCTGAAGCGCGGTGTTGAAGGTGCTCGAGAAGCTCGAACGGATGCCCTGCGCGGCGGTGTTGCCGGCGATTTCGGGCAGTCGGCCGGTGTCGCCGGCAAGGAAGCTGATGGTCGGCGCACCGGCCGCGACCAGCCGGTTGAGATTGCCCGTCGCGGCGGCGGCGGCGACGGTCGCGGCGGCCGGCGCACCGGCGAGCGTTCCGCCGGTCTGCTGATAGAGCCGCGCATCGTTGCCGCCGATCGAAACGGTGACGAGATCGCTTTCGTTGAACGGCGCCGTGGTGGCCGGGAAGAACGGCGACTGCGCGCCGACGTTGAGATATTGATCGACTTCGAAGGTGAAGCCGGGCGCGCCGGGGTTGGTGTTGCCAAGGCCCGCGAGCGCACCGCCGATGGCGAAATTATCGATCGGCACGCTGAGCAGCCGGCCGAGCGTGTCGACATAGTTCGTCCCGCCCGAGAAGCGTCCGCTGGTGTAGACCCCCGACGTCCCGGTCGCCGGATTGATCCCCGCAAGCTCGAAGAAATTGCCGTCGTCGGCATAGCTGTCGCCGAATGCGACGATGCGGTCGATTTCCTGCGCCGCGGCGGGCGCGGCGATAAACGTCAGTGCAGTGGCGGCGACGAGCGCGTTGCGCAGGCTGCGATAGGTCATGGACATCCTCCCCAATCGGGCCATCTGGTCGTGGCCCATTAACGGGGAGCCTAAGACCCGGGCGTCGGCGAAAACAAGCGGCGGCTGGGGGCGCCGATGCGCTTCGCGCGCGAGTGACGCGCCAGAGCAACAGTTTACGTTACGGAAAGCGCTAGCGTTTTCCGGAAGATAGGCGGCTCATCAGCAGCGCGGCGCGCTTGGCCTGGGTCCAGATCGAGGGGATGTCGACCGCTTCGCCGGGCGCATGATCGCCGGTCGAATAGGGGCCCAGCCCGGCGAGCGCGTCGACGTCGGCGGCGACGAAGCTGACATCCCCCGCCCCGCGCTTGACTGGATCAAGCTCCCCCATCTCCGCCAGGCCGAGATCGCGATTGCCGGCCTGGAGCGTGGCAAACAAGGCGCGATTGCCGGCGGTCGGGGCCATCGGCGGATAGCCGTCGGGGTGGAATTCGATGCTTGCGCTGGCCCCGGGCAGCGACTGGGCGACGATCGCGCTCATCTTGGCCTTGGCGCGAGCGATCTGGTCGGGCGACAGCGCGCGCAGATCCCCGCGGGCGATGGCGGTGGAGGCGATGACGTTGGTCTTGCCGGTCGCGGCGATGCGGACTCGTCCCGCATCGAGCGTGGCGCCGTCGCCGCCGCCGATCAGCCCGACGTTGAAGGTCAGATTAGGTTCGCGCACCTCGCGACGGAACGCGTCGACGATCCGCGCTGCCTCGTAGATCGCGCCATTGCCGGACCCCGCGGAAAAGATGCCGCTCGAATGGCCGGGACGCGCCTTGACGGTCAGCGTCCATTCGTCGCTGCTGCGGCGGGCGACCGAGCCCATGTCGCGGACTCCGGACGGCCCCGAATCGCGCACCAGCCCTTCGAAGTCGAGCGCGGCATCGGCCTTGAGACCCTCCTCGATCAACGCCTTGCGGCTGATCGCGATCGGTCCGCTATCCTCCTCGTCGCCGGTCAGGAAGACGGTGATGTCGGCGGTCTTCAATGTGCCGGCGGCCTGCATCGCCCGCAGCGCCGCAAGCATCACCACCATGCCGCCCTTGTCGTCGCCCGCACCCGGGCCCTCGCCCTTGTCGCCCTTCAGTGTCCAGCGCTGGAATGGGCTGTCGAGCTCGAACACCGTATCGAGATGCCCGATGAGCAGGAGTTTGCGGCCCTTTCCGGGGTGGCGAGCGACGATGTGGCCGGCGCGACCGGCGGCGCTCATTTCGAGCCATTCGACCTTGAAGCCGAGTGATTCGAGCTCGGCGCGCATCATGCCGCCCACCGTCTTCACGCCGGCCAAGTTGAGGGTTCCGCTGTTCTGGTTGACCAGCCGTTCGAGCAGGGCAAGGTGCCGCGCCTGGTCGGCATCGACCGCGCGCACCATGCGGGTTTCGGCCGGAGTGAGAGCCGCAGCAGCGGGAACTGCGGATAGCATCGCGAGCGTGGCAATCAGGATTTTCATCGCCCGAGCCTAAGCGGCGACCGACTGCAGTTCAACGCCCAATCGCCAACTTTTCGCTGTCCTATCGCTAACCGCTGCGGTTATTTCCTGCGAACTCGGGAGAGTTCGATGCTGGAACAATCGAAAACGGAATACGATATCGACCATTTGGTCGACGCACTGATCGAGCGTGAGGGCGGTTTTGTCGACCACCCCGCGGATCGCGGCGGCGCCACCCGGTTCGGGATCACCGAGGCGGTGGCGCGGGCGCACGGCTATGGCGGGCCGATGCGCGGCCTGCCGCGGGGCGATGCCGAGGCGATCTATCGCCGGCTTTACTGGCTCCGGCCGCGCTTCGACCAGGTCGCGCTACGATCGCCGCGGCTGGCGGCCGAACTGTTCGACAGCGGCGCCAACATGGGACCGGCCGTCGCCGCCACGTTCCTCCAGCGGGCGCTGACCGCACTCAATCGCAGCGGGCGCGACTATCCCGATCTGGTTCCCGATGGTCGCATCGGGCGGGCCACGCTGGCGGCGCTCGACGCATTTCTGACGGTCCGCGGAATGTCTAGCGCGGAAACCGTCCTGTTGCGCGCGCTCGAGGCACTACAGGGTGAGCGCTACCTCCGCTTGGCCGAGCGTCGACCCGCCAACGAAGCCTTTCTCTACGGTTGGCTCGCTAACCGTATCGGTGAACGATGATGCGCGTCCGGCTATGGCCGCCGCGCGATTGGCGGGCGTTGATCGCGCTGACCGCGTCGATCGTCGGGGCAGCGGTGCTGACCGGCTTTTCGATCTGGCTGGTGCGGCTGCTGGTGATGTTCGCCAGGGCCGACCGCACCGTCCGGATGGACGTGATCCACGCGCTCGCGACGAGCAATTACGGGCTGCTGGCGATCATCGGCGCGGTGCTGCTCAGCCTCGGGCTCGCGATCAACCGCCGCAGCGTCAAGGGCAGTGCCTTCGGCGCTAGTTTCGAGGCCGCGGGCGGGGAGGATGACGATGCCCCTGCTGCTTGATGTGGCGCGGCGGTTCGCGCCGTGGATCGCGGTCGCGATGCTCACGCTGGTGATCGCGCTGGTTGGCCCGTCGATGTGCCGCAGTGCAAGCGCGGACAAGGCGCGCGCCAGGCTTGGCGAGGAACGTGCCAATGCCGCTAGCCGGAGCGGCGCCGACGCAGTCGCCACGGTCGGCGCCGCAGCACGTCGGGAACGCCAGTCCGCCGACCTTACCCGGACCAACGAACAGGAGATTCGCAATGCCCAAGGTGCCGATGTTCCGGTCGATCCTGCCGTCCGCGATGCTGGCCTTGACGGGCTGTGCCGGCGGGCCGCCTATCGTGACGACGAGCGGTGCCGGCTGCGTCACGCTGCTGCCCGATGAGTGGCGCGATGGGGTCGCTGCCGCGCCGCTCCCCGATGGCGTGACGATTGGCGACTGGATCGCCTTTGCCGATGCCCAGACCGGAAAGCTGGACGAAGCCAATGGCCGCACGCGGGACGCGATCGGGATCGTCGAGCGCTGCGAAGCCCGCGATACGGCAGCGGTAAAGAACACCCGACGCGGATGGATCGCGCGCCTGATCCGCTGACGTGGACCCAAGCCCGCGCGTCGCGCATTGAGCGGTGATGACCCAGATCCGCCGCCGCCTCGCCCGCCGAACTTTGTTATTGGGCGGGGCCGGTCTGGCGCTGGTCGGCTGCACGCCGGCCGGACTGCTCAACGGGGTCAGCCGTCTGACCGGCGACGGCGGGGTCCGGACCGTTGTCCGTGGCGCCGCTTATGGTCCCGGCCCGCGCCGGAAGCTCGACGTCTACGTTCCGTCCGGCCTGGCGCCGGGGGCCAGCCTTCCGGTGGTGGTGTTCTTCTACGGCGGCGGGTGGGTCGACGGCAGCCGAAGCGAATATGGCTTCGCCGGCCGGGCGTTCGCGGCGCGTGGCTTCGTCGCGGTCGTGGCCGATTACCGGCTGGTGCCGCAGGTCCGCTTTCCCGCGTTCGTCCAGGATGGCGCGCTGGCGGTCAAATGGGTGCGCGACACGATTGCCCGATACGGCGGCGACCCAAGAAGGATCGCCGTGTCGGGGCATTCGGCGGGCGCATACATCGCCGCGATGGTCGCGCTCGACAGAAGCTGGCTGTCCGCCATCGGGGTCGATCCCGCCGTCGTCCGCGCCGCGGCATTGCTGTCAGGACCGTACGACTTCTATCCCTTCACCGAGCAACGCGGGCGCGACGCGCTCGGCCAATGGCCCCGCCCCGCCGAAACCCAGCCGATCAATTTCGCGCGCGCCGATGCGCCGCCGATGCTGCTGATGCACGGCACCGCCGACACCGTCGTCCGCCCGTACAATAGCGAGAAACTGGCGGCCAGGCTCGACGCGCTCGGCGCGCCGGTCGAGCTAAAACTGTATCCGGGCAAGAGCCATGTCGACACGATCAAGTCGCTGTCGCCGGCCTTCCGCAAAACCACGCCCGCGCTGGCCGACAGCATCGCTTTTCTTAACCGGCATATGGGCCGCTAACAGGAGATCGTCCGTGAACGCTCTTCCGACCATCGGCCTGCTGATCGTGTCCAACGTGTTCATGACGGTCGCCTGGTACGGCAATCTGAAATTCCCCGACGCGAAACTGGGGCTGGTGATCCTGGCGTCGTGGGGGATCGCGCTGATCGAATATTGCTTCGCCGTTCCGGCCAACCGGATCGGCTATGCGGGCGGATTGAGCGGCGGCCAGCTCAAGGTCATCCAGGAAGTGATCACCATGACCGTGTTCGCGGGGTTCGCGCTGCTCGTGCTCAAGGAACCGCTGACCTGGCGCTACGGCGGCGCATTCGCCTGCCTGATCGGCGCGGCGCTCTTCATGTTCGCCGGCAGGACTTGAACCCGCCCGCCCGCCGTCCCCACATCACGGGTCAGAGCGGGAGCGAGACTTGGAACAGTATCACGGAACGACGATTCTTGGCGTGAAGGTCGGCAAGCGGACGGTCATCGCCGGCGACGGGCAGGTCAGCCTGGGCAATACGGTAATCAAGCCCAACGCGAAAAAGGTTCGGCGGCTGGGCAAGGACGGGACGGTGATCGGCGGGTTCGCCGGTGCCACGGCCGACGCCTTCACCTTGTTCGAGCGGCTGGAAAGGAAACTGGAGGCGAGCCGCGGGCAATTGCTCCGCGCGGCGGTCGAACTGGCGAAGGACTGGCGGACCGACAAATATCTCCGCAACCTGGAAGCGATGATGATCGTCGCCGATGCCGAGACGATGCTGATCCTGACCGGCAATGGCGATGTGCTTGAGCCCGAGGGCAACGACGGCAATGCCATCGCGGCGATCGGGTCGGGCGGCAATTACGCGCTCGCGGCGGCCAAGGCGCTGGCCAATTACGAACCCGACCCCGAAAAGCTCGCTCGCCGCGCCATGGCCATCGCTGCCGAGGTGTGCGTATTCACCAACGACCGGCTGACAATTGAGACCGTCGGGGAAGAGGTCGGCAAGTGAACGATTCCTTGACCCCCAAGGCGATCGTCGCCGCGCTGGATTCGCATATCGTCGGCCAGACCGAAGCCAAGAAGGCGGTCGCCGTGGCGATGCGCAACCGCTGGCGGCGGCAGAAGCTTAGCTTCGAACTGCGCGAGGAAGTCACGCCCAAGAACATCCTGATGATCGGGCCGACCGGCTGCGGCAAGACCGAGATTTCGCGGCGGCTGGCGAAGCTGGCCGACGCCCCGTTCGTCAAGGTCGAGGCGACCAAGTTCACCGAGGTCGGCTACGTCGGTCGCGACGTCGAGCAGATCGCGCGCGACCTGGTCGAGGAAGCGGTGCGGCTGGAGCGCGAACGGCGCAAGGACAAGGTGAAGGCGGCAAGCGACGAGGCGGCGATGGAGCGGCTGCTCGATGCGCTGACCGGCAAGGGCGCCAGCGTCGCCACCCGCGACAGCTTCCGCCAGCGTTACGACGACGGATCGCTCAGCGAGGCCGAAATCGAGATCGAGGTCAGCGAAGCGCCGCAGATGCCGTTCGACATGCCCGGCAACGGGGTCGGCATGATCAACCTCAGCGAAATGATGGCCAAGATGGGCGGCGGCGCGCCGAAGAAAAGGCGCAAGCTGAAAGTCCCCGACGCGTTCGCCAAGCTGGCCGAGGAGGAAGCCGACAAGCGCGTCGACGCCGACGACGTGACCCGGGTCGCGCTGGCCGATGCCGAGGCCAACGGGATCGTGTTCCTCGACGAGATCGACAAGATTGCGGTCAGCGACGTGCGCGGCGGGTCGGTCAGCCGCGAAGGCGTGCAGCGCGACCTGTTGCCGCTGATCGAGGGGACCACGGTCGCCACCAAATACGGGCCGATCAAGACCGACCATATATTGTTCATCGCATCGGGCGCGTTCCACGTCGCCAAGCCCGCCGACCTGCTGCCCGAATTGCAGGGGCGGTTGCCGATTCGGGTCGAGCTGTCGGCGCTGACCGAGGAGGACTTCGTCCGCATCCTGTCATCGACCCGCGCCAGCCTGACCGAGCAATATCGCGCGCTGCTCAAGACCGAGAATGTCACGATCGAGTTCGCCGACGACGGCATTGCCGCGCTTGCCCGGATCGCGGCAGAGGTGAACGAGAGCCTGGAGAATATCGGTGCCCGTCGGCTGTCGACAGTGATGGAAAAACTGCTCGAGGATGTCAGCTTCACCGCCGAGGATCGCGGCGGCGAAACACTGGTGATCGACGCGGCCTTCGTCGAAGCGCAACTGGCGGGGATCGCCCGTGATACGGATTTGTCGCGCTACGTGCTTTGAGGCGCTCCGAGCGGGGTCAGCAGGCGGCGAAGCAAGGGTGAGGCCACGAACAAGGCCACGCCCCCGGCGAGCGGGACCAGCGCGATCACCATCCAGAAGAAACTCGGACCGCGCAATTCGTAGATGCTGCTGAGCGGCCCGCTCAGGAAGCCGGCGATGCTGGTGGTGAGCATGTTGAGGCCAAGCATCGTTCCGCGCCAACGCTCGGGCGCGTAGGTCGCGACGAAGGCCGCGCAGGTCGGCGCGAACAATACCCAGCCGGCGTTCGAGACAATGTGAAAGGCGACCGGCAGCAGGATCGGGATCTTGGCCTGGTCGCCGACGATCGCCGGGGCCGCGGCGAGGATCAACATGCCCGCGCCGAACAGGATGCAGCCGGTCGCCATCCGGCCCGTGGTCTCGGCGCTGGGCTTGCCCTGGCGCCAGTAGAAAATCGCTGCCACCGCCATCAGCATCGGCGCCAGACTGTCGAGCGCTTGCAACCACGGCACGGGCACGGTGAAGCCGCCGACGATCCGGTCGACGTGATCGCTGACCCAGATATTGTAGATGTTCCAGATCTGCACCTGCGCCGTCCAGAAGGTGAGCGGGATAATCAGGAAGACGATCAGCACGGCAAGGTTGCGTCTTTCCGCGTTCGACAATGCCGGGCGCTCGGCACCGCGAACCGCGCGGGGCGGATCGGGCGGCAGGGTCTTCAGCCGGGCGACATACCAGACGAGGCCGATCAGCATGCCGGCAGCCGCGATCGCGAACGCCGGGTGAAACCCGTAACGTTCGTTGACGACGCCGATGATCAACGGCGAGATGAACCCGCCGCCGGAAATAGTGAGATAGTAGATCTGGAACGCCTCGGCGGTGCGCGGGTCTTCCGCGTCGTAAAGCGCGCGGATTTGCGGGGCGATGTTGCCGCGCAACAGTCCGGCCCCGGCGAGAACGAGCAGCAAGCCGATGAAAAAGGTCGGGGTAAAGCCGAGTGCGACATGACCCGCGGTCATCAGCGATGCTCCCGCGATGACCCCCGCGCGGCGCGAAATGAAGCGATCGCCGAGCCATCCGCCAAGTAACGGCAGCATTGCCAGCACGGTGACGTAGAGGGCGAAGATCTGGGTCGCACGGCCTTCGATGCTCAACGGTCCGCGCACCGCGGTAATTGCCGCCTCCAGCCCACCCAGTCCGATCACCTGGTCGGCGCGCCCCGGGAGCAGCAAATATTGCGTCATGTAGAGGATCAGCAGCGCCTGCATGCCGTAGAAGCTGGCGCGGTCCCACACTTCGGTCGCGGCCAGGGTCCACAGGCCGGGGGGATGCGCGCGGGTGGCCGGCGATGCGGTCGGAGGTCCGTCAGCAAGCGTCGCCATGTCGCATTCCCCCCGACCCCGGACGAGTGGTGACGCGGCGGTCGGATAAGGCAAGTTATTTCGGCGAGGGTTGCGGCATTCGATAACGCCACACCAGCCCGTCGACGAACGGACTCCACAGCGGTGCCTTCACTCCGGCCAGCCGCAGCCGGGTGGCGAGCCACTGGTTGCAGGTGCTGATCGCACTGGCCCGGCCATTGCCGTCATAAAAGGCGTCGGCGGGACCATAGCCGGGATGGTCGATCTTGCGCGGACGACCATGCGGATCGAGCGCGAAGGACGCGCGGACGGCGGCCCACAGGCGGCGATATTGTGCGGGTGTGACCCGGAGTTCGCGTGCCGTCCACGTCGGATCGGTGACATACTCGACGTGCATCACGCGTTCGCCGCCGACGATCCCGGCCCAGGCGGTGCGCAGAGTGAGGTCGGCCCATGTGGGCGTATCAAGATAGACGTGCCGCTCGCCCGCCCCGAAGGCGATGAATCTGGCCCCCGCGGGCGGATCGGCGAAATCGGATCGCGGTACCAATGGCGCCCAGTCGAGCGAGCCGACCCGGACCGGCAGGACGAGGTCCGCATGAACGCCATTATCGGCGATGTAGATGGTAATGCCGCGGTCGGGCTCGACCCAGCCGCGATTGACCGGGATGAGCGACCCGATCAGGGCGGCAAGCAGGTACAGGCCGGGGATCGCGACCAGCCCGAGCACGATCCCGCGCCAGCCGCGCCACCGGACGGTCCGCCTGCGGCGCTGTCGTCGTCTGGGCGCCAATCGCCTTCCCCTTGCCATGCCCGATGCGCGCCACTAGATGCGCCGTCACCGCTTAGACCGATGTTTCATCGATCGCCAAAGCGGCCTTGGTCGGGGCGTAGCGCAGCCTGGTAGCGCATCACACTGGGGGTGTGGGGGTCGCAGGTTCGAATCCTGTCGCCCCGACCAGCTTCGGCTTCATCCGCCGAAGGAAGCGCCTTCGAAAGGATCATTTTCACCGTCATGTCCATCCCGTCGCTTCAACTGTCGCTTGCCGCCGCGGCTGGCGCCGCCCCGCAGGGGCCGGCCGCCTTCTTCGTCAGCATGTTCCCGCTGGTCCTGATCTTCGCGATCTTCTATTTCCTGATGATCCGTCCGCAGTCGAAGAAGATGAAGGAACATCAGGCCGAACTGATGGCGATCAAGAAGGGCGACGACGTCATCACCGGCGGCGGCATCCGCGGCCGCGTGACCAAGGTCACTGACGATGAAGCCGAGGTCGAGATCGCGCCGAACGTCAAGATTCGCGTGATCAAGTCGACCATCAGCAATGTGGTCAAACCCAAGACCAAGCCGGCCAACGACTGATGATGGAATATAGCCGCTGGCGTGTGTGGTCGATCTGGGCAGTGATCCTGCTCGGGATCCTGTTCTCGATTCCAAGCTTTTTCCCGAAGGCCGAGGTCGCCAGGTGGCCCGGTTTCGCGCCGCATACCCAGATCAACCTCGGCCTCGACCTGGCCGGCGGCAGCCAATTGCTGCTCGAGGCAGACGTCGCCGATGCGGCCAGGCAGCGCCTCGCCGCGAAAGAGGAGGAGGTCATCACCGACCTTCGCCGCGCGCCGCGCATCGGGATCAGCGATGTGTCGACCCAAGGTGGGCGCCTGTCCTTCCTGGTGCGCGATCCGACCCAGCTCGATGACGCGGTCGAACGGATGCGGGCACTCGCCCAGCCGGTCGGCCTGACCGCGACCCGCGACTGGGACGTGCGCGTGATCGATTCGACCCGGGTCGTGCTGACCCCATCGGATGCCGGTGCGCGTCAGGCGCTGAACGATGCGATGGTCGTCGCCCGCGACGTCGTCCGCCGCCGGATCGACCCCAACGGCACCAAGGAAGTGACCGTCGTCAACCAAGGCGGACGCCGCATCCTGGTGGCGGTGCCGGGGGTCGAGGATCCCGATGCGCTCAAGGCGCTGATCGGCCAGACCGCGCGGCTGGAATTCAAGCTGGTCGACCAGACCGCCGACCCGGCGCAGGTCGCGGCCGGGCGTGCTCCCGCGGGGAGCCAGATTTTGCCGATGGCCGACGGGACGGGCAAGATTGCCGTCCAGCGCCGCGTGATGGTCTCGGGCGATCAACTGACGGCCGCCAATCAGAGCTTCGACCAGAATGGCCAGCCGGCGATCTCCTTCAAGTTCAATGCGCTGGGGTCCAAGCGCTTCGGACGCGCCACCCAGGAAAATGTCGGCAAGCCCTTCGCGATCATCCTCGACGGCAAGGTATTGTCCTATCCGACCATCCAGACCCCGATCCTGGGCGGATCGGGCGAAATCACCGGCAACTTCACGGTCGAGGGCGCGACCCAGCTGGCAACCGCGCTGTCGTCGGGCAAACTGCCGGTCAAGCTCAACGTGATCGAGGAACGCACCGTCAGCGCCGAGCTGGGCAAGGATTCGATCGAAAAAGGCATCATCGCCTCGGTCGCCGCGACGCTCGCGGTGATCCTGTTCATGCTCATCACCTACGGCCGCTTCGGGGTCTATGCGACAATGGCGCTGATCGCCAACGCCTTCCTGATCCTGGCCGGCCTCGCCCTCTTCGGCGCCGCGCTGACGTTGCCCGGTATCGCCGGTTTCGTGCTGACGATCGGCGCGGCGGTCGACGCCAACGTGCTGATCAACGAACGCATCCGCGAGGAACAGCGGCGCGGCCGCAAGATCCTCGACGCGATCGACACCGGCTACAAGGAAGCGTCGACCGCGATCTTCGACGCCAACATCACCAACGTCATCGCCGCCACGATCATGTATCTGTTCGGATCGGGACCGGTGCGCGGCTTCGCCGTGGTGCTGATGATCGGCATCGTCACCTCGGTGTTCACCGCGGTCAATTTCACCCGCATGCTGGTTGCGCTCTGGGTTCGTGCCAAGCGCCCGCGCGTCCTGAACATCTGAGGGTCGAACCATGAAACTGCTCAAGCTCGTCCCCGACAATACCAACATCGACTTCATGAAATGGCGCAACATCGCGCTCATCCTGTCGATCATCGCCACCGTCGCTTCGCTCGCCATGGTCGGGATCAAGGGCCTCAACCTCGGCATCGATTTCGTCGGCGGGCAGGTGGTTCGGACCAACTTCTCGCAGCCGGTCGATATCGAGGATCTGCGTAGCCGGGTCAGCACGCTGGGGCTTGGCGACGCCAGTATCCAGCAGCTCAGCGACGCCAAGACCTACCAGGTGCGCCTGCCCCGCCCCGAAGGATCGGACGCGGCGGCCAGCGCGGCGGTGACCAAGCTGCGCACCATGATCCAGCAGCAATATCCCGGCGCCCGGGTCGATGCCGGCGAATCGGTGTCGGGCAAGGTCAGCGGCGAGCTGGCATGGGACGGCGCACTGGCGATCGCTTTGTCGATGCTGGGAATTGCGATCTACATCTGGATCCGCTTCGAATGGCAGTTCGGGGTCGGGGCGCTGGTCACCCTGTTCCACGACGTGTCGATGATTTTCGGCTTCTTCGCGGTGACCCAATTGCAGGTCGATCTCAACATCGTCGCGGCGTTCCTCGCGGTGGTCGGCTATTCGCTTAACGATACCGTCGTCATCTACGACCGCATCCGCGAAAATCTGCGCAAGTATCGCAAGATGGCGATGATCCCGCTGATCAACCTGTCGCTCAACGAGACGCTGTCGCGCACCATCGTGACCTCGTTGTCGATCATGATCGCGCTGGCAGTGCTGATCCTGCTCGGGCCCGACGTCATCTTCGGGCTGACGCTGGCGATCCTGCTCGGCACCTTCATCGGCACCTATTCGTCGATCTACATTTCGGCGCCGGTGCTGGTGTGGCTGGGGATTCAGCCCGACAGTTTCCTCAAGGCCGACGATACGCCAAGCGCCCGCCCGCAGGAGGCGTGACCGATCATTTGCCGTTCATCCGTGGGCGGCATAGTCGCGGCCCTGCAATCTTAATGCGCTTGGCCTCCACCGGGCACCACGCTAGAAGGTCCGTCATGTCCATCACGCCCCGCATCGCTTTCCCGCTCATCATCGCCTCACTGGCTCTTCCGGCGGCGGGCTGTGCCCGCAACAAGGGCAAGGTCGGCGACACCGAATATGTCGCGCGCGACGTCAACACGCTCTACAGCCAGGCGAAGAAGTATCTCGACCAGGGCAATTACATCCTGGCCGCCAAGATGTTCGACGAGGTCGAGCGCCAGCATCCCTATTCGGTGTGGGCCCGCCGCGCGCAGCTGATGAGCGCGTTCAGCTATTACATGGCGCAGACCTATACCGACGCGATCAGCTCTTCGCGCCGCTTCCTGACGATCCATCCGGGCAACAAGGACGCGCCGTACGCCAATTACCTCATCGCGATGAGCTATTATCAGCAGATCGAGGATGTGAACCGCGACCAGAAGATCACCCAGCAGGCCGCCGACGCATTCGGCGAACTGACCCGTCGCTATCCCGGCAGCCGCTACGCCAGCGATGCGCGCCTCAAGCTCGACCTGATCAACGATCACCTTGCCGGCAAGGAGATGGAGGTCGGGCGGTTCTACCAGCGATCGGGCAACTGGCTCGCCGCGACGCTGCGGTTTCGCACCGTGGTCGACAAGTATCAGACCACCAGCCACACGCCCGAGGCGCTCGAGCGGCTGGTCGAATCCTACCTCGCGCTGGGCATCCCCGACGAGGCGCGCCGCTCGGCCGCCGTGCTCGGCGCCAATTATCCGGGCAGCAAATGGTATGAGCGCAGCTACAAGCTGATCCAGCGCCACGTGCCGGCGGCGCCGCAGAGCTGATCCTGGCGAGCGCCTCCGTATGTTGAGGCAGCTGGTCATCCGTGACGTCGTGCTGATCGACCACCTCGAGCTGGAATTCGAGGCGGGGCTTGGCGCGCTGACCGGCGAGACTGGGGCGGGCAAGTCGATCCTGCTCGATTCGCTCGGACTGACGCTCGGCAATCGCGCCGATGCCGGACTGGTCCGCGCCGGACAGCAGGCCGCCAGCGTCAGCGCCGAGATCGAGCTTCCCGCCGGCCACCCTGCCCTTGCCACGCTAGCCGAACAGGGCATCGAGCCCGATCCCGGCGAACCCCTGCTGCTGCGCCGGACATTGAAGGCCGACGGCGGCAGCCGCGCTTTCGCCGGCGGCGCGGCGGTGCCCGCCACGCTGCTGCGCGACATTGCCGGATCGCTGATCGAGATCCACGGCCAGCACGACGATCGCGGCCTGCTCAACCCCAAGGGCCACCGCGCCCTGCTCGACGCCTTCGGCAAACTCGATACCGCGGCGGTCGAAACGGCCTGGACCCGGCGAAGCGCGATCGAGGCCGATCTGGCCGAGCAGCGCCGCGCCCTGGCCGAGGCCGACCGCGACCGCGAATGGCTCGATTTCGCGATCGCCGAAATCGACGCGCTCGGTGTCGAGACGGGCGAGGAGGAACGGCTGGCCGACGCCCGCGGGCAGATGAAGGCCGCGGCGCGGATCGAGGATGATCTTGGCGGACTCGACCAGCATTTCACCGGGTCGGACGGCGGCCTGTCGCAGCTTCGCCAGGCGGCGCGGCGGCTGGAGCGGATCGCCGACGCGCATCCACTGCTGGCCGAAGCGTTGGTCGCGACCGATCGTGCGATCATTGAGGCAGACGAGGCGGAAACCAAGATCGCCGCCGCGCGCGCCGCTTTGGCGCATTCGCCGATCGACCTGGAATCGGCCGAAGCGCGGCTGTTCGAAATCCGCGGGCTGGCGCGCAAGCATCGGGTCGAAGCAGACCAGCTTCCCGCGTTGCTGGCCGACATGCAGGCCCGGCGCCGCGCCATCGACCAGAGCGGCGAGCGGATCGAGGAACTGACCCTAGCGCTGGCGCAGGCCGAGGATGCCTTCGCCGCCGCTGCCGCCACCCTGTCCGACGCCCGCCGCGCCGCCGCCGACCGGCTCGACGCCGCCGTCGCCGGCGAGCTCGTCCCGCTCAAGCTCGACGCCGCGCGCTTCCGCACCGCCATCGCCCCGACCGACCCGGGACCGTCGGGCAGCGACCGGGTCGAGTTCGAGGTATCGACCAACCCAGGGGCGCCGTTCGGGGCGCTCACCAGGATCGCCTCGGGCGGCGAAATGTCGCGCTTCATCCTCGCGCTGAAGGTCGCCTTGGCCGAGGCCGGCGGGGCGCGGACGATGATCTTCGACGAGGTCGATCGCGGGGTCGGCGGCGCGGTGGCGAGCGCGATCGGCGAGCGGCTGGCCCGACTGGCGATCGACGCGCAGGTGCTGGTCGTCACCCACAGCCCCCAGGTCGCGGCCCGCGCGGCGCATCATTACCGGATCGAAAAAGCCCACGGTCCCGACGGCACCCGCACCACGGTCCGCAAGCTCACGGTCGACGAACGCCGCGAGGAAGTGGCGCGCATGCTGTCGGGCGCGGCAATTACCGACGAAGCCCGCGCCCAGGCCGCGAAACTGCTGGAGGCGGCGTGATGTATAGCGGGATGATGATGATGATGGCGGTGCTTACCAGCCCGACGCCGACCAATGAAAAATTTCGGGCTACCAACGACGAAATCGACGGCCCGTGTCACGTCAAGATCGAGGGCGAGGCGAGCGAAGCGCCGCCGCCCGCCTGCGCTGCCGCCATCGCCACCGCGACCAGCGCCAAGAAGCAGGCAATCCTCTATTTCGCCTGGGCCTATAGCCTCAACGAGAAGCAGGCCGGAATTGAGGCGCTGCCCAACCTGGAAAAGGCACTCGCCCTTGCGCCCAATTTCCTCAGCGCGATCCATGAGCGGGGCTACACGCTCAACGACCTCGGCTTTTACCGCCGCGGGCTGGCCGACCTCGACCGCGAGGTCCAGCTTTCGCCCGAGGCATCGAGCGCATATTCCGAGCGCGCCTTCTCGCGCCATTTCCTGGCCGATTTCGAAGGGGCCCTCGCCGACCGGCTGAAGGTCATCGCCCTGCTCGGCACCCACCCTGACCGGGAGGGCGGTGCCGCAGACGAGGAAGTGTGGCTCGGTCGCTACGCGCAAGCGGCGGACCGACTTGAAGGATTGCCCCCGTCGGACGAGCGCAATGCGCTTCGCGCGACCATCGATCGCCGCCTGAAGTACAAGGCGGATGGCGGGGAGGCCAAGCGCTGCACATTGGGCAATTCGGGCGATCAGGCGTCGGCCCGGAAGATGGTCGACGATTGCAGCTGGGCATTCGATCATGAGAAAGATCGGACGAAACGCGCCGAATATCTGACCGTTCGCGCGGTCATGGCAGTGGTCGCCGATCAGGATCGCGGCGCGAATGTCGACGATTTGCGAATTGCGGTCGCGCTCGATCCGGCCAATTCCCAACGCCAAATCAATTATGGTAACGCTCTGGTCGACAATCGCCGAAGCTGGGCAGGACGAAACGCCTTTGATCTGGCGCTCGCCGCGCCGAACCTTAGTAAGCGCGACCGGGCGAGGGCGCTGGCGGGGCGGAGCCGGGCCAATTTCAACCGCGGCGATTATGCCGCCGCCCGCAAGGATGCCGAAGAATCGCTCCGCACCGAACCATTGTTCGCGGGGGCAATGATTGCCGGCGATATCGCCGAGCATGATGGTAACAAGCAGGCCGCGAAGTCGTATTGGATCGCTGCGTATCGCCAGGGAATCCGGGACGAAGGGTTGATCGAGCGGCTTAAATCGGTCGGGATCACTGATCCGGCGAGCCAGGCCAAATGAGCGACGTTGCGCAAGGTTGGCGCGACAAGGCGCTGGTGCATGAGTGGTTTCCGGTCAATGGCGCGCGCACCGCGATCCTGATGTGTCCGACGGTGATGGGCGTGACCGATCTGGAGCGCGGGTTCGCGGCCGATCTCAATGCCAAGGGACATGCGGTGATGGTCGCCGATCTGTACGGTGCGCGCTTCCCGCCCGACCGGCGAGCCGAGGCATCGGCGGCGATGGGCGAACTGCGCGCGGACCGGGCGGGATTGCGCGACCTGCTGACGGCGGTGCTCGACGAATTTCGCCCGCTTGCCGGGCGCGCGCCGGTCGTCGCCATCGGCTTCTGCTTCGGCGGGCAATGCGTGCTCGATCTGGCGCGATCGGGCGCGGAAATTGCCGGCGTCGCCAGCTTCCACGGATTGCTCGATCCTCCCGGGCTCGACCCGCGACCGATCGCCGCGAAGGTGATCGCGTTCCACGGCTGGGCCGATCCGCTGGCCAGGCCCGATAGCGTCGTTGCCTTGGGGGAAGAATTGACCGCCGCGGGCTGCGACTGGCAGCTCCATGGCTATGGCGGGGTCGGGCACGCCTTTACCAACAAGGGCGCGACCGGGGCGATGCCCGGCATCCAGTACGACGAAACCGCGGCGCGGCGAAGCTGGGCGGCGCTCGACCAGTTCCTCGGCGAAATCGCGTGACCGCCTACGTCGCTTTGCTGCGCGCGATGAACGTCGGGGGGACAGGCAAATTGCCGATGACCGAATTGAAGCGGATCGGCGAATCGTGCGGCTTCGCCAACGTCCGCACCTTTGTCGCCAGCGGCAATCTGCTGTTCGACAGCGACCTGGCCGAGGCCGCCGCACAGACGCGGATCGAAACCGCGCTGGAGCACTTCTTCGGCAAGCCGGTGCCGGTCTTCGTCCGCTCGGCGGCGGAAATGACCGCGACCGCCGCCGCAAACCCGTTCGCCGACGACAAGCCGAGCTGGGTGATGGCGCACTTCATCGCCGAACCGCCGGTCGCGGCGATGCTGGCCGGTGCGCGCGACGTGCAGGGCGAGCGCATGGCGATCGGCCCGCGCTGCATCTTCGTCAGCTATGGCGAGGGGATCGGCAAGACGCGGCTGAAGCTGCCCGCGGTCAAGCAGGGCACCGCGCGCAACATGAACAGCGTCGCCAAGATGGCGGCGATGCTGGCATGAGCGGGGCCACGCCCACCGAAGCGGACGCCGCCAACCGGCTGATGCGGCTGGCGAAGGAGATCGCGCGCCACGACCGCGCCTATCACGACCGCGACAACCCCGAGATTTCGGACGCCGACTATGACGCGCTGGTGCGCGAGAATCGCGAACTGGAAGCGCAGTTTCCGCACCTCGCCCGCGACGATTCGCCGTCGAAGCGATTGGGCGCGGCGCCGACGTCGAGCCTGGCCAAGGTCCCCCATGCGCGGCCGATGCTCAGCCTCGACAATGCATTTTCGGACGAGGAGGTCGCCGAATTCGTCGGCCGCGTGCGCCGATTCCTGTCGCTGCCTCCCGATGCGGCGGTGGCGATGACCGCCGAGCCCAAGATCGACGGCCTGTCCTGCTCGCTGCGGTACGAGGATGGCATGCTGGCGATGGCGGCGACTCGCGGCGACGGCGCGGTGGGTGAGGACGTCACCGCCAACGTGCGGACCATCGCCGACATCCCGCAGCAAGTCGCCGGTGCGCCGGCGATCCTCGAGGTGCGCGGCGAAGTTTACATGTCGAAGGCGGACTTCGCGGCGCTCAACGAGCGGCAGGAGGCTTCCGGCGGCAAGATCTTCGCCAACCCGCGCAATGCGGCGGCGGGGTCGCTGCGGCAGAAGGATCCGGCGATCACCGCGGCGCGGCCGCTACGTTTCCTGGCGCACGGCTGGGGCGAACTGAGCGCGCCGCTCGGCACGACCCAGAGCAAGGCCATGGCCAGGCTGGCGACGCTTGGTTTCCCCGTTAGCGACCTGTTGACGCGGGTCGAGACGGTCGAGGCGGCGCTGGCGCATTACGCTGCAATCGAACAGGCGCGCGCCGACCTGCCGTTTGACATCGACGGTGTGGTCTACAAGGTCGACCGGCTCGACTGGCAGGATCGGCTGGGCCAGGTCGGGCGGGCGCCGCGCTGGGGGCTGGCGCACAAATTTCCCGCCGAGCAGGCCGAGACCGAGCTGCTGGCGATCGATATCCAGGTCGGTCGAACCGGCAAGCTGACCCCGGTCGGGCGGCTCAAGCCGGTTGGCGTTGGAGGCGTGATCGTCGCCAACGTGACGCTCCACAATCGCGACGAGATCGCGCGGCTCGGCTTGCGCGTCGGCGACCGGGTGCGGATCCAGCGGGCGGGGGACGTCATCCCGCAGGTGGTCGAGAATCTCACTCGAGCCACGGTCCGGGCATCATATGCTTTCCCCGACCATTGCCCCCAGTGCGGCAGCGAAGCCGTGGCCGAGGAGGGGGAAGTCGACGTGCGCTGCACCGGCGGCCTGATCTGCCCCGCACAAGTCATTGAAAGACTGAAACATTTCGTGTCGCGCGGGGCGATGGACATCGACGGGCTGGGCGAAAAGAGCATCGTCGAATTCGTCGATCTCGGCTGGCTCCACGGCCCGGCCGACATCTTCCGGCTGAAGGCACACCGCGACGATCTGGTCGGGCGCGAAGGGTGGAAGGAAAAGTCGGTCGACAATTTGCTGGCCGCGATCGAGGCGCGCCAGGGCTTCGATCCGGCACGCTTCCTGTTCGGCCTCGGCATCCGCCACGTCGGCGCGGTCACCGCCAGGGATCTGATGAAGGCGTTCGGCACCATCGAGGCGCTCCAGGCCGCTGCCACCGGCGACGGCACCGAGGCCGAATTGTCCTCGGTCGAGGGCGTCGGGCCGGTGGTCGCCGAAGCGCTGGCCGATTTCTTCCACGAGCCGCACAATCGCGACCAACTGGCCGAATTGCTGGCGCTCGCCCGGCCCGCAGCGTTCGTTTCCACCGCCCGCGCGACTGAATGGTCGGGCAAGACCATCGTCTTCACCGGCACGCTGGAAACGATGAGCCGCGACGAGGCCAAGGCGCAGGCCGAACGGCTCGGCGCGCGCGCGTCGGGCTCGGTCAGTGCCAAGACCGACCTGGTGGTGGCCGGACCGGGCGCGGGATCGAAGCTGAAGAAGGCGGCCGAACTCGGCGTGCGCGTCGCGACCGAGGCCGAGTGGGCGGCGATCGTCGCCGAGGCCTGATCCCGGCGTCGAATTCTTCGCTTTCCGACGGGCGGCGGGTTTGTTAGTCCTGCTGCATGGGGGAGCGTATCACCGCATTGGGCGCCTGGATCAGGCGTCACAAATTCTGGTCGGCGCTGATCGCCCTCGTCCTGATTTTCGTGGTCTACCAGTCGCTCAAGCCGACACGACACGACTATAATTACGTCGCCGAGACGGTGTCGCGCGGCGAGGTGGTGCGCAAGGTCACCGCCAGCGGCAAGCTGCGCGCGCTCAACACGATCAAGGTCGGCGCCGAAGTGTCGGGCCAGATCACCCGCGTCTACGTCGACTTCAATTCGCCCGTCCGCGCCGGTCAGGTGCTGGCCGAAATCGACCCGACCCGGCTTCGCGCACGAGTCCAGCAGGCGCGCGCCGGGGTGGCGACCGCCGAGGCCGCGCTTGCCCAGGCCAACGCCGCCGCCACGCGGGCGACGACCGACATCGCCATCCAGCAGCGCGAGTTCGCGCGCCGGCGCCAGCTCGCCAATCGCGGGTACGTCTCCAAGTCGAGCCTCGACGCCGCCGAGGGCACGTTGTCCACCGCGCAGGCCGGACAGCGCACCAGCACCGCCCAGATCGCCAGCGCCCGCGCCCAGATCTCGCAGGCCAATGCCGAACTGTCGTCGGCGCTGCTCGATCTGTCGCGGACCACGATCGTCGCCCCGACATCGGGGGTGGTGATCAACAAGTTGGTCGAGCCGGGCACGACCGTCGCCGCCAGCTTCCAGACCCCGAACCTGTTCGAGATCGCGGCGGATACGACGCGGATGCAGGTCGAGGCGTCGGTCGACGAAGCCGATATCGGGCAGATCCGCGTCGGGCAGGACGTCGGCTTCACGGTCGATGCCCACCCGGACGACCGCTTCAAGGCGACCGTCCGCCAGATCCGCCAGGCGGCGAGCGAGACTGCCAACGTCGTCACCTATCTCGTCATCCTCGACGTCGACAATCGCGGCGGCAAATTGCTCCCCGGGATGACCGCCAACGTCGAGATCGTGACCGGCCGGGTGGCCAATGCGGTGCGAGTGCCCACCACCGCGCTGCGTTTCCGCCCCAAGGTCGCCGATCGCCCCAAGGGCGCGCCCGCGCCGGGCGGACCGACCGTCTACCTCCCCTCGGCCGACCCCTACAAGCCGACGCGCCGCGCGGTGACGCTCGGCCTGCAGGGCGAAGATTATGTGCAGGTGACCAAGGGGCTTCGCGCCGGCGAGAAAGTGATCGTGCGGGCCAAGTCCACTGCGCCGAGCCGCGAGGTCGACGACCAGGACGATCAGGGCAATGGCGGCTGATCCGCCCCTGCTCGAGGCGCGCGATCTCGAAAAGGATTACGACTTCGGGGGGGAAACGGTGCATGCCGTGGCCGGCGTATCGCTGACCGTCCGGCGCGGCGAATTCGTCGCCATCATGGGCGCCAGCGGGTCGGGCAAGTCGACCTTCATGAACCTGATCGGCGCGCTCGACGTGCCGACGCGCGGGCAATTGCTGCTCGACGGCAGCGATCTTGCGAGCCTGTCGTCGGACGAGCTTGCCGCGATCCGCAACCGCAAGATCGGTTTCGTCTTCCAGCAGTTCAACCTGCTCGCGCGGACCAGCGCGCTGGATAACGTCGCGACCCCGTTGATCTACGCCGGCCTGTCGTCGGCCGATCGCCGCGTACGCGCCGCGGCCAAGCTTCAGGCGATGGGGCTCGGCGACCGGATGGACCATAGCCCGGCCAAGCTGTCGGGCGGGCAGCAGCAGCGCGTGGCGATCGCCCGAGCACTCGTCACCGATCCGCTGATCCTGCTGGCCGACGAGCCGACCGGCGCGCTCGACACCGCGACTTCGGAAGAAATCATGCGGCTGTTCAGCCAGCTCAACGACGACGGCATCACCGTCATCCTGGTGACGCACGAGCCCGACATCGCCCGCTATGCCGCGCGTCGGGTGCTGTTCCGCGACGGCCGCGTGGTCGAGGACGCGCCCGTCACCGACCGGGTCCGCGCGGCATGAGCCTGCGCCGCTCGATTGCCGGGGCGATGGTCAACGTCGGCATCGCGCTGACCGCGCTGCGCACCAATCTGATGCGATCGATCCTGACCGCGCTGGGGGTGATGATCGGCGTCCTCGCGGTGGTGCTCGCGGTGGCGGTCGGCAGCGGGGCGCAGGTGTCGGTCGAAAATACCATCAACCAGCTGGGGTCGAACATGGCGCTGGTGTTCCCCCAGCCGGACACCAATAACGACGGGCCCAATCGCGGGGTCGGCAAGCTGACCGAGCGCGATGCGCGGGCGATCGAACGATCGGTGCCCGGGGTAATGGCGATCGGGCCGCAACTGCGCGCCTCGATCCAGCTGACCATCCCGGCCCGGCGGGTCAGCACCAACGGCATCGCGATCACCCCCGGCTATGCCACGATCACCAATAGCGAGGTCGAGAACGGACGGATGATCGCCGAGGCCGACGTCCAGTCGGCGGCGCGGGTGATCGTGCTGGGCCAGACCGTGGCGACCAAATTGTTCGGCGATCTCGATCCGGTCGGGCAGACGGTGCGGGTCGACAAGGTGCCGTTCCGGGTGGTCGGCGTGCTTGCCGCCAAGGGGTCGAGCCTGGGCAACGACAATGACGATGTCGCGCTGGTGCCGCTCGACACCGGGCGCCAGCGCTTCGCCACCACGCTGACCGGACCCGACGATCTGGCGATGCTGTTCGTCGGCTTCGATCCCGCGGTCGACCTCAACGATGCAAAGCGCGATCTCGTCCGCTTGCTGCGCGACCGGTACCGCGTCCGCAAGGGCGACGTGCAGCCCTTCACCGTCCGCACCACCGAGGAATTCCAGGAGCAGTCGGCAACCGTGACCGGCGTGTTCCAGGCGATCCTGGTAGCGATCGCCTCGATTTCGCTGCTGGTCGGGGGAATCGGGATCATGAACATCATGCTGGTCAGCGTGACCGAGCGCACGCGCGAGATCGGGCTGCGAATGGCGCTCGGCGCGCGCCGCCGCGACATCCGCAATCAATTCCTGGTCGAAGCCGCGGTGCTGTGCATGATCGGCGGGCTGCTGGGGCTGATCCTGGCGATCACCGCCGCCAAGATCTTCGAACGCGTGGCCGAATTCCCGGCCCCGATCGGCGCCCCGGTGGCGATCGGAAGCATCCTGTTCAGCGCCTTCATCGGCCTGCTGTTCGGCGGCTACCCCGCGATCCGCGCCAGCCGGATGCGCCCGATCGACGCGCTCAGGAGCGAGTAAAGTTTCGCGCGTTCAAGACCGAGGGCTGACCTTCAGCAATCGCCGACGCGGCGGCCGATCACGGTGAAGTTGCCGGTCTGCGGGCCGGTGCCGTCGCGGCGATCCTTGACGTCGCCCTTGATGACGAACTGCTCTTCGCCGATCACTACATTATAGGTCGACACGGTCTCGTCCTGGTCGAGATGACCCGAGGTGCAACGCTGCCGCCCGGCCACCAGATTGCCTTTGCGCGGCTCGACCGATTCGCTGCATTCGGGCAGGCGGCGGGTGCCGTGAAGCATGGGGAAACGTTCGAATTCGGACACGTCGAAGGCGGAAAGGCACTTCTTGTCTCGGGTGTTGCTGGGGCTGATCTCGACGTAGGATTTGCCCATCGCCGTAATGTCGTACAGCCCCGGCTTCATTGCCACCGGCGTTTCGCTCGCCGGATCGCTGCACCCGCCAAGCAGCCCGACCAGAACGGCCAGACCGACCACCGCAACGTTACGCATCGCCCACCCCAGAACAAAAGGCGCACTGCGCCGATGTCCGGTGGCTATCTGGAAATTCCTGATTTTCGCTTAAAAGCGCGGCCCGGTCGGCCCCGCAAACCGCAGTCAGCTCAGCCCTGGCGAGCCTTGAACCGGCGATTCGTCTTGTTGATGACGTAGGTCCGTCCACGACGGCGAATCACCCGGCAATCGCGATGACGCGACTTCAGCGACTTCAGGGAATTGCGAATCTTCATGGCCGGGACGCCTGCTTTGCTATGCTTGAATGGATCGGAAGGTCGGTAAGGACCGGCGGCTCCACTAGAGGGGGAGGTCGGGTTAGTCAAGGCGCGGCGGTCGGGGCTTTGCAGTCGCCGTGCAGGCCACTATCAGGCTCGCCGAACCCCAGGTAGCGGCAAAGGTCCCCATGTCCATTTCGATTTCCAGCGCATTCGACGCCGGCAACATTCGCGTCACCTCGATCGACGGCGACACCGCCGAGCTGGAGATCGTGACCGATCACCTGAGCGATTTCTTCCAATGGTTTCATTTCAAGCTGGCCGGTGCCGGCGGGCGCGAGGTGACCTTGCGCATCACCAATTGCGGCAAGTCGGCTTACCCCGACGGCTGGCCCGACTATCGTGCGTGCATGTCGCTCGACCGTGAAGATTGGGTGCGCGTGGCCGACACATCTTACGATAATGGGGTCCTCACGATCCGCCTCACGCCCGAAACCGATTGCGTGTGGCTGGCCTATTTCGCGCCTTACTCAATGGAGCGGCACCACGATCTGGTGTCGACCGTCGCCGCGCTTCCCGGGGTCGACTATCGCGTGCTGGGCAAGACGCTCGACGGGCAGGACATCGATTGCCTGACGATCGGCGAAGGACCGCTGACCGTGTGGCTCTATGCCCGCCAGCATCCCGGCGAGAGCATGGCCGAATGGTGGATGGAAGGCGCGCTTGAGAAACTGGTCGACAGCGACGATCCTGTGGCGCGCGTGTTGCGCCGCGACTGCACCTTCCACATCGTTCCCAACATGAACCCCGACGGGTCGCGTCGCGGCCATCTGCGCACCAACGCGGTCGGCACCAACCTCAACCGCGAATGGGACAATCCGACCGCCGAAAAGAGCCCCGAAGTGCTGTGCGTGCGCAATGCCATGGATGCCGAGCCGCCCGACTTCGCCATGGACGTCCACGGCGACGAAGCGATCCCGGCCAACTTCCTGGCGGGGTTCGAGGGCATTCCCTCGCTGACCGACCGCCAGTCAGACCTGTTCAAACTGTTTTCGGACACGCTGGAACGGGTTTCGCCCGACTTCCAGACCCGCCAGGGCTATGAGATCCCGGCGCCCGGCCGCGCCAACATGTCGATGTCCACGACCCAGCTTGCCGAGCGCTTCGGCTGCGTGTCGATGACGCTGGAAATGCCGTTCAAGGACAATGCCGACTTGCCCGACGAAATCTACGGCTGGAGCCCGGAGCGCTCCAAATATCTCGCCGCCTCGTGCCTCGACGCGCTGCACGCGATCCTGCCCGATCTCGGCCAGACCCAAACCGTCCGGCCCAGGCGCGAAGAGCAGGTCGGCTGATGCCCAGCCTGGTCCTGCTCCGCCACGGCCAGTCGCAGTGGAATCTGGAGAATCGCTTTACCGGCTGGTGGGACGTCGGGCTGACCGACAAGGGTGTCGACGAAGCGCGCGCGGCCGGCCGGCTGCTGGCCGACAACGGTTTCGATTTCGACCATTGCTTCACCTCGCTCCAGACGCGCGCGATCCGCACCCTGCACCTCGTGCTGATGGAGATGGACCGCTTGTGGCTGCCGGTGACCAAGGACTGGCGGCTCAACGAGCGTCATTATGGCGGGCTGACGGGGCTCAACAAGGCCGAGACGATCGCCCGCGTCGGCGAGGAACAGGTCAGGATCTGGCGCCGCAGCTTCGACATCCCGCCCCCGCCGCTGGAGGCCGACAGCCCGTACCAAGTGGCGTCCGACCGGCGCTACGAAGGCGTCGTGGTACCATCATCGGAAAGCCTCAAGGATACGATCGCGCGGGTGCTGCCTTATTACCAGGCCGAGATCGAACCGCGCTTGCGTAAGGGCCAGCGGGTGATCGTCGCCGCGCACGGCAATTCGCTCCGCGCGCTCGAGAAATATCTGTCGAACATCGCCGACGACGCCATCGTCGGGCTCGAAATCCCGACCGGCAAGCCGATCGTCTACGAACTTGGCGATAATTTGGCAGTGCAGGACCGCTACTATCTGGGCGAGCGCTAGGTCGATTTCCCGCGGGCTTGCCTCAAGAACGTCCGCCGGAGGTCCTTAGGCTGCAGCCGCCGCACCACGAAAGCCCCCCGGGCTTTCTATGCGGCGGCTTTATCCCGATACATTTCCTTGTCGGCGCGATCGAGCACGGTTTCGGCGGTGTCGCCGGGCTCGATGATGGTGAACCCGACCGCGACGCTCAACGGCAGCGGGCGGCCGTTGTGGATGAAGTCGCATCCCGCGACCGCATCGACCAGTCGCTTGGCTGTATGGGTCGCGGCATCTTCGTCGACATGGTCGAGCAGGATGGCGAATTCGTCGCCCCCCAGTCGCGCGACCAGGTCGGTCTGGCGGACCGCGCCGACCATCAGTTCGGCAAGGTAGATCAATGCCGCATCGCCCGCCGCATGGCCGAAGCTGTCGTTGAGCCATTTCAGTCCGTCGACGTCGATGAACAACAGCGCCGCGGGCGCCGGGTGGCGCGATTGGCGGGCGATCAGCATGTCGAGCTGGCGGATCAGCCCGCGGCGGTTGGCGACCGGCACGAGCACGTCGTGGCAGGCCAGGCGGTCGAGCTCGTCGCAGCGCGTTTCGAGCTGCACGACCTCGGCGCGCAACCGCGCGATTTCCTCCATCAGCGCCTCGGTATCGACGCTGTGCACGAACTCGATCCATGTCCGGCACGCCTACTGTTGAATGGCGATTTCATAACCTGCATCAAGGCCAAAGGGAAATGACCTTCGGGCTCACTGTGCCAATTGCGCACAGCCGCCACAGTTTCTACACGACGGCAGGCACGAAGCGCAGGGAATTTTCACGATGGCGGGCGGGGCGATTGTCGGGATCATCATGGGCAGCCGCTCCGACTGGGAGACGATGCGCCATGCCGCCGAAACTCTCGACGCCCTCGGCATCGCGCACGAGGTCAAGGTCGTCTCCGCCCACCGCACGCCGCAGCGCCTGTACGATTACGCCACGGGCGCCGGCGCGCGCGGGCTGAAGCTGATCATCGCCGGCGCGGGCGGCGCGGCGCATCTGCCCGGCATGGCGGCATCGATGACCGCGCTTCCGGTGCTCGGCGTGCCCGTCGAGAGCAAGGCGCTCAAGGGCATGGATAGCCTGCTGTCGATCGTCCAGATGCCCGCCGGCGTCCCCGTTGGAACGCTGGCGATCGGTCAGCCGGGGGCGATCAATGCGGCGCTGCTGGCGGCGGCGATGCTGGCGACGACCGACGATGCGCTGGCGGCGCGGCTCGCGGACTGGCGCGCGCGGCAGACCGACGCGGTGCCCGAGGCGCCTGAATGAAGTTGGCGCCGGGTTCGACCATCGGGATCGTCGGCGGCGGCCAGCTCGGCCGGATGATGGCGATGGCGGCGGCGCGGCTCGGCTATCGGGCGCACATCTTCGACCCGCATTACCGGCCCTGCGCGGCCGAAGTCGCGGGCGCGTTCACCCGCGCGGCGTTCGACGACGAAGCCGCGCTGACCACCTTCGCGGCCGCGTGCGACGTCGTCACCTATGAATTCGAAAATCTGCCGGTCGCGCCGCTGATGGCCTTGGGCGACAAGCTTCGCCCCGGCACCCGCAGCCTGGAAATCGCGCAGGATCGCGCGGTCGAGAAGCGTTTCCTCGAGGCCAATGGCGCGCGCGTTGCCGCCTGGAGAGAGGTGGGGGCGGAAGCCGATCTGGATTCCGCGGTCGACGCGCTCGGGCTGCCGCTGGTGCTCAAGAGCCGCCGTCTCGGCTACGACGGCAAGGGCCAGGCCTGGGTGCGCGACGCCGGTGAAGCGCGCGCGGCCTGGGCGAGCATCGGCGATGCCCCCGCAGTGGCCGAAGCCGCGGTCGATTTCGTGGCCGAGTTTTCGGTGCTGATCGCGCGCGGCGCGGCCGGCGACACCCGCGCCTTTGCCTGCCCGCGCAACGAGCATCGCGACGGCATCCTGCGCCGCTCGACCGTCCCCGCCGGAGCGCCGATCGCGGCCTTGGCCGACGATGCGGTTTCCACCGCCGCAACGCTTGCCGAAGCGCTCGGCCATATCGGCATGTTCACGGTCGAATTCTTCGCGACCGCCGATGGCGCCCTGGTCAACGAGATCGCGCCGCGCGTTCACAACAGCGGCCACTGGACGATCGAAGGCGCGGCGACCTCGCAATTCGAGCAGCACGTCCGCGCCATCTGCGGTCTTCCGCTGGGCAGCCCCAATCCGGTCGGGGGCGGCGCGGTGATGGACAATCTGATCGGCGCCGACGTCGATCGCTGGGCCGAGATCCTCGCCGACTCCGGCGCAGCGTTGCACCTCTACAACAAGGGCGAAGCCCGCCCCGGCCGCAAGATGGGGCACGTAACACGGGTCACCTAGCCGCTCCCCCAGATTGCGCAAAGCGCAACGCCGGGGGAGCTGTCAGCGCAGCTGACTGAGGGGGCAGGCGAGGCATCTTATAAGAGCCCCCTCCGTCCGCTGCGCGGCCACCTCCCCGCGCGAGGGCGAAGGGAGGGGCTAACCCCTACTTCGCCGCCATCACCTCGACCGGCATGCCGAGCTTGTCGAGCTGCGGCTTCACCCTGGCGGCGTCGCCGACCACCACCCAGACGAAGCCCTTGGGGTCGAGCGCGTTGCGCAGCGCCTGGTCGGTCGACGCGCGGGTCAGGCCGCGATAGCGGTCGCCGAGCAATTCAAAATAATTGTCCGGACGGCCGTACAGATCGTTGCTCATCATCGCGCCGAGCACCGCGTTGGAGGTTTCGAACCGCCCCGGCAGCGCCTGGACGTTGTTCGATACCGCGCGCGACAATTCCTCGGCGGTGACGCCCTTCCTGCCCAGGAACAAGGTGATCTGCTCGTTCAGCGCCTTGATCGAATCGCCGGTGCGGTCGGCCTGGACCGGCGCGTTGACGATGTAGGGCGCGGCGTTGAGCGCGTAGCTGACGTTGCTCCGGACACCATAGGACCAGCCCTTGGTCTCGCGCAGGTCCATGTTGATCCGCGACAGGAAGTTGCCGCCCAGCACCTCGCTCGCGCCGTTGACCGGGACGACGTCGCTGCGCGGGTCCACCGGGGTCAATTGCCCGCCCAGGATGATCGACTGCGGCGACGCCGGGCGGTCGATCAGCACGATCCGCGGCGACGTCGGGCGCGGCGGCAGAGCGGTGAAATTCTTCACGCCCTTGGGACCTGCCGGTGCCGCCCAGGTGCCGAAACGCGCTTCCAGCTTGGGCATCAGCTCGGCCAGCGGCAGGCTGCTGACGACGAAGATCTTCATGTTGTCGGGCCGCAGCCAGCGCTGCTGGAAACCGACCAAATCGTCTCGGCGAAGCGCGGTCACCGCGGCGACATCGCCCTGCCCGGTCGAGGCATAGGGATGGTTGGCGCCGTAGATCAGCCCCGGCAGCGCCCGCGCCGCCATCGCATTGGGGTCCTTCTGCGCCTGCGCGATCCCGGTCAGCGTCTGCGTCCGGATGCGGTCGAGCTCGGTCGGCGCGAAGTCGGGCCGCTGGACGATCTTGGCCAGCAGGTCGAGCGACGGGTCGATATTGGCCGACAGCGCCGACATGCTGACGTTGCTCCGGTCGAGCGACGCGCCGGTGCCGATCGCGGCACCGAGCCGCTCGCTCTCCTCGGCGATCTGCTGGCTGGTCATCCCGGCCGCGCCCTCGTCGAGCATCGCCAGGGTCACGCTCTGCAACCCGCGCTGGTTCGGCGCGTCGGATGCGGAACCGGCGTCGAACGACAGAGCGATCTGGGTGGTCGGCACCGCGGCGCGCTGCGCGTAGCTGACCACCACGCCATTCGACAGCGTGGCATGGTCGACCGTCGGGAAGTCGAGCGGCGGGGTCGTCGCGACCGCCGGAATCGGGCGCACCGTCTTCTTGCTCGGCAGGTCGACCTTGGCCGCCTTCGATCCCTTAGCATCGACGTAGGGCGCGCGGTCGCCCGGCTCCAGCGTGACCTTAAACACCGGTCGGCTGAGCCACTGGTTCATCGCCGCCTTGATCTGCGCCGGGGTCGCGGCGGCATAAAGCGCCAGGCTGCGCTTGTAATAATCGCTGTCGCCGGTGAACACCTGCCCCTCGGCCAGCGCCACTGCCTTGCCGCCGAACCCGCCGACCTGCTCCAGCCCGCGCACCCGCCCGGAAACATCGCTGGTCGCGGCGCGGCGGACCTCGTCCTCGGTCGGACCGTTGGCGAGATAATCGGCCATGATCTCGTCGAGGCGCTTGTCGACCACCGCCGGATCGACCCCCGGCTTCACCGTCGCATTGACCTCGAACATGCCGACCCGCTGGAACGGCTGGACGCTGGCCGACACCGACACCGCCAATTTCTCCTCGCGCACCAGGATCCGGTCGAGCCGCGAGCTTGCCAGTCCGCCGAGGATCGACGCGCCGAGGTCGATCGCCGGCAGCTGGTCGCTGTTGAGTCCCGGCACCGCCCAATGGCGCTGCAACTGGGTGGCGGCGACGCGGTCCTTCATCACGATCGACTTGGACGTCGCCAGCGTCGGCACGTCGGCCTGCGCCGGATTGTTGACCTTGCCCGACGGGATCGCACCGAAATATTTCTCGACCAGCGGCCGCGCTTCGGCGGCGTTGATGTCGCCGGCCAGCACCAGCACGCTGTTGTTGGGGCCGTATTTGTCGATGAACCATTGCTTCACGTCGGCCAGGCTGGCCCCGTCCAGGTCGGCCATCGATCCGATCGTGTCGTGGTGGTAGGGGTGACCGTCGGGGAACAGGTTCGCCTGCACCTCGTACCCGACCAGCCCGCCCGGCGCATTGTCGCCCTGGCGCTTTTCGTTCTGCACCACGCCGATCTGGTTGGTCAGCTTCTTCTGGTCGATCGCGGCGAGCAGATAGCCCATGCGATCGCTTTCCATGAACAATGCCCGTTCCAGCGCGCCGGTCGGCACCGTTTCGAAATAGTTGGTCCGGTCGAACCAGGTGGTGCCGTTGTAATCGGTCGCCCCGACTTGCTGCAGATAGGTGAAGTAATCGTCGGGCAGATTCTCCGACCCGTTGAACATCAGATGTTCGAACAGATGCGCGAAGCCGGTCTTGCCCGCGGGCTCGTCCTTCGACCCGACATTGTACCAGGTACTGACCGCGACCACCGGTGCCTTGCGATCCTCGTGGACGATGACCGTCAGGCCGTTGGCCAGCTTGAACGACTGGTGCGGAATGTCGACCTGCGCGACCAGCGACGACAGCGATGCGGGCTCGGCCATCGCCGGTGTCGCGGGTTGCGGCGCGGCATCGGCCATCGGCACGGTCTGGACCGGGGGCGTAGTGGCGCAGGCGGCGAGCAATGACGCGCTGGCGAGCAGGACGGACGAACGAAGGGCGGTGCGCATGGATTGGGGTCTCTCAAAGAAAGGACGACGTGGCAGCACCCTAGAACGACGACATTGATCCGCAACAGGATTCAGGGCCTCGCGCCGCGCTTATTCGACGAAGGGCGGGACAGGCCTCAGCCGCCGCGCCGCGCACTCCGCCACGCCAGCAATCCCCACCCCGCGATCATCAGCATCCCGCCGATCGGGGTCACCGCGCCGAGCCAGCGCGGCGCGCCGAGCGCCATCGCGTAAAGCGTGCCCGAAAACACCATCGCGCCGCCCGCCATCAGCCAGGCCGGCAGGCGCAGTCGGGCGATGGGCGACAGGCCAAGCCCGACCACCGCCAGCGCGTGCCACATCTGATACTCGACCGCGGTGTGCCACCACCCCAGCGCTTCCGCATCCAGCCTGGCCTTCAGCGCATGCGCGCCGAACGCGCCAAGCAGCACCGCCGATCCGGCAAGCACCGCCCCCGCCGCGATCAGGCGGCGGCCGGCGTTGTCGGGCCGCGGATCGATGCTGCTCACCTTGCCCCTTTCCTCACCCCAGCTTCGACAATCCGAACGCGGTGAGGAATCCGCACACCGCGATCAGCCCCGCGAAATCGTGCGTGCCCTCGAACGCTTCGGGCGCCATCGTGTCGATGATCATCGCCAGGATCGCCCCCGCCGCCACGCCCTGCACCGCGGCCAGCACCTCGGGCGACGCATGGCCGAACAAGGTATAGCCCGCGAACGACGCCACCCCCGCGGCAATCGCGATCCCCGCCCATAGCGAGAAGGTGAACGCCGCCGACTTGCCCTCCTTGCGCGCACCCGCCGCGCTCGACAGGCCTTCGGGCAGGTTGGACAGGAACACCGCCGCCACCGCGACCCAGCCGATCGCCCCGCCGGTCAGCAGGCTGGTGCCGATGACGATCGATTCGGGAATGCCGTCGATCAACGCGCCCAGCGCCAGCGAGGAGCTGTTCCCTTCGGGCGCGACCTTGGCATGTTCCTTGCGGTTCTCGCCGTCGGACCGTTTGCGGTGCCGGGCGCCGGCGGCGGCCAGCGCCATGTTGAGAAAGGTATAGGTCGCCGCCCCGGCGATGAAGCCGATCGCGACCGGCATGAAGCCGCCCTGCTTCCACGCTTCGTCCATCAGTTCGAACGACAGGGCCGAGATCAGCACCCCCGATCCGAACGCCATGATCGCCGCGACCACCCGCCGCGACATCGGCACGAACCAGCCGGTCACCGCCCCGATCAGCAAGGCGGATCCGCTGAGCAGGCCCCACAGGCCAGCCTGGATCGAAAGTGGAATGGCCATCCCGGGTTCCTAGAGCGCGCGCCGCCGAACGCTAAGCGATTTCGCCCGCCCGCTCCTGCCCATGCCGCCGCCGCACATGCCGCCGCTCGATGCGGGCGACGTCGGCGACCCCGGCCAGCGCCATCGTCCGCTCGAACTCCTGGCGCAGCAGGTCGAGCGCGCGGTCCACCCCCGCCTCGCCGCCCGCCGCCAATCCGTACAGATAGGGCCGTCCGATGGAGCAACCGCTGGCGCCGCGCCCGATCGCCTTGACCACGTCCGATCCGCGCCGGATCCCGCCGTCGCAGATCACGTCCGGCCCGTCGCCAAGCGCATCGCGCACCGCCGCGATCTGGTCGATCGGCGCCGGCGCACCGTCGAGCTGGCGGCCGCCGTGATTGGACACCATCACCCCGGTCGCGCCCGAGCCGATCGCGCGCGTCGCGTCGTCGGGCGTCATCACCCCCTTGATCGCCAGCGGCCCGTCCCATTCGCGCGCCAGCCATTCGACGTCGGTCCAGGTGATTCCGGGGTCGAACTGCTCGCCGATATAGTCGAACAAACTCATCGGCCCCGCGGCCAGCGCGTCGACCCGGTGGCTGACGTTGGCGAAGTCGAACTTCGACCCCGACAGCGCCGGGATCGACCATGCCGGATGCGCCGCGAAGTTCAGCATCGACCGCAGCGTCAGCCGCGGCGGAAGCGACAGGCCGTTGACCCGGTCCCGCTCGCGATTGCCGGCAACCGGCGTATCCACCGTCAGCGCCAGGCCATGGTATCCGGCGGCCTTGCAGCGGGCGACGAACTCGGCCGTCAGCCCGCGATCCCTGAAGATGTAGATCTGGAATATTTTGGGCCCGCCGAACGCCTCCGCCAGCGCCTCCAGCCGCGTCGTGCCGAGCGTCGACAGGCTGTACGGCAGCCCATGCCGCGCCGCCGCCCGCGCTACCGCAAGCTCGGCCTGGTCGTGGAACATCCGCGTCAGTCCGGTCGGGGACAGCATCAGCGGCCACGCCACGCGCTGGCCGAACAATGTCGTCGCGGTGGCGATCCGCGACACGTCGGTCAGCACGTCGGGCACGATCTCGTAATCGGCAAAGGCCGCCATGTTGCGCGCCAGCGTGACCTCGTCGTCCGCCCCGCCGTCGATATAGTCGAAGATCGGTTTCGGCAGGCGGCGGCGCGCCATCCGCCTGAGGTCGGCGATGTTGGTGGCACGGTCCAGCCGACGGGTCGCAATCGGGCGCATCGCCACGGGGTAGCGGCAAGCATCGACGATGCAAACTCGGGCGCCGCCGCCATCGATCGCGCACCTGCAATTCCGATCGGGCAAATCCACCGCTGACAATCGGCGCTGGGTCCGCTAACGGGTGGTCACCGCTCCTAGTTCAACTGGATAGAGCGTCGGGCTTCGAACCCGAAGGTTGGGGGTTCGAGTCCCTCGGAGCGGGCCAGCATTCTTCCTCCTCATTCCCTCACCCGCGCGGCGCGTGGGAACGACTGTCGCATCCGGCGCGTAGTCATCGGGTCAAGGCCAATGGAGATTCAAGATGCGCACCAATTTCGCCGCCGCTACCGCCCTTCTTCTCCTCGTCGGGGCGTGCAACAAATCGTCCGACGTCGCCGAGGCCGATCGCGGCAATGTCGCCGATGCAACCGCCCCCGCCAACGTCGACAACAGTGTCGCCGCGCCCGCCGCGCCGCTTGCCTCCGCCGATTTCGCCAACACCGTCGCGGGCAGCGGCAAGTTCGAAATCGACAGCGCCGCGATCGCCGCCAAGAGCGCTTCGTCGGCCGACCTCAAGTCGCTGGCGGCGATGATCTCGGCCGATCATACCAAGGCCGGTCAGGAACTGACGACCGCCGCCAATGCGTCGACGCCCTCGTTCCGTCCGATGACCTCGCTGACCGCCAAACAGAAAAGCGATCTGACCGCGCTCGAAGGCGCGACCGGCGCCGCGTTCGACAGCCTCTACGTCACCCAGCAGATCGCCGCCCACCGCGAAGCGATCGCGATCCTGACCGCCTACGCCGCCGGCGGTGCCTCGCCCCAGCTCAAGGATTTCGCCACCAAGACCCTCCCCGCCGTCCAGGCGCACCTCGACAAGCTGCTGCCGATGGCGAAGTAAGCATCGCCACTGGCCGTCGTCGGCCTGTTAACCGCTGACTCGACTGCGGCGCGATTTGCCCCGATGCAAATCCGCGCCGCAGGAGAGCCTGTGTCGATGTCCGCTTTGGGGCAGGGCAAAATTTGTTCGGAACGGCAATGATGGGTGGAAAGCGGACATTGGCTACATGTTCTGTGCCGAATTCTGTTTACGCGAGGGATAGCGCTAGCGCAGTTTTTCACGTTTTCCTTTCGATACGCTCGCACGATTGGATTGCCGCGCACCCGTTGTGTTGGTGACCGTAAACGGTTGCAAGGACGACGGTCCTGCCACCGAGCTTATCCCAATCAGCGTAGCTTTCGCTCTCGATACAATGGGCCGGCTATCCTTTGCGCTAGCTGGCCTCAGCCGATCATTTTCCTGAGGCCTCCCTGAGAAAGCCCGTCGTTCCCCAATCAGCTGCAGTTCAACCGGGCGCGATCGATCGAAGATTTACCGTTACGCTTGAGCACGCGCGGACTTCAGTCCTTCAATGATAGCAGCCGTAGCCGTCGCGACATGATCGTTGAGGATGGCTCCCGCGTCAGTCAGGGTTACCGTTTTAGTAGTTCGTTCGAAAAGTTGGAATCCAAGGCGCTTCTCAAGACGACTAATTGCCATGCTGATGCCGGGAAGAGTGAAATCTAGCTCGCGAGCGGCGGCCGTGAAACTCAGATGTTTCGCAACCGAAGTGAATATTTCGAGGTCGTCAAAAAGACCCGATCGCTTGTTCACAAGAATGCCATCTCAAATAGTTGCGAGTGATTTATCATGATCGAAAACGTTTGGTTGGTAACCCCAAAAGAAAAGCCCGACCATTGCTGGCCGGGCTCCAAGTTCGAACTATATGGAGACGGGTTAAGCCGCCTGCGCCAGCCGAGAACCGCTTTTTTTCCGACGGCGCAACGAGACACCAACACCGCCAAAGCCGAGTAGCATCATTGCCCAAGTGCTTGGTTCAGGAACTGCGCCCGGTACCGCTGAGGTCAAGCCTCCCAAGCGAAGCTGGGAAAACGTTCCAAAACCCAAATTGGAATTGAGCGTAGCAGAGGTAATCAGATCCGTACTTGTCACCTGAATACCGAAGCGGTTTGATCCATTACCGTCGATGTTAAATGATTGGCTGTCTCCTCCGGCCGTCGTGATGACCAAGGTAGATCCAGTCGGCTGATCCGTGAGGTTAAATTCGGCCGTGGTGAAAAAACCAGTTCCCACCGAAAAGGTGATGTTATTGAGAAGAATATCCGGCGCAGACGAAGTGATACTCGCCTGACCCTGTCCCGCAATTAGATCATCCGTCGTGCTCGAGAAATTGACGACTGTCGAGCCGAGATGACCCGTTGCCGTATTCCCAAAAAACGAGTCAAGGTTAACGTTGTCAGTGCCGTTGATGCAGTTCGAACCGCCGCCGCAATCTGAATAGGTCACCGTAACCACGGCGCTGGCGGGCGTGGCCAATGCAATTGCAGCGGCGCCGGCAAGGACGGAAAGTGCTATTCTACGCATGTTATTCCCCCTCGGATCGTGATCGAACAGCTGTGTAGCAGCAACCAAGACCAAAATTGATAAGACTTAACCGTAATCATTCGACTCGGTTAACTACCCAGTGATAACAGATTTTTAACCAATCACAAAATTGGCATCCCGGTGCTGGAATCCGACGTGTGCCGTATCGGGACTCAGTGGGTGGCATCTCAACATGGCGATAATGAATTGATGGCTTTGGAGTGCTCAGCCGCATCGAGAGGATGTCGAATCCAATCTATGGAGCAGCGAGAATTGTCAGCTCGTTCGTCTGATCTCTGATTGGGTCATCCGGCGTGGCGTCGATCGGCGAGAATTGCCAATCTGCCGGCACCACCGTGAGAATACCAAGACCCGTTTGAAACAGCGCCACGCGAAGTAAGGCGGCCCGCTTTGGTATTCCCAGCAGCGCGGCAAGCTCGGCTGGTTCGCCGCGACTAATGGCTTTGTGCAGTCAACGGGAGTTCGGAGAGATTCTTTGAATAGTGATTTTGGGTGCAGGATTAGGCCAGCCAGTTGCCCTGACGAAATAATTTGAGCGAATGTCCGCAATGGGTCAAAAGCGGACGGTCCGCTTTAGGATTTTAACAGTCGAAATCCTGCCATCACATTACATAGCCGACCGACCTTCACCCGCTCCAGACTTCGCCCTCCGGTGCGCCGCGGCCCAGCCGGTCGGGGAGCGGATCGTCGGCCGGGGTGAAGCCCAGCGACACGCTGTTGATGCAATAACGTTCGCCGGTCGGGGGCGGGCCGTCGGGGAAGACGTGACCCTGGTGCCCGCCGCACCGCGCGCAGACGATCTCGTCGCGGACCATGCCATAGCTGGTGTCGCGGATGGTGGTCAGATGGTCCTCGTCGACCGGCGTGGTGAAGCTCGGCCACCCCGTCCCGCTGTCGAACTTCTCGCCGGCGCGAAACAGCGGCAGCCCGCACAGCCGGCAGGTATAGACTCCCTGCCCCTTGTGATCGGTAAACACCCCGCAGAACGGCGCCTCGGTGCCGTGCTGCAGCAGGACATGCCGCTCCTCGGTCGTGAGATCGGCGGCAAGCGCCTCGAACTCGGTTTCGGTCGGCGGGGTGAGGTCGAACTGGGTCATGCGCGGGTCTCCGGGGGAGCGCCGGAGATGGGGATTCGCCCCGCAAAAAAGAAGCCCCCTCCGTCGCTCCGCGACACCTCCCCCTGAAGAAGGGGGAGGGGCTGGCTGGTTTCGCCCCTCCCCCTTCCAGGGGGAGGTGTCAGCGCAGCTGACGGAGGGGGGCACTTCCCGCCTGCGCCACGATCCGAGTCGGCCCCCATCCGGCGATCGGCGGGCACGACGACCGCGGCACCCCATGCGCCATGGCGGCGAGTCCGCGACACAGGCAATCGCGCCAAGGATTTGCGTCGGCGCGCGACCAAGCGTGAACGCTGCTGCGGGCCGTCGACTCTCGCCGATCCGGCAGCGCGGGCTGCAGAAGTTCCGAGCGATGTAGGGCTATACCGGATAGATGCCGCCATAACCTCATGCCTGTTGCTGCCGGCGAAGCGCCGCCCGCAACAGGCGTTGGGCTTGGTCATCGCGCCGCGCACGACCAACCGCGCGCCGCCGAGCGGTCGCGATGACCGCATGAAGGGTCTAGGATAAGGTCTCATGTTCGCGCCCGTGGACGGACTGAACGATCCCGACGCGGCGGCCGATGGAGCGGCGCAGGCGGCATGCCCCCTCCGTCAGCTACGCTGACACCTCCCCCAGAATCTGGGGGAGGAGCGAAGTGATCAGCCCCTCCCCCTACCAGGGGGAGGTGTCGCAAAGCGACGGAGGGGGCACACCCGCTTAGAAAATCACCGCGCCTGCGGCGCCGCCACCGCCGCATTGGCGGGCAGCCCGCCAAGCTGCGTCACCAGTTTGATATAGGCGTCGAGATAGGCCAGCACGATCACCTGCCCGATCTCGGTATTCTGGTATCCGGTCGCGCCCGCGGCGGCGAATCCGCCCCACCAGCCGGCACCGCCGCCCGCGCCCCAGCTGACGTCCTTCTTGCGCGCATAGCCTTCGACCAGCGCCTCCTCCTCGGTGGTGCGGGCGTTGACCACGCTCAGCGTGACGCTGGCCTCGCCCTTCTTGACGTTGATCCCGCCCGGCGATCGCGCCGACCGCGCTGCCGAAGCCGCCGAACAGGCCGCCCAGCGCGCCCGCCGCGGCACCGACCCCGCCGCCGCCCGAATTGCGGTTGGCGGTGACGATATTGGGCTCGAGGAAATAGTCGGCGGTCTTGACCTGGCCGCGGCCGACGTTGCTGCCCTTCTGCAATTCACCATTGTCGGCCAGCGCGCGCTCCATCGCCCGGCTCTGCATCGACCGGCCGCGGTTGACGATCCCGAAGCAGCCCGATCGCTGGACGAAAATCTTCAGGATCGCCTCGGGGCTGCCCAGGTTGAGCTCGCGCCACCACTGGTTGTCGGGCTCGACGATGGCGATGGTGCCCAGGCGGCGCTGGCAGACCGGCACTTCGGACATGGCGTTGACCTGCATCTTGCGCCCCGAGCTGGCGCGGGTGTTGCTGGTCTGGGCCGACACCGGCGCGGTGGCCGCGGCGAACGAGGTGAGTATCACAGCGGCGGAAACGAAAAGACGACCGATCATTGACTATGTGCCTCCCTGATGATGCGGGAGGTGACGACCGCCGACCAGCGCCCCCGCGCCGTCGCAATCATGCAAACAGGACCCCCACAGCGCAAACACGCGCGCTGGGCCAGCTTTTAACATGCATCAGCTTTTGACGGAAGCCTTGGCCTTCTCAATTCCATGTTCCAGGTCGTCGACCACGTCGCGATCCTCGATCCGCCGGTACCGCGCCATCATCAGGCTTGTCAGCCCGAACGCCATCAGCCCCGCGGCGACCGCCAGGAACAGCCAGCTATGCTGGTTGCGCAGCAGCGCCAGCGCATCGCCGAAATTGCGTACCCGGTCGCCGTCCAGCCCGGCGCGAAGCAGGAACCAGCCGACCATCCCGATCACCACCGCGCGCGCGGCATGGCCCAGCCGCCCGATCGGGCGGGCGAAGCCGGGGCAGCGCGGCATCTCGGCCATGAAGCTTGCCTTCCACGCGATGACGAACTGGCCGATCGAGATTCCGATCACGATCAGCGCGGCCAGGATCAGCAGCCAGTTGCCGCCCGGCGCCTGCGCGATGTCGACCGCGGCATCCTGCTGGACGCCGCTCGATCCCGCGGCCCGGCCCGCCTGTCCCTCTTCCTCGCCCGTCAGCACCTTCAGCGCGGCCCACGCCAGCCCGAAATAGGCCGCGCCGCCGACCGCGCTGCCGATCCGCGCGACGCGCCCCTTGGTGTCGTCGCCCTTGTGGTCGAGGTCGGTCGCGGCGGCGTAGAGCTTGAACAGGGCATAGCCGGCCAGGCCCGCCGCGAGCAGGATCAGCAGGATCGGGGAGGCGGGCAGCTTCTCGACTTCGGCGACCGCGCCGTTGGTCGACAGCGCGCGGCCGCTGGTCAGCGCCACCCAGCCGAGCAGCAGATAGACGAATCCCCGCGCCGCATAGCCGAGCCGCGCCCAAAGCTCGAGCCGCCGAAGCTGGTCGATCGCCATCCGTAACGTCCTCCTGTTGCCGGTGGATACGGCTGGCGGCGGCACTGGTTCCCATGGGCGGCGATGACAGGAGCGGGGCGCTCTGCTAGCGGCGCGGCATGAGTGAACTTTCCCACATTCGCAACTTCAGCATCATCGCCCATATCGACCATGGCAAGTCGACGCTTGCCGACCGCCTGATCCAGACCACAGGCGGCCTCACCCAGCGCGAAATGACGCCGCAACTGCTCGACAATATGGAGATCGAGCAGGAACGCGGGATCACCATCAAGGCGCAGACGGTGCGGCTCAAGTGGACCGCCAAGGACGGCGAGACCTACCAGCTCAACCTGATGGACACGCCCGGCCACGTCGATTTCGCCTACGAAGTGTCGCGCAGCCTCGCCGCGTGCGAGGGCGCGCTGCTGGTGGTCGACGCGGCGCAGGGGGTCGAGGCGCAGACCCTTGCCAACGTCTACCAGTCGATCGAGCACGACCATGAAATCGTGCCCGTCATCAACAAGATCGACCTTCCCGCCGCCGAGCCCGAGAAAGTCCGCGCCGAGATCGAGGACGTGATCGGCCTCGACGCGTCCGAAGCCGTGCTCGCCTCCGCCAAGTCGGGCATCGGCATCGCCGAGATCCTCGAAGCCGTGGTAACCAAGATCCCGCCCCCCAAGGGCGACCGCGACGGCCCCCTGAAGGCGATGCTGGTCGACAGCTGGTACGACCCCTACCTCGGCGTCGTCATCCTGGTGCGCGTCATCGACGGCGTCATCAGGAAGGGCCAGCTGGTCAAGTTCATGGCCACCGGCACCCAGCACCTCGTCGACCGCGTCGGCTGCTTCACCCCCAAGATCGAACAGCTCGAGCAATTGGCCGCGGGGGAAATCGGCTTCATCACCGCGCAGATCAAGGAAGTCAGCCAGACCGCGGTCGGCGACACCATCACCGACGTCAAGCGCCCCACCGCCCACGCGCTACCCGGCTTCAAGACCGTCCAGCCGGTGGTGTTCTGCGGCCTCTTCCCGACCGACGCCGCCGATTTCGACAAGCTCCGCGAGAGCCTCTACAAGCTGCGCCTCAACGACGCCTCGTTCAGCTTCGAAACCGAGTCCAGCGCGGCGCTCGGCTTCGGCTTCCGCTGCGGCTTCCTCGGCCTGCTCCACCTCGAGATCATCCAGGAACGGCTGACCCGCGAATATGATCTCGACCTCATCACCACCGCGCCGAGCGTGGTCTACACCATGCACCTCACCCACAGTAAGAACGAGCCGGCGCAGACGATCGAGCTCCACAATCCGGCCGACATGCCCGATCCCAACCGGATCGAGACGATCGAGGAGCCGTGGATCGAGGCGACCATCTACGTCCCCGACGAATATCTCGGCCCGATCCTGAAACTGTGCCAGGACCGCCGCGGCATCCAGAAGAACCTGACCTACGTCGGCGGCCGCGCGCAGATCACCTACGAGCTTCCGCTGAACGAGGTGGTGTTCGACTTCTACGATCGCCTCAAGAGCATGTCGAAGGGCTATGCCAGCTTCGACTATCACCAGATCGGCACACCGCGAGGGCGACCTGGTCAAGATGAGCATCCTGGTCAACGAGGAGCCGGTCGACGCGCTTAGCATGATCGTCCACCGCGGCACCGCCGAGCAACGCGGCCGCGGCATGGTCGAGCGCCTGAAGGACCTCATCCCCCGCCACCTGTTCAAGATCCCCATCCAGGCCGCGATCGGCGGCAAGGTCATCGCGCGCGAGACGATCAGCGCCATGCGCAAGGACGTCACCGCGAAATGCTATGGCGGCGATGCGAGCCGGAAGCGGAAGCTGCTCGATAAGCAGAAGAAGGGGAAGGCGAAGATGCGGGAGTATGGCTGGGTGAGCATTCCGCAGGAGGCGTTTATTGCCGCGTTGAAGATGGGCGAGAGTGACCAAGGTTCCGGCGATGCTTCAGCATCGTTGGAAAGTCACGGGAGGGGATGAATAAGCCGCCGAGCGTGGGTGAGCGCGCTGCGCAGCGGCCGGGAGCCAGCGCGTAGAGACGGCGCTGATCTCTGGTCGAAACAGGCGGCGCTAATCGATGTGGTGATTATTCCTGAGATGGTTCAGGCTGGGGCGTGCGCGCTCGCAGATAACGACGAGGCTTCTTCAGAGTTTCAGGCCAAAGTGGTTTTTGAAGCGATGATATCGGCTTGGTCTTCTTGCGCGAAAGCAACGATTTCCACGTAATGTCTTCAAGGGCATCCTCTAGCTCCTCGCCGTATACTTAACTCCCTTGTCCAGAGAGCGAACTTTTTTAGCTCGGCAATGCTCAGGCGGTGGTTCATCATTGCGAACCCAGTGCGCGCTTCCACAGAGTAAGCAGGCCATCGATGGCATTCATCATGCGTCCGTCGGCCAAATTCCTTGATCGAATGTACATAGAAATTGCGATATGCACGCAGTATCTCAAGGCGCGTCAGAAAGTGTTTTATATGGGCTGATTTCTCTGATGGTTTTTCTTCTTCCTCCAGCATGTAATATAGCTCACCAAGGCTTCTTTAAGCGCCTTGCTGCTCAAATGCTCGACAGCGATCGGATAGGGCTAAGTTAGCCACCAGATCGCTCAAACAAAGCCCGGGCGGCATCCTCCGCGGCCGTTCCAGGCACAGAGCGATTCAACCAGGGCGATGGCAAACTCACTTCGTTCGCGTAAGAGACGGTCCCTGGAAGTTTCAGGCATGGCAGACACCGATCAAAAGCTAGAGGATGATGTGCTGCGGGGGATGCTGGCGACACCATCGACGCCGCACAAGCCTACAAAAATCTACGCGGAGTCGAAACCCCGCCGAGCAAACTCAGGTCAAAAAGAAGATCAAGTAGGCAAGCGCTCGCAAGATTGCCGCCACGTGGATCTTAAATTCGACCGTCACAGTTTTTGTGGTCTTGGTTGTCATCTCTGATTCCCAAGGCCGGAAGCGCTCGCAGCCCTAGAGGGACACGAAAAGCTTCTGGTGCAACTTGTAAGGACGGTTGCGAGCAATCTCCCCACCGTCTGCGTTCATGACCGCCTCCGGCAGTGGTCGCTTGCAACCCATTGGGTCTGGTTCCGCGCTGGGATGACCAAAGCCTCTGGAGCGACCGCGCCTTTGCCAAGTAGAACAGTGTGCGAGACTAGGGTTCGGGTCCGGCCAAAGTATGGTGGGGGGACTTTGCATATGAGTTTAATCAACATTGAAGCGCTTGCGATGCATCCCGATGCGCAGCGCACGCCATAGTTAGGCTGCGAGTTTTAAGTTCTGACGATAGGTCAGGTGCTTACCAGCGATACCTTCGAGTGACTGGTCGGCAGATTCGCAGTCCTTCAACGTGCGAAACGCAACCAACGAGGCTGTAGTAGCGCTGTCATTAATTGCCTTCACTTCGGACCATAAACCGAGCGTGCTGTGTCGTGAGTTCGTAGTTCGCTACGATGAAGTTCCGCCGCTTAATTTCCTTACTTATGGTCTCTTCAAGTCCGAGCATAGCTGCGGTCTTCGATCGAGACGATCGTTCAGCGTCTGTGGCTACGAACTGGCCAGTGGGAATGGTAGGCAACCTTCGCGAACCGCATGGAACTGGGTTTCTGGTTGGTCGATGCATCGTTCTAACTTCTAGGCACGTTTTCGGCAAAGGTGCGGTCGTTCGGACTTTAGCCGATCGTTCAGGCTGTCCCCTTGGGTTCGGGCGTCTTCAGATAGACATCACTCGCGACGGTAATCGCTGCTGGCGATCCACAAGCGGGCACTTCGGAAGACTGGGCGATTTTGAAGCTAGATAATTGCCTTGGTGATAGCGATCGGCTATCTGCGCGTCACGTCACAGGGACTGTACACACAAGGGCAATCTGCAAACCTGAAACCGGGGCTTATCTCGGTCGGATTTCCAAAAGATCGGGGGCACCGTTCGCTAAGCATCGATCCGTCTTGCGAAGCAAAGTTACGTACGTCGCGCGGATTGTTTCATGATTGTGCTTCCATGCCTGGCTCCTCCGGAAGCCCTCTTTTGGCCTGGAATGATCAACGAAAAGAATATGAGGTTGTCGGGATTGTTGTCGCTGGACTCCACGACAGCAGGCCGAAGGCGTTCGATGCGGAAAAGCCAAACGTGGCGGTTGATTTGACTATCCCGAATTCCCCGGTTCGGCTTCAACTAGACGCGTCCCAGTCGGCACAATGATCGAGCGCAAAAAAGAATTTGCTGATGCGTAAGCGCTATCTAAAGTCCGTCGCTATCCTCTTCTTCATCCCCGCCAGGCTCCAAGTCGTTTTCCACCTCAATATCGGGATCACCTTCCACCAGATCCACGATCTCGATCGCGATCTCGACTAGGTCCTGCGTAAGCTTGGCAAACTCTCGCCGGGCCTTCGCATCGTGCAAGACCAGCGGCGAGCATTCTGCTTTCTCTGTCGGCACCACCCGCAGAAGCGGCGCCTCCTTTACCTTCCGCTTGCCCATCAGAAGAAGCCCACGCTCTTCATCCCGTCCTTGGTAACGATGAGATGTTCGAGCATCGGGATGCCCATATCATCCCCCAATCGAACGAGTTTTCTGGTAGCGCTGAGGTCTGCCGAACTTGCCTCACAAATGCCGCTTGGGTGATTGTGAACCAGAAGGAAGGCCGCGGCCTTTAACTGGCACGCGTGAACGATGATCCGCTGGATAGGAACAAGAACGCCTCCGACATCGCCACGCGCCAATGTGTCGACCGCCAGCAGTTGCAGATTGTCGTCAACGAATAGCGCGAGGAGCCATTCGTGCGCTTCCTCACCCAATGAATCAACGTATGCGCGGACCGCGCCATGACCCCGACGTGCCACGGGCGGGAAATCCTTAGGTTTGTCGGTTAAGTACTCAACGGAACCGCAGAGGGAACATGCAGACCCCTCGGTATTAGACGACATCAGTGTGTTCGACCTTGATAATTGCTTCTGCAACAATCTCGATCCGGCGGAACTTAAATTCATAATGGATTAAGTCGTGTCAATTAATCTATGTTTGTCTGAGTAAATTTTTCTTCAAATTATCAACTCGTTTGTATTTTGGCATACGGTCTTGTCGTAGGTGTGCCTTAGCTAAGCTTCTCGGTTGTACGGATTACGGCACCACCTTCTCTCCAGGCTTCAACTTCCGCCCCACAACCTCCCCCACCGGCACGTCCACAAACCAGTGCCCCGGCACCAGCCGGTCGGGGCAATCGGGCCGATAGTATCCGCCGCCGTCGACCCGGCGGTCTTCGGGCAGCAGGCGGATGCCGCTGAGCGTGCAGTCGTCGGTGAGTTTGAAGGTTCGCATTGGGGGTCTCCGATGAAGAAGGGACGTCACGGGCGGCCGTGACGTCGATCGGGTTCGCTTCGCGACCTGCGGCCGGCTCTTCGCGTCTCTCGCTCATGACGCGTCGCTGGCGCGCCGTTTGTCATGCGCTCGGCGCTGCGAGGCTTCCCATTCCATTTGCGCCGCCGCGTCCTCGCGGTGCTGTTTCTCGCGCGCGGCGATTTCGGCGTCGCGGGTGGCCTGGTCGCCGCCGTGCCACACCTCGATCGGCTCGGTGCGAAAGCCGCCCTTGTCCTCCAGGTATCGGCGCGGCGGATGTTCGGGGCGTGGCGGCTCGCCCATCAATTCCCACATCTCGCGCCGCGCTTCGCCCAGGCAACGGCTGAGGTCGGTCTCGGCGATCTGGATGATCCCATATTCCCCCATCCGCGCGGCGCGGATCATTTCCCACGCATCCTTGCGAAGGGTCGATGCCATCAGGTCGAGCATCACCTCGATGCAGGTCAACTGGCGCAGCGTGAAGTCGGCATCGACCACTTCCCCCGCCAGCCGCGCCTCGCGCTCCTGCTCCACCTTCAGCACATATTTCTGATAGATGTTGGCGAACAGGGCGATCCCCTCCTCCTCGTCCACCGGCTCCTCGATCGGCGGGCCACCGTGCGCGCCCGACCAGCCGCCGCCGTCGCGGCGATGCGGCGGGGTGCGGTCGGTGCCGCCGTGCCCCATGTCGCGCGCCCGCTGCCGCGCCGCGCCGATCGCCAGCGCCTTGTCCCACGCATCGCGAAAGCCGCCCTCGGCATCGTCGCGATAGACGCCTTCCACCCCGCTCAACTGCTTGCCCATCTCGGCGGCGGCGCGCTGCGGCGATCCGCTATCGGCCAGCAGGACGATGAATTGCCGCTGCCGGTCCGGGGTCCAGCCGTCAGGCCGGTTCACTTTGCGCGGCACCGGCGTGAACTTCAGCAGGTCGGCGACCTCGGGCGGAAGGTCGTCGGTCGGGAACGGGTCGGAGTCGCGTGCGAGTCGCGGGGGGATGTCATTGCTCATTCACCATCTTGAACCAGAAAGGTTCGCGATAGGACAGCGCTTTTTTATCAGTCGAGGTCCGCCGCGCTGTGCCGCTCGCGCACGAAGTCGGGGTTCTTCTCGTCGGGGTTGCGATTGACCCGGCGGCCGCGCTCGACCGCGGGGCGCCGCGCGACCTGGTCGATCCAGCGGTGGACATGGGCATATTCGTCAAGGCCCAGGAAGGTCGCGGCAGTGCCATAGGCCTGGCCCAGCGCCACCGCGCCATACCATGGCCAGATGGCGATATCGGCGATGCTGTAATCGGCGCCGGCCATATATTCGCTGTTGGCCAAATGGCGGTCGAGCACGTCGTACTGGCGCTTCACCTCCATCGCATAACGGTCGATCGGATATTCCTGTTTGGTTGGCGCGTAAGCGAAGAAATGGCCGAAGCCCCCGCCCAGGAACGGCGCCGATCCCATCTGCCACATCAGCCAGCTCAGCGCCGCAGTGCGCGCCGCGGGCTCGGTCGGCAACAGGGCACCGAACTTCTCCGCCAGGTACAGCAGGATCGCCCCGCTCTCGAACACCCGCTGCGGATGCGCGGGGTCGCTGCGGTCGAGCAAAGCGGGGATCTTGCTGTTGGGATTGATCGCGACGAAGCCCGACCCGAACTGGTCGCCCTTGCCGATGTCGATCGCCCACCCATCATATTCGGCGCCGGCATGGCCCAGCGCCAGCAGCTCCTCGAGCATGATCGTCACCTTGACCCCGTTGGGCGTGCCCAGACTGTACAGCTGCAGCGGGTGCGCCCCGACCGGCAGCTCGCTGTCGTGCGTCGCCCCCGCGATCGGCCGGTTGATGTTGGCAAACTGGCCGCCGCTGGGCTTGGTCCAGGTCCAGACTTCGGGGGGCGTGTACGGCGCGTCGGTGGTGTTGGCGGCGTCGGCGGTCTGTTGGGCGGCGGGTTCGGCGGTCTGGGACATGGCGCGTGGCTCCTGCGATCGGTTGCAATCGGAAATGGTTATCCCGGGGCCGCGCGACAAGCATGCCGCCGGCGCCCGCGCGCCATGATCTTGCGATTGCAGCGAAACCGGCAGCGAAACTGCCACCGGCGAATCTGATTGTCAGCTTGGTCCCGAGGGGGCAGGATCGCCGTCATGGCGGGCGACGGGGACAGCGGGGACACGGGCGACACGGCGGGCGCGGGCAAGTCCGGGCCGCCGGGATATGAATTCCCGCAGGTGCTGGCGATCGCCGATGCCTTGCCGATGGCGCTGGCCTTCGTCGACACGTCGCTTCGCTATCGCTTCGTCAACCGCGCACTGGCCGACTTCATCGGGCGTCCGCGGGCCGAGATGCTCGGGCGGACGATGGCCGAGATCCTCGATCCGCGGGTGATGGCCGACCGGCGGCCGATGCTCGATGCCGCGCTGGCCGGGGAACGCGTGTGGTTCGCCGCCGATTACGATCATGCCGATCGCGGCATGCTCGCCATCCAGTCCGAATATCTGCCCCAGATGCGGCCCGACGGCACCGTCTACGGGCTGATGATCCTGATCAACGACGTCACCGAGCAGCGCGTTGCCGAGCGGGCGCTTCGGGAAAGCGAGGCGCGGTTCCGGCGGATCGCCGATTCGGCGCCGGTGATGATGTGGGTCACCCGGCTCGACCGCAGCCGCGATTTCGTCAACCAGGCCTATCTCGATTTCGCCGGGCTCGACCGCGACCGGATCAACAGCCACGACTGGCACGGCTGGATCCATCCCGACGACCGCGCCCGGCTGATGGCCGAAAGCATCGCCGGGGAAGCCACGCTGGAGCCGTTCACTTTGGAGGCGCGCTATCGCCGGGCGGACGGGGAATGGCGCTGGCTGCGCAGCGTGTCGCAGCCGCGCTTCGGCAGCGACGGGGACCTGATCGGCTTCATCGGCGCGGCGACCGACATTACGCTGGCCAAGGAAAGCGAGCTCGAATTGCGGCGCTCGGTGGCCGACCGCACCGCCGAGCTCCAGGCCAGCGAAATGCGCTTCCGCTCGATCTTCGACACCGTTCTGGAAGTGCTGGTCCTCCTAAGCCCCACCGGCACCATTTTAGAAACGAACCGGAAGTTGGCGGCGTGGCGGGATGCGGATCCAAAACGAGCGGTGGGCCTGAAATTGTGGGACGCGCCCACGATGCTGGCGTACCCGCAGCATATCCCATTGATGAAGCGCGCAATCCGCGAAGCGGCGGCGGGGCAGTTTTTCAATGATGAGGTGAAACTTGAGCGGGAAGGTACGCCGACCGCGTACCTGGATGTTTCGATGCAGCCGGTGCGCGGCACCGACGGAACGATCGCCTATCTATTGTTCGAGGCGCGCGACATCACCGAGTTGAAAAGCGCGCAGGAACAACTTCGCCAGAGCCAGAAGATGGAGGCGCTGGGTCAGCTGACAGGCGGGATTGCACACGACTTCAACAACCTGCTGACTGTCGTGGTCGGCGGACTGGACCTTATCGCCCGGCAGGTGACCGACGAGCGGCTGAAGCGCTATGCGACGAATGCATTGACCGCAGCCGAGCGCGGCGCGCGCCTTACCGCACAATTGCTGGCCTTCAGCCGGGTCCAGCGACTGGAGGTCAAGCCGACCTATGTCGCGCCGCTGATCGAAGGCATGCGCCCGATGCTGCGCAACGTCTTGGGACCCGGCATCGTCAAACAGTTCGATCTTGCCACTGCCTCGGTTCCCGTCATGGTCGATCCGACGCAGCTGGAACTGGCGGTCCTGAACCTGGCGATCAACGCGCGCGATGCCATGCCCGACGGAGGAACGCTGACCTTTGCGACGCGTGCGGTAAACATGAGCGACGACGCGGAGCTTGACGATGGCGACTATATAGAACTGTGCGTCAACGACACCGGCAGCGGCATGACGCCCGAGGTCGCAGCGCGAGCGTTCGAGCCATTTTTCACTACCAAGGACGTCGGTAAGGGCACCGGGCTAGGCCTGTCGATGGTCTACGGAGTTGCGAGACAGTCGGGCGGGACGGCACGGATCGATAGCGTCGAAGGCTCTGGCACGACCATCCGTCTCTATTTCAAGCATGCCGACGGCGAGGTCGAGGATGACAGCCCGGTTGCGCCGGCGGAAAAGCCGGGTCCACGCAGTGCATCGATCCTGGTGATCGACGACGATCCGGACGTTCGAGCTTTCATCGTCGCGAGCCTTAACGACTATGGCTATCAGGTGCGCGAAGCGGAGGACGGCGAGACCGGGCTGAAGGCGTTTGCCGACGAGCGGCCTGATCTCGTGATCCTCGACTATGCGATGCCCGGTTTGTCGGGCGGCGAAGTCGCTGCACAACTGCTGAAGACTGTCGAAGGTCAGCCGATCCTATTCGTTTCGGGATATAGTGAAAGCGAATCGATCAAACGTGTCGCCCCGCATGCTCAGATGCTTCCCAAGCCTTTCCGCCCTGAAGCGTTAGATGCCGCAGTGCGTGCCGCGCTTGGACAAAGCTGAAAGCAGGGATGGGCAGCTGACCTGACTGCCCCCTCACTCTCGAACCTTGACCAAGGAGCCGATGCGGATTTTGCGCGTTTGGTGTTCGCTTGATTGGGCGACGAGGGATTTCGCGATGATGACATCACTGCTGGGAATGCTGGCGCAGGCTGTAGCGGCTACGACTGCGCCGGTTGCGCCCCCGATGCCCGCGTCGATACCGGCATCGATCAACAATCAGGCGAACGACTTGTTCGACCGGAACGCGATCCTCAAGCAATGGGCGCTTCGAAGCTTCGATACCAATCGCGATGGCTGGCTTACCCTCTACGAGGCGCAGCCCGCCTTGGTTGCCTTCAAGCAGCTAGCCGACGGCGACGGCGACGGTCGAGTCACCACTTATGAATATGATCGCGCGCTGGAATTTATTGCGGCGCGAAAGTGAAGCGGATTGCGCGCGGCTGACGATTGCGAGACAGTCGGATCACCCTGTTGCTTGCGTTATCGATCAACCACAATTGGGACGAAGGCCGCGAACAACGAACGCACATCCGCAGGTGAAACCGAAAGCGAAGAGACCTTGTTTGGTTCACAACATGATTCGGGTATCGACATGTCGGCGCGAATTGCGACGTTCGACTGGTCGTCGACCGCGCTCGGCCCGATTGAGACCTGGCCACAGAGTCTGAAAAGCATCACGTCGTTCGTTACCGGATCGCCGGTGCCGATCGTCCTGCTGTGGGGCGAGGACGGGGTGATGATCTATAATGACGCTTATTCGGAATTTGCCGGCGGTCGCCATCCGCAATTGCTGGGTAGCAAGGTGCGCGAAGGCTGGCCCGAAGTCGCCGACTTCAACGATCACGTAATGCGCACCGGCCTGGCCGGGAACACACTGTCCTACCGCGATCATCAGCTTACCTTGCACCGGTCAGGCCGACCCGAACTGGTGTCGATGAATCTAGATTATTCGCCGGTTATGGGTGACGATGGAAAGCCCGCCGGTGTGATTGCGATCGTCAACGAGACGACCGAGAAGGTTCGCACGGCCGCAAGGCTCGACTTCCTCAATCGCCTGTCGCGCGAAACCGTCGGGAGCAATGATCCTGACGATATCTTGTCCAAAGCGACGCGCATGACCGCCGAATATCTGCAGGCTTCGAATTGCGCTTATGCCGACATGGACGAGGACCAGGACGGTTTCACTATCCGGGGCGATTGGAACGCCCCCGGATCGCCGTCCATCGTCGGTCATTACAGCCTGGCCGATTTCGGAACGATGGCGGTGCGCGAACTGGGCGCGGGTCGTCCCCTGATTATCAACGACATGGCTGACATCGATCCCGCCGGAGCAGCAACGTTCGGGTCGATCGGGATCGCCGCGACGATCTGCCTGCCGCTGGTCAAGAGCGGACGACTGACGGCGCTGATGGCGGTGCACGACAACAAGCCCAGGGTCTGGTCGGACGAGGAACTGGCGGTGATCCGCGAAGTCACCGAACGCGCGTGGGCCAATGTCGAGCGGGTGGGTGTGGAGGCAGAACTTCGCGCGAGTGAGGACAAGTTCCGCACCCTGGCGCGCGCCATGCCCAATCACGTCTGGACATCCCCCGCCGATGGCATGCTCGATTGGTTCAACGAGCAAGTCTACGCCTTCAGCGGGGCAGCGCCGGGGAGCCTGGACGGGGAGGACTGGACCGTGCTCGTGCATCCCGACGACGTCCAATCGGCGGGCGCGCGGTGGGCAGAGGCGCTGCGTACAGGTCATACTTACGAGGCTGAATTCCGGCTTCGCCGCGCGGACGGCGCGTGGCGCTGGCACATCGCCCGCGCCGTGCCGATCGAAGGAGAGGCCGGTCAGGCACGGCGCTGGATCGGGACCAACACCGATATCCAGGACCAGAAAGAAATTGCCGAGGCTTTGGCCGACGGCAATGCCACGCTGGAACGGCGGGTAGAGGAGCGGACCAGCGAATTGCTACGTACTGCCGAGGCTTTACGCCAATCGCAGAAAATGGAAGCGGTTGGGCAGCTTACCGGCGGCATCGCGCACGATTTCAACAATCTGCTGGGCGGGATCAGCGGCGCCCTGGAAATGATCAACCGTCATCTTGCGGGTCACAAGGTGAACCGCGTTGAGCGCTACATCGAGGGTGCGCAGGATTCGGTCCGCCGGGCGGCTTCGCTAACCCAGCGGCTGCTCGCCTTTTCACGGCGCCAAACGCTCGACCCCAAGCCGACCGACGTCAATCGGCTAGTGGAGGGGCTGGAAGACTTGATCCGCCGCACCGTCGGGCCGGAAATTGCGCTGAAGGTCGTAGCCGCTGGCGACACCTGGCCGGTGCGCGTCGATCCGGCGCAACTGGAAAGCGCGCTTCTCAATCTGGTCATCAATGCCCGGGACTCGATGCCCGACGGCGGCGAGATTGCGATCGAGATCGCCAACAATCATTGCGACGAGGAGATTGCGGCGAATCGCGATCTCGAGACCGGCGATTATCTGGCGATCTGCGTCAAGGACAATGGCAGCGGCATGACCGCAGATGTCGCGGCGCGCGCGTTCGACCCATTCTTTACCACCAAGCCGATCGGCAAGGGCACCGGACTGGGCCTGTCGATGGTTCATGGCTTCGTCCGCCAGTCGGGCGGCCAAGTGACGATCGATTCGAAAGTCGGCACCGGCACCATCATCAGCCTGTACCTGCCGCGTTATCAGGGTCCGATCGGCGTCGAAGACGCGCCCGAACGAGCCGCGATCGACAACGGCCATGGCGAAACCATCCTGATCATCGACGACGAGGAAATGATCCGGATGACGGCCAGCGAATTACTGCGCGACGCCGGATATCGGGTGATCGAGGCCAGCGACGGGCCTAGCGGCCTGGCGGCCATCGAGGCGGCCGACCGGATCGATCTGCTGGTGACCGACGTCGGACTTCCCGGGGGATTGAACGGGCGACAGGTGGCCGACGCAGCGCGCACGCGCCTTCCCGATCTCAAGATCCTGTTCATCACCGGCTATGCCGAGCATTCTGCCTTGGGCGATGCGCATCTCGACCGCGGAATGGGCCTGGTCACCAAACCGTTTTCGATCGACACCCTCACGGGCCGGGTCAAGGAAATGCTCGACCGCTGATCGGGCCCAACGGCGTCAGCCGGCCTTCTTCTTGGTGCCGATGCCGACCACCATCTGGTTCGCGCGGTCGTAGGACAGGGGCTTGCCGAACAAATAGCCCTGGATGGTATCCACGCCCAGATCGCGCATCCGCTCGAAATCCTCGGCGGTTTCGACCCCTTCGGCGGTCACGTTCATGCGGAAGCTCTTGGCGAGCTGGACGATCGACTGGATGATCGCGACATTTTCGGGCCGAGTGCCCGCTGCGCGGACAAAGCTGCCGTCGATCTTCAACTTGTGGAACACGGCTTTGTTGAGATAGCCGATCGACGAATAGCCGGTGCCGAAATCGTCGAGTGCGATGCCCACGCCAAGCGCGCGCAGGCGTTTCAGCACGTCGAGCGTAGCATTCTCGTCACCCAGGAAGACGCCTTCGGTGACTTCGAGTTCGAGCCGGTTGCCGGGCAGCTTATAGCGGGCAAGAGCCTGGCTGACGAAATTGGGCAGCGACGGCAGGATGATCTGCTTCGGGCTGATATTTATCGCCATCGTGATCGGTTCGGGCCAGCTGGCGACGGCGCGGCAGGCCTCATCGATGACCCATTCGCCGATCGCCCCCATCAAGCCGGCTTCTTCCGCAACCGGGATGAACACCGGCGGCGGGACCATGCCGCGCTTGGGGTGATTCCAGCGGATCAGTGCCTCGAACCCGACCAGCGACTGGGTGCGGGCGCTGACCAACGGCTGGAACATCAAATGGAACTGGCCGGCGGCGATCGCATGGCGCAGGTCGTTTTCCAGGCGGATGCGGTCGTCCTGCTCGAACTGCAGTTCGGCCGAAAAATATTTGGCGACTCCGCGACCGGCGTCCTTCGCTTGGTACAGTGCGAGGTCGGCCTTGAGGATGAGGTCATCGACCGTCGAGCCGTCGATCGGTCCGAATGCGCAACCGATCGACACGCCGATGCGGATTTCGGTCTGGTCGATCATGTAGGGTTCGGCGACCGAGCGAATGATTGCCTCGGCCAGCATCTCGATCCGCTTGCGGCTCTGGGCGTCGTTGATAACGATGGCGAATTCGTCGCCGCCCATGCGACCTACATGCCCGTCGCTACCGACCTGTTCGCACAATCTTTTAGCTACTGCCTGAAGCACCGCGTCGCCCTTGGGGTGACCGAAGGTGTCGTTGACCGGCTTAAACCCGTCGAGGTCGAGGAACATGATGGCGCAGGGCACATTGCTGCTGACCGCGGTACGCAAGGCGTCGCCGAGCAACTGGCGGACGCGGCCGCGGTTGGGCAGGCCCGACAGCACGTCCATGTTGGCGAGGTGTGTCAGCCGTTCCTGCGTATGGCGGATTTCGGTGATGTCGCTGCCGACCCCGCGGAATCCTTCGAACCGGCCGGCGGTGTCGATGATCGGATCGCCGGCGATCGAGATCCAGCGCGGACCGCGTGCGGTCTTGAGTTCCATTTCAAGCTGGTTGAACGGCTGGCGCTCGAGCAGGATCTTCCCGAGTTCGGAATGGCCGCCGAGCAGTGACGGGAGCGAATGGCCGACGAGCGCACTGGCGGGTCGTCCGAGCAGCGCGGTCATGCGCGACGAGATATAGGTCACCCGATTTTCGGCATCGACCTGCCACAGCCAACCGACCCCACGCTGTTCATATTCCTGGAGCAGCAAACTGGCGCTTTCGCTGGCCGAGCCCATGTCGGCATTGGTCTGGAGCTGGCGGAAGGCCCAGCGCGCGACCGAAAAGACGCCGACCACCGCCACCCCGAGCGTGAACATTGTCTGCAGCTTGTTGAGGAACGGCATCGTCGCGTTGGCGGTGAACAGGACATAGCACAGGCCAAGGGTGAAGCTGGCCATCCACGCGGTGACGCAGGCTGGCACGACGACCAGTCCAAGGGCGGCGATGCCGAGGCCGGAGATGAGGCTTGCAACCACCAGCTGGCTGCCCGGATCGATCGACGGGAAGTAGAACAGGGGAACGCTGAGCCAAACCAGCGCACGGGCGACGACTTCCCCGACCAGAAAAGCCTGCGGCACCTGGCGGCCCGAGCGGCCGACATGGGTGATCGCCTGATTGCGCGACAATTGCATGGCGACGAAATTGACCAAGGCGACCGAGCCTACCCAGCCGAGCAGGGTGGGTGACGACACCTGGGACATCAGCGTGCCCGCCATCAGCAAGGCGGCGATGATATTCGCGATCGCAAAGAATGGTGCCAGTTGCGAACGGGCGATGAGCTGGGCGTCGCGCAGGGGCGAGCCGGCTTCCGGAGCGCCCGGGCTGGTCAACGCGAGCGATTCTCCACCGGGAAGACGAGCGGAAACCATGCGCTTATACCGGTCGGGTGCCTCGTACATCCGTCATCCACTCGTTGGCAGGAGTGAACCGATTAGACGAAGAGCGTTTATGCCGCGTTAAAGTCGATCGTTTTCCGCGCTATTTTTCGGCTGCCGACGGGCGCATCATCTTATCGACATCGCGGGTCACCAGCGGGTGGTACATCGGCCGCGCTTGGGCATAGAGCCGGACCGCGATCGGTCGCCCCCACGCAGTGTCGGCATAAAGCGTCTTGTAGAGCGGCCGAACGAATTTTCCGCGGCCGACCGAGGTCAGAAAAGCGGTGAGCGCCGGCACCGCCGGATCGTAGCGATTTCGAGTCGCAAGATCGAGCCAGGCGAACAGCACCTCGTTATTGGTCGTGGAACCGAGCGCGAACGTCGTCGCCAACGCATCGAGCCGGGCCTTGTCGAGCGTACGCGGGAGGCGGTTGAGAAAGCGCAGCCGTTCGTCGGTGTTGTAGCTGTTCCAGGCGGCAACGTCGGGTGCGGCACCGCTGGCGAAGGCGGCGCTGGCGGCATCGACCGCGGCGAAGGCCTGCGGGTCGGCCTTGACAGCGTTGGCCGGGATGCCCGGCTGATAGACCCACTCATCGAGTTTCAATCTGGCCTCAAGCGGCTTGTCGCCCTTGATCAGATTGGCGCGCAGATCGGCCAGAAACAGGGCCGATGTCACCGGCTGGAAGCGATGCCGATCGAACCAGCCCTTGAGCCAGGCATCGAACCGCTCGCGTCCGACATTGGCCTCGATCGCGCGCAGGAAGGCGGCACCTTTTTCGTAGGCAATGTCGGTCAAGCCATCGTCGGGATGGCGACCCTTGAGGTCGAGGTGAAGCCGCGAATCCGGGCTTGCCGGCCCGCCCGCTTCAAGCACGGCCTTGTCCTGGGCGTCGATTCCCAGCGCGACCTGCTGCGTCGCCATCTTGGGACCGTAGACCTCCTCGACGATGCGGCGCTCGGCGTAGGTCGTCATTCCCTCATTAAGCCAGAAATCGGACCAGGTGGCGTTGGTTGCCAGATTGCCCGACCAGCTATGCGCCAGTTCATGCGCGACCAGGCTCGTGAGGCTCTTGTCGCCGGCAATGAAGGTCGGCGTCAGGAAAGTCAGCGTCGGGTTTTCCATGCCCCCGAACGGGAAGGACGGCGGCAGAACCAACAGGTCGTAGCGGCCCCACGCATACGGGCCGTAGAGCTTCTCTGCCGCGGCGACCATTTTCTCGGTGTCCGACAATTCGGCAGCGGCCTTGTCGATCATTCCGGGTTCAGTCCATACGCCGGTGCGCGGACCGAGGTCGCGGAACACCAGGTCGCCGACGCCAATCGCGATCATGTAGGACGCGACCGGGCGGTCCATTTTGAAGGAGAAGATCCGGGAATCGCCGTCTGTCACCGGGTCGGCCGCCTTTGGTGCCGACATCACTGCGGTAAGCGGTTTGGCGACGCGTATTTTTGCTTCCCAGCTTTGGCGAATGCCGGGCAAATCCTGGGTCGAATCCAGCTTCGGTTTTCGATCGACTCACCCTGGCTGAATAGAAACGGCTGCTTCTTGCCGACCGTTTGTTCCGGCGTAAGCCACTGCAAAGCGCCCGCGTCCGGCGCCGACTTGTACGTTATGACGATCTTGCGCGCGGCACCGATCGCGACGGTCAATGGCGCACCGAGATTGGGGTCGACGGAACCGACCGTGTAGGTCAGCGGCGTACCGTCGGCGCTCTTGATCCCGGCGATCTCCAACCCCTTGTCGTCAAGGACAATGGATGTCGCGTTGGGCTTTGCCTGAATATCGAGGGTAGCGGTGCCACCGATGCGCCGGGAATTGAAATCGACCGCCAGATCCAGCGCGACATGCGTCACCCGCGCGTCGATCGGCTTTGCAAAGCTATGGACGTCGACGGCGTCGGGCGTGTCGAGGATCGGCGCGACCGCCGCCGCACCCGCGTCCGCGCTAGGCGCTGGGACGATGGTATTCTGGCACGCGGCGAACAGCAACGCCGTCGCGGCGACGATCATTCGATTCATGAATTAGTCCTCACGATTCAGCCGGATTCGGCAATACCAACGTAAATCGAACGCTTCGGTGCCGCGAGCACGCGGCAAACCATCGGTTCGAAGAAGTCGAGCG
>CAVUFW010000008.1:0-56444 GCA_963740965.1 uncultured Alphaproteobacteria bacterium
GCCTTCGCCGGCATGAGCTGCTTCCTGAACATCGACCCCGAGTCGCCAGACGCTCGAGATCGGCAGATACTTACTATCGACCTTCGATCCGCGGCAGCGGGTTCAACCGGCGATGCAAGGCGATGATGCTGGAGCGCGCTTTCAGCAGCGGGATCCGCCGCGTCGAATTTCGCGTCGACGCCCGCAACACGCGGTCACAGGCGGCGATGACCAAGCTCGAGCGGTCCGCGAAGGCCTGCTCCGCGCCGACCGCATCACCTGGAACGGGATCATTCGCGATACCGTGCTGTTTTCCATCTTGCGCGGCATGATCGACCCTGCTGACATGCGCGGCTGATGGCCAAGCTCTATTTCTATTATGCCGCAATGAATGCCGGCAAATCGACCACTCTCCTGCAGGCCGACTATAATTATCGCGAGCGCGGGATGGAGACGATGCTGTGGACCGCGGCGCTGGACGACCGGCTGGGCGAGGGCACCATCGGATCGCGTATCGCTTTGTCCGCTCCGGCACACACCTATTCCGAGGACATCGATCTGTTCGCGGCCATCGGCGACGAATTGAAGCGACGCGACGTCCATTGTGTGCTGGTCGACGAAGCGCAATTCCTCACCCAGCGCCACGTCGCGCAATTGTGCCGGGTGGCGGACGAGCTGTCGATCCCGGTCCTGTGCTACGGGCTACGCACCGATTTTCAGGCCAAGCTTTTCCCCGGATCGGCGGCCCTGCTCGCACTGGCCGACAACCTCGTCGAGTTGAAAGCGGTGTGCGAGTGCGGGCGCAAGGCGACGATGAACCTGCGCGTCGACCAGGACGGCTTTGCGGTCGCGCGGGGCGCGCAGACCGAGATCGGCGGCAACGACCGCTACGTGGCGTTGTGCCGCCGCCATTTCTTCGAACGGCTTCGCGAGGTCGAGGCGCGGCAACTCAACCTCGGCCTGTCGCGTAGCCAGTGAATGCTTCACGGCTGGATCATCCTCGACAAGCCGCTCGGCTTGGGCTCGACCTCTGCCGTGTCTGCGGTCAAGCGCGCGTTACGCGAGGCAGGCGAGCCCAAGACCAAGGTCGGCCACGGCGGAACGCTCGACCCGCTTGCGACCGGCGTGCTGCCGATCGCGCTGGGCGAGGCGACCAAGCTGGCGGGCCGGATGCTCGACGCGACCAAGGCCTATGATTTCACTATCCGGTTCGGCACCCAGACCGACACGCTCGATCTGGAGGGCAAGGTCATTGCCACCAGCGCGCATTTGCCGACACTGGCCGAAGTCGAAGCCGTCCTGCCCCGCTTCACCGGCCCGATCGATCAGGTGCCCCCGGCTTATTCCGCGCTGAAGGTCGACGGCGAACGCGCCTACGATCTCGCCCGCAGGGGGGTGGAAGTCGAGCTGAAGACGCGGTCGGTCACGATCCACGAGCTCGCCATTGTTCGACTCCGGCGTGGACCACGTCACCCTTTCCGCCGCCGTTTCCAAGGGCACCTACATCCGCAGTCTCGCCCGCGACATCGCCATCGCGCTTGGCACCGTCGGTCACGTCACGATGCTCCGCCGCACCAAGGCCGGGCCGTTCAGCCTGGCACAGGCGAAATCGCTGGACTTTCTGCACGATACCGCTAAGGCGCGCGAACTGACGAGGATGGTTCTCCCGCTCACCGCGGGGCTGGACGACATCCCGGCCCTCCCCGTCACCCCCGACCAGGCCCGTCTGCTCCGACAAGGACAGATGCTGTTCGGGATCCCCGCGAAGCCGGGATCTTACCTTGCGACCGAGGCGGAAACGCCCATCGCGCTGGTCGAGATTTCGGTCGATGGCTGCAAGGTCGTTCGCGGGTTCAACCTATGAATCGAGGAGTATGACGATGTCGATTACCGCCGAGAAAAAGGCCGAAGTGATCAAGGACAATGCCCGCGCCGACAATGACACGGGTTCGCCCGAGGTGCAGGTCGCGATCCTGACCAGCCGCATCAATCAGCTGACCGACCATTTCAAAGCCCATGCGAAGGACAATCATTCGCGTCGCGGCCTGCTGATGATGGTCAACAAGCGCCGCTCGCTGCTCGACTATCTCAAGCGCGAGGATCACGAGCGTTATCTGGCGTTGATCGCCAAGCTCGGCCTCCGCAAGTAATTCACCCAAGGGCGCCCTTACCGGCGCCCTTGTCCTATCGGGCGTTCCCGCATTTCGGCGGGCCGTCCATGGGGCTCGAATGTGCCCCACCCCGCCGCGGGCCGGCTTGCCCGCACCCAGATGAACCCGTGACGCATTCGGCGCACGGGCAAAGGAATTGAAATGTTTGATATCAAGACTGTGGAAATCGATCTCGGCGGCAAGACGCTGAAGCTCGAAACGGGCCGTGTTGCCCGCCAGGCCAATGGCGCCGTCATGGCGACGCTTGGCGAAACCGTCGTGCTCTGCGCGGTGACCGCCGCCAAGTCGGTGAAGCCGGGCCAGGACTTCTTCCCGCTGACCGTCCACTACCAGGAAAAATATTCGGCCGCCGGACGCATTCCGGGCGGCTTCTTCAAGCGCGAGCGCGGCGCGACCGAAAAGGAAACGCTGACCAGCCGCCTGATCGATCGGCCGATACGGCCGTTGTTTCCGGAAGGGTTCTACAACGAGGTCCTCGTGATCGCGCAGGTCCTTAGCTACGACGGCGAGAATGAGCCGGACATCGTCGCCATGTGCGCCGCTTCCGCAGCCCTCTGCCTGTCGGGCGTTCCCTTCATGGGCCCGATCGGCGCCGCCCGCGTCGGCTACATCGACGGCGAGTACATCCTCAACCCGACCACCACGCAGGTTGCCGAGGGCGACCTCGACCTGGTCGTCGCCGGCACGCTCGACGCGGTGATGATGGTCGAATCCGAAGCCAACGAGCTTCAGGAAGACGTCATGCTCGGCGCCGTCATGTTCGCCCACGCGGCGTCCAAGAAGGTCTGCGAAGGAATCATCAAGCTGGCCGAAAAGGCCGCCAAGGATCCGTGGGAACTCGCCACCGGCGACGCCAAGAAGGCCGCCAAGGAAAAGCTCAAGGGCATCGTCGGCAAGGACATCGACGCCGCCTATCGCCTGTCGGACAAGTCGGAGCGCTCCGCCGCCCTCACCGTCGCCCGCGCCAAGGCCGCAGAAGCCTTTGCCGATGCCGACGCGCAGGAGCAGATGAGCGCATCGAAGGCGGTCAAGAGCCTCGAGGCGGACATCGTCCGCACCGCGATCCTGACCGAAGGCCGCCGCATCGACGGCCGCGACACCAAGACCGTTCGCACCATCGAAGCGATGGTCGGCTTCCTCCCCCGTGCCCACGGTTCGGCGCTGTTCACCCGCGGCGAGACGCAGGCGATCTGCACCACTACCCTGGGTACCAAGGAATCGGAGCAGATGATCGACGGCCTCGACGGCCTGACCTACAGCCGCTTCATGCTGCACTATAACTTCCCGCCCTACTCGGTCGGTGAAGTGGGCCGCTTCGGCGCCCCGTCGCGGCGCGAAACCGGCCACGGCAAGCTCGCCTGGCGCGCGCTTCGCCCGATGCTGCCGTCGAACGAGGATTTCCCCTACACGATCCGCGTCCTCAGCGACATCACCGAGAGCAACGGCTCGTCGTCGATGGCCACCGTCTGCGGCGGCAGCCTGTCGATGATGGACGCCGGCGTTCCGCTGAAGCGTCCGGTCGCGGGCATCGCCATGGGCCTGATCCTGGAAGGCAAGGATTTCGCGGTCATCAGCGACATCCTGGGTGACGAAGATCACCTCGGCGACATGGACTTCAAGGTCGCCGGCACGTCCGAAGGCATCACCACGATGCAGATGGACATCAAGGTCGCGGGCATCACCGAGGAGATCATGAAGGTCGCCCTCGCGCAGGCCAAGGAAGGCCGCACCCACATCCTGGGTGAGATGGCCAAGGCGCTCGATCACACCCGCGAGGAAATGTCCGCCCACGCGCCGCGCATCGAGACCATGTCGATCCCCAAGGACAAGATCCGCGAAGTGATCGGCACCGGCGGCAAGGTGATCCGCGAGATCGTCGCCACCACCGGCGCCAAGGTCGACATCGACGACGAAGGTGTGATCAAGATCTCGTCTTCCGACCTCGACCAGATCGAGGCCGCGCGTCAGTGGATCCTGGGAATCACGCAGGAGCCCGAGCCCGGCACGATCTACACCGGCAAGGTCGCCAACATCGTCGATTTCGGCGCGTTCGTGACCTTCATGCCGGGCAAGGACGGCCTGGTCCACGTTTCGGAAATCAAGAACGAGCGGGTCGAGAACGTCCGCGACGTCCTGTCCGAAGGCCAGGAAGTGAAGGTCAAGCTGCTCGAAGTCGACCAGCGCGGCAAGGTCCGCCTGTCGATGCGCGTCGTCGACCAGGAAACCGGCGCCGAGCTGGAGGACAGCCGTCCCCCGCGCGAAGCCGGTGACCGCAGCGACCGCCCGCGCGGCGGCGACCGTGATCGTGGCCCGCGTCGCGATGGCGGCGGCGGTGGTGGAGACCGCGGCCGCGGCCCGCGTCGTGACGGCGGCGGCGGCGGCGACCGTGACCGTGGTCCCCGCCGTGAAGGCGGCGGTGATCGTGGCCCCCGCGGCGAAGGCGGAGATCGTGGTCCCCGTCGTGAGCGCGAAGGCGGCAACTCGGACGGCCCAGCCCCCGAATTCGCCCCGGCGTTCCTGAACCCGGACAAGGGATAGTCACGCGCAGCCTGTCCGGGGGACAGGCGAGCATGACTATCCCTAGCTCCTCCCCCGCCTTGCGAGGGAGGTGTCGGCAACGCCGACGGAGGGGGCTACCCTACTTCCGACGCGTCCAGTCCGAAAAACAACAAAGGCCCCGCAGCAATGCGAGGCCTTTTTTGTCGTTCGGCGCTGTCGTCCCCTCAAATCGACGGACCGGATACAGTCAAACCAAACGTCCGCTTCGGGTGGAAAGCGGACATTGGCGAATGTGCATGGCTGGCCTTTTTACCAACTCTCAGCCAATCTCTCCTAATGTACGCTGGAAAACCTAAAGCGGGTCGCTCAAGTGCGGCGTTTTTGCCGCATTGACCCCATACCCAAACCGCCTCTCCCCTGGACCGCAACTTCTGCCAGATGGTGCTCGACCGCCTTTTTAACGGCGCGACGGCGTGGGGTTTGACCTTCTAGTCACAAAGACCACACATCCTTCGGACCGTCCGCCCCCCACCTCCCGAAGACCTAAAACTCGCCGGCTGCGTCCGGCAGAGGACGACGTCACGAGAGCGGAAGCGTGAACCGTCGGCCGAGTTCGTCCTGCTGCGGCGACACGCCCCGCCCCCGGGGAATTCCACTTCGCTCGCCGGAGGCTTTGGCCTGCATCGCACGCTCTCGTCTCTGTCCGGGGGCAAAATGCGCTGTCCTACAGCTGCGCGCCTGACATACATGCATCGCCTCCACACAATGACGGGAGGGAATGATGCTTGGGACGATCCTTCGAGACGGGCGTTCGACAGGCGCAATCGCTCCGCGCGACGAGCGGGTGTCGATGGGGTGAGCAGGAAATATTCCGAGGCGCGAAAAGCGGCGTTCCTGGCGGCGCTGTCGGTCAGCGGCAACCAGACGCTGTCGGCCGAGCGGGTCAAGGTGTCGCGGTCGTGGGTGTGCCTGCAGCGGCGGACCGATGCCGACTTCGATCGGTCGGTTCGCGATGCGATTGCCTCGGCGCGGGTCGGGCTGTCGTTGAGCGAGGGGTCGTCGGGCGCGGCCGATCGCTTTGTCCGGCGGGGAGGCAACCGGCCGCCGCGCGGCTGGGGGGGTGCCGATGGGCTGGAACTGGTCGTCACCGGATCGAACGGGCGGCGCGTGCAGGTGCGGCGGGCGAAGTGCGGGGGGTGGACGCGCAGCATCGAGGAACGGTTCCTGATCGCACTGTCGCAGACCTGCAACGTCAAGATGGCGGCCGCGGCGGCGGGGATGAGCAAGAGCTCGGCCTATGCGCACCGGCACCGTTGGCCTGCCTTCGCCGCCGAGTGGGACGAGGCGGTCAGCATCGGCTATGCCGCGGTCGAAATGGCGCTGATTGAGGGGGCGAACGACTTTTTCGAGCGGCGGCCGATGGAACTGGGCGACGCGCCGGCGATCGTCACCAGCGTCGGCGAGGCGCTGCAGGTGCTGGCGATGAACCGCTTCGCCGTGACCGGGATTCCGAAGCGCGGGGCTTGACCGGGTCGACGCATCGGCGACTTTTTAACGACCCTTCTTTTGCCGCTCGAAGGGCAGGACATCGCCGCCCGGCTGCTTGCGCAGCAAATCCGCCACGCGCCGCGACAATTCCGCCTGGCGGAAGGGTTTCGCAAGCCGCGCCAGATGCGCGCCGGGACCCTCGGCAATGGTCGAATAGCCGGTGATCAGCAGGACCTTGAGATGCTGGTTCAGGGTCATGGCATGCTCGATCAGCGCGACGCCGTTCATGCCGGGCATCAGGAAGTCGGTGATCAGAAGGTCGATCTCGATGCCCGATCGCAACAGGCGCAGCGCCTCGGCACCTGAATCGGCCTGGAGCACTTCGTACCCCAGGTCGCACAGCATCTCGGAGGTTCCGGCGCGGACCAGTTCCTCGTCGTCGACCAGCAGAATCGTCGCGGTCTGGCAGGCGACGGTGATCCCCGTGTCGTCGGCGTCGTCCGCTTCGGGCGCTTCGGTCGATACCGGCAACCAGATCGTCGCCGCCGTCCCGCGGTCGATCTCGCTCTGGATGGTGAGCATCCCGCCCAACTGCGCGGCCAACCCATGGACCATCGACAGGCCAAGCCCGGTGCCCTGGCCGACCCCCTTGGTCGAAAAGAAGGGTTCGATCGCCCGAGCCAGCGTGTCCACGGCCATCCCGGTCCCGGTGTCGCGCACGGTGATGCAGACGAACTCGCCGGGTTGCAGCTTGCCGCCGGCAGGCACGGTTTCGGCGCGCGCCTCGATATCCAGCGTCCCGCCGCCCGGCATCGCGTCGCGCGCGTTGATGGCGAGATTGAGGATTGCGAGCTCGAGCTGGTTGGGATCGACCCTGGCCGGCGGCAGGTCGGGCTGGCTGGACAGGTGCACCTTGACCGTCGGTCCGATCGACCGTTGCAGCAGGTCGGTCATCCCGTCGAGCAATCCCCCGATTTCGATCGATCGCGGCTGCAGATCCTGCCGCCGGGCGAAGGCCAGCAGGCGCTGCACCAACGTGCCCGCGCGGCTCGCCGCCTGGAGTGCTCCGTCGATCAGACGGTGCGACCGGTCCCCCTCGGGCAATCGCCGCCGCATCAGGTCGAGGTTGCCGATCACCGGGGTCAGCAGATTGTTGAAGTCGTGCGCCACTCCGCCCGTCAGCTGGCCGAGCGTCTCGAGCTTCTGCGCCTCGTGCAATTTGGCCAGCGCCGACTCGCGCTCGAGGGTGCGTTCCTCGACCCGGGCTTCCAGCGTCTCGTTGGCGCGTTGCAGGTCCGCCCGGCTTTGCCGAAGGTCCTCCTCGATCGCCTTGCGCTCGGCGATGTCTTCGGTGGTGCCGTACCATTTGATGATCGCGCCCGACGGATCGCGGCGGGGCATGGCGCGCGAATGCATCCAGCGCCAGCTGCCGTCCTTCATCAACACGCGCGCTTCGACGTCGAACGGATTGCCCGATTCGCAACTGCGCGCCCACGCCGTCACCGTCTGCCCGATGTCGTCGGGGTGGAGCGTGCGGTTGGCATCGCCGGCAATCCCGGACCGCCCGGTCCATTCCAGCCAGCGCGACCCCATCTGATCGACCGTTCCGTCGGGATTTGCGGTCCACGCCACCTGGGGATTGAGTTCCACCGTATGGCGGAAATGATCCTCGCTCTCCTGCAATTCCTCGAGCCGGCTCCGGGCATCGTACTGGCGGCGACGGGCGCGAAGCGCCGACTGGCCCAGGCTGACCAACGTCGTCGGATGGAATGGCCGTTCGAGGAAGGTGACGTTCCCCAGCGTATTGAGGAACCGTGCCGCGCTCGGGTTGCGCTCCAGCCCGCCGCCGCGCCGGGTCAGCAGGATGAAGGGGATGTCCGACCATTCGGGCTGATCCAGGATCCAGGCGGACAGGGCACGCAGATCCGCACCGAGCAAGGCCTCCTCGGTCACCAGGACGAAGCCCGCGCCCTCGGTCAACGCCGCCACCAGCTGCGCATTGTTCACGCAGCACTGGCTTTCGATCCCCGCCTCTCGAAAGACATCCGACGCGATGTGGCTGTCCCTGCCGGTGGGCGCCAGGATCAGTGCGCGTTCGGAGCTGGAAATGATCACGCGAAGTCGTCTTGATCCGGGCCGCCGCGCCACTCCGGGACGCCGCGCAGCACGCCCTGGAAGTTCGTCAGCGGTTCGCCGACGGTGATCCCATCGCCGCCGATACGATACTCGCGGATCGTGTTCTCGTGCGCGCTGGTGCGTTTCTTGATGATCGATATCGCCCGGCGAACGCGTCCTGCCGCTTCGAAATATCGAAGCAGGATCACGGTGTCGGCCAGGTACGTCACGTCGACCGGAGACTGCATGTCGCCGACTAGTCCATGCTGGGCGACGGTCAGGAACGTCGATACGCCCTGGCGATTGAGGAACTGAAGCAGCTCATGCATGTGCAGGATGAGCTGCCGCTCCTCCGGCATGGCCTGCTGATATCCGTTCAGGCTGTCGATCACGACCGTCCGCGCGCCGACATTTTCGACGCTGTTGCGGACTCGCTGCGAAAACTGCCCGGGGCTCATCTCTGCGGCGTCGATCTGCTCGATCAAAAGGTTGCCCGTCGCCTGATGGGCTTCCAGGTCGATCCCCATTCCCTTGGCCCGTTGGAACAGCAGGCCGAGCTCCTCGTCGAACACGAACAGCGCCGCCTTTTCGCCACGTGCGAGCGCCTGCATCGCGAAGGTGATCGTCAGCAGCGATTTGCCCGTCCCCGCAGGCCCGAGCACCAAAGTGCTCGACCCGCGTTCGATCCCGCCGCCCAGCAACTGGTCCAGTGCCTCGCTATTGCTGCTTACCGTTTCTCGTTTGAAGTCGGTCCGATGCTCGTTCGACACCAGCCGCGGAAAAACTTTTACGCCGCCGGTTTCGATAATCATGTCGTGGTGGCCGCCGCGAAAGCGTTGCCCGCGATATTTGATGACCCGCAATCGTCGCCGCTCGGCGCCGTACTCGGGGGCGGTTTCTTCCAGCCTGATGACCCCGTGAGCGACGCTGTGAACCGTCTTGTCGAGATTCTCGGTCGTAAGGTCGTCGAGCAGCAGGACGGTCGCATCGTTGCGGGAGAAGTAATGCTTCAGCGCCAGAACCTGTCGGCGATAACGGAGCGAACTTTGCGCCAGGAGGCGAATTTCGGAGAGACTGTCAAGCACGACCCGCTTCGGCGACTGTCCCTCGATCGCTTCGAAGATCCGCCGCGTCGTCTCGCCAAGTTCGAGATCGGACGAGTAAAGCAGGCTCTGCTGCTGCTGGTCGTCAAGCAGGCTTTCGGGCGGAACCAGTTCGAACACTTGGTTGGACGGCCCGAAGTCCCAGCCGTGCGATTCGGCGGTCTCGCGGAGTTCCTCCTCTGTCTCGGACAGGGTAATATAGAGGCCAGGCTCGCCCTGCTTGGCGCCCTCGAGCAGGAATTGCGCCGCGATGGTCGTCTTGCCGGTACCGGGACTGCCTTCCAGCAAATAGACCCGCCCGCGCCGAAGCCCGCCTGCCAGGATGTCGTCGAGACCCTCCACTCCGGTTCTCGCCTTAAGTGATTGCTTGCTCATTCAATTCCTATCGCTGGGATATGACAAAAGTTCCAGCGGCGTTATCGCCCGCTTTCGCTTGACCGAATGGGGAAATTAATCGACAGCCGACGTCATGACCGTGTCTGCCTCGATCAATCCCGTCAATTGCTGGTGGCGCTCGACCGCTATTCCGGCGGCGCGATGGCGTGGGGTTTGATGTCTTAGGACAGAAACTTAAGCGACCTTCGAAGCCCGCCCTTCCGGCGGGTTTTTTTGTTGCCCGCCTCCTTAATCGAGGACTGTAGAAATGCTCAGCAACGCTGCCGCCAACGATACGACACCCGCCGTCGCCGACCTCCCCGACCACGGCCCGTTCAATCCCCTCCCCAAGCTACTTTCGGGTGAAGACCTGATCGCCGACGACGCACAGCATTTGTTCGAACGGCTCGTGCTCGGCAAACTGGAACCGGGCGAGATTGGCGGCATGCTCATCGCTCTACGCATGAAGGGCGAGACTGCCGAGGAAATGATCGGCGCGGCGCATGCGCTGTCGGCCGCCGCGACCCCGTTCGATCGGCCCGAGGGTTTGTTCGCGGACTGCTGCGGCACCGGCGGCGACGGGTCGGGGCTGATCAACGTCTCGACCGCCACGGGCTTTGTCGCCGCCGCCGCCGGCCTGCCGATCGCCAAGCATGGCAATCGCTCGGTCAGTTCCAAATGCGGATCCGCCGACGTGCTCGAGGCGGTCGGCGCCAAAATCGACATCACCCCCGCGCAATCGCGGAAAATGCTCGACGAAATCGGCTTCTGCTTCCTGTTCGCCCCCGCCTACCACCCCGGCATGAAGCACGCCGCGCTGGTTCGTCGCCAGCTCGCGGTGCGCACGGTGATGAACTTGCTGGGCCCGTGCGTGAACCCGGCGCGGCCGCCGGTGCAATTGCTCGGCGTGGCCGATCCGACCATGCTCCGCCGCATTGCCCAGACGCTCGATGCGGTCGGCGTGCGCCAGGCGCTCGTCGTCCACGGATCGGGCCTCGACGAGGTCGCGCTTCACGGCGAAACCCGCGCGATCCGCCTGTCGGACGGCGAGATGACCGAGATCGAGCTGACCCCCGAGCAGGCCGGGATCGAGCGCGCGCCACTCAAGGTCGTGACCGGCGGCGACGTGTCGGAGAATGCGACACGGCTCAAGCTGCTCCTCGCCGGCCAGGGGACCCAGGCGGAAAATGACATCGTCATCCTCAACAGCGCGGCGTTGCTAATGACCGCGGGCAAGGCGGTAGATCTGGCCGAAGGCGCGGGACAAGCGCGCGAGATCTTGCTGAGCGGCAAGGCGGGTCTGGTGCTCGACCGCTATGTCGAGGCCAGCAATGGCTGACCTCGGCCGACTGGGCGAAATCGTCGCGCACAAGCGAATCGAGGTGGCGGAGCGGCTTGCGGAGGCCGATCTGTCATCCGCCCGCTCGACGACGCGCAGCCTGGTTGCGGCGATCCGCCAGCCGGGGGCGCGGTTCATTTTCGAATATAAGCGTCGCTCGCCGTCCGAGGGGATGCTGTCCAACGCACTGGAGCCCGCCGCCGTCGCCCGCGCCTACGCCGGTGTCGCCGACGCGATGAGCGTGCTCACCGACAGCCGTTTCTTCGGCGGGTCGCTGGACGACCTGGCGGCAGCGCGGACCACGTTCGACGGCCCGATCCTGGCCAAGGAATTCATCGTCGATCCCGCCCAGGTGGCCGAAGCGCGGATCGCGGGCGCGGACGCGGTGCTGGTCATCCTGTCGGTGCTCGACGATGCCGAGGCGCGCGCCGTGATGGCCGAGGCCAAGCGGCTCGGCATGGACGTCCTCGTCGAGGTGCATGACGAGATCGAGATGCGTCGCGCGGTGGCGCTCGGGGCCGCGCTGATCGGCATCAACAACCGCGACCTCAAGACCTTCCGCACCGATCTCGCGGTGACCGAGCGGCTCGCCGACATGGCGGGTGATGCGCTGGTCATTTCCGAAAGCGGTATCGCCACCCGCGCCGATATCGACCGTCTCGCGCCGCACGTCGACGGCTTTCTCATCGGCTCTACTCCCATGCGCAGCGGCGATCCCCATGGCGAGGCGCGCGCCCTGGCGTTCGGACGGGTGAAACTGTGCGGATTGCGGACGGCGGACGATCTGATGGCGGCGCGCCACGCCGCCTTCGCGGGGCTGGTGTTCGTCCCCGGCACCCCCCGCGACCTGACGATCGACCGGGCGCTGGCGATCGTCGATGGCGGCGATCATCCGCCGCTGGTCGGCGTATTCCGCGATGCCGATGCTGCGTTCGTGCAGGAGGTCGCCCAGCAGGTCCCGCTCTCCGCAGTGCAGTTGCACGGCGGCGACAAAGTTGCGTTCAACGGCGAAACTTGGGTCGCCGAAGTGCCGGGCGATCCGGTCCCGACCGCCGACCGTATCCTGTTCGACAACGGCCGCGGCGGCACGGGCGAAACCTTCGACTGGTCGCGAATCGCGGACCGTCCCGAACTCCCCCGCAGCCTGCTCGCCGGCGGCATCGGCGCGCATAACGCCCGCGCAGCCCAGGCGTACGGACCTTATGCCATCGACGTCGGTTCAGCGATGGACGAGACCCCCGGCGTGAAATCTCACGCCCGGATCGCCGCTTTGTTCGACAGCCTCCGCCCAACCTCCCGCAAGAAAGTTCTTCAACCATGCGCCTAGATGGACGCTTCGGAAAATATGGCGGCTGCTTCGTGCCGGAAATCCTGCTGCCCGCGCTCGAGCAGCTCGAAGCCGCCTTTCTCGATAGCGAGGAGGATGATGCCTTTCGGGTCGAGCTGGACGAATTGCTCACCAAATATGCCGGCCGCCCCACGCCGCTGACCCGCTGCCGCAATCTCGGCCGCAACATCTACCTCAAGCGAGAGGATCTGCTCCACGGCGGCGCGCACAAGACCAACCAGGTGCTCGCCCAGGCACTGCTTGCCAAGCGCATGGGCAAGACCCGCCTGATCGCCGAGACCGGTGCCGGCCAACATGGCGTCGCCACCGCGATGGTCGGCGCCTTGTTCGACCTGCCGACGCAGATCTACATGGGGGCCGACGATATCGAGCGGCAGGCGCTCAACGTCTATCGCATGCGGCTGATGGGCGCCGAAGTGATCCCGGTGACCAGCGGCGACCGCACGCTGAAGGACGCGGTCAACGAGGCGTTGCGCGACTGGGCGGCGAGCTTCGAGACGACGCATTATTTGCTCGGCACCGCGGCCGGCCCCCACCCCTTCCCGACCATGGTCCGCCAGTTCCAGCGCGTTATCGGCAGGGAAGCGCGCGCGCAGGTCATCGAGGCCAGCGGTCGCCTGCCCGATGCGGTCATCGCCTGCGTCGGCGGCGGGTCGAACGCGATCGGGCTGTTCGCCGATTTCGTCGAAGATGACGGCGTCGCGCTGATCGGGGTCGAGCCGGCGGGCACCGGCCTCGACGGCGATCACCACGGCGCGACGCTACAGCGCGGCACCCCGGGCATCCTCCATGGGTCGGAGACCTCTGATCCTGCAGGACAAGGACGGCCAGGTGTCGGACAGCTGGTCGGTCTCGGCCGGGCTCGATTATCCCGCGGTCGGGCCCGAGCATGCGCATCTGATGGACATCGGCCGCGCGTCCTACGTCGGCTGCACCGACGATCTCGCGCTCGCCGCCTTCAAACAATTATCGATGCGCGAAGGCATCATCCCGGCACTCGAATCCGCCCATGCCATGGCCGAGGCGATGCGCATCGCCGAGGAGAACCCCGAGGCGGTGATCGTCGTCGGCCTGTCGGGCCGCGGCGACAAGGACATGAGCCAGGTCCAGAAATTGCTCGAGGTGGCGGCATGACCCGCTACGCCGCCATGTTCGACCGCCTCGCCGCCACCGACGAAATCGCGTTCGGCGGATTTCTCATGCTCGGCCACCCCACGCCCGACCGCAACGCCGCTTTGCTCGACGCCCTCGTCGAAGGCGGCTGCGACATGGTCGAGGTGGGCATCCCCTTTTCCGATCCGGTCGCCGACGGCCCAGTAATCGCCAAAGCCGCCAAGCAGGCGCTCGAGGCTGGCGTGCGCACCGCCGACTGCCTCGCGATGATCGCCGATTTCCGCGCCCGCCACCCCGCTATTCCGATCGGTATCCTGACCTATGCCAACATCGTCGTCGCGCGCGGTCGTGAGCAATTCTGTACCGAGCTGGCCGAGGCCGGCGCCGACAGTTTGCTGGTCGCCGACGTCCCCTCGATCGAGGCCGCGCCCTGGTCCGAAGCGGCCATCGCGGCGGGGATCGATCCCGTCCTGATCGCCGCGCCGACGACCCCGCGGCCCGCGCTCGACACGATCGCCCGCCTCGGCCGCGGCTACACCTATTGCGTCGCCCGCCTCGGCGTGACCGGCAACGGCACCGCCCCGACGATGGGCCACCGCCCCCTGTTCGCCGATCTCGCCCGCCGCGGCGCGCCGCCCCCGGTGCTCGGCTTCGGCATATCGACCCCCGCCCACGTCGCCGAAGCCCGCGCGTCGGGTGCCGCAGGGGTGATCAGCGGCAGCGCCTTGGTCGAGCGCGCGATCCTCCCCGACGGCCCCGCCCGGGTGCGCGACTTCTGCCGGGAGATGAAGGCCGCCACCCGCGCCTGACCCTTTGCGCCGGGCGTTGATTCATATTAAGTTTGCGCGGGACTCGGGCACAGGGGGACAGGCATGAGACGCGCCGCAATCGCATTGGGTTTGGCTTTCGCGCTGGTTGCCACGCCCGCGCTCGCCAGCGGCTCCAAGGTCTCCTCCCCGCTCGCGCTCGCCAAGCAGGCCGACAAGTTGAAGCCCGGCGACTGGGTGTGGGCCGGCCAGATCGCCCCGCACGGCCCGGTGCTGGTCTATGTCGAGCTCAACCGCCAGCTCGCCACCGTCTATCGCAACGGGGTGCGGATCGCGGTCAGCACGGTCTCCTCGGGCAAGGACGGCTACGACACGCCCGGCGGCGTGTTCACGATCCTGGAAAAGGACATCGACCACCGCAGCCGAACCTACGACAATGCGCCGATGCCCTATCAGCAGCGGCTGACGTGGAAGGGGGTCGCGATGCATGCCGGCAATCTGCCCGGCTATCCCGCCAGCCACGGCTGCATCCGCCTGCCGCTCGAATTTTCCAAACTGCTGTTCCAGACCACGACGATGGGCGGGACGGTGGTGATCGCCAACAGCAAGGCCGATCCCTACAAGCGTCCGCCCGCCGGGGTGCTCGCGCCGCAGACCGAATCGGGCAAGTCGATCGCGCGGCTGCCGCTGCAGAACAGCGAGGCCTATCGCTGGAATGCCGAAGCCTCGCCGACCGGCCCGGTGTCGATCATCATCTCGACGGGTGACCAGCTCGTGGTGGTGCTTCGCAACGGGGTCGAGATCGGCCGCGCCAAGGCCGTCGTCGCGGCGCAGGATTCCGAATCGCAGGTGCTGACGCTGGCCAAGGACACGCGCGGCCGCAACGAATGGATCCAGGTCGGGGTCAACAATCTCAAGGCCGAGGATGCGGCGATCGTCAGCACTCAGGGGGTCGAGCGCATGCAATTGCCCGAACCCTTCGTCCAGCGGATGCGCGCCGCGATGGGCGCCGGCACGACGGTGCTGATCACCAGCGCCAGCGTCGATTCCAAGACCACTGGCGTGCAGACGACCGTCATCGCGTCGGAACAGTAGGACCGCCTCCGACCCACCGGGTCAGCCGAAGCAGCCGAACTCCCTAACCGATCGCCGGGCCGCGCGATCGGCTGGCCGACGCCTGTTCGGGAAAATCGAAAAGCCGTTGCGGCGGGGTTGAACTCGTCGCGCGCCTCGCCTAACTGCGTTACAGCGTTTTAGCACGGTGTAACAAGAATGACCCCTCAATCGACCCTCTCCACGGCCCGCGCCAAGCTGATCGACGACCTTGCCGAGGCACTGGTTGCTTTGTCCGATCAGGCGCAGGCGCGCGCCTTCCTCGCCGACCTCTGCACCCCGGCCGAGGTCCATACGCTGGCCGAGCGCTGGCACGTCGCGCAACTGCTCGACGCGGGCGCGATGACCTATCGCGAGATTCACGAGGCGACCGGGGTCAGCACCACCACCATCGTTCGCGTCGCGCGATTCCTGCGGCAGGAAAACAACCTCGGCTACCGCGCTTTGCTCGACCGGAAAAAGCCATGAACGGCGATCGCGATCGGCTGCACATCGCGTTGCAGAAGTCGGGCCGGCTTGCGGATCTCAGCCGCGACCTGCTCAAGGGTGCCGGACTCAAGCTCAGCCAGGGGGGCCGCAACCACCTCACCGCCCGCGCGGAAAACTTCCCGCTCGACCTGATGTTCGTCCGCGACGACGATATCCCGACCTTCGTCGCCGACGGCGTGTGCGAACTCGGCATCGTCGGCCAGAACGTGCTCGAGGAATATGCGCTGGGCTTGCCCGAGCCGCGGATCGAGGAGGTGGCGAAACTCGGCTTCGGCCGCTGCAGGCTGAAGATCGCCGCGCCCGAAAGCCTCAATTTCTTCCAGCCCAGGATGCTCGACGGGCAGCGCATCGCCACCAGCTATCCGCGCCTGCTCGGCCGCTGGCTGGAACAGCGCTCCATCGCTGCCGACATCGTCACCATGCGCGGCGCGGTCGAGCTTGCCCCGCGGCTCGGCATCGCGCGCTTCGTCTGTGATCTCGTTTCGACCGGCGCGACGCTGGAGGCCAACGGCCTGCGCGCCGTCGCCGACGTGTTCGACAGCGAAGCGGTGCTGGTCCGCACGATGAAACCGATCGACGCCGCCCATGCCGAGAAAGCGGGCGCGCTGCTGACCCGGATCGACGGCGTGATCGCCACCGCGGAAAGCAAATATATCGTTCTCAACGCACCCGAGGAGGCGCTCGGCGCGATCGCCAATATCCTGCCCGGGGCCGACGCCCCGACCGTGGTTCCGCTGGTCGGACGACCGGGGCACTTCGCGGTCCAGGCGGTGTGCCAGGAATCGGTATTCTGGGAGACGCTGGAAAAGCTCAAGGGCGCCGGCGCGTCGGCGATCCTCGTCATGCCGATCGAAAAGATGATGCTGTGATCGAGCGGTTCGACTGGAGCGATGTCGGGTCGCGAGCGGCGGCGCTGGCGCGGCCGCGCGGCCGCGAGGATGCGGCGCTGCTCGATGCGGTGCGCGGCATCGTCGACGACGTCCGCGCGCGCGGTTGGGATGCGCTGGTCGAACAATCGATCCGCATCGACCGCGCACCGCCGAAGCGCGTCGACGTCGCCCCGTTTGCGGAGCAGGCGCGCGCCCGACTCCCCGCCGATGCGGTCGCCGCGATGGCGCTCGCCGCGCTCAATATCGAAACGTTTCACAAGCAGACTCGCCCCACCGATACCGAGGTCATCCCCTACCCCGGCCTCAGCGTCGCCAAGCAATGGCGCCCGCTCGGCAGCGCCGGTCTCTACGTCCCCGGGGGCAAGGCGCCCTTGTTCTCGACCCTGCTGATGCTCGCCATCCCCGCGCGGGTCGCCGGGGTCGAGCGTCTGACCGTGGTCACACCGCCGCGGCCCGACGGCGGGCTCGACCCTGCCGTCGCCCTGGCCGCCGAACTGGCCGGAATCGACGCGATCTGGACCGTCGGCGGTGCGCAGGCGATCGCCGCCTTGGCCTTCGGCGCGGGCGAGATCGCCCCGGTCGATCGCATCTGCGGCCCGGGCAACGCCTGGGTCGCCGCGGCCAAGGCCTTGGTCTCGTCGATCCCCGGCGGCCCCGGGATCGATCTTCCCGCCGGCCCGTCGGAACTGCTCGTCATCGCGGACGACAGCGCCGACCCCGCCACCGTCGCCGCCGACCTGCTCAGCCAGGCCGAACATGATTCCGAAGCGCAGGTGCTGCTGGTGTCACCGTCATCCGAGCTGATCGAAACGGTGTCGGCGGAGGTGGTCCGGCAGGCAGCACTCATCGCTACCGACTTCGCTCCCGCCCGCGCGATCCGCTGCGCCGACCTGGACGAAGCGGTGGCCATCGCCAACGCCTATGCTCCCGAGCACCTCAGCCTCGCCACCGATGCCGCGCCCGCGCTCATCCCCTCGATCGCCGCCGCGGGAGCGATCTTCGTCGGCCACCGGGCGGCGGAAAGCTTCGGCGACTATCTCGCCGGCTCCAGCCACGTGCTCCCTACCGACGGCGCAGCGCGCTTCACGGGGGGTGTGTCGACGATAACGTTCATGAAGGCGATCACCGTCCAGCGCATCGGGCAGCGCGCGGCCAGATCGCTCGCTGCCCCCGCCGCCGCGCTTGCCCGGCTCGAAGGGCTGGAAGCCCATGCGCGGGCGGCCGAGGCCAGAGCATGACCGAAACGCGCATGACGCTCGCCACCCGCCTTGCCCGCCCGGAAATCATCGCGCTGCCGCCCTGCGACATCGCCGGGGCGCCATTGCCCGGAACGATCCGCCTCGACGCCAACGAGAATCCGTTCGCGCCATTGGTCGCCGGGCAGCCCGGCATCAACCGCTACCCCGAGCCCCAGCCCGCGACACTCCGGCAGCGGCTTTCCGACTTGTACGGCGTCGCCCCCGACCGCCTTTGGGTCGCGCGCGGCAGCGACGATGCCATCGACCTCCTGATTCGCGCTTTCTGCCGCCCCGGCATCGACAGCATCGCGATCGTCGAGCCGACCTTCTCGGCCTACGCCCAGTTCGCCAGAGTCCAAGGCGCTGCCGTGATCGCCGCGCGACTGACCGCCGATTTCATCTTCGATGCCAAGGCCGTGCTGACCGCGATCGGAGACTCGAGACCCAAACTCCTGTTCCTGTGCACCCCCAACAATCCGACCGGCGGGGAGATCTCAGTCACGGATATCGACCGCCTCGCCACTGCGCTGCCCGACACGTTGGTCGTGATCGATGAAGCCTATGGCGAGTTTGCCGCGGCCCCCAGCCTCGCCGCCCGCGCCACCGGCAACCTCGTCGTCCTCCGCACCCTGTCCAAGGCGTACGGTCTTGCCGGCGCGCGCATCGGCTGCACCATCGCCGACCCGGAGATCATCGACCTGATCGCCCGCGCCTCCCCGCCTTACCCTCTGCCCACCCCCAGCATCGCCGCCGCGCTCGACGCGCTCGGTCCCGAGCGGATGCCGATCCACCGCAGCCGGATCGAGCGCCTGCTCGCCGATCGCGCGATTATCGCCAGACGACTGAGGGCCGTCCCCGAAATCAAGTCGGTGCGCGAAGGGGGCAACTTCCTGTTTCTCGAAGTCGCCGACCCAGCGGCGCTCGCTGCTCGCCTCACCGCCGCCGCGGTCCGCGTCCGCTTCCGCCCCAACGCCGCCCCCGGCGGGGTCCGCATTACTGTCGGCACCGAGGAAGAGAATGCCGCGTTGCTGGCGGTGTTCGGCATCGGCGCCGCCACTCCTTCTCGCCGCGCCGAAATCGTTCGCGACACCAGGGAAACGCGGATCGCCGTAGCCATCGACCTCGACCGCGCCGAGCCAAGACGCATCGACAGCGGCATTCCCTTCTACGATCACATGCTCGACCAGGTCGCGGCGCACGGCGGGTTCAGCCTCGTGCTCGGCTGCACCGGCGATCTCGCCATCGATCCGCACCACAGCATCGAAGATATCGCCCTCGCCCTCGGCGCAGCACTCCGCCAGGCGCTCGGCGACAAGCGCGGCATCGGCCGCTTCGGTTTCGCCCTGCCGATGGACGAGACCAGCGCCGAGGTGCTGATCGACCTGTCGGGCCGCCCGTTCGCCAAGTTCGACGGCGATTTCGCCACCCCCGCTGTGGGCGGCCTGCCGACCGAAATGGTGCCGCACATCTTCCGCAGCCTCGCCGACAGCATGGGCGCCGCGATCCATGTCCGCGTCGCGGGCGACAATGACCACCACAAGGTCGAGGCCTGCTTCAAGGCATTCGGCCGCGCGCTCCGCACCGGCCTCGCGATCGAGGGCAAAGGCAATGCGCTTCCGTCGACCAAGGGCTTGCTGTGACCGCGTTGGCCATCCTCGATCTCGGTTACGGCAATACCGCTTCCATCCGCCTCGCCTTCGCGCGGCTGGGGGTGGAGGCCGAACTCACGACCGAAGCCGAAGCCGACCGGCTGGTGATTCCGGGCGTCGGCGCGGCAGGTTATGCAATGCAGCGGCTCCGCGAAGCAGGGTTGGTCGACCCCCTGAAGAGCCGTACCAAGCCGACGCTGGGCATCTGCCTCGGCATGCAATTGCTGTTCGATTCAACCGACGAAGGCGCCACCGAGTGCCTCGGCCTGATCCCCGGCCGAGTGCGCGAAATGACTCCCGCGCCAGGCTCACCCATCCCTCACATGGGCTGGTCCAGACTGAGCGGCGTTTCGCCGGATATCGGCTTGAATAACAATGACTTCGTCTACTTCGCCCACAGCTTCGTCTGCCCCCCTTCGCCCGCCACCGCAGCGCTTGCCGCCTATGATACCCGGACCGTGACCGCAGCGATCCGGCAGGGCAATCTATGGGGTGCGCAGTTCCATCCCGAACGATCGTCCGCCCCCGGGGCGGCATTTCTGAAGGCGTTCCTCGGCGCATGATCCTCCTCCCCGCCATCGACCTGATCGGAGGCCGCTGCGTTCGTCTGAGCCAGGGCGATTTCGCCCGCGAAACCAGCTACTCCGACGATCCCGCCGCCGCCCTCGCCGACTTCGCAACCCAAGGGGCCGAGGAAGCCCACCTCGTCGACCTCGACGGTGCCCGCGCCGGCGAACCGCGCCAGCACGACCTGTTCATCGCCCTCGCCAAGACCGCCCCCCTCGCGATGCAGGTCGCCGGCGGCTTTCGCGACGCGAAACAGGTCGCAGCAGTCCTCGACGCCGGCGTAACCCGCGTCGTGATCGGCAGCCTCGCGCTAACCGACCCCGCCGCATTCCGCGCCATGCTCGCCGGCTTCGGCCCTGACCGTCTGACCCTTGCGCTCGACGTCAATCTCCAGAATGACCGCGCCATCGTCGCCACTCACGGTTGGGAACGCGGATCGGGCCGCACGCTCGACGACGTCCTCGGCGATTTCCCGCAAGTTCGCCACCTGCTCGTCACCGACATCGCCCGCGACGGCATGCTCACCGGTCCCAATCTCGACCTGATGCGCACCATCGCCATCCGCTATCCGTACATCGCGCTGCAGGCGTCGGGCGGAGTCTCGAGCCTCGACGATCTCGCCGCGCTTCGAACGACCCGCGCCGCCCGCGCGATCGTCGGCAAGGCGATCTGGGAAAACCGCTTCACCGTCGCCGAAGGGATCGCTCATGCCCGCGGCTAGGATCATCCCCTGCCTCGACGTCGCCGACGGCCGCGTGGTTAAGGGCGTGCAATTCCGCGGCCATCGCGACGTTGGCGACATCGTCGACCATGCGCTCCGCTATCGTGACGAGGGCGCCGACGAGCTAGTGTTCTACGACATCACCGCCAGCGCCGACGGCCGAAGTCTCGATCTCGACTGGGTCCAGCGCGTGTCCGCCGTGATCGACATTCCCTTCTCGGTCGCGGGCGGGATCCGCGATGTCGCGACGGCGCGCGATTGCCTGTCCGCCGGGGCCGACAAGGTCAGCGTCAATTCCCCCGCGCTCCAACGACCGCAGTTGATCGCCGAACTTGCCCACGCCTTCGGTCGCCAGTGCGTCGTGCTCGGCATCGACAGCCTGCGCGGGTCCGATGGCCGGTTCGTCGTCAAGCAATATAGCGGTCGCCCCGATGCCACGGTCGACGCCGGCCGCGAGACGGTCGCCTGGGCGGTGGAAGCGACCGCGCTCGGCGCCGGCGAAATCGTGCTCAACTGCATGAATCGCGATGGCGTTCGGCGTGGCTATGACATCGAGCAACTCACCGCCTTGATCGCGGCGGTCGACGTGCCGGTCATCGCCTCGGGCGGCGCCGGAACCCCCGAGCATTTCGCCGCCGCCTTGCGTGCCGGGGCCAGCGGCGCGCTCGCTGCCTCGGTGTTCCACGATCGGCTGATCGCGATCCCCGATCTGAAAGACTATCTGGCCGACCAGCAAATCGAGGTGCGCACATGATCGACCCTGCAACGCTCGACTGGGCCAAGATGGGCGGGCTGATCCCCGCGATCGTCCAGCATGCCGACAGCGGCGAGGTGCGGATGCTCGGTTACATGGACCGATCCGCGCTTGAAGCGACGATCCGCGATCAACTCGTCACCTTCTACAGTCGGTCGCGCGGCGGTAAGTGGCGCAAGGGCGAAACCAGCGGCAATCTGCTCGACCTCGTCGACATCCGAGCCGACTGCGACAGCGATGCACTTCTGGTTACCGCTCGCCCACGCGGGCCGACCTGCCACACGGGTACCGCCAGCTGCTTCGGCGAGGATGCCGCGCCGTTCCTGACAGCGCTCGCCCGCACCATCGCCGACCGCTCGGGGGCCGATCGGGCAAGCAGCTACACCGCGCGCCTGTTCGATGAAGGGATCAAGCGGATCGCCCAGAAAGTTGGCGAGGAAGGCGTCGAAACCGCGCTCGCCGCCGTCGCCGGAGACAAAGTGGAAATCGAAAGCGAAGCCGCCGACCTGGTCTATCATCTATTGGTCTTGCTCGAAGCGTCGGGGTCGTCGCTCGACGCGGTCACTGCCGAACTTCGCCGCCGTCACCCTGCAAGCAACGCCACCGCTTCGTCATAGAGTTGGCGTGTGGCGGCAGCGATCACGCGGCCGTTCGAAAAGTCCGTACCGCCATCCCAGTCGCCGAACGTGCCGCCCGCACCGCGCACTACCGCGACCAGCGCGTCGAGATCGTGCGGCATCAGCTTATTTTCGACCACCAGGTCGATGTCGCCGGTCGCGACCCGCGCATAGGCCATGGCGTCGAGCCCGTAGCGTGCGAGCCTCGCCGCTTGCCGCACCCGTGCGACCGCATCGACCTCGTCGCCGTCGAAAAGATATGGATCGGTTGTTGACCAGCGTGCGTCGCCGAGCGCGGCGCACCCGCTTGTCCTGACTGCAATCCCGTTGCGCAAGGTACCCCCATCGACCGCGACCAGCCGCTCGTCCACGGCGGGCAGGTCGATCATCCCGCCGATATGCTCACCGTTCTCAAGCAGCCCGACCAGCACTGCCCAGCTGGGCAGGCCGCATACCAGGGCCCGCGTTCCGTCGACCGGATCGAAGCTCCAGCGGACGTTGGAATCGCCACGAGTGAGACCATATTCCTCGCCCCAGATTCCATGGTCGGGAAAGCGTTCCTCGATCAGCGAGCGCAGCGCACGCTCGGCCGCTCGGTCGGCCTCGGTCACCGGGTCGTAGCCGTCGGCATCCTTGTTGGTCGGGCGCAGGCCGGCCGCCAGTTCGGTCCGGATCGCGGATCGCGCGACCTCGGACAGCGCATCGAAAAAGGCGCGCTCAATCAACACGTTGGAAAGCGCCGAGAGCTGGTGGAGCTGAGGAGGATCGAACTCCTGACCTCTGCAGTGCGATTGCAGCGCTCTCCCATCTGAGCTACAGCCCCTCGCTCTCGGCAGGCGCCCCAATAGCCGCGCTTCTCCATGCACGCAACGCCCCAGCTTATGTGATTTTCGCTTGGCCGCTTTGCTCCTCTCCCACGCCGCCCAGGATGGAACGCGGGACGGCCGACGTTCGTTTTGCTGGCAAGGTTCCCACGATGGGAATCCAGTGCCCCACAGGAGGAGTATTCCCATGACCGATGGACGTTATGACGGCCGCCGCGGACAATATGATTCGCCGCGTTCGAACAATGACCGATACGACCGTTCCAACCGCGATGATCGCGGCTTTTTCGATCGCGCGCGGGACGAAGTGTCCAGCTGGTTCGGTGACGACGATGCGGAACGCCGCCGCGAACGCGACGATCGTTCGGATGGCGGACGCTTTGGCGGGGACCGCGATTTCGGCAGCACCGATCGCAACTGGCGCGATCGCGACGACACCGGTCGCCGCCCGTACACCGGTCGCACCGGCAGCCGCTCCAGCTTCGGCGACGATTTCGACCGTTCGCAATCCTATGGGTCCGATCGCGGTCAAGGTTATGATCGCGGCCAGGGTTTCGCTCGTGGGCAGGGTTTTGGTCGCAATCCGGACTTCGAGCGTGGCGGATCGCAGCGCAACTACGGCGCGTCGGGACTGACTGCACCGACCCTGACGGGCGGTCGTCACGACAGCGACTATTCGCAGTGGCGAAGCCGCCAGATCGATGAGCTCGACCAGGATTATGACGAGTTTCGCCGTGAGAATCAGTCGCGCTTCGATAGCGAATTCTCGACCTGGCGCGGCCAGCGTCAGACCAAGCGCCAGCTTCTCGGCCAGGTCACCGAGCATATGGAGGTCGTCGGATCGGACGATCAGCCGGTCGGCAAGGTCGACCACATCAAGCGCGACCGAATCATCCTGACCAAGAACGACAGTCCCGACGGCCGCCATCATTCGGTCTCCTGCTCCAAGATCGATCGGGTCGAAGACGGCAAGGTGTTCCTCGACAAGACCGCCGAGGAAGCGAAGCGCGAGTTCAGCGACGATCTTCGCAATCGCGCCCTGGGCGAGCGCGATGACCAGGGCGAGGAAGGCCCGCACATGCTCAACCGGAGTTTCTCCGGCACCTACTAAGACCTGAGCTTTCAGACTCCCGCTGGCCCGGTCGCTGCACGGCGACCGGGCCTTTTTTGTCGGCGCGATCCGGTTTAGTGCGGCTTCGAAACCCACTCAGGAGAATGACGATGGCCCGCGCCTGGCAACTGACAAGCCGACCGAATGGCATGCCGACCCGCGACAATGCGGCCCTGGCCGACGTCGCCCTGCCCGACCTTGCCGATGGCCTAGTCCACGTCCGCAACCTCTACCTGTCGGTCGATCCCTACATGCGCGGGCGAATGAACGACGTGAAAAGCTATGTTCCGCCGTTCGGGATCGGCGAGCCGATGACCGGCGGCGCGGTCGGCGAAGTGATCGAGAGCCGCGACCCATCGCTCAAGCCCGGCGACGTGGTGATGCACATGGCCGGATGGCGCGACGAGGTGATCGAGCCCGCCGCCCACTTCAACAAACTGCCCAGCATGCCGGGGGTCGAGCCGAAGGAATTCCTCGGTAATCTCGGACTGACCGGCGGCACGGCCTATTTCGGCCTGCTTGAAGCGGCATCGGCTAAAGCCGGCGACATCGTTTTCGTCTCCGCCGCGGCCGGCGCGGTAGGGTCCGCAGTGGTGCAGATCGCCAAGGCCAAGGGCATGACGGTGATCGGGTCGGCCGGCGGCTCCGACAAGTGCGACTTCGTTCGATCGCTCGGGGCCGACGAAGTGATCGACTACAAGGCCGGGCCGGTGATCAAGTCGCTGATGGCGGCGGCGCCCAAGGGTATCGACGTTTATTTCGACAATGTCGGCGGCGAACATCTCGACGCGGCACTCGCGGTGGCCCGGCAGAACGCGCGCTTTGCCATGTGCGGGATGATCGATGGCTATAACAGCGGGGAGCCGACCAGCCTGAAATATTTCATGCGCATCATCGCCATGCGCATTCGCCTGCAAGGCTTTATCTACACCGATTATCTTGGCCAGCTCGGCCCCTTCTATCAGGACATGGGTGCGATGATGGCCGCCGGCCAACTCAAGTCGCGCGAGACGATCGTCGACGGCCTAGACCGGACGTTCGACGCTTTCCTCGGCCTGTTCAGCGGCGCGAACACCGGCAAGATGCTCGTCAAGTTATAGACACGACTAGCGGTTGAACTTGCACTGTCCCGGGTCGCCCGACTGCAACCCTGTGCGCAACGCGGCCATCCGCTGGGCCGACGTACCGTGGGTGAAATTCTCTGGCGAAACCCGGCCCTTGGTGAGCGTATCGTCGCCAATCGCTTCGGCGGCGCGCATCCCTTCCTCGATATCGCCCTGTTCGAGCGCGCCCGATCGCTTGGCCCACACGCCCGCATAGCAATCGGCCTGTAGCTCGATTCCGACCTGGATTGCGTTTCCGCCGGCGGTTCCGGCGCTGGCCTGCGCCGATTGCGCCTGGCTCAGCGAGCCTTCGAGATCCTGGACGTGATGACCGACTTCATGGGCGATGACATAAGCCTGCGCAAAGTCGCCCGGTGCCTGGAAACGGCGGCTCAATTCACCGAAGAATTCGGCGTCGAGATAGATTTTCTTGTCGGTCGGGCAGTAAAACGGCCCCATCGCCGATTGTGCCGCCCCGCAACCCGATTGGCCGACGTTGGAGAAGAAGTGCAGCGTCGTCGGGGTGTAGGAGGATCCGGACTGCTTGAACAAGTCGCCCCAGACCTGTTCGGTCGATGCCAAGACTTTACGGGAGAATGAATCGGTCGCTTTGTCGACCGTAATCCCGCCCTGGCCGGATGTCGTGCTGCTTGGCGCGCTGCTGCCGCCGCCAAGCCCGCCAAGCGACGTCAACGCACAATATCCAAGCGCGAGCACGAGGATACCGACGATCCCGAAGCGCGAAGCGACGATTTGAAACAACAGCCCGAACAGGCCGCCGCCCATTCCGCCAAGCCCGCCGCCACCGCGACCCAAATCATATTCGACGTTCGAACTTTCGGGTCCATCGAGCCGCATGTCAGTCTCCCTGTTGGTGCCGCCTCAATGCGCCACAGGCGTAACGGTTGCAAATGATCGCGGTCGGGGCGACACCGCGCCGACAATCGAAAGGACCATTCATGTTGCTTGCCGGAAAGACTGCCCTCGTGACCGGATCGACCTCAGGTATCGGTCTGGCCATTGCGCGCTCGTTTGCTGCGGAGGGCGCGAAGGTGATGATCAACGGCTTCGGCGACCAGGGAGAAATCGAGAGCATCCGCGCCGAACTGGCCGAGACATCGAGAGCAGAAGCGATTCATGACGGCGCAGATCTGGGCAGGCCTGACGAAATCCAGGCGATGATTGACCGCTGCACCGCCGAACTCGGCACGCCCGACATCCTCGTTAACAATGCCGGCGTCCAGTTCGTCTCCCCGATCGCCGATTTTCCCACCGCAAAATGGGATTCGATCCTGGCCATCAACCTGACCGCGGTGTTCCATACTAGCCAACTCGTCCTCGCCGGGATGCGCGCCAAGGGATGGGGTCGGATCATCAACACCGCCTCGGCGCACAGCCTGATCGCAAGCCCTAACAAGAGTGCCTATGTCGCGGCCAAGCATGGCGTCGCCGGCTTCACCAAGACGCTCGCGCTCGAGACTGCGCGGGACGGCATTACCGCCAATTGCATCTCGCCCGGCTATGTCTGGACCACGTTGGTCGAAAACCAGATCCCCGATACGATGAAAGCGCGCGGCCTGAGTCGCGATGAGGTGATCAACGACGTCCTCCTCGCCGCTCAGCCGACCAAGCGGTTCGTTACACCCGAGGAAGTGGCCGGGCTCGCGCTGTATCTGTCGGGCGATGGAGCTGCCTCGATCACCGGTGCCAACTTGTCGATGGACGGCGGCTGGACTGCTCAATAGGCTGGCGGCCATGACTCGCCTCCTGCCCATCGTCGCCTGTGTCGCTCTTGCCGGATGCGCGCCGCTGACCGGTCCCCGCGCCATCATCGCCTCGCCGGGAAGCGAATGGCGTGCGGTGGCGACCGGTGCCGATCGCGCCCGATTGCGCGACTGGCGCGACGCGTTCGTGGAAGCGCTGGAGAAGGCTCGGGCCGCCGGTCACGGCCCGGAGATCGCGACCGAAGGCGATTTGTTGAACCCCGATGCCGCACTCGGCGGACCGCCGATCCCGACCGGCGATTATCGATGCCGCGTGATCAAGCTGGGGGCCAAGCAGCCCGGCCTGCTGGACTATGTTGCCTATCCCACATTCACGTGCCGGATTCAGGCCGACGGACGTCTTCGCGGCTTCGCAAAATTGAGCGGATCGCAGCGTCCGGTCGGGATGATCTTTCCCGGCAATCCGGTGCGCGAAGTGTTTCTCGGCACGCTCGTGCTCGGCGACGAGCGTCGCGCCATGCAATACGGCCGCGATCCCGAGCGCGACGTCGCCGGCTTCGTTGAACGGATCGGCACCTCCCGCTGGCGGATGCTGCTGCCGCGACCGGCGTTCGAATCGACACTGGATGTAATCGAGCTGGTTCCGGCTCGCTGAAAGGAAATTTCATGCGCCATTTGCTGCTCGCCGCTGCCGCCGCATCTCTGATCGTGGCTCCGGCCTCCGCCGCAACCCTTGGGGACGCGGTCAAGGCCGACATGCCATCGCTGATGGCCATGTATCGCGATTTCCACGCCAATCCCGAGCTGTCGATGCAAGAGGTCCGCACCCCCGCCAAACTGGCGGCGGAGATGAGGAAGCTCGGCTTCACCGTCACCGAGAAGGTCGGCAAGACCGGCGTCGTCGCGGTGTTGAAGAATGGCGCCGGGCCGACGCTGATGATCCGCGCCGACATGGACGGATTGCCGGTGATCGAACAGACCGGGCTGCCCTTCGCTTCGAAGGTCCGCGCTACCGCGCGTTCGGGTGTCGAGACCGGCGTGATGCACGCCTGCGGGCATGACACGCACATCACCAGTTGGATCGGCACTGCGCGTCTGCTGGCCGCGCGCAAGGGCGAATGGTCGGGCACGCTCGTCATGATCGCCCAGCCCGGCGAGGAGACCGGCGAGGGCGCGAAGGCGATGCTCGACGACGGCCTTTACGCCCGCTTTCCCAAACCTTCGACGGTGATCGGTTTTCACGATGCAGCGGCAATTAAGGCCGGCGTGATCGGGGTGACCCCCGGTTATGCGCTGGCCAACGTCGACAGCGTCGATATCAGCGTCAAGGGCGTCGGCGGTCATGGCGCCTACCCGCAAACCACCAAGGACCCGATCGTTCTCGCCAGCCGCATCGTCACCACGCTGCAGACCCTGGTCAGTCGCGAAAACGATCCCGCGAGTCCCGCCGTCGTCACCGTCGGCAGCTTCCAGGCGGGGGCAAAGCACAATATCATCTCCGACGAGGCGCGGCTCCAGCTGACGGTGCGCAGCTACACGCCCGAGGTGCGCAAACTGCTGCTCGACGGCATCCGCCGAATTGTCCGCGGTGAAGCGATCGCCGCCGGCATGCCCGACGACAAGATGCCCGTCGTCACCATCCGGGAAGCCGAATATACGCCCGCAACCTTCAACACCGAGCCATTGTCCGATCGCGCACTGTCGCTGTTCGTCGATCGCTTCGGCAAGGATCGGGCGGTCAAGACCCCGGCGGTGATGGGCGGCGAGGATTTCAGCCGCTATTGGCTTGCCGACAATCAGATCCAGAGCTTGATCTTTTGGGTCGGCGGAACACCAGCGGCGACGTGGGCGGCTGCCAATGGCAACGCCGCCAAGTTGCCTTCGCTTCACTCGCCTTACTGGGCGCCCGAGGCGGAGACCGTCATTTCAACCGCGACCGAGGCCATGACCTTACTGGCGATGGATGTGCTGAAGAAGGGATAGTTCCGACCGACGTCCCTCCACCGTCGCGTGCCATCGGCGGGGCAGCTCACGCTTTGCTCCAGAGCAAGTTTCCGATGTTTCATCGGCGATGCGGCCCGCATTGGGACAGTGGAAATTATATGTCCGGTCAATGACTTGCCAACGGGTCGAAAGTCGCCCAGTTCGCGAAATCGGTGAGTGTTCGATTTGCGTTGTGCCATTCCCCGCCAAACGATTTTTGAAAATGGGGATGACGATGCGCAAGATGACAACGATGATAGCTGCGGCGATGCTGGCTGCGGCCTGCACGGTGCCTGCCGCTGCGGCAGTGCAATATGATTTTGTTGCGACCAGCTCATTTGGCGGTGCGTACGGATCGTTTAGCTTCATCACGCCTGATTTCATCAACTCCAGTTCGACCAGCGGAACGTCCATCGGGCTTGCGAATTTGACCAGTTGTTCGGTGACGTTCGGCGGCGGCACGTGCGGGAATCAGATCCTGCTCAACAATGCTTCGTCGTTTACCAGCACGCCGTCGGACGCGATTTCGTTCGGCACGTCGAACGGACAGGGCGCGGCATATTATTTCGCCGACGGAGCGTTCACCAATTTCGGCACCTATTCCAACATCATCTTCGGGTCGGGACAGGCCGCGACCTTGCGCATATCGCTTGCGCCAACCGCCGCCGTGCCTGAGCCGGCGACGTGGGCGATGATGCTGCTGGGCTTCGGGGGCATCGGCGTCAGTCTGCGCCGTCGCCGCAACACGAAGGCTGGTATCGCCCTAGCCTAAAAAGGTTAGGATTAGTCTTCGCTCGCGCGATCGAGCAGCTCGATCTGTCCCGGGGACAGATCGAGCGTCAGCGCGGCGATCAATTCTTTTGCTTGCTCAAGGCTCGTCGCACTGGCGATCGGCGCGGTGACTTCCCCCTGCATCCTGGTCCACGCCAGCGCGACCGTCGCCAGGCTCGCGCCGGTTTCGGCCGCGACCTCGTCCAGGGCGGAAAGCACGGCGTCGCCCTTCGGGCTACCGACATAGTCCACGTTTCGCCCCCCGCGCACGGATTTGCCGAGGTCGTCCTTCGACCGGTATTTCCCGGTCAGGAAGCCGTTGGCCAGGCTGTAATAAGGAAAGAAACTCACACCGCGGCCGGTGACGACGTCCTGCAACTCGCCCTCATATTTTCCGCGTTCGACCATGTTGTACCAGCCCTGCACCGCAACCGCGGGCTCGATCCCCGACCGCACCGCGGTGTCGAGCGCCTCTTCGACACGCGCCGCGCTGAAGTTGCTGAGGCCGGTCGACCGGATCTTGCCCGCCACGCGTAAAACCTCGAAGGCGCCAAGGCTATCGGCAAACGGCACGTCGGGGTTGTCCCGGTGCTGGTAATACAGGTCGATCGCCTCGATCCCCATGCGCTTCAGCGATGCCTCGGCCCCGCGCGTGATCACTTCAGGGTGCAATGACGCGACATATTCGACGCTGTCCGCCTTTCCGTCGTAGCTGACCTTTTCCAGCTTCCCGTCCAGAAAGCCGACCTTGGTCGCAATGACGATCTTGTCGCGCTTTGCCGGATCGCGCTTCAGCCAGTTGCCGATTACGGTCTCGCTTTCGCCGCCGACGTGGCCGGGCGCCCAGGCCGAATAGACGTCGGCGGTGTCGATCATCGTTCCGCCCGCGTCGACGAAGGCGTCGAGGATGGCGAAGCTGGTCGCTTCGTCCGCCGTCCAGCCGAAGACGTTGCCGCCCAGTGCGAGCGGCGCGACGAGGATCCCGCTGGTTCCGATTTGTCGTTGTCCAATGATGCTCATGCAGACTTCATAGCGGCGTCTTCAGGGTTTGTTTGTAAATTTATCCGACACTGCGCGGCATGTCGGCGATTCTTACGTTCCTGCCTCGATGAACGGGTGGATCGCCTTTCCGGCACAGGCGATTGCTGCCCTGCTGTTCATCGCCTTGATCCTGTGGCGGCTGAAGTCCGGAGTCAGGCTTCCGGCGCAACGCCTCATGCTGGCGGGATTTGCGCTGAGCGCCTGCTGGGCGTGGCTCGGCGCGATCGCCCCAGGGGCGCCGATTACGCACCTGGCCGAATCGTTTCGCAACTTCACCTGGCTCGCCTTGCTTCACAGCCTGTCGGGCGGCGGCAAGTCGGTCGAGCGCCAGCGCGGTCTTCGGTTAGTCTACGGGGCGGTCGGCGCCGTGTTGGGGTTGCAAATGGTCGCCGACCTGTTGCCGCTCGCCATGACCGCCGATGCCACCTTCACGATGACCTCGACCTTGTTGCGGATCACGGCGGCGGCTGGCCTGTTGGTTCTGGTCCACAATCTGTTCGGGCAGGCCAATTCCGCCAGTCGTTCGGCCATCGGCATGGCAATGCTCGCGCTGGTCGTCACTTGGGGATACGACCTCAACCTCTACACCCTCGCCTACCTCGACCCGGCGTCGAGCGTCGGGCTGGAGGAATGGCGCGGAGCGATGGCTGCAGTCACCGTTCCCTTGTTTGCGATCGGTGCCGCGCGGGCCGACGGATGGCGGATCCGTCTGTCGCGCGCCGCCACCTTCCAGTCGCTCTCGTTGCTCGGCATCTGCGCCTATTTCGCGACCATGACCCTGCTGGCAACCGCGCTTCGCGGTTCGGGCTTCGACTGGTCCCGGCCGGTGCTGGTGACGATGCTCGCAGCAATGACCGTGGCCGCCATGGTCCTCCTGCCAAGTCAGCGTGCGCGCAGCTGGGCCAAAGTCAAACTTGCCAAGCATCTGTTCGAGCATCGCTACGACTATCGCACCGAATGGCTGCGCTTCGCGGACACTATCGGGCGGTCTGGCTCCGATGTGGCGCCGCTCGAACAGCGTCTGGTCAAGGCGTTTGCGGATATCCTCGACAGCCCGGGCGGGTTGTTACTTGTGGTCGGCGATCAGGGGCAGGTCGAGCAGACGGCGGAATGGAACTGGCAAGCGCCCGGCTTTTCGCCCGACGCCGCCGACGAAGCCCGCTGGCAGGAGCTTGAGGGCGAACCCCGAATCCTAGACTTCGACGCACTCCGACGCGGCGATCCGCGCGGCGGATCGGCACTTCCCGTTCCGCCGTGGCTCGACGAACGGACGTGGTGCGGGGTACCGCTGGTGCACGGCGGTCGCCTGATCGGCCTGGTTTTGCTGGCCGCGCCCGAATTCCGCCGCGCGCTCGATTGGGAAGATTTCGACTTGCTCAAGACTGCCGGACGGCAGGCCGCGAGCAGCCTGGCCGAAGCCCACGGCCAGCAGGCGCTCGCCAATGCCCAGCGGTTCGACGAGTTCAATCGCCGCTTCGCCTTCATTCTCCATGACATCAAAAATCTGGTCAGCCAGTTGTCGCTGGTCGCGCGCAATGCCGAGCGCCATGCCGACAACCCCGATTTCCGCACCGACATGATCGTCACATTGCGCAGCTCGGTCGGCAAGATGACCGATCTCCTCGCTCGCCTTACTCCGGCCTCCGACCAGCGCACAGCGCGGCTCGAACCTGTTGAGCTTAGGCCCCTCGTCGCATCGATCGTCGCGGCGCGCCGTTCGACCCACGACATCACGCTCAGCGGCAACGGCAGTCATTGGGTGCTTGCGGACCCGTTGCTGCTCGAACAGGCGATTGGCCATCTGCTGCAGAATGCGGTCGATGCCAGCGCCCCGTCCCAGGCGGTCACCGTGCGCATGGGCGGCGACGGTACCGAGGTCGCGATCGCCATCGTCGACCAGGGCCCCGGAATGGACAGCGAATTCATCCGCACCCGCCTGTTCCAACCCTTTGCCTCCACCAAGGACGGGGGCTTCGGCGTTGGCGCATTCGAAGCGCGCAGCCTGATCGCGTCGATGGGGGGTCGCCTCACCGTCGACAGCCGGCCGGGCAAGGGCAGCCGCTTCACCATCCACATGGCCGAGACGACGTCGGCCACCGAACAAGCACGGAAACGCGCATGACCGAAGACAAGACCCTCCCCATTCTGCTGGTTGTCGAGGACGACGAGGGCCTGCAGCGACAGCTGAAATGGGCCTATGAAGGCTATCGCGTGGTGGCCGCGACCAATCGCGCGCAGGCGATCGACCTGCTCCGGCTGCACGAGCCGGCGGTGGTGACGCTCGATCTCGGGCTCCCGCCCGACCCCGATGGCACGACCGAGGGGTTCGCGACGCTGACCGAAATCCTGGCGCTGAAGCCCGATACGAAGGTGATCGTTGCGTCGGGCCATGGCGCCCGCGAAAGTGCGCTCAAGGCGATCGCGCTTGGCGCTTATGATTTCTATCGCAAGCCGGTCGACATCGACGACCTCGGACTGATCGTCGCGCGGGCCTTTCACCTCCACGAGATCGAGCAGGAGAACCAGCGCCTCGAAAGCGGCGGTGGCGGCGCTGCGGCGACGGTGCTTGGATCGATCATCACCGGGTCGCCGGCGATGCTCAAGGTCGCACGCACGATCGAACGCGTGGCCCCGGCTGACGTGTCGGTCATGTTGCTCGGCGCCAGCGGCACGGGCAAGGAATTGCTGGCCCGCGCCGTCCACGATTCCAGTCCGCGCCGACGCGGTGAATTCGTCGCCATCAATTGCGCCGCAATCCCCGAAAATCTGCTCGAGGCCGAACTGTTCGGTTACGAGCGCGGCGCCTTTACCGGCGCGGTCAAGACCACTCCGGGGAAGATCGAGCAGGCGGTCGGCGGCACCCTGTTTCTCGACGAAGTCGGCGACATTCCATTGCCGTTGCAGGTCAAATTGTTGCGCTTCCTCCAGGAGCGAGTGATCGAGCGGATCGGCGGCCGGTCGACCATTGCGGTCGACACCCGGATCGTCTGTGCCACCCATCAGGATCTCGACCAAATGATAGCCGCAGGCCGGTTCCGCGACGACCTATACTATCGCCTCGCCGAAATCGTCGTGATGATCCCCAGCCTCGCCGAGCGGCCGGGGGACGCGGTGCTGCTCGCCCGTCATTTCGTCACTCGCTTCGCACGGACGATGAACCCCAAGGTCCAGGGGCTCGGCCCCGATGCAGCCGAGGCGATCGACGCGCACAATTGGCCGGGCAATGTCCGCGAGTTGGAAAACCGCATCAAGCGGGCGGTCATCATGGCTGACGGACGCACCATCTCCGCCGCCGATCTCGACCTGGGCATTGTTGCCGCACCTGATAAATCGCGCGCGATCAACCTGCGCGCGGCCCGCGAATCCGCCGATCGTCGCGCTATCCGCCAGGCCATGGCGCGGACCGACAACAATATCTCGAGTGCGGCCAAATTGCTCGGTATCAGTCGGCCGACGCTCTACGATTTGATCAAGCAGTATCAGTTGCAGGCATAGCCCGCGCGGCCCTTTCCCTGTGCGCGATATGCTCGAACAGTCCGCGCAGCATGGCCGGCGTCGAATGTTCGATCGCGCCTTCGCCGATGTGCTCGGGTGACCAGACCATCGATGGCATTGTGTCGTCGAGCATGGTCCATTCGGGGAAAATCCGATCTTCGACCTCGTCGGCCAGGAGCAACTGGATGTCGCAGTGCCGGTCGTCGACCAGGATCCGTGCGTAAAGCGCGTCGATCTTGTCGGCCGGGCCCTCGATCAGCTGCAGATACAGGTCTTGGCGGCAGACCAGCGCACCGGTGATGTCGTCGCGCGCATTGTTGCGGCGTGCGTGGGTCAGGATGCCGGCAAGTATCGCGCGATCGAATCCGAAGGGCTGCGATCGATAGATCATTTGCTTCACGCTGCATTCTCCAGCCGGTGCCTGCGCATGACGCTACGCCATCGCAAGCGGCGCGAATAGCCACGCGCTTTCCCGCCGAGCGTGCATCCTCCTTCGACGAACGGCCTTGCGGTTGTCGGGTCGGTGCGTAGTCTCGACCGCAAAACAAATCGGGAGAGACGCTCATGGACCGCCGCCAATTCCTTGCCACTACCGGGCTTGCGGGTGCCGCCGCCCTCGCTCCCGTCCCCGCCTTCGCGCAAGGCAAACCAGCCGTCGCCGCGACTCCGGGCGACGCCAAGCTCAACGCCTTGCTCGAAAAGATCTTCATGGATCGGGTCAAGCGTTCGCCGGAGTTCGCCACCGGTCTCGGACTCGACAAGGGGCCGCTTGCGACACTGAAATCGCAATTCGACGTTCGTCCCGCGGCGCAGGCGCGGCGTGAAGACAGTCTGCTCGCGAAACGCGACCTGGCCCAGGTGCGCGCCATCAATCCGGCAACATTGTCCACCTCGGGCAAGCTAAACCGCGAAGTCATCCTCTACCAGGGTGAAACCGGGCTGATCGCCAACGACAGGTTCGGCATCGACAGCGTCCAGCGCCCCTATCCGATCTTCCAGCAGGGCGGGGTCTATTTTTCCACGCCCGACTTTCTCAATTCGAGCCACACGATCGAAACCGCTGCCGACGCCGAAGCCTATCTGGCGCGCCTCGCTCTCGTCGATACCATGCTCGACAATAAATCCGTCGACCAGAAAGCCCAGGCCGCGCGCGGCTTCCTCGCGCCGGTCTGGTCGATCGACCTGACGCTCGGCCAGATGAAGAAATTGCGCGGGGTCGGGGCGGCCGACAGCGGGATGGTCCAATCGGTCGCCAAGCGCGCCGCGGCCAAGAACATCGCCGGCGACTGGGCGGCTCGTGCCACCGCCATCGTCGAGCGCGAAATCTATCCCGCGCTCGATCGGCAGATCGCATTGATGGAAGCGCTCAAGCCAAGCTCGAAACCGGGCGACGGCGCGCTTCGCCTGCCGCATGGCGAGGCAATCTATGCCGCCGCTTTGAAGCAGGCGACGACCACCAACTTCACGCCCGACGAAGTGCATCGCCTGGGCCTGGCCCAAGTGGCGGAGATCAGCGCCCAGCTTGATACCATCCTGAAGGGCGCGGGCCTTACCCAGGGCAGCGTCGGCGCCCGGCTCGATCAGCTCAACCGGCGTCCCGACCAGCTCTATCCCGACACGGCGGAGGGCCGGCTGGCGCTCATCGCCAGCCTCAACGCCGGGGTCGAGGACATGGCCAAGCGCCTGCCCCGCGCCTTCGCGACCCTGCCGCGGCAACCGCTCGAAATCCGCGCGGTGCCGATCGAGATTCAGGACGGCGCGTCCAACGGCTATTACAAGAGCGCCTCGCTCGATGGCGCGCGCCCGGCGATCTACTTCATCAACCTCAAGGACGTCGGGGACTGGCCGAAATATTCGCTGCCCGCTTTGACCTATCACGAAGGAACGCCTGGCCATCACCTCCAGATCAGCCTGGCGCAGCAGTCGACCGATATTCCGACGATCCGCAAACTGGGCGGTTTTTCGGCGTATTCCGAGGGCTGGGCGCTGTACGCCGAGCAGGTCGCCGACGAGCTCGGCGCCTACCAGGGCATCGACCGTGCCGGCTACCTCCAGTCGTTCCTGTTCCGCGCCAGTCGGCTGGTGGTCGACACCGGGCTTCACGCCAAGGGCTGGAGCCGTGAGAAAGCGGTCGATTACATGGTCGGCGCAACCGGCTTCGCCCGCCCCCGCGTGCTTCGCGAGGTCGAGCGTTATTGCACCCAGATGGGCCAGGCCTGCAGCTACAAGGTCGGCCACATGGCCTGGACCCGCGCCCGGGCCGATGCCGAGAAGACGCTTGGCGCCAAGTTCGATCTCAAGCAGTTCCACGAAGTCCTGAAGGACGGGGCGATGCCGCTCACCATATTGGAACGGCGCATCAAGGAACGCACGGCGGCCATGAGCTAGGTCGTGGAAAAGGCCGCGCCCCATCAGCCCGTCTCGCGCGGATCGATGGCGATCGCGGCCTTCTCCACGATCGTCGAATGGTATGATTTCACGCTCTACCTCTACTTCGCGACGGTGCTGTCGCGGGTGTTTTTCGGCGGTGGAGAAGGATCGCTGATCGTCACGCTCGCGGGTTTCGCGGTGGCCTATCTGCTGAGGCCGCTGGGCGCATTGTTCTTCGGTCACATCGGGGATCGGTACGGGCGACGGCGGGCGCTGCTGCTGTCGGTCGCGCTGATGACCGCGGCGATGCTCGGCATCGGCCTGCTTCCGACCCACGCGCAGATCGGTCCGGCGGCCGGAGCGCTTCTGCTGCTGCTTCGCTGCGTCATGGGGTTCGCGGTCGGGGGTGAATACACCGGCGTCGTCGCTTATTTGATGGAGGGTGCGCCGCCGGGCAAGCGCGGGCTGATCACTTCGTTCGCCGCGGCAGCGAGCGAAGTCGGCGGGCTGCTGGCGGTCGGCTTGTCGGCGCTGACCGTGAGCCTGGTCGATCCGGCCGCGCTCAATTCCTGGGGCTGGCGGATTCCATTTCTGTTCGGCGCCGCCATGGCGCTAACCGTCTGGGGCGCGCGCACGATGATGCACGAATCGCCCGAGTTCGAGCGGCAGCGCGCGACCGACAGCGTGCCGAGCCACCCGCTCCGCCATGCACTGACCCATCACCGCGCCGGGATCGCGCGCGGTTTCGCCATCTCCGCGCTCGGGTCGATCACCTATTACGTCGGCATCACCTACGTGCCTGCGTTTCTGTCGACGGCCGGACGGATGGAGGAAAGCGCCGCCTTGTGGCTGTCGACCATCGCCGCGGTGGCCGTCATCCTGGTCACGCCGCTGACGGGTATCGCCGCCGATCGTTGGGGCCGTCGGCCGGTCCTCCTCGCGCTCGCGGCCGCCAGCGCCTTGCTGCCGATCACGATGTTCGGATGGATGGCCAGTGGATCGCCGACCGCCGCGCTGGCCGGGGCGATCGTGCTCGCCTGCGTCGCCGGCGGGGTCAGCGCAGTGGGCGCGGTGGCCACGGCGGAACAGGTTGGCGGGATCGGGCGGCTGACCGGGTTGGCGCTCGGCGCGACGACGGCGACCGCGATTTTCGGCGGCCTCACCCCATGGGGCGCGCAGGCGCTGATCGCGACGACCGGCATGGCGGTGGTGCCGGGGATCATGATCGCCATCGTCGCGCTGGCGGTCGCGCCAATTCTGTGGCGAATGCCCGAAACGCGGCCGTGACAGACCTCTCTTCACCTCGTTCACTTTTGCGCAGGGGACCAACTTGCCTTGAACACGCCGCTTGCGGCGACATTCGGCCAAGCTGGAACGTTCACCACAAGCCCCGACATTGGCCCGATCCAGATCAAATGGCGGTGTCGGCATATTGAACAGCAGCATCGCCGCGGCGGTGCCCGAGCCTTCAACCTGGGCGATGATGATGCTGTTCGGCTTCGGCGTGATGGGCGTGGCCCTTCGTCGCCGCAAGCGCGGCTATACGCTCGCGCAGGTCGCGTAACTCTGGTGGGGCGCAGCGATGCGCCCCACTTTTTCTCGTCACGCCTTGATGAACAATTGGCGGTGCTGGTCGAGCCCCCGCTTCAGTTCCTGGGCATCGGCTTCCCAGCCGACCAGACGCACGGTCGATCCATCGTAAAGGTGGATGACGCAGCTTTCGGGAACGGTCCGAACCACGACATTTTCTTGAATTTCGCTCCATGGCAGTCGCCAGCGCTTCCATAATAGTCGCTGCTCGACTCCCTCGGCGGATATCTTCAACTGCCCCGGGTTGGTCAGCGTCCAGGCATAGCGGATCGCGACCAGCACCGAGCACAGGATTGCCGTGACAGCCGCGATCCGCACCAGTTTTTCGCGATCCCCGGCCGCTGCCTCGACGGCGTTCGACGCCAGGAACAGGATCGACAGCAGCGCGATGCCGACTGACGCCGCATGCCAGAGCCTGGCGTTCCCGCGGTGTTCCTGGATGACGGTAGGTGCGAGCATGATCCTGTTTCCCCCCGGATGCAGGCCACCATTCCACCGCAAACCGCGCCCGATCGCAAGCCCCTGCTATAGACGCCCGGCGTGAGGCTCATCCCTGACGCGACGCACGCAAATCTTCCACAATAGCCCGACCCCGACGGGTATCAGCAAATACGGCAGCCATTCTTCGAAGCGCGGAATGCGGTCGAACAATTCTTCGATTCCGAAACCGAAGGCGTAGCCAAGCCCGACGAACAGGGTGGACCAGAGGATCGCGGCGATCAGGTTGAGGATCGCGAACCGGGCCCGTGAAAAGCCGCTGGTGCCGATCAACAACGGGCTCACGGTCCGTAGACCGTAGAGGAAGCGGAACAGCAAGACATAGGCCTGCGGATGCCGCTCGAACCGCGCCTGCGCCTTGGCGAAGTGCGGCCCCGACCGGATTCGTGCAACCCATGGACGATCCTTTGCCAGACGTCCGGCGAAGAACAGGCCCTGGTCGGCGATCAGGGTCGCGAGAAGCACGGTGAGCCAGACCGCGGGCAACGCAAACAATCCGCGATGCGCGCTCATTCCGCCGATCATCGCCACCGTCTCGCCCTCCAGCGCGGTCCCGACGAGGATCGCGATCGGCCCGTAATGGGCAATGAAGGACTGGATGTCGCTCAGCGCGCCGACGCCATCTGTTCGGCGAGCTCCGCGACTTCGAGCCAGCGCATTTCGGCGGTTTCCTTCTCGGCGCGAAGAATCTCTACCTGGCGCGTCAGTTCGGCGAAGCGGGCCGGGTTCTTCGAATAGAGGTCGGCATCGTGCAGCAAATCCTCGGTCGCTGCGATCTCGCGCTCGATCCGCTCCACCTCGGCCGGCAGGCGGTCGAGGTCGCGCTGGTCCTTGAACGAGAGCTTTCTTCTACACCCGCTTGCGGGCGGGGATCGAGGGGTGGGGCTATCCGCACTGGCACTCGCGCGACGGGGGGGTGTAGGCCCACCCCCAGCCCCTCCCGCACGCGGGAGGGGAGCAGCTTTCCGCTTCGCCCAATCCTCATATCCCCCGGCGACGATATCGACCTTGCCCGACCCGTCGAGGCCCAGGGTAACCGTCACCGTTTTGTCGAGGAAGTCGCGGTCGTGGCTGACGATCAGCACGGTGCCGTCATAATCGGCGATGACTTCCTGCAACAGGTCGAGCGTTTCGAGATCAAGGTCGTTGGTCGGCTCGTCGAGCACCAGCAGGTTGGACGCGCGGGCGAATTCCCGGGCCAGCAGCAGCCGCGATCGCTCGCCGCCCGACAGCGTCCCGACCGACGCCTCGGTCAGTTCGGGCGCGAACAGATATTCCTTGAGGTAGCCCTTGATGTGTTTCTTGACCCCCCGCACGTCGATCCAGTCGCCGCCCTCGGCCAGCACGTCGCGCACCCTTTTTTCGGGCGACATCAGTTTGCGCTGCTGGTCGATGACGATCCCGGACAGGGTCTTGGCCTTGGTCACTTTGCCGCTGTCGGGGGTGAGTTCGCCGGTCAGCAATTTGAGCAACGTGGTCTTGCCCGTGCCATTGGCCCCGACCAGCCCGATCCGGTCCCCGCGCGTGATGCGGAGGGAGAAATCGCGAATGACTGCCCGTTCGCCAAAGCTTTTGGTCAGATGCTCGGCATCGATCACTACCTTGGTCTTCACGTCGTCTCGGGCGAGGCCGAGCTTGGCGGCACCGGCGGGCCCGAGCATCGCCGCGCGACTGGCCCGCATTTCGTGGAGCTTGGCGAGCCGCCCCTGGTTTCGCTTGCGCCGCGCCGTGACGCCGCGCTGGAGCCAGTGAAGCTCGAGCTTCAGCTTGGCGTCGAGCTTGTCCGCGGCGCGTTCCTCCTCGGCATAGACCGCCTCGGTCCACGCATCGAATCCGCCGAAGCCGATCTCGGCGCGGCGCAGATTGCCGCGATCGAGCCAGATGCAGCTCTTGGTCAGTCGCGCCAGGAAGGTCCGGTCGTGGCTGATGACGATGAACGCGCCCTTGAAACGCATCAGATATTGCTCAAGCCAGTCGATCGCGCCGAGGTCGAGATGGTTGGTCGGCTCGTCGAGCAGCAGCACGTCGGGATCCTGCGCAAGCGCGCGCACGATCGCCGCGCGTCGCCGTTCGCCGCCGCTGGCGGTCGCGGTCGGGCGCGCAAGGTCGATACCGATCTGGTCGGCGATCGCCGCCGCTTCATGGGCTTCGGGCGCGTCCTCGCCCGCCAGCACCCATTCTTCCAGCGTTGCGAAAGCGGTCATCACCGGGTCCTGCGCCAGCAGCACGACGCGCGTGCCCGGAACGATCATCCGTTTGCCGAGATCGGTCTCGATCGTGCCTGCCAGACATTTCAGCAGCGTGGTCTTACCCGCCCCGTTGCGCCCGATCAGCGCCAGCCGGTCGCGCGGGCCGACGTGAATGTCGATATCCTTAAACAGCCATCCTTCGCCCTGGTGCAGGCCAAGTTTTTCATAGGACAAGATTGGAGGTGCCATATCGTGCCGCCTAGACTAGCATCGCGGTCCAGTCACGGTGCGGTTTTGGAGCAACAGCGGACGAAAGCTCATTCATAAGTCATTCAATGGCTTGGACCTAGGAGAAGCGCAGAAAGTATCAGCGTATGAGCATGTTTCGCCCTCTCCTGTCCGCCGCGATTGCCGCCGGCCTCCTGACCAGCCCGGCGCTGGCCGACCGGCCGCGCGACCAGGATCAGGCGTTTCGCGCCACGACCGAGGGCCGCGCCATTCCCCTGCCGGTGATTTGCGACCGCGTGATGCGGGAAATGGCACGTGACCGCGAGCCGGCCGAATATCTCGGCCCCGAATTTCGCGGCGACACGTACCGGCTCAAATTCATGCGCGGCAACCGCGTGATCTGGGTCGATGTCGATGCCGCCACCGGCCGGATCGTCGGCCGATCGGGCCGCTAGGCGCCGCCCGGCGCGCTTTTCCGCCGCCTCACCCGCCCCGTTCCATCCCGACTGCTTGCGTATCGCAAAGCAACCGTTCAGCTTGGCACGTGTTAAGCTGGCGAAACGAATTTCTAGGGGAATATCTCAATGCGGGTCCTGATCGTCGAGGACGAACCCAATCTCGGTCGCCAGTTGCGCTCCACGCTGGAAGGCGCGGGCTATGCGATCGATCTCGCCACCGATGGCGAGGACGGCCATTATCTCGGGCTGACCGAGCAATATGACGCCGTCGTGCTCGACCTTGGCTTGCCCGAGATCGACGGGCTTACAGTGCTCGACCGGTGGCGCAAGGAAGGCCGCAAGATGCCCGTGCTCGTGCTCACCGCGCGCGATAGCTGGTCGGACAAGGTCGCCGGACTCGATGCGGGGGCCGACGACTATCTCGCCAAGCCGTTCCAGACCGAGGAACTGATCGCCCGCCTGCGCGCGCTCATCCGCCGCGCTTCGGGCAATGCGTCGAGCGAGTTGATTGCGGGCGACATTCGCCTTGACACGCGCTCGGGCAAGGTCAGTCGCGGCGGCGAGCCGATCAAGCTTACCGCGCAGGAATATAAGCTGCTCAGCTACCTCATGCACCACAAGGGCAAGGTGGTCAGCCGGACCGAGCTGATCGAGCATATCTACGACCAGGACTTCGATCGCGATTCGAATACAATCGAAGTGTTCGTGACCCGCATCCGCAAGAAGCTCGGCGCCGACACCATCACCACTATCCGCGGCCTCGGCTACAGCCTGGAGGATCCGGGCGCGTGACCGCTCCCCTCGCGGCCAAGCCGGCTGTGGGGGCACGGCCAACGGGCGGGGAAAGGCACGGACTGACATCGCTGACCCGCCGCCTGATCGGCGTTGCGGCCTTGTGGGTCGGGGTGCTGCTGCTCGGCGGCGGCTACGCGCTCGATCGCGTGCTGACCCGGACCTTGACCAACAATCTTGACGAGCAGCTGGAATACACGCTCAGCAAAGCGCTGATCGCGAGTTCCGAAATCGACCCGCAGGGCGAGGTTCGCTTCAGCCGCCCACCCGCCGACCAGCGTTTCCTCGAGGCATATTCGGGCGTCTATTTCCAGATCAGCGGCGAAGGCACGGATTCCTTTGCTTCTCGCTCACTGTGGGATCGGCGCCTACTGGTGGACACACGCCACAGCGATAACGCAGTGCATCGTTACGACAGTAATCAATTTCAGGGCGAGCCGCTGCGGATTGTTGAGCGCGACGTCGTTCTTCCCGGCTCGACGACCCGCTGGCGATTTCAGGTCGCCCAGTCGCGCGAAATTCTCGACCGCCAGATCAAGGAATTCCGAACCACATTGATCTGGAGCCTCGCCGCGCTCGGTCTGGCGCTGCTCGTCCTGACCGCGCTCCAGGCGAGTTACGGTCTATGGCCGCTCCGCCGCGTGCGCAGCGAGGTGTTCGCCATCCGCACCGGCCGCCAGAGCCGCCTGGCCGAAAATTTCCCGCGCGAAGTCTATCCGCTGGTGCACGAGATCAACGAATTGCTCGCGCACGGCGAGGAACAGGCCGAGGAGGCCCGCCGCCATGCCGGCAACCTGGCCCATGCGCTGAAGACCCCGCTGACCGTCATCACCAACGCCGCCACCGCGCAGGCGCCCGACCTGTCCGACACGGTTTGCCGCGAGGCGACCACCATGCGCCGCCAGGTCGACCATCACCTTGCCCGCGCCCGCGCCATCGGCCGCCGTGCCTCTGCCCAGGCCCGATCGACGGTGTGGGACAGCCTCGAAGCGGTCGAGCGGGCGGTCTCGCGTCTCTATCCGTCGGTCACGGTCGATATCGACGGCGACAAGAAGGCGGAGGTTCGGATCGAGCGGCAGGATCTCGACGAAATGCTCGGCAATCTGGTCGAGAATGCCGCCAAATACGGTGGCGGCCGCGTGTTCGTTACCGTCAGCCGCGCCACGTCCGCCTCCGTCACTCCGCGGATCGAAATCGCGGTCGAGGATGACGGCCCCGGAATCCCCGAGGCCGAACGCCAGACGATCTTCGATCGCGGCGCGCGGCTCGACACCACGGGCAAGCCCGGCACCGGCCTTGGCCTCGCTATCGTTCGCGACGTCGCCGAAATCTACGGCGGGACTGTGTCGCTCGGCGAAAGCGAGGATCTGGGCGGACTGGTCGCGACGCTCAGTCTGCCCGCCGCCGGCTGACTGGCCAATCGCCGCCCAGCCGATTAAAGGACCCCCCGTGACCGCCACGATTCACTCCATCACCGATCGCCCCGCGCCAAGTCTCGACCCGCTTGTCCAGCTGGTCGCGACCGATATGAACGGGGTCAATGCCGTCATCCTAGATCGGATGCAGTCCAAGGTCGCGCTGATCCCCGAGCTTGCCGGGCATCTCATCGCCGGCGGCGGCAAGCGCATGCGCCCGATGCTCACCCTGGCGAGCGCCGCTTTGTGCGACTATCCCGGCACGCGGCACCACAAGCTCGCCGCCGCGGTCGAGTTCATCCACACCGCGACCCTGCTTCACGACGATGTCGTCGACGGGTCGGACATGCGCCGCGGCAAGACCGCCGCCAACCTCATCTGGGGCAATCCGGCCAGCGTCCTGGTCGGCGATTTTCTCTTCTCGCGCGCGTTCGAACTGATGGTCGAGGACGGCAGCTTGCGCGTGCTCAAGATCCTCAGCCACGCCTCCGCGGTAATCGCCGAGGGCGAGGTCGACCAATTGACCGCTCAGCGCCGGATCGACACCGACGAGGATCATTACCTCGCCATCATCGCCGCCAAGACCGCCGCCTTGTTCGCTGCCGCCTGCCGGATCGCGCCGGTGGTGGCGGAGGCCGGGGACGAGGCCGAGGCCGCGCTCGACAGTTTCGGCCGCAACCTCGGCATCGCATTCCAGCTGGTCGACGACGCGATCGACTATTCGTCCGACGCAGCGACCATGGGCAAGGGCCAGGGCGACGACTTCCGCGACGGCAAGATGACCCTGCCCGTGATCCTTGCCTACGCCCGCGGCAGCAAGGCCGATCGTGAGTTCTGGGCCGCGGCGATGGCCGGCAGCCGCACTTCCGATGCGGACCTGCGTCAGGCAATCGGGCTGGTCGGATCGAGCGGCGCGCTGGCCGATACGATGGAACGCGCCCGGCTCTATGCCCGCCGCGCGATCGACGCGCTCGCCCCATTCCCCGGCGGACGCGCCAAGGCGGCGATGGTCGAGGCCGCCGAATTCGCGGTGGCGCGAAGCTACTGATCCCCTAGCGCAGGAACGGCGTGTCGTCGTTCAGCCGCGCTTCGAACCGCCGCTTCAATATTTCCGCCTGATAGGCCGAGCCGGTCGATGTCCCGTCACGCTTCGCGCCGCAATGGCGGACGAATTGCTCGACCATGTCGATCAACTCTCCGACCTGCCGATCGCGCCCGCGCATGTCGGGGGCGAGCGAATCCAGCTCGTGGTCGATCAGGTCGGGCAGCCGCCGGTCGATCATCGCGCACAGTTCATGCGCGTCGGTGTCCATGCTCGATTGCGACAGGCTGGTCCGCGACCGGTCGAGCGACCGCTGCAGCGACACGATCCGGTCGCGCTGGTGCGGTGCCGATTGCCCCAGCCGCCGCCAGCTCGCCTCCAGCGGGGTGCCGACTGGATTGGCGGAAACGTCCACGGTTTGCGCGACGGCGGGGCTACGACGACCGAACAGGCGGCTGGCCCACACGGTCAGCCCCAGCATCGGCAGCCACAGGACGAAGGCGGCAAACATCGTGACGAAGATCTGCGCCAGCCAGTTTTCGGTCAGTACCGCTCCCAGCAGGATGCCGCCGACGCCAGCCAGCGCGCCGGCGATCGCAACGTTGCGCGCCAGCACCAGGCCCTTGCGCCACAAGGTCGCAAGTCCATCCTGCATCGGGTCGGTCGCGTAGCGATAATCCTGATGTTCCATCGCCGATACGTGGTGACGCGGTTTCGGCGATCAAGGCGGCACCGCGATTGCCCGCCGTCCGCCGCGCGCCCATTACCGCACCGACGCCTCGACGCGTCGCGATTCGGGCGAGCAGGAGCGAAACGATGAAACTCGGCATGATCGGCCTTGGCCGGATGGGTGGAAACATGGCCCGGCGGCTGATCGACGGCGGGCATCAGGTGGTCGCGTTCGATCGCGATCCCAAGGCGGTGGCCGACGCGGTTTCACACGGCGCGCTACCCGCCGCGTCCCTCGCCGAGGTCAAGAAGCAACTCGACCACCCGGCGATCTATTGGGTGATGCTGCCCGCGGGACCGATCACCGACACGGTGATGCGCGATATCGCGGCCGTCGCCGAAGCCGGCGACATCGTCATCGATGGCGGCAACAGCTTCTGGAAGCACGATCTGGAGCACGCCAAAATGCTTGCCGAGGAAGGACTTCACTTCGTCGACGTCGGCGTGTCGGGCGGGGTATGGGGTCGCACGCGTGGCTATTGTATGATGATCGGCGGCCCCAAGGAGCAGGTCGAACTGCTCGACCCGATCTTCGACACACTTGCCCCCGGCATCGGCACGGTCGAGCGGACGAAGCGCGCCAGCACCGAGCATGAATGGAAGGCCGAAAACGGCTACGTTCATTGCGGCCCGGCGGGGTCGGGCCACTTCACCAAGATGGTCCACAACGGGATCGAATACGGCATGATGCAGGCCTATGCCGAAGGCTTCGACATCCTTCGCGCGCGCGCCAATGAAAAGCTCGACACCAGCTACGATCTCAACCTGTCCGACATCGCCGAAGTATGGCGGCGGGGAAGCGTCATTTCGTCCTGGCTGCTCGACCTGATCTCGATCGCGCTGGCCGAAGACCAGAACCTCTCCAAATTCTCCGGCCGGGTCGCCGATTTAGGCGAAGGCCGCTGGACCATCGACGCGGCGATGGAGGAAGCCGTGCCGGTCGACGTCCTCGCCGCAAGCCTGTTCGCCCGCTACCGCAGCCGGGTCGAGGAAAGTTACGCCGACCAGCTGCTTTCGGCGATGCGCTTCGGCTTCGGCGGGCATGTCGAGGTGCCGCAATAAGGCCAGTTCAGGAAAAATAGCCGCCAAGGAAGATCGCTACCGCGCAGCCAAGGACGATCAGTGCAAAACCGGCCCATCCGATGACGACGCACCCGGCCATCTTCAGCAGGGTGCCGAAGCATCCCGACGGTCTCTGTCCGGAGCGAAGCAGGGACAGCAATTGAAAACCGAAAATATTCACGAACACGAACAGGAATATGAGCAGTTTGGGCTCGATCGGGGGCAAGTCGGCGGTGTCGCCGCCGACCAGCTGTGCAAAAAGGACCAGGAATATGATCAGGCAGCCCAGACTGCCCACTGCGCCGACTGCGCGCCGGAACCAGGACAGACCCTTGACGGCAAACACCAAGAACAGCCCGAGCGTGAACTCGAACATCATCAGCGCCATCAACCACCAGGCCGCCACGTTCATGCGCTACCTTGCCCGCTCATCATACGTTGACAGCGTCGCATAATCGCCAATCGTTAAATCCTGTCCCGCGCCGCATCGATCTGTCATGTCGCCGGCCATGATCCTGCCGATCGACACCGTCCTGCCCGACCTCCTCGCCGCGCTTCGCGACGGGCCGCGCGCACTGCTGGTCGCGCCGCCGGGGACGGGCAAGACGACGCGCGTGGCGCCTGCCTTGTTGGACGAAGCGTGGTGTACGGGGCTCGTGCTGTTGCTCGTGCCGCGCCGCCTCGCCGCGCGGGCCGCCGCTGAATATATGGCGCGCGAGCGCGGCGAGGCGACCGGCGCCACGATCGGATATCAGACGCGGCTCGACAGCAAGGTCGGCAAGGCCACGCGGATCATCGCCATGACCCACGGCGTGTTCCTCGCCCGGCTGCAGGCCGATCCCGAACTCGGCGGCGTTTCGGCGGTACTGTTCGACGAGGTTCACGAGCGCAGCCTCGACAGCGATCTTGCCCTTGCGCTGACGCTCGACGCTGCAGTCGGCTTGCGGCCCGATCTTCGACTGCTTGCCATGTCCGCCACGCTCGACAGCGATCGGTTTGCCGCATTGCTCGATCGTCCGCCGCTGATCGAAAGCGCCGGCAAGAGCTTTCCGCTCGCGATCCACTATGATGGTCGCGACGCGCATGCCCGGCTGGAGCCGCAGGTGGCCGCAGCCTGCCGTCGCGCCTTGGCCGACCATCCCGGCTCCTTGCTCGCCTTCCTCCCGGGCGTAGCGGAGATCGAGCGCACCGCCGACGCGCTGGGCAATCTGCCCGCCGGCGTCGTCCTCCACCGCCTTCACGGTCAGATCGATCCCGCCGCCCAGCGTGCCGCGCTTGCGCCGCCGGCACCGGGGACTCGCAAGCTGGTGCTCGCCAGCAGTATTGCCGAAACCAGCGTGACGCTCGACGACGTCCGGATCGTCGTCGACAGTGGCCTTGCCCGCCGCCCGCGCTACGATCGCGGTGCAGGGCTGACGCGGCTCGTCACCGAACGCGCCAGCCGCGCCGCCATCACCCAGCGCGCCGGCCGCGCCGCACGCCAGGCACCGGGGGTCGCGATCCGCCTGTGGGAGGAGGCCGCCACCGCCTCCCTCCCCGCCCACGACCCGCCCGAAATCCTCGAGGCCGACCTTTCCAACCTCCTGCTCACCTGCCTGATGTGGGGGGAGGCCCAGCCGTCGCGCCTGCCGTTCCTCGATCCCCCGCCGTCCGCCGCGCTCGCCGAGGCGCGCTCGCGGTTGACCAGCATCAACGCTCTGGATTCAACCGGAAATCTCACGCCCCACGGCCGCGCTGTCGCCGCCATCCCGCTCGACCCAAGGGTCGCGCATATGATGCTCGCAGTGCGACCTGAAGCCCGCCAGGCCGCCGCCGACGTCGCCGTCCTCCTCACCGAGCGCGGCCTCGGCGGCAACGATCCCGACCTTGAAGTTCGCCATCGTCGCTGGCGGGGCGAGCGCGGACCCCGCGCCGAAGCATCACGCAAGATGGCCGCGCGCTGGTCGAACAGCGCGGCCCCGTCGCCCCTCGGCAGCCTGGCTTCAGCCGTCGCCCTCGCCTTCCCCGACCGCCTTTCCCGCCGCCGCGATTCTTCGGGCGAGCAATGGCAATCGGTCGGCGGGCGGGGCTTCCGCCTCGACCCCGCCTCGCCGCTGGCGCGAAGCGAATGGCTCGCCGTCGCCGAAGTCGCCGGCGCGGCATCGGGCGCCCGCATCCTCAGCGCCGCCGCGATCGACTTCGCCGATATCGAGGCGCTGTACGGCGACCGGATCACTGCCTTCACCAACGTCCGTTTCGACCCCGCCACCAATGCGATCAGCGCCACCAAAGGCCGCACGCTTGGCGCGATCCGCCTGTCTTCCGCCCCCGACCCGAGGCCCGACCAAGCGGCGATAGAGGCCGGCCTGCTGGAGGCCGTACGGCGTCATGGCGTCGCGATCCTGCCGTGGAGCGACAGCGCGATCGCGCTCCGCCGCCGCGCCGCCTTCGTCGTCGCGCACGATCCGGCGATCCCCGACCTTGGCGATGCCGTGCTGATCGAGCGGATCGAGGACTGGCTGCCGTCGCTGCTAGCGGGCAAGCGCCGGCTTGACTCGATCGACGCGGGGACCCTTCGCAATGCGCTCGACGGGTTGCTCGGATATGAGGCGGCACGCACCATCGACCGGCTCGCGCCGACCCATTTCATTTCGCCCGCGGGGTCTGTCCACCCAATCGATTACGCCGCGTCCGGCGGCCCGACAGTCGAAGTCCGGGCGCAGGCACTCTACGGTCTCAAGGATCACCCCACGGTGGCGAACGGTCGAGTGCCCTTGACGCTGGCCATCACCAGTCCGGCGCATCGCCCGATCCAAACCACCAAGGACTTGCCCGCCTTCTGGGCCGGAACGTGGCGCGAGGTCGCCAAGGAAATGCGGGGCCGTTATCCGCGTCATCCCTGGCCCGACGATCCGACTGCCGCTTCGCCGACGCTTCGCACCAAGCGCGCTGGGTCTTGATTGTGGCGCACTCCTGCGGCAATCGCGGCGCATGAGCATCGCCCGCATCACCGAGGAACAGCGCAAGACGACCCAGTCGGGCAAAGCCAAAGCTGGTCGCTGGACCTTGGAGTATGAGCGGAGTGAGGCACTGAAGCCCGATCCGCTGACGGGCTGGGCCGGAAGCGGCGACACCAGAACCCAAATCCGCCTCAGCTTCGACAGCAAGGACGAGGCGCTGGCCTACGCCAACTCGAAAGGGCTTGAGGTTCACCTCGTCCCCGCCGCACCGATCGCGCTGAAGCTTCAGGCCTACGCCGACAACTTCCGCTGAAGTGTAGCTTCGCTGACTAGCGTCAGCCGGTCCCGCGTTCCTCGATGAAGGCTTTCATCATCGGCTGCAGATTACTGTTGTAGCTGGCGATGACATTGCGCGGCCCGGCGATCTCGAAGTGGCTCAGCAGGGTCGCGCCATCCCAATAATGGAGCGCGAAAGCCGGTGCGTCGCCGATGATCAGCGCCCGGCCATCGGGGTGCAGCGGGTCGACGTCTTCCAGGTCGAGCGCGACAAGCGGCGCAGTCGACGCCGCGACCACCAGCCTTTGCCCGGCGAAGGCGGTGGCGATCGGGCGATGCACATGACCGGCGAGGATCGCGACCACCTGCTTCGCCGGTGCAATGACCTTCGCGACCCGTTGCACCCATTCCTCGCACGGCAAGGCGCTCATCCAGGCAATTCCCGTATCGACCGGCGGATGGTGCATGACGATGATCGTCGGCATGTCCTTTTTTTCGCGCAGTCGGGCACGAAGCCACTTGGCCCGCGCCTCGCACACCATACCGCCGTGCCGACCCGGGTCGAGCGTGTCGACGACAACAAAACGCAGGCCGCCCTGCTCGAGCTCGTACTGGATGAAGCCGTTTTCGTCGGTCGGCACCTCGGGCAACACCTCGAGCAGACCGGCGCGGCTATCGTGGTTGCCGACCGCCCATAGCAGCGGACCCTGCCAGCGTTTTACCAAGGCTTCCATGTGGCGATAGGCGCGCTTGTCGTCGCCATTCTCGACCATGTCCCCACTGACGATCACCAAATCGGGCCGCGGCGTCATCTCGTTCAGGTGATCGATCACCATGTTGAGCCGCCGCACGTTGAGCTCGTGCGGATTGTCCCGGTCAAACCCGATATGGAGATCGGTAATCTGCGCGATCAGCATGGCGCGGCCGCCGTCGACAGATTGATAAGCAATGCATCCCCCCGAATGACCCGGCGAATGAAAAGCGGGCCAATCATTGCCTTCCTATAACGAGCCGCGAGCATTTGCCAGCTTGCCTAATATTCCCGCCCAGGCCATGATCGCGCTGCCGAGCTAGGGGGACTGTGTATTACCCGCGTATCGACCTCGTGGTCGGAACTCGCCCGGAAGCCATCAAACTTGCGCCGATTGCCGTTGCTTTGGCAGCGACGGGACGGCCACCGCGCCTGTTGTTCACCGGGCAGCATTCGCTCGATCCGGACGACCATGGGCTTGCCGGCTTCGACCGCCTCACACTGAATTGCCCGGGCAAGCGCAATCCGCTCGTGCACAGTGACGCCGTTGCCGTCGCGCTTCGGCAGGCCTTGATCGATCCGCCGGCGCTGTTGGTGGTTCAAGGCGATACGTCGAGCGCGCTCGGCGGTGCGCTAGCGGCTGACGCGGCGAGCATTCCCATCGCGCACGTCGAAGCCGGGCTACGGAGCTTCGATCCCGCCATGCCCTGGCCCGAAGAAGCCAATCGAGTCACCATCGACCGATTGTCCAGCCTGTTGCTCGCGCCAACCGAAACCAGCGCCGCCAATTTGCGTGCCGAGAGGACTGAAGGGCGAAATTACGGTCACCGGCAACAGCGGGATCGACGCCCTGCTCGCGATGCTCGATCGGCTGCCCCCGCCCGAGCCGAAGATCCTGAGCGATCGGCTCCGATTGCTCGTCACCTGCCATCGGCGCGAGAATTGGGGGCGGCCGATGCGCTCGGTGGCCGCCGCGCTCAATCACCTTGCGATGCACGAGGTGGCGACGGTCCGCGTGGTGGCGCACACCAATGCGATCATTGCCGGGGCCATGCGCAGCGCTTTGCGGCTAAGCCCGTCGATCGAACTTCTGGAGCCGCTCGATCACCTGGCGATGATCGCGGAAATGCGCCGCGCTGATGTGGTCCTGAGCGACTCGGGCGGCGTGCAGGAAGAGGCACCGGCGCTAGGCGTGCCACTGCTCGTCCTGCGCGAAAAGACCGAGCGACCGGAGGGGATCGCCAGCGGCAACATGCTGCTTGCCGGCACCGACCGCGATCGGATCGTCGCGCTGGTAATGCGGATGACCGATCCGACGATCCGCGCCGCAATAAGTCGGCCAAGCCTGCCGTTCGGGGACGGCATGTCGGGACCGCGGATCGCCGCGACGATGATCGATTGGATCGATCGGCGCCATGGCCAACTGCGCAAGGCCGGCTGAGATTGACTAACCGGCCCTGCTCGACCATAGCGCCGCCCTGCCATCAGGCCCCTTCGTCTAGCGGTTAGGACGTCGCCCTCTCACGGCGGTAACACGGGTTCGATTCCCGTAGGGGTCACCACGGTCTAAGTAACTGATACGATTGGGTGTTTTGATCTGGCATCGTCGCCTTAAAATGGCGCTTTCCGGCCATTCTTTGGCGGTTAAATGTCAGAAGCGGTTCGCAGAGAACCTCGAGCGCGCCCTCAGCCCGCTGCAGATTGGCAGGCTTTTCTCTTTCGCGCCAAAAAGCATGTCTTGAGTTGAGGGCGAAGGTCCGCCACTCAGCGCAGCAGCAGCGATTCCTGCTCGGCCCACGACAGCGGCAGGCCATCGAGATGCTGGAAGGAGCTGCCAGTCAGATGCGCGGGCTGTTGCCCTTGACGATGGCGCCGACGATCGTCGGCGACAGGTAGCTCAGTCGAAGCAGCCGCTTGTAGCGCTCGGTTGATCGACCGAACATTTGGCCAGCCGCTCGAGCGTGAAGTTGGGCTTGGCGATCGCCAGTGCCTGGGCGCGGTACGCATCCTTGAACAGGACGATGAGTTGCGGGTCCGGCTTCGGGACCTCGTCGGACAGGCCACCTCGCCAACCACCAGCTTTGCATCATTGCCATGCCGGACGCGATCCAGCGACCGCTCGTGGATCGTGCCATCGTTGAGCAGCAGGCTAAGGCTGCCATCGCCGATCGTGACCTTGCGCACCCGCTCGATGATCAATTCGCGACGCTGGCGATGATCGTCGCCAGCGAGGATGCTCGCCAGCCGCTTGGCCTCGTCCTCGCTCATCGAGGATGTTCACCTGCGCCGCGATGTGGGCGGCAAGCAGCTGGCAGCAGATCGCTTCGATCGCCTTGGCCGCGAGGCGATAGGCCTTCGGATCACCTTCCCTGATGGTCTTGGGATGGGTGACATAATAGCGGAACCGCTGGCCGCTGCGCATCGTGTGCGCCGGTCCCATCGTTCGCCCATGGCGATCGACGATCAGTCCCTGGAGCAGGCTGCCCGACACCAGCTTGGGACCGCGGACCGCGCTCGAGCTGAGCGAGGCAAGTATCGCCTGCGCTTCGTCGAACACGGTTCGCTCGATGATCGCCTCGTGCTGGCCTTGGTGGATGGTGCCCTTGTGCTCGATCTCGCCGACGTAGAGGCGGTTGGAGAGCAGGCAGCGCAGCGAGCCGTACTCGAACTCCCTGCCGCCGATGGGTCGTGCCGAGACGCTCGCGCTGCTTGGTCTTCAGCCCCTCGCGCCGTGCCCAGCGCAGCGTGCCTTGGACCGACTTGATCCGAACGAACGCCGCAAAGATGGCGCGCAGCGTGTCGGCCTCGGTCTCGTTGACGACCAGCTTCTTGTCGACCGACGTCGTAGCCAAGCGGGACGGTGCCGCCCATCCACATGCCCTTGGCCTTCGACGCCGCGATCTTGTCGCGCACCCGCTCGGCGCCGACCTCGCGCTCGAACTGCGCGAACGACAGCAGCACATGGAGCATCAGCCGGCCCATGCTGGTCTTGGTGTTGAACGACTGGGTGACGCTGACGAAGCTGGCACCGTGCTTCTCCAGCAGCTCGACGATCGTGGCGAAGTCGGCGAGGCTGCGGGTCAGGCGGTCGATCTTGTAGATGACGATCACGTCGATCTTGCCCGAGCGCGACGTCGGCGAGCAGTGCCTTCAGCCCCGGCCGCTCCATGGTGCCGCCCGAGAAGCCGCCATCGTCATAGCGCTCGCGGTTCAGCCTCCAGCCCTCGTGCTTCTGGCTGGCGATGTAGGCCTTGCACGCCTCATACTGGGCATCGAGGCTGTTGAACTCCTGGTCGAGCCCCTCCTCGCTCGACTTGCGGGTGTAGATGGCGCAGCGGACCCGGCTCATCCGACCAGTCCGAAGAACTTGGGGCCTGACCAGCGCGTGCCGGTGATCGTGCTGGCAATGTCGCTCAGGGACGAGCATAGCTTGCTCCCTCGTAGACCAACCCGCCTTCGGTGACCTCGACCACGTAGGTGCGCCCGCGCCAGCGGCGGACCAGGCGGTTGCCGGGACGCAAGGCGGCGCGCGCCGGTGAGCGGCGCCGTACCGGCGCCCCCTGCCCGCCCGATGCCAGCAGCCGCCGCACGTCCGGCGCGAGCCCGCCGAGCGCCTTCTCCTGCAGGCGCCAGGCGATGCCGCGGGCGAGGAGGTCGGGCGTGAACGCCGCCGGTGGCGCGGCCTTGTACAGGTCGCGCCACCGGTCCTTGAGCTGCTGCCGGCTCAGCCGACGCAGTCCCGCTACCTCTTCCTCGAGCTCGTCGCTCACTTGGGCGCCACCGCCCGGTAGGTGCGGACGCCATCGATCTTGTCGCTGTCGATGGCATAGCCATGCTTCTTCAGGCCGGTCAGCGCGGCTCGCGTGGTGTGCGGCAGCCAGCCGGTCGCGGCGATCATCTGGTCGAGCGTGGCGCCTTCGTCGCGGACCAGCAGCGCAGCGAGTTGGTCGCGCTTGGTGACCTTGGCGACGTTGATCGTTGGCTGGCTGCCGGGTGCTGCGACGGCAGCCGGCGCTGCTGGCTTTGCGGCAGTTCCGACCCGACGCTTTGATCGCGGCCTCGTGGCCTTGGCGGCAGACTTCACGGTCGGCTTTGCTCGGTCGCTCGTTTTGATGTTAGTCGCGGTGTTGGTCATGAGTGGTCTCCTTGCGAAGCGGCACCTCGCCGCTCCCACCACCCGAAGCCCGGCTAGTCACGCTAACCGGGCGGCGCCGCGACCAGCGCGCAACTCACGACACGACCAATGCTCGGTTCGAATACGAAGTCGAATGGAATGTGCCGGAATGTCTGCTTTGCGCCCATCGCGGTCGTTGAAGTCGGCAGCGGATCCCGTAAGCGGACGTTCGTTCAGCCGCGGGCAATGTCCGCTTTCGACCCATTGCGGACATCGGCTAGACCGTTCAGACAGCGCGAATGCTAAGGCGCTTTACCGCGATAGTCATTTTCGCATGCGGCTTGATCTTTATGATTATGTCATATGCCTCGTCCAGTTTGGTGACCCAGACCATAGCAAACGGACGAATTTTCAATCGCAGTTTCATGCTGCGGCTTCGAAAGCTGAGACGTCACGCAGCAGACTGGCAAGCCTCCTAGCCAGGACGACTAGATTGGCTTCTGGCACCGGGCGATAAAATGTCTGTCCTAATTGTCGGATCAGATTTCGACCACTGCAACGCGACTGAGGGTCAACGAGCGGCACTGCATCGGGCTAGATATATTCTGGCCATTTGGAGAGGTGAGTGGATGGAGTGCTACGCTCCCTCCACCGGCGTAAGCACGATTGACCTAACTCCGGAGGCTTTCACTCTTTCGGGCAGCGTGACGGGAGACAAGGTTGCCGCCATCCTGATACTAATCTGCACATTCTTCGTTGCCATCGCTCTCTGGCGACCGAAGAAAAAATTGTCGCGCTCACCCTCGGATGAGTTTGCTTTCCACCCTTGATTGCCAATTAGCAGCCGGTCGGCCTCTGACCCATTGCGGACACTTAGTAGGCCGCTATTGGCAGCCTGATCCAAGTCCATTTGGGGTCGGCAGCGTCTGACGCCCACATCTCGATCTGTGTCTCTACTCCCTGCACAGGCACGTTCAGGTAGGCGAACCGATTGCTGTCACTGAATGACAGCACCTTGCCCGGGAGATTGAATGGTGCCGTTGAAATAGGGCACACCGTTCTCACAGGGCTGATCGCTGATGGTGACCTGTGCCTCCCCATCAACGTAAGATTGCACCCAGAAGCAAACGCAGTCCTCGTCGCGGTCACAACCGCCGCACCTGTGTCTGAAGGGATGGTCTCCTCCACTGTCGGGTCAGACAGGAACAGCACAGCGTGCTCGACCGCGAGTTCTAATTAAAACTTGCTCATTCACCATCCCATCCAGCGGGTCGCAATCGTATCTCGGCCAATGTCCGCTTTCCACCCAAGAACGCCATTTAGACGTCTTTTCGCGTTCCGATCCATTGTGGACGTCGGTTAGCCCGCTAGCTTAGCCGAATGGACGCTTTCATCCTTGGCTGCATCGAGTGGTTCTCGGAAATGATCGAAAACCGATATGGCCGAAAGGCCGGTTGTCTCGCGGTGCTTATCGGAAGCGTATTTGATCCTGGGTCTGATCTGGTTGGCTTTCCGCTGGCTAAGCTAATGTCCGCTTCCCACCTAAAGCGGACGTTCACCGCAGATTAGCGAGTTTGCACCATCAATGTCTGCTTTGGGTGGAA